>NZ_CP172702.1:0-76432 GCF_057073755.1 Cupriavidus sp. C3SS-1 | reverse complement strand
CGGGGTCTCCTCGTTTTCAGTGCAATAAGTGACGGTACGAAAAGCTAGCACTGGCGCGGAGGTGGTGTTGGTAGATCGTTGATTTCATTGACTTTCCTGTTCACTTTCAAATCTGCGATTCGTGGCGTCAAACCGTGGTCGGTTTCATCCATTGGTGCCAGTTATCGATGCATTTGGCCGCGAAGGCAGGATTTGGTCAGCATAGCGGTCAACCGGGAAGCGAAACACACCCCGCAAGTTGATGCTCTCCAGCCTGGTGGGCGCAATCTTCCCGATCAGTTCCGGTGGACATCGTGGGCACCACATGCATGTGGCTCAGGCGATGGCGCTCGACCAGGTCGAGAAGATCATCCGCGTCGAAGCGCGGCTGAAGCACCAGGACTTCGCCGAAGCGCAAGCTGTTGAGCGCATAGACATAGGGTGCCGAGTGGTAGAGCGGCCCCGTCAGCACGGCCCGGATCGGCCGAATCTCTTGCCCGTGCGCCAGACGAACCCTCAGGCCGAACTTCGCCGCGAGCTCGGGCGTGCCGTTGGCGCGCTGCACGCCCTTCGGGCGGCCCGTCGTGCCGGAGGTATAGAGCAGACTGGCCGGCGCCGCGACCGGCAAGGCCGTCGAAGGCTCCGATGCCTGGAGCCAGCCTTCATAGTCGACCGTGCCCGGGTTCGCCGTGCACGACGCATCGGACAGCCGATAGGCCTGCCGGATCTCGGGCGGCGACGCGGCTTCCAGCACCTTGCAGGCCTCGGGCACCGCGGATGCAACGCCCTTGAGCAGATCGGTGTGCGCGACGAGCACACGCGCTTTGCAGTCCTCGAGGATGAAGGCGATCTCGTCCCGGTTCGCATGCCAGTTCAAAGGCACCGCAACGATGCCGGCGCGGTTCGCGGCCAGCGTCATTTCGAGCACCGGAAAGTCATTGCGCATGAGGATGGCGACGACATCACCGGGCCTCAATCCCCATGCCGCCAGGCCGCCCGCCGCTCGAAGGACGCGCTGCGCCAAGGTGTCGCCGTCCAGGCTACGGCTGCCGCTGATCAGGGTTGCGTACATCTTGTGGGGCCTTCGCGAAAAGGGCGTGCGCCATGGCGTGCGCTAGACGACGGCATCGTCCAGGGTGGTCGCCCGGCGCAGCTCACGCCTGGCCGAGATGTCGTACCTGCGTCCGCGGTGAAGAACGCAGCGGTTGTCCCACATCACCAGATCTCCCACGTTCCAGCGATGCCGGTACACGAATTCCCGCTGTGTCGCGTGCTCGAGAAGCTCCGCAAGCAGCATCCGGCCTTCGGCCACCGGAAGGCCTTCGACGTGGCTCGCGTGCGCGCCGATGAAGAGAAACTTGCGCCCGGAGCCGGCGTGGGTTCGAACCAGCGGCCAGTTGACCGGCGGCATGGCATTGCGTTGCGCTTCCGAATAGTCGGTGTCGCCGAGCAGGAAGCGGGAGTTCAGTGCGTAGTGCTCGGCACGCAGCCCTTCCAACTCGGATTGGAGGTCCCGAGGCAGCGCGTCGTATGCCGCACGCATGTCGCAGAACTCGGTGTCGCCGCCCGACGGCGGAACCACCACCGCGGAGAGCATCGAGTAGCGGGCAGCAGGTTGCTGAAAGGAGCTGTCGCTGTGCCAGAGCTGGTTCGCGAAGTTCCCGACCACCTCGCGCGCATCGCGTTGCGCGACCTTGCCGTCGAGACTGACGTTCGAGATGTCCGCCAACTCCGCGTACTTGAATCTCGAAGGTCTTTGATTGACCTTGATGAAACCGCCTTCGAGTGGCCCGAAATTGCGCGCGAAGGCGATCTGCTGATCCTGACTCAGGGGCTGCCCCCGGAACACCAGCACCGACTTCTCGTCCATTAGCCGTTCGATCTCTCGGACCTCGGTCGAACCCAAGGCCTCTCGAAGGTCGATGTCTTCGACCCCTGCGGCGAAAAGAGGATGAAGGGGATTTGCGACGACGCTCACTTTTTTGCTCCTTTTCTAAGAGACTGTTTCAAAAAGACGGCTCAGCGCGCCTGAAGATGTTCCAGCAGACGAGAGAGCAGCCGAGTTTTATCATGGCGGTAGTCTAGAAATGCCGGGCCATATGGTCTAATACCTTCCATCAGCGCGAGCGATACGGGATCGGTATGGCTCTCCGGCAGCCGGAGCCAGCCACCAGGAGTGAAGAATGGAGTTTCGACAGCTTCGCTATTTCGTTGCTGCCGCGGAGGAGGGCAACGTCGGTGCCGCCGCGCGGCGGCTGCATATTTCCCAGCCCCCGGTCACGCGACAGATTCACGCGCTCGAACAGCATCTGGGCGTGTTGTTGTTCGAGCGCAGCGCGCGCGGCGTGCAGCTCACGCCCGCCGGGGCCGCGTTTCTCGAAGATGCACGGCGCATGCTCGAACTGGGTCGGACTTCCGTGGACCGGTCCCGCGCCGCCAGCCGGGGCGAGATCGGCCAACTCGATATCGGCTACCTCGGCACGGCGATCTACCAGACCGTCCCGGCATTGCTCCATGCGTTCACGCAGGCGGTCCCGGGGGCGACGCTGTCTCTGGCCCTGATGCCCAAGGTGCGGCAGATCGAGGCCCTGCGTGCCGGCACCATCCATCTCGGTGTCGGCCGCTTCTACCCCCAGGAGCCTGGAATCACGGTGGAGCACCTGCACTACGAACGGCTGTATATCGCAGCGGGTTCGAGCATTGCGCGCCAGCTGAGACAGGATCCGACGCTGCTGCGGCTCAAGAGCGAGTCCCTCGTTCTTTTCCCCAAGGAGGGGAGGCCGAGTTTCGCTGACGAAGTGATCGCCTTGATGCGCCGGGCCGGGGTCGAGCCGCGCGTGACGGCGATTGTCGAAGATGTCAACGCGGCCCTCGGGCTCGTCGCGGCCGGCGCCGGCGTCACGCTGGTCCCGGCCTCGGTGGCCGCGATTCGGCGGCCCTTCGTCCGGACGATGGAGATGGCCGATGCGAGCGCCAAGGTGCCGGTCAGCCTGACTTACCTGACCGACTCTCGCGTACCCGTGCTTCGCGCATTTCTCGATGTCGCAAGACGCGGGAAAGGACAGAAATAGCGCGGCTGGCTACGTGTACGATTTCGTGTTCGAACGCGAACTCCGTCAAGCAACTCGACCATCCATCGCCGCCGTCAGGCGCCAGCGCGAAGACGACTACCATCGAGATAGATCACCCGCCGCGTGGCGCCCGCAACGGGCCTCCTCGAAGGCGAATGCAACCCCGCTCCCCTCAGCACGGCACATGGCCACCCAAGATCGAACCCAGGCGGCACGCAAGAAGACATCGGGCCCGGCCGCGGCCAAACCCGCCAGCGAATCGACGCTGTACGTGCAATCGGTCGAGAAGGCGATGAAGGTGCTGATGGCCTTCGACGGCTCCAAGCGCCAGCTTTCGCTGTCCGAGATCTGCACGCTCACGCAGCTCGACCTGAGCGCCGGGCAGCGCTTCACTTTCACGCTCACGGCGCTCGGCTACCTCAACAAGGAATCGGAAAGCCGCAAGTACGAGCTCTCGCCGCGGCTGCTCGACTTCACCTACCATTACCTGGCGTCGAGCGACGTGGTGAACCGCGCCACGCCCTTTCTGCAGCAGCTCAGCCAGATGACGGAGGAGGTCTGCAACCTCACCGTGCTCGACGGGCCGGACATCGTCTTCGTGCAGCGCATCGTGAGCCGCAACGTGCTGCATCCCAACGTGATCGTCGGTACCCGCCTGCCGGCCTACTGCACCGCGCCGGGGCTGGCGCTGCTGTCGACGCTGCCCGAGGCCGAAGTCGATGCGCTGCTCGACGCCAGCACGCTGGTCAGGCACACGCCCAGGACCATCGTCGACCGCCGCAAGATCAAGGAGCGCGTGGCCGTCGCGCACGCGCGCGGCTTCGTGCGCACCGAGGACGAGTACTTTCTCTCCGACATCTCCACGGCCGCGCCGATCACCGATGCGCGCGGGCGCGGCATCGGCGCGATCAACGTCGCGGTGTCGCGTGCACGCTGGGAACCGGCGCGCGACGAGCAGCGCTTCGCCGACCTGGTGCGCAGCACGGCCTTCGCCGTGTCGGCGCCTCGGCGGCACGTCGCCTAGCAGCGAGGCCCGGGCGGGGCCTGCGATTCAGCGGCCCTTGAAATGCGGCGTGCGCTTCTCTGCGAAGGCCGCGCGTGCTTCGCGGAAGTCCTCGCTGTCGTCGGCCCGCGCCACCATGGCGTCGAGCTCGGCCCGCCGTTGCGCGACCTGGCCGGCGAGCACCGCATTCAACTGCGCCTTCGAACCGGCGATCGACAAGGGCGCGGCGGCGGTCATCGGTGCGCCGAAGCGCAAGGCCGCCTCGACGACATCGCCCTCGGCCACCGCGTCGGCGAAGCCGGTGCGGCCGATCTCGTCGATGCCGAACATCTGGCCGCTGTAGAGCCAGCGCCGCGCGTTGGAAGCGCCGATCAGCCAGGCCAGGCGCTGCAGCTGGATGGTCGGATAGACCAGGCCCAGCTTCGCGACCGGCACGCCGACGCGCGCCGTCGCGTCGGCCACGCGGAAGTCGCAGCACATGGCCAGGCTGCAGCCGCCGCCGGCACAGACGCCGCTGATGGCCGCGATCACCGGCAGCGGGGCGCTCTGTACCGCGGCATAGGCCTCCTGGATGCGCTGGCGGTAGACCTCGGCGTGCGCGGGATCGGCCTTGGCCGCCGCGAAGGCGACGATGTCGTCGCCGGCGCAGAAGTGGCCGCCGCTGCCGGTGAGCACCACGAGCCGGACCGAGCGGTCCTGCGCGAAGCGCTCGAAGGCGGCCTTCAGGTCGGTCCAGGCGTCGAAGTCGCAGGCATTGCGCCGCTGCGGGCGGTCGATGGTGACGATCGCGGTGCCGTCGCCGCGCTGATCGATGAGGATGTCCGGCCCGTCGAGCACGGTGAGGTTGCAGACCTCCTCCGTCATCTGGCTGAGCTGCTGCAGAAAGGGCGTGGCGCGGTTCACCACGTCGCTCGACGCCAGGTAATGGTAGGTGAAGTCGAGCAGCCGCGGCGAGAGCTCGTACTTGCGGCTTTCCGATTCCTTGTTGAGGTAGCCGAGCGCCGTGAGCGTGAAAGTGAAGCGCTGCCCGGCGCTCAGGTCGAGCTGCGTGAGCGTGCAGATCTCGGACAGCGAAAGCTGGCGCTTGGAGCCGTCGAAGGCCATCAGCACCTTCATCGCCTTCTCGACCGATTGCACGTACAGCGTCGATTCGCTGGCGGGTTTGGCCGCGGCCGGGCCCGATGTCTTCTTGCGTGCCGCCTGGGTTCGATCTTGGGTGGCCATGTGCCGTGCTGAGGGGAGCGGGGTTGCATTCGCCTTCGAGGAGGCCCGTTGCGGGCGCCACGCGGCGGGTGATCTATCTCGATGGTAGTCGTCTTCGCGCTGGCGCCTGACGGCGGCGATGGATGGTCGAGTTGCTTGACGGAGTTCGCGTTCGAACACGAAATCGTACACGTAGCCAGCCGCGCTATTTCTGTCCTTTCCCGCGTCTTGCGACATCGAGAAATGCGCGAAGCACGGGTACGCGAGAGTCGGTCAGGTAAGTCAGGCTGACCGGCACCTTGGCGCTCGCATCGGCCATCTCCATCGTCCGGACGAAGGGCCGCCGAATCGCGGCCACCGAGGCCGGGACCAGCGTGACGCCGGCGCCGGCCGCGACGAGCCCGAGGGCCGCGTTGACATCTTCGACAATCGCCGTCACGCGCGGCTCGACCCCGGCCCGGCGCATCAAGGCGATCACTTCGTCAGCGAAACTCGGCCTCCCCTCCTTGGGGAAAAGAACGAGGGACTCGCTCTTGAGCCGCAGCAGCGTCGGATCCTGTCTCAGCTGGCGCGCAATGCTCGAACCCGCTGCGATATACAGCCGTTCGTAGTGCAGGTGCTCCACCGTGATTCCAGGCTCCTGGGGGTAGAAGCGGCCGACACCGAGATGGATGGTGCCGGCACGCAGGGCCTCGATCTGCCGCACCTTGGGCATCAGGGCCAGAGACAGCGTCGCCCCCGGGACCGCCTGCGTGAACGCATGGAGCAATGCCGGGACGGTCTGGTAGATCGCCGTGCCGAGGTAGCCGATATCGAGTTGGCCGATCTCGCCCCGGCTGGCGGCGCGGGACCGGTCCACGGAAGTCCGACCCAGTTCGAGCATGCGCCGTGCATCTTCGAGAAACGCGGCCCCGGCGGGCGTGAGCTGCACGCCGCGCGCGCTGCGCTCGAACAACAACACGCCCAGATGCTGTTCGAGCGCGTGAATCTGTCGCGTGACCGGGGGCTGGGAAATATGCAGCCGCCGCGCGGCGGCACCGACGTTGCCCTCCTCCGCGGCAGCAACGAAATAGCGAAGCTGTCGAAACTCCATTCTTCACTCCTGGTGGCTGGCTCCGGCTGCCGGAGAGCCATACCGATCCCGTATCGCTCGCGCTGATGGAAGGTATTAGACCATATGGCCCGGCATTTCTAGACTACCGCCATGCTCACAGAAAAAGCCATTGCCGACAGCCCCAACGGCGGCGACGCCGATCGCAAGGCGGCGCAGATCGAAGCGATCGAAACGGTGATCGTCGATCTGCCGCTGCGCCGCATCCAGCAGTTCGCCCGCCTGGGCGCCAAGCATCAGAGCAGCGTGCTCATCCGTCTCCATACGAAGGGCGGCATCGTCGGGATCGGTGAGTCCATCACGCCCTGCGGTCCCTGGTGGAGCGGCGACAGCGTCGAAGCCATTCAAGCCACGATCAACCACTACCTGGCGCCTCTCGTCGTCGGCGAACCGGCGCTCGATGCGTCGCGCATCATGGCGAAGCTCCATGGCCGCGTGGCCGGCAATGCCTTCGCCAAGGCCGGCATCGAGATGGCACTGCTGGACGCGGTCGGCAAGATCGTCGATGCCCCGATCCACGTCTTGCTGGGAGGACGCTTTCGCGACCGGCTCAGCGTCGCATGGCCGCTCGCCACGGGCGACGTGAACCAGGAGGTCGACGAGGCGTTCCGCATGCTGGAGGCAGGCAAGGCCGGGGCCTTCAAACTGAAGATGGGCGCGCTGCCGCTGGCGCAAGACCTGCGGCGTGCATTGGCGATCGCGAAGGAACTCGAGGGCAAGGCGAGCCTGCGCGTCGATCCCAACGAAGCGTGGGACGAGCCGACCACGATGCGGGCACTGGCGCCCCTGGAGGCGGCCGGCGTGGAAATCATCGAGCAGCCCGTCGCCCGCTGGAATCTCGATGCGATGGCCCGCATCCACCGGCAAGCGCGAAGCATGCTGCTGATCGACGAGGGTGTGCAATCCCTGCACGACGCGAGCGAGGTCGTGAAGCGGGCCGCGGCCGGTCTGGTATCGCTGAAGATCATGAAGACCGGCGGGATGCGCCCTGCACGCGCGATGGCCGACATCGCCAATGCCGGAGGCATGCACGTGTACATGGGCACCTTTCTGGAGACCTCGATAGGCACGGCCGCCAACATGCAACTGGCTGCATCGATCGAGTCGCTGCCCTACGGGGGCGAAGTCATCGGGCCCTTGCTGATCGAGGAGGACCTGTGCGAAGTCCCCGCGGTCTACAAGGAACATGCCCTGTGGCTCCCCGAAGGCCCGGGCCTCGGAATCCGACTCGACGAGAACCAGGTGCGGCGCTTCGCGCGTGCTTCGTCCCAGCGCATCGATCGTCACAGCGCCTGACGCGCCACATCCACCCGATTCATCTTTTTTGAAGAGAAAGCACCATGACAAATCCCCGCGTCCATGAGATCGCCACCGCCATGCTCGATGCCGTGCGCAAGGTCCTGGTCCAGCAAGAAGTGACCGAAGCAGAGTATCGAGCGGGGGTGATGTACATGATGCAGGTCGCCGAGGCCAAGGAAATGGGCCTGCTCTGCGATGTCTTCCTCAACAGCACGATCGTCGAGATCAAGGCCGCCGCCACGCGCGGATCGGCGCCCGCCATCCAGGGGCCGTACTTCAAGGAGGAAGCGCCCTTCGTCGACGGCAAGCTCAAGACCTACGACAGCGACGACCACAAGCCGCTGCTTCTGCATGGAAGCGTGAAGGACGAAGCCGGGCGCGTCGTGACCGATGCGGTCATCGACATCTGGCACTCGACGCCGGACGGCCGCTACAGCGGATTCGGCGGCTACCACGGCGACATGCCGGTCGACTACTACCGGGGCAAGGTCCGCACGGACGCGCAAGGCCGGTGGCGCGTGCAGACCACGTTGCCGGCGCCCTATCAGATCCCGAACAAGGGGCCGACCGGCGCCCTGCTCACCATGATGGGAAGCCACACCTGGCGCCCTGCGCACGTTCACTTCAAGGTCCGCAAGGACGGCTTCGAGGCACTGACGACGCAGTACTACTTCGAAGGCGGCGAGTGGGTCGACAGCGACTGCTGCAACGGCGTCAAGCCCGAACTCGTGATGCCGGCAGCCATGGAGCAAGGCATGCAGGCGATGGCACTGGACTTCGTCATCGAGAAGTCCCGCGCCTGAGACGGCGAAGGCCAGCCACCCATGTGCCACGACACCGCCCCCGCGTTGTTCCCGCGGACCGCATCCACGGGGAGCATCGACGGTGCAATCTGCGCCTTGTGCTACGCCGGCGCGACAAGGGGACCGCGCCTTCTCGTGCTGCCGGACATCTATGGCTGCAATGCCTTCTACCGTGGCTATGCCGCGTACCTGGCAGAGCAAGGCGCCGGCGAGGTGCTCCTGGTCGATCCCTTTGCGGCGTTCGGCGAATTGGCCACAGTGACGCGGGAAGCGGCCTTCCAGCGACGTCACCGACTGGCGGATCGTGCCTACGTCGAGGAATTGATCGACTTCATTGACGGCCAGCGCATCGAGGGCGTGGTCGGCTTCTGTCTCGGTGGCCTCTTCGTGTTCGAACTGGCGCGACAGCAGGTCGTGTCGCGGCTCGTCGCTTATTACCCGTTTCCGCAGGGGCTCGAGAACCGCGACCCGCTGGACGTTCCGTTCGACTATCTGCCGGCGCTTCGTTCGCGGCATACGGTCATCGTGGGAGACGACGATGCGCTGCTGGGTACACAGAACCTGCAGCGGTTGCAAGCACAAGCCCGCGCCAACGATGCGATCGACCTGCACATCATGAACGGTGCCGGCCACGGCTTCCTGGCAGATCTCGAATCGCCGGACACGGCGCGCGCGGCCGTGGCGAAGCGCGGACTGCGCATCGGTACGACGACCTTGTTGGGGGGCTGAAGTGACCGGCGATCTGAATGAATTCGTTGCGCACTTCTGGCCGGTCAGGGTCGTCTTCGGCGCTGGATCGACCGAACGGATCCCCGCGGAGGTCAAGCGCCTGGGTGCACGACGCGCACTGGTGCTCTGCACGCCGGACCAGCGCGATCTGGCGCAGCGGGTGCTCGGCGATCTCGGCGACCTGGGCGCGGGCTTCCATGACGGCGCCGTCATGCACGTGCCCGAGGCGTCGGTCACGCGCGCCGCGCAAGCGGCCCGGGACGCCGACGCGGACCTGCTCGTGGCGGTCGGCGGCGGCTCGACCATCGGACTGGCCAAGGCGCTCGCGCTTCATCACGGAATGCGCTTCGTCGCCTTGCCGACGACCTATGCGGGTTCGGAGATGACGCCCATCTGGGGCTTGACCGCCGATGGCGCGAAGCGCACGGGCCGGGATCCTCGCGTGCTGCCCAGCACCGTCCTCTACGACCCGCATCACCTGACCTCCTTGCCGCCGGAGGTCACCGGCCCGAGCGGCATGAACGCGATCGCGCACGCCGTGGAGTCGATGTACGCCCCGGACCGCAACCCGATCACCATGCTGCTGGCCGAAGAAAGCATTCGCGCGATGGCGCAGGGACTGCCCGTCGCCGTCGACTCGCCCGGCGATCTCGATGCGCGCACGCGCACGCTCTATGCCGCCTGGCTCGCGGGAACGGTACTGGGCATGGTCTCGATGGGCCTGCACCACAAGCTCTGCCATGTGCTCGGGGGGCGATTCAACCTGCCGCATGCGCCGATGCACGCCGTGTTGTTGCCTCACGTGGCGGCCTTCAACGAGGTGGCTGCGCCCGCGGAACTCGGACGCGTCGCGGCCGCACTCGGCGCGCCGGGGCCCGGCGGCGCCGGCGCGGCCTTGCATGCATTGCTGCGATTCACTTGCACGGAAAGATCGCTGGCGGCCATCGGCATGCCGGCGCAAGGCATCTACGACGCCGCGGAACACGCGCTCGCCGATGCCTATGCGAATCCACGCCAGGCGAGCCGCGAAGACATCGCTCGCCTGCTGCGAGCCGCTTTCACCGGAGAAATGCCGGCGTGAACCGGACATCCCATGGACCTCTCGCGTCGACGATGCGAGCGACCCGACCTATCGATAAGGAGACTTCATGAACGAAAAAGCCAACACCGTCGAAACCGACGTTCTCGTCGTCGGCACCGGTCCCGCCGGGGGATCGCCCTGGCTCGAGGCCGCGAGCCATGCCGCGGAGTCGCTCGGCATCGGCCTGGACGTGCACATCATCGGCCCCGGCCAGGAACTCGAGGACCTGTACGGCGATTTCGCCCGTGTTCGCGAGATCGAGGAGAGCGGCGCATTGCTCGTGCGCCCCGACAACATCATCTGCTGGCGAGCGATGCAGTGGGAAAAGAGCGCGAGCGACCCGCTTCGCGCGGCGCTCGCACGGGCGCTCTGCGCGCACTGACTCCAGAAAAACCCGATCGGCAAGCGTGGCCAGGCGGCGGCACGCCGGCACGTGCACGCCCGCAAAACGCCGATCACCATCGCCCGAAGGAGACATATGAACACCACCATCGACATCACCGACGTCATCGAGAAGCAGTCGCCGAACCGCACGGTCGGCACGCTGCTCGTCCTGTCGTTCCTGATCATGCTGTGCGACGGCTACGATCTGCAGGCGATCGCGTTCGCGTCGCCCACGATCATTGCCAGCTGGGGCATCGAGAAAGCGTCCTTCGGCTTCATCTTCAGCGCCGGACTGCTGGGCGTGATGCTCGGCGGCTTCCTGTTCGGGTATCTGGCGGACCGGATCGGCCGTCGTCCCGCGCTTCTGCTCGGCACTTTCATCTTCAGCGCGTTCACGCTGGCTGCGGTGCTGGCGACCAACGTCACCGAGCTGGCCGCACTCCGCTTCTTTGCGGGACTGGGCATCGGCGGCATCACCCCGATATGCTTCGCGCTCAACGTCGAGTACGTGCCCAAGCGCTTCCACGCCAGCGTCGTCGGCGTCGTGATGATCGGCTACGTCATCGGGATCAGCGTCGGTGGTCTCTTCGCGGCCTGGCTCGTGCCTGTCTTCGGCTGGCAGGTCCTGTTCTACATCGGTGGATTGGCGCCGCTGGTGCTGCTGCCGATTCTGGCCATCGCGCTGCCGGAGTCCATCAAGTACCTGGTGCTTGCGGGCCGAGGCGGCGACACGATCGCGCGGATCGTCAATGCCATCGACCCTTCCGCGCAGGCGAACGCCCAGACCCGGTTCGTTCTCGAGGCCGAAGAAGCCCGAGCCAAGGTGGGCGGGTGGAAAGAGTCGGTGAAAGCGCTCTTTCGCGGCCGCCTGTCCAGGATCACGCCGGTCCTCTGGCTTGCGTTTATCGCCAACTCCGTCACGGTCTTTTTCCTGGCGAGTTGGATACCGGTCCTCACGGTCGGAACCGGCAGGCCCGCCACCCTGGCCGCGATCGGCCTGACGCTCTTCTCGGCGGGCGGCGCATTCGGCGGCCTGTTCGCCAGCCGGCTCATCGACAGGTTCGGGGTCGGTGCGATGGGCGCGGTTCCGCTGGTCGCGGCGGTCTTCGTCGTCGCGGTCGGATCGATGGCGTTCTCCGACACGGGTTTTCTGTCGATGCTCTTCATCGTCGGCTTCTTCGTACTCGGCGGCCATGTCGGCCTGATGGGGTCCATGGGCCTGTTCTACGCCAATGCCAATCGGGCCAACGGCGTGGGCTGGGCGATATCCATCGGCAAGCTCGGATCGATCATCGGCCCGGCCATCGCCGGCATCCTGATCGCGGCCAACGCCTCGATCGGCACGCTCTTCATGGCTGCCGCCGCGCCGCTGCTGATTGCCGGTGCCGGTGTCGTTCTGCTCGGCCGGCTTCAGAAGGCTTCGGACCTCGCGCACGCGACCACCGCAGGGCATGTTGCCGATCCCCTTGTCAGTTAGAGACTGTTTCAAAAAGACGGCTCAGCGCGCCTGAAGATGTTCCAGCAGACGAGAGAGCAGCCGAGTTTTAGGAACGCTTCGTGAATGTCGGCTCGACGTTCGAAGCGAATGCGAAGACGACGAAAGTTGTGAAGCCACGCGTGAGTACGTTCGACAACCCAGCGGAATTTGCCCAAGCCACTGCCGTGTTCTGTCCGGCGCTTGGCGAGCACCGGTTTGATGCCGCGCTCGCGAAGCCGCTGACGATGCGGCTCGGAGTCGTAGCCACGGTCTGCGTAGATGACTTTGGGCTTTTGAAGCGGGCGACCGCGCACGCCGCGAATTGGCGGGATCGCGTCGACGAGCGGCAGCAGTTGGGTGACGTCGTTGCGGTTCGCCCCGGTCAGGATTGCGCTGATGGGGACGCCATTTGCGTCGACGAGGATGTGATGCTTGGAACCTGGTCGCGAGCGATCCGTGGGGTTCGGACCAGTTTTTCGCCCGCCCCAACGGCTCGCACAGACGATGAATCGACGGCTGCTCGGGAGAAGTCGAGTTCGCCGGCCTCGCGTAACTTCGCCAGCAGTAGCTCGTGCAATCGCTTCCAAACGCCGGCCTTCTGCCAATCGCGCAAGCGCCTCCAGCAGGTCGGCCCCGACCCGAATCCCAACTTGGTCGACAGGTCGCACCAGCGTATGCCAGTCTTGAACACGAACAGGATGCCGTTCAGTGCAGCCCGGTTCGAAACCGGGAGCCGCCCTGGATATTTCTTGCGTCGCGGTTTCGGCGGCGGCAGCAAAGGTTCGATCAGTGCCCACAGTTCATCATCAATGATCGGCGCGCTCATCCCCTCGGTTCCAGTTGTTCAGATGGCCAAGGTTAACAGCTTGCCGAAAAGGTTAACAGCCCCCCGGGGCTCTTTTTGAAACGGTCTCTAAAACTCGGCTGCTCTCTCGTCTGCTGGAACATCTTCAGGCGCGCTGAGCCGTCTTTTTGAAACAGTCTCTTAGTAAGGGAGGCAACGACCTGTAACGCTGAGTCAACTATGGGGCCCCTACGGTCTGTGCGGAACACGCAGCTGACCGGAACTGAGAGCTTCTGTGGCTCAAGCTCAAGGAATGTCACGCCTGGCCATCGAACATGTGCGACGGAAGCTGGCACCAATGTAGCGCCTATTCCGGCGGCAGTCAGTGCAAGGGCTGTAGTGACATCTTCGACCTCGGCTGCGATTTTTGGCTCCACTCCTTCCGTTCTAAATATGGAAACTACCTTGTCGGCGAAACTTGGTCGGTCGCCGCGTGGATAAAGAATGAGGGGCACATCGAGTAGGTCTACAACTGCACGGGCACGGGAAACGCGTGTGTCCCACGGATCGGCAGCGGCGACGTGAAGCGTCTCCGTCCCAATGTTCCAACTCGACACGCCTTCGGTCACCGGATAGAAGCGCCCGAATCCGATGTCCACCACCCCTGAAAGAAGAGACTCGAGCTGAGCTTCCTTGGTCATGTGAGACACGGCGACGGTGGCGTCGGGATACGTTGCGAGGAACGTTCTGACGAACGCCGGAACCGTCTCAAAGACAGGAGTCCCAAAGTAGACGAGCTTCAGCTCACCCGATTCGCCTCTAGCGGCAGCTTGCGATCGCCGCGAAGACCGCTGCACAAGCGCGAGCAACTGACGCGCGTCATCAAGAAACACCTTTCCGGCGGCGGTGAGTTCGACGCCCCGTGCCGTCCGCTCGAAAAGCTTTGCCCCAATATCGCGTTCCAAGGCCTGGATCTGACGAGTAAGCGGTGGCTGCGATATGTGCATCCTCTGTGCCGCTGTTCCGAAACCTCCCGCCTCCGCGACCGCGACGAAGTATTTCAACTGTCTTATTTCCATGTTCCGTCCCGTTGCGCTGCCTGTTACAAGGCGATTGTGAGCAAGCACCTGCGGTCTCGCAACTAGGGAAAGACATACCGAAACCGTATGGTCTAGGCGGAGAAAAGGTATTGGACGGTATGGGATTGCCGTCTCTATTATGACTGTGCGGGGCAATTGTCGCCCACGTGTTCATGTTTTCATGACGGAGGCAAAGTGAACAAAAGAGTCAAGGATGTTGTCGATGCGATCGTCGCGGCGGTACAGCGGGTGCTCGACCAGAAGGAGGTTACTGAGGCGGAATACCGAACTGCGGTTCATTACCTCATGCAAGTAGCCGAACAGCGTGAAACCGCTCTTCTTTGCGATGTTTTTTTCAATAGCACCGTGGCTGCGACGAAGGCTCGTATTAGCGAAGGTTCAACGCCTGCTATCGAGGGACCCTACTATCGCGACGACGCCCCTCTGGTCGATGACCGGCTCAAGACTTACGACACGGACGACCACAAGCCTTTGCTTATCCAGGGAACGGTCAAAGCGGTCGACGGGAGCGTTGTCGAGGACGTGACGATTGATGTCTGGCATTCGACGCCCGATGGGAAGTACAGCGGTTTCCATGACGACATCCCGACTGATTTTTATCGAGGGAAGCTCAGGGTGGGCACCGATGGCAGCTTCCGCGTGCGCACAACGATGCCGGTGCCGTATCAGATCCCGGATCAGGGTCCCACGGGCGCATTGCTCGAAACCATGGGTGGTCACTCGTGGCGTCCCGCTCATGTACATTTCAAGGTGAAGGCGCCGGGATATGAAACGTTGACCACGCAGTACTACTTCGAAGGTGGAGATTGGATCACGGACGACTGTTGCAACGGCGTCCAGTCTAGTCTGATTACTCCCGATATTGTGGAAGAGGGTGTCCGCCTGATGAACATCAACTTCGTTATCGAGCCCGCGCGTGCGCAGGCGGGGGCAAACCCGTGAAGATTGACGCGATTGAAGCAGTGATCGTGGATGTGCCGACCAAGCGGCCGATCCAGATGTCGATCACTACCGTGCACCAGCAGAGCTACGTTATCGTCCGGGTGTATTCGGAGGGGCTCGTTGGTGTCGGCGAGGGTGGAAGCGTTGGTGGTCCCGTCTGGAGCGCAGAGTGTGCGGAGACGATCAAGATCATCGTGGAACGGTATCTCGCGCCCCACCTCCTCGGAACTGATGCGTTCAACGTTTCAGGTGCACTGCAAACCATGGCGCGTGCCGTCACCGGAAACGCCTCTGCAAAGGCTGCGGTCGAGATGGCGTTACTGGATCTCAAAGCTCGAGCGTTAGGCGTATCGATCGCCGAGTTACTTGGCGGGCCGTTGCGCAGTGCGATTCCGATTGCCTGGACATTGGCGAGCGGAGATACGAAACGCGATCTCGATTCTGCCGTCGAGATGATTGAAAGACGACGACACAATCGCTTCAAAGTCAAGCTTGGCTTCCGGTCGCCCCAAGACGATCTCATCCATATGGAGGCTTTGTCAAATAGTCTCGGATCGAAGGCCTACCTTCGCGTTGACGTGAATCAGGCTTGGGACGAGCAAGTGGCGTCCGTCTACATTCCTGAACTGGAGGCGCTTGGCGTGGAACTCATCGAACAGCCGGTCGGCCGCGAAAATACGCAAGCGTTGAGGCGGCTCTCCGACAACAACCGCGTGGCCATCATGGCCGATGAGAGCCTGAGTACGTTGGCCTCGGCATTCGATCTCGCGCGCGACCGAAGTGTGGATGTCTTTTCGCTGAAGCTTTGCAACATGGGAGGGGTCTCGGCGACGCAAAAGATAGCAGCGGTCGCGGAAGCAAGCGGGATTGCATCGTATGGCGGAACAATGCTTGACTCGACGATCGGCACATCGGTTGCACTTCAGCTCTATTCTACGGTTCCATCGCTTCCGTTCGGTTGCGAACTGATCGGTCCCTTCGTGTTGGCAGACACGCTGAGCCACGAGCCACTCGAGATCCGGGATTACGAACTGCAGGTTCCCACTGGCGTAGGTCACGGCATGACGCTTGACGAGGACAAGGTGCGCCAATACGCACGCGTCAGCTAGGCAAAACGCGCAGCGCAGGCCGCGGCTGTGGATCGCCTCGAATGCAACTGCGCATGTGTAACTGGAGACTAAATATGTTATCAGACGGCGTTGAGATCACGTCGCGCTCGGGTGGTCGCTTTGGTGCCTACCTCGGAAAGCCGACGACGGACTCCGCACCCATCGTCGTGATCGCGCAGGAGATTTTCGGGATCACGCCTTTCATAAGAGAAACCGTGGAATGGCTCGTTGGTGCGGGCTTTGGTTGCGTGTGTCCGGATCTGTACTGGAGACAGGCGCCGAATATCGAGCTTGATGCAAACGTACCATCGGAACGGGAACAGGCGCTTGCGTTGTTTCGCGACTTTGACATGGAGGCAGGAGTCAATGACCTTTCATGCGCCATTGAATACGCTCGTGCGCTCCCTTTCTCGAACGGTCGTGTCGCTGTAGTCGGGTACTGCCTGGGAGGTGCGCTGGCGTTTGATGTGGCGGCGCGATCATTGGCCGATTGCTCAATCGGCTATTACGGCGTGGGACTTGAAAAAAAGGTCTCACTGGTGCCAGCTATTACACGACCGGCGATGTTCCACATGGGTACCAAAGATCACTATGTCACAGAAGAGGCCCGTAGCATTCTCGAAGAGCATTTCGGTCGAAACAAAAATCTGAGTCTGCACTGGTATCCAGTGGGGCATTCATTTGCACGGTCATCCAGCCCAAATTTCGATCAGGCGGCGACAACTGTGGCCAATGCTCGGACGCTCGAACTGCTTGCAATGTTGAAGGACCCTTCATGAAGAAGTTCACGCTTGACTACCTGAGCCCGAGGGTCGTCTTCGGGGCGGGCACTGCTTCTGCATTGCCAGATGAAATAGGACGCCTTGGCGCACGCCGGCCCTTGGTATTAAGCAGCCCGGAACAACGCGAGTTAGCGAAGGATATCGTCCGTCCGATAGGTGACAGGGTAGCTGGATATTTCGATGGCGCGACGATGCATGTTCCCGTCGACGTCATCCAGAAAGCCGAGCGGGCTTTTAACGATACTGACGCCGACTCAATCATCGCGATCGGGGGAGGATCGACCACCGGACTCGCAAAAATCCTTTCGATGAACCTTGACGTCCCAAGTCTGGTTATACCAACGACCTATGCCGGTAGTGAAATGACTACCATTTGGGGTGTCACGGAAGGCGGAATGAAGAGGACCGGCCGCGACCCCAAGGTGCTACCGAAGACCGTGATTTATGATCCATTGCTCACGGTCGATTTGCCGCTTGCTATCTCGGTGACGAGCGCCTTGAATGCGATCGCTCACGCCGCAGAAGGTCTGTACTCGGCCGACCTCAATCCCGTTCTCGAGACCATGTGTAAGCAGGGCATATGCGCCTTGTTCGATGCAATCCCGCGCCTGGTGGCAAAGCCGACTGACGCCGAAGCGCGTACGGATGCCCTTTTTGGGGCATGGATGTGTGGCACTGCACTGTGCCACTTGGGCATGGGGCTACATCACAAACTCTGCCACACGCTTGGGGGAACCCTTAATCTTCCCCACGCGGAGACACATGCAATCGTACTACCACACGCACTGGCATACAATCTGCCGTACGCCGCGCCAGCTGAGCGACTGCTTCAGGAAGTCGCCGGCAGTAGTGACGTCCCGAGCGCGCTATATGATCTCGCCAGAAATGCTGGAGCACCACTCAGTCTCGCCGAAATCGGTATGCGGCCTGAAGATATTCCGAGGGTACGCGACCTCGCGCTAAGGGACCAATATCCGAATCCGCGTCCGCTGGAATCGGACGCATTGGAAACATTGTTAGTCAATGCGTTTCGTGGGCGAAGACCGGATTTCAAATAATGTGACCTGCACTCCGCGTTTAGTACGGTAGCGGTGAAGAGCCCGTTCCAAAGTCGACATCGGGTCTTCAAGCTAAAGCGAAGCACATGAATTTGCATCCACTGTTCCTTGTGGAGCATCGCCAGCCTTCGCGCGAAAAAGGCCGACTGTACTGGAGGTGGCTCGGATTTTCTTTGCGCGAAGTGGCTCATTTTTACTTTGCGCGCAACAAAGGCTCTTCAGCCTTACTATTCATCGCGCGTTAAAGACGGTGAAGTTTAAAAAATCGACTTGGCCGAACGCGAGATGAACAATCCCTGTTTCTTCTCACAAAGAGAGAGACATAACAATTGACGGAGGAAGACATGGCATTGACGATCGAAACCGACGTGCTGGTCGTTGGCACCGGGCCGGCGGGCGCTTCGGCGGGGGCACTGCTTGCGCGATACGGTGTCAGGACGATGCTCATTAACAAGTACAACTGGACGGCTCCGACGCCGCGTGCCCACATCACCAACCAACGCACAATGGAGATCCTGCGTGATCTCGGTCTCGAAGCTGAAGCCCGCCTCTACGCCGCGCCGAATGACCTAATGGGCGAGAACACCATCTGCGCCTCGTTGGCCGGCGAGGAGTTCGGTCGGATTCGCACCTGGGGGACGGATGTTCGCCGGCGCGCCGATTACGACGAATGTTCGCCGACCTCCATGTGCGACCTGCCACAGAACTATCTCGAGCCGATTCTCGTCAAGTCGGCCGCACTCGACGGCTGCAAGGTGCGCTTCGACACAGAGTATCTTGGACACGAACAGGATGCTGACGGCGTGTCGTCGCGCTTGCGCGATCGTCTGAATGGCGAAGAGTTTACCGTCCGGTCGAAATATCTGATCGGCGCCGACGGCGCCAACAGCCGCGTCGTGTCAGACCTGGACCTGCCGCTCGAAGGTACCATGGGCAAGTCCGGTTCCATCAACTTGCTGTTCGAGGCTGATCTCGACCGCTACGTCGCGCATCGTCCATCGGTCCTTTACTGGGTCATCCAGCCCGGCTCCGATATCGGCGGTCTCGGCATCGGCGTGGTGCGCATGGTCCGGCCGTGGAACAAATGGCTGGCGATCTGGGGGTACGACGTCGAGCAGGGCCCGCCGGAGATCTCGGAATCCTTCGCCCGCCGCATCGTCCACAATCTGATCGGCGATGACAGCGTGCCGCTGAAAATTGAGGGCATCTCGACCTGGACGGTCAACGACATGTACGCGACCCGGTTGCAGCAAGGACGGGTCTTCTGCGCCGGCGACGCGGTCCACCGGCATCCGCCGACCAACGGACTCGGCTCAAACACCTCCATCCAGGACAGCTTCAATCTCGCCTGGAAGATCGCCATGGTGCTGAACGGCACGGCCGACGAGAGCCTGCTGGACACCTACACGATCGAGCGGGCGCCGATCGCGAAGCAGGTGGTCTGCAGGGCGAACAAGTCGCTTGAGGATTTCCCGCCGATCGCGATGGCTCTGGGGTTGCCGCAGGCCAAGAGCGCCGACGAGATGAAGAGCAACATGGCTCGCCGCAAGGAACCTGGGCCCGAGGCGCAAGCGCAGCGCACGCGGTTACGCGAGGCCATCGCCGGGACCAATTACGTTTACAACGCCCACGGCGTCGAAATGAATCAGCGTTACGACAGTCCCGCGATCGTGGCAGACAATTCGCCGGACGAAGTCTTCCGCGACGTCGAGCTCTATCACCAGGCGTCGACGCGGCCTGGAGCGCCCATGCCGCATGTCTGGGTCTATGCGAGTGGTGATGGACACCGTATCTCAACAAAGGATCTCTGCGGGAAGGGCAACTTCACTCTCTTTACCGGGATTGGCGGCGCAGCCTGGCAGGATGCCGCGGCGGCCGTGAGCCGGCAACTCGGGGTGGCAGTGACGGTGCGCATCATTGGGCCTGGCCAGGCCTACGAGGATCATTACGGCGACTTCGCGAGAATTTCCGAGATCATCGACACCGGCGCCATCCTGGTGCGGCCGGATTTCCACGTCGCCTATCGGGCGACGTCCTTGCCGGCCGATGCGGCAGGCGACCTCGTGTCCGCCATGAGGCGGATCCTCGGACGCCAGTCAGAGAGGTCGAGCGCGCTGCGCGTTACGTCTCGAGCTATATAAGGAGTGGCGTCGCGATCTATTCGAGGTGAGACGGAAGCGCTCACCTCGGGTTGCGGGAGGGGAAGCGTGATCTTGCGCAGCGTGAGATGGCGTGTGGCGACGCGGGAAGGTTGTCGCGCGATTAAGGCAAGGCGGTGCGCAACGACGTGACGTGTTTTCTGGACCGGACGTAACTGCAGATCATCTAATTTGGGAAGTTCGTACCGGTGTCGACCGCCTTGCTGATGATGCTATTAAGCACGTGAGCAGACGACGGGCCGGTGCAGCCAACGTTGAAAAAAGAGCGCTTGATTGCAATGTCGACGACACGATCTACATTACTGTCATTTGAATGACCGCTTGCTCGTGCGGATTCAACCGGTGGATGCAACAGTTTGCTGAAATCGTTCGGCGGGCGTTCCGTGGTTCAGGGTTTTCCTCGGTCGCCCATCCAGCCGCCTCGCCACGGTATTGAGTAGCCAATTGGTACACCGAAATGTAGGTGCCGTTGGGGATGTCTCGATAGCCCGTTCGCATTTTCATTCGACCCGCGCTGCCAAGGATGCTGGGGGTTCAGTAACTGCAGGCTGAACTGCGCCAGGTGAACCAAACGCTGATCGTCAAGCAAAATGAAATAACCCAGTTGAACAGAGAAAGCGCGCGGCTCGTCGCCGAAGCCGGCGTCGCGACAAGGCATCTACGCGAGCTGCAAGCGCACAGCAAGTAGTTACAGAATACGTTGAACCAGTCGCTCGCCGACCACGCACGCACCAAGGCCGAGCACGATGCGCTGCTAACACCGCGAGGACTGAGGCGACTGAACTGACGCGGCTGCGCGAAGCACGTGAATCGCTGACCGCCGATCTGACGAAGCTCACAGCGCAGTTCGACGAGCAGCAGTTGCTCGGGGACTATCGGATGCGTCTGGGCCTCACGGACGCGGCGGGATGAAAGCGCCAGATTCCGCATCAAAAGGATGGGGATCTACGCCGGAACCCCAGAAAATTCCGTCGTTCCACATTGTGAACATTAATCGGCTTATTCCAGCCGAAGAATGTTGGAGCGACGTCCGGTGAGTGACATGACGGTCTCGGTCACACGGACCATCAGGACCGTTACGCGGGGCCCAGTTCGATTACATTGTGGGACAGGTCGAGACAATCTTCGCAGTCCCGGCAAACCCAGTGCAGCATCGGCCCGACCGGATCTGGATGGTCGCTGAACGTTGTCAGCGCCGCGTCGTACTGAGCATCGGACGTGCTCGAGCGCAGTATCCGCTCGAGATTAGACTCGATGCTGTCCAGGCTGCATTCACCGATGCCGGACTTGAACACCGTCACACCGCCTGACGGGTTGACCGCGAAGAAGAAAAACGCCTTCGTGTCGACCATGTGCGACAGGATTGTCCTGGCGATGAAGTTGCTCGGATTGATCAGCGCATTGAAGATGCGGTAGCCGTAAAACTCTAAGCCGAAGTGTACGACCTCGAAGTCGTCGGTGCCGCGTATCGAGTGGCCAAAGTTGAAACCGCTGCGTGTTACGTCGTTCGGAATGTCATCCACCGGCCGCAGTGCCAGGCAAGCATAGTGCGTCTGGCCCTCGGCCACGAGTCCCATCGCAAAGCAGGGCGCGCGCTCGGCCAGCAAGGCCTCGACAAAATTCCGGTTCATGCGGAGCGTTGGCAGCATCGGGCATCCTTCATCGTGAATCAAATCAACATTTGCCGACCTGGCTGTGCGGTGCGTCGACGTCGAACATCAAAGGCTATACATCGTCGAGCTCGAACAGCGCGCGATCGGCGGGCCGCGACAGATAATCGTCCATCATCGCGCGGAAATCGGCTTCATCCCACTCGCCGCGATCGACACGCCGCAGCAACGCCTCGCCGGCCAGCATGATCTTTCGCTCGCGATCCGCGCGCGTTTGCTTGACCTGCTGGCGCTGCGCCTTAGCTGCCGCTTTGCGGGCTGTTTTCAGCTCCTGCAGCTTTTCGTCTGTCGCATCGAGACGACGTTTCAGCATGTTCATTCTGGCGTCCTGTTCGAAGAAGCGGTTTGCGCGGGAAACCGGCGCGCCGGCGTGCGCCGGTTCGTTACATTCGCGCCGTACTGTCGCGCCCAGGTGCGTACCGAGGGAGCGATATCGACTAACGTCGGCGGCATGTTCGGCAACACATCCATCGTCCAGCCACCCAGCCGCTTTGGCGCAATATACGCCGGTCGCCAGCTGCCGTCGGCCAGGATATCGATCACGAACAGCGACGTGCCGACGCTCAGTCGCCAGGTGTTGACCACGGCTGGGGGTAAAGGATTACCTGGTTGTGGCATCGTATTCCACCGTAACAGGAATAAGGGATTCCAAGCCAGAACCGCCGAAAATTCGATCACTCCAATTCGAGCCCTGCAATGAGCGCGTCCAGGTCGATTTTGTTGTCGCTTTGAAAAGTGTAGTGCCCGTTCAAAAGGATATGCCGCCAGGCTGCCGGTGATATCTGCGTAAGCCGCGCCAGCGCCTTGGCGTTGCCACTGGCCTCCCATTTCGTCAGTAGATGCGACAGAATCGCCGAGTTGTAAAAAATGATGACGTTGGCGATCAGCCGGGCGCACTGGTTGCTGATCTCGATTTCGATGTCGGTGCGGCCGGTCAATTCCTTCTTGCCGCCGACCTGGGCGATGGTCGAACGAAGCTGATGGTAAGACTCGAGGCGGTTTTGGGAGCGATGCACGTTTCGCTCGAGCTGCGGGTCGCGCAGGTAACGCAACGTGTAGATGGTACGAATGAGCTTATCGAACTCAAAAATCGCGCGACGTGTCGGGTTTTCCTGCGAGTACGTACATAGTTTGCGGATCAGCGAGCCCTGCGTGATCTCTTTGAGGCCCAGCGTGGCGACGATCTGATCGATATTTGTCTTCTCACTGGTGATGAGCTGCCGATCGATTTGTCCGATCGGCTGAATCAGGCATTTCTCGTACAGCGCCGGGTCGTCGATACAATACAATTCCTGCAACTGGTCATCGAGGTTTGTGAAGCGAGGCTCGAAGCGCAACCCGAACCAATACAGGATAGCGAAGTTGGCTTTGTTGATGCTGTGCATGTCGCCGGTGATCGCAGTCGGCACTATATCCGACGTGTTGCGATACCAGATGTCGAACACGTGATGCGCCTCGTACTCGTGCGCGCCGATTAGGTAGCCGTTCAACGGGACATGATTGCACAGCAGCGTGTAGGCGACGACGCCTTTGCCTCGTCCGAAGTATTTGCGCGAGTAACGCGCCTTCACGGTCGGTCGCTCGACGCCGAATTTCTGCCCATCGACGGCGCTGTACAGCGCATCGAGATCGAACGAGTAGTACGGGAAGATCGGCAGCGCGGCGATGGCGTTGCTGATGCAGTCGTTGGCCGCATGCAGCGTCGCCTGACGCAGATACTGCTGGTAGGTGCTATCCAGAACGTGGTACGGAATGTCGCTGGTGCGCGCCATGACATGGTTGCCATGGTTCATTGCCTGAGCGATGATAACCGCCATCAGGCTATCGGCGTCCGCTACCTTCTTCGCGTAGCGCGGCTGCAATGGCGTCAGCGCCGACAGGAACTGGCACTGGCCGTTGACGAAGCGGAACACGTCGGCAACATCGCAGAATGGCAGTTGCTCGTAGAATGCCTGCTCACGCACCTTCTGGTTCTCGGTTTTCGGTTTGCGCCAAATCAGCTTCTGCGTATCCTTGTCGTATTCCAGGTGCGTAAGCTTGCCCTGTTTCAGCTCTCGGTTGAAGGCCAGCCATTGTGCATGCAACTCGGCCGCTAACGCATCGAGTTGGGCATCGATTGGCTGCTGCAGGAACGGGATCTCCATCTGCGCCAGCGCGTCGGCCTTCTCGTTCATCGAAACAAGCTCGTCGGAGAAGTGACGATGTTGCAGACTGTCGTCGAGATAGATCTCTCCCGACTGGAAGCGCTTCCGGATCTGGCGGTACAACCAGAATTCGTAGCGATCGGCGTGCAAACCGGTCGGCTGACCATCAGCGCCGAAGATCAGCAGGTACGGTCGCAGGCGCTTCGGCAGCGTGGCCGCGGGACATTCGGCGAGCGGTCGTTGTGACAGGCGCTGCTGTTTGGCGAAGGCCCCCTTGACCCAAGCCAGCGCCGCGAGCCACGGGTTGTCTGGGGAGGTGCCGACGAAGTCGAGCTCGACGTACAAGGGGCGCAGGTGACGGCGAATACGTTTGGCTAGGCCGTCCACCGCCAACCAGTGTAGTGCCAGTTGACTCAGCGGCTTGACCGTCATGCGTTGCGCCGTGTTTTGTAGCACATCTTTGGCCATGATTTTATAGGCGCGCTGACGCACCTCGCCGAACGGCGTCGGATCGGCTACGCTGTCGTCCACATAGAGCGACAACAGGCGGCCGATCTGCGGCGTTTCCCGATGGCGTTTTACTTGCTCGGCGATGAGTGACTGTTTCGCGCCCGCGCTGCTTTCTTCCTCGAGCTGCTTCATGTGGAAGGCCATCGCATCGACCAGGTTGTCGGTGAGCTGTCGGAAGCGCACCCAGGCGTAACACAGCAGGTAGAGCTGCGCCTGATCCGCCTTCAGGTTGCGCAGGTCGTGGACGGTATAGAAGTTCGCCAGGCTTGCGTAGTACAGCACGTTCTGCTGCGAGATATCCAGCCGGGGCAGCAGCGTCCTGGCGATTTCGTGCAACGGCTGCAGCGTGCCGCGCTTTTCGCGTTCGCGGACCATCTGACGCCAGCCGAAATTCTTGGCATCCTGTTTCAGCGCCGCCAGTTTCGACAGAGTATCATCGCGCACCAGAAGTTGGTCTAGCGCGGTTTGGGTCAATTCGTCCAATACGCCGGTGAGCAGGTCGCCCAGCCGCCGACGTTCGACGGACAGGGCTTCGCTGACTAGCTCTTGCAAGGTCGTGTAGCCGGGCCGGATCATCTTGTGCTCATTGAGCCACACGATGAGCTCGGCGGCGACGAATCCCGGTGTCACGTCGCGACGTACGATCTGCGCGGCCTGCTGCATGAGTTGCGGCAGGAAGGCGGCCACCCACGGTCGATAGCCGTACAGTTCAGCGATCTGTTCGCGCTGGGCGTAGTACTCGTGCCGGGTGATCGGCTTGCGTTCGAACGGCTCGCCGTGGAAATAGCGGCTCAACACGAAATCGTAATCGTCCTCAACCTCGTCCCAATCGAAGCGGAAGAAGGCGTGCTTGGACTTGAAGTAGCCAATCTGCAAGATGCAATAGACCTGCGCGGGTATGGAGGGCCGGCTACTGGCGAGCGCCAGTTCGGATTCGGTCAATGCCAGGTATTCCAGCCGCTGCGCATCGTCGAAATCAGGCAGGCCATACAGGGCTTCCTGTTCGGCGTCGGAAAAGACGCTGAGCAGCTTATTCTTGTTGATCATCGACCATCCTCTCCACGCAACGTCAGATCCTTCAATTTTGTGATATCACGACATGGGGTACGACAGAAATATTGAACTCCCGCATTCTACAGAGATAAGCTTTATTATCTCTGTGGCATTGTTTCCATATTAAACTCGATGACATGAAAACGCGCCCCACGAGCCCGTCCGCCGCCGACATCCCGACCGACTTTCCTGATGCTGATGCACTGGCAGCGCTGCGTGCCTGGTACGAGGGCGCATCCTCGCGTGAGGCGGCACACCGGTACATGCAAGATCGGCTCAGCCACAGCCAGTCAGCCCGCGGCGTCATCGGCCAGATCCGCCGGCAACTGGCACTTTATGCCCGTAACCGACAGCGGGCAGATCTGGCCACGCTGTTCGAATGCCCGGCCCAAAAGCGTATGCATCATGCGCGCGCCACCACGCAGGCTGTCGAGCTACTGCGCATCATGCCTGCGCCAGCTCCGCAGATCGGCGACGACATTGCGCACTGGCTGCCGAATCGCGCTGCCCGCACCCTGCACGCGGCCGGCATCCGGACCCTGGCCGATCTCACGGTACGGATTCCGCGTCGCCGGCAGTGGTGGACCGTCATTCCGGGTCTCGGGCCGGCCAGTGCAAGAAGGATCGAGGCCTTCTTTGCCGCGTACCCGGCGCTCACGGAGCGGGCCCGCGCACTGATCATCGCGGATCGGCAGTCAGTCGTGACGCCTTGGGAGCAACTACGGCTACCGCACGAGATCGACGGATCCGCCGGCGCCTTCCGCGCACCGGTGTCGGCCTGCATCCTCGGCGTCGACAACGATTACGACGCTATCCAGGCATGGCTCGCGTTGCACGAATCCCCGGCCACGCAGCGGGCCTACCGCAAGGAAGCCGAACGGCTGATTCTCTGGGGCATCGTTGCTCGCGGCAAGGCGCTGTCTTCGCTGACCACCCGGGATGCCACCGACTACAGGGCGTTTCTGCGCAGACCTACACCGCGAGAACGCTGGGTCGGGCCACCGCGGCCGCGCACATCAACGGACTGGCGCCCGTTTGTCGACAACCTCTCGGCCCGTTCGATTGCGCATGCGCTTGCCGTGCTCAGCGCCATGTTCCGCTGGCTGGTCGAGCAGCGCTACGTCGTGGCCAACCCATTCTCCGGCATCAAGGTACGCGGCAGCAAGCGCGCCATGGCTCTTGAAACCTCGCACGCTTTCACCGAAGGAGAATGGATGCTGACGCGCACCATCGCCAACGGGCTCGAGTGGTCGTACGGCTGGCAGGCGCCCGCTGCGCAACGGTTGCGGTTCATGCTGGATTTCGGCTACGCAACGGGACTGCGGATCAGCGAACTGGCTGACGCCACACTGCGCAGCATCGAAGTCGACGCAGCCGGTGATCACTGGCTGCACGTGGTCGGCAAGGGCGGCAAGCCAGCCCGCGTTACCCTGACACCCCTAGCGCGCACAGCGCTGGACCGATATCTGCAGGAGCGGGGGCTTCCTGTCAGCCGTGCTCACTGGAATCCGACCACGTCCCTGATTGGCAGCCTTGACGACGCCGATGCCGGCATCAAGCCCTTGCGGCTGTGGGAAGTCATGCGCCGGTTTTTTCGGCTCGTCGCGCAGATTATCAAGAACGACCATCCGGTGCTGGCTGAAAAGCTGCATCGGGCCTCTCCGCACTGGATGCGGCACACCCATGCGACCCACGCGATCGCCAGAGGGGTTGAGCTGAGCGCCGTACGAGATAACCTGCGTCACGCGTCGATTTCGACCACGTCGATTTACTTGCATACCGACGATGTAAAGCGGGCACGGCAGTTCGGGCAGGCATTTACCGACTGAGTTACTCGCTCGGCACGTCAGGCAACAAACCGATTGACGTTCACAATGTGGAATGACGGAATTTTCTGGGGTTCCGGCGTAGAACCCCATAACAATCGCAACATTATCGGGCGCTGCCTCGAGTCGCTACAGACTCATGGAAAATGCCTCCTGCGGGAAATTATCGTTGTTGACAACGCGAGTACGGATGGCGGTGCAGACTTTATCACTGAGAACTTCCCGGACGTCCGGGTAGTAGTTAACCCCGTCAACGGCTGTGCCTCCGGGAGAAATCTCGGTGCAAGTCTGGCGACAGGTAGGTATCTGGCGTTCTTCGATTCAGATCAGTGGTTTACCAGCTCGTCGTTCTTGGTCGAGGCACTGCAGATCCTCTCTCG
Organism: Cupriavidus sp. C3SS-1; assembly: GCF_057073755.1. Lineage (NCBI taxonomy): Bacteria > Pseudomonadati > Pseudomonadota > Betaproteobacteria > Burkholderiales > Burkholderiaceae > Cupriavidus > Cupriavidus sp. C3SS-1. Next base: position 48,775 of record NZ_CP172702.1, on the reverse strand, counting down.
AGACGCAAGCGTTGGCGTCGTAGGATGGGCGGCTGGGTGGTTCGATCGCACGCGTACCGATCTGGGCGGCATGATTGCCGACTATTGCCAAAATCGCGCGATGAACCAAGAGGCGTTGCTCAATGGCTATCGCGCCGACATCGGCTATCTGGGCACTGGCGGGTTTTTTGTTCCGAGATCTGTTTTCAATGCAACTGGTGGATTCGACGATTTTTACGATCCGACCTGTTTCGAAGACACCGACATGAGCTTCCAGATCAAAAGGCTCGGATTGAAGGTCTGCTATAGAGACCTGACAGGTATCCGGCATCAGCCGCATCAGACTACCAACGCCAACTCACAGGGTCGGAGCTACACCAAACTCTTTCTCAGAAACGGCGAGTATTTCAAGAAGAAGTGGGAGGCTCATCCCGAGTTCTTCCTTGACTATCCTGGGCACTAATGTGACGTCCTGTGAGCCCAGCGCACGTTTCTTGCGAAAGACGATGCACCAACGGGACGCCGCCTCAAGGTTGGGCGCCGCCTTCGTGAGCAGCATGACGGTTGTGGGTCTGAGCGAGTTGGGTCAATCCGGCTCAACTCGCGTAGAACGTACCTCTCACCGCTCGGCTGGGAGTACATCGACCTGACTGGCGACTAAATGTGTCGCAAAAAGCCACTGTCTGCAGGAAGGGAGATTCCGGCCGTTGCGGCCGCTTCCGGAAATGCGTTAGCGATGAGCCATGGGCCTGAGCCGGATTTTCAGACCATTCGGCTCCATGGCATTTCTGAAGCCCAAGCAACGGCGGGCGCCTCCGTCGAGGGGCTTAGCGTGCAATATTCTCCGTTTTCTGAAGCGACCCCCTTATGGTGCAGCGCCGGATCGCCGATCTGTGGCGTCAGGCTGCCGCCGATGTCCCCGCTACCGTCAATTGGGCCGCAATGTACAAAACGCTGCTCGGCGAACTTGTTGCCTTGAGCGCGCAAGGTGCGGTGCCAGATGCTGAGTTGCGTGCCCGTCTTGAAGCCTTGATCACCGAAACCCAGAAACGCAAACCACCGAGCAGGGCCTCCCTGGTCCGCGAGGGATTGATTGATGGAATTCGCCCCGTGCGGTCGTTGCTCGTCGCCATTGCAAAGCTGCCCTGGCAGGCCACCGGCGAGCATCCTGCCATCGAGTACCTTGCCAAGCTGCAAGCTTTATATCTCAAAGGATCCAGAAAGCTGCCAGTTGAAGTGGTGGCACCAAGTCTGGGAATGATCTGGCAGGTTTCGATCTCCAGCCCAGACCGGGAACGGGCGTTTCAGGCGTTGGAGGTGGCCACCCTGTTTGCCCTGCGCCGCGCGGTGCGCAATGGCTCGGTCTGGATTGAGCACAGCCTGAGCTTTCGGGGTCGTGCGCGCTTGTTCTTCACGGACGAGCGTTGGCAGGCAGAGTCCAAGAAACACTATGCCCGTCTATCGTTACCCAGCAAGGCTGCCACTTTCTTGAAGCCTTTGCTGGCCAGAGTAACTGCCGGTGTCGATGCGGTGGCCGCTGCAGCCCGCAGTGGCGTACTGCGCGTGGATGATGAACTCCATTTGTCGCCATTGCCCGCAGAGGACGAAGACCCAGAAGTGACCAAGCTGCGCGCGGCTTTGGATCACCGCATCGGTGAGGTTCAATTGCCGGAAGTGATTCTGGCCGTTGACGCCCAGGTGCGCTTTAGCTGGATCATGCTCGGACGTGAGCCGCGCTCTACCGACGAGCTGCTGATGGTCTATGCCGGCATCATGGCCCACGGCACCAGTCTGACTGCGGTCGAATGCGCGCGCATGATTCCGCAATTGTCTGCCACCAGCATTCGCCAGGCCATGCGCTGGGCGCGGGACGAACGGCGTCTGAGCCAGGCCTGCCAGGCTGTGCTGGAATTCATGCAGCGACACCCGATTGCCGCCACCTGGGGGCGGTCCGATTTGGCATCTTCTGACATGATGAGCATGGAGACCACCAAACGGGTGTGGCAAGCCCGGCTTGATCCTCGGCGCAACACACCTTCCATTGGAATCTACTCCCATGTAAAAGACCGGTGGGGCATCTTCCATGCGCAGCCCTTTGTGCTCAATGAGCGCCAGGCGGGCGTGGCCATTGAAGGTGTCATCCGCCAAGAAAAGCTGGAGACCAGCCAGCTTGCTGTGGATACCCATGGCTACACCGACTTTGCCATGTCACATGCCCGTTTGCTTGGTTTTGATCTTTGCCCGCGGTTGAAGGAACTCAAACAGCGCCACCTCTTTGTGCCACGCGGCACCAAAGTGCCCGCAGAAATCGCTGCGGTGTGCGAAGCCAATGTCGACGTCGCTTTGATCGAAAAGCATTGGGATAGTCTGGTGCACCTGGCAGCCTCGGTCATGAGCGGACATGCCAGTGCGGTGGCAGCTCTTGCGCGGTTCGGTTCTGCCGCCCAGGGCGATCCAATCTATGAGGCTGGCGTGCAATTGGGGCGGTTGCTGCGTACGGCGTTTTTGGCTGACTACTTTGTCAAGGACGCTTTCAGGAACGAGTTGCGCCGGGTGCTCAATCGGGGCGAGGCTGTTAACGCCCTCAAGCGCGCCATTTATACCGGCCGGATCAGCCCGGCGCAGGCCAAACGTGTCGATGAAATGCAGGCTGTGGCCGATGCGTTGAGCCTGATGGCCAACATCGTGATGGCGTGGAATACCTCACAGATGCAGGCGGTCCTGGATCGCTGGTCGAACCGCCGCCAGGTCATTCCACCGGAACTGATCGGGAAGATTGCGCCCACCAGGCTGGAGAGCATCAACTTGCGGGGTGTGTTTCGCTTCCCGGTTGACCGCTATGCTGACCAAATCCTGCCTTCGCGGCCAAATGCATCGATAACTGGCACCAATGGATGAAACCGACCACGGTTTGACGCCACGAATCGCAGATTTGAAAGTGAACAGGAAAGTCAATGAAATCAACGATCTACCAACACCACCTCCGCGCCAGTGCTAGCTTTTCGTACCGTCACTTATTGCACTGAAAACGAGGAGACCCCGGATCACCAAACGCGACCGATTCGGTCAGCTCGATTTCGAGATACTCGGCGGGCAACTCGGCATCAGCCAGCACGCCCTTTACCCACCCGTCGAAGTCCGGTCCCACTTGGCTCGCCGAAACATTGACGGCCAGCCGGAACGGTCGCCATGCCAGCATTCGCCAGTCACGCATCTGGCGGCAGGCTTCGCCCAGCACCCAAGCGCCGATTTCAGGCATCAGGCCGGACGATTCGACCACGGGCAGGAACTGGCCCGGTGGCAATAGTCCAAGCGTCGGATGACGCCAGCGCAACAGGGCTTCCGCGCCGACAATCCCACCACTGCGCAGATCGACGACGGGCTGGTAGTGCAGTTCAAGCTGCCCGCGCTCGACCGCTTGGGCCAGTTCCGGCGTCGTCCATCCATCCGGCCGGAAAGCGCTCATTCTCTTTCCCTGAATGCCCGCAACGCCCGCGACAGGGACAGAAGGAACAGGCCGGTCAAACCGAGCGCCGCGATGACCCAATGCTCGCCGAGGAAAGCACCGGCGGTTGTGCCGGCCAGCACGACAGCGAGGATGGGCAGGTGGCAGGGGCAAGTCAGCACAGCCAGTCCGCCCCACAGGTAGCCGGTGATCGGTTTGTGCGTCTCGGACGGCAAGCGCTCGGGGTTGTTCATGGCAGACTCTCCGCGTGCTGTGCCGGCTCGGTCGGCAGGGTGGCCAACTGCACTTCCAGATCGGCCAACGCTTCGCGCCGACGCTCGACGAACTGACGCAGCAGGGCAAGCTGCGCGGCCGCTTCGTCGCCGTCCGCCGCATCCAGCGCCCGGCACAGCCGCGCCAGCGCGTCGAGGCCGATGCCCGCCTCGAAGGCCGCCCGCACGAAGCACAGCCGTTGCAAGGCGGCGTCATCGAACAAGCCGTAGCCGCCTGGTGTGCACGCCACCGGGCGCAGCAATCCGCGCAGCAGGTAGTCGCGCACGATATGCACGCTCACCCCGGCATCAAGAGCCAGCCGGGACACCGTGTAGGCGTTCATTGAACACCTCCTTTTTCTCACCCGGCGCAGCAGGAAAGCTGCTTCACATCCTTGTTGAAGGTCTGCGCCGCGAGCTTCAACCCCTCGACCATCGTCAGGTAGGGGAACAACTGGTCGGCCAGTTCCTGCACCGTCATGCGGTTGCGAATGGCCAGAGCCGCCGTCTGGATCAGTTCACCCGCTTCCGGCGCGACCGCCTGTACGCCGATCAGCCGATGGCTGCCTTCCTCGATAACCAACTTGATGAAGCCGCGTGTGTCGAAGTTGGCGAGCGCACGCGGCACGTTGTCCAAGGTCAAGGTGCGGCTGTCGGTCTCGATCCCGTCGTGGTGGGCTTCCGCCTCGCTGTAGCCCACGGTCGCCACTTGCGGATCGGTGAACACCACGGCCGGCATTGCGGTCAGGTCGAGCGCCGCATCGCCGCCGGTCATGTTGATCGCGGCACGGGTGCCGGCCGCTGCCGCCACATAGACGAACTGCGGCTGGTCGGTGCAGTCGCCGGCCGCGTAGATGTTCGGGTTGCTCGTGCGCATGCCTTGGTCGATGGCGATGGCACCTTGCGCATTGACAGTGACCCCCGCTGCGTCCAGCGCGAGGCTGCGCGTGTTCGGTGTCCGACCGGTGGCAACCAGCAGTTTGTCGGCGCGCAATTCACCGTGCGTGGTGGTCAGCACGAATTCACCGTCCATATGGGCGACCTGGCTGGCTTGCGTGTGCTCCAGCACCTCGATGCCCTCGGCACGGAAAGCGGCTGTCACCGCCTCGCCGATGGCCGGGTCTTCACGGAAGAACAAGGTATTGCGCGCCAGGACCGTGACCTTGCTGCCCAGCCGGGCAAAGGCTTGCGCCAGCTCCAGCGCCACCACCGACGAGCCGATTACGGCAAGGCGTTCGGGAATGGTGTCGCTCGCCAGGGCCTCGGTGGAAGTCCAGTAGGGTGACTCTTTCAAGCCCGGAATCGGCGGGACCGCCGGGCTGGCACCCGTGGCGACCAGGCAGCGGTCGAACATCACGACGCGCTCGCCACCCTCGTTCAAACGGACGGTAAGGCTCTGGTCGTCCTTGAAGCGCGCCTCACCGTGCACAACGGTGATGGCCGGATTACCGCCCAGGATGCCTTCGTACTTGGCGTGCCGCAGTTCGTCGACGCGGGCCTGCTGCTGGGCCAGCAGCTTACTGCGGTCAATCGTAGGCACAGTTGCCGCAATACCGCCATCGAACGGGCTTTCCCGGCGCAGATGGGCGATGTGGGCGGCGCGGATCATGATCTTGGACGGCACACAGCCGACATTGACGCAGGTGCCGCCGATGGTGCCGCGCTCGATCAGCGTGACCTGCGCGCCTTGCTCGACGGCTTTCAGCGCCGCCGCCATCGCGGCTCCACCGCTGCCAATGACCGCTACCTGCACCGGGGGCTCGTTGCCACTGTGCTTTTCGGCGGCGGCCATCCATCCCCGCACCTTGTCGAGCAGTCCGACGCGGTTGTCCGCCAGTGGCGCATCGGCTAGCGTTGCCTTGTAGCCCAGTCCGGCCACGGCGGCAGTCAGCGCGTCCGGCGATGTGCCCGGCACGATGGCGAGTTGCGCTGTGCCCTTCGGATAGGACACCAGCGCCGACTGCACGCCTGGCACTTTTTCCAGCGCTTCCTTGACGTGCGCCGCGCACGAGTCGCAAGTCATGCCGGTGATTTTTAGATGGGTCATGCAACAGATCCTTTATCGTTTGTGGCGCCAGACAATGACGTCCGTTGTGCTGCGGTGCCGTTTTCAGTGACTCACTGCTTGACGCTGGACGGATAGCCCGCGTCTGCGGTTGCCTTGGTCAGCTTCTGCACGCTGGTCTTGGCATCGTCGAAGGTGACGACCGCTTGGCGTGTCTCGAAAGTCACGTCAACTTTGCTGACGCCTTCGACCTTGGAAATCGCCTTCTTGACAGTGATCGGGCAGGCGGAGCAGGTCATGCCCGGTACGGACAGCGTGACGGTCTGGGTGGCGGCCCAGACGGGGGCAACAACGGCGGCGAGGGCGAGGGAGGCAAACAGTTTCTTCATGGTGAACTCCGATCAGTAGAAAAATGGCATGACGTAGGGAAATCCGAGCGCGACCAGAACCAGCGCGGCCACGATCCAGAAAATGAGCTTGTAAGTAGCTCGCACTTGGGGAATCGCGCAGACCTCACCCGGTTTGCAGGCCGCTGCCTGCCGGTAGATGCGCCGCCAGGCGAAGAACAACGCCACCAGCGCCACGCCGATAAAGATGGGGCGATAGGGTTCCAACACCGCCAAGTTGCCGATCCAAGCGCCGCTGAACCCCAAGGCGATCAGAACCAACGGCCCGAGGCAGCAAGCCGAGGCGAGGATGGCGGCAAGCCCTCCAGTGAAGAGCGCGCCGCGCCCGGTTTTTGGTTCAGACATGCGCTTGTCCTTTCGAATTGAAATTGGATAGCGTAACCTTACTTCCGTACTCATGTACGGAGTCAAGCGATATGGAAAACAATTTGGAGAACCTGACCATTGGCGTTTTCGCCAAGGCGGCCGGGGTCAATGTGGAGACCATCCGTTTCTATCAGCGCAAGGGCTTGTTGCTGGAGCCTGACAAGCCCTATGGCAGCATCCGCCGCTATGGCGAGGCGGATGTAACGCGGGTGCGCTTCGTGAAATCAGCCCAGCGGCTGGGCTTCAGCCTGGATGAGATCGCCGAGCTGCTGCGGCTGGAGGATGGCACCCATTGCGAGGAAGCCAGCAGTCTGGCCGAGCACAAGCTCAAGGACGTGCGCGAGAAAATGGCTGACCTGGCGCGCATGGAGGCCGTGCTGTCTGAGTTGGTGTGCGCCTGCCATGCGCGAAGGGGGAACGTTTCCTGCCCGCTGATCGCGTCACTACAGGGTGGAGCAAGCTTGGCAGGTTCGGCTATGCCTTAGCGTGCTTTATTTTCCGTTTTCTGAGACGACCCCTGCCTCGCCGGAAGTGGCGATGCTCGAGAAAAAAAGCCGCCTCGATCTCGGGCGGCTCCAGGGGAGGGCAGGGGGGCGATCACCGCTTGCAATGCACCAGGTCGTCGTTCACCCACGCACTTTCGACCAGGCCGTTTTCGCGCAGCTCGTCGCACGCTTCGCCTACCTGCTCGCGCCACTTCTTCGGCCGGGTGGAATCCGAGCCGCACATCAGCCGGAACGTCTCCAGCTTGAGCGGGTACGGCTCCTTGTGGGTGGCGAAGTAGTCGAACATGCGCCGCGCGGTGGGCGACAGCTTGCGGTACTTCTCCCACACGAATTTCGTGTAGTGGTCGCCGGCGAACAGCACCACGATTTCGGCGTCGATCTCGACCTGGCAGCGCGACGTGCGCTTGCCGCGATCCAGGACGCGGAAGCGCCGGATCAGCGACACCGATTCGAGCCGGCCGATGCGTTGGGATGAGAACTGCATGGCCGACGCCTGGAGCCGCGTCAGGCATTCCTCGGCCCTTGTGTAGTACCGACCGTTGATTGACCAGTCCAAGTCCTGGCAAAGCTCGTAGAACGTGAAGGAAACCGGCTCTCCGAGCGCGGTGCGCTTCGCGTACTCCAGCACCTGGGCGAATACCAGCTCGTCGTCGTCGGCGCGCAGCTCGATCCCGGTGTAGGTGATCTCCACGTCTTTGTTGACGTGGTAGATCGACTGGCCTTGCAGCGCGGCGCGCGGCACCTTCTTGTTGCGGACGGTGAAGATCGCCGACCGCCCGAAGTCGTTGGGCAGTGCCCGCATGTGATCCGGCCAGGGAGCCAGGTCGAACAGCGAGAGCTGCATGTCCTTGATCTGCTGCTTCGTGTGCTTGAGCAAGGCCGTCTGCTTGGCCTCGCTGACCTTCTCGGCCAGCTCACCGCCGGCCGTTCGCTTCTTGGTCGCCATCGCACTACTCCGTTTGTCCTGGGCCAGCGCGCCGATCTGCTCGGCCATCTTGTTCACGGCGGTGCGCGGTTCGGGCGGCAGGCCCATCGTGCGCGCAAGCTCGGCCGATTCCTGCGCCATGCGCTCGGATCGCTCGACGGCGGCACTTGCCGGCGTCGGTAGCTTCGGCGGCAAAGCCGCCTCGTTGTCGCCGGCCGTGGCCGGCAGCTCGAAGAGGGAACCGGCGGGGCGGAAGGCCCCGCCGGCGCTGCCCGAGTCCCTGCGAGCGGCGGCGGTACGGGCGGCAAGGTCGGTGGCGTCGGCTTCGCTAAGCCCGCCCTCGATGAGCTTGCGCCTGTATTCCTGCTCGTTGAACTCGTTCTGCATCTAATCTCCCTCCTAGCATACTGCCCGGCCGTGGCCGGGCCTGGCCTTACTGGCCGCCGCCTGGCGCTTTGGTGTCCAGGTATTCGATTTCCTCGGCGATGAAATCGAAGCCGTATTCGGTCTTGCCGTCCTTCTCGTACTTCGTCGGCTCGATGCGGCCCTGGACGAACACCTTGGAGCCTTTGCCCAGGTACTTGCCCGCGTTCTCGGCCAGGCCGCCGAACGACTTGATGCGGAAGAAGTCCGTCTGCTCCTGCTTCGCACCGGCTGCGTTGCGCCACACGCGATTGACAGCCAGGTCGAAAACGGCGCGGGCGCTGTTTTCGCTATGGCGAACGTCGGTATCGCGGGTAAGATTACCGATAAACTGGAACAGGTTGTGGCTCATTCGTCATGCTCCTTTCGCTAATGGAGTCGTCAGTTTAGCTAAACCTGCGTCCGTGGTCAAGAACTTTAGCGGCTAAAATTTTCTGCCGCCCGCACCGAGAAGGCATACGGGCCTTGTACAACTACATCTTCTTCACGAACGTGCTCCGGCTGCTCGATGAGCGGCACATGACGAAAAAGGAGCTATCGGACAGGTCGGGGGTTTCGATCTCCTTCCTGTCCGATCTCACTACTGGCAAAGCCAACCCCTCCCTAAAGGTGATGGAGGACATTGCGCAGGCCCTTGAAACTCCCCTGCCGCTCCTGCTTGAATCGACCGACCTGGACAAAGAAGCCCTTGACACCCTGGCCGGCGGCAAGGCACCCCGAAGCCTGCCGCCAGGCTTCGAGCGCGTGGCGGCCGTGCTGCCAGAACACCAGGCGTTCATCGTCAAGAAGTGGGGCGAAGCGACAAGGAAGAAACTTAGAGGGAGTTGACGCCAGGATGTGAGAAGGGAAGGGAAGCGGCGCGGAACTGAGCCACAAGAGCCAGCCAAGTTTTAGCCGCTAAAGCCCGCCGGGGTGGCTCAACCCCCGGACAACCCATAACGCAAACGCCACGGGTTCGGCGCGAGGGCGCACGGAGCATGCGCCGCGTTGTCGCCTCTTTCGCCCCTGCAATCCGCGATGCAACGTCGCGGCCGAAGTCACCCTTGTGCGCTTCGGTGTTGCGGTCGAAATTAGTTCGGTATATCGTATGAACCTGTGTAGAATGCGCGAAACGCAACGGCATACAGGGCATACGGAATGACCGACCAGAAACCAGAACACAACAGCATCAAGGAACGGGCGAAGAAGAAGCTCGAACGCGACATGGGGCCGGAGCTGCTGGCCGCCCTCAACGATCCCAAGACCGTTGAAATCATGCTCAACGCGGACGGCAAGCTCTGGCTCGAACGCCTGGGCGAGCCGATGAAGTGCATCGGCACGCTGCGCGTCGCGCAGGCGCAAGCCATCATCGAAACCATCGCGGGCTACCACGGCAAGGAAGTCACGCGCTCCAAGCCGATCCTGGAAGGCGAGCTGCCCCTTGATGGCAGTCGCTTCGCCGGCCAGCTCCCGCCGGTTGTGCCCGCACCCACCTTCGCCATTCGGAAGAAGGCCGTCGCCATCTTCACGCTCGATCAGTACGTCGAACGCGGAATCATGACCGCGCCGCAGCGCGAGGCATTGATTGCAGCGGTGCGCGCGCACCGGAACATCCTTGTGATCGGCGGCACCGGCTCGGGCAAGACCACGCTGGTGAACGCGATCATCAACGAGATGGTGATTCAAGACCCGACCGAGCGGGTTTTCATCATCGAGGACACCGGCGAAATCCAGTGCGCCGCCGAGAACTACGTCCAGTACCACACCAGCATCGACGTGAACATGACGGCGCTGCTGAAAACCACCCTCCGCATGCGCCCCGACCGAATCCTGGTCGGCGAGGTGCGCGGCCCCGAAGCCCTTGATCTGTTGATGGCCTGGAACACCGGGCACGAAGGAGGTGCTGCAACCCTGCACGCAAACAACGCCAAAGCTGGATTGGATCGGCTCGCCATGCTCATCAGCATGCACCCCGATTCCCCGAAACCCATTGAACCGCTTATCGGCGAGGCGGTTCACGTGGTTGTTCATATCGCCCGCGTCGAAGGCTCGCGGCGCATCCAGGAAATCTTGGAGGTTTCCGGGTTCGCCAACGGCCAGTACATCACCAAAACCCTCTGACTAGGAGTTACGACCAATGCAAGCAACCTTCCCGGCATTCCGCCTCAACCGCAACGCCCTGTTCTACATGGGCCTCTTCGCCCTCCTGGCGTTCTTCCTGCTGGCCCCCCAGCACGCATTCGCCTCCGAGGGCACCGGCGGCTCTCTGCCGTATGAGAGCTGGCTGACCAACCTCCGCAACTCCGTCACCGGCCCGGTGGCCTTCGCGCTGTCGATCATCGGCATCGTGGTCGCCGGCGGCATCCTGATCTTCGGCGGCGAACTCAACGGCTTCTTCCGCACGTTGATCTTCATCGTCCTGGTCATGGCCCTGCTGGTCGGCGCGCAGAACATGATGAGCACGTTCTTCGGCCGTGGCGCGGAAATCGCCGCCCTGACCGATGGCGCGCTGCACCAGGTCAAGGTCGCCGCGCTGGACGTGGCCGGCTTCCCCGGCGAAGCCGTCATGCGCTGGGCCGAGCGCGGCCACATCGCGGGGTAAGTCATGGCTCTGCGCGCGATCCCCATCCGTAGGGCCGGCAACCGAGAAAACCTGTTCATGGGCGGGGATCGTGAGCTGGTGATGTTCTCGGGCCTGCTGGCCGGCGCGCTGATTTTCAGCGCCCAAGAAGTGAGGGCAACGGTGTTCGGCATCGCCTTGTGGTTCGGCGCGCTCTTCGCGCTGCGCCTCATGGCGAAGGCCGATCCGAAGCTGCGACACGTGTACCTGCGGCACCGCCGGTACAAGCCGTACTACCCGGCTCGCAGCACGCCCTTCCGTGACAACACGCCGAGTCAAGGGAAGCAATACAAATGATCGAAGCAATCGCAATTGCCATTGCTGTGCTCGGTGCGGTTCTGTTGCTCATCCTCTTTGCCCGCATCCGGGCTGTCGATGCCGAGCTGAAGCTCAAGAAGCATCGCGCCAAGGATGCCGGCCTGGCCGATCTGCTCAATTACGCCGCCGTGGTCGATGACGGCGTGATCGTGGGCAAGAACGGCTCCTTTATGGCCGCCTGGCTGTACAAGGGTGATGACAACGCCAGCAGCACCGAGGAACAGCGGGAAATGGTGTCGTTCCGCATCAACCAGGCCCTGGCGGGCCTGGGGAACGGCTGGATGGTGCATGTCGATGCTGTGCGTCGGCCTGCGCCGAACTACTCGGAGCGGGGCGTGTCATCGTTCCCCGACTCCGTTTCCTTCGCCATTGACGAGGAACGCCGGCGCTTGTTCGAGGGCCTGGGCGCGATGTTCGAGGGCTACTTTGTCCTGACCGTCACGTGGTTCCCGCCAGTGCTGGCCCAGCGCAAGTTTGTCGAACTCATGTTCGATGACGATGCGGTGGCTCCCGACCATACGGCGCGCACTACGGGCCTGATTGCGCAGTTCAAGCGCGAGATCACCAGCCTGGAATCGCGCCTGTCCTCGGCGGTCAAGATGACGCGCCTGCGCGGCCAAAAAGTCGTGTCGGAAGAGGGCAGGGAAGTCACGCACGATGACTTCCTGAGCTGGTTGCAGTTCTGCGTGACGGGCCTCCATCACCCGGTCATGCTGCCCAGCAATCCGATGTACCTCGATGCGGTAATCGGCGGGCAAGAGCTGTGGGGCGGCGTCGTGCCCAAGATCGGGCGCAAGTTCATCCAGGTGGTCGCCATCGAAGGCTTCCCCTTGGAGTCAACGCCTGGGGTGCTCTCGGCCCTGGCCGAGCTGCCCAGCGAATACCGCTGGTCGAGCCGCTTCATCTTCATGGATCAGCACGAGTCCTTGAAGCACCTGGACAAGTTCCGCAAGAAGTGGAAGCAGAAGATTCGCGGCTTCTTCGATCAGGTGTTCAACACGAATACCGGCTCGATCAACCAGGACGCGGCCGCGATGGTCGGCGACGCCGAGGCGGCCATCGCCGAGGTCAACAGCGGCTTGGTGGCGGCCGGCTACTACACCAGCGTAGTCGTGCTGATGGACGAGGATCGGGAGCGCCTGGCGGCCTCCGCGCTCCTGGTCGAGAAGGCCGTCAACCGCCTGGCCTTCGCGGCCCGTATCGAGACGATCAACACGCTCGATGCGTACCTGGGCAGCTTGCCCGGCCACGGCGTCGAGAACGTGCGCCGGCCGCTCATCAACACGATGAACCTGGCCGACCTGCTGCCGACAAGCTCGATCTGGACGGGCAGCGCCACGGCTCCGTGCCCGATGTACCCGCCGCTGTCGCCGGCGCTCATGCACTGCGTGACGGTGGGCGCTACGCCGTTCCGCCTGAACCTGCACGTGCGCGACCTGGGCCACACCTTCATGTTCGGCCCGACCGGCGCAGGCAAATCGACGCACCTGGGCATCATCGCCGCGCAGCTCCGTCGCTACGCCGGCATGTCGATCTACGCCTTCGACAAGGGCATGTCGATGTACCCACTCGCGGCCGGCATCCGCGCGGCCACGAAGGGCAAGAGCGGCCTGCATTTCACGGTGGCCGCCGACGATGACCGCCTGGCGTTCTGCCCGCTCCAGTTCCTCGAAACGAAGGGGGATAGGGCCTGGGCGATGGAGTGGATCGACACCATCCTGGCGTTGAACGGCGTCAACACCACGCCGGCGCAGCGCAACGAGATCGGCAACGCGATCATGAGCATGCACGCCAGCGGCGCGCGCACGCTCTCCGAGTTCTCGGTGACGATTCAGGACGAGGCGATCCGCGAGGCCATCAAGCAGTACACGGTGGACGGCTCGATGGGCCACCTGCTCGACGCCGAAGAGGACGGCCTGTCGCTGTCCGACTTCACGGTGTTCGAGATCGAAGAGCTGATGAACCTGGGCGAGAAGTTCGCGCTGCCGGTGCTGCTCTACCTGTTCCGCCGCATCGAGCGCGCACTGAAAGGCCAGCCCTCCGTCATCATCCTGGACGAAGCCTGGTTGATGCTGGGCCACCCCGCGTTCCGCGCCAAGATCAGGGAATGGCTCAAGGTGCTGCGCAAGGCCAACTGCCTTGTGCTGATGGCGACGCAAAGCCTCTCCGACGCGGCCAACTCGGGCATCTTGGACGTGATCGTGGAATCGACCGCGACCAAGATTTTCCTGCCTAACGTCTACGCCAGGGATGAGGACACATCGGCGCTCTATCGCCGTATGGGCCTCAACGCGCGTCAGATCGAAATCCTGGCGACTGCCATTCCGAAGCGTCAGTACTACTACGTCTCGGAGAACGGCCGCCGTCTCTATGACCTTGCCCTGGGGCCGATGGCCCTGGCCTTCGTCGGTGCGTCCGACAAGGAATCGGTCGCCACCATCAAGAGCCTCGAAGCCAAGTTCGGCCACGAATGGGTGCATGAGTGGCTGGCCGGCCGTGGGCTGAATCTCAACGACTACCTGGAGGCCGCATGAGCATCGCCGACACCCTCAAGGGCTTGATCTTCAAGAAGCCCGCCAACTCCGCCGAGCCGCGCGATCCGCGCCGCTCGAAGGAACCGCTCGCCGGCGGCCGCCGTGCGGGCGAGGCCGAGAACCCCTACCTGGCCGCGCGCCGCACCTGGAACGATCACGTGGGCAGCGTCGTCTCGCAGCGCCAAACCTGGCAGGTGATAGGCATCCTGTCGCTGTTGATCGCGCTGGCCGGCGTGGGTGGCGTGATCCACATCGGCAGCCAGTCGAAGTTCATCCCCTACGTGGTCGAGGTGGACAAGCTGGGCCAGACGGTGGCCGCCGGCCCGGTGCAGGCCGCAGGGAAGGCCGATCCGCGTGTCATCCACGCCGCCGTTGCGGACTGGATGAGCTGCGCGCGCATGGTGTCGCCTGACGTGGCCTTGCAGCGCAAGTGCGTGTTCAAGGCGTACTCGATGCTCGCCCCCAACGATCCGGCGACGCCAAAGATGAACGAGTGGTTGAACGGCACGCCCGATTCCAGCCCGTTCAAGCGCGCCGAGAAGGAAATGGTCAGCGTCGAGATCAAGACCGTCATCCCGCAAACGCCCGACACCTGGCAAGTCGAGTGGGTGGAAACCACGCGCGACCGCCAAGGCACGCTGAAAGGTCAGCCCGTCACCTGGCGCGCGCTCGTGACTACCTACATCGCCGAGGTCACGCCCAACACCACCGATGAGCAACTGCGGAACAACCCGTTGAGCATCTACGTGCGTGATTACTCCTGGTCCCGCATCCAATGAATTCGAGGTCATCCACCATGAAGAAAACCCTCTCCGCTTTGATCGTGGGCGCTGCTGTGGCGGTGCCCTCCCTGGCTCTGGCCGCCCCTGGCGACGACATTGCCGACAAGTATTTCAACAAGACCAACCCGACGCTGACCGCTCAAGAGCGCGCGGCGCTCGCCATCGCCAAACGGTGGGAAGCGGGGTCGGCGACCGGCATCAAGCCGGTGGCCGGCTCGGGCGGTGCCATCAAGTTCGTGTACGGCGCGCAGCAGCCGAGCATCGTTTGCGCGGTGCTCCAGGTGTGCGACGTGGCCTTGCAGCCCGGCGAACAAGTGAACTCGATCAACCTGGGCGACACGGCCAGGTGGACGGTGGAACCGGCCATCACCGGCAGCGGCGCGACCGAGGTTCAGCACCTCATCATCAAGCCGATGGACGTGGGCCTCGAAACCAGCCTGGTTGTGACCACGAACCGCCGCAGCTACCACTTCCGCCTGCGCTCGCATCGCACCGAGTACATGCCGCAAGTCTCGTTCACGTACCCCGAGGAAGCGCAAGCCAAGTGGGACGCGATCCAGCGCCGCGAGAAGCAGGAACGCACCGACAACACCCTGCCGGCGACGGGCGAGTACCTGGGCGATCTCTCGTTCGACTATGAGCTGTCCGGGTCGGCGAGCTGGAAGCCTGTGCGCGTCTACAACGATGGCCGCAAGACCATCATCGAAATGCCCGGCACGATGCAGCAGACCGAAGCGCCGACGCTCCTGGTCGTGCGCAAAGAGGGCGGCTTGTTCACCGACGACGAAACGGTGCTGGTCAATTACCGCGTGCAGGGCAATCGCTACATCGTGGACACGGTGTTTGACCGCGCGATCCTGATTGCCGGTGTTGGCAGTAGCCAAGACCGCGTGACCATCAGCCGGAGGAAGTGACCATGCGCAAGATCGTCTCTCTCGCGCTGCTCGCCCTCGCCCTGGGCCTCGGCGGCTGCGCAACCACCAGCCAGTACGGCAACTTCGTCCAGTCGGCCGCGCTCGATCAGCAGAAGCTCGCCACCGACGCGGTGCAGCAGCTCGCCACGCTGTACGCGCCGGCGCGCACGCGCCTGGAGCTGCAACAGCCGACGCCCGATCCGTTCGGCCAGGCGCTCGTCAAGTCGCTGCGCGACAAGGGCTATGCCCTCCTGGAGTACGCCCCGGCCGGCGCTTCCACGCAGGCCCCGGCCTCGGCGGCATCGCAGGCGAGCGCACCGGCCACCACGGCCGCGTCGGGCGGCCTGCCGTTGCGCTACGTGCTCGACCAGGCTGGCGACTCGAACCTGTACCGCCTGACCTTGATGGTCGGCAATCAATCCATCACCCGCCCTTACCTGGCGCAAAACGGCACGTTCGCGCCGGCCGGGTACTGGGTGCGCAAGGAGTGACGCCATGACAGAAAACGCCGATCAGATGGCACCTGACGCTTCGCCTGGCGAAGTGTCCAAGAAGGCGGGCGTCCGTCGCGTCAACAACATGCCCATGTACATCCTCGGCGGCGTCCTGCTGTCGTTCGTGCTGGTCATGGCCCTGGTCGCGGCGGATCGCGCGGCCAAGCAGAACGCGCCGGCGGACGGCCCCAAGGAGAAGGCCGGCAACACGTCGATGTTCGCCAAGGAGATCGCAGGCGACAAGACCGGCGGCTTGATCGAGCCGGCAAGCCCGCTCAAGGTGCCCGACATGCCGACCGGCCCGGCGTCGGCTCCGCTGGAGATCGCGCGGCCGTCCAACCCGGACGCGCCGCCGGCCCCGCCGGCCAACCCCGGCAACCCGGGCCAGCCGGTGAACGACGACGAGGCCCAGCGCATCCGCATGGCGAAGATGCAGATGTTCGGCGAAGCCGTGAAGGCCAAGACCACCGTGCGCGTGGATGCCCCGCGTAGCAACGGCTCCGCGCCGGGTGGCCCGAGCACCTACACCGGCACGCCGCAGACGCGCGATGAAATGCTGAACCGCATCGCAGCGGTGCAGCAGCAAATCGACGCGCAGCGCAGCAACGATCCGACCGCCGCCTATCAAGCACGCCTGGCGCAGATTCGCGGCATGGGCGTCGGTGGTGGCGGCGCGGCTCCGGCCGCCGGCGGCATGGGCGCGGGCGGTGCGCCGCAGCTCCTGCAAACCTCGACCAGCGGCGGCGGGCGCAACAGCATGGCGCAGTTCGGCCAAGGTGGGCAGGGCGACCGCTGGAAGCTGGATTCGCAGCCGGAAGCGCCGCGCACACCGTTCGAGCTGCGCGCGGGCTTCGTCGTGCCGGCCACGCTCATTTCGGGCATCAACTCCGATCTGCCGGGCCAAATCATGGCCCAGGTCGCGCAGGACGTGTACGACACACCGACCGGCAAGCACCTGTTGATCCCGCAGGGATCGCGCCTCGTCGGCTCGTATTCGAGCGACGTGGCCTACGGCCAAGCGCGCGTGCTGGTTGCGTGGCAACGCATCGTGTTCCCCGATGGCAAGGCGATGGACATTGGCGCGATGCCAGGCGCGGACAGCGCGGGATACGCGGGCTTCCACGACCAGGTGAACAACCACTATGTGCGCCTGTTCGGCTCGGCCTTCCTCATGTCCGGCGTGACAGCAGGCATCACCTACAGCCAACGCCAGAACCAGGCCACAAACACCTATGGCGCACCGAGCGCCAGCAGTGCCCTAAGCGAAGCCCTCGGCCAGCAGCTCGGCCAGGTTACGGCGCAACTCATCGCCAAGAACCTGAGCATTTCGCCGACGCTGGAAATTCGGCCGGGGTATCGCTTCAACGTCGTGGTCACGAAGGACATGACGTTTTCCAAGCCGTACCGTTCCTTCGATTACTAACGCCATAGGAGAAAAGCACCATGAAGCCGAAGTTTTTAGCCGCTAAATTGGCCCTCGTCATTGCTGTTTCGAGCACGCTGGCGGTCACACCTGTGCAGGCTGGCATCCCCGTCATCGACGGCACCAACCTGTCGCAGAACATCATGACGGCCATCGAATCGGTGGCCCAGACGCTCAAGCAAATTGAGCAGTACAGCACCCAGCTCCAGCAGTATCAAAACCAACTCCAGAACACGATGGCCCCGGCCGCGTATATCTGGGATCAGGCGCAATCGACCATCAACGGGTTGATGAACGCGGTCAACACGCTGGATTACTACAAGACCCAACTCGGCAGCCTGGACAGCTACATCGGCAAGTTCCAGGACGTGAACTACTACAAGAACTCGCCGTGCTTTACGGCGGCAGGGTGCTCCGACGCGGAACGCGCAGCACTTCGGAATGTGGCCCAGCTCGCGAGCGAGTCGCAGAAGAAGGCCAACGATGCCTTGTTCAAGGGCCTCGATAGGCAGCAAACGAATCTCACGGCCGATGCAGCGACGTTGCAGCGTCTTCAATCGGCAGCGCAGGGCGCGCAGGGCCAAATGCAGGCCATCGGCTACGCCAACCAGCTCGCCAGCCAGCAGGCCAACCAGCTCTTGCAGATTCGTGGCCTGCTGATCGCGCAGCAGAACGCGATGGCAACCAAGATGCAGGCCGACGCCGACAAGGAAGCCCAGCAGGCGGCAGCGGCCGCACAACTGCGCCAGGGCAGCTACCGGGCCAGCCCGGCGCGCACCTGGTAAGGGGGATTCATGAAAGCAATCAAGGCTCTGTCCTTGGCCTCGGCCGCCCTCGTGGCGGCCTTGGTCGCCGGCTGCGACAACAAGCCGGCCACGGCCCCCATGCCGGAAGTGAACGACGAGAACTGCAAGCCCGAGAACATCGCCAAGATCGAGGACAAGGGCGTCCAGCAGGCTTTTTCGTCGCTGTGCTTGCGTCGTGGTGGGGATTTCAAGCCCAGCCCGAAACGCGAATGGTGAGGTGCTGACGATGAGAATGCCAGCCAATCTAAAAACCCTCGCCCTGCCGCTGTTCGTCTGGCTGGCGTTCTTCGCGGTCGATGCCCACGCGGCCATCGACAACGCCGGCGTGTTCGATAGCGTGCTGGATCGCTACCAGGCCGCCGCGAGCGGCTGGGCCGGTGTCATCACCACGGCCGCAACCTGGCTCTTCTGGACGCTGGTTGTGATCTCGATGGTCTGGACGTTCGGCATGATGGCCTTGCGCAAGGCCGACATTGGCGAGTTCTTCGCGGAGTTCGTCCGCTTCACGATCTTTACCGGCTTCTTCTGGTGGGCGCTAACCAACGGCCCTAACTTCGCCTCGTCCATCTATGCGTCGTTGCGGCAGCTCGCCGGCAACGCGACGGGCCTGGGCAATGCTCTGTCGCCCTCGGGCATCGTGGACGTGGGCTTTGCGATCTTCGACAAGGTGATGGATCAGTCCTCGGTGTGGTCGCCGGTGGACAGCATGGCCGGCATCCTCATGGCCGTGGCGATCCTGGTCATCCTGGCCCTGGTCGGTGTGAATATGCTTCTGCTGCTCGCGTCGGGCTGGGTGCTCGCCTACGGCGGCGTGTTCTTCCTCGGCTTCGGTGGTTCGCGCTGGACTTCCGACATGGCGATCAACTACTACAAGGTCGTCCTGGGCGTGGCCGCGCAGCTCTTCGCAATGGTGCTCCTGGTGGGCATCGGCAAGACCTTCCTCGATGACTACTACTCGCGCATGAGCGCCGGCATCAGCCTCAAGGAAATGGGCGTGATGCTGATCGTCGTCATCATCCTCTTGGCGTTGGTCAACAAGATTCCGCCGCTCATCGCCGGGATCATCACCGGCGCGAGCGTGGGCGGTGCCGGCATCGGCCAGTTCGGTGCAGGTGCTGCGTTGGGTGCCGCAGGCATGGCAGCAGCAGCGGCCGCGACCGGCGGCGCCGCTCTGGCCGCCGGCGCAGCCTCGGCCGCCGGTGGTGCCTCTGCCGTCATGGCCGCCTTCTCGAAGGCCAATGAGAACGTGTCGGCAGGCACGGACGTTATGTCGGCCTTCTCGGGCGGCGGCAGCTCGGGCGGCGGTGCGGGCGGCGGCGGCGACGCCGGCACCGGCAGCACGCCCTTCGCTCAGGCTGCGGGCTTTAGCGGCAGCTCCGGCGGTGGCTCTTCGTCGGGTGGCGGCAGCCCCTCGACCGGCAGCAGCTCGGGCAGCTCGAAGGGCGGCGATAAGGGCGGCGGCAAAGCCGACGCCGGCGGCCAGGGCAGCAGCTCGACGGCCAGCACCGGCAGCAGTGCCGACAAGGCCGCCAAGAACGAACCCAAGCCCGCCGGCGGGGCAGGGCAAGGGCAGCAGGCCGCACCGGGCAGCACCGGCCCCGGCTTGCTCGCATCGGCCGCATCGGCCCTCGGCACGGCCGGCCGCATCGCCGCCGACGCCGGCGCGAACTTGGCGAAGGGAACCGCCGATGTTGCCAAGGCCAAAGCCGCGAGCCTGCGCGAAGCCGCAGCCGAGCGGATCGCCGACACCACTGGCGGAAAGATCGCCGCCGCGATCAAGGCGCAAGGAAGCGGCACGGCCGAGAACATCGACGTGCCCGACCAGCAGCCCGCGCCGAGCTTCGGCGACAACAGCCTGGCAGGCGGCCCTGCCGATGCCGATCCCGAGTCCGAAGTAGCTGCGTTCGCCAACCGCGAGCAAGGCCGCGACGGCACAACTGCGTAACCAAGGAGAGTCCAACCATGAAGAAGAAACTGTTTGCCCTGGCCGCCCTCGTGGCAGCCCTCGGATCGACCGCCGGCACGGCCAGCGCGCAAGACGTGCTGACCGGCGACACGCGCCTGGCCTGCGAGGCGATCCTGTGCCTGTCGTCGGGCACGCGCCCGAGCGAATGCACGCCGTCGCTGTCGCGGTACTTCAACATCACGAAGCGCAAGCTGTCGGACACGATCCGCGCCCGCCTGAACTTCCTCCAGCTTTGCCCGGTGGCGAGCCAGACGCCGGAAATGCAGTCGCTCGTGTCGGCGATCTCGCGCGGCGCTGGCCGGTGCGACGCGCAGTCGCTGAACTCGACGTTGGTGATGTGGACGGGCGGCTACGACGATGGGCGCACGTACATCAGCAACCAGTTGCCTGACTACTGCGGGGCCTACACCGGCCACGCCTACACCGACTTCGCCAGCAGCGGCACGCTGCCGCGCTATGTCGGGACGCCAGAGCGGGGCGGGTATTGGGTCGAAGCGCGCGACTATGACCGCGCCTTGGCCGAGTACAACGAACGCATCCGGCGCGAGGACGAAGAGCGCCGCCGTCAGTCCTGGCTGAACTGAGGGAGGGGAGGGCATGCCGTTCTTCGCCGATCTGCCGCCGCAGCTCCAGGAGCGCGTCGTCTGCTCGATCTCGGCCGCCGTCAAGTACGAGGTGCCGGTCAACATCGTGTTGGCCGTCGCCGAGAAAGAGGGCGGCAAGCCGGGCCAGTGGGTGCGCAACTCGAATGGCACGCATGACGTTGGCCCGATGCAGTTCAACACCGCGTACCTGGGCGACCTGGCCCGATACGGCATCACGGCGAACGATGTGGCGGCTGCCGGCTGCTACTCGTTCGACCTGGCCGCCTGGCGGCTGCGGATGCACATCCGCAACGACAAGGGCGACCTCTGGACGAAGGCGGCGAACTACCACTCGCGCACGCCGCAGTACAACGCGGTGTACCGGGCCGACTTGATGCGCAAGGCGTCGAAGTGGGCCGATTGGCTCGAAGCTCGGTTCGTCACGCTTGACGTGACGAAGGCCGGGGCCACGCCCTCGACGCCCAGCCAGCCCGCGACGGTGGCCCAGCGGGCGACGCCGGCGGCCAGGCCGGCACCAGCACCCCAGCAGGCCGCCCCAGCGGCCGCAGCAGCTCGCAGCGTGTCGGTGGCCGGCTACGTGCCCCGCACGGTGTCTTTCAACACTTCACGCGAGGGGTCGGCCGAGTAGGCCGGCTCTTCCGATTTAGCGGCTAAACATGGACAAATTCCACGCCTTCATGATGCGGTACACGCTGGGCGTCGGCCGGTTGCTTCAAGCCTATTGCAAGTGGGCGGAAGGGCAGGCCAAGAACCAGCTCGATTTGCTTCTGCTGGGCCTCGGCCCGATCTTCGCCTTGGGCCTTCTGCTGTGGGCGCTGCCGGCGTGGATCGGCAAGCCCATCGCCTTCGTGCTCTCACTGCCAGCGCTCTACATCATCTTCCTGGTGCTGCGCGCCTACGCGATTCGCGGGGGCCGGCGCTGATGAAGGCCCTGCGGATTCCTGATGGAACCGTCGAAGCGTTGAAGTGGCTCGCACTGGTTCTCATGACCGGCGATCACGTCAACAAGTACCTGTTCAACGCGACGCTGCCGGTGCTGTTCGAGGCCGGCCGCGTGGCGCTCCCCCTTTTCGTGTTCGTCCTGGCCTACAACCTGGCCCGGCCGGGCACGCTCGAACGCGGCGTGTACGGCCGCACCATGTCGCGCCTGGCGATGTTCGGCGCGCTGGCCTCCGTGCCCTTCGTGGCCCTCGGCGGCCTGTACGCCGGTTGGTGGCCGCTCAACGTGATGTTCACGCTGCTGGTCGTCACGGCCACGGCTTACCTGGTCGAACGTGGCGGCAAGCTGCACCTGGCGGCCGCCGGCGTGGTGTTCCTGGTCGGCGGCAGCTCGGTCGAATATTGGTGGCCGGCCGTGGCTTTCGGCCTGGCGGTGTGGTCGTACACGCGCCGGCCGAGCTGGGCCGCCGCGGCGGTCGCGGTGCTGGCCTGCGCGGCCCTGTGGTTCGTCAATCGCAACCTGTGGGCCTTGGCAGCCCTGCCGGTGCTCTTCCTGGCCTCGCGGGTGGATGTGCGCGTGCCGCGCCTGCGCTGGGCCTTCTACGCCTATTACCCGCTGCACCTGGCCTCGCTCTGGTTGATCCGCATCCCCATGAGCAAGGCCGGCTACCTGTTCTTCTGATTGGAGTCCTGCCCCATGCGAAAACCCGTTCTTCTGGCCCTCTCTCTGGCGTTCCTGGTCAGCGCGCAAAGCGCACTGGCCGCCGGCGACGCCGGCAACTTCGGCACGCCGATCAAGTCCGGCGTATCGGTGTCCTTCCCCGACAGCAGCGCGACATTCCAGCCGACGCCAGAGGCCCTGGAGCTGCTGGCCGACGCTAGGAATGCGGCGATCATCTACATCAGCGGGCGCACCAGCACACTACGGCCCAGCGCGGCCGATGAGGCCCTTGCACTACGCCGTGCGCTCTCGGCCAGGTCGTACTTGGTGGCGCGCGGCGTCTCGCCGCTCAAGATCATGGTGAACTTCGCATCGGCCGCCGATTTCGTGGCAGACAACTCGACGGCCGAGGGCCGGCGCGAGAACCAGCGCGTGGACATTGAGGTGGTCTACATCCCCACCTACTGAGCGATCCGGCATCGCCATTCCTGGCGGTGCTGCAGGTCGCTCCAGCAGCTTCGCATCGTCGGCTCTGACGATGCAGGCCCGGCCGGCTTCCCTTGACAGCATCGCCATTTCTGACGATGCTGGCCAAGTCCCGATTTACTCCAGGAAGAAGGCCATGAGATACCCCGGCGGCAAGGGCGGTGCCGGCGTCTACCAGACGATCATCAACAACATCCCGCCTCACGACACGTACATCGAAACGCACCTGGGCGGCGGCAACATCCTGGAGCGCAAGCGGCCCGCTGCCCGCAGCGTCGGCATCGACGTTGATCCCGAGGTGATCGAGGTCTGGCAGCAGCTCGACGTGCCCGGCCTGGAGCTGCACCACGGCGACGCCGTGGCCTGGCTGGAGTCCCACCAGTTCACCGGCTCCGAGTTCGTCTACGCCGATCCGCCCTACGTGATGGACAGCCGGCGCGGCGGCAAGCTATACCGCCACGAATACGACGACGCCGACCACGTGCGGCTGCTCGACGTGCTGGCCGGCTTGCCGTGCGCGGTGATGGTGTCGGGCTACAGCTCAACGATCTATGACAGCTCTCCCTTGGCGTCATGGAGAACCATCGACTTCAACGCGATGACGCGCGGCGGCATCGCTATCGAACGGCTGTGGATGAACTACCCCGAGCCGGCCGAGCTGCACGATCTGCGCTACCTCGGCAGCAACTTCCGCGAGCGCGAGCGCATCAAGCGGAAGAAAGCCCGCTGGCAAGCGAAGCTCGCCAAGCTCGATCCGCTGGAGCGGGCGGCGATCATGGAATGCCTGCGCGAGCTGGAGGCGGCCGAGTAGGTCACGCCTGCGCCTGGTTGTGCAGCGCCCATACGCGCTTGACCTGGCTTTCACTGCACCCGGCCAGCCTGGCCGTCTCTGGAATGCTGTGGCCTGCGCTGCGCAGCGCCACGATGCGTTCATGCACCTTTGTGTTGGCCTTGCGGCCGGTGTAGCGGCCGGCGTCCTTCGCCAGCTCGACGCCCTGCCGCTGCCGCTCGCGGCGATCCTCGTAGTCGTCGCGGGCCATCTGCAACGCCAGCTTCAAAAGCATGTCCTGGATCGACTCCAGCACCACCTTTGCCACGCCCTTCGCCTCGGCGGCCAGGTCGGATAGATCGACCACGCCAGGGACAGCCAGGCGCGCGCCCTGGGCGCGGATCGAGGCCACGAGGCGTTCGGCCTCGGGCAGCGGCAGGCGGCTGATGCGGTCGATCTTCTCCGCAACGACGACTTCACCGGGTTGCAGGTCGCCGATCATGCGCAGCAGCTCGGCGCGATCGGCGCGAGCGCCCGAAGCCTTCTCGCGGTAGATGCCGGCGACGTAGAAGCCGGCGGCCCTGGTGCTCTCCACGATGGCGGCCTGCCTGGTCAAGTCCTGCTCGTCGGTGCTGACGCGCAAGTAGATGCGCGCGACCTTGAAAGCGACGCCGGCGGCCTGGTGCTCGGTCGGCGTCCGCATGATGCGGTCGGCACCTTCGACCAGGCCATCGCCGCCGACGCGCAGCGGTGGCGTCTTGGCGAGCGCCTGGCGCGCTGCGCGTGACTGGCGCGGCATGGCCGCAATCTGTGTTTCCTGGGCGGTGCGCGGCGTGATGATCGCGCTGCGCTTCGCCTTGGTCTTGCCTGGGAAGTAGCCGTTGCGGCTGGTCATGGGTTCCTCCGGTCATTTTGGGTATACGCAAAGTGTCCGGTCATGCTACCCCCGGCCAAAAAGGCCGTCATGCGATTTATCTTGGCCGGGTCGTTATTGGCGGGTCTAAATGGCCGCTCCGTGGATCTCATCGCCAGAAATGGCGATGCGAGATCCAGGGCAGGGCGGCCGCCATCGTCAGACCTGGCGATGGTCGACGCCGGCGCGCATCGTCGGATGTGGCGATGCGAGCTCGAGGTCGGTGGCCACCGCCGGCGACCTGGTGCCATCGTCGGCAATGGCGATGCTGCAGCTCGACGTGCGCGGCCTGGTCGTCTCGGCATCGTCGGATGCGGCGATGCTCGAGCGAGGCGAAAAAAAACCGCCTCGGGGTGTCCGAGGCGGCAAGTCTGCATGCGGTTCAGGGAGGAAGAAACCGCGCCGGCGATCAGGGAGGAAAACCGCGCGGCCTGATGTGCAGCTCGGCCACTTTAGCCGGATTTTTCGACTTATCCGATGCGAGCGGCCCGCCGTGGGCGCTGCTCGATCTGCTGTTGCTTTTTCTCGACGTGCTTCTGCTCCTGGTGCTGCTGCTCGTCGCGCTGCACCTGGCTGATGGCCGCGCCGATCTGCCGCTTCACGCCCTCGATGCCCAGCTCGCTCTTGTGCGCCAAGTCGTTGAAGTCGGTGTGCTGCTTCATCGTGGACAGCGCCGCGATCTGCGCGCCGCTCAACATCGACGCCTTGAGCTTGGCCGCCTCGTCGCCGGCCAGCTCGACCTTGCCGGCGGCGGCGTCGGCAAGGCGCTGCTCGGCGCGCAGGTGGGTCTTGAAGCTGTCGGGCGTGATGGCGGGCAAGTCGCGCGGGTAGGTGTTCTCGGCCGGCGCGAAGATCGGGAAGATCGCCTTGCCGCCCACGGCCTGGGCGGCCGCCTCGGCCTTCTCCCGGCCGGGGTTGTTGCCGTGGGTCATGACCAGGTGCCGGTCGTCGTCGCCGGCGATGATGATCGGCTTGTCCGGGAACTTGGCGTGCAGCGCCTTCGCCACGGCCTCAAGGTTGCCGCTGTCGAAGGCGGCGACCGTGGCGTGGCCCACGGCCTCGGCCACCTGGGCCGCCGTGGCGTAGCCCTCCGAGATCACCAGCGCCGGCGCGGCCGCCAGGGCGTCCATGCCGCCGACCGGGTGGAAGCATCCTTCCTTCTTCGAGTCCTTGGCGAACCGCTTAGTGCCGTCCTCCTGGATGTATTGCATCGTCCATTGCTTGCCCTCTGCGTCGAAGGCCGGGATGTAGGTCTTCTGGCCTTCGCGGTCGGTCATCACGCCGGCCTGCGCCTGGATGCCTTTGGCTTGCAGGTAGGGCGTCGGCTGCTCGATGGGCACGAGGTCGGCCATCTGCCGACCGACGCGCTGCGCGGTGGCCTCCTGGGCCTTGTCCTGCTCGACGGCTCGCTGTGCCAGCTTCTCGGCCGCCTCGGCCTGGAGCTTGGCCTTCTCCTGGTCGCTCAAGGCGTAGCCCTTGCTCTTCCAGGTAATGTCCGTGCCGGTCTTGTTGTTGATGATCCGCCCGGCCGGGTGCCCGTCCAGGTGGCCCACGTAGAAGCCATCGAGCGCGCCCTTCTTGCCGCCCTCGACCGGCACGCGGTGCCGCTTGCCATCCATGATCGGGTGATCGCCCTGGGCGTTGCTGCCGGTGAACAGGCCGGCGCTGCGCATGGCCTCGGCGAACTCTTCCCTTGGCGTCATCGCTGGCCCTTGCTGGGCCTGCACGTTCTCGGGCTTCCAGCGTTCGAGCTTCGCCGCGTCGGCGCGCGGGCCGACATACCAGGACTTCGCGGCCTTGTCCCAAAGCGCGCCGGCGGCCTTGGCCGCGTTGCGCTGCTCGTAGGGCACGGCCAGGTACTGGCGGGCCTGCTGGGCCTGCTGCGCGGGCTTCTGCGCCTCGCCCTGGGCTTCGGGTGCCGGCTGGGCCGAACGCGGCTCTACGGCCGCTGTAGCGGCTCCCTGCGCCCATTTGGCGAAGGGAGCGGCATCGGTGCCCGGCGGCACGTACCAGGACTGTTGCTGCCGATCCCAACGCGCCCCGAGGCTCTTGGCCTCGTCCTTCTCCTTGTACGGCACGTTGATGTACTGCCGTTCGGGCTTCTCGGCCTGCGGCTGCGCCTGCTGCCGCTCGCGTTCCTGGCGCTCCAGCTCGGCCGCGCGGCGCTGCGCGTCGCTGTCGTTGAGCATGGCCGACGCCTCGGCGGTCTTGCGTGCCTCTTTAGCGGCTGAAATGTCCTCTTCGGTCGCGTTGGGGTCGCGCCGTACACGCTCTTCCTGCACGCGGGCCAGCTTGGCGGCGCGCTCGTGCTGGTTGTCGGTGCCCAGCGCATCGACCAGGTGCAGGCGCTCGGTCAGAGCCTCGGCCTGGCCCTCGGTGCGGGTGCCGGCGACGAAGGCAAAGGCGTCCTCGCCGAACTGCGCATCGGCCTTGCGCGCGTAGACCTGGAACGCCTGCGGCTCGATGCCGGCCTGGGCGGCATCGACGGTCTGGCCGTCCTGCTCGGCCACGCCGACGATGCGCAGCTCTCCGCTCCAGTCGGGCGGCAGCTCAACGCCAAGGTGTTGACGGGTCGCGTCGGCGAACGCCTGGCCGTCGATCTCGCCGGCGGCGAGCTGCCGGCGCGCGGCGGCGGCCTGCTCGATGCCCTGCACCGCGTCGGCAGGATGGGCGGCCAGCAGGGCGGCCGCCTGGTCGTTGGTCGGTGGGGTCATGTTCGCCTCCTGGTCTGCGACGGCCGCTTGCTGCTGGGTCAGCGCCGGCAGGGCCATCAACTGGTCGGGCGCGTAGTTGTTCAGCTCGTCCAGGCTGCGAACCTGGTGGGGTTCACCGTCCTGGTCGTGGAACGCAAAGATGCGCTGGCCGTCGCTCCACCTGGCTTCGGCGTCGATGCTCGACACGATCTGTTCGCCGTGCTGCTGGAGCTGCTGCGCGAGGTGGAGCTGTTCGGCCATGTTGGCGAACTCTTGCGCCAAGCCCTTGCGCTCCAGGTAGGCGTTGTCGGTGTCGGTGTGGCTCGGGTCGATGCCGAACACCGGCGACAGCCGGTCATGCGCGACCGCGTAGAACTGCTCGGGATCGGTGCCGGTGATGCTGCCCACGGTTTCGAGGCCACGGCTGCGCAAGGCGTCTTCCAGGGTGTCGCCCTGGAATGCCTGGTAGTGGCTGAAAGACACGTCCGGGTTGTCCAGGACTTCGGCAATGTCCACGGCCAGGGCCTGGGCCACGGCTTCGTCCTGGGCCTGGCTCTGCTGCTGGTCTTGCTCCTGAACCTGCTTCTGCTCGAAGGCCAGCACGTAGTCGTGAATCTTCTCGGCATCGGCGGCCGCGCGGAACACCTCCAGCGGCTCGTCTTGCAGCGCCTTGATCCACGAACCCACATAGGCGGCGTGCTGGCCCGGATCGTGGCCGATGCCCAGCTCGTCGCCGACGATCATGGAAGCGATTTCGGCGCGCAGCTCTTCCTTGGCGTACCCCTCGCTCCCGAACGGGTGCGCCAGGTCGCGGTCAAGGCGCGAAGCGTGGCCCGTCCAGTGGCCCAGCTCGTGCAGCGCGGTCGCGTAGTAGCGGTCGGAGCTGGGGAACTGGCCGCGCTCCGGCAGGGTGATGCTGTCGGTCGAAGGGCGGTAGAACGCCCGATCACCGGCGGCGTGGGTGATCGTCGCGCCCGAGGCTTTCAGGATGTGCTCGGCGCGCTCGACGGCGTTCCAAGTCTGTTCCTTCTTCGGCTGGAGCGGCGGCAGGCCGTCGATCTGCTCGCCGTTGAACACGGTCGCAAAGAACACGCGCGGCCGCTCCAGCATGACGGTTTCCTTGACCGGCTGGCCCTTCGCATCGAGGACGGGCCGGCCGCTGTCGTCCAGCTTGTCTTGCTCTTCGCTGAACTTCCAGTATTGAACCGGCGTGCCTTTCTCGCCCTTGCGAACCTGCGCGCCCACGGCGGCGGCCTGCTTGTAGGTCATCCAGCGCGCATCGCTGCGGCCCTGGGCCATCAGGTGGATGGCGTTGATCCCTTTGTACCGCTTGCCGGTGGTCGGGTTCATCGGCAGGTAGGCGTTGGGTTCGCCCGGCTCCCACGGCTTTTGCCACGGTGCGGTGCCGGCCTTGAGCTGCTCGATCAGCTTTTCGGCCACGACTTCGTGAAACGGCTTCTTCGGCTCCATGTTCTCGTCCCTTCGGAATAGCTCGTTGAACTGAGGGAAGTTCTGCTGTGTCCGGGAACGGTCGCGCAGGCCCTGGGCGACCATGCACACGATGTTGTGCAGGTCGTCGGCCTGCATGGGCCGCACGCGGGCGATGCAGGTTTCCGTGAATGACTGTTGGCCGCGCTGCTGCACCTGGTCGGCGACCTGGTGCTGGCTCGGCTCGATGCCCTCGCAGTGCAGGGCAAACACTTCCTCGGCGCGCACGTCCAGGGACTGGCCGGCATAGCGCCGGTTCACGTCATCCCATAGCGGCTTGAGGGTGGGTTCGTTGCGGGCGGCCGCCAGGCCGTCCAGCAAGGCGCGCTTCTCGCCCGGCGCGAAGGTGTTGGCCCCGTAGTGGCCTAGCACCTCGTGCCGCAGCGTCATCAGTAGGTCGCCGGCGCTCTCGACGTTCTGCAAGGGCACGTCCACGCGGCCACGGTAGGCGCGGCCGGCGTGCAGCGTCTCCTTGGGCACGTAGCCGCCCTTCATGTCGGCCGGCACCTCGGCCGCTCGCGGCCCGTACAGCTCGGCCGCGTCCTCGCGGAACTTGTAGGCCAGCTCCAGCGCGCCGGGGTAGTCGCGGACGAAAGCCCGCGTCACCCCTTGCGCCTCGGCTTTCGTGATCGGCATGGGTCAGCCCTCCGACGCCTTGCGCGCGGCGGCCTGGGCAACCGTCTCGCCGGGCCGCAGGTCGTACAGCTCGCGGGCGTTCGTGGTGGTGATGAACGGCGGGATGTCGGCGCTCGGGCCTTCGTCGTCCAGGAATGCCGGCTCCAGCGCGCCATCGACTTCCACCAGGTCGTCGCCGCTCGCGGCGGCGTCCTGCTCGGACAGCGCGTCCTCCACGAACGCGCCCACGCGCTCGGCTTCGTCGGGGTCGAACTCGACCTGGAAGCCGGGCGTCAGCGCGTCGGCCATCTTCTCGCGCACGGCCTCGCGGCCGGCGGCGTCGTCGTCAACCGGCGGCAGGACGGCCAGCGGCTCGTCGTGGGCGGCGGTGTTGGTGGTGGTTTGCTCGTTCATGGTCGATCTCCTTCGCTGTGGTCATTCGGATGCCGGGCCGTTGCGGCCCTTGCTGTAGTCGGGCCGACCCTTGAGGTCGGGGTAGGTCTGCTTGCATGTGGGGAAGTTGCTGCAACCCCACCAGAATTGCCCCTTCTTCTTGCTCGGCCGGCGCGACAAGCCGCTGCCGCAGGCCATGCACTTGTGAAGGGATGACACCGGCGCGGCTTCCTTGCCGCCGGCGATGGTCACGGCTCCGCTGTTGGCCTTCGCCACCTGGTCGCGGATGAACGTCTCTTGCTTCGTGATGAAGGCGTCCAGGGCGGCCGTGCCCTGCTCGACGCCTTTCAGCATCCGCTCGTAGAGCGCGGTCAGCACCGGGCTTTTCACAACCTCGGGCAGCGCGTCGATGACGCTGCGGCCGAGGGTCGTGCTGATGATCTGCTTGCCTTTGACGGCCAGGAACTCGCGCCGCTTCAACTCGGAAATGATCGACGCACGGGTGGCCGACGTGCCGATGCCGTCGCCCTCGCGCAGCATCTTCTTGTGCTCGGCATCGCTGACGAACTTGTGGATGTTCTCCATCGCGCGGATCAGCGTGCCCTCGGTAAAGCGCGCTGGCGGCTTCGTCTTGGCGTCCTTGCGGGTGGCGTCCGTGCAGGTCACGGCGTCGCCCTGGGCCATCGACGGCAGGGCCTGCGTGCCGCTGTCGTCGTCCTCGTCCTTCTCGCCTTCCTCGTCGGCCTGGCTGTACACGTCACGCCAGCCGTTGCGCGTGACTACCTTGCCGCTCGCGGCGAAGTTCTCGCCCGCGATCTCGACGCCCACGGTGGTCTGCATGTACTCGTGCAGCGGGTAGAACTGCGCCAGGTAGGCGCGCACGATCAGGTCGTAGATGTTGCGCTCGCGCTCGCTGAGGGCGGCCTTGCTGCCCTTCTGCATGGTCGGCACGATGCCGTGGTGCGCGGTGATCTTCGAGTCGTCCCACGTCTTGGACTTGATACGCGGATCGGCACCATCGACCAGGCCGGCCAGTTCGGGGTTGACGTGCTTGATCGCCTCCAGCACGCGCGGCGCGTCGGCGTGCTGCGACTCCGGCAGGTAGGCGCAGTCGGTGCGCGGGTACGAGGTCAGCTTGTGCGTCTCGTAGAGCGCCTGGCAGGTGTTCAGCACGTCCTCGGCGCTGTAGCCGAACTTGGCCGAGGCCAGTGCCGTAATGTCGGACAGGGCGAAGGCCAGCGGCTGGTTCTGCTTCTTGGCCTCCTGTTTGTACGCGGCGATGGTGCCCGGCTGGCCCTTGACGGCGGCCACCAGGGCGTCGGCGACGGCGGTATCGACAAGGCGGCCTTCGCTGTCCAGACCGGCTTGATCCTCCTTCGCCTTCCATGCGGCGGCGAAGCTGCCGCCGGCGTGCTGCACCACCGCCCGGATGGTGTGGTACGGCACGGCCTTGAATGCCTCGATCTCGCGGTCGCGGGCGACCACGAGGGCCAGCGTCGGCGTCTGCACGCGGCCCACGGTCAGCAGGGCGCGCGAGCCGCCGCGCTGCGCGCGCAGCGTGTACGCGCGGCTGAGGTTCATGCCGATCAGCCAGTCGGCGCGCTGCCGCCCGCGTGCAGCGTCGGCCCAGCCTGCATAGGTGGTGTTCTCCTTCAACGCGGCCAGGCCGCGCTTGACGGAAACGGAGTCCTGCGCGCTCACCCAAAAGCGGCGCACCGGCTTGCTGTTGCGGAAGTGCTCCAGCACTTCGTCAACCAGCAACTGGCCTTCGCGGTCGGGGTCGCCGGCGTTGACGATCTCCTTGGCCTCCTTGAGCAGCTTGCCGATCACGGCGAGCTGCTTCTTCGCGTCGTCCTTGGGCTTGAGAATCCAGCTCTCGGGGATGATGGGCAGCTCATCGACGCGCCAGACCTTCTTGCCGGACTGGCCGCGCGGCACGTCATCGGGCGTGTACTCGTCGGGGTCGGCCTGTTCGAGCATGTGCCCGAAGCACCAGGTCACTTTGTCGGTGCCGCACTCGATGAAGCCGTCGCCCTTGCCGGTCGCGCCCAGCTCGCCGGCGATGGCCTTGGCGACGGACGGCTTTTCTGCGATGAAAAGGCGCATGGTGTGTCTCCCTACCAGGTGATGACCGGACGGATCACGGTCTTGATTTGCGAACGATTGATCGGGCCGAAGTAGCGGCCGTCGAAGGATGTGGCGCTCACGTCCGACATAAGCAGCACCTCGGAATTGCCGAGCGTGTAGCTGTTGGACTGATAGCGCGGCAGCGGCCGACCGGCCTTGTCGGCCTTGATCGGCGCGCTGAGGGGCAGCAGCTCGCCGTTGACGCGCACGCCGTCATCGGCGACGGCGACGGCATCGTCTTTAGCGGCTAAAACGCGCTTCATCATGTAGCCGTAGCCGCCCTGGCAGAAGCCGGCCCCGATGTAGCCCCTCTCCTTGGCGTCATCGAACACGCCGAGCTGCGGCGGGCAGAAGAGGACGTAGGCCCCCTTCTCCACCGGCGCGCTGCTCGTCCAGTACAGGCCGACCGGAATGCTCTTGGTGGTGTTCACGCGGGCACCGGCGGCATAGCCGCCGGCGGCCAGCAGCAGGGCGGCCACGCCCGCGATGACGACGCCTGCCGCGATGCGTTTCAGGATGCGGCTCATATCGTGATGCCCTCCCCTTCCGTCTCGGCCTGTGCGACGGCGCGCAGGCGGTCGCTGACCTTGGGCGCAGGGATCGCGGCGCGTGCCGAGAACACTGGGTCTTTGAAGTACAGGGGTTGCTTGCCGTAGATCGCCGGGTAGCCCGCGACGTAGATCACCATGTCGCCGGCTTCTTCGATCTCGCCCTGGGCGTTCTTCTTTGGCCCCGGCATGCGCAGGCATTCGTCGGGCGTCAGCAAGGGCCGCTGCACTTCCTGGTAAGTGCGCGACACCTGGCCCAGCATCGCCGCCGTGCGGCGGCCGCTGGTCGTGATCTGCTCCTTCACCACGGTGGTCTGCCCGGTGAGGCGGGACAGGTGTTCGGCCGTCTCGACGCGGTTGGGCGGGTAGGCGTTCTGCACGTGGCAGTTCGACGTGATGCTTTCGTCGTGGCCGTAGCCCGTCTCGCGGCTCTTGAGCTGGTTAATGTCCTGGCAGATGAGGTAGCACTTGATGCCGTAGCCGGCCACGAAGGCCAGCGACTCTTGCATGATCTCCAGCTTCCCGAGGCTCGGGAACTCGTCCAGCATCATCAAGAGCCGGTGCTTGTAGTGCGCCACCGGCCGGCCGCCCTCGAAGTCCATCTTGTCGGCCAGCAGGCGCACGATCATGTTCACCATGACGCGCACCAGCGGCCGCAGGCGGGCCTTATCGTTGGGCTGGGTGACAATGTAGAGGCTTACCGGGTCGTCCTCGTGCATCAACTGCTTGATGCGGAAGTCCGACCGGCTGACGTTGCGGGCCACCACGGGGTCGCGGTACAGGGCCAGGTACGACTTGGCCGTGGACAGCACCGATCCGGCTTCTTCCTCGGGCCGATCCATCATGTCGCGGGCCGCCGAGCCGATGGCGTGATGGTTCTGGCCGTCTACGTGCCCGTAGGTCGCCATTTCCATCCAAAGCTCGCCAATGTCCCGGTTCGGGTCGGCCAGCATCGCATCGACGGACGGCAGCGTGGCGGTGCCGCCATCGTCCTTGGCCTTGTACAGCGCGTGCAGGATCACGCCGACCAGGAGCGCGAAGGCGGTCTTCTGCCAGTGCGAGTCCAGGCCCTTGCCGTCCGGGTCAACGATCAGCGTGGCAAGGTTCTGCACGTCACCCACCTCGTATTCGGTGCCGAGGCGGATTTCGTCCAGCGGATTCCAGCAGACGCCGCCCGAGGTGCTGGCCGGCTCGAAGCGCAGCACCTTGTTCTTGGCGTGCTTCTGCCGCCAGCCGGCGGTCAAGGCCCACAACTCGCCCTTCAAGTCGGTGATGACGCTGCTCGCGCCCCACGACAGCAGCGTGGGCACCACCAGGCCGACGCCCTTGCCCGAGCGCGTGGGCGCGTAGGTCAGCACGTGCTCGGGGCCGCTGTGCCGCAGGTAGAAGAAATTGCCGTCCTTGTCCTGCCAGCCGCCCACGTACACGCCGGTAGCCGTGGGTGCGGCCTTGCCGGTGACGATCTCCAGGACGTTGCGCTCGCGTGGCAGCAGGCCGGCCGCCTGAATGTCCTTCTTCTCGGCCCAGCGGGCCGAGCCGTGCAGGTACTCGTTCGCCTTCGAGCTGTTGGACGTGACGACCTTCGCCACGGCCACGCCCAGCAGGCCCACGGTCGAAACCAGCATCCCCATGCTGCCGGCCTTCATGATCTCGTCCGGGTACTGGCTGTACCACTTGTACGTCCAGTGCAGGATCGACCAGGGCGCGTACACGTGGCCCACGTTGGGGCCGAGGGTCGCGTGATAGGCGAACGTGTGGGCGAAGAACTGCGTCGCGGCCTGGAGGCCGCCGACCATCGAGGCCGCGCCCAGCACCGGCAGCAGCTTGCTCGGCTTCGGTTTGGCGGTTCGGACTTGCGGCCCTACCGCGTTGTTCATCTTGATCTTCATCTACTCCTTCCTTTCGACGTTTTGATGGAGCCTTTCGCGGTGATCGAGACGGCATCGCCGACCGCGATGCGCGTCAAGCGCCGGGCCGTGGCCTGGTCGATGGGCATAACCATGACCTCATCACCTCGTTTCAAGAGGGCCAGCGCCTGGCCCTCGATAGTCCTGGTGCCCTGGAACGTGAGCGCACCATCACCGGCAGTATATCGGGAATGCTTCGGTATATCGAAACCTTTTAGGCGCTTTGCCTCGCGTTCGGCGATGTACTTGTCGGCGGCGGCGACGCCCGGCGGCGTCTGGCCTACTCCTGTTCCTGGCCGAGAAATTCCCCGTCGCAGTGCGTGATCTGGTTGGGTTCCTTGCTGCTCCACGTGACGAGGAACATCACGCGGCAATAGCACTTCACTTCCGCCGGCGATGCGAACCACACCGAGTTCGGACAGTGCTCGCAAACGGTGCTGGCTTTGGGGCGGCGGTTTTCTTCCAAGGCGTCCAACGTCGGGCTTCCGGTGGACGGTGGCGGCGTGAAGGCCGGCGTCGGCGCGGTCGCCTCGGCCGGCGGCTGGCCGGCCGTCGCCTGCTCGGGCGACGGCTGCGGCTCCGGTAGCGTGCTGGTCGGCAGCGGGCCGCTGTCCAGGGCCGCCAGCGCCGCGTCCAGTTCGTCCTCGATGCTCTGGTCTTTCGGTTCGCTCATGGGTGTTCTCCTTGTTCAAAAGCGCCTGCCGCCGGCTCTCAAGAGCCGGATCGGTGAAGGTGATGGGTAGCTGGGAATCGACGGCGGCGCGGATCATCTGCGCCTTGAACTCCACCGTGCCGTTGACGGTGATGCGGTTGCCGTAGCGTTGCATCGCCAGGCGCAGGGCTTCTTGCAGCCCTTCGCGCGTGGCCTCGCGGGAGACTTGCAGGCGGTCACCGTCATCGCGCACGGCGCTCATGCCGGCGCGGAAGATGATCGTCCCCTTCTTCGTGATGTTGTCCACCGCCGGCGCGTGGCCGGGCTTCGCCTGGCCCTCGCCCCGGATGGTGTTGCCCTTGAGGCCCTGGGCCGCCTCGCGGGCGCGCAGGGCGGCCAGGGCGTCGGCGCCGCCGTGCTGCGCCTCCTTCTTGAGCCAGTCGGCCCACGTGCGCCGGCTGTGCTCGGCGTAGAGGGCCGTGCGCTCCTGCTGGAACTGCTTGTTGATCGCCTGGAGTTCGCTGCGCAGGGCCTTGCTCGCCTGGGCGTACAGCAGCTTCTTGTTCGCGCGGCCCTCGCCGACCACCTTAATCGTGGCGCGGCGCAGGCGGTTCGACCTCTTGGCCGCCTCGATCAGCCGATCCTTGCGATGCCGGGCGCGCTCCAGGGCCTGGGCGCGCGCCGTGGTCAAGCTCTGCTGCTCGGCCTTGTACTTCGCGTACAGCTCCACGGTGTTGACGCGAAGGCGGATGGGGTCTTTGCGGTACTGCCGCTTCGCGGTGGTTTGCGCCTGCCGTTCGGGCGAAGCCTCGAACGGGCCAAGCCGCGCCTCCAGGCTCGGCTTGGAAAGGTCGCGGGCTACTGTGCTCGCCTTCACCATCGTTCCGTCGCCGGCCTCGAACACGAGGCCATTGGCGCGGACGCGCAGCTCCATTCCGTTGTCCCGCATGACCTGGTGCAGTTCCTGCCAGGACTGCGCGCCCTTGATCTCGTCCAGGCACTCGCGCTTGATCCAGCCGACCAGGCTTTCAACGCCGGCATGCCGCTCCATGTCGGCGGCCCGGCCCTCCGCGCCGCGCTTGCGCGGCTCGTGGTTGTCGCGCTCCAGGCCGTAGTCGCGCTCCAGGGCCGTGCAGAGTTCCGCCAGCGCCCGGTGCGGGTAGTACGGCTCGTGCATCGTGTGCCGCGTCGGGTGAATCTTGTTGATGGCGATGTGGATGTGCAGGTTGTCGGTGTCGTTGTGGACGGCACTGATTCGCTGATGCTCGCCATAACCCAGCCCGACGCAGATGCGTTCCTCAATCGCGCGCAAGGTGTCGGCGCTGGGCTGCTCGCCGGCCCGGAAGCTGACGATCAGGTGGTAGGTCTTGTCGCCCTTCGCGCGGGTGTTCGTGTGCTGGGTCGCCAGCACCTCCGTGATGGCGTCCTGGATGGAACCGGCTTCGCAGTTCGTCGCCTGCACGTGGCCCAGCCGGTGGTCTTTGCTTTGGGCGTCGGTGATGTAGTTCGCCAGGCCCGCGAAGTCGCTCTTGCCAAGCGAGCGCATCGGCACGTGCTTGGCGATCATGGCCGCCCCTCCGGCTTTTTAGCCGCTAAAGAAGTCAAGGCTCGGCCCTCGGCTGAACCACGGCCTTCATGATCCGGCTCATTTCGTCCTGGGTGGCCTCGATCCGGCCCAGCAGGGCCAGGATGGTCGCCTCGCCGAACTGGAGCGTTCGCACGTCATCGGTCAGCCAGAGCTTGAGCAGGCCGCCAAGGCGGCCAAGGTCGCCGTTGACGCGCACCAGCTCGCGCACGTGCTGGTAGTCCATGACGCCCTTGATCTGGTAGCCCTGGCCCACGTCGCGCAGATAGCGCGCCACGCTGACGCCCGCCCTCTTGGCGTTCGCCTCGATCTCGTCTTTCTCTTCGGGGAACACCGGCACCCGCAGGTGCTGCCGCCGCCGGCGGCCGTGTTCCTTTTCGTCGTTCTCCATGCCTCGCCTCGTCTCTCATGCCGGCGGTAGCCGGCTGCCTCGCAGAGCAGGATGACCCGTTGAGCGCCCCCGGCGCGAATAAGGGACAGTGAAGATAGATAACCGGCTCGCCGGTTAGCTAACTTCACACATCCTGCCCGCCTTACGGCGTTAATAACACCAAGGAAAGTCTACACCAGCCATTACGATTTATCCGCAACTATCGCGCTATCAGGCCGCAAAAGCAGCAACGGATATAGCGAAAACCGCCACAATGGCCCATAATGCCGCTATCGAAGCGTGCCAATGCACGCCGATAGCGGACTTTTTGCGTTTCCGTAGCGCCGCTTAGTAGCGTTACATTTGCGATGAGAGGATTAGATGGACGAACACGATGCCAAAGACCTACCCCGAAGAGCTGGCTGAATGGGTGAAGGGACGGGAAGCCAAGAAGCCGCGCCAGGACAAGCACGTGGTCGCGTTCCTGGCCGTCAAGAGCGACGTTCAAGCGGCGCTCGATGCGGGCTATGCGATGAAAACGATCTGGGAGCACATGAAGGAAACCGGCCGGCTGCGCTGTCGGTACGAAACCTTCACCCAGCACGTGAAGCGGTACATCAAGGCCGCGCCGGTAGCTTCCCCGCCGCCTCCCGCCACTCCCCCGGACAGCCAGCCCAAGGGCGCGAAGCCCGAGCCGAAGGCCGCCCCGCCGGCCTCGGAATCCAAGAGTGAGCCGCCCAAGATCGGCGGCTTCACGTTTGATGCGACTCCAAAGAAAGAGGATTTACTGTAATGGCGAAAATTCACATGGTTCTGCAAGGCAAGGGCGGCGTCGGCAAGTCGATGATCGCGGCCACCATCGCGCAGTACAAAGCCGGCAAGGGACAGAAGCCGCTTTGCATCGACACCGATCCGGTGAACGCGACGTTCGAGGGCTACAAAGCCCTCAACGTGCGCCGGCTCAACATCATGGACGGCGACGAGATCAACACCCGGAATTTCGACGCCCTGGTCGAGATGATCGCGTCGGCCGAGGGCGACGTCATCATCGACAACGGGGCCAGCTCGTTCGTGCCGCTGTCGCACTACCTCATCAGCAACCAGGTGCCGGCGCTGCTCCAGGACATGGGCCACGAACTCGTGGTGCATACGGTCGTCACCGGCGGCCAGGCCCTGGTGGACACGGTGAGCGGCTTCGCCCAGCTCGCCAGCCAGTTCCCGGCCGAATGCCTGTTCGTGGTCTGGCTGAACCCGTATTGGGGGCCAATCGAGCACGAGGGCAAGGGGTTCGAGCAGTTGAAGGCGTACACGACCAACAAGGGCCGTGTGTCCGCCATCATCCAGATTCCGGCGCTGAAAGAGGAAACCTACGGCCGCGACTTCGCCGAAATGCTCCAGGATCGGCGCACCTTCGATGAGGCC
Organism: Cupriavidus sp. C3SS-1; assembly: GCF_057073755.1. Taxonomy (NCBI): domain Bacteria; kingdom Pseudomonadati; phylum Pseudomonadota; class Betaproteobacteria; order Burkholderiales; family Burkholderiaceae; genus Cupriavidus; species Cupriavidus sp. C3SS-1. The sequence continues at coordinate 10,438 of NZ_CP172702.1, read as the reverse complement.
CTGGCCGATTCGGCGCTCACGATCATGACGCGGCAGCGGCTCAAGATCGTGAAAACCCAGCTCTTCGCCCAGCTCGAAAACGCGGCGGTGCTCTGATGGCGGCCGACGACAAGATCGAGGAGCTGATACGGGAGATCGCGGCCAAGCACGGCATCGCCGTGGGCCGCGACGATCCGATCTTGATCCTCCAGACCATCAACATGAAGCTGATGCAGGACAGCGCATCGGCCCAGCAGGAAATCTTGGACGCCTTCAAGTCGGAACTGGAGTCCATCGCCCACCGATGGGGTGATGACGCCAAGGGAAAGGCGGAAAGGACGCTCAACGCGGCGTTGGCGGCCAGCAAGGACGCCATGACGCGGGGAATGCAGGAGGGCGCGAAGGCGGCCGCCGAGGCCGTGCGGCGTGAGGTTGAGGCGGTGACGGCGCAGCTCGTCGCGCCGATCCGCGAGGCGCGGCGCGTCGCCATGATGAACATGGTCGCGGCCGGCATGGCGGTCGTGGCCGCCGGCCTGGCCCTGTGGGCCTCGCTGTAGATGGCGATGCGGGATCTCATCGTCAGAACTGGCGATGGTCGACCGCGCCGGCGGCATCGCCAGGTTCGGCGATGCTGGCCAGCTCCCGGCATCGTCGCTTGTGACGATGCTGCAGGATGATTCCACCAGGCCCTCGGCGGGCCTCCCTCGCCAGAAATGGCGATGCTCGAGAAAAAAGCCCGGCGACCGCCGGGCTTCGTTTTTATGCGGGCCTGGCTGACAGGCCCAAGGACTGCGATCTCCCTGGCCGCTCCTGGGCCTGGGATTGCTTGCGCTCCTGCTCCTGCTTGCGCATCAGCAGCTCATGCCGGCGGGCGGCCTCGCGCATGGCATCCCAATCGGAAGCCAGCTCGGGGTTCTCGGCGCGCATCTTGCGCGTCGCCAGCTCTTCGATCTTCGGCGAGTGCAGGCCCATGCCTTCCTTGATCTCGCGGACGGCCTCCAGGCGCGCGTGAAGCGTCTGCAAGCGGGCCTGCTGCTGCGCCTGCTGGTTCTGCCAGGCTCGCTTAGAGCCGGGCAAGGAAAGCCGGCCAGGCGCGGACGCCTGGGTCTGCTGCAAACGGGCCTGCTGCCGGTCGATCAGGTTTTCTAGCCTGTCCTCGATGTGCTCCACCTGGTCGTGCTTGGCCTGCACGTAGAGCGCCAGGGTTTCGGGGTAGGACTGCTCGACCGGGGCCGCCTCTAGGGTGGCCTGCTGCTCGATCTCGGCCGCCTGGGCGGCCTCCAGCAAGTCGGCTCCGGTGTCCTCGCGCGAAGCGCCGAAGGCGGCACCGCCGAGGGTGGCCGGCGCGCTGACGCGGGCCGGCTTGGTGGCGCGGCTCTCGGTGCCGCTGCCGGGGATGGTGAGTCGTTTCAAGGGCGTGCCTCCTTTTTAGCCGCTAAAGCTACATGGAGCGCCCCCGCGTCAGTTTCGGGGCCTCTGCGGCGACTGCCGCCTTGCCCTGGGCGTTGTAGCTGATGCTCTTTGCGCTCCCAATTTCAGGTACTTTATCGAAATCTGACCGAGCGTGCATGACAAAGTTCTTGCCGATCTGCTGGTACACGTTGGTGGCGTCGGCATGAACGATCACGCCGGCGTGGGTCTGCTTCTTGTCGGCCGCTTGGGCCGTGTACAGGTTGTAGATGCCGGGCTTCAACGCGCCCGCCTTGTCTACTTTCTGATTCGTCCAAGCGCCGTCCTTTTCGGCCTGAACGATGCGTTGACCGTTCATGACCAAGAGGCGTTCTTTCATCGGGCACTCCTATGGTTGCCGTAGTTCTCAAAAGGGTGATGGTGGCCCCATGCAAGCCGCGCTCCAACAAAAAAGCCGACCTCGGCAAAGCGAGGCCGGCTCTTCCCAGCGGCCGGGTTGTGCGTTTTGTCAGGGTTCCAGGGTAATTTTAAGGAAAACCAACCGATTTATCAGGTCTTTTTGCGTCCGCCGCTGGTCGGATCGGCCGCCCGGCCTTGCGCCATGACGGTTTCCAGGGCCTCCAGCCGGCCGCGAAGCCCGGCCGCTTCCTCGCGGGCCTGGGCAGCGTCGCGCTTCGCCTGGTCGCGCTCGCCCTGGGCGGCGGTCAGCCGCTCGGCCTGGCGGTGTGCCTCGGCCGCCATCGCCTTGCGCTGCTCCTGGTGGGCCTGCTCGGCCGCCTCGGCCTTGGCCTGCACCTTCACCAGCTCCGCGCGCACCTGGTCGCGCTCGGCGGCGGCCGCCTCGGTGGCCTTCCGCTGCTCGGCCTGAGCGGCGCGCGCCTGGTCGGTCGCCTGGTTCGCCCGCTCCAGGTCGGCACGCAGCTCGCCGGCGCGGCGCTCGATCTCGGCGGTACGGCTGTTCGCGGCCGCGAGGTCGGCCCGCAGGGCCTCCACCTGGTCGGCGCTGGCCGTGGCCCTCTCCTGGGCCTTGTCGCGCTCTGCGCGCGCCTGGCGGGCTTCCTGATGGGCGTGATCCAGCTCCGTGCGCAGCTCGCCGGCCCTGGCCTCGGCCGTGGCCGCGCGCTCGCTGGTCGCCGCGAGCTTGCCGCGCAGCTCGTCGGCCTCGCCCTTGGCGGCCGCCTCGACGGCCTCCAGGGCCGCGATGCGGGCCTTGGCCTCGTCCAGCTCGCCGGTGAGCTGGTCGGCCAGCTCTGCGGCTTCCTGGCGCGCTGCTTCCGTCTCCTGGCGCACGGCCTCCAGCGCCTCGCGCTCGGCGGCCAGGCGGTTGTTCGCCATTTCCAGCGCCACGGCCCACAAGTCGCCGCCCAGCTCGGCCAGCTTGTCAGTGATCGCCTGCGGTGCCGGCTCGCGGATCGGGGCGGCCTGGCTGGCCTTGCGTGCGCGCCACTCGTTCATCGCCTCGCTGATGGTGGTGAAGCTGCCGCTGCCGAGCTGCTTGCGCACGTTCGCCAGCGTGGGGTTCTGGCCGGCCGCGTCCAGTTCGTCGGCCACCGCAAATATCTGCTCCTTCGAGATCGCCATGTCGGGCCTCCTTTGGCCGGTTGTATGTTGTAGCGTGAAGCATACTACAACATACAACACTACGCAAGCGGTTTAGCTGAACTTTTTTTAGCGGCTAAAACGCGGGCAAAAAAAGCCCCGCTCGATGGCGGGGCGATGGGTGGGGGTCGGTGGTCGGCGATGCCCGGCGCTGGGCGTGTCAGCCCTCCAGCAGCGCGACAAGCTGCACGGTGCCAAGGTCGGCCTCGAACTCCTGGCCGTCATCCTCGTATTTGAGCCAGGCCCAGCCCTCGGCCGGGGGCCGGCGGTTGAGGATCAGCCGTGCCGGCCGGTCGTCGTGCTTGACCTGGATGATGGCCTTCTTGAGCTTGTCGGGGTCGGCCTCCTTCGGCTCCTTCTTCCCCTTGGCGTCATCATCCTGCGGCCCCTGCTCGCCGTCGCCGGCCTCGGCGTCGGTCTTGCCGGTCAGCGCATCGACGGTGTTGGGATCACGGTCGCCGTCCTCGTGACTGCGCTTGTCCTCCAGGAACTCGCGCAGCAGCTTCACCGAGCCGCGCGTCAGCTCCTGGCTGTCGTCGGCCAGCCAGGCGGCCACCTCGTCGGGGTTCTTCTTGTAGGCCGTCACCAGCTCGTTGATGACAGTCACGTCCTTGCCCCGGCCGCTATTGAACGCCTCGGCAATGGGTTCGGGCAAGTCCAGCAGCGTGACGTGCTGCGTGACGAAGGCCGGCGACTTGCCGATCTCCTTGGCGATCTCGCCCTTCTTCTTGCCCTTCGCCAGCTCGCGGCCGATGAAGTCGGCGATCTCACGCGCCGTCAGCTCGTTGCGTTGCAGGTTCTCGATAACCTGGTCGGCCTCGTTGTAGTCGTTGTCGATGAAGGCCGGGATCGTGGTCTTGTGCGCCCACTTCGAGCCGCGATAGCGCCGCGCGCCGTGGTTGATGAGGTAGCGCCCCGGTGCGTCCGGGTTCTCGCGCACGCTGATGGGCGACTTCACGCCGCGCGCTTTGATCGTCTCGCCGATCTCCGCGATGCTCTCCGGCGAGAAGCCGGGGTTGTCGGCCGTGCGCGGCTGGTGCGGGTCTTCGTCGATCAGGTCAAGCGGCAGCTCCTGCGGGCCTGCGCCGCCGGCGTTGGCCGCCGGCTGCTCGTTCAGCAGGCCGGCCAGGTCGCCCAGCCCGTCCAGGCCCAGCCCGGACGATTGCGGCTTGTCCTGCTCCTTCTTCTTGGCGTTGGTCTTGGCGCTCATTGCGCGATCTCCATCTTCGTGAACACGTAATCCGCCAGCGCACGCACCTCCTGGGTGGCCTTCCGCGCGGCGGTCTTCTTGATCTTCCACACCGGCATCTGCTCGCCCAGCGCCTCGGCGATGCTGTCACGCGCGCCGATGCTGAACGGCAAGATGAGCTGCGGGTATGCCTGCTGCAACGTCGCCAGGTTGTTGACGTGGCGCGGCTTCCGCGCGTCCACCTTGTTCGGCACCATGCCGAGGAAGCGCAGCTTGGGGTTCTGCTTGCGCAGGTTGCTGATGACCGCGACCATCTTCTTCATGCCCTGCAAGCTGTACGCCTCCATTTCGATGGGCGACAGCATGTAGTCGGCCGTCAGCACGGCCGCCGTCATGGCGACGCCAAGGGAGGGGGCCGTGTCGATCAGGCACACGTCGAAGAACTCGCCCAGCGCGGCCACACTGGCCCGCAGCGCGGCGGCCGCCTGGGAAAGCTCCATCTTGTCCAGGTTCGCCAGGTTGGCGTCTGCCGCGATCAGCGCCAGGCCGTCATCCTCCCGGTCAGCGAACCAGGCGCGCAGCTCGTCGCCGCCGGCGGTGAACATGCGACTGGCGGGATAGCCCGAGTCGTGGCCGGCCAGCGTCCAGCTCGCATTGCCCTGGGTGTCCAGGTCGATCACTGCAACCCGAAGGCCGCGCTCCTGGAAGTCGAACGCCAGGTGGCAGGTTGCGAACGTCTTGCCTTGACCGCCTTTCTGAATTGCCGTGACCAGTGTTTTCATGAGTTGGGTTCCTGTTTCCTCTTTCCCTTGGCGTCGGCTTCCCAACGCTTGACGATGAACGCTTGATGCTCCGGCAGTACCGCCGTCACCCGCTCGAAGCCCTGCGGGAGCACTTCCCCCGCCACTGCCCACACGCGGCTGACCGCTTGCGATACCGCCCCCTTGGTCAGCCCCAGCGAGGCCACAAACTCGGCCTGGGGCCTTCCATCGACCAGCACGCCGCGCGCTATGTCGATGGTCTGTTGCCCGATCTCCAGGCCCTTGATCGCCGCCTGGAATTGGGCTTCGGTTAGCCGTTTCTTCATGGAGAACACCCATATAAACTCCACACCCGGTTGTTGAACAAAAGGCGGTGCCAGCCGCCGACCATGTGCAGAAGTTTAGCTAAACTCGCCGCCCGCGTCAAGCGTTTTAGCGGCTAAAAATGGGCGCGTGATCTTCTTTCTTGGCGTTCAACCTGGCCGCGTCAGCGGCACTCATGAAGAACGTCATCAGCGGGCCGACCGTGCGGCTCGAACCGTTGGCAAAGCACACGTCGAACTGACCGCCGGCGGTGTGCGGATCGACGCCTTCCACCAGTCGCCAGGGGTCAAGGCCCCATTCCTCGGATTGCGCGCTGTACCAATAGGCCGGCGCATCGCCGTTCAAGTCGCTGGCCGCGTACTCGCGCACCAGGACGGCCACCCGGCCGGTGTTCGGCTCCACGAATCCCGGCGGGTAGGGTAGGGTCTGTTTTTTCATGTCAAAGCCCCTTCGGCTTGTAGATCGAAACGAAGTAGGTGATCGCGGTCAGCACCGCGAAGTACGCCAGGAACGACCAACCGGCATACACGCCAGGCGTGTTCCAGTGGTAGAGCATCCGCACGAACTGGAAGAAGGTGGCAATCGACAGCACCCACTTGAGGATCGGCCAGACCAGCACGGTCGCCACCCATACGAACTTGACCAGGCCGGCCAGCAGGCCAGCACCGGGGGCCTTGTTGGGGGCAGCAGACGCGGCGGCAGGCTCCACCGGCGCGGGCGCGGCGGGCTGCTCGATCTCCTTGGGGAACTTGATGATGTTGGACATAGCTTGACCCTCCACGCGCTTACGTGTTGAATGCTGGGTGCTCCCACTCGGAAGCATGGTTACGGTGTGCCAGCACCAGGCCAAGCGCCCCGGATCACTCCGGGGCGTTCCTCCACCTGGGGCCGCCCTTGATCTTGCCTCGGCTCACGCAATACTCCTTCTTGGCGTCCTCGATAGGCCCGGCCGTTGCCGACCGGGCCATGTGCTCTTACCAGCCGGCCCGGCGCTTGGCCTGCTCGACGGCTTCCATCGACCAATGGCCCTTGGCCTGCCCCTCCAGGGAGCATCCGGCGAAGTACGCCTTGCCGCGCAGTTCCTCGGCTTTGCACACCAGCTCGGCCGCCTCGGCCATCATGGCCGCGATCTCGTCACGGCGGGCCGGGAAGTCGGTCGCTGCCGCGCCCTCCAGCTCGTCAATCCAGGGCATAATCTTGTTGTCGCTCATCGGACTTTCTCCGGTAGTTGACCTGGGCAATGTGCCCGGCCTTCAAGTGCTATATTAGGGCAAAATGCCCTAACCTGTCAAGCACTTTAGCTAAACTTTTTTCGCTTTACCGGAATCCGAAGGCTAAACTTTAGCCGCTAAAACCTTTCCCTTGGCGTCAATCCTCTTTCCAGATCACGCCCAGCCCGGCCTGGTCGCACAGGATCGCCCATGCCGCATAGGGAATCGGGGTGTCCTCGCCGATCCAGCGGCGGATCGTGCGGTCGCCCTTCGCGCCCAGCCCCAGCGCCTTCGCGGCCTTGCTGCCGCTGAACCCGGCCAGGCGCAGCACCTCTCGGACTTCCTCGCCGGTCGGTTGCGCCCAGCGTTCGGCCGGCTTCAAGCACTCCAGCCGGATATTGGCGTCGTTCGTCATTCGTTCGTTCTCCTGGTCAAGTGATAAGCCGCAACTGGTCGAAGCCGTAGATCGACTGGATGCAGCTCGGGTCTGAATCGACCACGCGCCGGCCTGCGCGATTGGTCTTGTACGTTACCGGCCTGTCGTCGTGCGCCCACACCTGGCGGGTGTCGGGATGCACCTTCACGATGATGATGCGCTTGCCGATGTAGCGGTCGAAAACCGGGTGATGGACGCTCACGATCTCGCACCGCTGGCCGGGCTTGAACTCCACCAGGTCGGCCGGGCCTCCATCGCCATTCCTGGCGATGCTGCAGGTTGCCGCGCTCGCTCGCGGCATCGTTGTTTCCGGCGATACAGGCCCGCCCTCGCCCGGCTCGGCATCGTCGGCTTTGACGATGCTGCAGGTCATCGTCGTTTCTGGCGATGCGGGATCTCGCTCCGGGCCTGCGCCGGTGATTTTTCCCTTGGCGTCCAACCCGGCGGCCCTGGCCGCCTTGATCCTGGTCGCGGCCTCGGCCGCCCAGCGCCTGGCGATGAAGGCCCGATGCGAGGGCAGCACCACATCGACCAGGACGAACCCCGGCGGCACCAGGACGGTCGCCGGTGCGCGCCGCGCCGGCGGCTCCAAGCCGGCCAGCCAAGCGGGCAGGGGAGCATCGGCCAGGCGGTCGCGGTAGCTGGCCTCGACCATCACCGGGCGCTTCTTCTCGGCTCGCTGCGCAGCCAGGATGCCGCGCGCAACCTCGTCCACCGTCATGCAGCCCTGCGCCGTGTCGAAGTGCGAGCGGTAGCCCGTTTCGGAGATAAACGGCCTGTCCAGGTCGATGACGTGGAACTGGAAGTGGGCACCCAGCGGCCCGCCGTAGCCGGCCTCGTACTCCACCAGGGCGCGCATGTCGCCATCCGCGACCAGGAACTGGCCGCGCTGGCCCCACAAGGGCACGTCGCCAGGCACCGCCGCGCAATGGCGCTCGATGACCTGGCCGGGCGCGTCGTGGTCGGCCATGCTGCCCACGTGCGTTCCGCCGTTCATCTTCCAGATGACGGCCTCGTATCGGTCGCTGGCCGCCTCGGCGGCCGCACCGTCACCGCGCATGATCGCCGCGTCGATCTCCACCACGGCCGCCACGGCGGCGGCCAGCAGCTCGTCGCGGTCGGTGGGCAGCTCGGCCAGCAGCTCGGCCGCCGGCGCGTTCCAGTCCTGGCCCGGCTGGGCCGGCGTCTTGCGTTTCTTCGCCATCGGCCGGCCCCTCAAGTGTCAGCACGCCGCCACGCGATCACGTCGCGGGCTTCGTAGCCGTGGCGCTTGCAGTCGTCGCAGAATCCCGAGCTGAACCCCTTGTGGTTCGTGCCGATCCATGCGGCCGGCTTGCCGCATTCGTGGCCGTAGGTGCCCGGCTCGGCGTTGTGGCACTTGCCGTCCGTCGCGTAGCTGTTCGTCGGTGCCTGGGGAGCGTTGTTCCTGGTCATGGTCGCCTCCTGGAAGCCCCGGCCGAAGCCGGGGCCGCCCCTCATCAGTCAATAGCCCGGTAGATCGCGGCCGCCTCGGCGTGGCTGGCTGCGAAGCCGCGCAGGAAGTGATAGCGGTCGATCAGGGCATCGCCGGCGTCCGTGTCGGCGGCCTCGGCCGCGAGCTGACCCAGCGCGAACAGGGTTGCGACAATGCCGGCGGCGTCGGCCGACAACTCGCCTCGGAAGCCGTTGCCGTCCACCTCGATCTCCAGGCGGTCGGCCAGGTCGGGGGCCATGTAAAAACCGCCGTCCGACAAGGTGTAGTAGTGCCAATACGCGCCGCTGTAGCGTTCGCAGAGCCGGCGAAGCCAGGCATACACCAGGGCCTCGCCGCGCATCATCAGACGCGGGCCGAAGTAGGCGGGCAGGAAGTCGAGGCGCTGGGCCTCGGCGACCAGGGAAGCGGTAACGGGTTGCTCTTGGGTGTTCATCGGACTTTCTCCGGTAGTTGACCTGGGCGAAATGCCCGGCCTTCAAGTGCTATATTAGGGCAAAATGTCCTAATCGTCAAGCACTTTAGCTAAACGTTTTAGCCGCTAAACCTTGCCCTTTCCCTTGGCGTGCATTACAATGTAATTCACGAACCCAACCGGAGAACCAATCATGGCTGCAAACCAGCTCGTACAAACGCGCATCGACGGCGCGATCAAGGAAGAAGCGGCGGCCGTCCTGGCCGCGATGGGCCTTACCGTGTCCGACGCGGTGCGGCTGCTGCTCACGAAGGTGGCCCAGGACAAGGCGCTGCCCTTCGAGCCGCTGATTCCGAACGCCACCACCATCGAGGCGATGAAGGAAGCCCGCAAGGGCAAGCTGCCGCGCTTCGCCACCGTCAACGATCTGATGGCCGATCTGCATGCGGCAGATTGAGCGCACCGGCCAGTTCAAGCGCGACTACAAGCGCGAGGCGAAAGGGCAGCACCGGGCCACGCTCGACGCCGACCTGGTGCCCGTCCTGGTCGCGCTCGCCGACGACCAGCCGCTGGAACCTCGGCACCGCGACCACGCGCTGACCGGGGACTGGAAGGATCACCGGGATTGCCACGTCAAGCCCGACCTGGTGCTGATCTACCAGAAGCCCGACGCCGACACGCTGCGCCTGGTGCGCCTCGGCTCTCACTCCGAACTCGGCTTGTGATCGGCGCGGGCCTGGCCCCGCGTCTCACGTTTCATTGACACTTGAGGGGCGCTTTCCGCGCCACCGGCCGAGCTGGCCGACCCCCTTCCTTGGCGTAAAACCTGCGGCGGTGGAGCTGCTGCGATGCTTGAGGATCGCGCGGCCGGTCGAACCGCGGCGACCTGGTTGGGGAGTGTGAGGGGGCTTTGCCCCCTCGCAAGCTCTCGAACTTACTGCCTTCCGCCAGGCGCTTGCGCCTGGCTCTCCTAAGCCGTAGCGCCGAAGGCGCTCCATTGTGGGGTGAGGCCGCAAGGCGGCCGAGGGGCGTAGCCCCTGGGGGGATGGGAGGCCGCTTGCGGCCGGGTGGGATCGAGAAGGGGGGTTTCCCCCCTTCGGCGGCCGGTCATGCTGCGCGGTAGCTTGGGCCGTGTTGCCGTTTTTTTCGCCAGCCTCTGGTTAAAACTACCTGGTTATATAAAAAGGTTATAAAGACGGTTAAAAACCTGGTTAGCATGACCGAAAAACGCGCGTAAACCGTTGTCACGCCAAGGAAAAGCGCGAAGAGGCCGCCCCTCAAGTGTCAATGGATAAGCCCCCCATGTGTCAATACGCTGCCCCTCAAGTGTCAAGAACCGCGCCCCTCAAGTGTCAGTAGGGCCGCCCCTCAAGTGTCAATACCGGGGCAGGGTTCCTAACAGGGTTATCCACAACTTCGGTGGATAACTCCATGCCGATCAGGCACTTAGGCCGCCTCGGCGGCCGCCTGGACGGCTCGACCAGGCCGAAATCGGCCGCTGCCCCCCAAGTGTCAACATCGCGCCGGCCCCGCTGCCCCTCAAGTGTCAACGTCAGGGCTGCGCCGGCCGGCCTCGGCCGACTTGTCCCGAAACTGTCCACAACGGCCGCGCCGGTGGGGCAGGGCAGGGAAGGCCCCGGAAA
>NZ_CP172701.1:0-600933 GCF_057073755.1 Cupriavidus sp. C3SS-1 | reverse complement strand
GCCATGTCGTTGCCCCAGCCGAGGTCGTCTTGCAGATTTGCCAAGACTCGGCGATACGGTTTCATGCTTTTGCGTTGAAAGAGGTCCGCAAAAAACTCAGTGGCATAACGCAGCTTCTTAGCGGCGATGCGTGCCCGGTGCCGATGCGGGGCATCAAGCGTGTGAAGACCTCGGCCCCGTCGTACCAGCTTGCGGTGGCGCTTGCGTAGGACACGGCTCGCATGCTCGGAGACGGGCTCGTCTCGCAAGTTGTTATGTAGGCCGATGCTGCCATTTGGCGAGGCGGCGGCGGCTTCCAGCCAATGAGCTAGGGCTAGCATCAGTCGCGCATACCGTGGCGATTGGACTGCCAGCGAAGCATCGGCCTGACGCGCTGCTTCAATGGATTTGGCCGCAGCCACGGTTTCGCTCAGGATCTCGCGCTGCTCCTCGCGCGCCAGGACTTGCTCAAGCGTGGCGTGGGCGAGCACATGCCAGTCGCGGGCATGGCCCAGCTCATTGGCAATCCATTTCACTTCGTCTGCCAGGCCCTCTGGCATCGTTGTCACTTTTTCAAAGAGGTCGAGGGCCGACCGGAAGCGACGCAGTCCAACGCGCATCTGATGGATGCCTTCAGGCGAATTGCCCGCGGCGACAAGTGGCGCATTTGCTTCGACCTGATCCAGGCAACTGCGCAAGATCTTGTGCATTGCCGTCCCCACAGTGTCGCGCTTGTTCAGGGTGACTGGGGCGGCGGTGGTCGCCGAGCGCTTTTCGGCGGTCAGCATGCTGTAGCCACGGTCGCTCTTCGTTTGCATGCCCAGATGAAGCGGGAGCTTGTCGACGAGTCGACGTGCCATGTCACTTATGCAGTGTGCATCGCCATGCTGGAGTTCGATTTCGATCTCCAAAAATGATTGCTCACGCTCGGCGGCAGTAACCTTGCCCCTATCCAAGGCAAGTTCGATGTCATCGCCGCTGGGCAGTGTCAGCGCCCAGGTCTTGCGTTTCACTGTTGTGCGGAATACGAGTTGCAGATGAGCTTGCAGGGCGTCGTCTCTGAGAAGGCTCGATAGCGGCGAGACGTTAGGCACTGACGCGCGGAGCGCGTTGAGATTGGGGTCGCTTCAGAAAACGGAAAATATTGCACGCTAAGCCATGGGAAGCACAGCTGGGTGCGGGCTACCGGGCCGCGAAGGCCTCATTTATCTGACGAGCCCGCTTGACCTCATCGCTTTGCAGATAGATGGAGGTCGTGGCCACCGAAGCGTGGCGGAGGTTGTCGCGCACACTGGTCAACTCCGCACCGCGGGCCAAAGCATGGGTGGCGTGGGTATGCCGCATCCAGTGGGGGCTGGCCCGGCGCAGCTTTTCGGCCACCGTCGGGTTCTCAGTTGCGATGATTTCCGCAGCCTGCTTGAAGAAGCGTCGCATTACGCGCCACAGACGGGTTCCGGTGATGCTTGCCTCGCTGTCCTGCTCTAGGCTTGCGAGGAGCGGCGTTCTGGGATCCCAACGGGCTGGTGTCACTGGCAAGCCTCGCTGCACCAGATATTGGTCGAGCCCCGCGCGGGCGAGTGGCGGTAAAACCACTTTTCCTTCCCGGCTGCCCTTGCCAACCAGGTGAAGCCAGTGATCGTTGCTCTCGTTCTTGCGGATATCGCCCAGAGTTGCTCCCACCAGTTCGCTGGCACGCAGCCCTGTGGCATAGGAGAAATCGAGAATGAAGCGCAGGCGCTGGGCAGCCGGGGCGTCCCATCCATATGACCACTCCAGACCATCGGCAATCGTGCGCACCAGCAGCCATTCACCTTCGGTAAAGCCACGTGAGGTGTCGACGGCCGCGACCCGCGTGCGGCCGCGACCCGCGTGCGGCCGCGTACCTTGATCCCGGCAAAGGGGCTGGCCAAGACATAGCGCTGCTCGATCAGCCAGCGGAACATGGCGCCCAGCACCGAGAGCGCGTACGCCGTGGAGCGAGCCGAGAGCGCCCGCGCGAACGGTCGCCAGTCGGGTGCGCTGCGTGCTCGCGGCGGACCGACCCACCGTTCGCGCGGTGTTGGCCGCCTCAGGAAAGCGCGATAGGCAATCGCATCCTCGGTTGTCAGTGACGACAACGCCCGCCCGCGTTCGACGATCGCCCATAGGATCAGCCGCTCGACCTCCTTGCGGTAAGCGCGCTGCGTGGTAGGGGCTTCATGCAGGGAGAGCCACGCCTGCACGGCCTCGTAATCGTTGGCGGCGTCCAGCGTGCAGGCTCGCCGAGGGGCACGGAAGTTCCCCCGCGAGCCGTCCACCTCATGAGGAAGCCGGATCTGCTCCCAGGGCACCACGGGACTTGGCGATGTGGGGACAATCAGCGCGCGAGCCCGTTCGGTCAGTTGTGGGTGTGCGTGGAACAATGTCTCGATGTGCCGCGCGCTGGCTTGGCCCAGATCCGGAATTGCGATCCACCACCGACGGCGGCGCGGTATTCGCACGGTCAAGTCCGCCAGCGTCTGGATGCCGTGGGCGCGCAGAGCGCGAAGGGCACGAGGCGCGATCCACAGCCCAATATCGTCCGTCACCTGAGGCTGGACGACTGGAAGCGAGCGCAAAGCCTCGATTGCGCGGCCTACAGCATTTGTTATCTGTAGCCGTTCGCTCGCAGGCTTTTGGAACAGATCAGCCAGGTCGCCGCGTTGGCGTAGTCGGGCGAATGCCGCCAGTTGTCGTCGGATCTGGCCAAGGATGCCGCGCGCTGATTGGCCTGGCGCTTTGGCATGAGGCAAGTAGCGCTCCACCGCCGCACGCGACGACAGCCCCGCATACCATGCGCGCAGCGCTGCGAGCGCTTTCTCATCGGGGAAGTCGATGGACGCTGAGCCGCTGGAGGGTCGTTTCTGGTGCGTTTTCATGCCTTCCAGTTTACGACAAAAATAGAGCTGTTCCGATAAGAAGGATTATCTGGATAGCAGGCTTTAGACTGCTAATTTTTTCCCGAAACTGACCCACGAGAATCGGCGTGCGCCCCCAGCCGAGGATTCCGGTCCCTCCCAACTACTGGCATGCCACGTCGTACTGTACTTTCCACCAACGAGCGGGAGACCCTGCTTTCCTTCCCGGACTCTGAAGAAGAACTCATCCGTCACTACACGTTCAACGAGTCAGACTTGGCACTGATCCGGCAGCGCCGCGGTGCCGCCAACCGGCTGGGGTTCGCGGTGCAGCTCTGCTACATGCGCTATCCCGGCATCATGCTGGCCGCCGGCGAGGAGCCGCCATCGGTTCTGCTGGAGATGGTTGCAAAGCAACTGCGGGTTCCTTCGACGCATTGGACCGACTACGCGCGACGCGACCAGACCCGAAGAGAGCATCAGACAGAAGTGCAGGCAGCTCTCCAGATGCGCCCGTTCACGATGGCAGACTATCGCGCCGCGGTCCAGTCGCTCACGGAGCTGGCCCAGCAGACCGACAAGGGGATCATCCTGGCGACGGCATCGATCGATTCGCTGCGTCAGCAGTCGCTGCTCCTACCCGGCGTGAATGTGATCGAACGCATTTGCGCAGAGGCTATAACACGGGCCACGCGGCGCATCTACCAGGCACTGACCGAGCCGCTTACGGAGCACCACCGGCAACAACTGGATCAGCTTCTGCGGCGCCGGCCGGACGGGCGCCTGACGTGGCTTGCCTGGCTGAGACTGCCGCCCGGCAAGGCAAGCTCTCGCCAGATGTTGCAGCACATCAGCCGGCTGAAGATGTTGCGGGCCATCGGCTTGCCAGCGGGAATAGAACGGTTGGTCCACCAGAACCGACTGCTCAAGATCGCGCGTGAGGGCGCCCAGATGACGCCCTATGACCTCGCAAAATTCGAATCGCAGCGCCGCCATGCGACATTGACGGCGATCGTTGTCGAGGCGCTGGCAACCGTGACTGACGAGATCGTCGATCTCCACGATCGTATTCTGGGACGGTTGTTCAACCTCGCGAAGAAGAAGCACCGCGAGGCGTTCCATCAGTCCGGCAAATCCATCAATGACAAGATTCGCCAGTATTCGAAGATCGGACGAGCCCTGCTGGCGGCCAAGGAGAAAGGCAGCGACCCGTTCGAGGCCATCGAATCAGTCATGCCCTGGAAGGCGTTCACCAAGAGCATCACGGAGGCGGAGCAGTTGGCCCAGCCCGAGGCGTTCGACTCCCTGCATCTGGTTGGCGACTATTTCTCGACACTGCGTCGTTATGTGCCAGAGTTCCTCGACATCCTGAAACTGCGTGCCGCGCCGGCGGCCAAGGACGTGCTGGCCGCCATCGAGACGGTCCGGACGATGAATGCCAATGATGCGCGCAAAGTTCCGGCCGATGCGCCAACCGCCTTCATCAAGAAGCGCTGGGAGCCGCTGGTGCGGACCAAGAATGGCATTGATCGACGGTTCTATGAATTATGCGCCTTGTCCGAACTCAGGAACCGCCTGCGGTCGGGCGATATCTGGGTCGAGGGGTCGCGCCAATTCAAGGACTTCGACGAGTACCTGCTACCCGCCGAGACATTCGGCAGGCTCAGAGATCGCCGCCTGCTGCCGCTGCCCGTTGCCACCGATTGCGACCGCTACCTCAATGAGCGACGTCGGTTGCTGGAAATGAAGCTGGCAACCGTCAACCGATTGGCCGCTGCGAACAAACTGCCGGACGCGATTATCACAGAGTCCGGCCTGAAGATCTCGCCACTCGATGCGGCCGTCCCGGTGGAAGCGCAGGCATTGATTGATCAGACTTCGCTCATGCTGCCGCGCGTCAAAATCACGGAGCTGCTGATGGAAGTCGACGGATGGACCGGATTCACCCGGCACTTCACGCATCTAAAAACGGACGAACCGGCCGCCGACAAGACACTGTTGCTGACGACGATTCTGGCGGATGCCATCAATCTCGGGCTCACGAAAATGGCGGAATCCTGCCCAGGCACAACGTACGCCAGGTTGTCCTGGCTGCAGGCATGGCACATCCGGGACGAGACATATTCCCAGGCCCTGGCAGACCTGGTCAACGCGCAGTCCGCCCATGCGTTCGCTGCCCACTGGGGGGACGGAACCACCTCGTCATCGGATGGCCAGCGATTCAAGGCCGGAGGACGCGCCGAGAGCACCGGCCATGTGAACCCGAAATACGGTTCCGATCCCGGACGGATGATCTACACGCACATCTCGGACCAGTACGGGCCCTATCACTCCAAGCTGGTGAACGTCGGGATTCGGGACTCAACCTACGTGCTCGACGGTCTGCTTCATCACGAGTCGGACCTGCGAATCAAAGAGCATTACACCGACACAAACGGCTTTACCGACCACGTCTTTGCCTTGATGCACCTGCTCGGCTTCCGGTTTGCACCGCGCATTCGTGACCTTGCGGAAACGAAACTATATATTCCCGGCAGTCCGGACGACTCCCCCCCTTGGCGCCGCTGATCGGCAGCACATACAACGAAAAGCTCATCCGCTTGCACTGGGACGAGATCCTTCGCCTGGCCACCTCGATCCGACAGGGCACGGTGACCGCCTCCCTGATGCTGCGCAAGCTTGGAAGCTACCCTCGACAGAACGGGCTGGCTGTCGCACTTCGCGAACTCGGTCGCATCGAACGGACGATGTTCACGCTCGACTGGTTGGAGGATCTGGAACTGCGCCGCCGCGCGCATGCTGGTCTGAACAAAGGCGAAGCGCGCAACGCCCTTGCACGGTCCGTCTTCTTTTACCGTCTCGGCGAAATTCGCGACCGCAGCTTCGAGCAGCAACGCTACCGCGCCAGTGGATTGAACCTGGTCACCGCGGCGATCGTTCTGTGGAATACCGTCTATCTTGAGCGGGCAGTGCGAACCATGCTGGACCGCGGCCAGCCGGCCGATCCGATCCTGTACCCCTACCTGTCGCCCTTGGGATGGGAACATATCAACCTGACCGGCGATTATGTGTGGCGCACAAGCCGGCAACTACAGGCAGGGAAATTCCGGCCGTTACGCCCCTTGCCGGACCGCTAACTGCATGAGGTCAGGTCATCGACTCAGCTCGCCTAGCACATTCATCAGCGCATGTTGGTCCTCAACGACTTCAAAGAAGGCGCGATCTGTGTCTTCAACAACCTTCAGCGCCCGGACGGCGAGGTCTGCGCCCTCGGGCGTTACGTCGGTCGCAAGGAAGTGATAGGTCTGTGGATCGAGCAAACCGAAGGTGCCAAGTTCTGGCTGAAGGTCTTCAACGAACTGAATCAGGAAGAAGCCAGTGACGGGCTGCAGACGATCGGTCGCCTGAACCGCTTGCGCCCTGACGTCAAAATCGTCGTGTATTCGATGATCGGTTCCCCGCCGGTGATTCAGGACATCCTGAGCGCCGGGGCCGCTGCCTTCTCCCGCGCGAGGACGAGCGGCTGCCGATGATGTACATGCCCGACGCCATCCGCGCGACCATCGAGCTGATGGAGGCGCCCGCGGACAAGCTGACCGAGCGTGGCAGCTACAACATTGCCGGCGTCAGCTTCACGCCGGCCGAGATTGGCCGCGGCGATTCGCGAGCAGGTGCCGGGGTTCGACGTGCGCTATGAACCGGACTACCGGCAGACGATCGCGCAGGGGTGGCCCGATTCGATCGATGATGCGGTGGCGCGGCGCGACTGGGGCTTGGCGCCGCGGTACGGGCTGGAGGAGATGGTCCGGGATATGCTGGAGAACCTGCGCCAGACCGTGGGCCTGGCGCAGCAGTTCACATAGGGAATCTGCTTCCGCGTCCCGGCCGACGGTTGGCGGCCGCCCGGTCAGCGCGCGGCCGGCTGCATGCCACCGATCACGACTTGTACGTCCTGGGAACCGAGGCGCACCGGCCCTGCCTGGCCGACCAGATCCCCCGCCTGCGGCGTCGCATTGCCGCTTGCCGAGATGCGCGCCTCCACCATGACCTGCTGCTGGCCCGACAATTTGCGTTCCGGCGTCAGCGTCTGCGAATCGTCCAGCGTGAATTGCAGGGGCAGGTCGCGCACGGTCCGGCGCAGCACGGCGAGCGGCATGCGCGGGCCGTCAACCGCGCGGGCATAGAGGAAGACGGTTTCATCTGGCCCCGGTGTCCTGCCGGCATCGGGCGCGAGCGCAAGCGTGCCGCTGATGCTTCCGGCAGCGTGCTGCTTGCCGATGCCGCGTGCCGCTGCCAGATTGGCCGCAACCCGTGCCGCTGTCTGCGAGTCAGGGGGCAGCAGGCGGTACAGGCGTTCCCAGTAAGCGATGGCTTCGCTGGTCTCGCCACGCTCAGCGGCCGCGCTGGCAGCCAGTGCGAGGCCTTTTGGATCGTCGGGATCGAGTG
The DNA here is from genome assembly GCF_057073755.1 of Cupriavidus sp. C3SS-1. Taxonomy (NCBI): domain Bacteria; kingdom Pseudomonadati; phylum Pseudomonadota; class Betaproteobacteria; order Burkholderiales; family Burkholderiaceae; genus Cupriavidus; species Cupriavidus sp. C3SS-1. The sequence continues at coordinate 593,632 of NZ_CP172701.1, read as the reverse complement.
CCAGCGCTTGCCGGATCTGCGCCATTGCCGGCCCTTCGAGCGAGCCGCCATTCACGCTGGCCAACATGTCGGCATAGTCCGAGCGCAGTGCCGCGACGTCTGGGGCGAGTGCAACGGCCCTGCCATAAGCGGCGGCCGCGTCGTCATAGCGCTCCAGCGCTGTATACGAGCGGGCGAGCATCGACCAGCCTTCAGGATCATCGGGCTTGTCGCGCAGCCGCGCGGCGAGCTGGTTCACCATGCCTTCGACCTGCGCAACGCTCAGTTCATGCTGGCTGTCCTCCGCCGCGTGCATGTCGCCGGCGCCCCAGAGTGCTACCGGATTGCCCAGATGCAGGTAGAGCAGGACGGCCACGCTGGGCAGCAATGCCAGCAGCGCGGCGGCCAGCAAGGCGGAGGAACGGTGCTCGCGCTGCGTGGTGCCCGGCTGTCCGGTATCGTCGAGCAGGCGGCGCGCGAGTTCGTCGCGCGCCTCCGCGTGGCGTTCGGGGCTCAGCGTCCCGGCGCGCAGGTCGGCGTCGAGTTCGCGCAACTGGTCCCGGAAGACATCTCGCAGCGCCGGAGCCGGGCGATCCTCCACCTCCGCGCCAGAAGGATGGCGCAACAGCGGCCACAGCAACCGGGCCATGGTCACGGCCATCAGCGCGGCAGCAAGGAACCAGAAGGTGGTCATGGCGGTGATAGCGGTGGCAACGGGTCGGCTGCGCGCGCGGACGCGCGCGGCGGGGGCTCGTCGAGCAGCTCCGCAAGCCTGCGGCGTTCGGCATCGTCGAGCGGGGCTGCGGGCGCGGCGCGGCGCGACCGGACGCGCCACAGGCCCGCCCCGACCGCGATCAGCAACAGCATGGGGCCAAACCATAGCAGCCACGTCAGCGGCTTGAGCGGCGGCTTGTAGAGCACGAAGTCACCGTAGCGCTGCACGAGATACTGCATTACGTCGTCGTCGCTGGCGCCCTGGCGCAACTGTTCGCGTATCTGCCGGCGCAGGTCGACCGCCAGCTCGGCATTGGAATCGGCCAGCGTCTGGTTCTGGCAGACAAGGCAGCGCAGTTGTTCAGACAAGGCATGCACGCGCGTGTCGAGTTCGGCGTCGGTGGGCGTGGCGGCGCGTCCGTGCAGGGCAAATGCCAGCGCGCAGCAAGCGAGGGCAGCGCTGCTACGCATGCCCACCTCCCTTCTCCAGCGACTCCAGCAGCGGAATCAGCTTGCGTTCGAGCACTTCCTGCGTCACCGGCCCGACCTGCTTGTAGCGCACCACGCCTGCCTGGTCGATGACGAAGGTCTCGGGCACGCCATACACGCCGAAGTCGATGCCCACGCGCCCGTCGGCATCCACGAGCGACGCTGCGTACGGATTGCCCATGCGCCGCAGCCAGTCGCGCGCGGCGCCGTCCTGGTCCTTGTAATTGAGGCCGTATAGCGGCACGCGCGAGCGCGCCGCGAAGTCGACCAGCACCGGATGCTCGGCGCGGCAGGCCGTGCACCACGATGCCCAGACATTGAGCAGCCACACCTTGCCGCGCAGGTCGGCCGTGGCGAGCTTGTGGCCGTCCTGCTCGAGCACCGGCAGTACGAACGCCGGCGCCGGCTTGCCAACCAGCGGCGACGGCAGTTCGCGCGGATCGTGCCGCAGCCCGGCGGCCAGCGCCACCGCAAGCGCCAGGAACACCGCGAGCGGCAGCAGGAAGCGCGTCATGCCTGCGTCTCCTCATGGCCGGCGAGCGCCAGAGCGGGAGCCTGCGGTTGCGTGGTGTCATGGGTGGTCGTTGACGCGCTCGCGACCTCGCGGCGCAGGCGGTAGCGCCGGTCGCTCGCGGCCAGCAGGCCGCCGAGCGCCATCAGCACGCACCCGACCCAGATCCAGTCGACGAACGGTTTGACATGGACGCGCACGGCCCAGCGCCCGTCCCCGAGCGATTCGCCGAGCGCGACGTAGAGGTCGCGCGCGAAGCCGGTGTCGATGGCGGCCTCGGTGGTCGGCGTGTCCTGGCTGCGGTAGATGCGCCGCTCCGGCGCGAGCGTGGCAACCGGACTGCCGTGGCGCGACACACCGACAGTGCCTCGCAGCGCTTCGTAGTTGGGGCCTGTTGCCGGAGCCACGCCGCCGAAGCGGAAATCGTAGCCGCCGACAGCCACCGTCGCGCCGGGCCGCATCGGCAGTTCGCGCAAGCTTTCCTGGCTGCTGACCAGCGTCACGCCGGCAATGAACACGCCCACGCCGAGGTGGGCCAGCAGCATGCCGTAGTAGCCGGCCGGCAGCTGGCGCAGCGTGGCGAAGCGGCGGCCGCGCTGGTTGCGCAGACGCGTCGCCAGGCTGGCTGCGGCGCTGGCCGCGCACCACGCCGCGAGCAGCAGGCCAAGCCCGGCCAGTGCAGATGCGTTGCGCAGCGCCAGCAACAGGCCGACACCGATGACGGTGCTGGCCACCGCGGCCCAGCGCAGCCGGCGTGCCATGTCCGGCAGTTCGCCATGCCGCCAGCGCGCCAGCGGCGCCGCGCCCATCAGCAGGACCGCCGGCGCCATCAGCGGCACGAATACCTGTTCGAAGTAGGCCGGCCCCACCGAGATCTTGCCCAGACCCAGCACGTCGAGCAGCAGCGGGTAGAGCGTGCCGAGCAGCACGGTGGCCGCGGCAATGGCCAGCAACACGTTATTGGCGAGCAGGAAGGACTCGCGCGAGACCAGGCTGAAGTCCGTGCGCCGCGCCAGCCTTGGCGCGCGCCACGCGAACAGTGCCAGCGCGAGACCGGTCACCAGCCCGAGCAGCGCCAGGATGAAGATGCCACGCTTCGGGTCGACAGCGAAGGCATGGACCGAGGTCAGCACGCCCGAGCGCACAAGGAAAGTACCTAGCAGGCTCAGCGAGAACGTGAAAATCGCGAGCAGCGCGGTCCAGGCGCGGAACGCGCCCCGCTTCTCGGTCACCGCCAGCGAGTGGATCAGTGTCGTGCCGGCAAGCCAGGGCATGAAGGATGCATTCTCTACAGGGTCCCAGAACCACCATCCGCCCCAGCCGAGCTCGTAGTAGGCCCAGGCGCTGCCGAGCATGATGCCGAGTGTGAGGAACATCCATGCCACGGTGGTCCACGGCCGCGCCCAGCGCGCCCACGCGGCGTCCAGGCGTCCTTCGACCAGCGCGGCGACGGCGAAGGCAAAAGTCACGGCGAAGCCGACGTATCCCATGTAGAGCATGGGAGGATGGAACACCATGCCAGGGTCCTGCAGCAGCGGGTTCAGGTCGCGCCCTGCCATGGCCGGCGGCAGCAGGCGGATGAAGGGGTTGGACGCGAACAGCAGGAACAGCAGCAGGCCGCCGCTGATCGCGCCCATCACGCCGAGCACGCGTGCGACCACCGGCAGCGGCAGGCGGCGGCTGAAGACGGAGACCGCCAGCGACCACAGCGCCAGCATCAGCGTCCACAGCAGCATCGAGCCTTCGTGTCCGCCCCACACCGCTGCCAGGCGGTAGGCAAGGGGCAGGTCGCTGTTCGAGTTGGCGGCGACATAGCGCACGCTGAAATCGTTGCCCGCAAAGGCCAGTGTCAGGGACAAATAGGCCAGCACCACCAGCACGCATTGCACGCGCGCGGCGGGCCTGGCGACCGACATCCAGGCGGCGTTGCCGCGTGCGGCACCGGCCAGCGGCAGTGCGGCCTGCACCATGGCGGCCAGCAGGGCCACGATCAGCGCGAAATGCCCGAATTCCGGATTCACCGTTGCGTCCCCCGTTCGCCTTCCGCGAGCTGGCCGGCCATGCGGCGGTTGACCTGCTCCGCCTGCTTCAAGGCATCGGCCGCTTCGGGCGGCATGTAGTTCTCGTCATGCTTGGCAAGCACTTCGCTGGCGACGAACGTACCGCTGCCGTCGAGCGTGCCGCGCGCGACCACGCCCTTGCCTTCGCGGAACAGGTCGGGCAGCAGGCCGCGATAGACCACGGGCACCTCGCGCGCCTTGTCGGTGACGATGAAACGGATGGTCATGCCGTCGCCCTCGCGGCGAATGGAACCGGGCGCCACCAGCCCGCCCAGGCGGAAGCTGCGCGCGGCGGGGGCTTCGTGCGCGGCGACCTGGCTCGGACTGAAGAAGAACACCAGGTTCGAGCGGAAGGCATTGAGCACCAGTGCGAGCGCCACGCCGGCGCAGGCCAGCGCGGCGAGCAGCATGCCGAGACGGCGGCGTCGTGGTGTCATCGTCGCATCATCGCCGTGAATGCCCGGCCTTGCTGGCGCGGCTGCGCCGGCCCAGCAGCACCAGTTCGATGCCGATCAGCGCGAGCGCCATGCCGAACGCGGCGGCAATATAGCCGGCATGGCCCGACAGCGAAGCCAGGGTGAAGCCACTCATGGTGCAGTCTCCCGAAGATCGGCCGTCAGCGTGCCGGCTTCGCCGCGCTCGCGCAGGATGCAGCGCACGCGCACCAGCGCCACGGCGATGGTGTACATCCAGCACGCCAGCGTCATCACCAGCATGCCAGCCAGCATGGTCGCGGCCATCGACGGCGCGGCGGTCAGGCTGACCGAGGCCCCCTGGTGCAGCGTGTTCCACCACTGCACCGAAAAGTAGATCACCGGAATATTTGCCACGCCGACCAGCGCCAGCACGGCGCATGCGCGCTCGGCGCGGCGCGGCTCGTCGATGGCGGCCTCCAGCGCGATAAAGCCGAGGTAGAGAAAGAGCAGCAGCAGTTCGGAGGTCAGGCGCGCATCCCACACCCACCACGTGCCCCACGTGGGCTTGCCCCACAGTGCGCCGGTCCACAGCGCAATCGCGGTGAACAGTGCGCCGGTGGGCGCGAGCGCGGAAGCCATCATCGACGACAGGCGCGTGCGCAGCACGAGCGCGAGCGCGCAGTAGCCGGCCATGACCAGGTAGATGAACATCGACATCCACGCCGCCGGCACGTGGATGAAGATGATGCGGTAAACCTCGCCTTGCTGCGCGTCGGTCGGCGCCACGATGAAGCCCAGCCACAGGCCGGCCGCGAGCAACAGCGCGGCGGCGAGGAAGAACCACGGCGCAAGCCGGCCCGCGAGCGGATAGAAGCGCACCGGCGCGGCAAAGGCCAGCCAGCGCGGCCGACGGATCTGTCCCCGGTGACTCGTTGCGTGGGCGGAGTGCAGCGGTTGGCTCATGCGGCCTACTCCATGGCGATGCGAAGCCCCGCCGCGGTCGCAAGCGGGCACAGGAACAGCGACAGCGCCAGGCAGGCGCCCAGCAGCGAGAACTGCGGCATGACGTCCAGCCCCGCATCGGCCGCGGCGCCCGCGCTGGCGCCGAACACCAGCACCGGCACGCACAGCGGCAATACCAGGATGCACAGCAAGACGGCGCCGCCACGCACGCCCAGCGTAAGCGCCGCGCCGACCGCGCCGATCAGGCTCAGCGCCGGCGTACCGACCAGCAGCGATGCTGACAGCAGCAGCGCCGATCCGGGCGGCAGGCTGTACTGCTGCGCCAGCAGCGGCGTCAGCAACAGCAGCGGCACGCCGCTGGTCAGCCAGTGGGCGCAGATTTTCGCCAGCACCAGCAAGGCCAGTGGCTGGGGCGACAGCAGCAGCTGGTCCAGGCTGCCATCGGCATACTCCTGCGCGAACAGCCGGGACAGCGACAGCATCGACGCCAGCAGCGCAGCGACCCACAGGATGCCGGGCGCCAGCGCGCGCAGTTGCTGCGGGTCGGGGCCGATGGCGAGCGGGAACAGGCTTGCGGCGATGACGAAGAACACCACGCTGCCCAGCAGGCTGCCGCGCCGCCGCCAGGCGAGCGAAAGGTCATGCATGACGATGGCGCCGAGGGTGGCAATCATGGTGTCTTCACGCCGGAGCAAGCGCCGGCGCTGCGCCGAGTTCGAGGATGTCGCCGCCGCCGGGAAGCAGCCGGTGCGTGGCGATCACGGCCATGCCCCCGTCTTGCAGGTGCGCGTCGAGCAGTTCATGAAAGCGGCTGGCCGACTGGTCATCGACCGAGGTCAGCGGTTCGTCCAGCAGCCACAGCGTGCGCGGAATCAGTGCCAGCCGGGCCAGCGCGACGCGCCGGCGCTGGCCTTGTGAAAGGGTACGTACCGGGGCCTGCATCGCGCGCTCCATGCCAAGTCGTGCCAGCGCCGTTCGCACGGCGTCCGGCGATGGCCGCAGGCCGGCCAGCCTCGCGGCAAAGCGCAGGTTCTCGGCGGCGCTCAGGTCGGTGTCGATGCCGTCGGCATGGCCCAGATAGGCCAGCGACTGCAGGTAGGACGGGTCGCCGGTGCGTACCGGCAAGCCTTGCCAGCTGACGCCGCCTTCAGCGGGCGGCAGCAGCCCGCTCAGCACGCGCAGCAGCGTTGACTTGCCGCTGCCGTTCGTGCCCAGCACCTGCACCAGCCCGCCGGCCTCCAGCGCCAGCTCGATGCCGGCGAAGACCGGGCGTCCCAAACGGGAAAATGCCAGTCCGCTGGCCCGCAGCGCCGGGCCGCCGGCCATGCCATCACAGGAGATCCCGGACAAAAGGCTTTGCACGCGCTACTTTTCCTCCGCTTTCGATATATCGGGGAGGTGGTGGGCAATGCCCTTGTGGCAGTCGATGCAGGTCTTCTCCTTGTTTTCCAGGTAGGTGGAATGCATGGCCTGCGCGCGCGGGCTCTGGCGCGTGAAGTCCATCGACTGGTAATCGTGGCAGTTGCGGCATTCGAGCGAATCGTTGGCCTTGAAGCGGGCCCATTCGTGCTGTGCCAGCTCCAGCCGGTGCGCCTGGAACTTCTCGCGCGTGTCGACGGTGCCGAAGATCTTCGCCCAGACTTCCTTTGACGCCTGCATCTTGCGCGCCATCTTGGACGTCCAGTTGTGGGGCACGTGGCAGTCCGAACACTTGGCGCGCACGCCGCTGCGGTTGGTGAAGTGGATGGTGCCCTGCAGCTCCTGGTACACGTTGTCGCGCATTTCATGGCAGCCCGTGCAGAACTGCTCGGTATTGGTCAGTTCCAGCGCGGTGTTGAACGCGCCCCAGAACACCACCCCGGCGATGAAACCGCCCAGCGTCAGGAAGCCCAGGCTGAAATAGGCGCTGGGCCGGTTGATGGTCCGCCAGTAGCGCTTGAGGAGATCCAGCATGGCGCGCACCTGTGTTGTGGTTTATTTGCCTGCGCTCTTGCCGCCGGGCTTGCCCTTGAGCATCGTTTCCACATCGACGAAGCTGTTGCCGACCAGCGGCTTGGCATCGGCCTGCGGCACATGGCACTGCGTGCAGAAGTAGCGCCGCGGCGATACGTCGGCCAGCACGTTGTTGTTGCGGTCCATGTAGTGCGTGATGCTGACCGGGATCGCCTGCGTTTCCTCCGTGCGCGTGCGCGCATGGCAGAACATGCAGCGGTTGAAGTCCTTGTCGAGCTGGTAGCCGTCGATCTTGTGCGGGATCGTTGGCGGCTGCATGGTGTAGTTGCGCGTGCGCCGGATGTCCTTGTTCTCGGTCGGGTAGAGGATGGGGGCCTTGGTCTCGCTGGCCACGGGCGTGGGGCCGCGCATTGCGTCCACCAGGCCCTGGCCCTGGCCTTGCGCGCCTGCCGGCGCGGCCACGAACATGGCGAATGCGGCCAGCAGCCAGCTGCACAGGGCCAGCAGGGGTGCCCAGGATCGGCTCGGCTTCATGGCGTCTCCTTAATGGGTTGGCGTGGGCGGCTACACCTTGACGATCTTTACCGCGCACTTCTTGTAGTCGGTCTGCAGCGAGATCGGACAGGTCGCGTCAAGCGTGACCTTGTTGATAAGCTGGCTGGCATCAAACCACGGCACGAACACCAGGCCGCGTGGCGGCGCGTCGCGCCCGCGTGTTTCCACGCGCGAGCGCATGCGCCCGCGCCGCGACACCACCTCGACCTCGACGCCGCGCCGCAGCCCCATTGCCTTGGCATCTTCCGGGTGCATGAACACCACTGCATTCGGGAAGGCGCGGTACAGCTCGGGCACGCGTCGCGTCATCGAACCGGAGTGCCAGTGTTCCAGCACGCGGCCGGTTGCCAGCCAGAACGGGTATTCCTTGTCCGGTGATTCGGGCGGTGGTTCATAGGGCAGCGCGAAGATCACGGCCTTGCCGTCCGGATTGCCGTAGAACTGGAAGCCGGTACCGGCCTTGACATACGGATCGCTGCCTTCGCGGTAGCGCCAGAGCGTTTCCTTGCCGTTGACCACGGGCCAGCGCAGGCCGCGTTCCTCGTGGTACCGGTCGAACGGCGCCAGGTCATGGCCGTGCCCGCGGCCGAAGCTCGCGTACTCTTCGAACAGGCCCTTCTGCACGTAGAAACCGAACGCCTTGGATTCGGCATTGTGGTATTCAGCATTGACTTCCTTGACCGGGAACTTGTCGACCTGGCCGTTGCGGTAGAGCACGTCGAACAGCGTCTTGCCCTTGTACTCGGGCTTCTTGGCTACCAGGTCGGCCGGCCAGACTTCTTCCACCTTGAAACGCTTGGAGAACTCCATGAGCTGCCACAGGTCCGAGCGCGCATCGCCGGGGGCGTCGACGAGCTGGTGCCAGAACTGCGTGCGGCGCTCGGCGTTGCCATAGGCGCCTTCCTTCTCCACCCACATCGCGCTGGGCAGGATCAGGTCCGCCGACAGTGCCGTCACGGTCGGGTAGGCGTCCGACACGACGATGAAGTTGTCGGGATTGCGGTAGCCTGGGAGGGCTTCCTCCATGATGTTGGCGGCGGCCTGCATATTGTTGTTGACCTGCACCCAGTAGGCATTGAGCTTGCCGTCCTTGAGCATGCGGTTCTGCAGTACAGCGTGGTAGCCCGGTTTTTCGACGATGGTGCCCGGCGGCAGCTTCCAGATGCGCTCGGCTTCCTCGCGGTGCTTCGGGTTGGTGACTACCATGTCGGCCGGCAGCCGGTGCGAGAACGTGCCGACTTCGCGCGCCGTGCCGCAGGCCGACGGCTGCCCGGTCAGCGAGAACGGGCTGTTGCCCGGCGTGGCGATCTTGCCGGTGAGCAGGTGGACGTTGTAGACCATGTTGTTGACCCAGCTGCCGCGCGTATGCTGGTTGAACCCCATGGTCCACAACGACATCACCTTGACGTTGGGGTCCGCGTACAACTCGGCGAGCTGGTTGAGCTTGTCCTTCGGCACCCCGGAAAGCTTGCTGACGTAGTCGGCATCGTACTTGGAGACGAACTTCGCGAAATCGTCGAACGTGATGGGCTTGGAGTCGCCGGGATTGGCGGCGTTCTTCGCGGCCTTCTGCAGCGGATGGTCGGGGCGCAGGCCATAGCCGATATCCGTCACGCCTTCCTTGAAGACCGTGTGCTTGTTGACGAAGTCCTTGTTGACTTTGTTATTGCGGATGATGTAATTGGCGATGAAGTTCAGCATCGCCAGGTCGGTCTGCGGCGTGAAGATGATCGGGATATCCGCCAGGTCGAACGAACGATGCGTGAAGGTCGACAGCACCGCCACGCGCGTCTTCGGATGGCTCAGGCGGCGGTCGGTGATGCGCGTCCACAGGATCGGGTGCATCTCCGCCATGTTCGAGCCCCACAGCACGAAGGCGTCGGCGGCCTCGAAATCGTCATAGCAGCCCATCGGCTCGTCCATGCCGAAGGTGCGCATGAAGCCCTGTACGGCCGAGGCCATGCAGTGTCGTGCGTTCGGGTCGATATTGTTGGAGCGGAAGCCCGCCTTGTAGAGCTTGGACGCGGCGTAGCCTTCCCATACCGTCCACTGGCCCGAGCCGAACATGCCCACCGCGGTCGGGCCCTTTTCTTTCAGTACGCGCTTGAACTGGCGCTCCATCTCGTCGAACGCCTGGTCCCAGCTGACCGGCGCGAATTCGCCGTTCTTGTCGTACTTGCCGTTCTTCATGCGCATGAGCGGCTTGGTCAGCCGGTCCTTCCCGTACATGATCTTCGACAGGAAGTAGCCCTTGACGCAGTTCAGGCCCTTGTTGACTTCGCACTGCGGGTCGCCCTGGGTGGCGACCACATTGTTGTCGCGCACGGCCACGGTGACGCCGCAGCCGGTGCCGCAGAAGCGGCACGGTGCCTTCGACCATTTCAGCTTGGTGACTTCGCTGTCGGTCACGAAGTTGGCGGCCTCGGCGGGCAGCTGGATGCCGGCTACCGATGCCGTCGCCGCGATGGCGGTCTGCTTAATGAATTCCCGACGAGAGATTTTCATCGGTGATCTCCTCGTTCATGGCTTCGGCATCTTCGTTGTGCTGGTAGACCAGGGTGGCGGACAGCACGCCTTCAAGCTGGTGAAGGCAGGTGAGCTGTGCAGCGATGGCGCGCGAGCTGGGGGCTTCGACGGTGACGACCATCTTGCCGTTGTCGCTGGCAGCATGAATCTCCACGCCGGTCATGGCTTCGACGGCGGCGCGAACCTGGGCCGCGCTTTGAGGATGCGCGTATACCACGATCCCTGCTATATGCCACTCTTCGGTGGACGGGATCAGCCCGATGGGAATGGTAGGTCTTGCAGCTGGCATGCGGTGACTCCAGCTAAAGGCCGTCTAATTCTGTGTTGCAGCCTTTTTGTTGTTGCCTATATGCATTCTCTTGCAGGGTGGCCTGGTTCAGTGCGACGGTGGGCCGCTGATCAGCTGGCTCATCCACACAATAAAACCGTAGCCGGCCACGGTGATGACCGACAGGACCGGCACCATCACCGCGGTGAGGAACAGGAAGCTGCGCAGTTCTTCCTTCTTGCGCTGCGGATCTTCAACGCCGCCAGGTTGCATCATGGATTGATGTAATGGGTAAGCCTTTTCGTGCGACAGGCGTGATGTGTGTTACCCATTAAAGAAGGCCGACGGCGAGGTGTCAAGACAGCACTTCACTGCGTTGTGCAGAAGGCCGGCGCGGCGGCGCGGCCAGTGTCAGGCAGGCTGGTCGTGCGGCGAACACCGCTCATGGTGTCCGCATTGTGGCCGGCACGGCTCAATGGATGTCGTGCATCGCGCCGGCTTGCGTCGCGGTCAGGGGAACGCGCCTGCCATGCCCCCGGCGGAACTACCGGCCGCATCGCGGCGAGTGCTGCCAGGTCGATGTCGTCCATCTGTGCATCGCACCATGCCGTGCCGTCCCAGCGCTGGAAGCGCAATTCCGCGAGCGGGACCGGCGTCAGCATGCCAAGCCAGTCGATCGGGCTGGCGCCCCGGCGCAACCCGGCCGAGACCATGGCCATGGCTTCGGGAATGTCGATATCGGCCAGGCGCGTGATGGCGGGCCACGGCACGAGGCGGCTGTCCGTGGCTGGCAGACCGAAGCGGAAAAGCCTTCTTTCTCGGGTAATGCGATCCTGGTGGCCGCGTGGCGTTTCCACCCGGTGCGGGCGGTGAATGGCTCCCAGGTCTGCTGCCGCGAGAACCACAACACGCTCAGCGACGCCGTGCCGTGTAGCGACCTCGCTGGAATTAGATGGCGGATTCCGAGATAGCCGGCAACCTCGTGCCGACCGTGTAGTGCCGGACGAAGTCGGTGGATAGCATGATGATCCTCCTGTTCGACTTACGCTGCCTGCAACTGCAGCCATTACGCAAAACTTCCGGGGCTACAAAACGTCTGATTTCCCATACAAATCAGTGGGTTGTTGAAAGAAGTGGCGGATTTTTCGAATGGCGGCCGACCCTCCCATTGGATGCGGCATACCCACGCCACCCATGCCTTGGCCCGCGGTGCGGAGCTGACCTGTGTGCGCGACAACCTCCGACAAGCCTCGGTGGCCACGACCTCCATCAGCAATGAAGTCAAGCGGGCTCGAGGCCTTCGCGGCCCGGTAACCAGCGCCCAGCCGTGCTTCCTATGGCTTATCGCGCAATATTTTCCGATTTCTGAAGCGCCCCCAGATTGGGCTCGGACGTTCCGACGACCGTCTCGTACTCCTCGCGGTCGTACAGCCCGCCGGTCGGGGCACCCCCGGATTTCAAGGTCTGGACGAGCTGACCACCCACGCTACGGACGCGCAGCGATGCACCGTGCTTGCGGAATAGGAAATCAGGGGTATCGAAATATGTACTTTCAAGAAGTTGCTCTCTCGGTGTGTCCGTTTTCAGTTCCAGAAGCTTGGGCAAATCGTTCCAAGCGATGTTGGGCTGGACCGCAAACTCGAGTTTCAGTTCCTTTTCCACATTCGCTCCAAAGATCATCTGCTTCACCCTTTTCGGTTCTACATACGACCAAGAAATTTTTGCATGGTCTGGCTTGAGGGGTGGCCTGTGCAGCAATTCACCGACCCGGCTATGCAGGTGCAATACCCGTGCCTTCCGTGGAACAACGTCAATTTCTCAACGTGGCAACGCTATTACGACGAAGTCCAAAAGCAATATCCAGATGAGGACGAAAGCCGCGGGCTGTTGCCATTCGGCGGCTGGCAGATCTACGATGCCATGGTCGCGTACGCGAAAGAGGATGACGTGGTCGGTTTTCTGTGCGCAGCGGGCATCCCCTCTCTTTATGTTGGCGACAGTTGCCAACCGCTGCACATTTCCTACCTGTTCAATGGCGATCCGGACCGCCAGGTGGAAGGCACTGTAAACGACGAAGTTAACGGCGGTACCAAACCTGGCCTGGTGCCGTACGGGAAGGGTGTCACGTGGCTTATGAGGACGACATGGTCGACTATCACGTCGACCCGCTTATTCACCGGTTGGCGCAGGCGCACGGACGCGGCGCACTGGTAGAGGGCGGCCAGCAGGCCGCTATCGACGTCGTCAAGCTAATGCAGCTTACGTTTACCTGCACCAAGCCAATGGATCTGGTGGAAGCCTATGCACGATCCGAGGGCAAGAAGCCTAAGCCGCGTGCCGATGACCTATGGACGCAATTTGACAATCCAACCGCCGACGTGATGGCAGCGGGATGCTGCTTGCTGGCAACGCTCTGGCAGAGCGCGTGGAGGGAGGGCGGCGTCGAAGCGCGGAATCTTTCCACCGACGTCCTCGCAGAGGAACACTGGCGGCGCGCTACTAGGATCCGAAGTTTCTGCCCTCATATACACTGAAAGCCGTCGGACCGGTGCTTGGATGACTGCTGTCAGGTCCAAAGCCGACGCCTAGAATGCTGAGTCGGTCCCACGGTACTGACGATACCCACGCCCGTTGGCTCGCATGGCCGCCATGATTTCCGTGGCGCTCCCGAGTGACCGGTTACAAGTTAGAGCCAACTCCTGAACGAAGCCACCCTCATGCGACTCGCCTGAGCAATTCGGGCAGACAATCGGCCAATTCTGGCTGAATCCCTTATCTCCCGTGGCACTTCTTGAATTTCTTGCCGCTGCCGCAAGGACACGGGTCGTTGCGGCCGGGCTGTTCGCCCCTCACCACGGCCTCCACGCGCGGGCCCAGGCTCTTCCAGATCTGGCGCAGGTCGTAGACAGCCCAGATCGCCTCGCCGAAGGTTTCCACGCGCGCCTGACTGGTGCTGGGCGGGCCATCCTCGCTATACATGCAGACCTCTGGCTGGCCGGTGTCGTCCTCGGTCAGGGCGACAATGGCGTCGAGCGCGTCGTCCAGCCACTGGGCGGCTTCCTTGTCGCGTGGGGCGGCCCATTCCTCGGACCAGTTCTCCACCGCGAACATGAAGCCCAGCGCCCACACCTGGCCAAACGACGGGATTTCCCGCCCGTCCATCTCCGCGCGCTCTTCCTGGGGCAGGCTCAAGATGGCGCCGCGCATGTCCATGGCCTCGGGATGGAAGGTGCGTTCGTCCTCCAGCGTCTCCACGGGCTGGTCGAGCTGATGCTCCACCTCGTTCCATCGACGCTGCCACAGCTCCATGAAGCGGGTCTGCTGAGCCGCTTCATGGAACGCGGGCAGCAACGGCAGGGGGCTGCCCTCGGCCACGTCGAGCGCCGCGCCGTCGCCCAGCAGCATGGGCAGGTAGTCGGCAGCCGGGATGCGGCGGCGCGTGCAGACCAGGGCCGTGAGAAAGCCGTCGCAGAACTCCCATTGCGGGATTTCCTCAGCGCGCTGGCGCAGGTCGTCCAGCAGATCATCAAGCTCCTAGAGTTCGTCGGGCGTCAGGGTGGTGGCTTCGGTCATGAGGCGGGTTCTCGCGGTGCGGGGTGGGGTGGGGATGCGCTGGACGCATCGCCGCGAAGTATAGCGCGGCCCCTTTGCAGAAGTGCGTCGTACGACTTGCGAGACCGTGACGTTTCGGTACCGCGCGCCAAGCCGGGTGCACCCCCGCGGCCGTTCGCCGGAGCGACGGCCGCTCCCGAGTGGCTCCTGTTGGCCGGACACGGTCGTCGACCCTCATTCACAGGCCAGGCCGGGCTCAATCGTCGGCTTGCGACCCACCTGAGACGTCCAACACTGACGGGTCCTAACTGCCGTTTAGGGCGACAATCAGCCACCTATGTTAGTGGCAGGTTCAATGTCCGACGTCTGAAGAAGTTCGGCCTCGGCTCGACTGGACTTTCCGCGGTTTTCGAAGCTTGCCGCCACTTCGACACGGTCTTGCCAAAGTGCTCTCTGAACCAGAAGGCGAAGGCGCTGGGAGTAGAGAATCAGAGAAGATCAGCGAGTGCGGCGAGCGAGCGACTCTTATCAAGAATCTGGCGTGACGCAAGTTCAGCCCGCAGCGACTGAAGCTGGGACAAGACGTTATATGCGAACAGGACCGGAGCCTGGTACGTGAGCATCGTGCGCAGCGGCGACGCATCCACGGGAGCAGGTCCTTATCGAGGCTCTGGCATGCGCCCCGCCTGCTCCGCAATCGCAGCGCGGGTTCGCCACTGCGAGGCACTGCATCCAAACTGGCCGGTGAACCAGTGTGAGAACGCGCTCAGCGAGGCAAAGCCAAGCAGGACGGCCACTTCCGAAAGGTGACGTTCTCGATTCTCGATATATCGCCCGACGAGATCCATCCGGATCGCGTTCAGCAGCCCGGAGTAGCGCTCGCCCTGGCTCGCCAGGCGGCGTTGCACCGTCCTCTCATCCATGCCGAGGTGCTCCGCCACCCGGTCGATCGAGCACGCTCCCGACGGCAGCAAGGCGATGATCAGCCGTCTCACCTTGTCCGCCATGCTGTCCTCGGACCGGGCGAGCATCGCGTCGAGATACTGCCGCACCTGGCGGGCGATGGCCGGATCGTAGGAGGGAAGCGGGGCGTCGAGGTCGGACGCGTCGCAGATAATGCCGTCAAACTCCTGGTTGAACAGCACCGGCATCTTGAAGACGCGCAGGTGAGTCGCGGTACTGGCTGGCGCGGAATGGGTGAAACAGATGCTTCTAGGTTTCCACCTGGGACCGAGGAACAGCGTGAGCACGCGGTACAGGACACCGACCACCAATTCTGAGGACTGTCTCAGCGAGCCGGAAAGCCCGACCAGTGCTTCCTGCCGGATGGTCGCCAGGCCGTCTGCCCCGTCGATACGCATTGCGATGGCCTCGTTCTGCAGGCGCAGGTACCGGACCATCGATTCCAGCGCACGTCGCAGGGTCGGCTCCTCTCGCATCACGAATGCCAGGGGGCCGAGGTTGGCAAGTTCCCGTGTCTCGGCCATGCGGAGCCCGAAATCCTCCACGCCTGCCGCCTGCGCTGACACATCCAGCAAACGGGACACGGCTGCCGCGGAAATCCGGATATCGGGATCGACCAGGGCTGCAAGGCTGATGCGGGCCGCCCGCAGAAAGGCGAACGGCTCCAGGCCCAGCGAGCGGGCTACTTCGACGTAATTGGTGAGGCTGGCGCTTCGTAGCTGGTAGGGCATGGCGTTTTCCCTGACTGTCGTGAATTCTAAAGCGTATGTCGTGTTTCATCAAATTGATGCCGACCGGTGGCCGATACTTTTCAACATTGGCGCCCCCGTGCGCCATGCGCCTGAAGTCAACCTAATCCGTCGAGGAGAACGAACATGAGCAGCCAGATCCGCTCCAACGCCACACCCCTGTGTGACCAATTGCGGGCAACCGGGAACTGGAATCCCGCGTGGGACGCCATTGCCGAACTGGACCCGGCATGGATCGAGAAATTCATGGCGATGGGCATGCACCCGGTCCTCTCCGGCGTGCTCGATCCCAAGGTCTACGAATTCATCGCCATTGCGGTCGATGCGTCATGCACCCACATGTACGCCCCGGGCACCCGCCGCCACATTCGCAAGGCGCTCGAACTGGGCGCCACGAAGGAAGAGATCGCCGCGGTGCTGCAGGCCGTCAGCGTGCTTGGCATCCATACCAGCAGCCTGGGCGCGCCGATCCTGCTGGAAGAACTCGCAGCACTGCAACCGGAACAAGTGTCGGCTGAGCGCGCCGCCGCCTGAAGACGATTCGCGCTACGCACAATCAAGTGAGACTGAAATGCACTTTCTAGACGATTCCCTCCTGCCCGAGAACCAGGAAAAGCTGGTTATCCAGGTGGCTCCCTTCGGGCCGCAGTGGTTGCCCGGCGATTCGGACGATATTCCGGTGACCATGGATGAGCAGGTCCAGAAGGCGGTCGACTGCTACAACGCGGGGGCCACCGTGCTCCATGTGCATGTACGCGAGGCCGACGGCAAGGGCAGCAAGCGGCTGTCCATGTTCAACGAGATGCTGACGCGACTGCGCGCAGCCGTGCCCAGGATGGTGCTGCAGGTGGGCGGTTCGATCTCCTTCGCGCCGGAAGACGAAAGCCAGGCCGCGAAATGGCTGGCCGACGATACGCGTCACATGCTGGCCGAATTGCAGCCGAAGCCGGACCAGGTCACGGTCGCCATCAACACCGCGCAGATGAACATCATGGAACTGATGACCGAGGCTGACGTGGCGGGGACTTCCCTTACGAACCCGGCCATCCAGGCGGCATATCGAGACATGATCGTGCCGTCGAACCCATCCTGGCACGTTGAGCACATCAAGCGACTGGTCGCGAAGGGCATCCAGCCGCATTTCATGCTCGGCAACCTGACAGGCCTGGAGACGGTCGAGCGACTGATTCGCGCCGGCGTCTACCACGGACCGCTGATCCTGAACTACGTCGCCATCGGTGGCGGCGCTGCCGGGCTGCATCCCGCTGACATGCTCGAGTTCGTGCGCCGCACGCCGGACGGAGCCGTGCTGACGATCGAAACGCTCAATCGAAACGTGTTTCCGATGAGCGCCATGGCGATCGCGCTGGGCTTGCATGTGCGCGTGGGCATCGAAGACACGCTGTTCGGCCCCAACGGCCAGCGCGCAACATCCGTGCAGCAGATCGAAACGATGGTGCGCATTGCCCGCGAACTGCATCGTGAAGTTGCCACCGGCGAAGACGCACATCGCATCTACCAGACCGGCACGTTCTGGAACAGCGCCGATGAAACCCTGGCCCGCCTGGGCATGGTGCCTAACCGCAAGCCAATGCAACGCGGAGTGCCGCTACGACCTGCCGCCTAAGCTTGCCCCTCTCGCCCTCATGGAGAGCGGCACGGATGCGCCTTAGCACATGGTCGACAAATATTGATACGTGACAGATAGAGGCACTCGAAACAGGAGACAAAGATGTTTTGGAAGAAGAGCCCCTCCGCCGTGCTGGCCAGCTTGCTGGTCATCCACGTGCTTGCCATGGTTGACCGCAACATGCTGCTGGGCTTTTCGCCGCAGATCATCGCGGACCTGCATCTCAGCAACGCCCAATACGGCTTCCTCGTCGGGGCTGTGTGGGTGCTGAGCTATGCGTGCTCGGTAGTGTTCCTCGGCTCCATGGCCGACCGCTTCAGCCGCACGCGCATCCTGGCCGGTGGCGTGTTTGTCTGGAGCCTGTGCACCTGGGCTTCGGGCCATGCCCAGAGCTTCGATCAGATGGCGCTGGCGCGCTTCTTCGTCGCCATTGGTGAGGCCGCGCTCGTGCCGTCCACGGTGTCACTGCTGGCCGAATTGTTCGTACAGGAGCGGCGTGGCACGGCCATGGGCATCTTCTTCATGGGCATTCCGCTGGGCATCGGTGTCAGTTTTCTGCTGGCTGGTACCTTTGGCGCCGTGCATGGCTGGCGCACCACTTTCTATGCCCTGGGTGGCGTGGGCATTGCCGTCGCCGCGCTGCTGGCCGGCCTCAAGGACGACCGGGGCCAACTGCCGGTGCACGAGCGTGGGGCCCCCTTCATGCAGCAGGTGCGCGACACGCTGGGCCTGCTGCGCCGTAGCCCTGCGCTGTCGCTGATGATTACCGGCTTTGCACTCTTTCACTTCTTCTTCGTCGGCCTGACGTTCACGCAGCTATGGCTGGTGGAGGAGCGCGGCATGGACGCCGCCGCCATTGCCTCGCGCATCGGCATACTGCAACTGGTGTTTGGCGCGGCGGGCTCGGTGGTGGGCGGCGTGCTGGGGGATCGCATGGCGCAGCGGCTGCCCGGCAAGCACGCCGCCGTGGTCGTGCTGTTCATCGCTGTGTGCGCGGTGCCCATGATCGCCTACCGCTTTGCCGAGCCCGGTTCGTTGGTGTTCTACACCGGCATGTGCGCAGGCTTCTTCCTGCCGCTTGCCCTGTACGGGGCCGGGAACGGCGGCATCGTGAACCTGACACCGCCGCAGATGCGCTCCACGGTCAGCGCCTTCAACATGCTGAGTGTCAACGTCTTTGCCCTGTCCATCGGCAACGTCATGGCGGGGCGTGCCGTGGATGTGATGAAGGCCCGGGGGGTTGCCAATCCGCTCTCGCACGTGGTGCTGGCGTCCGACCTCCTGGGCATTATATCGATCATATTCTTTGCGCTGGCCGCGGTGGCTATCGCCCGGCACCAACGCGGCGAGGCAGGTGGCGTCCCTGCCTGCGCCTAGGTTTCCCCTCAGTACAGAGCGGAGTGAATTCATGAATAAGCTGCAGGATAGAGTCGCCCTCGTCACGGGGGCCGGACAGGGCCTGGGCAGTGCCATCGCGCGGGCCATGGCCCGCGAGGGCGCCCGACTGGTGATCTGCGACATCAACATAGAAACGCTGGAGGATACCCGCGCAGCGATCGAAGCCGAAGGCGTGCCCTGCCTGGCGCTGCGCTGCGACGTGTCGGATGTGGCCGCCGTCGACGCCATGTTCGTGCAGGCCGCCGAGCGCTTTGGCGCGGTGGACATCCTGGTCAACAATGCCGGTATCGTCCCCGCGTCCCAGAAGGACACCGAGCGCCGCAACAAGCTCTACGCCTACCTCACCACGGCCATGCCGCGCCAGTCGCTGGGCATCGTGTCGTCGCTGACCGACGACGACTGGCTCAAGTGGTGGGGCGTAAACATGCACGGCGTGTTCTATTGCACCCGCGCCGCGCTGCGCCAGATGGAGCCGCGCCGCAGCGGCAAGATCATCAACATTGCCTCGATCGCGGGCATGAGTACGCTCAGCATGCACAGCCCTGGCTACTCGGCCACCAAGGCGGGCGTCATCAGCCTGACTAAGACCACTGCTATCGACGCTGCTGGCGCCAACATCTATGTCAACGCCATCGCCTGCGGCGGAGTGATGACGCCGCCGTTCCAGGCCTACATCGCCAATGCCAGTGAAGCGGAGAGAAACAGCCTGTTCCAGTTGTCGCCGCTGGGGCGACTGGGCGAACCGTCGGAATACGCGTCGCTGGCGGTCTACCTGGCCTCGGACGAGCATTACCTGGTAGGCCAGGTCATCAGTCCCAACGGCGGTGCTGTAATTTGAAGGCGCGTCAGGAGCCGCAAGTTCGGTCTCCACAACTTCAATCGTAGACAAGGATGACGCGCGCATAATCGCAGATCAACACCATTCGTCGATGGCATACCGCGAAAATCTGCACTCGCACGAATTGCATCTGGCCAGCGAAAGTCCGTTAGCGTTGCCGGAGCCGACGTTCGAATGACCGCGTAGTCGCGCTGACCAACGACGTCTCATGGCCGGTCTCGGCCTGATGACCGCCCCGAAGCATCGATCATCTCTGACCGACCCATTGACGATGTTCGCGTTTCGACAACCCCCGCTGCCCGCTGTCCACGGCCAATTCACAAGCTATGGAGTGGCACGGACGAAGGAAAGGATAGCTGCACCTATGGACTCGTCTGAAGAATTGATCGAGTAGACCTGCGAGAAATGGTTGTGCCCAGCGAATTGAGTGAAGGTTGGACAATGTCCTCGACCGCACAGCGTGTCGCGCAACTCCAGGATCTGCCTTGTAAATGGAAGCGGATCGAATTCTGTCAATGTCACCATCAGTGGTACTGGTGTCTGCACCAACCCGGGCATGGCTGATCGCTCGGCATATTGGCGTTGGTCATCGCCGTAATAGGCGGTAAGTGAAGGGCTGGCATCAGCGGTTGCCGGGTCAAAGATATTTCCCGACATGAGTATCGCGCCGGCCAGGCCCACGCCATCGGGTCCATGTAAGTGCGGCTGTGCAATATACGAGGCGACAAGGGCGGCGCCAGAAGAGTGCCCCAGAATGAAGATGCGCTTGGGATCCCCGCCATTTGCTGCGATTCCTTTCCTTATCCACTGGACGGCAAGGCCAATATCTTCGGCCCCCGACGGCCACTGGTGCAATGGCGCTAGTCGGGGGTTGACGTTAACGCCGACCATTCCATGCCTGACGGCCCACAGCATGACATTGTCATAGAAGGGGCTGCCCGCCGCATGTTTGTCGCCGGCGACAAAGCCGCCTCCATGTATAAAAACCAGTACAGGGAGGGGCGCTGCCGACATGGGTTCTGGGGCGAAGAGATCGAGGCGCTGGCCGTCTTCCGATCCATAGGCAAGATCTCTCGTTACCCTGACTCCTGTATAGGACTGAGTCGCCAAGGAGGGCGCATACAACGCCGCCGTGGCACGGGGCTCCGTCACTCTACCCAGTGCCTGAAGCTTCGCAGCAAACTCTGGCTGTACTTGGGCGTAACCCGGGGAGGCGGCCGCAATGACCACTGCCGCGGCAATGCGGATAGCGCTCATACATTGCTGACTTGTCATTGGTCGCTCCTTTATCTCCGATTCGCGTGCCTTGCAGCCTGACATGCTGCGGCCTTGATCAGGATAGGGTAGGAGGTTAGCGGGCCACCTGCCACACGTGGCATGCGCTGCGCTGCAATCGGGCGGGTTGATCGTTATCCGAGCAGGCGACGCTCGGATGATGCCGTTCATTGGCCGTAGATGGCCCGCACTCGTCCCGCGTCAACTGAGGTGAGAGTGCCAGACGGCCCTTCGCGGACCCATTTGCGCCGCTCATGCCGATGCCGTCCCAACGGCTGCTATCTGGAGGTACAACAGCAGCATTGCTTGCGCAGTACGGCGAACGCGCACGGTACGCCGTTGCACTGAGGTGCGGGGTATTTCAACGCGCCTTTCATTGCGCTGACCAGTGGAAGGCGCGAGTGCTTAAAATGGCACGTCAGAACCCGGTGACACAGAACGGGGCGCCACAGCGGGGACGTGTCATGAACATCACATTGCGTCAACTGAAGTACTTCGTCGAGATCGCGCAGAGCCGGAGTCTCTCGCGCGCGGCGGAGCGGTTGCGGGTGGCGCAGCCAGCTCTCAGCCAGAACGTTTCCTCGCTGGAAGATAGCCTCGGCGCGAAGCTGTTTGAGCGCCACGCACGCGGCGTTGAGCTTTCGCCGGCTGGCCAGCGGCTGTTGGCGAGCGCACTCGATATCCTCGCCCGGACAGACGCACTGAAGCAAGACATCGACGGACGCCCGGCGTTACTGACCGGCAACGTGCGTCTGTCGATCGCCGGGTCGATTTCGGGTGCCGTGATCGCACCGCTGCTCACTGCGGTGGGTGAGGAGTATCCGGGTATCGAGCTGACAGTCCGCGAAGGCATGTCTTTCGAATCGCGTGCGCTGGTGGAATCTGGCCAGGCGCACCTGGCCCTGATGCCAAGCCCGTCGGAAATCCAGGGCATGGCTTCCGTGCCGCTCTATGAGGAGCGCTTCCTGCTATATGGCGCGTACGCCGCCATGCGCCGCAAGCCGGAGACGCTGACGTTTGCCCAGGTGGCGGACCTGCCGTTGGCTGCGCCGGACGGAGCGCATGACCTGCGCAAGATCATCGAGCGCGCAGCCAGTGTCATCAATCGTCGCCTGGATGTCCGTTACGAGCTGAACAGCCCGCTCATGCTAGCCGCGGTGGCGCGCGACGGGCTCGCATACGCCGTAATGCCGCCCAGTGCCTGCCTCGACGCCGTCGCCGCTAGGTCGATTACCGGACGTCCCGTGGTGGAGCCCGAATTGACCCGGATCCAGGCGCTTGTCTGGCCCGAGGACCGGCCGCTGTCGCCGGCGGCAGCCGCGATCCGCGATCTCATCGCCCGGATCGTCGGCGAACTCGTGGAGAGCGGACGACTACCCGGCCGCCCGCTCGGAACGACCTATAAGAAAAAATGAAACCGTCCTAGTCCGAGACAGTATTGGTTTCGGAGAAGCTGGCTAACTAGAGTGTCTCCAGAGCGCAATCAGACGCCTTTGACGGAGACAAGCATGGCAAGCAAGAACGTGGTGGTCATCATGTCCGATGAGCACGACCCGAGGATGATGGGCTGCTCCGGGCATCCCTTCGTCAAGACCCCCAATCTCGACGCGCTGGCCTGCCGTGGCGTGCGCTTCCCCAACGCCTACACCCCCAGCCCGATCTGCGTCCCGGCCCGCGCGGCATTTGCCACGGGGCGGCGGGTGCACGATGTCCGGCTCTGGGATAACGCGATGCCCTACACCGGCCAGCAGCGAGGCTGGGGCCACGTGCTGCAGGACAAGGGCATCCGCGTGGAGAGTATTGGCAAGCTGCACTACCGCAGTGAAGAAGACCCTGCCGGCTTCGATGCGGAGCACCTGCCGATGCATGTGGTTGGTGGCCATGGCATGGTGTGGGCTTCGATTCGCGATCCCATTCGTCCGCGCGTAAACGGCCCGCGCATGGTGGGTGAGCGCATCGGTCCGGGCGAATCGTCCTACACGCAATACGACCGGGCGGTGACGCAGCGGGCGGTGCTGTGGCTGCAAGATGCGGCAAGACGCCAGGAGGACGGCTTTGTCCTGTACGTGGGACTGGTCGCACCGCATTTTCCCTTCGTGGTACCGGAGGAGTTCTACAATCTTTACCCGACGGACCGGCTGCCGGAGCCGAAACTGCATCCCGCCACCGGCTATGAACAGCATCCCTGGGTCAAGGAGTACTGCGACTTCATGGCCTCCGAGAAGCAGTTCGCCGATGCGGACGAGCGCCTGCGCGCCTTCGCCGCTTACTACGGCCTCTGCACCTGGCTGGACCACAACGTCGGCCAGATCCTCGCGGCGCTGCGTGACAACGGGCTGGAGGACACGACGCATGTTATCTACACATCGGACCACGGCGACAATCTCGGCGCGCGCGGCGTCTGGGGCAAGTCGACCCTCTACGAGGAAAGCGTGAAGGTCCCGATGCTGCTGGCTGGTCCCACCGTCACGTCTTCCGTCTGCGAAACCCCGGTCGACCTGCTGGACCTTTTCCCCACGATACTGCAAGGCGCAGGCTTTGATCCGGCGACCGAGAGCGGTGACCGCCCCGGCCGCTCGCTGTTCGAGCTTGCGCGTTCGGCACCGGAGCCGGAACGGGTCATCCTCAGCGAGTATCACGCGGCGGGCAGTAACGCCGGCGGATTCATGGTGCGAAAAGGCCGCTGGAAGTATCACTACTACGTTGGCTTCAGGCCCGAGCTGTTCGACCTGGAGAACGACCCCGAGGAACTGTCCGACTTGGCCGGCCACCCGGAGTGCGCCCCCATCCTGGCGAACATGCACGAAGAATTGCTGGCGATTTGCGACCCGCACGCCGTCGACCAGCAGGCCAAGAGCGACCAGGCCGCACTGGTCGCCTACTACGGCGGCCCGGACGTCGCCCACACGCTCGGCTCGTCCACCTCTACCCCTGTGACGGCCAAGACTGCTGCTTAAGACGGGAGAGGCATCATGGACAAGCAGATTCAATTCGCGGCGTCGACCGAAATCGAAGATCGTTTTCTTAAGGACTGGAGCGGACTCACCGTCGGGCGGCCCGCGCAGGTGTTCCGTCCGGTCACGACCGGGGAGGTGGTGGCCATCGTCAGGGGCTGCCATGCCGAAGGGCGCAACATCACGGTGCAGGGTGGGCTTACGGGCGTGGCCGGCGGCGCGGTTCCGGGCGACGGCGACGTGGTGATCAACCTGGAACGCATGAACCGGATTGAGGACATCGATGCCCTCGAAGGCGTCATGCAGGTGCAGGCCGGCGCGACACTGCAGCAGGTACAGGAGGCCGCCGCAGAGCAGGGTTGGATGTTCGCGGTCGATCTTGGCGCGCGCGGCAGTTGCCAGGTTGGCGGCAATGCATCGACAAACGCGGGCGGCATCCGCGTGATGCGCTACGGGACGATGCGCGATTCCGTGCTGGGCGTGGAGGCCGTGCTGGCCGATGGCACTGTTGTCTCCTCCCTGACACGCCTGGTCAAGAACAGCACCGGGTTCGATCCGCGCTTCCTGTTTGTCGGCACCGAAGGCACGCTGGGCATCATTACGCGGCTGACACTGCGGCTGCACCCGCCGATGGGCGAACTGGCAGCGGCGTGGGTGTCCGCCGACCGCTTTGAGGCGCTACCGCAATTGCTGCGCGCGCTCAAGCGTCGGCTCGGGTCGGCGATGTGCGCCTTCGAGTTCATGTCAGACCGCTTCGTCAGCCTTGCCTCGCGCCTGACCGGCCAGACGGCGCCCGTCCGCACCGATGCGCCCTGGCATGTGTTGATCGAGGCGGCGGGGAATATCGGCCAGTCGATGGAAGACCCGCTGCAAGCGGCGCTATCCGACGCCCTCGAGGCAGGACAAATCACCGACTGCGCCTTCGCCGCATCGCTGTCGCACCGGGAAGCCTTTTGGCGCCTTCGCGAATCGATCCCGGAAGTCCTGACGCACCTGAAGCCCGCGGCAACGCTCGATCTGGGCCTGCCGTGGAGCGAGACCGCCGGCTATATCGAGAAACTGGAAGCGGCGCTGCGGCAGCGCCTCCCCGGCGCCGAACACCTGTTCCTCGGTCACCTCGGCGACAACAACATCCACCTGATCAGCGGTCCCGTCGACGACGACGGCCTGCACATCGTCGACGAACTGGCCTATGACGTGCTGAAAGGCCGCGGCGGCACCGTCAGCGCCGAGCACGGAGTGGGGCGGCTGAAGAAGGAATACCTCCTCGTGTCGCGTAAGCCGGAGGAGCTTGCACTGATGCGACGGCTCAAGCGGGCGATGGATCCGGCCGGCATACTGAATCCCGGTCGTATATTCGACTAGCGCGGGGGCAACATGCAACGAAGGACATTTCTCGGAGTGATGGGGGCGTCGCTGCTCGTCACGCTGGATCCTGCGCGGGCCCAGGGCTATCCGGCCGCGCCGGTCAGAATGATCGTACCGTACGCCGCAGGCGGCGGTGCGGACGCCATTGCACGCCTGCTGGGGCAGGGCATGAGCAAGGAGCTGCGGCAGAGCTTCGTCGTCGACAACCGCGCCGGTGCCGGCGGGATGCTGGGTGCCGAGGCCGCGGCCAAGGCGTCGCCAGACGGGTACACGGTGCTTGTTGCTGGCAATCCGGAGCTGACCATTACGCCCTGGTTGCAGTCAAAGAATTCCTATACGCCGACCACCGACTTCACCCCGGTTGTGCTGATTTCTCAGTCGCCCAACGTGCTCGTCGCCAACGCATCGCTCGGTGCGAAAACCTTGCGCGCAGCGCTCGGTGTCGCGAAGCGAAATGCTGGCGGCATCACGGTCGGTACGCCGGGCAACGGATCTCCGCAGCATATCGCGCTGGAACTGCTGCGTGCGCAGACGGGCCTGGACATCATCCATGTCCCCTACAAAGGCGCCGGCCCCGCCACGATTGCCGCGCTGGGTGGAGAGGTGGCGTTCGCGCTCGTCGGCGCGCCACCGCTGCTGCCCCATATCGCGTCGGGAAAGCTGGTGCCGCTTGCAGTGACGCAGCCCCATCGCTCGCCGTTGCTTCCAAATGTCCCGACGATGGGTGAGGCGATGGGCGTCATGCGCGACGACGACTTCGTGACGTGGTACGGCTTGCTCGTGCCGTCGCACACCCCGACGGATGTTGCCAGGCAGCTCGAGAAGGCGGCCTTCGCCGTGCTTGGTCGACCGGACTCACGGACAAGATTCGCAGCGCTCGGGACGGACCTCGTGGCGATGCCGGGCGCGCAGTTCGCAGAGCGCATGCGCAGCGAGTCGAAGCGCTATGGGGACATTATCAAGCGCTTCGGTATCAAGGGGTCGTAGTTACCTTCGCCAGAAGTTCTGAGTGCCACGACGGCAACGCCCCAAAGATTAGACTGGAGACAAGCAATGACGTCGATAGAAATTGCACTGCAATCGCATCAGCCCATGCTAAGGCAGAAATGGAAGACGGTAATCCTGGCGAGCCTGGGTGGCTCGCTGGAGTTATATGACTTCATCATCTATGGTGTCTTCGCCAGGGAGATTGCAACGCAGTTTTTTCCGGCGGCGGACGCTGTCGCATCGCTTCTCGGCGCTTTTGGTGTCTTTGCGCTGGGTTACGTCTCACGGCCGCTAGGCGGCATCGTCCTGAGCAGCCTGGGAGACCGGTTCGGCCGCCGTTTGGTGTTCCTGGTGTCGGTGCTGGCGATGTCTGCCACGACCATCGGCATGGGCCTCATTCCGGGCTACACGACGCTCGGAATGATGGCGCCAGTGCTGCTGGTGTTGCTTCGGCTTGCCCAAGGCTTCTTCCTGGCCGGTGAGTTACCTTGTTCGATCACGTATGTGGTAGAGGAAATCCCCGGTCGCGCCAGTATGGTTAGCGGACTGGTCATCTTCTGCGCGGCATCGGGCATCCTGGTCGCTACGTTGGTCAGTCTGGTGATTCACACCACCTTGCCGGAACGCGACGTGCTGGCGTACGGTTGGCGGATCGCCTTTATCTTCGGCGGAGTCATCGGCCTTGTCTCGTACTGGCTCCGGACCTCACTCGAGGAATCCAGCGAATTCCAGCAACTCCGGAGTCACAAGGTCAGGCGTCCCTTCAGGAAGGTGCTCACAGAATATCCGAAACAGATTGCTGTGGGCGTCGGGATGGCTGGGATTGTCAATGCATCGAACAGCCTGCTATTCGTGGTATTGCCGTCGTACATGGCGCTCGTCCTGCATACAGATGCGCGCCTTGTCAGCGAAGGTCAGAACATCGGCGTTGCCACGATGTGCATGTCGCTCCTTCTCTTCGCGTTCCTCGGGGACCGCATCGCGCCGCGTCACTGGCATCGAATCGGAGCTGTCCTGATGCTGGCGGGGAGTTATCCGTTCTACGCGCTGCTCGCCGCCCACAAGCTCGATGTGCTTGCGGCATTCATGATCATAGGTGCCGTCGGCGGACTGGTGAATGGATCATACGCCTTCCTGTTGGCCGATCTGTTCCCGACCAATGTCCGTTTCAGCGGCATTGCACTTTCACTCAATCTGGCAACGGTCATCTTCACGGGAGCCACCCCTTTCTTAGTGACGCAACTACTACATGCGACTGGATCCCTGGCCGCACCAGGACTCTATTTGACGGGTGTCGCGGCGATTGCGCTTGTGTCCAGTATCTGGTTGAAGACGATGGGTGGCCGGATCAATCGGGTCGGAGGTGGTACCTAGTTGCTGATACCACTTTGGCCAGATAGACACTTTCGCTTCGGCGGACAATAAGGCCCGCGTGATGGATGCACGGAAATCCGGGATCGAGGCCTAGCAGACATCCGAGTACCCGTTTTGAGTTTGTGGCCAGCGTCCGTTGATGGTCTCAGTCTGATGCCCGCCGCGAAACTGGAACCGTCTCTCCGTCCGGGAAGGGGCATCCAACGCATGTGTCTGCCGAACTCCGGTCAGTTCCCGCGCGCGCCATACGAACGCATCTTCTCGATCCAACGGGCACGTCTGCTCTCGTTGGAAAAGGTAAGTCCATAGAGGTTTTCGCGGATGGGCTTGATCCCGGCGAAACTCAGCATACTGCGTTTGAAGCTGCGGACGCCGTATGCGCCAAAGTACCAGCGATACAGCAGCGCTGGCATTCCCATGGTCACGACGATGCGAGCCGAGCGGCCGGCGAGCAGTCGTCTGGGGAACCCATTCTTCTTGTAATCCATGGCAAAGCCGGGCCGGAAGATGTGTTCGAGAAAGGCCTTGAATAGCGCCGGCATGGTTCCGTGCCACAGCGGAAACAGAAAGACCCAATGCTCCGCCCAGCGCATGTCCTCACTTGGCTGCTCCAAACCAGGAGGTAATGCGCCAGTCTCGAACTCAGCCTGCGTGCGAAGCAGCGGGAAGTCGAGCTTCGCCACCTCGAGGCGCCGTACGACGTGTCCCGCCGTGGTCGCACCTTCAGCGTAGGCGTCGGCCAGCGCATGCAGCAAGTGATGGCCCGATGGGTCTGGATGCCCCTGGATGATCACGATGCGCTTTGACATGAAGCAGCCGAAGTTGTTGGGGAGACCAGCGGTATGGGCGGCTCCCCCGAAAGGTGGGCACTTAGATTGTGAATAGCAATGAAGGGCCGTGCCTGCTTTGCGCTGGATCAAGGGCAAGCGAGTCCTGGAAGTTCCCGCCCCGACATCGGCAGCGTTCCAATTGCTGAGGAGCGCCGACCGCAGATCGGGAATCGCCCGTCCCGCCGTCGTGAGTCGACCGGTGGTTTGCAGGCCGTGTCGGTCATCGGCGATCCGAGACCGGCTGACACAAACTGGCCGGCAAACGCTTGTCAACGCGGCGACCCGGCAAGCCGGCAGCGGCGGCTGTAGCCGACCCACTACAGTCACTGGACCATGCGTTTCGCCAACGGCAGTTTCCTGGTGCGAAGCGGTCGTCTGAATGGCACGGTCGGGGCGACATCGTACGTCGCTTCCTGTCCGACTTCAGGCGACCGAGGGGAGGGCGCCGGTCGGAACTACCCGCCCCTTCTCGGAAGCCGGCCGGTCCAATTGTTCTGGCTGAAGTTGCGACAAGAGCGGTCGCCCGGTTCGGCGTTGCAACTGTCGCTCGCAAAGTTGAATGCCACGTGTTGCTTGGCAGACGAGGGGCGGCAATGTGGGAGATCAGGCTTATATTGTCTGTCGGATCTGCCTATGAAGAAACGAACGACAGGTTGCTCCCGCAAGATCGCGAGATGCTCACGCTTGCCTCGACCAGCGCCTTGATTGCCTTTGTCTTGATGCGCCGGACATCAGGGCTTGCACCAATTAGCGTCAGACACGCGACTGCCTCGTTCTGAACATCGAGAATCGGCGCACTCATGGCTGACAGTCCTGGGATGAGAACCGATTCCGCTTCGTCGTATCCGACTCGCCGGATCTTCGAAAGATGCTCAAGCAACTCCACTGGCGGCTGTTCACGGTTCTTCGAAACGGCCAACTCGATCAGGTCATCCCTGACCTGATCGGGGGTGAAGGCGAGCAGCACGCGACCCGTGGCCGAGTTCGTCAATTGGAATGTCGAGCCAACCGATAACGTGGTAATGAACGGCACATAGCTGCGCTCCCATCGCACGATGGTGGGGCCGCGATCGCCGAGCACGCACAGAAGGGCGGGCAATCCCGTGCTGGAAACTAGCTGTGGCATCGCTTCACTGGCGAGGCGCAGATGATCAACACGCGAGAGGGCGGACGCACCAATGCGTACCGCCGTCGGTCCAAGGTCGTAGAGACCGGTGACCTCATCCTGTACTGCCAGACCGCTTGCCATCAGGCTCGCGAGATAGCGATGCGCGAGGCTGTTTGGCATGCCGATAGCGCGCGCCAGATCTCGGAGCGGCGTCGCCTTACCCGCCTCGACAAGCGCAAGAAGAACCTCCGTTGCCTTGTCGGCCGACTGAATCCGGCGTCGTCCTCCGCCATTGCCGGCAGCAGTCGGCGACGGGTCGTCCGCCGACACCGCCGATGGTTCCGCGATGGTTTTTTTTGCTTCTGTCAAAGCCGTCGATACTCCTCAGAAGGGGGCGCGAACCTCGGATTCAGGTCGCGTGAGCGACTTTTGAGTTTATCACGGCGATGACACGGCGCTTCAGCCAGCTCCAGGCAAGCAGATGACGCGCGCATCGGCATTGCGCAGGCGCAGCGGCAAAATGCGCTGATAGTCTGTGGACGTGTACCAGGCCTCAGCCTGCTCAGGGCTCTCGAACTCCAGAACCACGAACGTCCCCGTCTTGGCGTCGCCCTCGAGGACGGTGGGCGTGCCTCCTCGAATCAAGAACACGCCGCCATAGGAATCCAGCGTTGGCTGGACCTTTCTGGCGTACTCATCCCACTCCGTGCCGGGGGAATGGATGTCTACCTCGGCAAAGATGTAACCTTTCGTCATGTCATCTCCCGTCAGAAGGTTGAGGTGAAGTTCGCTGGAGGGTCGCAGGCCACCGTTCCCATCTTTGCCGGAATCGAGACTTCGAGAAGCTCGAGGTCTGGGGAGATCGCCAGCTCGTTGTGCTTGAGTCCGCCAGGGATCAGGAGCGATTCTCCCGCGCTGACGCGAATATGGCGGCCGTCCTCGAAGACCAGGTCTACCCAGCCGCGCAGCGTATAAACGAACTGCGAATCGCAGAGGTGATAGTGCCAGCCGGTTTGCTGCATTTCGCCCGTTGCGAGCGTGATCTGCGCGCGCATGCGGCCATCCGTGGCAGTCGTCACGCCCAGGTCTCGATACTTGAAGAATGAGCGGCGTCCCGGCACCAGTGGCGCCGTTTCGGGCGTGGCATAGGAAAGCCTTTGCGCAAGCGCTTCCGCGTCGACAAGCGACGGGGTGGGATGAACGTGTTCGGTGGATGAGTCCATCGTCTGCTCCATGAGTGTTGTCGTTGTTGAACTTAGTGATTGGCGGGTTGCCGACGTGGTGCCCCGCGTACCAGCACGTTGGCGCGTTCTTCCACGCTCTTGATGATCGAAGTGAAATCGTCCTGGCTGCGTCCTTCTTCCACTGCCGTTTGCCAGACGCCCCGGGCCTGCTCTAGAACGCGCGCTGGGACGCCAAGATTGCGGGCCTCCGTAATTGCGAGCTCCACATCTTTTGCGAGGATCGACATGTGTGCCCCGAAGTCGAACGATCCAGGGAGGGCGAAGCGAGCAAGAATGTCTGCTGCCGCGCTCTGGCCGGTGCTGGATCGGATGACGTCGGCCATGGCGTCGGCGTTCAGGCCTGCTTTGGCGCCCATCGCCAACGCCTCCGATGCAACGGCCATGTTGGCGGCCAGCATAATGTTGTTCACCAGCTTCATCGCCTGTGCTTGGCCGGGCTGATCTCCCAGATTGTGGATCGTCTTGGCGATGCGATCCAGCGAGGGCATGGCGCGCGCAATGTCATGGCTCGCGCCGGCCAGCATGATGGACAGCGTGCCCGCACGCGCGGCGGACGGCCCACCGCTGACTGGCGCGTCGACCGTGGCGATATGCTGACGCTGAAGTCTCTGGGCGATGGAGGACACCGCAGTCGGACCGATTGTCGACATCTCGACGTATGTCTGCAGCGCCTTGCCGGCCGCCACGCCGTCCTGGCCGAAAATCGCCGCTTCGCATGCCGCCTGGCTTGGCAGGCAGGCCATGACGATGGCGACGGCATCCGCCACCGAACGCGGACTGGCATGCGCCACCGCGCCAGCGTCCACAAGTCGCGACACGGCTTCCGCGTTAGGGTCGTAGACGTGCAGTCGGCACCCGGGATGAATAAGCCGCATTGCCATCGCGGCACCCATGTTGCCAAGGCCTAAAAAGCCGACGTGGGTAATCTCGCTCACGTTCGTATGTCTCCATATCTAGGTGGATTTCCGCACACCGCGTCTAGCATTCGGTGCCGCGCGCGGTGTGCTTCGGGTAGCGTTGCAGTGCCGGCCTTCAGTCAGATCAACAGTTCGATCAGGAACGGGCCGTCCTGGCGGAAGCTCTGCTTCAGGAGGTCGGCGCACTGCTCGAGCGTCGTTGCGCGTGCGGCCTCCACCCCCATGCCGTTGGCGAGCCTGACCCAGTCGAGATCGGGATTCGACAGATCCAGCATGCTCATGGCCGTGGGCCCCGGTAATGCCCCGACGTTCTCGTATTCGCCGATCAGGATGTTGTACTTGCGGTTGGCCAACAGAATCGTCGTGCAGGGGAGTCGTTCACGTGCCTGCGTCCAAAGCGACTGAAGCGAATACATCGCCGAGCCGTCAGCCTGCAGGCTGATGACCCGTCTCGAGCCCCCACAGGCCACCGCCGCGCCGGTGGCAACCGGGAGTCCGTCGCCAATGGCACCGCCGGTCAGTGAGAGCCAGTCATGTGGTGCTGCAGCGTGGGTGAATCGGTAGAAACTGCGGCCATACGAAATACTTTCGTCCGAGACGATCGCGTTCTCCGGTATCACGGCGGCGATCGTCTGGGCCAGCCCTTCCGGCGTGGGTGCACCGGTAACGATCTCCGAGCAGGGCTGCGCGGGCGGCATATCGACCACTGGCGCATTCAGCGCCTCCGCCAGCGCGAGCAGGGCCGCTTCGGGATGCTGGTCGACGCGCGACAAATGATGGATCTGGGCTTCGCGCGGATACTGGAGGGACGGCTTGCCCGGGTAGGCGAAGAATCCGACTGGTGGCCTGGCGTTGACCAGGATGATGTGCCGGAACGATGCCATCATCGTGATGGCTTGATCCGTGTTGTAGGGCACTCGGTCGATCGGCAGACGGCCTCGTCCCCGCGAGACCCGCCCCATCACGTACTCGTATTTCAGGGTCGCGCCCGTCGCGCTGGCAATGCGCCAAGCGAGCACCTGCGCTTCGGGCAGCGCGCATTCGCCGCCAAGCAGAATCAGCACGTCATTGCTGTTCTGGCGCAGAATGCGCGCGGCGTTATCGACGGCGAATGTATCGATCGATGGCGCTGACGGCACGGGCAATGCGCGGGCGGCAACGCCGCCCGCATCCCAGGACGTATCGGAAGGCAGGATCAGTGTGGCGATCTGTCCGGGCGCGGTGCGCGCAGCGGCTGCCGCGGCGGCCGCATCACGACCGACGTCGGCTGCGGCCTGGCTTGTGCGGACCCATGCCGATACGGCGCCCGCGAGCGCGGCCGTATCGGCAGTGAGGGGCGCATCATACGGGCGGTGATAGGTCGCCTGATCTCCCACGATGTTGACGACCGCGCTATTCGCGCGGCGAGCGTTGTGAAGGTTCGCCCAGCCGTTGGCAAGTCCCGGGCCGCAATGCAATAGCGTGCTCGCGGGCTTCCGGGCCATGCGGAAATAGCCGTCGGCCATGCCGGTAACGACGTTCTCCTGCAGCCCCAGCACACACCGCATACCTGGAATCTGATCCAGGGCCGCGACGAAATGCATTTCGCTGGTGCCGGGATTGGCGAAGCAGGTATCGATGCCCGACTCGAGCAGTGTGGTGACCAGACTTTCGGCGCCATTCATGATGTGTGTTCTCCGGTTCGATGAAGGTGGGTCGCGTGGGGTCAGTGCGAGCGGGCAGGATCCGTCCAGCCGGAAACCGCCTTGGCTTCAAGAAACTCCTCGATGCCCCAGATCCCGCCTTCGCGGGCACGTCCGGACGCCTTGATGCCACCGAAAGGAGATCCCGGTGCGCGCGGCCTGCCATTCATCTCCACCATGCCCGAACGCAGCCGGCCCGCGACGCGGCGGCATCGTTCGTCATCGGCCGATTGCACGTAATTGGCCAGTCCATACGGCGTATCGTTCGCGATGGCGATCGCCTCTTCTTCGGTGTCGAACGGAATGATCGAGAGCACAGGGCCGAAGATCTCCTCGCGGGCGATGGTCATCTGGTTGGTCACGTCGGCGAAAACGGTCGGCCGCACGAAGTAGCCGCATTCGTGCGCTTCGGGACGCCCGGGGCCGCCTGCAACAAGTCGCGCGCCCTCCGCCATGCCAGTTTCGATCATCTCCTGGACTTTCCTGAATTGCGCCGCCGACGTCAGCGGACCGAAGAACTTCCCCGGCGCGTGCGCCGCCTCGGCCGCGAAGTTCTCAGCAATTTCCCGGGCCTCGTCGACCACGCGCGCATAGATCGAGCGCTCGACCAGCATGCGGGTAGGGGCGTTGCAGCTTTGACCGGTGTTCTTGAAGCAATGGAGCACCCCGCGTCTCACCGCATCTGCATCCGCGTCGGCAAAGATGAGGTTGGCGCCCTTTCCGCCGAGTTCGAGCACCACTCGCTTGAGCGTCTCGGCTGCGGCCTTCGATATGGCGATGCCAGCGCGGGTCGAGCCCGTGAAGCTGATCATGTCGATATCGGGATGGGATGACAGGCGCGCGCCGACCCCCGTGCCGTCACCGTTCACGAGATTGAACACGCCGTTCGGAAATCCGGCTTCCTCGATGAATTCGGCAAAGAGCATCGAGGAGAGCGGCGCGATCTCGGATGGCTTCAGCACGATGGTGCATCCGGCCAGCAATGCGGGCACGACTTTCAGCGTGACCTGATTCATGGGCCAGTTCCACGGGGTGATGAGGCCGGCGACGCCGATCGGCTCCATCAGGATCCGATCGTTGGGTGCATGCGTGCCAAGGGAACGTTCGAACGAGAACGTGCGAAACGCGGTAATGAAGTTCCTCATGTGATACGCGCCGGCGCCAACATGTTCGGCGCGCGCCATGTCGACGGGCGCACCCATCTCCAGACTGATCATCCGCACCATTTCTGCAGCGCGTCGTTCGTAGATCTCCAGCAGCCGCTCGACCAGCCGAAGCCGTTCGCCCGGGCTGGTGCGACACCAGCCTGAGAAGGCTTGCCTTGCCGCCTGCACCGCGCGGTCGGCATCGATGGCATCGCCGACGGATATCACCGCGCAGGGTTGTTCGGTGGATGGGTCGATCACCGTCAGGTCTTGGGGCCGTGCGGGCGTGACCCACTTCCCATCGATATGAAACTGTCTCTTATCAAGCACGTTGTCTCTCGTTGATTTGCGTTGCGGCAGGCCGAGCGGCGCAGGGCTGCTGCCAATCACCCGAACGGTAGAACATTGAAGGATGGTTGTAAATAGGGTACTTGCGTTATCCATAGGATAATTATTTCGAGGTGATGCAAAGGGCTCCTTCTCAAAGAATTATCCTATGGATAACCATGAAACCCTATTTACAACATTGAACGCTGCGTCTATGGTTCGATCCGACGGTCGCTCCCGACCGCAAAGACAACCCAGGAGACAACCACCATGACCCACCGCTTCAGCCCCATTTCTCATTTCCGTTCACGCCGCGCGGTACTGGCGCTGGCTGCCGTCATGCTTGCTGGCGCAGCGTTTCCGGCGGCGAGCCAGAGTCCAGCGTGGCCGGCACGGCCCCTCCGCCTGGTGGTGGGTTTTGCTCCCGGCGGCGGAACGGACGTGATGGCGCGTGCGATTGCACAGTTGCTGAATGAAGCACTCGGGCAGACAGTGATCGTCGAAAACAAGCCGGGGGCTAGCGGCAACCTGGCGGTCGGCGAAGTCGTGAGGGCGGCGCCTGACGGGTACACGTTTCTGATCGCCCCCACCTCGGTTGAGACGGCCAACCCATATCTGTTCAAGTCGAATCTCGTCCCGTCCCGGGACCTGATGCCTGTCATGGCAATCGGACGCGCCCAGATGTACCTGGTCGCCCGTCCAACGCTTGAGGCCAGGGACGCCAGGCAGTTCATCGCCTTGGCGAAGTCGCAGCCGGGAAAGATCACCATCGCGTCGGCCGGAACCGGGACGGCACCGCATCTCGCCGCCGAACTATTCAATCAGAGCATCGGCACGTCGATCACGCAGGTGCCGTACAAAGGCTCCGCCCCTGCACTGCAGGATGTGATGGCCGGTCAGACGGACGTCGTATTCGACCCGGGGATTGGCTTCCCCCACATCCGAAGTGGCAAGGTGAAGCTGCTGGCAGTGGCGAGCCAGAGCAGGTCGCCGTTCTTTCCGGACGCGCCGTCATACGCGGATCTGGGCATCCGAAATGCGAGTCTTGATGTCTGGTTCGGTGTTTGGTCACCGAATAAGGTCCCGGCCGACATCAGCGAGCGCTTCTCTGCGGCGTTGAAGAAAGTGCTGGCCTCGCCAGTGCTCAAGCAACGGTTCGCGCAACTCGGCGCCGAACCGGTGGCACTGGAAAAGTCAGCTTTCCGAAATCTGCTGACTGACGAGAGCAGGCGGCTGTCAACGCTGATCAAGGAGCGCGGAATCGTCGTCGAGTAAGCACCTCAGCGGCCTCCCACCTCTGAATGTCCCGGACCCCTCCGGTCATCCGTGGCCGGAAGGGGAAGCACAGGGAGTTGCCTGGGCATGGGCGACACGCCACCAGACACGCAGGCGTTCGAGTAGGACTGGCGAGAGCATCGCGTAGCGGTCCTTGCGACCCTTCGCCTGGTCGATCCGCAGGGTCATGCGTTCACTGTTGATATCGGTCACCTTCAACGCCACCACTTCGCTGGCTGCTTCGGCTTCGTTGCCGGCGACCTCGCGCGGCTGCTCGAGGCATCTGCTTTCCGTTTGATCGACGGACCGTTCAAGACATCACGCCCCAGGCTCGATCGCCGCGTGGTAGGACAACCTTTGACTGGAATTGACATGGACCCACAACTGCTGAGCATTCTCGGAATCTTCCTGGGGCTCGCCACACTCATCACACTGGCACTCAGAGGCTGGTCGATCATTCTGATTGCGCCGATCGCCGCGATGATCGTGCTGGCCTTCTCGCAGGTCGATCTGCTGAAGGGACTGAACGACACCTACATGAAGGGCTTCAGTTCCTTTGCGATGAAGTTCTTCTTCCTCTTCCTGCTAGGGACCATCTTCGGCAAGGTCATGGAAGACAGCGGCGCAGCCCGAAAGATCGCAGACTTCCTGCTGACGCTGACGGGGAAGTCTAATCCTCTGCACGTGTCGATGGCCATCGTTGCGGTCTGTGGCCTGCTCGGCTATGGCGGCGTGAGCATCTTTGTAATCCTTTTCGTCATCGTGCCGATCGCACGGCCGCTGTTCAAGGAGATCGATCTCTCCTGGCACCTGTTTCCCGGCATCTACTTCTTCGGCGTCGCCACCTTCGTAATGTCAATGGTGCCCGGCACGCCCCAGATTCAGAACATCATTCCGACCAAGTACCTGGGCACCACCGCCACGGCGGCACCAGCGCTCGGGTTGATCGCCACGGTGTTCGTGATCACCGCGAACTATCTACTCCTCGGTTGGATGATCAAGCGCTCGAAGCGCCAGGGCGAGGGTTACGAGGGCACCGATCCTGCGGCGTCCAAGGCGGCGCCCACTCGTGCCAGCGACGACAGAGCGCTTCCCAACATCTGGTTGGCCTTCATGCCCTCCGTCGCCTTGCTGATCCTGCTGAATGTCTTCAATGTCGACATCGTCTGGGCGCTGCTCGGGGGCATCGGCGCGGGCATGGTTCTGCTGCATCGGCACCTGCCCTACAAGCTGAAGACCCTCACCGGCGGTGCGACCAACTGCGCACTGCCCGTCATCAACACCTGTGCCGATGTCGGCTTCGGGGCGGTGGTGGGATCCGTCGCCGGCTTCAAGTCCATCTCCAACATGCTCTTGAGCATCCCCGGGACGCCGTTGATCTCGCTGTCCCTGGCCACGCAATTGCTGTGCGGCATCACGGGCTCTGCGTCCGGCGGGCTGGGCATTGCAATGGAGCTCTTTGCAAAGCAGTTCCTGTCGCTGGGCCTGAACCCGGAGGTGATCCATCGCATTGCCAGCCTGGCGACCGCCGGCCTGGACGTGATGCCGCACAACGGCGCCGTTATCACGGCGCTGGCCGTCGTCGGCCTCACGCACAAGCAGGCCTACAAGCCGATCTTCATGCTGGCCGTGGTGACCCCCATGCTCACCAATGTGCTGGCCATCGTCGTCACCATGACGATCTATTGACATCTCAAACCACCATGAACCACGCCTTCATCTGCGACGCCATCCGCACACCTATTGGCCGCTACGGCGGTTCGCTCTCGTCGGTGCGTACCGACGACCTTGGCGCGGTGCCGATCCACGCGCCGAACCCCATCCGGCAAGCCTTCCCGCAGTGGAATCATCTGCTCTCGCCGACGCGGTCAGAAGAGCTTCTGGTGTGCGCACAGCGGTCTGACTGAACGTGCTGCCCATGTTCGATCTGAACGGCGGACTCTCTATCGGCGGCCCCGGCAGATTCTGTAAGGAAGCCGCCGCGTCCAATATCGAGTGTGGGGAAGAGCATGTCTGCTGACTTGGCAGCGGATGTCGTGACGTTGTCTCTCGACGATCGAATGACGCTTGCTGAGTGGAACTGCCATGTGAATGTCTCGACGACACAGCGGACGAAGGGCTCTTCATGGCCGGGTGCAGCCCGACGCCGAGCAAGGCCCAGCGCTCCCTCCTGGCGCATCCGCGTAGGGCCGAGGACGACCCCATCTGAGCCATTCATTTCTCTATCGCATGAGTGTCGGAAAGATGGCCTAGACCGGTCGTCGACGACGATTCATGGGCGCCGATGGAGCTTAGAGAAGCGCCCACGTATGCCACCTCCTCTTTTATGGAAGTCGATGCGGCTGCGTGCTACACGCTGGGAAGACATTCCTGATGACTGGCACTGCCCGGAATGCGATGTCGGCAAGTAAGACTTTGCGATGGTGTCGTAATCTTGCAGCCCTAATGCGAGCCCGACATGCTGTCCGACGTCAGTCGCGTCAGGCTGTTGCCCGTGGCGTTGCCATGATTCAGGTATTCGACACCTGCGTCTACGACATCTTTTCATCTCCTTCTCTTGAAATGTGTCATGCAACTTGTTTGGGGAAAATCCTCGGTGAATTTTGGACGAACGTCGCCCGCGTCCGGCAACGGGACGCATGCGTGTAGGTCTGAACTGTTACGGGCGCGAGAGGGAGGAAACCCCCCGGCACGGCGGGGTCACGTCATGCGTGCTCAATGAGATGCAGCAGTGGCGTGCCGCTGCAGCGCCTCAAACGAAACGAGCTTGCCTGCGATGGCACTGGCCGCCACGGTAGGAGGACTGGCCAACCAGACTTGCCCGGGGCCTGACCGTCCAGGGAAGTTCCGGTTAATGGAGCTCACGGTGACCTGCTCGGCGCCCGTGGAGGATCCGGGGCCGCAGTTCGCGCAGGCGCCGCATGACGGTTGCAGGATGCGTGCGCCGACCGCTTCAAAGGCTTTCAGGTAGCCCTTCTTCTGGCAGTAGTCCCGGACGTCAGTTGTGCCGAACTGAAGATAGAGGGTCACGTGCTCAGGGACTTTCAGGCCATGCTCGGCGGCCCATTGGAATACCGCGTGATACTGGTCGAAGTCCTCGCGCTTACCAGCAGTGCAAGAGCCACCGTAGGCAATGTCTACCTTCACCGTCTCATCGAGTGTGGCAAGCGGCAGGCCATTGCCTGGGTCGCCGGGGCGGGCAACCATTGGCGACAGTACGCTGCAATCCACTTGGAGAGTCTCGGCGTAGTGGGCGCCGTCGTCACTGCGCATCCAGGGTTCGACCTGGAACGCGATGCCTCGCCGCTCAAGAAGAAAGCGGACTGTCTCGTCATCCGGTGCCACGATGCCAGTGAACCCGCCGAGTTCGGCGCACATGTTGGTTAGCGTGGCGCGTTCGTCTACGCTCATGGCGCAAACTACCGGACCAGTGAATTCGAAGACCTTGCTGACTCCGGCGCCGGCCTTGATGGCCGGCTGCGCCAGCAACTGAAGAACGACATCCTTGGCGGTCACGCCTGCCGGCAACTTGCCGCGCAGATGGACGCGGATGGACTCCGGCAGCGTCATGCGCACCGCCCCTGTCACGAAAGCATTGGCCATGTCGGTCGTGCCCACGCCAAAGGCGACGCAACCCAGCGCCCCGCTGTGAGGGGTATGAGAGTCCGTGCCAACCACAACCTGGCCAGGCAACGCATATCGCTCGGCCATCATGGCGTGGGAGATACCCGCCACGTTGCTGCCATCGTCCTTCGACAGCTCTTCGTCTGTCAGGGTACGGTGGAACGTGAGCCCGTAAGTCTTCACAAAGTCCCGCTGAGCAAAACGCATCTGCACGACGTTTTCCACGAGATCGTTGCGAACGTGCGCGGGGCTTTCGGTCACGTACGAGGTGTGGTCCTCGAAGACAACGATATGGTCAGCCTGCCTCAACGACACTGGCTTGCCGAATGCGGCGTGCAGCATGTGCGCGCACATACCGGTGTAGTACTCATGAATGAATCGCCAATGGGCTTGCACAAAGACGCCGTCGCCAGGCTGTGGGTCGGCAGGGGTGACCGGCGTCGCCAGCAAGTTACGTCGGACAATTTTCTCAAACAGTGTTTGAGGGCGCTGTGCGTGCACTTTCGCCGCCGGTGCGACCTGGGTCAGGTACTGCTGGCCAAACTTGAGCAGACCGCCACGATTGAGGATCGATGCGGCCAGCGCGTCTCGACCCCGTACGAGCTCATCGAGCGGAATGGCTTCCCCTGCTTCCAGCCGGGGCACCAAGCTGTAGTCTGTGGACGTATACAGTCCAATGTTGTCCGCGTTCTGCCGGTAAATCCGTTCGAAGCTTTTTGCGATGACCAGCCGGATACCAGCGAGTTTCTCCGCCGCCGGGCTGTGTTCACGGGACGACCCCTTGCCGTAGCGATTGCCCGCAACTGTGACGTAGAACTTACCCTCCCGGACGGCATTCCGTGCAACGGGCAGCGTCGCGCCGACCTTGTAGCCGGTGTACGGATACCGTCCCAGGGCGTCGTCGTAATGGGTGAGGATGGGAACCGGCGTAATCTCGTCGGTGGAAACATCGTCGCGAAGTGGCTCGCAGTCGGCGAGCGTGAGTCGCTCTCCCTGCAATTGCTTTTCCATTGCCGCCGTCGAGTCGGCCAGATACAAAACGCGGCCATTCGGCTCGAGGACGCTCATGGGAATCTCCTGTGGGATTTCCTTAGACTGTACGTCCGTCTGTTCCTCAGGATGAAGCGCTGATGTAGCATTCCCGGTATCGCGGCAGCGTATATCAGGTAAACCCTAGGGTGAGGGTCGCCAACTCTCTGCAGACTGTCCGCCGTTGCACTTGCGCCCACAAAACCATGCACCGTATCGACCCGGTCAGTATTCAACTCTTCCTTTCCGTCGCGCGGGAGGGTTCCATCAAGCGAGCGGCGGAACGCGAGCATATCGCCCAGTCGGCCCTGAGCCGCCGTATTGCCGAGCTCGAACGCAACCTCGGCGTGGGGCTGTTTATCCGCTCCACCACTGGCGTGGTATTGACGAGTGCAGGCGAGCGCGCCTTGGAGTTGGGCAGGAAGCTTAACGCGGACATTGTTGCCTTTACGCGTGAGGTGCAGGATCTCGGCGATAGGGTCGCGGGCGTCGTCAGGCTGTCTGCAAGTCCGTCGGCGATTATCGGTTTCCTTCCGGAGCGTTTGCACGGGTTCAAGCAAGCGCATCCGCTCGTCGATATTGCGTTGCTCGAACGGTCGACGGCCGAGTCGATTCGCGCCTGTCTGGACGATGTCGTGGATGTCGGCATTGGCGTGGCGACAAATGCGCAGCCTGGTCTGGAATCTTGGCCGTTCGCCGTAGATCCGCTGAACGTGGTCGTCCCTGTTAATCACCCACTGGCAAGCCGTAAGCGGCTTCGATATGCGGAAATTCTCGACCATCCGTTGGTGGTCGTGCAGCCAGGGGGCGCTTTGGCGCAGGAACTCAGTGAACAGGCGACCAATCTCCGGATGCCGTTTAACCAAAGCGTGGCGGTATCCAGTTTTGAGGCCGGCTGTCGCATGGTGGAGGCGGGATTGGGGATCGCTGTCCTCCCAACGAGCGCCAGTGCGGCGTATGCAGGCTCCGACCGGTTCGTCAGAATACCGCTCAAAGAAGCATGGAGTAATCGGCACTTGTTGATTTACGCGCCCTACAAGAATCCGCGGTTGCGCGCCGTGTCGGCGTTGGTGGAGGCCCTGAAGCAGCAAGAGTAGGTCGGATATGCTGGCGTGCGATAGCGGGTCTAGCAGATTAGCACTCCTGCCGCTGGAAATGCTCGCACTAAACTCCGTCCCATAGGTCATCGCCCGGACAAGCGGTGACACACAATAGACGGAGACATCAATGCCCACCTCACTTCTGAAGCAAGTGCGCCATGCATTTGTTGTACTGACATCGTGCGCGCTTGTGACAGGAACCCTATCCCCCGCGCTAGCACAAACGCCCATTCGCTTGATCGTACCCACTCAGGCGGGTTCGCAAGCCGATGCCGTGGCGCGTGCCATGAGTCAGTCCCTGTCCAAGAATTTGGGCCACTCCGTTGTCGTTGAGAACTTACCAGGTGCTGGCGGTGTGCCAGGGACGCAGCAAATTGTGCGCGCACCGAAGGACGGTTCGACGCTCGGCTTGATCTCCTCGAATCACGTGATCAATCCGTTCATCTATAAGAACATGCCGTATGACGCGCTCAAAGACATCACGCCTATCACGGTCATCGGCACGTTGCCGCTGGTGCTGGTGGTGAATCCATCCGTGCGCGCGAACAACACGAAGGAACTCATTGCCTTCCTGAAGGCAAAGCCGGGCGAATACAACTACGGTTCGTCAGGCAATGGCACGGTCTTGCATCTCGCCGGGCAACTCTTTGCGAGCGAGGCAAAGGTCAATGTCAGCCACGTCCCGTACAAGGGGGCGGGCAACTATACAACCGACCTGGTGGGTGGTCAGATTCAGCTTGGATTCCTGACGCTACAGACCGTGCTGCCCCTGGTCAAGGCCGGCAAGCTTAAAGCCATCGCAGTATCGACGGCGCAGCGCGTCCCTGGCTTGCCCGACGTGCCGACGCTCGCGGAATCCGGGCTGCCGCAGTACAACTTTGATGCATGGCTGGCGATTGTCGGCCCCGCCGGCATGCAGCCCCATAACGTGACCCAATTGCAGACCAAGATCAAGGCGACGCTGCAAGACAAGGAAGTCCAGGAACAGCTTGCTCAGCAGGGTGTAATCGTTTCCACGGCGAATGCCGACGGTGCGACGACTTTCTTCAAGGCAGAATTGGACAAGCACGCCAAGATCGTGAAGCAGGCCGGCGCCACCCTCAACTGATTGGCAGTGATTCTGGCGGGCCCACGCCCGGACTCCATGCATTCCTCCAGCTTTCCCTCGACCAGTGATTTGGCGGATAGCCATCCGGATCTTGTCCACGGCTTTGCCTCGCCGTTCCAGAGCTATGGCGGGCGTCGGGCCTTCCGCGGGAGGATTGCGACAGTCCAGTGCTTCGAGAACGCGGGAGCCATCCGGGCGTGCCTAGCCGAGCCTGGCCTCGGCAGAGTGCTTGTCGCGGACGCAGGCGGTTCCCGCCGAGTCGCCGTGCTGGGTGACAAGATGGCGCGCCTGGGCATGAGCAACGGATGGGCCGGT
Source organism: Cupriavidus sp. C3SS-1 (assembly GCF_057073755.1). Taxonomy (NCBI): domain Bacteria; kingdom Pseudomonadati; phylum Pseudomonadota; class Betaproteobacteria; order Burkholderiales; family Burkholderiaceae; genus Cupriavidus; species Cupriavidus sp. C3SS-1. Next base: position 550,406 of record NZ_CP172701.1, on the reverse strand, counting down.
GTCATGATCAATGGCGCCATCCGCGACTGCGAGACGTTGAGGCAATTGGACTTCGGCGTGGTGGCCCTCGGTCCAGTACCGGTACGCGGCGCGCTGGAAGGCGATGGAAGGCGGGGTGGGGATCTCGTCATCGCTGACATCCCGTTTTCCGCAGGCGCCTATGTCTATATAGACGCCGATGGCATTCTCATCGCCGGGGATGCGTTAAATGTCGACATCACCGAGGGTGGCGGTTGCATCCCCTCATGAGGCGGATTCTTTAGGCGCGTGTTGGTTCGGGCTGGTTTCACCGGCTGCACGCGTAGATGAGAAAGTCCCGGACAGCCGTTGCGGAAGAAGAAAGCTCGGCATCCTTACGCCAAATCACCTCGACTTCCATATCGGTAGCAGGCAAGCCGAGCGGTCCGGCCTCGATCTCCTTGCCTTCCAGTAACCATGGGCGCAAACCATGTCCGACAACACGGTGAACCCGAAACCATGTGCGAACAGGCCACGCAGGCCTTCCATCGAGGTCGTTCGAAACGCGATGTTTAGCGACACCCGCCTGGCTTGCCAACAGCGCATCGTCGAGGCTTTGCTTCGTCAATGGTCAGGGGAGAAGGGGGTGACCGGGTGCGGCCCAGAGTTGACGGCGCGAACGGATCAGCGAGCGGTGACCAAAGCGCATTGAAACTTCAACGTTCGAAGGCAGCACAATTCCAAGCTCGATTTGGCCACGTAGAACGCGGTCCCCGATCGCGGCGCGGTCCAGATCGTGGAGATCCAGTTCCACGTTAGGGTAGTTGTTGCGAATACGCCCTAGCAGGCTGCTGAAGTACTCCCCGCACAAACGTATGCTTTCCGCCTGTTGCAGGTGAGCACAACTGGGTTTCACAATCCGGAAGCTACGCGCCCCTGAATCGAGTTTTTCGGCTCTGGGGCGCCTATTTCCGGCTTTCTTTGCCCGCTTATTGCAACTGCGGACGGATTTTCCCCAGGGAACGCATGCGCACGAGGTTGTAGGCCGCCATGCTCAGGACGAACATCTGGTCGACTCGCTTCAGTCCACGTACCATCACCTGACGCATGCGGCCGACCGTATTGGCCCACCCAAAGCCTTGTTCGATCAGCTTGCGCTTTTGCTGCGAGATGGCATAGCCCTCGCTGCGGGCAATGGCATCAGGAACCGCCGAGCGTCGACCCGAAGTGTTTTGCGCCACATGCGGCGTCACCTTCATCTCCAGGCAGGCTCCAATAAGCTCCTGCGCGTCGTAGCCCTTCTCTGCACCCACTGTGATTTCGGTGTCCGGGTCGCGCCACCTGCCGGGCATCGTTGAGCATGACCTTGGCAGCCTCGCGCTCGGCGTGTCCATCAGCGGTGCTTACCAGGGCGCTGACCACCAGGCCGTGACGGTTGTCACTCAACGTATGTCCCATGTAGCGCAGCTCACTGCCAGTCTTGCCTTTGCGATAGAGCTTCGCCTCGGGATCGGTTCTAGAGTGATGGGTGTCGTTGCTGCGCTTGCTACCATCTTCACCAGCGCTTGGTTGGCCATGGTGCGGATCGAGCGCAACGGGTGGGACTTCGGCACGAAATCGATGGTGTCCTCAAATCAACGCTTCAGCCAGTTGTCGCGCTGACGTCCGCTGGAGGTATTTCAACGGCCTGCTAGAGAGCCTCCGTCGAAAACATTGGTAAGCCGCGTCAGCGCATCTGCATAACTCTCGATGTCACCGCAGTGCTGCTGACGGCCAAAAAGCTCCAGTGCTACTCAATCGTCACCTTGCCTTCTTTGACCAACGTGGCGAACTTCGCTGTCTCCTCATTGATGCGCTTTGAAAAGGCATCCGGCGTGCTTGACATGGGCTCTGCGCCGGCGGCGATCAAGCGCTGTTGGAAATCGGGTGAGCTAACGATCTTGACGATCTCTGTGTTGAGCCGGGTGACCACGGGTTTCGGAGTGGCGGCGGGTGCCAGCACACCGTACCACGTACCAATATCAAAGCCCTTTAGCCCAGCATCTTCCATTGTTGGTACTTCGGGCAAAGCCGTCGAGCGCTTAGCGGTAGTGACCGCGAGCGCGTTCAACTTTCCCCCTTTGATATGTGGAAGCACGGTGGTCAGCGTATCAAACGACATGCTGACCTGGCCTCCTAGCAAGTCGGTGGTAAGGGGCCCGCTACCCTTGTACGGCACATGAAGGAGCTGCGTTCCCGTCGCCTTCTGAAATTGCGTGCCGATCAGGTGTTGCGCTGTTCCATTGCCATTCGATCCGTACGACATCTCGGGTGAAGCCCTTTTAGCCAACGCGACGAGGTCGGCCACATTCTTGGCTGGAGTTTTGGCACTGTTGATGACAAGAACGTTTGGCACCATGGCAAGCGTCGAGATAGGCGCGAAGTCCTTCTGGAAACTGTAGGGTAGTCTCTTGTACACGCTGGTGGCGATCGTATGGTGGACGGCCCCCATGAGAAGCGTATAACCATCGGGCTTGGCCTTGGCGACGTAATCGGCCCCGACAGTTGCGCCGGCACCCGGGCGGTTTTCCACGATGACCGGCTGCCCAAAGTTCTTCGATAGCTGATCTCCCAGCGCTCGCGCCAGGATATCGGTCGTCCCCCCCGACGGGAACGGCACGACCAAGCTAATGGGCTTCGTCGGCCACGTCTGGGCAAGAGTCCCATTGGCCATGGCGATGCCAGTGATCGCCAGGATAGCGCCAAAGGCTTTGGTTGCGAACTGTGACTTACGCATGGTGTGTCTCCTCTGCTTTTTGTGTTTGCGAAAGAACAGCGTTACTTCGAAGCGGATAGGGCAGCGCGTCCCGCGAATGTGGCAGCGCAACCTAGCTCCGATTCAATAAACAACAGTCGGTTGTACTTTGCAGTACGATCAGATCGTGACAAGGACCCGGTCTTGATTTGGGTGGCCGCGGTACATACGCTCAGGTCCGCGATCGTGGTATCTTCGGTTTCGCCCGAGCGGTGCGAGATGACCGATGCATAGCCTGCGGCCTGCGCCATCTCGATAGCCGCCAGTGTCTCGGTCAGTGTACCGATCTGATTGGGCTTAATGAGGATGGCATTGGCGACGCCGGCCTCAATCCCTTCGGTCAGGATCGCCGTGTTGGTCACGAACAGATCATCGCCAACCAACTGGAGTTTGCGGCCCAGGCGGTCGGTCAGTATCTTCCACCCGTCCCAGTCGTTCTCGGCCATGCCATCCTCGATCGTGACAATCGGATACTGAGACGCCCAGTTCGCCAAAAGATCGACGAATCCCGCGGCATCATAGCTTCGCCCTTCAGATTCAAGCACGTATGAGCCGTCACGATGAAATTCGGAACTGGCCACATCGAGCCCCAGAGCGATATCATCGCCGGCCTCGAAACCCGTCTTGTCGATGGCTTGCATGATTACATCAAGCGCCTCGACATTGGACTTTAGGTCGGGAGCAAATCCACCTTCATCACCGACTGTTGTCGAAAGGCCACGTTGCTTGAGCAGAGACTTGAGCGCGTGGAACACCTCCGCGCCCCAGCGCACTGCTTCAGCGAAGGAGGGTGCACCGACCGGCAGAATCATGAACTCTTGCATGTCCACGCTGTTGTCGGCGTGTGCGCCGCCGTTGATGATGTTCATCATCGGCATCGGCAGGCGAAGCTCTCGGTTCGTGCCGGCGATCGAGCGATAGAGCGGGATACGCGCGTACGAGGCTGCAGCGCGCGATGCCGCCAGTGACACCGCAAGCAGTGCGTTTGCGCCGAGCCTTGACTTGTCAGCCGTCCCATCAAGCTGGATTAGGCACCGATCGATCTCAGCTTGTCCGGACACCTGCATTCCAGTCAGTGCTCGCGAGATGTCCGTATTGACGTGGTTCACTGCTTTCCGAACGCCCTTACCAGAATAGCGATGAGGCTCACCATCTCGAAGTTCGATGGCTTCGCGAGATCCAGTGGAGGCACCCGACGGCGCAGCCGCATATCCAACGCTGCCGTCCGCGAGTAATACCTGCGCGGCGACGGTGGGATTGCCTCGCGAATCTAGAACCTCATAACCACGCACTTCTCGAATCACAGACATCTTGCTTCCTCAGGCAATCTGCGCGATGCGCAGCAGGTTTGTGGTGCCAGCCACCGTGAAGGGGAGGCCGGCAGAGATCACGATGGACTGACCGCTCTGACCAAAGCCTTCCTTCAGGACGGTGCGGCTGGCCAGGTCTGTCATTTCCAGCACGTCGACCACTTCATGACAAAGGACCGCGTGGACGCCCCATGCCAGTGCGAGACGGCGCGCAGTTGCCGCTCGCGGTGTCATGCCAAGAATCGGAACCTCGGGGCGCTCGCGGGCCATGCGAAGGGCGGAGTATCCGGAACTGGTATAGGCCACCGTAGCCGGGACCTTCAGCAGCCCAGCAATATGGCGGACGGCATAGCCGATGGCATCGGCAGCCTCCGCACGCGGTGGGGTGTGGGATGACTGAATTGCGTCGTGGTAAAGCGGATCCGATTCGGTACGGCTGATGATGCTGTCCATCATCTTGACGGCCTCCACGGGAAAGCGCCCCGACGCAGATTCCGCGGAAAGCATGACAGCATCTGCGCCATCATAGATGGCGGTAGCCACATCGGAGGCTTCCGCGCGCGTGGGCACCGGCGAAGAAATCATCGACTCGAGCATCTGGGTGGCCACAATGACAGGCTTTCCGGCCTTACGGCAAGCGCGAACAATTTTCTTCTGCAATGATGGAACTTGTTCAGCAGGCATCTCAACGCCGAGATCTCCACGCGCGACCATCACCGCGTCCGACTCAGCGACAATTGCCTCCAGGCTTTGGATCGCGGCGGGCTTCTCCAGCTTGGCGACGATGCCTGCGCGATTCTGGACAATAGCCTTGATCTCCTGGATGTCTTCAGGACGTTGCACGAAAGAGAGGGCGATCCAATCGACTCCAAGTGTCAGGCCGAATTCGAGATCACGCCGGTCCTTCTCAGTCATGGCCGATAGCGGCAGGACTACGCCGGGTACGTTTACCCCCTTGCGCTCGGACAGTGTCCCGCCATTGATGACGGTCGTCTCGGCAAAATCGGCGCCGCAACGATCGACCCGAAGGCGGAGCTTCCCGTCGTCGAGAAGCAATTCTGTTCCCTCGTGCAATGCAGCGAAAATCTCCGGATGGGGAAGACTGACGCGCTCGCTCGTTCCCGGAACGGCCTTGTCCAGATCAAGCCGGAATTTTGCTTGCGCGGCCAGTTGGACTGGGCCCTCGGCAAACGTGCCTATCCGCAGTTTCGGGCCTTGAAGATCCAGCAGGATGCCGACCGGTCGACCGCGGCGTTGTTCGATCTCGCGGATCGTTGCAAATCGCTGCTTGTGATCGTCATGTGAACCATGACTGAAGTTCAGACGAAATACGTCGGCTCCTGCCTCGAACAGAGCGTCAATGATCTCGGGGGACGTGCTCGCCGGTCCGAGGGTGGCTACTATCTTCGCATTGCGATGGCGTCTCATATTCTCTTGCCTCTCAAGGCGCGATCAGGATCGCGCGGAAATCATTGACATTGGTGAGTGTTGGGCCGGTCACTACGGAATCGCCCAATGCCTCGAAGAATCCGTGTCCATCGTTATTGACAAGCGCGTTCTGGGGGCGGATCCCAAGATCTCTCGCACGTTGCAGCGTGTCAGGAGTAATAACGGCGCCAGCAATCTCTTCTTGCCCGTCGACACCATCGGTGTCACCAGCCAGTGCGTAGATGGACGGGTTCCCACGCAACGTGAGCGCCAAGGAAAGCAGGAACTCGACATTGCGGCCACCACGACCTTTGCCTCGCACCGTCACGGTAGTCTCGCCTCCTGAGAGCAGGACGCAGGGCGGCGGGAAGGGTTGCCGATGGATCGCGGCCTCCAGCGCTAAGGATCCCAGCACAAGGCCGACGTCACGGGCCTCGCCCTCGATAGCGTCGCCGAGCATGTGCACAGGAAGGCCGGCGCCACGTGCCACCGTCGCCGCTGCTTCTAGAGCCATGCGAGGCGTGGCGATCATCGTGGTCTGGATCGCCGGCAGGAGCGGACTGCCCGGCTTGATGGTTTCGGCCGCCTCGGTGCCCAGCGCCGTCAGGACGTGAGCAGGAACCTCAATCTCGTAGCGCCGCAGAATGTCGATCGCGTCGTCGCGTGTGGTCGGGTCGGCGACTGTCGGCCCGGATGCGATGTCGATTGGGTTGTCCCCTGGGACATCTGAGAGCAGCAGATTGAAGACCTTTGCTGGATGGCAGGCTGCTGCCAGGCGACCGCCCTTGATAGCCGAAAGGTGGCGGCGAACGCAGTTCATCTCCGTAATGGTCGCACCCGACTTCAATAACTCACGGTTGATTGCCTGCTTGTCTTCGAGTGAAACGCCAGCCAGCGGCAACGGCAGCAGCGAGGAGCCGCCACCGGAAATCAAGCCGACCACCAGGTCGTCCTCGGTGAGGTCCGATACCAGTTCAAGTAAGCGGCCCGCAGCCTCATGGCCAGCCCGATCGGGTACGGGATGCGCAGCTTCGACGATCTCGATGTGCTCGCAAGGCACCGCATACCCATAACGGGTGACGACCAAGCCCTCGACGGGCCAGGGGCAAGCCGATTCGAACGCCTGCGCCATGGCGGCCGATGCTTTACCGGCGCCGATCACGATAGTGCGTCCGCGGGGACGCTCGGGAAGATGGTTCGCCAGCGTTTTGGACGGCTGAGCTGCAGCGATCGCCGCATCGAACATTTCGCGCAGCAAGCCGCGCGCCTGATCCGCGTTCATGATCATGTTGGAGAGCTAGTGGAGCAAAAGGGCATGAGCCTCGGCGGCTCGTTGGAGAAGCTCGCGAAGCTTTGAGAGAAGGCCGTCACAGTACGTGTGAATGGCACGCATGCGAAAGGATGCTGCGGCTGCGGCGAGCCGGTCCAACGGAAAGATCGTGGTGGACTGCGGCCGCTTCACTCTTTGAATCATAGCTGTCTCCTGCTGATTCGGAATGTGCTCGCGCCAGCAGCTCTGGTGGCTGTTTGAGCTGGCGCGAGAATGCGGGCGCGCAACGCCCGCGGTGCGCACTCAGTCGTGCGGGGAGGGCTACCTTCGGGCGTTCAGGCGGCCCTGTTCTGTTGGCTCTTCGCCAGGAAGTCGCAGACCGCTTTCGTGACGTCAACAGTCTTGGCCTTGCCACCGAGGTCGCCGGTATGCAGCGCCGGGTTCGCGGTAACGGCTTCGATGGCGTCCATCACGCGCTGCGCGGCGGCTTGCTCGCCAAGGTGTTCGAGCAGCATCACGACGGACCAGAAGGTACCGACCGGGTTGGCCAGGCCCTTGCCCATGATGTCGAACGCCGAGCCGTGGATCGGCTCGAACATCGACGGGTAGCGGCGCTCCGGATCGATATTGCCGGTCGGGGCGATGCCCAGGCTGCCAGCCAGCGCGGCAGCCAGATCGCTCAGGATGTCGGCATGCAAATTGGTGGCCACGATGGTGTCCAGCGTCTTCGGACGGTTCACCATGCGCGCAGTGGCGGCATCGACGAGTTCCTTGTCCCACGTCACATCGGGGAAGTCCTTCGCGACTTCCACAGCCACTTCGTCCCACATCACCATGGCGTGACGCTGGGCATTGGACTTGGTAATCACGGTCAGCAGCTTGCGCGGACGCGACTGGGCCAGCTTGAAGGCGAAGCGCAGGATGCGCTCGACGCCGACACGCGTCATCATGCACACGTCGGTGGCGGCTTCGATCGGATGGCCCTGGTGCACGCGGCCGCCCACGCCCGAGTATTCGCCTTCCGAGTTTTCACGCACGATCACCCAGTTCAGGTCTTCCGGCGCGCAGCGCTTGAGCGGTCCATCGATGCCCGGCAAAATGCGCGTCGGACGTACGTTGGCGTACTGGTCGAAGCCTTGACAGATCTTCAGGCGCAGACCCCAGAGCGTGATGTGGTCGGGGATCTTGTCGTCGCCCGCCGAGCCGAACAGGATCGCATCCTTGTCGCGCAGTGCGTCCAGGCCATCCGCGGGCATCATCACGCCATGCTTGCGATAGTAGTCGCCGCCCCAATCGAAGTCCTCAAACTCGAAGCGGAAGTCGGTGCCTGCGGCGACGAGGGCTTCCATGACTTCACGGCCGGCTGGCACCACTTCCTTGCCAATGCCGTCACCCGGAATGGTTGCGATCTTGTACGTCTTCATCTTTCGTCTCCTGTTTTCGAATCGACTTCAGCCAAAATTTGTGAAGCAGATTCTGTCGGCTAGACGCAAGTTTTGACTGAGGCTAAAGTTAAACTGTTTTTAACTACAAGTTGAAGATTCAGATGGGCGCAGCTAATGCAATCCAGCCGGCCGAGCTGGGCTTTTTCGTATCGATGGCGGGAGCCGGAAGCCTGAGCGCAGCCGCGCGAGACCTGGGCATCTCTACTGCGGCTGTCAGCAAACGCTTGGCGTTGATGGAGACTCGTATCGGCATGCCGTTGGTGACGCGTACGACACGTCGTATGAGTTTGACCCCAGAAGGCGAAGTCCTTCTGGAGCATGCGCGCCGCATCCTCGGTGAGATTGACGATCTTGAGCAATTGCTGACAAGTTCCAAGGGCAAGCCAAGCGGTCTGTTACGGGTAAACGCTACTCTGGGCTTCGGGCGCATGCATGTGGCGCCGGTCATCTCCGAATACTCTAGGATGTACCCGGATTTAGATGTTCAGTTACAACTCTCTGCCGATCCGCCTGCGTTGATCGAGGACGCGTTCGATGTCTGTGTTCGCTTCGGTGAGCCGCCCGATGCCAGAGTCGTGGCGCGGCACTTGGCACCGAACCGCCGCATCCTTTGCGCGTCCCCCAAGTATCTAAGGGAGCATGGTGCACCGCAGACACCCCAGGAACTCCTGCGCCACAACTGCATCGGTATCCGGCAGGGCAGCGATGCCTACGGCGTCTGGCGTCTCACGGCAGCGAAAGGTTCCAAACAGCAGTCAGAGTCGATCCACGTGCGCGGAAACCTCACGACGAACGACGGGGAGATCGCCGTCCACTGGGCGTTGGAAGGACATGGCATCGTTTTGCGCGCTGAATGGGACGTTGAGCGCTACTTGCGCAGCGGCAGGCTGGTCGAGGTCCTCTCCAACTATGTGACGCCCGAAGCAAACATCTACGCGGTGTATCAGCAGCGGCACCAGTTGTCTTCACGCATCCGGCTCTTCGTGGAGTTCCTTGCCAAAAAGTTCGGCCAATTCGGCAAGTAAGGCCTTTCTGCGAGAGAGCAAGGCGCGTCTCTCGATGCCAGTATTCCGCGTCCCTCTCGCGCTCCCGTAATTCATAGTTAGGCCGACAGGTCGACAACGGGCGCGCCGCGTTCCTGCGTGTGCGCTAGCGCCCCTTTCCCATCCCCAGCTTTAAGCTGAAGTTAAGAGCAGTTTAACTTCGCCCCCATTCCATCGGCGTCCCGCGCCATCAAAATCCAGCCCACGCCAAACGCTCCATTCGCGAGCGGCACGCTGCCTCGACTTGCTGGCTAGAAGCGCGAATGCGCTCTACACCGTGCTACCGCACATGGCAATAGAAACATTGATGCGAAAAGGCGTGTCGATGAAATGCAGCCGAAGAGCGCAGATCCTATGTCGCAGAAGGAGAAGTCCTTCAGCGAAGTCAGACAAGATACCTCACACATAATTGGCGCCGCCAATCAGAGACATGGAGACGTAAAAATGGAGCGAGACATTGAGAAACGCACCTTCGCAAGATCACGTGGCGCATCGTGCCGTTCATCATGCTGCTGTACTTTGTCGCTTATATCGACCGAGTCAACATTGGCTTCGCGTCGCTCACCATGAAGGACGACCTGGGCTTCACCGCATCGATTCTCGGATTCGGCGCAGGCATCTTCTTCTGGGGATACTTCCTATGCGAGGTCCCATCCAACATCATTCTGCACAAAGTGGGCGCGCGTCTCTGGATCGCCAGGGTCATGGTGACCTGGGGGATTATCTCCGGGGCTATGGCGTTCGTTCAGGGGCCAACCAGTTTCTATGTCATACGCTTTCTGCTTGGCGCCGCCGAAGCTGGATTCTTCCCCGGAATCATCCTGTACCTGAGCTACTGGTTTCCGTCAAAGCATCGTGCAGGCGTCACGGCGTTCTTCATGGCTGCAGCACCGATCTCAACAGCTTTGGGTTCCCCTATTTCTGCAGCACTGCTTGAAATGCACGGCTTTATGGGCATGGCGGGATGGAAATGGATGTTCCTGCTCGAAGCGATTCCCGCACTTATCCTTGGCGTGGTCGTGTTCTTCTACATGACAGATCGCCCCGAGCAGGCACGCTGGCTGCAGGATGACGAGCGCGAATGGCTGGTGAAAGCCATGGCGGACGAGAATGAGGGCAAGGCCAAGAACAGTGGACACAGCATTCTGCGCGGATTGGCCGATATCCGGGTGATCGCGCTTTCGCTGATCTATTTCGGTACATCCGCGGGACTCTATACGCTTGGCATCTGGGCTCCTCAGATCATCAAGCAGCTTGGCATGTCATCGATGACGGTCGGTGTCCTGAATGCCATTCCCCCCCTGGTGTCGGTGTTCGCCATGGTGTTCTGGTCGCGCCATTCGGACCGGACTGGTGAGCGGACGTGGCACGTAGTGCTGCCCTGTCTTGCAGCCGCTGTAGGTCTTGTCATCGCCGCGGGCTCGAACGGCGCCGTTGGACTTATCGCAGCGCTGACGCTGGTGAACGTGGGCATCAGTTGCGCAAAGCCGCCGCTTTGGAGCATGCCGACGATGTTTCTCTCTGGAACTGCGGCTGCAACCGGTATCGCGACCATCAACTCAATCGGCAATCTCGGTGGCTTTGCCGGCCCGGCGATGATCGGTTGGATCAAAGACAGGACCGGCAGCTTTTCTGGCGGCTTGTACTTTGTCGCAGGTCTCCTGGTGCTTTCTGCAACGCTGGCGTTAGTGCTTTCGCTTACGCAAAAGACGAAAACAAACACCAATGAAGTAGCGGCTCACTGAGCTCTTTAACTTCCCCCTTTCAAAAAGAAACAGGAGTACTCAATGGAAAAGGAAGCCGCCATCGTTGCCTTGACTGACACGATGGCTAAATTCACAGCCTATATTGGCAAGCGCCTCCCGAAGGACGTTACCAAGAAACTTGGCGAGCTGCGGACAATGGAAACCAATCCATTGGCCAAATCGATTTATGACTCGATGGCTGGCAATCAGGAAGCGGCGGACAAGCTAGATCGGCCAAGCTGCCAGGATACGGGAGTAATCCAGTACTTCGTGGAGGCCGGTGCCAGTTTCCCGCTGCTCGGCGAACTCGAGGAAATCCTGAAGGAAGCAACTGCCGAAGCGACGCGCATCGGACCGCTACGGCATAACGCGGTGGAAACGTTTGACGAGAAGAACACCGGTACGAACACGGGGACGCAGATCCCTTGGCTTGACTGGCGCATCGTCCCAGATCGCGATACTTGCACCATTGACGTCTACATGGCGGGCGGAGGCTGCACACTGCCTGGCGCAGCAAAGGTTCTGATGCCTGGCCAAGGCTATGAGGGTGTGGCGGAATTCGTGATGGACGTCATCACGGAGCGAGGCGTCAATGCGTGCCCGCCGCTGCTCGTTGGTGTCGGCGTGTCGACGTCGGTCGAGACGGCCGCCCGCCTGTCCAAGCTGGCGATCATGCGTCCCGTGGACTCGAAGAGCAGCAATCCCCGTGCCGCCCTGATGGAAGACCTCTTGGAACAAGGTCTGAACGAGGTTGGTATCGGCCCCCAAGGCTTGACCGGTAATAACAGCGTGATGGGTGTGAACATCGAGTCCTCAGCACGTCATCCATCGACTATCGGTGTGGCTGTCAACACAGGCTGCTGGGCGCACCGGCGCGGAAAGATTCGCATCAATGCGGACATGTCGTACGAAATCATTTCCCACGAAGGAGTGGTGCTGTGAAGAAGATTCTGACTACGCCTATCAAGGACGAAGATCTTGCAGATTTGAACGTTGGCGATGTCGTGTACCTCACCGGGCGACTCGTCACTTGCCGCGATGTCGCGCATCGTCGACTCATCGAGCAAGGCCGTGAGCTTCCGGTGAACCTCGAGGGTGGAGCAATCTTCCACGCCGGCCCGATCGTGCGCAAAAAGGAAGACGGCAAGTTCGAGATGGTTTCGATTGGGCCGACCACGAGCATGCGCATGGAAAAATTCGAGCGTGAGTTTATCCGTCAAACTGGGGTGAAACTGATCGTTGGTAAGGGGGGCATGGGACCGGAAACGGCTGCGGGCTGCCAGGAAAACATTGCGGTGCACGCCATATTCCCGGGAGGATGTGCGGTGCTTGCGGCCACGCAGGTCGAGGAGATTGAAGCGGCGGAGTGGCAGGACTTGGGTATGCCGGAGACTCTGTGGGTGAACCGTGTCAAGGAGTTCGGCCCGCTGATCATTTCCATCGACACCAAGGGTAACAATCTGATTCAGCAGAACAAGGAACAGTTCAAGTCGAAAAAAAAGCCCGTTCTGGATCGGATCAATCAACAGCTAAGCTTCATCAAGTAATCAACTCTGTATCATGATCGGGCGATTCGCCGCCCGGTGTCCGTTCATTGGGCGACCATTGAGCGGATTCGATTTCCGAGTGGTTTTGCAGTCAGTATTGTTGGAACGGTGTCCGGAAAAAACTTAAAAAGCAATCGGGCACCGTCATTTTGCACCCAGGCAGTCGGTTGGTTCTTGTAGTGGCCTATGCAGGCGACCTATGGTTGTCACGCGAAGCCCCGCCGCCGGGTGCCATCAGTCAAAGCGCCCAGACATGGAAGCGTTTATGTATCTCGCGCAGCTCAGCGCCGAGCGCATTCCTTGATGATCCCGCCCCGACCTGTGCTGTAATTCATGCGAAGAAGACGTCAGGTAAAGCACCTCAATTTCTCGACGAGTCCGGTGCTGGAAAGGCGCATGTCGCTCACCCGTTCCAGACTCGTCGTCGGTTTCATGACCTTGGCGTTTGCCGGACTGGTGATCCGAGCGTTCTGGATCGCCGGCCCGAGTAACAACTTCTATCTGCTCCAAGGGGGGAAGCGCTTCGAGCATACCATCAGCATGCCCGGAGTCCGCGGCAGGATCGAAGATCGTGACGGCCGTCTTTTGGCGACCAGTCTACCAATGCGCACCGTCTGGGCAGTACCTGCAGAGGCGTTCGGGAGGGTCTCCGACAAGGATCTTCATCGGGCAAGCCGTCTACTAGACATGCCCGTCACAGAACTGCGCAGTAAGCTCCTCGGCGACCGAAAGTTCTCGTATATCAAGCGTCAGGTATCGCCAGAAGTTGGGCAGAGAATACAAGCCCTGGAGATTCCGCGCGTGTACGAAAGCCGCGAGTACAAGCGGTTCTATCCGGAGGGCGAACTTACCGTCAACGTTGTGGGATTCACCAACGTCGAGGATCGAGGCCAGGAGGGTATGGAACTCGGGGTCGAATCACTTCTTGAGGGTAGCGCAGGGACCCGGCACGTCATCAAGGACCGAATTGGCCATACGATCGAGGAATTGGATGACTCCACACCACCCAGGAACGGCGATGACGTCAAGTTAACGCTGGACTTGCGCCTTCAGTACATTGCCCAGGCAGCGGTTAAGCATGCGGTGGAGCGCACTGGCGCAAGGGCGGGCATGGCCGTCGTAATGGACGCGAGAAGCGGCGACGTGCTGGCCGTCGCAAATCTTCCCACGTTCAATCCGAACGATCGAGTGCATTTGACCGGAGACCAACTGCGCAATCGCGTCGTCCCCGAACCGCTATTAACTTAAACCAACCGGCCTCCACCGTTCCCGGGGCGGTTCAGGCTGCGTGCAGGGGTCGACTTGAGAGTCGACAGGTTTCTTCGACTTTCGCCTGATACCAAACCTTCGCACGAAGTTAAATGACACACTTCTCTCTTCTGGCGAGTCCAGTTCAGGGGCTGAAAAGTCAGGTGGGACTATGTGGCTCCAGCGCTCGCGTTGGGATATGCGTACGCGCTCCGGCCCCTTCAAACTCAACAATGACCGCCGTGGGACTTGCTATGCGAGTGATGGTCACGCGTGCGCCCCGAAACGTCCACGTAGTTTCAATCTGGTAGGGGCTATTTCGATATGCTTTACGGCGTTGCTTGCTGTTCATTTCGAAAACCGCTTAACTGCCAGGCGTCCTGCGATCGGTTGCTGCTATGACCGAGTGAGGCTATCACTAAACATAGCTGCATTTTGTAAGCGATTGTAAGGCCACGATTTGCCAGTACTCGAAACAAGAAAGTCCTTTCCAATCTAGAGCCGCTTCTATATTTTTACGGCTTGGGAGTTTCCGCTTTCGTCGCGATCGACACGCCAGCAGTGAGGTCGGGTGGCCAACGTGAAAGCCGCTCCCGCCTCCAAGAACTGCCTTCCCACGTTGCCCTGTTTTGACTGCCGGGGAGTCAGCAGTGAACGCAAGCTGGGGTTCGACCAGAGATTTATGCAGCCTGAACAATCCTCTCCGCAAAACGACTTTTTGAACAGCGCGCGCAAGGAGCGAAGGCCTGTCGACGTATACCTGGTCAGCGGCATTAGACTCGGCGGGTCAATCGTGTCGTTCGACCAATTCGTTGTGGTACTAAGCGCGCCCAACGGTAGCACGCAGGCCGTGTACAAAAGCGCGATATCGACTATTCAGCTCCACTGGCCAGGGCGTCAGTCGGGCCCCAGAGTGCGTACCGCAAGGGATGAGGCCCCCTACAAAGAAGCTGACGTGGCCCGCATGGTCACACGAATGCGTCGCCCTGCGAGGTCTGGCGGTGAAGGAGAGAAGTAATTCTTTCCACAAACAGAGTGGATCTCGGAGGTCTTGGGGAATCTGGCATACGGACTAACGACTTACGTCGTACTGGGCCATCTAGAAGTGGCCTTGGTCGTACGAGGCAGCCGATGGCGACTGGCACTGTGAAGTGGTTCAACAGCGAAAAGGGCTACGGATTCATCACGCCGGACGACGGCGGCAAGGACTTGTTTGCTCACTACCGCGAAGTCCAAGGTACTGGATTCAATGTGCTGGAGGAAGGGACGAAGGTAGAGTTCGAAGTCACGCAAGGCCAGAAAGGCCCGCAAGCGTCAAAGACTCGCAAGCTATAGCCGCCTGCTTGCCTGAGGAGCCAGTGGAAAAAACGCTTCTTATAACGGGAAACGCATTTTTGTTTGCGCTGACAACTGAAGTTTTCGTGGGACGACATCAGACAATGACGGGGCGGCAGGCATGGCCCCTTGCTTGACCCGGAGTCCCAAGGCGACCTGGCCGGCGCGAGTAGCGCCCGATCATAGCCTTGCGGGGCCGCGACGTAGGGAATGTCGAACACGTCATGCCAAACAACGTGAGGGGCCGATGCGAAAACGACCAGCCCCCTCCCCAGGCGCAGTCTAATTGGCTTCTGCCCCTTGATTTCTGAGCTTGAATACCGTTACCGCCTCGACCAGCTTGGTGGCCTGCTGACTCAAACTATCGGCCGCCGACGCGGACTCCTCAACCAAAGCCGCATTCTGCTGCGTCACAAAGTCTAGCTGGTTGACGGCGTCGCCAACCTGGCCGATGCCAGATGACTGCTCGATGGTGGCTGCGCTGATCTCCGCGATGAGGTCACTAACCCGCTTCACCTGGGTGATGATGTCACGCATCGATTCGCCAGCAGCGCTGGCCTGCAAACCACCAGCTCTGACCTTATCGACACTGTCCGTGATCAAGTCCTTGATTTCTTTGGCTGCAGCCGCGGACCGTTGAGCCAGTCCGCGGACTTCTGTTGCCACGACCGCAAAGCCGCGCCCCTGCTCACCCGCGCGAGCTGCTTCCACGGCGGCATTGAGCGCGAGAATGTTAGTCTGAAAGGCTATACTGTCGATCACGCCGATGATGTCGCCGATCTGTTTGCTGCTGGCCGTAATGGCCTCCATCGTGCTGACCACTTGGCTGACAGCTTTTCCACCGTGCGCTACGGCATCGCTTGCGGAATTCGCAAGCTGCGTGGCTTGGCGCGCCGCTTCGGCATTGTTCTTAACCGTCGAACTAATCTCCTCCATTGAGGCCGCAGTTTGCTCCAGATTCGCGGCCTGCTCCTCGGTGCGCTGACTAAGGTCCGTGTTGCCGGCAGCGATCTGGGCGGATCCCGTAGCGATGCTTTCTGAGCTAAACCGCACCGTTCTCACCACTGAATCGAGATTCTCGTTCATGATCTTGAGTGCGGAGAGCAACTGCCCCGTCTCATCCGAACGCGTGACTTGAATGCGAGAGGTCAGATCTCCAGTGGCTACCGTCTGGGCCACTTCCAGCGCCTGCTGGATAGGAACGGTAATCGATCGGGTCAGTCGCCACGCAAATGCGGCGCCAAGTAGCAGCGCAGTCAGGCCCGTGGCAATCATTGCAATTCGTGCGGAGTCAACATCATCCCTGATGACAACACTCCTGGACTGAGCCAACTTCTTTTGCAGATTGCTTAAGGCTACTACGCGGTCCTTCAGTGCTTCGAGTCGCGGAAGAGTTTCATCGACCAAGATCTTGGTGGCTTCATCTCTTCTGCCATCGCTCAGCAACGTTTCAACACGCATGAACGATTCGAGATAGGATGCTCGCATCTCCTTTACGCTTTCGAGCAAATTCTTGCCTTCCGGGGTACGCACCAGCTTGTCGAGGACATCAAGCGAGGCTACGACATTCTTCTTGTTAAATTCGATGCGCTGATGGATCTTGTCCATTTGCCCCTTGTCCGTAGCGAAGAATAGTTCCATGGTGCCTAGACCGTTGGCGCGAGTGTAGGTGTCGAGGGTAGCGGCGGCCTCCGCCTTGACCCAGTCGTCCTTGACAATTTGCTCACTAAGAGTACCTATGTTGGTGATCCGGACCAACGACAGCACGACCATTGCGGCAATAAGAGCCAAGACGACACCGAAGCCAGTACTAAGGCGGGTACCGATCGTCAGGTTATTAAAAGACATCAAAGGAAACCTCCGTTATTAGCAGTCAGCTGGCTGATTTAGCCAGGCAGATGAGGAAATATGCGATGGCCGACATGAGACTTCGTCGATGTACGGCGTCCACTTTGACTCATCCTTGGTACTAGATCGGCAGAAAACCTTGTTGCACTAATCCCCCGTTGGAGGGGCGTTCACGATGTGGCTCCGCGACGTTCTGATACTAACCTCACGAATAAAGACTTCTCCCAAAAAGCGGTTCTCGATCTGTCTGTGCGTGTGGTCGGCATCGGAAGCTGAAATTGTCGGGCTTCGCTCAATTGTAGGGAAGGGCAACGAAAGAGGCGCGCATGCTGGCCCGGAATCTGGTTTTGAAACTATCAACGGCCGGTAATCAGTAACCCAAGCAATACCACCACCGAGATTCCAAGCAGAAATGTCAACGCCTGCCAGAAACGCAATGGGTTTCGCTCCATCAGTGGCGGCGTCGCGCGCTGCCAGAGTGGCTGGGCAGGGGCGTGCAGTGCCTGAATGAACTCGGACATCGTTTCGTGCCGTTTCAGTGGATTGGGATGCAGCGCCTTTCGCACGGCTTCATCGACCCACACTGGCAGATCGGGGCGCAGCTCGCGTAGCGATAGGTAGCGCAAGCGCCGAAAGTTCGAGCGATCGCGCACCTGCGTCACCTGTAATCCATACGGCAGTTTCCCGGTCAGCATCTGATAGGTCAGTGTTGCCAGCGAGAAGAGATCAGATGCCACAGTGCCACCGTCTCCAATCAAATATTCAGGAGCGGTGTACTGTAGCGTGCCGACCGGTTTGTCTGGTCGTGGATTCTGCGTGCCTTCGGCCAGTCCTGCCACGTGGACAGTGCCAAAATCCAGGATCCTGACAGTGCCAGACCGGTCGATCATGGCATTCTCCGGACGGAGATCCTGGTGCAGCATCTCGCGTCGATGAAAGGCCTGCAACCCGACTGCCAACTGGTCGACGATCGCGCGCACCGTGTCCAGGTCCGGTGATGGATGATCGACCATCCATTGCCCCAGTGTCTGGCCTTCGACATACTCCATCGCCACGTACAGGTGCTTGCGCTGCCGGTCTGCAATGTGTGGCCTGACCACGTGCTGGTTGTCAATGCGTCTGGCCACCCATTCCTCTAGCAGGAACCCATCAAGATGCGCCGCATCTTCGTATCGGTCAACGGCTGGTATCTTCAATGCGACGAACTGACCGCTATCATCGTCCACTGCCAGATGCACATGGCTGCCGGCACTGGCATGAAGCTGCCGGACGATCGTGTATCCCTCGAACTTCATACGCGGCACAAGAGGCGGCGGCAGGGCGAGGCGTTCGGCTTGCATGCGCGCGCTCGGCGCATCGAGTTCCGGCAAGGCATCGACGCGCGCGATTTGCACCGTCGCGTTGTCTTGGCTGCCTCTTTCGATCGCAGCCTCGACCAGGGCTTGCGCGGCACGCTGCAGATCGCCGGCACTGGCGGACAGCGCGCGGTGAAGGTCCATCGCATCCAGATGCTCGTAGGCCCCGTCGGTGGCAAGCAGATAGATCTCCCCGGCTTCCACGTCCCAAGTGCGATAGTCGATCTCGACAAACGGACCCGCTCCGAGGGCACGGCCGAGGTAAGCTTCCGAAGCGGAAACGCATATCCGATGATCGTTGGTCAGTTGCTCCAGTGAATGAGGGTGCAAACGATAGACGCGAGTATCGCCAACGTGCACCAGGTGAGCCTCCCGAGCCTTGAAGATCAGAGCGCTGAAGGTACATACGTAACCTCGGTCGCTGTCGAAGCGGGCATCGCTGCGCCGAGTCTGCCCATGCAGCCACGAATTGATAGCCGCCAGTACGCGCTGTGCGGATCGCCGCACTGTCCAGGCTTCGGATGTGCAGTAGTAATCTTCAAGAAAGGTTCGCACGGCCGCTGCGCTGGCGACCTGGCTCACCGCGCTTGTACTGATGCCGTCCGCCAGCGCCAGCGCGACACCCTTCGTGACGCGCTGGTGACCCCCCGGCTGTGTCACGCCATGAAAGTCCTGGTTGACTGGCTTCCGGCCCGCCTCAGAATGCTGGCCAACGCTGATGCAGAGTCGGCCGTGCATTCGCTTCGACCAATGGTATTGATCAGCCCAGCACGCGTTTCGCGGCCGTCTTGTAGTGCGTGCTGTAGAGCGTAGCGCCAACGAACGTCAGGCCGCCCACCACGTTGCCCAGGACGGTCGGAATCTCGTTCCAGATCAGATAGTCCATGATGGTGAAGTTGCCACCGAGCATCAGTCCCGACGGGAACAGGAACATGTTGACGATGGAGTGTTCGAACCCCATATAGAAGAACACGAGGATGGGCATCCACATGCCGATCACCTTACCCGAGACCGAAGTCGACATCATTGCAGCAACTACGCCCGTGGAAACCATCCAGTTGCACATTACGGCCCGGATAAAGAGAGTCAGCATGCCAGCGGCACCGTGCGCCGCATAGCCAACGGTGCGGCCTTCGCCGATGTGACCAATCTTCTGCCCGATCGCATTGGGTCCCTCGGAAAAGCCGAAGGTGAAGATGATGGCCATGAATATAGCCACGGTGAATGCGCCGGCAAAGTTGCCACAGAAGACAAGACCCCAGTTCCTCATCACGCCTTGCCAAGTGGCACCCGGACGCCGGTCTAGGACAGCCAGCGGTGCTAGCGTGAACACGCCCGTCAACAGGTCGAAGCCGAGCAGGTACAGCATACAAAAGCCCACGGGGAACAGCAGTGCACCAACCAGGGCATTGCCCGTGTTGACAGTAACCGTGACTGCGAATGCAGCAGAGAGCGCAAGGATGGCGCCAGCCATATAGGCCCGGATCAGCGTGTCGCGCGCTGACATCAACAGCTTGGATTCTCCGGCGTCGACCATCTTGGTCACGAACTCGGTGGGGGCGAGATAGGCCATTGGGTATTCCTCTCCGTTTCTTCGTTGGCGCACAAAAGACAAACGGCGTCTTTCCCACGCCGTACACAGTCAGCCGGGAAAGGACGCCGTTGTCCTCGATTTCTACAGGGGTTCGAAAGGGTACGAACTTTTGTACCGCTTGCCAGCGCGGCGCTAGTGCAGCGACGCTGGCAGCAGGCTCTCATCAGCCTGATGCCAGATCCTGTCGCATGTTCCATGCCAGCGATGAGGAGCAGTTCCGGACGACCACCTCAACGTTCGTGGTGCAGATGCGGCGCGCTTTTGGTGCGCGCCGTGGATCCAATTCAATCGTGGTGCAGGCAACCGCGTCCACAGGCAGGTGACTGAGAGAACCCAGCAGCCATGGTCATTGGACCACGTAGCGTCCCGGGCGATGGTTGGTTGTCAATACAAAGTTGAGGACAACGGCACCGAGAATGGAGAGAGCGACGCGCGGCCATGGAACGGTCAGGAGTGCCGCTGCGACGATCGCTGCATCCACCGCCATCTGGATATGGCCGGCACGCCAGTTGCGCCGTTCCTGAAGCACGAGCGCAAGGATACCGACACCGCCGAGACTTGCCTTGTGCCGAAACAGAATCAGGAATCCGTTGCCCAATAGTGCTCCTCCCAGTATTGCGGCAAGCGTGGGATCGAGGGTGGCGAAGCTGAGACAGCGCGGCAGCAAGTCGGTTTCGACGGAGAACAACAGCACGGCCACGAACGTCCGGATAGTGAACGTCGCGCCCATGTATTTCCAACCAAGCCAGTAGAAGGGCAGGTTGAAGACGAAGAACGCTAGGCTAAACGGCATTCCGCCGAGGTAATGGGCAAGGAATGCCAGACCAGCCGTACCGCCCGACAGCAAGCCTGCCTGCTTGAACATGGAGACCGCCAGTGCGACAAGCAGTGTGCCTATCAGCAGTGCCTGCAAGTTCTCTATGGGGGTGTGTTGGACAATTGCAGGCTTCATGGCAGAGGGGGTGAAGACGGCTTCGAGACCTGCCCATCAAGATAAGTGGGGCGCACAGACTATGGGACCGGCAAAGTGTAACGACGCTGGACGCGCCCTTGCATGATCCTGGTCAAGTGTCCGCCGCCGCCAAGCTACAGGTTCGTTCAGCAAGGAGACCGCGCCAAATCTGGGGGACTAAGCGTCAAGACAATGGCCAGAACTGAGGCGGGACCGACCGAACTGCAGAGACGGCGAAACAAGTCTGGCGGGTGGGGGCTATCGGGACGCTTTTGGCTACCGCAGATTGCGCGCTTCGACTTGCCGTCTGTCGCCAGACCGACGGACTGGCACACAAGCTTACACCGAGTATCGATCACAACGTCGTGACGCAACAACGAGTTCAATCATTCTCGGTATCAGCCAAATAAACTGGCGGGATTCGCCGCAATCACAATGAAGAGACTGAGACCGCTGCTACATTTGCCATTCCCGCGGTTATACTCGGCGTTTTCGAACGAAAAATCACCCAAAAGGGACTCAATCACATGACTCGGGTCAAAGCAGTTGCCCCAAACAAGCCTGCGGCAAAGAAGGTTGCCGTGCCGACGAAGAAGGCCAGCGTGCTCGCGCGCGAGGCGCAGGCCGCAAAGAAGCGTCTGCTGAAGCTGCGCACCGACACGAAGAAGGCCATCGAAGCAGCAAAGCGTGAGGTCGCCAAGGCGGCGGAAGCCGCAAGGGCTGCAGCTCGCTTCGAAAAGCAGGCTGCAAAGGACAAGGCGGCTGCAAAGAGGGCGAAGACCGCCGGCGCAAAGAAGGCCATGGCTAACAAGGTGGCTGCGAAGAAGCCCGCAAAAAATGCGGTGCCCGACAATAAGGTCGCTGCGAAGAAGGCGGCTTCGGAAAAATCAATGAAAGCCGTCACGAAAAAGCGGGCCCCGGCAAAGAAGGCGGTTGCGCCGGCAGCCTGATTTATTGCCTCGGCCGGTACGCGATGGTGCCAACCAGTTGATGGCCGAAGATGCGGGCGCATTTCTTTGCATTGCGCCCCGCATCGACTGGGAAAAGTACATGCTGCGCACGGCGCCGACGGCTTTTCCCCTTGTGGTTTTATGGGCCCCTAGCTCATGCCTGGTTAGAGCAGCGGACCTTCACTTTTCCTGCAGACCTATAGTACAGCGGCGGTGGAAACCGTCCCTAAGAGGTCGCCTTCGGGAAACATCTCGCGCTCCATGCAAGGGCCGGAAGCTTAAGTGGTATAAGCCGTCGACTCATAATCGACTGATAGTGGGTTCGAGTCCCACCCGGCCCACCAATAATAGTGGTTCTCGGCATGCGAGGGACAGAGTGGGATACTACGACGCGGTCGAGTACCCGTGCTACCGTACAGCGAACAGTTCATTGTCGAAAGGACAGACCGCACCAGCTTACTCTGTCCAATGTACATCCACCTCTCTCATCAAGTGCCCCGCGAGAATATGTTCCCCAACTTCGCCGCTTTTGCCTCCAGGCTCTCTAGCTCATCTGATGGCAGGTCGTCGAGCTCAAACTGAGAGTACAGATTCCGTTGCTGGAACGTTGTCTTTGGTCACGTATTTGCCAGCCGCGAATAGGGCGTGTGGCTATTCATTGCTTCTTAGGCCATGGTCCTACATTGCACGGCAACCTTGTAAAGGGCGGCTTCGTTCGCTGGATGTGGCCCTTCGAGCAGATAAGAATTCTTGCATCACGCTCGAAAGACCCTGGGGGGCTATGTACCACGAAGCGTGCCATCCTCATCGACGGCTGTTGATGCGCGGTGCTCAGCTACCGAGGCCGCTTCTCGAAGGGGTCGCTATGTGGTCGATATTTTATGACGTCTGGGCTCGCCGACTGCGTGGCGTAGTTCGCGGTCTTCGATGATTCCTTCGCTGCATGCAGGGCACTGCATTGCCCTCAGCACAACAGTCTTGTTTGGCTCGGGAGCTTCTATCTCTAGTGTCACTGCCGTCAGATCAGCCTTGTCACAGACGGGGCATTGCATGATGGCGGAGGGGAGTCGTGGCCAAGCGCGGATTGCACGAAAGCCTTTTGCGCCGCGGACTTGGCAAGTTCAAGGTGTCTATGGCTTGGGGCCGGGCGTGCTCGCCATGCTTTGTAAGCCAATCATGGCACCGGACTCATCAGTGATTCGCGCAAGTTCGCGATAAGCATTCGCCTGAACGCGCTCCGGTAGGGGGACAAACTTTGCCCGTCGGGCCAAGTCGTCGCCACGCAAGTATCCCCAGGTGACAAAGCGAAGTGCTGCTAGCGTTTGCTTTGCAGACTTACTGACTTCGGGCACGGCAACGAACGTGCCCATCGTAATGGGCCATGTGTCTCGGCCCGGGCGATTGACAAGACTACTGGAAAAATCGCCCTTTCTGTTCCAGTCGCTATTCAACACGGCCTCGCGGAAGCTGCTGACCTGAGCGGTAACGAAATTCCCTGCAGCATTGCGTAACTGCACGGGGCTCAGGCGGGCGTCGAGCACGTAGTTATAGTCGATGTAAGCGATAGTTCCAGGAATGCCTCGGACCGCTCGAACGACCTCGTCGCTTCCTTTTGCAGTGAGAAAGCCGACCGGCCAGGAAAGGGAAGACTTCGTGCCGAAGGCGATCTTCCAATCGTCGCTGACATTGTTCAGATAGTCCGTGAAGTGAAAAGTCGTGCCTGAACCGTCAGCGCGTACAACCGGTCGAATCTTCAGCTTTGGAAGCGAGATACCAGGATTCAGCGCTTGAATTTCCATAGCGTCCCACGCGTCTAGTTTCCCTAGGAATATCTTGGCCAGCACGTCGCCGGTTAGACGCAATTGACCTTGGGCAACAGAAGGAAGATTGACAACCGGAACGGCCGCAGTTACCACGGTTGGCACCAGTACCAAATGGACACGCTTTGCTTCCGACGCCGAAAGTGGCACATCCGATGCCCCAAAATCGATGCCTCCATCGCGTATGCGCTTCATGCCCTCGCTCGAGCCCACCGCTTCGTACGCGATATTAACGCCTGTGGACCCTTTGTAGGAATCCGCCCAAATCTGGTAGACGGGTGCCGCAGCGGTTGAGCCTGCCCCACGAACCTGCGCGCTCGCAAGAGGAGAGATAAATGGCATCAGAGCGGCGAAGGCGAGTGCAGCTTTATATAGCATGGACGGCAGGAGGAAGTTTGGGCCCCTGATTGTACTTGTTTACGCTTGAAGCCACGTGCTGCCGTCGCGGGAGGCGAGGGAGGCAAGGACGTGAACGTAGCCTTTTGTGCGAGCCACGGATGAGGTAATTGGCCGCAGGTGCAGGCCATGCATGGACGGGGAAGGTTGATCGGCCGGGACCGGGCCATACGTTAATACAGACTTCATTTCGATTGAACGGATTACAGCGTATGAGGGTAGCGAACGAATATCTTGCCGACCGACTTGAGAATGCGTATAAATCAATCGTGGCTGAGAAACTGGAGAGAAGAATGGCAACGTATCAGGAATTGTTGGCGCAGAAGCAAGCGTTGGAAGCCAAAATCGAAGAGGTGCGTTCGACTGAGGTCGCGGGCGTCATCGAAAAGATTCGCGAGCTGATGGCTCGATATGGTCTGTCGCCGGAAGACGTGGCGCCGCGTCGTCGTCGGGGCCGGCCCGCAAGTTCAGCGTCCGCGGCCACCGAGAAAGCACCGCTGCCGCCGAAGTACATGGATCCCAAAACCGGCAAGACCTGGTCCGGCCGTGGTCGCCAGCCGGCCTGGCTAGGTAAGAACCCCAAGAGGTTCCTGATTGCAGAAGAAGCGTAAACCTTGATTTCTGCACCCCAGAATAGAATTCGCCCCTGCCCGCAAGGCAGGGGCTTTGTTTTTTGAGAGCAGTACCATGTCCTTTGAAGCGATTCACGCCGAAATTATGCTTGCTCGGCCATACCTGATTCCTCGCGAACGCTCAGAGAAAGGGATAAGGAATGGGTATTCTTATTGGCTGCGGGTTCCGCCCAGCAAGGAGCTGCGAGTCATCCGTCTTTCGCAAGAGGGTAGTGGCTACGAGCTCGTGCGTTCGGCCAGCGAGCGAAAAACACGAGAGAAGGTACGACAGCGCTTCTCGGGCTCAGTAGCCGAGCTCTTAGCCATCATCGATGAGCAGGTGGAAATCATCCGGAAACACGAACTAGCCGGTTTCCCCGGTTAGTACCGACGCAGCGGTTCGACCAAGGGCTCATCCCTCTGCATTGTTAAGCCATTGCCGCATTGTGGCTAATGATTATCGCCGCGGCCAAAGAATCGGTCATTCCACCGACCAGGTCACCGCAGCGGTGTTGCATCGATCTTTGGCACTGCAGCAATAGCTTCCCGACCTATAGTGAAACTCTGGTACGCCTCCCGCACCCGTATAGGTACAGGGGGCCGCAGACCCTGACTGGCGTACTTTCTTGGAGACCTCCATGCTCTACCGGTTCATGGAGCATCAGCGCGCAATGCTCGCGCCATTCACTGAGTGGGCAGCGAACGCGGCAAGCGCGCTTTCCGACCGGGACAACCCCCTGTCGCAGATGCCGGGTGCTCCCGCCTTTGCCGCTGGGTACGAAATGCTGTACCGTCTGGGACAAGCCGCCGACAAGCCGGGGTTCGGTATCGCAGCCGTTGACCACAACGGCTGCGTCATTCCTGTGGTCGAGCAAGTCGTCCTGCAGAGGGCATTTTGCCGCCTTTTGCGCTTCGCACCTGATCCGGTCGCTCTTGGCGCCGCCGCGTCGCATTCAAGACCTGCCGTGCTGGTCTGCGCGCCGCTGGCTGGACATCACGCGGTCATGCTTCGCGAGGTCGTCGAAAGCTTGTTGCCGAGCATATCGTCTATGTGACGGACTGGATTGACGCGCGCTGCGTTCCACTCGTGGACGGGCCGTTTCACCTGGATGACTATGTCACCGAGCTGCAGGCGTTCATCCGTCAGTTTGGCGCGGCGGAGCCGCTACACGTGATTGCAATCTGCCAGGCCACAGTGCCGGCCTTAGCAGCTATTTCCCTCCTGGCTAGCGCGGATGAGCCGACTCCCAGGAGTCTGATCTTAATGGGCGGGCCGATCGATGCGCGTCGCAGCCCAACTACGGTTGGCAGATTGGCCGCAGACCACTCGCTCGCGTGGTTTCAACGGAATTTGATCTATACAGTGCCCGATCGCTACGCCGGTGCCGGTCGCAAGGTGTGCCCGAACTTCCTGCAGCTTGCCGGCTTGATGGCAGCACAACCAGGTCTTTTGGTGGCGTCGCACTGGGCCTACTATTTGGGACTCGCGCTGGGTGACTACGAGCGTGCCGAAGCCCTCCGGCGCGTTTGCGATGCGTACCATGCGGTGCTCGACATGGCGGCCGAGTTCTACCTGGACACCATCCAGATCGTGTTCCAGGAGTTCCGGCTGGCACGCGGCAATTGGTCCGTGCACGGCCAGCCTGTGCGTCCGCAAGACATCCGCGCTACTACGCTACTGACCATAGAAGGCGACCGCGACGCCATTTCCGGCTGCGGACAGACTCAGGCAGCGCACGATCTGGCCGAGGCATTGCAGCAAGCGACAAGCGACACGTGACGGCGCGCCGGTGCGGCCACTATGATCTTTTCTCTGGCCCCCAGTGGCACTCCGAGATCTACCCGGTCATCCGCGACCTGACTCGACCAGATACCTAGCGCCGCGATGCCCGCGCCCATCATCCAAACACCACAGATGGCATCACCTGCAAGCGGCGATCGCAAGAATTCGATGTCGGCCGTCCACTAGTCATGGAGGTGGACACCATTCATGTCCGGTGCCAAGAACGAAGATCGCACTGGCTGCCGCACGAGCCGTGTTACGGAATGCGGCGCAGGGCTTCAAGCATAGAAGCACCTTGACTCGTCAAACGAGGGTGGGCACTAGCGCTACCATAGCCATGCTCCATTGTCACCAGTTTGTGGATCAGTAATCCGTCCAGTTGTTCTGGTTCGAGATCGTCGATGTCTTGGGCATCGCCAAGCAGTAATAGCGCGGCGATTTCATGCGGACTGAGCATGTCAGGCTCCTTTGTCTGGATCGGAAAAAGGAACTACGACTGCAGGTCCGTGGATGGAGTTCCACGGGGGACGGTAGGAACGGTGCTGAGTGAACTCGGTGCGAGGACGCGCTGAGTATGCGCACACCGAGCGTTCACCCTAAACCGTTTTTTCAGCAGAATCAAGCTCTACACGTGCTGCGATGCAGCGAAGCAAGGCTGAGACACATCGGATTGTTGGTCGTTGTGACTGTGGGCCAGATTGCGAATAACGACCCAACGGGGCACCCTCCTGCCACACGAATTCTTACAGTTGTCGTCCATATACAGCGGTATCCTCCCTGCCTTATCTATCCCAAGCAGAAAGTTGATGAGCCGTCCAGCCGTACTGTCCCTTGCCGCCGCTGCGTTGCTGAGCGGCTGTGCCATTGCCCCATATGACGACGGGTATTATGGCGGCCACGCTGCGCCCTATTACGGTGGATATGCTGTACCCAGTTACGGTGGGGCGTACTTCAACTGGAGCAATGGCGGCCACTACAGCGGTGGCAGGGAATGGGACCGGGATCGGGACCGCCACGATCGGTCCCGGGATGACCGCCGAGGCTGGGACCGAGGCTGGAACCAAGTCGATCAGCGAGGCTGGGGCTCTGGCAATCGAGGGGAAAGCCGTGACGGCAACAACGGCAACCGAGCGGAGGGCCGGGGCTGGGGGCGTGGTCAGGAGCGTGGCCAGGCCCAACGGGACAACAAGCGTGGTGACCGTGGTGAATATCGTGGCCGGGGGCGTGGCGGCGATCGAGATGGCGGTTGAGTGGGGGGAAACCTCCGTCCCTACCGCGATACTCCCGAGGCAGTCCGAACCTCCGCCCCCAGGTCAACGGCACGCCCCCGATAGCGGGGCGAAAAATGGAATGGGGTCACCTTGCGGGCGCCTGTGCGGCGGGCAATCAGCCCAGCCTGTACTGTGGTCAGATGGTTTTTGCGCAGGGCGTGGACGCTATCCGCTTCCAGAAACATACTTTCAACGAAAAGTTGATCGACGTTTTGCATCAGGCCCGAAAGCGCTCGTATGTTCTCGCTCGTATAGCGCAGGTCGGTCACGTAGCCGATGCGCTGGCCGGGCTCCACGTCCATGATCAAATGGCATAACTCGCCGACCGTTCGCGTTACCGTGTGGTCGCCGCTTCTATCGTGCCACTGCACGAGAACTGGTGCATCGCCCGCTGCGCCGGTCAGAACGGCATGCTTCAGGTGGCGCAGCCAGGCGCCGGTTTTCAGACCGGATGCAGCAAGGCGCTCCGCGTTGATGCTGAGTCGGACCTTTTCCTCGACCAGGTAGGCCAGGCATGGAATTCCGTGATCGACAAAGCAGGCGCGCACCCGGAATGTGGTCTCGTCGTGCACGATGTCGCCGGTTCTTTCGATGGGGGACTCGGCCAATCTGGCGAATCCATCGCGACTGGAAAAGCAAGCACGCCGCACTTGCCCGTCCAATCCAAGTTCGTTCGCTCTAACAACAAGTTCAATGTCGTAGCGATGCACCAGGTTCCACGTATAGGCGAGCAGCTTGTGCTCGACCTGCGCCAGGAAACCTGGTCCGCCGTACAGCACGAGGGACGGCTTGCGCCCGAGCAGCACCCGCAACAAACGATCGAAGCCGGAGAAATGGTCCATATGCGTATGCGTGACGAACACATGCGACAGGCGCATCAACTTGCGCGGCATCAGGGTGCTGATATCGCCCAGGTCGAACAGCAATGCGCGCCGTTCGTCCAGGAAGTCGACGAACAGTCCGGGATCGCCAAAAGCATCATTGACGAGACGGGCTTCCAGCAGGGGACGCATACTCACTTTCAGCGGCGGATACGAAGGGGCGGTCGAGGGCCGATCCGGCTTAATGGTATGACAATCGTTCCTGCGCTGGCGTGACGAGTTCCCCGACGATCTGATCGGGGAATAGACGGGCAATACGCCACTCGCCACTTCAAACGGCAAACCGCATTGGATCGTAGGGCAAGGGATCAACGTAGGGTTGCTCGCCGTCGATCAGCTCGCCGAGCAGACGTGCCGTGACTGGCCCGAGCGTGAAACCCTGATGGCCATGCCCGAAGTGGAACCAGAGACCGTGATGGCACGGGGCCCTGCCCACAATGGGCTTCATGTCGGCCACGCAGGGGCGGGCGCCGAGCCACGGCTGCGCTTCGGCTGGCTGCCCCAGCCGCACCAGTTCGCGCGCGTAGCTTTCGGCACGCTCCAATTGGACGGGTGTCGGCGGTGCATCGCGGAGGGCAAACTCCGCGCCCGTGGTCAGACGCAGGCCCCGCTGCATTGGCGCCAGCATGACGCCGTTCTCGACGTCGAGCACCGGCAGCCGGGGCATAGGGTCGGCTGCATAGTGGCGGTGATAGCCACGCTTGACGAATAGCGGAAAGCGATAACCGAGCCTCTCGATCAAGGCCGAGGCCCATGGACCGAGTGCGATCACCACGTGTTCCGCGCTCAGCGGGCCATCTTCGGTGGTGACGGTCCAGCCGGCGCCGGCAGGCTTGAGCGTCGCGGCATCGCCGCGGCGGAAGATGCCGCCCTCGCGCTCGAACAGCGAGGCATAACGTGTGACAAGCTCTCCGGGATCAGCAACCGTCCAGGGATCGCGCCAGTGGATCGCGCCGGCGAGCCGCCCATAAAGGGCCGGCTCCGTAGCCGTTACGCCAGTCTGGTCGAGCGCCTGACAATCCAGGCCGTGCACACGCGCGACTGTGCTGGCCTCGCGCGCGGCCCGGTCGAACGCGCGCGCCGTGCGGTAGGCCTGTAGCCACCCTGACTTGCGCACCAGGTCTTGTGCGCCGGCGAGCGTGATCAGTCGCTCGTGCTCGCTCAGGCAGTGGCGTATCAGCGCACTGTAGGCGGTTACGACAAAGGCATAGCGATCGGGCGCCGACTCCCGCCAGTAACGCACCAGCGCCGGTGCCAGGTGTGCCAGCGCGCCAGGGTGGTAATGCACATCGTTGCCCTGGCGCAGGGCAACCCGCAGGATAGCCTGCCACTCCCGTGGAAAGGCATAGGGTTGCACCGCCTCTCGTTGAATAATGCCGGCGTTGCCGTAGGAGGTCTCTCTCCCCGGTGCCTGGCGGTCGAGCAGCACCACCGCGTGGCCGCGCTGGCGCAGTGCCAACGCCGTGCATACGCCCACCACGCCGGCGCCGAGTACCACAATGTCCTTTGTCATGCCGTCTGTGCTGTCATCCAAGAGTTTCCTGCGCCGGCAATACGCCCTCCGGGCCCGAAAGTCTCGCGATCGGTTCATGGCGGGCCAGCAGCGAACTTGGCCATATTGACCACGTTAGATTTTCCATGTCGCGCGGGCCGACGGGAATATGCTTGCACCGCATTTAACGGAACCGTGGATTGCAATTTCGGCAATCAGCCATCGCCAACACCGGTGATGGTCTGCCCCAGCTGTTGCACGAATGCGCGCGCCGCGGGAGGCAGGTTGCGCTTGGCCAGGGTCTGGATCTCGATGTAGCGCTCGTTCATTTCACGGTCGCGCAATGGCACGGCGGCAATGGTGCCGGCCTTCAGCCGCTCGCGCACCGACAACTCGCCATAGAAGCTGATGGCACCGCCGCCGGCCACCACGAAACTCACGAGCGAATCGAGATGGTTGCTCGAGAAAACGGTCTGGTAGTGCAGGTCTTGCCGGCTGCAGCTTGTGTCAAGCAACTGCCGCAATGAGCTGTCCTTGGGCGGCAACGCGAGCGGGTAGGCTATGACTTGCGACAGCGAAACCTGACGTTGACCGGCGAGCGGATGGTCGGGCGCCATGATGGCGAGCACGGGCGCTGGATGGCGAAGTTCCACCTCGATCTCGCGCTCGGGCAGCCCGCTCAGCGTGACCCCGATGTCAGCCTCGCCGTCCCGGATTCGCCGGGAGACGTCGCCCTGCGGGCAGACATCAAGCTCGAATCGAATCCCGGTGTGCTGTTCCCTGAACCCGGCTGCAAGGGTGGGCAGGAACTCATGAGCGATGCCCTCGACACTGGCCAGCCGCACCCGTCCCGCGCGCAGGCCGCGCAGCGCCTGGATGTCGCCTGTGACGCGCTCGATCTCCTGCTGGGATCGCTTGGCGAACGCAGCCAGCAACTCTCCGGCGGCATTGGGAGCGAGGCCTCGCGCACGCCGGTCGAACAGCAGGGTGTCCAGCTCATTCTCAAGCTTGGCGATCTGCCTGCTGACCGCTGACGGGGCCACGTTTAGCTTCACTGCCGCGTCTTTGACCGAGCCGGTGCGTACCACCTCGAGGAAGTAGCGGACGGCGGTTTCCTGAAGGATCCGATAGGACATGGGGTGCCTTGAGCAATGCAATGCGAGAGGAAACGCAGCGTTGATCTTACGGATTGCCGATTTGGCAATCAATTGTTCTAAACATTGCTACGAATTTTGACTGCCGAGATCGTAGGATAGTCTGACATGGCGTGCCACTGCCATATGTCGGTTCCTATCCCTGCCGGAGCATCAAGATGCGATCCCCTCTCCACCACGCTCTTTCTGCACTGACTGCCTGCGGGCTCGCCCTGGCCACTGGCCTGGCGCCCGTCCTGGCAAGCGCACAGGGCACCTACCCATCCAAGCCGATCCAGCTGGTGCTGCCGTTTCCGCCCGGAGGCGCCACTGATGTGGTCGGCCGTCTGATAGGCCAGAAGCTGGGTGAGCGACTGGGTCAGACCGTGGTGGTCGACAACCGCCCTGGCGGCGGCACGATTGTCGGTGCGAGCTATGTCGCGAAGTCCGCCCCGGACGGCTATACCCTGCTGGCGACATCCGGCACGACGTTCACAGTCAACCCTGCCGTCTATCCGCGGCTGCCCTACGACCCGCAGAAGAACTTCGAGCCGATTGGCCTGATTGGATCTACCGGCCTGGTCCTGCTGGCCAATCGCGACGTGCCCGTCAATACCCTGAAGGAGTTCGTCGCCGCAGCCAAAGCACAACCCGGCAAGTATTCCTACGGTTCCTTCGGTGCAGGGACCACCGCGCATTTTGCCGGCGAGGCGCTGCTGAACCTGACCGGGACCAAGTTGCTGCATGTCCCTTACAAGGGCAGCTCGCCCGCCATGACTGACCTGATTGGCGGCCAGATCCCCTTCAGCATCGATACCGTGGCCGCCGCTCTGCCCCAAGTCAAGGCAGGCAAGATCAAAGCCATCGCAGTCACGACGGCCAAGCGCTCGGCGCTGCTGCCCAATGTGCCGACCGTGGCCGAGAGCGGCTATCCCGGCATGGATGCCAGCACTTGGATCGCGCTGGTGGCACCGCGCGGTCTGCCGCCGGAGATCCACGCCAGGCTGGCGAAAGCGCTGGCCGAAGTCGTTGCCGACCCGGACACGCGCAGGAAGCTGGCCGATAGCGGCATCGAGCCGCACTACGCGACGGGCAAGCAGGTAAGCGACATGATCGACAAAGAGATTCCGCAGATGCGTGCGGTTGCCCAGCGCGCCAATATCAAGCTTGACTGAGCCTGCGCGAATTCCGTCCCCTCAACCGGGGCCGCTGGCGCAAGCGGCCACTCAAGGAAATCCAACCTCCATGTCTTCGCAGGACCAACTGACTTCGACGTCCGCCGTCGAACTGCGCCGGCTGATCGGCGCCCGGGAAATCTCCCCGGTCGAACTGCTTGAGGCGTGCATCGCCCGCATCGAGACCTACAACCCGGCAATCAATGCCGTGACCGCGACCTGTTACGAGCGTGCGCGCAAAGAGGCGAGGGCGGCCGAGCAGGCCGTCATGCGCGGCGAGCCGCTGGGCCTTTTGCACGGGCTGCCGCTGGGCGTCAAGGACCTGGAGGCGACCGCAGGCCTGCTCACCACGTATGGCTCGCCGTTATACCGAAGCA
This sequence comes from Cupriavidus sp. C3SS-1, assembly GCF_057073755.1. Taxonomy (NCBI): domain Bacteria; kingdom Pseudomonadati; phylum Pseudomonadota; class Betaproteobacteria; order Burkholderiales; family Burkholderiaceae; genus Cupriavidus; species Cupriavidus sp. C3SS-1. The sequence continues at coordinate 517,645 of NZ_CP172701.1, read as the reverse complement.
ACGTGCCCAGCCAGGACAACGTCCTGGTGGCGCGCCTGCGGTCGGCTGGCGCCATCGTCGTTGGCAAAACCAATATCCCCGAAATGGGTGCCGGTGCGAATTCTCGCAATGCGGTCTGGGGCGCCACTGGCAACCCGTTCAACCCAAACCTCAATGCAGGCGGCTCCTCAGGTGGCTCCGCCGCTGCGCTGGCCGCCGATTTTCTGCCGGTTTGCACCGGCTCCGATACGGGAGGATCGCTGCGCATCCCGGCTGCCAAGTGCGGCGTGGTCGGCTTCCGACCCTCGCCGGGCGTCGTACCGAACTCGCGCAAGCTGCTGGGCTGGACCCCGATTTCCGTGGTCGGACCGATGGGCCGCACGGTCGCCGATACCTGCCTGCAGCTGGCAGCGTCGGCGGGCGGGTCGGTCACTGATCCCCTTAGCTACGAACTCGACCCTGCTGCCTTCCTTTCGCCACCGCACGTCCATCTGTCCACCTTGCGCGTAGGCTGGACGGAGGATTTCGGCAGCTGCAGCGTCGATGACAGCATCCGGCGCGTCTTTCGCGCAAAGATCGCCGCGATGCGGCACCTCTTCCAATGTTGCGATGAAGTCAGGTTCGAGCTGGGCGATGTGCATCGCTGCTTTGACGTATTGCGCGCAGAGAGCTTCGTCGCGAGCCTGAATGAAGCTTACCAGCGCGATCCCGCCAGCCTCGGGCCCAATACCCGCGCCAACTACGAGATGGGTGCGCGAATGTCCCTGGGTGACAGTTCCTGGGCTCAGGCAGAGCAGACCCGAATCCTGCATCGCTTCCAGCAGGCCTTCCAGGACTATGACGTCATCCTGTCGCCGACCACGCCAGTCTCTCCATTTCCGTGGACGCAGCTGTACGCAAACACTATCAATGGCGAGAAGCAGGAGAACTATTACCGCTGGCTTGCCCTGACCTATGTCGTCACCCTGACCACGCATCCGGCCATTTCATTGCCATGCGGCGTTGACGAGCAAGGCATGCCATTCGGCCTGCAGGTGACCGGCGGGTTCCGCGGCGACGCGGTGACGCTCGGCGTGGCGCAGGCGATGGAGACCGCGTTTTCCGCCTCGACGGCATTGCGTCGCCCCATTCCCGACCTCGATGCCATCGTGCCGGCCGTACCCGCGCTTCGCTCCATCGTGACGGCGCCGCCCATCTTTGGCGAGACGACACGGGCAGGGGGCGTATCGGCGGTCTGACTCGACGCCGGCAAGAATTAGTCGCGCCGGCAACCACCAACGGGCTGAAGCCGGCCTCTGCGACATCTGAACGAGTCAGACCGACGCGGAACTGCGCATGCGCGGAATGGCACAGCACGCCGGTATCCAGAGCAAATGAAGTGGTGTCAGATTTTCTTTTTTGCTTTGGCTAGCATATCACTCTTCTGTTATGTATTCGTTAGCATATCGCTCCCGACCCACTTCAGAATAGCTTCCTGAAGGACCAACACACGGCCCCATGTCGCAATTTTATGGCAGCAACGTCGTTGCGAAGAGTCGGTAATTTCCATTTCCCACTATTTTTAAATCCGTCCTTAAAAAGCTTCAATTGTCATTGATGCGACGGCCGGGTAAATTCAATTATCTGTCCTCTTCATCCAGAACCCTCCCCGCATCTGGTGGATCTTTTGAAAGCGCGGCACAACCGCGCTTCTTTTTTTAGGTCTCGGCGGGTGGCGTGCACTGCGCAGTAAAATTTCGCGTCAGTATTGCTGAGCAGACGCATAAGGCGCGCCCAACCCATGACGTTCCTTTGTCAACTGTCAGTCGAATCGAATTTGCATCAGGTGGATCGAACCAGCATGCTGACTAAAACCGTTGCGCCTCTTGATGTGCAAGCACAGGTTACACTCGAACGCTGGCGGGTACGTGAGACAGCAGGAGGTGATCGATATTTCGTCGGATTCTGTATTGAGACCCAGACGGGACGTGTGAGTACGGCCATTCGGTCGTTTGACGTTAGCACGGGCGTAGGGACCACCGCAAGCGGACGGCGATACTTGCTGTCCGGCTGGCCATGCTTCGATGCCGAAGCCGAACGCCTTTGGGCCCGCCTGGCGGCGCAGCATGCCACTACCGAAGCCAACGATGTCAGTATGGAATACTTGCCTGCCCAGATGGATTAGGTCCGTTCGCTACAATGGCGCGAACGCGAAAGCCGTGGCGGCGCGACGGCACAGTTTTCGGCAATGACAAACAGGGGAGGCAGGGTGCAAACGGTCGCAGTGCTGGATTTTGAAACGACGGGATTGTCGCCGGGCCGCGGTGACCGAGCAACGGAAATTGCTGTCATTTTGCTGCGTGACGACGAGATCATCGATCGTTATCAAAGCTTGATGAACGCGGGTAGGCGTATCCCCTCGCAGGTTGTCAGCCTGACCGGAATTACCAATGACATGATTGCAGATGCACCTGCTGCGTCGAAGGTCATGAGTGAAGCGGCCCGGTTTGTCGGCAAACATCCGGTAGTGGCCCACAATGCCGGTTTTGACCGCAGGTTTTGGCAGGCCGAGCTTGGGCTATTGGACATTGCAGCCAATCAACACTTCGCGTGTACGATGCTCACTTCCAGGCGTATCTACCCACACGCTCAAAATCACAGGTTATCGACGCTCGTCGATATGCTGCAACTGCCTAAGACCGCTCGTGCGCACCGGGCAATGGCCGACGCTGAAATGACCTGCCATCTGTGGCATCGCCTGCAACACGATATCGGTCAGACGTACCGAGTGAGCCAAGTCGACTACGCGCTCATCGCACGTGTGCAGGCCACAACCAGCGCGAAGGTCGCGACGCTACTGCGCTCGCTAGGCGAGGCTTAGCACTGCAATTCAGTGGTCCGTCGAGGAACGGGATCCCGGACGGCGAGTAAAGTCAAAATGGGCAGCGGCATACACGGCGTTGCATGCCCATACTTCTTTGCCTTCCTTGTAGAAGGTGACCCACTTGCCATCGCTTAGGCAATCCGCGCCGGGGTAGACCTCGTCGTGGCCGTTTGGACCGTCCAACGGAAAGGGTGCATGCGGAGTGGCCCAGTATTGGCCACTCGGTAGTGATTCTGGCGTTTTGCTTGACATATCATCTGCACCATGAAATCCAAACAGCAGTTAAAACCGGATTTGGAAGGATCGCACCAACGGTTATACTCCGCGCTTCATACTAACGGGTTATTCCGAAAGCTTCGGCCTGATCCTTGCCTCGGCTGGGCGGTTAATTCGCCAGCCAGATGCACTGAGCGACAAACTTGTCATCACGCACAATTGGCGACCTCGGCAACCACCTGCCGATGCCGAACGCGAAGACCGTGCGACGATTCGGTCCGGATGCGCCGAAAAAAAACCGGAGCGACGCGGGGAGCATCGATCCGGTCCTGCGCAGCGGCGCACAAGTGGTGCAGCATTTGCCGCTGCGGACCTGAATTTAATCATGTTTAATTCTGATTTAGAACCCGTGAATATCCCATGTTGCGATGCAGCAACGTATGCTGGGGAACGGGCTTAAGAAAGTGATGAAATGGAGACACGAACGCAGCACATCTCGGGAGCAGCGAAGCTTTGGGGAGGATCGGACCTCTGCAGAGAGGCAAATCAGGCCTTACCATGCGTGCATGGCTTCCGAGGGACGGAGTTCTATGTCCCTTCGAAGTGCTCCGCGCGCCCACCGAGCTGGCAGGTTTGACGACGCTCCGTTGTTCCCCAGCACTTGACGCTCGCGGATTGCACCATGTCGTCCAGCCACAAGCGCTGGAACACCTACGCGACTAGGTCGGCCGGCGGATGACTTGGCTGGATCGTCGCGGGTTATGCCTCATCTCCGGCTTTCAAGCGTGAAAGTCGGTAACCGTCCGCTGACCGCCGTGTAGACGCATAAGGCAAACGTATCCAGAGTAGTCCCATCAGAATTTGGCGGGGACTGCTTTGGAGACTGTGGCAAAACGGGCGGTCGCACTCACGGCAGCTGCAATCATCCGATTGAACTCAAACGTAGGCTGGCAGAAGCGGCGTGGGTGTGCGAGGTTTGTCTGTTTCGAAGCCGGCGCTGGAACACGGTCTTAACGTGAACATGGTCTTTCGCTGGCGCCGCTTGTATCGTGCAGGCCGTTTCGGCGTCCCTGAGGTTACCAACGACTCATTGCTGTTACCCGTCATGGTTGAGGCAACCGCAGCCGAAGAATCGGTCGACATGCCGCCCACGGGAAACCCGTGCGACCAGCCGGAAGCATTGCCTACCGCGGTCATCCGGTTGCAACTAGCCAATGGACAAGTGAGCATTGAAGGCCGGGGCGATCCGGAAGTCCTGCGCACGGTGGTGCAATGCCTGAGCCAATGATAGGGCCGCCGGCGAACACCCTGCATCTGGGTTGCCGCAGGTTTTACCGATATGCGATGCGGCTTTGATGGCCTGGCGGCCAAGGTGCAGACGGTACTTCAGAAGGACCCCTTCTCAGGCCACGTGTTCGAAACAGCCATCGCGGTCGCGTGGCAGTTCGACCCGCACCGGGCCGCGGTCGGTGATCACGGTCTTGCCGCTCAGACCGTTACGCGCATTGGACTGCTCGGCCGGCTTGGGCTCGCCTGGCTTGTAGCCCAAATGCATGCTCATCTCGGCGCTCATCGCCCGCTCGATGATGGCCTTGTTGAACGCCAGCATCAGATCTTGGAACGGGGGCGTTCGCATGGCCGCGCGCCGAAGGCGGGGTGGTAGCTCTGACGAGCGCGCAACTTGGCCTACTGCTGGAGGGATTCGATTGGCGGCAGCCCGTCTATGCCGCCCGCCCGTGCAGCGCTTTTCACACGCCGGATGTCGGACGGGAACACGAAGAACGGTATGACGTGCTCCCAGGCGCGTCGCCACGACTGCACGATCATCGGGTATTTGGCGCCCCACGGGCCGTGGCGAAGTCCTGCAGCGCCTGCCCGGCCTCCTGTTCGCTGGCCGCGCCGTAGATCGGCCGCAGCGCCTGTGCCAGCACCTTGCGGTCCTTATAGTTGGCGTATTCCAAGCTGTTGCGGATCAAATGCACAATGCAGGTCTGCACCGTCGTGCGGGGATAGGCCGTGGCAACGGCCTCCGTCAACCCCTTGAGGCCGTCGACCACTGCGATCAGGATGTCCTGGCATCCGCGGTTCTTGAGTTCATTGAAGACCTTGAGCCAGAACTTGGCGCCTTCGGTCGCTCGACCCACCGGCCCAGCACGTCGCGCTGGCCGTCTACCTGGATTCCCAATGCCAGATACACGGCCTTATTGCTGACGATGCCGTCGCTGCGGATCTTGACCCGCAACGCGTCGAAGAACACGACCGGGGGCGGTTCTGCCAAGCGATGGTCTCGGCCATGACTTCGTCGGTGACCGAGCTGATGAAGTCCGGGGAGACTTCCGTTCCGTAGCTCTCGTCCAGAAACGCCTGGATCTCGCCCAGTGCTCATGCCGCGCGCGTACGAGGTGATCTGCTCAAGTGCCTGTATTGGCGCGATGGCGGACTGTGCCTGTTTGCCAAACGGCTGTCATCTTCAGAGGCAAACGATCCGGTTCTGATCCCGAAGCTCGAACAGCGCTTTACCGGCTTCGATGAGCGCATTATCGCCATGTGACCTCGCCAGGCGTCATCGGCCCTTTAACCAACTCGTCGAGCAAGCCTTTAGGCAAAGCAGGCAGCGGCCCGCGGGCCGCTGCCTGTGACGCCACCGTACGTTTCTTCCTCATTGGCATATCCATGTCATTACCTCTCATGATACGCCTCGTACACAAAATTCCGGATAGGTCCCGAAAACCTGGCGCAAACGGGACGCGTTCATATTGATTACCCCCTAGAGCGCCGGCCGGCGGCATTATTCACTGCAAGCGCATTCTAACTTTCCTCCCAGCCCAATTGTTTTTCCTGCTGACAACAGTACCCTGCTCCCATCCCCTATCCACGCCGCGCAACCCACTGCCAGCGGCGCAACAAGCAGCCAACCCGTCATGAAGGACCACCACACGCCGCAAGGCATCGCACTGATGATCACGGCGGTAGCCTGCTTTGCCACGCTCGATACGCTGACCAAGGGCATCGGCGGCGCCGTCCCGGTGGCCATGGCGCTGTGGGTGCGTTATCTGGCGCAGACGGCGCTGACCGGCGCGGTCCTGTTGCCGGCGCGCGGCCGGTACCTGCTGCACACACGCCGGCCGGTCCTGCAATGCATGCGTGCGGCACTGATGCTGGTGTCGAGCCTGTGCGCGTTTTTCAGCCTCAAGGTGATGCCCGTGGGCGACTTCACCGCGGTGGCAATGCTCACGCCGCTGGCCATCACGCTCGCCGCGGCAGCGCTGATGGGCGAACGTGTCTCGCCGGTGCGGTGGCTGTTCCTGCTGCTGGGGTTTGCCGGCGCGGTAATGGTGATACGCCCCGGTCCCGAATTCCAACCGGCCATGCTGCTGCCGCTGGGCGTGGTGGTGTCCAACGCCGGCTACCAGTTGCTGACCGGCGCGCTGACGCGTGCCGACGGCGTCGGGACGACGCACTTCTACACGGGCTCTGTGGCGACGCTGCTGCTCACGGCGGCGTTGCCGTTCTCGTGGGTCTGGCACGTCAGCGCGATGCACTGGGCCATGCTGGCCGGCATGGCGCTGGCCGGTTGTGCCGGTCACCTGTGCCTGGTGCTGGCCTATGCGCGCGCACCGGTAGGCATCCTGACGCCGTATCTGTATCTGCAGATCGCTTTTGCCATGCTCGGCGGCTGGATGGTGTTCGGCTCTGTGCCGGATGCGTGGTCGGTGCTCGGCGTCGCATTCATTGCCGCCAGCGGCGTGGGCGGAACCGCCGCGGCGGCGCGCGAACGGGGGGCGCCCGCGGCGAACGTCCCCGTGTGACGCCCGACCGGCCGCCGGGTCGGGCCGCGGTCTGACATATCGAGGCTAAACCGCCAGGGGTTACAAGCCGAGCAGGGACCTGGCCTGAGCGGTCGTCGCCACGGCGCGGCCATACTGCCCGCACAGTTGCGCAACGCGTTGCACCAGCTGCGCATTGCTGCGGGCCAGCGTGTCCTTGTCCCAGCGGATATTGTCTTCCAGCCCGGTCCGGCAATGGCCGCCAAGCTCCAGGGTCCAGTGATTGACTTCGAGCTGGTGCCGCCCGATCCCGGCCGCCGTCCAGGTCGCGCCGGGCAGCACCTTCTGCAGTTGCTCGACTTCGAACGCCAGGACTTCGCGGCGCGCCGGCATCGCGTTGCGGATGCCAAACACGAACTGCACATGCGGCCGTGGCGCCAGCAGCCCCTCCTTTACCAGTTCGGCCGTGCTGTACAGCATCGACAGGTCGAAGATCTCGATTTCGGGCTTGACCTGGAACTTGCGCATGCTGGCCGCCAGGGAGCGGATGAAATCGGGCGGGTTCTCATAGACGCTGGTGGGGAAATTGACCGAGCCGGTGGCCAGCGATGCCATGTCCGGGCGCAGATACAGCATGGCGCCACGCTGGCTGGCTTCGCGGCCCCGTCCACCGGTAGAGAACTGCACGATCATGCCCGGGCAATGCTTGCGGATGCCCTCCTGCAGGGCGGCAAAACTCTCGGGGTCGGAGCTGGAGTTCTCCTGCGCGTCGCGGACGTGTAGGTGGACAAGCGAAGCGCCCGCCTCATAGCTGGCGTGAGTACTTTCAATCTGTTCGGCTACCGTGACCGGCACGGCGGCATTGTCTTTCTTGCGGGGTACGGAACCGGTAATCGCAACCGAGATAATGCAAGGATCCAGCATTCAGAGTGTCCTGTGGGAAGTGTGGTTGTCCTGAAAAAGAGGGGCGGCTGGCGTCAGCCGTGGCGCAGCTGCGCCTGAGCGGCCATGCGCACCGACGCGTTGGCCACGCCGTAGCCGACGTAGCCATCGCGCTGCACGAGTTCGAAGAAGAAGCGCTCGTGGAATGGCTCCGTATAGGTGTGCAGGAATTCACCATGGCCGTCACGATCGTAGAGCAGGCCAAGGCGGTGAAGCCGGGCCAGCAGGTCATCGTCGAGCGCCAGCCGCGCGGCCAGGTCTTCGAAGTAGTTGTCGGGCACATGCAGCATCGCCGAGCGGCTGCGGTCGATGGCTTCGACCATATGCGCGAGCTGCGTGGAGCGGAAGGCAATGTGATGCACGCCCGAGCCCGCGTAGGCAGTGACGAAACGCCCCGTGGCCGTACGCCCGCTCTCCGAGACATTGAGGGGAATGCGCACGCGCTGGCCGGCACTGACCATGGCGCGGCTCTTGACTAGGCCATACGGATCGGCAATCTCGTGGACGGCTTCGGCCTGCATGCCGAACACCGAGCGGTAGAACAGCACGAAGGTGTCGAGCCGGTGGGCGGGGAGGGCCTGAGCGATATGGTCGATCGCCGTCAGTTCCGCACCCGCGGCGGCTTCTTGCGGCAGCGGGCGAAGCTCGAAGTCGCTCTCGTAAATACTGCGCGCGGCGTCGATGTCGTCGATCAGGTGGAACAGCATGCCGTCGGGCGCGCGCAGCGCGGGAATCACGCGTTCCTGAGGGCCCACCGGTTCGCGCCACTCCTTGCACAGCAGCGCGCGGGCACGCGCGATGGCGCGGCGTGAATCGTCGACCTTGAGGCCGATTGCGCAGACAGACGGGCCGTGCAGCTGGAAGTGTTCGGCGGCCGCGCTGTCCTGCTCCGCATTGAGGATCAGGTTGATGCCGCCCTGCCGGTACAGGTCGACCGACTTGGAGCGATGGCGCCCGGCATGCACGAACCCGAGCGACGCCAGCCGCTGCGCCAGTTCGCGCCCGGCCACGTAGTCGACCGCGAATTCGACGAAATCGACGCCTTCGAATACCGGCGGCGCCGGCAGCGCGAAGCCGCCCGCCTCGGATTCGAGCCAGATCAGCGAGCGCAGCCCGTCCAGCGCGGTCTGGCGCGCCGGGGCGGCGCGAAATTCGTCGTTGAAGATTTCCAGCGAGAGCGGGCCGGTATAGCCGGCCTGCAGCACGTCGCGCGTGAAGTCGGTCACCGGCAGGTCGCCCTGTCCGGGGAAGATTCGGTAGTGTCGGCTCCAGCCCAGCACGTCCATCGACATGCGCGGCGCATCGGCCAGTTGCACAAAGAAAATCTTCTCGGCCGGCACGATCCCAAGGCCATGCAGGGTGTCGCCCAGCGCCAGCGTATGGAAGCTGTCCAGCACCAGGCCCAGTGCCGGGTGGTCCGCGCGCCGTACGATGTCCCAAGCCTCGCGCCAGCGGCGCGTGTGGCGGCCCCACGCCAGGGCCTCGTAGCCGACGCGCAGGCCGCGACGGGCGGCGGCCTCGGCCATCTGGCGCAGGTCCGCGGCGGCGCGCGCGGGGTCGTCGATGGCGATGTCCTGCACATTGCTGCAGACCAGCACCGTGTCGGCACCAAGCTGTTCCATCACGTCGAACTTGCGTTCGGCACGCGCCATGTTGCGCGGGAACATTTCCGCGGGCATGGCCTCGAAGTCGCGCAGCGGCTGGTAGAGCATGATGCGCAACCCGAGGTCGGCCGCCATGCGGCGCACTTCGGCGGGCGAGCCGTCGAAGTTGAGCAGGTCGTTCTCGAAGATCTCCACGCCGTCGAATCCGGCGGCCGCGGCGGCTTCAAGTTTTTCGGGAAGGGTGCCGGAGAGCGAGACGGTCGCGATCGACTTCGGAAGCGGTTTGGGCTGAGAGGCTGCAGACATGATGCGGTGAAGGTCGGGGCCGGTATGCAGCAAGCGTAGAAGCCGAGAGCCCGCCAAACAATCGCAATTCGCGCTTAAAGGAGCGATAATCGCGCGATCATGTGCGACATTCACGCGTTATCAGGGTTAACCATAAACGAGCATGGAAAAGGAACCGTTGAACCGGCGGGACTGGATCGCCGGGCTGGAGAAGGGCCTGGCGATCCTGGAGGCCTTTGATAACGACCATCCCCGCCTCACGCCGTCGCAGGCGGCGCAGCTGACTGGACTGACGCGTACGGCCGCGCGGCGCTACCTGCTCACGCTGGAGCACTTGGGCTATACGACCAGCGACGGCACGCTGTTCAGCCTGACGCCGCGCGTGCTCAAGGTCGGCTGGTCCTACTTTGATTCGGCGCGGTTGCCGCGCCTGGTGCAGCCGTTCCTGCAGCAGATCACCGCGCAGGTCGGCGAGGCCGCCTACCTGAGCGTCCTCGATGGCTGGGAGCTGGTATTCATCTCCCGCACCAGCACCAGCCGCGTGATGAGCACGGGCTTCGTGCTGGGTGCGCGCGTGCCGGCGCCGCTGGCCTCGGCCGGCGTGATGATGCTAGCGTCGCAGCCTGAGGACACGGTGCGCGCATGGCTGGACCAGTGCGTGCTGACACCCTATACGCCGTACACCATCCTCCAGCACGACCGCCTGCTGCAAGAGATCCGCAAGGCCGGTACGCAGGGCTTTGCCGTGGTCGAGCAGCAGTTGCAGATCGGCGTGCGCGGGGTGGCGGTGCCGCTGCGAGACCGCCACGGCAAGGTGATTGCGGCGCTGTCGGTCAATATGCAGATCGGCGAGGAGAGCGCGGAAGCGGCCTGCGTGCGCGTGCTGCAGGTCCTGCAGGACACCGCGCTGTCAATCATGCGTACGCTTTAGCGGCTGTTAGCCCCTGCGCCGCTGCGCGGGCCGGCTTACCCGTGCAGCGAACTCGCCAGCGCGAACGGGCCCTGTGACAGGCGGCCCTTGAGGAAATCAATGCAGACGCGCATGCGCGCCGACGACGATGCCCGGGCGCTGGTCACGGCCCAGACGTCGGCCGGCTGCTGCCACGCCGGCAGCACCTGCACCAGCTCGCCTGCGCGAATGCTGTCGGCCACGTCCCAGACCGAGGCCATGATGATGCCGTAGCCCTCGTGCGCCCACTCGCGCGTGACGTCGCTGTGGTTCGATGCCATCGGGCCGGTCACCTTGACCATTTCCATGCCGGCGGGGCCGTGCAGCCGCCACACGCCGAAGGCCTGGTCGCGTTCGCGGTGGAGCAGGCAGTCATGCTGCGCCAGTTCGGCCAGGTGGCGCGGCGCGCCGCGGCGCGCCAAGTAGGACGGCGCCGCGCACAGCACGCGGCTGCCGCTAGCAATGCGGCTGGCAATGAGGTGCGGTTCCTCGACTTCGCCGACGCGGATGTCCAGGTCGAAGTTCTCGCCGATCAGGTCCACGCGCCGATCCAGCAGTTCCAGCCACACCTCGAGTCCCGCATGCTGTTGCCGCAGCAGCGCCAGCACCGGCGCCACGAAGCGGCGCCCCAGCCGCAGGCTGGTGGCAATGCGCAGCAGCCCGCGCGGCTCGCTTTCCGCCTTGCCGGCGCCGCCCACCGCTTCGAGCATGCCGTCGACGTCCTCCAGGATCTTGCGGGCCCACGCAAACGCGTTTTCGCCTTCTGCCGTTACGCTGACGCGCCGCGTGGTGCGGTGGAACAGGCGCGTGCCCAGCATCGCCTCCAGCATCGCGATGCGCTTGCTCACGTGCGCCGGCGAGATGCCCGTCTCATGGGCCGCGGCAATGAAGCTGGAGCGGCGTGCCACCGTGCAGAACAGGCGCAGATCCCGCAGAAAGGGATCATTATTCGCTGACAGCGCATTCTGAGTTTCCATATTGCCGGATTGTTATGCGAAGACTTAACGATAGGCTATTGGTGATGGCCGCGCCAGAGGCGCGGCCTTGTTCATTCCAGGAGACGCAATGAAGACAGTACTGGTGCTCAACGGCCCCAACCTCAACCTGCTGGGCACGCGCGAGCCGGCGGTGTACGGCAGCGAAACGCTGGCTGATGTGGAGCGGATTTGCCAGGAGGCGGCCCAGCGCCTGGGCCTGCGGGCCGAGTGCCGCCAGACCAACTACGAAGGGCAGCTCATCGACTGGATCCACGAGGCCGGGCAGGCCTGCGCGCGCGGCGAAATAGCCGGCGTGGTGCTCAACGCGGGCGCGCTGACGCATACGTCGATTGCGCTGCCCGACGCGATCAAGGGGGCCGCGGTGCCGGTGATCGAGTACCACATCTCCAATGTGCATGCGCGCGAGGCATTCCGGCATCACTCATGGATTTCCCCGGTGGCCAAGGCGGTGATGGCTGGCCTGGGGGTGAAGGGGTATGGCGTGGCGGTTTCGGCGCTGGCCATGCTGGCGGGGTTGGATGGCGCGCTTCGATTTGATTGAGCGCAAGCGCGGCGGCATCGTTGCGTTCGTTCGGGAGTCGACTCCTATAGTGACGGAGACGTGCCGGCGACCGGCCCGGGGCCGGCAAGAGGCCTCAGGCGGCGTACCGGACACGACCCTCGAACACTGCCGGAGACAGGAGATGCTGAGTCCTCATGAGATCGCAGCCTTGATGGTTCTCGGAGATACGGAACGCCACCGTGAACTGGACCCGGCCGACATTGGCGCGCTTGTCGAGCGCCAGCTCGTGAGGCTGGAGGCCGCTGCCCCTGACCACAGGCACATCCGCATCACGGGCGAGGGCCTTCAGCTTCTTGCGGCAATTGGCAGGCCGCGTTGAATGGCAGGATACGCCCTGTACGTCGCCCGGGGGGGCGGGCACCCCTTGTCAGGGATTTCCTACGAACGATTCAGTTCGTGCCGATGCGTATTGTTGTCCCTTGCTTAAGGCGCTGGCGACGCTCTCCATCTAGCCTTGAAATCAAGGAGGTGCCGATAGTTTGCGGTACCCAGTGAGGCGTGCCTCGCAAGGAGTGCCACGATGCGCAATACGGAGAATTCGCTACGCGCGCTGGTCGAAAAGTGGTTGTCGCCAAGCAACGAGAGCCCGGCACGGGTTGCCTGCTTCAGGCACCTTGCCAACCATAAGGGTTGTCTTTGTGCGTCGAATCGACCCAATCCACACGACGCTTGTCGATTGCCTTCTTCCGCCATGGCGATGGCGGGTGGTACGTGTTTCCGCCTGTCGCCGCCTAGCAGCGCCCATGGCTAGCAGGGCCGCTGTGGCTCCTATTGCCCCTGTTGCTTGTCGCAGCCGCTGGTGCGCCAGCGCAGGTTCCCGTCGTGGCGGTGTATGTGCAACTCGGCGTTCTCGTGCCGCGCCAGGCCCCAACCTGCAGCGATTGCGGCTTCCATGGTCGGAAATATCCGGGCCTTTGCATTGAGGTCTACGACCTCCAGTGCCCAGCCATATTCCGCGGGAAAAACGCGAATGATTTGCGATGGCATGATGCCCGGGCTTTGGCGTCAGCTGCGAACAGTTGCCGGCGCACAGCAGGCGCCAGATTGCCGCTGCATGGGCGGGCACCGTTCGGTCCCATAGGAACAGAACACGCAGCAATCACCGGTCTTGGGCCGCAGTATCACGTGGCAGCGCTCGCACTCATAGCACCACTGGCAGGCATCTGTCGGCATCGTTTCTTCTTTTGCATAGGCGCACTTGGGACAGGTGATGACGGACTTCAACTGGATTGCGCTCATCACGTCCTTTGCCATAGCAGCCGATGAGCGGTATGACGTCACCATCCCTGGCGCTCCGGCCCCGGTTGCACATCGAAATGCAGTCAGCCCTTTTCCAATGTGGGGTTTAGAGATAGCCTAGTTCCGTACCCAGGTACGGAGTCAAGCCATGGCGCACACACTGACGATCGGCAAGCTGGCCAAGGCGGCTGGTGTAGGCGTTGAGACGGTCCGCTACTACCACCGGTGCGGCTTGCTGCCGGTGCCGGAGCGTGCCGGTGGAACCATTCGCCAGTATTCGCAACAGAGCCTGAAGCGGATACTCTTCATTCGTCGGGCCCAATCGCTCGGGTTTACCCTTGATGAAATCCGGGTGCTGCTGCAACAGAGCGATGGTGACTCGTGCAGCAGGGCCCGCGCACTGGCCGAGCGAAAGCTCGACCTGGTGGAGGAACGCTTGAGGGACCTCGATCGATTGCGTGCCGAACTGAAGCATCTGATCGGGCAATGCAACGCCAATGGCGACGAGGCGTCTTGCCCCTTGATTGAAGCATTGTCCGAAAGCACGGGATCGGACAACGCTCGCGAGGTTTCGCTTCGCCCCTGAATGCCGACGCAGGGGCCATGTCTGGCGTTCATCTGGCCCCTCCGGGGCCTCAGAACTTGTGCCGCACACCCGCCACTACGCCCAGGCGCGTGCCATTGCCGTATGTATTGCCACTGTTGTTGAATGCCGGCGAACTGTTCAGCGCGATCCACGCCCCCTGCAGATGGGTGTAATCCACTTCCAGATAGACATCGGTGCGCTTGCTGAAGCTGTAGTCGAGCATGCCTGCTGTCGTGAGCCGCTTGCCGCTTTGCCCGGCATGACGCAACCAGTCGTACTGGAACGTGCCGATGAATGCGAGCGCATCCGTCAGCGAGTAGCGTGTACCGACATACCCGACGTTGTTGCGATAGTCGGCCACGTCCAACCGGTTGTTGGTGTAGCCGAGGTAATACTGCGCGCGCGCGGCCTTCCACGTACCGCCCAGCCCCCAGACGGTCTGCTTGCTCGCCTGCGCCGCGGGCACGGCGCCGAAGAATGCGCTGGTGACATTCTGGGTTTGCTGGTAGACCGCACCGACTTCGAGCGGCCCGTTGCTGTAGACGAGCGCGCCCGCCGCGGCCGAGCTGTTCTTGATGCTGCCCGGCACTTCGCCGAACGTATAGGCGGCCGAGGCCTGCACCGGGCCGAAGGACTTGATGTACTTGAGGGTGTTGTCGTAGCGCAGCCCCGTGTAGTTGCCGCCCTGGTAGCCGACGATCGAGTTGTTGGCGAAGGCCATGGCCTCGTAGGAGGAGAGCACTTCGTGGGCCAGCGTGTACTGGCGGCCGAGCGCGAGCTTGCCGTAGTCGCCGTCGAGCCCGATCACCGCGGTGCGGCCGAACAGGCGCCCGCCCTGCTGGCTGGTGCCGGTGTCGGGCGCGAAGCCGGATTCGAGGATGTACCAGGCCTTGTTGCCGCCGCCGAGGTCTTCGGTGCCGCGCAGGCCCCAGCGGCTGCCGGTGAGCACGCCGTCGGTCATCTGCGTGCGGGAATGACCGGCCGCGTCCTCGTTGGTGCTGAAACGGATGGTGGTGTCGATCAGGCCGTAGAGCGTGACGCCGCTGTTGGTCTGGGCGGCCGCGGGCAGGCTGCCCGCGGCAAGCGCGAGCAGCGCAACCATGGATTTATGCATTGGAAGGTCTCCCGGATTGTTGTTGTCGGTTTCGTTGTGACGGTGACAGTCTGACGTGCTCAGGCCGCGGTGGCCGTCGGCACCTTGCGCGGCGCCAGGAAGAACAGCCAGGTCAGCGCGATGAAGTAGGCGCAGGGGATCATGGTGAAGAGCACCGCGTAGTTGTTGTGCGTGACGGTGAGCACGTAGCCGACCAGCTGCGTCATGAACATGCCGCCGATCGCGCCGATCATGCCGCCGAAGCCGAACACCGAGCTGACCACGTGCTTGGGCGTGTAGTCCATCACGAGGCTCCAGATGTTCGCGGTCCAGGCCTGATGGGCACCGATGGCGACGGAGATCGCGGCCACGGCCATCCACAGGCTGCTCGCGCCGGCGGCAAGGATGATGGAGGTGATGCAAAGCGCGAAGGCCAGCATCGACACCAGCCGCGCCCGCACCGCAGGCATGCCGTGGCTGATGAGCCAGGACGAGAGCGCGCCGCCGCCCACGCTGCCGATGTCGGCGCACAAGTAGATGACGATCAGCGGAATGCCCATCTGCGTCACGCTGATGCCGAGCTGGTACTGCTGGTTCAGGAATGGCGGCAGCCAGTACAGGTAGAACCAGAACACCGGCGCGGTGATGGCATAGGCCAGCGCGAAAGCCCAAGTACCACGCATGCGCAGGATCTGCGAATACGGGATGCGCTGCGGCGTCGGTTCGACATCGCGGCTGACGTGCGCCAGTTCCGCCTGGCTGACCGTGGGATGCTCGTCCGGGTTGTAGTACTTGATGAGCCAGAACACCAGCCAGATCGCACCGAGCGCGCCCACGATCAGGAAGGCTGCCTGCCAGCCCCAGACCTGCAGAATCAGCGGCAGCATGATGGGCGTGAGCATGGCGCCGACATTGGTGCCGGCGTTGAAGATGCCTGTAGCCACGGCACGTTCGCTGGCGGGGAACCAGATGCGCGTGGTTTTGACGCACGCCGGGTAGTTGGCGGCTTCGGTCAGGCCAAGGAAGAAGCGGCAGACCATGAAGCCGACCGCCGAGGCCGCCAGTGCATGCGCGCCGCAGGCGAGGCTCCAGAGCAGCACGGCCAGCGCGAAGGCGCGCTTGACGCCGACCATGTCGATGAATCGTCCCTGCAGGGCGAAGCCGATGGCGTAGCCGACCTGGAACCAGAAGTTGATATTGGCGTAGTCCTGCGCGGTCCAGGCCATGGACTTGGCCAGCACGGGCTGCAGGACGCCGAGCGCGGCGCGGTCGATGTAGTTGAGCGTGGTCGCGAAGAACACCAGCGCCAGCATGCCCCAGCGCACCTTGCCAAGCGCGAACCCGGCGCGGATCTTGTCGGCCAACGAGTGGCTGGCCACGGCGGGGGCCGTGATCTCCTTGTTGATTGTGGTCATTTGTCTGTCTCCACCAATGGGTGCGATGTGCTATCCGGCATGCCTTGACGACCTGGGGGCGGCATCCGGTCTTGTTTGTGGCGGGCGGGCGCGCACGGTGAGGCACCGTCGCGCATTCCGTGGCTGTCTTTCAGTATTTAAGGCGAGCTACGGCGCGCAGGGCGTCCGGCGTGGCGGTGCCGTAGCCAAAGAATTCCAGGTAGGCGGGAATCATCTCGAACAGCATGTCGGTGCCGACCTGGACCTTGCAGCCGCGCGCGATGGCGGCTTCGAGAAATGGGGTGTATTCGGACTTCATCACCACCTCGCCAACCATGGCGCCCGGATCGATCCGGGCGACATCGAAGGGCAGCGCATCGCCCGCGTTCATGCCGAGCGGCGTTGCGTTGACCACCACGTCGTAGCCGGCGGGATCCGCCAAGCCGGTGGTCACGCGCAGGGCCGGGTAGTGCGCCAGCAGCCGGCCACGCAGCGCGAGCGCCGAGGCGTCGCGCGTGTCGAACAGTGCCAGCTCCGCTACGCCCGCCGCGGCCAGCGAAGCGGCGATCGCGCTGCCCACGCCGCCGCTGCCCGAGACGATGGCGCGCGCGCCCTCAAGCTGGCAGCCCTTGCGCTGGATGCCGCGCACGAAGCCCGCGCCATCGAACTGGTCGCCGACCAGCGTGCCGTCGTCGCGCCGCAGCACCGCGTTGCAGGCGCCGGCGATGCGGGCAGTGGGGGTAAGTTCGTCCACCAATTCGATGGTGGTGACCTTGTGCGGCATGGTGATCAGCGCGCCGCGGATATTGCTCAGGCGGAACAGCGAACGGAAAAATGCGCGGTAGTCATCGGGCTTTACGCCCATTGGCATCACCACGGCATTGATGCCCTGCTGCTCGAACCATGGGTTATAGATCATTGGCGCCTTGAATGACTCGGTCGGAAAGCCAAGGTGCGCGATGAGGGTGGTCTTGCCGTTGATCATGATGTTCCTGGGGGCGTAGGAAGCGAGGGCCGGCAAGGATGCATGGTCCGGGCCTGGCGCTGTGTCTCGATGACCGGAGATTAGTGGCCGAGGGGCAACGAGCCAAGCGACGTAAGGCGCATAACGCGCGATTAGTGAACGCATATGGGCGATCATGAAACGCAGTGCGGGTTTGTACGGAGAGGGTGGGCGATGCGGCAGGCGCCGGCAGCATTGCTATGATCGGACCACGTTGCCACGGGGCTTGCCTTACCGCCCCGCACCCATACAGGAGCCCCCCAACATGAGCGCCGCTGAAACTTGGGAC
This sequence comes from Cupriavidus sp. C3SS-1, assembly GCF_057073755.1. Lineage (NCBI taxonomy): Bacteria > Pseudomonadati > Pseudomonadota > Betaproteobacteria > Burkholderiales > Burkholderiaceae > Cupriavidus > Cupriavidus sp. C3SS-1. The sequence goes on along the minus strand of NZ_CP172701.1, from coordinate 499,876 downwards.
AACCCGCTGGGCATCCATGGTTACGAATTCATCGAATTCGCCTCGCCGGATGCCGCCGCACTGGGCCGGACCTTCGAGCGTTTCGGCTTTGCCGCAATTGCCGAGCACCGCCACAAGGCAGTCAGGCTGTATCGCCAGGGCGAGATGAACTTCATCGTGGACTCGGAGCCTGATTCCTTTGCCACGCGTTACGCCGCCGAATATGGCCTGTCGATCTGCGCCGTCGGCATCCGCGTGAACGATGCCGCAGCGGCATTGGAACGCGCCCTGGATGCGGGAGCGTGGCCGTTCGAAGGCGGCACGGTCGGGCCGATGGAGCTGAATATTCCCGCCATCCAGGGCATCGGCCAGTCGGTCATTTATTTCATTGACCGCTGGCGCGGCAAGGAAGGCCGTCCGGGCGACGTTGGAGATATCTCGATCTACGACGTGGACTTCCGGCCCTTGCCGCTGGGCGCCCGTGCGTCCGGCGCCGGTCTCGTCCGGGTTGATCACCTGACGCAGGCCGTGGAACCGGGCCACCTCGAAGAATGGAGCGACTTCTACCGCAAGGTACTGGGTTTTCGGGAGATCCACGAAGTCCATCCCGACTGGCAGGTGGCCAGCGATGCCTGCGTACTGCTTTCCCCTTGCGGGCAGATCCGGATTCCGTTGTACGAGAAGGGTACGCCGCGCCATGACCGGATGCGCCATTACCTGTCGGACCCCCATGGCGAAGGCATCCAGCACATTGCGCTGGCCACGGACAACCTGGCGGCGAGCGCGGAGGCGCTGGCTGCGCACGGTGTGCAGTTCGTGCAGCCGCCGGCGGCTTACTATGGCACGCTCGATGCGCGCCTGCCGGGGCATGGACTGGACCTGGCCACGCTGCAGCGCTACGGCGTCCTGGTCGATGGCACCGTGCGCGCCGACGGCGGACAGGACCGCTTCCTCCAGGCCTTCGCGAAACGCGAGGCGGGCGAGTTCTTCTTCGAGATCGTCCAGCGGGACGGGCACCACGGCTTTGGCGAGGGCAACCTTGCCGTGCTGGAGGCGTTGACCCCGTGATGAGGCGTGGGGCCGATTGAGAATCGTGGCCCAAAGTCGCTGCTTCCCATCGGCACCTTAGAAATTCGCAAGCGAGGCGATACTCATCAAGGCGCGAAAAATTATCGAGTTGCTGGCCTTTAAGCCGCTGGGTGCCGAGTACGATCCCTCTCTCAAAGAGTTGAGCGTCCCCCCGATGTGTCCGTCGACTGTGTGGGACAACCTGGCACGGCGATTGCTGCAGATAGTGCGGTTTGAGGAACTTGGTAAATTCTTTCTGACTGCATTTCGACTGCCCGTGAGGCTTACTATCGGCCGTGCATCCCACGTAGATGGCGCAAGGCAGGAGGAGACATTGAACAAAACACGAAGCACGAAAGCAGCCTGCCCCGGCGACGGAATTCGTTCAAAGTCTGCAGACCGCCGACGTTCTCAAGCAACTGCATTTCAATCCGGCTCCCTGGAAGAGTTCGACGCGGTGCCGGACGCCATGATCGCGGTGGCCAATAATCAGCTTGAGTCCGGCCACAAGGCGGCAGCGCGCAAAACGCTGGAACAGGTGGTGGCCAAGTATCCCGGTACCGAAGGCGCGCATGCGGCGGATAACCGGTCGAAGACGCTGAAGTAAATGCGGGCGGTTTCCAGCCGGCCGCGCCACGCGCCAAGGGCCTGCTTTAGGTGGATTTTCAGATTCTGACGAACCATACATTTTCCGGAGTGTGGGGTCAACGATGATCTCGACATGGGACGGGCAGGGCGAGGTCTGCTCTTCAGCTGAAAAGGCGGAGAGCGACGCCAGCATCAGCAGTGCACTGCGTACCGCATCTTTGGCGATAAGCAAGTCCGCAACGGGCTTATCATCAAGGTCGCCATTCCGTTCTGAGCCGTCGGAGTTTTCCAATGAAATGGACACCAGTTGCCGCAATACCGTTCGCCATGCTGGTTGCGCCGGCGTACGCCAGCGATTATCTGACCGTCGAGCAAGCGCAAGCGGAGATGTTCCAAGGTGCTACCTTCCAGCCAGTTCTGTTGAAATTGAGCAAAAGCGTACGTGATGCCATGTACGACCGCTCCGGCGTCCATGAGCCCTTCGACGAAAAGGGCGTCTGGAAGGCGTCCACTGGCGGCTGGTTCATCGTCGACCACGTTACCAGCAAGCACGGGAAAATTGGCTATGCTGTGGGTTTGGATTCGAATGGTGCCGTCCGTGCTATTGAAATCCTGTCCTATCAGGAGAGTTACGGCCGTGAAGTCGGCAATGCCGAGTGGCGGGCTCAATTCGTAGGGAAAACATATCGCGATGCACTCCAGCTCGGCAAGGACATCCGCAATATCAGTGGCGCAACTCTGTCGTGCAAGAATGTTACACAGGGCGTCAAACGCGTACTGGCGCTGTACGAACTCGTGCTTGCGCAGGGGTGAGATGCTAAAGCGGGCGCGGCCACTGCTCGGCACTATCGTTGAAATACGTGTCGACGGCGCTGCGGAGGGGCCAATACCGGCGCGACTCGCCCAGCCAGCAGTAGCGTCTGCATTCGAGTCCATTGCGTACGTCGATAAGCTAATGAGCTTTCATCGCCACGACAGCGACCTTGCCCGCCTGCACGCCGCAGAGCCTGGCCTGCGAGTTAGCGTACATCCATGGACGATGCACGTTCTCCGTCAAGCGTTCCGAATGTTTGAGAGAACTTCTGGCATATTCGACCCTTCGGTTGCAGCAGCATTGGTTGCGGACGGCTTACTGCCTGCCCCAGCTGGACCGAGACCAGCCACTAGCACAACTTTCGACAGCATAGTTCTTCATTCTGATTGCACCGTCGTTCGCAAAGAGGCTGTCTGGCTAGACCTTGGAGGTATCGCAAAGGGATTTGCAGTTGACGTAGCCGTCGGTGCCTTGCGAGATGCGGGGGTTCGCGCGGGTGCGGTTTCTGCCGGCGGCGACCTTAGAGTGTTTGGCGATACCGACCAGCCGATTTTTGTTCGGTCACCCCAGCGTCCAGCAGAAACGCATTTACTCGGCGCATTGAATCGGGGCGCGGTTGCCACAAGCGGCGCCTACTTTCTTGACAGCTTTGGCCACAGTGCCGGTAAGTATGCGATTGTCGGCGGCGCTCGCTTGCGCGGTCAAGTTGTGAAAACGCCGCGATACCCCAGCGTCTCCGTTATCGCTCCACGCTGCATCTGGGCCGACGCCCTGACAAAAGTCGTGACTCTGGCCGGCATTGAGTCCCCAATCACCATCAAAGCCTTGTCGCTCTATCACGCGCAGGCAATTGTTTCATGACCAAATCTCCTCGTCGTCACCCCTGAACGGCACCGGAATTCGCCTGGTCCTACCGCTGGCTATACGGGCATAGGTACCGTTGCAGGTGAAGTGGCAGTCATCACGCGAGCGGACCTGGTCCACTTCTTGTCGAGCACGGCCACCAGTATGGGCACAACTGCAATCAGTAGCACCCGGGGAAAGGCATTAAGGGAAAGCGCTAAATGAAGACCGCGCCAAAGCAGGTGCAGACGACCGGACCGCTGCGGAGAGGTTAATGAAGCATCTACAGTGCGCCCACCTGCCGATCCTAGTTCTAGGCCGGCGACGTCCGTCCTTCAATGGCGCTCGGCGTGCGCTCGCGACATGCATAACACGTGGTGAGCCACTGTGCTCGACGCGGTGAACGATGACTGCGTGATGGCACGCATCGCGCCGGCGTTACGCAGGGAGTTCATGTGCGCCGAATTGGAACCACTCGTGTTCTGCTACACGTCGGATAGCGGTCGAGTTCACGCACTTGAGAGAACCGTGACCACGTTGGGCCCTGATGGAAGTGCTCGCCATCGGACTCTTTTCGGGCACAGTCAAAAGACGCAAAGGCATCTCCATACGGATGTCAATGAAGGCCCATAGTGCATATTAGGGGCACCGATGGAACCGCCCGTTGCTGAAACCGGCCGCTTAGAGTCGGACGGATCCGCTCTGCCAACTCGGTCAGACGACCACCAGGCGGAAGCCCGCGCACGCGCTCGGAACCCCGGGTCAACTTACGAATCTACACTGACGCCTAGGCTATGCGAGATTGCGTCGCCACAAGCGACCGGTGCAAATGAAAATTACACCGCACCTTGCTACGCGTCGCACGGCCGAGCCATTTTAATTAACGCCATGCTCCACCGACTCAGCCAGTTGTTCGTTTTGTGCGCGATTGCCGCCGTCTTGTCGGCATGCAGTTTGAATTCGGCGCCGGCGCCGGCACCGACGCCGCTCTATCAGCAGGAGCTGTTTGACGCGGCGACGAGCCCATACGCACACACGTTCCAGGCGAATTCCGACGCGACTTGTGAAGCCGCGCGCCGGGCGCTGCTGAGCCAAGGTTATGTGTCGAGTTCGGCCCATCCCGATACGATCGATGGCAGCAAGAATTTCCAGCCGACCGACGACACGCATGTCGTGATCGCCTTTCACATCGTTTGCGCGGACGCGAACGCGGACGGTTCGTCGAGCACCGCCTATGTGAACGCAGTACAGGACCGCTACGCGCTAAAGAAAACCAGCACCTCGGCCAGCGTCGGCCTGAGCGTGCTCGGCTCGCTGTCGTTGCCGATTGGCTCGGGCAGCGACGCGATGGTCAAGATCGCGAGCGAGACGATTCCCGCCGGCGTGTTCTACGAGCGCTTCTTCAATCTGGTTGCCCATTTTCTGAAGGTCGATCCGGTGGGGCGTGACCGCGCGACAGTGAAGGCCGCGAAGAAGGAGCATGTTGCGCCGCTACCCGAGCCCGCGCCGACACATCCGGGCGAGCCGATGAAGATGACAACGCCCGCTGTGCCGACGCCGCTCGTCCCGTCCGTTCCTGCGCAGCCGCCCGCTGCCGCACCTGAACCAGCTCCAGCGACCCCGTCGCCTTCGCTGACGTCGCAGGCGCCCGATGGATCAACGGCCACGGTAGCCCCCGCCGCGAAGCCCGACACCACGGGGCCGACGGTCGCGCCCGCACCAACCGCACCGTCTGCAACGTCCGCTCCACCCGATACGGGCGCGAGCGGCACAAACTGAGCGCAGTGCAGTTGGGCACCCGGTCCACTTTTTGTCAAGAACGGCGACGACCAGCCCAAGGGACGGGGTCAACAAGAAGACAATGTCGGTCCAATAATGAAAGTCCTTGGCTGCAACTGTTTCAGGACGGCCAGTTCAAGTGCTGGGCGACGCCTCCCTTCGATGGGACCGTAACCTCCGTCTTACGCTCGACGCCGTTTGCAGTAGCAACCACGCGATACTTTCCTGCTGGTAGTTTGATGTACATAAAGGGCCCGTCGGATATCGCCCCAAAGATCTGTTTGCCGTCCGGCTTGTAGATCCGAGTGTCAACGTCGGCCAGAAATTCGCCCCGCTTGCCTGTGAAGGTAAGGCGCAGGCTATACGACGGCGCGGCACGCCGAAAGGCGGCAGCTTCGTCCTCGCCAATGCCACCACTAAGGTAGGCCAGACCGCTCGCCTGTTTCTGCGGCGGCAACCCGCCGTCTGCCGGTTGGTCAGTGGCCGCACTACGGCTCATCATGGGGCCGCAGTCCAGGCTTGCGGTGCCTCGACCACTGCCATACATGCGCTGTCCACCCCCGCGCTCGTGTCGAAGCACTACGCCTTGTTGATCTGCGCGGGTATGCACGAGATCGTGCATACGGCGCGTGACTTCCTGGCGTTCTTCTGGTGTCCTGGCGGCGTGCATACGGCCGCAGAAATCCGCCTTTTCCTCGTTGCTGAGCAGGTCGACCCCACGCATGGTCCGGGAAGTCGCGGGTTTTGCAACCTGCCCAGCGGTTTCCTGTGCTTGACACTCAGGGGTAAACAAGCTGAGGCTGGCGATGCTGACGATACAAAATAACTGAAATGCGCCTTTCATAATGTTGACTCCAGTTGTTCGTCGATCTGTTGATCTTGCATAGACTCCAGAGTTTCGAACCGGTGAAGGTCATGACCGATCCGCCGGAGGCCCCCAACACCTGTTTGTTCATCGCGGTCTGGCGGAAGAGCAGGCGCGACCGTAGGGCAACTGATTTACAAAGAGGCATCGCTGGTGCCCGTGCCTCCACAATCGCGAAGGTCCGGGTGCAATGCAGGCTCAAGAGAGCGACTGGGGTAGGGAACTCATTCGTCTATGTAAAAGCTAGCGGGTTCCATCAAGGGAGCCTTGATGCCCGTCAACTTCAGTTGGCAGGTCAAACTCCCGCGCTTTTGGCCGCTCAAATTCCCGCAGCAGTGCGGTAGCGACCGGTCGCGGTACCTCGGGGGGCATCCTGCTGGCGGGAGTCACTCTGATATCGATGCAATCTACAGAAGCGCATCCCGAGCATTCGGCTGGGTGTCCGGCCCGTACATACAAGAAATGTCCATGGAATCAATCAATTGCTGACTGGCTCATGTGCCGGACCTTCAGAGGCGGAACTAATGGATGACGATAGGGACGTGCTTGGAGGGATACTTCATTTCCCGGCCTTTTCCGTGCATCTGTCAGGAGGAACGTGCAGCGCCACCAGAGGCTCCTGGCCCACCAGATAGCGGTAGTCCAGTGTCACGCCGAGCTTGCCCAGGACGGGCACATCCGGATTTCGGCAGATTCCGCGCTCGAGGATCGGCCTGACAAAAGCCATGAATTTCTTGGTGTCGTCGCGCCGCGGGTCCACCCCGGTTACCTTGAGTTGGAACTCCACAACCTTGCCGGGGCGGACGGCGCAGCCAGTGAGGCGTGTAGAGTTATCCACCACGATCGGCGCCGACCGAGCCAGTTCCGAGCATGCCAGGCTCAGCTGGCGCTCGGCATCGCGGGCGGTCAGCCGAGTCACACCCGACATGCCGCTTGGCTTGCCGCTTACGGTGCCAAGCAGCAGGCTGGCCAGATCGGAGAGTGGCTGGGCTGCGAAACCTGCAGGGGGGGCCACGATCAGCAGGCCTAGCAAGCATGTTGCCGGACATTTTTCGATGGAGCAGGAGACAGGCATGGAATGGCCGCAACGCAGAACAGGAGCACTCGGAAACAAGCAGTTCACTGTAGCGCTTGGCAGGGCCGATCGTTGTCAGGCTTTGTCCTACTTCGCTACTCAGATGGCGGCACCCGAGGCCGTAACGGGTGGCGACCAGCCGGACAGGCCCTCCAGGTCTTGACGCAGGCGGGTGCCAAGCAGCCACTGTAACTTGACTTGGGTTGACAGAAATCAACGACCGCGGCCCTGCCCATCCCAGAATTCAGAATGAACGGGACTATTCCAATCGTCCGCAAGCTTGCTGTACTCCAGTGTCAATCGTCCCGTCAAAGCAAGCGTGGCTCGATCAGATGAGGGTCGTCATGAACGTAAGGGTTCTCATATCACCGGCCGATCTGGCGGAAATGATGCGGACTGAGTCCGTCGTGCTCATCGATACGAGAGACGCGGCGAGCTACGCCGAGGCTCACCTGCCTGGTGCGGTGAATATCCACGAGATATTTACCTACTTGGCAACAACGACACAAGAGGGCTTGGCCGCCCTGCGGGAAGCATTTGACGAGGCGTTCGGTAAGGCCGGACTGTCGGGAAAGGAAGTGGCCGTCGTCTACGAGCAATCGATGACCACTGGATTCGGTCAATCCTGCCGAGGATACGTACTTCTCCGATACCTTGGATATCCACGGGACAAGATCAAGGTGCTTCACGGAGGCTACCGTGCATGGCACGCGGCGGGCTTTCCCAGCACAACCGATACCCCGAAGCCCGAGCCGGCCAGGTTTCCGCTTGCTAGCACGCAGGCCAGCATCCTCGTCGACCTGGAGGAAATGAAGAAGGCGGTCGCCGACCCAAACATTGTCAAACTCGACGTACGCGACGTCGACGAGTGGATAGCCGATAGCTCCTCGCCCTACGGCAAGGATTTTTGTCCCCGCAAAGGCCGCATTCCAAACTCTGTCTGGATCGAGTGGTACCGGATGATGAAGCCGACTCCGGCCGGCCAGATGTTCAAGTCACCTGCGGAAATTCTCGCCGAGTGTGCTACCGTCGGAATTCGTCGTGATACGCCCGTCGTCGTCTTCTGCTTCAAAGGGGCGCGAGCTTCCAATACCTTTGTCGCCCTGGAAGAAGCTGGCATAGCCGACGTACGGCTCTATCTTGGTTCGTGGAATGAGTGGTCGAGGGACCTCTCTTTGCCTATCGAAGAGGGCTTGCCTTATTAGAAACGCTCTGCGCGCCAATGGCCCGATGCCTGCAAGCTTCGACGTGCCACGGTGTCTCCATGTCAGAGGAGGCGAAGTTGTTCCAAAGGATACTGGTCGCGTTTGATGGCAGTTCCGCCTCTGGCGCGGCACTCGCTACTGCTCTCGCTCTTGCGGACGAACTGCATGCGGTAGTCAGGGTAGTCGGCGTGGTTGAGCAACTGCCCAATATTATCGGATTGGGAGGCGGTCTCGAACACGCATCGACGAAGCAGGCCGTGGTGCGCGCCGAAACCGAAGGCGTTCTCGCCCGAGCAAGGGAGTTGCTGGACTTATCCGGCGTCCGGGGCGACACGCTGGCGCTGGATGCTGGTGGGCTGGGCGTCGCGTCAGCAATTCAGTCGGTCGCGCTAGATTGGCATGCCGACGTCATCGTCATCGGAACGCATGGCCGGCGTGGCGCTCGGCGCCTTGTACTTGGCAGTGTTGCCGAGTCCGTCGCCCGGCTGAGCACCATCCCGGTCATCCTGGTGCCTTACCATGCCACCCCCACCGGAGCATCCGCGCCCAGCTAGTTCACCAATCTCATCCTACGCGAGCCGAACTCCAATCTTACTGGTGCGTTGAAGAACACGCTGGCATCTGGCATGCAACGGTCACTCCCACCCAGACATACGATGATGCAGCAAGAGAACGCGCAGCAAACGCTACCGCGGGCCGTAGCAGAAACACTGCAAGCATCGGGCTCGAACTGCGAGACTGGCTTGTCGAGTGCGGAAGCGCAGATCCGGCTCAAACGCGATGGCCCGAATGAGGTGCCGGAGAAGAAGCAGCACTACGTGCTCCGCTTCCTGGCCAAATTCTGGGGACTGTCCGCCTGGATGGTCGAGTTGATTGCCCTGCTGTCGTTGGTTCTTCACAAGACGACAGACCTTGTCGTCGCTTTGCTCCTCCTCGTCGTGAATGCCGTACTGAGTTTCCTCCAGGAGCAACGCGCGTCGGCTGCCGTCGCTGCACTGCGCCAACAGTTGAATATAGCAGTCCGGACAATGCGCGACGGAAGCTGGAAGACCATTTCCGCCAAGGCATTGGTGCATGGGGACATTGTTCGGGTGCGAGCTGGCGACTTTGTTCCCGCGGACATGCTGCTCGTGCAAGGGAATCTGAGGCTCGATCAGGCAGCGCTCACCGGCGAGTCGCGGGAAGTGGAACGGACCGCAGGCGATACGCTGTACGGCGGCGCAACGGTCCGGTATGGCGAGGCAACCGGGATCGTCACCGCAACAGGAGTCAAGACCTACTTCGGTCGCACTACCGAGCTTGTCGCGAGCGCGCATCCGAAGTTACATGTCGAGGAAGTTGTTTCCCGCGTTGTTCGCTGGCTGTTCCTGATCGTTGGCACCCTGGTGCTGGTGACCCTGGTGGTGTCGTACCTGAATGCGCTGCCACTGCTAGACACTTTGCCTATTGCGCTTGTCCTGCTGATGAGCGCTGTTCCCGTCGCGCTACCTGTCATGTTCACCGTGAGCATGGCATTGGGCTCCATGGAGCTATCCCGACAGGGTGTGCTCATCACCCGGCTGAGCGGTATCGAGGACGCGGCTACGATGGACGTGCTGTGCACTGACAAGACAGGGACGCTTACCTTGAACCAGCTCTCCCTCAAGCTTGTACAAGCTCGGCCCGGATTCAGCGATGCCGACGTGGTCCGGGTCGCCGCGTTGGCATCGAATCAAGCAAACGCGGATCCCATCGATCTCGCATTTTTGCGTGCCGTGGGGACGTCGGGGCAAGAGGAGGGCCACAAGGCAACGATCCTGTCCTTCCAGCCGTTTTCCGCCGCGACGCGACGTACGGAAGCAATTGTGTCGGTGGACGGGGGCACGTTGCGATGTGTGAAGGGAGCCTTGCGAACCGTGGCAGAGGCGGCAGGCCTTTCGCAGGACGCGATTACGCGGCTGGAGGATCAGGCCAGCATCGAAGCGCGCAAAGGAGAGCGTGTTCTGGCAGTGGCGCGAGCCCTTGGAGCAGGTCCACTGGAGTTGATCGGCCTAGCTTATTTGTATGACGCTCCGCGTCCCGACTCGGCGCGTCTCATTGCCGAACTTCGCCGACTCGGCCTCGAGGTCAAGATGTTGACCGGCGATGCCTTGCCGGTGGCGCAAGCCATCGCGGCGGCCCTGGGACTCGGCACGATTGCGCGCGTTCCCGATTTGCATAGTGAGCAGTCAACGGCGAATGGTGGGAGCCCGATGCAAGGCGTTGACGGCTATGCGGAGGTATTCCCCGAGGACAAGTTCCTGGTCGTCAAGCGCCTTCAGGAAGCTGGCCATGTGGTTGGCATGACAGGCGACGGCGTGAACGATGCGCCAGCCCTGCGCCAGGCCGAGGTCGGCATTGCTGTAAGCGGGGCCTCCGACGTTGCCAAGGGCGCCGCAAGCGCGGTGCTAACCCATGAGGGGTTGGTTGACATCGTCGACATGGTGAAAAGCGGACGCGCCATCTATCAGCGCGTCCTGACATGGATCATCAACAAGGTCAGTCGCACCATACTGAAAGCCGGCTTCGTCGTTGTGGCATTCCTGGCCACGGGAAGATTCGCCATTTCCGCGCTTGGCATGGTCCTGCTCGTCTTCATGACGGATTTTGTCAAGATCGCCCTGGCGACTGATCGTGTGCATCCTTCGCAGCGGCCGGAGACCTGGAATATCGGCCCACTTGTGCGGGTGGCCATCGCTCTTGGCTTCTTGATGTTGGTCGAGTCGCTGGCACTGCTCGCATTCGGCTGGCATCGCTTTGGACTCGCGGATGCCGGCGGCAAGCTGCAGACTTTCACATTCCAGACTTTGCTCTTCTTCGCCCTCTTTTCCATCGTCTCGGTCCGTGAGCGCCGTGCTTTCTGGTCGTCACGGCCGAGCAGGACACTTGCCATTGCCATCGTCGCTGATGCCGCTCTCGGCCTGTTCATCGGCATTCACGGCTTGGCGGAACTGGCACCTCTGCCGCTTGCGACCAGTGTCGTGACATTCATCTATGCAGGACTTCTCGTCCTCGGCCCGAATGACCTCTTGAAGAGACTCCTTACCCGGAAATGGGGATAGAGCTGGATCTTGATGTCCACACTATCGACTGAGCCCTTGTCTATGAGTGGCGGATACACACCGGGCGCGGGTGCTCTCGGTCCCGCTCCGCTGGCTCGTCGTCATATGGTTAACGTGGGCCACTTCCAAGGTTTCAACAAGGCGATTCGGTGTGCGAGCTTACGGTCATCGCGCATCCTTCGGCCTGTCGCCATTGAGCCAGTCTTTCATCCTGGACGCATAGTCGGGCTTTGTGCTGCGTCGTGAAGCAGGCTGCGACTTCACGACGCCTGATCAGGTTCTCGGAACGAGCAGCTACATTGGCACATCATCTCAGCGCATAGAGATGGGTCGATGGATGGCCGGCCTGTAAAGGGCAAAGCGATGGACAGGGAGCAATCTTACTGCCTCGTAGAAATCACGATGGATGAGGAGAAAAGGAACTTGCCATGCGAATTGACACAAATGAGTTCAGAGTGAGCGAAAGCCATAGCCTGAACCTTGAGCGCCACCCCACTCGCGTCGAACCAGTCTACAAGTCGAAGGAGCAATATCACAAGATCCTCGCCGAGCACATCAAGCGGCTTAGCGAGCAGCAGAATCGGCTCTACGCCGACAATCGCTTTGCCGTCCTCTTTATCCTTCAGGCAATGGATGCCGCCGGGAAGGATGGCGCAATCAAGCATGTCATGTCAGGCGTCAACCCACAGGGATGCCAAGTCTACAGCTTCAAGCATCCAAGCGCGGCAGAACTGCAACACGATTTCCTGTGGCGCACTACACGCAATCTGCCGAAGCGAGGGAATATTGGAATATTCAACCGATCGTACTACGAGGAAGTCCTGATCCTACGCGTGCATCCCGAACTCTTGCTCGCGGAGGGCTTGTCCGAGGCGGCGGGTAGGGGTGAAGCTCTATGGAACGGCCGATACCGATCGATCGTGGAATTCGAGAATCATCTCAGCCGCAATGACACGCGCATCGTGAAGCTGTTTCTTCATATGTCGAAGGAAGAGCAGCGCAAGCGCTTTCTTGATCGTATCAATGACGCATCCAAGAACTGGAAGTTTAGTATCGCGGACATTGAAGAGCGGAAGTTCTGGCCTCAGTACATGGATGCCTATGAGCGATGCCTTCATGCCACCAGCACGGAGGTTTCGCCATGGTATGTGATACCGGCGGATGACAAAGAGAACGCCCGCCTGATTGTGTCGCAGATCATTCTCGACACGCTCGATAGTTTGAAGCTGCGTTACCCTGTAACCTCCACTGAGAAGCATGAAGTATTGCGTTCGGTACGCGCTCGACTGGAAATGGAGGGCGGGGCGGTGTGAGGTATACCAGCGCGCTCGCAAGGTGCTTTTCGTTTCCGCCATGGCTGGAGCGTACCAGCCTGACTTCCGAGTACACAGCCCGATCCGGAGACGAATTTGCGTCAATCCGTAGTGTTAGCATGACGCCGCATTCACCACTCGGATCAAGGGTGCCCAATACAATCCGGCGGCTGAACACATCCAACACCACAGCGAGATGGAAGAAGCCTGCTGCTGTCGGTATGTAGGTCGCATCGGCGACCCACAGACGGTTCGGTGCGTCAGCTTGGAAGTGGCGCTGCACCAGATCCCTGCAGGCCGATGCCGAAGGACACGGCTGGTTCCCCACGGGCGACGTGGCCACCATCGACGCGGATGGCTACATGCAGATCACGGATCGCAGCAAGGACGTCATTAGTCCGGAGGGGAGTGGATCAGCTCGATCGAGATCGAGAACATCGCCAGCGCCCATCCGGCGGTAGCCAGCGCGTCGTGCATCGCGGCGAAGCATCCGAAGTGGGACGAGCGTCCGCCACTGCTCGCCGTGAAGAAGCCAGGTGTCGAAGTGACGGCAGAGGAATTGCTGGCCTTTCTGGAAGGGAAGATCGCAAAGTGGTGGATGCCGGATGCCGTCGTGTTCATCGACGCCCTGCCACTCGGGGCCAGGGGCAAGGTACTGAAAAACAAGCTGCGCAACTGGTACCAGGGCTACTTGTTGCCGAAAGAGAAAAGGGGGCGCTTGTGTAGGCGGTCGGTGTGGGTTCCTTGCGACATGGGCAACGAACGGTCAGGGGAGAGGGGCGCCACATGACCGCAGCCGATGAACTCGCGCAACCGCGGGTGATTGCCGCTGGCAAGAGTGGCCAGTCTCACGCATGGCCGGGTTCCCCGGAAAGGCTCATTACACAAAAACCCTGAGTTGCTACAGCTTCTCAGGAAAATTGGCGATGGGGAATGGAGGCCAGGGAGGTTTCCCCGCTGACCACAGAACAATCAATAGTGGAGATCCTTAGGCATAAAACGTCGCTTTTCGCGCCCGGCAGCTCTGAGCGCGTTTGCAGATGCGGCACAAGCACAATCGAGCGTGACGCTTTACGGTGTGGTGGGCGCCAACATCGAGTACGGCAATAGCGTTTCCGGCACGCTGGGCGTCCATCACGGCGCTGACGGCGTTGCTGATCGCGGCCATGTGCGTGGTGGCGTGGCTGCTGCGGCTGAGTTCGCTGGTGAACTTCATCAGCGAGACGATCCTGCTCGGCTTCAAGGCCGGCGCGGCGCTGACCATTGTACTGATGCTGCTTCCCAAGCTGTTCGGGGTCAAGGGTGGCGGCAAGTCATCGCGAGCGCGGCAAACCTTCGTGTTCGTCAACCGTGCTTCCCGCGCGCGCGTTCTCCAAGCGTGCCAGCAGGCTTCCTCCGTGGGGTCGGGAACAAGATTCTGCAAAGACCAGGAACAAAATCATGCAAACTAACGGGCTGAAATGCCAGAGGAAATATTGGACCTGGAAATGCTTAGCTACGTCTGAACATCGCGCGGTTCGTTACTGAAAGAGCTCCGCTCTAGAAGTTGGCGGTCACGGCCGTGAATCAGCAAGTCCACCTTTGCGCGTTTAGCCTTCTCTGTACCGGCGGCAATCGCATGATCCAAGGAGGTGAATCGGTGTTGGCTGCTAGAGCCATCTTCCGATTCAACAGCCCAGCCATTATGGGTAGGCACGACGTGGATGTTCTTGCGTGGCATGGGCGTCTCCGGGAGTTGGTGGAGCTAGGGTCCTGCGCAGGGGCGCCGCGTCGGTATCAGCCGTCGACTGAAAGTGAAGGCGAATCATTGTCCGTCACGTGACAAGCTATATTACGATCTGCAGACTAATCCGAAACTAGCCAATATGGCAGCGCAAATTTGTTTGGTGTCGCACGAAAGCATTGCATGGCGCCAAGTAGCCCCGTGGCAGGAACGACGGTGACCGCTATCGGCATGGGGAGCCCATAGCATCAGGTTTTGTCGATTCAGCCGTCACCCAAGTTGTAAGCAAGCGGTTCGTAAAACGGCAACAGATGGCTTGGCGACCTCGGCACGCGCACAACCTACTGCAAATCCGGACCGCGGTGCTTAATAACAGGCTTCGGTCTTACGTTGACGATGGTATCTCTCCATTTCTCAAGGGGAGGGCCACCGCATTGCCGCTTAGTCAGCCCCCGGTTTGGCGCGGTCTCGTGATATCGACAACGCTTTATAACCCGCCGATGAACACGGGCCCTCCCAGCGGCGCCGGAAGCTGGCAAGGACTACCCGCGCAACTGGAACGAGTTTCTGGGTGCGTGTCTGGCGGGAGCCAGTTGGAGAGCCACTCGCAGCAAGGCCTCGACGCCGCCCGCACTCTGTGCGGCAGGCGATCTTGCAAGCCATTGAGCCAGGTCTGCTTACGGTCATCAATGCCTCGCGGTACCTGCTCAGGTCAAAGCCTGTTCGGCAGCCCACAGATTTCCACACGGCGCCTCTCCCTGTCGCTGGCGCGCTACCAGATAATTTCGCCCACCATCCGAGGCGGGGACGACATGGGGAGGCTGGCTGACTACTTTCGCGCGTATGTCATCTCCCGCCGCAGCGCGAAAGCAGCGGACCTCCTCTGGAAGTACTATGGTCTTCGAATCTCAGACAAGATCCACCACCGGTTAATGTACCTCAGCGTTCAGGCCGGAGGCGAACTCACGCCGCACGCGCTGGCGATGCTCTACCTCACCAAGATACTAGAGGAATATGAAGGCGATCCCCATGCCCCGATTGTCCACGCGAGCGTTGAGTTTCTCCTGCGTCGTGCCACTGCAGCCAATGCCGAGGGCCGGCGGCGCGACTGCATCCACTTTCAGCACCTGCGGGAGATCGCTATGCGGAAATACGGCTGGGAGCCGTAGTTTCACGCTCTTGGAACGGCCCCCACCACGTGGTTGCTCAAGGATGGATGACATGAACGCGCGGCAGGCGAATCTGCGATTCGCCTAGCATTCAATCCTCCCTTACTACGCATTTTTCTTCACGTAGAATATATAGTATTGACGTAATCAACTTCGGTGGTCGGACCAAGCCCAGCTTTGGCTCAGGGGCCCCAAGAAAGGCACATGGACTTTTCTAAACAATCCTTCTACCGCATCTAGGCTGGCAAGTCATCAGTCGCCCCGAGGGACTCCGTCTTGCCTCAAAGGTAAGGCAGCGGTGCCGCTCTGTCAGTCGGCCAGCTCCGCACCTTTTTATATCCTGCCGGAATCACTGCTGGCAGTGTGCTGCCCTGCACGTAGACGGGACGGCGAGGAGGCGAGCATGCGCAGAAATCAGGCCCCATCCGTTCGGCTATCTGACCTCGCGGTGCCATTGACCTCCCCTCCGTCTAATTGACCCTAAGGAGTCAAGTGTGCGGCCAGCAAAAGGAACCGCATCCTCAAAAGAAGCGGCAAGAAGTGGGCCGAACACCGATCGGGAATTCTCCGCCGCGCTCCGAACGCACCGAGCCCTCTGGTAGACAACGAGGGAGAAGCAGTACATACGAAATTCTCGACGAAGTTGGAGCGCCAGCTAGCAGGTAACCTTCGCGCGCGGATTTGGCCGCGGCACACAGCGAGGTGCGCGATGTGACCTTGGTGCAAGGCGGAGAGCGGCGCCAAGCTCGAAGCCCTGGCCACGGCGCTCCTGCAAGACGAAGCAGGCGAGGGTTCGCGCGCGCGGTGCTGGCAACCTTGCTTGCAAGGCCAGTTCAACGCGACGGCGGAGCAAGGCTGGGGGGTACGGTTGCTCCAAAGGGAAGTGGGAGGGCGTCGGCGTCGGCCCGGCTCCGATGCTCCCAACGGCGGCAATGGACAGCGGGCACTGAGCAGGCGGATGCTATCAGCTCGATCCAGACGCAGCTGACCGACTGGTGCCAAATGCCTGCGGTGTATGCCAATTGAGGTGCTATAGCGGCATATAAGGTCTTTCGCTTTTGTTGACGCAAATCAGGTCCTCACTCAACTGCTGCCCTTGAATACAAGCGCGGCATCGCCGCAATAGATTAGAAATTTGACACCTCAAGGAGGTGACCCATGGCTTCCCTTATCAGATCTGCCATGTTCGGTCTCGTGTTCGGTTCCGCGCTCCCTGCCGCCCTCGCCCAAGGCCCCGGGCCGGCCCGGCCCGGCAGGCCCGAGCATGGGCATGGGTCCGGCTGCGGGCGCCAGCGGCGCGTCCGCGATGCCCATGGGGCCGGGCGGACGGCAGCATGGGCGCTATGCCGGCATGGAGATGCTGACACCGGACGAACGCGCCGACTTTTGCGGGCGGATGCGCGCCAGCCGTACACCCGCGGAGCAGCAGATCGCCACGCAGATGCATGATCTGATGCAAGCCCGAAGGACCGAGGCGTGACGCTGCCTGAAGGCCACCATATGGGTATAGGGATGGACTGCCAGTCGCGCGCGGCCGTACCGGCCCGGGTTGCGCCGGCTGCCGGCACTACTGCGGCCTCCCTCACGGACGGCGCCCCGCCGGTCCGCCATGCTGGCGAAATCGCCTTCCAGACGGGCGGCGTGGGCGTGGACGAGGTGGCAGCGATGCGGCGCACCGCCTCTGAATACAACCTCAGGCTGACCTTTTCGGGACGCGAGGGCGAGTCCCTGGCCGGCGTGAACACCAGCATCCTCGGCGCCAAGGGGCAGGAAGTCTTCTTTGCCGTATCGGACGGCCCCCTTCTGTATGTGAGGATGCCGCCTGGTGCATACCGCGTCGTTGTGACCGCCGACGGCGTGGAAAAGAAGATCTCGGTGACAGTGCCCAAGCGAGGCCCTGTCAGCCGTTCGTTCAACTGGCCGTCGTGAGGCTGACGCGCCGGCGCTCCCGATGGTGAGCGGTGGTGTGCACGTCATGACATGGATCAATCCGTGTTCCCATGGTGCCGCTATTTTCTTCTTGTAGGCCCTTCGGTAAGAAGGGATACGGGCGCGATCGGGAAGCGGCTCGGCTCGATGTTAGTCGTGCCGGACCCAGGGGCATCGTATAAGGAGAGGCGCCATGGGCAGGAACGCTTTTGGGGCCGGGGAACCGGCGGATGGCGGGCGCGACGACTGCGATGGGGACGGCAGGGCCGTCGACAACGGGATTGCGGGCCCCCGCGGCTGGCACGCCGTGTTTCCCCCGGCCCGCTGGCTGCCCGCCTACCAGGCGCAGTGGTTGCGGCACGACGTCATTGCCGGAGTGACCCTGGCCGCCTACGGGATTCCCGTCTCCCTCGCCTACGCGTCCCTTGCCGGCTTGCCACCGCAGTACGGGATCTATTGCTACCTGGTCGGCGGCCTCGCCTACGCGCTCTTTGGCTCTTCGCGCCAGCTTGCGATCGGACCGACCTCGGCGATCTCGATGCTGGTGGGCGTCACTGTGGCGGGCATGGCGGGGGGCGATCCCGCGCGTTGGGCATCCATCGCGGCGCTGACGGCGTTGCTGATCGCGGCCATGTGCGTGGTGGCGTGGCTGCTGCGGCTGAGTTCGCTGGTGAACTTCATCAGCGAGACGATCCTGCTTGGCTTCAAGGCCGGCGCGGCGCTGACCATCGCACTGACCCAGCTTCCCAAGCTGTTCGGGGTCAAGGGCGGCGGCGAGTCGTTCTTCGAGCGGATTTCTGTTCTCGCCGGTCAGATTCCCGACACCAACCTGGCCGTGCTCGGCTTCGGGCTGGCCGCCCTGGCCGTATTGCTGCTGGGCGAGAAGTTCCTGCCGGGGCGTCCCGTAGCGCTGCTCGTGGTGGTTGTTTCCATCGTCGTGCTGTCGGTGACGCCGCTGGGCGCGCTCGGCTTCAAGGTGGTTGGTGCACTGCCACAAGGGCTGCCGGCGTTCCATCTCCCGGGGCTGCGGCCAAGCGATGTGGACGGAGTGATTCCGCTGGCGTTCGCCTGCCTACTGCTGTCCTACGTGGAGAGCGTGTCGGCGGCCCGCGCGCTGGCACAGTCGCACGGCGACGAGGTTGACCCGCGCCAGGAGCTGCTGGGCCTCGGGATGGCTAACCTGGCCGCCGGCCTGTTCCAGGCCTATCCGGTGGCGGGTGGCCTCTCGCAGTCGTCAGTCAACGACAAGGCCGGCGCCCGCTCGCCGCTCGCGCTGGTATTCGCCTCGGTGACGATCGGCCTGTGCCTGCTGTTCCTGACCGGTCTGCTAGCCAATCTGCCCAATGTGGTGCTGGCCGCGATCGTGCTGGTGGCAGTCAAGGGGCTGATCAACCTGAGCGAACTGCGCCACGTCTGGCGCGTGAGCCGGTTCGAGTTCACGGTGTCGATGGTCGCGTTCGCTGCCGTGCTGCTGCTAGGGATCCTGAAGGGGGTAATCGTGGCGGTCCTCGTGTCGATGCTACTGCTGATCCGTCGCGCCGCCCATCCGCACGTGGCCATCCTTGGCCGTATTCCCGGCACGCGCATCTTCTCCGACATGGCGCGCCACCCGGACAACCAGCCCGTTGCGGGTGTGATGATCTTCCGGCCCGAGGCGTCGCTGCTCTATTTCAACGCGGAGCATATTCGCGCGGCCATCCGGGCGCGGGTTCGGGCTGGCACCGGCGCGGTGCGGTTGGTGATCTGCGATCTCTCCCTCAGTCCCGTGGTCGACCTGGCGGGTGCACGCATGCTCTCGGCCCTGCATGAGGAACTGCAGGCGGCCGGCGCCGTGCTGCGCGTTGTCGGTGCACATGCCGCCGCGCGCGACATGCTGCGCGCCGAAGGGATGGAGGAGCAGTTGGGTCGTCTCGAGCGCCACCTGACGGTGGCTGACGCGGTCGATGCTTTCCATGACAACGCATGTGCAGCCACCGGCGGCGATGTGCCGGCTGCCGCATAGCAGGGCAATGCCAGGATTCATTCAATAAAGGACCAGCCATGAACAAGGCAGAAAAACGCATTCACAGCGTGGATTCCAGCGAGAGCCCACCGGAGCCCTACCTGACCGCCGACGAACGCGCCGCCAAGGGAAGGATGCTGCGCGACGCGGTGCCACGCGCCTCGCAAGCCGGATGGACGCCGGCGCCCGACCGCCGTGATCCGGTGACGCTTCTGGAAGAGTCGAATGCTGGCCGGATGTTGCAGCTAGTGCCCATCCGGTTCGGCCGCATGTCGGCCTCGCCCTTCGCCTTCTACCGAGGCGCGGCGGCGATCATGGCGGCGGATCTGGCCAGCACGCCCACGAGCGGCATCCGGGTGCAGGCCTGCGGGGACGCGCACCTGATGAACTTCGGCGGCTTCGCCACGCCGGAGCGCAACGTGATCTTCGACATCAACGACCTCGACGAGACGTTGCCGGCGCCGTTCGAGTGGGACCTAAAGCGGCTGGGGGCCAGCATTGCGATCGCGGCTGACCATCTCGCGCTGCCGAAGAGCGATGCGGCCCGCGTGGTGACCGACGCCGTGCGGGAGTACCGCGAACGAATGCACAACTACGGCTGGATGCGTGCGCTCGACGTCTGGTACGACCGCATCGACCTGCAGAAGTATGAAGACCGATCGGGCGACCCCGACATTGTCGCGGCGGCGCGCAAACGACTGGCCGAGCGCATCGAGGCGGAACGGCACAAGTCCGTGCCCGACCACTTGTATCCCAAACTCGTCTCGGAGGAGGGCGAGCGACCGAGGATTAAGGATGAGCCGCCGCTGATCTTCCATCCGTCCGAGGAACTCGCCCCCGGGCTGACGTCGGGCTACGATGAAGCTATTCGGTCATACCGCGAGAGCCTGGCAGAACATACGCGGGTGTTGTTCGACCGCTTCCACTTCTTCGATCTGGCGGTCAAGGTGGTCGGCGTCGGTAGCGTCGGCACGATGTGCGGCGTGGGGCTGTTCATGGCGGCCGACAACGATCCGTTGTTCCTGCAGGTGAAGGAGGCGCGGGCCTCGGTGCTGGAGCCATATGCCGGAAAGAGCGTGTATCCCAACCATGGGCAGCGCGTGATCGTCGGCCAGCGGCTGATGCAGTCGGCCAGCGATGTGTTCCTGGGCTGGACCCGCGGCAAGAACGGGCGCGACTTCTATATCCGCCAGTTGCGCGATATGAAGATGTCCGCCGTGGTCGAGGACTGGGATGCCGGCATGCTCAGGCAATACGGCCGGATGTGCGCGCACGCGCTGGCCCGCGCGCACGCGCGATCGGGCGACGCGGCGATGATCGCGGGGTACCTGGGTTCCGGGCAGACCTTTGATGATGCTATCTGCGAGTTCGCGACCGAATACTGCTCGCAGAACCGGAGCGACTTCCGGGCCTTCGTCGCCGCGATCCGGGAGGGGCGCATCGAGGCGAAGATCGAGGAGATTTAGTCAGTCCCGCGGCCGACGGCGGGGCGTCTCTGCCTCATGGATCTAACCACTGGTATTGGAGCGTCAGCGTGAGCGCCTTGTAGTGGCCCCCCGCGCGGGTCATGAATCCCTTTGACGCGCCAAGCTTGGCCGACCAGCCCGCCGCCATTGGCACCGACAGCGTGATGCCATAACGTGCGTTCTGCTGTCGGTCGGCGTTGGTGATGCCATTCACCGAGGTGTTGCCGCCGGTGTAGAAGCCAACATCGCTCGCAATCCAGAACGCGGGCCGAAACTGATAGCCGCCGTGCAACTGGAATACCCAGAGGGGCGATTGTGAACGGCGGTTGCTGCCGAGGAAATCTGGGTTGTCGCTGAAGAGCCACGCGCCCGCGGAAACCTCTGCAAACCAGTTGCGCAAGGGCTGCGACAACCCGATCTCCGGCTTGACGGCCCAACGATTGGCACCGATGTTGATTAGGCGGTTCGCATTGAATTTCCCGGTTGGTGCAATGACTGTCACGCTTCCACCGAGCGTGGTAGCGGGTGTCCTTTTCAGGAAATCGGCCGGCTTCAGCGCGGAGCCGCCCAAGAAATTCACGGCCAGTCGCATGCGGGCGTCGCCAATTCCCGCTCGATGGACCGAGTTCGGTGCGTCGAACACATTTCCACTGACATCGGCGTTCGCAAACGGCATGAAAACGCCAATCGATGCCGTTCGCCCAAAGAGGTCAAACGCGTGCACGTAGCCGGCCCCATAGATGGATATTCTGGCTCGCACATCCGAGATAGGCAGGGACGGGTCGGTCAGCACATCGCCAGTCAGCAACGAATAGTTGGCTGCGAGAAAGTTGGCGCCAACAGGCAAGGCGGAATAAGCGCGAGGTTCCAACTCCTGCGCGTGGGCGACCGTCAGAGCCCAGGGAGCGAGCCAAAACCACCAGGTAAAGGTACGCCCAAGTGCTGGCATGACAGTTGCCTTTGGTCCCGTTGATCCTACTCACGATTATGGCTGAGACTGAAGGGGCGTGCTTCCCAAATGTGCTTGATCTTGTCCTTGGATAACTGATATTCGCGCAGAATTGCCCTGTTTAACCAGCAGGCCTGCGCTACCAGATTCAATCAAATCGCCCTTCTACACTTCAGGGCGAGAAGGAGCGCGAGGGACTACTTGACAAGGATCAATGTGGAAAGGCAAAAACCGACTTTCCTTGATAAGAAGGAGGACAAAGGAAGCAAGGGACCATGAAATTCAAGCGCAGCGACATCAGCACCGTTCTGACTGTGATCGCCATATTGATTCTGCTGGCCTCGCTCCCGTCAGCGGTGCGCGATACCATTGAGAAAGGGCGGATCTACCTGTTCGCACACCAGTTCATCGACGAGCTGCCGCAGAGATTCACGGGGCCTGGGCGCATGCGCTTTGTCTTGCAGCCGCTGATTGCCGCAATTCTTGGGGCGCGGGCGGGCTGGAATGACGCGCGTACCGGGCGCCTGCCCTATATCTATGCGCTCATCACTGACGCCGCAAATCGCAAGGCACTCATGCGCAGCGGACTAGCTGCGGTACGCGATTTGCTGGCGATGGGTATTACGCTGGATGCGATTGCGCAATTGCTTATCTACCGTGAGGTCCACCCTGGCGCGGCGGCTGTTGTTGGTCCAGTGCTGATCTGCCTTCCCTACGCGCTGTCGCGGGCCCTGTCCAACCGAGTCTTCAGGCAATTCGCTCAATTGCACTGACCGCGATGGCAATGAATGGAGCAGTTCGTGAAACTGGTCATCAAGGACTTTCCACTATTGGTCATGCTGATAACGTTCAGCACGCTATGGTTTGCCGGATGGCTCGGGACTCGCTTCCTGTTTCGGAAACGCACTGCTGGTGACAGCACGGGAACAACTGATGGCGTGATCGAAGGAGCTGTCCTGACATTACTGGCCCTCCTGATCGGCTTCAGCTTCTCTATGGCGGTGAGCCGTTACGACTTGCGCAAGAACTATGAAGAAGCCGAGGCGAATGCCATCGGCACGGAATACCTTCGGGCTGGGTTCCTGCCCGGCGCAGATGCAGACAAAGTTCGCGGTCTGCTTCGCCAATATGTCGACCAGCGATTGCGTTTCTATACGCTCCGTGACGAAAATGAATTGCGCAATGTCACCGCAGAGACTTCGGTATTGCAAACACAGCTCTGGAATGTCATTCAGGAGAGCGCTAGCGCGCAGCCCAACGTGATCATGGCCCTGGTGACGGCGGGGATGAACGATGTCCTGAACTCCGAGGGTTACACGCAGGCCGCCTGGTGGAACAGGATCCCAAGCGCGGCATGGCTACTCATGCTGCTCGTGTCGATTTGCAGCACGCTGATCGTCGGATACTCGGTAAGGGGAGCGAATGCTGAGCGGAGGCTGTTGTTCGTGGTGCCATTGGTTGTCGCCGTGTCTTTCATGCTGATTGCGGACATTGACAGCCCTCGGGGCGGGATTATCCGGATTGAGCCGCAGAATCTCGTTCGTCTCGCCGAATCGATGCAGGCTCCATGAGCCCTGAAAGGGGGGCGGGAGATTGGAGCTCTTGCTACCAGAGCGTCTGGTCGATATCAACGCAGCTTTGGGGAGTTAGTAATGCCAGACTTAACCAGGACGTCTATCGCCGCACCTGTATCCGAACCGCCGAAGGATACGGAGACACAGCAGCCGGTTCTAAACGTCGTAGACCGCGCCTCCGAATTGTGCTTCGGCCTATTCATGGCGCTCACATTTGTCGGCGCGGTAGCGAGCGGAACGGGCGGTCCGAACGCGAGCCGTACGATGCTCCATGCCGCGATTGGTTGCAATCTGGCCTGGG
This sequence comes from Cupriavidus sp. C3SS-1, assembly GCF_057073755.1. NCBI lineage: Bacteria > Pseudomonadati > Pseudomonadota > Betaproteobacteria > Burkholderiales > Burkholderiaceae > Cupriavidus > Cupriavidus sp. C3SS-1. The sequence continues at coordinate 476,154 of NZ_CP172701.1, read as the reverse complement.
GGCTGGTCGATGCGGTCATGTTCTTGGTCCGCACGCTGGCTGCTCGCGGTCAGAGGCTCTCTCTGGCGCTAGCCATCCGGACTGCTGGCGACCTGTCGGCAGCAATCGCGCTCATTCGTGTTGAGCTGCCACTTGGGATGAGACAGCTTATTGCCGATGCGGAACTTGAAGCCATATCGGCACGGCTCGTTGCCACCCCCAGGCTACCGCCGCATCCCCGCTTAAGTCTGATCGACTTGCTTGCAGCCATGCGCATATTCTTCATTGTCGTTCTGAGCACGTTTCCGGTGGCGCTACCGTTCGTGTTGCTGAACGATGTCCACGTGGCACTGATCATTTCACGCCTTCTGACTCTCGCCATGCTGTTCGTCGCCGGATGGGCGCTCGGCCGCTACGCTGGCGTCGGTGGTTGGGCCACCGGTATGGGCATGACGGCACTGGGTGTGGCTCTCACCACGGCCATTATCGCACTGGGAGGCTGAGATGCGTCCCGCCAGACTGACCGCTCATGGCGTGCATGAAGTCCATACATGAGCAAGACTTACCCGCGGACAGTGACTCTGAATAGCCTTGGGCAAAGCCGGTCCCGAAAACCTTGATCCCAGTTAGCAGGACACGCTCGGCTGGCAGTGTCCAGGGCGCGCGGAAGCCAATGACCGGCGCAGGTTGCGCGAACTGGGCGCCGAGCCCACGGCGCGCAAGAAGGGAGAGCGCACGGCCAAAGGTTTGCAAGGCGAAATTGCGGCGGCAAGCAGCGAGGCAAGGGACACGGCGATGGCACAGCCCCAGGCGCGCACCACGCTCAAAGCCAGGTCGCGGTACCGGCCGATCGCTCGCCAGCAGCAGGCGCAGCGCAAGTCCGTCAGCGACTGGAAGGTGTCAGCGGGAGCAGTGACAGAAGCGACAGCAGCGAGAAGTGAGTGGGCGGCGATGATCCGCTGGATCTAGAGCGTGTTATGCACTTTTCGTCACGGCTGATGGAGATGACGAAACGCAGACCGTACCCGTCGGACGTGTCGGACGAGGAATGGAGCTTTGTAGCCCCGTATTTGACGCTGATGGACGAGGACGCTCCACAGCGCAAGCATGAGTTGCGCGAACTGTTCAATGCGTTGCGCTGGATAGCCCGTGCGGGAGCAGCCTGGAGACTGTTGCCGACGAACTTCCCGCCGTGGGAGGTGGTCTATCAGCAAACGCAGCGGTGGTTGCGCGCTGGGTGCTTTGAAGCCATGGTGAGCGACTTGCGTTCGATACTGCGTTTTGCACAGGGTCGTCGTGGCCAGCCCAGCGCGGTGATTCGACGGTCGGACGTTGCAGTCGACATGCGAAAGTGGACCAAGGGCTGGGTACGCTTGGATACAAGCGCAAGTGGGAAGCGAAGTCCATATGGCCGTCGACACGCTTGGCTACTTGCTCGCTGTACATATAACGCCAGCCAATGAACAAGAGCGGGCTCAAGTCCAGGAGCTGGCGCAACAGGTGCAGCGCGAAAGTGGCCAAACTGTGAAGGTTGCCTTTGCAGACCAGGGCTACACAGGTGATGAGCCGGCAGAGGCGGCGCGCATTGTGGGCATGGAGTTGCAGGTAATTCGACTGCCCGAAGCGAAGAAAGGCTTCGTCCTGCTGCCCCGACGATGGGTTGTGGAACGCAGCTTCGGCTCGCTTTCGCCGGCTCGCACGGGACTATGAGCGTTTGCCAGAAACCCTAACCGGCCTGCATTTCGTCGTCTTCGCCATGCTCATGCTTGTTCATGCAGTTTCCGTTCTGCAAAGTGCATAACACGCTCTAGGCGGAGATGGCTGACTACGAGCTGACCATGGAGGGACTGGAAGCGGCGGGGCGCTTCGATCCGCCGCCCCCCGCAACCGCCGCCACGTACTAGCGCCACCGCCACTGATCTCTACCGCAACGCGGAAAGGCTGACTTGGGACGAGCAAGGCAAGATGCCGTCATGGCTCAAGCGGACGGTCAATGCGGGCATTCGGCGGAGTTTTACCGGGACGGGTAGCGCCGTCGGCTTTCACAGCTTCAGCAGCGGCCCTATATCCCTTGCGATCGCGGCTTCTACTTATTTCGGCATACCAAGGGGACCGGGCCGCGACATCCTCCGCAAGAGCTAGGCCTATATCGAGCAGTTGCGCAAGGAAGAGAGGATCCGCTGACCGCGCGACGTTAGTTGAGCCCGAAAGCCATTTCTCTTGCTTGGCACGAGCCGGATTAATCTCTGCGCGACGAGCGCGCGGAAGTCCGAATGAGTGATATCCGCGCTCGGTGAGGCACGTACAGCTTGGCGATTTCATGTGGCGTCAACATCACGGCTGTTTCCTTTCATGTGTCGGGAGACAGTTTGGGGGATCACGCCTTCCGGGGGTATCGGCCGTGGCTGAGATTCCAGTAGGTCCGTGCTGCCAGCCTGTAGGAAACGGAGGACAACATGCGCACGGGTCAACGCTGCGGGAACCTGGATGCCGATTCTGCGCCGCGAATCGGTTGCGGCCTGGGCCACCTGCAGCCTACCATGCTAGCGGAACTGCAGAGCACATACAGGGCTTGGAGGGGTGGGGGGAGGAAAACATGATCAGAGTGTTGCTGGCCGACGACCATGCGGTCGTTCGCGCCGGCCTGGGTAGTGTTCTGGACTCGGCCGGCCGGTTCGACGTGGTAGGGGAGGCCGGCGACGGACCGGGCACGTTAGCCTTGTGCCGCAGCATCGCCGCCGACGTGCTTGTCCTGGATCTCTCGATGCCAGGCCACACCGGCTTCGACCTCATCACGCAGATCCGCGCTGGACACCCGCACCTGCGTGTCCTCGTGCTAACCATGCACGCCGAGCAGCCATATGCGGAACGCGCGTTTAAGGCGGGGGCATCCGGCTATCTGACGAAGGAGAGTGCAGGTACGGAACTGATGACCGCCTTGGAGAAAGTGGCCGCCGGGAGCATCTATTTAAGTCCCGCCATGGCCGAGCGGTTCGCCATGGCCCTGCGCGGTGAACATGACGCCCCGCACCAGCGACTGTCCAACCGGGAGTTCGAGGTCCTTGGCCGGCTCGCCGCCGGACAATCGCTCTCACAGATAGCGGACGAGCTTTGCGTGAGCGTCAAGACCGTTAGTACCTACAAGGCACGGTTGATGGATAAGCTGGAGCTTCCACACGAGGCAGCTCTGATCCGTTACGCAATCCGGCACGGCATCGACCACGAGGGCAGCGAAACTTGAGACAGAGCGAGGCAGAATTTGAACGACAGATGCGTTGAAGTCGCCAGCGCTTGCGAGACCTCCCAACTCTTCATGTCGACGGTGGCCCCCGAGTGCACCGAGCGCCGCCTCGCCCTCTGGACACTGCTGGTATCGGCGCTCCTCTTCGTTGCTGTGGCGCCGTTCGCCACCGTGAAGCTTCCGCCGGTGTGGGCGTTCATTCCCATCTACCAGACCGCGCTTGCCGTAAATGACGTGGTTACCGCGGGATTGCTGTTTGGGCAATTCTACATTCTGCGCTCGCGTGCCCTACTGGTGCTTGCCGGTGGTTACCTGTTCACTGGCCTCATTGCCTATGCGCACATGATGAGCTTTCCGGGCCTGTTCTCGCCGGGAGGATTGCTTGGCGGCGGCTCTCAGACCACGGCGTGGCTCTATATGTTCTGGCACGGCGGTTTTCCGCTGGCCATCATTCTCTATTCAGCATTGCGCATACGGGGCGACGCACCGTCCGCGATCGGGGCCCACAGTTCCATTGTGCCGATCCTGTTTTGCATCGCGGCCGTGCTGACAGCCATCGCTGGCTTCACCATGCTGTCCATGATGGCCGACGACCTGCTGCCGGCCATCATGGACGCTCATCAGTACACACACCGCATGGGATTCGTGGTCACGGCCGTATGGGTACTCAATCTGGCTGCGCTCGCCATGCTGTGGCGCAAGCGTCCCCATTCGGTGCTGGACCTCTGCCTTGTTGTCGTGATGTTTATCTGGATCTTCGACATCGGATTGTCCGCCGTCTTCAACCAAGGCCGGTTCGACGTCGGCTTCTACGCGGGTAGGACCTATGGGCTGCTCGCATCGAGCCTCGTCCTCGCGATTCTGCTATTCGAGCACGGCAAGCTGTACGGGAAGGTCGTGCGCGCACTTGCCGGCGAGCGTGTCGAGCGCCGGCAAGTGCTGGAGAAGTCCGCCGAACTCAATGAGGCCAACGCACAACTCGAGCGGCGCGTACTGGCGCGCACAGCCGACCTCAGTGCCACGAACGAGGAGCTGCACCGCGAGATCGAGGAACGCAAACGCACTGAACAGGCGTTGGAAAGGTCGAAGGCTGAGTTGCGGGAAATTGGGGCGATAAGCGCCACGGCACTAGAGAACGAAAAGCGGCGTGTGGCCCGCGAATTGCACGACGAACTGGCACAGGGGCTTGCCACGCTGCGCATCGATCTCGGCTGGCTCTCGGAGCAGCTCGCCGATAGCGATGCGGCGCAGCGCCGACGTCTTGATGCGATGCTCACGCAAGCCGACACTGCGATCGCGGCAACACGGCGCATCGCCGCCGAGTTGCGGCCCCTGATGCTCGACGACCTTGGCTTCGCCGCCGCGACCGAATGGATGGTGAGCAGCTTGGCGCAGCGTCATGGTATTGATTGCAGGCTGCGCTTCGATCCGCCCGGGCTAGAGCTGGCGGACCCGTACGCCACTGCCGTATTCCGCATCGTCCAGGAAGCGCTGGTCAATATCGCACGCCATGCGCAAGCCTCGCGGGTCGATATCCGCATTGCCGCCGCCGAGGACGGCATCTCACTTTCGATCTCTGACAACGGAAAGGGCTTCGATACCGCCAGTCCGCGCAAGCCCACCTCGTTTGGCCTTGTCGGGATGCGCGAACGCGCCTACCTGCTCGGCGGGACGTTCGGTCTCGCCAGCGCGCCGGGCGACGGGGCGAGCATCACAGTCCACTTGCCGCGGCCCGGAAACAAGGGCGAACCAAAGGAGGCGCGCGAACCAGTTCCTGATCAGAAACTGACGCCGTCAGATCCCGACGCCCCATGGGACCGAGACTGCCAGGATCCGGGTAATCCCCGAGATTGGAATGGGGGAGAGAGCCAAGGCGAACAGCGAGGCTGGGTCTCGGGGAATCGAGGGAAAAGCGGTGGCGGGAACAACGGTAACCGAGGAGAGGGCCGGCGCTGGGGGCATGGTCAGGAGTGCGGCCAAGCTCAACGGGACGACCACGGTGGTGACCATGACGAGAATCATGGCCGAGGGCGTGGCGGCGATTGAGATGGCGGTTGAGTTGGCCGAACATCAGACACCACCTCCGGGCTCTTGCGCCAACTCTCCGTTATCATCGCAGCGCCTCGATAAGTTCGTGCAAGCAAGCCTGGCTGACATCATGCATCACGATCCTGCCCTTGGGCAGATGGAGCTTGATCGTTGCCATCGCTCTGGAGGCTGGTACGATGAAACGAGGATCGGTTTCCATTCCCGCTGCATACCTTACTGCTCGCGATCGCATCACGCTCATGGATTTCTCATGCGAAATGTGCCTCGGCAGTTCGAGGCGAGGTGCTAAACCGGGACGTCGTCGCCACCGTCAGCCTCTTGCGGTAAGCACGGCGGGCCAGAGTTCGGCCACGCCGTATTGTGCGTTGCTAAGTGCCAAGCGGCGGCCAACGGAGCATATGAAGAGAAGTGTGCGCCAAGTTATCAATCAAAGACGCTGCATCCGCTCGCCAGTGCGGCCCGACATTCGGATACCAATCGCTCGATCAATTCGGCACATGTCGGGATGTCGTGGATCAATCCTACGACCTGACTGGCCCAGACGAGCCCGTGGTCGACAGTTCCGCTTTCCAATGCGGCGCGTCCGCGCGCTCCCGCCACCAGCGGTTGAATATCCTTGAATTCGCAACCACCCTGGCGACGTTCGAGCCTGACGACCTCATCCGCGATAGCGTTCTTGAGCACACGCCCGGTATTGCGCAGCGTCCGGAAGATTAATTGTGTATCGCGCTCCCGGGCTGCCAGCAGCGCATCTTTAATGTTCGGATGGATGGGCGCTTCCTTTGTCGCACAGAATCGCGTTCCCATGTTGACGCCGTCCGCGCCCAGCATCAAAGCCGCTGCGAGGCCGCGCCCATTGGCAATGCCGCCGGACGCGATCAGCGGAATCTTGACCTGTTCCGCAGCTGTTGCGAACAAGACGAGCCCGCCGACGTCGTCCTCGCCGGGATGCCCGGCACACTCGAACCCGTCGATCGATATCGCATCGACGCCGTTACGCTCAGCCGACAGCGCGTGCCTAACCGAGGTGCACTTGTGAATAATCTTTACACCCGCCGCCTTGGCCTTCTCAACAAATGCCTTGGGGTTGTTTCCCGCAGTCTCCAGAATCTTCACCCCGCTATCGATTGCCGCGTCTAGGTATGCTTCATAAGGCGGTGGGTTAGCTGACGGCAGAATAGTCAAATTCACGCCGAAGGGCTTGTCCGTCATCTCCCGGCAGCGCCGGATTTCGGCTGCTAGCGCTTCCGGCGTCGGCTGGGTAAGGCTCGTCAACACACCCAGACCGCCAGCATTCGACACGGCTGAGGCAAGTTCCGCGCGCCCAACCCATTGCATACCGCCCTGAATAATGGGGTAGCAGATGCCAAGCAACTCGGTAATTCTGGTTTTCATACGGTTCCTCTTTATTCATGGGCACTGCCCTTTCTGCAACCGCACCGCGCCCGCGTCCCCCTATTGCCACGCAGAGGCCGGAATTATCCCAAGGCAGTCAGGACAGCCTACGGATTGGCGTTTCACCGGCAAGGCGCTTGACCAGTGGGCATATCAACATGGCGCCCAGCCTTAACAGGCACTTCTGTCATTTGCTGTAGACATACACGCCCCGTCCAGTCTTCCGCCCCAAATGGCCCGCCGCCACCATTTCCCGCAGAAGCATCGCCGGCCGGTACTTTGAATCGGCGAACTCAGTGAACAGCACTTCCATCACCGCGAGCATTGTGTCCAGGCCAACCATGTCGGCTAGCGCCAGCGGTCCGATCGGGTGGTTGCAACCAAGTTTCATGCCTTCGTCGATCTCCTCTGCCGTGACCAAGCCTTCGCCCAGCACGCAAAAGGCTTCGTTGATCATCGGGCACAGAATGCGGTTGACGACGAAGCCCGGGCTGTTCTTCACGGTGATGGGGAACTTGCCCAGTTGCCTGGCCAGTTCTTCCACCAGGCCGTAGGCTGCGTCACTCGTTTGCAGGCCACGGATGATCTCGACCAGCGCCATCATCGGCACTGGGTTGAAGAAATGCATGCCGATAAAGCGCTCCGAGCGATTGACCACTGCGGCGAGTTTTGTGATCGATATCGACGAGGTGTTGGAGGCGATGATCACGTCATCGCCGACCAGGCTGTCGATCTGCTTCAGTATTTTGACCTTGAGCTCGAGATTCTCCGTGGCGGCCTCTATTACGATCTGTGCGGACCTCAGGTCCTCGTCATTGGTCGTGATTTTTATGCGAGACACTGCTGCGGCCTTGCGCAGTTCTGTGATTTCGCCTTTCTGTATCAGCCGATCAAGGCTGGCCGCCACAGTGCCGATGGCCTTTTGCAAAGCGGCATCACTGATGTCCAGCATGATGACCTCGAGCCCGGCCACCGCGCATGCCTGCGCGATGCCATTGCCCATGGTGCCGGCACCGATGATGCCTACGGTCCTGATACTCATTTTGTTGTCTCGTTGATGGTTGCTAAAGCGCGAACATTGCACACCGTCCCTCGATGGAATTTTAGTGTCTCGATCAAGCGCGTTCGAAAATCACCGCTATTCCCTGGCCGCCGCCGATGCACATCGTCACCAGCGCATAGCGGCCTTGCACGCGCTGCAGCTCGTACAGTGCCTTGACCGTGATCAGTGCGCCGGTGGCGCCGATCGGGTGGCCGAGCGAAATGCCGGAGCCGTTCGGATTGACCTTGGCCGGGTCCAGGCCCAGCGCCTTGGTTACCGCGCAGGCTTGCGCGGCAAACGCTTCGTTGGCTTCGATCACGTCCAGGTCGGACACCGACAGGCCGGCGCGCTCCAGCGCGATCTTCGTGGCCGGCACGGGGCCGATGCCCATGGTCTTCGGATCCACGCCGGCGTGGCCGTAGGACACCAGGCGGGCCAGCGGCTTCAGGCCGCGGCGCTCGGCCTCGGCACGCTCCATCAGCACCACCGCGGCGGCGGCATCGTTCAGGCCCGAGGCGTTGCCCGCGGTCACCGTGCCATTTTCCTTGACGAAGACCGGCTTGAGCTTGGTCATGTCGTCGATGGTGGCGTCATGGCGCACGTGCTCGTCCGTGTCGAAGCTCACTTCGCCCTTGCGGCTCTTGAGCGTCACCGGAACGATCTGGTCCTTGAAATAGCCGGCCTTGATGGCGGCCGAGGCGCGGCGGTGCGACTCCAGCGCGGCCTCGTCCTGCTGGCTGCGGCTGATGTCGTAATCCTTGGCCACGTTTTCCGCCGTGACACCCATGTGGATGCGATGGAACGGGTCGTGCAGCGCGCCCAGCATCATGTCGACCATGGTGGCATCGCCCATGCGCGAGCCCCAGCGGGCGGCAGGCGCCAGGTACGGCGCGCGGCTCATGCTTTCGGCACCGCCACCGATGGCGATGTCGGCATCGCCGAGCAGGATGGTCTGCGCGGCGCTGACAATCGCCTGCAGGCCCGAGCCGCACAGGCGGTTCACGGTCAGCGCGGGCGCATTGGTCGTTACGCCGCCGTTGACGGCCGCCACACGGCCCAGGTACATGTCGCGCGGCTCGGTCTGAATCACATTGCCGAACACGACGTGGCCAACGTCATCGCCGGACACTTTGGCGCGCGAAAGCGCTTCACGCACCACGAGCGCACCCATATCGACCGGTGCCATGTCCTTCAGGCTGCCGCCAAACGTCCCGATTGCCGTACGTACACCACTCACCACCACGACTTCACGCGTCATGTCTCTCTCCGGTACCTAAAATGTTGGAATACTCGAATACTTTTTCGTCGCACCCCTTGAAGGGGACATCTTTACTGCTGCTGCCGTGAAAAGGCGGCCCAAGCAGACTGTGCCGCCCATGTCTGTCAACTCATCGGCAATAGGTGGTTCGCAAACTTGTCGCGCAACTCGTGCTTGAGCATCTTGCCGGTGGCACCTAACGGGATACTATCGACGAAGACAACATCGTCCGGCGTCCACCATTTGGCTATCTTTCCCTCGTAAAAGCTCAGCAATTCGCCTGAGGTCAACTCGGCATCCGGCTTCGTGACGACAATGAGCAGCGGGCGCTCGTCCCACTTGGGGTGCCGGACGGCAATGCAGGCGGCCATGGCCACGGCCGGATGGGCCATGGCAATATTCTCGAGGTCAATCGACCCGATCCATTCGCCTCCGGACTTGATGACGTCCTTGGAGCGGTCGGTGATGGTCATGAAGCCGTCGGCATCGAGGGTTGCTACATCCCCGGTGGGGAACCAGCCGTTGCCGGCTGCATCCGCCACCAACGGGCCGTCGTTGGTCGCGTTAAAGTACGACGTCACTACCCACGGTCCACGTACCAGCAGGTCTCCCGAGGTCTTGCCATCCCAGGGAAGCTCCTCGCCTTCGGCATCGACGATCTTCATGTCTACGCCAAAGAGCGCACGTCCCTGCTTGGATTGCACGGCGCGGCGCTGTTCCCTGGGCCACGCTAGCTGCTCCCCTTTGAGAATGCCGACAGTCCCAAGCGGGCTGAGTTCGGTCATGCCCCAGGCGTGAACCACCTGCACACCGTAAGTGTCCTCGAAGGTCGCGAGCATAGCGGGCGGGCAGGCTGCGCCGCCGACGACGGTGCGGCTCATGGTGCTGAAGCGCAGACCGTGCTTCTGCACATAACCCAGTAGCCCTTGCCAGACCGTAGGCACGCCGGCCGAGAGCGTCACGTCTTCGGACTCGAACAGTTCGTACAGGCTCTGGCCGTCCAGTCCCGGCCCCGGCAGCACGAGTTTTGCCCCCACCATGCAAGCCGAGTAGGGCAGTCCCCAGGCGTTGACGTGAAACATCGGCACAACAGGCAGGATGGTGTCGCGGGCCGAGAGACTGAGCGCATCGGGCAGCGCCGAGGCATAGCTGTGCAGCACCGTGGAGCGATGGCTGTAGAGCACCCCCTTGGGGTTGCCGGTGGTGCCGCTGGTGTAGCACAGGCCGGATGCGGTGTTCTCGTCGAAGTCGGGCCAGTCGAAACGGTCGTCCTGGGCGGCGACGAGTTTCTCGTAACACAGCAGTCCGGGGATCGTGGAGTCGTTCGGCATGTGGGCGCGGTCGCTCATTAGCACGAAGTGCTTGACGCTCGGCAGCCGGGCGGCGACGGATTCGACCAGGGGCAGGAAGGTGAGGTCGAAACACAGTACCTGGTCCTGGGCGTGCTGGGCGATCCAGACAAGCTGGTCCGCATGCAGGCGCGGGTTCAGTGTGTGGAGCACGGCGCCGGAACCGCTGACCGCGTAGTACAGCTCCAAGTGGCGGTAGCCATTCCAGGCGAGCGTGCCAACGCGTTGCCCGGGTTTCACGCCCAGCGCTGCCATGGCCTTGGCGAGTTGGCGGGCCCGCTGAGCAAGGTCACGGTAAGCGTAGCGGTGGATGTCGCCCTCGACGCGGCGCGAGACCACGAGTTGGTCGCCGTGGTGGCGCTCGGCGTGGCGCAGCAAGGAAGACACCAGCAGACTTTGCTGCATCATTTGTCCCAGCATGGGATTTTCTCCAGATATGGATGTCAAGTACCTGCCGGCTAGATCAGGTAGAGGCTGCATCAATGACGCCGGCCATTAGCTCTGTTCGGCGCATTCTCTTTGCTGTCCACAAGAAAGCGAACAGAGCAAGCAAGGCCAGCAGATCGCTGCCCAGCAACGCCACGGTAAGGGGTTGCGGGTACCCGGCTCTGGTCAGGGTGTCACTGACGGCTCCGATGGCCGCACTTCCGATGGCTATGGCGACGATATTCAGCAGCAGCATCGTGGCGCCGGTGACGGTTGAACGCATGGTCGCCGGCGTGAGCCCCTGAATCAGCGAGAGGGACGGACCGTACAGGGCCATGGGCAGGAAGATGCCAACACACATGCCCACGTAGAACAGGGCCGAGCCGGGCGCCGCGAAGCGGAATGCCACTTGCAGCGGAACGCACAGCAACACCAGCAAGGCCATGAAGCCTGCCCGTCCGCCGGGGACGTGGGGTGCCACGCGGTCGCTCAGGATCCCGCCGCTTAATGCGCCTAGCGTCCCGAATACGATCTGCAACATACCCAACTCGCGCGCGATGCCAGCGGGGTCGACGCCGCGCTCACGGACCAGCCACAACTGCACGAACGACAAGCCGGCGATGACGAAGTGAATTAGGACGAAGCCGGCCATCGTCAGGGTGAGTGCGGGGGTACTCCGCATTACTGCCCATGCCGCACTGAATTGTTGAAGCAATGGGGCGCCACGTTCCTCGGTGTCATGCGCGCCATGCATCATGCGCGCGCCGCGCTCATCCTTGAGCAGCAAGACGAGCAGAGCCACTATGGCGCCTACCACGCCAAGGCTAAAATAAGTGTCGCGCCAGCCTTGCGTCGCGCCGATCGTCCCCGCCAGCACGAAACTGAACCCGATGCCCAGCGGGATGCCCGTGAAGAACACGCCCATGGCGGACCCGCGGCGACGCTCAGAAAAAAGCTCAGCGATCAGCGAGACGGCTGCTGGCACTAGGGCGGCTTCGCCACTGGCCACAAGAAAGCGAGCGGCCACCATCGCCTCGAAGCTGTTCGCCGCGCCGGACGCGGCGGTGCAGACGCTCCAGATCAGGATGCCGGAGGCCATCACCCGCGTGCGACTGTAGCGGTCGGCGAAAGAACCCATGACGAGAGCCATGACGCCATAGCTGAGCACCCAGACTGCGCCGGCCAGGAGCCCGTATTGCGCGTTGCTCAGTGCCAGATCGCGAGTGATCTGGGGCGAGAACCCCAGCAACATGTTGCGGTCGATATGCGCGAGCATATGGAGCGCCAGCAGGCACGCCATCACGGCGCGAGGGTGGTTTTTCCAAAGCATAATTGTCTCCGGGAGACAGACGGGCGTGGTGATGGCAAGACCGCGCCTGGGGGCAGCGGCGACGAAGTTGAAACAGGGGCAGGGCGGCAGTGGGCGACACCGATGATGAGGCCATCGTGAGCTTTTTGTTGTGGCCCCGACGACCATGCACCTTGGCCAGCTGCAGGTCAGGGGACGGCGAAGCTAGGCTGGCCGTGCGGCCGGTGCACGGTTGCAGGGGTTACCGGCGCGATGTCAGGCGCTGAAGCTCGACACGTCGATCGGCTCGATGCCTTCCTTCTTGCAGAACGCGAGGTAACGATCCATCATGCTGCGCCAGTTTTCGATGGCCAGCACCGCCCCGTCCGGGGACAGCAGGTTCCAGTCGCCCTGGACGATGTTCAACGTCACGACGTCTTCCTCGCCAACCGAGACGGGCGTGTGGCGCGAGCCGGCGGTTTCGAACACAAAGCTACCTTGCGTCGCCACCCAGTCATGCTCGACGTATTTCCAACTTCCCTTCAGGGTAGAAACCATGACCGTGCCGGAGTGATGGTGCAGGGGCAGTTCGGAGTGTGGAGGCACCTTCAGGAGTGCGATCCACTCGCCGCGGATCGGATCGACCTTAATGAGCTTGAGAAAGAACTTCTCGCTATAGGGGGTGAAGGGAACCCAGGGCAGGGCTTCGACGTCAATCAGTGCGGTATCAATGTTCTCGTAAAACATGGCGGTTCCTTGCGGGTTGGGGGAAATGGTGGTGGGGGATACGCAGGACGCTGGCTTGGCGTCCGATTGATGAATTTCGCTGAAGAACTCGAGCAGGCGCTCAACCACCCAGGCCGGGCGTTCCTCGGGAATCCAGTGGCCGCAGTCGGGTGCCACGCCGCCGCGCACGTCACTCGCCATGCGTAGCCAGGAATCCATGGCAAAGAGCCCGCGGCCGACATTGGGCGCGCCGCCGCCATAGACCAGAATGGGCATTTGCAGCTTGCCGGCCTGACGCACAAACGCCTGGTTGTCCCGGGCATCTTGCGACATGGCCCGGTAATAGTTGAAGCCCGCACGCATTGCACCGGGCTGCGCGTAGGCGCGCACATACTCACGCTGGGCCTCCTCCGAGATAGCATCCGGCCTGGCGCCGCCCTTGCGGAACATATGCCGCAGGTAAACTTCCTCGCGTCCGGCCACCAGCGCTTCGGGCAGGTCAGGCTCGCCGTGAAAGCCGTAATGCCAGCGCGGGATACCATTCAGCGCGGAGCCATCACCGGGCACCGGAGCATCGAAGATGGCCATCGCACGGACCGCGTCCCGGTGCTGGGCGGCCAGCGCAAAGGCGACCGGGCCGCCCCAATCGTGGGCGACGACGTAAAAGCTGTCCTCGCCCAGCACGTCGTGCATCAGACGCCAGACGTCCTGGGCAACCGTCTTGGTGTCATAGCCGCCGTTGGGCCGCGACGAATCGCCGAGGCCTCGCAGGTCAATTGCCACTACGCGGTAGTGTTGCATCATGCCGGGCAGCACGTCGCGCCACATGTACCAGGTCTGCGGCCACCCATGCAGGAACACCATGGTGGGTCCGTGGCCGCCGCTCACATAGTGCAGGCGCACCTCGCCGACCTGGGCGTAGCTGTGTGTGAGTTCGAGATTCAAAGCACGGTCCATGTTCGGTCTCACTCAGAAGGGACGATCGCCCTTGATGGTGGCGCGGTTCATCTTGCGGTGGCAGGGCGGGTAGTCCATTACCGCGTAGTGCTGGGTGCAGCGGTTGTCCCAGATGGCGATGGCATTGGGACTCCAATGCCAGCGCATCTGGTATTCGGGGATGAAGCTCTGGCTAATCAGGTAGCTCAGCAGGGCCGAGGCGCCCGGCTGCCAATCCTGGCCGAAACGCACATTGCGGGCGGTGTGGTAATTCGTAAGGTGGGTCATGAAGGCGCCGGTCATCAGGCTCTTCCTGCCCGTCTCGGGGTGGGTGCGAACGATTGGGTGCTCCGGGTCCGGGAAGCGGGCCTTCATCGCCAGGCGCTCTTCGATCGGTTTGGCCGCCATGAATACCGATTCCATGCTGTGGCGGCCGCGCAGGCCTTCGACGGTCTCCTTGATGTGATCGGGCAGGCGTTCGTAGGCCAGTTCCATGTTGGCCCACATGGTGTCGCCACCCACCGGCGGGCATTCCAGGCAGCGCAGCACCGCGCCCGCGGGCGGCACTTCGCGCCAGGTCGCATCGTGGTGCCAGGAGTTTTCATAGCGCTCGGGCGGGCTGTCCGGAGTTTTCCAGATCTGGATGATGCCGGGCTCGCCGCTGGTGCTCGGGACGAGGGGGTGGTCTTCGAGATCGCCAAAGATGCGCGCGAGCGCTGCGTGCTCGGCATCGGTCATCACCTGATCGCGCGAGAACAGTACCTTGTGCTTCAGCAGTAGTTCCTTGATCTGGCCAGCAAGATCCGCATTGCGGCCGGCCTCGGCAAGGTTGACGCCCTGGATTTCGGCACCCAGCGCACAGGTGAGGGGGATGACTTTCATGGCTTACTCCACTTGGTGAATGCGGTATCGATGTGGCTGCATTTTGCAGATTGACTCTGCTGCCGACTTGACATTTGGAGAAAATGAGTTGACTATTCGAGAACGTAGGGGATAACCATGACCACGCCCATCGTTCGGTCGGCTGCGTTGACCAATTTCGAGAAAGTTGCTAACGACTGCGGTGTAGACGCCCACGGCCTGGTGGCGGAAGTGGGCTTGCCTTGGAACTGCCTATCGGACCCCGACGTTGCGTTGCCGTCAGATCTGGCGGCGACCTTGCTGGAGCTGGCGGCTGAGCGCGGGCATGAGCCTGCCTTCGGTTTGCGCATGGCGGCCTCGCGGCGCCTGTCGAACCTAGGCCCGTTGGGGCTGTTGTTGCGGGACCAGCCAACACTGCGTCATGCGCTGGAGGTCCTGGTCAAGCACATCTCTGTGCACCATGCGGCCATGTCCGTGTCCTTGGTGCAAACCGGAGAACTGATTTGTATCCGCGAGGAAATCCTTTCCGAGCGCGGCCGTACCCCGCGCCAGTCCATTGAGTTGGCCATGGGGACGACGTTCCGCCTTTTGGGTATATTTCTCGGCGAAGGTTGGCGTCCCCGGCTGGTGACGTTCCGCCACCCGGCGCCCGCGCGCACCGAATGGCATCGTCGTGTGTTCGGCTGCCCGGTAGCGTTCGGACAGGAATTCAACGACATTGTTTGCAGCGCCCGGGATCTCGATGCCCCCAACCCGGGAGCCGATCCTGTG
The DNA here is from genome assembly GCF_057073755.1 of Cupriavidus sp. C3SS-1. Taxonomy (NCBI): domain Bacteria; kingdom Pseudomonadati; phylum Pseudomonadota; class Betaproteobacteria; order Burkholderiales; family Burkholderiaceae; genus Cupriavidus; species Cupriavidus sp. C3SS-1. The sequence continues at coordinate 460,833 of NZ_CP172701.1, read as the reverse complement.
ATGGCTCGCTATTCCCAGCGATTGCTTGAGGTCGACCCGGGCACGCAGACTCAAATGTCAGACCGGGTGAGGCATTTGGTGGCCCTGTTACTGCCGCGCGGGCACTGTCGCGTGGAAATTATTGCTCAGCACTTAGGCGTTGATCGCCGTACGGTGGCCAACCATCTTTCGGCGGAAGGTACGACTTTCAAGTCCATCGTTAATGCCATGCGGCGCGAGCTTCTAGCGAGTTATCTCCACGACGGGGCGCGTACGATATCGGAAGTCGCTGCATTATTGGGATTTTCGGAACTCAGTGCGTTTTCCCGTTGGCATCGCCAGCAGTTTGGCTGTCCAGTAAGGACGAGACAACAACGGCCCCGTAATGCCCAGCTGTCCTGTGACTGAGTTATTTTGGAATCGGCCCCGAGCAACAACACCCCGACTAGAATTTCAGTTGACACGGGGCGTGCCTCCAAAAGACCACTCACCGGTCGATAGAGGCACGCATTCCGTGAATTCGATGAATTTCGAGCGATGCCCCTATTTGGATTTTGCCCCGTCAGTGTATGGGTCCGGCTTACCGATACGGGCTCCATCCGTGTAGGGATCAGGCCTTCCGGACTTTGATCCACTTGTGTACGGATCGGCGTTGGTTCCGGGGGGATTCAAGGCGGCGGCTTCCGTTGATTGTTTAGCCCCATCCGTGTAAGGATCGAATTTTCCCGACTTAGCTCCGTCCGTATAAGGATCAACGGTGCGGGCGCCGTCCGTGAATGGATCAGGCTTCCTCGGCCCTTGAGCTAAGGCTACGCCTGCTACAAGCGAAAATAGTGCGAGGGATAGTAATGTGCGTTTCATGATACTCCTCCAGTGGCTGCACGCAATTCAGACTATGTCGCAGCGACACCGGTGATATTGCGCCAAGTCAATGAAATGTAGGATAGAGCCTCAGAGAACTTTGAAGACGCACGCCAACATGGGATCGTCGCGTTCACATACAATACCTGCTTCCGTGCGTCGGACGTGGGACGCCGCCAAATAAGCAAATAAGCACAACGTATCGGAAGCAAATTGCTTCGTGCCAATGGTGCTCGGCCGAGCCAATCCATGAAGTGACTTTCTAGACGCGAGCAGCCAGTCTGGCATGGGCGGGTGGCAGACGTTCAGGTGTTGATTGCCGTATCGCGGTTGAAAGGTTATTCTCAACCATGGGGCGTTTCAACGGGAAGGACATCCGCTTCCGGATATTCGCCAAACAAGAATCCATAATCCTGTGGAAACAGGTCTTTGAGAAACGTCGGATACTGGAATGCCAGCAACGCTTTCAGTTCGCCCATCTCTTCAACCCTAAACACTTCTATCAGCCTTAGTACATCCGCCGCATCCTTCCCATATGCATAGTAATAACGCCTGCCGTTCCATGTCAGTGATGCGGTCTGGTACGGCCCGATGACCCCCGGGATCCTGCTGTAGCTCTCGCAAGCGGCCTGCGCCTGACGCAGGTACTCCGTCTCAGTCAGACGAGTCCCAGCTGCAGCCAATGTAAGTGATTTAGTTCTTGGTTTCATCATTTAATGGTTATCAATAAGCCAAAATATTAAATCCACGCATCACAGATTAAGTCGCCATCACCAGTCTGATTTGGATATGCCATGTCGCTGATTGACAGTCTGTTCGCTCTCATACGCTTCGAATTTTTTTTGGTGTGGAATAAATAAATAAATAAATAATTCTTTCTTCGGCATGTGTTCTATATCTAACGACGCGAGGGTAACCCTTCTTGGTATTTTCCAGTCTCGCATCTTAGCTTCTTTGGTACTCTGATCGCGTGACTTTCAGAAGGCGACGCCAGCTGTTACCATCAGTCCATTGGTCCAGAATAATTGCGTTTCGATGCGAACGAGACCGAACTTTAAGCCGACCGCTGGAAATACTCCAGGCGCGAAGCCTCCGACATTCAACGGCAGCTTCCCCTTGTTATCTCCTGCATAACCGTGAATGACACCTCCGACCAATTTTACGTAAAATGGCGCGCTCCCAATATCCCAGAGATAGCCAACATATGCCGCTTGGGAAAATTGTCCAAACGAGTTTAAAAAAAGCGAGCCGCCGACCAGCCAGCCGTCGCTTCTGCGATACTCTGCGCCTACCAGCGGCGAATATGGGATGTGCTCGGGATCGTGGTGATAGTGAATATTGTAGAGGTTCGTCTGCACCGAAACTTCATCGCAGTAAGCCGCTTCACCAGTCCAAACGATTCCAGCCATGATGGTAATCACCACCACCGCGTGACGACGCAAGCGACTTCTAATTCCAGAAAAATTATTACTCAGGATCATTATTAAAAGAAAAATTCGCTTTTCTAGAATAAATATGCAGACAGGCCGCTTATTTATTTGTCCCCCTCGCGTTTTTTCGGCTGCCCAGATTGGCCACATGGTACGTTGCGACAAACTTCATGTGCACTGATACGCATGTCGCGCGAACCGATGGCGCCTCGTGCATGTATTCTCATGGATGGCACACCTGAAATCTTGCTGTGGATCAATCTGAGCCAATGATGTTTACATTTAATCAAGCAGGGAAGCCCCAATGTAGCCTTGGAGCTAATGCGGCACGGCAACGATGGACGCTTGGGGTATGTGGCGTAACCGGCGCTCATATTGCTTTGTCAGCTTGTGCATTCTTAACGGGATAAGGGCGAAGTCTTGGTAAAGCGTTGGCGCCGCGACCTCATCGCTGTTTTTGTCTGGAGCCAGAACCTGATATGGCCGGTCTAGCCGACTACCTTTGCGCGTGTATGAGCGCCCGCCGACGTGCGAAGGCGGCCAACCTCTTGTGGAGATACTACGGCGTTCCGATTTCGGACGAGGTGCAAAGAAAGTTGATCTCTATTAGCGCGCGAGCCGAAGGCGAACTCGCACCACAAGCACTGGCAATGCTTTATCTTGCTGAGATGCTAGAAGAATACAAAGACGACCCCTGTGGGCCGATTATTCACGCCAGCGTCGAGTTCTTCCTGCGTCGCGCTATTGCCGCGAACGCAGTGCGCAGACTTCGCGATCCCGCTCCCTTCCACCGCTTGCGCGAGATCGCCATGCGTAAGTACGAGTGGAATCCATAAATCGCCATTGAAAATGTGGTCGGATTGTGAAGAATACTTGTTGGCGCGGCATTGCAGTGCGCAAGTCCATCGAACTGGCTGTGGGCACGATACGAATCATAAGCTCTGTCTCTTCAGGGAAAGGAATTGCCCCCCGAGGCTGGACTTCCCACCAGCTGCTACAGGCAGCACGTAGGAGCAGTCGGAGGGCGGCTGATCCTGTTATTGGCTTCGGCGACACCGCCGCGCGGAGCATCGCGCAACGTCTGGACGTCAATAACCGTACTGGCTGACCAGTCGTCGGAGGAACGAATGTGCGCGAGGGGTGGCTCCGTCGCGATAGGACGTTAATCTTGTTGACGTATCTCAATTCATCTCGATTGTCGATTACTAACATGGACGTGTACTTGTTACCAAGAGGAGGGAGCAGCCAACTTAGAGACTGTTTCAAAAAGACGGCTCAGCGCGCCTGAAGATGTTCCAGCAGACGAGAGAGCAGCCGAGTTTTAGAGACCGTTTCAAAAAGAGCCCCGGGGGGCTGTTAACCTTTTCGGCAAGCTGTTAACCTTGGCCATCTGAACAACTGGAACCGAGGGGATGAGCGCGCCGATCATTGATGATGAACTGTGGGCACTGATCGAACCTTTGCTGCCGCCGCCGAAACCGCGACGCAAGAAATATCCAGGGCGGCTCCCGGTTTCGAACCGGGCTGCACTGAACGGCATCCTGTTCGTGTTCAAGACTGGCATACGCTGGTGCGACCTGTCGACCAAGTTGGGATTCGGGTCGGGGCCGACCTGCTGGAGGCGCTTGCGCGATTGGCAGAAGGCCGGCGTTTGGAAGCGATTGCACGAGCTACTGCTGGCGAAGTTACGCGAGGCCGGCGAACTCGACTTCTCCCGAGCAGCCGTCGATTCATCGTCTGTGCGAGCCGTTGGGGCGGGCGAAAAACTGGTCCGAACCCCACGGATCGCTCGCGACCAGGTTCCAAGCATCACATCCTCGTCGACGCAAATGGCGTCCCCATCAGCGCAATCCTGACCGGGGCGAACCGCAACGACGTCACCCAACTGCTGCCGCTCGTCGACGCGATCCCGCCAATTCGCGGCGTGCGCGGTCGCCCGCTTCAAAAGCCCAAAGTCATCTACGCAGACCGTGGCTACGACTCCGAGCCGCATCGTCAGCGGCTTCGCGAGCGCGGCATCAAACCGGTGCTCGCCAAGCGCCGGACAGAACACGGCAGTGGCTTGGGCAAATTCCGCTGGGTTGTCGAACGTACTCACGCGTGGCTTCACAACTTTCGTCGTCTTCGCATTCGCTTCGAACGTCGAGCCGACATTCACGAAGCGTTCCTAAAACTCGGCTGCTCTCTCGTCTGCTGGAACATCTTCAGGCGCGCTGAGCCGTCTTTTTGAAACAGTCTCTTAGAGCCAAAAGCAAGAAAATCCTAACAATCGGAGAAAGAATATGATGCAAGAAGCTAGTAAGGTTTGCTTGGCTGTCGCAATGATGCTCACCATTGGCGGAGCGATTGCGCAGCCAGCCCCAGAACCAGGAACCACCCGGATGCCCGAAGCATCGACGCCGGCCGAAGCCAAGGCACGGATTGCAGAGCGCTTCAAGGCCTCTGACAGCAATCAAGACGGAAAGCTGACACGTGAGGAAGCGCAAGCAGGCATGCCTGGTGTCTACAATCACTTCGATAAAATCGATAGAAAGAAGCATGGCTACGTAACCGAAAAAGAAGTCGGTTCGTACTGGGGGGCAATGTCCAAGGAAGAAATGAAGAAAGAAAATCCGCAATGGTTTGGTCATTGATGTGAGAAGCGAATCCTTCGAAGATCCCGACCACGCGAGGTCTCAAGGATGCGTTTCTTTGGAATAGGGCTGAGTCCATTCGCCGGCCTCAGCCCATTTTTGTGAATTCTGCGACTTCTCAGGGGCGATGAGGTCGGCGACGCTGGCGGGTCGCGTGCGCATCAACGATGCGGGTCATCTTATTTGGGACATCAGCAGACTCGCCATGTTCCGTGCCATCCCACGCCCCGATGCTCCAGCTGCATGACGCCGGATGACCTTTGCAGTCCCATCTGGAGACGAGGAGTTTCCTGAAGGCGGCGTAGCCCGGCACGCGAGCAACCCGCGATTGGACTATGCAACAAAATTCTTGCGATTTGCGACTTTAGGTAGCGGCAGGCTCAAGGGGCGGGCCACCGTAATGCGGTAGCCAATCCGCGGATATCAGTGTGATCCGGTCCACCGACCCATCGCGGTCTTTCAAGCTCACGAGACATAGACGGCCTTCGGCGTTCTGTAGCCGAGCGACTGGTGCGGTCGTTCCTCGTCGTAACGCCCGGCCGCGACTTTGCTGATGGCGATGCCCTCGTGCTTGAGCACGCCCGTTAAGACGTGGCTCGTGACTGGGCGGATTCAACCGGTCGTCGCACACTAGATTGTTGAACAGATTTTAAGTATTCGTCCAGAGCTTCTGCGGGGGTTTTTTAACCAAGCGTGTCGTTGTCACGCAGCGACTCGAGCCACCTCAACTGATCCAGCACGAGGTCGAGGTGTTTTCGCGTCGCCTTTTTTATGGATCGCTTGATCTGCTGATAGAGCGAGCGCCGCAACCAACCGCACCGTCTGCAACGTCCGCTCCACCCGATACGGGCGAGAGCGGCACAAATTGAGCGCAGAGCAGTTGGGAACCCGGTCCACTTTTTGTCGAGCACGGCGACGACTAGCCCAAGCGACGGGCTCAGGGTCAAGTGGGGCATCGGTCAATTCGAGGTTTCCTCCCTCTTAGAAAAAGCAGCCACGCGAAACTGATCTTTGACCCGTATCAACTTCGATACTCGATGTCGGGATATTTTTGAATGAGAGGAAAAGACTATTCTATCGACAGCCTGTCACAAGTTCTGTCGCGAAAACATTAAGGGAAACTATGTGGACATCCTTATTCCCATTGCAGGCCGCAATAGCTGCGGCGCTACTTCTCTTGCAGCCTCATGTCTCTTTAAGTAAAGATCTGGCGACCATCGAAACCGAATCGAAGCGGTATGGATCGCATCTAGGGATTACAGTCTACGATGATCAGCTGGTACGCGGCGTCGCATGTTACGTATCTGAAATGCATGTAGACATTCCTCAGCATGGCGCGCGCCAACCCCACTCTCAAGATGTAACAGTGTCGTGCCACCAAGTGGGTAAGCTCAGTTTGTCAAAATCAACTCCCGTACAAGCGCAGGTTTTTGACCAATCTGTAGCGCTTACCTTTAAGTCAGTCCATGTGATCAGAATCGTCGACATCGAGCGGCGCGCACTCGTTTACGTTACGTATATGGAGGCCGACATGGCTGGCAATTCGCCTGGGCAAGTCATGGTCATCCCGTTACCCGACGAAATCAGTATCCCAACCAAATGAAGTCGAGTGACCGAACGTCGGCCACACCTGGCGAGCAGATAAAGTCAAATCTGGATGCACAGACATCACCACACGAGTTTGCGATAGTCCGCTCGGAGCAGTTCTCAGAGGAGAACGGCCTTGACGCCACTCGGAATACGCCACGAAGCCACGGGCTTGGTGGCGGCACTGACGTTCGGTCTTCTGATTGGCTTGGAGCGTGGCTGGCATGAGCGCGAACTTCCCGAGGGCGGGCGCGTAGCCGGCCTGCGCACATTTGCCTTGACAGGTCTCCATGGTAGCGTTTCTTGGCAACCTGTTTCCGGAATTTGGCGCCTTGGCAGTGCTCTTGGATATGAAGCCGACATTGCATGGCTGGCTTCGCCTGATTGAGCATCGTGAAGTGGCGGCGGCGCTGCAACGGCTGGTGCTCTCATTTTGCCCAACCTCCCGAGTGTCCGGATGGGCTCGTACAAGGCGTTGAACCCGTACCAGCTATGGTGGGCGGTGATACTGATTGCAGGCCTGTCCATGGTCGGACACGTGGCAATGCGGCTCACCGCTGCCACGTTCGGCTAACTCCAAAGAGCTTGTCGTGGCCACGCGTGTGAGTCTCCGCCTGGATGGCTGCTGCGAACTCTCGACTGGTGCTGAACTCCCAGTCCTCGCCATGTCGCTCAGCCCAGTGTTGCCTGATGTGCTTGTTGATTGTCTCCATGGACCCGATGGAACCGAGCGCTGCCCGTATTTGCTTTTGCGTCGCCTAGATATCCGAAAGCCAGCAAGTCTCTGGCTTTCTGCTTCACGAAGCTCGTGGGTTACCAGCATGGCACTGGTGGACTAGGGGGCTAGGAATCACCGCTGCGCCGGGCGGGAGCGTTCAAAGCGCGTTCTGCTTCGTCGCAGGAGCCATGCTCTTGTCAGGGCTCTTGCTCTATGCGGGGAAGGGTCAGCTCAGCCGGGCCCGGGCTATGGCCACCGCGCTCAAGCCGAGCTTTGTAGGCCTCGCTTACCTGAGCGCACGAAACACCCGGACTACCGCATCGGCGAATCCTCGATTGTGGCAGTTGGCCTATCACCGACGGAGAGGGCGGCTGGCGCTCAGATGTGGCGCTTGTGCGATTATGGATTGGGGAGGATGACAGGTTGAACCATGGCGCTCCCGGCCAGACTTACCCTACGCAATGGCGCCAACCGAATGATGGTGCTGGATCTCCGGTGTGCGCCACCGAACAGCCGGAGGCGCGGCTCAGCCGGACAATAGTGATCTCTTCATGACGGTCCGGCCGTATAGCGCGGCTTCTTGCGCTTACAGCTTCTTTGATCCAGCCCAAATCCGTGAATGATTCATCACCTACCTTATGAACAAAGGCATGGGGTTTGACCGATGGAAGATAACCGCCGCGACCTGTAATCCGCCATTTTTGCAATGTTGTGCGGCGCAGCATGAGATCGCTGCCGTCTTCGTCATCAGGAGTATGCGATGCAATCCATTGTACTTGCGGCCGATGGGTCAACATATAGCGATGCAGCGGCACAATTTGTGGCTGCTGGGAAATTACTGAAGGGGCCATTGCTCGTACACCTCGTTCACTGCATGCCAGACGTGTCGGGAGAGGTGAAGTCCTACATCAGCGCCGCTGACCTTGCAGCATGGCACTCGGACGAGAGCGGCCGGACGTTGCACTCTGCCGCTGAGATCCTGAGCGCAGCGGGTGTTCCGTTCGAACAGCACGCGCTGACGGGTTTTGCGCCAGAACGCATCGTCGAGTTTGCACGCTCTATCAATGCGGCAGCGATCGTGATGGGCACTCACGGCCGTGGCGCATTTCTGGATGCCATTGTCGGTTCCGTAGCGGGCCGCGTCATTGCTCACGCCCCATGCCCCGTCATTCTGGTAAAGGCTGGCACAGCCAGCAGCTAATGACTGGGAATGCTTGACCTCCAGGTAAAGAGGTCAGCTCTGCAATGTCCAACGATCGCAGTCCGCTCTTTCGCGTGCGCGGTGTCTATAAGACGTATCAAACTGGCGAGGTGGTCGTCCACGCGCGAATCGGCGTGGACCTCGACCTTTATGACCGGGAGTTTGTCGTCCTATTGGGAGCATCGGGAAGCGGAAAATCGACGTTGCTGCATATTCTAGGCGGACTGGACCGCCCCACGTCCGGGACCATCGAATACCGGGACCATGACCTGGCACACGCCGATGAGGCGGGTCTTACCCTTTACCGCCGCGAGCACGTCGGCTTTGTATTTCAGTTCTACAATCTGATTCCGAGCTTGACGGCCCTAGAAAACGTCGCATTGGTGGCCGATATCGCCGAGCATCCCATGAATCCGCTCGATGCCCTTGACATGGTAGGGCTATCGGCGCGCAAGGACCACTTTCCAGCGCAACTCTCCGGCGGTGAACAGCAGCGCATTGCCATTGCCCGTGCCGTTGTCAAGCAGCCGGACATTCTTCTATGCGACGAGCCAACCGGAGCGCTGGACTACAGCACTGGGAGGCTTGTACTGGAGGTTCTTCAGCGCGTAAATACGGAGCAGGGAGCAATTACAGCCGTTATCACCCATAACACGGCCATAGCTGCAATGGCTGACCGGGTGCTGCACATCAGCAGTGGCCGCATTACGGAGATTGAGCAGCATGCAACCCGCGCAAATCCATCGGAGTTGCGATGGTAGCCGCACGCTTCACCATGTTATCGCGCGAGTTGTGGCGGCTTCGCGCCCAGGTTATTGCCGCGGCGCTGGTCGTCGCATGCGGCATAGCCGTGCTGGTAGCGATGAATGGGGCATGGCACTCTCTTGCATCCGCCAAGGACCGTTACTACGAGATGCAGCGCTTTGCCGACGTGTTTGCCAATGTGAAACGTGCACCGGTTTCTCTCGAAGGACCTGTTCGGGCTATCCCGGGCGTGCGCGAAGTTCTCATGCGCATCGTCCATGACGTTAATGCCGATGTTCCGGGCACGCGGGAGCCGGCCACCCTTCGCCTAATTTCCCTGCCAACCTTCGGCAAGGCCGATATCAATGCGCTATGGCTTTCACGTGGCCGACTTCCCGACCCCTCCCGTGAAGACGAAGTCGTCCTGAGTGTCGCCTTCGCAAATGCCAACGCACTGGATGTCGGGGGACACCTGACAGCCATACTCAATGGCCATGCTCGCCGCTTGACGATCACTGGCCTCGGAATGTCACCAGAGTACGTCTATGAGGTAGGGCAGGGCATGGTGTTTCCGGACAACCGCCGGTTCGGCGTCGTGTGGATGGGGCACGCCGCTATGGAATCCGCCTTCGATATGGAGGGGGGGTTCAATGATCTGGCTATCCTGCTTGACGCCGAGGCTCGCCCCCAGGAGGTCGTCACCAGGCTGGACCGGATGCTTCTCCGTTACGGCTGCCTCGGGGCGTATGAACGGACGCTGCAACAGTCGAATCGATTCCTTAGCGATGAACTCGACGAGATCCGCGTGATCGCCAACTATGTCCCGGCCCTATTCCTGGCGGTGGCGGCTTTCCTGGTGTATACGTTGCTGAGCCGCCTCGTCACCTTACAGCGGGCCGAGGTTGGTTTGATGAAGGCGTTTGGCTATAGCACCGAGACCGTGGCGAGCCAATATGTGTATTTTGGCCTAGCGACGGTATTGCTTGGGGGGCTGCTCGGCGTACCTGTTGGCCTGTATCTGGAGGAATTGCTGGTCGGCCTATACCGCCAGTATTTCCACTTCCCCGCGCTGAACGCTGAGGTCTCTCCCGGGATCGTGGTCGGCGCTGTCATAGCGAGTGTGTCTGCGGCCTCCCTGGGCGGTGCATCGGCCGCCGTGCGCGCAGGCCGCTTGTCACCGGTCGAAGCAATGCGCCCTGAGTTACCCCTCGGCTTCCGGGCGAGCATTCTCGACCGTGCAGGCCTCCTGGCAGTGTTGCCGATTCCCCTTCGCCTAATCTTGCGCAATCTGGCTCGTCGGCCGGGCAAGGCCTTGATGTCCATCACCGCCATCGCGCTGGCCGTAGGGTTGACCATCGTCGGACGGTTCGGACTCGACGGCGTCAATACGATTCTCAACCTTCAGTTCGGCCGCGTTCAGCATGAAGATTTGACGTTGATCTTCAACGAACAGCGCCCCCTGCAGGTAGTCCATGACTTGGCCCAGATGCCGGGCGTCCTGAGAGTCGAGCCATTTCGAATTGTGCCAGTATGGTTGCACAACGCGAATCGCTCCAAGCGCACCGTAATCACAGGTCTGGAAGCCACGGGAGAGTTACATGAGATTGCGGGCTACACCTCCGGGCGTCATCCGGTTGCTTCGGACGGGCTTGTACTCTCGGCAAGACTGGCGGCAGAGCTGGGCTTATCGGTGGGTGAGCGTGTTGAGGTTGAAGTGCTCGAGGGCCGCCGCAATAGTGTAGTCATGCGGGTAGCGGATGTCGTCGATGACCTGCTGGGCGTCGCTGCCTACATGGACCACAAGGCATCATCCCGATTGCTGGGCGAAGCGCCTGCAATCAGTGGCGCGTACCTCCGCGTCGACACCGACAAGGCACAATCTCTGTACCAAAGGCTCAAGGGCCTGCCCGTCGTGAGTTCGGTGATCATACGTTCCGCCGTGATCGCCAGCATTCGAAGAACGCTTGATCGGACGTTCGTCGTCTCCAGTCTGGTGCTGGCGGCCTTCGCCACGGTCATCGTGGCAGGGGTCGTTTACAACAACTTTCGCATTGCGCTGTCCGAGCGCGGGAATGAGTTGGCCAGTCTGCGAGTACTTGGTTTTTCCCAGCAAGAGGTTTCTGGGATTCTGCTTGGCGAGCAGTACTTTCTGACGGTTTTGTCGTTGCCGGTCGGGATCGCCGTGGGCTATGGATTGTGCGCCTTGCTCGTCCCCATGTTCGACCGAGAGGCCTTTCGCATCCCGCTCAGCCTGAGCAGGCAAACACTGGCGCAGGCATTGCTGCCAGCCATCGGCGCTGCAGCCGTGGCCGGACTGCTTGTCCAGCAGCGGCTGCGACGGCTGGACCTGATCGCAGTGCTGAAAACCAGAGAGTAAGTCGATGCGGTGGTCAAAAGCCAAGACGTTCCTGATGGTCGGCTCTGTCGTGGTTGCGGCGGGCCTTGGCTATCTGCTCATGCCCGAGCCAGTGGATGTCGAGGTGGTGCGACCCTCCGTTGGCGCCATGGCAGTCACCACTACCGAGGAGGGAGAGACCCGCAGCAGGGAGCGCTACGTTGTTGCCGCGCCTGTCGCAGGAAGACTGATGCGAATCAGCTTGCGGGAGGGCGACTGGGTGCATGCAGGCGAAGTGGTGGCGGAACTTGCGCCACTGCCGCTGACGGCCCAGGAACGCGAAGAAGCCGAAGCAAAGGTCGCTGCGGCACGTGCGGCATACCGTGAGGCGCAGGAGCGCGCCAGGCATGCCGCCGAAGACTACGCTCAGGCGCAGCGCGAACTGCAGCGTGTCGAGAGACTGGTGCGGGAGCGTTTCCTGTCTCCTCAGGCAGGGGAGCAGGCCGCCAACGCCTCCATTACCGCCGGCAATGATCTCGCCGCGGCGCGCGCCCGAGCCAGCACCGCCTTGCAGGAGGTCCGCGTGGCAGAGGCCGGCCTGCTGGCCATCGAGGAGCACAAACGTGGGCGCTGGCCGGTCGTGCCGATTCATGCACCGTTCACCGGGGCCGTATTATCCATTTCGGAGCGCAGCGAACGGGTTGTCGCTGCGGGCGAGCCCCTGCTGACAATCGGCGATCCACATGACCTGGAGATCGTGGTCGAGCTACTGTCAACGGAAGCAGTCAAGGTGCGGCCGCAGATGCCGGCGAGGCTGGAAGGATGGGGCGGCGAGCAAGTGGTACTAGGCAAGGTTCGGCTCGTGGAGCCCCATGCGTTTACCAAAGTATCCGCCCTGGGCATAGAAGAAAAGCGAACCCGGGTGATTATCGACGTTATTGATTCACCCTCTGGGCTGGGTGATGGATTTCGCGTCATTGCGAGCGTTGTGCTGTGGCAGACCGATCGCGCGACAAAGTTGCCCGCTAGTTCGCTGTTCCGATGCGAGGGTTCCCAATGGTGTGTGTTTCGGCTTGAGGGCGACCGGGTGCGCAGGACGGAAGTCCGGATTAGTCATCGGAATTCGGATGAGGTGGAACTGCTTTCTCCCCTGACCGACGGCGTACAAGTGGTTCGATATCCGCAAAACAGCCTTCAGGATGGCCAGCGGGTCAAGCTGCGTACCGGCCACTAGTCCAGTGTGTCAGTCGAAAAGTACCCCAAGTCGACTGCGCCCCCAGGTTACATGCCACGTCGCCAATGTTCGCAACGGCCGCGCCTGTTGCCGCGGATTGCGCTTAGTGTACGGTGCCGGAGGTGCAGCTTTCCGGTGCGGTTACTCGGTTACTCTGGCGCCGTGTGCGAATGAAGGCTGGTTGTCTTCCATGGTTGCCGCCGCCGGCCCAGATTGGTGAGGTGTCGCGCAGGCCTAATATTTGGGGCTCTTTTGAAAAATTAGTGGGTTATGCGGCATGCGGGTTGATCGAGGAGAAGTCGAGCTTTCCGGCGATCAGCAAGATCACGGTTGGATCGCATGACGTACAGCCCGGCGACGACCACGAGGGGCGGGCCGTACGAAGTACGGGACGACGCGCAAGGGGAATCGGCGCTCCCCGGTCACCCGGCTGACGGCCACAATAGCAGCGACAGCTACGGAATCTACGATGACAGCTGAGGGTGAGCGGACTGCGCGATCCCAGAGGCGGACTAGAGGCTCATCTTGAAAGACCTTGACGCGGTGGAGTGCTTCGAGCCTGTCAGTGTCTGAACAAGCGAAAACCTGGCGCAAACGGGACGCGTTCATATAGATTACCCCCAAGAGCACCAGCCGGCGGTATTATTCACCGCAAGCGCATTCTGACTTTCCTCCCAGCCCAATTGTTTTTCCTGCTGACAACAGTACCCAGCTCCGATCCCCCCATCCACGCCGCGCAACCCACTGCCAGCGGCGCAACAAGCAGCCAACCCGTCATGAAGGACCACCACACGCCGTAAGGCATCGCACTGATGATCGCGGCGGTAGCCTGCTTTGCCACGCTCGATACGCTGACCAAGGGCATCGGCGGCGCCGTCCGGGTGGCCATGGCGCTGTGGGTGCGTTATCTGGCGCAGACGGCGCTGACGGCGCGGTCCTGTTGCCGGCGCGCGGCCGGTACCTGCTGCACACACGCCGGCCGGTCCTGTAATGCATGCGCGCGGCACGGATGCTGGTGTCGAGCCTGTGCGCGTTTTTCAGCCTCAAGGTGATGCCCGTGGGCGACTTCACCGCGGTGGCAATGCTCACGCCGCTGGCCATCACGCTCGCCGCGGCAGCGCTGATGGGCGAACGTGTCTCGCCGGTGCGCTGGCTGTTCCTGCTGCAGAGGTTTGCCGACGCGGTGATGGTGATACGCCCCGGCCCCGAATTCCAGCCGGCCATGCTGCCGCCGCTGGGCGTGGTGGTGTTCAACGCCGACTACCAGTTGCTGACCGGCGCGCTGACGCGTGCCGACGGCGTCGGGACGACGCACTTCTACACGCGCTCTGTGGCGACGCTGCTGCTCACGGCGGCGTTTCCGCTCTCGTGGGTTTGGCACGTCAGCGCGATGCACTGGGCCCTCCTGGCCGGCATGGCGCTGGCCGGTTGTGCCGGTCACCTGTGCCTGTTGCTGGCCTATGCGCGCGCACCGGTAGGCATCCTAACGCCGTATCTGTATCTGCAGATCGCTTTTGCCATGCTCGGCGGCTGGATGGTGTTCGGCTCCGTGCCGGATGCGTGGTCGGTGCTCGGCGTCGCATTCATTGCCGCCAGCGGCGTGGGCGGAACCGCCGCGGCGGCGCGCGAACGGGGAGCGCCCGCGGCGAACGTCCCCGCGTGACGCCCGACCGGCCGCTAGCGGGCGCCGAGGCCGTGCGCTCAAAGTCATACAATCGCTCTTTCACGCCTATTTCGCGCTCTCACGCGTATGTCGGACGGAATCCGATAGTCATCCATGTCAGAGGCGGCGGAGACTGGCAACATCAACGTTAGCTTGAGGTGTCCAGCAATGAAAAAGACACGCGCACGGGACCATCTCTCTGCCTTGTTGCTCGATAACACTGCGCTGCATAAGCGCTGGAACCTGCATCAGAACAGTGTCCATGAGACGGTAGCGCGAAGCCGTCAGCTCGTGAGGACAAGTATGGCTCTGCTCTCTGAGATTGGGTGGTACGGTCCGAAGCGGTGGTAGCAGTGGTGAGGCGATGCCAAGCCGGGACGAACTGAGCGACCGTCGGCCCGGAGTACTTCGTCCGAAACGCGCGAACAGAGCGTCTTAGGTACTCTGCACGTGAATCAAATTAGCCGGTTCCTTCCAGAGGAAGCCTCGAATGCAGTTACTCCCTAAATGGCTCAGGGCCGAACGTCTGAAGGGACTCGACAGCCATATTGCCGAGTCGCGCACCCGAATCCATGAACAGGTCGGGCGCGTAAGAGAAGCAAAACTCCATGATGGGGACGTTGGACTAGCTCTGCTCGTACTTCGCTATATGCGCCACAGCCACTGGGAGCTTCTGCTCCTCCGGCGGCGGATCTCCTGAGAGGAAACGCTGATCGAGTATCGACCGGGGCGAACAAAGTATGAGCTCCGACCGTCAGCATCCTTTGGGATACTTTCAGGCTGCGCTCTGGCGAAGCTGATCAGCCACGGCCCATGGCAGTAGTTCGCTGACGCGATTGACGGGGTGCTCGGCAATGCGGGCAATGACGTGTCGCAGGTAAGCCTCGGATCGAGACCGTTCAGTTTGGCTGTCGCAACAAGCGTATAGATTGCGACGCCGGGTGCACCGCCACTGTCGGAGCCGAAGTGCGGGAAGTTTTTCCGGCCGAGAGCAACGCCTCGCAGTGCGCGCTCCGCCGCATTATTGTCAATCTCGACGCGGCCAACGTCGGCATACAGCGTCAGTGCAGCCCAGTGATTCAATGCGTAATTGATGGCCTTCGCGGTATCGCTTTTGTGCGACACCGTGCTCAGCGTCGAGCGCAACCATATTTCGAAGGCATCCAGTAAGGGGCGCGCCCGTTCCTGTCGGACGCATCTTCGCTCGTCTGGGGCGTGCCGCGGATCTCGGCCTCAATCGCGTACAGCTCACCGATCCGACGCAGCGCCTCGGTGTTGACCTTGCTCCTGCGTGCCAGGTACAGGTCGTGGAATTTGCGTCTCGCGTGAGCAACGCATCCAGCCTCTCGCACGTCGCCTCGTTCGTAGATGGCGTTGTACCCAGCGAACGCGTCAGCCTGCAAGATTCCCTTGAAGCCCTTCAAGTGGGTCTGCGGATATTCTCCCGATCGACTGGGGCTGTATGCGAACCAGGCGACCGGTGTCTCCTTCGATCCGGCCTGTCATCACGTACATAGGTCCAGAGCCGCCCCGTCTTGTTCTTGCCATTGACGGGTTCAAGCACCGGTACCGGCGTGTCGTTCGGCATGGATCTTCGAGGCCGCCATCACGTACTGTCGAATGGCATCGACCAGAGGGCGCAGTAGTGCACTAGCCTGGCCGACCCAATCGGCCAGAGTCGATCGGCTCAATTCGACACCGTCCCGCGCGTATATCGCTGACTGACGGTACAGGGGGAGATGGTCGCAGAACTTACTAACCGGGCGAGCAGGCGAGGACCCGGCATACCGCGATCAATGGGTCGGCTGGGTGCGGCAGCCTGCACGATGCAGTCACAGCAAGCGCAGGCCTTCTTCGGCCGACGATGACGAATCGCTTGTTAATGACCGGGCACGTACTCGAGCTGCTCGGCGATGTCTCCGCCAAGCTCGCTGAGCGCTCCACCGCACTGCGCGGCAGCACTCATCGGCTAATGGAACCCCTCGGCTATATCCCGCCCGCCGAAGCTGAGGCAAACTACTATCGGCAGCATAAAATGCCTGCCCCCGAACCGCTATTAACTTAAACCAACCAGCCTCCACCGTTCCCGGGGCGGTTCAATCACTACGGGCACCAGCGTTTCGAGACTGCCTCCTCGCTGGTACTTGGACTTCTTTTGCTGGTCGTCGGCGTCGGCATGCTGTTAACGCCGTACTCAAGCTTGAGCATCCGGATTCAATCCAGCCTGTACGAATAATCGGGCTCTGGGTCGCCCCTTGGTGCGCTGGCAACAAAGGAATTGTTGTTTCGCTATCTTCTCGCTATCGCCGAACGAGTCAGGTCAAGCATGCTGGTTGTAAACGCCTGGCACGCCCGGATGCAGCGTCTGGTGGCACTGGGGATCCTGGGCAATACGCTGGGTTACCACCTGCTGGATCCGATTGCGGCGCTCGTGGTAGGCCTGATGCTGACAAGAATCGGCTGGCGGTTCTCCCGGAGTGCCCTGCGGGATCTGATGGACCGTGCGATCGACACGGACACGGTAACGGCGATTCGAAATGCCACACTGGAAACGCCCCGAGCCAAGTGAAGGCTCCCTGCGTTCACGACACCGGGCCACAAATCAGGAGTCGACCGCTGTCAGGGTGCCCTGACAGGCCTGCCGTATTTACTTACGTGCACAGGGGCAAGGCCGACAAACGGCGCGCCACGGTCCTGACATTACAATCAGCGTCTCCTGATGGCGGTAATCGGGTGTCCCTTCGATACTGGAGTTAGCAACGCTCTGCAATCGACGAGGGAAATGGCCATGGACCACTATTGCACGCTGTGCGGACGTCTCGGGCATTCTGCATCGGGCTGCCCATGGGGTCCTTACATTTATGATCCGAAAATTTCTCTTTGGGCGCCAGACCTGTGCCAGGCGCAAAGGGGACAGCCTGCAATTGCTAGGCTTTGGGCGGCTGCGACGGTAACGCCGTCTTCACTACGGGCGGTGAGGCATAATTTCCTCGCAGGCGGGGCCTAAACGCAGACCGCCTGTCAGGAAAGTCTGACAGAGCCGCCTTCAAATCTGACGCCACTCTCAGTGGCGCCTCATTTCGACACCCCCCGGACATCCACAATACTGGGTACATGAGTGATCCCACCCCACAAGATAGCCTCACCGTCTATCTGCTCGAACACGTTATCCCGATCCGGCGCTGACAGTTGCGTATGCTGAGGACGCTTGCAGGCATTCAGGTCATAGGAATGGGGGCAGATGCAGCGACCGAGTTGCAGGTGCTGATTGCTGTAAGGCCGGACATCATTCCGATCGGACTGCGCGCCTCGCAGCCAGGCTCGTTGTCGCAGATCCAGACAGTGGCGAAAGCACTCCCGGAGAGCATCTTGATTGTGCTTGCTGAAAGCGGCGCTTCATTGTTACGTAAGGCTTGCCTGAAGGCAGGTAAGCGCTACTGCTTTGACAGGTCGCTCGAGATCAATGAACTGCGGGCGGCTCTGATGGAAGCCGTTGCAGTCAAGAACGCCAAGGAACGATAGGGAGAGTGCAATCGGTGACAAATGCGCGCAGTCCAGAATGCGCAAGAGCGCCGTTCGGCCAGTCAACGACTGGCATCGAGATGGAGACAACGATGTTCGAAACAAGCATTGCGGGGACGGCAGCCTTGACGGCATTCGATACCGTCGCCTCGGCAGCGGAGGATTTTGGTCACATCGCGTCCAAGTCGCCAAAGCCAAAGACCCATGTTCCTCCTGCGCGTTGCGGCACATCTGCATGGTGTCCGCCCTGGATGAGAAGGAGGTCGCTCGACTGAGTGGCGTTGTCCTCAACCGGCGAACGCTCAGGCAGCGCTGTACCGGGCCGGAGATCCGTTCCACAGTGTGTATGCGTTGCGCTCAGGTTCGTTCAAGACCGTTCTCTCGCACCAGAGTGGCCGGGAATACGTATCCGGGTTCTTCCTGCCTGGCGAAACTATCGGCGTAGACGGTATTGCGACAGAGCAGCATACCTGCGATGCCGTTGCCCTCGAGGACAGCGCCGTCTGTGTGATCCCGATCCATCTACTGGAAGCGCTGTGCCGCGAGTCAAGCCGTTGCAGCTACATGTTCATAAGATTTTGAGCGCGGAAATCGTACGTGAAGCCGGTCAAAGAATGCTGCTCGGTAACCTCACCGCCAAGCAACGCGTGGCCGCGTACTTGCTCGACATCTCAGCACGGTTCGAACGGCGGGGTTATTCGGCAACCGA
Organism: Cupriavidus sp. C3SS-1; assembly: GCF_057073755.1. Lineage (NCBI taxonomy): Bacteria > Pseudomonadati > Pseudomonadota > Betaproteobacteria > Burkholderiales > Burkholderiaceae > Cupriavidus > Cupriavidus sp. C3SS-1. The sequence continues at coordinate 442,217 of NZ_CP172701.1, read as the reverse complement.
CTTCACGTTGCGCATGACACGGGAGGAGATTGGGAGTTACCCGGGCGTAACACTGGAAACCGTCAGCCGTACTTTGTCCCGCCATCCGGGGCCATGGCAAGCAAGTCACGCTTGAGGCGCTTGACGCGCGCTGGGGTCAGGCAAAGGCAACAGTGTCCGCACGCCTCGCCCGCCCGCACGCAAATGCATCCGGCCACCGGCACTCGCTTCGACTGAGTAGCGCCTCGACCGAGGCCCAACGCTAGACCTTAGCAGTCCTCGTCGTCGCCAAACAAATGATGGTGCAGGGCATACCGTACCAGCGCGGCTTCGCTTGACATCCCCATCTTCTCCATCAGGCGCATTTTGTAGGTACTGACGGTCTTGGCGCTGACACACAGCACCGCAGCGATGGCTGTCAGCGAATCGCCCAGGACCAGACGGCGATAGACCTCCAGTTCGCGGTCGGACAAGTGCAGGTGAGGGGTCTCGCAATGTTGATCTTGCAAGCTCGTCGCGAGTTTTCCTGCGATGGCAGGGCTGACATAGGTGCTGCCATTGGCTACCTGACTAATGGCAGCGACCACTTCATTCGCGGCGCATTCCTTGGTCAGGTAGCCGGCAGCCCCCGCCTGGAAGGCGCGGACAATGTATTGTTCCTCCGCATGCATGGTAAGCACGAGAATGCGCAACGCCGGCTGCTCGTCCCGCAACAGGCGAATCAGCTCCAACCCGCTGCGTCCCGGCATGGAGAGGTCAAGTAACATCACTTGCGGCCTGCAATCGCGCACCAGAGACAGGACTTGCGCCCCGTCCGCGGCTTCGGCGACGACCTCGAACTTGCCGGCTCGCTCCAGGATCTGCCTGAGCCCGTCGCGGACCAATGCGTGATCGTCGGCAATCATGACGCGTACCACGTTAAGTCTCCTTGACCTGGGGGACTTGTACCATCAGGCAAAATCCTTTACCAGGGGTGCTGTCGATCGAGACGGCGCCACCCAAGAGGCGTGCCCGTTCCCGGATGCCGAGCAGGCCCAGCGACTTGCGCGGCCCGCCCCCGGAAGGCTTTCTGTCCCAGCCCACGCCATCGTCTTGTATCTGCAGTTCTATCTGGCTCTCTTTCCGGGTAAGGCGGATCTGTACTGCCGTTGCGTCGGCATGCCGGATGACATTGCTCAACGCTTCCTGGGCAATGCGGAACATGGCGATTGCCGTTCGCTCCGGAACTTCCGCATCGACGCCATCGACGCTTACCGCCAATCCGTACCGGTCGGCAAAATCATTGGCCAGCCATTCAATGGCGGGGAGCATCCCAAGTTCGTCGAGCAGCGCCGGCCGTAGGTCACTGGCAATGCGGCGAACCGAGGCTACGGCGTCGTCGATGACTTCGTCCATGGTATCCATCTCCTGAAGGAGGTCCGCAGCATCACGGCCGTCCTTCATGTCGGTGCGGAGCATGGCCGTGTCCATCTTCAGCGCGCTGAGCCGCTGGCCCAGGTCATCATGGAGTTCGCGCGCAACGCGCCGCTTTTCCTCCTCGCGTGTGGCGAGAACGCTCCCAGAGAGCTGCTGCAGTTCCTCACGCGAACGCCGCAGAGCTTCCTCGGCACGAACGCGTTCGGTGATGTCGCGCAGCATCACCGTGTACAACTTGGTGCCACCGTCAACGGTTTGCGAGATGGACGCCTCGATCGGGAATTCGCTGCCGTCCCGACGTAAGGCATGGAGTGCCCGTTGACGTCCCATCTGGCGCTCGGACACACCGGTAATGCCGAACCGGCGCACATGCTCCGCATGGGAGGCCCGGAAGCGCTCAGGAATGAAATCGCTGAGCGGGCGACCAATCGCCAGTTCGGCAAGCCAGCCAAACAAGCTCTCGGCCATCGGATTGAACAGCACGACGCGCTGATTACTGTCCACGGTGATGATCGCCTCCATGGCTGAGCGGATGATGCCCCCCAAGCGCGCCTCGCTTTCCTTCACGCGCTGGAGACTGCTTCGCAGCGCCTCATCCGCGCGTGCACGTTCGGTGATATCGCGCAGCATCACCGTATATAGTTTGGTGCCTCCGTCCGCCGTTTGCGAGATGGACGCTTCGATCGGAAATTCGCTGCCGTCTCGCCGCAAGGCGTAGAGGGCTCGTTGACGTCCCATTTGGCGATCCGACACCCCGGTGATACCGAACCGGCGTACATGCTGCTCATGCGCAGCCCGGAATCGATCGGGAATGAAATCGCCGAGCGGGCGACCAATCGCGAGTTCGGCTGGCCACGCGAACATGGCCTCGGCCATTGGATTGAACAGCACGACGCGTTGGTCGCTGTCCACGGTGATGATCGCTTCCACGGAGGAGCGGATGATCCCCGCCAACCGCACCTCGCTTTCCTTCACGCTCTGAAGACCGTCTCCGGAGGCGCGCCTGAGCCTTACCAGCCGGATCCAGTAAAGACCAACCACCAGTCCGATGCCCGCCCCCAACACAGGCACCAACGGTAACAGAAGCTCCTGGTACCGTTCGGCGGTGACCCGAACGAGGTAGGCCACCACGATGCAAAGCACGACTGCACCACTGCCAATCGCGAAATCGATAGCAAGCGCGGGCGCTTTTCTGGACGATGGCGGCCGGGCCTTGCCTTTGGGGACGAAAGGGTGGGTCATGCAACGCGCACTGTCTGGCTAGTCTCGTGCGTTTTCAGCACTTATCAACACTATAGGGGGACAGCAGTCAATGGCAACCCGTCGGCAAAATTGTGCCACAATCGGTACCTCGCATAACGTAAGCTGCCGGCTATGGAAGGTGGCCAGCGTTGTTTCCGCTGGAAGCTTGTTGGCGGCGGCGCAGCGACGCGGCACACCTGGCGGGCGCACCAACGCCGGGCGGCCGCGTTCATTCAGGCGCATTATGAGGCAGCTCCTCATCCACGCGTAGACGCGAACCAGGAGTTCGACCAGAAGGGCAGGATGACCGGGATCAGCAAGAGGTTTCGCTGGCGGCGGGCGCTACGCGCAATCCACCAGGCCAGCGAATACGCGGCCGCCAGGCAGATCAAAGTGGTCAGCGCGGCATAACCTGCCGATCTCAAGAGTAGCCGGGCATACAGCGGTTCCCGTAGCCGCTCACGGACATTGTCGAGCGTGAACAGGTCCTGCCACCGGACAGGTGCCGGCACCGCCATACCGCCAGGAAACAACGGCATCAGCCCGCCGCTTTCGCCTGGAGAGCGGAAAGCAGCCACCAGCATGATGGCAGACGGCGCCGCAATGAGCACGACCAAGAAGACAATCGGCACGCCGCAGGCAACCCATCGAGTCATCTGGTTTGTGTGGATCCTCACTTTCTCCCCCGTTGTTTCAGCGACTAAGGAAAATGCCGGCATTGTCGGGCCAGTCAAGCACGACATGGTCTCCCTGCGAGAGCTGCTCGCCGGTGGCCGGGCCAGTGTTGGCCACCATCGCTTGCAAGCGATGCCCGCTGCTCAGTTCGACCTGGTAAAGCGTCACATCGCCTCCTGGTAGAGGCGGTCCCGCACCGTCCCTGACAGCAGGCGCTGGCCGGCTGGCTGCTCCGGGAACTCCCGCATGCCGCGAATCCGGATCTGTTCGGGGCGGATAGCGACGGTGCCCCGGCTGCCCGCGGCCATTGGTCCGCTGGCCTGCACCTGCAGTGTGCCAATGCCGCTAACGCGCACCTGGAGACGGTTCTGCGCTCCCTCTTCGACTGTCGCGTCAAACAGGTTGCATGAGCCGATGAATCCGGCCACGAACCGGGTGGCAGGAAAGCGATAGATTGCCTCGGGACTATCGACCTGGACGATTCGCCTCTCCTGCATGACCGCAATGCGCGGAGAGAGGGCGAGCGCATGGGTCTGGTCGTGCGTCACGTAGACGAATGCCACGCCGAGTTGCCGCTGCAGGGCAATGAGTTCTTGCTGCATTTGCGCCTGCAGGGCGGCATCGAGTGCCGACAGCGGCTCGTCCAGCAACAGCAGGCGCGGGCTTGCCGCGAGTGCGCGCGCAATGGCGACACGCTGGCGCTGTCCTCCGGAAAGTTGGTCGAGAGCGGTTGATGTTCACGACAACCAGACCGGCGCGCAGGATGCCGAACATGGCCACCAAGTATTGCAGAATATTTGGCAGCATCACCGCGACGCGGTCACTCCGGCACAGTCCCGCCTGCAGCAGGTAGGCGGCAAATTGGCGAGTCAGCTGTCCAGGTCAGCGTAGCTCAGGCCAACGCCCATGTGGGTGAAGGCCGTACGCGAGGCGTACTGCCTGCACCTTTGCGTGAGCATGTCAGGGACCGAGCCGAAGCGATGAGCGTCAATTTCCGCCGGTACACCGGCGGGTTAATTTTCCAGCCACACCGGATCCGGCTTGCATTCCGTGCTGTTCATGTTCGATGGGATGAGTCTTCAGAATTTACCGACCGAGCCGGGCCGCGGGTGCGGCCGGCTGGCGCGATGCGCCGGGCTGCAGCGTAGCCGCGCACAGGTGATGCTCGCAGGGGAGCGCATGGGCCGCGGAGCGGTGGCTTGCAATCAGTGTTTGACTACACATCATTGGTCTGATTGATGCAAACCGCTCTCGATTCCCCATGCAGCCCAGGCGAGACACAGCCGGCGCCTATTGGCCCTGAGCGGCCTCGATGTAAGAGACGACGTCGTCCAGCGTCACTAGGCGGGCATAGTCGGACTCCGGAATTTCAACCTTCAGCTTCTGGTGCAAGGCAATTAGGAAGTGGAGCCAATCCATCGAATCCAGATCCACTTCCCTGCGCAGGGGGCGATTCGCGCGCAGGGTCTCCACCTCGACCTCGGGGGCGATCTCGCGCAGGGTAGACAGGACGATATTGCGGATGTCGGCATTGTTCATCGCTCAAGCTCGCCAGGATGTTGGAGTAACTCCCTCAGCTCCGCCAGGAACATCGCCCCGCGATGTCCGTCGGATACGCGATGGTCGGCAGACAGGCTGGCCGCCACGACCGGCATCACCGTTATCGCACCATTTTCTGCCCAGGCCTGCTCGACAATCCGGCCGAATCCCACCAGCGCAACCTGCGGCGGATAGATGACGCCAAAGACTTGTGCCACACCCTGGTCGCCAAGGTTGGTTACCGTGACGGTGGACTCCGACAGTTCGGCACGCTTGAGCGAGCCGGCGCGGCACCGTGTGACCAGGTCGGCCAGTTCTTGCATCAATTGCGCCGGCGACTTGCTATCGGCATCCAGCAGCGCTGGTGCCACCAGACCTCCCTGTCGCAGGGAAATGGCGACCCCGACATGCACCGCCGTAGCAGGCTGGAACACGCCGTTGCGAAAGAAACCGTTCAGTTCTGGGAAGCGCGTGAGGGCAAGCGCGACGGCCCGGATCAGCAACACCGCCGGCAGGATACGCTCGGCCATGGGCCGATGGGCATTCCATTGCGTGAGCCAGGCCAGCGCCGCCCGCAGCGGAATCGTTTCTGCAACGTAATAGTGCGGAATCTCGCGCTTGGCCCGTGCCATCGCGGCACCGATGGTTTTGCGGATATCGGCCGATCCGTCGCCTGAAGCGGCTCCGGGCATGCGCGAACCCGGTTCGACATCTGCCAGCGTTACCGCACCACCCGGACCGGTACCGGTCACGACATCGACATCAATGCCATGTTCCCGCGCGAACTTGCGGGCTGCCGGCGAAACCATGCGGCGCTGTGGCGCGCCGCCCGACGCGTGAGGCGCGGGCATGGGCCGAGCGTCCGCCAGCGCCTCGCCAGGCTGAAGGAGGATCGCCATCACCGTGCCGACCGGCATCTTGTCTCCGGGCGAGACCAGGAGTTCTCCGACGATGCCGTCATGCCATGATTCCACGTCGATCGCCGCCTTGCTGGTATCCACGACAGCAAGAACCTGCCCCTTTTTCACAACGTCGCCGGGCTTCACGGCCCATTGGAGCAGTGTGCCCTCGTCCATGTCGGCGCCCAGCGAGGGCAGGCGGAATTCAATCATGCCGTCCTCGCCGACAGACCGCGCATCCGGGGAGCCGTAAGGCCCCAGGCTGGCAGCTTGTTCATGAGATCAGCTGGATCGCCGCAGCCGCGATCTTGTTCGCCTGGGGCAGGGCAGCCTCTTCCAGGTGTCTGGCGTAGGGGATCGGCACCTCTTCGGCGCACACACGGGCCAGCGGCGCATCGAGTTCATAGAAGACTTGCTCGACGATGCGCGCCATCAACTCCGCGGCCAGGCTGACGCTGCGCCAGCCCTCGTCGACGATGACCGCGCGCCGGCATTTCGCCACGGATGCCATGATGGTCGCATCATCGAGCGGGCGCAGCACGCGCAGATCGACCACTTCAGCACCGATGCCTTGCGCGGACAGGAGATCGGCAGCCTGCATCGCCTTGGGCAGGCTGCCGCCGTAGGCGATCAGGGTCACATCCTTGCCGGTGCGCTGGACCCTGGCCGACCGGATGTCCACGCTGGAGGTCTCGGGAATATCGCCGTCCATGTTGTACAGGCCGGCATGTTCGAAGATCAAGACGGGGTCGGGGTCGGCCAATGCAGGGGCCAGCATCCGGCGTGCGTCCTCGACCGTGGCGGGGGACAGCACCTTGAGGCCTGGTATGCCAGCGAACCAGCCCTCGAAGCTGTGGGAATGCTGGGCCGCGACCTGACGCCCCGCGCCGGTCGCCATGCGTATGACCAGAGGCACCGAAAACTGTCCGCCTGACATGTGACGGTAGAGCGCAGCGGTATTGACGATCTGGTCGAGGGCGAGAAGGCTGAAATTGACCGTCATGACCTCGACGATCGGGCGCATGCCACCCAGGGCGGCGCCGATGCCGGCGCCGGTGAACCCGAGCTCCGAGAGGGGCGTGTCGCGGATGCGTTCCGGCCCGAACTCCGCCAGCAAGCCCTTGGAGACTGCGTAGCTGCCGCCATAGCGGCCTACATCCTCTCCCATCATGAAGACGCGGGGATCCGCGGCAAGGGCCTCGCGCAGGGCTTCACGCACGGCCTCGCGGTAACTCAGGTGCACGGTCACGAAGTGCCTCCGATTGGCGCGCAGACGTCTTTCAGCAGATCTTCGACAGGCTCCCAGGTGCCCGCCTCGGCGAAGGCCTCAGCCTTGGCAATCTCCTCGCCCACCTCGGCATCCAGCGCGAGGAACTCGTCTTCCGTCAGCTTGCCCTCGGCCTTGAGCCGGGCGGTGAAGGTATGAATGGGCCCGCGCGCCTTCCAGGCGTCGACTTCTGCCGCCTGGCGGTAAAGATCAGGGTCGTACATCGAGTGAGGCCGGAAACGATAGGTGCGCAGCTCAAGGAACTCCGGCCCCTTGCCTAGCCTGATTCGTTCCACCGCGCCCCTGGCGGCTTCGCAGACGGCTACCACATCCATACCGTCCACGGGGATTGCCGGCATGTTGTAGGAGGCGGCCTTGACGCAGAGTTCTGTCTGCGATTCATGGCGCTCCAATGCCGTTCCCATCGCGTATAGATTGTTTTCACAGCAGAACAGAATCGGCAGCTCCCACAAGGCCGCGAGGTTCATCGACTCGTGAAACGCGCCTTCGGCCACCGCTCCGTCGCCGAAGAAGCAGGCGGTGACGCGCCCGGCGTCCTGCATTTGGCTGGCAAGCGCCAGTCCCACCGCCAGGGGCAGGCCCGCACCCACGATGGCATTCCCTCCGAAGAGACCACTGGCGCGATCAAACAAGTGCATGGAGCCGCCGCGTCCTCGCGCACAGCCTTCCCGCTTGCCATACATCTCGGCCATCAGCACACCCATGTCCATGCCGCGAACCAGCGCGTGCCCATGCTCCCGGTAGGTGGCGACCACTTCGTCTTTGGGAGACAGCGCATGAAGAACACCCACGCAGACGGCTTCCTCTCCAATGTATAGATGAAGGAAGCCGCGGATCTTGCCTTCGCCGTAGCGCTCCGCGCATCGCTCCTCGACACGACGAATGCGCAGCATGTCGCGCAGCAATGTCAGCGCGAACGCCTTTTCGTACGGCACCGGGCCGGCAGGCGGCGGCGGGGCGGGATGATCGATGTGGGTCATGATCCGGCTTCCAGGGTGGAGATGTCTCCCTCGGGCAGGCCAAGCTCGCGGGCCTTGAGCAGGCGGCGCATGATCTTGCCGCTACGTGTTCTCGGCAACTCCGCCTGGAAGGCGATCTCTTTCGGGGCTACCGCTGCACCGAGGCGGCTTCTCGCGTGGCCAAGCAACTCCATGCGCAGGGCTTCACTTGGCTCGAAGCCATTGTTGAGCGACACAAATGCCTTCACCACTTCACCTGCAACGGGATCCGGCTTGCCAATGACGCCGGCTTCGGCCACGGCCGGGTGCTCCATCAACGCGCTCTCGACCTCGAACGGGCCGATCAGGTGCCCGGCGGACTTGATGACATCGTCGGCACGGCCGACGAACCAGTAATACCCGTCGGCGTCGCGGCGCGCAAGGTCGCCCGTCAGGTACCAGTCGCCGGCAAAGCACTTGCGGTAGCGCGCTTCGTCATTCAGGTAGGCGCGAAACATCGACGGCCAGCCGCGCCTGAGGGCCAGCTCTCCCTCGGTTCCGGGCGTATCGACTACCTCGGCCTTTCCGGATTCGAGGCGCCGTACAATGGCAGCCTCCACGCCCGGCAACGGCCTGCCCATCGAGCCCGGCTTGATATCGAATGCGGGAGTATTGGCGATCATGATGCCGCCGGTTTCCGTCTGCCACCAGTTGTCATGGATTGGCAGGCCGAGAACCTGCTTGCCCCACCAGACCGCTTCAGGATTCAGCGGTTCGCCGACACTGGCGATGAACCGCAGCCGCGGGAAATTTCGGGCTTTCGCCATGTCGGCTCCCGCCTTCATCAGCATGCGAATGGCCGTCGGCGCCGTGTACCAGACGGAGACGCACTCCTCAGCAAGGATACGGTACCAGCGTTCCGCGTCGAAGTCCTCGGGGTCCACGATGGATGTCACGCCGTGCAGCAGCGGGGCGATGGTGCCATACGAGGTGCCCGTCACCCAGCCCGGATCTGCCGTGCACCAGTAGACGTCTTCGGGATGAAGATCCAGCGCATGCAGGCCGGTCGCCCAGTGGGTGACCAGAGCCCCGTGGACATGCACTGCGCCCTTTGGCGTCCCCGTGGTGCCACTGGTGAAATGCAGCAGCGCCATGTCTTCGGCCGAGGTAGGAGTGCTGTCGCAAGTGTCAGGCACGCCATCCATCATGGCGGCCAGATCTATCGTGCCCGGAATGGTGGTTGGACCGCCTTCTTCGGCGACCAACAAGATATGCTTAAGGCTTGGCATCCGGTCACGCCACCTGGCAACCTTGCGCGCGTAGAGCCGATCGGTTGTCACCAACACGGTTCCGCCGCCCAGATTCAGGCGCGTTGCAATCGGCTCTGGACCGAATGCCGAAAAGAGAGGGCAGACCACGGTGCCGCTCTTCAGTCCTCCAAGCAGGGCGGTATAGAGCGCCGGGATGCGCCCGGCCAGAATGAAGAGCCTGTCGCCCTTGCACACGCCAAGGGCGCGCAGCACATTGCAGAAGCGATTGACAAGACTGCCCAGTTCTTCGTAGCTGACGTCACGGGCTGTCGAGCTGCCACCTCCGGCAAGAAAGCGCAAAGCCACCTTCCGGCCCATGCCGGTCGCCACGTGGCGATCCAGGGCATGCCACGCCATGTTCATTCCGCCATCCGGCTGTGTGCCGAGAGCCGTCCGGACAGCATCCCAGGAAAAGCGGCGACATTCCGCCTCGTAATCGTCCAGATTTGGCGGTACACGCAGATCCACTGCCGTCTTGTGGATGATTGATGAGGAGTCCATTACTTGCCGGCACGCTTGCGATGCGTCTGGCCGTCCTCTGTCGCGGTTAGACCCCGATCACACATGGCGGTACTCTCTTGCGCGGCAGCCCAAAGACTCTGGCGCTGTCCCATGAAATTGCACCCCCATCCCTGACACCGTTGCGTATAGCTGATGAATCCGTATGGCAGACGACCCGAGAACGATCAAACCTCAATCAGCAATGCGCAGGCATATTGGGGCTGTCCTGGCGCCAGCGATTCGCCAGCCTTTCTATCTAGTAAATCTGGAGCAGCAGGTAGATGCTTGATCTACCGCAAGCGGCTTGATGCGCGACGTGTGGACGACGGCCTTCCGAGTTACCGGTGGAAGGCGCAGTGGCCCTATGCGGCACCCATGGCGTCGCTACCTTGAGCCATATCAAGGTGGCGCGGGCGTGGCGTCCTAGATTGAAGGGCACCCTCCGCATGCTGCTGCTGCGCGGCTGTCACGAAGGTCATGGTTTTGCCCGAAAGCATGGTGAAGGACCGGTAGTCCACTCTGTTGTTTGGTATTGGGAACGGATTAACAGGTTCTTGGTAGCGGGCTCAGTGATTGTCCAACGCGCGAAGGCCGTTGCGCGCTGCTAGGGGGGCTGCGGCACGAGACGGACGTCGGGGAGCAGCACATGCCAAGTAATACTGTGCAGGTAGTCTGGTTTGAGGAACTCCGACGCGCCGACATCTCGCGCGTGGGTGGCAAGAACGCCTCGCTGGGAGAACTGACCGGCAGCCTGGGCACCCAGGGTATCCGGGTGCCGCCGGGATTCGCCATTCCGGTCGGCGCCTACTGGCATTTCATTGAGGCAAACGGGCTCAGCGCAATGATCAAATCAACGCTTGCAGAGCTCGCGAGCGGAAAGTGCTCTCTCGCCGAGGGGGGGACGGCGATTCGCCGCGCGATCCTCACCGGCGAGTGGCCTCGATTGACCGCTCAGGCAATCGGGCAGGCCTATGCCACCCTGAACCATCGGACCGGCCAGCCCGACGTGGACGTGGCGGTACGCTCGAGCGCGACGGCCGAAGATCTGCCCGAGGCGAGCTTTGCCGGGCAGCTGGAATCCTTTCTGAACATCAGAGGCGAGCATGCACTGCTTGATGCATGCCGCCGGTGCTACGCATCCCTTTTTACCGATCGGGCAATCAGCTACCGCCAGGCGAAGGGAATCGATCACCTCCAGGTCGGCCTATCTGTTGGTGTCCAACGCATGGTGAGAGCGGACCTGAGCGGCGCCGGCGTGATGTTTTCCATCGATACGGAAACCGGATTCGATAAAGTGGTTCTGATCAACGCGGCATGGGGGCTGGGCGAGAACGTCGTCCAGGGGGGCGTCGATCCTGACGAGTACGAAGTGTTCAAGCCATTGCTGTCGGATCCTTCGCTCACGCCCATTGTCGGGAAGAAGCTGGGCGAAAAGGCCGTGAAGCTTATCTACACAAGCGATTCCACCTGCCCGACAAGGAATATACCGACAACGACAGCGGAGCGCGCAGCCTTCGTGCTGGGCGACGAGGAGATCCTCACACTATCGCGCTGGGCCTGCGCGGTCGCTGACCACTACGGCCAGCCTATGGACATTGAATGGGCGAAGGACGGTGTAACGGGTGAGATTTTCGTCGTACAGGCCCGCCCTGAAACCGTCCAGTCTCGACGCGAATCCAGTGCGGTCAAGACCTATCGCATCAAGAAAGCGGGCAAGCCATTGGTGACGGGCGTAAGCATTGGCGATGCCATCGCCACCGGTCCGATTTGTGTCATCGAGAATCTGCGGGAAATGGCGCGCTTTGTCGATGGCGCGGTGCTTGTGACCAGGACCACGGATCCCGACTGGGTACCTGTCATGCGACGGGCGGCCGCGATAGTCACCGACCAGGGTGGAAGGACCTCCCACGCGGCGATAGTCAGCCGTGAACTCGGGCTTCCGGCAATCGTCGGGACCGGCAATGCAACCGGCCTGCTGCATGAGAATCAGAATGTGACGGTCTCCTGCGCCGAAGGTCGGGAGGGCTTTGTCTACGAAGGCATCGCCGAGTACGAAGTCGAGAAAATCGATTTCGGCAGTATCCCAGAGACCCGCACCAAGGTCATGCTTAACCTGGCAAATCCGGCAGCAGCATTTCGCTGGTGGCGAATGCCCGCCGACGGCGTCGGATTGGCCCGGATGGAGTTCGTAGTAAGTAACCATATCAAGATCCACCCGATGGCGCTGGTCTTGTATGACTCCCTCAAGGACGAGGCAGCGAAGCGAACCATTGCCGAATTGACGGCCGCTTACGACAGCAAGACAGAGTATTTTGTAAGCCGGCTCGCGCGTGGACTGGGGAGGATTGCCGCCGTGCAATATCCGCGGCCCGTGATCGTCCGCATGAGCGATTTCAAGACCAACGAGTATGCCCGGCTGATCGGTGGAGCGGAGTTCGAACCTTTGGAGGAGAATCCCATGCTCGGATTTCGCGGCGCCTCACGGTACTACTCGCCGCGCTATCGGGATGGCTTCGCCCTGGAATGTCAGGCAATTGCCCGCCTGCGCAAGCAGATGGGATTCAGCAATGTCATTGTCATGATTCCATTCTGCCGGTCTGTGAAAGAAGCCGACCTTGTGCTGGAGGTCATGGCGGACAACGGCATCGTACGGCACAAAGACGGCCTGGAAGTCTACGTCATGTGCGAGATTCCATCCAACGTCATCCTGGCAAAGGCTTTCGCCAAACGCTTCGACGGCTTCTCGATTGGCAGCAACGATCTGACGCAGCTGGTGCTCGGCGTGGATCGTGACTCGGCCGATCTTGCCGGCTTGTTCGACGAAGAAGACGAGGCGGTTAAATCGATGATCCGGAGTGTCATTGCGGCGGCCCACGAGGCAGGAGTGCACGTAGGCTTGTGCGGCCAGGCTCCGAGCGACCACCCTGGATTCGCTGGATTCCTGGTCGAATGCGGCATTGATTCCGTTTCCGTCACTCCTGACAGTTTCATCGCAGTCAAACGCGACGTTGCAAGCGCTGAAGCCGCCATGGCGGCCAGGCGAATGGGCGGCGTCGAGGGTGACACACTTTGACAGTCGGCTCCGGGCGCAGCCGGCACTTCGGACTTCCATCCATATATACGGGGCAGGCAAATGCAGATTCTAGAAGAACTTAACATCGGAATATCATCGCTGTTGGCTGCGCTATTGGCGACGCTGTTGGCGGCGGGTTGCGCAACGCCGACGAAATCGGCGGAAGACCTAGTTCAGATTATGGAGCAGCGCGGCATTCCCTACGCTTGCGCCAGGGACGATGAAGCCAGTAAGCGGGCCATGCAGGAAGTCGCGGATCGCTTTAATGTCCGACTCAGCATGGTAGATGCGAGCAGCGGCAGACCCCTTAGCGGGGTAGCTGTTGTCGTGGCCAGCGTCGATGGCAAACCGGTGCTGCGCATTGTGGCCAGCGGTCCACTGTTATACATGCGACTCAAGCCAGGCGCTTACCGGCTCACGGCGGGATTCCAAGGCCGCGATCAGATACGAGACATCGTGGTGGCTAACCAGGCACTGGACATGTCATTCCGATTCCAGGTGAATAAGCTGGAAGATGACTGGCTCCTTTGCAAAAATGCTGTGTGCCCTTGCCGCTAGAACAGGGGCCGACGCTGGACCGCTCATGCGTGCTCAGCAGTTCCGGTTCGATCCGCAGCGCTGGCGAGGGCTTGAGATGACATTTGGCGATGCAAGCCTCGACACACAGGAGCTGGCGCCATGACTCACACGTTGCTATCGCCCATGGGGGGGCTTGATCAAACCGAACAGGCAGCCAAACGGATTCGCCAACGCGTCGGCGAATTCATTCCCCAAATTGGCATAATCCTTGGCTCTGGACTCGGTGATCTGGCGCAAGCAATCGAGAATGCCATCGTGATTCCATATGCGGAACTGGCGGGATTCCCGCAATGCCTGGTGGAAGGCCACGCTGGTGAACTCGTTCTCGGCCGGTTGCGCGGGGTGGATGTCATGTGCATGCGCGGCCGGCAGCATTTCTATGAAGGACATGGAACGACGGGAATGACGCAGGCGGTCCGTACAATGAAACGGATGGGATGCGACCGGCTAATCGTGACAAGTGCAGCAGGCTCGCTGCGCCCCGGCGTGGGACCTGGCCGCCTGGTAGCGATCACGGACCACATCAATCTGCAACCGGGCAATCCATTGATCGGTCCCAACGATGACCAGATTGGCCCTCGTCTCTTTCCCATGGCGAACGCATATGACGCTAACTTGCGTCAAGAGTTGCACGCTGCCGCGCAGGTGCTTGGACTGCCGTGGGCCGAGGGAGTGTACGTGGCCTTCAGTGGCCCGGCATTCGAGACCCCTGCGGAGATCCGAATGATGCAGGCCATTGGTGGCGACGTTGTGGGGATGTCGACAGTTCCAGAGGTAATCAGCGCAAGGCATTGTGGCCTGCGGGTGCTTGCCATTGCTTCCATCACCAACCTCGCCGAGGGAATCGGGAATGAAGTCCTGTCTCACGAGATGACGTTGCAGTACGCGACGATGGCCTTGCCCGACCTGCAGCGACTGATATTCGGCTGGCTCGACCAACAGGCATCGTCGGGCCGTTTCACAAGGTCAACGCAAGGACCAAGCCCGTCCGGCGGTTAACAACTCAGCGTCAGAATGCGATCTCGGCTTGGATAGCAGGCTGTTGAAAAGCACGTAATGAAGGGCGCATAGCCACTCAAACCGGAAAGGGCTGCAGCAAACGAAAGGCAGCAGGCTAGAGGCTGGGCCCCGATACCAAAGGTGGATGTCGACGTCGTTCGGTCAGCGAGCGTGCGCGCCCTGTATTTCTGCAAATGCAGATTGGCATGAGTGAAGCACCTGTAAGTTCTTCCAGTACAGATCCAGGAGTTTCTTTGCCGTAGAGCAATCGCATTCCATACGCGTTCCATGCTTGGATATGCCGTACCATTCGGCAAATCTGCGCCTTGCACTCCTCAATATTGAGGTCGATCACCACAGCGAGCGGGTCTGGTGTGGCAACCCATTGAGAACCCTGCTGTTCGCGAGGCGTTTACCCCTACACCGACTAGATGATCCCCAACACGAAAAGCTTTGAACGACATCGACGTGCCCTTGCCGAGGGTGCATATCGTAGAGCCGAAGGTAAGGGTCGCGTCAAAAGCGTTCTTTCCAGTGGGGCGAGGTCTGGCCGAACCGCTGAATGTGCAATCGTCAACATTCGCCTAAGCGGGGAACCGGAAGTGGCCGCTATGCAGAACGATGCTATGGGCGCCGTTCATCTCGAACATGCTACGGGCAACGTTCTCGATGGCCTCGCGATGGACCGAGAAGGCGGACGCCAGGTCTTCATAGAGATACGACCTGGCACCGAAATGGTCTTCCAGCGGCTCCGCCGTAATCTCGAATGTTGCGGCGGCGCCGTCGAACAGGCCGCGCACTGCAGGCCGGGACCCGCCGGGCAATAAGCTGGTACGGGATCCGGAAAGCCAATCTGGCTCATGCAGCAATCCTGCTCGCGGTGAATCCTGATCATTCCGCGTTCCTGCGAATATCAGAAGGCTAGATGCAGGGGCACAGCAGGACTTGACGCGTATCAAGCCGGAAGAGGACCGTGCGCCACCATCGCGAGTCTTGACGTGCGACAACCGCGCTGATGCACTGCGATCTACATTGCAAATATCGATTCAATGCTGATGTATCGGACCGTGTAATAGGAGATTGCCCTATGGACTACGCGACCATACTGGTTCATCTGGATGCCAGCCGCCGCATGCACCAGCGGTTGCACATCGCCATCATGCTGGCGCGGGACTTTCACGCAACGCTGGTAGGATTTTTCGCGATCGGCCATGCGGATTCCCGTTCAATCCGCTACCTTGCCGATGGAGACCGCCTCCTGGCTTCCTTTCATGAATGGCACCAGCGCACCGGCGAGGTGGCACGGCATTCGTTCCTCGGCGCCACGGACGAGTTGCCGATTCCGACGGAGTGGCATGCGCCGGAGGGTGCCGGGGCCGACAGCGTGGTCGCACAGGCCCATACGGCCGACCTGCTGGTGTTGGGACAGCACGATCCTTCTGACAAGGATGCCTTCGCCGGACATCACTTCGTCGAGTCCGTGGTGCTGCAATGCGGCCGCCCGGTGCTGGTCGTGCCCTATGAGGGGGTGTTTCCGCATCCGGGGAAGAATGTCCTGGTCGCATGGAATGGGAGCCGCGAGGCCGCCCGAGCCATTCACGATGCACTGCCATTTCTGCGGGCTGCGCAATCCGTCGATGTGGTCTCATGGAACCAGCCGGACAGGGCGCTCAATCCATGGCTCTCGCCACCGCGCTTTGCGATCGAATGGCTGGCCCGGCATCAAGTGCAGGCCAAGCTTCACGACCTCACTGCGGCAAGCGGTGACGATATAGGGCAGATGCTGCTGTCATTCGCCGCGGATCAGGGCTCGGACATGATCGTCATGGGCGCCTACGGACACGGCAGGATGCGCGAGCTTGTGCTCGGCGGCGTGACGCGTACGCTCCTCGAGTCGATGACCGTGCCGGTAATGCTGTCGCATTGATTGTTTGACGGGCATGGACATGGCCATGAGCCCATCCACTATGTGGCGAACCTGGCAGGCAACGTGCGGGACGCCCGTGCTCATTGGCGCCGCACGCGCGCACGACCTGCATCCCTGTCGATACCGACGCCCGTGGCGTGGCGGGCGCAAGAAATTGGGTATCGACGTGCAGGCACAGCAAGAAAGAAGGGCGCTCCACATCAGCAGGGACCGGACAGCCACCTGCAACCGCGCGAATGAAGCCGGTGCCTCAGACCGAAGGCGGTATGCCGTTGCTGACCGCGCTTCACAAGCGCCGGTCCACCCGCAGCTTTGCGCAGCGTCCGCTGGACGAGGCGCTGCTGTCTACGTTGTTGTGGGCGGCATTTGGCATCAACCGGATAGACTCCGGCTTGCGCACCGCACCCTCTGCCCGCAACTGGCAGGAGATCGACGTGTACGTTGCCTTGCCGGATGGCCTCTACATGCTGGAACCGCCAGCCTGGCGCCTCAGGCTCGTGACCGGCGAAGACCTCCGCGCGGCCACTGGCCTGCAAGACTATGTATCGGCTGCGCCGCTCAACCTCGTCTATGTCAGCAGGCTGTCGAGGTTGGACGAGACTGACAAGCCGCTGCGTCAGTTCTATACCGCCCTGGATACCGGCTACATCAGCCAGAACGTGTACCTGTTCTGTGCCGCATCGGGCCTCGCGACGGTGGCGCGGGGGCTGCTGGACCGGCGCGCGCTCTCAAAGGCAATGCGGCTGGACCCCGACCAACGCGTTGTCCTCGCCCAAAGTGTGGGATTTCCTGGGTGACCCATCGAGCGCCGCAGAAGGAGAAAAGCATGCCGTTCATCGACAGGGGGGATGCCGCCAGGCAACTGGCGAAGGCGTTGCGCCGATACGCTGGCAAGCATCCGCTCGTGCTGGCCGTCCCGCGTGGGGCCGTCCCGATGGGCGCGATCATTGCTCAAGCGCTCGGGGCGGAGTTCGACATCGTGCTCGTACGCAAGCTTGGCGCACCGGGGAATCCAGAACTTGCCATCGGCGCTGTGGACGAGAGCGGCTGGACGTATCTGACTCCCCATGCTGCGATGTATGGTGCTGACAGCGTATTCGTTGACCGCGAACGCGCCAGCCAGCTTGATACGCTGCGCCGCCGCCGGGCCATGTACACGCCCGGGCGTGAAGCCGCCAGTGCGGCGGGCCGCTTGGTGATCATCGTTGACGATGGCCTGGCGACCGGCGCTTCCATGATCGCGGCACTGCATGCTGTCCGGGAGCAGAACCCCTCGCGCCTGGTATGCGCGGTGCCGGTGGCACCTCGGCAGACGCTGGAGCGCCTGCGTCCATACGCCGACGAGGTGGTGTGCCTGGAATCGCCGGCCGCATTCCGCGCTGTCGGTGACTGCTATGGCGAGTTTCCGCAGGTTGAAGACGAGCAGGTCATTGCCTGCCTGAACGCGCGCTGAGACGGGATGTTCCCACCATTCCCCGAACCAGCCGCAACGAGCGGCGATTCCGGGCGTCCTGCTGCTGGCTTACAAGCTGCTGGTCAGCGACCGCGCCAAGTTCACCGGTCTGCTGGTCGGCATCACGTTCTTGGTGTTCCTGATGATCGAGATGGCCTCGCTGTTTGCCGGGGTCCTGAATCGGTCGTCATCGACCGTCTTCAACATCGGCGCCAGCATCTGGGTCATGGTTCCGGCTGTCAACACCGTGGCAAACACCATCGGAATGCCGGACTATGTACTAGATGTCGTGCGAAGGATCGACGGCGTACGCCCTGCGTGCCGCTATATTCGGGCGGGGCGCTGGTACGTCTTCAGTGCGGTACCTATCAGCCTGTGACTGTGATCTGCATCGACGACACCAGCCTGTTCGGCCGTGCGCGCCTCGGATGCGGGGACGCTTGAGGACGGCTTCTGCCTGCGCGGCTGCGATCCTCGCCTGCGTTCGCGCGGCGACTGTGCAATTCCTTTGATCCAGCTTAAGTCACGGCCTGGCCTGGCGCATAGCTTATCTCTATGTGACCGGCGATTGCTGCCGAATGAGGTGGAGCGCGAAGCAGCCTGTTACGACATTTTCACCGGCGTGCCGGGTCGTCAGGCCGGATCCCCAGAACCGAGGAGCCCAACATGAAAGTCCGAGCACAGTTTGCGAAAGTCCGTCCCGTGCGGTGGAGTCCATTTCCCGTCGAGCATATTGCGGACCGCTACAAGCAGCCCGCGGCGGCGCCAGCGCTGGCGTCCTGTCCCGTCTGCCACGCCGTCTTCATGCGGGGGCACTGGCAGTGGCGCGCGGTGCCATCCGGGGCAGTGCGTCTGGTCTGTTCGGCATGCGCCCGCATCGCCGACAACATGCCTGCCGGGCGCGTGGTCCTTGCCGGCGACTTTGAGGCTGCACATCGCCACGAGATCCTGGCTCTCGTCCGCAATCGCGAGGCGGGCTTGCGCGCACAACATCCGATGGAGCGACTGATGTCGGTCCAGTCGGACAACCAAGGCACCACCATCGCAACCACGGGCGTGCACCTGGCGCGCGATGTCGGCAACGCCATCCATCATGCTTACCGCGGCAAGCTTACGATCGACTATGACCATGCCGAAACCGAATTGCACGTGAACTGGCGCAGGGACTGATCGGGGCACGCGAACAAGGGGGCGCGAATGAAACTCATCACTGCGCAACAGGTGGTGATTCGCGCGGATGACGTGGCACTTCCGGGGGAACTGGCCTTGCCTGAAACGCCTTGCGGGATTGTGCTGTTCGCCCACGGGAGCGGCAGCTCTCGCCATAGCCCCCGCAATCGCCAGGTTGCATCGATATTGCATGGCGCGGACATCGGCACGCTGCTGTTTGATCTGCTGACGCCGGAAGAGGATATCGATCTGACGCGGCGTTTCGATATTTCCCTGCTGAGCAAAAGACTGCGGGCCGCGACCGAGTCGGTGGAAGGCCTGGCCGGGCAGCGTCGGCTTCGCCTAGGGTACTTCGGTGCAAGCACCGGAGGCGCCGCGGCCTTGCGTGCCGCCGTCGCACCGCCGGCGCACCTGTGTATCGACGCGGTCGTGTCCCGGGGCGGGCGGGTTGATCTCGCCGACCACGATGCGCTCTGCCGCCTGGCCGCTCCTCTGCTGATGATCGTCGGGGAAAATGATCCGGTCGTCGTCAGTCTCAATGCCCGCGCCGCAGCGTGGATACCATGCGAGAAGCGACTGGAAGTGGTTCCCGGCGCTACCCACCTGTTCGAAGAGCCTGGTGCCCTGGAGCAGGTAGGCAGGCTTGCCGCCGAATGGTTCGTTTGCCACTTTGCTGCCGCCGAAACGAAAAGGGAAACGTAGCACTCTCGGTGCCCGTCTGACCCCTGCTTCAGCGCCTTCCTTGGGGATGTTCAGCCATCCGCAAGGCGATCGCGCAATACGCGGCAGCGGTCGCTTCATGAAGCGAGAATGATGAATGCCCAAGGAGGCCTGTCATGCCCGAGCTAACCACGCAGGAATCCGCAGCCCTGGCCGCACAACTGGACGCAGGCGAGGCCCGTATCCGGGCCGCCGCCGGGACTGCGGCCTCGCCGCTTGTGGCGCCGTTGCAGCCCGAGGCGCGGGACGAAGCCGACCTGGCCGAAGAGGAAGTCGTACAGCGCCAGGCAGACGCGATGCTGGAGCATTACCGCATGGAACTTGCGGACATTCAGGCGGCAAGGGAACGCATGAAGTCGGGCCAGTACGGCACCTGCACCGATTGCGGCGAGCCGATACCGTATTCGCGTCTCGAGGCTTACCCGACCGCAAAGCGATGCACCGACTGCCAACAGGCGCACGAGCGTCGGTTCGCTCGTGATCGCGGATAAGAAGGAATATGAATAAGGAGGCACGGCGGCGGACGGTGCGCTGCCGCCTGGCAAGCGCCAATCGTGACTGAGGCTAATGCCGAAGCCGCCAGCCAGCTCACAGTCGATGACGCCGGCGGCATAGGCAAATAACCAGTTTTCCGCTTCCAGCGGCGTTGCAGGCGGATGGCCCCAGTCCGGCGTGAAGCACACACCCGTGCGCACACCAATGTCCTGGCCGGGCTCGCTGATCTTGACGCGACCGTTCGAATTCGACGTGCCCAAGGCAACTGCGTCGGGCACGCCGATGACGATCCGGAATCCCTTGTACGACCGCTCTCGTTCGAACATCTGATCCTCCGTTGATGGATGGGAGCCGACTGGGCCCGGATTCCCGCATCGCAAGAACGAAAAAGGCGGGCGCGTGCAGGCATGCGCGCCCACTGCCATGGCGGAACCGCGAGGGCGCTCAGGGAAAATCGTACTCCCGCATCATTTCCGCGGTAATGGCCTTGACTGCAGTCTGGCATGCCGGCGCGACGCCGGGTAAGGCTTCAATGCGCCAGTTGCACCCGCTGTTCGTGCCCGGGTCGACGCGTAGCGGGAGCGGAATATCCGAATTGCGGCAAGCGTCGCCAAGGTCGGCTTTTTCCTGCAGGCGACGCAGGATTTCATTGCGATCTGCTCCGCGCTGCCCTTGTTCTTGATCATCTCGGGTTCTCCTGAAAGAAAAAGGTGGCCATCCCGGCGCGTCATGCCTGGGTCGGGGTGACATGCGAGGCAGCCCGCCTGGAGTTACGCGGTCGGATCGAGAAGCAGGCCAGAACTCCCTGTAGCTTGTCTCCCGGATGTTGTGCTGGGACAAAGGCCCGCCCTCCAGCGATCGCTAGGCTATAGCTATCCGGGCCGCCAGTCAAAGGAGCGGAAGATGCCAATCTTCATCATGGAAACTCGTGTGTCGGTGGAATCGCTGCGGCAGCCTCGGTCGTTCGAAGCGCTAGAGCGTGGGGTTACGGATTATGTCGAGAAGGCTTGTCTGGACATTAAGTGGCTGGGCAGCTACGCGACCATGGGGCCCTATGACTACCTCGATATCTTCGAGGCCAACGACATTGAAGCGGCGATGCGCGTGTCGGTCCTGGTGCGTGCGTATGGACACGGCGAGGCGACGATCCATCCTGCGGTCGACTGGGGCCGATTCAAGCATTTGGTGCGGAATCTCCCGGAATTGCCGCCTGTGTGAGCCAGCCTCATGCGAATCGGCGTCCCAAAGGAAATCAAGAACCCGGAGTACCGGGTCGGCCTCACACCGGCCAGCGTACGTGAACTGGTCAGCCGGAGCCACAATCGGCCCCTCCGACCATTCCTACAAGCTGGCCGGTGCCCAACTGGCCGTGGATGCCGAGGAGGTCTTCGCCTCGGGCGAGATGATCGTGAAGGTCAAGGAACTGCAACCGGCGGAGCGGGCACTGCTCAAGCCCGGACAGATAGCAGACTGCGGACCTGGTGAAATCCGGCGCAGTTTGTGTTGCCTACGAGACCGTGACAGCCCCGAGCGGCAGCCTTCCTTTGCTGGCGCCCATGAGCGAGGTGCCCGGTCGCATGTCCGTGCAGGTGGCCGCAGCCTACCTGGAGAAGCCGCGGGATGGCATGGCTCTGCTGCTGGGCGGAGTGCCGGGGGTTACCGAGACCCGCGGACCGATGGTCGGCAAGCGGGTGGTGCGTGGCTCGGAAATGGAATGCCGTTCGCAATCCCGGATGCAGTCCCACTGATCCCGGTAGGGAGGCGGCAGGTTCGAGGAGTCAGACCGTCACATTAGGCGCGTGTCCTGTGCTGCTGACCAGCGCTAGTAACGAATCGCCGTTCTGTGCATAGGCGAATCTTGGCGCGTTAGCGCGAGCTTTCACATCCCGATTGAGGGCAGGCGGCTTGTGCCAGACGTTCATACCCTACTTGTACAGAACCCCGTAGCGCGGTCGGCGTTTAACTTGCCCGGGCGGCCAAAGTTGCTCGGGCTGCTCAAAGCGGCCATTCCATTTGATTCAGCGCAAATACGCCGGAATTTGATGGCGCCCCATGGCGCGTCGACTTCTATAGTCTCAGACACAGTGCGGCGGCTGAGTCTAGCAGCTCAGGAGGGGCCGCTGCGGCGCACCAGGCGTGACCCGTCAATTACTGCCGGAGACATAAGATGCTGAGTCCCCACGAGATTGCAGCCCTGATGGTTCTCAGTGACGCGAAGAGTCACCGTGAACTGGACCCAGCCGACATCGGCGCTCTTGTCGAGCGCCAGTTAGTCCGTCTCGAAGCCGCGACAACAGACCGCAGGCAAATTCGAGTAACCGGGAAAGGGCGGCAACTTCTGGAGGCGATCACCAACGGCCTTTGACGGGGCCGGTTCAGTGCGGCTGGGAGTGCCTGGCGCTTTTATCCGCCGCAGTGTCTCGCAGTGTCTTCTACCAGAAACGTCCTCGCTCCTTCTGCCTGTCCCGACGTACGCAGTGTTTCCATTGCCTGCCTTTCGGTGCGCCGGATTCGTTCGCGCGACATGCCGGTCAGCCTGGCGATTTCCTCGTAGGCCATCGGCTCAACGCCCCAATGCCGAACCTGCATCGCAACACGGTAGCTTCATCCGGTGTCATAGCTGCAAGCTATGGTAGAGACAAACTCGCGCATGCGCTTGTCCAACGCTGTCCTGAACGGGTCGGGTGCCGCCTGATTTTCGAGCATTTCCGCTAGCGCGGTATCGCCGGACAGTACCGGTGCGTCGAGCGAGACTGGTTCACCAGGCAGCGTTTCTCTCGCTCGAATCCGCGTTCAACAGCAAGTTTCGCCAGGGCGGCCGCCATTCGCCCGGTGCGCTGGCAGATACGTTAGGTAGTCAGAAGTACGCGGCGCAGGTTGTCGCCGACATTCACTGGTAAGCGCATCGTCCGTGCACGATCAGCCACCGCACGCGCGACGGCTTGCCGAATCCACCACGTTGCATGGGCTGAGAACTTGAAACCGCGCTGGTACTGGAATTCCTCGATGGCCCGCATCAGGCCAATATTGCCTTCCTGAACGGTCAGCCAGGTCCAGCCCGCGATGCTGGTACCGTCTTGCGATTGACACCACCAGTCGAAGGTTGGCCTCCACTATCTTCCGGGTAGCTCGGGCGATCCTGTCTTCGGCCGCCAACGTGTCATGCAACAGCGCACTTGTCGCGGCGAACCCCTCGCTGGTGGCGCCGTCCCCTCGCGCTTCGCGTGTCTGCAGGCTCCGCATGACATGGCACGCACAGTCGACGGTGCGGGCCGGTTCACCATGTGCGAGCAACATCGCAAAGATGGCCTGTCGGGCGCGCTGGTACCCGACCGATTCGGCGCCGCCTTGTCGCAGCGCGGTCTGCATGCGCCGCAGCGACTGGCGGACCTCGTCAATCCGTGCCGGGTCGGCGCCGGCGGCCTGGAATGGCGCAACCAGCCACATTTCAAGCGCACGAGGCAAACCGCGAGCGCCCACAGTACTCCACGCCGCCCGGTTTCGATTTCCTTTGCTAGCGTCACTTCCTCATCCCTGGTAAGGAGGGCGACGGCCTGCATGCGTCGCGCAGAGATGGCAAGCGGGTCGGTTGAAGCGCCCATCCCGGCGGCCGCGTCAGCCAGCAAACTCCCCGCTTCCTCTATGACGCCCGGGTCGATGGAGTGTGCTTCGTGGTTGCGCAGGGCGTCGGCCTCCGGAAGCTCGTCGAACACGGCAATGCCCATCTGGGTCAGCGCGGCAAGCAAGGGTTCGACGCTGTCCGGCGAACTGTCTTCCGACGGCAAAGCGTCGACGAATGGATCAGATATCCGCGGTCGGTTGCAAGCGTCAGCAACTGGGTTATGGCTTGCGTATGGTTGTCCGCGTCGGCTGCACGGGTATGGGAGGTCATAAAGCTGGCCGCCTTTTCAGGCGGTAGAGGCCGCGCCGAGACTACGCGGACGCCCGTCCGCTTCGGCTTGCGTATGTGGGGTTCTTAGTGAAATTCGCAAGCAGCGCGTTTCGCGAACGCTGCATGTTCACGGGGCGGTCCGCCTGTGGCTTCAAAGCCACCCAGTAGCCGTCGTGCCGCTTTGATACGAGTCAAATTGCCCAATAAGAGACGGCCTAGGATGGTTCTTACATCGACCCCACAGGAGGAACTTGAAATGGCTGAATCTCAAACTACGGTGCCCGTGAAGAAGGGCGAAGAGGCCGCCAGGCACCCGTGGCCCCTTCAGGCCTGGCACCCTATCGAGAGTCTGCGGCGCGAGATGGAGCGCTTGTTTGACGATTTCGATCACGGCACGCGCTTGACGTCGGCACGCCTGCCGCGGTTCGGCCTGGAACCATTCTGGCGGCACGAATGGATGCCATCCGCTCCTTCCGTGGATCTTTCCGAAACGGACAAGACCTTTGAGCTGACGGCCGAGTTGCCGGGGATGGACGAGAGGGATATCGAGGTGAAGCTGGCCAATGGCGGCCTGACCATCAAAGGCGAAAAGCGCGAGGAGAAGGAGGAAAAGGAGAAGGACTATTACCTTCGCGAGCGTCGCTTCGGTTCCTTTGAGCGCTATTTCCGACTGCCCGAGGGCGTTGATGCCGACAAGATCGAAGCCAGGTTCAACAAGGGCGTGCTGACCGTCACGCTTCCCAAGACGGTAGAGGCACAGAGTGCGGCTAAGAAAATTCCGGTGAAGAGCACCTGACAGCAGGGTGTCATCACGGCGAGAGTCCGGCGACGATTGCCTCGCCGCTCTCGTCGATCCTGTCTTCGCGGACGAGCACGGCATCCACCTTGCGCCCTCGGTCACCGGGGCGACCTTTTTTCTAGGAGTGGCAATGGAAACGCACAAAGCAGTGCCGCGGGCCGCTACCGCAAGCGAGATCCGCGACATCGTCGGACCGGTCGAGGATCAGGTGGTTGAAAGGATCATGGACGAAGCGCCAACCAATGCAGAAGTCCTGGAGGCCTTCACATGGCTTCGCACCGACCCGCGGTTGCGGCATCGCCCTGGCTTCGAACTGGAGGGAAAGGCCGCACGCATTCTCGAAATTCTGGAAAGCGACGAGCGGGATTCGGGAGACTGAGACGGCGTTGGTGCCATGGCTCACGGCGACATCGGAGAGCCCGGGCATTCGTCAGGGGCGAGAAGCCAACTGAAATATGACAATGGGGACCGAAGTCCCCATCGGCTGTCTTTGTTTACAAGGCTTCAGCGGCCCCGGCATTGGCCTCAGGCGGCCAGTGCGAAACGCTCATCGTTGGCGTTTATGGATTTGCGTCATTTACGTCGATCGCCTGACGGGTTGCCTGCGCCCCTTTGCACGCCCTGTCGAAACCGATACACCCCCACCTAAGCGCGCCGCGTGCACGGTACGCTGAGGTGGAGGTGAGGGGATTCGAACCCCTGTCCAGAACGCCGCCAGATTGCCGGGATGACAACCATGTTTCCAATATGGAGCGCCCATGGCTATTTTCAAGAGCGAGGGTGAGCGCTGAGGTCTGCGGCGAAATTCGCCATGGCGGACACGGCCGTTCAAGGCTCGTCGTGGTGTCAAGCGTGGGCCGCTGCGTACCAGGATAGGAGTAGGAACGTCTTGGCCCTGGTCTTGTTCCTTGTCAAACCGCGGTGCCAGGACGCCTCTATATTGACCTTGCACCGGTTACGCAATGGTTGCCGCCTGTGCGGCCGTGGTTGCAGAAAGAGGGAGTGAACGATGAACGATATCCGTGCAGATCTTGCGGTACACGGGGGAACGCTGATTCGCGACGCCAATGTATTGCTCACCGATGTACAGGCCTTGCTCAAGGATCTCGCGGACGAGACTGGCACCGGAGCCAGCCAGGCGCGAACCGAACTCGGAAGCCGGCTGCGAGCACTACAGGCGCGCCTGGACGCGCTGCGTGACGCTGGCCGTGATCGCGTGGGGCAGTTCTCAGAGACGGCGGACTTGTATGTCCACGAACATCCATGGCAGTGCATCGGGACCGTCGCGGCGATTGGTGCTGCGACCGGCGCGATCGTGGCACTGGCCGTCGGCCGCCGCTAGGGGTGTCATGGCCGTTGGTGTGTGGATGGAGACGGGATGAGTCCGAAGCCGAGCACGCAGCAAGTGGTCCTTTCCATGCCAGGGAACGAGCGGCAGGCTGCGGCGCTTTGCGGTGCGCTACATGCGACGGCTGGCAGGGCCATCGTGCGGCACTTTCCGGATGGCGAGTCCGCCGTCAGGCTGCAGGAAGATGTGACGGGCCGGGACGTCATCCTTGTCTGCACGCTGGACCGCCCCGATGCCAAGGTAATGCCGCTGCTGTGGCTTGCAGCGGCTGTGCGGGAGAATGGCGCGGCCCGGACGGGGCTATTGGCGCCCTACCTGCCTTACATGCGTCAGGACAAGATCTTTCGCGCTGGAGAAATTGTCTCCGCCAGGCACTTCGCCGCGTTGCTGTCCGGCCACTTCGACTGGTTGGTAACAGTCGATCCACACCTGCACCGCATCGGCAGCCTGTCGGAGATCTTCTCCATCCCGACCATCGCGATTCATGCCGCGCCGGCCATTGCACAATGGATTCGCAAACAGATCGCGGCGCCGCTGATCAT
Source organism: Cupriavidus sp. C3SS-1 (assembly GCF_057073755.1). Classification (NCBI taxonomy): domain Bacteria; kingdom Pseudomonadati; phylum Pseudomonadota; class Betaproteobacteria; order Burkholderiales; family Burkholderiaceae; genus Cupriavidus; species Cupriavidus sp. C3SS-1. Next base: position 415,433 of record NZ_CP172701.1, on the reverse strand, counting down.
CGGTCCCGACGAGGAGAGCGGCCAGTGGGTGGAGGAGATTGCGGCCCGGTGCCAGTCGGCAGCGGTTGTGCTGCAGAAGGACAGGTTTAGCGACACGGCTGTCCATATCGCCGCACGCAGGCTGCCGGAGGCGGGGGACTGCACGCCGGTGCTCATCGACGACATCGTCTCCACTGGGCACACCATGCTGGAGGCCGCCAGGCAGCTTCGCGAACACGGCTACCGGCCGCCGGTGTGCATAGGCGTCCATGCGCTCTTTGCCGGCACTGCCTACGCAGATCTTTGTGCCGTCGCTGCCGACGTTGTCAGTTGCGACACCGTCGAGCATCCGTCCAATCGCATCCCGCTCGCAAACTGGCTGGCAGAGGGTGTTCAAACTGAGGTGCAACGTGGAACTGGAGCACCAGTCCGACCCGATTGAAGGCGGAGGATGCATTGTCGGTGAACCGGGGGGGGCCTGGTCCCTACGGAAAAGAAAGGGGAAATTCGTCATGCCTGGCAAGAGGTTCAACCCAATGTGGGAAACAGCGCTGGCGGCACTTGAACGGGCTGAGCATCTGCACCGCCAGTTCTTCCGGCTTGCCGGCCAGTCACGGCAAGTGCCGATATGGGAGCCACCCGTGGAACCGGTCGAGCAGGACGGGCGGCTCATGCTCATGGTGGCGCTTCCCGGAGTCAGCCCGGACGCGGTGGACCTGACGCTGGGGGGCAATCGCTGCCGCTGCTCAGCCGAGACACACGCTTTGACTGGCGGCGTGGCAAGCAGCAATGTGCGTCGCCATCAAGTCGACTCCGTACGCTGAACGCTAGACTCGTGCCAATGACATCCTTCTGCGGCGTGCGTACCCATTTCTGCGAGCCGTGAAAGGAGCGTCTCCTGGGCATCTTGTGGGGCCTGCGGGGCCAGTGAATTGGCGTGGAACAAGCCAGGCGTCAGTTCAGAGATTCTTTCCTTTGCCTTGCGAAGTTTGGCAATCGACCTGAGCACAGTCTCATTGCGTAGGAATGATCGACCGGTCGGTTTGCGCACCAACATGATGAATGGTGATTGAGCATGTTCAGCATGGCCATGTGGCATCGCGTAGTGGCTGCGCAGGTGCTTGAATTTGTTGATCACTGCGCTCCCCATGACACCGGACGGTCGACGCGACACGCTGGGCGAGGGATTGCGTGCCCTGGGAGCTTGGCGGATACTGAAGCTGGGTGCTTGACAACGGGTGCCCGACTTCTTCTTGGACGTTCCACGGCTCTCTTCCGCGAGGTGGAGAGCTGTTTTTTTGCCCTATTTGAGTGCGTGCAGAAGCGAAGAAGAGCCCCGAAACGTTATCGCGTACGGATACCCCTGGAGGACTGGCCCGACATCGCCGGGCACAACGAATCTTCAGGGATGGTAGCTGCTGCCACGACGACGGGCAATCCGCGACCGGCCCCCATCTCTGCGTACGAGATAAGAGTTCCCCCGAGGCGGCCTGGAAAATCAAGGCGCGACTCACGGCTCAAATCCTGTTCTGGACTTCAGGAAGGCTGCATGGCAACGGGTTACTCCGTCCACACAGCATCGACATCCCGCATTAGGTGTCCAGCGAGGATGTAGTCCCCGAGCTTCTCCGCTTTTCCCTCCAGGCGCTCCAAGTCAGCCGCTGGCAGCGTGCTGAGCTGAAATTGGCAGTAAAGATTGCGCTGACGGAACGTCAACTTTGGACGACTCAGTCCGGCAACAAGTGCCGCGGGCGAGCTGACGGCAATACTCTCATGGCCGCGATACTGGACGCGTATGCCAAGCTTTTCGCCCAGTCTGCCCAGTTCAATCGCATCCTGCCATCCTGATTCGTAGTCCAACTCCACGACCGTGACGCCTTCTGTTTCCAGAAGCTTTAGTGCCTCGCCTTTGGTCGCAGCCAGAGCTGTCGCCATTGCCTCCTCCCCTGCTCGTAAGACCTGTGGCGATTCGCGCGCTTCTACGGTCCAGATTGCTGCAAGGCAACATTGTAAGCGGGGAAGTGGCGCGTTCGTCAGTCTTGTCCTCCGGCGTGCGACTTTGGCTTAAGACTCTGTACTCGTGGATGCGGCAACCTTGCGCGGGTGCAGTCGTGGCTACGCATTCGGCGGACCTCTGATCAGGTAAATTGGTGATCATTCAGAAATAACCGTGGTTGAGTGGCGGCGTTACACCTGCGGTCACGTCATCGATCCGCCAGTTCCATTCAGACCAATTCACCTACCCCAACGACCGATGTCAGAAGGCCATGTATTCATTTGCGGCGACCCCCATGGGCGCTGATCGAAAACGTCCACCGTCACCGCCCCGAGGCGGTGGTGCTCGCTGGAGCCATCCAGGCTAGGCGCCCACTGGACCAGGAACTCGCCAGCATCCTTCCCCTGACGCAGGTGTGGTGGATTCCTGGTAATCACGACTCGACAACCTGTTCGGCTCAAGCCTTTCCGACCGGAACCTGGATGGGCAGGTGGTCACGATCGCAGGCCTTCGGATTGCGGGGTTGGGCGGAATCTGATGGATCGCGCCTGCGGCGGCTGCCGTCGGCAAGTTGGACGCGCCGGTTGCCCGATAGTGATTGCGACCGAAAAAACAGCCCTCGATCCGATGGAAGAGGGCCGCAGAACGTCCAAGTAGATCGGGTAGCGCCTTGCGGCGTCGCCCGCAGTCAGTATCCGCCAGCTCGCCGTTGACGGCAATCCAACCTGCGGCGCGCAGTTCATCTGTTCGTGAAAAAAGAACCCGCGCTCATCAAGGGAGGGGCGCGGGTGGTAGCAGGACCTACCGGAACAGGATACGGCGATATAAACATCGCGCAACACAGGATTAGGAGCCATTTTTGCCGGCAGTTCTTTTGCCAGCGAGAAAATTGTCACGCAGCTAACAGAACGCTGAACGAGGGGTGGCTCGACCTTGCGGGACCGCCTCAAGTCGGATGCACTCTCGTCGGAGAGCGATTGGCGCTGCGGACGTCAAAAGCGGAAAGCGGGACGCCGAGGGCGAACGAATCACGCGCGCACGCGGAGTTGACCCCGGGAGCCGGGCGTTTGCCGCAATCAGTCTGTTGATAGTGTGGCCGGCTTTGATTTGCCAGCGCGTTAGCCGCGGGAGCTTAGGGCGATCACCCGGCGCACACGCGCTTATGAGAGACGGTACCACGGTCGGCTCTTTGGTAGCGACGGGCGCGTTGGTACGCGTAGCACGAGCGAACGACAGTAAGCGCTGCTCGAATGCCTGGAGCGATTTCTTCCGTCAGGCATCGAGTTTCGGGTTCTCGGATTTCTCACTCGCTTTTTGGCACATGGCATTCGGCAGCACTCATACGACCTTAGTCGTCGGGGAGTAGCGGGTCATTTTCGTGTCGGCGGTCAGCAGCGTCATTCCCTCATGGAGGGCCTGCGCTACTAGCATGCGGTCGAAAGGGTCTTTGTGGTCATCGTGAAGCGCCAGCGCATCGAGAGTGCTCGTATGGTACTTGTTCATCACCAGGCTTTGATATCCGCACAGATCGAACGCAGCGTTGGCCTGAGTGGCTGTGAACCCCAGCTTGCCGATGGCCGATTTGATACCGATTTCCCAGAGGCTCACCACGGAGACGAAAATATCGTTGGTCGGCTCGGCAATAACCGCCGCGGCTGCGGCCGGCAATTCAGAGCTGCCGGTCACTGCCCACAGCGCGATGTGTGTATCCAGGAGCACCCTCACTCATCGCCCTCCAGAAACATCGCCGCGACTTCGTCGTCGCTGGCGTTGAATTTATGCAGAGTCAGTCCCTCTAGCGACGGAAGCATGCCTTTGGCCCCGCCGATGCGTTGGGGTGCGAAAGTGGGTACGGGGACGAGCTGGGCAGCCGGTTTACCATTGCGAGCGATGATGACTACTGCCTCGGTGCCCGACTCGACAGCGTCCACCAGCTTCGAAAGCTGGCTTTTCGCATCGTGCATGTTGATCGTCAGCATCTTTACTCCTTAGCTAGAAGTTTTAGCTAAGTATAACTGCCAAGGCGCTGACTTGCGCGTTTGCAACGATGCATCAACGCGCGCGCCCAACCGAACGCGCGCGCAGAAAGCCAAACATGATTGAACATAATGCATATTCTACGTAATTGGTATGTAGCGGCAAAGTTGTAATGTCCGGTTTTGGCAAAGTTCAAATGTCCGCCTGAGTGGTCCATTCGTGGTATTCAGCCTGCCCGGTTGAAACACGATGGAGACGCCAGAGGATGGCTAAATCCGAGGTCATTACAGTCAGCATGCATGAGTTAGACAGGCTCAAGACCGTCCAGGCGGTCGTGGATGGTCAGTTACGGCCTGGTGTGGCCGCCGAACGGTTGGAGATCACGGACCGGCAATTGCGGCGGTTGCTGGAGCGCTACCGGCAAGAAGGCCCGTCAGGGCTCGTGACCCGCAAGCGCGGCCGCCCGAGCAACAACCGGCTGCCGGCCGACCGTGAAGCCGCGGCGCTGAACCTGATCCGGGAACACTACGTCGACTTCGGGCCGACGCTGGCCTGCGAGAAGCTGCGCGAACGCCATGGACTCACGTTGTCCAAGGAAACGCGCCTACCTGGAGCGCCATGGCAAGCCGGTGGCGTTCTACAGCGACAAGGCCAGCGTCTTCCGGGTCAACAAGCCGAATGCAACCGGCGGCGATGGCCATACCCAGTTTTCCCGAGCCTTGTTCGAGCTGAACATCGAAGGCATCTGCGCCAACAGCAGCCAGGCCAAGGACCGCGTCGAACGGACCCACCTGACGTTGCAGGACCGCCTGGTCAAGGAGCTGCGCCTTCGCAATATCAGCACCATGGAAGCCGCCAATGTCTTCATGCCCGACTTCATCGCGGACTACAACGCGCGCTTCGCCAAGGTCCCGCGTAACAGCCATAACGCCCATCGTCCGCTGCGATCGGACGAGAACCTGGATCTGATCTTCGCTTGGCGCGAGCCGCGCTGCGTTTCCAAGAGCCTGACCATCCAGTACGACAAGATGCTTTACCTGCTGACGGATACACCCGAGCATCGGAAGTCGGCTGGTCGCTATATCGATGTCTATCACTATGCCGACGGCAGGATCGAGCCACGCGCGAATGGCGTCGCCCTGCCCTACACCACCTACGACCGGCTATCGGAAGTGGATCAAGGTGCGATCGTCGACAACAAACGGTTGGGGCACGTATTGCAACTGGCGCAATACGTTCAGGAGAAACGCGACAACACGCGATCTCTCTCTTTGCCTGCCACGGAAGGCGTTGTCCGCAAGCGTGGGCGACCATCAGGCAAGAAGTCGCAGTGCTCGCTGGATCAGAACGATATGTTGGAAGCGCTAAAACGCTTACAGCAGCAACCGTGGCCGCTTAACGGAACTGACAACTGATTTCCGCCTGCTCCTGGGGCCCTGCTGGAATGACAGCCCCACCCTGAACTGGACTCTGTCGTGTCAGGTCAGCCCCACCACCCTACGGGAACAGCCCCCAAAGACAGAACAAACAAGCTGAAAGGACACCGGACAAGCGGACATTTCAACTTAGCTTTGACAATCAATCAAGCACACCGTAGACGTTTCTTGAATGCCGTCGCGCCGGCGGCATCGCTACCGCGATGGCGCCTCCGCTCGGAGCGCCTCGCGAGCATTCACAGGGTCTCTATGCAAATAGCCTGTCGCATCATTTGCCGGCCGCCTCCGAAATTCGCCATGATCAGTGGGGACCTTTGCTATTGTTAATCTTTTGCTTCCGGCATGTTCGCGTTCTCCTTGCCTCTTTTGTCTTCCGCAAGCTTAATCCACCGCTTGATCCGTGCGCGCAGCCGCCCTTGGGAAGCGCTATCAATTGGCATCTTGTCGACCATTGCAATCGCTTCATCCGCCTTTACATAACCGTGTACTAGAAGCGCCACGTCGAAGTCGCGGTCCTTGTCTCGATCTGCGACGGCCTTGGCCATGAAAAGATCGAGCACGCCAGGCAATAGCCAACGTGCCCATTCGTACCTTGATTTTGGATGCGCTCCACACGATGCAGCCAGCCGGCCGGCAGACAGGCCGTTTCTGGTCCTACACCCTGCGCATAGTAGCCATGCGTGTCATGAAAATGAGAGCCCTCACCAATCGCCGCGTCGATGCGATCGGCTTTATCGTGAGCATTAAGCGGATAAATGTCGGCCTCCGAAGACACCGTAAAGACTGCGGGCGGATATGGGATTCCGCCCAGAATCGACTGGCTGCCGACGATCACGAATTCGTATTCATCCGTAATCTCGCCCGCCGCTCGAATGATGTGCTCCAAGTCTTCGCGATTCATTTCGCCATGTCCTCGCCGACATCCCCTAGAACCACCCCCTTCTTGAGCGCTTGCACTTGAGCAAGGACATCACGCCGGACTTCCGCCGGCAACACGGTCGGCAGCGGGGAGGCTTGTCGGAGTTCTTGGGCACGCCTGCTTCGTCCCAAGGCTTTCCGCCACGAGCCGTGCGCCAGGATTTCTTCCCATTCGGCCCAAAGGGAATCTGAGCGCGACAGACCATTCGAGCGCCATCTCTTCAGCGTATCCTGAGCGCGAGCCAGCAGATCGGGATTAGCACTGACTAATCGCACCGCTTCCTTGTGCAGTGCGAGGCTCTGCAAGTCCTGGGCTTGGTGGCGCGAGGAATCGGAAGAGACCAATACCTGAACTTGTGGCCGCATGCGCCAAGAGGTCGCAGCTGCGGAGTTCGCTGGGGCGGGCTGGAAGGTGTCGTTAGCCAACAAGGCGAAGTCGCCGGCAACGCCCAACGCTGACATCACGCGGAGGTATGTGCCGATCGTTGGTGCCGGATCCCCGGATTCCACCGAATTGAGGGTGGTCCTTGAGATGCCGACCCGCTTGGCCATTTCGACCGCAGTCAGCCCTTGCGCCTTCCGCAGGCCCTTGAGGCGATCGCCCAACTGCAAAAGCAGGTGGCGCTCGAGTACTGAGGTGGTATCAGTTGACACTCGCATTTGTTCATTATCTTAGGCTAAATCCCTATTTTTGTCCAGTCTATTGAACATATCCATGACGTTTTTCCGGGCGGCGCACATATGTGCGGCATAAAGAACCAAAAAGAGATCCGGGAGACCCACGCCGACGTCGGGTCCACCCTGGCGGCCGAGAAGCTGCGCGAGCGCCACGGCATTGACCTGGCCACGGAGACGGTCCGCCCGGATCATGATCGACGCCGTGCTGGGTGCCCCGCAAGCTGCGCCCGCCTAAGCTCCACCAGCCGCGCAACCGCCGCGCCTGCCTGGGCGAGCTGGTGCAGATCGACGGCAGCGACCACGCCTCGTTCGAGGACCGGGCGCCGGCCTGCACGCTCTTATCAACGTCGACGACGCCACCGGCCCGTTGATGCAGCTGCTGTTCGTGCCCGCCGAATCCACGCGCGCGTAATTCACCGCCACGCGCGCCTATGTCGAGCGCCACGGCAAGCCGCTCGCGTTCTATGCGGACAAGGCCAGCATCTTCCTCGTCCGCCAAGTACAACGCCGAGGGCCGCGGCTACGAGAGTCTGCTCGAATCAATCCGACGCTATGGAAAAGCCTACAGCAGATTGGCCGAGATATTCGATGCGCGGTACCACGTTATGCATGCAGGCGAACGCGTCTGCAATGAGCTCGCCATCGATGGGCGCGTCGGGTGCCCCATGCACTACTAAGGGGATCTTCAAACTGCGCCACAATCACGCCACTCCCTCAAGCGAACTGCGCCATGGCCAACAGGTCCACTGCCTAAGCCATGCTAGAAAGCATTCGGAAAGCCTCCGCGGGATTAATGCTCGCCGAGTTGCCGGCACAGCATCCCGACGTGGCGCGTCGGACAGCCCAACGCTGGATCAGCCAATGGATCGATGGCGGACAGGTTACGGCAATCGGCGAAGGGCGTGCCCGTCGTTATTTTGGGGCGAAAACGACAGAGGTTGCTGCGACCGCGCCGGAGCGAGACCGCTTCCCGGGTTACATCCCACTTTCCGCCGACAGGTTTGTCCGCTGACGTTCCTGGATGTGCCGGAGCAAGCTTATAGTCGCGCCATCCTTGGCATGTATGAGATGACCCGCGTCGAATTGCTGCGCGATCTCTACGTTTGGGCCTACGAGCGCTCAACGCAAGAGTACCTGGCCATCAAGCAGGATCTGGCGGAACCCGATCCGCTACGCCTTGCCTGGCGGGATGTGATCAAACAAACGATCCGGGACGTCGTGCTGCAACCCGATCAGGATGCCCTATCCGTGATTCGGGAGGTCGTCATGGCAACAGTGCCAGAGGTTGATCGTGACAACATGCAAGCGCTGATCGTTGAAGAACTCCGACGGCTGCACGAGGGCGTACTGGCCCGCTACGGATTGCGCCCCTCGGAACTTGCAGCTTGGAAGGCATCCCAGGTGGCTGGGCCTCCCAACTGATTTCATTGCCGCCACGTGAACAAGCTCTACACTCTTCACGCTCCCAGTAGGGGGCGCAGCGTGGAAGCCTGTCCCGAAAGGAAGGGAAGTCCGCGCGGATACTACGAAACCGAAGCCCTGCGCTACGGCTGTCGGAGCTAAACAACGCAGGGAGCGGCGAGTCGCGGCCTGGAGCTGCATTGTTGGACATGCCACTCCAAAGCGAACCGATGTACGCCCACGCTGCTATCAGCGAAACGGGCGCGGATTCCACAGAAGGAGCATGTCAATGTCGGATGTAAAGCCTAAGGCAGCCCACAAATCCTCGCCCTCCTGGAGCGATGTCAAAACCAAGCTGGCCGACTTCGACCGTGCCGGCCTGATCGGGCTGGTACAGGCCCTGTACGTGGCGAGTAAGGACAACCAGGCCTTCTTGCACGCCCGGTTTACCCTGGGCCAGGATGTGCTCAAGCCATACAAAGTGACCATCGACCGCTGGCTGTGGCCGGATCTGTTCAAGAATCAGGACACCTCGGTAGCCAAGGCGAAGAAGGCGATCTCGGAGTACAAGAAGGCCAATGGCCAACCAGAAGGGATGGCCGAACTGATGGTGTTCTATTGCGAACGGGCGTCCGGCTTCAGCGCTGACATTGGCTACCAGGACGATGGCTATTTCGACGCCTTGGTGCGGATGTTCGACCAGTCGCTGCAAATGATCGCTACCTTGTCCGATACACAGCGGCCGGCACTCTGGGCACGTCTTGCCCAAGTACGCCGTACCAGTGACAATTTCGGGTACGGGGTGGGCGATGACATGGATGAATTGCTGGCCGAGTATGGCGTCGATGGCTGATCGTGATGCGTTCGCCGCGCTGCAAGCCGAGAACGCCCGCCTGATGTTCAGGAAGCTGAGCGGTCGCGCTTTTCCACGGTCGACAAAGTGGCGCTGTTCCGCCGGTTGTTTCGCGGCCGCACGGATGTCTATCCGATCCGTTGGGAGAGCAAGTCCACAGGCAAGTCTGGCTACGCGCCAGCTTGCGCCAACGAATGGCGCGCCGGCGTTTGCGAGAAGCCGCGCATCAAGTGCGGCGACTGCGGCAACCGCTTGCTGATCCCGCTCTCCGATCAGGTCATCTACGACCATTTGGCCGGTGAACACACGGTGGGCATCTATCCGCTGCTGGAAGACGACACCTGCTACTTTCTCCCCGCCGATTTTGATGAGGCGGAGTGGCAGGACGATGCGCGTGCCTTCGTGCAGTCCTGCGGGGAACTGGGGGTGCCGGTCGCGCTGGAGATTTCCCGTTCCGGCCAGGGCGCGCATGCCTGGGTCTTCTTCGCGGGCAAGGTGTCGGCGCGCGATGCGCGCCGGCTGGGCACAGCCATCATCAGCCACACCTGCTCGCGCACCCGGCAACTCAAGCTGGCGTCCTATGACCGTCTATTTCCCAACCAGGACACGATGCCAAAGGGCGGCTTTGGCAATCTGATTGCCCTGCCACTGCAGAAGCATTCGCGTGAGCAAGGCTGCAGCGTGTTCGTCGATGCCGATTTTCGCCCCTATCCGACCAGTGGGCATTCCTTGCTTCAATCCAGCCGATGGCACCGCACGACATCGAGCCAACGATTTTTCGCGCCACCGATGGTGTCCACCCGTTGGATGTCACCTTTGTCACCGACGAGGACTTTTCCACCCAGTGGAAGCGCAAATCCCTCGCGGCAACCCCCCTGGCAGGCCCTATGCCTGAGTCACTGACCGTGACGCTGGCTAACCTTATCTATTTTGAGAAGGCACAACTGCCGCAACCGCTGGCCAATCGCCTGATCCGTTTGGCGGCATTCCAGAATCCCGAGTTCTACAAGGCGCAAGCGATGCGTATGTCGGTGTGGGACAAGCCGCGCGTGATCAGCAACGCGGAAAACTTTCCACAGCACATTGCCCTCCCGCGCGGCTGTCTCGAGGCTGCGTTGGAACTGCTGCGTGATAACGGCATCCGCTGTGATCTGCACGACGAGCGCTACTCAGGTGAGCCCATCGACGTCAGTTTCGCCGGCATGCTCCGCCTCGACCAAGAAGCCGCGATTGCCGGGATGTTGCAGTACGACGCCGGCGTGCTGTGTGCACCGACTGCCTTCGGCAAGACGGTCACTGCGGCCGCCATGATCGCTCGCCGCGGCGTCAACACCCTGGTGCTGGTACAGCGCACCGAACTGCTCAAGCAATGGCAAGAGCGTTTGCGAGCATTCTTGGGGCTCCGTAACGGCGAGCCTCGGCACCATCGGCGGTGGCAAGGTCAAGCCTTCCGGCAAGATCGACATCGCTGTAATGCAATCCCTGTCGCGGCTGGGCGAGGTTAGCTCGCTGGTCGAGAACTACGGTCATGTCATCGTCGACGAATGCCACCACGTCGGCGCGGTCTCGTTCGACGCGATTCTGAAACGAAGCAAGGCAAAGTACGTGCTCGGCCTGACGGCCACCCCGATTCGCCGCGATGGCCAGCAGCCCATCATCTTCATGCAGTGCGGGCCTATCCGGTACACCGCGGCAAAGGCGCCCAGCTCACCTCACGACTTGGTGGTCGTACCGCGCACACGCCCTTCACGCATTGAGCTGCCGACCGAGTCTGGCATTCAGGATATATCCGGCACCTGGTCCACGATCAGGCCCGGACCGACGCCATCGCTGCGGCCGTGACGGAGGCCTTCAATCGAGGCCGCAAGATTTTGGTACTGACCGAGCGCACCGAACACCTTGATGTCATCCAGGCTGCGTTGAATGGGCAGATTTCCCAACTATTCGTGCTGCACGGGCGGATTTGACATCCTCCCCTCCCTCGACCTGCGGTCGCCGCCTGTCGGCGGAAAGGAAGGGGATTCCTACGGCGCTACGCGATGAGCTGCGCAGCCACTTCGGCGGGTTCCTGCTTCGCAGAGCGGCCCAACTGCACCGGCTCTCCACAGGCTGCAACGCGGTGTCCCCGCGCCAAAACGTTGATCGCGCCGACGACGTCGGCGTTTTCCTCGAAGCCGCATTCGATGCAGGCGAAGCCAGCTTGCGTAAGCCGGTTGTCCGCGCTCACGTTGCTGCACGCCGGACATGTCCGGCTCGTGTTTTCGGGCGGCACTGCGACAAGCCAGCCGCCGTTCCACGCCAATTTGTATTCCAACTGGCGGCGGAATTCGAACCAGCCCTGATCCAGAATCGCTTTGTTCAGGCCGGACTTGGCCCGAACGTTCCTGCCTGGCTTCTCGGCACTGCCCGCTGCCGACCTGGACATGTTCCTCACCTGCAAGTCCTCGATACACACCATCGCGTGGTTTTGGCTGATCGTGGTCGTGGCTTTGTGCAGGTAGTCGCGGCGGGCGTTCCCGATGCGGGCGTGAATGCGCTGGATTCTAGCCTTCGCCTTCTGCCAGTTGCTGCTGAATTTCTGTTTGCGGCTCATCGTTTGCTGCGCTCGGCGCAGCCGGGCTTCGTGCCGCTTGAAACTATTTAGCGGGGCAAGGTAGCTGCCGTCGCTGAATGTCGCGAAGCGGGCCACGCCGACATCGATGCCCACGGCGCTGGCGGACTGTGGCACGGGGGCTTCGACCTCTCGTTGCGTCTGGATCGAGACGAACCACTTCCCTGCGCTCACGGAAACCGTAGCGTTGCGCATTTCCCCCAACATGGCCTGGCTGTTGCGGTAGCGCAGCCAGCCGAGCTTGGGCAGGAAAATACGACTGTTGGCCTGATCCAGCTTAATCTGTTTCGGATCGGGATAACGAAAGCTGTCGCTTTGCCCCTTCTTCTTGAAGCGCGGGAAGTCGGCCCGTTTGGTGAAGAAGTTGGTATAGACTCGCTCCAGGTCCTTCAGCGTCTGTTGCAGCGGATGTGTCGGTGCATCGGCGAGCCACGGTGTTTCGGTGCCTTTGCGCCAGGCCGTGAGTTCCTTGCACAGCCCAGCGTACTCGAGCTTCTTCTCGCCTTGCTCGTAACGCTGCTTCTGCAACGCCAGCGCCTTGTTGTAGACGAATCGGCACGAACCTGCGAAGCGGCGCATGTCCCGCGTCTGTTCGCCGGTCGGCATCAATTCGTACTTGAAGGCTTGGAGTCGTTGCATGATATAAATCGTATCAGGATTCATGCGTTGTCAAGGACGCCTGCGGCGTCCGCGCTATCCTTCCGACGCGCATTCTGGTCAAAACCGCAACGCGCCGCGTTGATCTCGGAGCTCGGCGCCCTGCCAGCCGACGCGGCTCGCGTCTTGGTGGCGACTGGCAAGCTGGTCGGTGAAGGATTCGACCACCCGCCCCTCGACACCCTGGTGCTCGCGATGCCCGTGTCGTGGAAGGGAACCCTGCAACAGTACGCCGGCCGGCTGCATCGAGAACATGCCGACAAGACTGACGTACGGATCATCGATTTTGTCGATGCTGGCCATCCGGCGCTGCTGCGGATGTGGCACAAGCGCCAGCAAGGCTACCGAGCCATGGGGTATCGGACGGCAGCAGAAGCCGGTAGTGACTGACCGTTCCCCCACTATGCAATCCAATGCACCGGGGATAGCCTGGATCGGCAACCAGGCGAGACTGCTTTCAACCATCCATCTGCCCGCTATGCATGGGGTTCCCACGCAGCTTGGTCGCCGACCTTGACTGCATGGGCCGCTGCCTGCTCGAGCCAAACACCATGGGCTTTTGGCACGACCAGCATCGTCAAACCCAGTCCGTCCAGCACCCGCAGGACGTGCTCGAGATTGACGCCCTTACCGTTCTCTAGCTTGGACATCATGCCGACAGACACACCACAACTTCTTGCTGCCTGGTCAATGGGCATCCCTTGCCCTCCTCGGGTGGCGCGGATGCGGTCACCCAGTTGCGTAATGGTACGGATGGTGGCGCGCGAGGGGGGCGTCGGATCAGGAAGTGGTCGTGGCATGGGATTCTTTCGCTATCGTGAAATTATACTGGACACGACGACAACGGCTCCGAGGTGGAATCCATCAAACCCGCAATAGCACTCAGTTATAAGCGAATAATCCACTTTATCGCTTATATCTAAGCGATAACTTGACCTCTCAACGATTGTTGACGAAAATACTGCGGTATTGTCATCTTATAACCGCTCACATGGCCACCCGTACCGCGCAAAAGCGCTCATATATGAGCGCTAATGATGGAAACGTCTTACCGACGCCAGTCTCTCGCGCCTTGATCAAACTGGGCCACGACCTGTCGCTGGCCCGCCGTCGCCGGCAGCTGACACAGGAGTCCATGGCCGAGCGCATTCAGACGTCGGTCGCCACCCTGCGTCGGATGGAAAAGGGTGACTCGCGGGTACAAATCGGGACAGTCGTCCAAGCGTTCTTCGTCCTGGGCGAGCTCAACAAAATCACTGAACTGATGGACACGGCGTCCGATGAGATTGGCTTGTCTCTCATGAACGAGCGGCTGCCCCAGCGCGTGCGGCGCAAGAGTGCCAAGAAGACGGGAGCCATCTAATGGCCCTCAAACAAAAGAAGGTGAGCGTCGTGCTGGGTCAGGCCGGGATTGCTCTTGGCGAGCTGTCCTATACGAAGGAAGGCAAACGGGAACATTCCAGCTTTTCCTACGACAACGTCTGGCTGGCCGATGCTGACCGGTTTTGGATTTCGCCCGACCTCCCCCTTGTAGAGGGCAACCAGTTCCGCAAGGCTCCCTCCAAGGGGGACTCCATCTTCCATTTCGCGTTCGCAGACACTGAGCCCGACGGCTGGGGCTGTCGGGTCATCGCGCGCGACCACGCCAAGCGCCGCAAACAGGCGCAGCAGAACGGCAAACCCGTCCCAGCCGCCGAATTGAGCGAGTTGGACTACCTGCTGGGCGTTGACGATGTGAGTCGAATCGGCGCCGTCCGGCTTGTCGACCAGAATACCAAGGAGTTCCTGCGGGTCATCGAAGACGACGGCCGGGGCACACCGCCGCTGCTAGAGCTCGCACACCTGATGGCAGCTTCTCGCGCGGTGGAGATGAACCAGGAGACCGAAGCCGACTTGCGCTACCTGCGCGGACGCGGTACGTCGCTAGGCGGGATGCGCCCAAAGTGCACCATCGTCGATGAAGACGGCCACCTGGCCATCGGCAAGTTTCCAAGTGTCAAGGACGACCGCAGCGTGACCCGGGGCGAGATTCTGGCCCTGCACCTGGCAGCCGCCGCGGGCATCTCGGTAGCAGACTCCCGCATCGTCATGTCTGATGACATCCCTGTCGCACTTGTTCGCCGGTTCGACCGGGTAGCCAATGGCGGGCGAATTCCGTACCTGTCAGCTGGCTCAATGATGCAGGCTTCTCGGCAGGAAGACTACGCATACACGCAGATTGCCGACGCCATCATCGCCAACAGTGTCGATCCCGCCCGCGACCTTGAAGAGCTATGGCGTCGGCTGGCGTTCAATCTGCTTATCACAAACGTCGACGACCACGTACAAAACCACGGCTTTCTGCATGTGGAGCACGGCCAGTGGCGCCTGTCGCCGGCCTTCGATATCAATCCGTTCCCCGACAAAGATCAGGAGCTCAAGCTGTGGCTCGATGAAGGCTACGGCCCCGTCGACTCCATCGAAGCGGTCGTAGGTGTGGCTCCCTATTTTCGCCTCAATGCGGCTGCCGTTCAGCGAGTGCTGGGCCAGGTGTACCAGGCCATCGTCGACTGGCAAACTGTCGCTCGGTCTTCCGTCGTGGGCATGACCGCACGCGACCTGAACGATTTCGCGCCCGCGTTTGAGAATGAACAGATGAGCATCGCCAAGACTCTGCTCTAGTTGGCTACATTTAGCAGCAGCAGTCGCCACACTAGGCAACCAAAAGGACGGCTACGCAGTCCGCACTCTCAACCCCGGGCTGAACCCCGAGGCTTCCCGTGAATTTGGTGAGCGACTTCTATCCTGTGCCGTTCGGCGAGGCGAAAGACCTGTGCGAAGCCAGCACCGATACGCCTCAGCCGCTGCTGGCACTGACCTACGCCGGCTATCGGGCCCGGGCCAAGGCCGGCAATTTGAGTTTTCCGGACGAGAAGCACTACGCCCTGCTCCAGGACATCCTCGGTTACTGCGCCGCGGAGTGCTTGCTGGCGTGTTGCTACTTGCAGGAATACCGCTTGCAGGAAATTGCCGACATGCTGGACGCGGCCTATCCCCGCTACGCGCGAACCCGTGCACGGCTGCTTGGGCGGCGCAATTGCGATGGCCGCCCGCGCTTCTGACCCCCTCGCCTGCTAGCAATATCCGCCTCAGCGAGGCGGCAGGGACGTGGGGAGAGGCAATTTCAGTATATAACAGCAACTATGGATACCCTCTGGCTCACGAATCCCACCCTGGCCTATCGGGACTGGCAGGCCCGCGAGGCGGCCGGCGCGGATCGCCGCCCGTACTCGGCTCGCTCGATCGTCCAGCACCAGGCGATGTTCGAGCACTTCCGCCGACATCTGCTGGTCAGCGGAACGTCCGTCGTCGCGTTTGGCGCCGACGATATCGACTCGTTCTGGTTGAGCGCGGAGGCCCGCACCTATTCGCAGGCCACGCGCATGCGGTACGTCAAGCTGCTGGACCGGCTATGCCGGCATCTGGTCTTCGCCGGCGTGCGCCAGGACAACCCGGCCGCTCCTCTTCTCGCCGTCGAGCGGTGGCCGGACACTGAACCCACGCCGCAGTATCTCGACGCAGACGTCGATGCGCGGCTGCGGGCCTTTTTGCAGTCGCCTGCCGACGATCTGGCACAACTGCGCAGCCGCGCCATCGTGGCCACGTTTCTGGCGACGGGCATCACCGCCGCGGAAGCCCGCGCCGCGCGCATCGTGAACCTGGTCCCGGACGCCCGCCCCCCTTACCTCTTCGTGCCGGCACATGGGCCACGAGACGCCCGCACGGTGCACCTGCCCGACTTCGCGGTGCCCGTACTGCGTGCGTGGCTGGCGCGGCGCAAAACGTTACCGATCGAGGGCGATCGATTGTTCACGCTCACCCCGGACGGAGGCCCAATCACGGACATGAGCTTCGGACGCATCGTGTCGGCGGTGCTCGAAGCGATTGGCGGGTCGGACGCGGAGATGAGTCCGCGCACGCTGCGCAATACCTTCGGCCGGCGGCAACTGCTTGCTGGACGCTCGCGCGCGGAAGTCAGCCATATGCTGGGCCTGTCCAGCCATCGCACGTGCGACCGCATCGCCGCCACGATCCTTGTCGACAGACCGTTGTAACCGCGCACCGTTCGAACGCCGGGTGAAATCCCGGCCTTGCACATGCAACCGTCTTTGCTATGCTTCGCCGGTGCGCTGCAAGTTAAATCCGGCTTGCAGGCGCGCATTTCCATCCAGACCTACGACTATGGCCACGAAAGCAAAACCCGTAGCAAAGACTGCAACGAAGACCGCAGCGAAGAAAGCCGCTCCGGCCAAAAAGGCTGCCGCCCCGGCTAAGAAGGCAGCCGCTGCTGCCCCGGTCGCCAAGCCGATCAAGGAAACCTTCAACAAATCCAGCCTGCTGGCTCACCTGATCGAGCAAACCCAACTGGAAAAGAAGACTGTGCAGACTGTGCTCGCCCACCTGGAGAACACCATCGTCAGCGCCATCCACAAGAAGGGCGCGGGCGAGTTCACGCTGCCCGGCCTGTTCAAGGTCGCTGCGATCCAGGTGCCGGCTACCAAGAAGCGTTTCGGCAAGAACCCGTTCACTGGTCAAGACCAGTGGTTCGCCGCCAAGCCTGCCAGCGTGAAGGTAAAGGTCCGCCCGCTGAAGAAGCTGAAGGACGCGGCGGCGTAATTGCTTCGCACCCGTAGCAAAAGGAAAAGCCCCGAAATCGCGAGATTTAGGGGCTTTTCTGCATGTTGACGGTCATCAGAACAGTGAATGCTGCGTCCTCGCGACCTGCTGCCAAGCCGCCTGTCCTGCCCGCGGCAAGATCTCGAAAGACAACGCCCGCTCGCGCAAGGCCCCGACGTCGTACTCAAAGATCGGCCCCAGGTGATCCTTACACGGTGCGCCGTGCGATCTCGTCGTGTTCGGCGCGCGGTGCGTGCGAAAGCGTGAGGCATGCCGTACTGTGCATACCAGCATTAACTGTAAACAACCCGACCAGGGCGCCATCGCAGCGTCGTGGGTCTCCAACAGGACGGCCGACTAGCTCAGTCAGTGATGGCGCTACTGTCTTCGCGACAGAGTCAAACTCAGTCGACACGTTCTCGGCCCCCACCTGCGTCAGCTGCGCGAGCTGGCCTAGTATCGGGTGCGCCGAGCAATCCCTTGGCTATTCCAGTACGCAGAGCTGCCCGAGTTTCATCGTTGATAACACCGACCAAAAGGCACTGAACATGTGTCAGCAGGCCTTCGATCTTCGATAGCCATACCAAGATCCCGTTCCGTCAGACTTGCTCACTCCTGCTCAAACAGGAACAAAGCTGACTTCCTGCTTCGCAGAGGCTGGTTTCGCTCGGGTCTTACGAACCGAGCCAGCGCCTTCCTCTCCACAGGCTGACACCGTGGAACTCACGGCGTTGTTACAGAGGTTCACGGCCGCATTCACGTCGCGGTCGTGAATCGTCCCGCATGCGGGACATGTCCATTCGCGCATCGACAGGGGCAAGCTCTCCAGCTTGTCGCCGCACGCCGAGCACGTCTTGCTGCTGGCGTCGGCCACCACCCCTGGCCGCCGCGCATGTCCGCCTTGTACTCCAGTTGCCGCCGCAGCTCGAAGAAGCCCATGTCGGCAATCGAGCGGGCGAGATGCCGGTTTTTCACCATACCGCGCACGTTCAGATTCTCGATCCCGATGGTATGGAAGCGGCGCGTCAGATCCGTCGTGAGCCTGTGCAGAGCATCCGAGCGGACGGCGGCGATGCGGGCGTGCAGCTTCGCCAGCTTTGCTCTAGCCCTGCGGCCATTCGCAGAGCCCTTGACCTTGCGCGACAGGCTGCGTGAGAGACCGCGCAACCGGTCCAATAGCGCCTTGTGAGGCTTCGGACCAGGAACTTTTTCTCCCGTCGAGAGTGTCGCTAGAGCTGACACACCCAGATCGACCCCCACCGCGCCTTGGTTTTCGGCTTCAGGCAGGTGCGAACTGTCGGGTGTGTCCACGGTGATGCTGACGAACCAGCGGTCGGCCACACGGGAGACCGTGGCCGACATGATCTTGCCAGCAAAGCGCAACGTCTCGCGCATGCGCACCCAGCCGAGATTGGGGATGCGAATGCGTGAGGCGTCGATACTGAACTGATCGTTGGTGAGCGTAAAGCGGTCGTGCATGCCCTTCCTGCGGAACTGCGGATAGCGGGCGCGGCCTGCGAAGAAATTCTTGAACGCGTCGCCCAACTGGATGATCGCCATCTGCGGCGCATTCTTGGTGACTTCCATCATCCACGGAAACTGCTCGCGCTTGATCGCGTTCAGTTGGCGTCGCAACGCTGCCTGCGACGGCTTGGGCAGCGCGTTTTCCGTCTTCCACGCCTCGTACTGGCGCTTCCACTCGGCCAGCGCCCAGTTATAGGCGAAGCGCGCCGTGCCCGCCGCACGCGCCAGATACGTGGCTTGCGCGTTGTTCGGATCGAGGGCGATGCGGTGGGCAATCAGCATGACTGGGCATTCTCCACGGCCTTGCGCACGCCGTCGAGCAGCTTCTGATTTTTGCGCGAACGGCTACCGTAGAGCCGGGCGCTGAACACCGTGTGATCTCCAGCACGTCCTTGGCCAAGTCTTCCTCGAACGTCGTGTCCTCGCCCTGGTTGCGAATCACGACCTCGACGTTCTTCGCCTCGCAGATGGCGAACACCCGTTCCGCACCGAAGCGCAGCAGCCTGTCCTTGTGGGTGATGACCAGGCGCCCGACAGCGCCGTCGATGATCGCGCCCAGCAGGCGCTTGAGGCCCTTCTTGTGGTAGTTCATGCCGGAGCCAAGGTCGGCAATCACCTCAAACGTCCAGCCCTGGCGGGCACAGTAAAGCTCCAGCACCTGCTTCTGCCGCTCAAGGTCATCCTTCTGGTCGTGGCTGGAAACACGGGCGTAGGCCACGGTGCGTCGCGCCGGATCGGGCGTGTGGAATTGTTCGGGGCGCAGCCGCGCGAGATCGTAGCGTCGTCGCCCGCCCGCTGTGCATTCGTCTGGGATGAGCTTGCCTTCGCGCTCCCAGTGCCTCAGCGTTGGGGCCGAGACGCCCAGAAAGTCCGCTGCTTCTTGAATGCTGACCATCATGCGTGACATGTGCAAAATGTCCACAACTGCGCAAGAACGCGCAACTAATATCTCAGCAGTTGAAGCCCTCCGATCTTCATAGCCTTCAAACCATGGCCATCGTCGAAATGGCGAGCGATTTCGAACAGCACTCCAGGCTCTGCACACCCATCGAAAGGGGTGCGCGCTATCAGGCTAGCAAATGTGGCGTCACCATCGGCCCCGAAGTGCGTAGCCAATACATTGAGATGGTTCTCTATAGAGTCGCCATCTGGAACGCTTAGGCCAAGGTGGAGAACAAGTTCACGCAAATTTTCGTGAACGTCCTCCCGCTGCGGCACGTTATTCTCGGAGGATCGCCAGATAAATGCTCGACCCTTGCTCGGACGCGATGGATCCAGGTAAAAGTCCTGAAACAGGGCTCTGATTACAGGCGTAACGGACATCAGTTCCAGAAGGCCGGTCTCATCGAAGTATTTCTTGTCATTTTCAAGTTTAGATTGGGCGGATCCTTCCCCCGTGGAAGCGATTGCCGTTGGATTGCATTGGCGCTGGCGGCCCAGGGGCCGACATAGCGACGAATAGACCCTCTGACAGAGAGCAATAGCCTGGCCTTTACAACCAGGCGAATTGGTAGCGCCGCATCAGAGCGCTCTCTGGCGAACTGCGAAGACAAAGCCCTTCCCACAAGCGGCGAAGTCTGTCGCGGTTCCCCAGGGAGAAAGAATGACGTCGAAGCCGCCCAACTGCGTCTGAAGTGATGGCGTGTCCCACCCTATTCCGCCTCATGGTCGTGACGCAGCGTGGCAGTTCCAGACACGCGGACTTGACTTCGCTCCCCAGCGCGTAAGGTAAATCTCGTGCCACTGCATGGCGCCAAACTTTACCTACGCCGGAGATCAAAAATGCATCGCAGCCGAAGGACCGCCCTGCCCACTTTCAACGTAGATTCTGCCGACACCGCTGATACGTCGCAGCAGTACGCTTTCCTACAGCGCTGGGCGGACGATCACGAATTTTGGGCGGGACAACCAAATGAAGATCATTTTCATTTCGGTGCAGATCCGCTTGCATACGTCTCAAGAAGCGCTCTTCGCGCACTACTGCTAACGATGTCGGCCGCAAACCCCGTACTGGTAAAACAGTCGCGGCCCTACACGGCTATTCCGTGTTGTGGCGACATAGATTGCAATACGTGCGACCTCATTCCCATTGACGCCCAGCCATAAGCACGGCTTTCATTAGGCCTACCGAAGTACTCCATGTGATTGGCAAATTAAGGTCGCCCTCGGAGGAGGGTCCTGCCCAGACACCGCAGACGTGCTGCGGCCCAGACCAGACTGTGCCGTCCAAGGCAACCGCCAAGTCACTAAGGTCGAGGAAGGTAACCATCGGATGCAGTGATAGGGACAAGGCCCCAATGGGAAAAGAAAAAGCTGTGCTGGCAAGCCAGCAAGGTCGATGCGTCAGAGACGCGAGAAGTGCAACGATTCCATCGCAGGCATGAGGCCAGTGATACCGATCCTCTGCCGAGTTCAGGATGCAGCTGCTCAATCCCCTTCGTCCTCAGACATGCAGGAGATCTCGCAGAGCACGTAGCGCGCAAACATCGCCTGGAAAGCCTCCTTTTGCGATCCGGAGAAGAACGCGCCCGCTACGTCGCCAGCACTCACCTTGAGACCGTCCTGCACGGAGAGGCATGCAGCGTTCAGTGCATCCTCGACCAGCTTCTCGATCAACAACGCGTTGCGTTCAACACTGGCGGCCAACCACTGTCCCAGCGCCTCTTGCACGCGCTTGGCCGACTCGCAAAAGGCATCTTCCTCTGCAGCGTTGGTGCGCGGGAACAGGCGATTCCACTCGCCTTCGTCCTCGCACAATCCCCCGAATTCATTGGCATCCACGAAATCGTGCAGCCTGGCGAAGTCCGTCACCGTCGGCGGAATCCGGCCGTCGGCAATTTCCCGCTGGATCTGGCGCTTACCGAACTCGATCGCCCGAGCAATCGCGCCGTCTTGCTCTTCGGTCAGGACTGTGCGCTGATCGCTAATGTTTTCCATACTGTTTCCTCATAAAAAATGCCCGCGTCCTTTTCGGGACAACGGGCATGGCTACAAAGGGTTGCTACCAACTACTGGGCAGCCAGGGCCACCACATCAATGACCGCATCGGCTTCGTCGACCAGATCTGGCGTGTGCGTGATAAAAAACTCCCGCTCGTACCCGCCCTGGCGCAGCACTTCGCGCTTCATTCGCATGAAGGCACGCTTGCGCCCGGGGTCCAACGGGCCATCGGCTTCGTCGGTGAACAGCGTCTGGAAGGCCTGCCCGGTGTCCTGCGCCCGGAAGAGCGCAATCCCACGGGTCAGGCACTCGTTGATCCAGATCTTCTGTCCGCCCGACATCACTGAGAAGTCCTTCGTGGAATCGTTCTCCCCGTCGTTGACGGCGATCTCGAACCCTTCACGCTTCTCGCCATTGGCCAGCGTCGTCTGCGTCTGAATCGCGATGGTGAATCGCGGTCCGTAACAAGCGAGCAGCAGATCGTTGACGATCCGCGTGAGGGCCGGGCCCGCGTCATCGATGGACAACGCGATGACGCCATCATTGCCCAATCCCTTGGCGAGCAGCTTCCACTGCGCGATCTCGTCAGAGAGCCGATCGGCCTTGCCCTGAACCGCGGGCAAGCCGCCAACTATGGCCTGCACCCGTTCGAGTTCGGTCGACAAGGTGGCCTGCTGGCGGATCAGGACTTCAATCCGCCCATCAAGCGCCACCACGGCCTCCCGGCTCTGGCGGATACGAAGGTCCAGCGCGGCCAGCATGCCAGTCACGTCTTCGGTGGCCAGCCCGGACAGCTCGCGCTGCACGATCGACATCTGCGCGTCGGCGTCCGCCACTTCCCGCGCGAAAATCGCCGCGGCAGCAACCTCCTCCTCACCGAGCCCCGTCAGGTCCCGCTCGGCCTGCGCCAGGCCCTCCCGGGCCACGTCCAGCATCGGCTTGCGGGCCGCCAGCGCTGTCAGGCGCTGCAATTCCTGCTGGTCGCGTGCCAACTCCGCCTGCAGGGCAGACAAAGCCGTACGTTGCCCAGGCAGAGCCGCCAGCGCGTCGGCCAGCGGCTTCATCGCCAACTGCTTGGCCTGGTAGCTGGCCCGCAGATCCCGCACCGTGATGACCTGTTCGGCCGACTTGCCTTGGGCTTCGCGCGCCTGCGCCAGCAACGGGCAGGTGTTATGCATCGGATCGGCCCGGCATGGCACCGTGTCGACCACATCGGCCTGTGCCTTCAGCGAGCCGGCAAACTGCGCCGCCGACTTGCCGCGGGCTTCCAGCCCCTGCAACTCGGTGGAAAGCGCGGCATGCTGCGTCCTTTGCATTTCCAACTGGCTCACCGCCTGCTGCAACGCGCCAAGCTCTTCCTGCTTCCGGCCAATGGCCATCTGCAAGGCATCGCGCTGCTCGCCTGCCGCGAGGATCGCCGGCCCTTCAGCCAAGGTCAGCTTGCGGCTGGCCACCAGTTGCTCAAGCTCCCGGCGCCGCGTTGAGTTACGGGTGGCTATTGCACGGTGGTCGGATTCCAGTTGCCGCCGGCGCGCC
This sequence comes from Cupriavidus sp. C3SS-1, assembly GCF_057073755.1. Classification (NCBI taxonomy): domain Bacteria; kingdom Pseudomonadati; phylum Pseudomonadota; class Betaproteobacteria; order Burkholderiales; family Burkholderiaceae; genus Cupriavidus; species Cupriavidus sp. C3SS-1. The sequence continues at coordinate 392,271 of NZ_CP172701.1, read as the reverse complement.
CCAAGTTCGGTCTCTCGCTGTCTGAGTTCGCGCAGACGCGCTTCAGTCGCCGCACTCGCGCTTTGCCTCGCAGCCAGCGTCGCGCGCTCCTGCAAGAGCTTAGCGCCGTTGGCTGTTTCCGCATCGCGCTCGCGCCGTGCCGTCGTCAATGCCTCGTCGGTTTGGCCGATCTCCCGGCCAAGCTGCCCGGCCCGCTCACGCTGGGCGGACAGCCCCACCAACTCGCGCTGGAGGGTGTCCAGACTGCGCCCCAGCACCTTCGCCACGTCGCCCGCCTTCGCTGACAGGTCGCGCAGGTGCTCGATCCCAAGCAGCTCAGCCAGCAGGCGCTTGATCTCGCTGGCCTGGTAGCTGGCGATCGGGCGACGGTTCTGGGCAGAAAACACACTGGTGAAGAACGCTTCGGGAGACCCCAACACCGCCTCGATGCAGCGGTTATAGGTATCGGCCTTGCCATCCGACAGCGTGCCGTCCGGCAGTTGCAGCGGCACCCAGTCGCCCGCGGCGCACTTCTCGAATAGGTAGTACTCGGCCTTGCGGGTCTTGCCCGGATTCCTGAACGCGAACGCCGACCGGTACAGCTTGCCGGCGTGCTCCCATTCCAAATCCTTCTCGCCACGGGTGCCACAGAGGTGATCCCAGTAGGAGAAGCCATCCGCGGTCATTTTCGAGGCATGGCTCGGCATGATCGGGTACGGGTGCAGGTTGTCCATCAGCGTCGTCTTGCCGGCCCCATTAGGGCCGACCAGCGCGATCAGCCCGGGGGGCAAGTGCGTCAGGTCCAGCGTCACGCTGTCACGGCGCATGCCATCGCGCACGCCATGAAAACCCGAGAGGATGAGTTTCAGTGGACGCATTCGGACACCTCCGCACCAGTCATGGACGACAGGTAGTCGGACGGCAGCTCCATCACGTCGCCGTCGTAGAACGGCATGTCAGGGGCTGCGGCTAGGGTGTCCTGTTCGGGCCGCCCGGCCAGCGCACGCTCCAGGGAGCGAACGGCGGCCGCGAATTGCTGGCGAGCCAGCGCAATCACGTCGGGCCACGTCGCGCAGCCGCACAGCGCTTTCAACTCCAGCGTGCTCCACTGGCTGGCGTAGCCGTTGGAGAACGACCAGAGCAGGTTTTGCATTTCGAGCGAGGGGGTGACCTCGTACCAGTGCTGGCCGTCGGCGGCGTGCACCGCGAGGACCAGCAGATGATCGCGCTGGGCAATCACCGCACCGCGCCCTGCCCCGAACGGCTGGAATAAGGTGCTGCGGGTAAAGCCGTGCGCGTCCGCCAGGCGCGCGGCCAGGTCGGACGCGGCGATGGTGGTTTCAAAGGTTTGGGCCCAGTCGGGGCCGGCGGGATAAAGCATCATGATGCACTCCATGTGCGACGGAGTGCTCTCCCGGACGGGAAGCACCCGTCAGGGGTCAAAGGGATGAAACTACGGTCGATGCGTCCGGAGGACGCGGGTAAAACCTTGTTTCGACAGCCCCAACGGGCTGTCGGAACATGGCTTTTTTCGGCCAGGTTCAAGGGTTAGGCGGTCACTTCCGCGAACAGGTCATCGGAGAGCCAGTCCATCGCTTGCGGCGGTGTGCTGACACGCGCGACAGGCACTGACGGCTCTGCCAGCGCATTGGCGTCATCCGTTGGCGTCAACAGAACGTCAGGCGCCGCCGCTGCGTCAACCACGACCGAGTCGCCGGCACCGTCGAGCTGCTGCAGCACCAGGTCCGCGATGGCTTGCGGATCTGCATGCTCCAGCATCGACAGTCGATCCAGCAGCGGAACGGTGTCGACTTGCGTCAACTCGCCCCACCGCGTGATCTTCTCCGACAGGCTGGCGGCACGGCTGATACCTTCCGCGCGACTACGCACAGCGGGCAGCACGCGGCCTTCCAGCTTCACTTCGGCAGCACCGGCAAACAGCACGCTGATGGCATCGCGATCGACCATCTGACGGTGCTCCTCGTCCACGACCCAACGGATGCGCACGAACTTATCGGAAGCCTGCTCCGCTACGCGGGCCAGATCCGACATGTCAGGCGGGCCATCGAAGTCGATGCACAGGGTCTCGCGGGCCGGCGTCACCACGGGAGTGGTTGTCGCCCGTCCTGGCGCGACGTGCCATTGGAGGTAGGTCTTGTCACCAATCTCGCCATAGTGGAAGCGTCCGATCGAGCCTGGATACGCCACCAGCCGGCCCTCGCGGTCCCATTGCTGGGCGCGATGGATATGGCCGAGCATGAAGCCATCGCACTCCACATCGAACAGCGCGCCAATAGTGAACTCGTGGTCGAATCCAGCCATGGGCACGCCGTGCTCAGTCTGGCAGCCGTTCACAGTGCCGTGCGAGATGCCCACGGTCCGAATGCCCCGGGAACGCAAGGTCCGGTTCACCGAGCCGGCGGCATGCAGGTAGGTGGCCAGATGGTCCCCCACCGCAGTCGCGGCATCGGACGTCCCAATTGCGGCAGCGAGCATTGCCTTGTTGACCGTAGGGACGCAGGTGAAGACCACCTCCGGCACCCCGCTCGCGAGGATCTGCTCGATTTCCGCTGGCGTGAACAGCGCGCCGGTGGACGGGATGAACGCCCCATCGTGCAGGGCCACCTGATGGATGCGGTCGGCGATGTAGACCGGGTAACGGCTGCCAACGAGGCGGAACAGATCCAGCGTGCCGGGGGGCTCATGGGAATACGTTCCCTGGAGCATGACGACGGCCATGTGCTCGGAGAGCTGCTGGAGACGTTCGGCCAGCACACGCAGTGCCGGCGTGTGGGCATCCAGACGATGGTCGGTCGAGTCGCCGGAGACGACGCCAATCCGATTGCCGGCGGCGATTGCGTGTTGCACCGCGAAGCCGAAGCAGCGATCCGCCTCGGCGAGATGGCCGGGCGAGTAGTGCAGGTCAGAAAAGTGAGCCAACAGCAGGCTCTCATTTGCGTCGAGCATGAAGTGATTCTCCAAAGGGAAAGTTGCGCCGGCATGGCGCAGGCATGGAAAGGCGTGGCCGGTGTGGCCACAGGTGAAGGGGAAAGGGGAATTTCAAAGAGTGAACGACGCCATTGCGCCGTTCACCCTCGATGCCGTCAGACCGGCAAGGTCGCCTCGCGCACGCGGGCGCGGACTTGCTCGCGGAAGGCCATGGGGTTGGCCAGCGCCGTCTGCATCTCGCCGATCAGGCTGTCGATGTCCTTAGGCCGCTTGGTCCAGCCTTGCCCATACTCGATACGGGCAAAGGTCAGCAGGTCGATCTTTTCCTGCCCCGCTGCCATGCCCAGGCGGGCGGCAAGGTCGGCCAGCATGCTTTCGGGGTCCTCGGGGTCGGATGCGCCAGTCATGGGCGGCGGGCCTGACTCGGGCAAAGCTCCTGCCGTGCCTTCCGATACCGCTGCGACTGGCACGGCATCCGCGAACTCTGCGGTCGACGTCAACGGCACATCGTCCATCGCTGCCGAATTGCCTTCCAGCAACGCAACCGCATGGTTTGCCCCCTCGATGGCGAGCTGGTCGGCACCATCCAGCAGCGCGCCCAGGTCGATCTCCGCATCCAGCATGGTGAGCATCTGCTCCTGCCGAATCGGCAACCCATCTTCACCGATGCGGGTGATCTCGACCGCCTTCTTCGAGAGCCAGAAGCGCATGCCTGCCAGGCGTCCACCGCGTGCCATAGCCACCGTCTGCATGGCGGCATACGCCTTTTGCAGTACGTAGATGGAGTTGGTGGGTAATTCGATCAGTCCAAGGCCGAGGACCTCCGGAATCGCAAAGAAGAAGCTCGCGCTGAGGTTGCATTTGCGATCCTGGTACTGCGGACACTGATGCGGATCACATACGCCGTCAGGAATGGCATTGTCCTGGCGCAGGATGATGGTCCGGCCGCCGAACAAACGCTTTGCGCGTTGCGCGCGCTGATCGACCTCGGGTGCTGCGTACATCTTGCAGTACCGCTTGCCGTCCGGCCCATAGTCCGAAAAATACTGCAGGCCCCGTGAGCCCCACACCTTCAGCTGGTTGGGCATGTTGGCAAGCCAGTCGTCGAAGGCGAAAATCACCGGGAAGCGCCACAGCTTGAGCCCGTCGCCGCGATCTTCCCCGTACTTCTGGAGAATCTCCTCGGCGGTGGCCGGGTTCGTGAAGTCCGAACCGCGGCAGGTGAACCACCCGGTGTTCTTGGGTACCAGCGCATTGCGAAGCTTGGTTTTGCGCTCGATTTCGTTGCCGATGGATTCGAACGACTCGCCAAGCGCCAGCATCGCGTCGTGGATCTTGACGGCCTCCGGGTTGGCCTTCGCCGCCTTGGTGAGCACCTTGATGCCCGGGCGGATCTTGCCAATGATCGGGGGCCTGGCCGGCCGTTCCTCTATGAGACTGCGGGGACTGCTGAAGTCGTTGTAGACGATGGCTCGTTGCATGATGCGCTACTCCTTCGTTCAAGGAATTGAACGACGGCGACGCGGATAGACGCAGCATGCTCCCGAAGGCGCAGGGCTGTGTCGGCCCCGCGCTGGGTCGTTACTTGGGAAAGGAACGCCGCTCGCGCGGGTTCCGCTAGACCGGCCACGTGGGCCGCTTCGCACAAACTTCGCCACGCGTGCGGCATATCGACATAGTCGGGCCGCCTACGGGCAAGCGTGGCCGCAATCGCGGCGCGAATCTCGGAATTCTGGTCGATTGCAGACAGCATGATCAGCTCCTGTTCGAGGGTTCCTACAAACAAAAAAAGCCCGCTCCGGCAATGCGGAAGCGAGCTTGTTCGCAGGAAAACCCGTTGCCACGCCCCTTCCGGGGGCGTGGCAAACAGGGAGCCATGCGCCAGTGCGCAGGCTCTATGTGAGGACGTAAAGTCGTCCTCGTGCAGCATGGTCACGCTGCACTACAACCCATTGAGAACCGAAGTTCTTCCGCAGGGATCACGGATCAGCCGACGACGGCCGTTCTGCCCAGGAGGGGCCAAGAGAGAGAGACCCACATGGTCCCGAGCTCGAACGGTGTCCACAGCGCATGCGAGAAGCAGCACTGATGCAGGACGCGTTTTACGGATGATAGATGGGGAGCAAATGGCGAAATTGCTCATCACAAGAGAATTTCCACACCGGTAGCCAACCGGTCGGCGCATGCGCTAAGGCACGACTTGAAAATGCTATGGACTCGCGAGGGAGTCAGGTCGATGCGTCGGAGACGCGAGAAGTGACATCATTATGCATCGATTGCGCGGCGTGTGAATCCCGGAAAGCTCACGAAAATCGTATAGCTTTTGCTGGGAACCATGTGCTTGTCTTGGCGGACAATTCCGAGCGAGAGAGAACCCGCCGAAAAGGATATGGCCAACCCCGACACAAATGGGAGCGTCCCCGGAGCAGAGGACGAACGCGAAGACGACGAATCGACCCGCCGCAAGGCGGCTGGCTTACGCCCTATCTTGCGGCTCGGCAGCGACCATCGCCTTGCCCGAATCCAGCCCGAGACCGATTCCCACGCCGTCGTCATCTATTGTTCAACATTCGTCCGTGACTTCGTGGCGCGAGACTATAATTTCTGCGCTTCCAAGTTCACTTTGTCCCGCGGCGGCAAGCTCAGGGCGCTGGACACAGCGTTCCGCGACGCAGAAGAAGGGTTCGCTAAGGCGATTGGCTGGCTGGAAAGTCGACCTAGCCTGGATATTCCTCTGCTTACGGACAAGCAAGCCGTCGAACTCAAGCATCCACTGTCGGGCCGCCTGGTACGTCTACTCAACCAGCACGACCGGATTTTTACCCTGTCGCTGTGTGCCATGACCGCGGGCGGCATCTCGCCGCAAGACCGCAACGCCGCCATCGAACACGCATCGCGGCGCATTTCACTGATTCACTCCATTTGTATGCCTGACAACGATCAGTTCGCAGGGGACGGCACCCGCCTCTCTGCACTCAATCGTTAGCCGCGTTACCCATCCCACCTCTGAAGGACGACAACATGGATTTGCGCGAAGTCCAGCAACTGCACGCGCAGTTTGCCCGCCAGCCGATCACGATAGACTTGCCGGTTCGCAACGGTATCAGCGAACCGTTGGCACTCCCTTCGCCATCACAGGTCCGAACGGCAGCACGTCAGCAATGGACGGCGCTCGGGCAGCGAACGAGAGTGCTGGCGCTGGTATTTGGCATCATCGGCGCTGCCGCGGTTGGTGGCATCTTTGTCGCCAAGATGCAGCATCAATGGACAGGTGCTGCGGACGCCCGCCCGGCTACGGATGTCGCTGACACCAGTCAGCCAGCTGCCGCAACGGTCGCTCCGGTGCCCGCTCCGAGTCAAGTCCAGACCCAGGCGCACACAGCCTCCAGTGCGCCCGATGTCGCACTGCCCGCAGACGCCCTCGCGCCGGCATCGGCGAAGCCTCTGGCAAGACCTGAAGACCCATCACCTCCGCAATCTGTCGCCAATCGGCGAGCCACGGTCACTGGTGCTGAATCATCGGCTCGCGGTATCGCTCCCGCCCCAGCACCGCAACGTCACCCCACGTCGACGCCAGCAACGGGAAGCCCGACTAGTCCGCAGAAGGCGGCGGCACCTCACATGACTGAAGTGAAGATGTTCTGAGGGGAGATCATATGGAAAAACCTATTGCTATCAGCCTGCTCAACTATGGCATCTGCGCGCACGGAGACGTGGTCGCAGACCACGGCATCTCCTGCGGCGGCCTGATTGAGGGCAACATGACGGTAACGCAAGGCCTGCTGCATGTGGCAGCTGGGGCCGTTATTCGGGGCCGCGCGGAAGGCGAGCACGTCTTGATCGAGGGCACCGTTGAAGGTGGTGTCGCTGCCCGCGCTTCGCTCGAGATCAACGGCCGGGTAAAGGGCGACATCATCTACGCCGGCTCGATCCGGCTGGGACCGAATGCGGTCCTCGAGGGGCGCGTCACTCGCACCGCTTTCCCGACGGCAGTGCCTCTGACGACGGAGACCAACACCGGTCCGGCCCCAACGCAACAACCCGAGGTCGCTGATCAGACCGCTTGATCTGGCAAATTTTCCGAATATGTCGGGCTTCCCGAGAGTCAGGTGGCGCGCGGTCTGGCGAGTCCAACACGTTGGACAGAGATTCGGAGAATGGCGACATAAAACTGTCGTGTTTTGACGGAGCAACCCCTCATCAAGGGTAGGCGACTGGCATGCCAGCCGCAGAGACCCACCTGCGTTCCTTCGTCCTTCGACCGTACCTCAGATAGTTTTTTGGCAGATTTCTGCGTTAAGTCGTCCTATGATGCGGCGCCCTCCCCCAACAAAAAAACCCCGGGGCAAGCCCGGGGTTGGTTCAAACGATCACCTCCAGCGCCTCACCAAATGGCGGCGGAGCAATCCGATGGAGCGGCGTGGTTGAGGCCCACAGGGTAGGATACGCTGGCGGCGCCGCCGGGAACTTCCCGTGCATGTCCGTCAAGTAGACCAGAAACGCTGGAGCAATTCTCTGTTCGTCCAACCAGTCGAATGGCGCCACGAAGCTCGTGCCGCCACCGCCTCGGATGGAACCCAGCTCAATCGCCTCACCCCGTTCAAAGCATTGCACCTGCGCGATGCGGGTGTCACAGTCCACCACGAACAGTCGCCGGGGCTGCAGCGAAGCGAAGACCGCTTCGATTTCCGCCCCGAACTGCCGTTGCGTCTCGTCGAACACCGAACCGCTGGTGTCGCGCACGAAGACCGCATCGCCGACTGACTGGTCATGCAAAGCCGGCAGGTACAGCCCCATGTGGGTGTACCGCCGATTTGGCATCGCCCAGCTGTAGTCCGAACGGGTCTGCTCGAAGGCAAAGCGGTGCAGCACCGCGCGCCAATCCACAGACGCCCGCGTGGCTGACTCCACCATCGCGCTCAACTCGCCCGGCAGCTTGCCCCGCATCTGCGCGGCCTTCGCCGCCTGCATGGTGGCCACCTTCCACTCGTTGGCCAACGTCTGCTGGTCCGCCTGCAGTTGCTGACGCACCTCGCCGGGCGAGAACTCTGGCGAGGCCTGCGACGGATCGTCACCGGCCTTCCCTTCCGCATTGCCGTCCTGGCCATCGGGCTGGGGTGGCGACCCACCGTCACCCTCGCCGTTGCCGTCCTGCTGTTGCTGTGGCTGCGGCTGCTGCTGCGCCTGGTCTGATGCCTCCTGGCGCCGCATGGCATAGATCTCTTCCGCGGACTTTCCGAGAAAGCGTCCATCGATGAGCGCACCGGCCGGCAACTGCAAGCCGGCGTTGAGCACCAACGGATTGATCGCATAGTCACACGCCTCATTCCAGGGAGCGGAGTCGCGAGCGCCGCGGCGCCAGCAATGTCCATTTGCCGGATGCAGGACCTCGTGCGCCAGACAGCCGCGCAGCTCAAGATCGCTCAGGGTGGCGACGTACGCTGGGTTGTACCCCAGCGAAACGCCATCCACCCAGAACGTCTTGCACGACGGATCCTCGACCAACTGCAACCGCATCAGCAACGCTCCGAAGAACGGTTGCGACAGGATGAGCTGGGAACGCTGCTTCGAGATTCGATCGCGCATACTCGCCTCACGCAGTCAGCATTTCGAAGAGCTGCGAGGTCGGCGCCGGCGCCTCCGACATGACCGACGGCGGCGGACCGCCCATGAAGGCGGCCATCTGTGCCTCGATTTCCATCGCCTTCTCGGCCACCTGCTTGCGCAGGTCGGTCGAGTTACGCAGGTCCAGACCGCTATGCCGGGTCAGATGCTGCTGAGTCTCCTCCAGGATGCGCGTGAGCGCCGGGTCCCCGGAGAAATTCAGCTTCGGCAGCAGCGCACTCAACTCGCGCACCTTGTCGGCCACGTCCAGCCGCACGTTCGTCGCCCCATACAGGCGGTTGGCGAAGTGCTGCACGGCTTCAAAGAGGCGTCCGACCAGGTCGTCATTCGCCGTCTTGACCGCGCCGAGCACGCGCTGGTCCATGTCGGCCCGCAGCCCGTCCAGCACGTTGGCCGGCAGCGCGATGTCGAACTGGCTTGCATCCGGAAACGGCAGGACCGCCAGGCGCATGCCGAACTTCTTGGCCAGCTCCGCCGGTGTTGGATAGTCCGCCTCATCGAAGAGGCCATTCAACGCCGCGCGCGCCTCTTCCTTCAGGCGCGGATAGTCCGCCAGAAACACCGCGGTTGCAGCATTGAACTCGTCCTGGAACTGCCGCTGGCGGTCGGCGACCTCCATGTAGATGTCGGTGGGCAGCAGCCGCACGCCCAGTTGGTCATAGTCCAGCGAGTGTGCATCGAAGTAGGCTCGCGCACGGTTGGCAATCGCGCACACCTCCTTGTAGGACGTGGCGCCTTCGGTCAGCAGCTTCTTGTTGAAGCGGCCAATGTCCTTGGCGTCATGATTGGCTTCGACCTCCTCGGTGGCCCGGGTGTCGAACTTGCGCGCGCGCCACACCGACGTGTTGAAGGTGGCGAGCATGACGCGCTTGGTGATGTTGGTAATGTTCATGATGAGTCCTGGAAATGGGATGGATACGGCAGAAACGGAAACGGCGAGCCAGATGGCTCGCCGTCAGGGGATGAAGAAGAAAAGGGGTTGGTTGCCTGGATCAGTTGCCGAGCAGCAGCTCACCGAGCTTGCCGCCCTGCGCATTGATCCACGCCGGTGTGGCGCAGATGCGCGAGTCGCGGCGGGCTGCGTCCGTGGCCAGCATCACAGCGAACTCACCGAGATGGGCTTCGAACAGGCGATTGGCATACACCATCACGCGATCGAAGTTGTTCTCGTTGGCGACCGATGCCAGCGCCGAGCAGATGGCGAACTGCGCCGCCACGTTGTCCGGGATCCTGGCAGATTCCGGCGTGGCCAGCACCGAGTCCACGCTGGGCAGCTCGCGATAGATCTGGCGGAAGGACTCAAACTCGAGCGCTGCGCCCTCGCCTACCGCGCCGGCCGTGACGACGATCTCCATGCCCGGCGGCACCAGCGGCAATTGACGCGCCACGTGCCCCCAGCCTCTCGGCGACGGCTTGTTCTCGACCTCCCTGCTCCGCTTTGAAGAGAGCAGCAAGTCGGGCCGGAAGCGCAGGAACGCGATCAGCACCGGCGGCACGCCGTTCGTGACGGCCCAGCGCGTCCAGTCCTCGATCGTCGGTTCCAGCTCCACGATGGTGCTAAAGCGGGATTTCAACGGATCGAGGATGTTTGACACCGCCGCGTTGTCGCTGCGACGGTTGGTCGCCGCGACAAAGGTGACGTGGTCCGGCAGGACGTGTTCACCGATACGCCGTGCGAGCAGCAGCTGCATCTTGGCGGCCTGGACGGCCGGGGAGGCCTGTCCGAGGTCGTCGATAAACCAGACCATGGGGCGCGTGCTGTTGAGCGCCGTGGCCAGGTCCCCGAAAGGCAGGAACTTGGCGCCGGCACCGTCCGTTGCCGGAAACGGCAGGCCCTTGGAGTCGGTTGGATCCTCCACCACCGGGTGGGAGATCAGCAGGTCGTAGCTGGCGGCCTTGGCGGCACTGGCGACGATATCGCTCTTGCCGATGCCAGGGGCACCGGTAATGAGGACAGGCAGGCGTGCCGGAATGAAGGCTGCGAGAAGCGTTTGCAGTTGGAGCGGATTGACTTTCATGGGAATTCTTAAAGGGGATCCCACAAAGCCACCTTGCCCACAGGGAAGGTGTCCCTGTGGGAAGGTTCAATGAATGCGCCAGCGGTGCTGGCTTGGGGTCGATGCGTCGCTAGACGCGGGTAAAACGCTGTTTGGACTGATCCGTATCAGTGCGAACAACGCTTCATCGACAAGACTACAGGCAACGCGGCACGAGCGGAATGCCGAAAGGCGAGAGATTGCGTATCGCTTATGAGGGAGAGAGGTCCCCCGGGCACAAGGCCGGGGGAAAATTGCAAAGAAGATCACGCGGCTATCGCCGGCGCGGTGACCGGCTCGGACAGGCGGGCACGGGCATAGTCCAGCGTGCCATCCTTGGCCCGCAGGCGCCGGGCGGTGCGTGTCGCGGGCTGCTCGATGTAGTAGACCCGAGCGCTCCCACGCGGGAAGTGCCGGATATGGCTGAAGCCTTCATCGATGCACAGGTCCACGTACTCCCGGCCGTTCATCCGCTTGCCATTCAAGTTCCAGCGCGAGACCTCCGCACGCTTGCGCGCACATTCGGCGTCTTGCTCCTGCAGGCGCTCGGACTTCGCGGCCAGGGCCTGAAGCTCCCACTGGTGCTGCTCCGACTCGGAAAAACCGCACATCTCGAAGATGCGGCGTCGACGCGTTGCAGCGGGGACTCCGGTCAGCGCGACACCACTCACCTCGCGGAGGGCACGCTTGGACGACGTATTGCGGTCGTTCGGCGTATCCAAAACCTGCAGTAGCGTCGCGATGTCCCGTTGCAGCACGGCCAGCGCGAAGCGGTTGGGCCAACTGAAGCTGGCATGGTCACGTTCCACGGCGGCCATGGCCATTTCCGACTGGTAGCGCCGCTCACTGAGGTTGCCCTTGCTGCGCTCCACTGCCGCCCGTTCGACGCGCTCCGCATATCGCTTTGCCCCGATCAAGGTGTGCAAGCGCGCGGACAGCGGCGACACCGGCGTGGCATCGTCTCCGGTCGGGGATTTGCCCAACGGCGCGGAGAGTGGCGGAACCACCTGCGCGGCAAACAGAGCATTGTCGACGTCGACATGGGTGCCGTCATCAGGCAGCGGCTTCACCAGGGCTATCAGGCGTGCAGCGTTGCGCGCCGTGATCGCCAGCTTGTCATGACGCATCACCGAGCACAGCGCCTGCAGCTTGTTGGCGGAAAGCGCGCCCCGAAGCGCCGGCACCTCGATCAACGTGGGCAGCCAGTGCAGGTCGTGCCGGCCGACGTCAACGGCATCGCCGTCGCGGCGGTAGACGTTCAGGATACAGTCCCTGACGGGCTCGCCACGCTGCAAGGCATAGGCGACGTGGACCTCGTGACGGCAATTCGTGCCGGCACCCGGCGAGTACTCAGGCCCGTTGGTCCCATAGCCGAAGCGCCGATAGAAATCTTCATGCATGAAGCTGCTCGCGTCGAAGGGGGCTGCCACCGCAAACAAGTCAAGGTTCGCAGACTGGGGATTCCCAACCTGGTCCGGATCGACTGCCTCGTTGGTGAACACCGCCAACCGTCCAGCCGCAGCCACCGCTTGCCAGGAGGTGCGGCTCATTTCATGCGGGCGCAGCACCCTGCCATCCGGACGGACAATATATTGGTCGACCTCATCCAGGATCGAAGCCAGAATGGCCTTCGCATCGCCGGTTGGCCGCACCGCGAATTGCCCCGATGGGAGTCGCAGCACGGGAATGGCGCCGCGCTCGACATGCCGCACAGCGATATCCTCAGCGCGCATGCCCGGCTTCGGGCCGGGCTCATGGTTCAGAAGGGCCAGAACGCCCGCGAGGGTCGTGCGGCTCTCGACCCGTTCCGGGCCGATCGAGATAACGTACATGATTTGCTCCGTGAGCGATCGGAGCAAGCCCATCGGGGCATTGCCCCGTATGGGTTGTAAGGTAACGACGGTGCGAGATCAGGCTCGCGGGCGCAGGTCAGGCGCTTGCCGAAGCATCCGCAGCGGCGTCCGCGCGGGCATCGGCAATCCAGTCGAGCAGCTCGGCAGACTGGATCTTCCAGACCGGGCCACGCGCGAAGCCCGTGACGAGCGTGCGCACCGGCACGAACAGGTCTGTCTCGAGCAATGCCGCCAGGACATCATCGGGAACATTCCACGCCGCCACGAACACCTCATCGTCCGCCAGCTGCTGGCCGGGCAAATTGGAGGTGAGATCGACGTATGGCATGAAGTCGTCGGCGCAAATGAGGGACAGCGCCGGGCGATTGTTGCTTTGGTAGACGTGAACCCGCAGATGCAGGCCTGCCGGGTAGCTGGGTACGCCGGCGCAAAGGATGCGGTCTTCCATGGGGGACTCCTGAGTGAAGAGGCGCCCCCATCGGGGCAAGCCCCGTGTGGGTGTTGGAAACAAAAAACGCACCCCGAAGAGTGCGCCAGAGCAGACGTCCGGTTAGCCCGGACACCTGAGAGGATCGACGGCGCCCCGGTTAGAGAGCACCAAACATCACTTAATCTTTGTGAACGCGCTTGCCATTGTGGCCCGCCCAAAGGAGGAGGCCGGCAATGGTTCCGCCAAGAATCACGACGAACATGCCGAGCGTGAGGGTCATTCTCAGTCTCCCTTGGAGAGGATTGCGCCTGCAAGAAATAGTACAACACCGATTCCAATCAGGCTAATTACGTCGGTAACGGCGCGCACTGTCCACGCATGGTTGGTACCGAGGTAGCCCGCGGCACCAATGACGGCGGCCGCGGACAGCGTGTGGGCAAAGCGCCCGGACTGTTGGCGCTGCTCCTTGGTCGGCTCGGAAACGGCGCGCCATGCCAGGACCAGCAGGCCGTGCCGCTTCGCCCGGGTGCGATCCATGCGATAGGCCGCACCTTGTTGATGAACAAGGGGCAGTTGGTAGCCGTCCTCATGCGCCACCAACGCGCATCCGTTGCCTCCAGCCTTGGCATGGTCTACCAAGCCTTGAAGGCTGCTGGGCAACGTCACAAGACCGCTGGCATGGTCGAACTGCGCCTTGCCGGTGGTCTCCTCGCCGGTGGTCGACGTGAACGTGACTTTGATGAGGGACATGTCAACGTCTCCCGGCCACCACACGCAGCGTGGCCACGAGCGAGGCATAGCCTTCCGGGGAACCGATCGACTGCAGGCAGACGGCATTGTCGCGACTGCCTGTGTGGTCGTCGCGGCCGCGGCAGGTACGAAAGGTCATGCTGGCGGCGGTCTGCTGCGGCGCGTGGGCAATCTGCACATATAGCGTATCGGTGTGCAGCGCATAGAGGTCGGCGCGATGGCGGCTATGGCGGCGTTCGCGGACGGTGTAGTCCCGCTGGCGCAGTCCAAGGTCGCTCGCCAGGCGGCGAATGACGCGGGAGGCGTCGCGTTTCAGGGTGGCACAAGCGGCGGCGTTGCCGGGCTGGTGCGGCCGGGTAAAGGATTTGGGGATTTTCATGGCAGTCTTTGGTAAATCGGGACAGCCATCCCCACGGGACAGTGTCCCGCAACGGGTGAAGGTCTGGAAATCCAGACGTGGGTTCGATGCGTCGACGACGCGATCAAAGGGTGCTTGCCGCACCGGCGCTCGATTGAGCAAACGCCCTCCTCTGGCTGCGCAAACGCCCAAGGGCGCCGCGCCAGCCAGCGAAGTGATCAGTCCAGGTCCAGCGCGCGATTGATCACGCGCGCTGTCTGCCAGGCCTGGTCGCGATTGAACATCTTGGCCGTGACCAGCTTGCGCAGCGTCGTGCTGCCAGAGGGCCCCTCGACTATCGTTGCAATGTGATCGACGTGGACGCGCCAGCCTTCCGATATGCCGCGCTCGACAGAAACAGCGAAGCGGTGGCGGGCATGCTCAGCTGGCCAGGGCGCGGTGGGTCGAAGGCCATACTGGGCCTCATTGGCGTCGGCGAGGAAGTTTGTCGGGATGATCCACTCGGGCTCAAGTTCGATCGCACGTAGGCTGTGTGCGAGCAGGTCGGAAACTTCCTGCACGGTCTTGCCTTCAGTAGTGATCGGGGAAACGGATTGCATAGTCGGCTCCAGAAAAGGGACGCCGCTCACGGGGGCGGGGCCCCGTGGGTGCAAGGGATGGTCCTGGACAAACCAGGTGCAGGTTTCGATGCGTCGTGCGACGCCATCAAAAGCGCTTGCCCAAGCGCGAACGCTGGGGCAAGCCCTCTCGGGCGTGCAAGGGATGGGAGAGCCTGTACGGCCCTCGAGTCATCGCGTCAGGCGCTAGTTGCTACCCGACGACACCGGGTACAGCCGCTCGGCCAGTGACGAACTGCTGCTGCTATGAGGAACGTGCGCAAATGTGCGCACCGTTTCCTTCCCGCCCCGAGGTTCCCTGCTGGCCGACCTCGTCTCTGACGGACGTAACTTTCCCGCCTGCGAGTGGCGATATGCCTTTCGCAGTGCGATTCGTTGCCGAATCACTCGCCACGGGTAGCGCAGTTTCGGTTGCGAGCCGTTCAAGGTTGATCGCTGCGTTGTGATCCCGGTCATGACTCATGCCGCAGGCCGGGCACACTACGCGGCGCTCGCTCAGCGCAAGTCTGTCGAGCTTATGGCCACAGCAGGACATCAGCTTACTCGACGGGAACCAGCGATCAGCAAACACAAGGTGCGTGCCGTATCGCTTCGCTTTGTACTCCATTTGCCGGCGAAACTCACCCAGCCCCATGTCTGAGAGTGAACGGGCAAGGCGCACATTCTTGAGCATACCGCGGACGTTGAGATCCTCCAGGCCAATCGCTTGGTTTTCGCGGCATAGCCTGGTGGTGGTCTTGTGCAGGAAATCCTGCCGGATATTCGCGACGCGGGCGTGCAGGCGCGCTAGCCGTGCAGCACTGTCGATCTGGCCGGCAGACCGCGCCGGCCGTGGATTAGTGTTCGGATGTAGCGGCCCAATGAACTCTCGGCTGAAGGCCGCGCGCCCAGGCTTGGCCATCTCCACCTTCCGGGAAAGGCGTCGAGAGCGAATCCGCAGGCGCCGTAGCGCTGCTTTCAACGGCTTTGGGCCCTCGAACGTTTCCCCCGTCGAAAGGTAACGGCCGAACTGATCCCAAGGTCCACGCCAACCACGCCATTGGCGGTGCGCGGGACGAACGCCACGTCGTCCGCCACCTCTACCTGGACCGAGATGAACCAACGATCGGCGCGTCTGCTCACGGCAGCGCCCATGACTCGCCCGGGGAAGCGCAGCGCCTCCCGCATGGCAACCCGCCCAATCAATGGCAGCACAACCGACTGTCCGTCAAACCTTAGCTTATCGTTGGCGACGTAGAATCCGTCCTTGCATTGACCTTTCTTCTTGAACCGGGGGGCATGCGCTTTTATCCCCGACGTCACGTCAGAGAAGAATTTCGACCAGGCCTTCGATAGATTCGCGAAGGGTTGGGCGTGCGCGTCACGATGGATGTCGGCCATCCACGGATAGTGTTGATACTTGATGGCGTTAAAGGACTTCTTCAGCGCCATGGCGCTCGGCTTACCGCCGGCTGCGCGTTGGCGGTTCCATTCTGCCAGCGCCCAGTTCCATACGAAACGCGCGCACCCAGCCGCCTTCACGAAGTAATCGACTTCGCGCTGGCTGGTTACAAGTTCGATCGTATGGGCTATCAGCATTGGCAGCGCCCTTTGTGTTCCATATCGCAACTCATCATCAAGCCCTGAGCGCGCACGATTATGCACCTATCAGCACATTCATGCTACCTAGAGACCATCTCCGAGCCCTGTGTTACGACGAGCTGGCGACCATTGTCCGTACGAACAATGACCTCAACGCCTATGTGGCGGTGAGCTGGCCGACGACGCCGGCCGCGGTACCCGACAGAGCGCCGGCGATGTAACGACCATCGCCATTGCCGATCACGCTGGCGCCAAGCACAGCACCAACCACCGTGCTGAGAATGGCTGGGAGGCCGGAGCTCGCGGAGAGCATCGAATCGCCAGCAATCACGACATTGCGCACGCGCAACACGGTCACCTGCTCGACAGACCCGGTGCGCATGGCGTCAGATCCACGATAGGTGTTCGGCGAGGATTGCGCAGCGCAGCCAGTGAACAGGCAAACGATGCCGATGAACAGGAAGAAACGCTTGAACATGATGGCCTCACATGAAAATGGGCCAACATGCCCCGGGCAGGAAGGCCCGTAGGGGGAAGAGAAAAGCTGTGCCAGCGATGCTGGCAAGGTCGATGCGTCAGGGACGCGGAAAGTGCAGATATGTTAGCAGTCCACGCCCGTAGCAAGCAATCGTCCACAGTCATCACAGGTGCAACCCTGCTGCCAATCCGCCGCGTCACGCGCGGGATACAGACTTTGAAATCCCGAGAAATCCCCGGTGAAACGGGGCGAACGGTACGCCGTTGCCATCCTTCGGCCGGCCGTATGCCTGGCTGCGGAATTTGGTCTGTGTGCAGGCCGCGCAGTGCACCGTATTGTGATACAGATAGCCAAGGGGCGGCGCAATAGTGGTCTGAAGATCGGACATGATGTCCTCCGGAAAATGAAAGCCCCCCAAACGAGTTGGGGGGCAATTACATGAAGCGTTGGATCATTTCGTCGGCGCTCGCTTACGAGACGCCTTCGGCGGCAACTTGTAGCCGAAGCGCTCCCAGGCTACCGGATCGACCGGCAGTGGGTTCGTCCGGCCGGCTGCCAGATTCACGAAGGCACCGCAGTATTGCAGCGTGCCCGTGCGAAAGAACGTCCAGAGCAGGTTGTAAGCCTGCACGCCAATGGCCTGATTGATGACCAACGACTGCTTGCGCAGTGCATCGGCCATCGAGCAGGATGGCGCCGTATCCGCCTTGTCCCCTTTCGGGTTCAACAGCTCGGGGAACAGGTCGCCCACATGAGGCAACCGCTCGGCGGCTTTGCCTCGGACCTGACCAAGAATGACCTGGCCACTATCCGATTCGTTGCCGCAGTCGAGGTAGTAGCCCCCGGTTCCTCGTTGCATCGACCCAAGGATGGCCTTACGGGCCGCCCGCGTGTCGACGCAGCCGACCACCAGGTCGGCCACGAAGCGGTCCTTGCTACCGATCCGGCGTGTCTCCGCTTCCCAGCGGGTACCCATCAAGTTGTTCAACCGGTTCACCAGCAACGTAGCCTTGTACTGGCCCACATCCACTGGATAGAACCCCTGGCGGCCCACGTTGGTCTCGCTCACCGTGTCGTCGTCATACACCGTGCACTCAATGCCACCGGGGTGGCCGAGTTCCAACATCGCGTGGTGCAGACGGGCGAGGTTCGGCAACAAGGCGCTCCCGGTACCGCCGGCGCCAATGACCGCAACACGCCATGCGCGCTGTGTCATCGCAACGGGAATCTGATGGACGAAGCTCATGCGACCTCCCCATAAGCTGCCGTTGCACGAAACCACGATACCGGGATCGGCTTGACGTCTTCCATGATCCCCTTCGCGCATAGGCGCAATGCCAGTGACGGATACTGACGGCCACACTCTCCAACGACCAATGCGAATTTCACGTCGAAGCGGTCGTCAGCATTGTCGGTCGAGGAGAAGCATGCTCGATGGCGCCCATGCGAATGGCAGTCCATCACCAGCACCTCCGCCTCTTCCAGCCGCGGCCGGTCGTAACGAAGGTGGCCAGGGCCATGCTCCAGGATTCGCACCGGAATGAGCCGAAACGCGCGGGTCTGGCTGCTCCAGACGATCCACGCGCCCGTCTCGTTCGGATGGGCTTCGCGAGCCATGCGGGCGAATTGCCCAATCAACTCGAGCGGAACCTGACCGCAGTGAAGTTCCGTGGCCGGCTGGACAGCACCGTACGGGATGGGTGTCTCGAAGACGTAGGACGCCAGGCGACGTACCAGGCGGATCCACGGACGAGCGATTTCAAGGAAAATTCCGTTCTGCCCGATCAGGAGCCGTTCCCCCAACGTCTGCATCGGTTGCAGATCGCCGAAGCGCGGGACCATGACGGTCGGAAAGGACTGTTGCAGGGCAAAATCAGCGGGATGCATGGTCATTTTTTGAATTTACCGGCGATGAGCTCGGCCAGCGTAAGGTTCATGGGGATGAGGACGCTCTTGGGATAGACGGGGAACGTCCCCTCGAGCATGTCCTTCCAGAAGGCGT
This sequence comes from Cupriavidus sp. C3SS-1, assembly GCF_057073755.1. Lineage (NCBI taxonomy): Bacteria > Pseudomonadati > Pseudomonadota > Betaproteobacteria > Burkholderiales > Burkholderiaceae > Cupriavidus > Cupriavidus sp. C3SS-1. Next base: position 373,613 of record NZ_CP172701.1, on the reverse strand, counting down.
AAGCGCCGCGCTCGTAGTTCACGCGCGGGCCGCCAACGTTAGGGTGGGTGAATGCAGAGTTGAAGAAGCTCTCTTCCCACCCGGTAATGGAAGCCACGTCGATCTGCTTGGGCACGTGTGCGCTCCCGATGCAGATCTTTCCCTGGTCCCAGGTGTTGAAGTACGGAGGTTCATGCAGGACCGTGGTCGGCACCGGGCGATCTTCGCCGTCCAGCGCAAAGACCCGGAATCCCGCATGAGCCGCCTGGAATACCAGCGCCGGATGCGGAACGACAGCGCTGCGTTTGCCCAGCTCCTTGCAATCGAAGAAGACGCGCCGCTCGCCCGCCGGACACCACCACGTCACCGCGGTGGGACTGATCGACAAGACGTTCGGCGTCAGGAATTCGCCTTTCGGCAGCGCCGCCTTGGCAACCTGGCGCACGGCGTAGATCAGCGCCTGCCGGTTGAGCGGCGTGCCAGGTCCCATCACCGGACGCCCGCCCACATCCTGTTGGATGACGTGGGCGGTTGCGTACGAGAACTGCTCGGGCCGAGCGCCGTAAAGCAAAATGGCCCCTTGCAGGGCCACATCGTGCGACCGCGAGGCGGTCAGAATTTCGGCCATGAGGCCTCCTATGAAGCAATGAGAGTGAGAACGCGATCGAGGGCGCCGATGATCCGCAGCATCCCGTCCAAATCCCGGAACTGCAGTCGAATGGCGTCAGGTTCGCTCGCTAGCGGAATGAAGCATTGGAAAAGGGTCGCATCACCGGAGTTGTTGATGCAGTCGTAGTGGTCGTCCAGGAGTTCCGAGACGTAGTCACAATTGCTGAACGCGATGATTGCGGCCGAGTAGGCAGGCTCCGCCCACTGCGAGCCTTCAAGCGCTGACCGCTCGCCCTGTTGGGCAACGAGCAACTGCAGGTCGGCAAGCGCCCCACATAGCTCCCCTACCCAGCCGTCTTGCGAACGCGACAGCGCGCGCAGACAACGGCGGCTTAGCGTGCGCAGGTGAGCCGACGCCGAATTGGTATGGCAGAACTTCGGCAATGTGTCATCGGGTGCCAATTCAGGGCGCACGACGGACGGCAGGTAGCGCTCGATATCGGAATCGTCCTCTCCGAAGCGCTCTTTCAAGAAGCTCCGTGCATCGTCGTCATCGGTGAGCGTGGAATCAAACTCCCAATGCCAGCGCGCGAACATGTCCAGCAACTCATCCGGAGTGCGGAGGTACAACGACTTGCCCGCCGCGGCATTGATGATGCCCATTGCAGTGTAGAGCAACGATGGGTGCGCCGCTCGCAATGCCTGCGCGCGCTCCATGCCGATGACATAGGTCTCGTCGCCGGGCAAGTCAATGCCCAGGTACAGCGGGTTGTCTAACTCTTCGTCCCAGCCGAACTGGCTCACCTGATCGGCGACTGCCGACTGATCGACCAGCGAGAAGCTGAACTGCAACCGCTGGCACTTCGGCATACGAGCGCCAATCCACGCGAACATCGCTTGCGCGAAGGCATCGCCAGCACCGGTGGGATTGACAATATCCCGGGCGCGCAGCACGCCGGTCGCGAACTGCACGCGAACCAGGTCCGTAATATCCAATTCCTCGCGGTAGGCGAGCACCGCCTTGCCGGGGACCTCTGCTGGGATGACCGGCAGCGTCAGAAAATCATGGGCAGGTCGACGTTGGGCAGCGGAATGCTGTCGCGATGACGACCATGCGGGTTGTCCTCCAACGTCTTCAAAAACAAACAACCGAGGATCGAACAGCATTGTTGAGTCTCCTCAGAATGAAAAAAAACCGCCCTTTCGGGCGGCTTCGTGTTCGGATGGCTGAACTGTCCGGTGGACAGCGCCTTCATCAGATCAGACCTGCGCATAGGCGCCCTTCGCGCCAGCGGCGCGAACGAACGTGTAGTGCGCGACATCGCCCTTGTGCTCCGGGCCATCGACCGCGGCGGTGGTCAGCTCCGGGTACTGGGCGGAATACACGTCGCGTACCTGTGCCGGGGAAAACGTCGGGCCCGGATCCATCAGCGTCATGCCGTTGTAGGAAAACTCGCGCTTCAGCTTCTTGACTTCGATAGCCATTGCGATCCCCCTCAACCGAGCAAATCGGCAAGGTTGGTGCCGGCCGGTTCGGCGGGCTGCTCGGGCTCGGCTTTCGCCTGTGTGCCCGGGCTTGCGCCACCTTCACCGCTTTCCTCATCCTCATCATCAGCATCCGCCGACGACGAAGGGGACGTGGGCGAGGCCTTGACCAGCGCCTTCGTCGCCTTGACCGACTGCGTGGACTTGGCCGCATCCAGGATCGACTTTGTTGCCTCGGCCTGCTCGGCCAGAGACTGGCGAGCGTCGGTGACCGTGGAGACAGCGTCAGCGAACCCAGCATCGAGTTCCGCCGGCGATGCGGACAGCGCCAGAGGCGTTGCGAGCGCACCGTCGGTCGGGTTCTTGACGACCGGGACAACGACAACAGACATCGTGTCGCCCTGCATGGTGAGGGTGAGCACGATCTTTTCGCTCGCGCGAACGAGCGGAACGAGTTCCGAAAACATGGGAGATTCCTTGAGAAAGAGAAAGAGAGGCGCACGCGGCGCCTCAGAGAAGATGAATCAGAAGCAAAGGACCTTGGGCACCTTGCCGCTGTAGTCGAAGCCTTCCACGTTGAGAAGCGCCTCGACCAGTTCTGGTTTGGATTTGTTGAACACCTTGCCGAAGTTGTCACCAAGCGCAGCCCGCAAGCCGAGTTCGTCGGCAAGCACCTTCATCTCGGACTTCGTGAGCATCTCCAGGAAGTCCTTCGACTTCTGAAGATTCCAGTGCTGGCGCAGATCAAGCTTGTGGTACTGGCACAGCGCTGTCAGGTCACTGACATCGATCCCTTCGATCGCAGCAACAGTGAGCGCAATGGTCAGGTTCTGGCGCTTGCCGGCGGCCAGATCGTGGACTGCTGACAAGTTCTTCTTGAGATCGGTGGCCGATGATTTCTCGCCCACCAGCTTCTCGAAGATCTTGCCCATCGTCTCGCCGGAAATTTGGCGGGACAGTCCCGTCAGTGCCATCGCCAGCAGGTAGGTGTTGGCCATGTCAGTACTGGCCGTCGCCTCGCGGCGCAAAGCCTTGCGCCACAGCGCGGTCCGGTAGGCTTTCACCCTCTCGGATTCGCTGATGCGCGTGACGGGCTTCTCCTCGGTCGTAGCCTTGGTGGTGCCCTTTGACGCAGCCTGACTGCTCGCCGCAGCTTTCGCAGGCGCCTGGTTTGCCGCCTTGATATCGCGCTCCGCCTTCAAACGTGCAGCCACCTTTTTGGTGTTGCACGCTGTATCGAAGCACTGGCCGCGATAGACCTTGCCCATGCTGTCCGGCAAGGCGCTAACGGCCGCCCCGAAGTTCTCGCAGGCGTGACAGGCTTTCGCCTGTTCCTCGCCAACGCCGGTTGGGCCGTCCACCACCAGTTGCACGCGCGTGTGGTTGTCCCCCGTGCGCACAATCCGGATCACCGGGTACTCATCCCTCAGGCCGTAGGCAACCGTTTCCAGTTGCTTGTCGGTCTTCTGGCTGTAGCACGTGCGGTTGGTGCAATTGCCGGTAGCAATGGCCTCGCTGAACATTTCCGTCTGCAACGACGAATTGTGTGGGCAGGCAGCGCAGTCGGCCTTGTCGAAGATGGCCGTGGCGAGACTGCACGCGGCGGCCTCGATGGTCTTCTTCAGTTCGGCTATCGACTTCTTCTCGGCGATGATGACCGGCAGGAGATTGTCCTGCTTGTCTTTGGCCAAGGTGGCCAGGAGTTCGGCGTGGCCAAGCTGGAGCGCGCGCGTGTTGAGCGCGTCAAGCGCAGCTTCGCTGCAGTTCATGAGCGCCAGGCGCTTGTCCAGCGTGGAGCGGGACCAGCCGAGTACACGGGCAGCTTCATCGCGATCGCCCTTGTAACGACCAACGATCCGGGCAGCCGCCAGTGCCTCCTCGGAAGGAGCCATGTCGGCGCGCTGGATATTGGCAATCAGCGCAATTTCATCGGCTTCCTCATCTGTCAGATGCTTGATGACAATGGGAGCGTCGTAATCGGGCCCGAGCGGCTGAGCGCCGCGGTATCGCCGCTCGCCGTCGACGAGCTCGAACTCATTATCCTCGACGGGACGAACCACGAGAGGCTGGATGATGCCTACAGCCTTGATCGAGGCTTCCATCTCCGCCATCTCCGCGGGATCGAAATACTTACGGGGATTGCGGCCAGGACGGATCTTGCCGAGCTTGACGGTAACTTGGGATTGCATTTGTGGGTTCTCCGGAACGGAAAAGGGAACCCGTAGCCGCACCGGGAACAGGTTCCCGATGGGATAAGAAGGAAGGCAAGGCAGCCCGGCGAAGCGGGAAGCCAAGTTATGGCAAAAAGCTGTGCACCGGGTGGTGCGAGGTCGATGCGTCAGAGACGCGGAAGTAGCCGCAAGAATAGCGCAATTGTGCCGACTGCGCCAGTTTCCAACGCCCACAGGCGATTGAGCCCCTGCACAACCCGATCCGCTGCGGCTGGCCGCAGTCGACCCTTCTCTGCCGTTGGCCTTGGCCAGGCCGAACGGCGGTGATAGCCGGAAAAGGGGACGGCGGACGCTGCTCCGGGGGCATCCGCTCGCCGCCGCTCACCAGACTCTCGCATGCATTTAAGCCTGCCTGGAGCTTCTCACACCCGCCCGACCGTATGGCAGCACCACCGCCAGTATTGCCGCCAGCGCGGCACTCGCCGCGAGACAGTAGAGTGCCAGCGTGAAATCGCTCGAACGGCCGCGGGCAATACCCACCAGCCACGGCGCGAAGAATCCCGCAAAGCCACTGATCGCGTTGATGAGCGCAATGCCGCTCGCCGCGCCTGCCCCGGAAAGAAACGTTGGCGGAATGGTCCAGAACACGCTCAAGGATCCGACGATGCCGGCGGCCGCCAGGCAGATGCAGGCAAAGGACAATAGCGGAACATGCGATGTGAAGCCGCTTGCCAGCAGCCCTGCTGCGCCCACGAAGAGGGATCCTGCCAAGTGCCAGCGGCGCTCCATGCTCTTGTCGGAATGGCGTGCATTCGCGAGCATGGCCACTGCGCCGACAACGAACGGAATCGCGCTCACGAAACCGATCTCGACGATCGTCAGACGGCTCATCTGCCGGACGACCTGCGGCAGCCACGTCGATACGCCAAAGAACCCGATGCCGATGCAGAAGTAAAGAAAGCCCATCGCCCAGACCATTGGCGCGAGCATGGCCTGGCGGAAACTTCCTGCCCCTTGGTCAGCGGCGGCGGCATGCTCGCCTGCCAGCGTTGCGACAAGCCACTCGCGCTGCTCCGGCGCAAGCCATTTTGCGTCGGCGGGGCGGTCCACGAGAACGAACCATGCGATCACGCCGAGCAGCACAGCTGGCAGGCCTTCGAGCAGCATCATCCAGCGCCAGCCAGTAAATCCGGCAGCTTCGTGGAAGTGGGTGATCAGCATGGCCGACAGCGGCGCGCCGATGATCAGCGAGACGATGTTGGCCGAGTACACGCGGCTGATGGCGCGGCCGAGATGCTGCTTCGGAAACCAAGTCGACAGGTAGTAGAGGACCGACGGGAAGAAGCCCGCCTCGACCACGCCGAGAGCCAGGCGCGCGATATAGAGTTGCTGCGGCGTCTGCACGAAGGCCGTGGCCGCCGAGACGATGCCCCAGGTGACCATGATGCGCGCGAGCCAGACGCGCGCGCCGAAGCGATGCATCAGCATATTACTCGGCACCTCGAAGCCGATGTACCCAAGGTAGAAGATGCCGGCCGCGAAGCCGAACATCTCGGGGCCCATGCCAAGCTCCTCGTTCATCTGCAGCGCGGCGAAGCCGATGTTGGCGCGGTCGAGGTAGTTGACGAACCATGCGACAAAGATCAGCGGCACGAGCCGCCAGGTGATGTGGCGGATCGTGTCGCGCTCGACGTCGCCAGCGCTGACGGCCTGCAGGGACAGGCTGCCCGTTTCCAGTTGCGTCATGACGTATGTGTCCTTCTGTTCTGAGTAGTGTGTGGCGCCGGGGGCTAGTTCGAAGCCGCGTAGGCGACGATCTCGATGCGCATGCAGGGCACCACCAGTGCCTTGACCACGACGGTGGAGCGGTTCGGGTACGGCGGCGCGAAGTAGTTGCGGTAGACGTCGTCGACGGCGCGGACGTCGTCCGCCTCGGTCAGGTAGATCAGCACCTGCGCGACATCGGCGGTGCCGAGCCCGGTTGCTGCCAGCGCGAGGCGCAGGTTATCGAAGGTAAGGCGTGCCTGGGCTTCGATACTGCCGGTTTCGATGGAGCCATCGGCCCGCACCGGACCGTGCGCCGTGAACACCGTGCCGCCTGCCTCGGTGGCCCACGAAAACGGCTGGCCGAGGCTCGGCAGGCCGACGGGAATGACGCGTGCCATGACTCAGCTCCCTGTGGCCGGATCGCTCTGCGCCGCGCACGCGGCGAAATGCGCGACGGAGTTGGCCAGCGAATATTGTGCGGTGAAGCCGAGGCTCTCGCGGGCGGCACGCACATCGGACGGCGCCGGCCGCCGGTGCGGAAACGCCGCGAAGCCGCCTTCGGGCAAGTGCATCGCCTCGACGCGCAGAGCCGGATGTCGCGCGCGCACCACGTCGACGAACTCGTCCACGGTGAACCAGTCGCCCGTGGCCACGTTGAACACGCGCTGGCCCGGCGTGCCGGTCCGCAAGGCAGCGAGGTTGGCCCGTGCGCAGTCGCGCGCGTCGACGAATTCCTCGCGCCCGTTCCAGAGCAGGACGGGATCGTCGAGCCGGGCCGGCGTACCGGTGCGCCCGGCCTCCAGCAGTCGGCCGAGTAGCCGTCCCGGTACGCTGGTGGCAGCCTCCGGCCCGGCACCGAGCACAGCGCCGTAGCGCAGCACAATTGTGTCGACGCCGTACAGAGACGAGTAGGCCAATGCCAAGTGCTCGCTTGCAACCTTCGTGGCCGCGTAGATGCTCGCGGGCGCCTCGCTCACGCTGCGGCTCGCGAAGTCCTCGGCGACCGGCTCGGTCGGCAGCGTGCCGAACGCCGAATAGGCCACTGTCGTCGAACTGGCCAGCACCACGCGCCTGAGCCCGTGGCGGCGGGCGATTTCGAGCACGTTGGCGGTTCCGATCGTGTTGACGTGCACGCCGGCAAGCGGATCGCGCCGGATCGCGCTCGAAAGCAGCGCGGCAGTGTGGACGATCGATGTCACGCGATGCGTCTCGACCAGCGCGGCCAGGCGCGCGAAATCGGTGACGTCGCACTGGGTGACGTGCAGGCCGGTCTGGCGCGTGCGGGATTCCGTGGGCACGGTGTCTGCGCGGATGTCGGCGAGTACGACCGTCTCGCCCTGCTCGCGCAACTGCTCGGCCGTCAGGCGCCCAATCAGTCCTGCCCCTGTTATCAACGTTGTCATGCGGTTCCTCTGTCCCTCTTTGTTCCTTTTGGGCGTGGACGTCACGCGATGATCCGCGGTGTCCACGGGATGCAAGTTATGCAAATAAAAAGATGATGTCAACACAAAACATTGTTGCATTTATAAATTTGATGTTCGAATATATGCGTACTGCGCGGCAGTGCGAAGCGTCGCCGCGTCTTCTCAGTGTCTTCCCTGGTGAACGATGAAATCGCTATTGAATCCGCAGATGCCGCTGCCGAGCGCCGCGGCGCAGGCTTATGAAGAACGCGTGCTCGCGTGGGCGCAGCAGGCTAGCGTCGGACTGCGCGTGGCGAAAGACTTGCCGTATGGCTCCGACCCGCTCCAGCGCTTCGATGTGTACGCGGCACAGCGCGTTGCGCCTGATGCACCCGTCCTGGTGTTCTTTCATGGGGGAGGGTGGACCAACGGCTACAAGGAATATGCCGCGTTCATGGCGCGGCACGTGATCGCGACCGGTTGTGTGCTGGTGGCGCCGAGCTACCGGCTGGCGCCGGCCGCGCCATTGCCGGCGGCGTTCGACGACGGCGTGGCCCTGCTGTCGAGGCTGGCGGGATTGCTGCCCGCGTGGGCGGGGCCGGCACGCCGCGTGGTGCTCGCCGGTCATTCGGCGGGCGGACATCTCGCCGCGTTGTTGGCGCTGCGTCCCGACGATCTGGCGCGCGCGGGTGTCGCGCTCGATACGCTCGTGGGCTGTATGCCGATCAGCGGCATATTCGACCTGCACCATCCCGAGCCCGCGCCGGCGTCGCTGGAAGCGCGTGTCTACGACATGGTGCTCGGCCCCGACACGGACGATGCGCAAATGAGTCCGCTGTGCTGGGCCCGCGGCAACGGTATCCCGATGGTGCTGAGCTGGGGCAGGCATGACAGCCTGCGCGTCAGGGTGTCGAACCGCCGCCTGGCCAGCGTGCTTGCACTGCAGCCTGGCGCGGTCGCCTCGTTTGTCGATCCGGATGCCGATCATTTCCAGACCCACACCAATCTCGCTGCCGCGGACCATCCGTGGTACGGACGGCTAGCCAGCCTGGCGCATTCCGGCATCGTTCCGCGCGAGTGAGTGGAGGTGCCACGCCCGGGGTCCTGCGGACCGTGAAGTCGTGATCGTGACCTAGTCGGTGAAACGCTTGCTCAGCACCTCGGCGGTACGCATGAGGTGCTGCCGCAGGAGATCTGACGCCTTGTCAGTGTCACGGGCCAGCACAGCTTCCATGATATCCAGATGCTCCTTCATGACGTCGTCGCTCAGTTCCTTGCTCGAGCGGGGATAGGCGAGACGAATGCGGCGGTACCGCTCGGAGTGATCGACCAGCTGTTCGTCGATACGTAGCAGCCATTTCGAGCGGGCGGCCGCGATCAGCGCGAAGTGGAAACGCCGATGGGCCGTTTCCCACAGCTCTACGGCCACCGTATCGGACGCATCGGTCGGCAGGCGAGCCTTGGTCAGCTTGTAGTACGCGGCCATGATGTTGGCGCCCCAGTCGTCGTCGCCATGCTCGATGGCGTCTGCCAACAGCAGCAGCTCGATCGATGTCCGCGTGCGCATGAGATCGAGGAGATCGCTCTTCGACAGCTTCGACACACTGAAACCCCGCTGCCCCTCGTTGCTTACCAGCCCATCGCCGCAGAGCAGCATCAGCGCCTCCCGGATCGGGCTGAGCCCGAGTTCGTAGCGTTGCTGCAAGGACTGCAGGCGCAGCTTTTCCCCTGGCGCGAGGCTTCCCGCGATGATGTCTGCTCGCAGCAACTGATAAGCCTTTTCGGAGATGGTCTGGCTAGGCGCTTGAGTGTTCTGAAGCTTGGCCGGCAGGTCGGAAGTCCGCATGGTGGTTCGTCCAGGTGGTTGCGCGGCGGGAGGGTGCGGCTCCAGCCTGTGCAGTCCACGTTGCATTCGATCGTGCATCCAAAGATTCATAAATTTAACGTCAACAGCGAAATTTTGCACTATCGGACGCACGCATCGCCCTCTCCCGGCCTATCTTCGGGTAAACGCCATCTTATATTTAGAAGTCAAAAATTTATAATTTCCACACCAAATAACATGAAACATGGTTTCATACATGAAACGGGTGTGACCCGAATTTCGAGGAGATCGGCATGTACTCATTCACAAGGCGCTGTGCCCTGCTTGCGCTGACGGCTATTGCTGCCACGTTGGCGGTGGGAAGCGCGACGGCCCAGGGAGGCTATCCAAACAAGCCGGTCACGCTCGTCGTGGCTTATCCGGCCGGCGGCGACACCGATGTCCTGGCCCGGATGTTTGCAGAGAAGCTCACCGCACGTTTGGGCCAACCGGTTGTCGTCGAGAACCGGCCAGGCGCCGGAGGGTCGATCGGCAGCGCGTACGTGGCCAAAGCAACTGCCGACGGATATACGCTGCTGTTTGCGCCGAACACCCTTGTCATATCGCCGCACGTGTTGAAGCCAGGCAGCGGCGCCTCCTACGATCCGCAAAAGGACTTCACGCCGATCGTCGAACTCGGTACGCAATCGCTGTTCGTTGTCGTGAACAAAGGAGCCGGAGCCACTACGATGTCCGACCTCGTGGCGCGGGCACGCGCCGGCAGTATCCAGGCCTATGCAAGCCCGGGTAACGGGTCGCCCATGCACATTCTTGCCGAGCTCTTCAACAAGTCCGCGGGCGTGAGGATCGCCCAGGTTCCATATAAGGGCAGCGCACCCGCCGTCGTGGACTTGCTCGGGGGGCAGGTCCCGATGATGTACTCGACGCTGGGGCCTGTCGCCCAGTATTTCCAATCCGGCAAGCTCGCGCCTCTCGCGGTGGCGGACGCAAAGCGTTCCCCGTTTGCGCCCAATGTGCCCACCCTCCGCGAACTCGGCTACAAGGATGCCGAAGTCGGTGCGTGGCAAGCCGTCCTCGGGCCCAAGGGAATGCCGCTTGACCTGGTCGCCACGCTGAACAAGCACTTCAACGAGATTCTGAAGATGCCTGAGGTGACGTCTCGCATGGCGACGATTGCCGTCACGCCGCTCGGCGGCGAGCCGGCCACGCTTGGAACACTGATCGCCAACGACTATGCGCGGTACGGCAAGCTGGTAAAGGAATTCGGCATCCAGGCCGACTGAGCGCCGCGGCTCGCCCGCAGGGCGAGCGACAACTGGCTGACAACGTGATCCCGTACTGCACGGGAGGATGCCGCTCGCCCGCGCATGGAATTTATACGCCAGTAATTGATTTGGAAATTCAAGGCTACAACCAGAGAAGAGTGAGGAACGGCGAATGAAAAGAATGGCAATCCTGGCGGCAGCACTGACCACATCGGCAGGATATGGCGGGGCATGGGCGCAGTCGTCTTCGGTCATCATGTATGGCGTTGCGGACGTCGGCGTTGTTCACGAAAGCGGCGCCGCGGCAGGGTCGGTCACCAAGGTCACCAGCGGCATGATGTCCGGGTCGCGATTCGGCATGCGCGGACGCGAGGACCTTGGCGGCGGTACGGCGGCGTTCTTCACCCTCGAGGGCGGGGTGCTGATGGACACCGGGGCGTCCGGGCAAGGTGGGTTGCTTTTCGGGCGCCAGGCATACCTCGGGCTGGATAGCACGGCCGGCCGCCTCACGCTAGGCCGCCAGTACACCACGCTGGCGCTGGCCCAGGCAGAGTACGACCCATTTGTCACCGGTCTGGCCGGCACGTCAGCCAATCTGATCTCAGCAGGCGGGCGTGGCGGCTCCAATCGTATGGATAACGGGATCAAGTACAACCTGCCAACTGGCCTGAACGGGCTGGAAGGCGAGTTGTCGTACGCCTTTGGTGAAGTGGCGGGGAGCGCCGCAGCAAATGCCCAGTATGGTGCCTCGCTGGGGTATTCGAACGAACGGTTCTCGGCCCGAATTGCCTATGCAGATGCTCAGGACGCGAACGGCCCTGGCAAGAATGCACGTGAAGTCTTCACGGGCGCCAAGTACGATTTCGGTCCATTTGTCGGTTATGCGAACTTTGTGATCAACAGGGGGGCGATCGTACCCGGCACCCCGAATTACAAGTCGGAAGACTACCTGATTGGTGCGCAGATCCCTGTTGGCGCCTCCGGACGCATCATTACCTCGTACATCTACAAGAACGACCGGACTGCAGCCAACAATGACGCGCAGCAACTCGGCATCGGATACGTACACAAGTTGTCAAAGCGCACCAGTCTGTACACCTCCTATGCGCACATCTGGAATCACGCTCCGAACACGGCGACGTCAGGCTTCTACCGCGTATGGAACGCAAACGACGTTGGAAACGCCGCGGCAGGCAATTCCGCGTTCAGCCTTGGCATGAATCACATCTTCTGACTACCGTGCCTGCGAGTCGTGCAACTTGCAGGCGTTTGGCCCGGCATGTGGCAACCCGCCGTACACCGGGCCTCTTTTATTCTGCAAGAACGCCGGCCCTGATGCGGGCTTGACGCTTGCATTCCGAGGAATACCCGAATGATTGTACGTTGTGCCTATCTTGAGGGCTCGGTTAGACCGGAGCATCGCAGTCGGTTCGATCCGTTCATCGGCGCGGAGATCGTGCCGCTGATGAAGCAACTCCCAGACGCAACATCGGTTCGCGTAATGCGGGCAGACACAATCGAGGACGATGGGCCGTCTCTCCGCATGACTTTCGAGACGGTCTATCCTTCGGTGGAAGCCATGGATCGCGCGTTTGCGCATCCGGTCCGACATCTCTTAAGGCAAAAGCTTAACGAGATCATGCCCCTCTTCGAGGGACGCATTTTCCATATTACCCAAACGCTGCTCGCGGACGAGTCGGTGCCCGCGCAGTAGTACGTGCAGGTCCACCGCAACCATATGAAGAGAACGCTATGAATCAACTGAATACACAGCCTTCGGGCCGGGAGGTCGCGTTTGTCACCGGCGGGGCTTCTGGCATCGGACGCGCCACGGTTGCGCGGCTCGCACGAGATGGGTTTCGTGTCGCCGTTATCGATCGGAACGAGAAGGCTGTGAACGACACGGTGTCTACTCTCCAGGCTGAGCAACTGGACGTGGTTGGCTACGCACTTGATGTAACCGACCGTGCCGGGATTGCCCGGACGATGGACACTGAAGGTCGCGTCGACGTTGTCGTCTGCGCGGCCGGGATCTACAAGCCGCGCAGCTTCGATCAGGTCACTGACGACGACTTCCGCCATACCCTGGAAGTGAACCTGATCGGCGTGTTCATTCCGGCCCAGGAAGGTGCCAGAAGAATGCGCGAGGGAGGTCGGATCGTTACGGTATCTTCGCGCGGCGCGCTAGGTGGACTTGGCTTTCCCGACTATGTCGCTTCGAAAGCCGGCGTCATCGGGCTGACCCGTGCCATGGCGATGGAACTGCGTAACAAGCAGATTGCTGTCAATTCGATTGCCCCGGGTTTCACGGATACGCCGATGACCCGAACCATGCCGCCCGAGCAATACGCCGCTGCCATAGCGCTCGAACCGAGCAAGGCACCCGCTTCACCGGAGGACATTGCGAACGCGATCGCGTTTTTCGCCTCTCCGGGCATTCGCTTCGTCACGGGACAAACGTTGTTTGTCGACGGAGGCAAATCCCTGGGTGGTCTCGGCATCTGATTCAAAGCTTGCCGCGCCGATATCCGTTCGCGAAACCGCAATCGAAAATGCCTGTGTTCCCCTTCAATTTCTTCCTGATGAAATGAAGGGATGAATACACGCGTTTCAAAAGTACGGCACTCTGCCGCTGCGCTCCTGGTGATTTTCGCGCTGGTGTCGGGCGCGGCCTTTGCCGACACCGGCAAGCCTATCCGGATCCTCGTAGGCTTTTCGCCGGGTGGTGGCAAGGACCGCTCGTCGATCCACAGCGGACAATTGGGTTGAGGAGTTGGAGGCCCCACCTTTTGGCCAACTCGGCCGTCCCACTCCGCCTCTTCGAACGCTCCAAAATGGCCGGTCACGGCCGGCCGTCCACCTCCGTGTCACGGCCGACCCTGAACGACCCATCCGCGACATTCCGGTGCATAACAGCAAACGGCTCGTATGCAGACTAAATCGGTCATTCAACGTGTTGATGATGGCGGTCGGTCACAGCCGCTCAGTACCGTTGGCGTATTTATCAGCAATGGCCGAGGGCGTGGAGAAAATTGAGTTCGGATAACGAATCTCGATCGGACTGTAGCCGACTGGGACTCTTCCTGTGGGCTACCGACCGCGCCAGCGGGGCGCTCGCTTCTCGACGAAAGCGGCCACACCTTCCTTCTGGTCCTCGCCATCAAAGAGGCGCAAAAAGTGTTCGCGCTCGACGGCCAGCGCGGCGTTCCTGGGCACGCCGTCGCGTGCCAGTTGGATCAGTTTTTTGCTTGCGGCGGCGGCGGCAGGGCTCACGGCTGACGCTCGCTGAGCCAATGCCATCGCTGTCTCAAGGCTCGTGCCCGTAGGGACAAGCTCCTCGACCAGCCCGATTCGCAATGCCGTCTCCGCATCTACGCGCTCATTGCATAGAATCATGCGCTTTGCCCAGCCATCGCCCACGAGGGCTGGCAAGGTCTGCGTGCCGCAACCGGCGGGAAGAAGACCGACCGCGTTTTCGGGGAGCGCCATCTGAACGTGTGCTTCGGCTATCCGAATATCACATGACATCGCACATTCCAGGCCGCCCCCCAGCGCATATCCATTGATCGCCGCAATGACTACAGGCCTGGCATTCTGGAGCGCTTCAAAGGCGCGCCCAAAATGCTGGGCGACCAGTCGGGGATGATTGGGTTCGCCGTTGGCGATCTCCTTGAGCTCGGCGCCGGCGCTGAAGAACTTCCCTTCGCCGGTGATCACGATCGCCCGCACCTCGGCATTGGCGTTCAGTCGCCCGATCAGCGCCTCCAGTGCGGCAAGGCTCTCGATATTGAAGGCGTTGACCGGCGGGCGGTTGAGCGATACCAGTGCGGTATGCCCGTCAATAATGCAATCGATCATAGTTCAGTGCTGCCAGTGGTTTTTAGCGTGAGCAGGCTAGGTCGGTGATGGCCTCGCGGCTGCCTGCCATCTCGCGCAGCCGGAATTTCTGGATCTTTCCGGTGCCGGTTTTCGGCAGCGCGCCATAGATCACGCGAACCGGGCACTTGTAGTGCGCCAGGCGATCTCGGCAGAAGGCAATGACTTCCGCTTCGGAGGGCGCGGCGTAGCCGTCCTTGAGTTCGATGAAGGCACAGGGCGATTCGCCCCATTTCGGGTGGGGCTGGGCGACGACCGCCGCGATGAGGACGGCCGGGTGTTGATGGAGGACATCCTCTACCTCCACAGAAGATATGTTTTCGCCACCCGAAATGATCACGTCCTTTGATCGGTCCGTGATCTGGACGTAGCCGTCCGGGTGGACGACAGCAATGTCACCAGTATGAAACCATCCGCCTCCGAAGGCCCGCTCGGTGGCTTCGGCGTTCTTCAGGTACCCCTTCATGACGATGTTGCCGCGTAGCAGCAGTTCGCCTTGCGTTCGGCCATCCCACGGTACGGCGCACATCGTGTCGGGATCGGCGACATAGAGCCCTTCGAGTGCGGCAGCACGGTTGCCCTGGCGTGCCATCAAACGAGCCCTGACGTCCGGCGGCATGGCGTTCCAGGCGGGGTTGGCGTACGAACTGACCGGGGTGCCGGAAGCTTCTGTGATGCCGTACACATGTTCCACGTCGAAGCCCATCTCGCTTACGGCCTTGATTACGGCGGCAGGAGGCGGCGAGCCCGCTGTACGGATGCGAATGGGATGCGAGAATGCTGGGCGCTCGGCTTCTGTCGCCGTGGCAAGTGAGGCGAGCACAATGGGTGCCGCACAGAAATGGTCAACGCCGTGCGCGTCGATCGCCTGGAAAATGTTTGCCGCCGTTACCTTGCGCAGACACACGTGCGTGCCAGCCGCCGCGGTGATGGCCCAAGCGAAGCACCAACCATTGGCATGGAAGAGCGGCAGCGTCCACAAGTACTTCGGCCCGCGCGGCATGCCCCAATCCGTGAGCTGCAGCAAGCTCATCAGATACGCGCCGCGATGGCTGGGAACAACCCCCTTAGGATCAGAGGTTGTTCCGGAGGTGTAGTTCAGCGCAATGGCATCCCACTCGTCCTTCGGATAGATGCCCGGAAAATCGGCATCGCCTTGCCGGAGGAACTGTTCATACTCCAGCTCGCCGATGAGGTCGCCTTCGGGTGCGAGGGTGTCAACAACATCGATAACCAGCGGTGGGTTCTCGATTCCCTCGAGTGCGGCTGCTGCCAGGGCAGAGAACTCCTGGTCCACCAGCAGAACCTTGGCTTCGCCGTGCTTCAGGATGAATCGAACGCCATCAGCATCGAGGCGGCAGTTGATGGCGTTCAGTACGGCGCCGCTCAGAGGGATGCCATGATGAGCTTCCACCATTGCCGGCGTGTTCGGCGCGAGGATCGACACGGTGTCGCCTTTGCCGATGCCGCGCTTGATGAGGGCGCTTGCCAGGCGTCGGCAGCGCTCCCTGGTCGTGCGCCACGACTGGCGGAGGTTGCCATGAATAATGGCATCCCTGTCCGGATACTGCATGGCACAGCGGTCCAGGAAGTGCAGTGGGGTCAACGGCACATGATTGGCGTCGTTGCGTTCCAGGCCGATTTCATAAATGTTGTTGCTCACGACTGTCTCCTACCGAGTTCTATGAGTACTGCGCTATGCGCACTAATGGAACCCGGAAAGTAAGCCGATTCCCATTGCGACACTGTCTTGCACAGGACAGTGCTGACTTCCCTTGAGTTCGCGAGCAGGAATAACTCGCAATTGTCGGCTATGTGACAGTACCCGTTCGGCGCGAAACCTAGTCTCTACCCGAAAGGCTGATGCAGCCATTTTCAGTAGAGAGCGTTAGCGTGAACCTGAACAGATTGAGTCCCCCTCCTAGTGAGCTTCCGGCCGTGCGTCGCGCGGTCGAATGGGCGATTACGACGCGCCGTAGCGTACGTGCCTTCCTTCCACAATCCGTGCCCGCCGAAGTCGTCGAGGCAATCTTGAATACCGCGCGGTTCGCTGCAAGCGGCGTGAATATGCAGCCCTGGAAGGTGCACGTCCTGATGGACGCCGCCAAGGACCGCGTCTGCGGGGCAATACGCAAGGTGGATGACGATCCGGCTCTTTCCGCAGAGCACGGCGACGAGTGGGCGTATTACCCGCTGGAATGGACGGATCCGTATCTCGATCGCCGTCGCACGGTGGGTTGGAAGCTCTACAGCCTGCTTGGGATCGAGAAGGGCGACAAGGCCCGCATGCACACCCAGCACGGTCGCAACTACCAATTCTTTGATGCGCCCGTCGGCCTCTTTTTCACGATGGATCGAGTGATGAACGAGGGGAGCCTCCTGGACTACGGGATGTTCCTGCAAAACATCATGGTCGTCGCGCGCACCTACGGCCTGAGTACTTGTCCTCAGGCTGCGTTCATGAAGTACCACCGGATCATCGAACAGGAGCTGGCACTGAGCGCCGAGGAAAAGTTCGTGGTTGGGATGAGTCTCGGATATGCCGATGAGGAGCGCATCGAGAACTCACTGGAATCAGAGCGCGAACCCGCCTCGAGCTTTACGACATTTCACAAGGAATGACCGCAGCACAAAAATGATTTGACCCATTACAAATGGAGGAGACGATGACAAAAGAAATTGACGTGCAAAAGGTAGCAGACACAGCCAAGTTCTCTGGCTTCCACCGGATGATTCTATTTTGGTGCGTAATGATCCTTGTGCTGGATGGCTACGACCTGGCGGTAGTGGGCGCAGCGCTGCCATCGATCATGAAGCAGATGGGGGTCGATGCAACGAAGGCGGGATTCATGGCGAGTTCTGCATTGTTCGGCATGATGTTTGGCGCCATCTACCTGGGCACGCTTGCCGACAAGATTGGTCGCAAGTTGTCGATCTGTGTGTGCGTCGGCCTTTTCAGTGTGTTTACCGCGGGGGCTGGCCTCACGAGCGATCCGATCAGCTTCAGCGTCACGCGTTTCTTGGCCGGTCTCGGTATTGGCGGCGTGCTGCCTGTCGTGACGGCCCAGATGGGAGAATTTGCTCCCAGCAAGATCCGGGCTCGGCTCGTTACCATCGTTTTCGCCGGGTACTCGATCGGCGGGATTCTGGTCGCTCTGACCGGCAAGGGCCTGATCGAAGCATACGGCTGGCAGGCGGTGTTCTTCGTTGCCGGTCTGCCGGTACTTCTCATTCCGTTCATCTTGTGGACCATGCCGGAGTCCATGGCGTTTCTTGCACGCAAGCAGCGGGATGACGCGCTGCGTGCCGTGGTGCGCAAGCTTGCTCCCGAGTTGAAGGTTGCGCCGGGTGATCGTCTGGTCGTACCCCAGGAGGCGATGGCTTCCAATGCCCCGGTTGCGGCGCTTTTCGCCCGCGGGCGCGCCGTGAGCACGCTGATGATCTGGGTGGCCTTCTTTACCGGCCTCTTTATGGTCTATTCGCTCAGCTCTTGGTTGACGAAGCTCATGGCGATGTCCGGCTACAGCCTCGGTTCGGCTTTGAACTTTGTACTAGTGTTCAACATTGGTGCGGTATGTGGTGCGATCGGCGGCGGCTGGCTGGGGGACCGCTTCAACATCAAGCATGTGCTGGTGGTGTTCTACGCAACGGGCGCGGTGTCGCTGTCCCTGATGGGATACACGAAGGTGACCGAATTGTTGTTCGTGCTCGTGTTCGTTGTCGGTGCCTCGACGCTCGGCACGCAGTTGCTTGCCTACGCCTATGCGGGGGAGTTCTATCCAGGCTCCATTCGCTCGACCGGCGTGGGCTTCGCCTCGGGAATCGGCCGACTCGGCGCCATCGTGGCACCTGTGCTCATCGGCGCACTAGTGGCAATGAAGCTGCCACTCGAACAGAATTTCTTGGCCATCGGCTTTGCCGGTCTGGTCGGGACCCTGGCGGTGATGCTCATCGACCACCGCCAAAGCGCATCCGTGCAACCCGCGCAGGAGGGTTCACTTTCCTCGCTCGACGTGCACGCATCCACCAACCGCTGAACCCAGAATTTCCGTACACATGCAGATTCAGGACAACGTATTTGTGGTGACCGGGGCCGGCTCTGGCCTCGGTGCTGCCACCGCAACAGCACTTGCTGAGCAGGGGGCGAAGGTCGTTATTGTCGACCTCGATTCCAACAACGGGCAAGACGTCGCGCGCAAGACTGGCGGCGTCTTTGTCAGGGCCGACGTCACGAGTGAAGACAGCGTGAAAGAGATGTTCGACTTCGCCGCTGCGCTTGGACCGTTGCGTGGTCTCGTCAACTGTGCTGGCGTTGCTCCTGCTGAAAAGGTAATTGGCAAGAACGGCGTACATGCTCTGACATCGTTTAGCCGCACGCTTCAGATTAACGTTGCAGGCACGTTTAACGTCCTCCGCCTTGGGGCGGCACTGATGGCGGAGCAGCAGCCATCGGCGGACGGCGAACGAGGGGTCATCGTCAACACGGCGTCGGTTGCCGCCTTCGACGGCCAGGTCGGCCAAAGCGCATATGCCGCCTCGAAGGGCGCAGTGGTGGCAATGACACTGCCGCTGGCGCGCGAACTGGCGCGATTCGGCGTGCGGGTGGTAACCATCGCGCCGGGGATCATGGGCACGCCCCTGTTGCTCGCGATGCCTGAGGAGGTGCAGAAATCTCTTGGGGCATCCGTACCGTTTCCCCAGCGCATGGGCAGGCCGCAAGAGTTCGCGGATCTTGTGCGGCACGTTATCGGCAATTCCTACCTCAACGGTGAGGTGATTCGACTCGACGGTGCCATCCGTATGGCAGCGAAGTGAGGTATTCATGATGAATTCGACAAACGATCCAATCGTCGTCCTTTCGGCAGCGCGCACGCCTATCGGTGGGTTTCAGGGGGAGCTGTCATCCTTGACGGCTCCGGAGTTGGGCGGGGCGGCTATTCGTGCGGCCGTGGAACGGGCCGGCTTGACGCCGTCCTGCATCCAGGAACTGCTCATGGGGTGCGTCCTTCCTGCCGGCGTCGGGCAAGCGCCGGCCCGGCAGGCCGGTATCCGTGGTGGACTGGAGCTTTCTACGCCTAGTACCACTATCAGCAAGGTTTGCGGATCGGGGATGAAGGCGGTCATGTTGGCCCACGATCTGCTGCTGGCAAACACTAATGACATCATGATCGCCGGCGGCATGGAATCCATGTCAAATGCGCCCTACCTGCTGCCAAAAGCGAGAGGCGGATATCGGCTCGGCCATGGCAAGGTCATGGACCACATGTTCCTGGACGGCCTTGAGGATCACTACAGCGACGACACGCGTGGGCGCCTGATGGGTACGTTCGCCGAGGATTGCGCTGCGATGTATAGCTTCACGCGGGAAGCGCAGGACGAATGGGCGGTGATGTCGACCCTGCGTGCCCAGGCTGCGATCGACGCGGGTAGCTTCGCGTGGGAGACGGTGCCGATTTCCGTCGATACACGGAAGGGGTCGGTGTCGGTCACGCGTGATGAACAGCCCTTGAAGGCCGATCTGAATCGTGTGCCCACCTTGAAGCCGGCATTCAAGAAGGACGGGACGGTGACGGCCGCCAATTCGAGTTCGATCTCGGATGGTGCGGCAGCGATGGTCCTCACCCGGCAGTCCATTGCGGACAAGATGCAACTCGAGCCGGTTGCTAGGATCATGGGCCATGCAACGCACGCACAGACGCCGGCGACGTTCACCACTTCTCCGATTGGTGCGATCCGGAAGCTTCTCGACGGATTGGGATGGGCCGCATCGGAGGTCGATCTTTGGGAAATTAACGAGGCGTTTGCCGTCGTTGCCATGGCCGCCGTGCAAGACCTGCTGCTAGACCGGGCGAAGGTCAATATTCACGGCGGGGCATGTGCGCTCGGTCACCCCATTGGCGCGTCGGGTGCGCGAATCCTGGTCACGCTTATTGGTGCGCTTCGCAAGACAGGTGGTCGCCGAGGCGTCGCAAGCCTGTGCATCGGCGGCGGTGAGGCCACAGCCGTAGCCGTTGAGATCGTGTAAGAAGAAGGCGGCATTGCATCCTCCTTGTCTGGATGCAATGCCGCTGGCTGCCAGCAATTGTTGTTGGGTCAATCGCCCAGGCGGGCAAATTGTCGGAGCCCTTCGAGATTCAGGATATGGATGGCGCCGTATTCCATGGCGATCATGCCGGCATCCGCGAGTTCTCGGAGCGCTCGATTCGTGTTCTGGCGCGACAGGCCGGAGAGCCGTCCAATTTCTTCCTGGGACAGCCCCAGGGTCCGGTCGGTAGCGGGATAGAGTTGACGATGGAACAACTCGGCAAGGCAGAATGCCACACGGCCTGCGGCTTCGTGAAGCCTCAGGTTGTGCACCAGTCCGACATAGTAGCCGCAACGTGCATTGAGTTGGTCGATCACATAGCGGCTAAAGGTATGGTTGTGTTCCAACAGCCAAAGGAAGGTGTCTTTTGGAACATAGGCAACCCTGCTGTCCTTGAGCGCTACAACGGAGTACTGCCGTGGTTCGTTTTTTAGCACCGCACCCTCGCCGAACCAAGCGCCTGCGGGGACGCCGGCGAAGGTAATAGCCCTTCCGCAGGCGGACGCCGTGTCCACCTTGACGATGCCTTCGACCACACCCAGCCAGTGGTCGGCTGGTGTACTCCTGTGGCAAGCGGTGCCGCCTGCGACGAAGTGCTTCTCAAAAGAATCGGCCATGACGCGCGTTTTCTCCTGAGGGGTGAGATGGTCGAACCAGGCGGAGCTCTTGAAGAAGGACGCCAGGGTCGGACGCGAAATGCATCCTGAGACAAGCGGTCGCGGGGCGACCTGGCTACTGAAGTCGTGGGATAGCGTTTGCATGTGTAATTCTCTTCGGTTGCCGCTGGGATCAGTGGTCACGGTCTTCCGTGCAAACCGGACCGACTGCACGCGTCGAATGTGTCGATACGGGCTTAAGCTTTACTTTTGTGTCAGTGGCGGGGTCGGCCAGTCCGTCGTTCCTTGTGGCGCGCAATACGAATCGCTGGATCTTCCCGCTAGGTGTCTTGGGGAGCTCGGTAGCGAAATGCACCTGCCGCGGATAGGCGTGGACGGCATAGCGAGTCTTAACCCACCGCTGGATCTCCTCGGCCATGGCTGAACTCGGAGCAAACCCGGGTCGCAGGACGACATACGCTTCGATTACTTCACCCCGGATCTTGTCGGGGGCAGCAATGACGGCACATTCCGCGACCGCCGGGTGAGCGGCAATCACGGACTCGACTTCAAATGGACCGATGCGATAACCGGCCATGATGATCACGTCGTCCTCTCGCGCGGAAAAATAGAAGCTGTCTTCGGCATCCATGTTGCCAAGGTCACCGGAGAGATAGTATTTTCGGTCTGCGGAGAACTTCTCGGCGCTCTTTTCCGGAGCTGCGTCATAGCCGTGGAACCAGGCGAGCGGGCTCTCCGCGACGTTGAAGGCGACACGTCCAACCTCGCCCGCCGGTAATTCGACATCTTCGCTGCGGTCCAGCACCACGGCCTTCCACCCAGGCATGGCGATACCCATTGATCCAGGTCGAACCTCACGTGCGAGGCGAGGATCGTGGTGGTTGTTGATAAGCATGCCCGCCTCGGTCTGGCCATAGTGGTCAAAGACGAGCGTCCCTAAGGCCGACTTGGCCCATTCGTTTACATCCGGCGTGAGCGGCTCGCCAGCGCTGGAAGCGCAGCGCAGCTTCAGGTCCTGCGGCGGCGCGATCTCTGAGCACATGAGGGATCGGTAGACGGTCGGAGCGGCTGCGAAATTCGTGACGTTACGCTCTGCGAGAATGCCGTAAGTGGCCGCAGCGTCGAAGCCGCCCTTAAGAAGGAGGCTATGAACCCCGGTACTGAGTGAGCCAATGACGCCGAAGTACAGACCATAGGCCCAGCCAGTGTCGGCCGCGCACCAGTACACATCGTCCGGAAGCAGTCCAGTGCCGAACTCGATGTACGCTCGGAACGCAGCAATGGCGCGGATGGGGACAATTACGCCCTTGGGCTTGCCCGTGGTTCCGGACGTGTAGATATGAATAAACGGTGCGTCGCCGCCCAGGACCGCGGCAGCTACGTTCGCACGTCCCTCGGCTGCGAGATCGTCGAATCTATGGATCCGGCAGTTGCCAGAAGAGGCGTTATCGCCACCAATGAGAATTAGGTCGGTCACAGCGGTGGGCTCAGTGTCCCCGTCGATTGCGCCGAGCTTGCCAACCTGGGAGGCGTCACAAATCACGACTTTCGCTTGGCTCCCTGCAAGCCGCTGAGCTATGGCGGGCGGCGCAAACGCTGTAAAAAGCGGGACGTGGACCGCGCCGAGGCGCCAGATGCCCACGAGACCAATCAAGTATTCTGCACTCTTCCCTGCCAGCGTCGCGACTCGATCCCCAGCGCGGACGCCGATGCTCGCGAGTCCAGCCGCAAAGCCTTCGGAGCGTCGTCTCAGTTCGCCATAAGTCAGGCGCTCGGCATTCCCTTGAGCGTCGATGACGTCATAGGCCACAGTCTCGGCAGGATGGCGGTCGCAGAGCAGCCACGCGAGAGATGTCGTCGGCGCCGCGTATTCCGAAACCAACGCCGCAACCCGGCGATCTAGCTCCGAACTGAGCTCTAACGTACTCATGATTTTGTCTCCATGCTCGAGTAGGCGTCGGGTCGGGGAGTCGGCCTTAAGCGAATTGTGATTTCACTTAAGGCTAAGTTGCGTTCCGCCGCCTGTCAAGGCTCATGCCTACAGGGAAAGTACTAGCATAGGGATGCGATTCGGCCAAAATAAGTGCCGAATAATATATTTATTCCTTTGCGGATTTCCTTAAGTGGAACGAGGATTCGAATCCGAATACCGGTACGCAGGCTGCTGACGATCCCGCTAACCTTGGGGCGGAAAGCTGAGCATGCGCCCGGCGACCCCGCGAAGGCAGAACGTGATGATTGCCGTGGCATGCAGACCCATGGACGTGGACGCGTCGGCGGAGCCACTGCTCAGGGGTGCGACGAGGCCTTCGAACAGACAGCCGACAATGCAGTCGGCCGACGCAGCGGCATTCTGTGGCGGAAATTCCTGGGTTTCCACGCCCTGTTCAATGATTGTCTTGAAGACACGGGCGAGTGCGCGGTGGTAAATCAGGCGAGCTGCCTCGACGTCCGGCTCGACGGGTTCAGCGACGAGTGCGTGCGCAAGCCTTTGGCCACGTAGCGCGCGGCTGGCGAAAGTCCACGCAGCGGCGCCGAGCTTATCGCAGGCAGAACCATCTCGCATGGCAATGCCGGCAACCACGTCAACCTCACGTTGTGCGGTCGATTTGACGACCTCGACCATGAGTTCGGTTTTGGAGGGGAAATACCGATAGAGCGTTCCGACGGCAATACCGGCGGCGTCTGCAATGGCCGTCATTTGTGCCTCGCGGAAGCCAGACTGTGCGACCAGTTCCCGAGCGGCCTTCAGTATCAGGGGATGCTTATCGGCTCCTCGACGCCGAATGCGCACGCGAGAACGAGTCAATAATTCTTCCATGGGACTGTCCTTCCAATATCCGGGGCGGAGCGTGTTCAGCCTGATGGTTATTATGACACGGGTGGGCCTCTCTCCTGTTTTGACCATACTCTACTAGCTTGCGACGCAATGGTGACAGCGGTGGATTTGGTGGGTGGGTGGAAAACTGTCGTCCTACGGCTTTGGCACAAACACTTCACTCGCGCCCACTCGTGGTTCGCTTAATGTCGTTCTTGGCCCTCCTAAAAAAAGATGCCCGGCGCTACCCCTAGTGCCAGGCGACAAAGGTCTGGAGACCTCGAACAACCTCAAGTGAACAGCAAGAACCGTGGCGGCACAGCGTCCCCACGGTCGAGTCTTCGTCGACGCGCGCCCTGATTTATTGTGCGCAGGTAAAGCTTGCTGCGGAATTCACATCTCCGCTAACGTACTTTGGCCACGTCGGGTATTCGCAAAGAGGACGCGTGCGACCGGCATTTGATCCATATGTGTCGGTGATAACCAGCGCATTCGGTGTAGTACCGCGAGCTACCCAATTATCAAGGACTGTCAGCGCATCGTAGGCGCCACCGAATTGCCCACCGGAGCCGTGTGCCGCGCCTGGCACCAAATAAAATTTTACAAATTCATCAACAGTTGCCTGGCCATATCGCGTCAACAGACGATGGTAGTAATCAATCGACATCTGGGCTGGAATGAACTGGTCGGACTGCCCATGCTGAAGAATCAATTTCCCACCCCGGGCTTTAAAGGAATTAAGATCGGTGCTCGTGGCATCTACCAAGTTGCTGACCGCCTGTGTCCGGGGCGTCAGGATTCCAGGATCGGAAAAGTTGAACGACATGACGTCCACAAGCTGGGTGCGAGAGATCGCAAAATTGACAAGGCCATACGGGAACGCATAGAAGAACGATCCGGTCATCGATGCAGGATCCGCCAACGCCGCCGTTGGGGATGTACCCAGAGGCGCCAACAGGCCGTTCCAGAAATCTGTCCCGGCAAGGATGTTGTAACCTGGGATCGAACGAATGCCGTTAGCGAAATCAAAAGCAGTCGTCAATGGCGTAGCGAGGGTGCTGACGGTTTTTAGTTGCGCGTCAGACAAGCAGGCATTACCAGTATCAGCGCCACCTGGGCACCGCAGCGTCGACGGATCAAAATTGCAGGCGGCAGGGTTGCTGACGACGCCATCTGTTGCCCCGTCTTGCGCATCGCATTGGGCCATCACTGCCGCTTTAAGAACTTTCGCCTTTTCAACGTTAATAAATCCGCCGGTTGCCAGTGACGCCTGTGACACTCGCCCCATGGCAAAGGAAAGTCCAAGAAGTTCGGAGGCGGGGTAAGTCGAAATTACTCCGTCGTAGTCGGCTGGATATCGTTGGGCGGCCACTAGACCTTGTCGGCCTCCGCCTGAACCACCAATGTAGTAGCTATGAACGACCGGTTTCCCGTAGCGGCGCTGCGTCAGGAACGCTGCGACATCGTGGGTCTTCTTTACGTGGTCACCCGCGTAGTTCGCCAGAGCTTCGTCGTTTTTCAGAAATCCACCTTCAAAAGCAGAACCTTGATGCCCGCTGTCGCTACCGAGGGTTACGAAGCCCCTAGCCAACGGAGTCTTTGTGCCGGCTCGCTCGCCGGAGGCTAACGCGGAGGCCGCAAAGTTGGCGGTTGCGGGAATGGTACCGTCCAATCCGCCGCCACCGAAGTGAACAGACTTCTCATTCCAATTGCTCGGAAGATCCACTTCAAAGCGAATATCAGGCGCCTCAAAATCCACAGGATGAATCTTCCCTTGCACTTTGCAATATTCGCCGGACTGGTTGCCCGCTTCAGTTGACGCTACCAACGTCGCGCTGGATACAGATGCGCCGGTGGTGGGAAGACCTATCACTGCGGCAGGGATCTCGAGATTTTGAAGACCAGCACACAACTCGGCCGGCGTCTTACTTTGCGGACCAGGTATGCTGGGCGACGTTGCCGGGTCGCCGTCTCCTCCACAAGCGGCAAGTATTGCCGTCGATCCAATCGCAAGAACAAAGCCGCGTCCGGCCGTGTGCATGAATGTTTGGTACTTCATGTGCCTAGTCTCCTCTCATGTTTATAGCAATGGTCCGTTACGGGCATCTGACCATTGCGTCTCGTCGAGACGCTTCAGTTCGCTCCTGATGGCCTGGTGTAAGCGTCAGACTGAAAGCTACCGTGCTGAGAGGAGGCACATTGTCATGTGTAAGACAGTAGAGACGCCAATTGCAACGGGATAGCGAGGATGTCCACAAGATCGAGGCCGTCGCCATGGCGATGGCGATCAAAGCAGCTAGATACCTTCCAGCATTTCTAGCATCATGCGAAGATCTAAGCGGAGGTTTTGCGTGGGGCGACGGCCGACACGGTGACTACGACTCCGTTGTTTCCTGGGCGATGGCAGAATTTCTTGAATTTCTCAAGGCTGCGTTCGTGCCTGATGCCGTCGGGGCCGTCGTCGGCGGTGTCAGACCTCGTAACTTAGTGTGTCTTTGGTGAAGACTGAAATCTCAGTTCTCCGAACGGTCAGAACGCGGCTGCTATCGGCCATCGGAGCCGGAAGGAGCAGTGACTGTTGTTGGCCGATCTCTGCCTGCCAGGCACTGGCCAAAAGACAAAAAAACCCTCCCGCATGTGGGGAGGGTGAGTCTTACGAGGTCGGGTCAGTAGCGGGAGCGCCACTGAAGTCAATCATAACGTGCGCTCAGGCGTTTTCGTCCGCCGAAAGCTCACCAATTTGCTACCTCTTTCGCCGAATAGGTCCGCGTCCAGCGCGGTCCTTGCGGCGATGACCCACTGGCGGACCGCGTACTGCGATCCGCCAGGGTGGCCATCAGCGAATCGGCCGGCGTGGGCCCATCGGGCGCGACAAAAGCGTGGTGACGGCGCCGGCGACTTGCCAGCCATCCAGCTCCGATTCGTGGGTGCCGTGCACCAGCCGGTCCAGGCAGATCACCTCTACACCGTCTGCTTCAACGGTGCCCAGGATGGATGCCACGGTGGTCCCGCGAGTGCCGCGGCGCTTCACGGTCACCACTCCTTCGCCCACGGCGATATTGCAGTCTTGAGCCTTCATGCGGCCTCCTTCAAAAGTTCACGTTGATCCCGGGCCTTGCGGCCGTGCAGCATGGCGAGATCGTCCACAAAATCGTCCAACAGCGTATCGATGTGCAGGAATGCCTCGTCATCCAGTTCCGGGGTTGCCCAGTCCAAGCCCGCCTCCATGGCGTCTCGTTTGTGCGCAATCATCTGGTCCTGGTAGACGTCGATGCTTCCGGGCAAATGGAAGTACACCACCTTCAGCTGGCCCTTCCGGTTCCACCGTAGTGCGCGCCGCATCGCCTGATACTCGATACGCCACGTCCACGAGCGGTCGTAGAAGAGCACATAGTCGGCATTGGGCAGGTTGTAGCCAGCCCGGCCGGACGCTTTGGTGCACAGGAGCCCCGTGGCGCTACCGCTCACGAATCGCTTGTCCTTGTCGGCCACGCGCTTCGCAATCGGAATCCCGCCATGGAATGGCACGGTGTCAACGCCCTTCGCCTTCAAGTGCCGGGCGATGAGGTTGATCACGCCCGGGTTCTCCGCGAACAGAATTGCCTGCTTGCCTTCGCCCGCAATTTCCTCCATTCGCTCGATCACGGCGCGCTGCTTGCTGGTGAGCTGCCGCAGTCCGCCGACGCCATCGACCCCATGCTGCGGGTAGTTGGCGGCGAAGTGCACGGCCCGGATGCGTGCCAGGATGGCGATGAGGTTGTTGGACTTCCCCTCGACCTTGCGCATGTCCCGGTACCACTCGGCAAACTCGTCCGCCGTACGGAGGTAGAGCGACAGGTGCGCAGGATCCCATTCCGTCTCGACCACCTCCACTGCCGGCGGGTCGAACTGAATGTATCGCGACACATCCGGTTCGCACACCAATCGGCGCTTCACATGCGGCGCCAGCATTTGCCGGTACCGCGGCAAGTTGCCGATCTTTGGCACTTCGCGCTTCGCCCCATCCTGCAGGCTCTCCGCAAACTCCCACGGCACCCACTCCAGCACGACGAAGTCGTTGCGGAAGCGGTCAATGCCTCGCTCGGCGTGCTGCACCGTAGCGAGCCAGTTGGCTTCCAGATAGCCTCGCCGGTAGCCGTAGGGCTGAGCCGCCGTGCCATCGCCTCCCGTGAAAGCGATCAACCCGAATATGTCGCGCGGGTAGTTGGCAATGGGGCTGCCGGTCAGGATGTAGCGGCGCCTGGCCGACAGCTGCCACAGCGCACGGCTTTGGTCACTGGCCGGGTTCGACAGCCGCTCGCCCTCGTCCGCTACCAGCAGGCCAACGCGACGGCGCAACCGGTGGGCATATGTGACGCGCCGAGACGCCTCTCGGCATACCGGCATGCGCAAACGCTCATAGGCAATCAGGTTGATTCGACCGAGCGCACCAAGATCTTCTGGCGACTGGATGACGTGAACGTCGCCTGGCGGCAGGATCAGCGCCAGTTCCGCGCGCATCTCTGGCACCAGCCGGGCCTCGATCACGATCAGGCCGTGCCTGACCCCGGACAGCAGAATCAGCGCCGCAGCGAGCCGCGACTTGCCGCACCCCTGCTCCCACGCGGCCACGGCTCCGTTGGGCTTCAGCAGCAGCTCGACCAGGTCCTCCCGTTGGCCCAGTCCAGCCACTTGTCGATCGCCAACGCACGCAGCCGCTTGCGCAAGTGGTTTGCTTGCTCGGGGTAGCGGCGCTGCAGGCCCTCGTGGACAACCTCCCATGCCTGGGCCGATCTCTCAACGGTGAAGCGCGTCATAAGCTCATCCAGGGACATCGAATAGAGCTTTCCCGCGCACTCGTAGGCGTAATTGCCATCGGGCAGCCGGTCGAAGCGCACTTCCTGGCCCGCCTTGATGACCGGGCTACCCCAAGAGGTCGGATCCACGACATGAGACTTCGTCGCAGCACCAACCATCGTGTCGGCCTGCCCCGCGCCCGTGGTCCATACAGCGTGGCGAAGAGGCAGCGCCTGACGGGCGCTGCGGCGCAGTCGGCGGCGGAAGTGATCGAGGAAGCCCGGCGCGAACTCCGGCTCACCGCCCGCTGACTTCACCAGTTTGATGAGCCGGTCGAGCGCACCGATTGGATCGTCCTGCGCCAGATAGGTCTCGAGGTCCAACCGACCGGTACCGGCATAGCGAAAACCACGCGGCAGGCGTTGGCCCTCCAGCGACACGATCCGGCTCTCCAGCACCCGGTTGAGCACCATGGCCTCGGTGAATCCACACTCGAAACCGAACACGATGCGCCGTCCGTCATGCGCGATGCGTACCCGTTTCTGCGAGGTTACCGGGCGCGTGATGGCGGGCCCTTCGTCGTCGAGCAACTGGTGGGCCAGTCGCGGCTTGCCATAGAGACGATCGTCGGCTTGCAGTTCCAGCGCGGGCAGCGGCTGGGCCAGATCCGACACGGCTTGCCGCACGAAATCGCGGGCTCGCATCCGGAAGCGCGCGAACACCGCGATGGAGGTACGCACCTCTGCGCCTTCCTCTCGGAACGCGCTTGTGGGCAGGTCAAATACGCCGACCACGCGCCTCGCGGCATCACTAAACGGCTCGCCGTGGGCGATTATCAGGTTGGCGAACTTGTCGACGAAGGTCGTCGGCAGCAGCGCCACCACGATCTGAGCCGCGTCGAGCGCCTGTGACAGCGCATATTCATGGCTCAGGGCGCTGGTGTTAGCTCCGAAGCGGCCCCAGGTGGTGCAGTCGTATGGCTTCAGATGCGGCGACTCAAGGTGGATCGAGAACGGCGGGTTGATAAGGGCAATATCGAAGCGCTTCGGGTGGATTTCCTCCATCCCAGCGTGCCGAAAACTGCCATCGAAGCCGGCGGCTTCCACGGCATGCTGGACTGCTTCGATCGTTGGGGCATGCACATCCACACCGTGGAGGCTGTACTTGGCCGGATCCGCGAACTGCAGCAGGCGGCCAGACCCGACCGAGTTGTCGAGGATGGATACCTTGCGCTCCGGCAACCAGCCGCAGACCTCGCCCCACATCAAGCGCGCGATAGCATCGGGCGTGAAGAACTGGGAAAGATGGCGCTGGCGCGCCGCGTGCAATTCGCCCATGTGGGCAATCTTCTCGGCCTGCGAACCGAGACTGACAATGGCCCGCAAGGGCTCTACCAATGGTTCATACTGGATTCCAATAAAGAAAAAAAACCCGTCGATGACGGGGCAGTTGAAGGGCAGTCGCAAGCGACTATGAGGAAAACCGACAGGCTGGAATGCCTGCATGCTGGCTCACGAATTGCATGAGCCGGTCAGCGAGTGCGACGTCAAACCGAAACTCCCAGTACTCGTTGAACTGAACGACATCGAGCTCCGGGAAGGTCCTGCGCCGCTGCGCGAGGAACGGCTCGCCATAGTCAAACTGCCGGAGGCAGCCGGCTAAAGGCCATGCGCCCGCCTGCCTGGCTGCAATCACCAACGATACAACCACAGCGCCGACCGGCTCCAGCGACACCGGCGTCAAGCGTCGGAATGGCCGACCATCGGTGGCAGCCGATTCGGAGTCGGCAAGGAGACGCATGCGCGCCGTTCTCGCCGTGCGACGGATCGATGAGGGATGGGTCAGATGCAGCCCGTCGACCAGCGTTGTTGCCGCTTGTCGGTAGGCCATCGCGACACCCGTCGGCTCGTACGTCTCGCTCAGGGGATCCCAGAAGCGATCAAGGTCCGGGGTGATCCCCGCCCCGATTGCTTCCCAGATGTTGGGGTAGTCTGCGACAGCAATGCGGGTCTCATCAATCGCCAGCGGCATGTCCGGCACACCAAACTGAATGCTGGCGCGCTCGATCATGTTTGCCACAAGCCGTCGGCAAAACTTCTTCGTCTCGGCAGGCCCGTTCGACGGGGAGGCCCGGAGGAACTTCTGAATCAGCGCGTTGTACATCAGTCACGCTCCCTCAGGGCTTCCTGGCCATACTCACCGACGAACAGCATCAGCTCGTTGCCGACCTCGTGCGAGAACTTGAATTCCCACGCGTCCTTGAAGAACACCACGTCCAGGCCCGGCACGCTCCATTTCTCCCTGTAGTCATACGTCAGGTCATAGAGGTTCACGCGGCTGAGATTCGCCTGGATTTGGGGGAAGCCAGCCTTGCCTGCGAAGGTCGCCAGACCGGAGAGACAGTCCGCGGTAAATTGCGTGCTGTAGTGACCGACCCGTCGGCTGCTGGATCTGATAACGGCTTCCGAATGTACCGTCTTGCGAAGGATGATCGCTGACGCCGTGCGCTTCACTTCGGACTTGCGGTTCAAACCGACCACAAACGGTCGATATCGGGAATGCGTCCCTTGTTCAAGGCGTCTTCGATATCCAACCCAGCGATCTCGTGCTCGTCGTGATCCTTGATGTCGAGGCGGCTGCCGGGCGGGGCGAAATCGCGCCGGGCGCGATTTACGACGTTTCCGGCGAGGGTCCTGCACATTTTGCGGATTTCGTCCCGCGTCTTGTACTCGGTACGCAGCTCGACCGTCCGATAGTGCTCAGGGACGTCGCCCAGTACCTCGCGTTCGAATGCGGCAACGGACAGGTACGCCGCGCGCGCAGCCTTCTGAGCGGCAATGAAGCGCTCGATGATTTCGTTGTACATATGGTCTCTCCTGGAACTGGGAGAGCACCCGCACGGGAGTCTCCCGCGGGGGTCAGATTGGGTCCAGATGGACGTTAATGGAGGCAGAGCGACGGCCCGCTAGGCATGGGCGCAAAGCCCATAGCCCACCAGCCCGCGACCGGATGGTCCGGGAAGTCTGGAATCTCGTTGCTACGAAACAATTGCGGCACGTCCATCAATTCAGCGGCCCCTGCCACAACCATCTCACGCCACTGAGCCTGCATCCGCAGCCAGGTAAGTTCCGCGCGCGCGATGTGGTCCCAGGTCATCGGTAGCATCGACTCGTCGAACACCTCGGCGCCGGCGGCCGTCATCACGGCGACGACTTCGTGATAGCTGCCGAAGTCATGCGGAAAGCCTTGGCGGACGAACGACAGGATGGCAGGGTCCGGGTTGCCGAAGATACGCTGGAGCTGCCGGATATAGACAGCGCACTCCAAACGCGATTGGGCTTCGTAATCCGCCTGCCCGACCTGGGCACAGCACTCGTCACAAGGCACAGGACCAACTTCGGTGCTAATGGTCTTCTGGTAACGCATGGCATTTCCTTTGAAAGGCGGAGCCATGCCCCATTGGGAACAAGGCCCAATGACCGGGAAGCGCCCCACTGGGATGCTTCCCGGCCAGGCAAAATGGAAGCCGCACGAACCAAAGGTTCGTGCGGGAATGGCGGTCAGTTCAGACCGTAACTAATGTTGCTGAGCAGAATCGACTCGCTCGCAGCGTGCAGCTTGAAGCCGGTGAGATTCCGGCCCAACCATGCTGCAGCGAGCTCGTTCGTGAGGCCTTCGTCCCTGAAGGTGTCGTCGCGATGGCGCTGCCACAGAAGGGCATGGTGCGCTTCGTGAGCAGCGGCCGCAATGCTGATCGCATCCGTTCCACCAAGATCAGGCAGTTCAATTTCCGGAGGGAATACCTTCGGTTCGGCGTACAACGCATACTGCCAAGGCTGAGGGCTGCCCGTTGCCGAAGCACGGGAAGTCTCCGGCCTTGACGAGCGTTTGATCGAGGCTGCAAGCAGCTACCTCAAAAGCGAGATTCTCGTCACCGAGGATATCGCGCACAACATTGACAGCAGTCCAATCGGCTTGCATGGCGTACTCCCAAAAGAGTGCGCGAAATAGCCCTTCCCGTGCGGGAGGCTTTCCCGCGCGGGTGAAGTAAAGGTATGGCGGCCTTCAGGCCAAATCAGACAGCTGTGCGAACTTGGTGAGTACCCATGC
This sequence comes from Cupriavidus sp. C3SS-1, assembly GCF_057073755.1. Taxonomy (NCBI): domain Bacteria; kingdom Pseudomonadati; phylum Pseudomonadota; class Betaproteobacteria; order Burkholderiales; family Burkholderiaceae; genus Cupriavidus; species Cupriavidus sp. C3SS-1. Next base: position 340,827 of record NZ_CP172701.1, on the reverse strand, counting down.
GGAGGCTACGGCAAGGCCGATAGTCGCGCATGAGACAAGCTGCATGGCGAGCAGGGAGAGATTCACCGTGGTGACAGTGAAGAAAAGGGCAACGAACAGAATGACAACCAACGCAGCGATGGCGATGGCAGTTTCACGAGCGTGAACGACAGGCATGATGGATCCAGACCGAAGACGGAGCCATGCCCCATCGGGACAAAGCCCCAATGGGTGAAAAAAACATGTGCCAACGGATCGGCGGGTCGATGCGTCTGAGACGCGGAAGTAGCCCGCAGGATAGCGCAAAGCCAGCCCGCGATAAAGCCCCCTGCGCTACTTCAACGCGATTCCCGCCTTGCGCAGGCGGTTCACGACATTCCAGCGATGACGCGCGACCTCGGCGGGGTCCTGGACCGACGAGTAGTCGGGCATGCGCTCATTCCCCGGCCTGCCCCCGGGCTTCTCAAAGCCCCGTAGATCCAACCCGTGCTGTGCAGCGTGCAGTTGCGACAGTGCCCACGACAACTCGAACGTGGCTATGGCATCCCAACGAGCGGGAACGGCATCGGCGTCGAACCAAACCTCGCCCTGGTCGCCCAGAATCGCTGTAACCGTGTACTCACTGCCTTGCTCCGACGGGATGGCGCGCACCTCGAAGCGCAGCACTTCGGCGGGCGGGTGCCAGAAGACCCGATCCAGCAGACGCCGGAAGGTCAACGCATCAATGGTGTCCACTTCGCGGTAGAGCGGCTCGCCCGAGGCGATCTGGGTCCGCTCGTCGCGCGGCCGGTTACCGAGGTCGATTTCCTTCATGGGAGTTTTTTGTCGAAATATGCCGGCTATCCGGCGAAAGACGTGCGAAATCATACGCCTTTCGCCGGACGATTCGCCCCTCTTCGCACGCAAAATGGTGCTTGCGGCGATGGGTCCAGAGGCTGCCTTGACTTTGCGGGAAGGCCGATATGCTGGATTCATTACGTCATCATCCGATCCCTACCATGCGCTTCACTCGCTACGAACGCCACAATCCGATCGATTTCAACGCCCGCCGGCAAGCAGCCTTTGCGCGCAAGCAGGCCCGCGAGCGTGACCGCTACCCGCTGTTTTCCGATCACGTCGCCGCCGAGCAGCATTCGTTGGACGCGGAATTGGACCGCCGTACCGTGCGCGGCGAGGCGTTTGAGCAAAGCATGCGCGCCTTCAATGCAAAGTGCTGGCGCGACGCTCGCCGCATCTACTTCGCGCAGCCCGAGGATGTTCGGGCCGTCATCCGCGCCAAGTGGGCCACATGGGTTGGCCCGACTACCTCCACGTACTTCTCTTGGATGGTAGATGTGGAAAGCGGTAACCAGGCGCGCCGTGTCGCCGATTGCCAAGCCCGACACAATGCGGCACGCGCGGCCCGCGCGGCTGCGATGCCGGTGCAGGAAGCGTTGCCAGTCTGAGCATGCAGCCAACCCAAGAACAATTTGATGCGGTCGCCGCGGTCTCCGCCGGCGGCCCGCTCAAGGTCAAAGCCTACGCTGGTGCCGGCAAGACGACGTTTCTCCGAATGGCGTCCGAGGCACGGCCACGCGCTCGCGGCCTGTATCTGGCCTTCAACAAGGACATCGCCCAGGAAGCGCAGCGCAAGTTCCCCGCAAACACGCGTTGCCGGACCGTGCATTCGCTTGCGTTCGGCTCGACCTCCCCGGACATTACCCGCAAGCTCAAATATCCAGTGGAGCCTGCCCACGCCATGGCCATGCGCTATGGCCTTGGCCCACTCAAGGTACCGACGACCATCGGCAAAACCGTCGAACTGACCACCGGCAAGCTGGGCCGCATGGTGATGGACGGCGTGGCGCGCTTCTGCTCGTCGGCGCAGGCCGAGCCCCAGGCGCGGCATATCCCGGTCGATCCGCTGATCGAAGAGGAGTTGGCTGACGCGTTGCGCGCGGAACTGCTGCCACACGTCCAAACGCTTTGGCGCGAGAGCATCGACCCGAGGGGTGTAGCCGCAGTCAGTCACGCAACCTACGTGAAGCTGTGGCAGTTGAGCCGCCCTCGCATTCCGGCTGATTTCATCTTGTTCGACGAGGCCCAGGACGCCGACGGTCTGATGTTGTCCGTGCTGCGCGGGCAGTCGTCCCAAGTCGTCTACGTAGGCGATCCGTACCAGCAGATCTACGAATGGCGCGGCGCGGTCAACGCGATGGACCACATCAAGGCGCCGGTGAAGGGGCTCACGGAATCGTTCCGGTTCGGCAGCGCCATCGCCGGCCTTGCCAGCCGCATGCTACGCCTGATGGACGAGGACTTTCCGGTACGCGGCCAGGCCGCGATCGCGTCGCGCGTCGTGCAGCACGCGGCACCCGCCGAGATCCGGCCAAACGCGATCCTGTGCCGCAAGAACACCACCTTACTCGCCAAGGTTGCCGAAGGCCTGCAGCGCGGCTACAGGGTGGCTGCCCGGACCAAGAAGGAGGAGTTGGAGGCCTTCATCGACGGCGCCGAACGCCTGCTCGCTGGCCAGCGCACGCACTACCCAGCCGCCCTTTCCCTGTTCGAGAACTGGCTCGACGTGCAGGAATACGCCGAATCCTTCGCCGGGCGCGACCTGCAGCCGCTTGTCAAGCTCATTGACGAGCAAGGCCCGACTTACCTGCGGCAGCTGCTTGCCGCCATCGCCCCAGAAGACCAGGCCGATTACGTCGTGTCGACCGTGCACCGAGCCAAAGGCCTGGAATGGCCCACCGTGACGCTGGCCGATGATTTCCGCTTCCGCCGCGAGGACGATGGCCGAAAGACGCTGCCGGCCGACGAGAAGCGCTTGCTCTATGTCGCGCTGACACGGGCGCAGCACACGCTGGACATTTCGGGGATCGATCGCAGCCTGCAAGCGATGTTCCGCCATGCCGGCGTCTGACCACTCTATATAGGGAACACAGAATGATCACAGTTCGCATCGGCAGTGAGGAACACGACCTGGAGAAGGTGCTGGAGTCCCCCGCCGACTACGCGCGCGCTCTGGAACGCGCCAGGGGCCTCGGCGGCTACGCTGAATGCAGGCTGTAACATGGCCTCGCCACGCCCAAAGCTGGTAATTCGCGCTCACGGCATGATCTTCAGGATGCCGCCGGCGGTGATCTCGAGGTCGTCAGCGGCTGCTGGCGTATCCGGCAATGCGGGCGAGGCGCTGTCGGGGCCCTGATGGTTCGAGGGGGAAGGGATAGATGCGGGCATGGTTGATCTAAGGCACCGGACAGGAGGCGCCGGTGATGCAACCAGCCTACGCCGAAGATTTGCCTGTCAAGGCAGCATCCGGAAATGGGCCGGTACACTGCCCGCGTCGCGGCCGAGGCGATGCACGAGGCGGCTCCGGGATTCCAGCAACTGGTAGGCGACGACACCGCCCACCTGCAGGATCACCTCAACACACTTACCCGCGCTGCCGGCGTGCCGATAACGACACCAGGAGCACAACAGAATCAAGCAATCCCGGAACAATCCTTGCAACAAGCGATTACTGAACTGCTCGCCATCAGCGAACAGTATCTTGGCCTTCGGCCGCCCACCACCTAGCCTCGAATGGGCAGTCCGCTTTCGGAAGTTGGCATAATGCGCGCCTGACTCCCGCCAATCCGCCCGACAATGGCCGACGACCTTCTCAACTGCGCCCACTGCGACAGCCAGCCTCGATTCATTGCCAACCGCTTCGAGGCGGTCATGGTCTGCACCGGCTGCGGCATGTCCACCCCACCCCAATCCATCGACGACGGGTATGACCAAGCTCACGCCGTGCTCCGGGGTATCTGGAATACGCGCGTGACCCTGCGGCCGACCGCGCAACACGAGCTGTCAGGGATCGTCCGTAGGGAGCTATCCAGTTCCGACCTCGGCACAGTGCTCGCACTTATCGCTCGCAACGAAGACAATTGGGAAGAGCGCGGGCCGCTGTTTGCCGCCTTGGCGGAGAAGCTGTTGCAGCCTGAGCCATTCCTCCAGGACCTGGTGCCCGCCGAAACGCTGCTCCGGGACGCCGACCGCTATCGCAAACTGATGCGCCGCGCGAAGCTCGTCCAGATCGACGGTCGCCCCTGGGTTCACATCGAGCCTATCGACGCCTTGCCGGCAACGGTCTCAGAAGAGCTGGTTGGCGGCACGATCATTCTGGAAGAATTTCTCGCACGCGCCCTCGATTGCGCTCCCGAAAGCAGCCCGCCGATTTCTTTTTCTTCGGGGAAGAAGTCGGCCCCTTGACTTCCCGCTCGGCTTGGCAAGATAGGGGTATCGCCATTCCAGCTCCTAACGATGCGCAAACCTCTGTTCCTTGCCGCGGCCATCGCCGCAACCGCCATCAGTGCGGCTGTCACCAACACCGTTGGCAGCGCCGCCTACGCCAAAGGCCCGACCACGACCTGCCCACAGGTCTTCGGGACCAACGGCCAGCCGAGTCTAACGGCGTCGGCCTATGCCAGCCGCACGCATTTCATTTGTTACCGCGGCTATGCCTTGCAGACGTCCGCAACCACCCGCACCGCTCTTTGGTCGGCCGAGAACCTGACTGCCCAAGCCGTACTGGCCGCCCGCTCTGTTCCCCGAGACAGTGAGTTCTACGAGGAGGCCGAGATTCCCGCCGCAGACCGGGCTCGCCTGTCGGACTATGGTCGTGGCACCGGGCTGGATCGTGGCCACCTTGCACCGTCAGGTGATTTCCCGGACCAGGCATCGCAAGCCGAGAGCTTCAGTCTTGCGAACGTCGTACCGCAGGCATCGACCAGCAATCGCCGACTGTGGAGCCACATCGAAACGTCGACCCGTCGCATGGTGCGGGAGTACGGTCAGGCCTTCGTGGTGACCGGCCCGGCATTCGATGCCCAGCAGGCGGCGCGGCTCAATGGCCGGATCTCGATCCCGACCTATCTGTGGAAGGCGGTCTATGTGCCCGGTGTCGGGGCCGCCGCCTACGTGGCCCGTAATAACGCGACGCCCTCGTATGCGGTCGTGAGCATCGCCGAACTGGCTGGCTTCGCTGGCGTTGATCCTTTTCCTCGCCTGGATAAGGCCTATCGGGATACGCCAATGACACTGCTTGCGCCGACGCCCCATCCGGGTGAAAAGACGGGTCGACGGGTCAGTCTCGCCACACTCACGGCCACCGCCGTCGAACGGTCAGCATCGCGCGAGGCCCAGCCGCATCACTATGCCTTCCGACAGTCCTCCGCGATATCGTTCGTGCACGCCGTGTTCAATCCTCAGTAACCAGGAAGCAAAAATGGAACGCATCAAACAGATCATCCACACCCTGCGCACCGATCAACGGGCCCGCTTCCAAGTCGTGGGCGTTGTCGCCGCCGTCCTCTTCATCTGCTGGTGGGGCGCGACCGGGCATTTCGATAACGATCCCTGGCTTCCGAACTTCCTGCGCTGATGACTCGGCGAGCGCGTTCAACCGGTTGAACGCGCCGTCCAGCTTCGACCACCCTATTGATACGTGGTGACATCCAGCCCGGCAATGCCAATGTAACGTGCAGCCGGGCATTGCACCCTTTCCTGCGCTTGCCTCTGTGCTGGCGCATTCAACCGGTTGAACGCGCGGAAGTCCGGCGAGCCGGCCACCTTCAATGCCGGTCCGAAATATGCACTGAGCCGCTAAACGGCTGCCGCGATGCTCGCTGTTCACAGCAAAACACGGCGACACTCGATCCCGTTACTTAGTGCAGCCTGTCCCTCGTCATCGCAAGCAGGCTCCTTTCAGTCTCTGTCCGTAACGCTGCCGGCGTTCCAACATCATTCACAATCTGGTCGAAGTCAGACTCCACGAGCCAGGATGCGAGCGACACGCCAAGTTCAGCAAAATCCAGCTCCTGCCCTGGTTCGCTAAAACCGATAAAGAAGAAGACTTGCCCGGTCTGGCAGTTGTCTTCCCACTCCAGTCCCATCCCGGACAATTCCTCCACCAACTCCCCTCCAGCCCCCAATTGGATGGCGCAGTTCATCAGGTCGCTGAGGTAGTCCCCCGCAGCCTCGCCTCCCTTCCGTCGCAAATCCGGTACTTCTAGATAGGGATCTGCCGCCAGAAACGCCTCAACGCTCAGCACGTGTCCATCTGTCTCCCTTCGCCGCAAGTCGACCACAAGGATTCCCCACTCGGTCCGCAACCCTCGTCGGGCCCTTTGCGCTTTCTTCCAGTTCGCCCAGCTCGGCCTGCCCCGGGTCGGCAGCGCTCGCACGCGCAACAGCAATGACATACTCGGGCAGGCTCACCAGGGGCCAACTCTCCAACTCGTCCGGACCAATGCCCCTCGCCCGAATGCCGCACACCTCGTCCGTTCCGTACACGCGATCTTCGTGCTGCTTAATGTCCTTCATTGATTACTCCCGTTTGGATGGTCTGAAGCTTTGCCAAAATTCGGTACAGTGCTTGCCGCGTGATTCCAAGCGCGACAGCCGCCTTAGCTTTCACGCCGTCGGCGTCTCTCACCGCCTGAGCAGCCATCTCCGGCGTGACCGCCGGGCGGGACTCTGCAGCCTGAACCGAGTAGGTCGACAGATATGCGTTTGCCTTCGTCTGCCTGCTGTGCCCAGCAGCCGCGACAATCTTGCGCATCGCTTCCTCGTGCCGTTCGCGGTCAATCACCTTCCCGCCGCCCTTGATGGCCGCAGCCTGCCCAGCCATCCGCTCGTACATTTGGTGAAAGTACTGATGCCGCAGGCCATGCGCTGTCACGCCACACCCGTCCTTGGTGACACCGTGTTTTTCCAGAACAGCGTAGAAATGCCGCCGCCATTGGTTCAGGGTGTAGTGCCGCGGAATCAGCGTGCCACGAGTTGGGTTCGTCTGTCCCGCCAATTCGGCAACCTCGATTAACAGGTCGTATTGCCAGATGAACTCGATCGGGACCTTCCTTGGCCGACCACCTTTCGTTCCGTCGACCGTGTGCAAATGTCCGGACGGCAACACGTCATGGACCGGTCGCAAACACCAGCTCTCTTTCGCCCTCAGGCCGAATCCAGCTTCCAACTTCAATTGCATCGCGACGTGACGGTCCGTCCCCGCAATCTCCTCGATCTTCGCCAGCGCATCTATCCCGTTGCCTTCCCAGGATCGATCCTTTCGCGCGATGTAGCTTCGCTTGTAGTCGGCCGGACGCTCAACGTAGTCCTCGATTTTCCCGATCATGGCTGTCTTGCCCATCCACGCGGCGAGCGCGCGCAAGTGCGTCAGTCGCAGTTCCACCGACCCAACATCCAGCTTCTGTCCCTCCACCCAGGATTGCACCAGCCACTGGACATGCTTTTGCCTGAGGTTGTACGGCGTCGTCAGCGCGAAGCCACCCTTGCGCAGATCCACGAACATTTTCAGCAGCGCCTGTGCCCGTTGCCGCTGCGTTAGCTGGGACAGCGACCGGCCACTGACACGCGTTCCGCTTTGCGGCAAGTGCAGGTGCTCTAACGCCAACACTGCAAAAGCCGCCTTGAAGTTTTCGGGGAGGTTGTACGCGGCCAGTACCGCGCGGAGGTTGATGCCCTTGCTCATCGTCGTTACTCCAATCGGCGGCCTGATTCGCCAAAGCGAATGCCTCCGCCCCGCCCAATGGGCGAGCTTCTACGCGAGGTGTAATGCCGCCCCGAACGACACTAAACCACGTGGTGCGCCGGACTACCGCATCCAGCTAACCGGCCACCATGCCGGAGTCCACTTCTTCCTGTCCTTTAGCGATGCCAACCGATCAGCCCTGAGCATGGAAGCAATGCGTCGTGACTGTCCGCTTCGCGAACACACAGGCCTTTGCCTCGTGTGCCGCTGCGCGGCCATCCACCCGGTGCATCGTTTCGATGCCGGCCCTCGCTCGCCAGGATTGTCGTCCTTGCGTTCGCGGCCTCCGCCGTGGTGGGTGATTCCTGATGCGCCGTTCTGGTACCGGTAGCGCCCCCCGGATCGTCATGCTCTCAGAAGCCTGCGTCAGCCACAGTCGTGGCTCGCAACCAGCTCCCCGCCCCGAAGCCAGATCATCTCCGCCGCGGTGTGTCGGGCTTCGTGATCCGTGCCCAGCCTCAGGCTGTAGGGACGTATCTCATTCGTTTGGCGACTCTTCGAACACTGTCCGGTGTCCGGCTTCGGAATCGTCCACACTACGGTCCACTTTCACAAACAGACCGCAAATCGGCTTGGTATCGCGGTGTCCGGTGTCCTCACTATCCGACACTGTCCACTTGATTTAATTGAAAAAAAACCGGATCAATATCCGGCTCGTACATAGACGCGACTGACGACCCATTTTGGGCAGTGTCAGTGCTTGGGATGGCCGCCAAACTGGCGGCGAGGTCGATGCGTCGGGGACGCGAGAAGTGTGCCAAGGATAGCGAGCCACGCGTCGACGTGCAACCTCGGCTTGCCTCGAAACGTATCTCATATTCCCGAGCTTTCGATCCCTTGACATCGCATTTCCAACGGTAAAGTGGGTCATGACGATGTGCCACCAAGTAGGCCTTGGTGGCACATCGAAGGCCCACGCCCCACCAAGTGCCACATCGTGCCACGTGAACCAAGATGAAGCGGCACTTCAAAGTGCCACATGAAGGCATCAAGTGGCACTTCGACCGACTTGGGCCTTCCAATTCCGCCCCTGGCTCACGAACCGAGAAGCCCAAACTAACTGAGAGGAAGCCATGAAACAACACATTGAACATATCAAACACTCGACCATCGCCATCGACGTCGGCTACGGCAACACCAAGTCCGCCTGGGCTCTTGGTTCCGACATCACTATGAACATGTTTCCGTCGCTGGCCCCGCTGGCGGCGAACACCGCCCTGAACAATTTTGGTGGCGGCCTGTTCAAGTCCCGCAATGTTGTTACCGTCGAAGTGGACGGCGCACGTTATGAGGTCGGCCCGGACGTTTCGATCAGCGGCGCCCATGTGCACACAGGGCGGGCGTTGTCGGAGGACTTTGCGGCAACGCCAAACTATGCGGCGCTGCTCGGCGGCGCCCTGCATTACGCAGGTGCGCGTGAGGTGGATCGGCTGGTTCTCGGCTTACCGGTCCACAACACGCAGAAGTACGCCGAGCATCTGAAGGACCGCTTTTCCGGCAGCCACAACTTCGGTTGGGGGGAAATTCACATTGGCAGCGTACTGCCGCTGCCCCAACCGCTCGGGACCCTCATCAGCTACATTCAGCAGAGCGGCAAGAAGTACGACCCGGAGAATGCGTACCTCGTGATCGACGTCGGCTACTTCACCACTGACTGGGTTGTCGCCCACGGGTACACCGTCGACGACACCCGCAGCGGCGGCGTTCTTGGCGGTGCGGCACATGTGTACCAACAGGTAGCGAGCCTGATCACCGCCGATCAAGTCCAGCCGATCGAAGGTATCGAGCGAATCGACAAGGCCATCCGCGAGTCCAAGCCCCTCGTGTACTTCGGGAAGGATCTCGATGTGGGTCCGTACCTGAAGGAAGCGATGGCGATCACCCAGCAATCGGTCAAGGAAATCCAGACACGGGTTGGCCGCCCCGATGACCTTAGGTCGATCATTCTGACGGGCGGTGGCGCGCAACTGTATGCACCGGCCATTCGCGCGGCCTTCCCCCAGAACGTCATCCACATGATCGATGTGCCCTGCTTTGCAAACGTGCGCGGCTTCTATACGATCGGCGCCGCAAGGCAAGCAACCCGCACCGCATAAGACAACACCATGGACAAGTTGCAGATAACCGTGACGCTGTCCGAGCCCGAGTTGCTTGCCTATTTGCGGCACTTCTCGGGTGCACGTGAGCGATCCTTCATGTTGCGAATGCTGGCTTTGCGCGGCCTCCAGTCGGGGAGTCCAGGTGGTTCTAATCTCCTTTGGCCCCCGATGGCGGGCACGCCAGTGCAAACCAGTCCTGAACCTGCGCCTCAGGTCGCCCCGCACCGACCACTTTACGAGCAGGTTTTGCCTGAGCCAGCCATGCTGGCACAGGACCCTGCACAGCCCCAGGCGCAGGCGCGGGGTCCGGTAACGACTCCGCCTTCCCCTCCCAACGTGATTACAAACGTGCAGGAGGCTACCGATCCTGGCACCCCAGACCTCTTAGCGGGCATTGATCTCGCCGCCCTTAACGACGCAATGGCGCGGTACTGAGCCCATCTGGACCTCGACTTGACTTTGCGAGATAGCCGCTAAAGTAGAATCCATACCAACGAACAACAAAGGCAAACCACCATGTCGGTCGAATATGAAATCATCCGCTTTTTCAAGTTTCTGCTGACGTTCGGCATCGGCTTCGCGCTGTGGGAATGCGCCCTTCGACTGTGGTGGGCGGTTCGCACGAAGTGAGCCGCAGAAAGCAAAAAAGCCCGGCGAATTTGCCGGGCTTTTTTGTTCATGGATGGTCGCCTAGTGGCGCGTCGGCCGTTGCCGGCCTGCGCAGTACGTAAAGGCAGAATCGAAGTCAGCCTCGGTATGCTGAAGCTGTGAGGATCCGTCGTCATTGCGACGGTAGACATGGTAAGTGTCGGCTTCGGACTGGCGCGCCGGGACTGTCCCCGATGGCACTTGACGCATGGCGCGAATTTGCAGACGACCGACGATCACGTTGAACCCTTTGAACGACATGGAAAGCTCCAAGAAGTGAGCTGCCGAAAGGGTTCTCCCGTGCGGGCAGAACCCGCAGGGCAGATAGAGAAGAGGATGCCGCCCCGAAGTGCGGCGCTTGCAACGACCGGCTACGCGCAGACAGCCTGCTTGCCGGCAATGTCCTGCAACCGGCTGGCGGTCAGCCATTGGTCACAAAAATCCGTGCTACGCACCATGGGTCGGTGTACGTGAACGGTAAGACCTTCACCGCGAACCCGCTTTGCCAGGGCCAGCGCATCCGCCATTCCGGGCGATTTGCCCGTCTTCGGATCAACCTCATCGAAGTCGGCGAAGATATGCAACGTGTGGATGCCCAATCCTTCGGGCACCACAAAGCGGCTGAGCAGCACCCGGTTGAGGCAGGGCCACGTCGGCACGCCAAAGAGCATGTAGGCGGCGTAGGCATTTTCCAGCCCTTCGGCCACACCCAGTACGCCATCGCGCGGAGGCATGAGCCGCACTGCGCCGCCAGCCAGCGGATGCGCCGTCACATCATTGCGCTTGGCCGGCAGAACTTCTCCGTCAGCCGTCACAATCAAAGCCTTCGCCGGCTTGGCCGGATCCAGTGCGGTCCTGTGCACCGTCGCCATCCGACCGTCTGGTAGCGTGAACTGCGCGACGATCGTCGGGTAGCGTCCGTAGACGACACCCTCATGGCGATAGTCCATCGCGGCAAGCCGCAACGCGGTAGGACGCGGGGCAACTAGTCCTGGTACTCGAGCGGCGAGATATCGCATGGCAGCGTCGCCCGGCGCCAGTGCCGAGGCACGGGACCAGACCCGCTCTATGCGCTTTGCCTTGGCCTCGTCCGACATTGCGGGCTTCGGCTGGGCAAGGCGCAAGGCCCGGGGCACCAGGCACACCGGCTTGCCACCCTCGATCTCGCTAGCCAACGCAGCAAACGACAAGCCTGTGAACCGGCAGATGAGCTGGAGCCCATCGCCGGCCATCGGACTGCCGTCGTTGCAATGCCGGCAGACCCAGTCACCGCGGCCACGTTTGTTGTCATAGGTGAAGCGGTCCTTGCCACCACAAACGGGGCACGCCGAGGGGCGCCCGGATAGGGACGACTCAGGGATGCCGTACTTGAGCAGTACGGACAACCACTGGGCCGGACTCCAGTTCAAGTTCATTTGCACTCCTGTTCGGAATGATGGTTGGTCGATGCCTGAGACAGGCGGGGAAACGCTTGCTCAAAGGACACCCCGGCCGGACCAGGGGGTCTTTTCAACAATCGCGAGAACGTTGGGGGAACTGCCCGGAATCGGGCGGAAGGAGATGGTTGCCTAGTGCCGCCGGCGAAAGCCGACGGCACTAGGAAATTGCAACGGGGGAAATGGGAGGATGCCTTAGATGATCAGCGAATTGCGGATCAGGTTAGCGACCTACCTTGGCTAGAACGGGATGTCATCATCCATGTCCTCAAAGCCATTCGACGGCGCCGATTGCTGACGCGCCGACGTATCCCGCCCCTGTTGGCCACCTTGCTGGGCCTGCTGCTGGCGGGAAGGTTGCTGGCCGTAGCCATCGCCATCATTTGCGCCGCCCTGTCGACCGCCCAGCATCTGCATCTGGTCGGCAACAATCTCGGTGCTGTACTTGTCCTGGCCGGACTGGTCCTGCCACTTTCGAGTACGAATCCTGCCCTCGATATACACCGAGGACCCCTTCTTCAGGTACTGGCCCGCGATCTCGGCAAGCTTTCCGAACATCGAGATACGGTGCCATTCGGTGGCTTCCTTCATCTCGCCGGATTGCTTGTCCTTGTAGCGATCGGTGGTAGCAAGGCGAAGGTTGGCGACAGCATCACCACTCGGCATGTAGCGGACTTCAGGGTCCGCGCCCAGGTTGCCGACGAGGATGACTTTGTTGACTGATGCCATATGGAGATTTCCTTTCAAATTAATGTGAACGCGTAATCGACCACAGCCACTTATCCCACAGGACGGGTTGACCGTTATCGTCCAGCTTTGGCTTTCCAGACCTCTGGTGGAACGCCTGGACCTTAACCTTTTCCCGCCGCCGCACTTCCACCCAGTCGCCAAGTTGGCACCCGGATTCGGAGATAGCGTCTTTGAGGCCCTCGCCCTGCAGCGTCTCGGAGCCTGTCGCTGTCTCTAGCTTCAGGGCAAACGATTGGTAGGTCCGGCCGATGCGCTTGCGATCAGGGAACTCGGCTTCGCCCCAGAACATGATTTTGCCGCGATGCGCAGATCCGCTCGACGCGCGGCGCGCGGGAGCGCTGACCGTCGCAGGTACGGCATCTAGGACATCACTGGAGGGCTTACGCGATAGGATGCTTGCGCCGTTGTTGCTAGTCGCCGCAATGCTCGCTGCCGGGGTCGCATTTGCGCGAATCGCTCCAGCGATGACATCAGCCAATTTTGCACCCGGATATTCTCCAGCCATGCACCAGTACGGGACCGGGTCTGGCAAGAGCTTCTGACCAAAGCGGGTCGCTGTCGGTCGGGGCTCGAAGGCTGCCACGAAGTGAACGATGCGCCCGCCTTCGTCGCGAAAGAGATTCGGGACGCCGCTGATCTCGATGTAGGCTTCGTTGCTCGACCCCGTGCCAACGATTGGCGAATGGACGGGCTCTTGTGTGACTGTGCTAGGCTGGAGAGCATCCTGGAGTGCGCCAAGCAGTCTCTGAAGAAATGCCATGACAACTCCTAGAGCAGAGACCCGCAACGCATCCCGCGGACTTCGGCCAGGTCGCGCCTGAGACGGGAGTTGTTGAGAATGATGTCTTGCAGGACCTCGGGACTCACGCCGGTTACGGCGCAGACATAGGCATAGGGCAACGCCCCGTCCCAATAGCCAAAGATCCAGCCCAGCGTCATGTCATAGTCTTCCTTCTCGACGGCCCTTCCTTCCATGCGAGCACGGAGCATATCGGCGCAATCGGCCAGGGACTCGGGAACATTGTCGCCGCGACGGCTATCGCAGGCGAGGCTGATCAGCGCGTCAACCATTTGTTCACGTACGCCGTCGCTCCAGTGAATTGGATCGGGCAACGGGTCGCGCTTTGGCGGGATGATTTTGACAGGTGCCGCGTCCCCGAAGAAATCGAGTTGCCAGGCGGCGGGTTTCATTTCCATAGGGTTCTCCGAATGGGAACCCTATTGCCCACCTGCCGGTGGGAACAAGGTTCCCACGACAGGTGGATAGAGCCGCCCTCTAGAACGAGGGCGGACCAGGTCAGGCGCTGCGACGAGCAGCTTCCTGGCGCTTCAACGGAACGACGACAGGGGACTTCGCATACGCACGAGCTTGAGGCGCTTGCGAATCGCTCTGGTCAACAGGTGCAGCTTGCGGCTTGGGCATCGTAACGTCTCGGGGCGTCGGCACGATGTGCGAGCGACCGAAGACATTGTGATAGACCCAAGATACCCCGACGATTGCGAGAAACAACGCGCAAACCGCTGATTGTGTTGCCACATAGATCGCCATCAGCGAAAAGAACAGGCGGATAGGCGAGCGCAGCAGATTGGACAAGGATTCCATGGTTTTCTCTCTTGAAAACTGAAAATAGGATTTCCCGACAGAAATATCGGGCGATTATTCGATGCTCAGAAGAGCAAGGAATCCTTGAAGCGGCAACGCGCTTGCCGAATGCACACGGCATCGGGCAAGGACACTGCTCAGGGATTCGCAAACTGAAGGGAAGTCATGGGACGAAGCAAGCGTGGCGCTTTGCCCTGTCATGTCGATGCGCCTGGGACGCGTGTGTTCATAGAACGGTAATCCATCTTTGGCCCACCGAATCCCCGGAAAGCTCACCAAAACTATGCGTCTTTCCGGGAAAGTCAGTCCAACCTGTTGGACTGAGCACAAAAACTGACGCTCAGACGTGGGCGCTGGGCCTACTGCGCAATCTGTGCGCCACCGATTGGCAGCGAGTCCGGGGGTAATCAGAAGTTCCGGAAAGCTAGCAGTATTCGGCGCCCCGCTTTGCTTAATTGTGAATACGTAAACTGCCAAACAGCCGCTCCCCGACACCCCCCCACTATAGGGGTAAACACCTACACCCCTTCCGAATTTTGCCGATAGTCCGAGCACGAGCGGCGAAAGCTATGCCCCATTCGTCGTCTTTCCAGACCATTGCCCCGGAAAGACGCGCATAAGCTCGACATGTTCCCTGCCCAAGTGGGAACGCACCGGGTTCCGACTCGCCCTTCGGCCCGCCCGTCGCGCCCTTGACAAGCTGACGGTGCATGTACGGTTGGAACAACCGGCTTCGCCGGCGACAAGACCACGAAAAAGAAAAATCTATGGATCAATCTAACAACCTTCCATCCATCCTCTCGGACGACCCACTTGAGGACAAGGGGGCTCAGCTTGTGCAGCTCGCGCGCGCAGTCCTCACCGACCGCTTCGACTCCGCCGAGGTTGGACGCATTGTCCAAGCCAGCCGAGAAATCTTGCTGAGCCAAGAGCGCATTCAGACGGAACAGCTTGCTGTCGGAGCAAGACTTGCTCAGATCCACTCGACAATGCTCAGCAATTTCGAGGCCTCTTCGGATAACCGGCGACTCGCCCGCAGGCATGCAGCCGCCCTACTGTTGGATTACTGCAAGCAAGTCCTGAGCCTGGGAAGGTCGTCCATGTACGTTCACATGCAGACGTACAGACGCTTCCTGGATAACAACAGGGCGGTCAACCTCTTCACCTTTGGAGAATTGGCCATGCTGGTCCGTGAAAAGGTGTCAGACGATGACCTACTGGTAATCATGGAGGCAAAGGAGAAGAACAATGAACTGACCCGTGACGACGTCCGCAAGCTGATGCTCAAGACCCGCCAGTCCGACGAACAATTATTGGAAGCGTCGGCAAAACTCGAAGGCGTGAGGGAAGAGCTCGCCCACGCGGTCACCCACCAACGGGACATGGAGTTCGAGATCAAGCACCTCCGTGCGCAAGCCCACCAGGCTTCCACTGAACGTGACACACATCGCGCGGCGCTTTCGGACGCGCAAGTCGATCTCGCCAGAAGTAACAATGCTGTGAGCAAGCTTCAGATCGCTATTGACGATTTGACTCACGAGCGCGACCGCCTCCTTGATCAAGCCGTCAATGCCAAGTCTCGGATCGAAACGAAAGAAGTCGTCCGTGAAGTGCCACCTGAAGGTTACATCTCCGTTGAAGCGGCCATCGAAGCCGTCAATCAGCGGCTGGCCGCCGCTAAGCAGGAACTCCAAGACACTTTGCACCGGCTGGAGACCGCCAGTGCGGCAGAGTCTAACGACGCGGATACTCGGGCGCTGCTGGCCGACCTCCAGGAACACTTCGAAGTCATGGCAACGAAATTTTCTCGGACTCAACTGCGAGTCTTAATGAACCAAGATTCCGCCCGGTTCCGCCCTCTACTTGAAACGATGGCGGCCGTCGTCTCTCGCTATCACGGGGAGTTGGTCGCGGCACTCAACCATACAAAGTAACCCCACCTGCAAAGTGAGGATTTCGAAACTCAAACATTTAAAAAAAATAAATACTGCACGAGGAAACTGTAATGAAGCTTGATATCTTGCGCGGCGATTTCGACAAGCTTGGACTGTCGAAACTGTCAGCCGAACGCGTTCGCTCAACCAACTATCACCTCACCGATTATATGGAGGAGGCTTTGATCCGGCACGCCACGCTTGCTCAGACGTTTGGCGTCCGAAAGGAAGAGATCGCTGCGCTGCGCAAGAACGAGGCTGGCTTTCGCAAGCTGATGGGCACGCCATTTATGACCGTGGTCCCATCGATTACATCGGCGGAGGACTGGAAGGCGCTGGTCGCCGGACGCACGACAACCTTGGCGGTAGACAAGGTGCAAATGCAAATGCCTGTCCTCGACAGTGTGGACAAGATCCTTCTCTATCACAACAACCGTGCCTACGTGTGGCTCATGGTTGAACTGCTGCATGCCAGCATTCTCGCCGCGCCTCTGCTCGGCATCAGCTTGGAGCTTGCTCACTACCTACGTGGATTGCCGCAGCATCAGCTCGACCTCGCAGTGAACCGAATACAGTTCCCCCTTTTCCGATGGCGCATCTCGGACCCGGTCTTCTTCATTGAACATTCGGCCGACCGCGTATCGTACGACATGTTGGGGCACTATTTCATGCGCTTCTCCCAACTCCGTGTCGAAAAGCCGGAAGGCAAGCAAGGTTGGACACACCTGCGCCTCGATCGCTTGCAGACTGATGTCTACTGCATGATGCTCACCGCCATGGGCTGCCGCGCTTCGAGCGTTGCCTCACTTCTCTCTATCAACTCGGCAAAGGCCAGAAAGGTTTACCACGAATACCACGGTGAGTCCTCTCCCTGCGGCCAGATGCCAAGCTCCGTCGCGTGGCATTTCGAGTCTTCCAATACACGCGTGCAGTCCACAGTTTTTCTGTGGCTCTACCGCATCTGTATCAGCCAGGATGCAAAAGTACCGGAAGCACTGATTGCTGCCTATAACGTCACGGCGCAAGCTTTCGCCTCGGACCTCCGACTCACAGCCGATCGCGCCAGCTATCTGGCGCGCACCATGGCTGAAGAATCGGAGGTGTCCCTCGCCGCGTGCAGGACGTGCGGGACCGACTACCTGATAGCGAACAGCGGCACGCGGATTGAGCTTAGCCGATCCTACTCGTGCCCGACCTGCTCCGGCACACTCGCCACGGCACCCTGGCGGCGTCGCCGGCGCAGCGGAGATGCGCATTAGACCGCTGATTCTTGATCCAGACACTTTCCAACGAATGCAGCGCAGGCAATTGCGCCGTCTCGAATACGTAGAAGTACAATGCATATCGGACTACTTTCCTTCCAAGGGCTCTGCATAGCCATTACAGCGTATCTTGCGTACAGGCGCGGCAAGAATCCTCTCTTATGGGACGCGCTGGCCTATGTACTTACCGTAACCACGCCATTTCTGCTTCTCTTTGTCACCCGTAGTAGGCGTGTGACACTGGCTCAGCATTTGGAAAAGTACCTCCACTGCCGGATAAAGCGGGGGATTGCATGCGCCAATTGCAATTCGAGTAGCATTCGGCTCTGGCGTAATGCCGGCCTACTGTTGAATCGGGACCAGCATTTCTGCAACCACTGCGGATCGTACCTATACGACAGCTGAGCTGTTCGTGACGGTAATACCCTGCTTGCTTGCGACGGTCGTGATAGACACCCGCTATGCCGATGCCTCTCTCACCCCCTCGAATTAAGGGTTAAAATTCGTCCCCTCCCTGCCGAAGAAGGCCAACGCAGCCGATAGCTGGCTGCCTTTCGTCGGGATGACGGCGCGACTTGACTTTGCGTCGGCTTCGGTAAGCTGGATTGACATCCTCCCCTTCCCTCGACACCGCCTGTCGGCGGAATGGAAGGGGATTCCTACGGCGCTACGCGGTGAACTGCGCAGCCACTTCGGTGGGTTCCTGCTTCGCAGAGCGGCCTGACTGCACCGGCTCTCCACAGGCTGCAACGCGGTGTCCCCGCGCCAAAACATTGATCGCGCCGACAACGTCGGCGTTTTTCTCGAAACCGCATTCGATGCAGGCGAACCGAGCTTGCGTAAGCCTGTTGTCCGCGCTGACGCTACCGCACGCCGGACACGTCCTGCTCGTGTTCTGGGCCGGCACAGCAACGAGCCAGCCGCCGCCCCACGCCAACTTGTATTCCAACTGGCGGCGGAATTCGAACCAGCCCTGATCCAGAATCGCTTTGTTCAGGGCAGACTTGGCCCGAACGCTCCTGCCTGGCTTCTCGGTGCTGCCCGCTGCCGACCTGGACATGTTTCGCACCTGCAAGTCCTCGATACACACCATCGCGTGGTTTTGGCTGATCGTGGTCGTGGCTTTGTGCAGGTAGTCTCGGCGGGCGTTCCCGATGCAGGCGTGAATGCGTTGGACGCGGGCCTTTGCCTTTTTCCAGTTGCTGCTGAACTTCTGTTTGCGGCTCATCGTCCGCTGCGCTCGGCGCAGCCGGGCTTCGAGCTGCCTAAAGCTGTTGAGCGGCGCCAGGTAGGTTCCGTCGCTGAGCGTCGCAAAGCGGGTCACGCCAACATCGATGCCGACGGCGCTCGTGGCCTGAGGCACGGGCGGCCTGACCTCACGTTGCGTCTGGATCGAGACGAACCACTTGCCCGCGCTCACGGATACGGTGGCGTTGCGCACATCGCCCAGCACATTCCGGCTGTTGCGGTAGCGCAACCATCCAAGCTTGGGCAGGAAGATACGACTGTTGGCCGGGTCCAGTTTGAGCTGTTTCGCGTCGGGGTAGCGGAAACTGTCGCCTTGTCCCATCTTCTTGAAGCGCGGGAACGCGGCCCGTTTGGCGAAGAAGTTCTTGTAGGCCCGCTCCAGGTCCTTGAGGGCATGCTGCAGCGGATGAACGGGAGAGTCCTTAAGCCACGGTGTCTCCGGCCCGTTGCGCCATCCCGTCAGGTGCTTTGCCATGGCGACATAGCCGATAAACTTGCCGCCTCCCTCGTAGTTTTCCTTCTGCAACGCCAGCGCCTTGTTGTAGACGAACCGGCACGAGCCGGCGAAGCGGCGCATGTCACGCTGCTGTTCGCCGGTCGGCTTCAGTTCGTATTTGAAGGCTTGAAGTCGTTGCATTGGCCAATTATAAACTTGGCCGATGAGAGCCGCCCCATAGCCTCTTTCGGATGCTTGCCAGATAGGTATCGCCCGCGCTAGTCAACACTGTATTCGCCGTTACACGGTTCGCGTTATTGAGGTCGTTGCCCCCCATGTCGATGCCACTGGCGGGATTCGTGAAGTTGGCTAGTGGCATTCACGCCGCTGGTTCTTGTTGTCAATACGAAGACACCAGCGAATTCAGTGCACGAATTCGTCCGATTTGTCTCGACAAGAAGAGAGCCAGTCAACTATGGACCGGCGGGAACGGGAAATATCACGCATATGGCCGGAGAACTATTCGCGCAAACCACCGGCCTGCGGAATCTGAGGCATATTCCATATAAGGGAAGCTCTCAGGTGATCGCGGACTTGATTGGCGGGCACCTGGCCGCTTACTTCGATACGCTTCCATCTTCAGCCATTCGCGTATGCCCCGTAGGCATTCGTGGGCACCATCGTCAAATCGCGACCAGCACTTCTGCAACCACTGCGGGACCTACTGGCACGACAGGTGAGATCGCTGGCGCGGTACCCGAAAGCCCCGGCAGGCCTTACGCTCCCCCTCGAAGTGGGGTTAAGTTTGAGAAAAATTCTGCCGAATATGAACCCGTGCGGCCATCCTTGGCTGCTTTTCGTCGGGACGCCAGCGACTTGACTTTGTGCTGCCTTCGGTAAGCTGGAATTAAGTGGTTCGAACGGTGAGCCACAACTTTCCAGCAAAAGGAAACAATATGAAAACCAAGAACAATTTCTCTCTCTTTGCAATCGCTGTGGCTTCGGCCCTTGCCCTTTCTGCCTGCGGTGGTGGAGGTGATGGTGGCGGCTCGTCGTCTCCGGCGGCGCCGCCCCCTCCGACCACGCCGACGACACCGCAAGCGCCGACCTCCATCGCGCCGGTTACCAGCGTTCCGGCAGCCACCTACACGGATCAGCGCACCCAGCTGTTTGAGCAGCTAAATTCGTTCCGCAGCGCCGTGGGCGTTGGCTTGCTGCGCCAGGACGCCACGCTCGACGTGGCAGCTCAGGCCCATGCCGACTACATGAAGGCCAATCTGGTCGTAAGTCACGATGAGACGGCTGGCAACCCGTCCTACTATGAAGCGACCCCGCGCAGCCGTGCAACGAAGGCGGGTATCGACGCGGCGCAGTGGATTTCTGAATCGGCCAACGGTACTGGACTTCTGCCAGTGAGTTGGGTGCCGCTTTGTCTGCGAATGACCAACAGCGTCTACCATCTGCAAGCACTTACCGGGCCTGTTGAAACGGTTGGCTTGGGTATCAATGAATACTCGTGCTCGATTGATATGGGCACGGTAACTGGAGTCACCGGCACGCCCCTGGCAAACTCGCAGCCGGTCGGCGCGGGCCAACTGATGGCGGCAAACGCAATTGGTGTCGCGCCGATTGATGGCTCATCCGTGGATGGCACGATGCCAGCAGAAAGCCCGCAACCGGCCCCGGATATCACTGCGCCGGGTCATCCGTTGATGGTGCGCGTGCGTGCAGATGCTTTCAGCGATGCGCTGACAGTCAGCAACTTCACCCTGGTGGACAGCGTGGGCGCAACCATCCCTGGCCGTGTACTGGTGGCCACCAACGCGCTGAGCGGTACGACTGCGAGCGGCGCACAGGCCGATGCGATGCTGTTTCCTGGCGTGGCCTTCTTCATTCCTCTCAGCCCGTTGCCGAGTGGCAAGACCTACACGGCCACCTTCGCTGGTGCGCGCAATGGTACTGCCGTCTCCAAGAGCTGGATGTTCAAGGCCAACTGAGCGTCCGTGATCGCAAGCAAGGAGGCCGCCGCGTGTGGCCTTTTTTCATTGGCGCCAGCGAGCACAACAACCGGCGCTTAGAAGCCCATCAGCTGCAGGACATGCCGCGAGGACCGCCTCTCTCTCGCCACCCAGCTTGTCGCTGACACTCTCCAGCAGGTGCTGGAAGGCGAGCCCTGTATCGCGGAGCACCGGGCGTCGACGCGAGAAGTCTTCCGCCCGCCGCGCACCAGCGAACACACGCGAAAGTAGAAGGGGAAAGTGAATCATGGCCGTGACGCAACCACCGACGTAAGGCCGCTTTATGCACCAATCCACACAAAGAAAAACCCGCCAACTGTGGCGGGTTTTTTCATTATGATGCATCGACTACTGGCGCCGTGCGACCTTGCTTTTTTTTGGTTCTTCACCGATTTCCGGGGAAGGCCGCCCGGATCTTGAGGAAGAAGTAATGGTCATCGCGGAAGCCATAGGCCATCCGTTTGATGACCTTGATCCGGTTATTGATGCCTTCCACCAGATTGGTTCCCAACGGCCAGCGGCTGTGAGCCAGGATGCCTGGTAAGTATGGCTTGAGGCGTTTGGCGAACAGGCACAGAGGTGCGATGCCGCTGGCCATTGCGCGCTCGTACCACCCTTGCCAGAAGCGCCGGGCGTAGCCGGGATGCCGATATGTCCAGAGCGTCTTGAGATCGTCCTTGAGCACGTAGACGGTCATCAGCGCTTGGTTGGCAGCCAGTATTTCATCAAGCCGGATCTGATCGGCCTCACGAGTGACGTTCTCCCGATTGCGTAGCAGTAACCAGCGAGAAGACTTCACCACCTTACGGGCGGTCTTGTCGCCGCGCAGCCGATTAGCCTCATCCACCCTGACGCGGTCGATGACCTCACGGCCGTACTTGGCCACCACGTGGAACAGGTCATAGACAATCTCCGCTTGCGGGCAGTGCATCCGCACTTCAAGGTCGTAGGCGGTATTCATGTCCATCACCGCGGCGCGAAGCCGGGCACAGCCTTCAGGGCCAAGCAGCTTAAAGAAGGGCCGGATTTCCTCTCGGGAGCGACCGCGCCCGACCCAGAGTACCCGCTTGCTCGACGGCTCGACGATGACTGTGGCATAGCGATGGCCCTTCTGGATCGCAAACTCGTCCATCGCGATCACCGTGACCCCGCTCAAATCGACCGGCCCCAATTCCCGCTCAAGATGGCGGAGATCGATGCGCTTGACCGTGGTCCAGGCCAACCGGTAGAAGGCCGCGACATGGCGCAACGACATGACCTTGCACAGTTGCGCTACGCTGGCCGCAAGCCGCGTCGTAACCCGCGCATAGGGCGCGAGCCAGTCCAGGCGCTCCAGCTTCGGGCCACATCGCCGGCAAGCCAGACGAAGTCGCGGCACGATAAGCTCCACCGGAATCTCGAACACAGGCAGATCCCGCACGCGCCGCTCTACCCGATCATGGATACTGCTAACGCCCCGACCACAGCCATCGCAGCACCGCCTACGGCGCCCCTTAGGTTCCAGCCGGATGATGCAAATACGCTGCCCATTGCGGGTCTCTTCCCAACTATCGCGCAAGCGATAGCCTTCCCAGCAGCCGAGCTGGGCCATACAATCGCGTGGGGCCAACCTCCACCTTCCTGATTCTTGTTGTGTCGCAACTCCAAGATAACAGTGGTGGGCGTGTTGGCCCTTTTTGTTTCTAAACGGTCACGCAGATCGGCGAAGAACCTTTTTTTTACCCCGCTATGGCGTACAAATTGCTTGCCGATACTGTACGCCCGAGAAATTCCAGAACACTGATCCTGGGATCAAGCCCGAATTTCGAATGGCATAATCCAAGGTGGCGAAAATGTCTGCCGACGCTCCGTCCGTCCAGTAGCTCTTAAAACTGCCCATATAGAAGACGTAAATTTGCCACATTGGGGGGCCTCCGTTATCCGACTGGTCCGCCACCAGATCAGCCTGAGCATAGGATTTTGTCGACATCGGATCCGGGCAGGTCAGCGCGGGCGGCGGTGGCGGCGGTGGTGGCACAGGGGGCGGATCAGGAATGCACTGCGAAAAGCCGCTCATCTTTTCCCAATGGTAGCCACCAGGGCAATTGCTCCCATACGGCATTTGGACATTGAGCCCCTGTGCCCAACACAGGGCCGGGGCACAAGCTGCCGACAGGAAGACGAGCGCGCGGCGAGCGATCGATATCATAGTGTGGTTCTATTTATGGGTAGTAGCACTCAGCCTTGAAGACGCCCTGCAGACCGATGTTGTTGCCGCTTTCAAGACTGCCATTCATATTGACTAGCACGATGCGTGGCACCCAAGCCCAACCATAGTCATCCGCGCTATAGCGGACGGCGGTATAAGGCGGCGCCGCGCTAAAGTCGGTGCCCATCGTGCGAGCCTCAAATGAAAACGATGGAGAACCCCCAGCGTCACATGCCGGCTTGGGCACGGTTACATTGTTGTCGCCAACGACGTATCGGGCCTGCTCCGTGTTCTTCGGTAACAAGTTCAATAGCGAAACGTAGACCCCACCGCGGCAAATGTAGGCGGCATTGCCCGCTGTTGTTGCAAGTTGATTGGGCGTGCTGCATGACGTGCCACTCGTAACGCCCGCAAGGGCCGTACCAATCGGCTCCCACACGCCGTTACAGATCACTAACCCGGTGCCTGTTGTGCTTGTGCGAATAGAGCCCTTGAGTCCGACGCCGCACGCAG
This sequence comes from Cupriavidus sp. C3SS-1, assembly GCF_057073755.1. Classification (NCBI taxonomy): domain Bacteria; kingdom Pseudomonadati; phylum Pseudomonadota; class Betaproteobacteria; order Burkholderiales; family Burkholderiaceae; genus Cupriavidus; species Cupriavidus sp. C3SS-1. Next base: position 317,131 of record NZ_CP172701.1, on the reverse strand, counting down.
CGCCCGGCGTGCCCGTGCTTGTCAGATAGGTATCGCCACCGCTGGTCAACGCCGTATTCGCCGTTACCCGGCCCGCACTGTTGAGGTCGTTGCCCCCCATGTCGATGGAGGTCTGCATCTTGTTCAGTTCAGGGTGCCCTGGAACTTGTACTCGATACAGGTAGCCGTTGTTGGCCTGTGCACCGGTGAAAGCCAGCAATGAAGCGAGGCGGCCACTGCCGGGATTCGTGAAGTTGGCTAGTGGCACCTGCCAGGCACCGTATGCCCCGTAGGCATTGGTCGCCGACATCGTCGGATCGCCGTTCTGCCCGGCGTAAGGAACAAAGCCGCCTTGCGCGCCGGTCTGCGCAGCGATCTGCACGAGCTGCCGCGTGTCTGTAATGGCGCGGCCGCCCTGTGAGGTCACAAGCGCCTGCAGATTGTTCGGTGTCGGCTGCAGGACCTGAAGCAACCAGGTTTGCCCGAACACGTTTGTCGCCGAGAAGCCGGCGGGCAGATAGCCGCCGCTGGCAAGCATCGCTGGCGTCACTGAGACAGGCACAGTAGCGGTCGCTTGCGTAACGAGCGTGGCGGCTTGGTCCTGCACGTATTGCAACGCAGCCTTGTCAAAGACCAGCATCTGGCTGGCCGCGGCCGCCGTCTGCACATTCGTCACCCCCGCCTTTGCCCACGTCGCAAAGCCTGCGAGGCTCAGCATCGACAGCATCAGCGCGATGAGATATCCAACGATCGATTCCATGCGTTTCTCAGGTGTTCAGCTGGACCCAGTGGACCAGCGCGCCTACGGGAATGGTCGCGGGCACGTTGTAAGTACTGCCCGTGGCGATGTTGACGGCCGTGCCATGGCTTCGAATCCGGAACCACGCGAGACTGCCCTGCGTGCTGCCGAGTAGCGCGGCGCCAGCGCCGGAAGACACTTGCACGTAGCCGTACACGTCTCGTCCGCCGCCAGATTTGGCAACGGCCATGCAGCCGGCACCCGCCGGCGTCACCATCCCGGATGGCAGCACCGGCGTCACACTCGCACCGACCAATCCGGGCGTGGCGCCGGCGGTCATCACGCACGCGGCGCCATACGCCTGCGCCTGCTGGGCAGTCACCGTCGCGACTGACTCCATGCGGCCGGGAACCCCGGCCCCCGGCACAGCCAGTGCCAGCTGCCAGCCCTGCGCCATGATTCCCGCGCAGAACAGCACCGCGGCGATTGGCAACACGAGGTATCCCATGCTCGTCCCCTTTAGGTCGTCGCGCCTGGCCGATCTCTCACTGGAATGTGAGCGTGAAGGTGGCAGTCGCACTGCAAGCGGCACCAGCGGTCGCCTGGTCAGGCAGGGTCGTCTGCGTGAAGGTCGTGGTACCGACGACCAGCGTGACGTAGTCCTTCAGGCTAAGCGCCGCGCTGACGCATTGCTTTGCGGTCTGTGCATTGCCGCCACCGAACGCAATGACGCCCTGCGAACCATTGTTGGCCGACGAAAGCGTCATCGTGTTTCCCCAGGTATCGACCAGGGCCGTGCCACGCACCATGTCTGTCGGGAACATTCCGCCAGTAATCATGGCCGGCACATTCGCTGTGGTGAAGTTGGTGTAGCCGTTGTTGCCCTGCGAGAACCCTCCCCGCGCGTTCGTGATGATCTGCGTGATGTTCGTCGCGACTACACCGGCCTTGTGGTTCTGAAACCCGTTATAGCTGGCGTAAGCAATCCCGACCAGCGCAAGCAGGCCCAACACAGTAGCGACGACGCGCCCAAGAATTCCATCCATTTGACACTCCTATCAGGTTTGAGCACGTCGACTTTAGAACTGCCCCATCGATGACGTGAGAATCGACGAGAGAGAGTTGGCACCGAGTTGAAGCACGATGAAGGCGAGGAACATGAGGCCAGTGAAGATCGCCGACATCACCATCCCTTTCGCGAGCAGTTGTCGCTCAATGACTTCCGCGTGCTGACGGACGGCCACGGTGATCTTTTCCGTGAAGTCATCAAAGCCGGCGTAGGCTCCAATTTCGTCAATCAGGTCCAGGGATGGAAACCCGTTCCCCGCTTGCCGGATGGCCTCTGCCAGATCCAGGCCGTCGGCCAGTCCAAGCCGGATCGGCCGCAGGCGCGAGGCCAGCCACGGCGACGCCGAGGCGATCTGGCTCTCCAACGCGGCAATGTCCGGCACCCCCGCGCGAAGCAAGGCAACAAAGGACAGCAACCAGGTGAAGCCAGTGATTTCCCGGTACACGGTGAACGGGAAGACATGCTGGTCACAGAACCGCCTGCTTGAACCGGTCCACCGTGCAAGCGCCCACCAACTCCAGATGACATAGCCTCCCAGCCCTCCGAAGAGCAACGGCGCCGGCCAGCCCACCGCAAGTTCACCAGACAGGTACATGGCATAGGCCCAGTCCGTCCACCGTTCGATGGGCAGGACGCCCAGGAACTGCGGAACGATGTAGCCGCCAATGAGTAACAGGACCGCATACAGCGTGACGAGATACACCCCCGGCGCAAAGAAGCTCGCTTGTAGCTTCTGACGCAGGCGCGTCGTCAGATCACGAACGTCCAGCACGAGGCGCATGGCGTCCGGCAACTGACCAGCCTTCTCACCAGCGTCCAGCACGCTGCGTTCAAGGTCGCTCAGGCCCGGCCCCATTGCAGCCATCAGCGTCTTGCCATCCCGCACCTGACGACCGACTTCGTGCGCCGCCTCCGCCGCTCGCTTGCGGCCGCGCCGCGCTTGCCGCTCACGGAAGTCCTCAATGATCTGCGCCAGGGTCAGCCCGTTTTCTAGTTGGCTCGATGCCTGTTGGTACAGGCGCCGGCGCATGGTCCAAGCCAGTCCGCTCATAGTTCCTCCCGCATCGGAATCGCATCCACATTGCGCTCGGCGTCGACCGGGCTCAGGCGACCCGCGAGCACAAGGTCCATCGCGTGCGCGATCATGGGCTTGTCCGACCCCGGGCGCGCGCGGTGCTTCCGGCGTGCGACCAACACGCCTTCGTTGATGCAGTCCTGCATCAGCGCTTCGCTTGCCACGACCACTTCGGCGACAGCCTGTTGGCCAACGATTCCCTCGCCATGGCAATGGTCACAGCCGGCTCCCCGCACATGGACTCCGGACAGGTCGCCCCAAGACTGCAGGGCTCTCTGCATATAGTCCGGCAGCGCCTGCGGGGCACGCTCGAGCGGCAGTGAGCACTTCGGACAAAGCAGCGGCACGATTCGCTGGGCAATCAGGCCGATGATCTGGTTGTGATTCGCGATCACCCCCATGGCCAGACGAACGTGGTCCAGCATCATCAACCGCGAGAACGTTTCGAACGGATCCGTTACGTGCAGTGTCGTGAGCACCAAATGGCCCGTTGCCGCGGCCTGCAACGTCGCGATGGCCTCTTCGACACCCCGGATTTCCCCAAGCAGCACAGCATCCGGGTCCATCCGCAGCGTCATGCGCAACATTTCCGGGAACCGCTCGCTCTCCGTGGTGAGCTGGACCGCCCAGTCCATCGGGTATTCGGTCGGGTTCTCGATGGTGACGAGCCGCTTTTCCGGAAAGAGGCGCGCCTGGTGCCGGGTGCACTCGAACAGCGTCGTCGTCTTGCCGCTTCCGGTCGGCCCCGTGACCACAATCACCCCCATGGGCCGGCGCAACAGTTGCGAAACGAGCTCCACCTGAAGCGGCGTGTATCCCATCTGGCCGAGCTTGAACTCACCGCTCGGCGCTTGCGGCGCGCGCAAATCCAGTCGCTTCGCGGCCTCCACCGCGTCCGCCTTCAGCGCCCCCTCGTGATGCTCTCGGTACTGCAGTCGGGCAACAAGAAAGCCACCGCCGCCCTCCACTGGATAGGCCGGCCCGCGCACGATACGAACGCTCGACAACCCTGTCCCGGGCAATGCATCTCCCGCGATCTGCGCGTCCTGCACGTCGAGCGGGTTGTATGTCGCCGCCTTTACCGTCGCGAGGCCGGTGTAGATGGCGCGGATCAGGCGTTCCCCCTCCTCGCGACGCATCGACAGCGCCGCCACAGTACGCAAATCGCCCTTGATCCGTACCTGAATCTCGGTATGGTCATCGCGGACCAGGATGTGAATGTCCGAGGCGATCAGGGCGGCGCAATCCGAGATCAGCCGACGTGCGAGCGTCAACGTCTGCAAGTCGGTATCCAGCTGTTGACCGGAACCGCGCTGCTGGCGCAGCACTGCCAGCTCCTGTGCCGAGACCTTACGCATCTGCGGTGCTGCGCCGCTGCGTCGCAGCTTGGACTCCCAGGTCAGAAGCCGCGGCGTACCAAAGTGCCGGGCATCCACGTAGATGTCGCAGCCTTGCACCGCCAGCACCTGCTGCACGTTTTCCTCCAACAGGCCAAACTCCCTGGCAACGTCCTCGACATAGAGCCCGCTATCCGTAGCACGCTGACGAAGGGTCGCGGCCTGCTCGGCCGTCAGGTAGTTCAGGTTGAAGGCAACACGATCAAAGGTCGCAGGCAGGCTCCGCGGATAGATGATGTGAGGCTCGAGAACTTCTGGGGGCTGCGCCAACGCCAGAAGATCCGCCTTCACGGACGGCTCGGCTCTTGCAGCCGTTGCAACGTCCTGCCCTGTCCCTTTGCCTGGGCCGCGCCAAAGACGCGTGATTGTCCAGATCATCATTCATTCCTCGCGCCGTTGCGCATTGCGTAAAGCTTCGCTGTCCCTTTCCATGCCTGGTTGGCCGCTTCGTAGCTGATCTCCATCAGGCGAACGCCGGCCACGGCGTCAATCCCCTCGCCCGGGCCCAGCCATGGGGGCTCGCCGAAGCCAAGATCTGCGGTCATCACCAGCCACGGGTCAACCGGGTTCTTCCCATCCGCTGGCGGCAGCGCGGGTGGCATCGTCAGCTGCAAGCTCAAGCCGTTCGCCTGCGCATAGGTCCACATCGCGCGCTGCGCCTGGACCGACGAGAGCACGGCGCGGGAGGAAGGCAGGAAGGCAGCCGGTGCGCTCAGCGTCTCCGTGGCCAGATTCCCATCTGCGGACAGCACGCCCGGCGCGTTGTCGGCCACACCACCTTCACGCTTCCATGTGGTCTCGATCGCCAGTGCAGTCGATGTGGCCGGCTTGCATCGCCATCCAGCCAGCGTCCAGCCCGTATCCGAGAGGGGCTGCCGGTCCCACGCGCGGTGGCACGCCCGCATGAAGTCCGTCGGCGCAGCAATCTCGACCCAGGGCGCTGCCTGTTTGCGAGCCGCCTCGTTGGCACGTTGCGCCGCCGCGATGGCGCGCTGTCGCATCAACTGTGCCTCACGCTCGGCCTCCTGCTGCTGCTCATACCAGTACCAGCCGCCCGCGATCAGGGCCATCACGCCCGCCACCGCAGCCAACGCGTAGGACTTCGACTTCCAGGGTCCGGTCAGTGCATCTCGCATGACTGACACGCCTTTCGAAGCGCGCGCCATGGCCGCGAGATCGCGCATGGTGCCTTCGTTCTCCGTCCATTCCCCGAGGGCACGATGCCGGTCACGAATCGGATTGAGCTCCTCCAGCGTGCCGACCCGGTCGCCGCCGGCGATGACGGCGTGTCCCTGTCGGACTGCGACATACCAGTAGAGGTTGCCCCGGAGGTGAAACAGCCCCATCCATGGCTGCCGGTGCTGACCCGCCACGATCGCTGCGAGAGGCTTCAGGCCAGCCGGCTCAACGCCCGTGACGGGTTCACAAAATCCGGTCTGGATGGCGCCCTCTGCGCTTACGTGCACCGCGCACCAACGGACGTTGCGGCCAAGGTCCAGCGCTCGCGCACGAAGCGCGCTCTTGCTTGGTTGGGCTTCCTCATGCTGCCAGGACAGTCCGATTGCAAAGCCGCCCTTCAGCCCGGGAAATGACAGGACTTCCGCCATGGCTTACGGCCTCAACACGCGCACGCGCTTGCCGTTGGCAAGCTTGACGCCACCGTCGTCGATGCTCACGACCTTCCAGCCCCCGTCGAGAGCGTCACCGGGTTGCACCGGGACCGTGCGGCCGTTGACATCAACGATGGCGTTGAAATGCCCATCAAACGCGCGCAGCGACACCAGCCGGGGCGCTTCCGGCGAAATGCCCTTGACGCGATCACCGATAGCACCGCCGCCAGTCGGCATCGGGGCAGTCAACGAGATGGCGGGTGCACCGCCAGTCGGTGCGGTGCCCGGCGCAGCGGCAGTCAGCGAGTCCTCCGCGCGCTTAACCTCCGCTTTGTATTTGGCGATTTCGGCGCGCGCCTTCCACAAGGCGATTTGGGCCTGCAGCGCTGCCAACTCGGGCGCGTCGGTATGGCGTGGTACCTGAGCCGCCTCGCCGGCAGGTCCGCTGCTGGTGGCGGGAGGCAGATTGTTCGCCGCAGACGAAGCCGTTCCGCGTAGGGACGGCTGTGCCGCTACACCTGAGGCCGGTTGTGCGGTCACCGGACTGGCCCCGGCTGCCGCGATCGCCGCCGCGGCTGGGTTGGACATTGCCGCCGCGTTGACCGGGAAGGCTGCCGCCTGACACACGATGGCGGCGCCGGCCAGAGCGAACGGCGTCCAACGACGAATGAATGCGCGTTTCTGCATGGGATTGTCTCCGTGTTACAGCAAGCGGGCCGAGATCATGATGGCTATGACCGTATCGCCCCGGGTGGCGCCAACACCACCGCCGAGCGCGGCCATCCACGGCTCGCCGATTCCATTGTTGGTCGTCGTTGCCTTCTGATTACGCAGACCCGTGAGGACCAGCGATTCGCCGGGCTTCAGCGTGATCGACTGCGTGAACCGATTGGTCGGCATCGTGCGAAGCTGCACCGTGCTCTGATTCGCCTCGCCGCCGGACTTGAACGGCTGTAGTGGCAAGAGGTCCGACAGCGTCATGTCGAAGTTCATCAGAATCCGCCCATCGACGACCTTCGGCAGGAAGTTGCTCGTAAAGCCGTAGGTGACCGTTCCGGTCTGGATCGAGCTGGTTGACCCCACGTTCGCGGCCAGCGTCGTCTGCGCCTGGGCGACGTAGTCCTGCAACGTGGCGGTCTGCAGGGCCAACACCTTGCCGTTCTGCGTCACGCCCGATCGCGAAACCACTTGGGACACGTTGCCCAGCGTCGAAAGCGCCTGAACCACGGCCTTGCTGCCAGCAAACGGGCCACTCATGATTGTTGCGCCCAGCGTCGCAGGCGAAGCACCACCCGAGACCGTCGGCGTGCTGGCCGAACTGAATGAGACGCCAGGCTGGCCGCTGGAGCTCTGGTAGGCGAGCGAGAGGTTCAGCCCGTAGTTGTCGTCGCGCGTGACACGCACTTCGTAGACCTGAACGTCGATGGCGACCTGTTTGCCGTACATGGCGGCCAGGCTCTTCACGAACTGTTCAATGCGATCGCACTGCACCGGATCACCCGTGACCGTCAGCGTGCCGAGATTCTTGTCGACAACGACTTCCGCGGTCGTACCTGCGACAGCTTTCGCGGTGGCCTGGAGGGTCTCCCACGGCTTCATCTCGATGAACATGTTCATCGTCTGCCCGGTCCTACCGGCGCCGCCGCCACCGCCGGCACCGCCCCCGTTGCCGGTTGCCCCCGAGATCCCGCCGGAGCTGCTGTCCGCCGTGGTGATCGAACCGTTCATGGACGACGCATCGGCAAGGCTCGGCAGCATGAAGGTACGGGTTTCCGTCCTGAAGAACGTCACCGTGCCATCGTTGTAGCGGGACCAGACACCGAAATGTGCCTCGACGGCATCCAGAAAGCCCTTGAAGTTGCCTCCGTAGCGCAGAGTCAGCGGCAATACCGCCGCGACACCGGCGCCCACGCCCGACACGGGCGCCCCGGCCAGCGGTGCGGCCAGGTCCACGCGCGGCATGCCACCAGTCGGGATCGGCCCGTTCGGCCGGGCAGAACCTGCCGGTATCGCGGACGCCGAGGCAGTCGTGGACGCGCCAGTCATCAAGGCGAGCGCCGACGGCTCCACGGTCGCGCGCACGCCGACGCTCTGTGCGATCCAGTTGGCGGCCTCGTTCAGCGAGCCAATGGTGCCCTTGAACACCACGTGCTTGCCGTAGATGTCGGGCTGCGGCTTGCTGGCGCGGATCTTCTCGCCGAGCAACCACGCGCCCTCATGAACTCGGAACACGGGGCGGCTGCGCGGGGCATCGGCGTAGCGTGCCTGCGCGTCGGCTGAGATCCCGCTTTGAACTTCACGGGTCTGCATCACGCCGCAACCCGACAGCAAGGTGGCTGCCGCAACGGCGGCGGCGGCGGTAAAGCGTTGGCATTGCATGTTCATTGCACGACTCCGTTTTGGCTGATGATTACTGTGCGGTTGCCGCGCCAGCTGTCGCCGACCACATCGGCGCCGTTGCTGGCCAGCTCCTCGACCACTCGCTGCACCGCGCCCTCGAAGTCGCCGCCATAGTCTTTGTCACCCGGCACGATCCAGCCATCCGGTACATTCCAAGCCACGGTCCAACCGGCACGTGCGGCCCACCTTTGAAGCTGTTGTTGAAGCGGCTCGCCTTTCACGAGGCGGTAGACATCACCGACGACCGGCGCGACTGGTAGGGCGGCTGCAGGCGCGACCGCTGGTGCAGCACTAGCGGCTGACTGCACATTGGGCTGGCTCGACGCCCCTAGCGACGGGTGATTTGAGGCCAGCAGCGTAGTGTCAATGGCGGCCTTGCTGGCTCGTGTTGGCTGCAATGACTGCCAGCCGTCAGTCGACAGCTGTGCAGCGTGGACTGACGGTGCGAGGACGACGCAGCTCAGAAGCGACGCTGTGGCGACGGCAATGCGGATGGTTCGTGAGGAATGGCACATAGCGTTGCTTTCAAATGAACGGTTGGAACTACCGCAAGGCGGCGCTTTGTAGCGCCTGCCACCGCGCATGAATCTGGTTGGCGTACCGCAACTGCTTATCGGGCGAGGACGCGTTGTAGGCACCCACTGCCTTCCACGTCGGGCCAAAGCGCTGGATGTTCTCGCGCAGAATCCACGCACCCACGTAGGCATTGACGCACCCGTTGAAGAGGTGCTGACGCGTGAGGCCATACTGGGCCAGCCTTGGGAGGTGGATCGAGTTGATCTGCATGAGGCCGATATCCTCGGAGCCGTTGGCATTACGGTTGGTGACCCATGACCGCATGCCAGACTCTTGCAGAGCAATGCTGCGCAGCAAAAGCGGGCTGATGCCGTGAAACACCGCGGCATCGTCCAGACAGTCTGCGCGAGCACTACTGGCCAGCACGGCCAAGGCGATGAGGGACGCGATCATGCCAAGGTTCACAGCCCCACCTTCCCGGGCCGTTCCTTGAACCGGACCTGCGGCACACGGTCCACGTAGACCACGCTGCCGTCTGCGATGATGGTCAGGCGCGCTGCGATGCCGTTGAACTTGTAGTAGCGGTCCTTCTGTTCGCCGTTGCGCTGGTGGTCATCGCCGAAAACGGAGACGCTGACCAGCGACTTCGCGAAGCTCAGGTAAGTCGCCCCGTCCTTCTCAAAGATCATGTCCAGGCCAGCGCTGTTCTCGCGCGGGAACTCGTAGTCGATCTCGGGCGCGCGAGTCACCTGCACGGACTTGCCTTCCGCGCTCGCCGTGAAGCGGTCGACCGTGGAGAACGACAAGACACGCCGGGCTCCATCCCACTTCGTCCAGATCTTGCTGTCGGACGCGTCGCGCAGCACCAGGTCCTTGGGCTCAGTGTCGAACCGGATCTCAATCCGGCCCTGCTTGTTGTCGCGGATCGCCACCGCGCCAAACGCGGAGGCCAGCGTCGGTCCCTCTGGCACCAGATTCCCAGCGACGGAAGCCGAGGGTGGCGTGGAGTCGGAGTGCGCCGGCGCCACCGCGGTTGCCGGGGTTGGCGGGACTACCGGAGCTGCTGTAGCCTGGCCGCTGGCTGCAGCCTGTAGCGCCCTGCCCGGCGCTGCTTCGCCGGGCACCTCACCGGCTACGGCGAAGCCCTTGGGCGGCGAGGCGCGCAGGCCGATGTTGCGGCGAGCAAAGTCCACTTCCGCGTAGAGATTGCGCCGCTCCAGCAGGCGCGAAAGCGCCTGGAGCCAATTCTCGCCGCTATGCAGTTCAAGCGAAACCTCATCGGTGAGCGGGATATCCTTCTGCGCCGTGCCGGTCCAGCCAACCGGTGCGATGGTCTTGACCGTTTGCGCCAGCGGCATGGACCAGCGTCCCGCGCGAACGAGTGGCAGCGTCGTGTAATTGCCAATCAAGGCAATTCGCCCCAAAATTGCCGCGCGGCTTCCGGAGTCACCGGCCACAGCCTGCGGCTCAGTCGTGAAGCCATTCGCACGCTTCAAGCGTGCCACGACCTGCTGGCCGTTCACGCTGTAGCGCACCACATCTGGCACTCCGTCGATCACCCAGTACGGCCCATTCTGCTGCGCGCCGTCTGCGGAGACGTTCTGCCCGGCCCGTGGCTGCACATACGTTGACACCCCGTCATTGAAGATGAGCGCAGGACGATCACTCGCCCGCGCCACCACCTGGTAGTCGAAGTCAAGCGGATCGGTATCCGCTGCGAAGGCAGCGCCGCTCGCCGCCAGGGCCAGCACGGAGATCAGAAGCGGCTTCATCATCGTTGCAATGCCTGATAGTGATTCATGAATCGGCTGAAGTACGGGCCGCCGCGTGCCGGGTCCGCGCTGTGGTACCAAGCCACAGCCTTCATTGCGGAGCCGCTGCGCTGCAGGTTGTCGACAAGAAGCGTCTCAGCCACACGGATGTTGGTGGCAGGGCTCAGGGCGTCCCACGCCGAGGCGAAGCGCTTGCCGTGGTAGCACCAGTTAATCTGCATAAGTCCCACGTCAAAGTCACAGCGCTTGGCCGCCAGCAGTTGCTCGATGGCGGCGTGCGCGTCCTCGCGCGTGGCGAAGTACAAGCCGCGCCCGGCGACGTTAAGCGTCCACGGCCACGGACGACCTCGATAGGCCGACTCGTTCATGGCGATGCCGGCCAGAATCCGCGGGTCGACCCTGGCGCTCATCTCCGCGAAGGGCTCGGTCTTGGGCGCGCACGCCCATCCGCCGCGACGCTCAACCAGCGCAACCTGTGCGCCGTCGTCCAGTCGCTCTGGACGCAGCCAACCGTCGCGGGCCAGCAGCGCTGCCAGCGGTAGAGACTTACCGTTGGCCTCAAGAACCGGTTGGAGCCCCGGCACCGTGCGCAAGGTGGCTCCGATCAGACGCGCTGACCAGCCGAGGAACGGATCCAGCCCGCAGTAGAGGACTGGCTTGCCCGGCAGCGTGACCACACGGGCAGCCGTGCCCTCACGCACCACGAGCGCAGTCGGACTCACCATGGCCTCGATGGTCTGCGCAGCGGCGCCTGACATGGCCAGGGCTAGCAGGGCGGCAACACCAAACTTAGTCACGGTACGGCTCCAGCACGATGTCGTGCTTGACCTGCACGAGCAGCTTTTGTCCCGGCTTGGTCGTGATCGTCGGGCGGATGTTCTGGTTACGGTTCAGAATGGACTGTGCCGTTTGGGCCGCCACCTGTCCGGCGGTGTTCCCGTAGGTCGTCAGCCCATTGGGGCCGACCGTCGTCGCCGTGTTGGAGTCGTTAAAGTGCTGCTCCAATACGCCGATAATCAGCGCACCAGCAAAGATCTTGAAGAAATGGTTGTTGACGTCGCCACTGATGCCGGCGTAGCCGTTCGGGTCCGCGCCCCCCATGCCGAGCAGCGGAACCCACTTCCCGTTGGGCAGTTGCATGCGGACAAAGGCGGCCAGGATGCGCTCCTGCCCAATGGCAATGTCACTGCTGTACGTGCCCACCAGCGTGGAACCCGCCGGGATCGCCTTGCAATCGCCACGCACTGTGTCGTACACGTCCTGGGAGACGACCGCGCGGAACTCTCCCGGCTTGTCGGAATTCAGGCCCCCAACGAAGGTGGCGGGAATGATGAACCCCTGGCTCACCGTGCAAGGTGCCAGCTTTCCAGCGAACCCTGTGCGAGTAAAGCCCGTGGCCGCCGCGCCGCGCAGGAACTCCTTGTCGCTCGAGGTCGGGCCGGCCGGTGCGGCGCCTTGGGCTCCTGCCCCCATGCCGCCCGGGTAGCCAGCGCCACCCACGCCGTCCATATTCGCCACCGCAGACTGCTGCTGCGCGCGCATCAAGACTGGATCGACCACGCCTGCCAGGTCCGGCTGACGCTTGCCGGCATCCCGTCGCAGGGCCTTGCCGTCGGCCTTGAAAATCGGCGAGGTCATGACGGTATCCAGATCATTGGCCTTCGCCAATTCACCGGCAGGGGCAGCCGTACCGGCTGACGGCTGCACAAAATCCTTCGCTGTCATGACCGGTCCCTTTCCTGCGGGCTCGGCCTTCACCGCTTCGACAGCTTGCTTATCCGCCTCCTTGCGGGCGTCATCCTGCTGCTTGCGGATCAATTGCTCCAGTCCACCGTTGTCCGGGTTGCCGGTGCGCTCCTGCAGCTTCTTCGCCTTCTTCTCTTCGGCTTGCTTGGCCAGGTCCGACTCCATGCCGCTCTGGTAGTAGTAGCCAAGCGAGCCGACCAGCGCGGCAGCCACCACGCCAAGTGAGATCACGATATTGCGGGGCACCTTCCCTTTGGTCAGGCGCTCTTGCGCGTCGGAAACGTCAGTCACGGATTGCGGCTTCACGGTGCACCTCCTCAGAAGAGACCCAGGAAGCGGCGTTTGCCGCGTTGCACGATGACTTCCGTGTCGCCCGAGCGGAGGGCGACCTCGTCGGCCAGGCGTTGCAGCACGAGGAAGTCACCACGCCGGATGAAGTTGGCCACCACGTAGTCGCTACCATCTCTCACCAGCGCGACCGGCCATTCCGTCGTCTTTGGCATGCGCATCCAGATCGCTTTGCCGTCGTCGAAGACGGTCTCGGGCTTGAAGCTGGCGTCACCCGACACGCCATAGTCGAAGTTCAGCTTGTCCGGCGAGACAGCAACGGCATCGGCGGGCACGCCGCCACTTCCGCGTTCGCTCTCCTGGCCTTGCACGTCGTTGCGAGCCTTGACCTTGGCGCCGAACGGCGTCTGCACACGAAACCTTACCTTCTGGTAGAAGATCCCGCCAAGCGGCGAGGAGACCAGCGTAAATTCGTAGCTGCGCTTGTTGGTATTGACAGACAGCGTATTCACCAGCCCCGCGGCGTGCGGCTTCACATAGAGGTGATTCGCCCCATCGGTATCAAAACTCCAGCGGATGTTCTCGCCCCACGCCGGGTCGCCGAGGATCTGTTCATCGGCGGCAAACTCGATGGTCGTCACCTTCAGGGGCGCCGTCAGCACACGAAAGATCTGATCGGCGCTGTACGGAAATACCACCAGACGCGAATCGCCGGGTAGGGCCACCGGTTCGGCCCCGCCGTTGAACGGGTTCATCGGATTCATCGCGTCGGCCATATCGCCAATACCCAGTGTGGGCAGCGGGGCAGGCGCCTTGCGCGACGGCTTCTCGGCGGAGAATCCCGGTCTGGCCGATAGCGCAAGGCAAATGGCTGCGGTCAGGCCAGCAACGGTAAGGGTGGTGCGCAGGGACTTGGACATGGTCAGGCAGCGGACTTCTGGATGCTGAAGAAGACGGGGTAGATGCCAAACGGATTCGCAGTAAGGGCGGCGTCGCTCTTCGGCGGGTCAATCTGGTAGCGGAACGTCATCGCATAGCGCTGCTTACGCGGCCTCGCGCCTTCATCGCGGATTGACGTGACGAACTCCACAGCCACCGTGTTGTCGGGCAGCAAGGCGATATTGGTGACCTGCACCTCACGCACCAGGGTCGGACTTTGCGCGATGGCTCGGAATGGCGCGTCCTCGGACAACCACTTCTCGAACTGCTCGCGCGCCGCGCCCACCATCTGCTTCTTCGCGCTGTTGATGTTCTGGAAGATGCGAGAGTCTTCGATTTGCGCCGTGAGCACGGGCTCGATGGTGAACATGCGCGTGACAAGATCACGAAACGCGACCTGGATCTCCAGCGCCTTCGGCTGGTAGGCCTCCAACTCGCGTGCGACCGGCCTGCCATTGGCATCGCCCGACACGCCGACCACCCGCACCACCGGCTCCGGAGGCTGGCGGGTCATCACCGCTGCGACGGCGATCAACGCGGCAACCAGCGCGGCCAGCTTCCAGTGATTGCGCTCCACCACGACGCGCGCAGTCCGATCGAACAGAAACTGCGTGACATCGTCGCCGGCGTACATGCCGGGAGCGGGAGAGAGATCCTTCTTGGCTTGATTGCTACGTGAGAACAGTGGCATGCGGCACCCCGTTTGGATGCCGCTAATTGAACCAGTGATTCGCGCCCTGTTGCGCCTCGAAAGCTATGCGATTTTCGACAGCTTTCCGCTTATTGGAAGTTAGACACGGCGCCCGAGATACATCTCTCTCGCGTGGACGACGGAAGCTATTCGTACGGTCCTCTTCGGTCCGATGCACGATGAGGCGTCCGACCTATTCCCCAAAAGCTCACACTTTCTTGTCGTCTTTCCCCAGATTCCAGTCCAACCTGTTGGACTGAAAGCACTAGCCGCCGCTGACCACCAAGCCAGTAGCAAGTCAGTTCGCCGTCCTATGAGTGGGGTCCATATGTACTTGATCCCATGCCCGAGTGCGATATCCGCAGAAAGCTCGCGAAAATCGCATAGCTTTTGGCCGCACACGCGCACGCCGAACAAGAACAATAGCGGCATGTCCGAAACGACCGCACATTCCCCCCTCCAGTTCGACCAACTCGAAGCGAGCGCGGTCGCGATGTTCTTCGAGGCGCTTGGTCCCATTAAGAGCTATGTCGAAGCGCCCGACGTTGCGGAGGTCATGATCAATCATGCCGACAGCGTCTGGATCGAGCGGCACGGTGAACTCCAGCAACTGGATATCCGGCTCGATCCAGCGATGATCGAAGGCGCGATCCGCGCACTCGCCGCCTCAGTGCAGAAGTCCGCCGTACGCGGCACCGACCAGGGCATCATCAACGCCGGCTATCAGGGCATGCGGATTGCCGCTGTCATGCAGCCGACCGCCATCGACGGCAACGCCCTCAGCATCCGTCGCCATCGCGAGAAGAACCTGTCGCTCGCCGACTACGTCGAGATGGGCGCCTTCTCCTCGCGAGTGGCGCGCAGCACTGCCAACGACAAGCCCATCTTCAACGGGCCGCTGGAAGACGATGCGCTCAAGGACGCCCTCACCGAATTGGTCAGGCAGCGCAAGAACATTCTGGTCGCGGGCGGGACCTCGTCGGGCAAAACGACGCTGCTCAACGCGTTGGTGGCCGAGATTCCCCACAGCGAGCGCGTGCTCTCCATCGAAGACACGATGGAACTCAAGATGTCCGTGCCCAACAAGGTGCGCCTGCTCTCCAACACAGACACTCGCGTGACCACCCAGCAACTGGTGGCCCTATCCCTGCGCTTTCGCCCCGATCGCATCCTCGTGGGCGAAGTCCGTAGCGGCGAAGCCTACGACCTGCTGCAAGCGCTCAACACCGGCCACGACGGCGGCATGGCATCGATGCACGCGAACAACGCCCGCTCTGCCTTGTCGCGCCTCGAGGGTATGGCGATGCTAGGCATCCCAGCCGGCTCCCGCTGGGAGCTCAATGACATGCGCAAGCTCATCGCCGAGTGCTTTCAATACGTCCTGCACATGCGCCGCACGGGCGAGATGCGGCACGTATCGGAAATCCTGGAGATCCAGGGCTTCGACCAAAACGACTATGTCGTCAAACGTGTTTTCTAACTAGGAGTGCAACAACCCATGTTCCGACCCAAATCGCTGCCCGGCCTACAAGCCAGAGCCAACCGCATCCGTTCGCAACAAGCAGCCCTTTTGCTAGGGGCCGCGCTGCTTTTGAGCGCGCAAAGCGCCTTTGCAGCCGACCTTGGGATGTTCAGCGGCCTCACAAACATGATCTGCGCAATCATGGCTTTGGTGAGCGGCCCGGTACTCTTCGTGATCGGCGTCGTCGTCATCATTCTTGGAGCAGTCGGCATCGCCAATTCCGAATCGACCATCGTCAAGATTGTCATGACGGCAATTGTCGGCGTAGGCATTGCCGCGGCCGCGATCCCGATCGCCAAGAACATGGGCCTCACCGCGTACTGCTGATCATGCGCCAGCATACCGTCAGCCGCTCACTCTCCCTGCCCCGCATGATGGGCGGCGCGGTTCGGGGCCTAGCCATCGCCAACGGCACCATTACAGCCTTGCTGTGCTACGCAACCTACTCGGGCGGCGTGGTCACCATGGGTGGTTTCTTCCTGCTCGGGCTGTGCGTGCACCTTTTCTTGCGCTGGCTTACCACCCGCGACCCATGGTGGAACCTCGTGCTGAACGCCTACAACCACTACGGCGACGTGTATAAGCCGGTGCCGTGGCATGGCAAGTTCAGCCCCCGATTTCGCCGCCCGTACGGCTTCGATAGCGACCTGCCATGCTAAAGCATCGCCCCATGCAAGAGATCGCACCGTGGATGACACTCGTCACCCCCGATCTGGTGCTCAACAAGGATGGCTCGCTGCTTGCGACCTATGATTTTCACGGCATCGATGCGGACAGCCCCAACAGCAACGACGTGTCGGGCGCCCGCGACCAGCTGGACCAGGCTTGTCGCAGCTTCGACAGTCGCATCACGGCCTGGTGGCGCTTACGCCACCGCCGCACTCGCGAGTACATCGGAGGCACCTTCCCGGCCGCCTCCGACGCGCGGCTCGATGCGCTGAACCGCGAGAACATGGCCAGCGGCCGGTATTTCCACAACTCGCACTCTCTTGCGCTGGCCTACACGCCCGAGAACGGGATCGACAAGATCTTCGAACGCATGGCGTACCACATGACCGAGGGCGGGAAGAACGTCGCCATCGCCGCGTTCGCGACCGCCAAGGACGTGCTGCTGGCCCGCAATGCCTTTGCCTTCGATCTGGAGCGGACCGAGGCCGACGCCAAACGCTTCGAGTCCATGCTCGACGCCTTCACCGGGGGCGCAACCAAGCTCGGCCTCTCTCGCCTGTCGATGCAAGAAGGCCTAGCCGCATTGCACCAGACGGCCAACCCTACCGTGCCCCCTCGCCCGGTGCGCTTCCCCGTCACGCTGCTGGATACCCACCTGACGGAGTCTGAAGTTACCTGCGGCGCGGACAAGCTCTACTTTGAGTCGGCCCACGGCAAGCGCTATGCCGCCATCGTCGCCATCAAGGAATGGATGGGCTTTCAGGAGGCTGCGCTCGATGCGCTCACGCAGCTCGATGTCGAACTTGACGTCTGCATTCTCTATCGCTTCCTCGATACCCATAAGGCGACCGGCCACATTGAGAAGATTCGCCGCTTCTACAAGATGGCCAGCTTCAATCTCTGGTCAATCATCAAGCAGATGGCCGCCAAGGAAGAAGCGGAGAACGACGAGGGACGCAAGCAACTGGCCGCGGAGGCTGGCGACGCGCTGCGCCGGCTGACCGCCGAAGGCCAGCAGCATGGCTTCGTCAATATCTCCGTGATCGTCTACGGCGACACCGAGGCGGAATGCGAAGATGCCGTGAGCGAGGTGGTGGGCACCATCACCAATGCCGGTTTCGCCCCGATTCGTGAGAAAGCCAATCTGCTGCCAGCCTGGAACAGCACTCTGCCCGGTCGTTGGGACAAGCAGCGCCGGCTCCAGTTCGTAGAGACCCCGGCGGTCTCCGACATTGCGCCCCTACGCTCCGTGCGGCCCGGCCCAACCCGCAACAACTGGCTCTCCAACCTGTCGGGGCGGGAGACGCCACCGCTGACCTGTTTGCCAACGCGCCATCGTACGTCCCAACGGGTGGACATGCACCAGCCTGGCGGGAACGGTCACCTGCTCGTACTCGGCCCCATCGGCGCGGGCAAGTCCGTCTTCCTCAATTTCCTTGTCACGCAGGCGGGCCGTCAGGGCGCACGACGCGTCCGCTTCGACAAAGACCGCTCTACCCGCATCCCGACCCTGCTGGCCGGCGGCAAGTTCGTTGACGTGACCGGCCGCTTCCAGGCCGCCACCCAGACCAACCCGCTGTCCCTGCTCGGTGACGCCGCCAATCACGCGTACCTCGCCGACTGGCTGGCGTTTGCCATTGAGGACGAGGACTTCCGCTGCACGCCGCAACAGCGCACCGATCTCTACCAGGCTGTCCAGATCCTCTCCCGCTTTCCTCGTGAGCGCTGGACACTCTCGAATCTGTGTACGCAGCTACACGCCACGCTGCGTGAGCGCCTGCAGATCTGGGTAAAGGGTGGGCAGTACGGTCACTTCTTCGATCACGTCGAGGACGCCTTCGAGGTCAGCGACGATCTCTCGATCGAGATGGGCGACCTGTTCTCGAACTTCCCGCGCGCCGCGGCCCTGTTCATGGACTATGCGTTCTACCGCATCAGCCAGTCGATGGGCACGCGCTACACCATCATCGAAGTGGAGGAAGCCGGGTTCTTCTTCACCAATCCTCGCTTCTACGCGCGGTTGGAAACCTGGATCGTCACGATCCGCAAGCTCAACGGCGCAATCTGGATGGCGACGCAGTCGCTGCAGCAGATTGCCCGCGTGGCCGACTTTGAGATTCTCAAGGACAACATCGCCAACATCATCTACCTGCCCAACAGTCAGGCCGTGACGAGCAAGGATCTCTACTGCGATGTGTTTGGCCTCACGCTGGATCAGACCAAGCTGATTGCCGAGGCCGTGCCGAACAGGGACTACTACTGGACCACCAGAAGCCAGAGTCGAATGCTTCAGACCGCGTTCAGCAAGGAGATGGTGGCCATGCTGCGCTCCGACGGCTACGCGCAGGAAGTGCTCGATCGCCACTACGCAAGCGGCCTGCCCGACTGGCAGGAGCGGTATGTGCGCGAAGTGCTGGCCCGCGGCTAGTGAACTCCCCTCCTCAATCAGGAACCCACCCATGAAAAAGGCTCTCTCCGCCGCGCTGGTCACGGCAACGCTCATGATGTCGCCGCTCGCCCACGCCAGCGGCTGGCCAGTATTCGATGCGGCCAACTTCATCAAGAACACGATGACCGCCGCCCAGGCGCTCAAGACCGAGATCTACGAGAACACGAACATCGTCTATCAGAGCAAGATGATGCTCAACCAGTTGCAACAGGCGGTCGGCCTCGATCCCATCGCGATGGCCACCCAGGCCAAGGGCATCCAGGAAGACATCACGCGTTACCAGGCTTATGGCAGCGCCGTCAAGGACCTCTATGGCAGCGTCACCCAGACCGCGGATTTCCTCTCCAACGTGCAGGGTCTGGTCACGGCCTCAGGCAAGACCCCCGACCAATGGTTCCGAGACCAGCGCACCTTGCTTGCCACCGGCGACAAGACCGCCAAGCGCCTGTTCGATCTTGGTCAGGATGTGACAACCAACAACAAGAAGCTCGCCGAGCGCCGGCGAGACCTGCAGTCTGACCTGAACCTGAACACGACCGCCCAGGCCACGGCTCAGTTGACCAACCAGATGCTGGACGTGATGGCTGGCCAGAATGCCGACCTGCTGCAACTGATCGGCGCCAAAACGCAGGCGGACGCCGTCAAGGACCAGAAGACGAATGCCGAGCAAACCGAGCGCACGAACAACGCCGACCAGTTGCAGCGCGACCGAGATGCCCAGTTGCGCGAGCTGGTGTCGCGTGTGTTCCGGAAGTAAGGCCGACGGCGTGACCATGAAACAGATTCTTCGAGCACTGTTGGCGTGCCTGTTCGCCTGCTGGCTGATCACGCACGGCGCGTTCGCCCAAGCCGGTAACCCCGCTGCTCCTGCAACCAACAGTGCTGAAAAGGGCCTGAAGCAGGCCGTCGGACAGGCGACTAACATTACCAGTGGCCTGATCGCGTCGGCCCTCGGTTTGAGCCACAAGGTATCTCCCGAGGCCGACAAGCTGGCCTTCGCCCTCGCAGTCATCACCCTCACACTCGCGAGCTTCCGCTTCATGGGCGCCATGCACCCCGTCGGCGCATGGGTCGGCCTCATTGAGACGATCACGGTGGTGGGCATCTTCGCCGCCATCTATCTAGCCTATGACGGCTTCTCCCAGGGCCTGTATGAGTGGTTCAAGACCCTGGCCGCAGGCCTCAGCCGCAGCGACAAGCTGAGCGCCGCGACAACGCTGGCCGTGACCGCCGGCAAGCTCTGGGATTCCGTCTGGCGCGTCATCACAGCCGGTGAGCTGCTGCAAGGGATTGTCAGTGCCCTCTTGTTGTTCTTCGCGTTCATCGTTGTGGCCCTGACGTCTTTTGTCTACGCCTTTTTCATGATTCTCGGTGAAATTCAAGTGGCTGTTGGCATCGTGCTCGGCCCCCTCGCCGTCGCACTCGCCCTCTCCGACTACACGCGTCGCTATTTCATGTCGTGGCTAGATTTCATGATTGGCGGTTGCATGTACACCGTGATCGCGGCCGTTCTCTCCAATCTGATCGGAGGCACCATGGAACCGGACTTGGGCACGGTCAATCAAATCGGCACCGATACCGTCGCGGCAGCGGCCTACGCGTTGGGGATGGCCATCATGCTGCTACTTGTCTCGCTTGAGATTCCCAAGTTTGCGGGAGCAGTGTTCGGGAGCGGATCTGGCGCAACCGGTGGCTCCGCCATGAGCGGCATCGCGCACGGCGGGTGGAACATTGGCAAGAAAATGGCAGGGGGATGATGAACCAGCACCTTCCCCAGGACGCCGCCTCCCTGCTTGCCTCGCACGACAAGCGCATTGCCCTGATCCGGCAATATGCCAACGAGGCCAACCCGGCCGATTTCGATGCCAGGTGGCTATCGGTCCTGCACGCCTGCGCCAACTGGTTCTCCACCATGCCATTGCAGCCCGCGCAGCACGCGGAACCGGGCGGCGCCTTCCGCGCCACGGTGGAGACGGCCTACTTTGCCATGCGTCTGTCGGGCGGGCAGAAGTTCGCCGCCGACCAACCATCGGAGCGTCGTCGCCGGCTGGAGCCGCAGTACCTTTACGCGCTCTTTCTGGCAGCTTGCTGCACGTGGCTGGATGAGCCCTGCCGATACTTTCATTTTGTACGCGAGGATACGGGCGAGCAGTGGATGCCGGCCGCGCACGGTGCGTTTCACCCATGGCTCGACGGGAACCCCTACCGTGTCATCCGGCTCGAAGGGGCGCTGCCGGTAGAACGTATGCGCAGCGCTTTACTCGCGCGCTCGATCTTGGGCGCCGATGCCCTGTCATGGCTCGAAGGCCCCGTGCTGTCCGAACTGTTCGGTGCCATCAATCCCGCGCCGATGCCGAATGGCCTAGAAGCCCAGTTGCACAAGATCGTGCGTCAGGCCGTCGCCGCCGTTCGGGACTATGAACAGAAGGCACGGCGCGCGGTGTTCGCTCCCGATACCACTGTGCCACCCTCAGCCGACCAAATGGCGGTTGCCGTCACGCCCGCTTCGCCTGTAGCCAGTGCCACGGCACTCGCGCCGGCCAGCGTCCATGAGCCGGTTCCTCCTGCACCGAGCGCGGCAGCGGCCGCAGCTGCATTGTTCCAGCAGCCAGCCGTCGATCCTGCTCCGCTCCCCGACGCGACCATCGCTCCGGTGGCGCCAGCCACCTCGGCATCCGAACCAGTCTCGGCACCAAACGCACCCGCGGCGCCCGCCATCGATGCGGCGTCTCTGGGCCGTACGCGCCGCGATGCACCGGACCCGTTCGCCGCGCTCCTTGGCGGCTCGCGCATGATGAGCGAATTCTTCCGCGCCCTTGCCCAGGACGTCACCGCCGGAAAGGTCAAAGTCGTGTGGGCCGAGAAGGGGCTCGTTCTACCCAAGAAAATGGTTGGCAACTACGGCATCGCCAGCGACACGCTGATCGAGAACCTGCGCAAGCTGTCCTTGCTGTACGCCCTGCAGGGGACGGATCTGATCCTGCACGAACGCATCGGCACGCTGATCCTGCCGCGCCGCAACACACCTGCCTGAGTCCATGACCAAGTACATCAACCACTTTCGCCCGATGTTCGAGGCGCGCGCCGCTGCCGGATGGGCCGGGAGTGTTCCTCTGATTGCTGCGTCTGGCATGCCCCATGCAGGATACTTCGCCGCCGCATGCGTAGCGATGCTGCTTTGGCGAAGCACCCAGGTCTGGCGAGCACTGTCATTTCGCATGGCCATTTCGACCAAATGGCTCGCCAAGGTGAACATCGACCAACTGCTCTCTGCAAGCGCCAAGCTGCGCAAGAGCGACGACGCCATGTATCTCGGAACGGGCTTCGAGTGGACACAGAAGCATTGCCAGATCGCGCACGACATCCTGCGTATGCCATCCTCCGAAATCCCCGGCCTGCCGCGGTGGTTGCCACCAAAAGTCAGCAGTGCGATCGAGGCCCGTTTCGGCCCTGCCCAGAGCATCCGTGACCATACGCCACAAGGGCAGTCATGGATCCACGGTATGGAGCCGAACAAGGCTCCGGTGCCCTTGCACTACAAGGCACTGGGCGGACATACTGCGGTCGGCGGGACCACCGGCGCGGGCAAAACTCGTACCTACGAGCTCATTGCAACGCAGGTGATCCACAACGCCGAGGACGTGATTATTATCATTGATCCAAAGAACGACCGGGACTTGAAGGACCGTGTAAAGCGCGAATGCGAGCGCACCGGACGCAAGTTTCTGTACTGGAAGCAGGCCGCGCCTTCTGAATCGATTCGCCTGAATCCACTGGAGAACTGGTCGCAGCCTTCGGAGATCCCCAGTCGGATCGCGCAGCTGATGGAGCAAGGCCCGTTCCGCGATTTCGCGTTTCTCTTCATCGACCGCGCGGTCAAGGGTGAGCTGTACGTCGGCGACAAGCCCAACCTGCGCTCCATCCTCAATTACGCGCAGTCCGGCATCAATAACTTGCTGGAGCGCTGCCTCAAGCGTTTCTTCCCCGAACACGGACTGGCCGACTGGGAGGAAGAGGTCAACGGCTTCATGCAGAAGCTCGGCCAGAAGAGCGGCGCAACGGTGCTCGACGGCATGGTGCAGCTCTACCTCCAGCGCTTCGCCAATGTCGGGCAAGGACACGAGTCGATCGATGGCCTGGTCTCGACCTTCACACACGACCGCGAGCACTACATGCGCATCATCGCATCGGCGCTGCCGCTGCTGCAGATGCTGGCGACCGGCGAGACCGGATTGATGCTCGCGCCAAAGGCGGACGATTTCGAGGACGACCGCGAAATCTGGGACATCGACAAGATCATCAAGCAGAAGGCGGTGCTGTGTGTCGGGCTTGATTCCATGTCCAACAGCATTGTCGCCAAGGCTATCGCCTCGATGATCCTGTCCGACATCGCTTCGGTGGCCGGCACCATCTACAACTTCTACGACAAGCCACCCGGTGTCGTCCTCATCATCGACGAGGTGGCCGAGGCGATCAACGAGCAGGTAATCCAGATTCTCAACAAGGGGCGCGGCGCGGGCTTCAAGGCCTTCGTCGCCTTCCAGAGCCGGTCCGATCTGGAGGCCAAACTCGGAAACGCAGCAAAAATGCTGCAGGTTTTGGCGAACCTCAACAACCAGATCATCTTACGATTGGAAGACACCGACACGGCGCAGTGGTTCTCGGACAAGGTGGGCGAAACCGCCATCACCAATATCGTCCAGTCGAGCACGACGAGCACCGGCAGTGAGGCCCACGTGGGCGAGTTCAGCGGGTCGGTGTCGCGTTCCCGGCAACTTGAGAAGGTTCCGCTGATTCCCGTGCGCCTGATTACGCAGTTGCCCAATCTCCAGTACTTCCTGCGGGTCTCCGGTGGCGCCGTCTACCAGGGTCGCATTCCCATCATCGAAGGATAAGTTCGCATGACCAGCCTGTTTCGCCAGATCGTCAAAGAGCACAAGCTCTCGGCCAAGCTGTCGCCCGTGTTCATTTGCTTCCCGGAGCTGGACGACGTCTGCACCCGTCTCGTGGACTTCATCGGCCTGAACTTCATCGTGCGCGACGAGCCGCTGGTGAAGGAAATGCTGGTAGATGCGCTGGCCGGCTACAAGGCCGAGCGCAAGGAGGGCTCCGGCAACATCGCCTTCATGCGCGGCCTATTCGGCCGTTCGCACGAGTTGTATGCCAAGCGCTACGCCGCCTTCAAAGGCGAGAAATACGTGGTCTGGGCGCCGTTCCTGGAGCCGATCCCGCTGTTCGAGGCGCGCCAGGCGCCAGGCTATGTCTGCCGTATGGTCGATGAGCCCTGCCCCGAGCCAATCACGCCGCGCAGCGCCGCCTTCCAGCTGGCCGCACGCGTCCTCAAGGGACCGACCTTCCGCCGCTACTTCGAGGAATACGATGCCTGTAGCCAACTCGCTCATCGCTAGGCTCGCCCGCGTGACGCGCGTCGAGGTGGACGACATGCGGGCCTGGGTTCGCTCTAGCGACCCGAATGCCGTGGTACCGGAGATGTTCGCCAACGGTCGCCATGCGTTCGCCTTGGCGCTGCTGAAAGTCGAGCAGTCCCGCCCTGTGCTGTTCTGGGGCGGCCTGTTCGCCTTGCTCGCGATTCCGTGTCTCGCGCTTCATTCCCTACTGCGCTGATATGTCCAATAGTCGTTTCGTTTCCCACATGCGGCTGTGGCTGGTCGTCACGCCAGTATTAATGGCGACACTCGTGCCCCTCCTGCCCGACAGCGCAAAGTTCGAAGTTGACGCGGCAGAACAGGCATCTGTCGAATCAGTCTTTGGGGAGGATCTGGCCGCTGCGCTGGCCGATCGCGCCAACCAGCGCTTTCGCGATTGGTTTGTCGACTCGGGCATGATCCGACGCTCCTGTGCGGGCTCCACCAACCAGTCCGTGGTCGGCGACGGTGGCTCGGCCGGCTTTGCCGCGGGTTGGATGCAACGCTTCTGGATGGAACTGTACCGCGCTGTGTATCGGGCCACGATTGCCGGCAACTGGGGAGGGGGCGCGCTGATCTTTGCCGCCGTCATGCTCAACGACGGCGCGGTCCAGCGACGCATCCGGGCGGCTGCCGCCGGCGTTGCAAGCCCTGTTGGCTTCCACCTGGCCGCACACGGCCTCCTTGCTGCAATGGGCCTCAGTGCCGTGGCAATGCTCCTGCCGATCTCGCTGCCCGCATCGGTATGGACGCTTGCCGTCGCGGGCGTAGGGAGCCTGTCCTGGCGCCTCGCCGCCTCGTTTCACGTGAACCGTTAGCCGTACTCACCTGCTCTACCGCACTTTCATACATTCAACGCGGATCGCCCATCTTGGGGGTCCTTTCAGGAGAAACCGCATGACCACCATCACCGACACCGCCGTTGTCACTCCGCAGGACGAAGCCCTGCACGCTGCTGCGGCCGACACTCTGGCCCACGCCACCTCCGTAATAGGTGAGGCAGGCGCCGCGGCCGGCGCGACTGATGGCGCTGACGATGGCTCGCTCGAGCGCGAGCTGCTGGAGATGGACGCCGCAGCCGACACGCTGCGTAAGGAAGGCCTAATCACTTCGGCGGAAGCCGAGGAAAAGAAGGCCGAGGTCGCCAACACGCGCAAGCGCTTTCGCGATCTGAAGCCGGAGGACCGCGCTGCGATCATTCGTCGGCGCCGCGAGATCGGCAGCCAGATTCTCACGCGGCAGCTTGCCGGCGCGGCTGTCGTGCCCGTCGCCATCAAGCTCAATCACACGCGTCTGCGCCCGCTGTTCGAACAGTGGTGGCCGTTCATGAATCGCATGAGCATCAACCTGCAACGCTTCGGCAGCAGTACGTTTGCCAAGGGAGAGTTGGCGACGCTGGAGGACTACTTCGAGCGCACGCTGTCCAGGCTGGAAGACTATGTCGACGGGCAGTTGCGCGTCGCCGAGGCACTGCGCACGCAACGGGAGGCGGAGATGCGCGCGAAGAACGATATCGTGTTTGAGCCGACCGTCACCGTGCCCTCGTTGAACCTGACCGTGGAAGCTTATTCGCGCTTCTCCATGCGGGTGCTGGGCCTCCTCGCAAAGTTCGATCGCGCCATGGACCAGTTCGACTTCATGGTGTGGAACGGCATTCGCGACCAGTCCGATATCAACGATGAAGTCGCGCGTTTCCTGCGGACCTTCCATCCGCTCGGCCTGCGCAGCTACATGACTCACCTGAAGCTGATGACAACAGTTCGCGGCGTCTGAGTGATGCCTGGCCGCCCTTCGTCAGATGGGCGGCACACTTCTCCAATACCTACTGCTCCAACATGAGCCTTGTGAACGCTACCGTGGAATTCCAGACCGATCTCGCATCATTCGGCGAAGGCGTGGTCCTTTCCCACGATGAAGAGTCCGGCACGCTCGTGATCCGCGACGACGAGGGGATCCACTGGCGCGGCGCGGAGGATCATATTGTTGTGATCCTCTATCCCGATGAAAAGGTGGCTCATGCTGGATGAACTGAATCCGGCGCAGCGCGAAGTGGTGGAACTGCGGCGGCATTGCGTCGCGGTCGCCTGCCCGGGCGCGGGGAAAACTAAGACCATTGCCACCAAAGCGGCAATGCTCCTCGGCGAGCTCGACGCAACGGTTGGAGCGGTGACGTTCAGCAAGGATGCCGCATTGGAGCTGCGCGAACGTATCCTGGCGCTAGCCGGCCCGGGCGCCAAGAAGCGGCTGCTTGCGGGTACTTTCCACTCGCTTGCGTACAGGCAGTTGGGTGGAGGGGGCGAGAGCGCCCCAGACATTGCGACCGATGGCGACCGCACTGGTCTGCTCATCCAGGTCCTCGCTGACGCGGGACTGGATTGGAAGGTGGAGGACGCCATTGCCGCCATCGAGGCAATCAAGACCAACTTCGGCCAGGTACAAGCTGACACCCCTGAGGCGCTGTTGTACCAAAGCTATCAGGACGCACTGGAAAGAAACGGGAAGATCGACTTCCAGGACATGCTTCGCCTGGCGGTCGATGGCATGCAGCGCGGCACCATCGCGCCCTACCCGTTGACCTATTTGCTTGTAGACGAGTTTCAGGACACGGATCCGCTGCAGTATCAGTGGATTGCATTGCACGCCCAGGCCGGGTCGATCGTGACCGTGGTCGGGGACGACGACCAGAGCATCTACGGCTTTCGCTCGGCGCTGGGCTTCCGCGGCATGGAATCGTTCATTCGACAGTTCGAGGCGCAGCCGGTGGTGTTGGGAAAGAATTACCGCTGCTACGCGGAGATCCTTGGCGCGGCCGACAGGATCATCCGGAACAACCGCGACCGGATTCCCAAGGAGTTGGTCGCGCACAAGGGACCGGGCGGCGAGGTGTTGTTCCAGCGCTATCCGGATGAGTACGCCGAGGCGGTGGCCGCCATGGAGTACCTTGCGCCGGCGCTGCGGGAAGGCCAGTCCACTGCAGTACTCGCGCGGACGAACCGGATTCTCGATCCCGTAGAAGCCGTCTGCCGATCGCACGGCGTCAAGTATTACCGGGCGTCCGGCAAGTCGATTCTGAACCGGCCCGAGGCAGCGTTGATCTGCAACCTGCTTGAACTGGTGCAGAAGACCAAGACGGCCGGGGTCGACGCCCTGCTCTCCTTTGCCGGGATCGGCACGCAAGAGCTCAAGCTCATTCACCGAAAGGGCCGTGCGAGTACGGACCAACGGCAGAAGAAGGAATTGCTCGAAATGGGCCTGTCCGAGAATTCTGCTGACCGGTACCGTGAACTGATGAAGCGGCTCGCGGAATGGCGATCTCTCTGTGACCGGCAGTTCTACTCGCTGGTGCTCGAAGGGGTGCGAGAGTGGATGTTGCAACACACCGATATGGATCAGGCCAAGCGCGCCATTACCACGACCTACGACGTTCTCACGCGGCTCAACGGGCCATTCTCCGAGCGCCTGGACTTCCTACGCCGCGACAATAACGAGCCCGCGCCCGACGCGCTCATTCTCACCACCATGCACAGTTCCAAGGGGCTCGAATGGGATCGGGTATGGATCATCCGGGCCGAAGAAACGGTGGTGCCGGATGAAAAAAGCACCGAGTCTGAAGAGCGGCGGCTGTTCTATGTAGCGGTGACACGCGCTCGCGCACAGTTGCGGATCAGCACGGCAAAGAAGAATCCGACTTCACGCTTCGTCCTTGAGGCGCGGCTGGAATGATGCTCAAACTATCTGACCAGCGATGGTCTCCAGATTGTGGCAACGCCGCGAATGTGGCGCAGGTCTTCAGTCACGCAGCACTCGAACGGCGTTTCACTAGCGACCTGATGACCTTTCAGACGATCGCGCAAACGCTGTGACTTCCTGCATGGTGGACTTCCGTCATTTCACGCCGCACGCTGTTCTATCGACGGCACACAACGACTTGGTCGGGGCTGACTGCTAACGGCGTGAACATGTGCCCCAGGATCTCACTGCAGATTTTCGCTCGTGCCCCTCAAATCGGGTTGCCCGTGAGCATCGCCCCAGAACGCCGCTCGTATTCGCGGTCATCAATCCACTGCGCTTAGGCCGACGTCCTAGCAATCTTTGGAGGCCAGTCTTGATCCCATAAGTAGCTCTGAAAAAACAAAAGCCTGGAGTTGGCGCTCCAGGCTCTTGCTTGAAAAGAAGGCGTGTAAGCGAAGACTTAGCTTCAACAACCTCTCGACCAGCGACGGCTCGAGTGTATGGAGCTCTCTCTTCGCTGTCAACGCTCGTTTCCACATGTTTGACTTGAGCGAAGATGTATTCAGGCTTCGAAGGGCACTCGTTCGCCCGAAAACAGTCGTCATGCGGCACTGCGCCGCATTCTCTGGCCGCGGTCGACACAAATACTAAGCGACCCAAAGCTGCGAGGTGTGACGCCGACCGGCTGCCCGAACGCATCCTTAGAGCGATTGCATTGGCTTATGAGTCCGAAGAGTTTCGGGCATTGCACATCACGACGCGGCAGGTACTGGCCACGCTAATACGCTTTGCGCTGAACAAGTCGGACCCCACGGCGCTCGCCTTCTTGAAGAAGGCGACGATTGCAGGGCACCTTGCGATCAGCGAGGCCACCGTCTATCGGGCGCTTGGAGCGCTTGAGCGAGCCGGCTTGATTGAGCGTGAACGTCAACAACGCACAAGAGCAAATCTCCACGTAGTTGGGCGAATAGCGTTCACTGAAAAGTTGCTCCAACACATTGGG
The DNA here is from genome assembly GCF_057073755.1 of Cupriavidus sp. C3SS-1. Taxonomy (NCBI): domain Bacteria; kingdom Pseudomonadati; phylum Pseudomonadota; class Betaproteobacteria; order Burkholderiales; family Burkholderiaceae; genus Cupriavidus; species Cupriavidus sp. C3SS-1. The sequence goes on along the minus strand of NZ_CP172701.1, from coordinate 288,109 downwards.
ATGGCGAATCGGCAGTTTAGCGCCACTATGGATCACGAGATCGCTCCAGTGGGATCAGGGCTCTGCTCTGCACCTCTCTCACGAGTGAGCGGCGTAAACAACCCCAAGCAGTCTTCTACGAAGAAACATCCCGGGTCGGGATCCTTTGTGCGAATTAACAATCAAGCAGTGCCCTTCGATCTGGTGCCACTAGTGCAACAACAAGAGCTCAAAGCATCTGGACTGTTTCTACTCATGCGGCTTGCTCGGAACGGTGGCCACCGGCTCTCGGACATCGTGTCGGTGGCCGGCCATGCTCTGAAGCCACTCCGAGGGCGAGAGCTGTTCGCCTACCTTAAGTCGCTGCTCGAAAGGCCCATCGACTTTGGTCATATAGCCCGAGTGCAGAAGGCTCGAGAGGAAGATGAGCGCGCGGCCACGGCTAGAGCGGCTCTGGAGCAGCAGCAGGTCGCCCAACTCGTAGAGAGGTACCGCGGCAAGCGGGTGTCAGCGCCGTGCGGGCGGATTTACGAGGTCGACTCGGCATCCATTGTGATCACCGAGACCAACGGACTTCGAAGTTCTTTGGGGCACGCTCGGGGGCACAAATGGCTCATTGAGATGGACAGGGCTGCAGCCGGGCTGTCCTTAGACGATTCGCAGCCGGTAGCAAAGGCGACCCCGCCTTCCTCTACGAGGGCGCGCGACGCTATCGAGCATCTCCGTTCCCTAGTACTCGCCAGACCTGCGCCTCAATCGGTTTGAAGTGCGTGATTGCCGGTATCCAGTTTTGCGCTACAACGCGTGTGGAGGCGATTCGAGGTCTTCAGTCGCACTTGAAAGGTGCGGCGGCCCGGACAAATTGCGTGCTTCGACGCGCATGAGCGCAGTTTGGAGTATGTTCACAATGGGGGGGCGCTCCACTCGTGCTGCCATCGCTTCACCGTGACGTATTGATGGCGCCGCGCCCGTGCCCTGGCAGTCCGCGTAAATAGGGCTGCAAGAGCGGCTGGGCGGTGATCGGCAAACAAACGCTCAACCCGCTGGCGAGATCGGCCGGGTAAGAGAATTGCGGTCTTTATGCGCGCGACGACGTCAATCGCCCAAACACGAATTGGCCCAAGTACCAGGCCAACTCTGAGTTCGCCAGGATGATGTCTTCGGATACGGACGATGCCTCCAACCTCATCCGCTTCAACACAAGCTTGCCCTCGCGCGAGGCAAGCCATGCCCGGACGAACTCCTGTCGCGTTTTGGTATCGGTCGCACCGAAGTGCTCACGGCCCTGCCGCGATTCGTCGTTCATGCGAGCACGAGTCTCGTCATCACGCGAGGCAACACTGCGCTCCACACTAGTCTTGATCGCGATCTTCGCGGCTTCCTTCTGTTCTTCCTCGACGAGCAGCTTGGTCTGGACCTGCACCATCGTCCTTTCGGCCTCTGACATGCGCCAGTTGTCGCGCAAGGCCTTCATCAAATAGCCAGCGGGGCTCTTCTTTATCTGACCGCGATTGAGTTTGAATCGCGTGTACTCGATCGCTTGGAGGATGCGATCATCGTTCCATGTCTCGCGGTTCTCGGAGAGCTCGCCGAACTGACGGGTTGAGAGGTTGAACTCTTCCTTGAGGATCTTATAGATCTGGCTGGCATCGGACAGGCTTGCCATGACGGCGTCTGCCGTGTCCTTACGCTTGAGGAGAAAGCGAATCCGGTCGACCTTCTTCGAAGAAGTCGACTCGGTTTTGGTCTCATAGGTGAGCTCGATATCCGAGATCTCGTTGATCTCACGAACTGCCGGCTCCAGCCAGTCGCGCTTGAAGTATTTAAAGATGGTCGCGTTCGCGCCCATCTTTCCGGGCCAGGTCCGCATCTCTTCGAGCTTGATCCAGTCTGTACGCCCGTTGGGCACACTTGGCAGGACCTTGTCATAGATCGCGCGCGCCAGGCTGCGGGTAAAAGACGTTGAGATTCGAAGGCTGAGCCAGTGAGATTTGCGTGGGTCTCGAATATGCGGGATCAAGCTGTGATGCACATCGAAGCGGACGCGGCCGCGGTGCATCGCCACCATGCCGATCAACTGGACCTGGACCCAGATATCGTTCTCATCCGGCTCACGGTCTGACGGTGTATTGGTGACTCGGACCTTGGCATTCTGCGCTTCGTCCGCGATGGTGCGCAGGTGCTTCAGGTTACGGCTGTCATAGCGCATCAACCACTTGAAGTAGTTCAGCTCGACATCGTATTGGTCTGGGACCTCCGGTTCTTGTGCCACGATGAAATACGCGGCATCCAGGAACCGTCGCGCCGCCAACCCCATGTTGACAATTTCTGTGAAGAAATTATTGCGCTGATAGCCGATTTCCCGGTTTGCCTCATTGATGGGCAACCCGAGGTCAAACATGTCTTCGAACAATGCCAGCGCCATTTGGCGAGGCGTCGTTCTCGCTTTGACCTCCACTGGATTGTCCGTCTCCATACTCGTCTTCTCACTCGTCTTGTTCTCGGGCGACTCTAGCATGTGATGGTGAGGTCCTGTCAACACAACAAACCTCACCTTCACGTTGGTCCGTCGCGCTGTGGGCTCAGTTCGGAGTGACGCGCACAACGAACCTCACCAGCCGCACAACGAACCTCACCAATATCCGTTACGCGTGTGGTTCGAACCATGGCCTCGCCTGGGCAAAACGGACTTGTCCACATGTGCTGCACAATACATCTCACCTTCGGGGTGTTTGCACAATGAGCCTCACCCTGTCGCGGAATAGACCTCACCAGCGCCACACAGTAAACCGCACCTTGGCAGCACAGAGAACCTCACCAGTGACACAGCTAACCTCACCTTTCGAGGGTTAAGTCTTTGATTAAAAACGATTTCGTGATTCTCTGTTTGTTGGCTTGGTTGTTTACTTCAAAAAACATCCAACCAACACGGCGCCTGCAGTCACGAAGCGATCGAGCTATTGATATTTACACACGTGCGTACCCATTTCTGTGTCCCTGTTGTCGTGGTTTCTGACCGGGACTGCGCCGAAGTTGGCAAGAGGTTCGCTGGGGAGTCCATGTCGGGCCACTTGGATAGGCCAAGTCCGCGCTCAATCGCATGGTGAGGTTCCTTGTGCATGAGGTGAAGGTGAGGTTTCTTGTGCTGACTATTACCGAGGTTGATCCCAGCACAATAAACCTCACCGTGACTCCGCCAAAGGGACTCGCCTCTCAAAGGAGCTGAGGTCCATTGTGTTTTGGCGAACAGGTGCCCCCTGCTGCACTCTAGTCGGTTAGAAATCGTCGTCACTGCGACGTGATGAGTCTCCAGCGCTAATCCCATGCTGGAAAGCAGCACAAAGAACCTCACCATCTCTGCTTTTGCCTCACGTCTTTCTTTGTATGGGTCGTGCAAAGGTGAGGTGGATTGTGCGGTCGCGCTTACTAGGTGCTCTCCCCACATCAAACCTCCGACCACCTTGTACTGGATGGGAGCGAAGGTGAGGCTCATTGTGCCGGGGGTCGCCAAGTTCACTTCTCCAGTTCTTCCGAACTGCACAAACGACCTCACCTTGCCGGTGGCCGACGTCGATGAACCGTTTGAAGGTGAGGTCATTTGTGCCATCTTTTGGGTCTGCTTATAAGTCGAGGGATGTCCAAGGCTGTCCAAAGCCATCATGTGAATCCCAAGACGTCCGGAGGTTGCCTAAAAGTTAGGCAAAATCGTTGTTTTCAAAGAAATTTTGCTTAGAAAACAGCGATTTATGAGCCGTTGCTCAAGCGTTTGCTGTATTCTGAGCTTTATCGAGTTATCCGGATAAACCTCAGAATGGTGAAAACGAGCCAACTTCCAGCAGTCGACCGAACGGTACCGCTAGAGCAGATATCCCAGTTCGCGGAAAAGGTCACCATTTTTACAGACGAACTTCGCGAGACGATTCTCGCACCGCGGCCGAGAAAAACCGCACCGATTTTCAAGACGGGGGAGATTGCAGACCTCTGCAACATCTCCCACTCGCAAGTTCAGTACCTCGCGACCAAGGGAGACGGCGAATTGCCACCCGGAAAGGCTGCCGGTACTGGGCGTACCCGAACCTTCACGCTCGAGGAGGCACGCATCTGGGTGCAGAAGGTCTCCGACATTTACCAGACGCCGTTGGTCACAGGCACGCGAGAGCCCGAAGGAAAAATCATTATTACCGCCCAGCTCAAGGGCGGCTCGGCAAAGACGACCACGACTATGTGCCTGGCTCAGGGGCTGACATTGCGTGGCAGAAAAGTCTTGGTTGTCGACCTGGATCCTCAGGCCTCACTCTCGGAACTGTGTGGCTTGTATGCCGAGAAGGATGTCACGCCAGAAGACACGGTCTTGCCATATATCTACGACCAGCAAATAGAGGGGGGACTGCAGGCAAGCATCCAGTCAACCTATTGGGATGGCCTTGATCTGATCCCGGCGCACACCGAGCTCATTGGGGCAGAGTTCCATCTGCCCGCGATGCAGAAAATCAAACCTGGCTTTCGCTTTTGGACGGTACTGAGAGAAGGGTTGGAGCCATTGCGCAAGCACTATGACTATATCCTCATGGATACGTCTCCCTCGCTTTCCTACATGAACCTGAACGCCTTGCTGGCGGCAGACGCGATGGTGATGCCGATGGTTCCTGAGAACCTCGACTTCATCAGCTCGCTGTCGTTCTGGCGCTTGTTTTCAGACGTCTCCAAGAGCTTCATCAAGTATGAAGCCGACAAGAAATACGACTTCGTCTCGTTGTTGCTCTCGAAGGTCGATTATGGGCGCACCTCGTCGGCACCCATTGTGCGTGCCTGGGCGCAGAGCGCTTATGAGAAGTGGCTGCATTCGATCGAAGTGCCAGCGAGTTCGGTGATGAGCACCGGGGCACTGGCATTCTCGACAGTGTTCGACGTGAGTAGCACGCATAGCGCGGCCAAGTCGCTGCAGCGCGTGCGTCAGCCGATTATGGACTATTGTCGGTGGTTGGATGAAATCTATGCAGAGAAATGGAGGAGCGCGCAATGAGCAATATGCGAGAACAGCTGCTGGCTAAGACGGCGGGCATCCGCAAGACCTCGGCGATTCAGCAGGACGAAGTCAAGCGTAGCGAGCGGACCCAGACGGCGCCTGGCCTTACCGGGGCGCTCGCCGTAGCGCAACTCCGTGTCCAGGAGTTGGAGGCAGCCGGCGTCGCGTCGCAACTCGCTGTCGCCGACATCGTGCCGAATCCATGGCAGCCCCGGCGCGTGTTTAGTGAAGCCAAGCTGTCGGAGCTTGCAGAGTCGATTCGTGAGGTGGGGCTCATGCAGCCGATCGTGGTACGCCGCGGTGAATCCGGCTACCAGATTGTGGCAGGGGAGCGCCGGTGGCGCGCGCACAAAATGCTTGGGCTCGACACCGTCAAGGCCGTGGTCGTGGAGTGTTCTGATGCGGATATGGCGGTGCTCGCCATGGTCGAGAATATCAGTCGCGACGATCTTTCTGACTATGAAATCGCGCTGTCGGTCCGGCGCACGGAGAAGGAATTTCCGTCCCGCGTACGACTTGCAGAGGCGCTTGGCCTGTCCAAGAGCGGTCTTTATCGATTCCTTAGCTTCGCGCAGTTGCCGGATTTCGTGTTGCAGGATCTCGACCTTCAACCGCGGCTGCTCGGCGGAAGCGCGGCCGAAGCCATTGTCACGACGATTCGGAAGTATGGTGAAGCTGGCAACGATGCTGCGAAAGAGATTTGGCCGCTCGTAGCATCGGGAAAGATGGAGCAAGGGAAAGTCGCTGGCGCTATCAAAGCACTCGCAACCCGGCGCGCATCGGTGCCAAGTTCCGCGAGTGAGCGAAGTATTGACAAGTTCTTTTCCGGCAGGGAACAGGCTGGTTCCATTACAAAGGATGTCAACGGCTTCACGGTGAAGATCAGAGCTGGAGTCCTGTCCGAGGCCCTGGAGACGCAACTCCGGCAGCTCATTAGCGAAACGTTCCACCACCAGCCCAAGTAGGTACACCTACAAGTACGCCCGCTTCGAGCGGGCTTTTTTTTGCCGAACGCTGAGCATGGGCGACGCGGCTCGACCTCCCAAGTTGGGACGCTGCCCGGTGCGATTCGCTGACCTTCCCAGTTTGGGACGGTGCCAGGCGCGTCCCATCGACCTTCCCAAGTTGGGACGGTACCCGGTGCGGTTCGCCGACCTTCCCAAGTTGGGACGGTACCCGGTGCGGTTCGCCAACCTTCTCAAGTTGGGACGCTCTCCGGTGCGGCTCGCTGACTTTCCCAAGTTGGGACGCTTCCGGTGCGATTCGCTGACCTTCCCAGTTTGGGACGGTGCCAGGCGCGGCCCATCGACCTTCCCAAGTTGGGATGGTACCCGGTGCGGTTCGCCGACCTTCCCAAGTTGGGACGCTCTCCGGTGCGGCTCGCCGACTTTCCCAAGTTGGGACGCTTCCCGGTGCGATTCGCTGACCTTCCCAGTTTGGGACGGTGCCAGGCGTGGCCCATCGACCTTCCCAAGTTGGGACGGCACCCGGTGCGGCTTGCTGACCCTCCCAAGTTGGGACGGCACCCGGTGCGGTTCGCCGACCTTCCCAAGTTGGGACGGTATAGGCTCGGCTCGCCACTCTTCCCAAGTTGGGACGGTGCCAGACTCGGCTCGCCACTTTCCCAAGTTGGAACGGTACCCGGTGAGGCTCGTTGACGTTCCCAAGCTGGGACGGTACCCGGCGCGGTTCGCTGACCTTCCCAAGTTGGGATGCTCCCCGGTGCGTCCCGGCGCGGCTTGCTGACCCTCCCAAGTTGGGACGCTTCCCGGTGCGATTCGCTGACCTTCTCAGTTTGGGACGTTGCCCGGCGCGGTTCGCCGACCCTCCCAAGTTGGGACGCTGCCGGCGCGACTCATCGACCTTCCCACGTTGGGACGTTGCTTGGCGCGGATCGCAGGCCTTTCCAAGTTGGGACGGTGTCAAGTGCGGCTCGCTGAGCTTCCCGCGTTGGGACGCTGCCAGCCGCGGTTTGCCGACAGTCTCAACTTGGGTCGATCCTGGGGTACGGTTCGATGACCTTCCCAACTTGGGACGGTGTCAGATGTGGGCGCGCCGGCCATCCAAGTTGGCACGCTCATAGTCGTCTGGCTTGCCAACCTTTTCGCGCCGGGCGAGGCCGGTATTGAGTTCGCTCGATGCTCGCGTTACGGGGTCGCCGAAAAATATCAGTTCGAACCTTCGCTGCTACCGCCGGCCTCTCAACAGTGCGGTCGTGCGGAGGCCCCCGGCCGCACGGCCGCATGTGTAGAAGCCAGGCCAGCCTGACCTGGAACCAACCGAAGGGATTGTTTATTCACCGGGGCTGAACCAACGAGGCGTTCTCGCTCCTTGCGCCCTTCAGTCTTTCAAGGACAGGCGAAGGTGAGCAAGGCACGCGGTGAGACGGCGCTGGAGCAGTGGTTGTCCTGCGAGCTAGATGGAGCCTGGGAATTTGCCGGCCAACGCATGCGCTACGTCTTCCAGCGCTTCGTGAGTGTATCGTCGCGTCGTGTTGATGTCCCGGTGTCGCAAGGCGCGCTGCACGTCGGTTACTGGCACGCCGGCGCGTAATAGATGCGTGGCATGCGTATGCCGCAGCCAGTGCGTCGACGCGGCTCGCAGCTTCGCCGCTTCTTCACTACGGTGTTCCCCCTCCAGACGGGCGGCCGCTTCCATAAATGCTGCGCGCACGATGGCATAGATTCCCTGGCGCGTACGCAGCGGCCGGCTCAGCTTTCGCTGTAGCTCCGACGTATCAGCCGGCGGCGCAGCGCGTTGGCGCCCACTGCCGATCGCGGGAATGACCGCTGCAGTGTCAGTGGCGCTGGGCGTGGGCGGCAGGCCTACCAAGCGGCGAAAACGCGCCAGCTCGACCATCGCGTTGTCGCACGGCACCCACTGATCGTTGCCCCCCTTGCCTTGCCTGATACGCACGGCCCAGAACGGGCGGGACCGGCCAGGATGGCGTTCGAAGTCCGCCCAAGTCAGCGCCGCCACCTCGGAGGCACGCAGCCCTGTCTGGAACAGCAGGGCAAGAAGCAGGCGGTCGCGCGCCTTGTGTAGTTGCACCCATTGCGTCGGCGTCGGACGCGCCTCTATCGCTTCGAACACTGCCGTGACCTGCTCCAGTTCGAGGAACCGCCGCTGCGAGCCGGGCCCCGCGTTAGCGCGCACTCGCGGCACCGAAGCGAACGGATTGATCCGCAGCGCCCCAACCCGCACTAGCCAGTCGAACAGTCCGCCAACGATGACTGCGCTCTGGCGTCGCGACGCTTCAGAAAGCGGGCCTCGCAGCGGCCGCCACGCCGCGCTGCCGCGGCGCGCCCGGCGATCGCTGATGGCGTGCGAAGGCGGGTCACTCAGGAACGCCAGGTAGCCGCTGGCATGGGTAACCTGCCAGGTGCCAATAGGCCGGCCCATCGCGTGCGCATACCACAGCAGGCGCTGCGCCTCGACCTCATACTGACTGCGCGTGCTGGCGCGCAGTCCAAGACCAGCCGCGGATTTGGCGTCGAGCCATGCGCGTACCAGCCCATCGTCGGAAAGCTCGCCCGGTAGCACCGGGCTAGACAGCGCATTCGGCGAGAGGGGCGAGGTATCCATTGGCGGCTCGGGCGGGGGCAGTCTGGGCAAATCTCATGGCTGGCCACGGTGGAGTAGGTAGCCGGCTGGCGCATCACCGGGCAAGACCCGCGGCGGCTTCTCGACCCAGACGCGACCCATTATATCCACCTGGCACATTCATTTACCATTATTCGGATAATGGTAAATCAAAGAGCATGCACACCGCACCGCGGCTGAATCTGAGGAGCGATCATCGTGGCGACCGAAGGCCGGGGGGAAGGAAGGATGTCAACGTTGCGCTGCTATGCACAGCTACTGCGTGGTGATTTTGGCGCGGCTGCGCGCCTAGGCCTGGTATTGTGCGCACAAGGACGTTTGCCCCAACGTGCCGAATACTCGCCGCCGCGAACAGGCGTGCCACACTCCGCTCGAACAAGAGCGACACTTCCCAACTGTGGATGTAACTCTGTGGAGGCCAAGGATAGCCTTTCCCAGGTGTTCAAACGCCGACACGGCGTTCAACCGCCGGCTCATGCCAACATTGGCCGCGCGACCCCTTCAGCTTGAGCCAGATCTCGCGCCATGCTGAAGAGATTGCACTAGCCCCTTGCGCAAATGTCGAAAACGTTGCCGGACTCGCTCAGATGCTCCGCGTTATCCGGGTCCGTCAGGGAGCGAGCAGTTTTCACTAGCCAAATGCCGGACACTCAGGCTCTGACCACGGTGTCCGGCGAAGGCGCTAAGTGCTTGATCTATAACAAAATTAATCCGACGTCACGTAGATCGGGCCTAAAATGCCGATAAAAACGCAATGTAAATTATTTTGTGGAATCAGCTCGACCTGTTCTCTCCCGTGCCGTGCGCCGCCGATAGCAGGGCGGCCGGTTTGCAGCGGGTGCAGCCGTTTGCGTTGGGATGACGACAGCCGTCCCAACTGCACCATAGACGTCTTGCTAAGGGTGTGATTGCATCTTTAATGGATTGGTAGCGGAAAAAAGCAGTAAGGAGCGATATGCACTGCACACATTGCCAATCTGAGAACCCCCGGGAGTCCGGTTCTGCGAGCAGTGTGGTCAAAGGCTTGTGCAGGTCTGCAGCGCTGCGGTCACGAATCCAGCCCCACTGCAAAGTACTGTGGCGCATGCGGGGCGCTCTTGACGAACGCAGCTTCAGCATCAGAGCCCCCGGTGCCTGCTCCACGCCACCACACTTGGCCAAGCGGATCCGTGCAGAGCGCGCCGCGATGGAGGTCAAGGGCAGAGATGCAGGCGGGGAGCGCAAGACCATTACGGCACTCTTTGCGGGCATGGCCGGTTCTACTGCGTTGATTCAGGACCTGGATCCGGAGGAAGCCCGCAGCCTGATTGACCCCGTTGTGGCGCTGATGATGGAAGCCGTGCATCACTACGAGGGGTATGTGGCCAAATCCCTGGGCGACGGCATCCTGGCTCTGTTCGGAGCGCCGATCGCGCACGAGGATCTTGCGCTACGGGCGTTGTTTGCATCGCTGCGCATGCAGCAGGCCATGCGCGTTCACAGCGACAAAGTCCGCCTGGAGCAGGGTATCCCGCTACAGATCCGGGTCGGCGTCCATACCAGGGAAGTGGTGGTCCGCTCGATCCGCAAGGACGATTTGCGCACTGACTACGACCCGGTGGGCCATACGATGCATATCGCGGCGCGGATGGAAGGAGTCGCGACGCCGTCTTCCATTCTGGTTAGCGAATCGACCCACAGGCTGACGGAAGGGTATTTCGAGTTTAAGGCGCTCGGACGTACCCAAATCAAGGGCCTGCGCGGACCGCTGGCGGTGTATGAGGTGCTCGGCCTCGGGGCTTTACGCACCCGGCTGCAGGTGGGCGCCCACCGTGGTCTTGCCCGCTTTGTCGGCCGCGAAGCCGAACTCGAGCGCCTCGGCGCGGCACTGGCCGTCTCTGATCGACTCTCAACCGCCTTTCGGATTTCAGAGGCCGTAACGACCGCTTCCGGAAATACAGGCGCCGTTCGCCCGGCTTAATTGCCGGACGATTAATTGGGCAAAGGGGACACCGGCCTGAATTTGCAAGAGGTGCGGTAGCTGAGCAAGGATGGCACGCGGGAGCTTCTGCAAAGGCTGATGCTTAACGAGCATAACGGATTCCGAGACTACGCGATCCAGTCACGAAGGCGGAGCCGCAGTGCCGCGCTGAATCAGTGAAATGGGCATCTCCGTACGACCCGGTTCCGTGCCGTCCTGCAGCCATCGCAATAAAGCCTCCGCAGTTTTCTTGCCCAATAAGCTACTTTCCAACGCTACGGTTGTGAGGCCCGGCGCGACTTCGGCCGAAATCGGCAAGTCATCGCAGCCAACGATCGAAAGCTGATCAGGCACTTTGACGTTTAGCGCTGTTGCCTCGAACAGACAACCGAGCGCTAGCACGTCATTGCCACAAAAGATCGCCGTTGGCCTGGTCGATGCGTCGCGAAGTATGTTTCGCAGTCCGATACGGCCACCGGCAAACGAGTAGGGCTGCTCGCAGGCCGCGCCGGGAACGATTTCGGCACGCAGAGCTCGCAAAGTATTGACGAAGCCTTCGGTGCGTAATCGTGCGCGATCGTTGTTCCGCGAGATACCGGAAATCATGCCGAAGTGCCGATGCCCAAGATCGAACAGGTATCTGGCCGCGAGCGCTCCGATTTCAAAGTTATCGAACCCGATGCAGGGGCACTCGTTCGACAACGCCCACGTGATGATAGTCCGCGTGCCCGATTGTCGTAGAACTGAGAGCGTTTCAGGAGCGTGGTCGGCGCCGACCAGAACCATTGCATCCACGGCGCGCTCTGACAATGCACGGACGACATCTATCTCGGTTTGAGAGTCGTAGTTGTGGGAGCCCAGGAGAAGTTGGTAGCCGTTCGCGGCCAACACACCCTGCATCCCCTGGATGGCATGCGAGAAGATGGCGTTGTCCAGAGTAGGCACAACCGCTGCGATCGTGCGGGACCGACCAGAAGCCAGCGTCCGTGCAGAAGCGTCGGGGACATATCCGAGGGCCTGAATGGCATGCCGCACCCGCGCCAAAGTATCTTCACGCACCAACGAAGGTGAGGAGAGTGTTCGCGACACAGTCGCCATGGAGACGCCGGCTAACCTCGCTACATCTTCAAGTTTCGTTTTAGGCACTTTCATTGTTCCCCGTCCAGTGCCTTATTGTCGCCGATCTGTAAGGAGGTGCTGTAGCAACTACAACGTGGGGGCGTACAACCCTCGGGGAAAACCCTCTCTTGCGGTCCGCCGCGTACGAGTTATTCTTTCAATGAAAGCGCTTTCATTCTAAACAAAACCGAAATTAGTGGCCATGTGTTAAAAAATGAAAGCGCTTACATTTCTATCCTACCCCCACCTGAGGACTTGCAGAAATGATCTCGTATCTGAAAAAAGCGGAAAAGACGCCCCAGACCGAAACGGCGACAGCACAGAAGGTTGTGACGGAGATGCTTGCCGAGATCCAAGCGCGCGGTGAAGACGCCGTGCGTCAGTACGCCAAACAACTCGACGGCTGGAGTGGCGATGTTGTCCTTACGCCTGATCAGATCCGGGAGCAGACCAAGGACGTGTCGGCGGCCGTGCGCGCCGACATTGACTTCGCCATTCGGCAGGTCACCGATTTCGCACTGGCGCAGCGCGAATCCCTGAAAGAGTTCTCTGTGGAACTGCATCCGGGCGTCACTGCGGGACAACGGGTGCTGCCAGTCAATGTGGTCGGTTGCTACGCGCCGGCAGGGCGTTACGCGCACATCGCGTCAGCGTATATGGGCGTGGCTACTGCCAAGGCTGCGGGTGTCAAGACTGTAGTGGCGTGCTCGAGCCCGTTCCGCGGCCAAGGCATCCATCCGCACGTCCTTTACGCCTTCCAGGCTGCAGGCGCCGACGTCATCATGGCATTGGGCGGGGTGCAAGCGATCGCATCCATGGCTTATGGTCTCTTCACTGGTAAGCCGGCCGACGTGGTGGTCGGCCCAGGCAACAAATTCGTGGCAGAGGCCAAGCGGACCCTCTACGGCCAAGTCGGCATTGACGTGTTCGCCGGACCGTCGGAAGTCGCCGTCATCGCCGATGAGACCGCCGACCCGACTATCGTCGCCAGCGACCTCGTTGGGCAAGCTGAGCACGGCCATGAGTCGCCCGCCTGGCTGTTCACCACTTCGCGTGATCTGGCCGACCGTGTCATGGCGCTGGTGCCGGAACTGATCGCCAAGCTTCCCCCGACCGCCCGCGATGCCGCCACCGCCGCTTGGCGTGATTACGGCGAGGTAATCCTGTGTGACACCCGGGAAGAGGTGGCGGAGGTCTCTGACCGTTATGCCTCCGAGCATTTGGAAGTCCACACGGCGGATCTCGACTGGTGGCTGGCCAATCTGACCTGCTACGGCTCGCTCTTCCTCGGTGAGGAGACAACCGTGGCGTTCGGCGACAAAACCAGCGGGCCCAACCACGTGCTTCCGACCAAGGGCGCGGCGCGTTACTCCGGCGGCCTGTCCGTGCACAAGTTCATGAAGACGCTGACGTGGCAACAAATGACGCGTGAAGCGACCCGCCAGATTGGCCAGGTGACAGCTCGCATCTCGCGGCTCGAAGGCATGGAAGCACATGCCCGTACCGCGGATGACCGCATGGTGAAGTACTTTCCGAACGCGTCCTTCGAAATGGGCACACCGGTGGAGGTATAACGATGACCGGACTCCAAAATGCCGGGAGGCTTGTGCCTGATCTTTCAGGAAGGCAGGCCCTCGTAACGGGCGGCAGTTCCGGCATCGGAGAGGCCATTGCCACTGCGATGGGCTTGGTCGGCGCGCGAGTGATTCTCGCGGCGAGGCGCCAGTCCCAGCTCGATGCCGCTGCATCCCGCCTCGACGCTATGGGAATCGCAGTCGATACCCACGTGTGTGATGTGTCCGATCTCGATGCCATTCCGGCTGCGGCGAATGCACTGCAACAGCAACATGGCACCATCGATATCCTCGTCAATGCGGCGGGAATGAATCTGCGTGAAGCGTACTCAAGCGTCACGCCGTCTTCGTGGCGGCTCCAGCTCGACACCCATCTCGGTGCGCCATTTTTCCTCACGCAGGCGCTTGCACCCGCAATGCAGGCTCAGGGGTGGGGACGGGTCCTGAACATCGCTTCCCTGCAGTCGCACCGCGCCTTCGCTAACAGTGCGCCGTATGGTGCGGCAAAAGGCGGCATCGTCCAGCTCACACGAGCTATCGCCGAAGAGTGGTCTCGTCACGGGATCACTTGCAACGCAATTGGTCCGGGATTCTTCCCGACAGCGCTGACCGGTCCCGTGTTTGCGGATGCCGGTCTCACGGAGTATCACGCCAGCCGTACTTGTATTGGGCGCAATGGCGAACTCGAGGATCTGCACGGGTTGGTCGCTTTCCTAGCCAGCGATATGGCAGCGTACATCACTGGCCAGACCTTCATGGTTGACGGAGGCTATACAGCTCGGTAAGCAACGCGGCAACCCACAAGGGCAGCGCGCGGCAAGAACGCCGCCGCTGTCCGTACCGAAAATAGCGCCTCTGATGCGCAACCACGGGACAAGACCGAATTAGGAGACAAGCATGACGAAGCAGGCAACGGTGGTGCAGTCCGCCCAGGACGCGGCGCGAAAATTACGCCAGGTTGTTGCGTCGAGCACGATTGGCGCGATGGTTGAGTGGTACGACTTTTTCCTTTACGGGGTGGTAGCTGGGCTCGTGTTCAACAAGCTGTATTTTCCTTCAACGGATCCCGTGGTCGGCACACTGCTGGCCTATGCAACCTTCGCCGCAGGCTTTGTGGCCCGGCCGCTTGGGGGGGTGATTTTCGGACACTTCGGCGATACCTTGGGTCGCAAGCGCATGCTGGTACTGACGCTGATGATCATGGGCGTGGCGACTACTGCCATCGGCCTGATTCCCACCTATGAGCAAATTGGTGTCTGGGCGCCGATTCTACTGTTGGTATGTCGGGTAGCGCAGGGGATTGGCCTCGGTGGCGAGTGGGGCGGGGCGGTGTTGATGACCTTCGAGAGCGCTCCAAGCCATCGTCGTGGATTTTTTGCGAGTCTGCCGCAGACAGGTATGTCTCTTGGGCTGGTACTAGCGAGCGGCGTCATCGCCATCCTGTCTCTGTTGTTGTCCGACAGGGACTTCCTGGCATGGGGCTGGCGCATTGCCTTCATGCTGAGTGCGGTGATGGTCTTGATCGGTTCGTACATGCGTTCGCATGTGGAGGAATCCCCGGAGTTCGCGGCCGCGCAGCATGATCGCAAGGAGGCGACCGGACTTCCATTCTTCGCCATGCTTCGACAGTATCCGGCCGTGGTGCTTGCCTGCATGGGGGCGCGCTTTATCGATGGGGTCTTCTTCAATGTGTTCGGCGTTTTCTCGCTGGCATACCTTACGCAGACGTTGAAGCTGTCCCGTGACCAGGCGTTGCTGGGCGTCCTGATCGGTGCTGGCGTGATGACGTTCTTCATTCCGCTATGGGGCGCCGTATCCGACCGTGTCGGACGGCCCATCGTCTACGGTACCGGCGCGCTGCTCGCAGGTCTTTCGGCCTTCCCGGCATTCTGGCTGATGCAGCATTCCGGTGGCAATGTGCTGCTGGTGTGGGCAGCGATCATCATTCCGTTCGGCATCTTCCACGCGGCGGTATTTGGCACGATGTCGTCGATGTTCTCGGAAGTTTTCGACCCTCGCGTTCGATATACCGGCATCTCCTTTGTCTACCAGTTCGCCGGTGTGTTTGCGGGAGGATTGACGCCGATCATCGCCACCTGGCTTAACGCCAAGGCAGGCGGGGAACCCTGGTATCTGTGCTCATACGTGCTGGCAGTCGGCATCATGAGCGCCGCCTGCACGATGTGGATTGCCTTTCGGTCGGCGCACGCCAACCGCGTAAGCCTAGAGCCTTCCAAGGTCCATGGCTAACGCGCGACTCCGCTTCATCACCTGCATTAACACCCGATTCAGGATTAGGTAAACCATGAAAGCAATCGTCTATACCCAACCGGACGCCGTCGCGGTACTGGACCGAGACATGCCGGGCCTAGAGACCGGTGAGATTCTGTTGCGCATCGATGCTAGTGGCATCTGCGGTTCGGATCTCCACGCCTACCATGGTCACGATCCCCGCCGCAAGCCCGGGCTGGTTCTCGGCCATGAGTTTGCGGGTACTGTCATCGCCTCTTCCGACGAAGCCCGCATGCCCGTCGGTCAGCGCGTCACAGCGAACCCACTTGTTACATGCGGTCACTGCGACTACTGCCTCCAGGGACGTGACAACCTCTGCGCCAATCGCGGCATGGTTGGCATGAACCGGCCCGGCGCACTGTCCGAATATCTCGCGATCCCGATTCGCTGCGCAATCCCGATCCCCGACACGCTACCGAGCGTCAGCGCAGCGCTGACCGAACCAGCAGCCACAGCGCTCCATGCCGTCAACCTCACGATGCGGGCGATGAGTCGGCCCTTGCCGGAGGCGAGTGTGCTGATCATCGGCGGCGGCGCGATAGGTATGCTGACCGCTGCCTTGGTGACCTCTTACGGCTGCAAACGTGTCTGCGTGGCTGAGACCAATGCCCTCCGACAGGCGTCGGTAAGCCGGTATCTTGGATGCGAGGTGATCGATCCAACTGTCAGTCTGCCTCCCGAATCCGCGTTCGACGTTGTCATCGATGCGGTTGGCGCCGCTCCAACCCGGAACCTTGCCATCGCCGCGACGCGACCCGGGGGAGTTGTCATGCATATCGGTTTGCAAGCATGGTCGAGCGAGATCGATATGCGCAAATTGACCCTTGCCGAGTTGACGCTGCTGGGGACTTACACCTACACGATGTCCGACATGCACGCTACTGTTCAGGCGCTAGAGCAAGGCAACTTTGGCTCGCTTGAATGGGTAGAAACCCGCTCCTTGGCAGATGGCCCGGCCGCCTTTGCTGATCTCGCCGCAGGGCGGGTGGCAGCGGGGAAAGTTGTATTGATTCCCGAGCTTGCCTAGGAAAGTCCCAACCCGTAACGACTTACGTAGAAGAAATTTTCTGCCTTGCCAAGTCATCTATATGATCTCGTTGACATGGATGAATTGGTTACTAAGATGATTTCACCGATAACCTGCACGAAGGAGACAAAGATGATTCACGTAGTACTGCATGACGCCAAGGACACCGTCGCGGTGGCCGTGGTCGAGGGGATTGAGCCGGGCACCACGCTGAACGCCTGGATCATGGACGAGGACAAGGTCATCACGGTTACCGCGCTCCAGCCGATTCCCATCGGCCACAAGGTCGCGCTGCGCGACATGGACGTGAACGAGACGGTCTACAAGTACGGCATCGACATTGGCAAGGTTGTCGCGCCGATCAAGGCGGGTGAACACGCTCACGTTCACAACATCAAGACCAAACGCTGGTAAGCCGCACCACCGCATCCCTCCGAATACACCTTTTCATCAAAGCATCCGAGGACCACGTCATGTCCGTTATTGACCAAAACACCACTTTCTGGGGCTACCGCCGCGACAACGGTCGCGTGGGCGTTCGCAACCACGTCATCATCCTCCCGCTGGATGACCTGTCCAACGCCGCCGCCGAAGCCGTCGCTGTCGCCATCAAGGGCACGATGGCCATCCCTCATCCGTATGGGCGCCTGCAGTTCGGTCCGGACCTCGACCTGCACTTCCGTACCCTGATTGGCGCGGGCAGCAACCCGAACGTCGCGGCGGTAGTAGTAATCGGTATCGAAGACGGCTGGACGAAGAAGGTCATTGATGGCATCGCCAAGACCGGCAAGCCGGTGGTCGGCTTTGGCATCGAGGGCCACGGCGACCATGAAACCATTATGCGGGCGTCGAAGGCAGCAAAGGAATTCGTGCAGTACGCCACTGCACTGCAACGCGTCGAGTGCCCGATCAGCGAACTGTGGGTGTCGACCAAGTGCGGTGAGTCGGACACCACTTCCGGCTGCGGTGCCAACCCGACGGTCGGCAATGCCTTCGATAAGCTCCATCCGCTTGGCACCACGCTGGTGTTCGGCGAGACCTCGGAGCTGACTGGTGGCGAGCATATCGTCGCTGCCCGTTGCGCTAACGATGACGTTCGCCATAAGTTCATGGAAATGTTCGAGCGCTACCAGGGCATGATCGACCGCTGGAAGACCTCAGACCTTTCCGAGTCGCAGCCGACCAAGGGAAATATCGCTGGAGGTCTCACCACGATTGAGGAGAAGGCGCTCGGCAACATCCAGAAGATTGGTAAGAAGTGCACCGTCGATGGTGTATTGGATAAGGCAGAAGAGCCGACCCATCCGGGCCTGTGGTTCATGGACTCATCCTCGGCTGCTGCCGAGATGGTCACGCTCTGCGCCGCCGCCGGCTATGTCGTCCACTTCTTCCCGACCGGCCAAGGCAATGTGATCGGCAACCCGATCGTCCCCGTCATCAAGCTGTGCGCCAACCCGCGTACAGTGCGTCTCATGAGCGAGCACATGGACGTGGATTGCTCGGGGCTGCTGCAACGCGAACAGACGCTGGACCAGACTGGCGACAAGCTGCTCGAATGCATGCTGGAGACTGTCAATGGTCGCTGGACCGCGGCTGAGGCGCTCGGCCATCGTGAGTTCGTGCTGACCCGCATCCACGAGTCCGCATAACGATACCGCGCTGCATCAGTGGAGACATGAACCCCTTCGCGGTGCAGGCGCTGACACCCGGCTTCGACTTACGGGACGAGCCGGGCTAAGTCGGCATGCGCAACACCTGGTCGAGGCTCTTAGTAGTGCCTCGGTGCTGATCTTCGTAGGGCACCCAGGTAGCTGCGGGGCCGCTGACTGCGCCGCAGCACTCACGATCAGATCGAGGTGGTCTTCTCCAATTCCAGAGTCGCTGGCATATGTGAAGTCAGGCAAGCTGCGCGCTCTGGCGTTGACCACGCGTATCCGCTGCTGCCTGACTTGCCAACCGTGACCGAGGTCGGCTATCCGGTGATTGTCGAAAACGGGACTGGTTTGCTGATGTCCGTTGGCTCGTCGCGCCCAATTGTCGACACGGTTGCCACCTCCGCTTCTCGCATGTTGGCATCTGAAACCGTACGCAATCACATTATCGCGGCGGACTTTACGCTGATACGCCAGAACGGCCTGCCGTTCACCGAATACTTTAGCGCGGAAGTGATGCGGTGGGCAAAGCTCATGGAAGAGAAGCACATCACAGTTGAGTGACAGTAAGTCGCCGGTAATTAAGGAGCAAGAAAGCCGGTCTGTTGCAGAGGTTTAACGTAATCAAAACAGGAAAGTAACGTGCACATCGGCATCCCTCAAGAAACACGAGTCGGCGAGACTCGAGTCGCCGCCACTCCGGAGACGGTCAAGAAATACGTCGCTCAGGGCCATCAGGTCGTGGTGCAGGCGGGTGCCGGGGTACGGGCCAGCCAGCCGGATGCCGCCTATGAGGCCGCGGGCGCCCGCATCGGCAGCGCTGCCGATGCGCTTGGCGCGCAACTGGTGCTGAAGGTGCGCGCGCCGGAGATCACCGAGCTGGCGCACATGAAACCGGGTGCGGTGCTGGTGGGCATGCTCAATCCGTTCGATGCCGAAAACAAGGCGCGCATGGCCGCCGCCGGCATCACGGCATTCGCGCTCGAAGCCGCGCCGCGCACCACGCGCGCGCAGAGCATGGACGTGCTGTCGTCGCAGGCGAATATCGCCGGCTACAAGGCCGTGCTGGTGGCCGCGCACCACTACCAGCGCTTCATGCCGATGCTGATGACCGCCGCCGGCACCGTCAAGGCGGCGCGCGTGCTGATCCTCGGCGCCGGCGTGGCGGGCCTGCAGGCCATCGCCACGGCCAAGCGCCTGGGCGCGGTGATCGAGGCGTCCGACGTGCGCCCGGCCGTGAAGGAGCAGATCGAATCGCTCGGCGGCAAGTTCCTGGACGTGCCGTTCATCACCGACGAAGAGCGCGAGATCGCGCAAGGCGTGGGCGGCTATGCCCGGCCGATGCCGCCGGACTGGATGCGCCGCCAGGCCGAACTGGTGCATGAGCGCGCCAAGCAGGCCGACATCATCATCACCACCGCGCTGATTCCCGGCCGCCAGGCACCTGTGCTGCTGCACGAAACGACTGTGCAGCAGATGAAGCCGGGCTCGGTCGTGGTCGACCTGGCCGCCGCGCAAGGCGGCAATTGCCCGCTGACCGTGGCAGACGAAGTGGTCGAGCGCCATGGTGTGACCTTCGTCGGTCACACCAACCTCGCCAGCATGGTTGCTGCCGATGCCTCGGCGCTCTATGCGCGCAACGTGCTGGACTTCCTCAAGCTGGTCATCGACAAGGAAGGCCAGTTCACGCTCAACCCGGACGACGACATCGTCGCCGCCTGCCTGATGACACGGCGGGAAGAAGAGGCATTGGCCTGTTAAGGAGAGTTCGATGGAAATGGTGAACCACACGGTGATCAACCTGATCATCTTCGTGCTGGCGATCTACGTGGGCTACCACGTGGTCTGGACCGTCACGCCCGCGCTGCATACGCCGCTGATGGCCGTAACCAATGCGATCTCGGCCATCATTATTGTCGGCGCCATGCTGGCGGCCGGCCTGACCGAAGGCGGCGTGGGCCGCACCATGGGCACGCTGGCGGTGGCACTGGCCGCGGTCAATGTGTTCGGCGGCTTCCTGGTCACGCAGCGCATGCTGGAGATGTTCCGCAAGAAGGCGCCCAAGGTGAAGGCCGAAGGCAACGCGAAGGCCCCGCATGCGGGCGGCGAACTGGTGGAGATGCCGCGATGAATGCCCTGTCCATGAATATGGTGACGCTGTTCTACCTGGGGGCGTCGGTCTGCTTCATCCAGGCCTTGAAGGGCCTGTCGCATCCGGCTTCGGCCCGCAAGGGCAACGCCTTCGGCATGATCGGCATGGCGGTGGCGGCGCTCACCACGGTGGCGCTGATCGCCAAGCTCAAGAGCGAGTTCCTCGCGGCTGGCGCTGGCACGGGTGCGGGTGCGGGCCTGGCGCTGATTCTCGCGGGGCTGGTGGTCGGTGGCGGCATTGGCGCCTATGTGGCGAAGAAGGTCGAGATGACCAAGATGCCCGAACTGGTGGCGGCCATGCACTCGCTAATCGGCATGGCGGCGGTGTGCATTGCCGTGGCAGCGGTCGCGGAGCCTGCCGCATTTGGCATCGCGGCGGCGGGCTCGCACGAGATCCCGATGGGTAATCGTATCGAGCTGTTCATCGGCTGCTTTGTCGGCGCCATCACGTTCTCCGGTTCGGTGATCGCGTTCGGCAAGCTGGCCGGGCGCTACAAGTTCCGCCTGTTCCAGGGCGCCCCGGTGGTGTTCCCGGGCCAGCACATGCTGAACCTGGCGCTGGCGGTCGCGATGGTCGGCTTCGGCATCGCGTTCTTCATGACGCAGAACTGGATGCCGTTCCTGGTGATGCTGGCCATCGCCTTCGTGCTCGGCGTGCTGATCATCATCCCGATCGGCGGCGCCGACATGCCGGTGGTCGTGTCGATGCTGAACTCGTACTCGGGCTGGGCGGCGGCCGGTATCGGCTTCTCGCTGAACAATCCCATGCTGATCATCGCCGGCTCGCTGGTGGGTTCCAGCGGTGCGATCCTCTCGTACATCATGTGCAAGGCGATGAACCGCTCGTTCTTCAACGTGATCCTGGGCGGCTTCGGCAGCGATGCGACGGCGGCTGGCGCGGCCGGCTCGCAGGCCCAGCGCAACGTGAAGTCGGGTTCGGCCGATGACGCCTCCTTCCTGATGGGCAATGCCGAGACCGTGATCATCGTGCCCGGCTACGGCCTGGCGGTGGCGCGAGCCCAGCACGCGCTGAAGGAACTGACCGAGAAGCTGACCGAGAAGGGCGTGACCGTGAAGTACGCGATCCACCCGGTGGCGGGCCGCATGCCGGGGCACATGAACGTGCTGCTGGCCGAGGCCGAGGTGCCCTACGATCAGGTCTTCGAAATGGAAGACATCAATAGCGAGTTCGGCCAGGCCGACGTGGTGCTGGTGCTCGGCGCCAACGACGTGGTGAACCCATCGGCCAAGACCGACCCGAAGTCGCCGATCGCGGGCATGCCGATCCTGGAGGCCTACAAGGCCAAGACCATCATCGTCAACAAGCGTTCGATGGCCGCGGGCTACGCCGGACTGGACAACGAGCTGTTCTACATGGACAAGACCATGATGGTGTTCGGCGACGCGAAGAAGGTGGTCGAGGATATGTTCAAGGCGGTGGATTGAATAGCTGGCGTTTCCGGGACCGGCGTTGCGCTTATCTGAGCATCTCCCCGGGCCCAGTTGGACGAGCGGCACCACTTGCCGATCTTATGGAAGTGAGATAAGCCGTGTCGTCGAAGATTCATATGCGGCGGGTAAGGTGCAGTTCGATCGTGCGCTTCCGCATGTCGATCCTTCCAACCTGCGCCATCAGAGTCAAAGGGAGCCGCTGCCGGCTGCTAGACAACTCGGCGCACCTCAGGAGATCAACGAGAATGCATCCGGCCTTGCCCCATCGACTGCGGTCCCTACTCTTCGTTCCGGCTGATAGCGACAGAAAGTTGGCCGCAGCCCTGAGGTCCGATGCTGACGGCCTTGTATTCGACTTGGAAGACGCCGTGCCAGAGCATGGCAAAGACGAGGCTCGAATAAAGTTATCTGCCTTTTGCAGCGGGCGCGAGCGTCTACGACCGCAGCCTTACTTGTGCGTGTCAATGGCCTTTCATCCGGCCACCTGCTGAAGGATTTGGCGGCCATCATGCCGCATCGTCCTAATGCGATCGTGCTGCCCAAATGCCCCAGCGTTCAGGATGTGCATAGAATCTGCGATTTCCTTGCGGCGTTCGAGGTTGCTCTTCTGGATGGCAAGTGGGAGACGGCCGTCATTGCCATGGCGACAGAATCATCGGAAGGCGTCTTTGGGCTTTCATCCTATCGAAACGCTCCGATGCGCCTCCAAACACTTATGTGGGGCGTAGCCGATCTGGCTGCAGACCTCGGCGCGTTCTCATCTCATGCTGGCAGTGAGTTGACTGCCCCGTTCTCAGTGGCGCGCACGATGTGTCTGCTTGCAGCCGCGCAAGCCGGCATTGATGCAATCGATGTCGTCAGCACGACCCTTGCCGACCCGTTGCATATTAGTCAAGAAGCAGCGCGAGCAAAGCGCGACGGATTCACTGCGAAGGCTGCAGCTCACCCCTCCCACATCCGCGCAATAAATGAGTCCTTTATGCCTCAGGAGGAAGAGGTCCGATGGGCGAGGGAAATTGTTAGTGCGTTCTCAAGCGTCGGTGCCTCAGGTGTGGCGAGGCTTGGAAACGCTATGGTCGACCGACCGCATTTACGACTAGCGCATCGAATCC
Organism: Cupriavidus sp. C3SS-1; assembly: GCF_057073755.1. Taxonomy (NCBI): domain Bacteria; kingdom Pseudomonadati; phylum Pseudomonadota; class Betaproteobacteria; order Burkholderiales; family Burkholderiaceae; genus Cupriavidus; species Cupriavidus sp. C3SS-1. The sequence continues at coordinate 265,162 of NZ_CP172701.1, read as the reverse complement.
TCTCCCACGTTGAGGGAGAAGACTGAGTTTCCGAATGGCCGGTTTCCGATGTAGATGCGCCGTTCGAATATCCGCTTGAAGCCGTGGGTGAGCGTCCGTAAATGGCCGCTCTCGGTCCTTCGCCTATCCGGGCAACGCCAAGGGCAACTACCGACCGAGGCCGTGTGGAAACGCCTTTCGAATCGCATCAATGCACGTCACCACTGAGCGGAGCCTGCTTTTATCGAATTTTCGGCCAATCCGGTCGCGGGGCGATGTCGAAACAGATACGAACAACGCTAGCGGGCTGCTGAGGGCGATTCTCAGCCCATTTTTAGGCGTAAATGGGTGCTTACGCACCCACCAGGCGCATGGCCTTCATCGTTTTCGGGAACCCGAGAATTCGAAGGACGCGCTTCAGGTTGTACGCCAGAACATGCAGGCTCATTTCAGTACCTACATTCGGTAACTTGCGGGTCAGGAAGTGCGTGTAGCCCATCCAATGTTTGAAGGTGCCAAAGACATGCTCGACGGTTCGCCTGCGAACCGTCATTGCATCGGGAGTCTTGTCGAGCCGGCGCTGGACGGCTTCTAGTACTTCCTCGTGCTCCCATCGGGAGATCCGTCGTTGTGAGCTCGGCGTGCACTGAGCCTTTATCGCGCATTGCGAACAGGCACTGCTCCAGTATCGGCGCAACTGCAGGCCGTTCTCCTCACTCGTGTAGCGGTATATTGCGCGCTCGCCAGCAGGACATTGGTATTCGTCATCCCTGGCAATGTAGATGACGTCTGCTTTGTCAAATCTGCCGTGTGCCTTCGCCCCCGATGTAGTGGGCTTAGGAAGGAGCACTGCAATACCCCTATCTGTGCACGCCTTGATCTGTGGCGCGCTGTAGTAGCCACGATCAGCCACCGCACGAAGTCTGGCTTTCCCCATAGCCTTGCGCGCTGCTTGAGCCATGGAGCTGAGCTGTGCTCTGTCGCTGCCCGCATTTGTGACCTCGTGAGCGACGATCAGATGGTGCTTGGCATCAACCGCCATCTGTACGTTGTATCCCACCATTCCCGATCCCTTGCCACTTGTCGCCATCGAGCGAGCATCAGGATCGGTCATTGAGATCTGACCATCTGGCAGCGTCTTGAGCTCTTCCTTTACCTGCTCAAGGCTATGCATCTGCTGACGCAGTTGCGCAATCTTCTCGCGCAGCCGAGTCGTCTTGCGTTCTATCTCCGCTGGCTGCGTACGATCCGCTGTCTCCAACGCGCTCAGATACCGCTGAATGCTTTCCTCGATTTGCTGCTGGCGCTTGTCGACCTTGCCAGCCGTGAAATTGCGGTCCCGAGTATTGACTGCCTTGAACTTGCTGCCGTCGATGGCGACCATGGCCTGCGAGAACAACTTCAGATCGCGGCACAAAACCACGAAACGACGGCAGACATTGCGAATGCCCGTGCTGTTATCCCGGCGGAAGTCTGCAATCGTCTTGAAGTCCGGCGCCAGTCGACCGGTCAGCCACATCAGCTCTATATTGCGCTGGCATTCGCGTTCCAGACGGCGGCTGGACTGAACCCGGTTGAGATAGCCATAGATGTATATCTTCAACAGGACAGCAGGATGATAGGAAGGGCGACCTGTAGATGAGGGATTGGCACCTTCGAACCCGAGCGACTCGAGGTCCAGCTCTTCAACAAACGCCTCGATGATCCTGGTGGGGTTATCCTCGGCGACGAAGTCATCGAGGCACTCAGGAAGCAATGAAGCTTGCTTCCGATCTTCTCCCTCTATGAATTGCTTCATCCGATCCCCTAATCTGAATGCGTTGATCCAGTCTAGGTGACCAAGACGTTTTCACACAGCCTCGACCCTGAGCTGCCTTTCAAGTTCTTGCACCAGCAACGACAGCTTCCAACGGTAAAACCGCCATTCGCAAGATCGAGCCAAAAAAGCCGCGCTGATGGGCGTGCCGGGCTGCATTTCGCCATCGAGGAGGCGGTCCTGAATGCGGTGAGTGCCGGCACGATGCCCATGCCTTCCCACGCCTGCGTCTCGGCGAGCAGGTCGGCGAAGATGGCCACCTCCTGCGGTCGTTCGGGGATGTTCGCCCTCCGGCTCACGTCAGTCCCGGATGCCTTCTTGGGTCGGCAGGATTCCCATGGCGTGCAGATGCGGCGGGTATCGGCGATGCTGTCGCGCACTGATGCCTTGCCGCATTCGTGCCGGTCGCAGGGCAGTCTCGTAAAGGTAGATTTCACGCTCGAGATCGCCGCCTTGCGCCACAGCGAATCCATCTGGCCAGCATCGCCAAATCGTCCACGCCAGCATTAACGCGCTCTCCAAACAGCGACGACTTTCCATCGTTCTACGCTTTCGCAGCGCGTTTCCTTGCCGGTGCAGCCATCAGCGGGTCCGCCGGCGCAGATGCGCCGTCCCCCGCCCCCGCCGCTTTCGCGCTTTCCACCGAGTCCAACTGCCGCGCGGTATCCCGCAGCAATTCTCTGAGCCAGGCGATGGCTGGATCGGTTTCCTGGTACTTCTGCCATTGCAGATGCTCGGAGAACGCCGGCAGGTCGATTGGGCAGTCGAGGCGTCGCAGGCCGAAGCGCTTGGCCATTTGCTGTGCGAGGCGCGTCGGCAGTGTTGCGATGCGGTCCGTGCCGGACAGTAGCGCGGGAACCAGCGTGAAGCTCGGGGCGATGACGTCCTGGCGGCGCGTGCGCTTGCCCGTGGCAAGCAGGCGCGCATCGAAGGTGAGCCGCCGACCGCCACCCCATTCGACGCCGATGTGGGCGCCGTCAAAGTAGGACTCGGCCGTCAGGCCGGTTCGCGCCAGCGCGCTGTCGCCGCAGACGAGACAGGAGAATGTGTCCTGGAACAACGGCTCTGACGGGTGGCCGGGCACCCTGGCGAACTCCGGCGCGATCAACAGTTCAGCTTCACCGCTTTCCAGGTGCTCTGGTGTCTGCGGGCTGATCGCGCGCAGATCGAACTGCATCAGCGGCGCCAGCTCGGCGGCTCGCCTGATGACCTGCGACAGGAACACACTGATCACGTAGTCGGATGATTCGATGATGAACCGGCGCGACGACGTCGCGGGATCGAACGAGGGGCGCGCTCGCGTGATGGTCTGGATCTGCAGCAGCACGTCCCGCACCGGCTTGATCAGCTCCATGGCCAGCGGCGTCAATACCTGCGTCTTGCCGACGGCGACCAGCAAATCGTCTTCGAAATATTCCCGCAGTCGGCTCAGGGAGCAACTCGTCGCGGGCTGGCTTAGGAACAGACGCTCCGCCGCCTTGCCGACGCTGCGGGTCGAGAGCAAGGCGTCGAGCACGACGAGCTGGTTGAGGTCGAGTTTGTTGAAGCGCATGGCGGCGGTATGTATTTACAGAATGGATGCTTCTAATTTAAACAATAAATTTTGTAAATGTCACTACGGAGCGAATAATCCGACGCAACGGCGAGTCAGAGCCGCGTGAAAACGAGAAAACGGAGACAAGACAGTGATTCCAAAGCCTCACACAGATCAGTCTGCTACGTCACAATGGGCATTGGTCGCCACCCTGACGGCGGTGATGATGCTGGCGCAGATTGACAAGAACATCCTGGTGCTGATGGTCGGGCCGATCCAGCGCGAATTCGGCGCCAGCGACCTGCAGATCAGCTACCTGATCGGCGCAGCCTTTGCCGTGTCGAATATCGCCGTGGGTTTGCCGGCGGGCTGGATGGCCGACCGCTATAACCGCCGCCTGATCATCGCGGTGGGCGTGCTGGTGTGGTCGGTTGCGGTCGCCGCCAACGCGGTGGCGGCGGGGTTCGTCACGCTGGTGGTGGCGCGCATCATTGTCGGGGGGGCGGAAGCGCTGATTCCGCCTTCCGCTTATTCGCTGATCCGGGACGGCGTCGACGACCAGCGGCGCGCACGCGCGCTGTCGGTCTACACCATGGCGCTGATGATGGGCACAGGCCTGTCGCTGGTGCTGGGCGGGCCGATGCTGCACTGGATCCAGTCGGCGGGCATTCGCTCGATCCCGCTGGTCGGGCAAGTGGCGCCGTGGCAGATGACGCTGTTCCTGATCGGCATCTGCGGGCTGCCCGTTGGCTTGCTGATCTTCCTGAACCGCGACCCGGGTCGCCACGCGGATGCCGCGCACAGCGGCAAACCGGACACGAAGGCGGTGATCCGGCATCTCGCCGACAACAAGGCGCTGTTCGTGCCCCTGCTGGCCTTCGCTGTCTGCAATGCGATGATCACCTATGGGTTGGGCGCGTGGATTCCCACCATGGTGGTGCGGCGCTTCCAGCTTGGCATGGCCGAGATCGGGCTGATTCAGGGCAGCCTGCTGCTGACCATGGGACCGCTCGGCCTGTGGCTCGCTGGGCTGGCCATGGATGCGCGCTCGCGGGCCGACCGGCTCTCCGGCGTGGCGCTGGTCGGCCTGGTGGTGAGCATTGCGGTGCCGGCCCTGACCATCCTGCTGTGCATGACCCATACCCTGGCCGGCTTCTGGCTGGTCGATGCGATGGTCGTGCTGTTCTCCTGGACCTTCATGGCGGTCACCTCGACGATTGTCGCCAGGAAGGTGCCGACGAATGCGGTGGGGCTGGTGATGGCGATCGTGTTGGTCCTGAACGGGCTGATCGGCCAGGGCCTGTCGCCGACACTAATCGCGCTGGCAGGAGGGCATTTGTTCGACGCCGGCCCGGAAGCGCTGGCGCATGGTATGGCCCTGGTGTTTGCTATTGCCGGCACGCTGGCGGTGGCGGCGGCCGCCTGGATGTACCGCTCGCTGTTGCATGCCGAAGCGGCGGCCGGTTTCTCCGGCGCCTCCGCGCAAGCCCCTTTGCGCTGAATCCCCCAAAGACGCGTTGATCCACGTGGGCTGTTGCAAGGCGGCCGCGCAGGGACCCGTGCGGCCCGAAAAAACCAGAAACACGGAGACACAGGAATGAGGAAGTTAGCTGTGGCGCTGGCCTGCGCCACCATGTTGGCGGTCTGCCACCTGCCCGCCAGGGCGCAATCGTCGGTCACGTTGTCCGGCCTGTTGGGGAGCGGCGTGTCCTACACCACCAATGCCGGTCCCGGTGGCGGCGGACAGTTTCAGCTCAGCGGCACGCACGCCGTGCCCTTTATCGCCATGTCGGGCAAGGAAGCGATCAACGGCGATACGGCGGCGTTCTTCCGGTTGAGCAAATATGCCTTCCTGGATACGGGATTGTCGACGCCGTTCGAGAGCTATGTCGGCGTGAGCTCCAACACCTTCGGTACGGTTTCGCTGGGCTCCATGTACGACCTGCTGGCCGATCTGGTGCCCTTTACCTCCGAGCGCTACACCTCGCTGCTGGCCACGCACCCCGGCAACCTGGACCGGACCGTGGGCAATTCGCTGAATAGCACGGTCAAGTACAAATCGCCAGCAATTGGCGGGCTGCAGTTCGGCGCGATGTACGCCTTCGGCAATGCCAGTTCGACGACCAATACCGGGCGCGCCGTGGGCGCCGAGGTTAGCTACAGCGGCGGGCCGGTGCAAGGCGTCATCGTGCTGGAATCGGTCAACGGCGTGCCCTATGCACCCGGCCAGAAACTGGGCATTACCCGGCTGTATGGGATCGACTTCAGCGGCAATCCCACGGCATCGATCTTCCAGAATCAGGACACTGCCAGCGCCGGGATTGCGTATGCCGACCACGGCTGGCGGGTGATGGCCAATTACAGCTACACGCGCCTGTCTGCGGCAGGTGCGCGCGAGACTGCGCAGTCGATCGATGTCGGCGCCTACAAGTACGTCACGCAGCAGCTTCGCCTTGGCGGCGGCTATTCGTACACCAGCCTCGATCCCTACAAGTGGAACCAGTTCCACGCCCATCTCGACTATGCATTGTCGAAGCGGACCAGCCTCTATGTGCTCGGAGTGCTCCAGGTGGCGGGGTCGGGGCAGCTTGCGGTGATGCGCAACCAGCCGCCCGCAACGTCGTCGCGCCAGCTCGTGCTGGAAGCGGGCATGACGCACCTGTTCTGACTGGAAATCGTTTAGCGCGCCACGGCGCTTCCGGCTTTGGCCCTAGAAGGAGAATTGAAACATGCAGTGGGATGTGATTGTCGTTGGTGGCGGGCCTTCGGGGCTGACCATGGCTGCGGAGCTTGCCGGGTCCGGCGTGAGGACGCTGGTGCTGGAACGCCGCACCGACGGGGTCCAGTCGCGCGCGGGGACCTTGCTGCCCCGGGTGCTTGAGCTGTTCGATGCGCGAGGGATTGCGCATCGATTTATCGAGAAGACCCGCTCGATCGCGGATTATCCGTTCCGGCCTTCGCATATCTGGGCGGGCTTCCACCCAATCGAATGGAAGCACCTGGAGTCGCGCTTCGGCTTTACGCTGGGCCTGCCGCAAAACCTCACCGAACAGATCTTGTGGGACTGGGCGCTGGAGAGCGGGGCAGAAATCCGCGCGGGCATGGAAGTGCGCGACGTGCGTCAGTCGGATGCGGGTGTCGAGGTCGACGTGGTCGATGCCGCGGGCGTCGCCGTCACCCTACAGGCCCGCTATGTGGTCGGCGCCGATGGCGGTCGCAGTGCCGTGCGCACCCGGCTGGGCCTGCCGTTCGAGGGGCATGCGGGGACCTTTCGCGGCATCGTCCTTGACGCCGAGCTGCAGGCGCCATGGCCGGGCGGGCGCATCAATGTCGATAACGAGATGGGCTGGGTGCGCGGCTACGTGTTCGGCGACGGCATTACCCGCTTCAATATCGTCCATCGCGACCGGCGGCATGCCCCCAAGGACGAGCCGGTGACACTGGAAGAAGCGCTGCAATGCATCCGCGATGTGCACGGCACCGACTACGGCATCCGGTCGTATCGCTGGGCGTCGCGCTTCGACGACCAGATGCGCGCGGTACCCGCGCTGCGCAAGGGGCGGGTCTTCCTGGTCGGGGAATCGGCACGCATCCATTACCCGGCAAGCGGCGTGGGCATGAACTTCTGCCTGCAGGATGCCTTCAACCTCGGCTGGAAGCTGGCCAATGTCGTCCATGGCCTGGCGGACCCGGCCACGCTCGATACCTATAATGCCGAGCGGCTGCCGGTCATGCTCGCGCTGCTGGAAAGCGTGAAGGCCCAGTGCGCGCTGCAGTTCAGCTTCGGGCCGGAAGCCATCGCGCTGAAGCGCCGCATGCAGGCGCAGATCATCCCGCTGCCTGATGTGCAAAGAAAGCTCGTACGCGAACTGTGCGGCCTGGAAGCGCCATATCCGCGAGAGGCGGACAGCCACCCGCTGACCGGCCTGCCTTGCCCGGACCTCGACCTGCTGCTGCCGGACGGCAGCGCGGTATCCGTGGCACAGACCCTCCGGGAGCGCCGCTTTGTCCTGATCGACCTGGAAGGCTTCAGCCGCCAGTTCGCCACCATGGACCTGTCGGAGCTGCCGGTCACCGTGCTGGCGGCGCGTGCCGCCCGCACGCCGGCCTCCATGGACGGAGTGAAGGCGCTGCTGCTGCGTCCGGATGGCTACGTGGCCTGGGTAGGCACCGACGTGGCACGCGCCGGCGAGGTGGCTGCACAACTGTCGAAATGGCTGAGGCGGTGAGGCGATGAACGATCGACGTGTATTGTTGCGCGGCGGCTGGGTGCTCAGTATGGACCCGGCGGTGGGCGACCTGCGCCAGGGCGATGTCCTGATCGAAGGCGACCGGATCGCCGCCGTGGCTCCGCAAATCGAGGCTGCGGCAGCGGATCAGATCGACGCGAGCGGCATGATCGTGCTGCCCGGCTTTGTCGATACCCATCGGCACACCTGGCAAAGCTGCGTCAGGCATCGATATGCCGATATTGATCCGCAGATTTATTTTGCCGAGATGCTGGGCGCCAAAGGCGCGGCGTTCCGGCCGGAAGATGTCCAGATCGGCACGATGCTTGGCGCGGTGTCCGCCCTGGACAGCGGCATCACCACCATGCTGGACTGGTCGCACGTGCAGAACTCACCCGAACACGCGGATGCCGCCATCCTCGGCTTGCGCGACGCCGGCATCCGCGGCGTGTTCGCGCACGGGTGGCCGCTAGTCGACGGGTCATCCTGGATGTTTGACAGCCAGCGTGCCCATCCCGTCGATATCCGGCGTCTGCGCGAGCGCTACTTCTCGTCGGATGACCAGTTGCTGACGCTGGCGATGGCCGCGCGCGGCCCGGAGATGGCGTGCCGGGACGTCTGGTTGGCCGATTTGCGGCTGGCGCGCGAACTGAGCATCCGTTCCTCTATCCACATGGGTGCCTACGCCCGCAATGCGCCGGTGCAGGGCATTGCGCAGATGCATGCGGCGGGCGTGCTGGGCGACGACCTGACCTTTGTGCACTGCTGCTTTTCCAGCGCGGAAGAGATCGCGATGATGGCCGGTGCCGGCGTCAGCGCGTCGCTAGGCGTGCATTGCGAAATGAACGCGCAGGGGATTGGCGACATTCCCTTCGATCGCCTGCTGGCGGCCGGTATCCGGCCCAGCCTGAGTGGGGATACCGAAACCAAATGCTCGGGCGACATGTTCACCCAGATGCGCCACGCCTTTGCGTACTACCGCTCATGGATGGGCGGCGGCCACTCGCGCGTGGCGAATGCGCCGGCAACACTGTCGCTGCGGGACGTACTGGAATTTGCCACCGTGGCGGGGGCCAAGGCAAACGGGCTGGCGCACAAAGTCGGCACGCTGACGCCCGGCAAGCAGGCCGACCTCATCATGATCCGCGCCGATGACCTCAACCTGACGCCGGTATCCGATGCGGTGGGCGCGGTCGTGCTGGCCGCGCATCCGGGCAATGTAGATACGGTGCTTGTCGCCGGCCGCACCGTCAAGCGCCATGGCCGCATGACGAATATCGACCTGGATGCGTTGCGCCGGCGTGCGTTGGCGTCGCAGCACTATGTTCTCGGTCTCCGATGAAGAAAAACCCAATGCATATCCCACTCGACCCGGAACTGGCGGCCATCGTGGCTTCGATGCGTGCGGCGGATGCGCCGGCTCCGTTCTCCGGCACGCCTGACGAGGCCCGCGAACGCATGCGTGTTGCCATCCAGACCGCGCGCGAGCGGGCTCCGCTGCCCGAGGTCGCCGCCATCGAGGACTGCATTGCCGTCCATGAGGGTGCGCGAGTGCCGGTGCGGGTCTACCGTCCCTGCCATGCATCGATGTCGCTGCCGACGGTCGTGTTCTTCCACGGCGGCGGCTTTGTGCTGGGCAGCGTGGCGCTGATGGACGACATCGCGCGAAAGCTTTGCCGCGACGTCAATGCCGTCATCGTCTCGGTCGACTACCGGCTCGCGCCTGAACATCCGTTTCCCGCCGCGCATGACGACGCGCTCACGGCGACGCTGTGGGCGCTGCGCAATGCCGGCGAACTGGGCGGCGACAGGGCGCGGGTCGCGGTGGCCGGGGAAAGCGCAGGCGGCAACCTAGCCGCCTCCACCGCGCTCAGGCTGCGCGACCGGGGCGATCAGGCCGAGCGCCTGGCGGCGCAGTTGCTGGTCGTGCCTGGCGTCGATTTCGCACGCGATATCGGGCAGATCGAAGCGTTGCGCAGCGACTTTCCGATGCTGTCGCCTTCCGACCTCCGCGATATCTCGCGGCTGTACCTCGGCGAGAACGCTGCGCTGGCCGACTGTTTCCCGCCGTCACCGATGCATGCGGCCGACCTTCATGGTGTGGCGCCGGCCGTGGTGGCGGTTGCGGGACATGACCCACTGCAGGCGGAAGGCGTGACCTATGCAGGTCGGCTTGCCGCGGCTGGCGTGCCGGTGCGTGTGCTTCGCTTCGATGACATGTTCCATCCCTTCTTCGGCTTCTTTGAAGCCTCCGCATCGGCGCGCCGCGCTCATGACGACATCTGCCACGCCTTCCAGGCGTGGCTCAGCCAGCACGCCGGTTCCGTTCCAACGTGACGGCGCGAGTTTTACACATTGATCAATTTGGAGACTAGAAAATGCGTTATGTATCCTTCCTGAAGGATGGCAAGCCCTGCCTCGGCGTGCGCGATGGCAAGGACATCCGCGTTATCGGCCCGGTTTCGCTGGAACAACTCCTGGCGCGCGGCGTTGACCTGAACACATACGGCCGGGAGCATGCCACCAGCGAAACGCTCGACGCGGCGGGCATCGCTTACCTGCCGCCCCTGGCCCGCCCGCCGAAGATCCTCTGCATCGGGCTGAACTACGCGGACCACACAAAAGAGAGCCAGTACGAGCAGCCGGACTATCCGACCATCTTCCTGCGCGTGCAGACCAGCCTGATCGCCCATCAGGCGCCACTGGTTCGCCCGCGGGTGTCGGACTCGCTCGACTTTGAGGGCGAGATCGCCGTAGTCATGGCAAAGGGCGGGCGCCATATCGACAAGGAGGATGCCCTCTCGCACGTGGCGGGCTATGCGCTGTTCAACGATGGTTCGGTGCGTGAGTACCAGTTCAAGTCGCCGCAATGGACCGTGGGCAAGAACTTCGACGGCACCGGTGCCTTCGGGCCCGACCTGGTGACTGCCGACGAACTGCCGCCAGGCGCTCGGGGCTTGCTGCTGCAGACTCGGCTGAACGGCGAGGTCGTGCAATCCGCAAGTACCGATGACATGGTGTTCGACGTCGCCACCCTGATCAGCGTGATCAGTGAAGCCATGACGCTGGAACCCGGCGATGTGATCGTTACCGGCACGCCTTCCGGCATTGGCTGGGCGCGTACGCCAAGGCTGATGATGCAGCCGGGGGATGTGTGCGAGGTGGCCGTGGAAGGCCTTGGCACGCTGCGCAATCCGGTGGTCGACGAAAGCGGCGGCTGAACACAGGCAAGGAGCGAGCCCTCGGCGAATGCATGCGGTGGCTCGCCGCCAGGAGATCCTCATGACCCATTCCGCACTGCGGCCGGCGCGCGCGGCCGTCCACTCGATTGATCACTTCGCCCTCAACGTTCCATCGCTGGCTGAAGCGCAGGCCTTCTTTCATGCGTTTGGGTTGGGGGTGGACGCTGCCGGCCCAGATCGCGGCGAGCTTGCATTGCGTGCCGCCGACGGGCATCGCTGGGCGCGAATTTTGCCGGCGGCGCGCAAATCGCTGGCGTATCTGTGCTTCAACGCTTATGACGCCGACATGCCTTTGCTGCGAGATCAGGTCGCCCGCGCCGGGGCGAAGGATGCCTGCGCGCCGGGCAACAGCGGGGACGATGGACTGTGGTTCCACGACCCGGATGGCAACCTGATCCTGGTTAGGGCGGGGCCCAAGACCTCGCCGGACCAGAAAGCGCGGAAGGAGCGCGCGGGAGCGGACGCCAATGCGCGCGGCGCATGCACGCGCGCCCATGTGCGCCGCGTGGTGCCCAATCGCTTGTCCCATGTCCTGCTGTTCACACCGGATGTGTTGCGCGCGGTCGACTTCTACGAGCGAGCGCTCGGCTTGCGCTTGTCAGATCGATCGCGCGACCTGATTGCGTTCACGCACGCCCCGCATGGTTGCGATCACCATTTGCTGGCATTTGCCAAAAGCAGTGCTCGTGGCTGGCATCATGCTTCGTGGGATGTCGACGATGTGGACGCGGTTGGCGAAGGCGCCGCGCAAATGGCGGCCGCCGGTTATGCCGGCGGGTGGGGGACGGGCAGGCACGTGCTTGGGTCCAACTATTTTCATTACGTCGAGGACCCGTGGGGTTCGTTTTGCGAGTACTCAGCCGGGATAGACTACATCGCTGTCGGGCAGGCGTGGCCAAGTGGGGATTTTGCTCCCGAAGACTCTCTTTTCCTGTGGGGACCAGACGTTCCGGCGAGTTTCACGCGAAATACGGAGGAATAGGGCGGCCGTTGTGAGAGGTGCTTCGAGGCTTGCCATGCATCCGAGAACGCTGCAGCCGGCTCGCGGAAGAGGGCACTAATTTCGAAACACTGAGGGGCGAGGTTCGCACAGCCCTCGCGCTGCATTATCTTCGAGGCACCAAGCTGGCGGTCGGCCAGATTTCTCTGATGCTTGGTTTTCCTGCTCAATCAGCATTGTCGCGCGCCTGCCGCCAGTGGTTTGCACTCACGCCATCGGATGTCCGCGGCTTCGAGCAACGCGATTTCAGTGCTTGCGACGGAGAGGCTAAGGGTTAGTGGCGTCGTACGGCGAGCAATGGAAAGCCGGCGGCTAGTTCAGTCGTGAGCATGCGTTCGCAAAGCGGAGCGGTGTCAACGGGGAATCAATCCTTGCTGGGAGAGTCAGGCAAAACCGACGTAACGGGATCCAAGCCATCGGAACGGCTGCGACCTGGAGGAAAGCGGACGTGTGAATGTCCCAACAGCAGCGCGAGCGGGCGTCGCATCTTGGCCGGTCTCAGTCGGACACCCAGCGCGGAGAGGTGGATGCCTCTGAGCGCCTCACTTCTGCCGATCGCGCGTGCCGAGCCTTGCAGTGATTCACCCACGGCAGCCATTCGCGTTCTTCAGCCTATTGCGGACACCTGGCGCCCAAGTTCTCAGCCCGCCAGCAGGATGCAGGCCCGAATTGCGAGAGAAACTTCGTCTAATTCAGAGTTCAATAATCCGCAACACAAAGTCATCCACCTGGCTGAGATGGTTCACCCGATCGCTTGCCTATGCTTCAGACGGGTTCGCGGATGGCGCCGTGATTGGTATCAGCGACGGTGTTAGGCAACAGGCGCACGTACTGCGGGACTCCATGGCACAGACGCCGCGCAGCTTGGGCCGCTCGCCGATGGATGCGCCGTGGTCCAAATGGCACTGAATCAGGAGGGCGCCATGCCGGAAACCATGCCAGGCTCCATCGATGTCGTCATCGACATCAACCATGACAACCATTTCGATGCCATCAAAGCTAGGAATGCCGGGGTCAGAGCCGTTATCCACAAGGCCAGCGAGGGCGCGACTTTTCAGGATCCTGCATACAGGAGGCGACGGCAAGACGCACTCGCCGCGGGACTGTTGTGGGGTGCCTACCACTTTTCCAGTTCCCGTCCGGCGAACGAGCAGGCAGACAATTTCCTGGCCGCCACGCAGTGCGATGATCCAGCGGTAGACAATACAGCGACGCTGTTTTGTCTCGATTTCGAACCCAGTTCGAGCGGCCCAGACATGACGCTAGAGCAGGCCCAGGCTTTTGTCGTCAGCGTCAAGGACAAGACTGGTCGTTGGCCCATGATCTATGGTGGCAACATGCTGCGCGATGCCGTGCAGGCACATGGCGCGGATCCAATCCTCAAGAATTGCCCGCTCTGGTATGCCCGATATCGAAGTCAGCCCGTTGGCATCCCGACGGACACCTGGCCGCACTTTATCCTCTGGCAGTACACCGACGGCAAGTCGGGGCCGGAACCCCGTGCCTTTGCGGGAATGGATCCCGGCGATCGCGATTGCTATGCCGGAACCGAAGCGCAATTGAAGGCGGCGTGGCCGTTTGCTGACTATTTCAAGACAGCACCGAGGTCGACCGATCAGAACGCCTAGTCCATTGCGTCAGAGAAAACGCACCCCTTGAGGCCCAGTCGAACGGGGTGCTTTTCGAATGACGCAGCGGACTAGCGCCAGAAGCCGCCGCACCTGGCCTTGGACAGATGAGACCCGACGCCGCCAGCGCAGCACAAGCCTGCGCGATACGCTTCCTGCAAAGGCAGTTTGCAGCCTTGCTGCTAGTGGGGCTCTGTGCGTGCGCGCCGAACAGCGCGTATCGCACCCATCTTGTTGACCTCGACAAGGACGCAAGCTGTCAGCGTGCAAGCTCCAATATGCACGATGACTTACGGCAAGCGTGCGGCAAAGTGACACCGGAAAGTGTGCGAGGTCTCTATGAATTGCATTTCGTCGAGTTCGACGACCAGGGCTGGCTGTATCCGAATACGCCCGCATCCGCGGACGCGCTGGCGAACAACCCCTCGAACCAGATCGATAACCTGATGGATCGGCTGACGTTCCTCCTTGCCAAAAAAGGTGAGGACCTGAGCATCGTTGTTTTCGTTCACGGTTGGAAGCACAACGCACAGACCAACGACGCAAATGTGCAGGAATTCCGTGCGTTGCTCGAAGCCGCAGGCGCCGAGGAACGTGACCGGGCCGGTCCGGCTGGCAAACCGAGAAAGGTCGTGGGGGTTTATGTGGCCTGGCGAGGGAAGTCGTGGACGGTGTCCGATCCGCTGCTGAGTCTGACTTTCTGGGCGCGCAAAGAGGCCGCGCGACGCATCTCGATCGGATCGTCGCGCGAGCTGTTCGCACGACTGCGATCCCTCCGAACTTACTACAACGACGCGCAGTCGGGCGGCGCGCTTCAGACGGGCGCAGCTTCCGAGAAAGCAGGCGCGCGTCCCCGCATCCGCACGCTGATGATAGGTCACAGCTTTGGCGGGCTTATCCTTTATGCCGCCATGTCCGGATCGCTGATCGAGTCGCTGGCAGCGCAGCGTGATCTGGACGGAACGGGCAAGGGAACGGAACTGCCGGAAAGGCCGGCGGACATGATCTTACTGATTAATCCGGCCTTCGAGGCATCGCGGTATGAAGCGCTCTATCGCGTGGCGCTCAAGTATAAGCCGACTCGGTTCCAGCCGCCGCTGCTAGTGTCAGTCACGTCGATCAAGGACTGGGCAACAGGGATCGCGTTTCCGATTGGCCGCTCGGTCAATACGCTCTTCGAGCGTGAGACCACCAGTGAGCAGGGTACGGCCATGAAGAAGACCCCGGGCCACATCGAACACTACCTGACGCACCGACTCTACGCTCACGCGCCCGACGAGGTGCCGGGCGCGGACAACGCCATGCCTGGCGACGGCGCCCGTTGTGCAGGATGGAGGTCAGAGGCGGATCTCAAAGATCTGCACGGCGAGGAACTGGGCGAGGCAGTGCGTCAGAACAAGAAACTCGAGGCAGAAGACGCTGCTGAGTTCTTTCGCCAGAACCTCACGCTGGGGCATCTGCTTAAGCCAAAATGGACACGCACCTTTTGCGGCGGCAGCTTTCTGACGACGGTGGTTGGAGCCGACGAAGGTGCGGTGGCGAATGCACTGATCTGGAACGTCGAGGTGGACGGCGATGTCATTAAGAACCACGACGATGTGATGAATCCTGTGTTTCGAGCATTCATGCGCCAGCTTTATGGGGATGTCTCCGCACATCCCTGATCTGCGCTGGAGTCGCCGGTCACCTGACGCTATATGTGGCAATCGTCTGCAAGACGGCCATCGTTGTCTTGAACCAGACGCCGGCGATGTTCAGCGTCTTGCGGCCGGTAGAGTTGATACTTGCCCTAGACCTGGGGTCTGCATTCGATCCGAAGCGGCCTTCCGATTCGCCGTCAAGACCGATGGCCGGCGAGGCGATGCATGACTGGGGAGGTCGGTTGCGACAGGGACCGATCTCCGGATGCGTGGTGTAATGAACCGGATCGGAGGCGGCCGTGGCGAACCAAACGACAATCGGTGCAGCAGCGCAACAAGTGGGTTCCGGCACCGGATGGGAAGACCACCCGGACACGCCGGACATCATGGCCACAATGATCGAAAAGATCAGGGCACAGCAGGAATCGATCGCGTCGAGCAGCCGGACGGGCTTGGGCGGGCGTATCGACAGGGGCCAGCATCAAAAGCAGGTGATGGGCGCGTTCGGCACGCTGCGCATTTTCGCCGCGGTGCCGCCCGCGCTTGCGTCGGGTCTCTTCGCGAACGGCGGCGCTTCGGGTGCGCCGCTGCTCTACCGTGTGGCGTGCCGCTTTTCGAACGGGCAGCCCTGTCCTTTTGCTGACACGGAGGCGGACGTGCGTGGCGTTGCCGTCAAGTGCTTCACGGCCGACGGCACTGAAACCGATTTGCTCGTAACGAACGAAGGCGGTCGGTCGCATGCGCGGGATGCGAACAGCTTCATGGAGATCGCAGATGTGCTCGTCTCCCAGATCGAGGGGGGCTTGCGGGATTGATTGAAAAAGCGACGGCCGACGTGTTCGCGCGCAAGCTCGGACCTGTCGAGGCGGCGCGCTCCTTTGGCATCCTGTTCCAAGCGACGAAGTTGCACACGGTGGCGAGCCTCACGACGGAGACGTTCTGGGGCTCGGTGGTGAAGTGTAACGATGCAGCCTTCAAGTACGCGCTGCAGCCGTGTCCCGACACTGTGCCCGGCACCGAAGGCGATCGTCATGACGAGCAGTATCTGCGCAACGATCTGCTCAGTCGCCTAAGCAAGGGCGCGCTGAAATGGCAACTGGTGGTGCAGCTCTTCACCGACGAGAAGCATACGCCGGTGAACGACGCTTCGGTCGTATGGGAGGCTCCGACAGTCGTGATCGGGGAGCTCGAGATTTCGTCGGTGCCTTCAGCCGAAGGCGAGGCCATCGTCAATCAGATGGCGTTCAATCCGGCCAACGGGTTCGAGCCGCTCGGCATCACGCATGCACGCAGGTTGGTCTATGCGGCAAGCGCGGCCAACCGCGCGGACCGGGGCCTGCTTTCAAGTGCAGAGGCGCGCGCCCGGATCGAGCGTACCTAGTATGGCCGAGGAGGCGACGAGCTTGATGTCCCGCGAAGTCCCGTTACCTGAGCGGAGCAAACATTCGAAAGTTCGCGTGAGAGTGTGACGAACGGCCGAAGCTGACCGATGTCAGGCGGCTGGGGGAAGGACGCTTCCCGACCCATCGCTGCCGTTCGCTTTGGCCTTGCCTCAGCGGCCGCTTTCACAGTACTACGGCCGCATAGTGAATTCGTTGCTTGGCAGGTTTTCATCAGCGGACGGCGCCAAGCGCCTGATAGTGAGGCTCACTGGATACGTCGGGCAGCAAACACCTGGGTGACTGCGCCCCAGGCTCTGCTTTGACGTCGGTGACGAAGCAAAGGCAGGCACCACTGTCCTGCAGAATCCCGTTAATTTCGCTCGGATGCAGCTTGGCATTGATCGGTACGGCACACAGACCGGCGTGCCAGATGCCATACAAAAGCTCGACGTACTGCGGGCAGTTCTTCATGATCAGTGCTACCCGATCACCGGCATGCAGCCCGGGCCAGTGACGCAAGCCGAGGGCACAGCGCGCGACGCGATCGGCAAGCTGCTCGAAGGTGCATAGTGGTTCAGTGCCGAGAAAATGCGCTGTCCGATCTGGACAGGCGCGGGCTGCACGGACGAGCGTTTGAGCCCGGTTGGGGTTCATGCATCCTCTCGTTTAGAGCTCGTGCGGGATTCCTCCCGCGCAGCCAGTCAGTCAGGTCGCGGTCACGAAGCCGCAAGCGATAATCATATTGCCAGGCAAGCGCTTACGTGGTGCTTGGTTGCTGGCAATTCCCGGCGCGGAGCAGGGAGTGCCTGCCCCGCCGTTCCTCACGCGACGATCAGTCCGGGGCACGCTCCGGGACCGGTAACTGCACCCATTCCTTATAGAATGCCTCGATGTCTGGCTCGAAGTCATGGATCACCGGATACCATGGCGTGGGTGCCTCGACATCATGCATGGTGCCGCAAGACGGGCAGTAGTACTCGCGATATACCTGCCACTGGGTATCGGGCGCCATCAGCTTGGGATAGACCTCGGTCATCGCCTCCTCGGTGTCGCGCACGTAGATCGAGGCATGCAGTTTCCAGTTCTCGCGGTAGTCGCAGAACTCGTGGCCGCAGTCGCACTTGGTCACCCACGCCTTGGACTTGGCCGACTGCACGATATACATGTGCGGGCCGAGTGGGAGCACGATGCGGTCCGGGAAGCTCACCTTGGCCTGCAGGGCGGCCAGGTACTGCGCGAACCGGCTGTCATCCTTGGGCATCGAGAGCATGCGGAAGGTGGTTTCCCAGTCCAGGGAACCTTCGACGAGGTGGGCAACCTGTTCATTGGTGTAGGCAGACATTGTTCAGCTCCTAGATTCGGTGATTACTCTTCGACCTGGACGACGGTGGTGACGTCGGGCAGCAGGGAGAGGTCCATGCGGTGCTTGGCGCCGTAGGACGGCACGCCCAGTTCTTCCTCCGGCAATTGCCAGTCCGCGGGAAGATTCCAGAATTCCTTGAATTCCCGTGTGAACTTCTCCGACAGGGCGAAGCTGGTGGCAAACATGTGTTGCACCTGTACGGCCGCATGCTTGTTGAGGATGCGTTCGCGCTCTTCCTTCATCCACTCGCGGGTTGGCAGGGAGCGGTCCAGGCGCTCCTTGCGGATCTCGGAACGGCGGGCCTGGGTCTTGCCCGCGTCGACCGTGAAGACGCCCTTGGCGTCCTGGGTGAAGACGGCACCATAGACCTTCTGGGCGTACTCCGGCAGCAGGAACTTCTGGTTGAGGTCCGCCTCGATGGCTTTCGGATCCCGATCGATCGGGTCGCCGAAGCCCGGGCCCCCGCGCAGGTAGTTGAGGTACAGGTCGTGGTTGGCGTAGCAGTCCTCGGTGGTGATGCACTGCTTGTCACGCTTGATCACGGCAGTGGCATCGATGTGGCGCTCGTAATCCGGCTTGCCCGGATCGATGTCGCCGCCCAGAGGCAAGGAATCGCCAATGGCGATGCGCTTGTCCAGCCCTGTCTTGTGTGCCTCAAAGCGATAGCCGGTGGCGGAAGGGTAGCCGCCCATCATGCCCCAGTCGCTGTTCATGAACCCGTTGCCCATGAAGAACATGGTCCAGTCCTGGGCGTTCCACACCATGCGCAGCGTCTCGAAGCCGCAACCGCCACGGTACTTGCCGTAGCCGCCGGAGTTGGCCTTGACGTTCCGGCCGAGGTAGAGCAGAGGCTCTGCCATCTCCCAGATCTCGATATCGCCCATATCGCCTTCCGGGTTCCAGATGGCGGCGGCATGGTTGAGACCATCCTTGACCGCGCAGGCGCCGGTGCCGCACGAACTGGCCTCGAAGCTGTTGACCGCGTGGATCTCGCCGTCCTGGTTGATACCGCCACCCTGCAGCCAGTTGGAGGTGTTGGCGTTGCCGGCGTTCACCTCTTCCAGATAACCACGGCTGAAATACGATTGGGACAGGCCGCGCCACAGCGCCGCCCAGCCGGAGACCAGGAAGTGCCAGGCGTAGGCGTGGCCGGTGCGGCGGTCATCCGGATTGCACCAGGTACCCTTTGGCAGGCGAAACTCGGTGGCGAAGTAGGCGCCGTCGTTGATGCGCTGTGTGGGCACCAGGGTCTGGCACATCATCACCCAGATACCGGAAGTGAATGCGACCTGATGGGCGTTGAAGGTGTGCCAGCCCCAGCGGCTCGCGCCCTCGAAGTCCAGGCGCCACTTGCCGTCCGGCCTGATGGTCATCTCCACCGGCGAGTGCATGATGGAGTCCAGTTTGGCAAAGGCGTTGGAGACCTGCACGTCGTCATGCTTGTAAGGCACGTCGACAAAGGAGACCTTGCGGTACTTGCCTGGCAGGGTCATGGCCTTGATGCGGCTCTGCAGTCCGCGGCGGCCTTCTTCGATGACCTCGAAGGCAAACTTCTCATAGGCTTCGATGCCGTCGGCGCGGATCACTTCCTCCACCAGCTCGCGGATCATGTGGCAGCCCGCGATGCGGGTCTTTTCGTCGAGGATCCAGTACTTGGGCGTGCGCACCGAGCGCTGGGACTCGTGCAGCCAGTCGCGCAGCGGCTCGTCGTTCACCCCGGTCTTGCGGCAGGTGATCATGTAGCCGTCGCCGAAGCGCTGGGTCTGGCCGGTGGACATCGAGCCCGGCGTCACCGAGCCGGTGTCGATGACGTGCGTGACGCCGCCGACCCAGCCGATCAGCCGGCCTTGCCAGAAGATCGGGACGATGGTGGCGATATCGCAGGGGTGGACGTTGCCGATGGCGCAGTCATTGGTCGTGAACATGTCGCCGGGATTGATGCCGGGGTTGGCTTCCCAGTTGTTCTCGATCATGTACTTGATTGCCGCGCCCATAGTGCCGACGTGGATGATGATCCCGGTCGAGGTCAGGACGCAGTCGCCGGCGGCGTTGTAAAGCGTGAAACAGAGTTCGCCTTCCTGCTCGACGATGGGGCTTGCGGCAATCTTCTTGGCGGTTTCGCGAGCGTGTACCAGGCCGCCGCGCAGCTTGGAGAACAGCTTCTCGTAGCCGATCGGGTCGCTGTCCCGGAATTCCAGCTTCTTGAGGCCGTTGTAGTGGCCGGTGGCCTTGGTGCGCTCGATGATGCCGTCGCGGTGCTGCTTGAGTGTCTGGCCGTTCTGCAGCAGGTCGGCGAAGCCGACTTCCTTATTGCTCATCATGTTCATGGCGGGTCTCCTTACTTCACTTCCTTGAGATGGAACAGGCGGTGCTTGTCGATCGTGGTTTCGAAGCCGTCGGGGACGACGAAGGTCGTGGCGTCGGATTCGATGATGGCGGGACCCACGATGTGATTGCCGGCCTTGAGGCCTTCCATCTTCCAGAGCGCGGCATCCACCCACTTCTTGTGGCGGTAGAACGGACGGGTGCCAAGATAGGCTTCCTTGGGCGGCGTCGGCCCGGCATCCGGGTCCTCCGGCAGCACCGGCTTCTGCGTCACGACGGTGCCGCGCAGGATGGCGCCGGTGATCGAGAAGCCCAGTTCCGGCGAGCGCGCGGAGCTTGCATAGACGCGGCCGTAGGTGTTCTCGAAGGCGTCGACGATGTGGTCCCAGTCGGCGGCGGTGGCGGCGCTGGTCACCGGCGAGACGATCTCGAGGTCATTCAACTGACCCATGTACTGCATCTTGTAGCCGGGGATCAGCAGCACGTCCTCGGGCTTGTAGCCGTTGAGGACGAACTCGTCGATGACCTTGACTGCCAATTCAGACCAGGCTTCCTGCAGGCTCTTGCAGGCGGCTTCCTTGTCGGCGTCGGACGCGTGCTGGGCAACACCAAGGTCCACCGACTTGTCATAGCGGTACTCGAAGTCGGCGCAGGCGCAGCCGAAGGCCGAGAAACCGGCTGCCCAGGCTGGCACGACGACGTCCTTGAAGCCGACGCCCCCGGTGTAGCCGTAGGTGTGCACCGGGCCGGCGCCGCCGTAGGAGAAGCAGGTGAAGTCCGCCGGGTTGTAGCCCTTGGCACTGATGTTGGCGCGCAGGTACTCGGAGAGAGTGAGGTCAAGCAGTTCGATGACGCCGGCGGCGGCATCCTCGACCGACAGGCCAAGCGGGTCGGCGATTTGCGCCTTGATGTGGTCGCGGGCGCGCTGCACGTCAAGCTTGATGGCACCGCCCAGGAAGTTCTCCGGGTTAAGGTAGCCCAGCACGACGTGGCAGTCGGAAACGGACACCGTGTCGAGTCCGCTTTCGGGCCAGCAGGTACCGACGCGGTAGCCAGCGCTGTCGGGGCCGAGCTTGATCGATTTGCTGTAGGGGTCGAGGCGCACAAAGCTGCCGGCGCCGGCGCCGACCGAGTCCATCGCCACCAGGGGCAGGGACAGCACCAGGCGGGCCATGTCGGGGTCGGACTTGATGGCGAAATTGCCCTTGGTGATCAGGGCCACGTCGAAGCTGGTGCCACCGATGTCGGAGCAGGCGATGTTCTCGTCGCCGAGGTACTCGCCCAGCAGCTTGGAGCCGATGACGCCGCCGATGGGGCCGGAGACGATCGTGCGCGCGAGCTCCTTCGCCTTCCAGCTGATGGTGCCGCCGTGCGTGGCCATCACCCGCAGGTCGAACCTGGCGCCGTGCTTCTTGAACCGGTCGCTCACCTTCTTCAAGGTCTGGCGCGAAGGCTCTGCGCCATAAGCCTCAAGGATGGTGGTATTCATCCGGTGGCTCTCCTTGCGCGATGGGTAATAGTCCACCGAGGCGAAGACCGGGATATCCGTCTTCAGCTTTTTCAGCTCATCGCGCACGATGTCACGGGCGCGCTGCTCGCTCGATTCGTTCTTGTGGGATTGCAGCAGGCAAATGACGATGGCTTGTGCATTGGCCTCTACCAGTTCCCGGGTAGCCTGGCGGACCTCATCTTCACGCAGCGGGATGACGACCTTCCCCTGCACATCGGTACGCTCAGTGACACCACGTGTGCGTGAGACGGGCACCAGCGGCTCGTCGTAACGGTGGGTGTTCAGGTGAATGCGGTCCTCGAGTGCATAGCCAAGATAGCTCTGCAGGGCGCGGCCCATCGAATGAATCTGCTCAAAGCCGCGGTTACAGATGAGGCCAACGTCGAGGCCCTTGCGCATGAGAATGCGGTTGAGCATGGCCGTACCGGAATAGACACAAGTCACTAGTTCGGGATAGACGTCGTCGACTGTCCGGTCCCAGTGAGCGAGGGCATCTTCGGAAGAGTTGTAGATGGCAAGCGATTCGTCGCCGGGATTGCTCTGCGCCTTGCCGACCACGAAGCGGCCATCGGAGCGCACGAAGAATGTGTCGGTCATCGTGCCACCGGCATCGATGCCCATCACCTGTACGGTGGACTGCGGTTGCATACTGCCTCCTGTCATTGGTGTCGTCATGGTGGGATTTCCCACGACTCATCCTTGGCAAAGCTTGTGCCAGGCCGGCCGGGCACAAGCGAGCAGCCCCGCAAGACGATTGAAATCAACAAGTTGCCCGCATGCCCTGACCATTTCGCTGGTCGCTGGGGACTTGTTGTCGCTGTCCGGATTCACGACGTCCGGCGCAGCGGTGTCTGGAAACCGGACGTTTTCTGGCGAGCGATCGATGCACCGTCCCTTGGAAGCTCAAGCCCTGACGGTCGTCCAACGCGGGTCACGCCATGCATTGGCATGCAGGCCTGCCTTCGCAGCCGCAATGGACGTCGACTTTCCAGTGCTCTGCGACGCAGATCGCCTGTAGCGCTGGCATGCGCTATGCACGGGTCTCACGCGAATGGCAGCGTGAAGTGGTGAAGCCCATGAAGAATTCAACGAGGTCAAGGCGACGGAATGTCGAAGCGGTTGCCGACACGGACTTGGCGATCGGAGCCCATCTCGTCACCGAACGGCTCTGGTACGCGCATCATGGCGTCTACGCCGGGGGTGGCACGGTCGTGCATTACGCGGGCCTGTCGCGGTCACTGCGTCGCGGCCCGGTGAATGAAGTCACGCTCGCAGAATTCGCGCAGGGGCATCTGGTCTGCGTCCGGCAAACCCCCGACGCTCGCTTCGCTGGTGTGGAAGCTGTCCAGCGAGCCTACTCCCGCATCGGCGAGGATCGCTATCGCCTGATTTCGAATAACTGTGAGCACTTCTGTATGTGGTGCTTATATGGCGAGAGCCGCAGCGAGCAGATCGATGTATGGAAGTTCCGGGCAAGCGATTTGGTCGCGGCCGGATTCAAAGTTGTCAGGCTGCTCACGGTCGCAACCTCAATAGGTCTGTCCTTGCTTCGTGCAGTTTCCCGATACCGATTCGGAGGCGAGGGCCGTGCATTCGCGAACTCGACGCAATCCGCTTCCTGAGCCCGCGCGCTGGTGCATCGGGCCAGACCTTAGGGAGTCGGCACGGATGGGCTATTGACATTCGCCACTTTTCACACCCGTTCGTCGCAGTGGCGGTTACTGCTACCGGGCTTGTGGGCTGTCCGGTTTCCGGACACCCTGAAGCTGCGATGACCGGAAACCGCACACTGCCCGATTGGCATGCTGCAAGGCACAAATTGTTGATCCAGAAAGAGATTGTTGACTTGGTGATGGCACGCGGATACGGTTACTCCAGTCAACCAAGAGCGACCGCCCATGCCGTTTTCTCATTGCGGCACCCTGATCCCTCGCATCGGCGACGAGCCCGTCGTGGCTTCCGCCTGGGAGTGCTTTGTGCAGCACCAGCCGCTGGAAGTGGCAGGTGTGCGCAGTGTCGTCCTGGCGTCGTGGCAGCGATGTCGTTCGGAGGCCGTTGACCCTGCCAGGCACTCCGCACCGGGGGCGGCCGCCGAACGTGTCCGCCAGTTGCAGCGACAGAACCGGGAGCTCTGCGAATCCGCGCGACCGGCACTCGAGAGCTTGCGCGATATCCTGCGGGAATGCGGCACGCTCATCATGCTCTGCGACCCAGGCGGAACCGTACTCCACCTCAATGGCGAGACCAGGGCCCGCAGCGTTGGCGAGGGGATCAACTTGGCCACCGGTGGCTGCTGGAACGAGGATGTCATCGGCACCAATGCCATCGGCACTGCCATCGCCACGGCCGCTCCGGTTCAGATCCATGCCGACGAGCATTTCTGCCTGGACGTCAAGCGCTGGACTTGCGCCGCGGCTCCCATTCTTGACCCATTTAGTCGAACCCTGCTGGGAGTCGTGGATGTTTCTGGCGTCAAGGAAACCTTCCATGGCCACACCCTGGGCCTGGTGGTGACTGCTGCGAGGCAGATCGAAAGCGAACTGGCCCGACGCGACGTTGCTCTCCACGAGCGGCTGCTGACCCGAGCCATCGATCATTTCATCCGCTACGCCAGTGACTACGTTGTGCTCGTCGATAGCCGTGGGCGCGTTGTCCGTACTAACGGAAATGCGCAGGCGGCGCGGGAGCGCTATGAAGTGCGGCTGCCATCGGAAGTTGGCAGCCAGGTGCCAGGACTCAACCTCGCACTATCCGAAATCGATCGGTCCTCCCAACGCCCGGAATGGCTGCGTCCCGAATGGCTGCACCCTGTGAAGGACCATGACGGCGTGCTCGGTACGGTGCTGGTGATCCCGCTTGGTGCGCGCCCGAATCGAACCGCTGTATCGCTGCCCGCGGCCAATGTCACGGCCACGGTCAAGGCAACGACGGCAGGAAACGATGCGTTTGGTGAAATCATAGGGGGAAGCGAGGTGCTGGAGGCGACCAAGGCGCGTGCGCGGCGCATCGCCCCTCTCGATCTGCCGGTACTGCTCCTTGGCGAAACGGGCGCCGGCAAGGAGCTCTTTGCCAGAGCGCTGCATCGGGCAGGCAATCGCCCCGAGGGACCGTTCATTGCCGTCAATTGCGGCGCATTTACCCGAGAACTCCTGGCCAGCGAGCTCTTTGGCTATACCGATGGAGCCTTTACGGGCGCTCGTCGTGGTGGCCTTCCGGGAAAGTTTGAGCAAGCCGAGGGGGGCACGCTCTTCCTGGATGAAGTCGGCGAATTGCCGCTTGACATGCAGCCCAACCTGTTGCGCGTGCTGCAGGATGGTGTTGTGGTTCGCCTGGGCGACACCCGCGAGCGGCGCATTTCGGTGCGTGTGATCGCAGCCACTAACCGAGATCTGCAGAAGGAGATCGCTGCCGGGCACTTCCGCGAAGACCTGTACCACCGCCTCTGCGTGGTCAGCCTGCCACTACCGCCGCTGCGCGATCGGCCTGGCGATATCGAGGCAATCATCGCGCATCTCAATGGCAAACTCGCACGCAAATATGGCTGTGCGCCCAAGCAGCTTGAACCCACCGTGCATCAGGTGCTTCTAAGCTATCGCTGGCCGGGCAACATACGCGAACTCCAGAATGTCTTCGAGGTGATGTTCGCGCTTAGCGAAGGCAACATCATCGATACTTCCCTGCTACCCCCGAGCATCGCACAGACGGCAAAGGACACACTTCCCATATCGACCTCGACGCGGATATCTGGCTCATTTGGTCGTCTTGACCAATTGGAGAGACAAGCGATACTCGATGCGATTGCGAACGCCCACGGAAATATGTCGATGGCCGCCCGGACTCTGGGTATCTCGAGGAGTACGCTGTACGTGAAAATGGCCACCATTCGGGCTGAGCGTTCCTCGATTGGACCCTCGGTGCCTATTTCCGCCCCAATAGAATCGCCTTTGCGAAAGAGCGCTATTCATCGACAGGCCGGAAATTCCAGGAAACCATGAAACCCGTAGAGGGCATGCGTCACCCATAATGTCCAGGCGAGCCGCTGCGATTGCCGGCGTGGAGAAAATCCGGAAACCTGTGCTTTTGCTTTCTGAGGGGCGGGTAATACGTTGAGGATGCCTCTGTCGGGCAGACCGTCACCGCCCTTGTACCCTAAGTTTGGCTAATCCTCGGTAGACCGGATTGCGGTTCCAGTGCGGTTCGGCGTCTACGAGAGAAAGCGCGGGCCAATGGCGCAGAATTGCCCGGAACACGATCTCCACCTCCATCAGTGTCAGCGCGGCGCCAATGCAGACATGGGGGCCATGGCCGAACGAAAGGTGGGAGCCTTCGCGTCGAGTGATGTCCAGTTCGTCCGGGTTGCGGAAGCGCGCCGGGTCGCGATTGGCGGCACCGATCAGGGCAACGACCAGATCGCCGCGCCGCGCCCATGCAGCATCAGGTCTGTGGCGACCCGACGTCCCGTGTACTGGACCGGGCTCTCATAGCGCAGCAACTCGCGCAGGGCATTGGGCAGCAGTTCCGGGGTTTGCTGCAGGCGCTGCCATTGCTCGGGATGGCTCATCAGAGCGTGCAGCCCGTTGCCAAGCAGATTGCGCGTCGTTTCATGACCGGCAAATAGCAGCATTGCGCATTGCGCCAGTAGTTCCGCACCGGCCTCGATTTTGCCGTCGGCCTCGGCGTACAGCAGATGCCCGATCAGGTCCCGCTGTTGTGGCGGCGAGAGATCCGTGTCCTGTGCTTTTCGCCGTGCCAGCATCGATTCAAAGGCTGCCGCCATTTTGAGCAGGCTGACCTGGGCGCGTCGTTTCAGCGCCGCGTCGGGATCCGGTGCACCGATGAAGACGGCCAGGTCTTCGGACCAGGAGAGGAAGTCCGGCTGGTTCTCGGCGTCCATGCCCAGCAGCCTCGCGATGACCATCGCCGGCAGCGGCCTGGCGATCGACTCCATAAAATCGAATTCCTCCACGCCCGCGAGCCGCTCTATCAGCCCGGCGGTCATTTGCTCGATGGTGCCGGCGAAAGCGCGCAGGGCAGCCGGACGGAAGCCGGCATTGAGCACCTGTCGCAGCCTCGTATGATCGGGCGCGTCCAGGAACAGCATGGCCCGGCTGAGCAAGCGCTGGAAGGGGCAAAGCTCTTGGCGCTGGCCTTCGCTGCCACGCATCACCCAGCCTCCCGTGCGCCGCGCGGAATACCGGGGGTCGCGCAGCACGGCTTCCACATCGTCGTGCCGGGTCAGTAGCCACGCACCCCCGAAGAACTCTTCACTCCAATGGATGGGCCCGAGCGCGCGCAGCGCGTGGTAGGCAGGGTAGGGGTCACGCAGGAAGGTGTCATCGACCAGGTGGCCACCGGGCCAACTCGCTTTCCAGTTGGTGGTGGGCGAGCGAATGCGCGTTGACGAGTGGGGAAGCGCCGCAACCCGTGCCGTAGCGCTGGGCCCCCTCCGCGAAAGCTGCGATCACCGTCGGGTGGCTTGCCAGCCCGAGGTAGTCGCCAACTGAACCAGGCCGCAGCCGAGCGCGGCGCTGGTGCCTTGACGCGCTACCGCCGGACTGCGCACACCGGTTGCGCACCTCACCAGACGGTCAGCGTCAAGGACGGTGAAGCACGTCCTCTGCTGAGCTTTTGCGATATACGCCACGATGTCGCGGCTGTCGGCGGAAAGTGGGATGTAACCCGGGAAGCGGTCTCGCTCCGGCGCGGTCGCAGCAACCTCTGTCGTTTTCGCCCCAAAATAACGACGGGCACGCCCTTCGCCGATTGCCGTAACCTGTCCGCCATCGATCCATTGGCTGATCCAGCGTTGTGCTGTCCGACGCGCCACGTCGGGATGCTGTGCCAGCAACTCGGCAAGCATCAATCCCACGGAGGCTTTCCGAATGCTCTCCAGCAGGGCGTAGGCAGTGGACCTGTTGGCCATGGCGCAGTTCGCTTGAGGGGAATGGCGTGATTGTGGCGCAGTTTGGGCCGCGAAGTGATGCGTGAAATACCAGACATGGTCAATGCGGAATTTTATCCAACCTCGGCCGTCTTATCCTCGCAAATAAAACGCAATTAATCGCCTGGCGTCAAACCCCCACCACCCATGGAGTTAGCGCCAATGAAATCTGGTCGATCCTGGCAAAGCTCCACATCTGTTCCAGGGCAGCCACGTTCGAACTTCCTCGGGGTGGCGCCGTCAATGCCTTGATCGAAACGGCGCTCGCCAACAGCCCTGACATTCGTGCCGTCCAGCGTGAGAACGTTATCGTCCTGCGGCGAAGAGAACCTCAGCCGAGCATGCCGCCGAATTGACGCGCCAGCGCTATCGCGCGGGCAAGGCCACCATGCTCGAATGGCTGGATGCCGAACGCACCCGCGTTCTGGCCCAACAGGACCGGATCTCTGGCGATTCCGGCCTGGTGGAGGACTTTGTTTCGCTGCAGAAGTCTTTGGGGTTGGGCTGGCGTCGCACAGGATAGTGGAAGTGGGTGCCGTCAACTTGCTGGTAAAGGCAAAACTGCGGGACAAGGAGCAATTAGCCGGATCGCTGGGTTTTGTCGACGAAGCCTACATCCCACTCTCGGTGCCGATCTGCGGGTACCAACTGCGGCAAATCAGAGACTCGGTCTGGAATCTGGGAAATTCGGAGAATCGTGGCCGCGATTTTTAAGCAATTACTGGCGGAAACTTCGCTGCAATACGCCTAATAAGGCGATTTCCCGTAATGCCACAATGCCCACCTTCTAGCGGGTTTGTTTCTCGTGTCATTCGATGAACCCGGGCGGGCAACGCCTACGTGGGTCCAGGCTTGAACGTGCCGCACAGCGGGATCGAAAATCTGGGCAATGGCAAGCCGAGTGCGTTGATCCGCGAGGGTTGGCCCGGTTCGCGCATGTCTGTGATCGATGAGAGGAAGCTGTCCGATGGGGAGTTGAAGGACCTGCGGGTGTATCTGCACCATATGGCGGACCGCAAGGCATCGCCGGGTGCAGGGTCCTGACGCCCAATGGGCACATGAGGCTACCATCCATCTGTTACGCATCTGCAGGACAAGAACAATAGGAGGAGTCG
Organism: Cupriavidus sp. C3SS-1; assembly: GCF_057073755.1. Taxonomy (NCBI): domain Bacteria; kingdom Pseudomonadati; phylum Pseudomonadota; class Betaproteobacteria; order Burkholderiales; family Burkholderiaceae; genus Cupriavidus; species Cupriavidus sp. C3SS-1. The sequence goes on along the minus strand of NZ_CP172701.1, from coordinate 236,458 downwards.
TGACCACAACCGATTCGACGCACCCGACAGACAGCGCGCGCGGCAGTAGTCCGATGCGCGACGTGATCTCCGGCTGTTCGATTGCCGGTCTTTTACTGCCTGAGGCCGTGGCATACGCCGGCATCGCCAATCTTCCGCCACAGGCGGGTCTGATCGGCTTGCTGATCGGTCTGGTGGTGTACGGCCTGCTGGGGACCAGCCGCTTCGCCGTGGTGTCGGCGACATCATCTTCGGCCGCCGTGCTGGCCGCCATCACAGTATCGATTGCCGGTGGCGATCTGGCACAACGCCTGCTGCTGGCCGCCGGACTGGTGATCCTGAGCGGCTTCTTTCTTGTATTGGCTGGCCTCGCCCGGCTCGGTGGCATTACCGAATTCATTGCCAAGCCGGTGCTGCGAGGTTTCACGTTTGGGCTGGCCCTCACCATCATCCTGAAGCAGGTGGCGAGCGTGGCGGGCGTGCACCCGACCCATGGCGACCTGCCGCGATTTACGTACGAGTTGATCCAGGCGGTATCGGTCTGGAACGTGAACGGGCTGATCGCCGCGCTGGTCGTGCTGCTGTTGCTGTTCGCGATGTCGCGCTGGAAGAACGTACCCGGCCCGCTGGTCGTTATCGTGCTCGGCATAGTGCTCGCCCACGGGGTGGATCTACACCACTACGGCATCGGGCAGGTCGGCACGATCGATCTGGCCGGCGTCTCGTTCGATATCCCTGACCTGCCTCGCACCGAGTGGCTGCGGCTTGGCGAGCTGGCGTTTGCGCTGGTCCTGATTTTGTATGCGGAGTCGTATGGTTCGATCCGCAGTTTCGCGCTCAAGCATGGTGACAAGACCTCGGCCGATCGGCATCTCGTTGCGCTGGGCCTGGCCAATCTGGTTTCGGGTTTGCTGCACGGCATGCCCGTGGGCGCGGGCTACTTGGCGTCCAGCCGACGCATAGTGAACAAGCTTTCGGTGAAGGTGTCTGCGCCGCGCATGCGATGTCGGAGAGTGATTCGTGTCGATCATCTCAGATCAACGTTTCGATATGTCGATGCGCTGACTCGTGGTTGAGGTGCAACTCACCAGACGAACGGCCATGCCCGGCCCGCTGTCGCATTTGCGAATGATCTTGCAATCCTATTGGCCGATGGTCGCCGCAATGCGGCAGAATCCAGAAATCGCCTTCCCGAGCCTCCCTATGGCCCACATCGACCTTCAGCCCATCGCCGCCCCCTACGACGAAGCCTTCGCCGACACAATCGCCACCATCCACACTTTTAGCTGGCAGCACACCTACGCCGGCCTATTGCCGGCGGACTACTTGATGCATCAGGCGTTGGCCGAGCGCCGCGCCACTTGGCGCGCCCGCCTGCTCGAAGGTGCGGCACCGCTGGAGATTTCGCTGGCCCGCGTAGATGGCGCGCCCGCGGGCTTCAGTTGCCTCACGCCGGCGTCGGAGCCGGAATACGGCGTCTACCTCGACAACCTGCACGTCCTCCCCGCCTTCCAGGGCTATGGCCTTGGCAAGCGACTGCTGGCACAGTGCGCCGCGCGCGTCACCGATGCCTGGCCAGGGCGGCCGCTTTTCCTTTATGTGCTCGACGGCAATACGCTGGCGCGCGACTTCTACCGGCGCATCGGCGGCAACGAATCGGCCCCATTCAACGACACCTTCCCTGGCGCGAACGTCATCCTGCCGACGCGACGCGTGACGTGGACGGATGTTTCGGCGCTAGTAGCACGACTGGCCCCGCGCCAGACGCAGGGCTAGCTGCTGCAATTACCGGGCCCAGTCGCTTTTCAGGGGCTGGCCGTCGTCTACGCGGGGCGATGAGTTTTCTGCGGGCACTACGGTGTATTTCAGCAGTCTCCTAGGCGGTGCATCGCCGGCCGGCCGAGTGGCGGCCCTGGCGTCGGTCCCACTACAAAACGTGCGGGAAGACATATGGAAATTCGCATTCCAGGGGGCGCTCGTCGCGCACAAAGGCGGGCGGGGAGGCGAATCTCTACCGCTGCGGCAGAATCAGTGATGAATCATTTGATCAACGCCGCCTGTCCAAACGACAGAAGATGCGGTAGTCTATCAACGGTACGTGCACTACCTTCTCCAGGCGCGGGTCGATGGCAAGCTGGAGGAGCAATTGATCTGTAAGTACCCACACGTTCGGTCGCCGTCGATCCAACTGAGCAAACAGCCGGCCGCATCCCCAACACCTCCTTCCAGTCCCACGAATGACGAAGTTCAACACTTGCGGCTTTGCTGGGCGCTGACGGGACCGCGTGGGTATGCGTCAGGCATAGCCTGGGCTACAGCATGGCCGAATGCAGATGGTGCGCATCATCAAGCGTATCCGCGACGATCTGCAGCGATTCCTCGATTTCGTCCGCATCGCTGGGCCCGCCAAGGCAAAGACGGATCGCATCGGGCGGGTTGCCATCCGTCGAGAAGGCCGCGCTCGAGACGGCGCCAATGCCGCGTGAACGCAGGTGCAAGGCCAGTTCAGACGGGCGCCAGGCATTGCCGGCGCCCAGATCCAGCCAGAGGTGGAAACCCTCCGGATCGGCGGTGTAAGTGCGGCCGGCCAGCACGCGCGTGGCGATGGCCTGGCGTGCGGTATTTTCCTGCCGGACTGAGGCAAGCATCTCATCGGCCGTGCCGTCCTTGATCCAGGCCGTGGCCAACAAACTGGTGAACGGGCTGGCCATCACGGTGGTGGCGCGCAACGTGCCTGCCAGGCGCTGGCTTTGCCTGGCTGAGGGCGAATGGACGAACGCCGTGCGCAAGCCGGCGCCGAAGCATTTCGACAGGCCGGTCATGTAGTAGGTCAGTTCCGGGGCAAGCGCTGCAAAGGTATCCGGGGTGCGCCGGGGCAGCAAGCCATAGGCATCGTCCTCGATGATCGGCACGTTATAGCGTAGCGCGATGTCGGCGAGGATCTCGCGGCGTCCTTGGGGCATCGTGCGCGTGCTCGGGTTCTGGATGGTGGGGTTGCAATAAAGCGCTGCGGGCTTGTGTGCCTTGCAGAAGTTCTCGAAAGCGCTGCCGATCATGCCATCCTCGTCGCCTGGGAGTGCCTGCAGCTGAACCCCCAGCTGCGCAGCAATGGCTTTGATACCCGGATAAGCCAGTGCCTCAACGCACAGCGTCTGTCCGCCGCGCGCCAATTGCGACAGCAGGGCGACGAGCGCGCTGTGGATGCCCGGGCAGATGAGCAGCCTTTCGCTGGCTGCCGTCGGTACGAGCCGGCGCAGCCAGCCCGTCACGGCCGCACGGTCGGCCGGCGTGCCGCCGAAATCCTGATAGCGCAGCAGCGTGTACGGATCCGTCCCGGCGAGCAGTGCCGCCGACGATTCGCGCAGCCGCGTTGCCAGCGCAGGTGGCTCCGGTGGCATGTTCATTGTCATTTCGGCGCTAGTGCCGGCGCGTAGCGGCACAGCCGGCGCCCGGCCGCGCACATAGGTGCCGCTGCCGGCCTTGGCATCGACCAGCCCGCGCTTGCGCGCCTCGCCGTAGGCGCGTGCGACGGTGGTGTAGTTCAGGTCCAGCGCCTCGGCCAGGTCGCGCAAGCCGGGCAGCCGGTCACGCGCCTGCAGGCGCCCGTCGGCAAGTGCCTCCTCGATCAGGTCGGGAATAGTGAGGTAGGCGGGCTTGGGGCTGTCTGCAATGCGCTTTGCCCAATGACTGGTCAGGCCGGACAAGATTCTCTCCAAACGGTGTCGCGCCGTCGCGGCGCCGCGCTAATGAATGCATGGTGCGTGCCAGTTTGATTGCATCTGAACGGCTGCATGATGGTGCGCAGGCCGCCTGGCCGCACCATCTAAATGCGGTGTGTAGCGGCGTGCGACGCGATTCTGGTGCAATCGTCAGGCGCCCTTTGGTTGCGATTAAGCCATGCGCGCCATGCGATCAATGATGCGATCGATCGCATGGCGGCTGCTTGATCGGGCATTGATCGGAGGGGTGAATCCGGTCGATGGCATATCGGTTGCACAACCTGGACCGTCGGCGACAGCGCCGGCCCGGGGTGGCGGATAGCGCCGCACCGGCTTGTCCAAACCGCAACCCACTCACTGGAGTACAGCATGCCCGCAGTCAACAAACCTGCCCACCAGGATGGCGATTTCCTAGTCGATTTCGAAGAGAAGGTGTTCGAGGACGTCAAGGCAGAACCCGGAGACAAGGCGCTGGTGACCTTTCATACCGTCGCCTTCGAGGGATCGATCGGTTTCGTCAACCTGTTGCAGGCCACGCGGCTGCAGCGCAAGGGGTTTGACACCAGCATCCTGCTGTACGGCCCGGGCGTCACCCTTGGCCTGCAGCGCGGCTTCCCGCGCCTGGGCGACGAAGCCTTTGCCGGCCACCTGAACTTCAACAAGCAACTGCGCAAGTTCATGGACGAGGGCGGCAAGGTCTATGCCTGCCGCTTCGCGCTGCAGGCCCTCTATGGCCATGGCGAAGCGTCGCTCATCGAAGGCATCCGCCCGATCAATCCGCTCGATGTGCTGGACCTGAAGCTCATCCACCGCAAGGAGAACGCATTGATCATCGACACCTGGACCGTCTGATCCAGCGCAGGGGTATCGCCATGTCACAGAAACGCATTGTCCGCGCCGCGGCGGTCCAGATCTCGCCGGACCTGGAAAGCGGCGAGGGAACCCTGGCCAAGGTGCTCGAAGCCATCGACAAGGCCGCGCGCGAGGGCGTGCAGCTGATCGTCTTCCCGGAAACGTTCGTGCCGTACTACCCGTACTTCTCGTTCGTGCGCCCGCCGGTGCAATCCGGAAGCGATCATCTGCGCCTGTACGAGCAGGCCGTGACGATACCCGGCCCCGTGACGCTGGCCGTCGCCGAACAGGCGAGGCAACATGGCATGGTGGTCGTGCTCGGCGTCAATGAGCGCGACCACGGCAGCCTGTACAACACGCAGCTGATCTTCGACACGGAGGGGCGGCTTGCCGTCAAGCGGCGCAAGCTGACGCCAACCTTCCATGAACGCATGATCTGGGGACAGGGCGATGCGGCAGGCCTCAAGGTGGCGCAGACCGCCATCGGCCGTGTCGGCGCGCTCGCATGCTGGGAGCACTACAACCCGCTCGCGCGCTACGCGCTGATGACGCAGCATGAAGAGATCCATTGCAGCCAGTTTCCAGGCTCGCTGGTCGGTCCCATCTTTGCCGACCAGATCGAGGCAACGATTCGCCATCACGCGCTGGAGGCCGGCTGCTTCGTGGTCAATGCGACGGGCTGGCTCACCGATACGCAGATCGCCTCGGTGACGGCCGATCCCGCGCTGCAGAAGGCGCTGCGCGGCGGCTGCAACACGGCGATCGTCTCGCCGGAGGGGCAGCATCTCGCGCCGCCGCTGCGCGAAGGCGAGGGGATGGTGATCGCCGACCTCGACATGGGCCTCATCACCAAGCGCAAACGCATGATGGACTCGGTGGGCCACTATGCGCGCCCCGAGCTGCTCAGCCTGGCCATCAACGACCGGCCCGCGGCCACGGTGTCGGCCATGGACGAATTTCCTCTTCCCACTTATCGGAGCCCCGATCATGCAAGCCAGCGAGACGATGTCGGCCTCGAGCCGGCAATTGATGACTGAGCTGCAGTCCATTGGACTGCGGCTGGAAGATCCGCACGCGGGCGCCCAGAGCCGGCGCGGCGGCGCGGGGCCATCCGACCACAAGGCGGTGACCATCGATGGCGTGACCATCATGGTACCCGTGCATACCAGCACCGCGTGGAATTCGCCCTTCGTCGCCTCGGCGCCGGATGGCAGCGGCCGCAGTGCGCTCAAGCGCGGCGCCATTCCGATCGCCGATATCAGCTTCCCGAAAGCGCCGCGCTTCTACGGCCTGCAGACGCTGGACGGCATTCCCTATGCGCAGATCGCGACGCTGCATGGCGCCGATGTGCTGGCGACGACCGTCCTGCAGACCTGCATCCGCTACGAGAGCCGGCGCAAGACCTGCAAGTTCTGCGCAATCGGGCAGTCGCTGGCGGCCGGCCGCACCATCGCCAGGAAGACCCCGGAGCAGCTTGCCGAGGTCGCCCGCGCGGCGGTGCTGCTCGATCACGTCAAGCACATGGTCCTCACGACCGGCACGCCGCCGACGCCCGATCGCGGCGCCAGCATCCTTTGCGACAGTGCGTTTGCGATCCGGGCGGCGGTCGACCTGCCGATCCAGGGACAGTGCGAGCCGCCGGATGACGACCGTTGGTTTGCGCGCATGCGCGCCGCGGGGATCGACAGCCTCGGCATGCACCTGGAGGTGGTCACGCCTGCCGTGCGCGAACGGATCATGCCCGGCAAGGCATCCGTGCCGCTGTCGCGCTATATGGACGCGTTCGAGGCTGCCGTGGGCGTGTTCGGCCGCGGACAGGTGAGCACCTATATCCTCGCCGGGCTTGGCGACACGGCCGAATCCATTCTCGCCATCTCGCGCCGGCTGGTGGACATGGGCGTGTACCCGTTCGTGGTGCCGTTCGTGCCGATCTCCGGGACCCCGCTGGAAGACCACCCCGCACCGACGCCAGCGTTCATGCGCGAGATCCTGGCGCCGCTGGGCGCAATGGCCGCGGCGGCCGGCATGCGCTCGGCCGATATCAAGGCCGGCTGCGGCAAGTGCGGGGCGTGTTCGTCGCTGTCCGCATACGAAGGGGTGCCGTCATGAGCCGCGATCTTTGCGTCGAGGTCCCTGCGATTCCGGTGTACCGGATCCGCTGGGCGGATACGCGTCGCGAAAAGGATGCAGCTTTTGGACTGCGCCGCGCCGTGTTCTGTGAAGAGCAGCAGCTCTTTGCTGGTGACGACCGTGATGCCATCGACGACGTGGCGCAGTTGCTGGTGGCGCTAAGGGATGATCCGGACCTGCCGGCCAAGCCAGGCGAGGTCGTCGGCACCGTGCGTATCCACGAAAGCGAGCCCGGCGTCTGGTATGGCTCGCGCCTGGCGGTGGCGGCACCGTACCGCCGGCAGGGGCGCATCGGCGCGACCCTGATCCGCCTGGCCGTGAGCAGCGCCCACGCGCTTGGCTGCCGGCGCTTCCTGGCCCATGTGCAGAGCCAGAACGTGCCGCTGTTCCGCCGGCTGCACTGGACCACGCTGCAGGAGGAAGTGCTGTTGGGCCGGTCCCATCACCTGATGGAGGCAGACCTGAATTACTACCCGCCTTGCCACACGCCTCTGTCCGGACTGGTCATCGAGGAAAGGAGGGCATCATGAGCGCGGCGGAACTGGCGAGGGTCTTGCGGGCTGGTCGCGGCTTCGGCCACAAGACCGATATCGCGGGCATGCTGTCGGTGTTCAGGCATGCGCTGCCGGCCGGACAGGGCGCGGAAGACCGAGGCATCGCACTGGGGGATGACTGTGCCGCGATTCCGGACGGTGACGGACACCTGCTGTTCGCGATCGAAGGCATGGTTGGCGAGTTCCTGCGCACCATGCCTTGGTTCGCTGGCTATAGCGCAGTGATGGTGAACGTCAGCGACATCTATGCAATGGGCGGCCGGCCGCTGGCGGTAGTCGATGCGATCTGGAGCGATGGCATCGACGGCGCGGCCGAAGTCATCCGGGGCATGGCTGCCGCATCGGTCGCCTATGGCGTGCCGGTCGTCGGGGGGCATAGCAATGCCAGGAGTGACGGCGCGCAACTGGCCGTGGGCATTCTGGGCCGGGCGCGCCGGCTGCTGTCGAGCTTCGCGGCGCGTCCCGGCCAGCACCTGCTGATGGCCGTGGACCTGCGGGGTGCCTTTGAGGAACCTTATCCCTACTGGAACGCGTCCACCAGCGCGCCAGCCGAACGGCTGCGCGCCGATCTGGAGATCCTTCCCGCGCTGGCCGAGGCCGGATTGTGCGCGGCCGCCAAGGACATCAGCATGGCGGGCATCGCGGGCACGGCATTGATGTTGATGGAGTGCTCGCGCGTCGGCGGACGGATCGACCTCGATGCCGTGCCAATGCCTCCAGATGTGCCGTTGCTCCGTTGGCTGAGCGCTTTCCCAAGCTATGGGTTCCTGCTCGCGGTGGACGAAGGCCATGTTGCGGAAGTCACGGCGTGTTTCCAGGCGCGCGACATCGCGTGCGCGTCCATCGGCCAGTTCGACGGCACCACGCGCGTGTCGATCACGCACAAGGGCGAGTCGGCCTTTCTGTGGGACTTTGCCAAGGCCGCCTTCATCCTGCCTGAACAGGCAGCGGGTTTCGAAGAGCCGGAATCCGTCACGCTGGGAGCGTAAGCCATGCCTGTTACCCATTTCCGGATCCGCTGGCCGGATCAGAGCGAAGCGGTTTGCTATTCGCCGTCATCGGTGGTGACGGCGCATCTCGACGCGGGCCGCACCTATCCGCTCGCGGAGTTTGTCAACCTGACCCGCGTGGCGCTGGCCGAGGCGTCCGACCGCGTGCGCTCGAAGTATGGCTACGCGTGCTCGTCCGCCATGGACCAGTTGCAGGCCATTGAAGAGGTCGCGGCAAGATTCCACGACCAGCCGGATGCCACCGTGCAGGTGATCGGCTTCGGTCATTAGCAAGCATTTACGGCTGCCACCGTGGCCGAACCTCAATCGCATCAAGGAAACCACGCCATGACACGCAACAGCATCGATACCCCCATTAACGCGGAACTGCGTCATCTCCCGGTGATCGTGGTAGGGGGCGGCCAGGCCGGCCTGTCCGTCAGCTACTACCTGAAGCAGGCCGGGATCGAACACCTGCTGCTGGAAAAGCACACGCTCACCCATACCTGGCGCACACAGCGCTGGGACGCCTTCTGCCTGGTCACGCCGAACTGGCAATGCGCGCTGCCGGGGCATCCGTACCGCGGAGACGATCCGCACGGCTTCATGAGGAAGGATGAGATCATCGCGTACCTGGACGGGTTCATCCAGTCCGTCGCGGCACCGGTGCTCGAACATACCGCGGTGCTGAGCGTCAAGCCGAGGCCGCAGGGCGGGTACCTCGTCACGACCAGCCGGGGCGTCTTCAGCGCCGACCAGGTGGTCGTCGCATCCGGCGGCTACCACACGCCGATCGTGCCGCGCATGGCCGAGCGCCTGCCCGCTTCGATCCGCCAGATCCAGTCGGCCGATTACCGGAACCCGCAAGACCTGCCGGAAGGCGCTGTGCTGGTAGTGGGGTCCGGGCAGTCGGGCGCCCAGATTGCCGAAGACCTGCATCTGGCCGGCCGCGAGGTCGTTCTGGCGGTCGGGGAAGCGCCCCGCTGCGCGCGGTTCTATCGCGGCCGCGACGTGGTCGACTGGCTCGCCGACATGAAGTACTACGACCTGCCTGTCACCGAGCATCCGCTGCGCGAAGGTGTGCGCGACAACACCAACCACTATGTGACCGGCCGCGATGGCGGCCGCGATATTGACCTGCGCAAGTTTGCCACCGAAGGCATGCAGTTGTACGGCGTGCTGGAAGACTACCGCGACGGGCAACTGCGTTTCGCGCCGGACCTGCGCCAAAGCCTTGACGATGCCGATACGACCTACAACCGCATCAACGCAAGCATCGACAACTTCATTGCCGAGCGCGGCATCGACGCGCCGCCGGCCAGTATCTATGCGCCGGTATGGACGCCAGAGGCGGAACGCACCACACTCGATCCCCGTACGGCGGGGATCAGCACCATCATCTGGAGCATCGGGTTCCGGCCCGACTTCAGCTGGCTGGAGGTCCCGGTCTTCAACGGCCGCGGCTATCCGGGCCACGAGCGTGGCGTGACTGCGCATGCCGGCCTGTATTTCCTTGGCCTGCCGTGGCTGCACACGTGGGGGTCGGGGCGCTTCTCGGGCATCGCGCGCGATGCAGAGTACCTGGCCGGGCTGATCGCCGCATACGGGCCCGACGCCGCACTGGCAGCGTGAAATGGAGGCCGTCCGCTCGCACCATATCGCTGGTATGCCGCAACTGGCGTACACCGGCCTGTCGGAAACCTGGTTGCTGAAGACCTGCGGCGACCTGCACTGGCGCCAGTTGGCTGCGGGCTGCGGCCTGGCAGCGCCGGACTTCCGTAACGACGAGGGCAATCCTGTCTATGCCGCCTTCACCGCCGTACGCGTACGTGATGCCGTGCTGGAGAGGATCGGCGAGCATGGCACCTTCACGCTGGATTCGGCCGGGTTGCCGGCAGGCGGCGTGAAGCGCCTCAGCCAGCATGCCGTGGCATCGCTGGACGGGACTCACTGCGCCACTGTCACCATGCTGTCGACCTTTATCCGGCGCACGCGCGAGCGGGACAATCGCTCCGTGGTTCGCGCGATGCCGTCCGTGGCAACTGGCTGGAATAACGCGGCATCCACAACCGATGCGGCGGAGCTGTCGCAGTTGGCACGTCGCTTTCGCAGTGGGGATTGGGGTACGCATCTCGGCTTGCGCCAGCAGCAGGATGGCATTAACCATGTCGTTGATTTCCTGCCATGTCCCTACAACGACTTCAACGGCGCCGACCTGATGTACTTCGCCAGCTTCCAGGCGATGGTGGACCGCGCCGAGTGGCAATGGCGCACCCATGCGGAGCCGCCAGCCGTGGCCGCGCGGGACCTGTTCTTCCATGGCAACGTCAATGTCGGCGAGGCACTGGAGCTGACCTTCGCGGCCCTGCGCGAAGACGAGTCGGGACTGGCGCACTGGTGCGAGGTCCGGCGCGCAGCCGATGGCGAGAAGATCGCGGATATCGTGACCCGCAAGCGCTGGAGGCAACGATGAGCCAGGAGTGGAATGAGCCGCGCTTCGGCGTAGAGCTGAAACCCGTCTACGGCCAGGAGGACGTTGTCGGCCTGAGCCACCTCGGCGGCATGCCTGGCGAGGCGCCATTCGTACGCGGGCCTTACCCGACCATGTACCGGCAGCGCCCGTGGACCATCCGGCAGTACGCCGGGTATGGTGACGCCGCGACGTCGAACCTGGCGTATCGCGAGGCCCTGAGGCAAGGGGCGCAGGGCCTGTCGGTCGCGTTCGACCTGCCAACCCATCGCGGCTACGATTCGGACGATCCGGAGGTGGCGGCCGACGTCGGCATGGCTGGGGTGGCGATCGACTCGGTCGACGACATGCGGCGCCTGTTTCACGGCATACCCCTGCATCGGGTCTCTGTGTCGATGACCATGAGCGGGGCGGTTCTGCCAATCCTGGCGGCGTTCCTGGTCGTGGCTGAGGAAGCTGGCATTCCGTACGCCCGGCTGCGTGGCACCATCCAGAACGACATCCTGAAGGAGTTCATGGTCCGGAACACCTGGATCCATGCTCCGGAGCCGTCGCTACGCATTGCGGCGGATGTGGCCGACTGGCTCGCCAGGCATGCGCCAAAATTCCACGGCATGTCGATTTCCGGCTACCACTTCCGGGAAGCCGGGGCGGATCCGGCGCTGGAACTGGCCCTGACGCTGGCTAACGCGCGGACCTATGTCGATGCGCTGCGCGCTCGGGGTCTCGATGTCGATGCCTTCTGTGGTGGGCTGAGCTTCTTCTTCGGCGTCGGCAAACAGTTCTACAACGAGATTGCCAAGCTGCGCGCCGCCCGGCTCTTGTGGCACGACATTGTCCGTGCACGAGGCGGCACCACTGCCCAGGCTACGGCGATGCGCATGCACTGCCAGACATCGGGCTGGACGCTGGCGGCGCAGGCACCGCATAACAATATTGCCCGTACCACGATCGAGGGCATGGCCGCGATCTTTGGCGGCACGCAGTCGCTGCACACCAACGGCTTTGACGAGGCGCTGGCGCTGCCCAGCGTCGAAGCCTCGCGCATCGCGCGTGACACGCAATTGATCCTGCAGCACGAATTCAGCCTTTGCGACGTTGCGGATCCGTGGGCCGGTTCCTACCTGATCGAGTCATTAACGGGGCGCATGGCTGATACCGTCCGTTCGATCCTCGCAGAGATGGATGCTCATGGGGGCGTGCTCAAGGCGCTGGAATCAGGCTGGGTGCAGCAGCGCATCCACCGCAATGCCCTGCGGACACAAGCGCGGATCGATGCGGGAGAGGAGGTCGTGGTGGGCGTCAATCGTTTCCAGGCCGACGAAGAAGCGCCGCCAGCGTTCCTGGAAATCGATGGAGGCCGCGTTCGCGCCGAGCAGGCGACTCGACTCGCGGCATTGCGGGCAAGTCGGGACGAGCACACAGTCCAGCAGGCGCTGGGCGCACTGGCGGAAGCTGCGCGACGGGGCGGCAGGAACTTGCTGGACTGCGCCATTGATGCCATGCGCTGCCGGGCGGCGGTCGGCGAATGCACGCGCGCCTTGCTTGATGTCTGGCCGCGTTACGCAGCGCAACCGGTCTACGACAAAGTACACTACGGTGCTACCCGCGCCGGGAGTCCGAACTGGGCGGCGGCTTGCGACCAGGTCAGGCGGCTGAGCGCGACACTTGGACGCGCACCGCGAATCCTGGTGGCAAAGCTCGGGCAGGATGGGCACGATCGCGGCGCGAAGGCTGTCGCCGCCGCCCTCAGCGATGCCGGGTTCCTGGTCCGGCTTACGCCATTGTTCCAGTCGGCTGACGCCATTGCGGCGCAAGCGTGCGATGGCGACTTCGATGCCATCGGCATTTCGACGCTCGGCGGTGCACATCTTGCCCAGGTTTCCATGTTGTTCAAGGCCCTTCGCCAGGGCGGGGATACCGTGCCGGTATTTGTCGGCGGGATTGTTCCAGCGCCGCATAGGCGCACTTTGCAGTTGGCAGGTGTCCGTGGCATCTATGGTCCAGGGACGCCATTGGAGCGAATCGTTACAGAGATCGTGATGGTGCTGACAGCGCAACACGATAAAGGGCATGCGGTCGCGGCAGGGCACCGGTGACCACGGCGGCTTAGCTGAGCAGGCCGGAAGCAGTGCCGGTACGCAATGAGCGGTGATCTCATGGGGATGCCCCCACATCGTCCACACCATATTTGGACTGCCGTCAGGCCAAATCCGTCCCTCCAGGTTCCCAGGCGCACCAATGGTCAACTTGCCAACTTGCCGGGAAGGATGGACAGAGCCGCGACGCGGTGTGCGGTAGAAGCATGCGTCGCACCTGATATAGGATTCGATCGATGGTCAGGGCGTTGTGCTGGTGCGGCGCTCACTAGCCATGCAGGAAGTCGTCAATGGGCGCCTCGTCCGCTTGTTCGACATTGATCCGGCTAGCCCGTAAGCCTATTGGTTTATCTGCCCCCAACCTTTGCTGGAGGCATTCAGGGTCCGGGCGCTGCGCGGGGCTACATGAGGAAGCCCAGCAGTTTCGGGCGATGTACGCGCAAAGGCCAAACGCTGTGGGGAGAGCGGGTAAGGTAACGCGGCAAGCAAGGACGGGGCGCAGCCACGAAGCCTGGAATGGCCGGGGTCGAGTGCGAGCTCGAGGTGGAGCCGGTGGTGGAAGTCAGCGTTTGACGAACGGGGAAGATGGAATTGGCATGCGAGACACGCGGAGGGCCCTGTATTCGTCCCATAGTTTCAGCAGAATCGACTCTGAAGGCGGTGTGGATTCGAAGCCGGCAACGTTCTTGAATACGTGAAGAATGCAGTGTCTGAACGAAGCCAGATCTGTCGGCCCTTTCGGTGAGGCGAGGGCGATGTCGATAATCGTATGCAGTTGCTCACTCGACAGCTCGGCGATGGCAGACCACAAGTCGCCGGGCTTGGCATAAGACTGGGCGGGTTGAATGGGCATTTCTCGTTTGCAGGGTGAGGAAGCTCTCGATATCGGCTGGCAGGGCCATGGCTACGTTGCTACGACGACGAGAACCTCGCCAAGGTGCCCAACGCTGCTTTTCGGGCAAGCGCTGGGCAGCCGAACTGCTGGCTCCGTCCATGGCGGCAATCGCGGGCGTCGCGTTAGTCTTTTGCCCGTGCTCGTTCGATGGACATGTCGGTCGGCATCATGTTGATATTGGCGTTGTGCATCACCCATAGTGATCCGGCCACGACAATGGCGATCAAGAAGGCGGTGCAGGCGAAGATGGCGCTATTCCCACGCCGGCCGGGGCTGGTGCCGAGATGTAGGAAGTAGATAAGTTGCACCAGTAGCTGCGCGACGCAAAGGCCCACGATCAGTGCGATCGCGACATGCGTCTGCAAGGTGCCTGTCATCACGGCGGAGAACGACGCCACGGTTAGCGCGACCGACAGCAGCAGGCCGACGGTGTAGCTGCGCACACTGCCATGCGTGGCAGCCTCGTCCGCGTGCACGGAATGAAGATGGGACGGCTTCATGCAAACTCCCGCAGGTAGACGAAGGTGAAGACGCAGATCCAGACCAGGTCCAGGAAATGCCAGAACAGGCTCAGGCAAGCGAGGCGGCGACGCACGATGTCATCCAGCCCGAAACGCTGAATCTGGTGGATCATCACGGCAAGCCAGAGCAGGCCGGACGTGACATGAAGCCCGTGCGTCCCGACCAGCGTGAAGAAGGCAGACAGATAGGCGCTGACGCCGGGACCCGCTCCCTCGTGCAGCAGATGGGAAAACTCGTAAACCTCCATGGCGATGAACAGCGCGCCAAGGACGAACGTCGCCATCAGCCACCGGACCATCCGCGGCGCGGCATTGGCGTCCTGCCTGAGCATGGCCATGCCAAAGGTGTAGCTGCTGAGCAGGAGCACCATGGTTTCGGCAAACACGAACGACAGTTCGAACAATTGCCGGCCGCCGGGGCCGCCTGCCGTGTTCGCGGACAGCACGCCGAAGGTGGCGAACAGCACCGCGAAGATCAGGCAGTCGCTCATCAGGTAGAGCCAGAAGCCAAGCGGTGTATGCGAGCCGGCGTCGTGATGCGGGTGCGCCGCTGAATGTGCCGGGTGGTGTGCCGCCTCGGGCACGGGACGGCGCAGGGTAGGGGATAGCGTCGGGTTCATGATGTCAGGCAGCTTCCTGCAGTTGTGCGTAGCGCGCGCGCTCGATCCGCTCGACTTCGGCGGCGGAGACGTAGTAGTCAACGTCCCGGTCATAGCTGCGAAGGATGAAGGTAGCGATTGCGCCGACCAGGCCGGCGATGGCGAGCAGCCACATATGCCAGACCAGTGCGAAGCACAGCAGCAGCCCGAATGCGGAAACGATGAACCCAGCCGAGGTGTTGCGCGGCATGTGGATGTCCTCATAGCGGGCTGGCTGACGCCATGCACGTCCGGCTTCCTTGTCGTCCCAGTGTTGCTCCAGAGACGTGATATGCGGCACATGAGCGAAGTTGTAGAACGGGGCGGGAGAAGCCGTCGACCATTCCAGGCTGCGACCATCCCACGGGTCCCCTGTCAGGTCCCGATTCTTATTGCGATCGCGGATGCTGACAGCAAACTGCACAATCATGGCCAGGATGCCGGCGCCGATCACGAAGGCACCAATCAGCGCAACCACCAGGTAGGGGTGCCAGTCGACGTTGGCATAGTGGTTCATCCGCCGGGTCATGCCCTTGAAGCCCAGTACGTAGAGCGGCATGAATGCCAGGAAGAAGCCGGTCAGCCAGCACCAGAACGACACCTTGCCCCAGAACTCATTGAGCTTGAAGCCGAACACCTTGGGGAACCAGAAGCTGATCGCGGCAAGGCAGCCAAAGAGCACACCGCCGATGATCACGTTATGGAAATGGGCTACCAGGAACAGGCTGTTGTGCAGCACGAAGTCGGCGCCCGGCACGGCCAGCAGCACGCCCGTCATGCCGCCTACGGCAAAGGTCACCATAAAGCCGATGGTCCACATCGTCGAGGTGTGGAAGCGGATCCGGCCCCGGTACATGGTGAACAGCCAGTTGAACAGTTTCACCCCTGTGGGAATCGAGATGATGGAGGTCATGATGCCGAAGAAGGCATTGACGTTCGCGCCCGAGCCCATGGTAAAGAAATGGTGCAGCCAGACGAAGAACGACAGCACGCCGATCGAGGAGGTGGCGTACACCATCGACTTGTAGCCGAACAGCGGTTTGCGCGAGAACGTCGCAATGATCTCGGAGAAGGCCCCGAACGCCGGCAGGATCAGGACGTAGACCTCCGGGTGGCCCCAGACCCAGATCAGGTTCACGTACATCATGGCGTTGCCGCCGAGCTCATTGGTGAAGAAATGCATGCCGAGATAGCGGTCGGCCGTGAGCAGGGCAAGCGTAGCGGTCAGTACCGGAAAGATCGCGACGATCAGGATGTTGGTGATCAGGGCGGTCCAGGTAAAGACCGGCATCTTCATCAGGTTCAGGCCCGGCGCGCGCATGCGCAGAATGGTGACGATGAAGTTGATGCCCGTCAGCGTGGTGCCAAGCCCGGATATCTGCAGCGACCAGATGTAGTAATCGACGCCAGGCGTCGGGCTGTAGCCGAGTTCGGACAAGGGCGGATAGGCCACCCAGCCGGTGGCCGCGAAGTCGCCGATAAACATCGACAGCATCACCAGCACCGCGCCCATCGCCGACATCCAGAAGCTCAGCGAGTTGACGAACGGAAAGGCGACGTCGCGCGCACCGATCTGCAGCGGCACGATGACGTTCATCAGCCCCAGCACCAGAGGCGTGGCCACGAAGAAGATCATGATCACGCCGTGGGCCGTGAAGACCTGGTCGTAGTGATGCGGGGGCAGGTATCCGGCGGCATCGCCATACGCGATGGCCTGCTGCGCACGCATCATGATGGCATCGGCAAAGCCGCGCAGCAGCATGACCAGCGCCAGGATGATATACATGACGCCGACCTTCTTATGGTCGACGGAGCAGATCCATTCGTTCCACAGGTACTTCCACTTGCCGAAGTAGGTGATGGCGCCCATCAGTGCCGTGCCCAGCACGATTACGGCTGCCAGCGTCCCCATGATGATCGGCTCATGAGTGGGGATGGCTTCAAGGTTGAGTTTTCCAAGCATCTTATTGCTCCGTCCGCCCAGGCTGCGCTGTCGGCACGCGCTGGAAGGCCTGCAGAGATTCGAGTGTGTCCGTGCGGCAGATCTGGCCGCCTGCCTGCATGTATTTGTCCGCGACCTGCTCGAACAGCTTCGGCGCGACGGCGGCGTAGAGCGTGACGGGGTCTTTGCTGCTTGGCCGTTCCAGCGTGCGGTAGGTCTTCAGGTCGAGTGCCTGGGACGAAGCGCGGGCGGCCTGTATCCAGGCATCGAAATCCTCGCGCGAGACCGCCAGGGTCTTGAAATGCATGTCCGAGAAGCCGGGGCCGCTGTAGGCTGCCGACTGACCGAGATAGACGCCGGGCGCATCAGCGATCAGGTGCAGGCGCGTCTGCATTCCCGCCATGGCATAGACCATGCTGCCCAGTTGCGGAATGAAGAACGAGTTCATCATCGATTCCGCGGTCAGACGGAAGTTGACCGGAGTACCGACGGGAATCGCGAGCTGATTCAGCGAAGCGACGCCGTACTCAGGGTAAATGAAGAGCCATTTCCAGTTCAGGGCAATCACATCGACCTGAACCGGCTTGACCTGCGACTGCAGTGGCCGATAAGGGTCGAGCTTGTGCGTCGAGTGCCAGATCAGCACGGCCAGGCAGGCAACGATCACGCAGGGAATGCTCCAGACCACGATCTCGATCCTGGTCGAGTGCGCCCATTTGGGAGCATAGGCGGCACGCGTGTTGGTCTCGCGGTAGCGCCAGGCGAACCACAGCGTCAGGACGATCACCGGAATGACGACCATCAGCATGACGAACAGGGAGATCAGGATGAGCGATTTCTCCTGTTCGCCGATGCTGCCCTTTGGCGTAAGGAGCTCGAGGTTACAACCACTCAGCAGCGCACTGCCAAGCGCTGTCAGCAGAAGCGTGGTGATGCGGGGTGGGATATTTAAAGCCTTGCGGGGGAGCCGGCCGTGTTGATTCTTGTCTGCCGGCCCGGCGGTTGGTTTGCGCATTTCGGACACCTTGGTTAAGCATCACGGAGGTCTCCTCTGCTACCACCCAAATGCCGAAAGTGATTAATACGACAGGATCGGGCTATATTGTATGGATTCCCGTGATGATGTCTGGCATGCTAATGGAATACAAAACCCATACATCGATGAATTTTTCGCCGTGGAATCCATGCAGGCTGGCAGCGTTGATTTGAACTGGGACTTAAAGATCATTCGCGGGGGCGGTGCACGGTATTTGCAGATCGTGGACTTCATCGAACGGGCGATCGGTGAGGGGCGCCTTGTCGCCGGGGATCGCGTGCCGCCGCAACGCCATCTCGCCAGCGCGCTTGGAGTGGATCTCACAACTGTGACCCGGGCCTATACGGAGGCCAGGCGGCGGCAGTTGATCGAAGCCAAGGGTGCGCTCGGGACCTTCATTGCCGCTCCGCGTGCTGAGCTGGCCCGGGTGGTGGACATGAGCATGAATGTGCCGCCGCCGCCGGGACTGGATTACCAGGATCTGCTGCGGCGCGGCCTGTCGCAGGTCTTGCTACGCAGTGATCCGCATCTGCTGATGACCTACCAGTTGGGTGGAGGCAGCACAGCGGACAGGGCGGCCGGCGCTATCTGGCTGGCACAGACATTTGGGGGGCACATCGATACCGCGCGGCTCGTCGTCTGCCCGGGTGCGCAGACGGCGCTGGCTGCCCTGATCCTCGCCAGAACGCGGCCCGGCGATGCGATTGTTACGGAGCCCCTGGCCTACCCCGGAATACGCGCCGCAGCCGCCCGGCTGGGGCGACGCGTCGTCGTCGCGAGGTGCGATGACGACGGGATGCTGCCCGGCTCGCTCGAAGCTGCCGGCGCCGAGGGGGTGACCCTGGCTTACCTGAATCCGACGGCGCAAAACCCGACCACGCGTACCATGCCGGCCGCGCGCAGGGCTGAAATTGGCCGCGTCGCCAATCAATGCGACATCACCTTGCTCGAGGACGATCCCTACTGGTTGCTGACACCGGACGCACCGCCGCCATTGGCGCATTTCGCGCCGACACGCACTTACTACATATCCACGCTATCCAAGACGCTGAGCCCGGGATTGCGCACGGCCTATGTCCTGTTGCCAGAAGGCAGGGGGGGCGACGACCTGATTGCTGCAATGCGCGCCTTCACCTTGATGGCAGCGCCAATGACGGCGGCGCTGGCCACGCAATGGATCCATGATGGCTCCGCGGCGCAATTGCTCGATGGCATCCGCACCGAGGCTTTCGCACGATGCGAACTGGCCAACCGGTGGCTGAGCGGCATGGGGCAACTCCCTCCAAGTGCGATCCACGCATGGCATCGTCTGCCAGATTACTGGTCAACGCATCAGCTAACACAGGCGGCCCTGGCGGAGGACCTGAGGGTAACGCCTTCCGATGCATTCTGGGAAGGCGCTAATCCGCCGAATGCAATTCGCATTTCGCTGGGCGGCGCCCAGGACCGAGCGCAGTTATCGCAGGCATTGCGCAAACTGGCAGCATTGTTGGAGCGCAGGCCGACGCCAGGGCCGGAACTGGTCGTATAGGGCCGAATGCTGCCGAAGCACTATGCGTGCCGAGCCGGAGCATCACGCCTTGCCATTGATGCCCGGCGCAGGCCGAGCTAGCCGATGCCGTAGCGCCGCAAGCGAGTGGCGATGGCTGAATGAGAGGCACCCAGCCGCTTGGCTAGGCGGCGGCTGGAGGGGAAGTCCCGATATAGGCGCTCTAGCAACTTCTTTTCGTAATCGGCCAGAGCCGCTTCCAAGGTCGAGACCTCCCCAACAGGATTTTTTGCGTCCGGTCGGGCGGCGCGAGCAAGCTCCAGATCTTCGGCGTTGATAATGGTCCGGTCGGCCATGGTCACAGCCCGGAAGATCACGTTCTGCAGCTCTCGCACGTTTCCGACCCAGGGATTTGCCAGCAGGGCGGCGCACGCCGTCTGGGAGAGGCGTAAAGTTGGCCGGTTAGTTTGGGCTGCTGCGCGGGCAAGAAACAAATTAGCCAAAGGCAGGATGTCCCCTGGGCGTTCGCGCAGCGCTGGCACATGTAGCGTCAGGACATTCAGGCGAAACATCAGGTCCTGGCGAAAGTGGCCACCGGTCACCATGGCATCCAGCGCGCGGTGTGTGGCGCTGATGATGCGCACGTCGGCCTTCACTTCGCGGTCGCCACCCACACGGCGGAAGCTGCCGTCGTTGAGAAAGCGCAGAAGCTTGGCTTGCAAATAGGGTGACATTTCCCCGACTTCATCGAGGAATACCGTTCCATTGTTGGCGAGTTCCAGCAGCCCGGGCTTGCCCCCCTTCAAGGCGCCAGTGAAAGCTCCGGCGGCATAGCCAAACAGTTCGCTTTCAGCGAGATTCTCAGGTAAGGCGGCGCAGTTGAGGGCGAAAAAGGGCTGCATCTTGCGATTGCTCCCAGCGTGGCAGGCGTGGGCAAGGAGTTCCTTCCCGGTGCCAGTTTCGCCGGTGATTAGCAGCGGGGCATCCACTATGGCCATGCGCGTGGCTCGCTGCTTGAGCTGCTCGATTTCCGGGGAGCTGCCGACGATGTTTTCGAAACCCCGAGCCTCATAGTTGACAAGGGCGCTCATGCGCTCGCCGATCCGGCTCGCAGCATGGAGGGTTAGCACGGCACCGGCGACGCGACCGTCGGCCTCATACAGGGGCATGGTCTCCAGCAGGTATGGAACCCTACCGATCTCCACTTCCCGAGCCGGCAGGTGATAGCCGCCGCTGACCAGAGCGGCGAGAAGCTGAGAGTCCCCTATCAGATCCTGCATGGTCGTCTTGAGCAATTCGCTCTCGCTCATCCCGCTCGCATTGATCGCAGCCCCATTGGCCACGACCACGCGCCCCTCGGCATCGACTGCGAAGACGGGGTCGGCCTGGGAGGCGAGGAGCGCCTCCAGATAGAGCCGGCGTCGAGCCCCCGGAAGCATGGCCACTGCGCCGACCGACCGGACGTCTGATACCGCCAGCAGAGTGTCCCGAAGCCGCTTGAAACTCGCCTCATCAAGCGTCGGAGCCTCGATGAAGATGTGGGGTGGGTCCACCTCCACCGCCGTGACATTGAGAGAACGCTCGGCGAGCTTGGCAAGGATTTCCTGGGCGATGCCAACCCGGTCGGCAAACAGGACGTCAATACGCATGGTTAGGGTGTGTCAATTCACGTACAGCGTACTGTATTGGATACAACCCCCACAAAGCTACTGTTTTTAAAGGGTTTATTCCGTCAGCCTGGCGGCTCACGCTCATCGTTCGTATTGAAATCCATACACGCTCCAAGCAAAAACATCAAATATATGCCCTATACCATTGATTTTAAAGGAAATTCTAATATTGGCACGCGCATTGCTTGGTGGCTTGCAAATTTAAATCAATCCAGGGAGCAGTGCCATGCACGTCTTAATCATGGGCAGCGGTGTTATCGGAACCACGATGGCCTATTTCCTTGCCCGGGATGGCCATCACGTCACGGTGGTTGATCGCCAGGCCGGGCCGGCCCTTGAAACGAGCTACGCCAATGCGGGGGAGGTTTCACCTGGCTATTCCGCGCCCTGGGCCGCGCCAGGGGTGCCTGTAAAGGCGATCAAATGGCTGCTCATGCAGCACAGCCCTTTGGTCATCAAGCCCATGCTTGATCCGGCCATGTGGCAGTGGTGCTTCTCGATGCTACGCAACTGCACCGAGAGCCGCTATCGGCTCAACAAGGGCCGCATGGTTCGCCTGGCCGAGTACAGCCGCGACTGCCTGCGCCGCTTGCGCCAGGAAACCGGCATCGCCTACGACGAACGGGCGCAGGGAACGCTGCAGTTGTTCCGCACCCAGAAGCAGCTGGACGCGATCGGCAAGGACGTGGAGATTCTCAGAGGCTACGGGATTCCCTTCCAGGTTCTCGACCGGGAGGGCTACGTCGAATATGAGCCCGCACTGGCCTGCGTGAAGGAAAAGTTCGTTGGCGCGCTGCGGCTGCCCGGCGACGAGACTGGCGACTGCTTCAAGTTCACTCAGCGCCTCGCAGAAATGGCCGTCGGGTTGGGCGTCGACTTTCGTTTCAACACCACCATCGATGGTATCGAGTCCAATGGCAAGCGGGTTAGCGGGGTGCGCACCAGCCAAGGGGTGTTGAGCGCAGAGAAATACATCCTTGCCCTCGGCAGTTATTCCCGCGACTTGTTAAAACCCATCGGAATCGACATACCCGTCTATCCGGTCAAGGGTTACTCGATTACCGTACCGATCGCGGACGCCGCCATGGCGCCCGAATCCACGATCATGGACGAGACCCACAAGGTCGCCGTCACGCGTCTGGGCGATCGCATACGCGTGGGTGGCACCGCCCAGCTCTCAGGCTTCGACCTCAGTCTGGCCACTCCGCGTCGCCAGACGCTCGAGTTCGTCGTGACCGATCTCTTTCCTAACGGTGGGGACATCACGAAAGCGGAATTCTGGACGGGCCTGCGCCCAATGACCCCCGACGGCACGCCGATCATCGGCAAGACATCCTGTTCGAACCTCTATCTCAGTACCGGTCACGGCACCCTCGGCTGGACCATGGCGGCGGGCACTGGCCGGGTGATTGCTGACCTCGTCAGCGGCAGGACTCCCGAGATCGCCGTCAACGATCTGAGCGTGGCGCGCTACGCATGATCACCCCACATTCTTCGACCCTCCCATCACCATTAAGGAGTCAATAGGCATGCAAGTCATTTCAACCAGCGAAGCGCCGCGAGCGATCGGCCCCTATTCCCAGGCCGTCGCCAGCGACGGCTGGATCTTCACGTCCGGGCAGATTCCACTGACGGCGACAGGCGCTAGCGTGCGCGGCAGCATCAGGGAGCAAACCGAGCAGGTGTTCAACAACCTGGAGGCCATCCTGACGGAAGCTGGCAGTTCCCTG
The DNA here is from genome assembly GCF_057073755.1 of Cupriavidus sp. C3SS-1. NCBI lineage: Bacteria > Pseudomonadati > Pseudomonadota > Betaproteobacteria > Burkholderiales > Burkholderiaceae > Cupriavidus > Cupriavidus sp. C3SS-1. The sequence continues at coordinate 213,745 of NZ_CP172701.1, read as the reverse complement.
GAGGGCGTTGTTGCGGTGACCGTGTTCATGACCGACCTCGAAGAATTCGCGGACATGAACGAAATCTTCGCGCGGCGCTTCGGCCCGCATCGGCCAGCCCGAACCACAATCCAGGTCGCCGCTCTGCCCACCGGGGCGGGCATCGAAATCAACGCGATCGCCCGCAGCCAGGCGTGACGTCTTCCCCGCCCCGTCGCCATGTGCCGGGAGCGGTCATGAAGCATTCATTAGAGACAGGTGAACGCGTATGCGTAAGCCGTGAGGAGACAAGAGGCATGTCCACAATCGACAATATGCTTGCGGAGGAGGGCCGCCATGAGGCGCAGGACCTCCGTCGTGGATTGAAGAACCGTCATATCCAGATGATTGCCCTGGGCGGGGCCATCGGCGTCGGGCTGTTCCTGGGCGCAGGACGGGCAATCAGCATCGCCGGGCCGAGCCTGCTACTGAGCTATGCCATCGGCGGCATCATCATCTTCTTCATCATGCGCGCCCTCGGCGAACTGCTGACCTACCGGCCGGTGGCGGGCTCATTCGCCACGTATGCAGAGGAGTTCATCGGGCCGTTTGCTGGCTTCGCCACGGGGTGGTCCTACTGGTTCATGTGGGTCACCATCGGGATGGCCGAAATTACCGCGGTCGCCGTCTATGTTCATTACTGGTTTCCCGAGATTCCCCAGTGGATTCCGGCGCTCTCAACCCTTGTGGTCCTCTATTTCGTCAACCGCATCTCGGTAGCGGTCTTTGGGGAACTGGAGTTCTGGTTTGCGCTCATCAAGGTCGTGATGCTCGTTGCCATGATCGTGATCGGCGCGGCGATCCTGCTCTTCGGCGTCACGCCGTTGGGCGCGACCGCCAGCGTTTCGAACCTATGGTCCCACAAGGGCTTCTTGCCCTTCGGCGTGCTCGGTGTCGCGCTCACGCTGCAGATGGTGATGTTCGCGTTCCAGGGCGTGGAACTAATCGGCGTCACGGCGGGCGAGGCACAGAATCCGGAGCGAGTTCTGCCAAAGGCCACCAACAGCGTGGTGTGGCGCATCCTGATTTTCTACATCGGCGCCCTGGTGGTGATGATGTCCCTGGTTCCCTGGACCGAATTGAAGCCCGGCGTCAGCCCCTTCGTCTTCCTGTTCGAAAAGATGGGCATTCCAGGTGCCGCGAGCGCAATCAATTTCGTCGTCATTACCGCCGCTGCATCCTCGTGCAACAGTGGCATCTTCAGCACCGGACGCATGCTGTACACCCTGGCCCAGTTTGGTCAGGCGCCACAGGCCTTTGCCCGGACTAATGCCAATCACGTACCGTCCACTGCCGTCACCTTTTCTGCGATCCTGATGGGCGCTGGCGTGGTGCTGAACTACGTGGTCCCGGACGAGGCTTTCGTCTGGATCACCAGCATCTCCCTGGTGAGTGCCCTGTGGACCTGGTCGATCATCATGATCGCCCACCTCGGCTATCGCAAAGCCGTGGCCGCAGGCCGCGCCAAGGCAGTGAGTTTCAAGATGCCGTGCGCGCCATTGGCCAACTGGCTGGTGGTTGCGTTCATGGTGGTCGTATCGGGCTTGCTCGCTCTCGACCCGGAAACCCGCGTGGCCCTGTATGTCGCGCCGATCTGGTTCGCGCTACTGGGTATCGGTTATCGGCTTGCCGTAAGTAACAACCCCTCCGTCGGCGTGGCCACTACCAGCGCCACGCGCTGAGCCGCATGAGCGCGTGAGCGCCGGGGCGCGTCAGCGCGCGCCCCGATAGCCGTCCCGCGCTTCCTATCGAACTCGACGGAAAAGCATCCAATGTCCAATTTCGAAAAGACTTCCGCCAGTGCCGTGCTAACAATCGACCTCGGTGCCATTCGCGACAACTGGCGGACCCTGAAGGCCAAGGTCGGCGCGGTCGAATGCGCCGCGGTTGTCAAGGCAGACGCCTACGGCCTTGGCGCGGCCAGAGTCGGCCCAGCGCTTTACCGGTCCGGCTGCCGCCACTTCTTCGTTGCTCATCTGAACGAGGCCATCTCGCTGCGTCCGGCCCTGCCGGCCGATGCGGCTCTCTATGTCCTGCACGGCGCCCATCCGGACTCAGAGCGGGATTTCGTGACACATGGTCTGGTTCCGGTGCTGAACAGCCTCGCGCAAGTCCAGACCTGGGGGAAGCTCGCCCGTGAGCGGGGCGAGCACCTGCCAGCGGTCCTCCAGGTCGACACGGGCATGGCGCGCTTGGGCCTGAGCGGCGAGGAACTGGAATCGCTGGCTGAGGACCCTGGCATGCTGAGCGGGATCGATCTCAGACTAATCATGAGCCATCTGGTCAGCGCGGAGAACCAGGCCGAGCCGATCAATGACTTGCAATTGGCGCGTTTCCGCGCGGCGCTTGCCCGACTTCCCAAAACGCGGGCGAGCCTCGCCAATTCCTCAGGCATTTTCTTGGGGCGGGATTACCACTTCGATCTGGTGCGCCCTGGCGCCGCCCTCTACGGAGTTGCGCCCATCGCCGGGATGCCCAATCCCCTGCGCCCAGTCATCAAACTGGAAGGCAGGGTGATACAGACCCGGTGGATAGCGGCCGGAAATGCGGTTGGCTATTCCCATACCTGGACTGCGCCTCGCCGCTCACGGATCGCGACGGTTGCCGTGGGCTATGCCGACGGGTTCTTCCGGAGCCTCAGCAACAAGGCGGTGGCAAGCTTCAGGGGCTACCGCCTGCCACTGGTCGGAAACGTTTCCATGGACACGGTGACCGTCGACGTGACAGATGTTCCGGCCCACGAGATCGCAGAGGGGACGCTTATCACTCTAGCCGACGATGCTATGCACGTAGACAAGATTGCCTCGCGCGCCGGAACCATCGGCTACGAGGTCTTGACCAGCCTGGGGAATCGCTATTTGCGCGCGTACATCGATGATTGAGTGCTGGCCGCGTTGTCGGCATTGGTCAGCGGGGCCCTCGCGAAGCCTTCCGGCGCCGCCACGGTGATGGGATGTTTTGGAATGCGGCTGCTGGAATCGGCGAAAACGCGCGTTCGATATAGCACTAGATACAATTCACGTTCGCATTCCACGGGTTGCAGCTTGCATATCTCTGCCGAGGCCTCTCGATGAGAACGGCGATATGGAAGACTACAGGGAAACCGTTGCGCCCCATCGCGCGGCTTCTTCCCTCACGAACTAACCCCGAGCTGGCCTACCCGATGTCGGCGAAGCGCGGCTCGTTGGCAACGGCCAGAATGCGTTCGCGCTCCTCGAGGCTCAGAGCATGCGCGGGCGTGGGCCGCTCGGCCCCGGGCCGGCGGTCGCCGACCACCAGGCCATCGTGGGCCTTCCAGCGTTGCAGCGTGCGCACGGTGATGCCAGCCACCTCGCAGGCCGTGCGCAGGCGAGCACCGCTTGCGTGAGCGGTTTCGATATGGCGGACCATGTGACACGGATGCGCGGCAAAACCCTCAGTGCAGCCTGAAAGGAAGCGAGATGGAACATATTGATGGCCTTGCACTGCACAAGGCACTGGGCGCCTTCCCACAGGGGTCACCGTGATGACCACTCTAGATGCCACCGGACGGCCATGTGGGATCGCGCTCTATTCCTGCATGCTTAACGGGGAAGGGCGGGGTGATCGACGATCTTGTCGTCTATTACCTGGACGATGAGTATTACCGCGTTGTCTTGAGCGCGCACGCTGCAAGCCGCGATATTCATTGGATCCGCTCGCAGATCATTGAGAGCGGATGCTCCGTGACGTTGGTCCCACGCCGACAGGATCTTGTCGCTGGCGATGTCGAGGCTCTGGCACTGATCGCAGTTCAGGGTCTTAATGTCCGAGAGAAGGTCTTTCGAGCCATTCCGTCGACGCGAGTCGCTGACAAGGTAAAGCCGTTCAATTCGATTATCGTGCACGACACTGCCGTCGGCGAATTGATGCTCGCGCGCACAGGAAAAACCGGCGAGGACGGTTTCGAGATAACGACGTTGGCGAGGCATGCTGTCAAAGTATGGGACACGTTGAGTTCGGTCGGCATCTCGGCCGCTGGCCTCAACGCATGGGAGACCCTTCGGCTCGAAGCAGGCATGCAGGTGCATGGACAGGACATGGACCCGCTCACGTCTCCGTTTGACGTCGGCTTAGGCTGACCTGTTGACCAGGGGTTAGAGCGCGACTTTGTCGGAAAGGCAGCGCTGCGTGGTCGGTCCCATGCTTCCCAGTTGGTCGGGCTCGCTTTCGAAGGAAGCGGTGCGGTCGCCCGTACACAGAGCCCGGTGATGAGTCTGGAAGGGGAGGTGATTGGAACGTACAGTCCGACGCTTCAAATCGCCATCGCGCTTGCGCTGGTTACCCCAGACGTCAAGTTCGGCTCTTATGTGAGTGTTGAGATCTATAGCCAGAAGGTCACCGCGAAAGTAATTCGTCCCCCTTTCGTGCGTGACGGAAGCGACAGGGTCTAATAGCGGCAATGAAATGTGGTCGATTCTGACTAAGCTCCGCATCTGTTCCGGGGAAGCCACGTTCGCGATTGACTTTCACACCGCTTTCTTACCGTCGTGCACGAGTTGGCACGGATGGGATCACGTTATCTGGCCATTCCCTCGTACAAGCCGGTGACGTCATCCATAACCTGAAAAATCCGCTCACTGGTCGTGGCGATGTTTCTCAACTGCTCTGCGCGACTGCCTCCGATTTGTTTAAGCGCCTCTTCAAAGAAGAGCCACTGAGCGCCGGCAAGCTGCAGCTCACTCCGAATGGTCGGCGTGTTCTGCGGCGCTGCGGTGAGCAGCTCCTGCGCGGCCGCGAACTCCCTGGCGGCATTGTCCAGTTCCTGTGCCATCTGCGGGGAGGTGACACCCCAGGCGCGGAACATGCTGGCCTTGGCGAGCCTCTGCGAAAGCATGCGCTGCCGGCCGGAAATGTTGATCAGCTTGCTCGCTGCGGTGCCGGAATGCCTTTCGAGTTGTACGGTTCCTTGCTGCGCAAGGTTCAGTACGTCCTCGCTGGACATTGCGATCTTCTTAGCGTTCTCGGGATTCGGCGCGCTGCCGGTTAGCCACTGCTTATAGACGATCCACGTCTGCCCAAGCCTGTCATAGGTGTCCTTGATTTCCGGCGTGGGCGCAAACGCCTTCAGATCGGCGAGTTGCCTGTCGAAGAGCGCCACAGACTCGTCCAGAATCCTCTTTGATCGTTCCACCTCGACGCCAAGCCCGACCTGGCAATACGCCTTTGCCATACGCTGAGAAAGCATGCGCTGGCGGCCCGCCTTGTTGATCGCCGAGTGGATGGTCAGCGTTTCGGCGAACGCAGTCCCGGCCGACGCCAGCGCTAGGACGCAGCAGAGCATTCGGCAGAAGGAACAGAGGTAACGTTTCAAGGTCGTCTCCATGTCAATGCCTAGGTGAGGCCTTGGCTGCGTTGCTTGCGCCGACGAGGTGGCGGACCGGTTGATCCATCTCCTTGATGATGTCCGCCAGCACCTGCGTGATCACGGAGAACTCCCTGCCGTATTCTCCCGCCCGCGCCGCGGAGACGCGCGCATTCATTGCGACGATATTCGCCTGCATCGAAATACTGCTGAGGTGCTCCACGAGGTCAGCCTGGCGCTTGCGCACGGACATCTCACAACGATGCATTTCCTCTTGGTAGGCCTGGGTGACGGTCTGCAGCAGTTCCAGTATTGGCGTGGCTTGCGCAATGACCGCATCGAGGGATGATGCTTGCCCGAGGGTGTCCGCCGGCGGCGCGTCGATGACCATCCGGGCCTGGGCGGTGAATTCACGGATGCGTGCATCGGCACGCGAATTGCCGAAATACATTTGCTGCAAGGCTACGGAGAAGGCGCCCGGCAAACGCTCATTGCCCGTCACGAGATCCGAATGAGCGGATTCGAACGTCGACAGGCACTGGCCTGCGCTTTCGCGGGCAATTCGATCCCCGCGCGAGGCGAGAAGCATCTGGAGCACGATCCGCTGCGATAACATACGCTTCCGTCCGGAAAGGTTGATCAACGCACCGATGGTTTCGGCGGACACTTCGGCCTGAGGTGACTGAGTGGAAAAGGTATTCATCCATTGCCTTCGAGGTGGAGTCGAAACAGATGCGCATCCGCGTTGACCGCCAATCAAAAAGCGCCCCGAAGCAAGAAGCCCGCAAACCGCGAGCCGGGTTCGCTGTCACCTTGCTTCGGAGCGCCATTGCCCCAGCGGCCCCATTCGGAGCGCGTCATTGCGACTTGTCTGTTTGTCTAAAGGCCGCCATTGGCCTATGTGTACCCTGTCGCAATATGTGTGCCATACCTCACGCAAGTCGCGGCGGGCCGGTGAGCACGCCATGACAGGTCGGGATTGAGTCGCTGCACTCATCTCGTGCCCAATGCGTCACGACGAAGCGGCCGCCGGCAAATGGCTAGGTACACCCACCCCGATACCCAGAGGTTCTTAACGTGTCACCGTGAAGGGTCGGCGGAGGACGAGGATTGCGCGAACGAGCGGAAAGGAAGCGTCCGGGGCTTATCGGCTTTTTGACAGCAAAGGGAAGTTCAGGCGATCAAGCCAACTGTGCAACTCTGCTGCGCGGAAAGATTGGAATTTCCCGCAAAGCGCCAGGAGCAGATCCGATTGTGATGTCCCTACAATGGAGGCGGCATCCGAGAGCGTCAGCCCGGCGGCCCGAATGCGGTCGGTGATGTCTTTCACAATTCCCGCTTTGAGCGGGATTTCGTCTGCGTCCGCGAATCCAAGCTGGACATATACATTGCTCGTTCCATACTCGAAGCGGAACATCAGAACTTCCTTTTATCCTGGGCAATCAAGCGCCTACTGCGCCTACTGCGCCTACACGACGGAGGCAGAGGGCGCGATTATTGGGGCAAGGCACGGTCCGCACAATCTCGGGGAAACACCAAGACGGTGAGAGGCTGCTCAGTCATCACGGTGACATACTCATGGCGGTGATGGCTTGATCCGCACGTGTGACCCTGGTCGGGACGCCAAAAACAAAAAGCCCCACGCTTCGAAAAGCGTGGGGCTGGTATCCGCCAGAAGCCCGCATCCTGAGCAGGGCATTTCCTAGGGAATGCGATAAGGACTTCTTTCAGACGTCCATTGGAACGACTACCTGAGGAGGCGGAGCGAGCATCGATCTCCGCCCACGGCTCGCAGCGTTTAGACGGCGGAGCGGTCCGATGCGATGTAGTACCGGGCGCCGTCCATAAAGGTGTCGAACTTGCCGGCCTTGGCGCCATCGACAAACGTGTCGAATTTGCCGCTTTTTGCGCCATCAGCTGTGGGCGCCTGAGCGACGCGACATCATCTTGATCGACTGCAATCCGCAAGCCGGCCGCGAGATTAAGGACATGCACCCAATGCTAGTTCTTTCGCCGCGGCCGTTTAATGAACGGACGAGCATCGTAATTGGCTTGCCAATGACAACGGCAGCCTACAGTGAGGCCAACCCGTTTGCGATCAAGTTTCTGGGGCCGAAGGGAAAGGAGAGCTACGTTCTGGCCCATCAACCCAAGTCATTTGACTGGCGAGTCCGCAACGCAAAGGCCCACCCCTGGAAGCAGGCGCCCTTGGAGGTCTTTGCAGCCGCTTGCGAGCAACTGAATCAGATTATTGCTATCGCGGAGTGATTTCCGTGCTTGGTCGAGTTACTACGAATCGCGCGGAAACAGCCTGTCGTCCCATTGCACCGGCTCGGCGCGGAGACGAGGATCCGCTTGAACAGGCGCTTTACGCTCGCCAGCCTGGCAATGATGGATCTCTCATCCACCACTGCGACCGCGGGTCGCAATACGCCAACATTCGCTAGAGTGAGCGCCTGGCCGAGGCTGCCATCGAGCCGTCCGTTGGTAGCCGGGGCGACACTTTGAACACCAAGGAAGGTTTTTAACGCTCTCTCCCACACCTCTGCGTGATCAGCGTGAATTGAATACGGGGTGGCGTGCGCACGCGGCGAGTACGATCCGCTCGGACTGAGCCAGGTAGTTGTCGAGTGCCGCGGCGGCCTCGTCCAGCTTTCCTGCATCGAACAGTTCAAGGATGTGCCCGTTCATATCTACGTAAGGGGCATGGAGGAATTCGGGATCCTGCAGCATGCCGAAGGCCAGGCGCAATTCGGCAAGCACGCGCGAGAACATCTCGTTCAGCCGTTCGCTGTCGGCCAGTTCCACGATGGCCATATGGAAGTCCATGTTGGCTGTCCCGACTCCCACCCAGTCTCCGCGGCCGCGGCATTCCCCCGCTGCTTCCACGGCGTTGCGCAGATGCTTCCCGGCCGGGTGGCGCGGATAAGCCTGGCGCAGCGCCTGGCACTCGATAAGCCGGCGCACCCGGTAGATGTCGATGATGGCTGCAATGCTGGGGATGGCAACTGAGACGCCACGGTTGGGCTCGTGCTTGAGCAGCCCCTCCGTGGTGAGCAGGCGGAAGATCTCGCGCAGGGTGTTGCGGGAGATCTGCAGGCTTTCACTTAGTGCCGCCTCGGACAAGCGCTGTCCGGGGGAGAACTCGCCGTGCACGATCTTCTGGCGAATCAACTCAGCCACGCGCTCGGTCAGGTTCCTTGTGTCCGCACTGGATGTCATCTGCTGGGGTGGCTCGTGCTGGCTGTCTTGCCAGAGCCTGTGTTCGAAACATCAGGATGGTAGCGCACTTTGATGAAGCAAACGCCACGTCTTGATGAGTGAAATGCTCCGATAAGGGGGCAAGAAAACGACGTTGTCTCGCTAGGTGTATACCACCACTGCTTTTCCAATCATATTGTTCAACAATACATTAATGTTGGTTGAGCTAAAGTGATCTTTACACCAACATTGCACATGGCTTGCCAAATCGGATCACATGGCTGGGGAGCGGGCCCACCCGCAGGCCTGAGCCGGCCATCGTTGTGAAGGACCATGTGCGCGGCAACGACCTCCATCCATCCGCTGTCCTTCTTGAAAGGGAACGCAACCATGTGGCTCAAGGAAACCAACCGAGAGGAGCGCAGAACGCTCTTTGCCGCATTCGTCGGCTACGGTGTCGATGCATTCGACTACATGATCTATACGTTCATGATTCCGACCTTCATCGTGGTCTGGGGCATGACCAAGGCCGAGGCCGGCTACATTGCGACCGGGGCGCTGATCAGTTCCGCGGTTGGTGGCTGGCTGGCCGGCATCCTGGCCGACAAGTACGGCCGGGTGCGGATTCTGCAACTGACCGTACTCTGGTTCAGCTTGTTCACCTTTCTCAGCGGATTCACCCAGTCTGCCGACCAGCTGTTCGTCACGCGCATGCTGCAGGGCCTTGGGTTCGGCGGTGAATGGTCGGTCGGTTCGGTCCTGATTGCCGAGATGATCCGCGCGCGCCACCGGGGCAAGGCCGTCGGATTGGTGCAGAGCAGCTGGGCGGTGGGCTGGGGCATTTCCGCCATCGCATTCTGGGCGGTCTATGCACTGGTCGACCAGCAATACGCGTGGCGTGTGCTGTTCTGGCTGGGTGCGCTGCCGGCGTTGTTCATCCTCTATATTCGCCGCAACATTAGTGAGCCCGAGGTGTTCCGCGAAACCAAGGCTAAGCTTGCGCGCACGGGGGAAAGCAACAGCTTCTTGCTGATCTTCAAACCGGGCGTGCTCGGTATCACGGTGATGGCGAGCTTGCTGGCAACGGGTATGCAAGGTGCCTACTATTCCGTGACGACCTGGCTGCCGACTTACCTCAAGATGGAGCGTCACCTCTCCGTGCTCAACACCAGTGGCTACCTGATGGTGCTGATCGCGGGATCCTTCGCCGGCTACCTGACCAGTGCCTGGCTTTCGGACCGCCTTGGCCGCCGCCGTTGCTTCATGCTTTTCGCGGTGAGCGCCGCGGTGCTCGTGACTTGCTATACCCAACTGCCCATCACCGACACGGCCATGATGGTGCTGGGCTTCCCCCTTGGGTTCTTCCTGTCGGGCATCTTCTCCGGCATGGGGGCCTACCTGACCGAGCTGTTCCCCAGCCACATCCGCGGTTCCGGTCAAGGCTTCTGCTACAACTTCGGGCGTGCCGTGGGGGCGGTGTTCCCCGCAATGATCGGCCACATGAGCAGTTCGATGCCGTTGGGAACGGCCATTGGCTATCTGGCCGCCGGCGCCTATTCGCTGGTCGTGATTGCCTGTCTGCTGTTGCCGGAAACCCAGGGGCGCGAACTGGGCAGCGAGTCCCAGCCGGACAATCGTGCGGCCATGCCGGCCGGCGGCGTCCAGGTCGCGGAACACTGAGCCGGACATCGTCATAAGGAATAAGGAAACCATCATGACAAAGAACGCGCTCGATGAGATCCGCGCTGCAGCCGTCGCGGCGGCACAGGCTGCTCGCACCGCCTATCGCACCGGCAAGATCGAGCCCACGGCGGGCGTGGCGCCTGGCATGACGCAAGCCAACATGATCGCGCTGCCACGCGACTGGGCCTGGGATTTCCTTCTCTACGCCCAGCGCAATCCCAAGGCCTGTCCGGTGCTTGATGTCATCGAAGCGGGTGCGCATCACACCGTGCTGGCTGAAGGCGCTGACATCCGCACTGACATTCCGCTGTACCGGGTGTGGCGCGACGGTCGGCTGGCGGAGGAGGTCGTCGACGCGACGCCGCTGTGGCGCGAGCATCCCGATCTGGTGACGTTCCTGATCGGCTGCAGCTTCACCTTTGAGACGCCGCTGCAGGAAGCGGGCATCGAGGTCCGCCACATCGCCGATGGGTCCAACGTACCGATGTATCGCACCAATCGCCAATGCCGTCCCGCGGGGCGCCTGCACGGCCAGATGGTGGTGTCGATGCGGCCGGTCCCGGGTCACCTCGTCGCTGATGCGGTTTCCATCAGCGGTCGCTTTCCTTCGGTGCATGGCTCGCCCGTCCACGTGGGCGACCCTGCGGCTCTGGGCATTGCCGACCTTGCCAAGCCCGACTTCGGCGATGCGGTGCGTATTGAGCCGGGCGAGATCCCCGTGTTCTGGGCCTGCGGCGTGACGCCCCAGGCGGCCGTGATGGCGTCCGGCGTGCCGTTTGCCGTCACCCATGCACCGGGACACATGTTTATCACCGACGTGCCGGACAGCACGTACCACGTTTAGACCATCGGGTCACCTGCGGAGCTACTCTTGCGATTCCTGCCCGTCACCTCGAATGCCCTGCTGGTGGAGCTGGCCGACCTGGACCAGACGCTGGCCCTGCTGGCCTCGCTACAGCGCAACCCTCTCCACGGCGTGGAGGAGTCGGTGCCTGCCGCGCGCACCATCCTCGTCCGCTTCCGTGCATCGGCCACCAACGCGGCCGCGTTGGTGCAGGCGATCGCGGCGCGCGACCTGTCGCAGCGCGCCGAACGCGGCAGCACCTTGATCGAGATCCCCGTGCGCTATGACGGCGAGGACCTGGCCGAGGTCGCGGAACTGCTGGGCATCACGCCCGAGGAAGTGGTGCGCCGCCACACGGGCAGCGAATACACCGTGGCCTTCACCGGCTTCGCGCCGGGCTTTGCCTATCTGAGCGGCGGCCATCCCAGCTTGGACGTGCCGCGCCGCAGTACGCCACGCACGCGCATTCCGGCTGGCGCCGTGGGACTTGCCGGCACCTTCAGCGGCGTGTATCCCCAGGCCAGCCCTGGCGGTTGGCAGATCATCGGCGTGACGCCGGTGGCGATGTGGGACTTGGGCCGCGATCAACCCGCACTGCTGCAACCGGGCTACCGCGTGCGCTTTTTCGATATGGCCACGCTGGATGCCGTCACGGAAACGGGCGCTCAGACTGGTACACCGAAGAGCTCGGCGGCAGAGCTCGCTGGCAGCCGCACGCGCGACACACTGGGCCCGGGCCAGACGGCGCTTCAGGTCAGGGCCACGGGCTTGCTTACCCTTTTCCAGGACCTGGGCCGCCACGGCCAGGCACGCCACGGGGTCTCTGCCTCTGGTGCCATGGACCAGGCTGCGCTCAAGGCGGCCAATCGCCTGGTGGGCAACCCCAGCGACAGCGCGGCGCTCGAGACCGTCGGGGCTGGCTTGCAACTGCAAAGCCTCGGCGAAACCGTGATTGCCGTGACCGGCGCCGACGCGCCCCTCACCGTGCGCACGACAGGCGGACGCCAATGGCGTGCGCCAGTGCACGAGGCCGTAGCCTTGGCCGATGGCGACGTCCTCACGATCGGCCAGCCTGTGACAGGCGCTCGCTGTTACGTGGCTGCGCGAGGCGGCTTTGACGTGGTGCCCGTACTCGGAAGCTGCTCCACCGACACCCTGGCCAACGTGGGGCCCTCGCCGCTGACGGTCGGGGACGTGCTGGGCTTGCGTCCGGCCCCAGCCGGTGCGGTCGTAAGCGCACCCGCACTGCCTGCGACCGATTTGCCCACCGTGGAGCAGGAGGTCGTGCTGGACGTGATCATGGGCCCGCGCACCGACTGGTTCACGTCGGCTGCCGTGGCACGCCTGGCTGCGCAGCGCTGGCAGGTGACGCCCCAGTCCAATCGCGTTGGCCTGCGCCTGGCTGGTGAAGTAGCGCTCGAGCGCGCCATTGGCGGTGAACTGCCTAGCGAAGGCACGGCACTGGGGGCCCTGCAGGTGCCTGCCAACGGCCAGCCCGTGCTGTTCCTGGCCGACCACCCGCTCACTGGTGGCTACCCCGTGATCGCCACTGTGGCGCCTTATCACCTAGATCGCGCCGGCCAGATTCCGGTTGGTGCCTGGTTGCGCTTCAACCCGATCCGCGCTTTTGAAGAACTCTCTCCCGCCGCCGCCTCGGGCGAGGCTGGAACCATCTGAGGCTCCCGATGAAAAAAGTCCTTATTGCCAACCGTGGCGAGATTGCCGTCCGCATCATCCGCGCCTGCGCCGATTACGGGGTGCAGTCCGTTGCCATCTATGCCAATGCCGACATCGATGCCCTGCATGCCCGCATGGCTGACGAGGCCTACGGTCTGGACGGAGACCGCCCGGCCGATACTTACCTGAACATCCCCAAGCTGCTGGACATCGCCCGCAGGAGCGGTGCCGATGCGGTACATCCCGGCTATGGTTTCCTCTCTGAGAGCGAGGCCTTTGCCCGGGCCGTGATCGACGCCGGCCTGCGCTGGATCGGCCCGTCTCCGGCGACCATTGCCAAGTTGGGCGACAAGGTGGAAGCCCGCAAGATCGCGTTGGCGGTGGGCGCCCCACTGGTGGCCGGTACGTCAGATCCCGTCAGGGACGCCAGCGAGGTTCTGGCCTTCGCCGAGGCGCACGGCCTGCCCATTATCATCAAGGCCGCATTCGGCGGCGGCGGCCGGGGTATGAAGATCGCCTGGCGCATGGACGAGGTCGAGGAGCTGTACCAGTCGGCCGTGCGCGAAGCCGTCATGGCGTTTGGCCGGGGCGAGTGCTTCGTCGAACAGTTCCTCGACAAGCCCCGCCATATCGAGGCCCAGGTGCTGGCCGACACCCATGGCGCCGTGGTGGTGCTAGGTACGCGCGACTGCTCGCTGCAGCGCCGCAACCAGAAGCTGGTGGAAGAAGCGCCCGCGCCCTTCCTGACCGACGCGCAACGCCAGCGCATCCATACGGCCGCGCGCGATATCTGCGCTGCCGCCGGATACACCAGCGCGGGTACGGTGGAATTCCTGCTCAGCGCGGGCGGGGCGATCTCCTTCCTGGAAGTCAACACGCGGCTACAGGTCGAGCATCCCGTGACCGAGCAAACTACTGGCGTGGACCTCGTGGTCGAGCAATTGCGCGTGGCCGATGGCCTGCCGCTTTCCGTCACTGCCACGCCGGCCCCGCTGGGCCATTCCTTCGAGTTCCGAATCAACGCGGAAGACGTGGGCCGCGGCTTCCTGCCGACGCCGGGCCCGGTGCATTGCTTCGAGGCACCCTCGGGCCCGGGCGTGCGCGTGGACACGGGCGTCCAGTCGGGCTCCGTGGTGCCCGGTACGTTCGATTCGCTGATGGCTAAGCTCATCGTGACCGGAGCCACACGTAAACAGGCCCTGGCCCGTGCTCGCCGCGCGCTGCGCGAGTTCCGCATCGAGGGTGTGGCCTCGGTGCTGCCCTTCCACCGCGCTGTCGTCGACCATCCCGACTTCGCAGGCGCGGACGGCTTCAACGTGCACACCCGCTGGATCGAATCCGACTTTGCCGAGCCCTTGGCCGTCGCTGTGCGCGCGGAGCCGCAGCCTGACAGCAGTTTGCTTCGCACGGCCATCGAGATCGACGGTCGCCGCGTAGTGCTTGGCCTGCCGGCTCAACTGCTGGGCGGGCTCTCCAATGCTCAGGCGACTAGTCCTGTCACGGCGGAGATTGCGGCAACCGATGCCGGAGACGTGCCGGCCCCTGTCGCAGGGACGGTGCATGCCTGGAAAGTATCCGAGGGCGACGAAGTCGAGGAAGGGCAGTTGATCGCCGTGATGGAGGCCATGAAGATGGAGATGCAAGTCCACGCGCATCGCGCCGGTCGCATTGCGCTGCGCTCTGCCGCGGGCGCGTTCGTGGCGGCAGGGCGGCCTATCGCGACCATTGATTGAGAAGTCGCTGATCGGCCCGGGACGACAAAGCCGTCCTTGTTTCGGCGCGTATGTCCCATTTCGACGACGCACCGGTTCAACTGAGCCGGCCCCCGGTGGTGGCCATAAGCATGAATGTCCAGTCGCCGCCGGCGCTGGATTGACAGCGTCGATTGCGGCGCGGCCTCTCGCAGGTTTTGCAGTGATCCGCATCCGGCGATGACATAGGTGGGGCAGCACATCGGCAGGGTGGCCGGACCTATCGGCCTTGCATAGACATGGGTCATGTCGATACCGGCTCGTGAACTGTGCCCTGGCGCACCGACGGCGCTGGCTGCCCTGATCCTCGCCAGAACGCGGCCCGGCGATGCGACCGTTGCCCGGCCGCTGGCCTATAGCGGAATAAGTGCCGCAGCCCCTAGTACCTCCGCACAGAGGTCATGACGGTTTGTCAGAGGTCGGTACTGGGTAGGCTTTGGCCAATTTATCCCGGGCCCTTTCGGTGGAGAACATCCGGTTGATGCGAGCGCCGCTGGCGTTTCGCAGTTGCTCCCAAGCCGCGACCTCCGTGATCAGCCGGTGCCGGCAGTCGATGCGGCGATCCAGGTACTTACTTCGCAGCACGCCGATTTCGATCTCGACCATGTTGAGCCAACTGGCGTGCTTGGGGTGTAGTGGAATTCGATCCGCTGAAGGATGCGGCGTGCTTCCGCTGGTGGCAGGGCTTGGTAGAGTGCAGCAGGCGTGTGGGTCGACAGATTGTCCAGCACGATCCGGATGCGCGGGGCCTGAGGGTAGTGGATATCGACCAGATCGCGCATGCACTGGGCGAAGTCGTTCTCCGTTCTGTGACTTTCACTTTGCGCCAGCTACGGTGTGCATCGAGGAAGACGAACAGATTGGGGGTGCCGTTGCGCTTGTATTCGCCGTCGTAGCGCAAGGGCTCGCCTGGCTGGCCGGAATCGGTTGGCGTACTAAAGCCCGGGACGGTGTTTGCCGCTTGACCGCGGGCGTCCAGGGACCTCAACATCAAAATGCAATTAATCGCCTGAACCACAAACCCACACCCTTGTGGAGCTGGCAAAGGGCGGGGCAACCAGCCCACGCTGCAGGATAGTTTCACAAACATGAAAGTAAATGGGGGGCACCCGCAAAGCCGGCATTTTCCGCCATCCCCCGTGCCGCGACCTTCCAGAATGACGATGGGGCGCTCTCGAGCAGGAGTCCACGGAACTGAAGGCGGAGTTGATCCGCCGGGCGAAGCCCGCCACTGTGTAGCCCCGCATCTGACTACCGAGGATGAGGCTGTATTGTCGTATCCAGTTCCTGCCATCGGCCAGTTGCGTGTGCCGGCAGCCATGGGAGCGTGATCGTTGTCTCCATCGGCACGCTCTCGATCGGTAGCGGGTCCTCACAGATTGACCACCTGGACCGGGATCGTAACGTTACGCTGTCGGTGGAACTGAACGGACGCACGCTTGGCGAGGTCAATCGTGAAGCGCAGCAGCTGCCGGCACTTCAGCACCTGCCCGCCAGCGTCCGGCAGGTCCAGCAAGGCGAAATGCAGAACATGGGCGAGTTGTTTCAGAGTTTCGGTTTGGCCATGGCAATCGGCATCTTCTGCGTGTACGCGGTACTCGTGCTCCTGTTCCATGATTTCCTGCAGCCGGCCACAATCCTGTGCGCGCTGCCGTTGTCGGTCGGCGGCGCGCTGCTCTCGCTGCTGGTGACCAACATGAGCTTCTCCATGCCGGCGCTGCTCGGCCTGCTGATGCTGATGGGCATCGTGACCAAGAACTCGATCCTCCTGGTCGAGTACGCGGTCATGGCACGGCTCGAGAAAGGGTTGAGCCGGCTGGATGCGTTGATGGACGCCTGTCACAAGCGGGCGCGTCCGATCCTGATGACCACCATTGCCATGGCGGCCGGCATGCTGCCCAACGCCCTCGGCTTGGGCGCCGAGCCGAGCTTCCGCCAACCGATGGCCGTTGTCGTCATCGGGGGGCTGGTCGCTTCCACGCTGCTGAGCCTGCTCGTTATCCCGGGGGTGTTCACATATGTGGATGACCTGGGGCGATGGCTGCGCCACCGCTTCCGGCGCACAGCGGCAACCGCCAGTGTGCCGAATGCGCTGCATTCGGATGCGAGCTAGTCCCCGCATGCGACGCTCTGGCCCGCGATGAAGGCTTTTCCACTGCTGATGGCTCTATCTGCCGGGCATCGGCGAGCCCGGCTCGGCGCTGGCGGATATGGGTGCCGGCCTTCGGCGCGAGTGCACGTTCGAAGCGATCACGCGTCTACAGGAGCGAGAAAGCCAGAATCAGCCCATTGAGTTGCTGTGCGAAGACCTGCAATGGTTGGATAGTGACACCAACATGTATTCTTGGGCCGCCCCGACGACTTAGTTGTCCCGCTAAAGCGACGCGAACGCAAAGACGAGGGAGATCATCTGCATTGGTGCAGATGTGATCGGGCAGCCCGGGCGGTGGCCTTGCATCGCCTTGCGAAGGGCGGGGATAGCGCCTCTAATAGGGTGCATGGCCGAATACGGTCAGAGGGCGATATGCGCTGCGCCAATTGCGACTTCGAGAATCCCGCGGGAGCAAAATTCTGCGAGGAATGCGGGAACAGGCTTGTGCAGGTCTGCCCTCAATGCGGCCAGGAATCCAGTCCCACTGCAAAATTCTGCCGAGCGTGCGGCGCCCCCTTGAGTGACGTCGCCGCGGCGCCGGCCCATCGCCCGGAAACTGCGCCGGTCATGGCCGCGCCGGTGCTTTACACGCCGCCCCATCTGGCCGAGCGCATCCTTGCCGAACAGGCGGCCATGGAAGCCAGGGGTGGCACGGCGGGCGAACGCAAGACCATTACCGCGCTGTTCGCGGACATGGCTGGCTCGACGGCATTGATCCAGGACCTGGACCCCGAGGAAGCGCGCGGCCTGATCGACCCAGTGGTGGCCCTGATGATGGAGGCCGTGCACCACTATGAGGGGTATGTCGCCAAATCCCTCGGTGACGGCATCTTGGCGCTGTTCGGCGCACCCATTGCGCACGAGGACCATCCGCTGCGGGCTTTGTACGCGGCACTGCGCATGCAGGAAGCGATGCGCCGCCATGCTGACCGGGTCCGCCTGGAGCAGGGCGTGCCGCTGCAGATCCGCGTGGGCGTCCATACCGGCGAAGTGGTGGTGCGTTCCATCCGCAAGGATGACCTGCGCACCGACTATGATCCGGTGGGGCACACCATCCATATTGCCGCGCGCATGGAAGGCGTTGCCATGCCGTCGTCCATCCTGATCAGTGAATCGACCCACAAGCTGACCGAAGGGTATTTCGAGTTCAAGGACCTTGGGACGACAAACGTCAAGGGCGTCCGGGAGCCGCTCGCGGTCTACGAGGTGCTCGGCCTCGGTGCATTGCGCACGCGCCTGCAGGTGGCGGCGCATCGCGGCCTGGCGAAGTTTGTCGGGCGCCAGGCCGAACTGGAACGCTTGCAGCACGCCTTTGCGTTGGCCAGGGAAGGGCGCGGGCAGATCATCGGCGTGGTGGGCGAGGCGGGCGTTGGCAAGTCGCGCCTGTTCCACGAGTTCAAAGGACGCTCGCAGCAAGGCTGCATGGTGCTCGAAACCTTCTCCGTGTCGCACGGCAAGGCGTTTCCTTACCTGCCGCTGGTCGACCTGCTGAGGAACTACTTCCAGATCACGATGCAGGATGACGAGCGCCTGTGCCGCGAGAAGGTCGCCGGCAGGCTCATGATCCTGGATCGCACCCTGGAGGAGCATCTGCCCTATGTGCTTTACCTGCTCGGCTTCAGCGAACCAGGGTCGGTGCTGCCGACGATGGACCCGGCGATCCGGCGCCAGCGCACCTTTGAAGCCATCGCACGCCTGCTGGTGCGCGAGAGCCAGAACCAGCCGCTCATGGTCCTGTTCGAAGACTTGCAATGGCTGGATAGTGAGACCGATGCTTTCCTCAATATCCTGATCGAGTATGTGCCGCAGGTCCGGATCCTGTTGCTGGTCAATTACCGCCCGGAGTACACGCATGACTGGGGCGCCAGGCCCTATTACACCCAGTTGCGCCTGGATCCTCTGGGGCTGGCGGAGGCGCAGGGGCTGCTGACGGGACTGCTGGGCAACCATCCCTCGCTCGTTCCCCTGAAAGCGCTGATCCTGTCGAAGACCGAAGGCAACCCGTTCTTTATGGAGGAAGTGGTCCTGACGCTGGTTGAAGAGAAGGTCCTGCTCGGCCAGCCCGGCAGCTACCGGATCGAGAAGCCGCCGCTGGACCTCCATATTCCGACGACCGTACAAGGGGTGCTCGCCGCCCGTATCGACCGGCTTCCCGTCGCGCAGAAGGAGTTGCTGCAGACCCTGGCCGTCATTGGCAAGGAGTTCCCGCTAAGCCTGATCCAGCATGTCAGCGCCATGCCGGAAGAGACGTTGCGCCCGCTGTTAGGCGATCTCCAGGCAGGGGACTTTATTTTCGAGCGTCCGGCTTTCCCCGAGGTGGAGTATTCGTTCAAACACGCCCTGACCCAGGAGGTGGCCGGCAACTCCCTTCTGACGGAGCAGCGCAGCATGTTGCATGAACGCACGGCCCAGGCCATCGAGGCACTGTATCCGGGCGGGCAGAAAGACCATTGCAACGAGTTGGCTCACCATTACAGCAAGAGCGGCAATGTACCAAAGGCGATCGAATACCTGCATCTCGCTGCACAACAGGCCTTGCAGCGTTCGGCCCAATTCGAAGCCATCCGCCATCTCGGCGCCGCGCTCGAGCTGCTCAAGTCCACGCCGGATTCGCTTGGGCGTGCTCGCGAGGAGCTCATCCTGCTGCTGACGCTCGGCCCGGCCTGGATGGCCGCCCGAGGCCACGCTTCCGCAGAAGTGGAGTCCACTTACAGGCGTGCGCTTGCCTTGTGCGAGCAGGGCGGGGAAACCCCGGAGTTATTCTCGGCGCAGCTGGGGCTGTGGTCGTTCTATCAATTGCGCGGGCAGTATGGCACCGCGCTCGCCCTGGCCGAACGCTTGCTCGGTTTCGCGCAGCGTTCGCAAAGGCCGGAGCATCTCGCCGAGGGACACCGCGCCGTCGCGGCAAGCGTGTTTCGCCTGGGCCAGATCGGCGAGGCTCGTACGCATATGGAGCAGGTGCTCGCGCTGCATCACCCGGATGGGTACATGCATGATTTCCTGCTGGGCTACGGTCGCGTGCCGGCCATCCATGCCTTGAGCGCCCTGGGATGGATCCTGTGGTATCTGGGCTTTCCGGACCAGTCCCGCCAGCGCAACGAGGAGGCCCTGGCGATGGCCAGGAAATGTGCTGATCCCTTCAGCCTTGCGCTGAGCCTGCTGTTCGCGGCCGAACTGTACCTGTACCGGCGCGAGACGAAACTGGTGCGGGAATATGCGGACGCCGCCATCGCGATCTCGAGCGAGCAGGGGTTCCCTCTCTACCTGGCGTGGGGAACCATCCTGCACGGCTGGACGCTGGCCGAGTCGGGCAGCCACGAGGACGGCATTGCCCGGATACGCGAAGGCCTCGCGGACTACGCGGCCACTGGTGCGGCGTTGGGGCAGTCGCGCCTCTTGGGTTTGCTGGCGGAGGTCTACGGATTATCCGGGAACCCGGAAGCGGGACTTGCCACGCTGGCTGAGGCGGAAGCACTGGCAGAATCCAGGGGCGAGCGCTATGCGGAACCCATTTTGCTTCGCCTCAAAGGGGAACTGTTGCTGCAGTCGGCAGGCGACGCATCCGGCGCGCTCGCCAGGGACACCGAGGCTGAAGCATGCTTTCAGAAAGCGCTTGCCGTTGCCCATGACCGGGAATTGCGGTCGCTCGAGTTGCGCGCCGCGCTGAGCCTGGCGCGGCTATGGCAACGACAGGACAAGACGGACGCCGCGCACCGGATGCTGGAAGGGATTCACGGCCTGTTCACGGAAGGGTTTGATACGGCCGACTGGCAAGAAGCGCAGACACTGCTCGCTAGTCCAAGAGGCTACCGCGACAGCGCGAAATCCACAGGATCATAACCGGGGCAACCTCACGGCTTCATCAGCGCCGATGTCGTAGGGAAGTCCGTCGCCCAATTGTTCGGAAGCGGAGCGACGAACACGTTCTCCGTCCGGTAGCGCGACATCTTCCACACCCCGTCGACACAGCGGAACGCGTTGTTGAGGCGGTTGGAACGGAGCACCGAAGACCCGTCGTCGAAGATCCATGGCTGGAAGTGGACCCACTGGCCGTCGGCGGTATCGCCGTGCACATGAATCTGCTCGCAGGTGAGGTAATGGCAGTTCAGCAGCATTTGCGGCGTGGCCGGGCGGAAGAACCGTTCAAAGTGCTGGTAGATCTGTTCGTGGCCGGCGCTTGCGCCGAACTGATTGTCATAGTACGAACCAACTCCCTCCCAGCGTGCGTCGGTGGTGAACAGGTTGACGATCTCGCGCAGGCGGCCTTCTCCGTCCAGGCCGTGTGCCGGCAGCGGAATGTCACAAAGCATCGCGTAGCGGGCCATGATGCGGCGGATGTCCGATTCCGCCTTTAGGGATGCTCTGCACAAACGCGAATCGAGTGTGCTTGGTCGCTTAACAGGAAGCTGAATGCGCCACGACGCCAACCTATCAGCCCGGAGCGAAGCTGTCTGCCACGCGCTGAGCAGCATTCGCGGGCTGCGCGCGAGGCATCGACGTGGGCCAGGAACGCGCTCATGCCCCAGCAGCCAGCAGTTTGCCGCGCGCCATCCACAAATTGGACAGCGCGAACAAGGTCATGAGTTGCGCGGTGTTCTTCCTCAGCCCTCGATAGCGGACCTTGTTGTAGCCGAACTGCTGCTTGATGACCCGGAACGGATGCTCGACCTTGGCCCGGATGCCCGCCTTGATTCTCTCGACCTGATCGACGAGCGCGCCAAGCGGCTTGGTTTGGTCTAGGACGCGACGTTTGCCTGGCTTCATCGCCACGTGCCAGTTCACGCCCACCCGCGCGTCCGGACGCTTCTCCACGCCCTGATAGCCCGCATCACCAAACGCGTCGGTTTCCTCGCCATGCAGCAGGCTGTTGGCCTCAACCACGTCGTTGACGTTGCCCGCCGTGCCCCGCACCGTGTGCACCAGCCCGCTTTCGGCGTCCACCCCTATGTGCGCTTTCATGTCGAAATACCACTGGTTTCCTTTCTTGCTCTGGTGCATCTCCGGGTCGCGTTCGCCCGACGCATTCTTGGTCGAGCTCGGTGCGCTGATTAGCGTCGCATCCACCACCGTGCCCGCGCGCAGCATCAATCCCTTGTCACGAAGTATGTCGTTGACGAGCGCGAGGATCTGAGCGCCCAGCTTGTGCTTCTCCAGCAGGTGACGGAACCGCAGGATGGTGCTCTCGTCGGGCAGCCTCACCGTCCAGTTGTCCAGCCCGGCAAACTCCCGATACAACGGCACGTCGTGCAGCGCTTCTTCCATCGCCGGGTCCGACAGGCCGAACCATTGCTGAAGGAAGTGGATGCGAAGCATTGCCTCGACCGCGAACGGAGGACGGCCGCGCTTGCCTTCCGGGGCGTACGGTGCGATCAGCATCACCAGATCGGCCCACGGCACCACACGGTTCATCTCATCCAGGAATTCGCGCTTGCGGGTGCGCTTGGTCGACAAGTTCAGTCCAAGGTCAGATTGCTTCATGCGCTACATGCTCGCTGGCTCGACGATTCATTGCAAGCACATCCGCCGGCTAATTGTGCAGAGCATCCCTAGCTCGGGCTATTCGGCTTTGCGGAGGCGCGTGAGCGGCCGGAGGTGCCGATTCTCGGCATAACCCCGCGAGTTGGTACTGCCCAGAGGCTTTCCTTGGCATGGGGCGTCCACGCCGTTCTGAGCAACGAAGTCGTCGACGGAGGTGTCCGGCGGGTCCAACGTCCGCGTCATGGACGCGAGCCGAAGACGCGGGTGATTGCTATGTCGTGACCGGAGAGAAAATGTGAATATCCAAGGCGTCGATCGCCGATGTGACCCTGCTCACGGCAAAGACGAAGGCGGGCTCAGCAGTGAGTTGTTCGTCACGCTGTTCAAGAAGCTGATGTTCAATCGAAAGAAGGCGGTGCATCTGATCGTCGACGGATTTCCAGCGCATAAGAAAGCCATCGTCAAGGACCATGTACGCCAGTACGCAGGGCAAACTGACCTTGCATTTCCTGCCCGGTTACGCATCCGACCTCAGTTCAGAAGAGCTGGTATGGAGCCACGTCAAGCGCAGCGGCGTCGCGCGAACCCCTTTGCGTAGTGGACGATGTTCCCATCGGGGTCTGGGTAAGGCGTCACGGTCGTATGGAGCCTGCCGATCATCGCAATCCCGACCACATATGCAGGCTAAGAGATGACGCTGATCTCGTCGACGTGGCCATTGACCCGATGACGATGAAGCCGAGACTAGGCCTTTACCGGTTGCACTTCTTCCTCATTCCTGCGAGAACGTGCCGGATCTCTGCGCTCCTGCTGCGCAGCTTTCAGATGTGGACATACGGCAGCATTCCGCAAAAAACTGCGCAGGCGAAGGGAAGAAAATCTGCCCCGTGCGGCCCTACCGTGGACGAATGCGCGTGGCCTGCGCGCGCGCACGATGAGGAGGTGCGGTTGCCGCTGATCAACAAGCGGCCCGATCCCGAGATCGTGCGCGAGATCATTGCCGAACTGAAGGCCGAGGTGGCTTAGACCGGGGGTGCTGGCGACAGGCGGATCGCTTGCGTACCGACGTGGTCAAGGGGTGGGAAAGAACACAGCACAAAAACCGGCAACACCCTCAGCGCTCCTGACAGCCGCCTATACTGCCAGAATGACTTGGGTCGACGACACCGCTCTTCGGCTCGTTGCAACGTGAATTGAACGGACTCGCAAGGTTGTCATGAAAATTCTGGTGGTACTGACTTCACACGACCAGCTCGGCGATACGGGCCGGAAAACCGGATTCTGGCTCGAAGAGTTTGCCGCGCCTTATTTCGTGTTCAAGGACGCAGGCGTCGAGATGACGCTCGCTTCGCCAAAAGGCGGCCAGCCGCCTCTCGACCCCAAGAGCGACGATCCGGATTCGCAAACCGAAGCGACCCGGCGTTTCAAGAAGGATAACGAAGTGCAAGCGGCCCTGGCAAATGCAGCGAAGCTCTCAACTGTCTCGGCCGCGGACTATGATGCCTTGTTCTATCCCGGGCGGACATGGACCGCTCTGGGATCTGGCAGAAGATTCGCTGTCGATCTCATTGATCGAAACCATGTATGCGGCGGGAAAGCCGGTCGCCGCCGTTTGCCATGCACCCAGTGTGCTCCGTCATGCAAAGGCGCCCGATGGCTCTCCGCTCGTGCGCGATAAACCCGTAACCGGCTTTGCCAATTCAGAAGAAGCGGCCGTCGGTCTTACGGAAGTGGTGCCTTTCCTCGTCGAGGACATCTTGAAGAAGAATGGAGGCAAGTATTCGAAGGGGCCGGATTGGCAATCATATGTGGTCGTCGCGGCAAGCCTGATTACTGGACAGAATCCCGCCTCGTCGGAAGCAGCGGCAAAAGCGCTGCTCTCGAGGCTGAGCATGGCTTGATACGTCGCTGGAGTTGAAGGAGTGAGTGATGCAAAAGGAGAGTGGGCCAGCAGATCCGAAACCCGAAACCAATCGAAGGACGTGATACATGTGCCCGAGCCGAACCTGAACCGGCGCGCACCAAGCACTTTGCTTTGATCGCACAGGGAATCTTTTCAGAAAATCGGCGTCGCTGGCTGGTGGAAGCGCGAACGACGATCGTTTGATCATGTCATGGGGCTTTTTGTTGCTGTCCGTGTCAGCCCTGACTGGTTTCCCTGATTGTCTAAAGAGTAATGGAGGAGCCGCGTCATGCAAACTTCCCTTGAAGAACCCATCCTCTTCGATATGACACAGTGCGGAATTCGTTGCAAGCATCCTCATGCTGGTCTCGCACATCATGCTTGAATCTTTAGGGATGGCTCTTTACGGTCTCGACTGTCTGGGAAAATGTGTCGCTGTAATGCTGGCGCTTCGGGTTTAATTGAAGCGGTGAGGGTGGCCCGACAATGCCGGCTGCAGCGGCCATCCCCGCCCGCGTTGCTCAACAACCTTAGAGCCCGAATAGCCTGCGCCGAGCGCCTTGCAATTCCTGCATCGCCGTTCTCTACTATGCCAATTAATATCACGAACATGGCATAGAAAATGCTCCGCGCGCCTTCATTAGTTTTCGCCCGATGCG
Source organism: Cupriavidus sp. C3SS-1 (assembly GCF_057073755.1). Taxonomy (NCBI): domain Bacteria; kingdom Pseudomonadati; phylum Pseudomonadota; class Betaproteobacteria; order Burkholderiales; family Burkholderiaceae; genus Cupriavidus; species Cupriavidus sp. C3SS-1. Next base: position 189,056 of record NZ_CP172701.1, on the reverse strand, counting down.
CCGAGCCATGCTTATTCGTTACTCATCGATATGGACGCCATCCGCAACAAAGCTCGCTCGACGCCGGCGCAATCCGCCGCACCCGCTTTCACCGGCTTCGTGCGCGTCCGCGGCGCTCGCGAACACAATCTGAAAAACATCGACGTGCAGATTCCGCGTGATGCGCTAGTCGTCTTCACCGGCGTGTCGGGATCGGGAAAATCGTCGCTGGCATTTGGCACGTTGTACGCCGAAGCGCAGCGGCGCTATTTCGAATCGGTCGCGCCGTATGCCCGGCGCCTGATCGAACAGGTCGGCGTGCCCCGAAGTGGACGCGATCGAAGGCCTGCCGCCCGCAGTCGCGTTGCAGCAGCAGCGCGGCACGCCGAGCGCGCGCTCGTCGGTTGGCAGCGTGACCACGCTGTCGAGTCTCGTGCGCATGCTCTATTCGCGCACCGGCGAATATCCGCCAAAGCAACCCATGCTGTTCGCCGAGGATTTCTCGCCGAACACGGTGCAAGGCGCCTGTCCGACTTGCCATGGACTCGGCCGCGTGTACGAGGTTACGGAAAAATCCATGGTGCCGGACGACTCGCTGACCATTCGCGAGCGCGCAGTCGCTGCATGGCCGCCGGCCTGGCACGGACAAAATCTGCGCGACATTCTGGTGACGCTCGGCTACGACGTCGATAAACCGTGGCGCGATTTGCCGAAGAAAGACCGCGACTGGATTCTCTTCACCGACGAACAGCCGACCGCGCCCGTCTACGCCGGCCTCACGCCGAAAGAAACCCGCGCCGCGCTAAAGCGCAAGGACGAACCGAGCTATCAAGGGACATTCACTGGTGCGCGCCGCTATGTGCTGCACACGTTCGCGAACACGCAAAGCGCGCTGATGAAAAAACGCGTGTCGCAATTCATGGTCGGCAGCGTCTGTCCGACCTGCCATGGCAAGCGGCTCAAGAAGGAAGCGCTGTCGGTGAAATTCGCCGGGCTCGATATCAGCGCGTTCGCGCAGTTGCCGCTCGCCAGGCTTGCCGAGATGCTCGAACCGATCGCGCGCGGAAAATGGCCCGAGCCGGATGTCGCTCATTCGGTCAAAGACACCGCCAAGGGCAGCGTGCTCAGCAGGAGCGCCATGCGCGATGCCGTCGAAAAGCGGGTCGCCGCAGGCGGTTCCGCGCACAAAGCCTCGCCCGACGTGAGGCGCACGCCCAACCTGTCCGAGGAGAAGCGCGTCGCTGCCCAGCGCATCGCAGCCGAACTTCTAGAGCGCCTGACGACGCTGGTCGATCTGGGCCTGGGCTATCTCGCGTTGGAGCGCAGCACGCCCACGCTGTCATCCGGCGAAACGCAGCGCCTGCGACTCGCCACGCAGTTATCGTCGCAGTTGTTCGGCGTCGTGTACGTGCTCGATGAGCCATCAGCCGGTCTGCATCCCGCCGATAGCGAAGCACTCTTCAGCGCGCTGCAGGGATTGAAGGCGGCGGGCAATTCGCTGTTTGTCGTCGAACACGATCTGCAGATGATGCGGCGCGCCGACTGGCTGGTCGACGTCGGCCCCGCAGCGGGTGAGGCCGGCGGCTATGTGGTCTATAGCGGGCCGCCCGCCGGACTCGCGAAGGTGGAGGCGTCGCAAACGCGCCGGCATCTGTTCGCGCCGCCGGCGCCGGTCGAACGTATGCCGCGTAAACCTGTCCGCTGGCTGCGGCTCGCCGGCATCACGCGCAACAATCTGCTCGGGCTCGATGCCGCGTTTCCGCTCGGCTGTCTGACTGCCGTCACTGGCGTGTCGGGCTCGGGCAAATCGAGCCTCGTGAGCCAGGCACTGCCCGAGCTGGTCGCTAGCCACCTTGGACGCGCCTTCGAAAACCCGGACAACGACGAGCAGGACCCGTTGTTCGCGGCCACCGCCGTGCCGACCGGCGGCCGCATCACCGAAGGGATGGACACCGTGCGGCGACTCGTGCGCGTCGATCAGAAACCGATCGGCCGCACGCCGCGCTCCAACCTTGCCACTTACACGGGCCTGTTCGACCACGTGCGCAAGCTGTTCGCCGACACGCCGCTCGCCCGCAAGCGCCGCTACAGCGCGGGCCGCTTTTCGTTCAACGTGGCGCAAGGCCGTTGCCCGACTTGTGAAGGCGAAGGCTTTGTCAGCGTCGAACTGCTATTTCTACCCAGCGTCTACGCACCCTGCTCGACATGCCACGGCACGCGCTACAACACGCACACGCTGGAAGTCACGTGGCGCGATAAAAACATCGCCGAGGTGCTCGGCCTGACCGTCGACGCCGCCTGCGACTTCTTCGCCGACGAAGCCAGCGTGATGCGCGCGTTGAAAGTGCTGCGCGACATCGGCCTGGGCTATCTGCGGCTCGGCCAGCCGGCCACCGAACTGTCCGGCGGCGAAGCCCAGCGCATCAAACTCGCCACCGAACTGCAACGCGCGCAGCGCGGCGACACCCTGTATATCCTCGACGAACCGACCACCGGCCTGCATCCCGCCGACGTGGACAGGCTCATGGTGCAACTCCAGGGACTCGTGGATGCCGGCAATACCGTCGTGGTGGTCGAACACGACATGCGGGTGGCCGCGCAGAGCGACTGGGTTATCGACGTCGGCCCGGGCGCCGGCGACGCGGGCGGCAAGATCGTGGCGAGCGGCACACCAGTGGAGATCGTGCGCGCGACGGAAAGCCGCACCGTCGGGTATCTGCGGCAGTACCTCAACAACCACTGAAGATTGGTGCGCTAGCATTACTTGTTAGGCCAGAAATGCACAACACAAAATATTTCGAACTCAATCGCCGTGCCACCTGGCTCGAGTTGTTCTTCGACCTGATTTTTGTGGTAGCGATCGGTGACGTAACGAATATCCTGAACCACACGCACGAGGGTCATCTTGACCCACTCCAGTTCTGGCAATACGTCCTCGCTTTCATACCCTTGTGGTGGATTTGGGTCAGCCACACGATGTATGCCAACCGGTTCGACGCGGATGACCGGAAGCATCGGCTCGCAACCCTGTTCATCATGTTCCTGATGATTATCATCTCAGGCTTGATCGACCAACGATTCCTGGCCAGCTTTGAGGCCATCATCGTCTGCTACGCTTGTTCGAAATACATCATCGCCATGATGTATTTCGTATCGAAACAACGGCACAAGGAAAGCGTTCATCTCACAACGGCAGTTGGGTGGGTGACCCTCGCTGGCGCCACCATCAGCCTCGCTTCGATCCTGTTCCCGGCGCCACAGCGATATGTCGTGTTTTACCTTGGAATACTGTTCGATCTGGTTGCGTTCATCTTTTTTTTGCCGCGTCATCTCCAAGGCATCCCAGTGCATACCGAACACCTGATCGAGCGTGTGGGCCTGCTCACGCTCATCTTACTGGGAGAGTCCGTTATCAGCCTGTCGGCGGGACTGGCCAATATTAGCTGGACTGTGGTGAGGCTGATGACCGCCGCCACCGGCTTCGTGACGATATCCAGCATCTGGTGGGTCTACTTTGACAGTTTTCACCTGTTGTCCAGACAGAAGCTCACGACCGGTCATTCGGTCGTGTATTCGCATCTTTTCGTTTTCATCGGCCTGTCGATCCTAGCGAGCCTGATCCGGCATGCGATCCTGGACGACATGCAGGTATCCGATTTCCGGATACTGTTGGTCATCGGCACGGTCTGCTTTTTCATTGGCAAGCAGTACGCCTATTTCATGGAGCGTCCCGAGTTGCGGCGCCAGTTGGTCGTCAACACCCTAGTCGTGTTCGTGTTGACCGGGCTTGCCCTGCTATTGCCCAGAACCAGTTACATCCTGCTTGGCCTGACCGCTACGGTGATTTGTTATGCTTTCCTCAGTCTCAAATACCTGACCGTCCCCCGTGGGCGTCAGGATCATCCACGCAACAGCGCTATCACGGGAGACCAGCCATAAGCGACACAGCAAGTTCAGGCGCGATGCGGATGGCGTCCCAGGTTATTTGTGTCGAAGTAAAAAGAGTCAAAACGGCCGGACTTCTGGCGGTGGTCGACGGCGAATATAGGTGCGAGCGCCTGCATCATGCTACCGGCGTTGTACGTTGGCTCAGCGGTTTCGATGTCGTGGAACAAAACGAGGACGCTCGATACATCATGGCCAAGTTGGCGGCAAGGGTAGGGTGGATCGAATTCGAAAACCGCAAGCTCGTTAGAGAGATGCGAATGAAGTGGCGTGTGGTAGTGCTGCTCCCCAAAATGCTGCAGTGAGAAAAGTTGAGTCGTGAGAGAAGAAACCTGCACAGCCCGTGGCGCGGAGCAACATTACTGTGCGCCGGGAGACCGGCAAAGGATAGACGGTGCAAGTCCGTTACGATGAAGAGCTAGCAACTCACGTCGGCCTCGTGCCGTGCGTAGACGCCCGCGAGGACGTCTGCGAAGCGTCGGCAAGGGGACGTGCAGGCCAGCCATTGAGCCACGATAATTGCATAATCCTGGGTGTCGACATGCTAGTAATCATGGAAGGCAACACGACTGGTCGCGATAGAGCGAGTGACCGGTCGACCCAGCGTGGTCTAAGAACCTGGCATGCACAGAAGTTCTTTGCGCGGGAACCGGGAGATCTCTCGTCTGGCCAGTTGCAGCCTGGGCTGGTCCGCATCGGGAAGGCGAGGAGCCGTAGCCGATGATGAACGGACGGGAGAAGTCAGACTCCGCCATAGTAGCGAAGAAGCCTGCGAACAACGCCGGGACATCGGCTGCGGAGTGGGTGGAGCCAAGGGCGGGGACCAAGGGGAACATGGGTCAGTCCAACACGCGCCGGGCGCAGAACCGGGAAAGCGTGTCACAGGGGCTGGAACGTGTACGGCAAGCTGCAAAGCAGCGAAAGAAGGAGCAGTTCACCGCGTTGCTGCATCACGTCTCGGTCGACCGGCTTCGGGAGTCGTTCCAAGCGCTCAAGCGCAACGCGGCTCCGGGAGTGGACGGCCTGACATGGCGGTACTACGAGGCAGGTCTGGAAGAGCATCTCCAGCGCTTGCACACGCAAGTGATCAGCGGTGCGTATCGGGCGCTACCCGTCCGGCGGAAGTACATACCAAAGCCGGATGGAAAACAGCGTCCATTAGGGATAGCCGCGCTGGAAGACAAAATCGTCCAGCGTGCGGTGGTCGAAGTGCTAAACGCGATCTACGAGGAAGATTTCCTCGGTTTCTCGTACGGGTTCCGACCCGGGCGCAGTCAGCACGATGCGTTGGACGCACTGGCAACGGCCATCACCAACACCCCTGTGAACTGGATCTTAGACGCCGACATTCGGGGCTTTTTCGACTCGGTCAGCCAGGACTGGCTGGTTCGGTTCCTAGAGCATCGGATAGGCGATGAGCGCGTCATCCGTCTTGTGCGCAAATGGCTCAAGGCGGGCGTTCTGGAGAACGGAGAAGTGAACGTTAGTGATGCAGGCACACCGCAAGGCGCAGTGGCGTCACCACTGCTTCGAACGTGTATCTGCATTATGTGTTTGATCTCTGGGCCAACCAGTGGCGACGGCGAGAAGCCAACGGCAACGTCATCATCCTGCGCTACGCGGATGATATCGTGGTCGGCTTCGAGCACGAAGCCGATGCGAGGCGCTTCTGGGACGCGATGCGTACGAGGTTAGAGCAGTTTTCTCTTGCACTTCATCCGGACAAGACGCGACTCATTGAGTTTGGACGCCATGCGGCGGTCAGGCGCAAGAGTCGTGGACTTCGTCGGCCGGAGACATTCGCCTTCTTGGGCTTCATCTTTATCTGCGGTCGGTCACGGCGCGGCACCTTCCAGCTTCAACGGAAGAGCCGCTGTGATCGTATGCGGGCGAAGCTCACGCAGATCAAGGATGAGCTACGGCGGCGCATGCATGTGCCGATACCACTGCAAGGGAGATGGCTAGGTCAGGTAGTACGCGGCTACTTTGCGTACCACGCGGTGCCCACGAATTATCGGGCACTGAGTGCTTTCCGCCATCACGTCACGAACCTATGGCGACGCACGCTCCGGCGACGCAGCCAAAAGGACCAAAAGACGTGGGAGCAAATGACTCGCTTAGCGGATACCTGGCTGCCAAAAGCTCGAATCCTTCATCCATGGCCCGAACAGCGCTTTGCCGTCAAGCACCCAAGGTAGGAGCCCGGTGCCCGAATTGGGCACGCCGGGATCTGTGCGGGGGGTGCCGGGCAACCGGTATTCCTACCGCGATACAGTTCACGCGAGGCGGCTGTGGCTACGCTGACGGTCGAACAGTTGCACTGGCTGCTCGTCGAGGGAATCGACATCGAGGCGATGCGCCGGCACCCGCACCGCGAATACCATCGCGCTGCGTGAACGGTGCTTGGCGGCAGCGGTCTAACCCGCCATGCCATCCACGCCCGTTACCGTTACCGCCGCCGCGCTGCAACTGTTGCGCGACGCCGAGCGAGAGCTCAAGGCAATACTCGCGGAACGCGAGGCAATCAAGGGTGAGCTGCGTGTGATGACGGTCCAGCGAGACCTGCTCTTGGAACAGCTCAAGGCGTTCCAGCGTAAGCTGTTCGCCGCCAAGAGCGAGGCGCGAGGCTCGGAGTAGAAGGACTTGTTCCTCAATGAGGCCGAAGGCATGGCGGCGGCCGTGGCCGCGCAGCCGGCGCACCCATTCTTGCGTTTTACACTGCTCAGCAATCCCTTCCGATACGCCAACGATCGCGCTCTTGGTTCTGGTCGCTTGAAAGGAGTTTCAAGTCGACTGTGGGCACTCTCCAATTCCCGCTGCCATTGCATTGCCTTCGAAGCCATCTCGTCTGCGAGTTCTTTATTGACGAAATTAAACCTTAAAAAACTACGGCTGTAGTGCTAAATGTGCAGTGTATTAACTGCGCATTTGCGTACTACTTCCGCTAATAGATTGACGACTGGAGAAGGTGTTCTATTCTCTAACGAAACAAGACCAAGTCGCATGTGAAGCGACGTATGCATGATGTTTCCGTCAAATTCTGGAATACTAAGTCGGAAAAATCGATTCGCTGCTACCTCAAGTTCAAAAACCTTCTGTGGTGCGATGACGACGACATCGCTCTTCAATGCATATTCTCGAAGCACCAAAATGCTTTCGCATTCCATGGCTAGAGATAATAGCCCAGATTCGTCGTTGCAGAAAATTTTCCCTAAGTTTCGACTAATTGGAGTAGGAAAATGCACACTAGCCAATCGGTAACGCTTGATTTCGTCCAGTGTAACTCGGTTTCGCAATGCCAAGGGGTGTTCTATTCGGACGTACAACCCACCAAAAGCTGTGCCCAATGGTTCGATCTGACATTGATCGTGTTCTAAAAATTCAGTTAGATCAGCAATAAAGAAATCTATTTCTTCATTCAACAGCATTTGCTGTAAGACCGGGGGGGCGCCCACTTCCAGTCTGACGCGTACCAATGGATGAGCGTCCTGCAATTGGGCGATCGCGGTAGCCATAAGCGTGGGACCAGAGCAAGGACAGGATCCCACAATAATGTCGCCGAGATCGCCGTTCCTGAGGTGGGCGAGCTCACGGGCAAGATCAGTCGAGCTAGATAGCAAACGCTTGGCCCGAGTCATCACCCGCTTTCCTGCCGATGTAAGTCGCACGAATCCCGGACCGCGGTCGAACAGGCGAATTCCCACAGACTCCTCAAGAGCAGCCACGCTCCTGCTGAATGCTGGTTGTGACAGGCAAGCACGAGCGGCGGCTCGCCCGAAATGGCCCTCTTCGGCCAGCAGCGCCGCATGATGCAGGAGACGCAAGTTCAGGGGATCAGTGGGGGTCATTGAAATTCGCCAAGTCGATGCCGACCGTCGTGACCTTCATGAGGGATGTTCCTGTTTGAGAGATTGCCATGCTCATCAGTCTGGTACTCATGTATCTTCACGGGGAAGGGGAGTCCATCCCATTAATGCCGTTGTGAAGGGCCAACCACATGCTGCCGCGAACTCGGGCGGAACGGGGACGTGAGCATTATGAAGACTGCAGATGGCGCGGTGTTCACGGACCATGCCGCATTGAGCATCGCGGCCTAATGGTGAAAAACCGCGGCTTACACCAAATACCTGCGTTTCCCGATGATTACGTCCTGCGGGGAAGTCCAGCGATCGAAATGGCACATGGCGGCAGAGTCGATCACCGTGATGCGACATCAACTCAGCACCCTGTTGGTCGCTAGACATCGCGATATGCCTGTACTTCCAACGACCAAAGGCAAGAATCAACTCGTAACACAGTTTCTAGACAGCGGCCGAGTGCGGATCGTGCTGTGGCGATTGCCCAATCTCAGCCGCGTTGGAGTGCAGGTCGCGTACGGATTGTTCCGGATTGACTATCAGCGCACCCAGGACCCCGCCAACAATCATGATTCCGCCGCAGAGGGCAAATCCTGCCTGATAGCCCGCTGCGCCGCTAATACCTTCAATGAGGAACGCCGACACCAGCGGTGCCAAAACGCCAGCGATGGACGCAATCGAATTGTCAAAAGCCAGAATGGCTCCGCGCTGCGCGCTGGGAGTGACTTCTCCGAGCATGGCCGGTCCCAGCGAGTAGATCGTTGGGGAGACGCCGATTGCCAGCCCGATCAGTGCCACGCGCCAGATGGGAGCCAAGTCCATGGCCCAAACGGCCGCGAAGGCAGCCCCGGCGAGCACGAGCATTCCCGCGGAAAAGCGGCCTCTGGCATTGCGCGAAGATGTACCGCGCGCCAGCATCCGCTGCGCGACCCAGGAAGTACCGATAGCCACCGGCATATTGAGAGCAACAATGGCGGCAAAAAGGCGGCCAGATTCGATGTCGGTATAACCCAGGCCGCGCTGCAGGTAGGCCGGGAGCCACGTCAGTGTTAATGCTAGCCCCCAGTAGGCAACGAAATGCAGCAGGAAGCAGGCCAATACGGTCGGATCCACGAGTAGCTTGCGATAAGGGACCCGTGTGGCAACGTTCGCGGCGGTATTGTTCACATCGGCGTTGTCGACGTGTCCCTCGCGGCCTAGTGTCAGCCACAGGGTCGCCCAAATCAGGCCAACGGCAGAAAGCACGTAGAAATTGGCCCGCCAGCCCCAATGCTCCGTGATCAATGGAATGATGATGCCGGCAATCAGTAGGCCAACACTGCCACCTTGTGAGAACAATGCGACTGGTACGTTGCGCTTGTCATTGGGAAACCATTTGTAGCAGGCGTGCACGGCGACCGGAAATGCCGGCCCCTCGGCAATGCCGAGCAGCACGCGCGAGAATATCAACACCGCCAGGCTGGACGACATTGCCATCGGCACCTGAAATATCGACCATGTCAGCGCCATTGCGAGCAGTATCCCAGTGGTCGCAACTCGGTTCGCCATGAAACCGCCCGCCACGCCGGCAAGCGCGAACAGCCAAAAGAAGCTGCTTGCGATCAGACCGAACTGTGCTGGTGTCAGTTGCAGCGCCTCCATCATCGGCACTGCAAGCAGGCCAATCACGATCTTGTCCATGAAGTTCACTGCCATGAACAGAAATAGAAGGATCGCTATTTGCCAGGCTTTGCGAGGCTGGTAAGTAGTACTCATGTTGTCTCCATATCATTGTTCTCGGATTGAACACGTGGCCGTCTTGTCGCGGTCGATTTTTGCTGGATTCGCCCCACGAGGTGGTCCGACGCACTAGCGGGGCGCATGCTCCCGCCATCCCCTAATTGTTCAGCGGCAAGCCGCGGAACGAGTCATATCGGCTGCCTTCTCGGCGATGATGAATGACGTGGGATTGATATCCGACGAACACATCATGGGCATGATCGGGCAATCGACGCCGAGACGCGAAGGGGATGAGGGAAGATCGAGGCTAAAACACCTATGTCGCAGAGCGCAATTCTCGGCGCAGTATCTTGCCAACGGTCGACTTCGGCAACGTCTCGATCTGCTCAATGCGCTTGGGCACCTTATAGGCGGTGAGCGACGAGCGCAGGTAGGTAGCCAGGGCTTCCATGTCGGGCGTCTTGCCGGGCGCCGCAACGACGAAGAGTCGCACCGCTTCGCCGCTCTTTTCGTCGGGAACGCCGATGCAGGCGCATTCGGCCACACCCTCGAACGCGCTGGCCACTGCCTCGATCTCGTTGGGGAACACGTTGAAGCCAGAAACCAGGATCATGTCTTTCTTGCGATCCACGATCTTCAAGAAGCCCCTGTCGTCGAATAGGCCTACGTCCCCGGTGCGGAAGTAGCCGTCTGCAGTAAAGGTGCCGCTCTGGCCGTCCGGCTGCCCCCAGTAGCCCCGCATCACCTGCGGGCCCTTGACGCAAACCTCCCCAGCCTGGCCCAGCGCCACTTCCTTGTCTTCGGCATCGATCAGCTTTACATCGGTACCAGGCAGAGGAATGCCGACTGTGCCGTTGAACGACGTGATCGACCCCGGATTGAAGGTGACAACAGGCGAGGTCTCCGACAGGCCATAGCCTTCGCGGATGAAGGTGCCGGTTAGCGCCTTCCAACGCAACGAAACCGCTTCAACGATGGCTGAGCCCCCGCCGCCGGACAGCCGCAGATTGGAGAAGTCCACGTCCGTGATGCGCGGATGCATCGTGAGGCCGGCGTACAGCGTGTTCACGCCCATGACGACTGTGGGCTTGCACTCGGCTAGCAGGTCGACGAAGCCATCCATGTCACGTGGATTGGCCACCAGCCAGTTGTCGGCACCGACCGAGAAGAAGGTGATGAAATTCACCATCAGCGCGAAGATGTGATAAAGGGGGATAGCGGTAACGACCACTTCCTGGCCCGGGCGCAAGTGCTCGGGCACGAAGGTTTTGTACTGGACGACGTTGGCCACGAGATTGCCGTGCGAAAGCGAGGCGCCCTTTGACAAGCCGGTAGTGCCGCCGGTGTACTGCAAGAACACCAGGTCGTCCAACGTGATGTGGACCGGCGTGCGGTGCATCTCCGCGCCGGCCCGCAGCGCCTCGGCAAATGGCACGGTGTTGGTCAACCGAGTATCCACCGGGGGGGACGGCAGAGTAGCGGCGGTGCCGTCAGCCGGCGACACGGTGATTACGGTCTCGATGTCGGTCTGGGCAATCGCGTCGGCCAGTACCGGGGTAGAGCCGGCGAAGATCACGATGGCCTTGCAGCCCGCGTCCTTTAGTTGGTGAGCCAGTTCAGGCGGCGTATACAGTGGGTTCACATTGACCTGGACCGCGCCGGCACGCAGGATCCCGATCGTGGCTAAGGGGAAGGCCGGTAGGTTGGGCGACATCAGGGCGATGCGATCGCCCTTCCTGACGCCCGCGACGTTCTGCAGCCAGGCGGCGAAGGCAGCGGAAAGCCGGTCGACGTCGGCGTAGCTGAGTGTCTGCCCGAAAGCGCGGAAGGCAGGCTTGTCTGGGAAACGCACCATTGCTTCCTCGAGCAGGTGCGTGACCGAAGGGTATGTGCAGGGGTCGATCTCCGCCGGAATGCCGTTGACACGGTACGTGGCGAGCCAGGGCTGAGTGCTCATGTTTGTCCCTCGTGGGGTCGTTGGTTCGATGATTGACAAGGGCGTTAGTGCGCAAGGACCAGGTCGGCTGCCTTCTCTCCAATCATGATCGACGCCGCATTGGTGTTTGACGAAGGCATGGTCGGCATCACCGAGGAGTCCGCCACGCGCAGGCCGGCAATGCCTCGCACGCGCAGCTGGGGGTCGACCACTGCCATCTCGTCCACGCCCATCTTGCAGGTACCGATCGGATGCCAGGAGGTCTGGCCAGAGGTCTTGATGTAGTCGAGGAGGCGCGCGTCGTCGGCCACATCGATACCCGGTCGCGTTTCGCGCACCACATATTCGCGGATGCCAGGTTGCAGGCTGATTTCACGCGATTTTCGCAGTGCGCGCAGCATCGCCACGCGGTCGTCCTCGGCTGTGAGGTAGCGCGGCTCGATCACTGGAGCGTCCTGCCAGTTGGCGCTACGCGCATGTAGGTGCCCGCGCGAGCTGGGCCGCAACTGAAAGAAGCCGATGGCGAAGCCTGGGAAGGGATCCAGACCGAAGCCCTTGCCGGCATAGCGGTCAGCGCCTGTAAGATGGTGTAGCTGGATCTTGGCATCCGGACGGTGGTCATCGGAATGAGTGCGAGCCAGCGCATGGACGGTAGCCGAGGGCGTTGCCATGATGCCGCGGCGGTTCAGAAGATAGCGTGCGCCCATCATTGCCAACCGGACCTTGCTGCCGACGATTTCGTTGAGCGTCTCGGCCTTGGTGCATTCGAAGGTGAGGCGCGATTGCAGGTGGTCTATCAGGTTCTCGCCCACGCCCGGCAGGTGCTGGCGCACTTCGATACCCAGACGGCGAAGATGCTCGGCATTGCCGATGCCCGATAGCTCCAGGAGCTGCGGCGACTTGAGCGGGCCCGCGCTGAGGATTACTTCCTTCGATGCCAGGACTCGCTTGAGTTGGCCGCCCTGCGAGTACTCCACGCCAGTGACGCGCGACCCCTGGAAGAGCAGGCGCGTCACGATGGCTTCGGTGGCCAGCGCCAGATTGGCCTGTGGACGCCCCCGCAGGTAACCCACCGCGGTGCTGCAGCGCCGTCCCGCGCCGGTCGAGAGTTGCAGGTAGCTCACGCCTTCATACTGGCCGCCGTTGTAGTCTGGGGTGCGCGCGATGCCGGCTTGCTCGCAGGCCGTCAGGAACGCTTCGCTCAGTGGATTGGGATGCACCTGCGCAATGGACGATACCGAGATCGGGCCGTCGCGTCCGCGCTGCGACGAATCGCCGAAGGCGGCGCATTCCAGGCGCTTGAAGTAGGGCAGCAGCGAGGCGTAGTCCCAACCGGCATTGCCCAGCGCGGCCCAGTGATCGTATTCCGCGGGCTCGCCACGCACGTAGATCATGCCGTTGACCGAACTGGAACCGCCGGGCAGGCGGCCGCGCGGCCAGTAGATCGACTGACCCGCCAACTGGTGCTGCGGCTCGGTCTGGAATTGCCAGAGGTACTTGGGGTTGACCAGGATCTTGGCCACGCCCAGCGGCACTTTGACCCAGAAGTCCTGGTCGTTGGGTGCGCCTGCTTCCAGCAGCAAAACCTTGCCGCGGCCGCGCTCTGCAAGGCGCGTGGCGAGCGTCGCGCCGGAGGAGCCGGCGCCAACCACGATGTAGTCAAATGTGAGGGTGTCCATGTTGCATCTCGTTAGCGGGTGGCGTACCAGATGCCCAGTTGCTCGGCTTCGGTACCCATGCGCTGGAACTGGCGATCCGGGATCTCAGGCTGAGGATGCTCGACGCCCAACTGCGAGGGCTCCGGCTCGACCACTACGGCCAGAAAGGCCGGGCCGTCGGCTGCCAGCGCCCGAGCGAATGCATCCCTCAACGCGGCCGGATTGTCGGCCTCTTCTGCACTCCCGTAGCCGGCGCCGCGAGCCATGGCGACGAAGTCGACCGCGTCGCCGCCGGGCGTGGCCAGGTTAGACACGCCGGCGAATTGCGTGCCATTCTGGATCACGATATGGATGTACCGCGCCGGGCGGGCATCGGCCACAGTGACGAGTCCGCCGAGTTGCATAAGCAGGCTGGCATCACCATCGACCACCACCACGCCCACTTCGGGGTGACCGATGGCGAGGCCAAGTCCCAGGCTGGCCGCGCCGCCCATCAGCGGTACCGAACTCAACCGTCGTTCTGTGACGCCCAGCGCGTCAAAGGCGAACATGGAACCCATGGTGGCGACGAGCACGCATTCACCGCGAGCGTCGGCAATCAGTTTGCAGGCTTCTCCAATACGCATGTCAATCTCCTTAGTGCCAGCCGATGGGACGGCCCACGATCAACGCAGCCGCGCCACGGCGGCCGAGAGCGGCGTCCAACGCCATCGGGATGGCGGCGAGGTCAGCATTTGATTCGATGGCCCAATGCGGAATACCCAGTGCGTCGAGCACTGGCTCCAGCAGGTTCACAGTACGACGCGAAGACATCGTGTAGCGCTCGCCGAAGTTGGTGCTTTCGCGGCCGAATTGGCCGATCAGGAACAGCGTGGGGATCTGCGCGTCGAGCGCAATCGCGCGGATGGTGTTGACGCAGGCGTAGAGGCCTTGGTTTTGCACCACAATGATGGGGCGATGGCCGGCGATCGTCAGGCCGGCGGCCACACAGACGGCTTGGTCTTCGTTGCAGGTACGCACCAGTTTCATGCTTCCCTTGCCACGTTCAAGTTCCTGGTGCAATGCAAGTTGTACGAAGTCTGGCACGGTCACGAAGTGGGTGATGCCTGCCTCTTCGAGCGCCGCCAGATAGGCAGAAGCGCCAATGCTAGGGTCTGCATTCATGGAAAATCCTGGCTGTTGTAAGATGAGACGAGTCTAGGTAGGTGTCATGAGTAAATCTGTAAAGAACCAAACAGAAATTGCAACGAGCCAGCGGATCCTGGTTGCGGCTGCGCTGCAGCGCAGCGTATGGTTTAGCAGTTGTCACCAGTCCACGCGGGATGCCTTCGTGGACGCGGGCCACGTTCGCCACCTGCGCAAAGGCGAGGTGCTTTCGCGTTGCGGTCAATTGGTCGATTACCTGAGCTTTATTGCCGACGGAAGCCTGGAAGTCAGCACCACCACGCGCGTTGGCAAGCGCCATGTGCTGCGCTACCTGGAACCGGGGCAGATCATGAATCTCATCCCGGTGCTGGATGAACAAGTGGCGATCCATGACGCGGTAGCGCATGTCGACACCCTGATCCTGGACCTCCACCGATCGACGATCCAGCACGCGTTGGCCACGGAGCCGGACTTCAACCAGGCGGTAATGCGCCTGCTGTGTCTGCGCTCACGTCTCACCTATCTCGACCTCACACAGAGTTCGCTGCTCCCGCTACGCGCGCGCTGCGCCAGCGCGCTGTTGCATCTGGCAGAGCCCTATGGGCTGGAGCGCCACGACGGTCTTGCAATTTCCCTCAAGCTTTCGCAGGACGAATTCGCGGATATGGTTGGAAACTCGCGGACGATGGTAAATCGCGAACTTAAACAGATGGAGCGTGAGGGCATCATCAGGACCACCTACTCACATTTCGTGGTGCTCGATATGCTCTCCCTGAGAGAAATCGCCAACGGCTGACGCAATACCACTTCCGCAGGTGCGTCAGAGGAATCGTGCCAGGGAGCCGGTAACTTGGGGCCGTAGTCTAGGCGCAAAGCGCAGCAATAGCGCGGCCATTGTGAGCATTTGCAAGAATGCGTACGGCCTCATGGTGCAATCTAACGGGGTGCATGTCGAACGACGTAGTGGACCAGCTGCTGCACAAGCAGGCGCTTTGTGTGGCGCGTCGCGTTTGTGTTTGATTTTTTACAGATTTCCACAGGCCGGCTGCCTAGCATCTTGTCTCACGTGCCCGGAGACCGGGGAAATCACGACAACACCGAACTGGAGACATGAACGTGACCGAGACCACCCTCGACCGCTACCGCGGCAAGGACATTCCCCTGACACAGGGCCCGCGCGGTGCCATCGTGCCGGCCTCAACGCTCAAGGCCGTCACCACCACCTTTGCCGTCGAGCCACGCATGATCGAGGTGCGCCAGGGCGTGTATAACCTGGTGGGCATCGGTATTTCGAGCCGGGTCATGATCGATGCGCCCGAGGGGCTGGTGATCTTAGATACTGGTGATGACCTGGAAGACGGCGAGCGCGCGCTGGCCGAGTTCCGCAAGGTTAGTCGGCGCCCGATCAAGGCCATCGTCTACAGCCATAACCATTATGCGCACGGGACGTCGCCCTTTCTGGCGGACTCGCCCGACGCCATCGTCATCGGCCACCAGGCGGTAAATCGCCACTTGGCGGAGCTGGCTTCCGGCTTTGCTTCGGGCGGTGAGTTTCCAGAAGCCATGCCGGCACTGACGGCGCGTTACCTGCGCCAGTTCGGCTCGCTGCTGCCGAGCGAAGGGCCGGACACAGGCTTTGCCGCAACCATCCTGCCCAACAAGCCCAAGGGCACGGTGCCGGCCACGTATCTGGTGCAGGACGGTGAGGTCATGAACGTCGCGGGCCTGAAGATGCAGTTCTTCACCCATTATTTCTCGGATTCGGAAGATACGCTCACCGCTTGGGTTCCCGAGCTCTCGGTAGTCTACAACAACTTCCTCTGGCCAAGCCTGTTCAATTTCTATACGTTGCGTGGCGACGTGTTCCGCGACCCGGGCAGCTGGCGTAACGGACTGCGCGTGATACGCGACCTGGAGCCCGAACATGTGCTCAACACCCATGCGCTGCCGATCTCGGGCAAGGCCAAGGTGCGCGAGTCGCTCGAGCTGTACATGGACGCCATCAGCTTCATGATCGACCAGACTCTGCGCGGCATCAACAAGGGCCTGTCGCCAGACGCCTTGAAGGAATTCGTAAAGCTGCCGTCGCATCTGGCAGCTTTCCCGAACAACGCGGAAACCTACAGCGAGTTCTTTTACTTCCCGCTGCACCTGTATCACCATGTCTTCGGCTGGTTCGATGGGGACGCTGCCAGTATCCACCGCATGCCACTGGCCGAGGAGGCTGCGCGTATCGTCAAGGGCTTTGGTGGCGCGGAGCGCGTGGTTGAGCAATACCGAGCCGCCATGGCCGATGGCGACCTGGTGTGGGCAAGCCGCCTTGCCGGCTGGCTGCTCGCCACCGCGCCACAGAACGACAGCTTCCGCGAAGCGCAGGCCGAGGCCCTGCGCCAAATCGCTTACCGGACCCCCGGAACTATCGCGCGCCACTTTTGCCTGACGCAGGCGCTGGAGTTAGAGCGCAAGATCAGCGTCCCCGCTTCGGTTTTGCCTGAGGCGCGAGCCATCCTGGCGGTGGATCCGTCCCGCTATATCAATTTCTTCCGAATTCGCCTTGCTGCCGAGCGCTCGCTCGATGTCGACGCCAAGCTGATGATCGAAGTCACCGACAGGCAGGTGCGTCATGCGCTGCACGTACGACGCGGTGTCTGCGAGTTTGTGGCCGAGCCGGGCAGCGGCTTCAATGGTGCGCCGGAACTTGCCATCACGCACGCCGGCTGGGCGGCCTTATACGTCGGCGAGATTACACCAGAGCAAGCGCTGCAGTCCGGCACTGCGCGCAGCCGTGATATCGCCGCCGTGTTGGAGTTCTTCGCTCTCTTCGACACGCCCGATGAGGCGAGCTGCGAGGCGCTTTGATGCATCTTTAATGCAAGCCGGCAGCGAAGACTGCCGCTTGCTCCTGAGACCCATAGGAGACAACCAGATGACATCCCTTGACCGACGCTCCTTTGTCGCCCGCGCGGCAGCCTTGGCCGCTGCTGCCACGGTGCCACGGCTTACCCTAGCGCAGGAAATTTACCCCAGCAAGCCGATCAGGGTCATTGTGCCGTTGCCGGCCGGCGGGGCTGCGGATGTTACCGTGCGGCTGGTGACCGCGGCTATGCAAGAACAGTTGAAGAGGCCGTTCGTGGTCGACAACAGGCCAGGTGGCATCTTCACCATAGGTATGCAGGCGATGTCCACCGCGCCGGCTGACGGCTACACGCTGATGCATATCAACGTCGGCATGCTTGCAGCCCAGGCTGCACTGCGCAGATTCGACCTGTTGAAGTCGCTGGCCCCGATCTCGTTGATTGGGTCCATGCCCACTTTGTTGGTCACGTCGGGCAAAGGCGGCTTCACTACCATGAAGGAGCTCATTGCCTACGGTCGCGCCAATCCGGGGAAGGTCAACTACGGCTCTGTGGGTCTGGGCAGCATGGAGCACCTGTGGACCCACAATTTCTTCAAGGAGGCGGGGGTGGAGGCTGTGCATGTTCCCTTCAAGGGCATGCCGGACGCGGCGACCGCGCTGGTGCGCAACGAGGTGCAGTTTGTGTCGATGGTTTATTCGGTCTCGCAGCCCTTCGTACAACAGGGCTTGATGCGCGCGCTGGGTTCCTCGACAAACGAGCGCATTGCCGGCGCGCACGCTCTGCCGTCACTCAAGGACCTGGGCATCAATGTTCCTCCGCTGGCATTCTGGGGTGGCTTTGCAGCGCCTGCGGGCACACCGACTGCCATTCTCGAGCGGCAGCGCAAGGAGATCGCGATCGCCGTCAGCAACCCAGACATTGTCGGCAAGCTGCGCGCCACCGGCACTGCACCGCAAGCAAGCGAGAGCCAGGTGTCCTTCACCAAGCTCATTGAGGCTGATCTAGGCTGGATGCAGGCCGCTGTCAAGAGTGCGAACCTGCAACTAAGTTGAGCCGGCCTACTACGTCACTGGCAATCGCCGTTGTGCGCCACCTCTAGCATACGGCATAGCCGATTTGCGCTTTACTGGTCGCGGTGAGCACCGATCCGAGGCGTAACTCACCGCGACCGCTTCGCCGCCCGTTGGCGATTAGATGCTGTGCCGCCCCGCATTCCATGCCCCAACCGAGTGCATGATAGCGAGCCTAGCACCCGGTTGTCCGACCTAATCGTCTGCCTACTTCGAATGCATCATCCTGGATCCCGTCGATGCCTTTTCGCCTCTCTGGAAACATGACTGGCTGCATCCGATGGCGACCGTTTGCGATGGTCAAGTTGCTATATCGTCAATCTATTGATCCTCGGCCCAGGAGCCGGTAAGGGCAGGCGGGCCTACGTCTGGACCCGGTGGGCGGCGCCTTCGACCCAACTGGCGCGGCGCAGATAGCTTTCGTGGGGCGACGACGAGCAAGGTCAGGTTGATAACAATTGTCTGGAGCGTCTGGCTCGTCCTTGGGCCACGAGCAGGCGCTTGGGCGTCGGGAGCAGCGAACTGGCAACTTCCAAAGACCGTCCGTCCCAGCTCTCAGCGGGGGACAGTAGAATTCTCACTGTTGAGCAAAACTGTACCAACGAGAGGTGGGTACAGCAGGGTAAAATCCGCATTACCCTGAAATGTTGGGTCAATTTATGCGTAACAGGTTGAATGGATCGTTCAAGGGAACGATCAGAAAGACCTACAAGGACTCCACACCCGAGTGGCCCTAAAAGCCGGCCGATCCTCCCGGTGCACCGAACGTAGTATCCGTTGTTCTGGACGACGTTGGGTTCGCCAAGCTCGGCTGCTATGGGTCCTAGATCAGGACACCCTAAATGAGCCCTGGCTGTAGGCGGTCTACTACTATGTCTACGCCGAGTCGGTCTCGTACCGCATGGAGATGCCGATGCCGGAAGGGACTGCCATAGTTGCCGTTCGATTCGACCGCACAGCATCTGGCGACTTCGCCGCAGGGCTTGCGATACTGGGCAACCACGGCGCGTTGGCGAACAGTCGTTCCGTTGGCGCTGGTTGCGTCGGCGTGTTGTACGTGGGGGTTGTGGCCTACCTATTGTTCGCGCATCAGATTCATATGGCGCAGCTCTACTCGACAGCGCTGCTCGTGCTACGTCCTTGGCTCCTTCGTCGGAGAGCGGCTGCGCAAGGCTGTCAGCTCGATCTCTTGAACATATCGTGAGTAGCTTGCAGTGCCCCGTGAGGCTGGCGGGCGAGCTATCGATCCGACGCGCTCATGAGAAGAGCGAGGGCGTCTATCTGGTTAGCCCTAAGCCTCACCACCCGGATGCGGCGATGCGGTCCTTGAAGAATCCGATGAATGCCTTGATGCGAGGGCTCTGATGACTTCTATGGGCGTGAATAAGGTAAATGGGTTCTCGAATAGGCAATTGGTAGTCCTTGAGTAGAGGAACCAGCGCGCCGGACTTAAGGTCATCACCTATATGAAAATTTGCTAGCCTGACAATACCTGCACCGGCCAAGGAAAGGTCTCTCAGCAAGTCGCCTTGAGTGAATGATGCTCGGCACCTTACAGGTACAGTGACTACGTCATTGTTCTGTCGGAAGGACCAGCTGTTCCAGGGACTTGCGAAGCTGAAGTTAAAGCAACGATGGGATAACAAGTCCATGGGCTGTCTTGGAGTGCCATGTTGTCTCAAATATTCTGGCGACGCGCAAACAATCCATTCCGATTCCCCAATTCGCTGTGCAACGTGAGAGGAATCAGGAAGGACGCCACTGTGTATAGCTACGTCGACTCCTTGTTGCACGAGATCTACGTACTGGGCACCTACTTGTATTTCCACCGAAAGCTCCGGATAGGTCTCCAGAAATTCGGGTAACCAACGAAGCAGTTGATGCTTCGCAAAGGTGGCCATCGTGTGTATCTTTAAGATCCCGGATACGCGCTGCAGCAACGTTTCCCCTACAGTTTCGGCGGCTGTCATTGCTCGTATGACTTTCCGCGCGGTGAGTTCGTAGCAAAGGCCTTCATCGGTAAGTCTGTGCGAATGCGGGCCGCGATAGAAAAGCCGAACACCCAAACGTTCCTCGAGATAGCCGATGGCTTTGCTTACCGTGGACGGCGAGAGACGATGCTCGCGCGCTGCCGCAGAGAAGTTGCCGCTGTCAATCACCCAGACAAAGATTTGAATTTGTGTGTAGAGGTCCATGGCCTTTACCCTACACTAAAGAAGAAAAAAAAGGAAAGCGCGCCATGAAGATGCGCTTTCCTCGAAAACGAGTGGACCGCTTATCGAATGAATTGTTTGATGTAATCGTCGGGCAACCCGATGTTTCTATAGTGCTTTTGCGCCGCTTCTAGTTTGGTGAAGACGTCCTCGTACCCCACAGCAACGCCTTGAGGGTCGACGTAGGTATACCCGCCCGTTACGTGGAACCAGGTAATCATTTCCTCCACGCCCTCCGGTACAACGAGGGTATGAGTCTCTCCGGCCGGCTCATGCGCATAGGAGCCTTCTTCCGCAATCCAATCGTGCTCGAGATACTGCCAGCGACCCTTCAGTACGATGGCGTGAACCGCGCCAGTATGGCGGTGGCGAGACAATACACCAGCCTTCCGTACACGCAGAAGGTTCACGTAGTAACCGCCGCTGGTGCATAGTAGAAGTGGCTTGAATGACACGCTCTGCGTGACGGGCACCCAAAGATTGTCGTTTTCCAGCCATTTGTCCAATACGTTCAGATGGACAAGGTCGGGGGACATGAAGGGCACTTGCGGCAGGGCGTAGGGAATCGGCAGTTCGTCTGGCTTCGGCGGTTGCGTAGTCATTTCTTAGTCTCCTTGGGGACTTGTCGAGTAAGGATGAGCAAATCCTAGGGGTTTGGTGAGCCGACGCCTAGCTGCTGTTGTTCACAGGGGGTGTGACGATTTTGCAGAGGTGCCGACTGTAGGTCCGAGGAATCTTCCAGTCGGCGCGTGACCAACAGTTTCACGGTCTCCCGCACTTTGTGTGACGGCGGCGTCGAGGGCTTGATTTCGGGCCGATCTGGCCCCATTTTCGTTATTACCATGAGCCAAGTTCTCGGTGGGACCGATCGTATTCTCGCTCGTGTGGGTAAGCGCTTTGTCTCTCTAGCGACGCGTGCGGGGAGACCATCACTGTCGAAGCCTGCAGTACGGTTCGCGCGGCACCTTGTCCTGCCTGCCATCGTTGGCGTCACCGAATCCACGGCCGCTATGTGCGCAAGCTGGAAGAACGTCCAATGCTCGAGCAGCGGGTCGTTCTCGCTATTGAAGTGCGTCGCTTCAAGTGTACGAACGCCAATTGCCCCCGTCGTACGTTTGCCAAGAACGTCCACGCCCTGGCCGGGCGGTATCAACGTCGTACGCGATCGCAGGCTCGGGCGTTGCACGCGCTGGGCCACGCCCTCGGTGGTGAGGCGGCAGCCCGGCTTGCCGACGCCTTGGGCTTGCGCACCAGTGCTGATACCGTGCTGCGGGAGTTGCGCAGAGCTTCTGGGCGCAAGCGCAAACCACGACTGCGGGTCGTCGGCATCGATGATTGGGCGATCGCGCGCGGTCACCAGTACGGAACGATCATCGTCGACCTGGAGCGACGTGAGCCGATCGAAGTGTTCGCCGGCAGGGAATCCATTGCAGCGGCAGCTTGGATGCGTGCCCACCCATCGATCGAAATCGTCGCTAGGGACCGAGCCGGGGCCTATTCCGAAGCAGTCGACATCGCGCTGCCGGCAGCCCAGCAAGTCTCGGATAGCTGGCATTTGCTGAGCAACCTGCGCGACAACGTCGAGAGGCTGCTGTACCAACTCGGGCCGCAACTGCGCCAGGCCGCGCAGCAGGTCGAGGTCGCTGGCGTGACCCTGGGCCGGCAGTGAGTGCTGAGCCGCGATTCACTGTGGTCATGGCAGCGCCAGAGCGATCAGAGCCGCGCCGCGCGGCTGGCGCTGTACGAGCGGGTGATGGCGCTACACGCCCAGGGCGGCACAATGAAAGGAATCGGGCTCGAGCTCTCGATTGGCCAACGAACTGTGCGCAACTTCGTCACTGCGGGAGCCTTTCCGGAGCGCGCACCGAGGGCGCGGGGTCCGACTCCTTTGGATCCCTATCTCAGCTATATCGAGGAACGAATCGCCCACGGCTGTCGCTTTCCTGAACTGATCTGGCAAGAACTCAAACAGCGAGGCTATATGGGCAGTTGCGTGTTGTTTGGTGATGCGATGCAGTTGCGAGAATCTATTCGCTTGGGCAGCGTGGGCGTACTGAGACCCCGCGCATGGCGGGGGTCATGGGCATGGATCGATGATGTGTCTTGTTATGCGCGCTGTTCGGTTGCTGCGGGGACGAGATCTGCATGTTTAGCAGCGGGCCAGAAGGCCCGGTCCGGACGCATGAAGAACGATAGGATGATGCCAAGTACCAGCAAGCACATCGAGATCGCGAACGGCAACTGCCAGTTTCCAGTACGGTCGATCACCCACCCAAAAACCAGTGGGGAGGTGATGCCTGCTAGGCCGAAACCAACGTTCATGAAGCTACTGGCCGTGCCGGCATAGTTGGGTGCGATGTCCATTGGCACGGACCACAAGGGAGCAATTACGAGTTCCATGAGGAAGAATGCGGTACACAAGCAAAAGCACACCGTCGTGAGGTCGCGCACAAAAAGCACTGGTGCGAGGAAGACCAGGGCGCCCGCCATTCCCCCCACGATGACGGTCAAGCGAGCTTTTTGAACGTTCCCAGTGCGCTCATAGATCCTATCGCTCCAAATTCCGCCTAGAGTATCGCCAACAATTCCTGCTACAAAAACACCTGATGTGAATAGAGCGGAGCTCTTCAGATCGAGCTTGAAATTGTTCAGGAAGAACGATGGCAACCAAGTCAGAAACACCCACAGGGTCCAAGCGTAGCAAAAGTCTACCGCCGTCACGGGGAGCATGCGAAGCAGTAGTGGAAGAACGGGTACTTTCGCCTTGGCGCCCTTCGGGGGGGCTTTGGGTAACGTTTCGAGTTCGGCCTTGGTAATGCTCGGGTGCGATGCAGGCTCGTCGCGGAAATACCAAAACCATACCACTAGCCAAACCACCCCAACGATCCCTGCAATAATAAAAGAGACGCGCCAGTTCCAGAGGGCCATCAGGAAGGCAATAAGCGGTGGAGTGAGTGCACTGCCAACGCGCGCGCAAGCGTGCGTCAGGCCTTGACCAAGCCCTCGCCTATGTGCGGGCAGCCATCGCGCCATTGCGCTAGTGGCTGTTGCCAAGGTGGGCGCTTCGCCGACACCTAGCAAGAAACGACACGCTGCTAACGAAATAAGGCCGCCGGCAAATGAAGTGAAGATGCAGGCAATCGCTACGATGAGCCCGAAGATGGTCAGCATGCGCCTTGCGCCAATTTTGTCACCGAGCCAGCCCCCAAACAGCTGCACTACCGCGTAAGGATAGGCAAAGGCGGAAAAGATGAAGCCAAGTTCGGTGTTACTCAGGTGAAGGTCTTTCGCGATAGCGTCGGCTGCGGTGGCTATGTTTACGCGATCAGAGTACTGGATGAGGTACAACAGGCAGATGAGGATCAAAACCCAATCAGTCGCTCTGAACTTCCAAAACTTCTTTGACGCGGTTTGCGCTCTGTGTCTCCTGGGGTGCCTGCACACGACCCTATGTCGCATGTTGTTATATAAAGTATCGATGCAGGGTATATGTTTACAAGACAATGTGCAAGCGAACACGAGTTGCGACTAAACATCGTCTTTGTTCGCGATTCCTGAATAAAATGCCGTAAAGAGCCATATTTTACAACATTATGTGCAGTATAAGCCGGTCACATCCCGGCCCGGTACCGTAAAGAAGTGCTTGCCGTTTGAGGATAAATGTAATAGGATGTTCTATAACAAAGAAGTACAACAAGGATAACTATGAACGCGCTAGAACAGCTGGACTCGGAAAGTGTTGAGCCGCTCTATGTTCAGCTCGCGAGTCGGTTGGCCGCGCGCATCTCGCAAGGCGAACTTCCGCCGGGGGCAAAGCTGCCCACGGAAGCCGAATTGATGTCTGCATTTCGCGTCAGTCGTATCACAGTCCGTCAAGCGATTCAGATGCTGACCAGGAATGGACAGGTGACCGCCCATCGAGGCAAGGGCACCTTTGTCACCCGAGCCGGACTGCAGCAAGACTTGGGCATGCTCCAGGGTTTCCAGGAGGCCCTACGAAGTCAAGGTGTTGAACCAGAGACCGAGCTGTTGGAGTTTTCCGCTTCGGCGGGACGTATCGATTCGCAGATCCCTCCTGGGCTGAATTTTCCAGTACGCCTGCGTCGTCGCTATTGTCTGAATGGCGAACCATTTGCAATCGCTGAGGCATTTCTGCCAGAAGCGGCCGCGACTCTCGGGGAACTCAGGGCAAGGCAGATGGCGGTGTACGAGATCGTTGAACAGTACATGGGGCTGCGTATTGGCCGTGCAGATGTGGGAATCCGTTGCGGTAGACCGGGCAATCAGGTCGCCAAGGAGCTGGGACTACGAACAAGCTCGAATGTACTAATCATGGAGCGCACTTCGTACAGTGGTACGGGGCAAGCTTGTGAGCATATGCGTATTTATATTGTGCCAGAGAGTTACACGTTCAAACTCAGCCTGCCTGGCCCCTTGGAAATCGCGCGAGCACTAAGACCGACAGCGACGACGGTGCGATAACGATATGTTCTGACGCGGACACATAAGGCGACCGAAGAGTCGCGAAATCCACAGGAGACAACGCAATCATGTCCTTCCACGCGAGAAGGAGGGTGCTGGCCGCCCTTACGATCAGTGCAGGATCTTGTGCCGTCGGCACAATCGCCCCAGCCTTCGCTGCGAAGTATCCTGCGAAGCCGATTCGGCTTGTGGTGCCTTTCCCCGCGGGGGGGGCCGACCGATATTGTCGCAAGACCTTTTGCAAAATTCTTAGGCGACGCGCTGGGACAAGCGATCATCATCGACAATCGGGGCGGGGCCGGTGGCTCCATTGGCGCCGCAGCCGTCGTTTCCGCACCGCCCGATGGCTATACGTTGCTGCTCGGAACTGTCGGTACCAACGCGATTAATCCATCGTTGTACAGGAAGTTGAACTACAACCCTGATAAGGATTTCACGTCGATTGCTACCTTGGCCAGCGCGCCAGTAGCCATCGTAGTCAGCCAAAACTCAGGTATCACCTCACTAGCCGACCTTGTGGCAAAGGCAAAAGCCAAACCGGACGCCATCAATTTCGGGTCTGCTGGCAACGGCACTCCAGGGCATCTCGCTAGTGCACTGTTTGCCACCAAAGCAGGCATAAAGCTATCCCATGTGCCGTACAAAGGGAGTGCCCCAGCCGTGACGGAACTCATTGGAGGGCAAATTCCACTGATGTTCGATCCGCTGCAATCTGTGCTGCCTCACGTGAAATCGGGAAAGATCCGAATTCTCGCCATTACAAGCCGACAGCGTTTTGACGCGTTGCCGGAGGCGCCGACCGTGGCGGAGCAAGGCTATCCGGGATTCGAAGCCTTGGCCTGGTGGGCACTTTTTGCCCCTGCTGCGTTACCGCCAAGTATCAGCGAGCGTCTGGTTTCGGAGACGAAAAAGATTGTGCAGTCCAGTGAATTCGGAAGCTTGCTCACGCCAATGGGCTTGCAACCGATGAGCCTTCCCCTCTCAGATTTTCAACGATCTGAAGCCGCCAAGTGGAGCGATGCGGTTCGTTCCACGGGTATAACTATCGAGTGATTCACATGATACTGAACGAAGAGGAAAAAGCAATACTCGCAGGTGAAGCGGGCATTGTGGCGAAGATCGCCATCGAACACCAGATCAAGGTGGGCACGTTCTTCGGTGCGAAGGATTTCGTCCCGGTGACGCAAGCACACGTCATGGCTGATACCGAGAGTCTCGGGCAGGCCGGCGTGATGTGGCTGGAGCGCTTGGCGGATGCTAATGAAGGGGGCGTCCGTATTCCGACGATCACCGATCCGCGAGGCACGGACTTCACAAAGGCCTCTGACCTTGGTCAGGCTGAATGGATGGTCGAACTAGAGCGCCGTGCGATCGAGGCGTTCTCCCGCCTTGGTGTCAGTATGACTGACACATGTATCAACTACCAAACCGTGTTGGCGGCGACTCGGGGTGAGCATGTGGCATTCGGTGATACTGGTGTCGTCATCTACTCGAACTCGGTTGGCGGCGCACGCTCCAACTTCGAGGGCGGTCCGTCGGCCCTGTCGGCTGGACTGACTGGACGCACGCCACGCTACGGCTACCATCTTGATGAGCAGCGTCAGGCGACGTTGCGACTGCGAGTGGATTGGACGCCGAGGGATCTGAGCGAGTGGGGTGCGCTAGGAGGCGTGGTTGGAAAATTGGCCGGCAACTACTGGCAAGTACCTGTCGTTGAGGGCTTGGATAGGGCGCCGACGTCGGACGAACTAAAGCACTTCGGCGCGGCCATGGCCAGTTTTGGTTCGTCGGCACTATTCCATCTGATCGGCATTACCCCTGAAGCCTCACGCCTGGAAGATGTGGGTGGACACAAGTTGCCGGTCGTGCATCGCATTGGTGAAGCAGACTTGCGTGGTCTGAGGGATAGCTACGCCGTCCAGGAAGGTATCGATGTCGTCGTGTTTTCCGCGCCGCAACTCAGCCTTTATGAGTTGCGTGACATCGCTAAGCTGTGCAAAGGGCGACAATTGAAGAAGCCGCTGCTTGCAGTGACAAGCCCGCAAGTGAAGCCAGACTGCGATCGTTTCGGATACACAAAGACGATCGAGGAGGCGGGAGGAACCGTCCTGTCTGGCATGTGCTTCTATCAGTCTTATGCGCGCGAAATGAAGGAAGCGAAAGGCTGGACTCGCCTCGCGACCAATAGCGCGAAGCTCGTCAATATTTTGGGCGGGTATGGTTACGTGCCAATGTTGGCAACCATGGAAGAATGCGTGAACGCCGCCGAAACTGGAGAACTGAAATGAAATCGGATACGTATATCGCCCGCCATGCGATGGGCAAGAAGGTGATCGGCCAGGCGTTGGTTGCTCATGATGGCTTTTCCGCCCGTTACGATTTGAACCGTCTGCAAGGAGTCTTTTCGCGTCCAGCGCACAAGTTGGCAGGTCAATCGTACATTGACCGAATCCTTGTTCTCGACACCGCCAAAGGGGGGGTTGCAACCGCTTGGATGCTCCATGAGATGCGCTCTCGAAACATGGTGCCGCAGGCGATTGTGTTTAACACGGTGAATACGATTTTGGTGCAAGGAGCCGCATTGGGTGACGTCTCAATGATGGCTGGCTTTGACGTGGACATTACTGAAGCCGTTCCACATGGAAGCTTCGTCGAGATCGATCCAGAGGCAAAAACCATTCGAGTACTCGATCCCTCCGAAGTACCGCCCCAAGAAGTCCTAGACGAAGGGCTATCTCGAATCCACTTCCCGAAGTAGCCATTGTCACGGACAGGTAGGCAAAACTCGCTCGTGCGAGCCGGTTACCTGTCCAATAAATTTTCTCGCTAACGTCGCGAAGGCAATTGCTGGGATACTCAGTCCAAAATACGCTTCGATCGTCGGACCGATCTGACCCGTGCTGGGAGTGGCCGAGCTGCCTTTGCGTTGACCTGTCGATCGGGTTCCGGCGTTCCCCGAGCATTGCCGGGCCCAACGTTTGTGACCTGATAGGAGCCTTGTCCTGTACCGTGAGTGTCCTGTCCTGCGAGTGGGGTTGGCGATGTGCCCACTACAACGGAAAACACGCATGGAACCAGACGAAGTGATTTTGGGTGTCGACACGCATTTGGATACGCATGTTGGGGCGGTGATCAGCGGCACGGGCAAGCTCCTCGGCACGCAGTCGGTATCGGCCGACACCAATGGCTATCTCAATCTTCTCTCCTGGGCGAACTCGTTCGGACGCTTGTGCCGCGCTGGAGTCGAAGGAACCGGCACCTACGGGGCTGGCCTGGCCCGCGTGCTACGCGATCATGAGATTGAGGTACTGGAAGTCAATCGTCCCGACCGAGCGGCGCGCCGGTCTCGCGGGAAGTCTGATCCCACTGACGCGGAAAACGCCGCACGCGCAGTCCTCTCGGGGAAGGCAACAGCCCTTCCCAAGGCGCAGTCTGGAGCAGCCGAAGCGATGCGTGCTGTCTCTGTTGCCCGGCGCAGTGCCGTAAAGGCGAAGACGCAGGCCATCAATCAGTTGCGGGCTTTTCTGGTCAGCGCGCCTCAGGAAGTCCGTGAACGGCTTCTGAAAGAGAAGACGGCGGAATGCGTCGCGAGTCGCGCCCGCCTGCGCGCGTTAGGCGACACTCCATTGCTGCAAACCTTGACCTCCACACTACGCCTGCTGGCCAAGCGCTGGCTGGCCCTGGCAGAGGAACTGAGCACCCTCGACGGCATGCTTGACCGCCTGACCAGCCAGCATGCCAAGCGGCTTCGGCAGCGGTTTGGCGTAGGGCCTCAAACGGCGGCAGTGCTCGTTGCCGTTGCAGGTGACAACCCGGGGCGCCTGAAAAACGAAGCCGCATTGGCGGCGCTTTGTGGCACAAGTCCTCTGCAGGCTTCGTCCGGAAAAACGGTTCGGCATCGCTTGAATAGGGGCGGAGATCGGTCGGCAAATAACGCCTTGTGGACCATCGCCATGGTGCGAATGCGCAGCGATCCCAGGACACGGACATACGTCGAACGCCGGACCAAGGAAGGCATGTCAAAGAAGGAGATTCATCGCTGCCTCAAGCGTTATATCGTCAGGGAGCTGTACCCCCTCATCTTGGCCGATCTGGCCGATTCGAGCCGCGCTGCTTGACATAGGAGCGTCAACGCGGTGATGGAGCGGTTCTTCCTGAACCTGAAGATGGAGCGCGTGTGGCAGCGTCAATACGCCAACCACGACGAAGCTCGGCGCGACTTCACCCATTACATCGTTGGTTTTTATAACCCGGTGCGCTTGCACTCAACCCTGGGGTATCTGTCGCCCGCTGCCTACGAGGCGAAATCGACAGCGAAACAACCTATCTGCATGTCCGAAATTACTTGACCACTACACTTGACGACGAATGCCTTGCCGCTGAACAAGTGGGTCAGCAGCCATGCAAGGCTTTCGCCTTGTTATGGCGGCCGGCCTGTGTCGCCTTCACCATACGCGTCTGCAGCCTTCTTACATGCGATCCGGCGAGCATTCCGGTCGAACGCCAAAAGCGGCGCGCGAAGACTGACTGGCTCCGACGACGTAGCACTCGATGCCGCGCGCTTGCAGCGCGCGACAGATCCAGAACGCGTCCTGGCCGGCTTCGTAGCTCACGACGATGCGTACACCCGCGGGCAACAACCACCTGTCCCTGTGCGCCTCGATCAGGTTCAGCACTGCCTGCAGGCGGGCGGCCGCCTGCAGATGCGCGACCGTGTGCACGGCCGGCTTCTATCGCCGGCCGTCGTGCAGCGCGACCTTCCAGCTTGCTGCGGCTAGCTCGAGTGAGACCGCCAGCACCACTTCCTCACCACCTGTCGAGAACGTCTGATCCGTGTGCATGATGATCTCCTTTGAACAGGACTCGACACGCTGATTTACGTATCAGTGCGTCGATGACCCTCTACTCATAGGATCTGATCCGATGCCTCCCTCGCGCGCGACGGTTCGCACCACTCACCAACTCGGCGACCGCATCCTCGTCACCCGGGGCAAGACGGGCTACCAATTGACCAGGCGGCGCGGCATTGCGGGGTCTCGGTCGGCATGCTGTCCAAGCTGGAGAATGGCAAGGGCGTCAATCTCGAGCATGCTCTGCGGGTGCTGGACGGTCTGTGTTTGACGATGTTGGTCGTTCCCAAGGCCCATGCACCCTGGCTCGAGCAGGCAGCGGCCGATGCGGTTGAAGTGGGCAAGGCCGCGGGGTGGGAACCGCATCCCTAGCCGGAACGCCGACGGCGAGCGTGACATGGCGAATCGGAACGAGGCCGTTGCCGAACCTGGACGAGCCCAACAATGGGCATGGCGGGCGTGATTCTGAGTCGCGTGCCCATCATTGCACCGAAAGGCCTGCGACGCCAAGCAGCGTATCGCTGTTGAGGATCAAGGATTGCCCATTAGCCGCTTCCTGCAACAACTGTTGAGGCTAACTGTACCAATCATCTATGGCTGCAGTAGCGTACAGTTATGCCTGTGAGCTGATGGACGGGGGCGGATTCTCCGACCCCGTCTGCAATGGGTTCCACGATCGGGGCACACGTACCGATTCTCTGGTCGCAAGGCAGAAAGCGGTACATCACTGCCCAGTAACCGCTATGTGCTCGCCGACACGCGCTGGTCTAATTGCGGTTGGCGCCGCGTCGGCTTCATTTCCGAAGGGGAAAACGGATTCCGGCTTATCAAGGCCCGTTCAGCCCTTCACCCTTACACGCCGCTACTTTTCCGGGATCCTAAAAGGGAGCGGCCGTTATTGTTGTGGACATGGCGAAGTCCTGGGATCGAGAAACTCCGAAGTCAACTCGACACGCTGGCCAAAGTACGAATGGTGAAGAGCGTGCCCTGACGGCTATGTTCGCGGATCTGCTGGAAAGGCTCCTACACTGAAATCTTGGCACTATAGAAGCTTAAAGTGATGCGTGAACCCCAATGGCGCCGAGATGGCGTAGATCCTGACTACAGATTTTCGCTGGCCAACGAGCGCACTTTCCTTGCATGGATTCGTACCGCCCTTGCCATTTTGGCAGGAGGCGTGTTGCTTGATCAGTTTGCCACCAAACTAGGTCCGCAATATGCGGTGATGATCCTCGCAGTAGCACTTGGTGTGCTGGCGGCGCTTCTCTGTGCGATCGCCTATTTGCGCTGGCGTGCAAATGAAATCGCCATGCGTCATGCCCAAACGCTACCAGGTACGATCGCTATACCGCTAATTGCAGCAACTGTACTGGTGGTCACTGTGGTGGTGGCGCTGCTGTTAGCTGGTAAAACATGATTCGGCATATTGCTCCATTGCAGCGGCCGCGAGATCCGGGGCTACAGGCCGAGCGCACTGCGCTGGCATGGAACCGCACCGGCCTGGCTGTGCTGATCAACGCGGTGCTGGCATTGCGTTCGGGTTGGGAGGGCAACGAGACCCCAATTTCTTTGCTGGCGCTTGCATTGCTTGTTGCGTCAAGCGCATGGATTTCTTATGGCGCTTGGCGTCGTCGGATCCTGGTGACCTACCGGGGCGGGATTTCTCTATCCACGATTGAGATCACCTCGGCGGCGCTCGTTGCGTTCTGCGCATGTGTTGTCGGGGTTGCATCGATAATCTATGGGTTGGAATTATTCTAATCGGCGGGCGCGCAGAATCTTCAAATGGGGCACGTAAGGGCCTCACGGCCACCTGGCCTCAGGGAAGGGGAATGGCGGTCGGCGACACCGGTGGGCTGAATTATCTCTTTCGTCTACCAGAATCAAAGCACTCATGAGTCTTATCGATTCTCCTGCCATATTGGCTTCCGTCTCTCTTATTACTCTGGTGGCTGGTATGGCCAAGGGCATGACCGGATTTGGTGGCGCGCTCATCATGGCACCCTTGTTCGGATTACTGCTCCCAGTGCACGAAATCGGCGCCTTGGTCGTGCTGATACATCTGGCGACGTCGCTGCAGGGCTTGCGCAACTGGGCTGCCGTGGCCCGCTGGCGAACCGTCGTTCCGTTGGCCTTGATCGCGACGGCTTGCGCGGCCTTAACGACCCGCTGGTCGATGAACGAGAACGCGGGGGATTTGCGTCGGATAGTAGCTGTTGCGGTCCTGCTCTCTACATTCTTGCACATCAGAGGCTGGCGCTGGCTTCACGATAGCGGATGGCGTCCCACTTTCGCTGCCGGCGCAATGAGCGGTGCGCTGACTGCATTAGGGGGAATCGGCGGCCCGCCGGTCGTCTACTTTCTTAATGGAGTGGGGCAGGGCGAGACACTACGCGCGAATCTCCTTGCGTATTTTTCGGTGCTGTATGTGGGTGTGGTAGCTTGCTTATTGTTTCAGCACCAGATTCATCTGCCGCACATATACTCGACAGTGCTGCTCGTGCCGATGTTCGTCCTTGGTGTCTTTGTGGGGGAGCGGCTATGCAAAATGCTGTCGGCGCGCTGTCTCGAACACATCGTGAGTGGCTTGTTGCTAGCGTCCGGGTTGGTCGCCTTGTTGATCTAGCCAAGCTCGGCTTCCATAGCGGAGATGGTCCACAATGCAGAATGACTTCGGACAGTGACTCTTTCGCTGGTCCAGATCTGCCACCGGTCAATTCGTCGATTCAACGGATTTGGCGCTTAGTCAAGGCGGTCTGGGATCCCATTGTCGAACTGTTGAGATCGGGTGTACCAATCATCCGTGGGGAGATGGCAGTACAGTTGACCTGTCGTTACCATCGTGCTGGATGAGGTAGGGGTCTCCGGATTGGCTGGCTACAGGTCTGAGGTCGGGGCGCAACCGTCACGCCGCCTGTGATTCTGGCTGACCAGAGCAATGGCTGCTATGCGGCAGGCAACTGGCGTCGGGCCCCAGAGTCGAGTGTTCTCCTGTCGGTACGGCTTCCACGCGCTCATCGACCAATCGAACGGTGATCTGTGCGAGGGCACCATCCCATACTTAAGAACCGCAAAAGGGCTACTACTTGTCGACGGGACCTTGCGAACAACACAATCCAGTACGTTCGCGATCACGTCCCTTTTTCATAAGAAAGAGTTTTGGGTAATTACCTGGCATTTAGTGCTTGTTGCATTTTTCATTGATTCGCGCAATTGAAGATTGACGGTAGTGACGGCCTTAGTCGGTCACGATGAATGTAGGAGGAGCAAAAGTGGAGACACAAAATTCAAGAGCAGATGGTCTGATGGGGGGTGTGACATTGTCGCCTTCAGCGGTTCCGAGAGTGGGAACTAATGGGTGGATAGTGACCATGCTGCTGGCATCGGTAATGGTCATCAATTTTCTCGACAAAGCCCTAATCGGGATGCTCGCCGTACCGATTATGCGGGACTTCAATCTGACGCCCGTGCAGTTTGGTGTGATTGGAGGGAGCATATTCTGGCTATTCTCCCTCTCTGCTTTGCTCGTTGGCTTTCTGTCCAACAAGGTAAAGACGCGCTGGATCCTGCTTGTCATTGCGGTGATTTGGGCTGTCGCGCAAATCCCAATCTACTTGACTTCCTCCGTCGCAATTCTGTTGGCCAGCAGGGTGGTGCTAGGGGCAGCCGAGGGACCGACTTTCAATGTTGCTGTTCACTGTGTGTGCAAATGGTTCCCTGATCGCAGTAGAAGTGTGCCGATTGCCATAATCAATCAAAGCGCCTTTATCGGGCTACTGCTGGCAGGTGTTGTCTTTCCTTACATTGAGAGCCAGTGGGGCTGGCGTGCAGCGTTTCTCACGATGACACTGGTCGGGCTTGTTTGGGTGATTTTCTGGCTGTTATTTGGTCACGAAGGAACTGTGGGGAACGTGGCTGCTCAAGAACAAGGCGGTGCGCATCTCAATGATGAGAGTTTCAGGGTGCCATACTTCCGTCTTTTTACTGATCGCACAATTCTCTTCGGCTACATAAACGCGTTCGCATCATTTTGGGCGCTTACAAACTGTCTGACCTGGCTGCCGGCGTACCTGACCAAGGGGCTCGGCTTAGACTCGCTGATGTCCGGACGCATCTTTGCATTGATCGTTGGCGTAGGTATCCCAGTCGGAGTTGCTCTCAGTTGGCTATCGCAACGCCTGATCAGGGCGGGATATTCTTCGCGAGTTTCCCGCATTGGAATTATCGGCGTAAGTGGCATCGTTGCGGGGCTATCGCTGTGTCTGCTATTGGTCCCCGGCATAAGCAATTTATCCAAGATAGTGTTGATCGCAGTCTCAGCTAGCCTGTATCCGATGTGTAATGCTGTCGGCGCTTCGGTCTTTGCGGAGGTTTCGCCGGATAGCCAGAGGGGCTCCGTAGTTGGAGGCTATATAGCTTTTGGGCAATTCTCCGGAGTCATTGCTCCGGTGGTGATGGGGTATTTTATTCAGCACTTCAGCTCAAGTCCAAATCACGGGTACGAAATTGGCTTTGTCGCAACTGGAGTTATGGTTTTGCTGGGGGCGACGCTTGCGGTGATTTTCCAGAATCCTGAGAAATCCAAGCGGAAGTTTTCAGAATTTCGAAATAGATGAATTTTCGATTGGATTTACATTAAGGCTGAAAAATGAAGAGATGGATATGTCGGCCCGAGGGATCGAACTGGGGAGAGTTCGGTGACGATGACCAACTTGGAACCCTGAATTTCATCACTCCGACGCAGGTTATGAATGCTGTCAGGGAGGTGGG
This sequence comes from Cupriavidus sp. C3SS-1, assembly GCF_057073755.1. NCBI lineage: Bacteria > Pseudomonadati > Pseudomonadota > Betaproteobacteria > Burkholderiales > Burkholderiaceae > Cupriavidus > Cupriavidus sp. C3SS-1. The sequence continues at coordinate 154,573 of NZ_CP172701.1, read as the reverse complement.
CAAGGGCCTGTCGTTCTGTTTATCGTTGCCCCTGGATCTTCCCGGTGAAAAGACGCTGAACCCAAATCGTAAAGCCCCGGTTATTGCTCCCGTCCATGCGGCATCCGGATCTCGTTTCAATTTTCCTCTGGCCAGGGAGCAAAAGAGCCTCAATGATATCGTCTGCGACGATCAGGTTACGATATCTTTGCAGTTCTCCACTCAGTGGGATTCCCTCGCCCATTTTGGTGCGCGCTTCGATATCGATGGTGATGGGCAGTTGAAGTACTGCTATTACAACGGCTACCGTGCCGGCATCGATGTCGTCGGGCCGAAAGATAACGATTACCTTGGATGCGGTTGCGTATCAGGTAGCATTGGCTCCTCTGCACGAAAACTGGGGATTGAAAATCTTGCGGAAAAGGCTATTCAGGGGCGCGGTGTTATCGTTGATCTCTTCAAGTACTTCGGTGGTGAGCGAAAAATCGTCGGCTTGAGCGACATATTGACCGTGTTGGGCGCACAATCCATTTCGATCGAACCAGGTGACATTCTGCTAATCCATACGGGGCTCGGCCAGAAAATCATCGACATGCGGGACTGCCCCTCTGCTGAGGTCTTTCAGAACTATGGCTGCGTCCTGGATGGGAACGACAAGAAGCTGCTTGAGTGGATCAGTGAATCAAAAATTGCAGCGATTTGTTCCGATAATTACGCAATCGAACAGTGTCCCACGGAATTATCGCCGCAAAAAGATAAAATCCTGCCGTTGCATCACCACTGCCTTTTTAAGCTCGGACTGCCGCTTGGTGAATTGTGGTATTTGTCGGACCTGGCGGCCTGGGCGAGTTTGAATGAAAAGAATTACTGTCTTCTGACAGCCCCACCGCTGCGCTTGCCTGGGGCCGTTGGTTCGCCGGTAACCCCGGTGGCCACCGTCTGAGTTGCGCGTCTAGGGCCTGCTGGAGCAAGCAGAACAGGGCAGGGATTTGTGGGACGGGGTAGTCATACGTCGATACTCGGTTCTGGCCGCGGAATGATGGCAGCGAAGATTAGCGGTTGGTGGCACTGGGATGCCGGCCAAGTCAGCGCGAGATGAGTGCCTGCCTACGACTGGGCCGTTGATTGCGAGCTTTTAGGGGGGCTTCGACTGTTGCAGTCAAGTGTACCGCTGCGTTGGTGGTACGGGTCACTAGACTTACTGCAACGTTGACGGACTTAGGATAGAGGGTGTGCTGTAGGCCCGTATTCGGTTCTGTCCGCAACCTGCCGGGCAATTGGCTGTCCATGCCGTACGAATTCGTGTCAGCTCTCCTGTTAGCCGGCGTCCCGACCGTAAACCATTTCGGAGTACCCCATGCAAGCACAACAGCAGCACTATCACCTTCTCGCCAAGCCCGCGGGAGCGGCTTGCAACCTGGGTTGCACCTATTGCTTCTTCCTGTCCAAGGAGAACCTGTACCCCAATGACCGCTATCTCATGGACGAGGCAACCCTGGAGACCTATGTCCGGCAACTCCTCGAGTCCTCGCCAGGGCCGCAGGTCGAAATCTCGTGGCAGGGCGGCGAGCCCATGCTGCGCGGCCTCAATTTCTACCGGCGAGCGGTGGAGCTTGCCGAGAGGTATCGCCGGCCTGACCAGCATATCCAGCACACTATGCAGACCAATGCGACGCTGGTGGACGACGAGTGGGCGGGGTTCTTCCGGCAGCACAACTTTCTTGTCGGGGTAAGCGTCGATGGGCCTCCGGCCATGCACGACATTTATCGCGTCGACCGAAAAGGGCGGGGCACGTTCGACCAGGTGCTGCGGGGATGGAATTGCCTGCAGCGGCACGGGGTCGAAAGCAACGTCCTGTGTACGGTGCATGCTGGCAACGCGGACCACCCCCTGGAGGTCTATCGTTTTTTCCGCGATGAACTGAAGGCGCAGTACATCCAACTCATCCCGATTGTGGAGCGCGCGACCGAGCAGACGATCATGCTCGCTAACCAGGGCTGGGGCGGCCTCAAGGGCAAGGATCGACCGCTGTACCGGCAGGAGGGCTCGCGTGTGACCTCCAGATCGGTGTCAGCCGAGAAGTTCGGCAGCTTCCTCATCGCCATTTTTGACGAATGGGTGAAGCGCGATGTGGGGCAGGTGTACGTGACGACGTTCGACGTGGCGCTGGGAAGTTGGCTCGGCCAGCACAACAGCTGCGTCGTTTCACCGACTTGCGGCGCCTCCCTGGCGCTCGAACACAATGGAGATGTCTATTCTTGCGACCACTTCGTAGAGCCTGAGCACAAACTGGGCAACATCAAGGACACTCCGCTGGGTACGCTGGTGGCCTCTGAGCAGCAGCGTCGCTTCGGCAATGCGAAATTCGACACGCTACCGAAGTACTGCAGGCAGTGTCCGGTGCTCTTCGCCTGCTACGGGGAATGTCCGCGCAACCGGTTCATCGAGACCCCGGACGGCGAGCCTGGTCTGAACTATCTTTGTGCCGGCTACAGGGCCTTCTTCACCCACATCGACCATTCGATGAAGACCATGGTTACCTTGTTGCGTCACGGTCGCTACGTCGATGAAATCATGGCCTTGGTCTGACCGTGTCAAGGCAATCAAATCGAGGTGATAACCTCAGCGATAGCAGAATCTGGTCCCAGAAATCCGACGTTGAAGCGAAACCAGGGGGAGCTTGACGCCGTGTTGGGGCTGAAGATGGCGCCCGGGGCCATCGCAATGCCGCGTGCGAACATCTGGCGGGCGAATGACAGCGAATCTTCCACACCAGGCAGGCGCGCCCACAGGTAAAGGCTTTGCTCCGGACGGGCGAAGACTTCGACACCGTGTTCGTCGAACAACGACAGCGCGGCGCGCGTGGCGTTTCGTGTCTTGGCGCGCAGGGCCAGGGCGTGCTTGCGAAAGCGTCCTTCGGTGATCACCGCGTCCACCGTGCGCTCGGCATACAACGAGCTGTTTAGACTGACAATGGTTTTGACCCGCGTCAGCTCACGCGCGAGATCGGCTCTGCAGGCCAGGAAGCCGACACGCACCACGCTCGACAGTGACTTGGAGAAGCTGCCGACATAGATGGATTGTGCGAGCTGGTCGCCCGCTCCAATGCGCGGAGTGCGCAAAGGGGAAAAATCGGCCAACGCATCATCGTCCACTATCACGAGGCCATGCCGTTGCGCAAAGTCGGTCAGCTCCTGCACCATCGATCCCGTCATATCGCTGCCAGTCGGATTGTGTCCGCAGGACTGCGTGAAAAACAGGCGCGGCTTGTGCCGTCGCAACAGTTGAGAGAGCACGTCGATGTCAGGGCCCTCCGGTGTGCGGGGCACGCCGTGGACCTGTGCCCCCTGGAGTTGTAGTTTGTAGAAGGTGGGATAAAAGCCCGGATCGTCGACCAGGACATGGTCGCCGGGGCGGACCATGTGTCGGATGACAAGGTCAACCGCCTGATAGGCCCCTTGGGTGAGGACGATCTGTGCAGGGTCCACGGCTATGCCGAAGCCATGCAGGCGCGCGGCAATGTGCCTGCGCAATGGCAGGTAGCCCGCGGGGTCGCCGTAGCGAAAAACCGTGCCCAGGCCGCCGCGGCCGATCTTCTGCATGTAACGATCGAGCCGGCAACCCTCGAGCCATGCCGAGGGCGGCAGGCCTTCGCCCAAGGACGGCACACCGTGAACGGGGTCCGTCTCGGACCGTTCAATGCCAACGGAACTGAGCGCCAGGTCGAGTGCTGGCGCCCATCCGTCCGTCACCCGCAAGTGAGGATCCCGGCCCGCCACATAGAAGCCGGAACCCCGGCGCGGTTCGATAAACCCTTCTGCCACCAGCAGCTCATAGGCCTTGACGACGGTGTTCTTGGCCGCACCGCAGGCCTTGGCCTGATCGCGAAGCGACGCCAGGCCGCTGCCGGGAGACAACTGGCCCTGTGCGATCTGGCGCTTGATGTCGGCGGCAATGCGCTCGGCCAGCGGAACGTTGTTGCTCATGCTTTTAGGGAGGCTTCGACTGTTGCAGTCAAGTGTACCACTGCTAAGGTGGTACGGGTCACTAGACTTACAACCACGTCGAAGGACTCAGGAGATAACGCATGGAAACGCCTCAGCAGCAAAGCCTCAACGAACAGTTCGAGGGTAAGATCGGCCAGACCTACAAGGACTCGGTGCCGCACTGGCCCGCACAGCAGAAGGCGCGATCGGATGCCCCGAACGTGGTGTACATCGTGCTGGACGATGTCGGATTTTCCGACCTCGGATGCTACGGCTCCGAGATCCACACGCCGAACATTGACGCGCTGGCCGGCGGCGGCTTGCGCTACAGCAACTTCAACGTGACGGCCATGTGTTCGCCCACGCGGGCCTGCTTGCTGACCGGGCGCAACGCCCACTCGGTCGGTGTCGGCATCATTGCCGAGTGGGCCAATGGCTTTCCAGCCTACCAAGGGCGCATCACGCCCAAGGCGGCGACACTGGCCGAGGTTCTAGGCGAGCATGCCTACGGCTGTTATGCCAGCGGCAAGTGGCATCTAACCAACCTGGCCGACTACGGCGCGGCCGGTCCCCACCACGACTGGCCGCTGGGACGGGGCTTCTCGCGCTGGTACGGCTTCCATGGCGCGCTGATTGACCAGTGGAACCCAGAGCTGTACGAGGATAACCATCCTTTCCACTTCGAGCCCCGCAAAGACTATCACCTGTCCACGGACCTGGTGGAGCGCACGATCGGGCAGATCCGCGATCACGTCACGTCCACACACGACAGGCCGTTCTTCAGCTACCTGGCCTTTGGCGCCTGCCACTGGCCGCATCAGGTGCCGGACAGCTACATCAGCAAGTACCGTGGGCGCTACGACCGGGGCTGGGACCAGATTCGCGAGGAGCGCTTTGCGCGGCAAAAGGAGCTGGGCATTGTGCCGGAAAACGCCGAAATGGCGCCGCGGAATCCGGGCGTGGTCGCCTGGGAGGACGTGCCAGAGGATCAGCGGCGTGTGGGCTGCCGCCTGCAGGAAACCTTCGCGGCCTTCCTGGAGCACACCGATGCCGAGATCGGTCGTCTGACGGGCTACCTGCGCTCGATCGGTCAATTGGACAACACCTTGATTGTTCTGATTTCGGACAACGGCGCAAGTCCCGAAGGTGGAGCTCTCGGTGCCATCAACATGCGCAAGCACATGACTCACGAGCAGGAGACGGTCGAGGCCATGCTGCCGCGCATCGACACTATCGGCAGCGAATATTCCTTCAGCCACTATCCTCTGGGTTGGGCGCAGGTCTCGAACACTCCCTTGAAGTGGTACAAGAAAGACACGCACGGTGGTGGCATCCGTGCGCCGCTGATCATGCATTGGCCAGCTGGCATCGCGAGCCGCGGCGAGGTGCGTACGCAGTTCCACCATGTCACCGACGTCATGCCCACCGTGCTCGACTGCATCGGTGTCGAAGCGCCACGCGTCTACCGGGGCGTTGACCAACTGGCGATGCAGGGCGAAAGCATGCGCTACACCTTCGCCGACCCATCCGCACCGACGGTCAAGAGCACACAGTACTTTGAGATGCTGGGTGATCGGGCCGTGTGGCACGAAGGATGGAAGGCGGTTGTCAAGCATGCCAAGGGTGCCGACTATGCGGTGGACGACCGCTGGGAGCTGTACAAGCTCGACGAGGACTTTACCGAGGCGAAGGATCTGGCCGCGCAGCATCCCGACAAGCTCAAGTCGCTGGTGGATATCTGGTGGCAGCAGGCGGATCGTTTCGGCGTGCTGCCGCTTGACGACCGCGAGGCGGAGCGCGCGCGCGACTTTCTGATGGCGGCTAAGCGGTCGCGCTATGAATTCCAGCCGGACATGGCGCGCATCGACCGCTTCATGGTCCCGGAAATCAGTGATCGCGACTACACGATCCGTGCAGAGCTGTCGGGGTTGGAGCGTGACACAGAGGGTGTCATCTTCTCGTGGGGCAGTCGATTCGCCGGCTTTGTCCTTTACTGCAGGGCCGGCGAATTGGTCTACGAGTACCTCTACTCCGAGGTGCAGGGCTATCGCATGAGCACGCCGATGCCCACAGGCTCGGGCGTGGTCGAGCTGGATTTTAAGCGCACGGGCAGCCACGCTGGACAGCTGGTGTTGCGCGTCGATGGCCAGCAAAGGGCGTCGCTCGATTTCCCCAAGACCTGGTGGACCTACAGTACCACCGCCGGCCTGACCTGCGGCCTTGCGGGTGTGCCGATTAGCGAGGCGTTCAAGCCGCCGTTCCGCTTCAACGCCACGCTGAAGCGAATGATCGTTGAGCTCGGCGATGGTTCACCTGACGATGGTGTCGGCAAGCTGTGGACGGTGTTCAAGCAACAGTAAAAGGGTGAAAAAATGAAGGAGACAAATATCATGACCAAGCGCCGATTCCTGGCAGCCGGGCTGGCGGCGCTCACATGCGTGCTGCCGCTGTCTGCGGCACGAGCGGCTGACTACCCGACCAAGCCGGTAAGGATCATCGTGGGCTATCCACCCGGTGGTACTACCGACCTGCTTGCGCGGCTCGTGGGTGTGCAGTTGCAAAATGGGCTAAAGCAGTCTTTCGTCATCGAGAACAAGCCTGGCGCAGGAGGCGGTATTGGCGCCGATGCGGTCGCTAAGGCGCAGCCGGACGGCTACACGCTGGGTCTGGCCAGTGCAGGCAACCTGGCACTCAACTATGCCTCGTACCCCAAGATTCCTTACGACTCACGCAAGGACTTCACCGCTTTGAGCTTGCTTGCGACCATGCCCAATGTATTAGTGGTCAGCAATAAGATGCCTGCGAAGAACTACGCCGAGCTAATCGCCTACCTCAAGAAAAAGGAGAAAGGGGGGAGCTTTTTTGCCTCCACGGGGGCGGGCAACGGGCCACATCTGACAGGTGAGTTGTTCAAAGCGCGCACTGGTCTGAATCTGTCCCACGTGCCCTATCAAGGTGCCGGGCCTGCCATCACCGCTGTGCTCGGGGGGGAGGTTGACCTCCTGTTCGACAATCTGCCGTCCGTGCTGCCCTTCATCCAAAGCGGCAAGGTCCGCGCCATCGCGGTGACCAGCGCGGCCCGTGTTTCGGTGTTGCCCGAGGTACCTACGCTTGGGGAGGTGGGATTGAAGGACTTCGTGGTTGAGGCTTGGTTTGCATTGGTAGCACCAGCCGGTCTGGACAACAGGGTACGTGAAAAGATCGACAAGACGATCGCCGGTCTTTCGTCCAATGAAGCGTTTAAGGAATCGATTCGCAAGCTGGGGGCAACACCGAGGATGACCGGTGAAGCCGAGCTCAGGGCCTTGATCGAGCAGGAGCGCGAGCGCTGGCCCGCCCTGGTCAAGCAGGCCAACCTCAAGTTCTGATCATGATGGAAGCTAGCCAAAACACACAGTCCCACGCCGGTCGGACTGTGCTGATCACGGGAGCATGCGGCGGCATCGGCGCGGCGATTGCCAGTCGCTATGTGCGAGCGGGTGCCGCTGTTTGCCTGGTGGATCGTGATGCAACAGCCGGTGATGCACTGGCGGCGCACCTTCGCCAGGTTGGCGGCCAAGTGCACTTCGCGCAGGCCGACGTCGGCAGTTTTGCACAGTGCCAGGCGGCATGCGATGCCGCGCAGGCCGTACTGGGGCCGGTGGACACCGTCGTCAACAACGCCGGGATTTCGCCCAAGCACCATGGACTACCGGCGCCGATCTGGCAGATGGACCCCGCCGAATGGCGCCAGGTAGTCGATGTAAACCTGAACAGCGTATTCCACTTCTCACGCTTGCTGGCGCCCGGCATGGTCGAGCGTCGATTTGGGCGCATCGTCTCCATGTCGTCAGTAGCTGGCAAGGCGTATCTCGACATCGTTGCGGCGCATTACAGCACCACTAAAGCCGCGCTCATTGGCATGACCCGACATCTGGCAGGCGAGCTCGGGCCGCATGGGATCACCGTGAACGCGCTGGCACCGGGGCGTATCGACACACCAATGGTCGCCGGAGCGCCCAAGGCTGCCAATGATGCGGTGACGGCCGTCACGCCGCTGCGGCGGTTGGGTACTCCCGATGAGGTGGCCGACGCCTGCCTGTTCCTCACTTCGGATCAGGCCACTTTTATCACCGGTCAAGTCATCGACGTGGCTGGCGGCTGGCTGATGACCTGATATTCCTTTGCGACAACCAAACACTGGCATCATGCACACCAGACCGTACCTAAATTTCATTGCTGGCGAATGGACAGCCGGCACATCGGTTGCGCCCAACATCAGCCCTTCAGACACTCGCGATGTCGTGGGTGAATACGTCCGGGCGGACGCGCAGCAGACCCTGACAGCCATCGACGCCGCATTTGATGCGCAGCGTACCTGGGCAGGCCTGACAGCCGAACTACGCTCGGATGCTCTGGACCGTATCGGCACGGAGATCCTGGCACGCCGGGACGAACTGGGTCGACTGCTCTCGCGCGAGCAGGGAAAGACGCTGGTTGAGGGCGTTGGCGAGGTGGTTCGCGCCGGACGCGTCTTCAAGTTCTTCGCCGCCGAGGCCCTGCGCATGGGTGGTGAAAAGCTGCCTTCGGTCCGACCCGGTGTGGAGGTCGAGGTGGCGCGCGAGCCGGAGGGCGTCGTGGGCATCATCTCCCCCTGGAACTTTCCGATCGCCATCCCGGCATGGAAGATCGCACCCGCGCTCGCGTACGGCAACGCCGTCGTGTTCAAGCCGGCCGACCTGGTGCCGGGCAGCGCCTGGGCGCTGTCTGAGATCATCGTGCGGGCCGGTCAGTTGCCGCCCGGCGCGTTCAATCTGGTTATGGGTCCCGGCTCCAAGGTGGGCCAGACCCTGGCGAATTCGCCCAAGGTGCGCGCGCTCAGCTTCACCGGATCGACCGGCACCGGCCGCAGCGTTGGCCTGGCCTGCATGGAGCGCGGCGCCAAGGTGCAGCTCGAAATGGGTGGTAAGAACCCGCTCGTCGTGCTCGATGACGCGGATCTGGACATTGCCGTCACGGTGGCCCTGCAGGGATGCTTCTATTCCACCGGCCAGCGCTGCACAGCGTCCAGTCGCCTGATCGTGCAAGAGGGAATGCACGACCGCTTTGTCGCCGCCCTGGCCGAGCGCATGATCGCGCTCCAGGTCGGACATGCCCTGGAGGAGGGCACGGACATTGGCCCCGTGGTGTCGCAAGACCAGTTGAATCAGGACCGCTTTTACATCGAACTGGCCCAGCAGGAGGGGGGACGCCTGGTGGCGGGCGGGGAGCTGTTGCAACGCGCCACGCCGGGCCACTACCTCTCGCCGGCCCTGATCACCGAAACGCACAACGCGATGCGAGTGAACCGGGAGGAGATCTTCGGACCGGTGGCCACGGTCATCCGCGTCAGGGACTACGAGGAAGCCCTCGCTACCGCCAACGACACGCCGTTCGGCCTGTCCTCCGGCATCTGTACCACCTCACTGAAGCACGCCACCGATTTCAAGCGCCGTTCGACGGCCGGCATGGTGATGGTGAATGTGCCTACGGCCGGCGTGGACTACCACGCCCCCTTCGGCGGGCGCAAGGCCTCCAGCTACGGGCCGCGCGAGCAGGGTACCTATGCGCGCGAGTTCTACACCGCCACCAAGACCGCTTACACCCTGGCCTGACACCATGCGAGATATCACCGGCAGCACACAGATCTTCGGCATCCTGGCCGACCCCATCCACCACGTCAAGACGCCGCAGCGCATCAACCAGTTGTTCGCCGAACGTCAGGTGGACGGCGTCATGGTACCCGTGCATGTGAAGCCCGAGGGGCTGGCGCAGGCCGTGCAAGGCCTGCGGGCGATGCAGAACCTGGGTGGCTTCATCGTCACCGTGCCGCACAAGACCGCTATCGTCGCACTTTGTGACGAGGTAACGCCCGAGGCCCGCCTGATCGGGGCGGTGAACGTGGTGCGCCGCACGGCCGATGGCCGTCTGGTCGGGGGAATGCTGGACGGAGAGGGCTTTGTCAGCGGACTGCGCAGCCAGGGCCTGGACCCGGCCGGGTGCAGCGCCTATCTGGCCGGCGCCGGTGGCGCCGCCTCGGCCATCGCGTTCGCGCTTGCCAGCGCCGGCGTGAGCCGCCTGACCATTGCCAACCGCACGGCCGACAAGGCGCTGCAGCTGATCGATCGCATTGCGAGCCGCCATCCGTCGCTGACCCTGGCCGTTGGCGGCGAGGACCCGGCCGGCCACGACTTGGTCGTCAACGCCACCTCTCTGGGTCTTCGCCCCGGCGATGCGCTGCCGCTGGACGCGGGCCGCTTGGAGCCGCGCCAAATTGTCGCGGAGATCATCATGCAACCCGCCGAGACGCCGCTGCTGATGGCAGCCCAGGCCAAGGGTTGCCGCATCCACTTCGGCGCCCCCATGCTGACCAGCCAGATCGAGCTGATGGCGGCATTCATGAGCGGGTCGACGCCGGCGAACGGAGCCTGAACATGCATGGGCCCGAATTCCTGGCGCAGTTGCGCGACGTGGTGGGCGAGCGCGGCGTTGTCACCGATGCCCCCGACCTCGCCCCGTACAGCCATGACTGGCGCCACATGTTCCACGGCGTCCCATTCTGTGCGGTACTGCCGCGCAGCACCGAAGAAGTGGCCCAGGTGGTGCGCCTGTGCGCCCAGGCTGGTGTGCCTCTGGTGCCGTATGGCGGCAACACCGGACTGTCAGGTGGCGCCACGCCGGATGCCAGTGGGCGGCAGATTGTCCTGTCCTTGGCACGCATGAACGCCATCCGTCATCTGGACGTTGTGGGCGAGACTCTGGAGGTGGAGGCCGGTTGCATTCTGCAGGTGGCCCAGGAAGCTGCCGCGGAGCAGGGCTTGCTGCTACCGATCAGCCTGGCGGCCGAAGGGTCGGCGCGCATCGGCGGCGTGATCGCCACCAACGCCGGCGGAACCAACGTCGTGCGCTACGGCATGACACGCGGTCGAGTACTGGGCCTGGAGGTCGTGACCGCCGATGGCCAGATCGTCAGCGGCTTGCGCCGGCTGCGCAAGGACAACGCTGGCTACGACTGGAAACAGTGGTTCATCGGCACCGAGGGCACGCTGGGCATTGTCACTGCCGCCGTGCTCCAACTCAGCCCGCAATCCACGCACCGCGTCACGGTATTGCTGGCGGTGCCGACCGCCGCGCGGGCGCTGGAGGTGCTGCTTGCCACCCGACGGACCATCGGCGACACCCTGACGGGGTTCGAGCTGATGTCCGGTGCGGCGCTGGAGTTGGTGCAGCAGCACCAGCAGTTGAAGGTTCCGCTCAGCGCATCGGCCTGGTACTTGCTGCTGGAGGCGAGTTCATCCCTGCCCGGCCTGCGCGACGCGACGGAGAGCCTGCTGGAAACCCTGCTGGAGCGCGGCGACGCCACGGACGGCGTGATCGCCGAGTCCGAACGGCAGGCGGCGGAGCTGTGGGCATTGCGCGAATCGATCTCCGAGGCGGAAGGCAAGGAGGGACGCTCGCTCAAACATGATGTGTCAGTGCCAATTTCGGGGATTCCGGACTTTCTGCGGGACGCCGACGCCATGGTGCACACGTATTACCCGGGGGCCCGTGTCAACGCCTTCGGCCATGCGGGGGACGGCAACATCCACTACAACGTGATCATCCCGCAGGGCATGGATGCAAAGGATTTGAACGCGCGGGTGCACGATCTGGTGGTGGCGCACGCGGGCAGTATCTCGGCTGAACATGGCATTGGCCAGTACCGCGTAAACGAACTCGCGCGTTGCCGCACCGCCGCCGAACTGCAACTGGCCCAGCGCATCAAGCGCGCCCTCGATCCGGCGAGCCTGCTGAACCCTGGCAAGGTCCTCAACACTCCCTCAACCTCCTGAAAAGCACCATGGATACCTATGACTACATCATCGTGGGCGGAGGCACGGCTGGCTGCGTGCTCGCGAACCGGCTGACTGCCTCGGGTAAGCAGCGCGTCCTGCTCGTCGAAGCGGGCGGGGAGCCGCGCAACCCCTGGATTCCGATCCCTGCCGGGTTCAGCAAGCTACTGACCAACCGCAAGTACAACTGGCTTTTCAAGACCGAGGCCGAGGACAACACCAACGGCCGGGTCATCTCCGTGCCACGCGGCAAGGGCCTGGGGGGCTCGACGCTGATCAACGGCATGATCTTCGTGCGCGGCCAGGCCCAGGACTATGACGCCTGGCGCGACGCCGGTGCCCAAGGCTGGGGCTACCTGGATGTCGAGCCCTATTTCCGGAAGCTTGAATGCTATCCGCGGGGTGGAGATACCCGGGGCAAGGAAGGCCCGCTGCACCTGGAGCAGGTCAGAGAGCGCTTTCCAATCGCAGATGCCTTCATGCAGGCGGCCGTTCAGGACGGTCAGCGGCTCAACGACGACTACAATGCCCCCGACCAGGAGGGGTTCGGCTACTACCAGGTCAACCAGCGCGGCGGGCGCCGCTGGAGTGCCTACGACGCCTACCTCAAGCCGGCGCGGCAACGCTCCAACTTGACAATTGTGACCGGTGCGCACGTACTGCGCGTGGATCTGGCTGGCCGGCGCTGCGTAGGTATCACCTACCGCCGTCATGGCCAGGAGGTCAGTGTTCGGGCTCACACCGAGGTCATCATGGCGGCGGGCGCTATCCAGACGCCCCAGCTCCTTGAGTTGTCGGGCATTGGCCAGCCGGCTCTGCTGAAGTCGCTGAACATTCCGGTGCGGCACGCCTTGCCGGGCGTGGGCGAGAACTACATCGACCATTTCGCCACGCGCATGAACTGGCGCGTGAAGAACACGGTGACACTCAACGAGATGGCGCGTGGCTGGCGGCTCGCTGCGGCAGTGTCGCAGTATCTGGCGTGCCGCACCGGCATCCTTACGTTGGGCACAGGCCTGGTTCACGGCTTCGTCAAGACGCGCGCGGAACTGCAGGTGCCGGATGCGCAGTACTTTTTCGTCCATGCGAGCTATGCCAATGCCGCCGAGCGCATTCTCGATCGCGCCCCGGGCATGACGATTGGCGTGGCCCAACTGCGTCCGGAGTCCATCGGAAGCATTCACATCAAGTCGGCCGACCCGATGCAGGGACCGTCCATCCGCCCGAACTTCCTTAGCAGCGAGGTGGACCAGCAGTGCATCGTGCGCGGTATGCAGCTGGCTCGCCAGATCGTCGCTCGACCCGCCATGGCGCAGTTTATCGAACGCGAGATGAGCCCAGGGCCGCAGATCAGTGCCGATTCCGACTGGTTGGCGTTCGCACGCGAAAACGGTCAAACGATCTACCACCCGTTGGGTACCTGCCGCATGGGAGAAGACGAGGGTGCAGTCGTCGATTCGCGGCTGCGGCTGCGCGGCTTATCTGGCCTGCGCGTAGTGGACGCGTCGGTTATGCCGAAGATGGTGTCCGGCAATATCCAGGGGGCGGTGATGATGGTGGCAGAAAAAGGAGCCGATTTGATCCTGGAGGACCAACCGCGCTGATATCGCTCTTCCAAACGCCGATTAGCACAGCAGTGGCCGAGCTCCACTGCCAGTTGAATTCGGTTTTCAAGACTGGTGTGCATCCATATGGTCGTCCGGCTATTCAATACTTAGCTTCAATAATGACACGCGAGATAATCCTCAGGTAATTATTGAATTTGTCGATTGAAGAGGTTCAGTCTCATGCACTCGAAAAGTGTGCTACGCGTTGCAGATCAACGAAACATATGACGTCGCTCCATCTTGATGGAGTCGCAATATGCCGCTATTGCCCCGCTTTCATAATTTAACAGAATGGCTTTGGGAGACATGGATATGAGTTTCTTTGCAAAACGGCGTGATATTCTGAGAGGAGCGTCGATTTTGGCCGCTAGCTGCTGCTGGAGCGCCTTGCCGAGTCCTGCATTCCCTGCGGCCGCGTAGCCGGCCTCCTGGAGGCCCTGCCCAGCGAGCGCACGCGCCGCGGCCGTCTGGTGCAGGACATGCCGCACCCCGTTGCTGGCACCACGCAGGTGTTCGCGCCGCCCTACCGCCTGGACGGCCAGCGCCTGCCAATCCGCAACGCGCCACCCACGCTGGGCGAAGGTACGCGCGAGGTGCTGCAGCAGCTGCTGTCCCTGAGCGATGCGCAGTTGCAGGCCGTGAAGGAGCAGGGCGTGCTGACGCTGCCGGGCGCACAGATGTGATGCCTTGCGGAAAAGATAGAACCGATGAATACCCGCATCTGGCCGGCATGGTCCGATGACCCTCTATAGAAAGACGCTTCGAATGAAAATTCTCGTCCCCGTTAAACGCGTCGTGGACTACAACGTGAAGGTCCGCGTGAAATCGGACGGCACGGCCGTAGACACCGACAACGTCAAGATGAGCATGAATCCCTTTGACGAAATCGCCGTCGAAGAGGCCGTGAGGCTGAAGGAAAATGGCGTGGCCACCGAAATCATCGCGGTGTCCTGCGGCCTGGCGCAATGCCAGGAAACGCTGCGCACGGCCATGGCCATTGGCGCGGACCGCGGCATCTTGGTCGAAACCGACGTCGAACTGCAACCTCTTGCCGTGGCCAAGCTGCTCAAGGCCTTGGTGGATAAGGAACAGCCTGGCCTTGTCATCCTGGGTAAGCAGGCCATCGACGACGACGCCAACCAGACCGGCCAGATGCTCGCCGCGCTCGCCGACCTGCCTCAGGCGACGTTTGCCAGCAAGATCGAACTGGCGGGCGACACAGTCAACGTCACCCGCGAAGTGGACGGCGGCTTAGAAACCCTGGCTATGTGCCTGCCGGCCGTGATCACCACAGACCTGCGCCTGAACGAGCCGCGATACGTAACCCTCCCGAACATCATGAAGGCCAAGAAAAAGCCGCTGGACACCGTACGTCCAGAGGATCTGGGCGTTGACGTGGCCCCGCGCCTGAAGACTCTGAAAGTGGCCGAGCCCCCGAAGCGCGGCGCCGGCATCAAGGTGCCCGACGTGGCGAGCCTGGTGGCCAAGCTCAGGAACGAAGCCAAGGTGATCTAAGGAAGAGCACGACATGACAGTCTTCGTTATTGCCGAACACGACAACACATCGATCAAGAGTGCCACTCTCAGCACCGTCACCGCGGCTCTGGCATGCGGCGCCGAAGTGCACGTTCTGGTGGCCGGCGCAGGCGCTCAAGTTGCCGCCGCAGCCGCCGCGCAAATTGCCGGCGTGGCCAAGGTCCTCCACGCGGACGGCGCGTCCTTGAAGGACGGCCTCGCGGAAAACCTCGCTGCGCAGGTGCTCGCCATCGCCAGTAACTACAGCCATCTCCTGTTCCCGGCCACGGCCAGCGGCAAGAACGTGGCCCCGCGCGTGGCCGCCAGGTTGGACGTCGCACAGCTTAGTGACATCACCAAGGTCGTGACTGCCGACACCTTCGAACGCCCCATCTACGCGGGCAACGCCATTGCTACTGTGCAGTCGGCGGATGCCGTGAAGGTGATCACGGTGCGCGGCACCGGCTTTGACGCAGCCAGCGCCACTGGCGGTTCGGCGGTCGTGGAAACCGTGGCCGCCGTCGCCGATGTGGCCAAGAGCGCGTTTATGGGCCGCGAGATCAACAAGAGCGACCGGCCCGAACTCACGGCCGCCAAGATCATCGTCTCAGGGGGCCGGGCGCTGGGCAGCGCGGAGAAGTTCCAGGAAGTCATCACCCCGCTGGCCGACAAACTGGGCGCGGCCATTGGTGCCTCCCGCGCGGCCGTGGACGCGGGCTATGCGCCCAACGACCTGCAGGTGGGGCAGACGGGCAAGATCGTGGCGCCGCAGTTGTACATCGCCTGTGGCATCTCGGGGGCCATCCAACACTTGGCGGGCATGAAGGACTCCAAGGTGATCGTGGCGATCAACAAGGATCCGGAAGCGCCGATTTTCTCGGTGGCCGACTACGGACTGGAGGCTGATCTGTTCGAGGTCTTGCCGGAACTGGTCAAGACGATCTGATTTAGCTCATCCGGGGACCGATTCCGCCGCTACGCCGATGACTGCAACATCTACGTCAAAAGCCAAACCGCAGGGCAGCGCGCGATGGTGGCGATCACTGACTCTCTGGAGAGGAAACTGAAACATCAGGCTAACCGGGATAAATGCGCCGCCGCGCGACCTTGGCAGTGAAGGACGCGGGCGGGGAAATCGGCAAGCAACGGACGGGCCCCTTGGTGGAACGCCGGTGCGAGCCATATGAACCCGGCCTAACCCGAAGAGCCGTCTCAGGGTTGGTTTCGCTGCTGGAGACCCAGCGGCGCCTCCAGTTGTGTTTAATGAACCGCCGTATGCCGAACCGCACGTACCGTGGTGGGAGAGGACGACGGGGGTGACTCGGTCCCCTGCTCGATCCGAGGGTGTGCAAGCTATGATTTGCGGTGCAGGCCAGTGGAATCCCGCTGGATCAGCTGGATCGGTAGTATGTCTCTTGTGGCGGGCGAGAAACCATTGCCCTGCATCCGTTCTACGAGCCTTCGCGCCGTTGTTCTTGCCATGGCTTCCACTGGTTGGCGAATCGTCGTCAGTGCCAATAGGGGTGAGCCTGCGAGAGGGATATCATCGAAGCCGATCACTGAAAGCTGCTGTGGCACGACAATGCTGCGGCGCTTCGCGGCATCGAGCACGCCCATGGCAATCGTGTCGTTGCCCGCGATGATGGCCGACACGGGCTGAGGTTGCGCAAGCAGCGACACGGCGCCGGAGTATCCGCTTTCGGTGGTGTATTCGCCGAAGATGAGGGGCACGTCCCGGCGTGGAATGCCGTGCCCTTCCAGCCATTTCAACGCTCCTTCGGAGCGGTCTCGGCTGGTCGAAGTATTGGGCGGGCCCATCACCATGCCGATGCTTCTGTGCCCGAGTTCGTATAGGTGGCGAGCCGCTTCCGCTCCGGCATGGCTGTTATCAATCTCGACCGTGGTGAGGCCGGGCTCGTCGACGGAGCGGACGACAAGTACGAGCGGAATACCTCGCTGCTTGAGTTCGGCGACCACGGGAGAGTCAAGCGATGCCGTCGCAAAGATGAGTCCGTCGAGAAACCCGTCGATCAGCGGCCGCAAGGTCTGCAGGCTGCCCGCTTCGTTCATGGAATCGATGATGAGCGTGACATGGTAGCCACACGCCAGCAATTCGTCATGCAGATGCTCCAAAAGTACTGTCATGAAACGGTTATGCAGCGCACCTATCACGATGCCGACGATCTTCGTCGCCGACTTTCTCACCTTGCGGCGGCCTTGCGTGGGCAGGCGGTAACCGAGCGCGCTGGCCGCCGCCTGAACCATGTCGCGTGTACCTGCGCTGATGGATGCATGGCCGGACAGCGCACGGGACACCGTGGAAGTGGAGACGCCTGTGCGGTGCGCAATTTCATCTAGTGTGGGAGCCTTTGGCAGGGGTATAGCCCGGCGGGATGTCTGAGACTTCATAAATGATTTTTCCGGGGGGTTAACCATAAGTTTTTGCGCAACACTTGCACAATTCCTTCGTGCAAACTGTACATGTCTTGCACGAATTTGCAAAGAAACCCCAATCCAATTGATCGGAGAGACATACATGGTTCGCTATCTCAAAGAAGGCCGCACGGCAGAACAGTCCGCCCAGGATGCAGCGCAAGTGCAGGCATCCGTCCGAAATATTCTTTCCGACATTGAAGAACGCGGCGACGCTTCCTTGCTGGAACTGTCCGCAAAATTCGATAACTGGTCGCCTGAAAGCTTCCGTCTGTCAGATGCCGAAATTGCTTATTGCGTGAAACAGTTAACCCCTGGTCAGTTGGATGACATCCGCTTTGCGCAGGCCCAGATTCGCAATTTTGCGCAGCACCAGAAAGACACCTTGCACAATCTGGAAGTGGAGACTTTGCCCGGTGTGATCCTGGGCCACAAGAACATGCCCGTTGAGAGCGTGGCTTGCTATGTGCCGGGGGGGAAGTTTCCGCTGGTTGCCTCGGCCCACATGGGCGTGGTGACAGCCAAGGTCGCAGGCGTTTCGCGCATCCTCGCTTCATCCCCGCCGGTGGGTGGCAAGCCGGCGCCCGCAGTGGTGGCTGCCATGCACCTGGGTGGCGCTGACGAAATCTACACACTAGGTGGTGTACAGGCGATCGGCGCATTCGCCTTGGGGACTGAGCGGATCCTTCCGGTGACGATGATTGTTGGCCCAGGCAACGCTTTTGTCGCGGAAGCCAAGCGGCAGTTGTTTGGCCGCATCGGCATTGATCTTATCGCTGGTCCATCAGAAACCCTGGTCATCGCCGACGACTCGGTCGATGCGGAACTGTGCGCTACCGACCTGTTGGGCCAGGCCGAACACGGCTTCAATACGCCCGCCATCCTGCTCACCAACTCCGAGAAGCTGGCCCAGGCCACTATCATCGAAATCGAGCGCCTGTTGAAAATCCTGCCGACCGCCAAGACCGCCGGCGTGTCCTGGCGCGATTATGGTCAGGTGATCGTCTGCGACTCGTACGAGGAAATGGTGACCGAGGCCGATCGTATCGCCAGCGAGCACGTTCAGGTCATGACGCGCGACCCGGACTATTTCCTGAAGAACATGCGCAACTACGGCGCTCTGTTCCTCGGCGCGCGCACGAACGTCGCCTACGGCGACAAGGTGATCGGTACCAACCACACGCTTCCGACCGGAAAGGCCGGTAAGTACACGGGCGGACTGTGGGTTGGCAAGTTCATCAAGACCTGCACCTACCAGAAGGTCTTGACCGACGAAGCCTCGGCCATGATCGGCCGCTATTGCTCTCGCTTGTGTGACCTGGAAGGAATGGTCGCCCATGGTGAGCAGGCCAACATTCGTGTGCGCCGCTATGGTAACGAAGATGTGCCTTACGCCGGTGTAGCCGCCTGAGCCAACGCCTCACGGAATTTGGTTGCCCTCCACTTGAAGAGCATGCTCCGCCAGTCAGGCGCTTTGAGTTCGTGCTCGTTCTGGGCCGCGAATATTTTTTGCCACCCGCCTGTGCCAGGCCTGCGTTAACCGCAGGTTCCCTGGCATGAAGCAGCCTCGGCACTTGAAATGGGGTGGATCTCGGCCGGCGGCCGGTGGACAGCCACACTTTCTAAACAAATGAAGCCAAACGCTTTGATATCGGAGACACGACAAAGATGAATCCCGCACATAAGTTCAAGGGAACGATCGGCAAGACCTACAAGGATTCTGTGCCATGGTGGCCTGACAGGGTTGCACCGCCAGCGGGTGCACCCAACGTTGTGTTTGTCGTACTTGATGATGTGGGCTACTCCGACATTGGGTGTTACGGCTCCGAGATCGCCACGCCGCGTATGGATGAACTAGCCGCCAAAGGTGCGCGCTATTCCAATTTTCATGTAACGTCAATGTGCTCGCCAACCCGGGCCTGCTTGCTGACGGGGCGCAATGCCCATACTGTGGGGGTGGGCATTATCGCGGAATGGTCCAGCGGCTTCCCCGGCTACAGCGGCCAGGTGTCCGACGAAGCTGCGACTATTCCGGAGGTGCTGAGCCAGCATGCGTACGGCAGCTACGCCGTCGGGAAATGGCATCTGACCAATATCGCCGACTATGGCTCGGCTGGTCCGCATGACAACTGGCCTATCGGCAAAGGTTTCAGCCGCTGGTATGGCTTCCATGGCGCGCTGACCGACCAGTGGAATCCGGAGCTGTGTCAGGACAACCGTCCCATCCGTCTAGAAAAGCCGGAAAACTACCATTTGAGCACGGACTTGGTGAATCACGCGATCACGGACGTTCGCGACCACCTATCGTCCGCGCAACAGCGCCCCTTCTTTCTCTACCTCGCCTTTGGGGCTTGCCACTGGCCACACCACGTTCCGCAGGAATACATCGATCGTTACAAGGGCCGCTACGACGGTGGCTGGGACGACATCCGAGCTGAGCGTCTGCAAAAGCAGATCCGTCTGGGCATTGTTCCACCCAACACTACGCTTTCTCCCTTGAATCCCGGCGTCCAGCCGTGGACCGAACTGACCACAGACCTGAAGACCTTGCTTACGCGGCTGCAGGAAACGTATGCGGGATTTCTGGAGCACACCGATTCCGAGATCGGCCGCTTGGTGGACTATCTCGACTCTGTCGGCCAGCTCGACAACACACTCTTCGTGCTGCTTTCCGACAATGGAGCAAGCGCCGAAGGGGGGCCGACAGGCGCAATCAATTTGCGCAAGCACATGGTATATGAGATGGAGTCTCCCGAGGTGGGGTTGGAGAATCTGGACAAGATTGGTAGCGAGATGGCCTACAACCACTATCCGACGGGGTGGGCCCAAGTCTCGAACACCCCGCTGAAGTGGTACAAGAAGGGCACACATGGTGGCGGAGTGCGCGCACCGCTGATCATGCATTGGCCGGGACAAATCAAAGACGAGGGTTCCATTCGTCACCAGTTCCATCACGTGATTGATCTCGCGCCCACGGTCTACGACATCCTGAATGTGCAGGCGCCTCAAACCTACAAGGGCTCGCCCCAATTGCCGATCCATGGCATTAGCATGGCCTATACCTTCGGCGAGCCCGCAGCGCCCACGCGCAAGGAAACCCAGTTCTTCGAATTGCTCGGTGACCGCGCAATCTGGCACCGCGGCTGGAAGGCCGTCGCACGTCATCCCAAGGGCGGAGACTTCGAGCTTGATGAGTGGGAGCTCTATCACTTGGACAACGACTACGCGGAGATCAACGACCTTGCGGCGGCCCAGCCCGGCAAGCTCAAGCAGATGGTGGACCTGTGGTGGGCTCAGGCGCATCAATACGGAGCACTTCCGCTGGATGACCGGGACTGGGAGCGGGCAGCTGCGCGCCTGAAAATGAACCGGGTGGCGCACTATGAGCTGCACGGCGATATGGCCCGGATCGACCGCTTGACTTCGCCCGATATCACCGACCGCAGCTACCGAATCAAAGCCATATTCGACGGTGCGCGTTCCCCAGGGGTGGAAGGCATCATCTTGGCGTGGGGCAGTCACTTCGGCGGATTCGTGCTGTTCCTAAAAGATGGCAAGCTGTGCTACGAGTACGTCTACTCTGAGTCGGTGACGCACAACCTTCAGGTGGACTTCCGGCCGGCATCGGACAAGGCGAGTATCGAGCTCCGATTCCAGCGGCAGGGCAGGAACGCAGGCGCCGCCGCGCTTTACGTCGATGGCGCTGAACTGGGCTCGGTTGACATACCCAGTACCTGGCCGACCCACGGAACGACTGCGGGTCTCAATTGTGGACTGGACGCAGGCGCGCCTGTCAGCCTGTCCTATAAGGCGCCGTTTTGCTTTACCGGCGTGTCTCTGCGGGTCTTCGTTGATCTCGACATCGATGGAGGGACCGAGCCGGGTGCGATTTACGCAGCGGTTCTCCGTGAGCAATGAAGTGGAGGCTTCAATAAAAGACTAATCCCTTGCAGGAAAGGTCGCATTCGTGACTGGAGACAATACCATGCAAAAACGCAAACTACTCGCCCTGTGCGCGCTGGGCGCGCTAGTGATTCCGCCTGTCCTAGCGCAACAAGCCTACCCGATTAAGCCTATCAAGCTAATCGTGGGTTTTGCGCCAGGTGGTTCGGGAGACATTGCAGCACGCCTTGCTGCGGAAAAACTCACTGTGGAACTCAAGCAGCCGGTCATAGTGGAAAACCGTCCAGGCGCCGGCGGCAATATCGGCGCCGAGCAGGTCGCCCGGGCAACGCCCGATGGCTACACGCTGCTCATGGCGTCGACTGGGCAGATCGTGATCAATCCAAGTCTGTACAAGACGATGTCGATTAATCCGATCAAAGACCTGGCCCCGGTCATTCTGATGCAGAACGAACACAACCTGATGGTGGTCAACCCTTCGGTTCCTGCGAAGACGCTCAAGGAGTTCATCGCCTATGCCAAGAACGCTCCCACCGCGGTCACTTTTGCTTCGCCGGGCCAGGGCTCGCCGGCACACCTGGCCGGTGTGCTTATGAATCAAGCTGCCGGTTTGAAGATGCTGCATGTGCCATACAAGGGTTCCAGCGCCGCCGTGAGCGATCTTCTGGCGGGACATGTGTCGATGGCGATCGACAACATGCCCGCTCTCTTGCCTCAGGTCAAGGCTGGAAAACTCCGTGCGCTGGCTGTGGCGAGCGCACGTCGCGCCATGGCTGCACCCGATATCCCAACCATCGACGAGGCTGGCCTTGCGGGCTATGTCGTGCCCGCTTGGAAGGGGTTGATGGCTCCGGCAGGAACGCCTCGACCGGTTATCGAAAAGCTGCACACGGCCATGCTTAAGATGCTGGCCATGCCCGACGTGCGGCAGCGAATGATTGACATCGGAGCGGAGCCTGCAGGCGGCACTTCCGAGAGCTTCGGAGAACTGATTAAGGCCGATACGGCGAAATGGTCGATCGTGGTGAAGTCCACGGGCACTACCTTGGATTGACTACTGTATATTGAGCGATATCTTCGGCCGTGGCGAGCGGCCGAGTGTGGCTTTAAATCGGTTCTTCACCGATTTCCGGGGAAGGCCGCCCGGATCTTGAAGAAGAAGTAGTGGTCATCGCGGAAGCCATAGGCCATGCGCTTGATCACCTGGATCCAGTTTTTGATGCCTTCAACCAGATCGCCGACGACAGTGCGCCGCAGCGACGATTCCCTCAAGCGGCGAGCGCCGAGCGAACGCTGTAGAGCACCTGCAGCAGCATAGCCCGGAGCAGCTTCTCCGGTGCGATACTGGGCTGGCCACCCTTGATATCGGCCTCGTACATCTGCGCGAACAACCTGTCCATTTTTACCAGCGCCTGGTTGGCCATAGTGCGGATCGAGCGCAGCGGGTGGGACTTCGGCACGAAATCGTCCAGCCGCCGCATCGTGAACAAGCTTTCTGTGAAGGTGTCTGCGCCGCGCATGAAAGTGGAGTTGACTGGGGTCCTCAAATCAACGCTTCACCCGGTTGTCGCGCTGACTTCCGCTGGAGGTATTTCAGCGGCCTGCTAGGCTCTTTTTAAAAGTGTTGTAAATCAAAAAGTTAGCGTTTTCTGCGTTAGCCACCGTACTAAGATTACTTATTCTTTGCAGAGAGTGAACCAATACGTGGGAGGCCATTTCCGTTGACTTGACCGCCGTCATAGACGGCATGACGGCGCCGTACCCGATGGAGTGCTTGGAATTCGCGAAGTTTCTAACGAAAAGAGCCCATCCAGCCCGCCCGGTGCGCTGACCGTATCAGCTATGCTGGCGACGTTGCCAACCGATCGGAGTTGCTATGCGACTGATCATCGAGGCCCGCCTGGAGGGTGGGAAAGCGGGTGAGACTGAAGCAACGATCGTTGCTGTGGTGGAACGAAAGGACCAGAGCGTTGCCGACCTGGGACTTACACTTGCCGAAGGTCGCGCCTTGCTTGCTGAGGTTCAATCGTTACTGGTGTCGGAGCAGACTGCCGGGTGGATGGAGGGCCAATTGGCTTGCGATCGTTGTGGCTCGATGCTGGCGCATAAGGACGCACAGTCGATCGTGCTGCGAACCGTGTTTGGCAAGGTCGACGTGCCGAGTCCGAGGCTGTGGGCGTGCAACTGCGCGGCGAAGCAAGGACAACCGCGCCGCTCAGTGAGTCCGCTGAGCAAGGCCGTTCACCAGCGTGTGACGCCGGAATTGGAGTACCTGCAGGCCAAATGGGCTGCCCATCTACCCTACCGTCAGGCCACTGAGCTGCTTCGAGAGGTCCTTCCGCTGGACAAAGGGATTTCCTTCGGTAGTACTCGCCGTCGGATCCTCGCCATCGGGAGGGCGCTGGACGCGCAGATCGAGCGCGATATCGTGTCTGGACCCAAAGCGGTCAGCGGAGAGCAGATTCGCGAATCGACCACCGTCGGCTGCGTGAGCGTCGACTCGGCTTGGCTGAGCTTCAGCAGCAGCCCCAAGAGCCGCAAAGCGGCGCGCGGCCTTGCAGAGCTAAAATCGCCTTGGGCGCAGAAGTTGACTCGGGATCGATATGTCAACATCGTTGCGGGCCGCGCAACTCTTGCTGATCGCACCCCGCGTCTCTACGCGTACGTGCATAAGCTGGTGCCATCGGCGCCCGCGCGGCTGGACCAATTTCTCTTTGCAAGCGGCGTGGCTCGAGACGAGCGAGTCACCGTGATCAGCGATGACGCTGGCGAATTTGGCAAGGCGGTAGATGGCAGCCAGCTTGCCAGGGGAAGGATTCTGGACTGGTTTCACATCGCGATGAAGTTCAAGGCTGCCAGGAACTCGGTGTTAGGAAGCCAGACGATGGAGCCGGACGAGCGAATCGCCGTAGAGACAGAGATCGACCACGCCAAGTGGCTGGTTTGGCATGGAAAGGGCCGACAATCGGTGTTCCGCATCAAGGCATTGGATGCCACGCTGTTGGCGGACAAAGGCTATGAGAACTCGACGCTGTACTGGAACTTGCGCCGCCTGTACTTCTATATCGAGAACAACGCCGGTACGCTCGTGAACTATGGCATGCGCTATCACAAGGGACTACCAATCAGCAGCAGCATTGCCGAGTCCGCGGTGAACCTGGTGGTCAGCCATCGCATGGCGAAGAAGCAACAAATGCGATGGACGGACGAGGGAGCGCACTGTCTGGCGCAGGTCAGAGTTGCTGTTCTCAACAAAGAATTCTCGGTTAAGAAACTTGCCGGGTTGACCAAAACTTCTATAGCTGTGAACTCGCCGAATGCGCGCCGAGCGGCATGAATTGACCTCCCACAGTTTGATTCACTCTCTCTCAGCATTCTTAAGACTATGCCGACATCTGGCCAGAATCGCCTAATGTAAGACGAGGAAAAATCCTCCAGGGCCTGCGATGAAAGAGGAGCCCGATAAGCGCGAACTGGCAGCGGCGAAAATCTTCCGCTCTCTTGGCCAAGCGCCATTGACCCGCAAGCAAGCATTGCTTGCAGGACAGCTATTGGGCTTGCACCGTTCTTCAGTGTACCGGTTGCGTAGACGCTTTCTGGAAGACCCGGTGGCAGCGTCATTGCTCCCGTTTCCGCCTGGGCCACGGCGAGGGCAATACATGCTATCGGAGCAGGTGGAGGCAATCGTTCATGGTGTCCTATCGGAATGGCTTCCGCGGCAGAAGCATCTGGCTCATCCCCTCAATGAGATTTGCCGAGAGATTCGTATGCGGTGCACTGCTGCTTGCGCCACACCACCTTCGCGCGCAACGATATCCCGGCGTTGGGCTGACCACCGTGACAAGGAATGCACGAAGCTTTCGGGCGCAGCGCCGGGCCACTTCACGGCACGGCATCCTTTGGATATTGTGCAGATCGATCACACACTTGCCGACATCATGCTGGTCGATGAGGCGTTTCGCCACACAATCGGCAGGCCATGGCTAACTTTGGCCATCGACGTCGCCACACGGTCAGTCGTGGCAATGTATGTCGGTTTCGACCGCCCCAACGCGGCCACTGTCGCTCTGCTTCTCACGCGGATGGTCCTGCCCAAGGCCCCCTGGTTGGCGAGCCGGGACGTCACGGTAGACTGGCCGATGCATGGCGTGCCAAAGGTATTGCATCTCGACAACGCTGCCGAGTTCAAAAGTAAGGCACTGCAAGCGGGTTGCAATCAGTACGGAATCGAACTGATGTATCGCCCGCCTGGCCGACCCTACTTCGGGGGCCATATCGAAAGACTGAACCGGACCATGATGGAGAAGGTGCACAGTCTGCCAGGCTCGACTGGATCCTCGACGAAAGGACGAAAAGCTCGCAAGCCAGAAGTGGAGGCCGCATTAACCCTCCCGGAGTTCGAGCAATGGCTGATGTATGAAATCGGACAGACCTACCATCACAGTGCCCATCGAGGCCTAGGTGGCGCGACACCATACTCCGCGTGGTTGACGTTGTCCGAAGCATCCAAGCCCCGGCTTCTCCCGGACTCGGCTGCGGAAGAACTTCGCTTCCTCATTCAGTTCTTGCCGATGAGCCGACGCACCATCCAGGCTGACGGCTTGTCGCTGTTCTATTTGCACTATTGGCATCCCATCTTCACCGCCTGGCGGGCGGCTAATCGTCGCGTCGTGGTGCGATACCATCCGGAGGACCTATCGAGAATCTTCGTCAGTGCTGATGGCAAGGAATACGTGGAGGCAAACTTTGCCGACTTGCGGCGTGGCCGAATCTCGCTCTGGGAGCAAAAGGCCGCTCTGAAACATCTCCGGTCGCAGGGAAAATCCCAGGTCACGGAGTCTGCGATATTCAACGCGATAGCCGCGCAGCGCAGCATCATTGAGGGGGCAACTGCGAAGCGGCGATCTGCAGACAGACGCGGAAGAGCAGCCGAGACTTCGCCTTTCCCGGCAAGCGGGCAGTCCAGTCAGCAGACGAAATCCGCCGATGCGTCATCGCCTACGACGGACGTCGACTACAGCAAGCCGGCGCCAACTTATCACGTAGAGCAACTGTGAGCAGGCAATGGGTGCTTCCTTGACACACCTCCTGCCTGATGTCCGGTCTTTAGCAAAGAGCGACGACAATGTTCGCATTCTTGCCTTGGCTCGCGATCGATGGATTGACTATCCCCGCGCAACCCAGGCGTTCGATCTCTTGGACCGGTTGGTAAAGATCCCTCCGCGGCAGCGTATGCCGTGCGTGCTGCTGTACGGCGAATCAAACATCGGGAAGACCCAGGTCATCGCGAAATTCGAACGGCGCCATCCTCCGGAATACGATGAAGTAGCGGGTGTGGCGCACCGCAAGGTTGTGTCTATGCAGATGCCACCGACGCCCGACCAGAGCCGCTTCTACACCTCGCTCCTGTTTGGGCTTGGAGCGCCATTCAACGCAGCAGCGAAGCTCAACGTGCTCGAGAATCTGAGTCGCGAGGTGCTACGGGAAGTTTCACCGCGTATGCTGGTTGTCGATGAAGTTCATCACCTCTTGGCGGGAAGTTATCGCGAACAGCGCGCCTCACTAAATCTGCTCAAATTCCTCGCTAACGATCTCATGATGACCATTGTCCTTGTGGGAACGCACGATGCTGAGTTTGCGCTTCAGACCGATTCGCAAATGAGCAGTCGCTTTGAGCGCTTCGAGATGCCTCGATGGCAGGAGTCGGAAGCGTTCCGAGGCCTCCCGGCAGCATTCGAGCGCATTCTTCCTTTGCGACGCCCATCAAATCTGTCGAGGCGAGAAGTTGTCTCGGCGGTTCTGGAGGCGAGCGGAGGTTTGACCGGTGAGATCTCGCGGATTTTGAATGCTGCCACCGAGCTGGCGATCCGCGATGGAAGGGAAATGATCGATGTCTCCCACATTGAACACGCCCAGAGCTGCGTGCTCTAACCGGCCGAGGCCGTGGCCCGTTGCACCGCGTCCCTTTGATGGGGAGGCCTTTGGAGGCTGGCTTGGACGAATCGCTGCAAAGTACTACATGACGGTCGAGCAGCTTTGGACGCACGCCGATCTCGGTCCGATGCCAACCCTGACGCAAAGAAAATGGCTACTGTTTCCGCCAGTGCCGCACGAGACCTTGGAACGTCTCTCACAGCTCGCCCACGTGAGCGTGGATCGCTTGAGAGCTATGCAGACCCCAATCGGTTGGATCTACGAACGACGTCGCTTACGGTATTGCTATCCCTGTTTGATCCTGAATCGCGGCGATGACTGCTTGCCATTCTGGAAACTCGAGTGGCTGGATCCGGCCTTTTCAATGTGCGAGGTACATCCCGGCAAACTCGAAACGACCTGGTACTGGAATCTCTATTACCTTGGGAATTTTAGTCAGCTGCTTCGAAGAGCGGGGGCAACGCCCCACCGGGAGCTTGTATCGCATGGAAAACGCACAGTCGCATGAATGCTGTGCGAAAAAATGCAACGGTCGCAGGAATGTTGAGCGTGGGTCGCATGAACCTCGATCTTCAACAAGCGAGGCGAAGCAGTTCGCCAAGCTTAAAATGCAATTAATCGCCGAGATGGGATCGCAAACATAAAAGAGGACACCAGAGACGCGGCCCCAACCCATTGACTAAGCCGTTTCCCGCTCTTCGCGTGTCTCCATCCATTCAAGCAAGACAACCTTCCCCCATTGGATGTCATCGCGGATGGCCTGTGACGCGGTGGCCGGGTCATGGCGCTCCAGTCCGTCAAGCACGCGATAGTGAGGGTGCGAATTCAAGCTCTCGCGGCTGGCGCGCAGTTCAGTATGGAAAATGTGCAGGAGCGGACCCATGCGTACCCACATGCTCTCAACTACCGCGTACAGATTGGTCAGGCGCGATGCCGCCATCAGCTCGAAATGGAACTTGCGGTTCTGCGCTGCGGCCTCGCGCGGGCTGATTGCCACGGCCTTGATAAACGCCTCGTGCGTCTTGCGCAGCCGGGCGATTTCCTGCGGCGTGATGCGCTGCGCTGCTGTTTCGGCAGCGGCGCCCTCCAGCAGCGTGCGCATCAACTGGATTTCCCCGACGGTGTCGGGATCCAGTTCGGGGACGGTGATCGAGGTGGCGGCGGTCATGGTCAGCGCTTGCTCGCTGACCAGTCGAAAGATCGCCTCGCGCACTGGCGTCGAACTGGTGCCAAGCGACTGCGCGAGATCGGCCACGCGCAGCCGTTCGCCGGGCACGTACTTGCCGCTCATCAGCGCGGAGCGGATTTGATCATAGACTCGGGAAGAGAGGTTGCCTTTTTCCACCCGCGCAAGTTCTTTCATGGGTCCTGCCTCAGCCATGGGTACATGGACATATCATATATGATGTGCCGGCTCCGATTTCCCGCTTCCGCAATGGCGCTACTGCGCGTCGGTTGCGCTGAACAGGAAGTCGGCTAGCAGCCTGATCTGCGAAGTGACCATGTGCTCGCCATGATGCACGCCGCAGCCACGTTCCCGTGCCGCAATCAGCAGGGCGGTTTCGGCCGGCTGCATGATGACCTCGGCGACGATGGTGCCGGGACGCAGCAGGGCGGGGTCGAGCGGCAACGGGTCATCTGGCTTCAGGCCCAGCGAGGTGCCGTTGACGACCAGGTCCCAGTCGCCTTCCACGCTGGCGGCGGCCTGAACCGCGGCACCGGGCCGGCGTGCCCGCAGCAGGGTGGCGAGTTCCTCCGCCTTTGGGCGCGTACGGTTCGCCACCGTCAACTGCGCGACACCGGCGTCGAGAAGCGCGGCAGCCACCGCCGTGGCGGCTCCCCCGGCACCGAGCAGCAGGGTGCGCTTGCCCGCCGGGTTGATCTGGTTGTTGCGCATGCCTTCGACAAAGCCGATGCCGTCGTACATGGCGCCAATGAGGCGGCCATCGGCGGTGCGCCGCACCACGTTGCATACGTGCAGGTCGGCGGCAATCCCCTCCAGTTCATCGCAAAGGCCGGCAATAGCCTGCTTGTGCGGCACCGTCACGATCAGGCCTGCGAGGTTCTCAACCTCGCGCAGGCCACGTACCGCGTCGGCCAGCTGTGCCGGCGCGACCTGCCAGGGCACGAGGACCGCGTTGGTGCCGGTCTCGGCCATATAGGCATTGAAAAACGATGGCGTGCGCACGTGGTGGGTCGGGTAGGCGAGGATCACGATGACGCGGGTATGGCCATTGATGGCGGCGCGGGGCTGAAGATCGGGTGGCTGCATGAGCTATGTCTCCTGAAGCGGGTTGGATGAGTCCGAAAGAAATTCCTTGCCTGATAGGATATATCCTATATCATGTATCGAAATTCGGCGAGCGCTGGATGAACGAGAGGAGACAACGTGCAAGCAGTATTCGGATCGCCCGGACGCTATGTCCAGGGTGCGGGAGCCATCGAAGTATTGGGCGAGCACGCGGCGCGCCTGGGCAGCAATGCCTTGCTGGTGGCCGACCGCATGGTGATGGGCATGGTAGGGGAACGGCTGGTGCGCCTGTGCGAACAGGCTGGCGTGGCGATGCGCAGCGTCAGCTTCGACGAAGCCCTGACACCTGGCCTGGTGGCGCGCCTGGCGGCCGAGGCCGGACAGCCAGGCCCCGACCTCGTGGTTGCGGCTGGCGGCGGGCGCAGCATCGATGCGGGCAAGGCGCTGGCCGACTACTTCGGCGTGCCGGTGATTACCGTGCCCACCGTCGCGTCAAACGACGCGCCGACCAGCAAAAACTATGTGTTGTATGACGAGGCACACCGCCTACTCGCCGTGCGGCATCTGCCATATAGCCCCAGCAGTGTGATTGCCGACACGGCGCTGATTGCCCAGGCGCCTGCCACGATGTTGCTGGCGGGAATCGGCGACGCCATCTCGAAGTTGTTCGAAGCCGAGCAATGTGCGCGTGCGCCGGCCGGAAAGAATATGTTCGGTACGCGCCCGTTGCTGTCGGCTCTCGCGCTGGCGCGCGGATGTTACGCGGTGTTGGTGGCGGATGCGGAAGATGCACTGGCTGCTGCGGGTACGGGCACGCCGACGCCCTCGTTTGAGCGCGTGGTGGAGGCCACCATTCTGATGTCGGGTCTGGGCTTCGAGAGCGGTGGTTTGTCGATTGCGCATGCGCTGACACGCGGCCTGTCGGCGTTGCGCGGCGTCAGTCACGCGCCGCACGGCCTCCAGGTAGCCTTCGGCCTGCTGGTGCAGCTGGAACTGGAGCGGCGCGACGATACCGAGCGCACTGAAGTTGAGGCGCTTTATCGCCGCATCGGCCTGCCGTTGTGCCTCGCTGACCTGGGCCTGCCTGATGCAACACAGGACGAGCTGCGTCATGCTGCCGAACTCTCTTTGGCCGCGCCCCATATGCGCAACTTCATGCGTGAACTGGACGCAAGCGATCTGGTTGCGGCGATGCGCGCCGTGAATGCACGCGCGTTGCAGATGCTCCAAGCAACGGAGGCATCATGAAGCTCCACGATACCGGGTTGCTGCGCACGCAAGGCCTGATCGGGGGGGAATGGTGCGATGCCGACGGCGGCGCACGCTTCGCCGTGACCAACCCCGCCACCGGCGCAGTGATCAGCGAAGTCGCCGATATGGGCGCCAACGAAACGCGCCGCGCGATCGCCTCAGCCGAGCGCGCCCTGACTGCCTGGCGCAATACTACCGCCAGGCATCGCGCTGACTGTCTGCGGCGCTGGTACACACTAATCCGGGAGAACGAAGCCGATCTGGCCGCGCTGATGACGGCAGAGCAGGGCAAGCCGCTGGCCGAGGCGGCAGGCGAGGTGGTCTACGGCGCGTCCTTTGTCGAATGGTTTGCCGAAGAAGCTTCGCGCACCTATGGCGAGTGCATTCCCACGCCGTCGCCAGATCGGCGCCTGATGGTGATCCGCCAGCCTGTGGGCGTGGTGGCGGCGCTCACGCCGTGGAATTTCCCGATTGCGATGGCCACGCGCAAGGTGGCACCGGCGCTGGCCGCGGGCTGCACGGTCGTGCTCAAGCCTGCCTCGGAAACACCGTTGAGCGCGCTGGCGCTGGCGGAGCTGGCGCAGCGTGCCGGCGTCCCGGCGGGCGTATTCAACGTGGTCACCGGTGCCAGTGCGCCGGTCATTGGCGAAGTCCTCGCGCGCAGTGGGGCCGTGCGCAAACTCACCTTCACCGGCTCCACGCGCGTCGGCCGCCTGCTGATGGAGCAGTCGGCGTCCAATATCAAGAAGCTGTCGCTGGAGTTGGGCGGCAACGCTCCCTTTATCGTGTTCGATGATGCCGATATCGATGCCGCGGTGCGCGGCGCCATGGCCTCGAAGTACCGCAATGCGGGCCAGACCTGCGTCTGCGCCAATCGGATCTTCGTCCATGACGCCGTCTACGATGCCTTTGCCACCAAGCTGTGCGCGGCGGTAGCGGAACTGAGGATGGGCGACGGCAGCCAGCCTGGCGTCACCATTGGCCCGCTGATCCATGCCGGCGCGGCACGGCGCGTGCACGGCATGGTCGACGAGGCGGTCGGACAGGGCGCGCGCGTGCTGGCGGGCGGAACGCCGCCGGAGGATGGCTCTGCCTACTATGCACCCACCGTAGTGGGCGAGGTCAGCGCAAAGATGGCGCTTGGCCGCGACGAGATCTTCGGGCCGGTAGCACCCCTGATGCGCTTTCATTCGGACGACCAGGTCGTGCAGATGGCCAATGACACCCCGTTCGGGCTGGCCGGCTATTTCTACACGCAGGACCTGCGCCGCGTGTGGCGCATGGCCGAGGCGCTCGAATGCGGCATGGTCGGCATCAATGAAGGCCTGATCTCGACCGCCGTGGCACCGTTCGGTGGTATCAAGGAATCCGGGCTCGGACGCGAAGGGGCGCGCCAGGGCATCGAAGACTACCTGGAAGTGAAGTATCTCTGCATGGGAAATCTCTGACGGCCGCCATGGCTGTCCGAGGTCCTCTTTTGTTCAAATCAAGGATATATGATGCATCAAAAAAATGGAGATGTGAGATGAACCAGCCTGTAGCACCCGCGCTCGTCAGCACCGCCGCCGATCCGTTTGCGCCCAGCGCCGAACAGGTGGCGATGCTCAAGGAGCGCGCTACTTTCGTGCGCCTGGAAACGATCCGCCTGATCGAGATTGCCAAGACCGGCCACTATACCTCGGTGTTTTCCGCGGCCGAGACCTTCGCCGCCCTCTATTACGACGTGATGAAGTTGCGCCGCGGCGAGCCGGCTTGGGCGGGGCGCGACCGCTTTCTGATGGGCAAGGGCCATGCCGCGGTGGGGCTGTTCCCGATCCTTGCCGATCTCGACTTTTTCCCGAAAGAATGGCTGGACGATTACACCCGGCTGGGGAGTCCCCTGGGCGACCACCCCGATATGCGCAAGGTGCCAGGCATCGATTTCAGCTCGGGATCGATCGGGCATGCACTGTCCGCGGGTTTGGGTATGGCACTCGCCGGCCGGCACGCGGGCCTGGACTTCACCACCTTTGTGATGCTGGGCGACGGCGAGATGCAAGAGGGCCAAGTATGGGAAGCGGCGCTGTCCGCTGCCCACCACCGCACCGGCAGGCTGATCGCAATCGTAGACCGCAACGGCTACCAGCTTGACGGCGCCGTTGACGAGGTGATGGGCATCGAGCCGCTCGATGCCAAGTGGAAGGCCTTCGGTTGGGAGGTCCATACGGTCGACGGTCACGATGTGGCGGCGTTGACGACGCTGCTGCGCCGGCTGCGCGCCGACACAGCGCGCACGCGCCCCGTGTGCGTGATCGCCAGGACCGTCAAGGGCAAGGGGGTTTCCTACATGGAGACGGAGCCGGGCTGGCACCTGGGCTACCTGGCCCCGGACGACGCACAGCGCGCCATCGAAGAAATTCTCGCAAAGGACTGACTGCAATGAACCAGCCACTTTCCAAGGACTCCTGGCAGTACCGCGGCCTGAACGCGATCACCCCCGGGCTCAGCTACCTGTCAGACGGCCTGATCGACCTCGTCGACGCGGGCGCGCCTGTGCTCGCCGGCTCCGCCGACTTGCAGTATTCCAACGGGCTGATCCGCTTTGCCCAGCGGCATCCGGATCGCTATATCCAGTTCGGCATTTCCGAGCAGAACATGGTCACGGCCGCGGCCGGCATGGCGACCGCTGGCTACACGCCCTTTGTCGCCACGTTTGCCTCGTTCCTGGCCCTACTTTGCTGCGAACAGATCCGCATGGACGTAGCCTACTGTGCGCTGCCCGTGCGCTTAATCGGTCATCACGCCGGGATCTCGCTGGGCTTCTACGGCACCTCGCACCACGCCACCGAGGACCTCGCCATCATGCGCTCAATTGCGGATCTGACCGTGGTCGCGCCGGCAGACGGCCCGCAGTTGCGTGCGGCGATCAATGCCTCGAAGGACCATGCGCAGCCGATTTACTTCCGCATCGGCCGGGGCCGCGAGCCCGCCGTCTACGAGGAGGGCATCACCTTCGAATTCGGCAAGGCGATCGAGCACCTGCAGGGTGAAGAGCTGACGTTGATCGCGACCGGCTCGACGGTGCATCCGGCGCTGGAGGCTGCCAAGCGCCTGAGCGCTGCCGGCCGCGCCGTCGGCATGATCGACATGGCCACCGTCAAGCCGCTCGACCGCGAGGCGGTGCTGCGTGCAGCAGCGCGTTCGAAGATGATCATGACCATCGAGGAACACAACGTGTTGGGCGGCCTGGGCGGCGCGGTGGCCGAGGTGTTGGCCGATGCTGGCGCGGGCACCCGGCTGGTGCGCCACGGCATCCTCGACGAGTACAGCCTGATCGCGCCCCCGACCCACCTGTACGCGCACTACAAGCTCGATGCCGCCGGCATCGTCGAACTGGCGCAGCAGGTCATGGCGGCCTGATCTGCGAGGCGCGGGCCGCGTGCCCGCGCTCGATCAAAGAAGCAACCCAGAGTTGCACCGGGCCGTCGTGTCCGGACCAAACCAGGAGACACTCAATGCATAAGCACCTACGTTCGTCCCGCCGAAGCTTTGTCGGCGCAGCGGCCTTGCTGCTGGCGCTGGCGGGTGGCAATGCCATCGCGCAAGTCAAGGAGATCCCGATCGGCTTTGTGCTGCCGCTGTCGGGCGGCGCAGCGACCATTGGCAACCAGACCAAGCTCGGCGCAGAAATCGCCGCCGAGCAGATCAATGCCGCGGGCGGCATCAAGGCGCTGGGCGGTGCGCGCCTGAAACTCGTGTTCGCCGACAGCCAGTCCAAGCCCGACGTCGGCGTGGCGGAAACCGAGCGGCTAATCCAGCGCGAAAACGTGACGTTGATCGTCGGCGCGTACAACAGCGCGGTGACCTTCCCGGCCACTGAGGTCGCCGAGCGCTACAAGGTGCCCTGGCTGGTCACCGGTGCGGTCAAGGACGAAATCACCGAGCGCGGCTTCAAGTATGTGTTCCGGCCCAACAACAAGGCCATCTACGACGCGCGCGAGCAGCTCGACGCGCTCGATCTGCTCAAGAAAGAGACTGGCAAGGGCCCGAAGAACATTGGCCTGTTCTACGAGGGCACCGATTGGGGCCGTTCGCACGCCGCCAACATCAAGAAACTGGCGAAGGAGCGCGGCTATGCCATCTCGCTCGACGAGTCGTATCCGCCCAACCAGACCGACCTGTCGGCGCAACTGCTCAAGATTCGCAGCGCCAAACCGGACGCGCTGATCGTCGTGGCCTACACGCCGGACCACATCCTGTTCACGCGCCAGCTTGCCGAAAGCCGCGTGTATGTGCCCTATGGCATCCATTCGGTTGGCGGCGGTTCGGAGGATCCGAACTTCTACAAGGCGGTATCGCCCAAGGCGGTCGAGAACATGTTCGTGCAGGATGACTTCCAGGTCGACATTATGCGCGCCGCAAAGGATCCGGCCATGATCGCCGCCGATGCCAAGTTCAAGTCGGCGCTCGGTTATGGCATCAATTCCTACGGCGCACAGGGCGTGTCGAATGTCTACATCGTCAAGGACGCGCTGGAGCGCGCTGCCTCGATCGAGCGCGGGAAAGTGCGCGACGCCCTGGCTGCGACCGACATCAGCAGCGGTCCCGCGTTGATCACCGGCTACCAGCGGATCACGTTCGACGCGCATGGCCAGAACACCTATGCCCACGGCGTGATCTCGCAGAACCAGAACGGCGAGCGCCGCACGATCTGGCCGGCATCGAACCGGCTCGCCGGGGTGACGCCGGTGTGGCCGCTGCCCGCACCCGGCGTGCGCTGAGCGCCCGGCAGGACGGTCCGGCAGGCCATGCCGGACCGGATGTATCGCAACACGGGCGCTGCCCGTGCTTATCGAGATAGTGACATGGACCCAACCATTCTGGCCTACGCCGTGGTCAACGGCATACTGCTGGGCGGCATCTACGGCGGTATCGCGCTTGGCCTCAGCCTCATCTTCGGTGTGCTGAGGGTGATCAACTTCGCGCATGGCTCCTTCCTGATGCTCGCCATGTACTTGAGCTACCTGATCTGGTCGGCATTCGGCCTGCATCCTTACTTTACCGTGCTGTTCACCGTGCCGCTGCTGTTCCTGCTCGGATACTTCACCCAGGCGGTGGTAATCGCGCCGCTTTTCAGGCGCGAGGCCACCATGGTGGTCGAGCCGCTTGGTGCTTTACTGCTGACCACCGGCGTTTTCCTGGTGATCGACAACGGCATCCTGATGGCCTTCGGACCCGATGTACGCACGGTCGCCACCGACGCACTCAGCGGTTCGATCGACGTGGCATCGCTTCCGGTCAACGTACCGCGACTGATCGCGTGCGTGGCGGCGGTGGCGGTCGCGACCAGCCTGTCGTACTGGCTGCGCGCCACCGATACCGGCCGCCGTATTCGCGCCACCGCGCAGAACCGCGACGCCGCGGCGCTGTCCGGCATCAACGTTGGTCAGGTCTACAACGTCACTTTCGGCATCGGCGCTGGCATCCTCGGACTGTTCGGCGCGCTGCTGGTGCCGTTCCTGTCGGTATCGCCGACCACCGGACTTGGCTTCGGCATCAAGTCGTTCCTGGTGGTGGTGCTTGGCGGCATCGGTTCGATTCCGGGCTCGCTGCTCGGCGGCCTGGTGCTGGGCGTGTTCGAGTCGGTCGCCTCGCAGTTCGTCACGGCGACGTCCGCGTCGGTGTTCTCGTTCTGCCTGTTCATCATCGTCTTGCTGTTCCGCCCCAACGGGCTGCTAGGTCGCAAGTAGGGAGGCCATATCCATGACCATATCGAGGACCAATATCAACGCCGTGATCGGGATTCCGCTGATGGCCGTTGCCGCCGTGCTGCCGCTGTTCGTGCAGGACAGCTACGCGCTCCATTCGCTGATCATGATCCTCTACTTCGCCTACATGGCATCAGCGTGGAACTTTGTCTGTGGCTATGTGGGGCAGCTCTCGCTGGGTCATTCGGTGTTTGCCGGCAGTGCCGGCTATATCACCGTGCTGCTGTTCACCCAGCTGGGCGTGACGCCGTGGCTCGGCATGCTTGCCGGCGGGTTGGCCGCGGCGCTGCTATCTGTGTGCATCGGCTATCCCACTTTCAAGCTCAAAGGACCGTACTTCACGCTGACCACCATCGCTTTTGCGGAGATCGTGCGCATCTGGATCGAGAATACCGACGATTTCCTCGGCATTCCGCTCAAGGGCGCGCAGGGCCTGGTCATTCCGCCATCGCAGGCAGGCTGGCTGACGTTCCAGTTCGACGGCAAGGTGCCGTACTACTACATCATCTTCGCCATGCTGGTGGCGATGCTGCTGGCCACGCTGGCGCTTGAACGCTCACGCCTGGGCTACTACCTGAAGGCGATCCGGGGCGACGAAGCCGCCGCGCAAGCGGTGGGTGTCAGCACTACGCGCTACCCGATAATCGCGCTGGCCATCAGCGCATTCATGACCGGGCTGGGCGGCGCTTTCTATGCGCAGTTCTTCCGCTATATCAACCCCGAGAGGAACATGGGGCTGGACCTGTCGATCGACGCCGCCATCATGGCCATCGTCGGTGGCCAGGGCACCATCATCGGACCCGTGCTCGGCGCCTTCGTGCTGCATCCCATCGCCGAACTCGCGCGCGCCTGGTTCGCCGGCAAATTTCTCGGCCTGCACCTGGTGATCTATGGCCTGATTCTGATGGCTGCTGTGCTGTATTTCCCCAAGGGCATCATCAGCCCGCTCGAGCGACTGCTGCGCTACCGGCGCGCACCCCAGGCCCCGGCAAAGGCCGTCATGGCCAAGGACGCCTGAAGGAAGATCCATGGAACGCATTCTCGAAGTGAAATCGATCTCGAAGCGCTTCGGCGGCCTCCAGGCCGTCAGCAAGCTTTCGTTCTCGGTGGGCAAGGGCGAGATCCTTGGATTGCTCGGTCCCAATGGCGCCGGCAAGACCACGGCTTTCAACCTGATCGCCGGCGCGATCCAGGCCGATGAGGGCGACATCCTGTTCGGTGGGCAGCAGATCCGCGGCAAGCGCCCGCACCAGATATGCGCCAGCGGCATCGCCCGCACGTTTCAACTGTCCAAGCCATTCGGCGGGCTCAGCGCGCTGGAGAATGTCATGGTCGGCGGGTTTTCGCGCAGCCGCGTGCGGGCGCGTGTGCGCGACGAGGCCTACGCCTGCCTGGAATTCCTGGGCCTTGCCGCGCGCGCCGATACCGACGCCAGCGACCTGACTGCCTTCGACAAACGCAAGCTCGAACTCGGCCGGGCGTTGGCCACGCGCCCGCGGCTGCTCCTGATGGACGAAGTGGTGGCGGGCGCCACGCCCAGCGAGGCGGGCGAGATGGTCGAACTGGTGCGCAAGATCCGCGATACCGGCGTGACGGTGCTGATCGTCGAGCATGTGATGAAGGTCATCATGGGCTTGTCGGACCGCGTGATCGTGATGGAGCAGGGGCAACTCATTGCCGATGGGGCGCCCGCAGACGTGGTCCGCATGCCCCAGGTCCTCAATGCCTATTTCGGAGATGGCTATGCCAGCAGCAATATTTGAAGTGGAGGACCTGTGGTCCGGCTATGGCGAGCAGCAGGTCCTGCGCGGCATCAACCTATCGCTGGCGCCGGGCTCCATTACCGCGCTGATCGGCGCCAACGGCGCTGGCAAGACCACCTTCCTGCGCACCGTGTCGGGGCTGGTTCAGCGCAAGCGCGGCGCGGTGCGCATGGACGGGCGTGAGCTCGACGCGCGGGCGCCGCACCGGGTCGTGCTGGACGGCTTCGTCCAGTCGCCGGAGGGCAAGCAGCTCTTCCTCGGCATGTCGATCCTGGAGAACCTGCTAATCGGCGCCAGCAATCGGCGCGCGCGTGCGCGGCGCGCGCAGACGCTGCGTGAGGTGTACACGATGTTCCCCATCCTGGAGGAGCGCCAGCACCTGCCGGCCTCCACACTGTCCGGGGGGCAGCAGCAGATGCTGGCAGTCGGCCGCGCGCTGATGGCGCTGCCGCGCGTGCTGGCGCTGGATGAGCCTTCGCTGGGACTGGCGCCGATCATGGTTGACCGGCTCTTCGACAGCATCCGCCAGCTGCGCGAACGCGACATGGCCATCCTGGTGATCGAGCAGAACGTCAACCAGGTGCTGGCCATGGCCGACTACGGCTATGTCATCGAAAGCGGCAACATCGCGTTGTCCGGGCCAGGGAAGGAACTGCTCGCGAACCCGCACTTGCGCGCCACCTACCTGGGCGTGTAGCGCCCGTCTTTTCAACAGGGAGTGAGGCAGTATGAATCAACGGATTGCAGTGGTAACGGGTGGTGGGACCGGCATCGGCCGTGCCATCGCCGAAGTGTTCGCAGAGGATGGGCTGCGCGTCATATGCCTGGGCATGGACGCCGACGAGGATCTGCCGGGTGAGCTGGAGTTCCGGCGCGGCGACGTCACTGCCGCGGACGCGATGCGTGATGCCACGGCGGACCTGGATGCCGTGTCAGTGCTGGTCAACGCGGCCGGCATCATCCTGCACGACCGCAAGGAGTTTTCGCCAGAGGGCTTCCGAAAGGTGGTTGAAGTGAACTTGAACGGCTCGCAGTCAATGATCAGCGTGCTGGAAGAGCGACTGGCCGCGTCAGGCGGTGCCGTGGTCAACGTGGCGTCCATGTGGAGCTACTTCGGGTCGCCTAATAATCCAGCCTATACGGCCAGCAAGGCCGGCGTGCTGGGGTTGACGCGCGCCTATGCGGCGGCGTTGGCGCCCAGGGGCGTCCGGGTCAATGCCGTGGCACCGGGCTGGATCCGCACGCGATTGTCATCGGGCGCACTGGACAACCCCGAGCGCAGTGCGGCGATCATGGCGCGTATTCCAATGCGGCGCTGGGGCGCGCCGCGCGATGTCGCGCGCGTGGCGCGCTTTCTGTGCTCCGAGGATGCGGCCTATGTGACTGGCGTTATCCTGCCGGTGGATGGGGGGTTCGGCATTGCCTGATGCTGGGCTCGGGTCCGGTTGACGCGACCGCACGCTGTCAATCTGACCCTATCCGGCCTTTTCCGCTGGCGCGAAGTCGAGCTCGATCTTTGCGCCATCCGGATCACGAAAGAAGAGTTGCCAAATGCCGGTATCGATCTGTTTCGTGAGCGAGAAGGGGATCTCCAGCGACTGCAGGCGCTGCTGAAACCCCTCAAGGTTCCGGGCACTGAACGCCATATGGTCAAGCACGCCAGATGGCGATGCAGGAGCGTCCCCGGCGATCACATGCACGATCGCGGCATCGTTGCAGTACAACCACGCACCGGGGAAAGGTAGGTTGGGACGTGGGCCTTCGGCAAGCCCGAGCACTCGCGTGTAGAACTGCACACTGGATTGCAGATCTGTTGTCAGGACCGTGAAGTGATTCATGCCTGTGACTTCCATGGCGTAATCCTTGGTGATGTTAAATGATGCATGATATATCTTAATGGGGGTAGATCGAGATTTCGCCATTCGGAGAATCATTCCGATGCGGGGGAGTGCAGTGAGATGGATGCAGGACTTCTCCGACTTTATTGACGCCTCCCCGCTGGCACAGGCCTGTGAGCTCTCTGGAGAGCAAATCGCCCCGGGTCACGTTAGGATTTTCGCTAGATGGACGCCTCGGATCGAGGACGTCTTCGGACCGAGGATTGGTTTGCCGAATTTCTTGACTGAAGTCGCAATATGTTGGGCCGGCGCCTCCGCTTACGAGTTGTGCCACGTGCAGGAGTTCCAGATGCATCGTCAAGGGGGAATCCGGGAAGGGGAGATCGTCGTGGATGCAGTCCTAGGCCGGAGCCTTAGTCCGGGCTACACCAACGTCAGCGTCATACTCATCCAAGGAAGCGTCTTCAAGCCGATCGCGACTGCGACGGGGATCGTGCAACATCTGAGCTCAGGCCATCATGGGTAGATTGGGCTTTCCTACTTTCCAGACAAATTTCGCCATGTCGTATACCAGGAGACAGCATGAGTTGTGTAAGCGTTCAGTTTCTGTTTGATTTCGGCAGCCCGAATGCCTACCTGAGCCACAAAGTCATCCCAAGCATTGAGGCACGCCAGGGCGTCAAGTTTGAGTATGTTCCAATGCTTCTCGGGGGGCTGTTCAAGCTGACTGGGAATCGCTCTCCCTCTGAAGCTTTTGGGGGCATCAAGAACAAGCCGGAGTTTGGGCAACTGGAGTTCCGCCGCTTCATCGACAGGCACGACTGACAGCCTATCGGCGCAATCCGTTCTGGCCCGTCAATACGTTGCAGATCATGCGAGGCGCCGTTGCGGCACAGAAGCACGGGACCTTCATGCCCTACGTAAATGCCGTATTTGCGAACATGTGGGAACAAGGCTTGAAGATGGATGACCCCGCCGTCATCGCGGCAGCGCTAGATTCCGTAGGCTTGGACGGGGAAGCTTTCCAGAGCCGTATTGCAGATCCTGAGGTTAAACAGGTTCTGCAGGCGAATACGCATAACGCATTCGAGCGCGGCGCGTTCGGTTCGCCGACTTTCTTTGTCAACACCGAGATGTTTTTTGGGAAGGACCAGTTGCGAGATGTGGAGGAGGAAATTCAGCGCGCGCAGGCACGACTAGGGTAGGCATACTGCTTTCTGCGCGGCTCCACCGAAGTTGGTGCTCGCTAGAAAATTGGAGGATGGGCGATTCTGCGAAGCAGCAGGCCGCCCATCGCGATATCAACCTTCGCTTCCGATACGCCAGATCGACGCTCGTAATTCCTGAACATCCGACGCCAACGCACCATTCATTCAAAGGTTCGCTCAACGATCCATCGCTTGGGCAAAACAGCGAAGCCAACCTGCGCTTCATCGCGACGCACTACCTCCAACATAAAATCGAGCGTCGCCGCCTTGTCCATCAGCGCACGATGGTCATATCCCCCGTCGGTAAGGAAATCCTTCAGGCCAGGCCAGCGCTTCGTCCGGCGGCCCCTGATTAGCGAGCGCATCAGATTAGGACCAATCCCCACGATTGGCCTGGACGAACTTTTGGCTCACCGCACCATGATCGAGGACGCGATTGAGCAAGAAATTGAGCGACGGAAGTTTGGGGACCACTGGCGCCGACCGAAAGGCTCAATCGGCGGCAAGACCCCACACGATCGCGCGGCAGAGTAGGGCGAACGAAGACATCCAGAAGAAGCGAATTTCGCGCCGTAAGTGACGGAAGGACGGACCGCTCGTGCGGCGGCACTAACGCTCGTTGTCGTTGGCTGCTTCTACAGAGACCGGAAGTTTTTAAGCTATCGCTGTGTTCATGCGTAGTTCACATGAATAAAACGTGAGTGCGCATTGGACGTAACCCGAATGTCGCGCATATAGTTTTTTCAGACTCTAGCGGAATGTGACGTGACCAGATTTCGCTTTGTCGTACGCATATCGCTTCGCCAGAAGGTACTAGATCGAGACTCGGCAGGCCTAATCCAGCGAGCGGGTGCTATGGCAGCGGTGCCAGATACTGGAGTCTTCCACTCACCGTTTCAACTTCGCAAAAAGCGCTATGTCCCTTCCCACCATTCTGCAGAGCCGCCTTTCTCTGCCGGTCGTTTGCTCGCCACTGTTCATCATCTCCAATCCAAACTTGGTGATCGCCCAGTGCAAGGCCGGCGTGGTCGGCTCCTTTCCCGCGCTAAATGCGCGTCCAGGCCCGGTGCTCAACGATTGGCTGGACAGGATCACCACCGAACTGGCCGAACACGACGCCAAACATCCGGAACGTCCGTCGGCGCCATTCGCCGTCAACCAGATCGTGCACAAGACGAATGACCGACTCGAGCACGACATGGAAGTGTGCGTTCGCTACAAGGTGCCAATCGTAATCACTTCGCTTGGCGCTCGCACGGAGGTAAACGACGCGGTGCACTCGTATGGCGGTATCGTACTGCATGATGTCATCAACAACACCTTCGCGCGAAAGGCCATCGAGAAAGGCGCTGACGGTCTGATCGCGGTTGCCGCGGGTGCTGGCGGCCATGCCGGAGTCCTGTCGCCGTTTGCGCTGCTGCATGAAATTCGCGAGTGGTTCGATGGCCCGCTGCTACTATCGGGCGCTATCGCCAGCGGCAGCGGCATCCTTGCAGCGTTGGCCGCAGGTGCCGACTTGGCCTTGTAGGCTCCGCATTTATCGCCACCGAGGAAGCCAACGCGCTGCCCGCCTACAAGCAGATGATCGTCGACAGCAACGCCTCGGACATCGTCTACTCGAACCTCTTCACCGGCGTGCACGGCAACTATCTGCGCCAGAGCATTGTCAATGCTGGGCTTGATCCCGCAGCGTTGGAGGAATCGGATTCTTCTAGGATGAATCTCAGCACCGGCACATCCAAAGCCAAAGCGTGGAAGGACATTTGGGGCGCCGGGCAGGGCGTGGGCGCCATCAAGCAGGTAGTGCCGGCTGCCGATCTGGTGCATCGCCTTGCCCAGGAATATGTGCAGGCACGCCGACGACTGGGGCTTGTGCGACAAATGGCGCACAT
The DNA here is from genome assembly GCF_057073755.1 of Cupriavidus sp. C3SS-1. Taxonomy (NCBI): domain Bacteria; kingdom Pseudomonadati; phylum Pseudomonadota; class Betaproteobacteria; order Burkholderiales; family Burkholderiaceae; genus Cupriavidus; species Cupriavidus sp. C3SS-1. The sequence goes on along the minus strand of NZ_CP172701.1, from coordinate 111,415 downwards.
CAGCGGTGCCATGGCAGCCGATTTAGCATGATTGCGTGATTTGCGTCATCGTGGGCAGTCCGCCGCATTCAAGGCCGGGATGCCATTTTCTTCGCACCGGCAGATGCGGAGTCTTGTCGCGGGCTACCACGCGGAAGGACTGCACTGGGATGGGCGGGCACGACGACCACCTGCTTAGCGCGGCGGGGAGTCTGCCTGTCAGGTAGCGCGCTTTTTCGATTGTTTGGCGCCAGCGGCAGTCGCGAATGACCCTTGCATTCTAAGACGGTCGGTCATATTATCTTCCGTGTTCCTTGTACTGGGGCACTAACAAAATCGCCCAGCGATGCCACCTACGCGTCGATGTAGGTTGCACTTCGGCTTTAGCTCGCAGGGCCTCGACAAACCTCGGAGTAAGCAATTCATGGGTGTACAGACCGAAGCTTTTCTCGCGGACGCTTTGTTCCAGCCAATTCGGCTGGGCAAGCTCGAGCTCTCCAACCGTATGGCAATGGCGCCTCTGACGCGCAGCCGCGCCGACGACAACCTGGTGCCGACCGATATGGTGGTGGAGTACTACCGCCAGCGCGCCAGCGTTGGTCTGATCATCGCCGAGGCCACACAGATTTCGGCGACCGCTCAGGGCTACACCAACACACCCGGCGTCTACACGCTGGAGCAAATCGCTGCATGGAGGAAGGTGACCGATGCGGTACATGCGAAGGGCGGAAAGATCTTCCTACAGATCTGGCACACCGGTCGCATGTCGCACGCGCATTTCCAGCCGGATAACCAAGCGCCGGTAGCCCCGTCGGCAATTGCTGCCAAGGCCAAGACGTACATCAATGGTCAGGGCTACGTCGAGTGCTCGGTGCCGCGCGCTCTGGAGACGGCTGAGATCGCTGGCATCGTCGATGACTTCCGCGTGGCAGCAGCCAACGCCATCCGGGCCGGTTTCGATGGCGTTGAAATCCATGGTGCTCACGGCTACTTGCTGGATGCGTTCCTGCGCGACGGCACTAATAAACGTACTGACGCCTATGGTGGTAGTATCGAAAACCGCGCCCGTTTCCTGCTGGAGGTCATGGCCGCAGTGATCGAAGAGATTGGCGCCGAGCGGACCGGCGTGCGTCTGGCACCGGTCTCGCCGGTCAACGACGCGCTAGAGAGCAATCCGCAGCCATTGTTCGAGCACGTCGTACGCGAACTCGATAAGTTGCACCCGGTGTATATCCACATCGTCGAGGGCCATACCGGTGGCCCCCGCGACAACGTGGCATTCGATTATGCAGCACTGCGCCGTATATACACCGGTGTATGGATGGTCAACAATGGCTATAACAAGCAAATGGCCGAGGAGGCAATCCGTAGCGGTCGCGCCGACATGGTCTCATTCGGCCGCAAGATGATCACCAACCCCGATCTACCACGCCGGTTCCGCGAAAATAGGCCACTGAACGAGCCCTTTGAGGACGTTTCACTCTATGGTGGGCACGGTGCACACGGGTACGTAGACTATCCGGAGCTTGGCTGACACGCCAGCGTCCCGCGATACAAGCGGCACTGGCAAGGTTCATCTTTTGCACTCGCTATGTAGTTGGCTTCCCGGGCGTTCTTCTCGACCGTCCGGGAGTTGATTGACGGGATGGACGATGGGGCGTCGACAGCCCTACACCAGATTGAACATTTCAGGGCTGAAATCAGTATTGCATCGCCAGACTTGATTCCAAGGCTGCGAAGACCAGCAACTCGATTTGCTCCATCGCCCAGTTGTCGAAATGGAGTACGTGTCACGTCAGCGATGAATTCGCCTTATCAACGCTCAAGCAGTGACACCTCCGCCAAGACCGTGAGAGGCGCCAATCTCTGACCTGGGAACAACTGTGCTCTCACGGTGTAGCAGGCCGGTTAAGTGCTCGTTGCGATCCGCTGGATCCAGATGCGGGGGGCAATACGAACTGACGCTGGATGTGTTGCAGGCGACGGGGCGTTTTGAGCCTGCCGCCGCCCTCTGCTGATCCGCTACCGCAATGCCGAAGAACTGGCCTAGGACACGGAGGGTAAGATGCCCGCCAGGCTGCGACGGGTGGCAATGCTCGGCAGCCAGCCGAGTTTGCTCGGCCGCAGACGGATATCTCCTCCAGCTTCGACCGTGGAGCGGATTGCGCTTATCTTGCCCGCATACCGGGCGGCGGCTCGAGCTATCTTAAAAGAAGTGCCTAACCCCGACGTGCAGAGATGCCTGCGAACGATTCGAGGAAGGGGCGAATATGAGCATCTGAGCTACTAGCGGACCGCCAGCGCCGTTCGTGCCACTAACCTCTTCATAGGCGGCCGAGAAATAGACGTCAGTTGTCTTTGAAAGGAAGTAATCGGAAGATGCCGAGATGGTGCCAAGTCCTGCCTTATTCTTAACGATCGTTCTATTGTAATCTAACCCTAACACCATGGATGGAATAACACTCCATTTTAATCCTAGCTCATAAGTTCTTCCTACGGTTTCCGATCCATAAATACGTGCTTGGGTTATTGTGCCGTGAATAAGGAGCGAACCAAAATCGTATGACCCACCGATTGCAACATTGTCTTGATGATCGACGCGACCAGGTGTGCCGAAGGGGTTCGCCTGTGGTTGTAGCAGAACATCACTACCGCTAACGTCATAAAGCCGCTGTCCTCCAAGTCCGACACTTAAGCCGCCCGTTTCATAGTTGATACCGATGTCAAAGGCGCTGCTCTTAACAATGCTTCCGGCCTTCCCTCCTAAAGAGAAGGACGAACGGAACGTAAGCCCGTTAAGATCTGGCGATAAGTACTTAATAACGCTGTTGTACTGTGTTCCGAATACGTGATCATAGCTTCCGGGGTGCACAGATGGATATCCAGGTCCATATATGAGCATACTTGAGGTGTATCGTCCGATGGTATCACTCAAAGCACTGGTATCTCGACCCATGCTGATCATGCCAAATGCGCCAGAAAATGTTACAAAAGACTTCCTGGAAAATGCGAGTCCGGCAGGTGATTTACCGCTGTCTAAGTTAAACCCAGATTCCAGCCTGAATCCGGCGCGGTATCCTCCACCTAAGTCCTCGCTGCCAGCGAGTCCCCAACGGGATTGTGTAATCATTCCGTCCTGAAGTGCGAACTGGGATCTTCCGCCGGAATTCGATACATACACCGGTCCAATGTCAAGAATCCCGTATATAGTTGAAGCGGCAGTAGCGCTTTCGGCACCAAACGCAATAGGGATGGCGAAAATTAGTAATTTTTTTTTCTTCATTGTCTCCAGCCGTCAGCGCGCACGGAATCTATCGACATAGATTCTGCGCAAATAACGCGATCATAAAGATCGCTATGAAATTCTCCACAGCGCGTTTCCGCGCTCGCATCTGGCCATGCGTCTTGGGACGCGCCGGCGATTCGGTGGTGGATAAGATTAACTTGGTCGCACAATCGTCTCGGCTACCAATAGTCGGACGTTATCTCTTTGTCTTCCACGGTCCCATAAATCCGAATATCGTGGGGGACGGAGAAGTTAGCGACTCAGAGGATCTTGCTCATTGAAGAGAGCGTGTATCAGCCCGTGTTTCGACGTAGTTCCGGCTCTGTAGGGGGGGCTGCGCCAATCCACCCAAGATAAGCCGCGGGAAAAATCGCAATTTTTGCCAAGAACGCTTGACAGGTGACGAGGTTCGAGGGGCCGCCGGCCTGCTTGCGCTGGCTGTTTAGCGCAAGCAGGGCGGCGGCCAATAGAAGATCATTCTCGATCCTCGCTTGGCTCTGATGCCCCTGTCTGATCTGTTCGCTACGCTTACCCAATATCTGCACACCCAGGTCTTTCGCGATCTTGCCCGTCATGCCGAATATCCGGCTGCATTCACCCGTCAGCGTAAGCTCACCCTGCCAACACTGATCACCTTTATGCTTGGCACCTTGCGCATGGGGGTACAAGCCGAACTCGATCAATTCTTTGCCGCACTCGCCCGCCAAAATACCTTGTGCCGAGGCGTCAGTGAACAAGCATTCGCCCAGGCTCGCAGCAAACTCAGCGGCGATGTCTTTGCTCACCTCAATGACTGGCTGCTTCAGCAAGTGTCCAAACATTTGCCGCGCTGGCACGGCTTCCGGCTGGTCGCCGCGGACGCCTCACACCTTCGTTTTGCCATCCGCCACAGCCATCTCCCTCGAGCCGCCACCCGCGATCAACTCGCCTTCGGCCTGTACCTGCCCGAGGCCGAGATCATGCTCACCGCCTCATTGCACAGCGTGCACGAGAACGAACGCCAGATCCTGTTCGAGCATCTGGACCGCCTGCAATCCGACGACTTGCTTCTCCTCGACCGCGGCTACCCCGCTCGCTGGCTGGTGGCCGTGCTCAACCAACGAAGCATTCCTTTCTGCATGCGCGCAGACGGCAGCGGCTTTGCGGCCGTACAGCGCTTTGTGCGCTCTGGCCGGGACGAGGCCATCGTCAGGCTCCCGGCACCAGCCCGCATCGACGCGCGCGACTATGAGTGTGCGCCTACCCCGCAGACCGTTCGGCTGATCCGGCAGATCTCGCCAGCCGGCAAGGTGCGCGTGCTCATCACCAATCTGCTCGACATGCAGCGCTATCCGGCGACCACCTTCCGCGATCTCTACCATCAACGCTGGCGCCTCGAGGAGGCGTTCAAACGCCTCAAGCACCGCATGGCGCTCGAACATCTGTCCGGACTCTCACAGTTGGCCGCCAGGCAGGACTTCGGCGCCAAAATCCTCAGCGACAACCTGCACGCCCTATGCTGCCTCAGCGCCGCGCAGGAACACGAAATTGACTCGGACCATCGCATCAACCGAACCTTTGCCATCACCGCTCTCAAACCTGTCCTGTCAGCGGCGCTGCTCGGCTTGCGCTGGGCCAAGGCTGCTCTGAATGAGACCTTGGCCTTGATCGCAACACGTACCCATCGCGTGCGGCCGGATCGCGCTAAGCCACGCCCGCCTCGCCACAAACCTCATCGACATGCTGCTTACAAGGCTTTTTGATGCCTATTTGGGCGGTGCTTATCTTGGGTGGATTGGGGGCTGCGCCCCCCAAAAGTCCGCCGTCAGTACTACCGATACGAAGCCTGGCAATCTATCGCCCCGATTTCTCGAGGGATGCAGAACGAAAGGCAGTGGCTCGCGCGCCACTGCCCAACAAGATGTCTGGGAAATGATGAAAAGAGCCCTAATATCTATGCACCATATTTAGGATGGTCGGGCTTCGATGTCGATCCTTTCGCTAGGCCGTACCAATTATTGTCTACGCAGCTTTCATGTTCACGAGAGTTGCGGTCGACCGACAGATATGACCGCCCGCCTACCCGGTTGGCGATCCACGCCCAAATGGTTTGTCAGTTTTCGATGGTAGGCCAAACTGCGTCCACCGTGGAGGCAGTAGTGGCTTTCTGTTGAATGGTCAGAATACGCCATCCATCCGCTCGCCTCATCATCATAAAGTTAACGACATGTCGTTCAATCTCCGAGTCATCGATTCGGCGGCGTGACCAGATCACTTTTATCTCAGCACTATTGTTATTAAATACCGTAATTTTCTGATCAGGGACGGCTGTGTGGTGATAGCCCGCCGCCTTTAGGCGAGCGTGAATCGGCTTAAGGATGTTGGCTACGTCTGATTCAGTTGTGGCAAGGACTGGCGGAATATCGTCGATGCTGACCCACAGTGGTGCACCCCAATATTCTGTAATAAAGGAAGAGTCTTCACCTCGTTCGCCAGCCTTAACCCAACGCGGAATATAGTCGTCGAAGAACCACTCACGAACTTCAGCTAGGGTCTTTTGCCGCTTATCGTCCAGTTTCGCGACATTGTTGGCTTGTACTTTGGTATCCGCCTGAGGTTGTTCTAAATGTGCGGCAAACGTCATGTTTGCCGCAGCTACCAGCGTAGCCGCGGCTGCAACCGTGAATACGGTTCTGGTCGATTTCTTCATCTTGTCTCCAGTTGACTCAAATATCTGTCGGTCTTGCGTAGTAGGGCATTTGTTTGACTTTGCTCGTGTACGCCGGACGGTTTCGTAACTTGGTTGCAAGCGATCTGCACTCATAAGCGGCAGATCGGTGCTCCTTCAGAAGCCCGCCGTCAATAATATGACCGGTCGCCTTAAAAAGCAAGAGTATGTTGCTGCCGGCCTAGTGGGGCGCCTTCAAAGGGGCATACAAAGTTAGGCTGCTAGCCACAGGACGCACTCGAGGTTGCTGCACCAGGTACGGGGCCAGCGTGACGCGATTGGTGTAACGCCATTGCTAGAAATGGCTACGGCTGCATTGAAGGCTGGTACTGGCGCCAAAAACTGCGGAGATCTCGCCATCGCAAATGGCCATCTCTCCCGGAACATCACCAGTGGAAACACGAAGGAGATGTGGCCCAGGCGGCCGCACGCAGCCCGAAGTGCTTAGCCGGCAAGTTGCCCTTGACTCCCTCCTCAACATGAAATATCGTTCGTTAACTAAACGGTAGTTAACCAATGGGGGATGCGAGAATGGTTGCGAAAGAACAGAAGGTAGCGCTCGTAATTGGAGCGGGAGACTCGACAGGTGGTGCGATTGCCCGGCGTTTTGCCGCAGGAGGGATGGTTGCCTGTGTAACGCGCCGGTCAGCGGATAAGCTCGAACCTTTGGTTGACTCCATTCGCCGTGCAGGCGGCACAGCCTACGCTTTCGGAACGGACGCACGCAAGGAAGAGGACGTTGTCGCGCTCATCGACAATATCGAGTCGGAGATCGGACCGATAGAGGTTCTCGTGTTCAACATTGGCGCCAACGTACCGTGTTCGATCCTCGAAGAAACGGCGCGCAAGTACTTCAAGATCTGGGAGATGGCCTGCTTCTCTGGCTTCTTGAATGCTCGAGAGGTTGCCCGGCGCATGGTTAAGCGGCAGCGGGGTACCATCCTCTTTACCGGTGCGACAGCAGGTTTGCGCGGTAAAGATAACTATGCAGCGTTCTCAGGTGCTAAGCATGCTCTGCGCGCGCTTGCGCAAAGCATGGCGCGTGAACTCGGGCCGAAGAATATCCACGTGGCACATGTTGTGGTCGACGGTGCGATCGACACGGAGTTCATCCGCACGAATTTTCCAGATCGTTATGCATTGAAAGACCAAGGCGGCATTCTGGATCCGGACCATATCGCCGAGAACTACTGGTACCTCCATTCGCAACCGCGAGATGCCTGGACGTTTGAGTTGGACTTGCGTCCCTGGATTGAGAGTTGGTGATTGAACGGGGATCGCGGGATCCAGGGACGAGGTGTTCAGAGTGTTTTCAGTTTAGAAGAAAAGCGGTGCAGCGTTGTGATGCGCGATCAATCATGCGTCGATCAGTTTCGTGCGTTTAAGTCTTAGTCATATCTTCCACTAGGAGAGCAGTGTGCGTGAAGCAGTTATTGTTTCAACGGCACGGACCGGCATCGGTCGTGCCTACAAAGGTTCCCTGAACAACACGAAATCGCCCACCCTCGTCGGGCACGTTCTCGCGCACGCAGTTCAGCGCGCCGGGATCACTGCGGAAGAGATCGAGGATGTCGTGATCGGTACGTCGATGGCTGGAGGTACCGCTGGCATGAACATCGGCCGACTAGGTGCCTTAGCCGCCGGACTTCCTATTAGCGTCGCGGGTCAGACCATTGACAGACAATGCGCTTCTGGTCTGATGGCGGTGGCTACTGCGGCTAAGCAGATCATCGCTGACGGTATGGATGTGGTGGCAGCAGGCGGGCAAGAGAGCATTTCGCTGGTGCAGGACCGCTTTGTTGAATGGATGGCGAGTGCGGCCGATTTGGCATTGATCGAGCGGGCTCCGCACGCCTATATGCCAATGTTGCAGACAGCAGAACTTGTCGCTAGAAAATATGGAATTTCCCGGGAAGCGCAGGATGTCTACGCGGCCGAGTCGCAGCGTCGAACCGCGTTGGCCCAGGAGAGAGGTCTCTTTGAAGCTGAGATCGTACCGTTCAGGACGTCGATGGCAACTCAGGACAAGGACACGGGGCAGATTAGCTTTCGTGATGTAGTACTGGATCGCGATGAGGGGAATCGTCCCGATACGACGGTGGAAGCGTTGGGAACGCTCAGGACTGCCATTGAAGGCGGCATCGTGACCGGCGGAAACGCAAGTCAGCTATCAGATGGTGCTTCTGCCTCTATCTTAATGGATAGCCGCTTAGCCGAGCGCCGCGGCTTGCAGCCCCTTGGAATCTACCGGGGCATCGCTGTTGCTGGCTGCGCACCGGAGGAAATGGGTATCGGCCCTGTCTTCGCGGTCCCGAAACTCTTGGAACGACATGGCCTAAAGGTTGGGGATATCGGTCTGTGGGAACTGAATGAGGCGTTCGCATGCCAGGTCATCTACTGCCGTGATCGCCTGAATATTGATCCCGAGCGCTTGAACGTCAATGGGGGAGGTATTTCTATCGGCCATCCGTACGGCATGACCGGGGCAAGACTTGTCGCTCACGCACTTATCGAAGGCAAGCGCCGTGGCGAAAAGTATGTTGTCGTCACGATGTGTGTCGGTGGTGGGATGGGGGCGGCGGGACTGTTCGAAGTAGCGTAGCGGCCCCTAGATCGTGGCTTGCGGCAGCGACAACCTCGCATTGAGCTTGACTGTGATGTCAAAACAGCCACGTTTCATTCGGAGATGCTTATGAAAACCACAATGTCACATACATCGAACAACAATTCACGGATGTTTTCCCTCTTTGTATTGAACACAACCGTCGAGCTAGCAGGTGTCATTACGCTTCCTGCGTATTCAGAAGACGATGCGCGGGCAAAGTTTGAGGCCTCCCGGTCTGCTGACCAACACTTGCTATCGGTAAGGCCTGAATTTTCACCAGCCTGACAGTCCCGGAGATGCTGTCGCCGGTCCTGGCGCGGTGGCGTCAACCCGCACACGTCTCGCCAATGCGGCACGCTCTGTGAAGACGTTCCCGAGTGATTTCACTATTCTCATTGTTCAGGAGACACCATGAGCGGCTTAAGTGTCCAGTTTCACTTTGATTTCGGCAGCCCGAATTCTTACCTTAGTCACAAAATCATCCCGGCTATTGAATCTCGCCAGGATGTCAAGTTCGAATACGTTCCGGTGCTTCTGGGGGGCCTGTTCAGGCTGACCGGAAATCGGTCTCCCGCGGAAGCCTTTGGAGGAATCAAGAACAAGCCGGAGTTTGGGGAACTCGAGATGCAACGCTTCATCGCCAAGCACGGGCTGACCGCATACCGACACAACCCGTTCTGGCCCGTCAATACGTTGCAGATCATGCGTGGTGCCGTAGCTGCCCAGAAGAACGGTACCTTCATGTCCTACGTGAATGCCGTCTTCGCGACAATGTGGGAGAAGGGGTTGAAGATGGATGACCCTGCCATCATCGCCGAAGCACTGGATGCTGCCGGTCTGGATGGCAAGGGCTTTCATGAGCGCATTGCAACTCCTGAAGTCAAACAGATTCTTCTTGCAAACACGGAGGCGTCGTTTTTTCGCGGGGCATTTGGCTCGCCGACTTTTTTCGTAGGTAAGGAGATGTTCTTCGGAAAAGATCAGTTGCGGGATGTAGAGGAGGAGATTCAGAAGGTGAGAGCAAAGTAGGAATGGTTCCGTATTGAGTTAAGGCCCGGAATCATCAAAGAAGGTCGAACAAGAGAAGCGAAGAGGAGACAACTATGGAGCGCCGTTCATTTTTGGCGACTGCAGGTGGCGCATGGCTGGGCGGGCTGACACTTGGCATCCCTCTCGCCGTAGCGCAAGAAGCAAGGAAGTATCCGAGCAAAGTCATCCGCGTGGTGGTGCCATTTCCTCCTGGCGGAGCGACCGACAATCTCGCACGCGCCATCGGACAGGGGCTCTCGAAGGCGACGGGGCAGGTAGTAGTTGTCGACAACAAACCTGGAGGATCAACTATTGTCGGCTCAAGCGCTGTCGCTCATGCGGCGCCTGATGGCTACACGCTCTTGCTGACCCTCAGTGACGCCTTGACGCTAGTGCCGTTCACGATCAAGACGCCGTACGACCCGATCCGAGACTTCACGCCAGTGGCGCAGGTGGCTCGCACACCCGGTGTGATGTACGCGGATCCGGCCGTTCCCGCCGGGGATCTAGCAGGGCTCATAAGTTGGATGAAGGCTCATCCAGGGAAGGCAAACTTCGCGTCGATTGGTCCTGGCACGTCTTCTCACTTCGCAGGGCTGCTATTCAATCAGCTGGCAGGGGTGGATATGCGGCATATTGGCTACAAGGGCTCTGCGCCCGCGCTCCAGGATTTGCTGGGGGGGCAGGTTCAGGTGATGTTCGATACCCTGTCGAACGGCATGCCGTACGTGGAAAAAGGGAAACTGCGTGCCATGGCTATCACCAACCCTACAAGGACGAAGTTTGCGCCAGGAGTCCCGACATTCAGAGAACTGGGATACCAAGGCATGGAGCAAATTGCCGCCAGCTTCGACCTGTACGCGCCACGAGGAATGGGCAAAGACCTGGTGGTTCGTGTCAATGCGCTTGTGAACGAGGTGCTGCACGCGGCTGTGTTCGCCGAGCGGTTCGAGCAGTTACGGCTACTGCCACCCAATATCGACGATGCAGATAGCCTCGCCAAGCAGCTTGGCCGGGATCGGGAGAGGTGGGAGGCATTCATTCGCAATCTCGGCTATAAGCCGGAGGTGTAGTCGCTTTTTTATCGCTGGAATCGACTCTGAACCGGGGCGGGCCGCCCCGAACAATCATGCGGAAATGATTACAACAACACCAGGATATGGAGACATGAGCGAGATTCAGCCCCTTTCTCAGTTGCAGTTGCAGGAGCCACCACCTCAGCCTGCAATCAGCACTTTCGTTAGCCTGCCTGATATGATCCACCACCTTGCAGCCGCACGTGGGGAACATCCGGCCATCCTTTGCAATGGCGAGGCGGTCAGCTTCAACGCGTTGGATGCGATGATCGATCGCTTTGCCGCGTCACTACAGCGCGACGGTATCGCTCCGGGCGATGCCATCGTGATCTGCGCCGCTAGTTCCGTTCGCTACGTCGTTGCCTTTTTTGGGGGCCTGCGTGCCGGGGCAGTGGTGGCGCCACTGTCGCCTGCGGCACACCCTGATGACCTGGCCAGCATGATCGCTAACGCAGAGGCCCACCTTGTCTTCGCCGACGGCCCGGTTGAGCAGGCTCTGGCGAGGGTGACGCTGCCTGAGGAGGGACGCGTCATCCGGATTGACACAAACCTCTACGACATGTGGCTCGTCCCCAGTGGCACCGTGCCGAAGCGGATTGACATCCAACCGGAGTGGGCATTCAACATCATATATTCGTCCGGCACAACCGGCGTGCCCAAGGGAATCGTTCAGTCCCACGCTATGCGCCACGCATACACCGTCCGCAGCGCCGAGCGCGGCTATGGGCCCGACGCAATTACCCTGACCTCCACACCACTGTACTCAAACACCACACTGGTGAGCGTCTTTCCGACGCTGGCGTTGGGCGGCACGGTCATCCTGATGCCGAAGTTCGATTCGGCTGAGTACCTGGAGCTGGCGGAGCGATACCGTGCCACCCACACCATGCTGGTTCCGGTGCAGTACCGGCGCCTGCTAGAACATCCGGACTTCGACCGTCGCGACCTATCGACGCTGCGCACCCGCTTTTGCACCAGTGCACCGTTCTCTGCCGACCTAAAGGCTGAAATTCTGCGACGCTGGCCAGGCAAGCTTACAGAGTTCTACGGCATGACCGAGGGCGGGGCGACATGCGAGCTGCGTGCTGACGAGCATTCAGACAAGCTGCATACCGTTGGAAAGCCGATCTCCGGCGATGAACTGCGCATCATTGATTCGGAAGGTCGCGAGCTCAAGCTGGGTGAAGTTGGTGAACTCGTCGGCCGCTCACCCGCAATGATGACGGGTTACTATAGGCAGCCGCAAAGGACCGCCGAAGTGGAATGGTATGACAGTGAAGGCAATCGCTTCATTCGCACAGGCGACGTCGGCCGCTTCGATGAAGACGGCTTTCTCGTACTAATGGACCGCCGAAAGGACATGATTATTTCCGGTGGCTTCAACATCTATCCGAGCGACTTGGAGCAGGTGCTTTCTAGTCACCCCCATGTGTCCGAGGTGGCGGTGGTTGGCGTGCCGTCGGCGCGTTGGGGCGAGACCCCCGTCGGCTTCGTCACGCTGCGCACCGATGCACGGAATTCTGCTGCCGAACTGCTGGTGTGGGCCAACGAACGCCTCGGCAAGATGCAACGGCTGGCGGACTTGGTGGTCGTCGATTCGCTGCCGCGCAGTCCCATTGGTAAGGTTTTAAAGCGCGAATTGCGCGACGAATTCGATCGGCCGGTCGCTTGATGACTTAGACGTTACGCGCCTCTCGCATTCGATCAGGCCCGCGAGAATCGCCATTCCAGCGCGTCAGGCTGAGCATTGGCCTGGGTAGCGGGTGTGCATGGCGATGAGATGACACCCCCTTAACTCTAATCCAACCACGAGAATATTATGAAGACTCGTATTACGGAGCTGTTTGGCATTCGCCATCCCATCATTCAGGGCGGTATGCATTATGTCGGATTCGCAGAGCTTGCGGCCTCCGTTTCGAACGCCGGTGGCCTTGGCATCATTACGGGTCTGACACAACGAACGCCGGAGCTACTGGCACGCGAAATTTCTCGCTGTGCTGCCATGACCGACCGGCCTTTCGGCGTCAATCTGACGTTTCTGCCAACTTTCGATGCTCCGCCATATGCAGAATACATAGCAGCGATCCGCGAAGGCGGAGTGCGAATCGTCGAGACCGCCGGCCGCAGTCCGGAAGAGTTCATGCCCTTACTAAAGGAAGCCGGTATCAAGGTAATTCATAAGTGCACTTCAGTACGCCACGCACTGAAGGCTGAAAAAATTGGCTGTGATGCGGTTAGCGTCGATGGCTTCGAGTGCGGAGGACATCCAGGCGAAGACGATATACCAAACATGATTCTGCTGCCCAGGGCGGCAGATGAACTGAAGATTCCCTTTGTGGCTTCAGGCGGCATGGCCGACGCACGCGGCCTTGTCGCTGCCCTGGCGCTCGGTGCCGATGGGATCAACATGGGAACCCGTTTTGTTGCTACCGAGGAAGCGCCGGTACACGAGAACGTAAAGGAAGCCATCATCAACGCGTCCGAACTGGATACGCGTCTTGTTATGCGGCCACTGCGCAACACAGAGCGGGTGTTGAACAACGCAGGTGTCGAGCGGATCCTGGATATCGAGCGTGAAAAGGGAAAGGATCTGCAAATAGGTGACATTTATGACCAGGTCGCCGGTGTCTATCCCAAAATCATGGTTGACGGCTACATGGATGCAGGCGCGTGGAGCTGTGGCATGGTAGTAGGCCTAATCCGGGATGTCCCCTCAGTACGGACGCTGATCGACCGGATCATGGAGGAGGCCGAGCAATTGATCACGCAGAGGTTGGGGAATTTCCTGTCGACACCCGTGGCTAGCTAAACGACGTAAGTCATTGCTTCTAGGACTCCGTTGGCGCTGAAACTTGCTTGGCGGGGTGTCAGCGCCTCTTCATTTTCCTTTCAGACGAATGCCTATGGTTTAGAAGCGCGCGTCTGCACTGAATTCCCATGTTCCGCACCACGCCGTCGTTGGAAAGACATCGAGAAGCTTTGCGCGGAGATGCGGCGAGCCGCGCATTGACCTTGCTTGGGCAGCGCTGGGTCCTGCTGATTTTGCGCGAAGCTATGTGCGGTCTGACCAACTACGACCAGTTCCAGAAGACCCTCGGTATTTCTCCGGCCACGCTTAGCCGGCGACTGCGCTCGTTGGTCGGGCAAGGGATTCTGGAGCGCCGTGACACCGAGAGACAAGGGCGGCAGTCTTATCACCTGACCGAGCGTGGCAAGGCCTTGCTGTCAACTTACGTCGCAATCACTGCTTGGGCGGAGCAATGGCTGTCGCAGCCAGGACATAACGAGCCAGTGATGACATGCCCGGTCACGCAAAGGTTCATTGTCGCATCAGGTTGTCCCGCGACGTCGGCTGCCCGATAGTGGCCGAGGATCTTGTGGTGGGAGCACCGTTCAATACATAAAATTGTGTCCCGCCCCGCGGGATGCTGGAATGTCTACCTGAGACCACGCCAGACGCTCTCGAAACGGCGTTCATATTTTGCGAAAGCGTTATGTGATCCAAACCAGTTGACCACGCCACGTCTGGTGGTCGAATGACGCAATGTAAGTGGAGTCCTGCTGCGGAACTCGGTTTTCCCTTGGAGAGGCCTGTATCGTTGCGATGCAGTGCCTACATTGGGTTTTCACGGAAACTTGGGATTCACGAGGAACCGACAGAATAGTGTGCTGATTCCTATGCCGAAGTGGCTGTCCCTGATCTCAGCTCCCCATGTCCACATAGACTTCCACCAACGGCCGGCTACCAGCTACTCCTGCTTCCGTACGCTTTCGTGATTCAATGACGGCATCCCGCATCGCCTTCTTCTGTAGCTTGCCGGTGGGCAACCGTGGAAAGTCGAGAACGAAAGCGAAGCGCCGTGGTACTCGAATCGGTCCAAGCTTTTGGCGGCACATTACACGAAGCTCTGCGGCTAAGTGCTCCGGAAAATCAGGAAGCTGTTCGACCTGGATCACCGCATAGACCGATTCGCCATAGTCGGCATCGGGCACGCCAAATACCGCCACATCGAGGACGCGGGGATCGGTAATTAATACATGCTCAACTTCCTGAGGGTAGATGTTCACGCCTCCCGATATGATGGTGAAGTCCCGCCGGTCAGTCAGATAGAGAAATCCTTCACTATCGAGATGGCCGATGTCGCCATACGTCCACCATCCTTGCTTGCTGCGACTCCGAGTCGTCTTGTCAGCGTCGTTCCAATAGGAGAAGGAGGAACTTGTCTCAAAGAATACTGTACCGGTCTTGCCTGCCGGTACTTCGTTCTCGTCATCGTCCAGGACATGAATTACTCCGTCGATTGCCTTACCCACGGAGCCCTTGTGACGCAGCCATTCCTCGGAGTTGATCGAGCAGGCGCCTATGCCTTCCGTGCCCGCGTAGTACTCCTGCAGGATTGGCCCCCACCAGCTGATCATTGCATCTTTAATTTCTACCGGACACGGAGCGGCGCCGTGAAGTGCTACTTGGTGGCTGGAAAGATCAAATTGCGACCGGAAAACGGGGTTCAAACGCAGCAACCGGTGAAACATGGTAGGAACCCATACGCTGTGCGTAACGTGAAATTGCTCGATTGCCGCAAGCGCAACAACAGGGTCGAACCGCTCCATCACCACGACAGTACCACCCATCGCAAGCGTCGCCGAAACATTTCGATGTGGTGCCGCATGATAGAGCGGCGAGGTACACAGGCTTACCATCGATGGCCCAACGCCAGGCTGGCTTGCATACGAAACGTCTCTAGGATCGATCCCATTGTAGGGAATCGGTGGAATAGGCTTACGCACCCCTTTTGGGCGACCTGTCGAGCCGGATGAATACATCATCTCCCTGCCGCGTGCCGGATCGGCGATGAGTGTGGGAGGACATGAGCGGAGCGCGCTCCCCAGATCCTGGAATCCCGGAATGTGCCCGCCCAGTGCAAAGCGAGGCGTGGCACGGAAGTCAGATGCCGCAAGGTCATCGCTCGCGGTCGAGGCTACTGACACGACAACGAACCGTGCGTCAGAATCTTTGGCGATATAACAAAGATCCTCTTTGCTCAGTTTGGTCGACGCTGGTGTAAATATGACGCCCGCACGCTGGCAGCCCCATGCCAGATAGAGGAATTCGGGCCGGTTCTCAACCGCGAATAACACTGCATCGCCTGCCTTAATCCCACTGCGTCGTAGCAGGTTGGCAACGCGATTTGCTCCCTCCTCGAGCTGGTCATACGTGATCCGCGCATTGCCAGGGACGAATATTGCGGCGGCCTTTTCGGGAGTCGCTCCCGCGAAATGCTGTGGATGGGACATTGACAATTCACAGGTGCGGCACGCCTGCAGTAGTTCAGCATTGGTCAGCATGATGCCGGGTCATCGTACATCCCGGATCAGCTGCATAGGCGCGCAGGGGGTGCCGTAGATTAGGATCTTGTTGAGCTCGCGAATTAGGCCCCTCGTTCTAAAGCCGACGTACCTGAACAGGGGAGGCGCAACCTGTCATCGCTCAGGTCTTGCTGAGGGGTTCAAGCTGCTCAATGGAGCGCCCGAGAAAGCGGCGGCTTGATGCGAGAATCTGCTGTCTCGTTCGGTCTGAGTCAACCACACGCGCAAGCAGAATAGCCCCGACGCACTGTGCGAGCAAAGCCCAGGCCGCATCCGGATCGTCCAGCCTCTCTTTCCAGCTACTCTGCAGCTTCTTGACGCTTTGCTCGACCGAAGCGCGAACCTCAGATTCGGCCCTTGCAATCTCCTGGCCTAGGGTCGGCAGGGCGCAACCTGTTTCCGGATGCAACGCGTGAGAACTGCTCAGGTAGCTACGGATACGTTTCACAAAATGATCTTCGTCCGTCTCTTTGCCTGCGAGCATTTCCGAACTGTTCGTCAGTTCCTGCTCGATGACGGCTGCGAACAACTCCGCCTTGGACTCGAAATGACTATAAAAAGCGCCTCCAGTGAGACCGATCGCCTTCATCAGGGCATCAACGCCTGTTGAATCGAAGCCGCCCTTCTTGGCAATCGCTCGGCTGCTGTTCAGGATCCTCTCTCGCGTTTCCTGCTTGTGGGTGCTTGAGTATCGCATTGGGCTCACCTTTCCTGTCTTCGTTAGACGCAATTATAGCATTACGATCGTTCAGGAAAGGTGTGGCCACGAGGGGTGTTGTTGTATTGCATGTTGCCCTCCCTTTGCTCGCTTTCGCACGTTCGTTGCGGAAGCTCGCGCGGCATTCTGCCAGGCGCGGAATACTTGTTGACATGGTCTCATGTGTACCATACGATCGTTTACCAAACGATCGTTTAGACAGTGATTGCGACGCCCTAGAGATGTCATTCCGTGCACTGGAACGAGGTGATCAAGTGACTAGCAGGGTGTAAGCAATCACGGATTCAAACGGGGTATAACAACTAAGGAGACGTCGATGGAAGCCAGACGCTGGCATGGAGCTTATCCGCCCGGGATGCCAATTGAGATTGAGATCAACGAAGCTGCGACACTAGGATCGATGATTTCACGCGTAGTCGAGTCGTTCGCGGCGCGTCCCGCGATCACCTGCTTGGAGGACTCATTGAGCTATGCGGAACTTGGCATGCTGTCCGAGGCGCTTGCTACTTTTCTCCAACGGTCGGGATTGAAGAAAGGGGACCGCGTCGCCTTGATGCTGCCAAGCTGCTCGGCGTTCATAGTCGGTCTAGCGGCGGCACTTCGAGCGGGGATGGTGGTGGTTCCAGTCAATCCTCTCTATACGCCGCGTGAACTGAAGCACCAGCTACAGGACTCTGGCGCTGCAAGCATAATCGTCGCTGACCATTTGCAGGAGTCGCTGCATTTAGTACTGGCAGAAACCAGCATAGTCCAGGTACTGACAGCACCCGTCGTCGGAATGAAGTCGGTTGTTCACAAAATTATGGCAACCGATACCGGCGATATCCAGCAGGCTGAGACCGCCCGTAAAGGGAATCCTCAAAAACTCGCCGACGCGATCCTGTGGGGAAGCAGTAGGCGGCTTGAAGAGGTCACACAGACTGCCCAAGACATTGCGGTGCTCCAGTATACCGGCGGCACGACTGGTGTTTCCAAGGGCGCAGTCCTTACCCACAAGGCGGTTTGCGCGAGTCTGGCGCAGGTTTCGAGCTGGGCTGGATCGGCATTGACGGGGGGCGAGGCTTCGATGGTCACGCCGCTGCCTCTTTATCACATCTTTCCGCTTGCTACCGCTCTGCTTGCGCTATCGCTGGGCGGTGAAAACCGCTTAGTCCCCAATCCGCGCGATACAGCTGCCTTGGTCGCGGAAATGATGCGACGGCCATTTCAGACGTTCATTGGCGTCAACACTCTGTTCAATAGCCTGGTGAACGAGCCGGAGCTTAATTCAGTGGATTTCAGCGCGACTCGCCTGGTGATCGGAGCCGGGGCGTCAATCCATGAAGCCGTCGCAACGCGTTGGTGTGCGGCGGGCGCACCCCCAATTACCGAAGCCTATGGGCTGACGGAGACCTCACCCAGCGCCACATTTAACCCTCCCGGCCGAAATGGAACCATCGGCATTCCTGCGCCTTCTACCGATGTTCGTCTAGTGGACGAAAGCGGGCGCGATGTCCCCCTCGGAGCCGCTGGCGAACTGCTTATCAAAGGGCCACAACTTTTCAGCGGCTATTGGAACCGGGAGGAGGAAACCGAGCGCGCCTTCTTTGAAGATAGATGGTTCCGTACAGGGGACATCGTCATTATGGACGAACAGGGATTCATGAGAATGGTGGACCGTAAGAAGGACATGATTCTTGTCTCTGGCTTCAACGTCTACCCGAATGAGATAGAAGCCGTCGCCACAATGATGCTAAACGTCATGGAGGCCGCTTGCGTCGGCGTTCCTGACGAACGGTCAGGCGAAGTACCACACCTTTTCATCGTGCCACGCAATACGAGGCTTACAAGGGAGCACGTTGAAATGCACTGTCGTGCTCATTTGGCGGCCTATAAAGTGCCGCGGCACATCACGCTTGTTGAGGCGCTGCCGAAATCCACGGTTGGCAAGATCTTGCGCAGAGAATTGCGCTTACGGGTGGCTCCCGATGGCGACTGTGCTTAGGCTCCGCAAATCGTTTTGAATCTTCCCTTTTTCATTCGAGGCAATCGGCGACAAGTCGACAATAGTTATGAATTCATATTCCGCTCCAGTTCGCGAGTATCAGTTCGTGCTTCACGAACTGCTCAATGTGACTTCTCATCCTGAATTTTCTGGCACTGATGACCTGTCTTCGGAGACAATCGACCAAGTAATCGAGGCGGCTGGCCTGTTCGCGTCAGAAGTGCTGGCGCCATTGAATGATATCGGCGACCGTCAGGGCTGTTCCATGCCGTGCGCCGGAGTGGTGACCACGCCTGACGGATTCAAAAGCGCGTATCAAGGGTTTATTGAAGCAGGTTGGACGTCGCTGGCATGTCAGTCGGAACATGGTGGGCAGGGTCTGCCAAACACCGTCAATGCTGCCGTCCTAGAGATCTTCGCTGGCGCCAACATGGCATGGGCGTCTTATCCGGGAATGTCGCAGGCGGCATACACTTGTCTGGCGGCAAACGGTAGCGCCGCGCAAAAAGCTCTATATCTGCCGAAGTTGGTATCCGGCGAGTGGGCAGGAACCATGTGCCTGACGGAGCCACACGCAGGAACCGACCTTGGACTTCTGTGCACTCGTGCGATTCCGAATGAAGATGGCACCTTCGCCATCACCGGGACGAAGATCTTTATCTCAGGCGGTGAACACGATCTCACGGACAACATCATCCACCTCGTACTCGCCCGCCTCCCGGATTCTCCGCCTGGGGTAAAAGGCATTTCTCTCTTTGTTGTTCCGAAGATCCTGGTGTCTGCTGAGGGGCATTTAGGGGATCGCAATGCGGTTGTTTGCGGTTCTATCGAGCACAAGATGGGAATTCGTGCGAATGCCACATGTACGATGAACTTTGACGGCGCAACCGGATACCTGGTGGGTGAGCCGAACAAGGGGTTGGCAGGGATGTTCATTATGATGAACCACGCACGACTCCTTGTCGGTGTCAACGCGATTGGAGTCATGGAAGCGGCGTACCAAAAGGCGCTAGCCTATGCCAAGGATCGTACGCAAGGCAGGGCTCCAAAGGAAACGGCTAGAAAAGGGCCCGCAGATGCAATTATCGAGCACGCGGATGTGCGCCGGATGCTTTTGACCCAGAAAGCATACGTCGAGGGGACGCGTGCATTTGGGTGGTGGGCATGCCAACTTGCTGATCTCCAGCACGGTAGTGAAGATCCAGAAGTGCGCTACAGAGCGGCGGAACTCTCGGCTCTTGTGACTCCGATTGTGAAGGCATTCAGCAGCGACCTCGCCGTTGAATGCACTAGCCTTGCAATGCAAGTCTTTGGTGGGCATGGTTACATCGCGGATAACCATGTCGAGCAGCATCTTAGAGACGTACGTATTATCCCACTCTATGAAGGCGCGAACGGCATTCAGGCTTCGGATTTTTTAGGTCGAAAGGTTCTAATGGACCACGGTGCAAAGCTCGAAATGTTCCTGGGAGTCATCGATAAATTCATCGAGATGCAAGCCATCGACCCGGAAATGGGGGAGTTCACCAACTCACTGTCTAATGCGGTCAGCGTGGTGCGAAATGCGACGGTGAATGTATTCCAGCAATCCAAGGTGGACCCGCATGCGGAAGGCAGTGTCGCGGCCGCATATTTGCGGCTCGTTGGTCATGTGGGCCTCGCCTGGATGTGGGCTCGTATGGCGGCGCTGGCGTTTGCAAAAAATCAGGATTCTGATTCTATATATTCGTCCAAAATCGCTACGGCGCGTTTTTATTTCAAAAAATTGCTTCCAGAAATACACGCTCTTTCTACGGTGATTTCAGCTGGATCAGGATCGATCATGGCGCTCGATTTCGGCTGAAGGTGCTTCTCTAGGTTTAATATTCTGACGGTCTGGCATATGACCGTCAGAATATTTTTGAAATTTATGTATATGATCTAACTCGGCTATAGGCCCTTCCCCAGTATTCGTGATTATGACGACTCTGAATACTTCAGGCGATACGCCTCGGAACGGAAAGACGGTTGTTCGGTCGTCAAGAGAGAACGTGATGCGGGTCACGACTCAGTTGGCAAGAAGGCACGGGCTGAGCAAGTTTTCTATCAACGAACTATCGGCTCAACTTGGAATCTCAAAGAGCATGGTATTTGGCCGCTTTCAGTCGCGTGCCGACTTGGTTTCCGAAGTCCTGCTGGAATACTATTCAGCGTTACTGCGCGATGCTAAGGGCATCACAAGGAATACACCAAAGGGAATTTGTCGACTTGTACGAATCGTGGATATGTGGCTCGGCGATTACGTGCTCAAGGATGGTGGGTGTTTATTGCTTCGGGCAGCTTCCGAATATTGCGCCAGTATTGACGAGCTGATTGAAGAGACGATGCGCTTTGTGGTGAATGGGTGGCGCAACTATTTGGATGAGCAGTTGCGTGATGCCGCCGCGTGCGGAGAAATTTCTGCGAAAGTCGATATCAGGCTGCTCGCGTTTGAAATTTATGGATTTGTGCTGGGAATTCAGCACGATTGCATTTTCTTAGGTAAATCTGTGTCGTACAGAGCCGAGGCGCTTTATAAGATCTTTGCGAGACATGACATCAATTTGCCCGACAACGTTGCCCTGCGAGAATTTCAATGACGATCGAATGCGCGATCTCGGTGACCCGAGATCGCGCCAAGTGTGTTCGTATTGGATTACTTCGGGGTTTTCTTCGCGGCATGGGCCGCTGCCCACAACGAGCCAGGATTGATCCGATCGGGGTAGAGCTTGAGCATGTTATCGTAAAGCTCGCGCGCGGTCGTGGTTTGATGGTTCACGCGCTCGAAATCCATGATGTATTGCCGTGTTGCCTTGATATGGCTAGGGCTGCTGTCGGGATCGAGCGGACCATGGCCCGCGATGACGTGTTTAGGATTCAGTGCCTCGATCTTGTCGATCGCCGCTAGCCAGGCTTGGCGGCCGTCTTCGTCTGACTCCGCCAAGTAGGGGTGCGTGTTGTTGTAGATAGCGTCCCCGGAAATCACAAGGCCGATGGACGGCACGTGAAGAGCGGTTGTGTTGTCGGTATCCGTGTGGCCGATGTCAACGACGCGCAACTCGTGTCCTTCCAATTCGAACGCGTTTCCGGCGAGCACCTGCGCGGGGATGAGCTTGGGAGGAACTTGACCGGGGAAGCGTCTGCTCCAGATACCATCCGTTTCCTCCTCGTGGATTGACTGCTGCATCGCTTCGACTACTTGCGGCGGCGCTATCGCCTGAGCATTGGGAAAATGCTCGCGTAGCTTTGCCAGCCCGAAGAAGTGGTCAGCATGCCCGTGCGTGATATAAATGGTTTCAAGATTCCGATCATGTGCTTTGATCCAGTCGATCATTTCCTGCGTGTGTTCGTCGCTGAGGAATGTGTCAACTAGGACCGCATTACGCTCGCCGTAGATCAGTGTGACGGTGTTGGCCACCCAGGTGAGGTCTTCCTTGCCCGGGGGGACTCCTTGGGTAGCGCTGGTGCGCCGCTTAATCAGCAACTCCCAGTTCAGAGAAGTTGCGGCGATGCTAGATTGGTTCATGATTTGCTCCCAGTTCTTGAAGAGGTGGTGGTTGCGTATATTCCGGCTTATGGCGAGGAAAGATGTTCGTTGAACCAGTCTGTAGCTGCGCTGCATGCAGCTTCGGCTTGACTCTGGTATAGGTCATAGTGACCCCCGGGGATGAGCACTAGCCTCTTTGGCTCCAATGCTTGCTCGTACGCAGCCAACGCAAGATCGGTTGGGGTGGCCTTGTCTTCGCGGGCGACAACCAGCAACAGAGGGGTTGGCGAAACCCGTGTGATCCACATTCCTGGCTCGTACATGCGAGCCCATCGCGTGGAGCGGATCGTGACCTTGTTCTCCCAGGCGCCTTCGGGTATTGGTTGCAGATTGAAGTCGATCGCATCCTGAGACCGATAAGCTGCAGGAGTCGTGGGATCGGCACTTACAAGGGCCTGGTAGCGGGGGGCATCTCCGCGAAGCTGGGCTCGCTCGTCGTCATTAAGCGCCTCTTCCAGTGCCGGCACGGCTTCCGCGGAGACCCGCCGTAAGCCTTGCACATAGCCGCTAATAGTGGGCACTTGGGCGACCACCGCCTTTAGTCGGCGATCGGTCGCACCAAGTACGATGGCGTGACCCCCGGCGTAACTTGTGCCCCATAGCCCGATTCGCGATGCATCGACCGCGGGATGGGCTTCCAGATACGAGATGGCACGGCGCCAATCAGCGATCTGCTGCCAAGGGTTAATGTCCTGACGGGGTTCGCCGCCACTCGCACCAAAACCTCTGTGCTCATGCACAAGGACAACGAAGCCGGCGGCCACAAAGGCTTTGGCGAACTTCTCGAGGGCGTGGTAGCGTGTGCCACCGTAACCATGAGCCATGGTGATGGCAGGATGGGGGCCGTCACCCTCAGGTAGGAACAGCCACGCAGCGAGCTCGATCCCGCCTTCTGCTGGAAAACTGACGTCAGTCTTTGAGGTCATTACCGGAAACTCCTAAATATGTTTGCGCGTTGCGCGCAGGAGGGGAATTGGTACGGCGGTTCGTATGGCTCCATTCGGGGTAGCTCGATGGCCTGCCGACTGGATATCGAATCAGCTCAGATAGCGTACGCCTGGGTGAGGGTGTTGCACGTTGGAGGCGAAAGTATTGCGTGCCGCTTCATATGCTTGCCACATGTCCGGATCCGGAAGTGGCGGGATGGTGACCGGCTCCCTGCGATCGAAGCCGACTAGGGCGGCGTCTACAAGTGTGTCGACATCCATAAAGTTTGGGTTCTGGCTCACGTCCCGATCAGACCGCGACCAAAGTTCAGTTCTGGTACCTCCAGGAAGGACCGCCTGGATGTAAATTCCATTGGTGCCAAATTCAGCTTGCAGCGACTGAGATAGGGTGAGGACATAAGACTTCGTAGCCGGATAGGCGCCCATTGGGAACTCAGGACGGAGCGCGAGCACCGAAGCGACATTAATAATGGTTCCACCACTCTCACTTGCGAAGCGCGAAATCGCGGCGTGGGCGAGCTCCGTCAGCGCATTAATATTGAGCTTCAACACTTGGACGATTGCTTGGATGTCGGAACCCAAGAAGCCACCAGGAGTGGCGGCACCGGCATTGTTCACAAGCAGGCCGATCGAGGTATCTTCGAAGACGCGTTTTGCCAAGACCGCTAGGTCGGTGTCATCAGTCAAGTCGGTACGGAATGGCTCCGCGCTAACACCGTAGTCCTGTTTCAGACGTGATGCCAAGTCGTTGATTTTCGCCTCGTCTCTGGCAACAAGGATGACGTCATACCCTCGCTTTGCCAGGCGGTCCGCGTAGGCGGCGCCGATTCCGGTGGACGCACCCGTGATTAGGGCAGTGGGAAATTTCGTTTTGGCCATGAGTAGATTCGGATAAAGCAGGTTGACCACCGTTTTGGTGAACGAGTCCGTCGAGCCGCCGCAGCGATAAAGTGGTAATAAAAGTAGACCGGTCGCTTTATCAGCGGGCAGCAATAAGTCTTTGCGCCCCTTGCGTCTATCATTTCAGCTTGGTCGCAAGACAGTCGGTCAGGCGCGCAGTATATTGCCGATTCAGAACCTTAAACGAGAATGACTTGGAAGATAACTTCAGTCGCTTCCTCGAGCGGCTTGACGCTTTTCTCTGCCTTCATTCTCAGCAGCGCGCCTTCCCAACTGTTGAGTATGAAGTCGGCTAAAACAGACGCGGGCATGCGGTTCTTTATGCTGCCGCCTTCCTGTGCATCTTGGATTGTGGCGGCGAAGGTCGCGCTCCATTGCTTGAAGTTTTCTGCAAGCCGACTACGAATGAGATCGCTCTCGTCGGCAGTTTCTAACGTAAGGTTGCCCATCATGCAGCCCCGTCGAAACCCAAGCTTTACGAAGTGGCTAATGCGTTCGTAAAAGTACCCCCTCAGCCGATCTAGCGGTGGAAGATCCTCGTTGCCGAAAAACTCGTTAAGCTTGCTCTGGCCAAGCTCGAAATAACGGTCGATCACCTCGACGGCAAAAGCTTCTTTGCTATCGAACAGGTTGTAGAACGATCCCTTCGGAACGCCTGCCGTCTTGGCGATAACATCAATCCCTGCGCCATTGAATCCATGGGAATGGAACTCTGACACGCCCGCCGTTAGCAGCTTAGACCGTGTTTCAAGCCCGCGTTTGTTAGGAGCCGCATTTGCCAAACCTATCTACCTCCTGAGACTATCAATCGCACATCACTTCGGCTTTCGCGCTACGGCTACGCCGATATACTGACCACCACGGAGCCTTACCGATGTTTACGGGCACCTGGTACAAGCAACTTCGTTGACTCCAATAATTAGACCGTTTGACTTATGTTGTCAAGTAGGATCGCAACTTGTAGAGGTTCATAGAACGTTGCTGCGTCTGTCTGAGTGTTGAAAGCGAATGGAAGTGACACCAGGCGCCAAGAGCTAAACTCTGTGCCCAAAAGCCCTTTGTATCAAAAAGCCGACACGAAGCCTGTGACTGCTCTGGCTACCTCTTCAGGCCGCTCAAGATGCGGAAAATGTCCCGCGTTGCGTACCTCGCCAATTCGGACGTTCTTGAAGCGTGGAGCAACCGCTTCGCGCAGCATCTCTTCAGGAAAGGCCGTGTCATCCGTTACCAGCACAAGCGTTGGCACAGTCACAAGTGATGGCTGCTGACCCGCAGGGTGCCCACCAAGCCAGGATGCTAGTGTCTGCAACGTAGAACGCTCCGACTCCGCGGGTGTGGCAAGAATCATTCGCAATTGAGCCTCAGCGCTGACGTTTACGGCCAAATCGATGCGACTGAGCCCAGCGTTGACTCGGTCCAGATCACGTGCACCGGCCTCAAACGCTTTCCGGGCTTCGAGTGGAAGGGGAGTGCCAGCGAGCGGAGCAGGCGTAATGAGCACCAGACCCCGGAGCCGACTGCCGATTCGTAATGCCGCTAATTCGGCAACAGCCGCTCCCATTGATTGACCGACCAGCACTATTTGGCTTTCCGGCGCAGCGCAATCGGAAATTGCATCTATGACCTGGTCCGCATAGTCTTCAAGCAAAGCTGCCGTGTCTGCGTCGCTGCGTTCGGCGGCTTTTCGCTGCACCGCGATGACCCGCCACCTTCCTTCCGGCTCGAGGTTGTTGATTACCCACTGCCAGCCCAACGCGCTGTCGCGCCAGCCGTGAACAAATACCAGCAACCGCTCGCTGCTTCCGCCGTCGGAGAGATACTCAACGCCAGAAGGCGTGACTTTACGTACAAATTCGCGTTTCGACATTGTTCAACTCAAGTGTCAAGGTGGAACGTCATCAAGAAAGAGTGCTATGCACGGACCAGACTTCGGTCAGCTTGGACGCATCTGTGGCCTTTTGCTGAATGTGCAGAATACGCCAGCCGTCTTCGCGTCTCATGAGATTGAAACTCACGGCGCAGCGCTCAATTTCCGATCCGTCGGATCGTTGGCGAGACCAAATCGCACGAACCTGTGCGCTGTTTTTGTTGAAGATTGTGACCTGGCGGTCAAGTACGGAAGTGTGGCTGTAGCCGGCAGCCTTAAGTCGGACATGAATAGGACTTAGAATTCCAGGAACTTGCGCTTCTGTCGCTGCCAAGACGACGGGGCTGTCATCGATGCTCACCCATAATGGTGCGCCCCAGTAATCGGTAATGAACGAAGAGTCTTCTCCCTGCTCACCCGCTGCGGTCCAGCGTGGGAGATAGTCTTCAAAGAACCAGTTCCATACCTCTTCAAGGGTGTGCTTTTCTTCAAGCCGGGTTGCCATACCTAATGCCTTTGGGGTTGGGGTTAATACATACGCGGGACTGCCTCCGCATACCACACTGCTTCACGACGGATCGATTGGTTCCTTCGCTAAGCGTCGCACGCGTGAGGAAGTGGCTCGACAATCACAAGCACCTCCTTGCGGCGCTTCCCCAGGCCTTATAATATGACTGGTCGTCTTAGGTTTCAAGCCCAAATTTTACTTTCCTAAAGCGGACGCTGTCAGTACCCAGGTGAAGTCCAATGGACGGTGTACCAGCTTGGCAGCGGGGACACGCGGTGTGCTGCAACGCTTACGTTCGCTGGAGTGCAAGGCGTTTCGTCCTTGGGAAGAGGGGCGGGTTGCTTCCGCACCGCCTTAATGTTTAGGCCTTCAGATACCGCAGTGCCGGACGTCCCGTCTCCGTCGCTGCGAAGAGCTCGTTGCGGGCCCGCATCGAAGTCCACAGGTTTTAATCGGCCACCTGGCCACGTGACCGGCTCACCTTTGTCGAACTCGGGCAAGGCAGCGTCAACCCATATCTTCGGCCGTCATCACCTTGTCCTCGTTGAATCATCGAATACCTTGTCGACGGTTGCGCTCCCGTCCCTTTCATACCTACCGCATTCTCGAGAACGTAGGTCTCACCGACGGGGCAGTTCGGGCGGACGTTGTTCATGCGAGGAGAACCAATGCTGAGCTTTTATGTTTTCAACCTGCTGATCCCGGGGAACCCGGACGAGGTGTCATTGTGGCGGTGTAATCGTAGTGGCGCACGTAACGGCGGCGACTTGGCGTTGTCGATCAGTTTTTCGCGTGCGATCCATTCCCTTGGAGGCGGAGTGGCACTGTTCAAGGTCCACAGTCCGACATCTCGACACTGCTGTCCTCAGGTCTTTTCGTGCGAAGGCGGTGCGTCTCTGTAGCCTTCTGGACCCCCGTGCCTGGCGCGGCTTCTTTCGCGCGGCGTGCCCTATAGGAGTCGCCCCACTCCCTCAGGCTGATCAGCACCGGTGCGAGCGTTTCACCGAAGGGCGTCAACTCGTATTCGACCTTTGGCGGGACCTGCGGATAGACGTGGCGCGCAACAATGCCGTCCGCCTCCAGTTCGCGAAGTTGCAGCGTTAGCATGCGTTGCGTCGTGTTCGGCATCAGTCGTGTAAGTTCCATGAATCGCTTCTTCTCGCGCAACAGATGAAAGAGGATCACCGGTTTCCATAAGCCACCGATCACGGAGAGCGTCACTTCGACGGCGCAGCCACTCTTGCTGTCCAGGCGTTTCGGTCGCATAGCGTTATACCTACATGATTGATAGTACCCGTGTTAATTGTACGTTCTTGCGGTAATCAACGTAGCCTCGGAAAATCATGATGCAGATGGTCGCGGACCTCCCGCGGCCACGCGCACCGATCAATGCGCGCAATCGCCTACTCGACGCAGAAGCCGCATCGCGCAAGGCACCCGTCAATCGACCACCAGGAGTTACTACGATGAAAGCCGTTACTTTGCGCCAACCCGCTACATTGGAGCACCTCGAACTCGCGGATCTCGCCGATCCCGGTTCGCCGGCGCCGGGAGAAATCCGTGTGCGCATCCACGCAAGCTCGCTCAATTTCCATGATTTGGGCGTGGTCACAGGACGCATGCGCACCGAAGACGGTCGCATCCCCATGTCGGACGGCGCAGGCGTTGTCGAAGCGATCGGCGATGGCGTGACCGAATTTTCGGTCGGTGACGCGGTCGTATCAACGTTTTTCCCAAACTGGCTTGACGGCAGTCCGACACAAGCCGATTTTTCGACGACTCCGGGCGACGGTGTCGATGGATACGCGCGGGAAACCGTCGTCCGCCCAGCGCAATGGTTCACGCTCGCGCCGCGAGGCTACAGCCATGCGGAGGCTGCGACGTTGACTACTGCCGGACTGACCGCGTGGCGTGCGCTGGTTGTCGACAGCGCGCTGAAGGCCGGCGATACGGTGCTCGTACAGGGTACGGGGGGCGTCTCGATCTTCGCGCTGCAGTTTGCGAAGCGGATGGGCGCGACGGTGATCGCCACCTCGTCATCCGACGAGAAGTTGGAGAAGGCCCGCGCACTAGGAGCAGATCACTTGATCAACTACCGGCGCGATACTGACTGGGCCGCGAAGGTACTCGAAATCACGAGCGGTCGCGGCGTCGACAATGTTGTCGAAGTGGGCGGTCCGGACACGCTCGGCCAGTCGATCCGCGCCTGCCGGATCGGTGGCCACATCGCGCTGATCGGCGTATTGACCGGCGTAACCGGTCAGGTGCCGACGGTTTCTCTGATGCTTCGTCAACAGAAATTGCAAGGGCTCATTGTCGGCAGCCGCAAGAATCAGGTCGACATGATTCGCGCGATCGAAGCCACTGGCATCAAACCCGCGATTGACTGCACGTTCCCACTCGAGGAGATTGCCGACGCGTTTCGCTACCAGGCGGCTGGCAAGCATTTTGGCAAAGTTTGCCTGTCGATTTGAAGGGTCGGGCGACGGAAGTCGCCTTTCATCTTCGGGAGCAGGCGTTTTCAGACGGTTTTGCCGCCTCCAATCGACATCGGCGCCCGGTCACGACTGGGACGCATTGCGCAGACGGACAGTGCTCGGTTATCACAGCTGCCGTTGCGGGCCTAAAACAAAGCGCGGGAACTGGTCCCGTCTCGGAAGACGCGATTGATATGCGTCCACCATGATCCTTGCTGCCGGGGGGGCTACGCGCCCTCCCAACAAGTAAGCGCTTTCTTTAGTGCTATCCTGTCTAGGTGGATTAAGTCACACAGACCGGTTGGCGAGCAAGCCGGTTGCTCAGCCCTTGAGTTTCGGAGCTAAGATCACACCAAAGGTGACAGTCAGAAAATCCTTGAATGCCTCCTCGTCTTTCGAGACTTTTGCTCGGATTAGCGCCCCTTGCCAAGCGTTTAGCACGAATCTACCGAGGACCTGTCGGTCGATCAAATCGCTGATCCCTCCCGCGGCCTGCGCCTCCCCAATAACTCTCGCTATTTCTGCAGACCAGCCCCGGTAATACTTCGCAAACTCAACCCTTGCCGCTTCATGAGAGTCGGCCATTTCTGAGCTCAGCGAACCCAACAAACAACCACTGCGGTAGCCGCGTTCGCGCACCACATTCCAATTGGCACGGAAGTGGCGCTTCAATCGTTCAAGTGGCTCATATTTCTTGTCGCGCAGGATTTCGATTCCGTGCTGACTGACGTAGACGCTTAACGCCTCAAGCGCCAGTTCTTCCTTACTTTCAAAATGGTTATAGAACGAGCCCTTAGGCACGCCGGCGGCTTCCGTCAAGTCTTGAACACTTGAGGCATTGAAGCCTTGCGTCTGGAAAACTTCCAGCGCAGCATCCACAAGCTGTGGTCTAACGCTCACTCTTCCCATGTCTTAATTGGCTCCCGTGCGCAGTTCTATGTCACGGCGTCATTGTGCCTGCCTCCAGTGGAATGCACAATATGACCGATCGTCTTATACTGCGACTGCGACCACGTCAGTTGGCGTGGGCGAACATCCGTGTATAGAGGAGAGGTATGGAAACGTTCAAAGGCGTACAGGTCACGGAAGTAGACGGCAAGCTCGCGGCTCAGGTCGCGGAGCTGACGGATGCAGACCTCGATCAAGGCGACGTTACGATCAAGGTGGATTACTCGACCGTCAACTACAAGGACGGTCTTGCAATCACCAGGCTCGGCGGTTTCATCAAAAGGTTCCCGATGATCCCGGGTATCGACCTGGCGGGCACCGTCGAAGCGTCGGCCCATCCAGGCTTTAAGTCTGGCGACAAGGTGGTCTTGAACGGCTACGAGCTCGGCGCTACGCACCACGGCGGATTTGCGCAGCGGGCCCGTGTACGTGGGGATTGGCTGGTCAAACTGCCGGCGAACATCTCCACTCGTCAGGCGGCCACCATCGGCACCGCCGGCTTCGCGGCCATGCTGAGTGTGCTCGCCCTTGAGCGCGGGGGCGTGCGCAGCGGTGACGTGATCGTTACTGGCGCTGCTGGCGGCGTGGGGTCCGTGGCCATCGCCGTCCTTGCGAAACTGGGCTATCGGGTCCTCGCGTCAACCGGCCGCGTATCCGAAGAGGCTTACCTGCGCTCGCTGGGCGCGGCCGAGATCATCGATCGGGCTACTCTGTCCAGCCCGCCACAGCGTCCCCTCGGCGCCGAGCGATGGAGCGGTGCCGTCGACACCGTTGGAAGTCATACGCTCGTCAATGTGCTCGCACAGACCAAGTACGGTGGAACGGTGGCCGCCTGCGGCCTCGCGCAGGGCATGGACCTGACGGGCAACATGGCACCGTTCATCCTTCGGGGTGTAACGCTGAGCGGAATCGACACGGTGAATGCACCTATGGCAATCCGCGAGCAGGCCTGGTCTCGTCTCGCCACTGATCTCGATCCGGGTCTGCTCGACAGCATGGCCACCGTCATCGGCCTGAATGAGGCGGCGGGCCGCGCAGTGCAGGTGTTGAAAGGCGAAGTGCGCGGACGCACGCTCGTCGACGTGAACGCCTAAGGCGCTCAGAAGGCCGGGGGCGAGGGCGAACCCATTTGATGAGACAACCATTGCCCTAGTAAGATGACCGGTCAGATTCATCTGGGTGTGGCTCTGCCGCTGAGGCTGAGGCACAGCCCGGTTGTATGAACCAAGGACACGAAATGACAACAAAGCCTGGGCAGGTTAATACCCCAAATCTCACCATTGAAGGCAGTAACGGCATCAAGTACGCGTATCGGCGATTCGGCAAGGCCGACGGCAATACTTTGCCGCTGATCTTCTTCGTTCACTACCGCGCGAACTTGGACAACTGGGATCCGGCGCTCGTGGACGCGATCTCCGAGCAGCGAGAGGTCATCCTGATGGACAACGTTGGTGTCGGTAGCTCCAGTGGCGCGACGCCCAACACCATCCAGGAGATGGCGCACGGCGCCATAGCGTTCGTCGACGCGCTGAAGTTCGAGCGCTGCGACCTGTTCGGCTTCTCGCTCGGCGGGTTCATTGCCCAGGAGTTCGCGCTGATGCGGCCCCATCAGGTTCGCCGCATGGTGCTCGCGGGGACTGGCCCGCAGGGCGGACAGGACATGCACATGTACGTCCCTGAGGTCCTGAAGGTTGCACTCGCCGAGAAGAGCGACGCGGAAGATGTGCTGACCATTTTCTTCGAGAAAAGCGATACAAGCCGCGCCAAGGGCATCGAGTTCCTTCGTCGCCGTCAGTTGCGCCAAACGGATCGCGACCTGCCCGTCAGCATTGCTACGCGTGATGCACAACTGACCGCCATCTCCACTTGGGGCATCCCTGAACCCACGAAACTGACCCGGCTGGCCGCCATCAAACAGCCCACTCTGGTCGCAAATGGCGACAACGACATCATGGTGCCGACCGTAACACGCACCTGCTGGCGCAGCACATTCCGAACTCGACGCTGAGCATCTACTCCGACGCTGGGCATGCCTTCCTGTTCCAGCACCCCGAGCAGTTCGCTGCAGAAGTCAGCACCTTCCTTGGGCAATAAGGAGAAGGGCAAATGAAATTCTTTACCAAACTAATCGCGGCCGCAGCCATCGTGCCGACCTATGTTGGGCCCGCACAGGCCCAAGCGCCGACCGCGACGCTAAACAGCATGGTCGCCGTGGAGGTCGTGTCGCCGAAGATCCGCAAAGTCGTGTTCGCCAACCCCCCTGTCAATCTGATTGTGCCCGAGACCGTGTCACAGTTGCATGAGGTGGTAAAGACCTTGAGCGAGGATCCCGCGGTTCAAGTCGTGATCTTCACCAGCAGCACGCCGCGCTTCTTCTACAACCACTTCGATCTGCGCCAGGCGGCGAAATTCCCCAACTTACCTGGGAACGATTCCACGCCTGCCTGGGTAGACCTTGTGGTTCGGTTGTCCAAGGCGCCCTTCATCAGCATTGGTGCTATCCGGGGCCGTACCCGGGGTGGGGGCAACGAACTGAGCCTGGCGATGGACCTGCGGTACGCGAGCAAGGAGCAAGCGTATTTCTCCCAGCCAGAGGTTGGCACCGGCATCCTGCCCGGCGGCGGTGGGTCGGAGCGGCTGCCGCGCTTGATCGGCCGCGACCGTGCCCTGGAGGCCATCCTAAGCGCCCAGGACTACGACGCCGACACGGCCGAACGCTACGGCTGGGTCACGCGCGCTGTTCCTGATGCCGACCTGGATCGCTTTGTCGAGGCAGTCGCGTCGCGTCTGGCTTCTTTCGACAAGGAGGCTCTCGTTGCGGCTAAGGCCCAGGTCAATCGGGCAACTCTGCCGCCGGATGCAGACCTGCACGCCGCCTACGGCGAGTACAGCCGCTCCCTTGCGTGGCAGGGCTTCCTCGCTCGCAGGCCAAAACTCGGGAAGGTCGTGGCCGAGAAGGGGATTGATTTCGAGTTGCAACTCGGCGACTACCTGGGCAAGCTCGGACAGTAGCCGTCAGGCGCACTGAATGACTTACATGAGGGGACGGGAGGATGGCGCCAGCCTAATCGGCGGCCGTTTTCCCGCATGTAAGGCGTGCACAAGGACCCGTTTCCCGCTCAGTGTGCGTCCGCGGTGCTTATGAGAGCGCCGGACGTAGGGGCGTTCATCTATGGACGCGATGCTTTTGCTTGCCTTAGCAAGGGCATCGGCGACGACGTCGTGAACTGGGCGCAGCGAAGCCCAGTGCTCCGTGATGGCCGCGAACCGCTGCTGGAAGCGTCTCCCCGGGGACGCGTTGTTTGCAAGGCGTTCGGCGCCGGGGCTTACGGCTATGCCTTTAGCAGCGCCGGCCTTGCCGAACCCAGCGAGACCGTAGCGAGCAACTCACCGGGGGGGGGCGCTATATCGGGCCAGTGCTTGGGGGCCGGGGTGCCGAGCCTGCGCGAGTAGTGCGCAGGCCTCGTGAATAGAGGAGCTGGCCGTCTATTGCCGAAGGGCAGTGCAACGAGGTCATTGGCCGACAGCTCGGCATCACGGTGGAAGCCTTCAACGTCCACCTGAAGTCGATCATAAGCAAGCTCGAGGAGCACGCACCGAGTATCGCGATAGCGCGAGGCGTGGCGTGAACACCCGCGCAATAGAGCACTGTGACCATAAGGTCAAAACCATCGACTGGCCTTTCGATCTGTCCAGTCCCATCAATAGGAGATGTCCATGTCCACCACCAACAAGACCGCGGTCGTCACCGGCGCCTCTTCAGGCATTGGCGCTGTCTATGCCGATCGCCTCGCCGCTCGCGGCTTCAACCTGATCCTCGTGGCGCGTCGCGCTGATCGACTCGCAGCCGTGTCGGAGCGGCTCTCCAAGGCGCACGGCGTCAACGTCCAGACGCTGGCGGCTGACCTCGAGAAAGACGCCGATCTCGCAGAGGTCGAAGCTATCCTGGCGCGGGATCAGAGCATCCGCCTGCTCGTCAACAACGCCGGCGTGTCGAAGGTGCGCCCGCTCGCCGCAACGGCGGTCAGCGATTCGCTGTCCCAGATCTCGTTGAACGTCGTAGCCTTGACGCGCCTGACCCATGCGGCGCTGCCACCATTCCTTTCGCGGAACGAGGGCGCCATCATTAACATTGCTTCGATCCTTGCCATCCAGTACCTGCCTATCAGCGCAGTCTACAGCGGTACGAAGGCTTACGTGCTGGCCTTCACCCGCGGGCTTCAGAATGAGATCGCGACGACCGGCGTGAGGGTGCAACTTGTCCTCCCAGGCGTGACTGCAACGGAAATCTGGACCGAGGGCGTGTCGGGCGTACCACTGGCAACCATTGACAAGGACAAGGTGATGACTGCCGAAGACATGGTTGAGGCGGCCTTGGCCGGGTTCGACAAGGGTGAGCCGGTCACCTGGCCATCGGTGGCGGATGAAAGCTTGTGGACCAAGTTCGATGCCGCTCGAGTCGAGCTCTTCGCGGCAACGCAGACGGGACGCCCTGCACCGCGTTATCTGAAAGCCTGAACGTCAAGGCGGAGCGTGCCCCTTCGCGCAAGGGTCGAGGAGGACGTCGGGCGCTTCATCGAACGCGCCCGACTGCGCGACTGATCATGTGTTCGATCAGTTCGAGGTCGCCACATGCTGCAAGCGACCGTTCCTCGCTCATCTTAGCCTGGCCTCGAGATGCTCATAGAACATCGCGTGCACGTGGCCTTCTCCTCCTGTGGCGCAGGGTTTCTTTGCCTGTCGGACAGTGCGATACATCGACGGGTGCGTGCACTGCGCGAATGGAGTATCGAGGTTGAAGGTCAAGTTATCGTTCATACGGACTACACTGACAAGGTGTAGTGCCAGGAGGAAAGCAGCCAAGCCAACGTTGCGGCTTTTCACCAGATCTCGACATTCCGGAGCGGCAATGCAGTCCGAGCACGGCTTGCGTTACGTGTTGGGTTCCAAGGAGCTTGCACGCCTTGTTTGCGCCGCGGGGCGCGGACCTTGCTCGCTACTCCGTGATCCCTTCTATTGGCCGTGGCGAGCTAGCTGGCTCATCGTCTGCCTCTTTTTGAGTGTGGCGACTGCGGCCATGGCAGCATCGGGCGACCAGTCGGAGGCGGCAGGGGATGCAAATGTCTGTAGCTCGATCTGGTTCCCGCGAGGAATGCGACTGCAGATGGAAGCCGATGGCGAAATGCCCATGTCACGCCGATCCACGCAAATGGCTCCCTTGCCCACAGCTTCAGGGTGCCAGGCCGACCTGGAAATCCAATCCAAGACGGCACTGGCGGCGCTGATGGGCCCACCTGTCATCACGGAGCAGAGGCAGCGCTTACTCTTACGGCCATCTGATGATGCGGCGCCGCCGGGTATAATTGGCAGCGGCACGGTCAACGCCTGGGCGCGTTACATACGCCTGTATGGCACGACTACCGTTGATGGGCTTGGCCTGCTGGACTATCAATACCGCGGTTTGCCGCTGCGAGAGGGCGACGTCATTAGTGGGGCCACAGTCGAATCGAGTGTTTCCTTCACTATTTATGCCCGTGACTCGGGCGTTGAAGTCGGCAAGCTGGTTGCCCCACATGCGACGGTCACGGTAGCCTCGCGCCGAGTGGGCAAACGCCAGGTCATTCAGACCGCGCTAGGCCCTTCGGAATGCGTGCCGATCCACTACACGCGCGTGGCTTCGATCGGTCCGATGATCATCGCGGGCGAGCAAGTCTTGTCGGAGCCTTCGCACATGGAAGTCACCGACTGGTTCTGCCCGGTGACTGGTGCGGTGATGCGTCAGGACATCACTGAGGGCAATAAGATGCAGCGTATCGACACGACGGCTGCAGATCCGCTCGAGCAAACCTCACAGGCTTCGCCTTAGCCGCTGCACCGGATTTGGTGCGTGTATCGACCCGACGCCTTTTGCAGGCTTCTTGCCGGTGATGTCGAAACGGCTTGCAGGCATGTATCCGGCTTGCCTAGTGAGCCGCACTGACACCGCCAGCAGAAAACGACCTAGTACCTCCGCACAGAGGTTATGACGGTTTGTCAGAGGTAGGTACTGGGTAGGCTTTGGCCAATTTTTCCCGTGCCTTTTCGGTAGAGAACATCCAGTTGATGCGAGCGCCGCTGGCGTTTCGCAGTTGCTCCCAAGCCGCGACCTCGGTGATCAGCCGGTCGCGGCAGTCGATGCGGCGATCTAGGCACTGACTTCGCAGCACGCCGATTTCGATCTCGACCATGTTGAGCCAACTGGCGTGCTTGGGGGTGTAGTGGAATTCGATTCGCTGCAGGATGCGGCGTGCCTCCGCTGGTGGCAGGGATTGGTAGAGTGCAGCCGGCGTATGGGTCGACAGATTGTCCAGCACGATCCGGATGCGCGGTGCATGGGGGTAGTGGATATCGACCAGATCGCGCATGCACTGGGCGAAGTCATCTGCCGTTCTCCGTTCTGTGACTTTCACCTTGCGCCAGCTACGGTGTGCATCGAGGAAGACGAACAGATTGGCGGTGCCGTTGCGCTTGTATTCGCAGTCGTAGCGCAAGGGCTTACCCGGCTCGGCCGGAATCGGTTGGCGTACTTCGCCGATGAGCTGGGTCGGGCTTTCATCGAAGCACACCACCGGGTGCTGCGGATCTGGGGTTTCGGCATACAGGTCGAGCACGTCTTCCATGCGTGTGCAACGTATTCCGCGTCGATCTTGGGAATGCACCACATGTCCTTGCGCCAGGGCTTCAGATCGTTCTCGGCCAGGCGCCGGCGTACCGTCTCGCGCGATAGCTCTTCGTGCTCGGTTAGTTTGACGAACGTGTCGGCGAGCAATTCCAGCGTCCAGCGTGCACGTCCCGCTGGCGGGTTGGTGCAGGCGGTGGCGATCAACAGGGCCTCTTCCTTGCCGCTGAGCTTGCGCTGGGCCCCAGGCCGAGCCTGTTCGTTCAGCGCCGCGTCCAGACCCATCTCCACGAAGCGACGCTTGGTGCGGTACACCGTGGATTCGCCAACCGCCACGGTGGCGGCAATGCTCGCATCATCCTTGCCAGCGTGCGCTGCAAGCAGGATCTGGGCTCGCTTGAGCTTGCGTGCCGCGTGCTTGCCGCCGCTTAGCATGGCAGCAAGCACCTCACACTCGGATTGGTCGAGTTCGATTCGATAGCGTAGATTCATCCGGATGGCTTCCTTCGGGGGAGCCTCCTTCGACTACCGGGGTTCCGAATGAATCAGAAATCGCTTCCATTGTCTGGCGAGCGCTCAGCCTGCCAGAGCTTCACCGACAAGCAAGGTCAGTATCTCGCCTTCATCTGGGCCTACAGCTTGATAAACGGCCGCTCTCCGGCCGAGCGCGACATGCAGCGATTTTTCGCCGTCACGGCTCCTTCCGTCCACCAAATGGTGCTCAACCTCGAACGCAATGGATTAATCCGCCGGCAAGCAGGCATCGCTCGCAGCATCGAACTGCTCGTTGACCACAACTGCTTGCCTGTCCTACAACCCAGCCAAACTGTCAAAACCTCCGTGCAGCGGTACTAGATCGGGGATCGATGGATCCTCCGATTGGCGGCCCAAATCACCGCAAGGGAAGGCTTAGCCGATCCCGCCAGTTGCGCAGTTCGGCTGCGCGGAAGGACTGTAATTTCCCGCACAGTGCCAGGAGCAGATCCGATTGCGGGGTGTCAAGCAGGGTGGCGGCCTCCGACAACCGTAGCCCGCTCACTTTGATGCGGTCGGTGATGTCTTTCACGATGTTCGCTTTCAGCGGGATTTCTTCGGCGTCTGCGAAGCCAAGCTGCGCATAGACATTATTCTTTCCATACTCGAAGCAAAACATGTGAACTCCTTTCATTCGCTAGGCAACAACCCCTTTCTGCATCGTGCGTGATGGTGGCTGAGGGCGCGATTATTCAGTGAAGCGCATGTCAATACAATCTCGGGGAAACACTGAGAGGGGACCCGCGGGTCCCTTGACCGCGCTCGCCGCTTTTGCTGTGAACGGCTGCCCACGACCGGCCGATGAGAGCGTGGATCACTGCCTAGTGGAAGGGGTGGCCGCGAAGGGGAGGGGTCAGGCTCCTCCGCCTGCCGGTCGGTATCCAGGGTAACCGGCCGGCCCGATAATTTCACGTTCGCGAAACTGCAGAATGCCTGCAAGGCTTAAGCGAAAAGGTGGCGACGGTGGCTAGTTCTCGCTGGTCCACCCGATCCGATGGCGCTCCTGCGTGGCCTCATGCCGCGCATCCTCCTCGCTATGCAGGTAACCGCTTGTCGTCGACAGCGAGCTGTGTCCGAAGTTGTCGCGCACAAAGCGCAGGTCGACCTGCTGGTCGGTCATGTGCGAGCCAGCGGTGTGGCGCAGCCAGTGCGCCGCGGCCATGCCAAACACCTCTCGGCCTGGCTCAGTTCTTGGGGGCATTCGTGACCCAGAGGAGCACATGAGTATCGCGAGCAGGTTGCGCATTACCGTCCTTCGAAGGCCGCGAGCAAGTCGTCAGGGAGCGGGGCATCGAAGTCGTCCGCCGCCGTGCGGATCTTGCCCTTCAGCCCACCAAGGCGCCGCGGGCTCTTGGGCTTGTCGAGCGGCACGATCCGGGCCATGGGCTGGCCTGAGGCGGGAGTCAGGAGTGCAATCCAGCCAGATTCATAGACATAAGCGCAGTTATGTCTAAAGTATGACAACAAACATTAGCTATTTATCGTATTACGTAGTAATATACCTCACATCATTCACTTTTTTTCCCCGATGCCGGCCGCCGACCTGGACCTGACCGACGCCACGCTGCAGGCCGCCATGGCCAACGACATTGCCGAGCTGCGCGGGCGCTTTCCCGAAACCCGCGCGCTGTACCGCGAGGTCTGCGGGCTGCTGTTCTTCCGCTACGGCGTCACGCCCACCGCCAACAAGCTCTACAGCCTGGTGCGCAAGGGCAGCATGGGCACGCCCGCGGAGGTGCTGCAGGCGTTCTGGCAGGAGTTGCGCGGGCGCACGCGCGTGACCATCGACCATCCGGATCTGCCGGACGCGCTCAAGTCGATCGCCGCCGAGGCGGTCCAGACCATCTGGCAGTCGGCCAACGAGGCCGCGTCCGCCGAGCTGGCCACGCTGCGCGCGGAGGCGCGTCACGCCGCGAGCGAAGCGGAAGCCGAGCGCGATGCGGCGCGCGCGGAGACGGCCACCGCGCGCGAGGACGCCGCGGCGATCGCGGCCCAGCTAGTGGAGGCCCGGCAGGCGCACGACACCGTGCAGGCGGACCTGGCCGCCGAGCGGCAGGCGCACGCCGCGACGCAGGCCCGGCTCGAGGCGGGGCGCACGGAGCTGGAGGCGGGCCGGCGCCAGCTGGACGCCTTGCGCACCCAATTCTCGACGGAGCTGGAGCGGGCGCGCGAGGCGGTGACCCTCGCGCAGGAACGCGCCGAAGCCAGCGAGCGGCGCAGCTTGCGCGAACTCGACCAGGAGCGCACCGCGCGCCAGAAGAGCGAGCGCACGGCCGAAGACCTGCGCACGGAACTGGCGACGGCACGCAGCGAGGCGCGCGATGCCGCGGTGGCGCAGGCGGAGGGGCGCGCCAAGCTCGAAGCGCAGGCCGCGGCGCTGGCCGAGCGACTCGCGGTCACCGAGCAGGCGCAGCGCAAGACAGCGGGTGACCTGGAGGCGGTCCAGGCGGAACTCGCCGCGGCGCAACGCCGGGCCGAGCGGGCCGAAGCCGAAGCGGCGCTCGCGCGCCAGTTGCTGGCCACCCTGCGCGTCGAGCCGCGCGAACGGGACGGCGGTGGTGGAAGGCGGCGCAAGGGCGGCAGTTCGGCGGCGACCGCGCCGGAAGCGCAGGGCGACGGTCAGGGGGAAGCGCAGCAGGATGCGCGGGCCGGAGAACAGGGCGACGAGCCGGCGGCGGCGCTACCCAACCATCAGGGCGAAGGCAACGACAGTAGTGACGGTAGCGATGACAGCCAAGACTGAGCAGGGAACGCGATCCGCTGAAGCGAACGACACGCAAGAGACAAGGTCTCACCGTCCATGGAAGCAGGAAGCGTCTGCACCGGCAGTGTCTTCCATGAAGGAGAACGAATTGACCCAGAAGCAAGTGGTGGAACCCGTGGTCGCGAGCCCTGCGACGGACGGACTTGGTCAGATGGAGCTTCCCATCGCTGAGGCGATGCGCGACGCGGATCCCATCATGGGGGAAGCCAGGGATGCAGGCGTCGGTAGTGGTGGTGGCGGCAGCGCTGACACGCAGGCCCGACGCATGGACTTCTGGTCCACCAGCCGGGATAGCGGCCCGACGGCGACCGTGTCCTATCGGCGCCGGCGGCCTTACACCGCCCCGGACGCTTCAACGGAAGACGTGGCCCCGGACGCATCGAGGGAAGCCACCGCCTCGGAGGCGTTGACGGAATCGGACGCGCCGGCAGCGCCCATGACAGCCATGCCCTCGGCAGCGACCCCGGAAGCCGTGGCCGAAGCGCCGGTTGAAGGCCTGGCCACGGACGAACCGATGGAAGCTGCCGCCCAGGACGAACGGACCGAAACGGCCGCCCCGGTCGCACCGCGTGACGCCTCAGCACTGGAAGCCGCGCCGGAAGCGATGCAGGCCCCGAAGCGCGGTCGGAAGCCGAAAGCGCTCACCGAAACGGCCGCGCCGGAAGCAGCGCCGGAAGAGACGCAGGCCCCGAAGCGCGGTCGGAAGCCGAAAGCGCTCACCGAAACTGCCGCTGCGGAAGCTGCGCCGGAAGAGACGCGGGCCCCGAAGCGCGGTCGGAAGCCGAAAGCGCTCACCGAAACTGCCGCTGCGGAAGCTGCGCCGGAAGAGACGCGGGCCCCGAAGCGTGGTCGGAAGCCGAAAGCGCTTACCGAAACCACCGCTCCGGAAGCTGCGCCGGAAGAGAGGCGGACCCCGAAGCGCGGTCGGAAGCCGAAAATCCTGGCTGAAGTTGCCGCTCCGGAAGTCACGACGCAAGAGACCCCAACCCGGAAGCGCGGGCCGAAGCAGAGAGCACGGCCTGGCGTGGAGGCTGCCCCCGAAGCGCCGACTCAGAAGACGGGAACCCGGAAGCCGCGACAGGGGCAACAAGCGCCTACTGCAACCCAAGGCCCGTCCAAATCCTCACTGCTCGCTCAACTGGCATCGGTCAATGCGCAACTTGAGCGGTTGCGAGCCACGGAAGTGCCAAAGGTAGTGGAGAAGATTCAGCAGTGGATGCAGGAGTACGACCTCAGCATGGAGGACATTGCGGGCAAGCCCAGTGTTGAGCCCGCTGCCCGCGCTGTTCCGACCAAGACGAAGGCCGCGCCGCGTCCGAGGTACCGCAACCCCAAGACGGGCCAGACCTGGTCGGGACGCGGTCGGGCTCCCGCGTGGCTTGGCAAGAAGCGCGAGCGTTTCCTAATCGATTGAACGACAGGTTGGCGGGCGCGGCCGGTCCGCCCCAATTCTGAGCAAACTCGGCAGGCCCGAAGTTCGGCGGCCACTGCGCAGGAAGCCCAAGGGGACGAGCCGGGCAACGAGCAGGGGGGCGGCGGCGCTGCCTGGCAATCAGGACGAAGGCAACGACGGCGGTGATGGCAGCGACGGCAGTGATGACATCCAAGACTGAGCGGGCGGACGCGATCCGCTGGATCCAGGCGCAGATGGACGACTACGGGCTCACCTTGGAAGACCTCGACGCGGCGGGGTGCTTCGCGCCGCCGCCTCCACCGCCCGCACCACCGGCGCCGGTGGTCTGCTACCGCAATGCGGAAGGGCTGACTTGGGACGGGCAGGGTGAGATGCCGTCGTGGCTCAAGCGGGCCGTCAATGCGGGGCAGAGCGTCGAGTTTTTCCGGGTGGGATAGGCCGCCGCCTCGAATCCTTCATCCAGGGCCCGACCGGCGTTTTGCCGTCAGACACCCAAGGTAGGAGCCCGGTGCCCGAATCGGGCACGCCGGGATCTGTGTGGGGGGCTCAGTAAAGGGCATTCCTACCGCGATTCGAGCTATTCTCGCATCATTAATCAGAGGGCGCCTTAACTTCGTGAAGCAGAGCGTTGACGTCGTAGAGTCTGATCGCCAACGCGATCTCTGCTCGCGCACAACCCGCACAACCTACGGCAAGTCCGGATTGGGTGCTCAATAATCAGCTCGGGCCTTACGTTGAACGAGCTGGAAATCGGACTTAAAATTTGGCTGTCAACGGCGACAACTGTTCAGTGTCGTATCGTGCTCGTAGTTCGCCAATGGCTTCCGCGTCAGTGTGTCCTCCATGCGCGGCCAGTTCGGCAAGTTTCCTGAAGTAGTGCTCATGTCCGGGTGGCGAGACGGTCATGAGCACGCGGGCGGGCTGGGCGCTGACGTTGGTGATGTTGTGCGGTACCCCCGGTGGAACAAATAGGTAGGTTCCGCGCGTGGCTCGAACCACCCGATCGCCGAGCCACCATTCGCACTCGCCTTCCAGCACGTAGAAGGTCTCTTCCTGCACCCGATGAACATGAAGGCCAGTGGCAAAACCTGGCGGGATTGTCCAATCGAACATGCTAGTGTGCCTGGTGTCTTTTCCCGTTACGAGGAAGACCATCGGATGACTGCCCAGCGTGACTCCCTCATTTTCAGCGGGCATGCGAATGACTGGCTTGGCGCTCATGTGATCCTCCATATTCGCAGCTTCTTCCCTGAAGCATGTCCCTATAGTTGCCCGGAAGTCGTGAAGCCGTTCCGAAATACTTGCGAAACTTTTGCAAACGGTATTTTCTTTAGCCATGGCGAAGATCCTGGAGTTTGGTCCGTTTCACCTCGACACTAATGCAGGAGTATTGCTCCATGCCACCGAGCCGACGCCGCTCGGCGGGCGGGCGGTTGCGCTGCTTGCTTTGCTCACGACACGGGCTGGCGCGCTAATCTCCAAGGAAGCCTTGATAGAGGCAGCCTGGCCCGGTCTGGTGGTCGAGGATAGCAACCTGACCGTCCAGATTGCCGCTGTGCGGCGAGTCTTCGAGGACCTGGCGGGGGGCGGCCATTGGATAGAAACCTTGCCACGTCGGGGCTATCGCTATGTCGGACCGGCAGTCACGGCGACCGATCAGTTTCAAACAACTGCGGTGTTGGCCGCACCGCCCCTGACATTACCTGACAAGCCGTCGATTGCAGTTCTGCCGTTCTCGAACCTGAGCGGTGACACCGATCAAGACTACCTCATCGACGGAATTGTCGATGACATCATCACCGGCTTGTCGCGCATCAACTGGTTATTTGTCATCGCGCGAAACTCCACCTTCACCTACAAAGGTCGAATGGTGGACGTGAAGCAGGTGGGCCGCGACCTAGGCGTGCGATACGTGCTAGAAGGCAGCGTTCGCAAGGCACCCGAGCGCGTCCGCATCACCGCGCAACTGATCGACGCTTCCAGCGGAGCAAATGTGTGGGCGGAGCGCTATGATCATAAGTACGCCGACATTTTTTCTCTTCAGTATGAAATCGCACATTCCGTTGTAGGCGCTATTGCGCCGAGCCTGCGACGCGCCGAAATCAAGAGAGTCAGTCGCAAACGCCCTGAAAGCCTCGATGCCTACGACCTTGTCCTGCGAACCCAGCCTGACGTCGATTCGGGCATGCCGGAGCAGGTGACAAGAGCACTGGCGCTTCTTGAGCGCGCTATCGCACTCGAGCCATCGTATGCTCTTGCGCACGGTAAT
Source organism: Cupriavidus sp. C3SS-1 (assembly GCF_057073755.1). Taxonomy (NCBI): domain Bacteria; kingdom Pseudomonadati; phylum Pseudomonadota; class Betaproteobacteria; order Burkholderiales; family Burkholderiaceae; genus Cupriavidus; species Cupriavidus sp. C3SS-1. The sequence continues at coordinate 67,813 of NZ_CP172701.1, read as the reverse complement.
GCCGCGATGTGTCACCATTGCTTATTCCTTCGCGCCGGCCTGCAGGAGGCTAATCGTGCCGCTTCGATCCGGCACGCCCGCTTGGCTATCATCCATGGACGAGACGACGCGCTTGCCCTAACCTGGGCCGGGTTTTCTATCGGCATGGACGGGCACGACCACGCCGCCGCCTTCACGGCGCTGGAAGCTGCGCTTGCCATCAGTCCATCGTCTGCACTGACGTACATTCTGGGCAGCGTAATTTTCGGTTGGGGCGGGGAAGCCGAGCGCGCGATAGAGTGGAGCGAGCGGGGCTTGCGTCTCAGCCCCTTCGATTCCTGGGCCTGGGCGGCGTTTGACGCGCAGGCATTGGGTCATTTCCACCGGGGCCGCTATGAAGATGCCGCTCGTGCGGCTTACCGGTCCGTTCAAGCCAACCCCGCGCATAGCATCACCTATGTGCAATTGGCAGCGGCACTTGCCAAACTTGGGCGAATCACGGAGGCTAGGCTGGCCGCGGCGAGAGTCCTGGAACTTCACCCGACGTTTCATTATGACCGCCAATTCGCCGGCGTTAACTGTGCTGCTGCGCTTGCAGCATCCCTTGGCGATGCACTTCGCGCCGCCGGGTTGCCACAATAGCAGTTGAGCCTGCACCGACTCTTGCACTGACCAGACCACTCCAACGCCCGCATCAGGGCCGCGCGTTTGGGAAAATGCAATGAAGCCGTTTCTTTGCACCGCTTACCGGCTACTGGCCAGCTAGGTGCGGTATGCGCGCCCACTCGGGCGCTCAGGTTTCACGCCGATAGCCCGCCACCAGCTGCTCCATGGCCCGGAACGCCGTGACGCGGTCGTCGGGGTAATCGTACTTTTCGTGCAAAATCTGGCGGTTTCCCCGAAAGCCTTTATCCACAACGCTCTCCGGCAACCCCACACCTGTTGGCCGCTACGAATGAGAGGAGGGCGTAACATATCCGCCCGCGATTCGGATCGCTTGGGGGCAAGGGATGCCAGACCTTGCTCTTCTTCGCCCTCTTTTCCATCGTCTCGGTCCGTGAGCGCCGCGCGTTCTGGTCGTCACGGCCGAGCAGGACACTTGCCATTGCCATCGTCGCAGATGCCGCTCTTGGCCTGTTCATCGGCATTCATGGCTTGGCGGAACTGCGACCGCTACCGCTTGCGATCAGTCTTGTGACATTCACCTATGCAGGACTTCTCGTCCTCGGCCCGAACGACCTCTTGAAGACACTCCTTACCCGGAAATGGGGTAGCGGCGGACCGTGATTCTTGCACTATGGGCCGAGCCCTTGTCTCTCTCAGTTCCGGACACACACCGGGCACGGGTTCACCGCGCCGCGGTCGTTCAGCGCGTGCGAGACGGTCAGCAAGGAGACGACTGCTGCCCGCGCCACGTCGTGGATGTTGATGCGGCGTGGTTCGCCGGCACGGCTGGGGGGCGGGGCGAGGGCGTTGGGATCGGATCGGACATGCCCATTTCAGGAAGCAGCGCCGGAGGATACAACAGCCTCGTACAACAGATTCGGGTCGCGCCGCCTGCGTTATCCCTGCAACTCGGGTGTCGCGAGCCATTCGCGTCCTTTCAGCATGCCCTGCCAGTAGAGCGGCGGCAGAATTCGCTCCTTGAGCCACCACGCAAGCCGCGAAGGCCGCGTGCCATCGATGAGCCAGCCCGGAAAGCTCGGCGCGACCTTGCCGCCGTAGGTGAACTCGGCCAGGACGATCTTGCCGCGCTCCACTGTCAGGGGGCAGGAGCCGTAACCGTCGTAGCGGGCTTCTCCCGTGGCCTCGCCGCGGGTGGCCAGCACGTTATGCGCGACGACCGGCGCCTGCTTGCGCGCCGCGGCGGCCGTCTTGGCATTGGGCATGTTGCCCGCGTCGCCCAACCCGAAGACATTGTCGAAGCGTTTGTGGCGCAGCGTTGCCGGATCGACCTCGAGCCAGCCGGCGGCATCGGCCAGCGGGCTGACGCGGATGAAATCGGGGGCCTTCTGGGGCGGCACAACATGGAGCATGTCGAACTCGCGCTCGACCAGTTCCGGCTCGCCGCCAGCGGCGGCCCGCCGGAACGTTGCCCGGCGTGCGGCGCCGTCTACTTTCACCAGCGTCTCGCCGAAATTCAGGGCGATGCCATAGCGCTCAACGTACTGCATCAGCGCCGGCACGTAGTCCGCCACGCCGAACAGCACATTACCCGCGTTGCAGAAGTCGATGTCGACGCGATCGAGCATGCCGGCGCGGCGCCAGGCATCGGCAGACAGGTACATGGCCTTCTGGGGCGCTCCTGCGCACTTGATCGGCATGGGCGGCTGCGTGAAAAGCGCCTTGCCGCCGCCCTTGCGGGTCAGCTCGCGCACAAGGTGCCAGGTGTACGGTGCGAGGTCGTAGCGGTAATTGGAGGTCACGCCGTTGCGGCCCAGCGTTTCGGGCAGCCCTTCGATTGCGTCCCAATCCAGCTTGAGCCCTGGGCACACCACCAGTTGTTCGTACTTCACCACGCGGCACCCGTCGAGGATGACCGCATTGCGCTCGGGCTCAAAGGCTGCGACGGCCGCCTTGATCCACGCCACGCCGCGCGGCAGCACAGAAGCCATGGTGCGCGCGGTATGGGCCGGCTCGAAGACGCCGCCTCCCACCAGCGTCCAGCCGGGTTGGTAGTAGTGGATGTCGGCCGGGTCGACGATGGCGATGTCCAGTCCCGGCTTGCGTGCCAGCAAGCTCGACGCCACAGCGATTCCCGCGGCGCCCCCGCCAATGATGACGACGGCGTGGCTGGCATCGGCAACGTCCACGGGCGTGCGGCCGCCATTGGCAATTCGCCGGATGACGCCCTTGAGGTCGTAGCCAGCGGTGGCGGCCCGCTCGATGATGTCCGGCAGCGGCCTGCGCGCGGACTGCGACAGCGCCCACAGCGTGGCCGAGCGCGTGCCGGTGCGGCAATAGGCCAGTACGGGCTTCGGCAGGCTGTCCAGCAACTGGCCGAACGCCTGCGCCTGTTCGTCGCTGACTTTGCCCGATTCCACCGGCAGGTAATGCACCTGCAGGCCGAGCGCGGAAGCCTTGCGCTCGATTTCCTGGAAGCCCGGCTGGTCGGGGCCTTCGCCATCCGGGCGGTTGCAGATCAGCGAGCGAAAGCCGATGGCGGCCAAGGTGTGCACATCGTCGGGAACAATCTGCTGGCTGACTGAAAGATCGTTGGTGAGGGCGCGGGGTTGCATGGTCTGTCTCTTCCTTGGGGGCGGGTGGCTCAGAGCGAGTTGAGGGGAATCTTCAGATAGCGCATGCCGTTGTCCTCGGGCGGCGGCAGTTCACCCGCACGCATGTTCACCTGGACCGAAGGCAGGATCAGCGTCGGCATCGACAGCGTGGCGTCGCGCGCCTGGCGCATGGCGACGAATTCCTCTTCGCTGATGCCGTTGCGCACATGGATGTTGCGCTCGCGCTCGTCCGCGACCGTGGTCATGTATTGCAGCTCCCGGCCGCCCGGCTGGTAGTCGTGGCACATGTACAGGCGGGTGTCCTGTGGCAGGCTCAGCACCTTGTTGATGGAGCGGTAGAGGGTGCGCGCGTCGCCGCCTGGGAAGTCGCAACGGGCGGTGCCGTAATCCGGCATGAACAGGGTGTCGCCAACGAACGCGGCGGTATCGTTGCCGTCGCTGACCACATAGGTCATGCAGGCCGGCGTATGCCCCGGGGTGTGCATGGCGCGCGCCTGCAGTCCCCCGATGCGGAAGCTGTCGCCATCCTGCAGCAGACGGTCGAACTGATGCCCGTCGCGCGCGAAGTCGGCGCCACTGTTGAACAACTTGCCGAATACCTGCTGCACGGTGGTGATATGGCTGCCGATGGCGGTCTGGCCGCCGAGCCTGCGCTTGAGGTAGGGCGCGGCCGACAGGTGGTCCGCATGCACATGGGTCTCCAGGATCCACTGCACGGTCGCGCCAAGCGACTGCACGCGCTCGACCAGGCGGTCCGCGCTGGTGGTGCGCGTGCAGCCGGATTTCGGATCGTAGTCGAGCACGGTATCGATCAACGCGCATTGCAGGCTTGCGCGGTCCAGTACGAGGTAGCTGAGCGTCGAGGTATCGGGATCGTAGAAGGCTTCGATCTCCATGTGCGATGGGCTTGGCTTGGTCGGTGTCATGAGTGGTCTATCCGATGTCAGGAGAGAATTGCTGCTAACTACTCAAGACTCGTGCCAAGGCTGGTTTGTTTTTTTAAGTTATTGATTTTTAAATGATTTATTCGCGCAACGGGCAATTTCGCCTGCCGCCGGGTGAAGTGTGGCGCTGCCACTTGGCAGTGATGGCAGGATTTGACAGAATGGCGCGTCCCCCGAAGCCGCCCCACGCAAGCCCCTCCCCACGCCCCTCATGGATCGCCAAGCCACTCTCCAGGCTCTCCTGTCCTACCTGGAGCAGGAAAGCCAGCCGATGATCGTCCTCGATACGGACTACCGCATCCTGGCCGCCAACACTGCCTACCGCCGACAGTACGGTGCCGTCGAGCGCCCCTACCTCGGTCAGCACTGCTACCGGATTTCGCATGGCTATGACGTACCGTGCGACCAGGCCGGGGAACATTGCCCGATGCGCAAGGCGTTCGAGACGCGGGGTCCGGACCGCGTTCTGCACATCCACCACACGCCGCGCGGTCCGGAACATGTGAACGTCGAACTGCGCCCGATCCTTGACGAGGACCAGCAGGTCGTTGCCTATGTCGAGCGCCTGAGCACGGTGCGCAGTGCATCGGCCCGTCCGAGCGCGGAGGGGCTGGTCGGCCGCTCGGAGGCGTTCAACACCGCGCTGGAGGCCGTGCAGCGCGTAGCGCCTTCTTCGCTGCCGGTCCTCCTGCTCGGCGAATCCGGCACCGGCAAGGAAATGTTCGCGCGTGCGGTGCACGAGGCCAGCAGCCGCGCCAGCGGGCCGTTCGTCGTGGTGGACTGCTCCGGCCTTACCGAGTCCCTGTTCGAGAGCGAGCTCTTCGGTTACGAGAAGGGCGCATTCACGGGGGCGATCACGCGCAAGCCGGGCCTGGTCGAAACCGCCGATGGCGGCACGCTGTTCCTTGACGAAATGGGCGATGTGCCACTGTCGATGCAAGTCAAGCTGCTGCGGCTGATCGAGTCCGGCACCTACCGCCGCGTGGGGAGCGTGGAAACGCGGCGGGCAGACTTCCGGCTGGTCGCGGCCACGCACAAGCCGCTGGAGCAGATGGTCAGCCAGGGGCTGTTCCGGCAGGACCTGTATTTCCGGATTGCCGCGTTCCCCATCCATCTGCCGGCGCTGCGCGAGCGGCCCGACGACATTCCGCTGCTAGCCGAGTCGATCCTGCAGCGCGGGGGCGGGCCCAGGGACCAACTCCACCTGAGCGCGGACGCGCTGGCACGGATGCGCGCGTACCACTGGCCGGGAAATATCCGCGAGCTGCGCAACGTGCTCGATCGCGCTCGCCTGTACGCCGATGACGGCGTCATCCGTGCCAAGGATCTCCCGCCAGGACTGGGGGAAGCGGGCATGGCGCCGGCCGCGCATCGCCGCATGGCAGACGCCCGGGAGACCGACGACGAGGCGCTGCGCAAGCAGGTCCGCCAGTTCCGGGGCACACGGCGTGAACTTGCCCGCACCCTTGGCATGAGCGAGCGCACGCTCTACCGCCGGCTACGGGAACTGGGCATCGGCTGATCCGCCCGAGCCGGTCGCACCGTCGTTTTCCTGCCAGATCACTGCCATTCACTGCCGCCGCTGGCAGCGGTGACATCTGCCTGACAGTCGAGGCAGCCGGGCACCTGCGTCCGCTGCGCGGGGCAACTCTTTGTTTTGCTTGCCCTTTTTGTCAACGCGTCGGCGTGGCACGGAACTTGTTTATGTGTCGTCATGAACGCTTCCGATCAAAACCTGCTGCGTCACCTGGGCTGGGTCCTGGCCATCAAGCTACTGCTGCTGCTGGGGCTCTGGCTGGCCTTCATCGCCGGACAGCGCGTACCGGTCGACGCCGCCTCTGCCTCCGCGCACCTGCGCGCCGCACCCACGGTGTCCAGCATCCCTCGCCTGCAAGGAGCCCGTCCGTGATCCCGGAACAACTGGTGGACCTTTCCCGGCTGCAGTTCGCCGCCACCGCTCTCTATCACTTCCTATTTGTCCCGCTCACCCTCGGCATGGTCTGGCTGCTGGTCATCATGGAGACGGTCTATGTCATGACGGGTAACGTGGTCTGGAAGGACATGACCCGCTTCTGGGGCAAGCTGTTCGGCATCAACTTCGCGCTGGGCGTGACTACCGGCATCACGCTCGAATTCCAGTTCGGCACGAACTGGGCGTACTACTCGCACTACGTGGGCGACATCTTCGGCGCGCCGCTGGCCATCGAAGGACTGATGGCATTCTTTCTCGAATCCACGTTCATCGGCCTGTTCTTCTTCGGCTGGGAGCGCCTTTCGCGCGTGCAGCACCTGGTCGTGACCGCCCTGATGGCGCTTGGCACCAACTTGTCGGCGCTGTGGATCCTGATCGCCAATGGGTGGATGCAGAACCCGGTGGGCGCCGAGTTCAACTGGCAGACGATGCGCATGGAGATGACCGACTTCTGGGCCATCGTCTTCAATCCCGATGCGCAGGCCAAGTTCGTGCACACGGTCTCGGCCGGCTATGTCACCGGAGCGATGTTCGTGCTGTCGGTGTCGGCCTGGTACCTGCTGCGCGGGCGCGACGTGGAGTTCGCCAAGCGCAGCTTCCGCGTGGCGGCGGCCTTCGGGCTCGCCAGTGTCTGCTCGGTCATCGTGCTCGGCGACGAAAGCGGCTACACGGTCGGCGAGGCGCAGCAGACCAAGATGGCGGCGATCGAGGCAATGTGGGAGACGGAGCCCGCGCCGGCAGCGTTCAACCTCGTGGCCGGCATCAACGAGAGCGCGCAGCGCAACGACTGGGCGGTGCAGATCCCCTGGGTCATGGGCCTGATCGGCACCCGGTCGGTCTCCCGGGAGATTCCAGGCATCCACGAGATCCAGATGCGCAACCGCGAGCGGATCCTCAATGGCGTCCAGGCGGTCACCGCGCTCGAGACGCTGCGCAGCCACCGTGACGATGCGCACGCGCTGGCGACGCTCAAGCAGCACCAGGCCGACCTTGGCTTCGGTCTCCTGCTCAAACGCTATACGAGCGATGTGCGCCAGGCTACGCCGGCCATGATCGATCGCGCCGTGCGCGACACCATTCCTCGCGTCACACCGATGTTCTGGGCGTTCCGTGCCATGGTGGGCCTGGGTTTCGCGATGCTGGCACTGTTCGCCCTGTCGTTCTGGACCACGCTGAAGGGACGGTTCCGCTCGCGCCTGTGGCTGCTGCGCTGGGCAATCTGGATGCTGCCCGCGCCATGGCTGGCCTGCGAGCTGGGCTGGTTCGTCGCCGAGTACGGCCGCCAGCCGTGGACCATCTACGGCGTCCTGCCCACGCACCTCAGCGTTTCCACGTTGAGCGTCACCAGTCTGTATGGGTCGCTGGCCGGATTCGTCGGCTTCTACACCGTCCTGCTGATCGTCGAGGTCTACCTGATGGTCAAGTTCGCGCGGCAGGGGCCCGGCAGTCTCGGTACCGGGCGCTACCAGAACGAGCCGGTCCACGCCCACGCCCACGCGCACGCATAAGGAGATTCGCATGTTTGACTACACGACCCTGAAGCTGGTCTGGTGGCTTCTGGTGGGGGTCCTGCTTGTCGGCTTTGCCATCATGGACGGGCACGACATGGGCGTCGGCACGTTGTTGCCCTTCATCGGCCGCAGCGACGAAGAGCGACGCGTCGTCATCAACACGGTCGGCCCGCACTGGGACGGCAACCAGGTTTGGTTCATCACTGGTGGAGGAGCCATCTTCGCGGCCTGGCCGCTGGTCTATGCCACTGCGTTCAGCGGCTTCTACTGGGCCATGCTCGCCGTGCTCTGGGCCTTGTTCTTCCGCCCGGTCGGCTTCGACTACCGGAGCAAGATCCACGACCCGCGCTGGCGCCGCACCTGGGACTGGGGCCTGTTCATCGGAGGGGCCGTGCCGCCGCTGATCTTCGGCGTGGCGTTCGGGAATCTGCTGCAGGGCGTGCCATTCCATTTCGACGCCTACATGGTGTCCACTTACACGGGCAGCTTCTGGGCGCTGCTCAATCCCTTTGCCCTGCTTGCCGGCGTGGTCAGCAGCGCCATGGTCACCATGCATGGCGCCGCGTATCTTGCCCACCGGACGCAGGGGGCGCTGCAGCAGCGCGCGGTCCGCGCCACCGCTTGGGCAGCGCTGGCCATGTGCGTGGCCTTCGTTGCCGCGGGACTGTGGGTCGGCAAGCTGGACGGATACCGAATCGCCTCGGCGATCGAATCGGCCGCCGTCGCGGACCCGACTGCCAAGGCGGTGGTACGCGAGGCCGGTGCCTGGCTGGCCAACTACGCACGCGTGCCCGCGCTGTGGATGCTGCCGGTGCTGGCCGTGGCGGGCGCGCTGGCCGGAGTCTGGCTTCAGCGGCTGGGGCGCACGCTTGCCGCGTTCGTTGCGACGAGCCTGAGCATGACAGGCGTGATCGGCACGGCGGGCGCGAGCATGTTCCCGTTCATCATGCCATCGAGCAGCATGCCGGCCCACAGCCTGACGGTCTGGGACAGCGTTTCCAGCCAGCTGACGCTGACGATCATGCTGTGTGCGACCGTCGTGTTCATGCCCCTCGTGATTGGCTACACATCCTGGGCTTACCGCGTGATGCGCGGCAAGGTGACGGTCGAATACGTCAAGGCCAACGAGCACAGCGCCTACTGATATCAAAGGAGTCTGCGAATGTGGTACTTCAGCTGGGTTCTTGGCGTGGGCTTTGCCGTCCTGCTTGCCGTGATGAACGCCATGTGGGGCGAGAACGAGGAGGCGCGCCGCGCCAGCCGGGAGGAAGACATATGAGTCGGCCGGCGAAGCTGCAACGGCCCGGCATGCACTGGCCGGCCTTGATGGCAGGCGTCGTCATCATGCTTGTCGTCAGTGTTGATCCCCGCTTTCTGATCTCGGCCAATCCTGGCCGCACGCATGTTGCCGCGGCCTTGCTGTGCTGGGCGATGAGCGCGGCACTGGTTCGCGGTGTCGGCTTTGTTCCAGTGCACGCCGTGGCGCGCCGGCTGCTCTCAGGCGGGGCGAGCGCGATGGCGCTGGCCGCTTGCCTCGCGGTGCGATTCGCGTAGCCACCTGATCTTGAGCGAATGAACAGATGGAAAACATTGTTGCCACCAGCGCGGCACTGGGCGCCGTCGTCGGCCTCATCCTCGCGCTCACAGGCGCGGGCGGCGCCATTCTTGCCGTGCCGCTGTTGCTTTTTGTCCTGCACCTGAGCGTGGCGGAGGCGGCACCGGTCGCCTTGCTCGCGGTAGGCCTGTCGGCTGCCGTCGGCGCTTTGCTTGGACTACGTGCCGGCGTCGTGCGCTACCGCGCCGCGCTGCTAATGGCGGTGTCGGGCACGTTGCTCTCGCCCGTTGGCCTGTGGTTTGCCCATCGCCTGCCCAACGGTCCGCTGACGCTGCTCTTTGCCGCCGTGCTGGCGTTCGTGGCATGGCGGATGTTCAGGCAGGCAGCCGGGAACAGGGTGCTGCAGGCAGCCGAAGCCGCTCAATCTACGCAGCCTTGCCGGCTCGACAACCAAACGGGACGCTTTGTCTGGACTGCCTTGTGCACACGTGCCCTCGCGCTGTCGGGCGCAAGCGCAGGCTTTCTATCGGGGCTGCTTGGCGTTGGCGGCGGCTTTGTCATCGTTCCCGCCTTGAAGAAGGCCACCAATGCGCCGCTGCATACCATTGTCGCGACATCCCTGGCGGTCATCACGCTGGTGTCGGCTTCCGGCGTCATCACGACCGCTATTGCCGGACGCATGGACTGGCGGGTCGGCGTGCCGTTCGCCGCCGGTGCGATGCTGGCGATGCTGGGTGGCCGACTGCTCGCGAGCAGGCTGAGCGGCGCAAGGCTGCAGCAAGGTTTTGCCGTGGTCGCAGGCCTGATCGCTATCGGCATGGTGGCGAAGGTGGTCATGGCAAGCTGATGCGAACAAACAAGCCGCCCGGGGAGGGTGGGACGCTATTGGCAGAGGAAGTGGTCAATGTCTCCGCCTATTTCACGTAGCAGCCGAGGCCAGACCTCGGGACGCCGGTGAAGGACCGGCCGACGGGGGCAAGCCGAATGAGGCGCGCTGGGCTTGCGTTCCGCCGTATATTCACAGGGGCGCGGCGATGCGGTCTCGGTGGCCAAACGGACGGCCTTGAGCGGGTATCGCTGGAATCCGCGGGCATGTGCGTGCCCTGCATACCTCCGGGGGGTTTCAGAAGCCGTTTGTGCGATGACACAAGCAGGGCCTTCGCATTCCTTTGATGCGCATCAAGGTGGCCTTCCCCTCCTCACCTAGATTCCACTCCAACACTTGCGGATGTTCAGCCTGTCGGCTCCTACATTGGCATTCGTGTATGGGCCACCACAGGTGAATTCCGTAGCACGCTGTACATGTCTTCTTTCAGCAATTCATGTGAGGAAAGTAACGATGAAAAAGGAAATTCTCATTCCCGTTCTGTCGGCGTTCGCACTTTCTACCGTTCCAGCGCTAGCGCAGCAAGCAAAGCCTGCGAGCAAGAGCAGTCAAGCCACACAAGAGAAGGTCAACGTTTCCGAGTTCGACAAGCAGGCGGCACAGGTCCAGGAGAACATCAAGAAGCTGCAAGAAGAAATGGACAAGATTCGGCAGACCCAGGACCCAAAGGAACGGCAGAAGCTGCTTGAAGCCCACGGCGTGACTTTGCAGAGCACGATGGGCATGATGCGTGGGCTATGGGGGCCGGGAATGATGGGCGGGCCGGGTAGGCGGGGTGGAGGCATGATGGGCGGCCCGGGAATGCACGGTGGGGGCACGATGGGCGGGCCGATGATGGGGTGGCAAAACATGGGAGGCTACTACTCAAAGCTCACGCCCGAGCAACTGAGAGAGCGGCAGTACATGTCAGACCAGTATATGGACCTCCACTACATGATGATGGAGCAGATGATGCTGAACCATCAAATGTGGAGGCAGATGCCACGGTAGCCTCCTCAGGATTGTCAACCATGGACAAAGCAGCGTCCGGGCAGGTACGTCCGTTCTGGTCGCCCCTTCTTGCTGGTGTTGCGCTCGGGATGGTGTTGCTCTTGGCCTTTCTGCTGACTGGCCACGGACTCGGTGCATCCGGGTTCGCAGTTCGTCTGGCAGCGTGGCTGGGCGGGGAGTTCGCGCCCGACGTCACGCGAAGCAACGAATACCTTGGTCCTCTCCTTGAATCCGGTCACCCGCTCTCGAACTGGATTACCTGGGAAGTCCTCGGTGTAGCGCTAGGGGCGCTCTGCGCGAGCTGGAGCGCTGGCCGGTTTCGCATCCGTCTTGATGGAAGTCGACCGTATGGAGGCGTAGGGAGGGGAGTTCTAGCTGTTTTTGGCGGCGCGCTTTCGGGATTTGGCGCCCGCGTCGCATCGGGATGCACGAGCGGGATGGGGCTTTCAGGCTCCGCGGTCCTTGGTGTGGCAGGTTTTATATTTCTGCTGGCGTTCTTTATCGCGGGCCTCATCGTGAGTCGCCTGGTGAAGGGAGGTCCCCAATGAACTTTCCTACAAACGAAATTGGGCTTGCGTCGGGGCTTTTGTGCGGATTCCTGTTTGGATACGTACTGGAGAACGCTGGGTTCGGAAGCCCTTGCAAGTTGACTGCGCAGTTCAGACTCTCCGACTGGTCTGTTTTCAAGGTGATGTTCACGGCTATCGTCGTCGCAGCCATTGCGATACATGTAATCACGCTCAATGGCATCCTTGATCAGAGCAAAATCTTTGTCCCTCCCGCTTATCTCGGCGCTGTGGCGATTGGGGGAGCCATGCTTGGAGCCGGCTTCGCAGTCGGTGGCTACTGCCCCGGTACCTCTGTAGTCGGCCTATTCTCCGGGCGGGTGGATGCACTCCTCTTTGGCGTCGGCATGGTCATCGGGACAGCTTCATTTGCGTTGTTCTTTCCGGTGGTCGGAGGCTGGACGAGTTTGGGTGACACAGGCGGGAAGGATACGTTGCCAGATGCGCTGGGGGTGCCCACGTGGCTGGTCCTGGCGGCGCTGATTTCCTTCGCGTTCCTGCTGTTCATACTCGGGGAAAAATTCGAGCAACGCTTTCATGGGCCCATGACCGCTAAACAGGTAATGGGTGCAGATGAATCAGACAACGTCGCTCCATCAACTGGAGTACAGATATGAAATCAGCGAACATTCCCAGGCAAAGATTGGCTCAAGCGGTTCAGGCGCTTGCTGTCGCAATGAGTTGTGCAGCGACTGCTCCCCCCGCCATTGCTGCCGACACGGCGGCACAACGGGGGAGCAGTGCACCTCAGGCCGGAAGCGGGCAGACGACCAGCCCATGCGGGCCAAAAGGTCAGACCAAGTCGGGTACCTCAGGGAGCCCATGTGCTCCGGTTCAACGTGGTACCGGGCAGAACCCATGCGCGCCTGCAAAGGCTCGCAGTTCAGCTACCCAAGGTAGCCCCTGCGCCCCCGGTCGGTAGAAAGCTATGGCGGCAAGCGATGTGCACCGGCGCTATCGAGCGGCGGAGAGTTTGCTAGGTGTCCAGACCACCTATGCCGCGGACGGCAGAAATGTTGCACTTGCCGCCCTCGCTGGTAGCAGCACCTTCGTGGAATGGAACCATTATCCCGCCGCAGATATCCGGGACAAGGAAACAGGGGCAGTTGCCTACTACCACGCTCACTCTGCTGTGGAGCGACTGAAGGATGAGCACGGCCACTTCCACATTTTTGTTTCTAGCGGTGACAAAGAGCGACGAGGAATTGGAACCGGATACAGTCATCTCATCGGAATCTCCGTCACGGCAAGGGGCGAGGCCCTGCGGTTGTTCACGACGAACCGCTGGGTCACCGGCGAGGACTGGATTCCCGCCTCACGTCTGGCAGAGCTATCGGAAGGCTTTGGCCTTGTCACCACAGGAAGACTGGCTCCGGTGGCACGATGGTTGACCGCAATGACGCGCATTTACAGCGCCGATATCGGAGCATTGTTGGAGGACCGCGATGCCATCATTGCGGCACATGCGCGCCGCAATGGGACAGAGGCAGCTCTGGAGGACAGGAGCATCCATATCATTACCGAGAAGCCCGTGAATGTTCCTGAACGCTTGCTGCAAATCGATGCGGATTTCAGTGGTCGAGGGGCTGAGGGTGCGACGCAAGAAGGAGACTCACCGTGCGAAGATTTGGCCTGTTCTTGATTGGACTGACCTTGACCGGTTCGGCGCTTGCCCTCGAATTGCCGGGGCCTGTTGTCAATGCCGAGTGGCTTGCACAACATAGTCGTGATGTGCAGATTGTTGATGTTCGCAGCGAAACGAAATCGTTTGCGTCTCAACCTGTCTACGAGACGGATGCGAAGACTGGGCACAAGGTAATGGTTGCGGCAGGAGGTCATATTCCCGGCGCACTACTCGTTGACTTCCAAACCATCCGAGTTGACCGGAAGATTGGAAACTTGGTTGTGAAGTTTATGAACCCCGAGAAAGCCGATTTCGAAAGGTTGATGCAAACTGCTGGCGTGGTAGCCAACAAGCCTATTGTCCTCATGTCAATGAGTGAGAATGCTTCTGATGTGGACCAGGCGACCAGGCTTTACTGGCAATTCAAGTACTACGGCGAGAAGAACCTGGCCGTTCTCGACGGTGGGCTGGCAGGCTGGCTTAAGGAGGGGCGTGCCGTGAGCAATGCAGCCATTTCCCCGGCCAAAGGGAACTGGGTCAGCACAGGCGGAAACAAGAATCTGCTGGCGGACTCAGAAGACGTGGCACGAGCAGTCAAGGACGAGCGGACGCAGTTGGTGGATGCTCGGGACCTGCCGCAGTTCTACGGACTCGTAAAGCGCGCCGATGTTAAGGCCTATGGGCACATCCCGGGCGCTCGTGCGTTCCCTCTGGATGTTCAGGTAAGGACCGAGGGTGGTGTTGCGAAGTTTCTGTCGCCGGCTGCCTACAAGGCCATCTTCGAGCAGTCCGGAGTCCGGACAGCAGGCCCCACCATTACCTACTGCAACACGGGACATCTGGGCTCCGGAGCATGGTTTGTCATGTCGGAAATCCTCGGGATTCCCCAGGTCCGCTTGTATGACGGCTCGATGATTGAATGGGCGCTGGAGAATAGGCCGACGGTAAGTGTTCAGGAACACTAGAAACTGCTCGCGCGTTACACACTGATGTGTAAGCCCTGCCCGGAAAGAATGAGTGAGGGGGCCTCGGGCGGCCCGCCTGCATGCTGGCGGGCCGGTACATGCGCACTAGCAACCTTGCGCGCTTGAGCGGGAACTCGGACAGCGTTCCAACCGCATCAGGACGAAAATTCGTCAAAAGCCGCGAGCGCATGCGTGGCATACATCATCGAAGGCCCACCACCCATATACACGGCGGTTCCCAACACCTCCTCCAATTCGGTCCGAGTGGTGCCCACTTGATGAGCGCCTGGATATGAAAGCCGATGCAGTCATCGCAGCGGCCTGCGACCGCGATACCCAGTGCTCGCGCAGGCGGCGCATTTGCGCCGACACATCTTTGACCACAGTCCTGAATTCGGGCATACCACTCATAAAAACCCTTCATCTGGCAATTGCGCAGGGCGCGTGATAAGTGTTCGAGGGGGCCGAGCAGCCCTGAGGCTGTCAGGCTGGCTGAATTGAAGTTACTTCGCGTCAGACTTCGATGCCGCGCATGTCTTCACGCCAAAAATACTGTAGGCAGGACAGACGCGCACGATACCTGTCAGCAGTGGGAGGATGCCAATCCAGCCCCAGGCACCCACGCGGCCGGTCGCGGCCAGGCCAATCAAAATCAGTCCAATTACAATTCGGAGGACTCGGTCAACAGTCCCAACATTTGCTTGCATGGCTGCCTCGTTGGCAATAATGAAATTGTGCGAACGGACGGCGGGCGGGATTGGATCCAACACTACCCTTGGGGAACTCTTTTACTCTGGCTTCGATCTCGATGATCGGTCATGATCCAGCGCAAACCTCTGCGAAGTGATCGAGGCGCTTGCCGGGCTAGCGTGCGTCCTTCGGCCTGTCGCCCTTTGGCCAGTCTTTAGCCTTGGCGGCATAATCGGGCCTCGGCTGTTGCGTAAAGTAGGCGGCAACGTCGACGGCGTCCTGCGCTGACAGCGTTCCGCCCTGGCCAAATGGCATGTTGTGCTTCACGTACGCAGCTGCGGTGTACATGCGCGCCATCCTGGCTCCCACGTTGAAGGAATCCTGCCCCAGACCGGCGGGAAGATATAACCCCCTCGCGGGTTCTTCGTGCCCTGGCCTTAGGCACCATGGCAGGACGCGCATTGCGCGGTGTAAATGCTCTTGCCATGTACCGGGTCCGGCGTCAGTGACGTATCATCAATCGCCGACGGTACCTATGCCCGTGCCCGACGAAGCGTCGATTCCCAAGGGACCGATGGGGGATGCCATTAAGCGCGGCAAGGCACTGCTCACTGATACCCACAAGCAGCTACCCAAGAATCGCGCAGTGGAAAAGTCATCTCGCTGCAGGAACGCATCAACGACTGCTTCCAGCGCTCGATGAACGGCAAACCGCTGGCATTCGACTCGGCAGAAATGAATGCCATCAAACTTCTCGAAGCCTCTGCCGGCCACATTCGTGCTGGTCGGGACCCCCGTGGCGATATTCCGGAAAAGCGCCGGCCAGCCCACCCACGGCGATGCATAGGCAGTCGTCCCGGCATTCAGGTGGCAGCTCGTGCAGTTCAGGCCGTTACCGACATTCGATGTTTTCCATCGGTTCAACGTTTTCCCAGCGGTAGTGCAATCGGTTGCTGCGGCTTAGGCGCGCTGCAGGCTCGACTTCGCCCGCTCGAGGACTTCAAAGACCAGCATGCCTGCCAGCATGGCAGCGACAAATCCCACGGCCTTCGGGTATCCCGCCCCCAGGGCCACCAGCGCGGGGCCCGGGCAGAACCCGGCCAGACCCCAGCCGATGCCGAACACGGCGCTACCGAGTACCAGTCGAAGCGTCACGGTCGCGCTGGCCGGCAGTTGCACAGGCAACCCCAAGAATGAGCGCTTGCGCCGTTTCCCAACAATGAACGCAATGGTGCCGATAGCGATGGCGCCGACCATGACAAACGCCAGCGACGGGTCCCAGTTTCCAGCCAGGTCGAGAAAGCCCAATACCTTGGCCGGGTTGGCCATGCCGGAGACCATCAGGCCGACGCCGAAGAGCAGGCCTGCAAGCAGTGCAGTAATCGCGGCCATATCAGCCTCCAATCAAGTGCTGTTGCACGAAGACGGTTAGGAATCCCGCCACCATGAAGGTCAGGGTCGCGACCAGCGAGCGGATGGAGCCGCGCGAGATGCCACACACACCGTGGGCGGACAACGATCTGCAGCAGCGGTTGGCCGCCGATGGCATCGTACCGGCACGGCGCGATCCGCGCATCGAGATGGGCAAGGGGCCCGGCAATGAGATTGGCAACCTGCCGACGCGTTAGGCAACTGATGGCGGCAATGCAGTCCCGCGCGCTGGACGCTGCGCATAGTCAAGGAAGTGGCGCGGGTTCTGCAAATACGCGGAGGTTTTCAAGCGCCGTCCGGTTCGGCACCAGCTGGCTGAATCCGGCCTCAAGATCCGCAACGGCCAGGCGCGGATAGGGCAGGGAGCCCTGCAACATCGCCAGCCCTTCAGCGCCCGGATCATCGATGACGTCCATGCGGTCGATATGGATGTGCAGGCTCGCGATCCGGGGGTGCTCTTCCGTCCCGGTGAAACTCAGGCGGTAGTAGCCGCGGCCAACGCGCAACTTGCTTGCCGCCGTCTCGCGCATGGCGACCAGCCAGGGGATCGTCATGGCGCCGTCTTCCCATAATTGGTCATCGGCCAGGTAGTACGTGCGACAACGGTCGAACGTCAGCGCGAAATCCGATACGAGCGTCTTCGCAATGGCCGTTGCGCCCTCCGTTTTCGATGGAAAACTGATGGCGTCGGTATTGAGTGAAATCGTCAGCGACGCATTTTGCGCGAACGCTTGGTGGATGATGTCGGGCTGATTGTTGTCCTTGGCTTCGATGTACTGATTCAGCAAGGCTTCTGCCGTAGCCGGTGCGATCGTGGTCACGATGATCTCCAGGTCAAGGAAGAGGCGCGGGTAGCGGGCTGTTCCGATACCGGTTGCGCACGTTTGCTAGAATTTGATGCAAAGCTTGCTTAAAAAGCTAAGTGGAGCATACCGTGGCGTCCAAATTGTCCAGCACGTCCAGCAAGACCCTGACCATCACCAATCCGGCCTGTCTCGTCGACGGCTCCGATACCGAGTTTCGCCATCTCGTCAATGGCCTGCTGCCCTTTGCAGCGCGCCTGCTCACGGTGCGCGATGGCTTCGGCAGCCTGATCGGGCTCACCGGCGTACAGTATTCGCTGATCCGGTCGATCGCGCACTTGTCCCAGCAGGGCGACGTGACCGTGAACCAGCTTGCCGACCACCTGCACCTGAGCGGGCCCTTCATCACGATCGAAACCGGCAAGCTCAAGAAGCTCGGCCTGATCGACAAGAAGGCGGACCCCGAGGACCGTCGCAAGATGCGGCTGACGATCACGCCAGCCGGCACCAGGCTGCTTGGTGAACTGCTGCCCGTGCAGCAGCGCATCAACGACGTCTTGTTCGACGGCGTCACGCGCACGGAGTTCAAGGTGCTGTGCTCCATCGTCGACCGTCTCGTGGCCAACGGGGACCGCGCTGCGCTCGATCTCGATCATCTGCTCGCGCGCCGGCAGGCGGGGTAGCCAGCGACGCGCCGCCACCATCAGTGGTCGGCCCACTGAATCGTGCGCAGGTCGATGCCTTCCTTGTGCATGTCCCACAGCGGGCTCAGTTCACGCAGCTTGCCTACCGTAGCGTTGACAACGCGGATAACCTCGTCGACTTCCGCGTCCGTCGTAAAACGGCCCAGCGTGAAGCGGATCGAGCTATGCGCGAGTTCGTCGTTGCGGCCAAGCGCACGCAGCACGAATGACGGCTCCAGAGACGCCGACGTGCACGCCGAGCCCGATGACACCGCCACGCCTTTAATCCCCATGATCAGCGATTCCCCTTCGACATAATTGAAGCTGACGTTCAGGTTGTGCGGGATGCGGTGCGCGAGGGTGCCGTTGACGTAGACCTCTTCAAGCTGCGTGAGGCCGGCGAGCAGCCTGTCGCGCAGCGCGCCGACCCGGCGCGCTTCCTCCTCCAGTTCAAGCTGCGCAATCCGGAACGCTTCGCCCATGCCGACGATCTGGTGCGCCGGCAGCGTGCCCGAACGCATGCCGCGCTCGTGGCCGCCGCCGTGGATCTGCGCTTCGAGCCGGATCCTGGGTTTGCGGCGCACGTATAGCGCGCCGATGCCCTTGGGACCGTAGACCTTGTGCGCGGTCACGGTGAGCAGGTCGATCTTGAGCGCTTCAAGGTCGATTGCAATCTTGCCGGCAGCCTGCACCGCGTCGCAGTGAAAAACGACGCCCGCGGCGCGGCACATCTCCCCGATTTCCGCCACTGGCTGGATCACGCCAATCTCGTTGTTGACCATCATCACCGACACCAGGATGGTGTCCGGGCGCATCGCGCCGCGCAGTGCATCGAGGTCGATCAGGCCATCTTCGCGCACATCGAGATACGTCACCTCGAATCCCTGGCGTTCGAGTTCGCGGCACGTATCGAGCACGGCCTTGTGCTCGGTCTTCACCGTGATGATGTGTCGCCCTTTGCCACGGTAGAAATGCGCCGCGCCCTTGATGGCAAGGTTGTTGCCCTCCGTTGCGCCGGAGGTCCAGACGATCTCGCGCGGATCGGCATTCAACAGCGCGGCGACATGGGCGCGTGCGGTTTCCACGGCGTCTTCCGCGTGCCAGCCATACGCATGACTGCGCGAGGCCGGGTTGCCGAAGTGCTGGTGCAGGAAGGGAACCATTTTCTCGACGACGCGGACATCGACCGGCGTGGTCGCGCTGTAGTCCATATAGATCGGGAAGGTCTGGGGCTCGGCTTGCATAATGTTTCTGCTCTGGTGTCGGTAGGACGGGGCACGCGGCGAACGAAGGCTCGTGCCATGGCGCGAGCCGAGTCTAGCACCGGGAACGCGAAAATTTCCGACGCTCCATGCCGGCGATAGGGTTGTTGTCCGGTCACCGGCACACGCACGCCACGGCTCGCCGGTCAGGCGAAAAAGCCCGGAAATCCTTCTCTGGAAAGGTTCTCCGGGATGCATGTTTTCGCCGTCGACACAGCTTTCATCCGTCGTCTAGGTATTTCCACTAACTTGAATAGCCAACTTTATTAGCGTTGAATATTCCATAACAAACAAAGCTAACAACGAAAGCAAACGAGTCAGGTCGACAACATGCGTAGGAGTAGTGATGTCTGAGTCATCCGTTGTGGGCGGTATCGATCCCGATGCCCAACGCCATTTCCGCAGCACGCTGGCCATGTTCGCCACCGGTGTCGCCGTCATCACCGCGCCGCGGGAGCAGGGCTCGCCTGTGGGCATCACGGTGGCGTCGTTTAATTCCGTGTCGCTGGACCCGCCGCTGATCCTGTTCTCGGTGGATCGCCGTTGCCAGAGCCTGGACGACCTGTGCGCGACGCCGCGCTACGCGGTGAACGTGCTGGCCGAGGCGCAGCAGGATCTCTCGAACCGCTTTGCCCGTGCGAACTCGGGCAAGTGGGATGGCATCGACTTCGGCGCACGCGATGCGGCGACCCACGTGCTGCTGCCCGATGCGCTGGCCACGTTCGAGTGCGAGCCGTATGCACAGCACGATGGCGGCGACCACGTGATCTTCATCGGACGCGTCGTTCGCCACCGGGCCCGGCAGGACGGGCGCCCCCTGATCTTCTTTGGCGGCAAATACCGCGCGCTGGATCCCAGCCCGGCTGCCGCCTGATTCCACCACAAGCACCCAATCCAGCAGTCACCAGGAGAAAGAACATGGTCAAGACCGGTACCCAGCACATCGCCATGCTACGCGATGGACGCGAAGTCTATCTGGACGGCAAGCGCGTGACCGATGTCACCACGCATCCCGCCTTCCGCAATTCGATCGGCAGCTACGCGAGTCTCTATGACTTCCAGGCGCGGCCAGAGAACCTCGACCGGATGACATTCCAGCCAGAGGGCTCACCCAACGAGGTCAGCCGGATCTGGCAACTGCCAACCAGCTACGACGAACTGGTGCAGCGCCGCGATGCACTGGAGGCGTGGACCGAATTGCACTACGGCTTCATGGGCCGCTCGCCCGATCACGTCGCATCGTGCATTTCGGGCATGTACATGGGCATCGACGTGTTCGAGCGGGCGGATCCGAGGCGTGCCGGCGCGCTGCGCGACTACTACCGCTATGCGCGTGACAACGATCTGTTCCTGACCTATGTGATCGTGAACCCGCAGGCCAATCAGTCGAAGTCCGCGCATGAGCAGGAAGACAAGTTCCTGGCCGTGGGCATCGTCGACCAGGACGCGGAAGGCATCACCGTGCGCGGCGCGAAGATGCTGGCTACCAGCGGCATCATGGCCAACGAGGTGTTCTGCAGCTGCATCCAGCCGCTGCGCGAAGGCGACGAGATGTATGCGCTGTCGTTCGCGATCCCGATGAACACCAAGGGGCTGAAGGTGATGTCGCGCAAGTCGTACGAGGCCAATGCAACGTCGGTGTTCGACAACCCGCTCGCGAGCCGCTACGACGAGAACGACGCGGTGCTCTACTTCGACGACGTGAAGGTGCCGTGGGAGCGCGTCTTCGTCGCCGGCGATGTCGCGATGTGTTCAAAGCAGTTCCACGCCACGCCGGCGCACAGCTACCAGAACTACCAGTGCCAGGTGCGGCTGATGGTCAAGCTGCGCTTCCTGGTCGGCATCGCGCACAAGATCACCGAAGTCAACGGCACCAGCAATTTCCCGCAGGTCAAGGAGATGCTCGGCCAACTGGCCGCCGAGGCCGGCATGGTGGAGGCGTGGGTCTATGCGATGGAAGCCAAGGGCCAGATGGTCAACGGCTACTACGTGCCGGACCGCAGCATGCTGTACGGCTCGCAGGTGCTGACGCAGCAGCTCTACGCCAAGGTGCTCAATACGCTGCGCGAGCTGGCCGGCGGCGGCATGATCATGCTGCCCTCCAGCATCGATGACTTCGCCAACCCGGTGCTGGCCGAGATCATCGGCAAGACGCAGAAGTCGCCGGTCTGCAGCCCGGAGGAACGCGTCAAGTTCTTCAAGCTCGCGTGGGACGCCGTGGGTTCCGAGTTCGCATCGCGCCACAACCAGTACGAGATGTTCTATGCCGGCGCGTCCTTCGTCACGAAGGGCCATGCCTACCGCACATACGACTGGAAGCGCGCCGCGCACCTCGTCGACAACATGCTCGGCAGCTATTCGCTCGAAGCGGAACTGGGCGCGCTCGCACGCGCTGCCTGAGGCCGGTCCTTACCCCCTACTGAAGATCCACCCCACAAGGAGATGATCATGGCGATCAACAAGCTTCACGACGAATTCCACACGGTGGACCTGCAGTCCGGTTGGGAAGTGCCGCACGGCTATCCGGCCGGCATCCAGCAGAAGATCCTGTCCGGCGAACTCGACGAGCCGGGCCGCAGCGGCAGCCGTACGCGCCTGCTGCGCTTCGAGCCCGGTGTGTTCACGACCAAGCCGTTCGTGCATGAGTACTGGGAAGAGGTCTACCTCATCAGCGGCGACCTGACCGTTGGCAACGACGCGGAAGGCGAGGGTGGCGAAGCGTTCGTGCCCAACACCTACGCATGCCGCCCGCCCGGCGCATTCCACGGCCCGTTCAAGTCGAACACCGGCTGCATGCTGCTGGAAATCCACTATTACGACCCGGCCTGATCATGACTGCCACCGTACGAGCCGCCTTGCGGCAACTGGCTGACGGCAGCGCGAACGCCGCGTCGCTGCTGGCGTCCTGCGTGGAGCGCATCTGCAACCCGGGCGGTGAAGGCGCACGCGTCTTTCCACACGGCGTGAGCATGGCCGCGTGCAAGCAGGCGCATACGAGCGACCTGCTGCGCGAGTACGGCATCGCCGGTCCGCTCGCAGGGGTGCCCATCTCGGTCAAGGATCTGTTCGATGTGCAAGGCGATGTGACTCGGGCCGGTGCGCGCGTACTGCCGGAGCGTCCGGCTGTTGCCGACGCGGCGGCCATTGCACGGCTGCGGGCGGCTGGCGCGGTGCTTGTCGGGAGGACCAACATGACCGAATTCGCCTATTCGGGCGTCGGCATCAACCCGCACTACGGCACGCCGCGCAATCCGTACGGCCGCGCGTCGGAACTCATTCCGGGCGGCTCGTCGTCGGGCGCCGCGGTGTCGGTGACCGATGGCATGGCGCTGGCCGCGATCGGCTCGGATACGGGCGGCTCGTGCCGGATTCCGGCGGCACTGTGCGGCATTGCGGGCTTCAAGCCCACGGCAAGCCGTATTCCGCTGGACGGCGCCGTGCCGCTGTCATCGAGCTACGACTCCGTAGGCTGCCTGGCCAATACGGTCGCGTGCTGCGCCGACATCGACGCGGTGATGGCGGGCGAGGATACGACGCCACTGGTCGCCGCGCCGCTCGCCGGACTGCGCCTGGCCGTACCGGTCGGGCTCGTCTTCGAAGGCGTCAGCGATGAAGTGGCTGAGTCGTTCAGCCGTGCATTGCGGCAGCTTTCGGCCGCCGGCGCGCGGTTGCAGGATGTGCATTTTGACAGTTGGGACCACCTTGCCGAACTCGGCGCCAACGGCGGTCTGGTAGCGGCGGAGGCCAGCGCGTGGCATGCGGATCTGCTGGCGGAACAAGCAGGCGCCTATGACCCGCGCGTACTGTCGCGCATCCGCCTGGCCGATGCGCAGCGCGCTGCGGATTTCTTGCGCACGCTTCGCCGGCGCGCTGCGTTGTGCCTACAGGCCGATGCGGAGTTGGCTGGCTTCGACGCCGTCGTGCTGCCGACCGTACCGATCGTCGCGCCACGCATTGCCGACCTCGACGATGACGAAGCGTTCTTCCGCATCAACCGCCTGCTGCTGCGCAACCCGGCCATCGCCAACATGCTGGACCTTTGCTCGCTGTCGGTGCCGTGCCATCGCCGCGGCGAAGCGCCGGTCGGCCTGATGCTGTTCGGCCGCCACCTGAGCGACCGGCGGCTGCTGGCGATCGGTATGGCGGTGGAAGCCGCCCTGCAACGGTAGTCACAACGTATCCAGATTCCTCAAGAGATTCCACCCTGGAGTAGACAACATGCCTGCAATGCCTGCAATGCCTGCAATGCGAATGGGCGCGGCCGTCCTGGCCAGTGCCATGCTATGTGCCGCCACTGCGAAGGCCGCGGAATCGCCCCGGATCAGCGACGGGGTCGTCAAGATCGGCGTCCTCACCGACATGTCATCAATCTTCTCCGACATCGGCGGCAAGGGCTCGGTCGTGGCCGCCCAGATGGCTGCGGAGGACTTCGGCGGCAAGGTGCTGGGCGCTCCCGTACAGGTCGTCAGTGCCGATCACCAGAACAAGACCGATGTCGCCGCAACACTGGCGCGCGGCTGGTTCGACAACCAGAAGGTCGACGTGATCCAGGACGCGCTGCCGTCGTCGGTGGCACTGGCCGTGTCCAACCTCGGCAAGCTCAAGCACAAGATCGTCATGGCGAGCGGCGCGGGCACCACGCGCCTGAGCAACGAGGACTGTTCGCCTTACACGGTCCAGTATTCCTACGACACCTACGCGTTCGCTGCAAACACGGTCAAGGCGCTGACGAAGACGGGCGACAAGAGCTGGTACTTCCTGACGGTCGACTACGCGCTCGGCGCGTCGCTAGAGAAGGATGCGACCGACGCGCTGTCGGCGTCGGGTGGCAAGCTCGCGGGCAAGGCGAAGCACCCGATCAATTCGGCGGACCTGTCCTCGTACCTGCTGCAGGCGCAGGCATCGGGCGCGAAGGTCATCGGGCTCGCCAATGCCGGTGCCGATACCGTCAACGCGATCAAGACGGCCGCGGACTTCGGGATCGGCAATGGCGGCAGGCAGAAGCTCGCGGGGCTGCACATGTTCATCAGCGACATCCACAGCCTAGGGTTGCAGGCCGCGCAGGGCATGCTGCTCACGACGTCGTTCTACTGGGATCGCGACGATGCGACGCGCGCATGGTCAAAGCGCTTCTTCGAGCGGACCAAGCGCATGCCGACGCTGGTCCACGCCGGTGTGTACTCGTCGACGCTGCACTACCTCAAGGCCATCCAGGCCGCGCAGACCGACGACAGCGACGCCGTCATGGCGAAGATGCGCGAGACGCCCGTCAACGACTTCTTCGCGAAAGACGGCAGGATTCGCGCCGACGGCCTGATGGTGCACGACATGTACCTCGTCGAGGTCAAGCGCCCGGAAGAATCGAAGCGTCCGTGGGACTACTACAAGATCAAAAGCGTGATTCCCCCGAACGAAGCATTCCGCCCGCTCAGCGCCAGCGCCTGCACACTCGTGCACAAGTAAGCACTGTCCGTTCATCTCCCGAAACAGGATTCCGCCCCATCATGAAAACACTCAACTTCAATATCGACAGCCGCGACGGCCGTGACTGCGGCGCAAGCCGTGCCTTCAACATCCACCAACTCGTCGTCGCCGGATGGACCGGACGTGACGTCGCGGCCATGGAAGCCCATATTCGCGAACTGGAAGAACTCGGCGTCAAGCGTCCGCCTTACACGCCAGTCTTCTATCGCGTAGCCGCCGAGCGTCTCGGCGCGCCGGAGCAGATCCAGGTCAGCGGCCAGGCCAGCAGCGGCGAGGCAGAGTTCCTGCTGGTGAAGGATGGCGGCGAGGTGCTCGTCGGCATCGCATCCGACCATACCGACCGCGAGGTGGAGACCTACGGCATCACTGTGTCCAAGCAGATGTGCGAGAAGCCTTGTGCTGCGACCCTGTGGCGCCTGGCTGATGTGGAAGGACACTGGGATGCACTGATGCTGCGCTCATACGCGACCATCGACGGCGAGCGCGTGCTGTATCAGGAAGGCCCTGTGACGGCCATGCGGGCGCCCGTCGATCTGATCGCGCGGTTCGCCGAACATGGCGGCGAGTTTGCGGATGGCACCGCGATGCTGTGCGGCACCTTGCCGGCGATCGGCGGCATCAGGCCGGCCCAGCGCTTCGAGATCGAGCTGGAAGACCCGATCCTGGGCCGCACGCTGCGGCATGGCTACGAAGTCGTCTCGCTGCCGGTGCAGGGCTGATGCGCGCCCTGTATCGCGGGATTCCGCCACACTTCACCGGATCCGTCCATGCCTCATGAAGATCTGATTCTCGAAACCCGCAGCCTGGCGAAGTCCTTTCGGGGCTTCACCGCTGTGAACGGGGTCAACTTGCGCGTGCGCCGCGGCTCGATCCATGCGCTGATCGGGCCCAACGGTGCCGGCAAGACTACCTGCTTCAATCTGCTCACCAAGTTCCTGGAGCCGACCACCGGCACCATCCTCTTCAACGGCATCGACATCACGCGCGAAAAGCCCGCGCAGATCGCGCGCCGCGGTGTGATCCGCTCGTTCCAGATCTCGGCCGTGTTCCCGCACCTGACGGTGATGGAGAACGTGCGTATCGGGTTGCAGCGTCAGCTTGGCACCGCGTACCAGTTCTGGCGCAGCGAGCGTTCGCTGGACGTGCTCAACGATCGTGCGATGGGGCTGCTCGACCAGGTTGGCCTGACCGAGTTCGCGCAGGCCGTCACGGTGAACCTGCCGTACGGGCGCAAGCGCGCGCTTGAGATTGCCACGACGCTTGCAATGGAACCCGAGCTGATGCTGCTCGACGAGCCGACGCAGGGCATGGGCCACGAGGACGTGGACCGTGTCACGCAGCTGATCAAGAAGGTATCGGCGGGCCGCACCATCCTGATGGTCGAGCACAACATGAACGTGGTGTCGTCGATCGCCGACAAGATCACGGTGCTCCAGCGTGGCGCCATCCTGGCCGAAGGTCCGTATGCGGAAGTCTCGAAAGACCCGCGCGTGATGGAGGCATACATGGGCACCGCGGACGCCGAGTTGCAGGGCGCGCACTGAGGAGGCCATCGACATGACGACATCCAACGTACCCGCGCTTGAAATCAAGGACCTGCACGCCTGGTACGGCGAATCGCACATCCTGCACGGCGTGGACCTGACCGTGAACCGCGGCGAAGTGGTCACGCTGCTGGGCCGCAATGGCGCGGGCCGCACCACGACGCTGCGCGCGATCATGGGCCTCACTGGAGCGCGCAAAGGCTCGATCAAGGTCAACGGCCACGAGACCATTAGACTGCCCACGCACAAGATCGCGCACTACGGCATCGGCTACTGCCCCGAAGAACGCGCGATTTTCTCTAGCCTGTCGTGCGAAGAGAACCTGATGCTGCCACCGGTGCTCGAGGGCGCGGACAGCAGCAAGGGCTTGAGCGAGGCCGAGATCTACGAGATGTTCCCGAACCTGAAGGAGCGCCGCCAGAGCCAGGGCACGCGTCTGTCGGGCGGCGAACAGCAGATGCTCGCCGTGGGCCGCATCCTGCGCACAGGCGCGAACCTGCTGCTGCTCGACGAGATCTCGGAAGGTCTGGCGCCAGTGATCGTGCAGGCGCTCGCTCGCATGATCCTGATGCTCAAGAAGAAGGGCTACACGGTGGTGATGGTGGAGCAGAACTTCCGCTTCGCCGCGCCGCTGGCTGACCGTTTTTATGTGATGGAGCACGGCGGCATTGTCGAGCGCTTCGCAGAGAGCGAGCTGCAGGCGAAGATGCCCGTGCTCAATGAATTGCTGGGCGTATAAGGACCCATAGGGGACATTTCATGGAACTGTTCAATATCCCGATTTCCGTGCTGCTGTCCCAGCTTTTGCTGGGGCTTGTCAACGGCGCGTTCTATGCGATGCTGAGCCTTGGGCTGGCCGTGATCTTCGGCCTGCTCAATGTCATCAACTTTGCGCACGGCGCGCTGTTCATGCTCGGCGCGCTGCTCGCGTGGGGCGGCATGGCATATGCCGGGCTCAGCTATTGGGCCATGCTGCTGCTGTCGCCGCTGGTGGTCATGGCGCTCGGTGTCGTCATCGAGAAGACGATGCTGCGCTGGATCTACAAGCTCGATCACATCTACGGCTTGCTGCTCACGCTCGGTATCACGCTCGTGATCGAAGGCGTGTTCCGCTCGACCTATGGTGTCTCAGGCCTGCCATACGCGCCGCCTTCCGTGCTGCAGGGCGCGACCGACCTAGGGTTCATGCGCCTGCCGAACTACCGCGCCTGGGTCGTCGCCGCATCCCTCGGGGCGTGCCTCAGCACGTGGTACTTGATCGAGAAGACCAAGGTGGGCAGCTTCCTGCGCGCCGGCACCGAGAACGCCAAGGTCGTCGAAGCGTTCGGCGTCAACGTACCGCTGATGGTCACCATGACCTACGGCTTCGGTGTCGCGCTGGCGGCGTTTGCGGGCGTGCTCGCCGCGCCGGTGATGCAGGTTTCGCCGCTGATGGGGCAGAACCTGATCATCGTTGTCTTCGCGGTGGTGGTGATCGGCGGCATGGGCTCGATCACAGGATCGATCTTGACCGGTCTCGGGCTTGGCGTGATCGAAGGCCTGACCAAGATGGTCTATCCCGAAGCATCGTCGACGGTGGTGTTCATCATCATGGCGCTGGTGTTGATGGTGCGCCCCGCTGGGCTGTTCGGAAAGGAGAAATGATGCAAGAACCATCGATGACTGCAGTGGTGCTCCAGCCGCAGGCGCCTGTGTGGCGCGTGTCGAAAGCGGCGTTGTACGGCCTGCTTCTAGTTGCACTGGTCGCTGCGCCATTCGCTGGCGCGTATCCGGTATTCGTGCTGAAGGTGCTGTGCTTTGCGCTGTTTGCGTGTGCGTTCAACCTGCTGATCGGCTACACGGGGTTGTTGTCGTTCGGACATGCCGCATTCCTGGGCGGCGCCGGCTATGTCGCGGGACATGCGATGAAGGCCTGGGGGGTGACGCCGGAAGTGGGGCTGCTGCTTGGCACGGGCACCGGCGCGCTGATCGGGCTGGTGATGGGTATGCTGGCCATTCGTCGGCAAGGCATTTATTTCGCGATGATCACGCTGGCGCTTGCGCAAATGCTGTACTTCCTCTGTCTGCAGGCACCATTCACAGGAGGCGAGGATGGCCTGCAAGGCATCCCGCGCGGCCGGCTGTTTGGTGTGCTGTCGCTGGAGAACGACCTCATGCTGTATTACGTGGCACTGGCGATCGTGGTGGCGGCGTTCGTGCTGATCGTCCGCACCGTGCATTCTCCGTTCGGCCAGTTCCTGAAGGCGATCAAGGAGAACGAGCCGCGCGCGGTGTCGTTAGGCTACGACGTGGATCGCTTCAAGCTCTCCGCATTCGTGCTGTCGGCGGCGCTGTCTGGCCTGGCCGGCTCGCTCAAGGCGCTGGTGCTCGGCTTCGAGACATTGACCGACGTGCATTGGTCGATGTCAGGCGCCGTGATCCTGATGACGCTGGTTGGCGGCCTCGGCACGCTTTCCGGGCCGATTGTCGGCGCGTTCGTGATTGTCGCGCTGGAGAACAAGCTCGGCGATCTCGGGAGCTATCTGGCTGCGGCAACCGGTGTGGAGTGGTTCAACGGCCTGGGTGAATCGGTATCGATGGTGACTGGCCTGATCTTCGTGCTGTGCGTACTGACGTTCCGCAAGGGCATCGTCGGACAGTTCAGCGGGGGAGGGCGCGAACGCGGATAGGGGGGCGTCGGCCTCATGCACGCTTGATGCCCTTCTCGAGCAGCAAGGCGGTATTGACCAGCGCGATATGCGACAGCGCCTGCGGAAAGTTGCCAGCCATGCGGTGCCTGGCAGAGTCGTACTCCTCCGACAGGAGACCGACGTCGTTGCGCAGCAGGAGCAGTCGCTCGAACAGTTCGTGCGCTTGCTGCCAGCGCCCGGCCATGGCATAGGCGTCCGCGAGCCAGAAGCTGCAGGCAAGGAAGGTTGGCTCGCTACCGGGCAGGCCGTCCTCGGTGCGGGACGGCAGGTACCGGCGCACCAGCCCGTTCGCGAGCAATTCCTTCTCGATGGCCTCGATCGTGCCGAGCATGCGCGGATCCTTGCCATCGATGAAGCCCACCATCGGCAGCAGGAGCAGACTTGCATCGGTGGTGTTGCCGCCATAGGTCTGGACGAAGCTGTTGCACTTTGTGCTGAAGCCGTTCGCCAGCACGTCGGCGTGGATGGCGTCTCGCACCGTGCGCCAGCGCGACGCCGGACCTTGCCAGTCGTGCATCTCGACGTTCTTGATGGAGACCGCGCCAAAGCGGGGGCTGACGACCGGCCCCCTCCTGAGAGGCCAATGAGGCACCTACAATGCCGGCATGGCTTCCGATCCTGGGCCGGCGATCTCCGTCCTTCAACTTCGAATTTCTCTGCGCGGTCTAAGCCCGTCGGTTTGGCGACGCGTCCTCGTGCCCGAGTACTTGACGCTCGGGCAATTGCACAATGTCATCCAGGTCGTCATGGGCTGGGCCGACGAGCATCTGCACACGTTTAGCATTCGTGGCAGGCATTACGGCGAAGCTCATGAAGGCATCTTGCGGTTCTGCACAGTCGCAAACGAACTGCCGTTGACTGCGTTTCATCTCCACGAACACGAAGGCTTCGCCTACGTGTATGACTTTAACGCGTGGTGGCACCACGAGATACGCATGGAGCGGCGTATGCTGCGGAAACAGCCTGGCCAGTTGCCCCGTTGCGTAGCGGGTTGCGGGCCTTGCCCGCCCGAGGACATTGGCGGAATCGAGAGGTATCTGGAGGCCAGGGACGAACACAGTGAATATGAGTTCCTCGATTGGATCGAGTCGCTGCGCGAGCGGCCTATCGTGTTGGCAGAGCTACGCGACGAGGTCGGCACGTGGCTGACATGGCTGGATGTCGTTTTGACCGTCAGATCGTCAATGATCGGTTGCGAGGGTTCGAGGGGTAGACTGGTCGCCGCAGCTTCCACGGGAGGAGGGCGGCCATGCGTATCAGCTTGCAACTTGTCGTGCAGGACGATGGAGGCGTGCCAGCCACCGTTACCGAAATAGCCCAGTTCGAGAGAGACGGGCTTGATGTGGGCTCGCTGGGCCTGCATCTGGAGGAGGCGAAATCATTGCAGGGGCGTCTTCAGCGCACGATGGTCACGGCACAGGTTGCCGAAGCGGTTGCCCGGACCAGCGTTTGTCCCAATTGCGGGGCGCAGTTGGCTTGCAAGGGGCACCATCACTTGGTCTTTCGTAGCGCGTTCGGACGACTGTCGATTGACAGCCCCAGGCTGTACTCCTGCCGGCGGTGCCAGGGCGACGCACGTAGCTTCAGACCCGGTCGCCCGCTGTCTGCCTGAGCGTGTCAGTCCAGAACTTCAGTATCTCGAGGTCAAGTTTGCAGCGTTGATGTCGTATGGTCTGACCGTCGACGTCCTGCAGGAGGTATTGCCGCTCGATCATGTGCTGGCAGCCAGCTCGACCCGGCGCCAGGTCACCACGCTCGGTCGCCGGCTGGAGGCGGAACAGGCCATCGACGCCCGGCAGCAGGAAGAGGTGGCCGCGAGCGTCGGTTTGCCCGAGATCCCAGAGCCCAGTCCGATCCGCGCGGTCGGCATTGACGGCGGCTACCTCCGGCGGGCCGGCCACCGGCGGCGCCAGGACGGCTGGTTTGAAGTGATCGTCGGGAAGTCCCTGCGGGATCAGGATGGCGGGCATAGTTTTGCCTACGTGCACAAGCTGGAGCGCCGACCGGCCGATCGTATGTGGAACTTCCTGTTACGTGAAGGGGTGCAACCCAGTCAGCCGGTGACCTTTCTGTCGGACGGCGGGGATACCGTACGATTTGCCCAACGCGGCTTGGGTGACCGCGACGACTACGTCCTCGATTGCTTCCGACGTGGCGATGGGACGCCTGCCGCCCCAGCCGATCTCCCACGCCTTGTCGCTGCGTCACGAAGTGTTGTTCGACGAGTCCCTGTGCCTCGTCGGGGGCGCGCGCTACTGGGCGGCGCGGGTTCCATCGGGCACGCGGATCGATCCCGCGAGGCTGGCGGACGTCCCCTGGGTCCTGCCGGTTCCCGAGTCGCCCTCGCGGCCGGCCGTGGACAACTACATCCGGCGCCACGGCCATCCTATTCCCCGCGACGCGGTGGAATCGTCGTCGATCCTCGCCAACATCACGCTGCTGATGGAAACGTCACGCGTATGTCTGATGTCCCGCTCCACGGTACGCGAGTTCGTCGACGCGGGGCTGCTCTGCGTGCTGGACGACGAACCAGCCGGCAGTCTCGGCGCGGTGGGATTCTCCGTGCGTGCCGATAAGGAACTGAAGCCCGCCTGCCGCATGTTCATCGACTGCCTGCGCGAGGTGGCTGCGCTCTCGGCCGAGCGCGCCGGCGAGTAGATCCCGGGCCCCCCTTCGCGCCACGCCGGACCATCCCATGGCGCCCTCCCGTACTGACCCGCCTGGGTAGTGCGCGTCACTTCCGTCGCCGGAGCCGGCTCCGCCCGCGGCCGCCTTCACTTTCCTCCCCCTTCTCCCCATTCCAGTCTGTTATCGCTGTCCCCGATCTTTTCAGTTCTCCGCCAATTTGGCCGCTCATACACTGCCATACACCAATGGCGATGTCCGAATCGCCGAAGCCAGAGAGGAATCCATGAGAACCAGGAGACAGGCAGTGGAAGGATGGTGGGGGAGGCGAGGCGTGAAAGTGGGGGGAATTGCCGTGGTGGGCGTAGCGGCGGCCATTGCGCTGTCCGGCCAGGCCGGTGCCCAGGCGAAGTTTGACCGCAGCAAGACGGTGATTTTCGCCAACGGTGGCGTGGTGGCCACGCTCGATCCCATGCGTACCGACTACGCGCAGACCAGCTTCATCGCCAGCACGCTGTACGACACGCTCGTTACCTACGACGGGAGCGGCAAGCTGGTGGGACAGCTCGCGCAGACGTTCGCGCTGGGGGGCGATGCGAAGTCGGTCGATGTCATGCTGCGCCCCGGCATCGTATTTCATGACGGCAGCCCGGTCACGGCGCAGGACGTCGCCTATACGCTCGACCGGTTGAAGCGCCTCGGACTCGGCATCGCGTCGCAGATCGACGGGTACGACAAGGCCACCGTCCACGACGCGCGCAAGCTGACCATCCATCTGGCGCGCCCGGATTCCCTGTTCCTCGGCGCGTTGTCGAAGATCTACATCCTGGAAGCGAAGCTCGTGGCCGCAAACGCGGGCACGGACGACGCCCAGGGCTGGCTCCAGTCCCACGACGCCGGCAGCGGCCCTTATGTGTTCGCGGGGAGCCGCAATGCCGACATCGTGGTATCGCGCTTTCCGGGCTACTGGAGCAACGCGGAAGGGCGGCCCGAGCAGATCGTGTTCCGCCGGATCGACGAAGGCGCAACCCAGCGCGACGAGCTGCGCGCCGGCAACATCGACCTCGCCGTGCTCGGCATGGGCTACCGCGATGCGGCGCTGCTCGACAAGGAGGGGCGTGTGCGGGATGCCCGCCTCAGGCCCGAACTCCAGACGAATATCATCTTCAATTCGCGCACCGGTCCCACTGCGGACCCGCGCGTGCGCCGCGCGATCCGGCTGGCGTATGACTACCAGGGCGGCCTGTCGGCCATCAGGCAGGGCAACGGCGTCATTGCCAACGGCCCGCTGCCCGCGACCATGAACTGTCGCCCCGACCTGCCCGCCGCGCGTCGCGATCTTGCCGAGGCGAAGCGCCTGCTGGCGGAAGCCGGCGTGAAGGACCTCCAACTCACGATGCGCTTTCAGCCAACCGTCGAGGTGCAGCGGCTGGAGGCCACGCTGCTGCAGTCGAACCTGGCGGAGATCGGCGTGCAACTGAAGCTTGAGCCGATTTCCTTCGCGGCTTACCTCGCCAGCGTGGCGCGCTTCGACAGCATTCCCCAGATGATGCTGCTCGACGACTTTGCGCAGTTCCCTGACCCTGGCTCGATCCTGTTGCGCGGCTACCGCTCCGATGCAATGGGCACGAACCGCAGCGGCTACGCCAACCCGAAGGTCGATGCCCTGCTGGATGCCGCGAAGGCCTCGCCCAATCCGGCGCAACGCTGCGAACTGTATAAGCAGGTGCAGACCATCCTCGACAAGGAGTCCGTGATCATGCCCCTGTACACGGTGGGTCGTCCTGTCACGTACCGGCCGCAACAGATCCAGACCCCGGAAGTCAGCAAGGTGGTGTTCCCGCTGGCGCCCGCCGATCTGCGCCTGGCGAAGAAGTGATGCGTATGCTGCAATGGAAATGGATGCCGGGCGTGCTCTTCGTCGCGCGCCGCCTGGCGGTGACCGCGCTGACGCTGCTCGGCCTCGTCACGCTGGTGTTCGCGATGATCAAGGCGATACCGGGCGACGAGGCACTGGTGGCGGCCGGGCCGGAGGCCTCGCCGGCGCAGGTGGAAGCCGTGCGCCAGCGCATGGGGCTGGACGCGCCGCTCGTCGTGCAGTACGGCCGCTTCGTCGGACAGGTGCTGCACGGCGACCTCGGCACGTCGGTCAGCACGCTGCAGCCGGTGCTGGACGATGTGCTGAAGGTGTTCCCGAGCACGCTCGAACTGGTGGCCATCACGCTGCTGCTGAGCCTGTTGCTGGCGGTGCCGGCGGCCATGGCGGCGGCCACCTGGCGCGACGGCGCCTTCGACCGGGCCTGCCGGGTGGCGGCGGTGGCAGCCGGCGGCATGCCGACGTTCTGGCTTGCGCTACTCGCGCAATACGTGCTGGCGAGCCGCTGGGGCCTGCTGCCGATCTCCGGCCAGCAGAGCCTTGACTTCACCGTGCCAGCGCGCACGCAGATGCCGCTGGTCGACGCGCTGCTCGCCGGTGACCTGGCAGCTTTCGCCGACGCTGTGCGCCACATCGTGCTGCCGGCCTTGGCGCTGGCGGCATTCTTCGCGGCGCAGTTCTTCCGCACGCTGCGCGCCTCGCTGCTCGGGATCCTGGAAAGGGATTTCATCCTGCCCGTGCGCGCCAAGGGCGCCTCGTTCGCCCGCATCATGCTGCGGCACGCGCTACCCAACGCCATGGGCCCCACCATTACGCTCGTGGGCGTACTCCTCGGCATGATGATCGGCTCGTCAGTGCTAGTGGAAAGCGTGTTCGGGCGCCAGGGCGTGGGGGCATACCTGTCCAACGCGGTCGAGCAGAAAGACACCTATGCCGTGCTCGGCGCGGTGCTCTTCGTGGGGGCGGTGGTCTGCATCAGCAATGTGCTGGTCGACCTTCTACTGCTGGCGGTCGACCCGCGCATCCGCGCCGCACAACTTCACGGGAGCAAGCGATGAATCTTTCCATTGCACGCGGCGCGTTGCGCACAGCCCCATCCGCGTTTGATACCTGCGTCTATGCGATCGTCGGCTTGATGGTTGTGATGGCGATCGTGGGGCCGATGGTCGTGCCGGATACGGTCTACGTTTCCGATATCGGCAATGCCCTGATGCCGCCCGGCGCCGCACACTGGTTGGGTACGGACCCTTTTTCATCTTCCGTAAAGCACCACAAACATCGGTCCGCTGATGCTCGCATTCATGGCACATTTCGCACGCAAAGTGCGAATACTCCTTTGACCGGTGTATGGAAGTTCTGAGACGAAGCGGTCATTGCGTCAAATGAGGGGCGAAACAGGCCGCCGAGGAAAGGCTTGCCGGCCTGCCACAATCAGACTACCGTCTGTTCCGCCACTTTCAGGACATCAGCTGCTTCGATCTCAAGATGTCGAACTGTGCTTGCGACCCGGGGCCTTGGCGGTGGCGGGTGTGGAGCTCAATCGTTCGCCTCATCCCGAAAAGGTCAGGGGCCAGCCGGCGAGGACTTTCGTTTGCGGATACGCATAGCTTCGCACCTTTGACGTGCGCAGATCTAGGCGTACCAGAGACTCTGCCAGCGCTACCGCTGCCGCGACGCCATCCACCACGGGCACGCCAGTGCGTTCGCGGATCTCGATGTCAAGTCCGGCCATGCCGGCGCAGCCAAGGCATATGACCTCGGCGGCGTCCGTAGATATAGCAGTCGCGGCTTCCCGTGCGATGGCATCACGCGCGCTCTCGGCGTGCCGCTCCAGGTCTAGCACGGCGACAGCGGCCGCGCGAATTGACGCGCATCGGCTATCCAATCCCGCCAACCTCAGGCGATCCTCGATCATGGGCACGGCGCGATCAAGCGTCGTGATGACCGAGTACCGACGGCCCAGGAGCATCGCGACGCTTGCTGCGGCTTCAGTAATGTCCACGACCGGCACGCCAACAAGTTCCTGAAGTCCTTCGCGGCCATGCTCGCCAAAGCCGGCCTGTATGATTGCATCGTAAGGTCCGTCGTAGCGTAAAACGCGATCCATCACGGCCACTGCAGAAAGATAGCTCTCGAAATGGCTTTCCACTGACGCGGCCCCAAAGCACGGGGTCAAGCCGACAATCTGCGTGCCCGGCGAGGCGGCCGCGCGCGCCGTCGCAGCGATGCTTTCGGTTAAGGAGGCCGTCGTATTGACGTTGACAACTAGAATTCTCATGGGTTGCTTCCCGCTGTTGGACTATGTGTTCGCGCTGCTGGCCGGTCGGCCGCCTCCCTTCAGCAGGTCAGAAGACGAGGCGCATGCCGGTAGCCACGCCTAGTTGGTTCTTTCCCGGAGTGACTTGCAGCGAGCCGCCGTCAAGCGTATTGCCAGCAGGCAGGCTGCCGCCATTCAGGCCAGCGACCCCGAGCGACGAGCCGTGCCGATTGAGCGAGTAGCCGCCACTTAGATAGACAAACGTGCGCTTCGAGAATTTGTACTCGGCGCTCAGGACCATACCCAGGGGATCGGCGTTCGTGCCGCGGAAGTCCTGGTAATAGAGAGAGCCGGTCAGCTTCACGGCGGGAAGCACGTTCACCATGACGCCGGTCCACCAGAGGTTGCTGATGATCGATTGGCCGTTGAACCGCCCGTCATACCAGCGATAGCCGAGATAGGCACGTGCATTGGCGAAATCGTAGGTCGCGCCGACGGCGGCGCGCTGTTCGCGGTTGTCGGCGGTAGCGACGCTCGTGCCATACACGATGTCATAGGCCATGCCGGCCTGCCACGGTCCGCCTGCGTAATCGATGCCGGCCCCGACCTCGCGCCCAACCTTGCCCTGACCCGGAACTTCACCAGCGCCGTTGGCCGAGCCCTTGTAGCCGAAGCTGTAGAACGCACGGGCTGACAGCGGTCCAAACTGCTTTTCGTAGCGGATGGCATTGTCGGCACGCCCGGCGAACCAGCTGTCCTGCATGGTCAGGCCGTAGCGGGTGGCGATCACCATGGGATCGTAGGCTAGGGAGAAATCGAACAGCGTGTGTTGTTGCCGTCCGAGCGTGAGCTGGCCGAAGCGCGCGTCGTTCAGGCCGACCAGCGCCTTGCGACCAAAGAGTCGGCCGCCTTGCGCAAGCTGCCCGGTATCCGGCGTGAAGCCACTTTCGAGCACGAACAGCCCTTGCAGGCCGCCGCCAAGTTCCTCCGTGCCACGCAGGCCCCATCGCGGCCCACCAATATTTCCCGGTGCCAATTCGACGAGGCTGTTGCCGCTGCCGTTGACATGATTGGTATAGACGGGCCCGACGTCGATGACGCCATACAGCGTGACGGACGATGTCTGCGCAGCCGCGCTGAAGCTGAGACCGGCCGCTGCCAAGGCGGTCAGGATTTTTCGTTGCATGGGGTGGTTCTCCTCCGGATCCGGTGGTGGATCACATTTTTTAAAGCCACGAATAGTGATTGCTCTTGTTATATGCCGAGTATTGGTGAGCGATTTGTCCGATAAACGCTATTGATTGAATTGATAGAAGCCGGCGGCAGCCGCCAGCAGATTGGCGAACGGAATGGACCGGAATTCTCGCGAGAGTCTAGGTAACTGCTCACTTAAATGCTGCACCATATCGTGGCAGGGTTAACCTTGCCATGGCGTATTTCTTTCCCGCGGTGAAGCTATACTCGGGGTTGGAAAAAATATTAATTTCAGGGTGGTGCGCAGTGAAATTAAATGATCAGATGCAAAGGATTCAGGCACCGAATGGAAGGGCGATACGCAATCTTGACCTGGAATTGCTGCGCACGTTTATCGTCGTCGCCGATTGCGGCGGATTTACGCGCGCGGCGGAGCGGTTGTTCAAGACGCAATCAACGGTCAGCCAGCAGATCCAGCGGCTGGAAGGGAGCACCGGCCTGGCATTGCTCGACCGGAACAGCAGGCAGGTCACTCTGACGGAAGAAGGGGAAAGCCTGCTCGGCTATGCGAAGCGGATCCTCGATCTAAACGATGAGGTCTGCAATGCCTTGGGCGGCGGTCGTGCCGAAGGCGCGATCCGGCTCGGCGTCCCGGAAGACTTTGCCACGGAATCCTTGACGAGCCTGTTGGCCGAGTTCGTGCGCGACCATCCGCGGCTCCGGCTAGAGGTGACCTGCGATCTGAGCGCGCGGCTGCAGGCTGCTTACGACCAGCAGGAACTCGACATCGTCATCGTCAAGCAGCGGATCGGCAGCCGCAGCAGCACTTACGCGTGGCCGGAACGGCTGTGCTGGATTGACAGCCGCGCCTTTCCGGTACTGGAGCACGACCCCTTGCCGCTGGCCGTGTTTCCGCTGCGCGGCCTGTATCGCGACGAGATCCAATCGGCGCTCGACGCCTGTGGGCGGCGCTGGCGCGTCAGCTACAGCAGCACGAGCTTGGGTAGCCTCCAATCCGCAGTGGCTAATGGCCTCGGCATCAGTTTGCTGCCCGCTAGGGCGGTGGACCATCGGCATCGCGTACTTGGGCCAGATCACTGGCTGCCGCAGGTGAATACCATCGAGCTGGCGCTGCACTGCCGCCCGGATGCCGGCGGCGCGGTGCACCGGCTGGCGGAGCGGCTGGCGTCGCTCTGCCGCGTGGCCTAACGGATTCATCCGGGACGGGCCTGCTACAGCAGGGCTTTCTGAAATCGCGCAAGCCAAGCGTCGCCGTCGAAGCATCCCCCGATGGCGAGCAGGACCACCCGCGACGCCGGCACGCTCCCGGCCCAGTCGCCATCCGGGATGAGGCTCCAGCGTCCGCCCACGCGATGGAAGACCATGCGCCGGTCCGGCGCTTCGATGGTATGCAGGATTCCCTTGGCGCGCAGCACGTCGGGCGGCAGCGCAGCCAGCCATTGCCGCAGCGTCGACGTGCTTAGGGGCTGCGAAGCGGAAAACGACCACGTCCGCACGTTGGCAAGATGGCCGCGCTCACCGCCGTCGGCTTCGGCCACCCCAAGCGCGGCTCTCCCGGCACCGATGCCTAGCACCAACTCCGTGGCAACAGCCGCGTGCGAGGCCTCGACGATGCGTGCGTCGGGCATGAGGGTGTCGAGCCATCGCCGTTGGCAGTGCATGGTGGCGGCGTCAACGAGGTCGCGCTTGTTCAGCACGATAATGTCTGCCGCCGTCAACTGCCGCCGCACGACGTCGCCGACGTAGCGGTCCTCCGCATGGACGCGCACCAGTTCGGCGTCAGCCAGGGCGATCACGCCATCGAGCACGAAGGCATCGCCCGCCAGGCCGATCTGCGCGATGCTCCACGGGTCCGAGACGCCGCTGGCCTCGATGACGAGGTGATCCGGCGGATCGTCGGCCGCCTGCAGTGTGGCGAGCGTCCGCATGAGGCTGTCGCCCATGGTGCAGCAGATGCAGCCATTGGCCATATGGATCGCCTTCGCATCACGGGCGGCCATCAGGTCGGCATCGATGTGCAGGCTGCCGAAGTCGTTGACGATCACCGCCAGCCTGCGTCC
Organism: Cupriavidus sp. C3SS-1; assembly: GCF_057073755.1. Taxonomy (NCBI): domain Bacteria; kingdom Pseudomonadati; phylum Pseudomonadota; class Betaproteobacteria; order Burkholderiales; family Burkholderiaceae; genus Cupriavidus; species Cupriavidus sp. C3SS-1. The sequence continues at coordinate 28,962 of NZ_CP172701.1, read as the reverse complement.
CTGCGGCGCGCACAGCAGGCGATTGAGCAGCGTCGTCTTACCTGCACCGAGAAAGCCGCTCAGGATCGTGAGTGGAATCTTTTCGCGTTGCCGGACCGTCATGTCGCCTCCATGCGCGGCGACGCGAACACCTTGCCGCCGAGAACGGTGCCCCATACCCGCACATCCTTCAGCGCCATCGGATCCACGACCAGCGGATCGTCCTCCAGCACCGCAAAGTCCGCCAGCTTGCCGACCTCAATGCTGCCGATCTCGTGTTCGCGCCGCAATGCGTACGCCCCGCCGAGCGTGATGGTGCGCAATGCCTCTTCGACCGTCAGGCATTCGGCTTCGCCAAGCACCCGGCCCGCCAATGTGCGGCGGTTGACGGCGCACCACGCGCTGAACAGCGGCCCGATGGGCGTGATCGGCGCGTCGGAATGCATAGCGAGCCGGACGCCCATGCGCCGAGCGGTGCGCATGGCATTCATGCGGCGCGCACGGTCCGGTCCCAGCGTCGTGCCATGGTGGACCTCGCCCCAGTAGTAGAGATGGTTGATGAACAGGTTGGCGCCGACGCCGAGCGAGGCCATCCGCCGGAACTGGTTTGCGTCCGCCATCTGGCAATGCTGTAGCGTATGGCGATGGTCTGTACGCGGCTGCTCGGTCAACGCCCGCTCGATGGCGTCGAGCGCGACGTCGATGGCCTCGTCACCATTCGCATGGATATTCACCTGGCAGCCGGCACGATGATAGGCGGCCACCAGTTCCGCCACCTGTTGCGGCGCAGCCATCCAGACGCCGTTTGGTTTGCCGTTGAAGTAGCCAGGCCATCTTAGGCGGGCGGTGAAGCCTTGGATCGAACCGTCGACGGCAATCTTCACCGGGCCGAAATGCAGCTTGCCGGTGTTCTCGCCACGCCATCGCGCCAGCATAGCGATGCCGGCTTCCGCGGACTGGTAGCGCGCACCGAGCGCGGTGACGATGCGCAGCGGGAACGCCAGGTCAGCGGTGATGCGGCGCAGGTTCTCCACATTCTCGTCGGTAAACTCGGTCAGCATGTCGGCGGCCGTGGTCACGCCGGCAAGCTGGGCCACACGGCCGAAGTTCCAGATGCCGGCCGGACGGTGCGCCGCGGCAAAGTACGCGTTGCCGATCTTCTGGAACACCAGGAACATCGACGCGAAGGTTTGCAACTCTCCGGTTGGCATGCCGTCAGTGTCACGCGCGATGCCGTCGATGGGCGTGTTCCGATCTATCCCGGCAAGTGCGAGCATGGCCGTGTTGACGGTCATGACGATGCCGCTGGCATGCAGCACCGCGATGGGGCGCCGCATCGAGACCCGGTCGAGGTCGTGTCGCGACAGGCGAGGACCGGCGAGGAAGACCGGGTCGATGCCCCAGGCGAGCAGGGGCTCGTCGTCGGTCCGCAAGTCGCGCTCGGCGTCGCGCAGACGGGCAGCGACCGTAGCAGCGTCACGCAGGCCGATCCAGAGCCGGCCGTCGGGTCCGCGACGGTCATGGTAGCCCGCGTAGCAATAGTCCCAGATGCCGCCTTCCTGGATATGGCAGTGGGCTTCGACAAGCCCTGGCATCAGTACCTTGTCTGCGAAGCGGTCGTCGAAGGTGTGGTCGCCCCATCCCTGCAGGTCGGACAGTGTGCCGATGCCGAGGATGCGGCCGTCACGCACGGCAACGTGCGTGGCGTCGGGCTGGTGCGGGTTCATCGTGATGATCCGCCTGGCTCGGAAGATGATGGTGTCCGTCATGGCGTCAGGGGGGGGAAGAGGAAGCCGGCGCGTGGAGCCGTGCGTGGGGCGTGGAACCATCCGCGCCGACGAGGTGGCAGGCCACTTCGCGTTCCTGGCCGACGGGGCGCAGCACAGGACGTTCGGTGCGGCAGCGCGCCTCGGCAAACGGACAGCGCGGCGCGAAGCGGCAGCCCGGGGGCGGGTCGACTGGAGTGGGCGGATCGCCCTTGAGCCGTACGCGCTCGCCCGTCCTCACGCGGGCGGCCCCGAGCGTCGGGACTGCCGACATCAGCGCCCAGCTATAGGGATGGAGTGGATGGTCGAAGAACGCGTGGCGCGGCGCCTTCTCGACAATGCAGCCCATATACATCACGGCGATGTCGTCGCACATGTGTTCGACCACGGCCATGTCGTGGGAGATGAACAGGTAGGTCAGCCCCATATTGGCCTGCAGTTTTTGCAGCAAGTTGAGCGTCTGTGCGCGCACCGCCACGTCGAGCGCGGACACCGGCTCGTCGCAGACCACGAGGTCGGGACGTGTGGCGAGCGCGCGCGCGATGTTGACACGCTGCCGTTGTCCGCCCGAGAACTGGTGCGGGAAAAGTTGCTGCTGCTCTGGCCGAAGCCCGACGGCCCGGAACAGCTCTGCCACGCGGGCGTCGCGCTCCGCCGGGGTGCCGATTGCCATGAGGTCGAGCGGTGCGCGCACCGCGGCGCCCACGCGCAGTCGCGGGTTCAGCGAGGAGTAAGGGTCCTGAAAGACGATCTGCATATGGCGCCGCATCCGCCGCAGCTCGGCCCCTTCGAGGCCAGACACCTCCTTTCCACCCAGCTTCACAGAGCCAGAAGTGATGGGCGCCAGCCGCATGAGCGACAGCGCGGTTGTCGTCTTTCCGGACCCGCTTTCGCCAACCAGCGCGAGCGTGGAGCCCTTGCGCACTGTGAAGGAGACGCCGTCCACCGCGTGCACCACACCGGGACGGGCGAACACGCCCGCACGCCTGCGCTCGAAATGCACCTTGAGGTTCTTCACCGCGAGAAACTCATGTTCCGTATTCATGCTGCCATCTCCTCCGTGGCATGCAGCCAGCAGGCTGCCTGGTGACCGTCACCGACGGCGAACGCGGGCGGCACCTGTTCGGTGCAGCGGGGCTGCCGGTCCGGGCAGCGCGCGGCGAACGGACATCCCTGTCCAAGCTCCCAGATGGAGGGCACCATCCCCGGGATTTCGGGCAACGGCTCACGTGCGGCCAGTCGCTCGGGATCGAGCTTCGGGATGCAGGCGATCAAGCCGCGCGTATAGGGATGCATGGGACGCGCGAGGATGTCGGCCGTGGAGCCGGTCTCGACTGTGCGGCCGCCGTACATCACCACGACCCGGTCGGTGGCCTCGGCGATCACGCCCATGTCGTGGGTAATCAGCAGCATGGCGGTGCCAGTGCGGTCGCGGATGGTGCGAAGCAGGTCGAAGATCTGCGCCTGCACCGTGACGTCGAGCGCGGTGGTGGGTTCGTCCGCAATCAGCACGTCGGGGTCGCAGGCCAGCGCGAGCGCGATCATCACGCGCTGGCGCATGCCGCCCGACATCTGGTGTGGATACTCGTCGACGCGCTGCGCCGGCGCTGGGATGCCAACTGCCTGCAGCAGCTCGACGGTACGCGTGCGCGCCTCGGCGCGCGACATGCTCGCATGCAGCATGAGCGCTTCGGCAATCTGCTCGCCGGCAGTGAAGACCGGATTGAGCGAGGTCATCGGCTCCTGGAAGATCATCGAAATCCGGTTGCCGCGAATCTCCCGCATCCGGCGTGGCGAGGCCGCCGTCAATTCCTCGCCGCGAAAGCGGATGCTGCCTCCGGCGATGCGCCCCGGGGGCGATGGAATGAGTCCCATGATGGCAAGCGACGTCATGCTCTTGCCGCAGCCAGATTCGCCAACGATGCCAAGCGTCTCGCCCGGTGCGAGCGTGAAGCTCACATCGTTCAGGACGGTGGCCTTGCCGCGTCGCGTGGTGAATTCCACCTGCAGGCGCGAGACTTCGAGCACGTTCTGTTCACGCATCAGCGCTCCCTCAGTTTAGGGTTCAGGGCGTCATTCAGGCCGTCGCCGATCAGGCTAACGGAGAGGACGGTAACGAAGATCGCGATGCCGGGGAATGTGACCGGCCACCACGCATCGAGGATGTGATCGCGGCTGGCACCGATCATCAGGCCCCAGCTGATCGCATTGGGGTCGCCGAGGCCGAGGAAGTCCAGGCCGGCCGAAAAAAGGATGGCGACGTCGACGCTTAGCGTGGCGGAGACGATCAGCGGCGCGATGGCATTGGGCAGGATGACTGACCAGATGATGCGCTGGTTGCCGCCACCAATGGCGCGCTCCGCCGTCACGAACTCCATCCGCTTGAGCCGGAGAAATTCCCCGCGCGTTAGCCGCGCCACGCCGGGCCAGCTCACAGCGCCGATCGACAGCGCGATGGTCGTCATCGTCGGCGAGAACAGCGTGACTAGCACCATCGCGAACAGCAGCGCCGGCAGGACCTGGAAGAACTCGGTGATGCGCATCAGCACTTCGTCGAACGTGCCGCCGTAGTAGCCGGCATAGGCACCGACGGAAATGCCGATGCACACGCTAAGCAGCGCCGCCGTCACGCCTACGGCGAGCGTGGCGCGTCCGCCGTAGAGGATGCCGACGAAGATGTCGCGCCCGAGATAGTCGCTGCCGAGCCAGAGCCCTTCCTGCACGCCGGGCGGGGTGAGCGGCGCGCTGACGATGGCGAAGGGGTCGGCATCGCAGAGCACCGGCCCCAGCAGCGCGACCAGCACGATCACGGCAAGGCAGAGCATGCCCACGATAGCGGATGGATTACGCAGGAACATGCCGACTGCCTCGGCGGCGGGATGCCGGTTCGGCGCGGGCTGAACGGCTGGTGCAGGGGCGGCGGCGAGGGCGGCCCGGGAAGATGTGGTCTTCATGATTGTCATGGTCATCCCTTGATGCGCGGATCGGCGAACCGGTAGCAGACTTCGGTGAACTGGTTGGCGATTACGACCATGCACGCGGACAGGAACAGGATGCCGAGGATGGTCGGGGTATCGCGGCGCAGGATCGAGTCGAAGGCGAGGCGGCCGAGACCGGGCCAGTTGAAGACCGTCTCTACTAGGATCGCACCGGCGAACAGGTTGCCGAAGTGCAGGCCGGTGATCGTGATGATGGGAAGCAGCGCGTTGCGCAGCGCATGCCGGTGGAACACTTTGCGTTCACTCAGTCCCTTAGCGCGCGCGGTCCGGATGTAGTCGGCACCCAGCACTTCGAGCATGCTGGCACGCGCCATCCGGCTGTACTGTGCGAGGTAGATGATCCCGAGCGTCAGCGCTGGCAGCACAAGGTGATGCAGAACGTCCGCGACGCGACCGACGGTACCTTCGGCCGGCACCGCCGACTCCATGCCGGATGTCGGAAATATGGGAACCACCGAGGCGAGTAGGATCACGAGCATGATGCCGGTCCAGAACACTGGCGCGGCATATCCGATCAGTGAGATCACGTTGATGCATTGGCTCAGCAAACCGTTGGGGCGGCGCGACGCCAAGACGCCCAGCAGCGTCCCCACGGTCACCGAAAACACCAGGGCGCTGATGACCAGCAGCAGCGTTGCAGGCACGCGCTGGAGGATCAGGTCGATCACGGGCAGATTGAAGTAGTACGAATAGCCGAGGTCGCCGCCCGCAAAGCGCCCCAGATAACGGGCAAGCTGGTGCGGCAGACTCAGGTCGAGGCCGTAGGCGTGCCGCAATTCTGTGCGCAACGTCTCGGTCATGCCGCCCATGGCGCCGGCCAGGGTCTCGACGGGGTCGCCGGGAGCAAAGTGGATCAGCAGGAAATTCATCACAATGACCGCGAGGATCAGGATCATTGCGTAGAGACTCCGCTGCAAAGCGAATTTCACGAAGTTCATGGCGGGATCGAATAAAAATTGGCGGATTGCCGAGCGGGATGGACGGCCTCCGCCAGCCGCCGGCAGGAGACGGTGCCGGCGGCAGGAACTGGAGGGGGAACTGGTGCGGTGTTAGCGCGCCGGCGTATCCCAGTAGGCCTGGTCGAGGGGCGCAAGCATGCCCCAGATGGTCGTGGGCGGATTACGCAGCTTCTTGCTGTACGCTGTGTGGTAGGGGATCACGCTGATCCATGCCACCGGCACGTCGTCGGTCACGATCTTCTGGAAGGCCGCGTAGTCGGCCTTGCGCTTGCCGGGGTCCATCTCACTGGCCGCGTTTATTAGCAATTCGTCGACGGCCGGATTGCTATAGGACTGCGTGTTGGACCAGACGATATTGCGGATGTTGGAAGTGAGGTACGTGCGGTGTACGCCGATCACAGGGTCGCCCCAGTTGAAGACGGCGTCCATTGTCATGTCGAAATCGTGCGACGCGATGCGCTTGGTCCAGGTCGCAAGATCTGGAGACGCACGAACCTCGACGACGATACCCACTTTCTTCAGTTGCGACTTCAGGTACTCGGCCACGTTCTTCTGGCTTTCGTTTGCGCCGGGCGGGTAGTCGACCGTGACGGTGAAGCGCGTGCCCAAGGCGTCGCGCTTCAGGCCTGCCGCATCAAGTAGAGATTCCGCCTTCTTCAGGTCCACGTCGTACGTATGGACATCGGCCGAGTAGAACGGGCTGCCGGGAATGATGGGGCCGGTGGCGGGTTTCGACAGCCCGCCCTGCAGCGCATTCGAGATGAATTTTCGGTCGATGGCGTAGGAGATGGCCTGCCGGACCGACTTGTCGCCGAGCGGCTTGCGCTTGAGATTGAAGGCGAGCCAGCTCAACGGCCCGATGCCCTCATAGCCGCGCGCCGTGACGCTGAGGGACGGATTCTTTGCCAGCCGCTGGATATCGCGCGTGTTCTCGAGGAATCCGATCATCTGCACGTCGCCGCGGTCGGCGGCGATCATGACATTGGAGACGTCCGGATTGTTGCTGTAGACGATGCGGTCGAGGCGCGGACGGCCGGCGAGGAAGAACCGGTCATAGCGTTCCAGCACAACCGACTGGCCGGGCTTGAACTCAACGAGCCTGTACGGGCCGCTGCCTACCACGCCGACCGAATTGGCGGGATGGGTCTTGATATCCTTGCCGTCCCCATAGACGTGTTTCGGAATGATAGGAACGAGGGCGGGCGTGGACAGCACCAGCGGCAGCGCCGGGTGCGGGCGACTCAGGCGAATGACGGCGGTATAGGGGTCGGGCGTGTCGACGCGCGTGACCGGCGCGAGCATCGCCTGGAACGGGTGATTTTCCTTGATCGTCATCAGCGAGAAGGCCACGTCCGCCGAAGTGATCGGCTTGCCGTCGTGGAACGTGGCGTTCTTCACCAGGCGCAGCGTCATCGACAGGCCATCCTTCGACACGGACCAGCTTTCGGCAAGGTAAGGCTGCAGATTCCAGTTGTCATCGGCGCGCAGCAGGCTGGCGAAGAGCTGGCTGCCCGGCGCCCCGGTGGCCGAGCCTGACTGCACCGCCGGATTGAGGTTGCGGGGCGCTTGGAAGGTGGCGATGGTGAGCGTGCCGCCCTTCTGAGCGTCCGGCGCTGCCTGCGACTGCGCACCGGCATGACCGGCGAGCAGCGTGGCCGCCGCGAGCGTGACGGCTGGCAAGTTTCGCAGGTGTTGTGCGACACCTCTTGCAATGGTCTCCAACATGTCTTGTCTCCTCCGTGGGTCTTTGTATGTGCCGACAAGCGCTTGTGCGCGAGGCGGTGAAGCAAAGGTTAGTGGCGGGCGTCCTGCTTCAGAAATTAAATAGTGCGATGCTGGGGATTCGATCCGTGAATGGCATCGGTCATGGGACGCCGTGCGGCGAAGCGATGGCACCCGCCTCGTCAGGTTAGAGTGCCGCGCGCGGGCGAGCGTAGGGCCAGAGGAGAGGATTCGCTGGCGCCAGAGGACGCGCGCGCCAGTCCCGCGCGACGCAGGCCCGGACACGGCGTCAGGATGAACGCCTGTCCGGGTTGCGCTTTCCGTTCCCGCTTGCTGGAAGAAGGGGAGCACGTAGCCGCCGTGTCACTGGCGGTCGCTTATTGTCGGTCCGCTGCGATCGATACGGGCGCAAGTGAATGCGAGCCGCATGGCTCGCGCATGGCGCGACGATAGCCGGTCGGCGCGAAACGATACGTCATCGCGATCAACAGTGTTACGTTGAGCGCGAGCACCACCCACGCTGCGCCGAATCCACCGGTGAGCTCGCGAATCCATCCGGTTGCGAAGGGAGACACAGCCGCGATCATGAAGCCCGCGCCCTGCACGAAAGCGCCGAACTGCCCGGCGCTTTCGGGATCGTCGAGGTGGTCGAGCGTCAGGATCAGGCTCAGCGCGAAGGTGCCGCCAAGGCCGAGCCCGACGGCACCGGCCCAGGCAAGGGCGCCGCGCATCGGACTTGCGATCAGTCCCACGATGCCGGCCAGCATCAGCAACATGCCTGCGGTCAGCCATCGTCGCCGGTCGGGACTGCGGCGGCCCAGCCAGGGCAGCGCGAGTGCGGCCACGACCTGGCAGGCGGTCATGCAGGCGAGCAGGGCGCCGCTGGCCTGCGCGTCTCGCCCTTGCTGCACGTAGAACTCCGGCAGCCACGCTACCATGCTTGCATAGACGCTGTTGATCATGCCGAAGTACAGGGCCAGCGCCCAGGCGCGCGGCCGGCGCACGAAGCCGCGCGGCGGCGCCGGTGAAGGCGTAGCCACAGCAGCGCGCGGCCACGCGGCCTCGATCCTGCCAGGGCGCGCGACGTGCCACCACAGCACAAGTCCGGCCGCGGCGATCCCGCTCCAGATGCCGAGCCCGGCGTGCCAGTCGTGCAGCCGATGCGCGACCCACGGGCTGATCGCCGCACCCAGCCCGCCGCCGCCCATGATCGCGGCCGAATAGAAGCCCATGACAGTGGGCGTGCGCGCGGCGTAGTGCTGCTTGATCACTCCAGGCATCAGTGCCTGGATGACGGCAATGCCGCAGCCTGCCACTGCCGCGGTGGCAATGAGCCACCCCGCATCTGTCACGTAACCTCGCATCGCGCAGGCGAGGCCGACGGCTAGCAGGCCTGCTGCAATGCCGTGCCGCTCGCCGAGCCGCCTCCCGAGCATCGGCCCCGCGAGCAACGCGAAGCCACCCATCGTCAGCACTGGGAGCACCGTCAGCATCGAGGCGAGCTGGTAGCTCATGCCGGTGGCATCGCGGATTGCGGTGAGGAGAGGGCCGACGGACGTCAGGGCAGGCCGCAGCGTAAGGCCGACCAGCAGTATGGCTGGCAGCAGGTGGGGCGGCGTGCGCTGGGGCGTGGAGCGGGACGCACCGGGCGTTCGTTTCGGCGTGACGGGCGCGCTCACACGAGTATGCCGTCGCGCCCGACGACGCGGCCAGCCGCTACGACGAGTCGCCGCACGGGCCGTGCGACCACGGCTTCTGCAACCGTCTCCGCATTCACCAGCACGAGGTCCGCGCGGTCACCCGGGCTTAGGCCGTAGCGTTCGAAGCCGCATGCTGCGGCTGCCGCATGTGTCACGCAGTCGAGCGCGACGGCGATCTCGTCGTCGCGCCGGAAGTTGTTGCGCAGGCCGATCAGCATCGCGCGCTCCAGCATGTCGGGCAACCCATAGGGCGTCCAGGTATCGCGGATGCCGTCGTTGCCGCCGACGATGCGCACGCCTGCCGTGCGGCACGCCGCTACCGATGGCACAGGGCGCGACGCCGGCGCAGTGGTGACGATGACCACGTCGAGATCGGTGATGCGACGCAGCAGCGCGTCGCGCTCGCGCTCATCGATGTCGCCGAGGCAGAACGCGTGGCTGACCGTGACCCTGCCGCGCATCCCCAGCGCGGCGGTGCGGTCGAGAATCAGGCCAAGCGAGTACGCCCCCATGCTGCCCGGCTCGTGCAGATGGATGTCGAGCGGACAATTCCGGCGCTGGGCCAGATCGAACAGCGTGTCGAGAGCGCGCACGGGGTCGCCTTCGATGGCGCAGGGATCGAGGCCGCCGAGGATGCCGGCGCCACAGCGCAGTGCTTCGTCCAGCAATGCTTCCGTGCCGGGCCGCCCAAGCACGCCGGATTGCGGGAAGGCAACAATCTGCATCTCCATCTGCGCGGCCAGAGTATCGCGCGTGTCGAGCACACCGTACAGGTGGCGAAGGCCGGCATCGGTGTCGATGTCGACATGGGTACGGAGCCGCGTGGTGCCCGCCGCGAGAAAGGCGCGGGCCAGCACCAGCGACTGTGTACGGGCGTCGTGGCCCGTGGCCGCGCGCCATCGCCGCTCGTTGTCGATGCGGTCGGTCAGGTTGGGGCCGACTTCGTTGCGATACCAGGGCATGCCCCAGAGCGTCTTGTCGAGGTGCGTATGCGTTTCGACCAGGCCGGGCAGTGCCAGCGCGCCACCCCCGTCCTCGATCATGCAACCGGGCGGCGCTTCGAGGCCGGCGCCGATGCGCACGAATGCGCCGTTGCCCATCAGGATATCGACCAAGTCGCCAGCGGCGAGCCGGACATTGCGAACCAGCAGATCACTCATTGTTTTTCTCAGGAATGGATCAGGACGAAAGCGCCTGTGCCGCGGGCACCGTCTGCCGGTTGCGTGTAAGCGTGCCGACCGAGATGAATATGGCAAGATTGACCGCCAGCGCCACCAGCCCGGGGTTGAGGGACTGGACAGCGAGGGGCCATCCGGGCAGCCACGTCGCGAGACCCTTGCCCGACAGCGTGATGGCGCCAAGCACGGTGCCACCGGCAAAGATGCCCGCGAAGGCCGCGTACTTGTTGCCAAACCGGCGCGGCAGCAGGCTAAAGAAAAACGACGGAAAAAGCTGCGTCAGCAGGCTCGATGCGAACAGCGCCAGCGCCACGAACGTCGCGCCGCCGCGGAGCACGAAGTAGACCGCGAGCAGCCCGAACAGCGGCAGCACGCTCTTTGCGATCAGCGTAATCTGCCGTTCCGTTGCGTGTGGCGCAAAGCCCTGCTGGTAGACGTTCTTGGCAATCAGGGTGGAGGCGCTCAGCAGGATCGTCGAACCCGGCACCAGCGCGGTCAGGATGCCCGCGCCGCCGATCACACCGATGAACCACGGATCGAAGGTCTGCTTGGCGAGGCGCAGGAGGGCCAGGTCCGAATCGGCGCCCTCCAGCCCCGGCACCTTGAGGATGGCTGCGAAGCCAACCAGAAACATGAAGGCGATGACGAGCTGATAGAGGGGCATGACCACCGCATTCCGGCGCACCGCCTTCGCACTTGTCGCCGAATAGACTGAGATGAAGACGTGCGGATACAGGAAGTATCCGAGCATGGTCAGCAGGATGGTGGAGTTGTACCAGGACAGGTTCAGCCCTTCCGTCGGCATCTGCAGAAAACCGGGTCGTGCGGCCTCGATTGCCTGGAACATTGCGCCGTAGCCGCCGTAGTAGTGCAGTGGCAGGTAGACGCCCAGGAAGACCGCCAGCGAGACAATCAGGATGTCCTTGAAGATTGCGATGCTGGCTGAGCCGTGGATGCCCGAGACCAGGATGTAGCAGATCATCGCCAGCGCGCCGCCGCAGACCGCCACCGGTTCGGAAATAGAACCGTACGACGCCTCGGAGACGATGATGCCCAAGCCGCGAAGCTGGATGATCAGCAGCGACGCCATGCCGAGCACGGCTACAAACGAGACCAGCACGCCAAGCGCTCGGCTGTCGTATTGCTTGGCAAAATAATCGGAAAAGGACACCAGCTTGTGCGCCGTGGCATAGCGCCACACGGCGGGGAGGATCCAATAGCCGAGCAAGTAAGCCATGCAGCCGTAGGCGAGGATATAGAAGACCGGCGGCCCCTTGCTGTAGGCCCAGCCACTCGCGCCGAGGAAGATCGTGGTCGAGAACGACTCGCCGGCCATCAGCAGGAAAACGAGCACGGTGCCAAAGCCGCGTCCGCCGACCGACCATTGCTCTAGATTCATGGTGCGGCCCCCCTTGGCGCGGATGCCGACGAAGAGGGCGAAGCCGAGGAAGAAGGCGATGACAAGAAGTGCGCTGTTCATACCTGCTCCTCGCGGGATGCGTCATGACTGCTGTGACTGCTGCCGTCATAGCGGAACATCGCGGCCATGATGACGGAAGTCAGCACAGCCCACGCGCCATTCCAGAACAGCAGAAAGGGCATGCCGAACACTAGCGCATGAACGTGTTCGGCAATCAAGGCCCCACTGTAGATAGCGGCCAGGGGCAGGACCGCAAGGAAATAGATGGGTTTCACGGTGTCTCCTCCTCCGTGGATGGTTTTGGTGTGGTCAACCAATATTAGAGTATTTGGTTAACCATCGTGGTTGGTGATAACCCTTGCTGTTGGGTAACCATGGGTCCGGCGCGTGTCGCGCATGGCTTACAATGGCTCCGCACTGGCCACCACCTCAGCACCGTTTTATGTCTACGTCGATCAACCGTCACACGGACACCACCGCTTCGCCGGGCGAACCCGGTGGCGAACTGTTCGCCGAATCCGGCGTCGAAGCGCGGGTTCATGCGGCCATCTGTGCCGCGCTGCTGGCCGGCAAGCTGAGACCGGGAATGCCCCTGCGCGAGCGCAACCTCGCGGAAGCGTTTGGCTGCACGCGCGGCGCGGTGCGCAAGGTGCTGGCGCGCTTGGGAGCGGAAGGCAAGCTCGACCTTGAGCCGAACCGCGGCGCTTTTGTGCCACGCCCGTCGGTCGCAGACATCCGCCAGGTCTACAGCGCCCGGCGCGTTGTCGAGGCAGGCATCGTCGCCACGCTGTGCGGGAGGTTGTCGGGGGAACAGGTGGCGCGGCTGACTCAGCACGTCGAGGCGGAAGAGGCGGCGTTCCACGGACACCAGCGCGAGGCGTCTGTCCGTCTCGCCGGAGGCTTCCACGCGCTGCTCACGGAGATGGTCGGCAGCGCCGATCTGCTCGGCTTCGTGCAGCGGCTGATTGCGAAGACCGAGTTGTACAAGGCGCTGTATGATCCGGCCGAATTCATCGAATGTGCGCCGACCGAACACCGCGAACTGGTCGCGGCGCTGCAGACTGACCGGGTGCATGCCACCATCGCCAAGATCACCGCGCACCTCGACGATATAGAGGCTCGCGTAGTGCAGCAGGCCATGCGGGCTGAGGAAGTGCCCGACGTCAAGGCGATCTTTGCCGCGGGCATCGGGCAGTCCTGACGCACTGAAGCTGCGGCTTAGCGGCCGGGAGAAGGCACGGCAACGAGTCGCAACCGCCCCTCGGGCTGGATCTCCCCGCGTCTGACGATTGCACGTTCCGCCGGCGCGGCGGCCACCGCCGCGGCGCCGTTCGGGGCCCTGACCACGACGAACGTCGCCTCGTTGCCTTCCTCCAGCGCGTAGCCGGACACACCCACGACTTCTGCGCTGGCCTGCGTTGCCATGTGAAGGGCCACGTGCAGGGCCTCATCGCTGTGAAAGCCCGAGCGATAGCCCACTAGCATGGCCCGTTGCAGCATGTCGCCATTGCCGTAGGGCCACCACGCATCCTGGATATTGTCGTTGCCTGTGAACACGCGCACGCCGGCTTCGCGCAGGCGCAGAACTGGCGGGAAGACTCGGTCGCCCGGCGCGTTTGTCATGATCGACACCCCCGCATCGGCCAGTGCCGCCGCCACCTCGTCAACCACGCCGGGCGCGACATCGCCCAGCGCATACGCATGGCTCACCGCAACGCGACCGTGCATGCCCAACGCCCGCGTGCGGGCTGCGATGCGAAGCAACTGCTCGATTCCTTGGTGATGCGGCTCGTGCAGGTGGATATCGACCTTGACTCCATGCCGCTCGGCGATTCCGAACACGATATCGAGCTGCCCATCTGCGTCGCCGTCGAGGGTGGTCGGGTCGATGCCGCCGATCACGTCGGCGCCTTCCTTCACGGCGGCCTCGAGCACCTCCACCGTGCCCGGACACGACACCACGCCGGCCTGCGGAAAAGCGACCAGTTCAATTTCGACCACGCCGCGCCATCGCTCCCGGGTATCCAAGACCGCATGCAGGTTGGCCAGGCCAGTGGTGGCGTCTACGTCGACATGGCTGCGCATGGCGATGGTGCCGAACGACACTGCCTGCCGGATCAACGCATCGGCGCGCTCACCGAGCGGGCGCGCTGCGGCAATCGCACGCTTTTCGATGGCCAGCCTCGCGCGCAGGCTCGACGCCGGCTCGTGCGGATGCCAGCGGTCGCCGAAAAAACTCTTGTCCAGATGGATGTGGCCGTCGACAAAGCCCGGCAATACCAGATGTCCCGCGAGATCGACGACCTCGGCGCCGATAGTGGACGGGACGGACGCGCCGACGCTGGTGAAGCGTCCCTTGCGAACGGCGAGATGGATAGGGCGGCCGTCGGTCGAGACGGCATTGAGGAAGACGCGGTCGTTCATGGGGCCTCGGTGGTAGTAACTCTGCACCGTCGCCTGCTCGTGGTGTACGAGCACATGGCGGACGTTGCGGACAGACCGCCCAACGATATTGGAGAAGCGCCTGCGGAGGCCAATTATGTGTGTGAATACTTTGCATCGTTTTCGCAGATGCAGGACTTTACCGACGCGGTTTGAAAGTTCAACCGACGCGCCTCATTCAAACGGCTAAGGGGAGGGCCCCCCCTCAAAGGATCATGCGGTCTAGATAGGATGCAAAGGGCTTTCGCGTCGACCTGTCGTACCGGAGAAATTGGCAAAACGAAGGCTGATGGCCGGACCGCTGCTGAGAGGCCGATGGCGCACCTGCAATGCGCGCATGGCTTCGAACCTTCGGCGCGCGATCTCCGACCTTCAACGAAAATTGCTCTATGCGGCGTAGCCCTGGTTTGGCGACGCGTCCTCGTTGCCGAACACGTGAGGCCTTGGAGCAGACGAACATCTGCACACGCCCAGCATTTATGGTAGGCGTTATGGCGAAGCGCGGCTGAACAAGGCGGGCATGGACACTGCAGCAACTCGGGATCAATATCCAGGGAGGACCAGGCCGCACGCCGGATGCTTGGCGTGACAATACCGCGGGAAGCGACCATGAACCGACGTAATTGGCGGTCGGATTTGCGCCCCGCCCTTATGGCGCTATGCCTCACAGCACAGGTGCTGGCTCAGGGGGGCCTGCGGCGCGTTTCGAAGTGGGGCGTGCTCATGAAATGAGCAAGTGTGTCCGGGTCGGCAGCAGCCCGTTCGGGCTGTTCGTGCTACTGGTCGCTTGACCTGCATCAACCTTGAGCATTGACCATGTGCCAATGTTAATGAGATTTGGAGGGGGCGGAGCCGGCAATGAAAAAAATCCAGTTGAGCAAAGTCAAGGACGCCATGCCAATAGAATTCGCTGCGGATGTTTCAGGGACGCATTTTCGCTCGCGGGCGGAGCGTCGCGCGTTGGGAAAAACTCTGCGGGAAAATTGTTCGCGCGATTTGCACGGAACGTGGAAACGCTCAGCCGACCGTGCCAATCCTATCCGTCTGGTCCAGCAAGCCGACGAAGGACGCCTGCCGGAGTTGGTTCCCCTTCGACACGGGCGCATGGTGCGCTCGCCATTCACGTTTTATCGAGGTGCGGCGTTGAATATGGCGAATGATCTCGCCTCTCTGCCGTCCCCCGGAATACACGTGCAATGTTGCGGCGACGCACACCTCATGAATTTTGGCGGCTTTGCGACTGCGGAGCGCAACATCATTTTTGCAATCAACGATCTTGATGAAACGCTGCCTGCGCCGTGGGACTGGGATCTGAAGCGTCTTGCGGCCAGCTTCACGATTGCCTGCCGCGACAACGGGCTGAGCGACGCCGTCGCAAAGGATGCCGTTCTCACCTGTGTACGCTCATACCGCGAGAACATGGCGACATTCAGCGAAATGAAATCGCTGGAACTCTGGTACCACGCGATCGAGGCAGAAGCGCTGATCGCGTCAATCGACGACCCGGCGCTTCGCCACCGCGTCATCCGGAGAGTGGAAAGAGAACGTGCACGCAGCATGGCAGAAGACCTGTTCCCGAAGCTCGCTTCCGGAACAGGCGACTCAGCGGTCATCAGGGATGAACGCCCCACCATTTTTCATCCACAAGGCCAAATACCTGGAACGCTCGAGTCTGCTCTCAGAAAGGCCTTCGGTGGATACCGGGAAAGCCTGACGCCAGCCCAGCGCGTCCTCGTTAATCGGTACGAGGTCGTGGATGCCGCAATCAAGGTGGTGGGAGTGGGAAGCGTCGGGACCCGCTGCTGGGTCGTGTTGCTGATGGACGGCGCAGGCGACCCGCTCTTTCTCCAGGTCAAGGAAGCGCGCGCCTCGGTGTTGGAAGCCTATGCAGGTAAGAGCGTCTATGGCCATCATGGACAACGTGTCGTCAACGGCTATCGGCTGATGCAGCCCGCAAGCGATATGTTTCTCGGCTGGACCAAGGGGGAGCTAGGTTACGACTACTACCTGCGCCAGTTGCGCGACATCAAGATCAAGCCCGCTGTCGAGACCTTTGGCAAGGTTGAAATGATGGGCTTCTCCGACTGGTGCGGACAGTCCCTCGCGCTCTCACATGCGCGTTCCGGTGATCCGTCCCTCATCGCCGGATATCTGGGCAAGAGCGACGAGTTCGACAAGGCGATCGCCACGTTCTCGCTTCTGTACGCTGACCAGAACGAGGCCGATCATGCCAGGTTTAAAGAGGCGATCCGCAGCGGCACGCTCACCGCGGAATTCGACCCGCCTGAATGATATTGCTTGAAGTGCACGATGGTCGCGGGTACAGGGTGCCAAATCTAGACGGCACGGCAGTCCGCGCCTTGCGCTCCGTCAAGACTGGACCGGATGAAGGGAAAGTGGTGTCGAAGCGCGGTCGCGGGGAGCAAGCTTGTGATGTCTCAAGCGAGCCCGCCTTCCGTCCACTATCTTGATGTCGGGCGTGTTCACTACGGCGCGATCACGGAGGCAGCAGGGTCTTCCGCCGGACGGGCGATCGCGTTGGTGGCGTCTCCCTCGCGCAAACCAGACAAGCGGCCGGCTTCCCTCCGGCAGAAACAACATGACTTCCTCGATGAGTGGTCCCGATGAATGTCCCTTGTCCGTCTGGGCGCCGGTCGGGATTGTGGTGGTCTAATTTCCTCGGACAGGTCGATAGGAGGACAATACGGAATCGACGAGGAAGAAAGATAGATGACAAGAAGGCGCCGACAATTTGACGCCAGCTTCAAGCTGGAAGTGGTACGGATGGTGCGGGACCAAGGATTATCGGTCAGCGAGGTTTGCCGGTCGATGGAGCTTGGTGAGACGGCCGTTCGGCGCTGGATTGCGCAGTACGATGCAGAGTGCGCCGGCGGACCTGGCGTGGGCAAGCCGCTGACGGCGGAACAGCAGCGCATCGGGCAACTGGAGGCAGAGAATCGGCAACTGCGCGAGGACAACGCCTTGCTAAAAAAAGCCTCGGCCTTCTTTGCGCGGGAACTGAAGTGAGCTACCGGGTGGTAGCCCACTTGCAACAGGAGGCCGTATCTGTCAGTAACGCCTGCCGGGTATTGCAGGTGAGCCGCTCGGGCTACTATGCGCACCGCCGCGCTAAGCCGAGCACGAAGGCTCTGCAGGAGCAGACCCACGTCAAAGCGGCGTTCGCTGCCAGCGGCGCGAGCTACGGCAGCCGGCGTGTCATGCATGCGGTGCGGGAACAAGGGGTGCGCCTTGGCCGCTACCGGATTCGTAGGCTGATGCGTGAAGCAGGCTTGCGTGCGACGTGGAAGCGTAAGTTCGTGTCGACGACTGACAGCAAGCATGCTCTGCCAGTGGCGGAGAACGTGCTGAACCGGCAATTTGACGTGGCCGAGCCGAATCGGGCCTGGACGTCGGACATAACCTATATCCGCACGGCCCAGGGCTGGCTGTATCTGGCTGTCGTGCTGGACTTGCACTCGCGCAAGGTCGTGGGCTGGTCGATGGCGCCGACCATGCCGGCCGACCTCGTGATGTCGGCACTGAGCATGGCGCTGCAGCAGCGAAGGCCAGCGCCGGGCTTGGTGCTGCACTCGGATAGGGGCAGTCAGGGCGGAGTATCAGGCCTTGCTGGCACGCCATCAGATTGTTTGCAGCATGAGTCGAAAAGGCAATTGTTGGGATAACGCGGTGATGGAGCGGTTCTTCCTGAACCTGAAGATGGAGCGCGTGTGGCAGCGTCAATACGCCAACCACGACGAAGCCCGGCGCGACATCACCCATTACATTGTTGGCTTTTATAACCCGGTGCGCTTGCACTCAACCCTGGGGTATCTGTCGCCCGCTGCCTACGAGGCGAAATCGACGTAAAAGAACCTATCTGCCTGTCCGAAATAACTTGACCACTACACACCGTCCTTGTAGAAGGCGACCCATTTACCGTCGCTGACGCAGTGCGCGCCGGGGAAGACTTCCTCATAGCCGTTCGCACCATCCAGCAGGAAGGGCGCGTGCGGCGCGGCCCAGTAGTGGCCGCTCGGTTGGGGCGCGATCATCCTTGGCATGCTCAGCAGGCCCGGTGCGGAGTTACACACGGCGCGGCACGGACCCCACTATGACGAAACGAAGGCGGTGTCAATCCCGCCACGGCGTAGCACCGTCTTGTGACAGCTTCATGTAGTCTCGTCACCCATCACCTCCTGCTATCCGGTGCGATTTCCATGGCACGATACCTTCAATTTGTGGCGCGGGCCTGCTGCGTCGGAGCCATCATCGTGATCGTCGCCATCATCTCCCGACAAGTCTATCTGCGGAGCGCCGCGGAAGCCGGCACAGCCGGCGAGGATGAGGAGCCCGCGGCCAAGATGTTGATTCGCTGCGAGACGGTGCACAACCGCCTTCACAACCGGCACAGTTCCGCAGACACTGCGGATGCTGACGAGCTACCACGGGCTCGTTGCAGGGAGTCTTGAAGCCGGTGCTCCCGCATTCCACCACTGTCCTGCAACGCCAGGGAAAGCCACGGCGGCCGCAGTGTATGGTCACTGAGCTGTGTCGCCCCGCTTCTTGAGCGCCACCACCACCCGTTCGTTCAGGCCCAACCGGTAGAGTGTTGCACCCACTTGCGTCAACAAGGCCCGTTCTTTCCCCGCGATTGCTGGATCGGCCAACAGCACCGCCAAGCCGGCAATCGCGTCGTCGACCTCCAATTCGGTCGCGTCATCCAGCGCAAGGCGCTCGAAATCTCGTATCACGTCATCCGGGTCCATCGCGGCTCCACGTGGCTTCCTGCGCTAGTCTAGCCTGACGAGGCGCACGTCAATGCGCTTGCCGAGCGATCCGCTGGATCCGTTGCGAAGAGCCGACTAGGGGACTGGACGCTGGAAGGCCTCTGAAAGGGCGGGTGCTTCGGCCCGTCGCCGCTCCACCCGAACGCCGGTCGGATATCGCAACGCGGGACGGCCAGCGCCGGACAGGAAGGACGGGTTGCCGTCGACCATGCGGCGTCAGGGCTCGTCAATGCTTCGCGTGGCCAAGGGCGTTTGCTTTTGCGCTGCGGCTGTCACTGAGTCAGCTCCTAATACGCCGCTCAATGCCATTTTCGCGCCAGACTTCTTGAGGACCGGTCCCCAATCGACCAGCCGATAGACCGGTCCTTCCTTCTCGATATGAACCCCGGCCTGCGCCGCCGCTTGCTTAACTAGCAGGGTGACAGTCTTCTTATCGATGCCAGTGCGCGCTACCACCTTGACCAAGGTCGCATCGGGGATGGCGTCGATTGCAGCCAAAACGGTAAGCATTCGCCGCAGGTCGCCCCTGGGGTATTTCGGTACGTTGTTGTCATCAACTGGCATCAATTATCCGCTCACCATGTTGGATCGGATTACCCGCGACAGTCTTTAAACGGCAGAGAAACGTCGGGGGTTGACACTTGCAATGCGCGTGGCCAGGCGCAGCTCGGCGCATGCGCTCTGATGGAACCCGTGTTGCTGGCCATGGCGTCGGACACGTCCGAGCTCGAAGTCTCCGGGCAACGAAAGCGTCCGTGAGCGGGTCCACGCCGGCCAGATCTACCGTGCCGCTCAGAATCGGCTTGACCGATTCGATGGCGCCGCTAAGGTCATCGGCGTTCAGTTTCGATTGCGCAGTGGCATCGAAACTGTCGTAGAAATCTCGCAGCCGCCGGCCAGCGATGCCTTGATTAAGCGGCTAGGCGACAGGTTGAAAGCGTTCCGATACGAACACCAAAGATGGGAGCAACCGCTGCAGACGGGCTTGCTCGTTCGCCGGCTCTCAGCGCAGCAGATGACCCTCACGCCGCTTTTCGGAGTAATGTGAAGGCTAGGCGGCAGTCCGAGTCTCGCGATCAGTCTCAGCAACTTAGCTCCTACGCCCATCATGGCCCCCACGACGCCGATCGCAAGCGGGCAACCACGCCGGAGTAGCCGACGCGCAGACGCTATTTTGGACCGACGTCCACACCCATGGACTCGCGACCCATACCGGAATACGGAGGCCCGCTCTCAGGTCCACTATGCCTTTGTCTTTGGCGAATTATCCAATTTTTTGCCTCTGTTGCAATCCGGAGTTACATCCCGCAACTCGCCCGCTGCTACTAGCCGCCTGGGGGCGCTGGCCCACAGATTGCGGAGCGCATTCCGCTTACAGCACGGCGGGCACCGGTTTAGCGCTGGCGTTTGCTTGCCGGTTAATTTCATCATCGCTGAGACCTTCATGCCAGATTCCCACCGAACTTCATCGTCTTCTGACCGTTGGCACCATGCTGGCATAGCTGCAGTGGCAGCCACGGCAGCCACTGCGGCTACGGCCGCCTTTGCCGTTCGCCGTCAGGCACGCGCGGCCGAGCGCGCGCATCCCCCCATTGGACGGTTTATCAATGTCGACGGCGTTGCGCTGCACTATGTCGAGCGTGGCAAAGGTCCGCCTGTGCTGTTGTTACACGGCAATGGCGTGCAGGTGGAGGATTTTATCGGTAGTGGGCTCATCGATGCACTAGCGCGGCGGCATCGCGTGATAGCTGTCGACAGGCCCGGCTTCGGCTATAGCGAGCGTCCGCGGACCCGGCTGTGGACCCCGCGGCACCAGGCTGATTGGATCAGCCAGGCGCTGGCCCGGCTTGGGGTCACGCGCCCTGTCGTCGTTGGCCATTCGTGGGGCACGCTGGTCGCGCTGGAGATGGCACTGGCCGGGACTGGGGAAGCCAGCGGGCTCGTACTTCTTTCGGGCTATTACTACCCGACAGCCCGAGGCGATGTACTGATGAACTTGCCCGGGGCGATTCCATTGCTGGGAGACGTGCTGTGCAACACCCTTGTGCCCCTGCTCTGGCGTCTGGTGTTCAAGCGCTCGGTGCAGTTGATGTTCAGGCCGGCACCCGTGGCGCCGACGTTCCTCGATGCAGTCCCGAGGGAATTGATGCTTCGACCCGGGCAGATCCGTGCTGCCTCCGAGGACTCCACGTTCATGATTCCCGCGGTGGAGAGGCTTCACCGGCTTTATCCCCAGCTAACGTTGCCTGTGACGCTGATCGCTGGCGCCGGAGACGCAATAGTTGATGTGGACGCGCATAGTGTCAGGCTGCACGGCGATATCCCGCGTAGCACGTTGATCCTTGCCCCGGGCACCGGGCATATGGTTCACTATGGCGCCAACGCGTCCATCGTCAACGCGGTAGAGACCATGACGGACACCGGGCTTAACGTGCCGGGACCGGGCTTAGCGACGTAAGGGAAGCACGAGAGCGGTCTTCGAGATTCGGTGCGTCCAGGTTGGCACGGCGAAGCGACGTGAGGCGCGTAGCGGCGCTCGCATCTCGCTTGGACTGGATCTCGCGCCGCGAGGAAGCGTGGCAGCGGCTGTTGCAAGTGCCACTGCGGTGATCAGGGCTCTATTACCCTATCCACGTATGGATACGATAACTTCAGTGTACTGAATAAACCTGATGAGCGATGGAATGGCGTCGTTAATCGGCTTGAACAAGGCGCCGACCGGCAGCAACGGGATGGGGCTGCTGCCCATTCTCACGCTGACGCTCCTTGGCAGTGCGTCGCCGTCTTTGGGTCAGCCGAAGCAAAGCCCAGGTTCATGCACGCTGCGGAAGTCATGGAGGGTCGTTACAGGTATTGCCGCAACAGATAATGTCATAGAGAATCAGCGCGCGGTGCTTAACCAGCTCCGCCAGTCGATCGCGTAGCCGGGCACGGATCTGTTCGGCGCTCTGGCATTTAATGCCGTCCCGCCTGAGTTGGGCAATGCGCCGCTCCTGGGCCTGCATCCGTCTCTCAAGATGTTCAATGGCCCGATTTGTTTCGTGAAGTTCCTCGAGGTCTTCCTCGATGTTTGGGGTAAGAGATATTGCTTTCATGACGCCCCCCATCCAGACGCTGCGGTTTTTGCCGCGCTTGTAGCGCCGTACAGATGCGATGTTCAACGCGCACCTGGATGCCGCCGCTCGCCGGAACATCACAACCGCAGCAATCGGATGGCGTGTAATGGCACAACGGTCAGGAGATGCGAGTGGTGGCGGCCGCGTTCGGCTCACCGTTCTGCACCGCCTCCCATGCTGCTTCCGGTGCTCCCGGAACCGGTCGCACCGCCCCCGGTTCCGCCTCCGTATCCACCCAGCCCGCTGCCTGGCCCGGTCCCGAGGTCTTTCCCGGACCCGCTTCTCGTCCCGCCGGTACCGCTCATATCACGGGAACCGGTGGTGCCGCCCGGTCCCGTCATACCACTGGCGCTGCCGCTACTGCCACTGCTGCTGCGGCTATCCGTGGCGCTGTCGCCACCGCGTCAGGTGCCCGGCATGCTGGGAATGCGTGGAGAGCCGGTTGCGCCCATGGTGTTTCCGCTCGTGGCAGCAGACCCCGCTCCGCCGGCGGTACCACCAGAAGTACCGCTTGAAGCGCCCGACGTCGACTGGGCAGCCAGAAGGGAGCCACTGAACAGCAGCACAGTCGCGGACGTCCACGACATCTTGGTAATCGACATCTTTTTTCCCTCGTCAATCTCGTCTCTCTTATGCGGCGATGGCTGGTTGTGCGCTAACGCAACGGGCATGCCACGGTGATGCGGCGGTTTTCGCGTCAGTGCTAACGCAACCGACATACCACGCGTCGGTACTGTCCCCCGAATGCCGGGCCCCGTAGGAGGAAGAACCGTGTGAAATGCGCCGTCTTCATCCCTCGGTAAGGTCCGCGTCAAGAGAAGCCCCATTCTGTGCGCCGTTGGCACATGGAACGGTCGACGAACCCGTGCATCTCTCAAAAAAAGGACCCGCCACTGGAGATGGTTCGGGCCGAAGGAAGACGCCGTTTACTGTAGCCCGCCGTCTGCCGGACACATGTCGGGCGTTGTCTGATTATTGCGAGCCGTAGCGTCCACCATGCCAAGGTCGACCGCCGGTTTAGCATGGAACGCATTTTGAAGATGCCGGGTTGGGCGTCCAGTGATCCGGTCTCGCCATCGACTCCAAAAGCCCACTTCAGAGACATCCCCGGAATGATGGGTCGGGCAGTAACTGCTTCGTCGGGTGGACAAATCGAAAGTATCGGGGAGCAGCGCACCGTCCTCAGCTTGCTTCAAGCGCAAAGAGGCTGGCGAGCGCCCGCCTGGAGCTGGGGACGGAGAGCCGGCGGGAGGGACGGCAGGGAGGGCCGATTGCGGTGGGGAGCGGGAAAAGGGACTCCGGAAACTGAAGGAGTTAGGGGTAGGGCTACGAGGAGATCGAAAGGCTCCATATGGCATTGCGTGGCGCTCTTTCGATCGGACTTCTCATGGCCCCATGGGGAAAGCAAGTAGTGCGCGAACACAGCGCTTTTATCGGTTCGCCGGTTCCAGCGACTTTTGGAAAATTCGCCGCACCTATTTATGGAATTGGTTCAGGCATAAAAGTTGCGTTCGAGTGTTCGAAGCCTTTACACGTGAAGTTCACACGGCCAGGAGAGGACATGGACCAGATTGAAACGCGAAACATGGACCGCCCAAGCGGCGGCTTCAATCCGGATGCGCAACGCGGGACCGCGTTACGAAACCTTTCGTCGGATAGTGCTTCCGCCGATCGCCGGGATACCGGTGCATCGGCGGAAGCAAAGCCTGCGTCACAGGAACTGTCGGATGAACTCGACAAGCTGCTCGAGCGTTTGCCCGGCCTCGCTGGTACAGCTCGGGACAAGGCAAAAGCGGAATTCCTCGACTTCGCTGCCAAGTCTACGAGTACCGCCGCGGTACTTGTTGCCGAGTCGACGGACGTCGCCAGGCGCGTTACCGTCCGGGCCAAGAACGAATGGGAAACGCGCCGGCAGCGCGTTGAATCGTTTGTGCAAGCGAATCCCTTCCGCGCGGCGGGCATAGCCATCGGATTAGGTGTACTGCTGGGGGCGAAGCTGTTTGGAAATTCGCACCGGCGCGGCGACACCTTGTAGGGGCTCGATGGCGATGGAGTTCCATGTGCATGACGGGAGACCGCTGCCGGAAACCTTGACACTAATGCCAGAGTAAGCGATGCATCGGAATCGATGCGAAGAGACGTATGGAGAGCAAGGCGAAACAAGGACAATATCCTGCACCCGATGCGAGAGAACCACGGCTCGCCGAGATACGGCACCTCAAGATGACACGCTCGTCACACGAGTATGCCCGCGGAAACGCGGCCCACTTTTACGCGTGGCTCGCGTCCCAGAAAGGCGGATCAGTCCCCGAGGGCGCCGACGTGTGGATTTGCGGCGACTGTCACCTCGGTAATCTCGGCCCGGTGGCCGATAGGGGTGGCGAGACCGCAATCCAGATCCGGGACCTTGACCAAACCGTGATCGGGAATCCGGCATACGATCTGATACGGCTTGGCCTCTCGCTGGCAACCGCGGCACGCAGTTCCGATCTGCCTGGCGTGATCACGAGCCGGATGATGGAAGCGCTCATGACAGGTTATGAGCAGGCAATCGATCCGCGTCGCGGCAAGACCGCACAGCAAGCGCGGCCGGCGGTCGTTCGGATCGCGATGAAGAAGGCGCTGCATCGTTCGTGGCGCCGAATGGCCAGACAGGAGACCCGCGACGCGAAACCTCATATTCCTTTGGGCAAGCGCTTCTGGCCGTTGTCGAGTGAGGAGATGAACGGAATTCGTGCGCTCTTCGACACTGAGTCCCGCTGCGTACTTGAAACCCTCCTGGGCCCTGAATGCGATCCTGATACAGAAGTCAACTTTCTCGACGCGGCGTATTGGGTGAAGGGGTGTAGTTCCCTGGGGCGTCTCAGGTATGCGGTAATGGTGGATGTCTGCAGCGCAGGTCCGCGCCACAACGGCCCATGCCTGCTGGACATCAAGGAAGCCGTCAATCCCGCCGCGCCACGGCAGGCGGGGCGTCGCATGCCGCGCGACAATGCCAGGCGGGTTGTCGAAGGCGCGAGGCACCTGTCCCCCTTCCTCGGCGACCGGATGATGGCGGCACGCCTCTGCAGTCGCGCCGTGGTCGTGCGCGAGTTAAGGCCGCAGGACCTGAAGCTCGAAGCTGAGCGGCTCGGCGAGGCTGATGCAGTCAATGCCGCGCGTTTTCTTGCATCCGTCGTTGGTAAGGCGCATGCCAACCAGATGGACGCCGCGACCCGGAAAAGCTGGCTCGCGGAACTGCGCCTGAACCGGCCAAAATCGCTGAATGCGCCATCGTGGCTTTGGCGGAGCGTGGTCGGGTTGCTGAGCAGCCAGGATGCAGCGTACCTAGAGCATTGCCGGCGGTATGCGAAAGGCCGGCCACTCAGCTGATTCGGGCCGGGAACACCTAGACCTTGCCTTCTATCGGCCAGCGTCGGCGCCCACGGCGTCAGCTCTTGATGTTTCGCGGATCATGGCCGAACGAATCGCGCTCGCGAATCTGTCCGTCTCGGCCGTGGATGAACAGCTCAACCTTCTCCTGCAATTCCCTTGCGGAAATCGCAATCGCCGATGGAGCAGGGGGCGGCGTGGGTATGCGAGCGCGTCTCGAGAGGCTGGCTTTGTGAAAAAAAACCTCTGGCCCGTTCTGACCAGAGGCTCGACCCCCGTTCTCAATACATTTGGAAATTAGTCTTGTATGCGCATAGTAGATGCAAAGCTAGATTTTCCGGGCCCCACTAAAGTGGGGTGCGTACGAAGTAACAACGTGGTCGCGAATCGCTATTGACGGACCATCGATGATGGTTCTACGAGGAACGCTTTACCCAACCCGAAGTCATTGAGCAATACTCCATCCGCGTGGTCGAGAAATGGAAACTTGGGCGTAAAGGAGCGGATGACGGAGCCCTGCTCATCATCGCGAAAGACGACCGAACGATGCGTATCGAGGGCGGTTATGGCCTTGAAGGAGTCCTCACCGATGCGATGAGCAAGCGCATCATCAGCGATGACATCGTTCCCCGCTTCAAGCAGGGGGACTTCTATGGCGGCGTCATGGCTGGCGTCGAACGCATTATTGGGTCATCAACGGCGAGCCGTTACCCCCACCCAGGCGAACAAGAGGCGAGCGCGGCGATGACTCGGTGAGGCAATTCCTGCCGGTCATCCTAGTGCTGACGCTCGTAGTGGGCGGTGTGCTGCGTTCCCTCCTGGGCAGAGGCCCAGGTGCCGTTGCCACCGGGGGCGTGGTCGGCATTATTGGCTGGGTACTTTCCCGAGCAATCGCCGTCGGCGTCATGGCTGGCGCTATCGCGCTCGTCTTTACGATTTTTGGCGGTTCCCATATGGGCTTTCGGGGTATCGGCGGTCGTGGCGGCTTCGGCGGCGGCTCTGGACGAGGCGGATTTGGTGGCGGCGGTGGTGGCTTCGGCGGCGGTGGCGCATCGGGGAAATGGTGATGGCGAATCTCCAGCGCATGGCGCAGCATCTGCTGATGACGCATTGGCGAGTCAGGCGGCCCTTCCCGCGCGAAACCTTGCTCGCAATCGAGCAGGCCATCGCGACCAGCGAGTCTACTCACATCGGACAGCTGCGATTCGCCGTAGAGGGGGCGCTGAGCTTTGCAGCGCTAAGCAAGGGGCTCATGGCGCGTGAGCGTGCCATCGAGGTTTTTTCGCATCTACATGTTTGGGATACAGAACACAACAATGGCGTCTTGATTTACTGCTGCTGGCAGACCGCAGCGTTGAGATTGTTGCTGACCGTGGAATCCATGCGAGGGTGAAGCATGAAGAGTGGGACGACATTTGCCGGCAGATGGAGGGCGTCTTTCGCCGAAACGAGTTCAAGCAGGGAGTGCTTCGGGGCATAGAGGCCATCGGAAGCCTTCTGGCAACACACTTTCCCACTGGCGTTGGCGGCACGGATGAATTGCTCAACACGCCAGTGATTCTGTAGGTTGCGATAGCGGGCAGGCTGCAGCCAAATTTGGGCAAGCTGCTGACCCTCCTGGCTGCACATGAGCTTCAATCGGCTGCATGTCGCTGGAAGGGTCTCCAAGGCAGTTTCCTCTTGGCTGCTGCGGCCGACACCTACCCCTATAGCGGGATGGCTCGGCAACGCGAAGGATTCGAGAATCAAGACTTCTCGGTGAGGCGGACAACGAGCTGCTTCTGAGCACGAGAAGAACAACCATGGGAAAGGGTTTATGAGCGCACTGCCCGCCGCACATATCCGCAGTCTTCAGGTCGGCGCCAACTGCATCGCGGGTGTCCTTTTATGTTCTATCTCGTTTTCCACTTCGGTGTACGCCCATGGTGGAGGCCTGGATGCTGCTGGGTGTCATACCAATCGAAAGACAGGTGACTACCACTGCCACCGGGGAAGTGAGAGCGCGAACCTGGTCGCTCCTGACTCCTCTCGCACACCGCCAAGCCGAGCGACAAGTGTCCTGGCTGCGCCTCGCATGACGGGAGGCGGGCAAAGGTGCTACACGGGACCTCGTGGAGGTACGTACACAATTACAGCGAGCGGTCGTAAAAACTATGGTGGCTGCTAGCCAAACTGCCGTGTTCACGAAACCCTGAAATGGTCTGTGGTCTGGCCAGCATTCACTGCGCGCTGAAGCCATTCTTGTAGGTCGCCTTGGCCATCCCAGCTATGGCCAGCGGCGTCTCTGAAGCGAACGGGACGGACCTCTGGCTAGTAGCTGGAGTCGTTGCGGCAAAGCACCCACGCAGCAGCAACTTCGAGACCGATGCCGTGCCTGGCCATCTGAGACCTTACCTGAAGAATCGCAGCAGGGCGGTCTTGCAGTTGTTGCGCATCTGATAGACGTTCATCGAGGGGTGAGTTGGAGGCGTTGAAACTCAGCATCGCTAGGATTTGCTCACGTTAGCATTGAACAGCGGCGTCAATAGCTGCGGCATCAGATGTATTCTAGCCCCATCGATATGAGCTCGGAGACGGCTATGGTTTATCCCGTTGGCCTTGAAATCACGGACATCGATGATGACATTGGGGTCCAATTCGGCGGGTACAACCAGACCTTTGCTGTTAGCCGCGAAGCCTTGGGGGACCACCTCGGTCTGGCGCTGGCAGGCTTCCCGGCCGAGGATAGGGACCATGTAATTCTCGGGGCGTTCATGCGTGGATGGGAACGCATAAGAGACGCTGCGGCCCGGAGTCGCAGGGTGCCAAGCAACCACCGCATATCCTGACATCCCAGGATTTCTATGCTCACTCGGGTTAAGGTCCCTCGACCAAGCGCGGGACAACCCAGAGCGGATTCCCGACGCTTACTGGCTTCGCCCGGTACACCGACCAGAAATAGTGCGAATGTTTATGGTGCCGGGCTCGCATCCGCTTTGCGAAGAAGCGGACCCTTCCGGCGTCTCCAGCGTCTATTTCGACCTCTTGTGTGCGCGGGAATGATTCTTCTCTTGGATGCATGCGCGCAGGAGCCGCAGTGCCAGAGGTGAGGGTGGATTGCCGTGCACTTGATTTAACGCCGGACCGGACGTTTATGGGGCCAGCACGAGGAGTGAGCGATGCTGGAAGATCGTTTTGAGGTGGGCCTATCCACGGCATCAACTTTGGCGAGCGATGTGTAACATTGCCGGCGTCGATAGCGTGATATCCGGTGTAACCTCTCACACCCAAGGAATTATCAGCATGCCGAAAAACCATAGCGCCATTGCTTTTGCCACGCGGGCCGGCGCCATCAAAATACCCTGGAGATGGCCATGGTCACAGCAGCCTGGGGCGGCTGGTGGCGCGGAAGCGCTTCCACAATTTGCGTTGATTCGATCGGTCGTCGGCGACTCGAGCGGCCAGGAAGCCACGCGCGTAGTTTGCCCCGGGGCGGCCTTGCGATGATTGTGTTCGAGTTGGTTTAGCAAGCCTTCGGCCACG
>NZ_CP172700.1:0-2713493 GCF_057073755.1 Cupriavidus sp. C3SS-1 | reverse complement strand
GTCATGAAGAACGCGATGCCGAAGCCGACCATCGCAACCGCCAGCGCCAGGTTCAGCATGTGCTGGCCCGGGAACACCACCGGTGCGCCCTGGAACAGGCGGAACTTGTAGCGCCCGGCCAGCTTGCCGAACGCGATCACCGAACCGGAGAACGTGATGGCGCCGACAAAGCAGCCGATGAACAGCTCGATACGATTACCCATCGGGATCTCGTGCGAGCCCGCCGCCGCGATGCCAAATGCGGCAGGCTCCGCGACCGCTGCCACGGCAATGCACACCGCCGCCATGCCGATTAGCGAGTGCATGGCGGCCACCAGTTCGGGCATCTTGGTCATCTCGACCTTCTTCGCCACATAGGCGCCAATGCCGCCACCGACCACCAGCCCCGCGAGAATCAGCGCCAGGCCCGCACCCGCACCCGTGCCAGCGCCAGCGCCAGCCGCGAGGAACTCGCTCTTGAGCTTGGCGATTAGCGCCACCGTGGTGAGCGCCGCCACCGCCATGCCGATCATGCCGAAGGCGTTGCCCTTGCGGGCGGAAGCCGGATGCGACAGGCCCTTCAAGGCCTGGATGAAGCAGACCGACGCCCCCAGGTAGAACAGCGTCACCATATTCATGGACAGGGCATTCATCGCGGCATCTCCACCAGTTCGCCGCCCGCATGCGGGGCCTTCGCGTTGCCTTCGGCCTTCACCTTGGGCGCCTTCTTGCGGAACATCTCCAGCATGCGCTGCGTGACCAGGAAGCCGCCGAACACATTGACCGCGGCCAGTGCCACCGCCAGCGTGCCCATGGTGCGGCCCACGCCGCCTTCGGTCAGGCCGGCCGCCAGCATGGCGCCGACAATAATGATGGCCGAGATCGCATTGGTTACGGCCATCAGCGGCGTATGCAGCGCGGGCGTGACGGTCCAGACCACGTGGTAGCCCACGTAGATCGCCAGCACGAAGATGATCAGGTTGATCACCGTGTGGTTCACCATTTCCATCGAACTCTCCTTAACAGGCCAATGCCTCTTCTTCCCGCCGTGTCATCAGGCAGGCGGCGACGATGTCGTCGTCCGGGTTGAGCGTGAACCGGCCTTCCTTGTCGATGACCAGCTTGAGGAAGTCCAGCACGTTGCGCGCATAGAGCGCCGAGGCATCGGCAGCAACCATGCTGGCGAGGTTGGTGTGACCGACGAAGGTCACACCATGGCGCTCGACCACTTCGTCTGCCACGGTCAGCGGGCAATTGCCGCCTTGCGCGGCGGCCAGGTCGACCACGACCGAGCCCGGCTTCATCTGCTGCACAGTCGTTTCGTGCAGCAGCACAGGTGCCTGGCGGCCGGGAATCAGCGCGGTGGTGATGATGATGTCGGCCTGCTTGGCGCGCTCATGCACCAGTTCGGCCTGGCGGCGCATCCAGTCCGGCGGCATCGGCCGGGCATAGCCGCCCACGCCTTGCGCGATCTCGCGCTCTTCGTCGGTGATGAACGGCACGTCCAGGAACTTGCCGCCGAGCGATTCGATCTGCTCCTTCACGGCCGGGCGCACATCGGACGCCTCGATCACCGCGCCCAGGCGCTTGGCCGTGGCGATGGCCTGCAGGCCCGCCACGCCGGCGCCGAGGATCAGCACGCGCGCCGCCTTGACGGTGCCGGCGGCGGTCATCAGCATCGGCATGAAGCGCTGGTAGTGGTGCGCGGCCACCAGCACGGCCTTGTAGCCGGCGATATTGGCCTGCGACGACAGCACGTCCATGCTCTGCGCGCGCGTGGTGCGCGGCGCGGCTTCGAGCGCGAATGCCGTGATGCCGGCGGCGGCCATGCGCGCCTTGTTTTCGGCATCGAACGGATTGAGCATGCCCACCAGCACTGCACCCGGTTTCATGTGCGCCAGCTCGGTGATCTCCGGCGCGCGCACCTTCAGCACCAGTTGGGCGCCGAGCGCCTCGGCAGCGCTGCCGATGCGGGCGCCCGCGGCCTCATAGGCGGCATCCGGCTGGCTGGCCCGTACGCCGGCACCCGCCTGCACCACGACCTGATGGCCTTGTGCGACATATTTCTTGACCGTCTCCGGCGTTGCGGCGACGCGCGCCTCCCCCGCCCGAGTCTCAGTCGGGATTCCTATCTGCATGCTTCACTCCTGTGGTCCGCGCCGTCCTACGTGAGGCAGTGCGCCGGGCCACGCCACCGGCCAACAGCGGCCGGGGCGGTGCCGGTATGGTGGTGCCGCTTAGCGGGGCACGTCGCCTTCGAGCGTCACGCGGTTGAGCACGCGCTCGGCATTGCCGTAGTCATGCACGGCGTAGTGCATGGTGTTGCGGTTGTCCCACATCACCACATCGCCTTCCTGCCACATGTGGCGGTAGACGTTGTCCGGCGTGGTGGAGTGCTCGTAGAGGAAGTCGAGCAGCGGGCGGCTTTCCGCCTCGGTCATGCCTTCGATGCACAGCGCGGTATCCGGGTGGCCGACGTACAGCGCCTTGCGGCCGGTTTCCGGATGCGTGCGCACGATCGGGTGAACCGCGGTCGGCACCTTGTCCGAGCCGGTCATCTTCGCCAGGCGGCCGCCGCTGAACGTGCAGCGCAGCCCTTCGATCATGCGCTTCAGGGTCGGCGACAGACGGTCGTACGACAGGTACTGGTTGCACCACATGGTGTCCCCGCCCACCGGGATGGTGACGGCAGACAGGATGGAGATCTTCGGCGGCACGGCGGTGTAGATGGAATCCGAGTGCCAGGCTTCGGTGGAGGCCGTCTCCTTCGGAATCTTGGTGACCTGGAACAGTTCCGGGAATTCCGCCAGGCCCTTGAGCAGCGGGTTGCCCTGCACCGGCGTGCCCCACAGGCGCGCGAAGGCCACCTGTGCCGCGGGCTGCAGGAACTGGCCGCGGAAGACCAGCATGCCGTGCTCCAGGAAGGCCTGGTGCAGGACCTGGAAGGTGGCGTCGTTGATCGGGTCGTTCAGGTTCACCCCGGTGATCGCCGCGCCCACGGAGCCGGTCAGCGGCTTGATTTCAATGGTCATCATGTCTCCTCGTTTGTCGATGGCTCAGTCGACCAGCAGCACGATCTTGCCGACGTGCTGGTCTTGCTTCATGTATGCGTGGGCCGCGCCGATATCGGTCAGGGCAAAGGTGCGGTCGATCGGCAGCTTGACGCGGCCGGCGCGCAGGAACGGCAGCATGTCGCGCGCGCAGGCCTGGATGCATTCCAGCCGCTCCTGCTCGGTGCGCGTGCGGAACGTCACGCCGATCAGGTGCAGGCGCTTGAGCCACAGCGTCGAGAGGTCGATCTGCGCCGTGGCCGAACCGAGCCGCGCGATGTTCACCAGGCGGCCCTTGACGGCCAGGCTCTTCATATTGGCCTCGAACACGGGGCCGCCGACGGTGTCGATGATGATGTCGACGCCCTTGTTGTCGGTCGCCTTCATGACCATGTCGACCTGATCGTCCTTCGACGAATCGATGCCGACATCCACGCCGTACTGGCTGAGCTTGTCCAGCTTGGCGGCCGAACGCGAAGTGGCGATGACGGGCTTCGCGCCCATCAGCGAAGCGATCTGGATCGCGGCCAGCGCGACCCCGCCCGATGCGCCGTTGATCAGCACCGACTCGCCGGCCTTGAGCTGCCCGTTGACCACCAGCGCATCGTGCGCGGTGATGAAGACATTGGGAAACGCCGCCGCGTCGATCCACGACATGCCATCCGGCACGGCGATCAGCGCCATCGGATCGGCCACCACATACTCGGCCTGGCAGCCTTTGCCGTGCCCCATGACCCGGTCGCCCTTGCGCCAGCCGTGCACGCCTTCACCGACTTCGGCCACCTCGCCCGCGAACTCGACGCCGGTGGTGATGGTGTTGCCGGTGCGAAGCTCCCTGGCCTGGTTGATTTCGCCGCGGTTCAGGCCCGAGGCCCGGACCCGCACCAGCACCTGGCCCGCCGCCGCCACGGGCACGGGAATATCCTGTACTTCGACCTTGCCGCCCTCCGGGCCCGGTACTACGCGGACTGCCTTCACTGTTCGCTCCTTGTCTGACTCTGTGGTTGTCTGTTGATCTGTGCGCGGCTCACGCGTTGCCGCATCACGTCGCGCCAAGCGCCGACGCGCGGATCCGCGCAAGCAGCTTCAATGCCCGTTCGGCCGCGGCCTCGCCGCCGGCATGATTGCCCCGCACGAACGGCGCACGGCAGTCTTCGATCGCGGCAAGCGCCGCGAGCGGCTTTTCCGCGGCCACCGTGAGCCGCCGGAATTCATTGACGGTCAGCAGGTAGCTGTGGAACACGTCCTGCGTCGACGGCGTGGCGCCGCACTTGTGCAGCAGCACGTTCAGCCAGTGCGTGCCGGCGAGCATGGCCGCTTCAATGGTCATCTCGTAATCCGTGGCCTCGCACTTCTGCATCGACGCCTCAATGCGGCGCGCAATCGCCATGTGCGCTTCAATGTCCATGTGCGGCTCCTTCCATGCGGCGGTTCAGCACGCCCAGGCATCGTTGCAGTGCGGCGTCGCAGTTCCGCACAATCGCTTGCGTGGGCGCCAGGCCTTCACGCAAGCACGGATCACGGTAGTGCTCGATGCGCTCCATGTCTTCCATCATCGCCGCGATATCGGCGGGCACTGGCGCTTCGACCTTCGGACGGCCGACATGCAGCACGTCGCCCAGCGGGCGGAAGGCCGCCTTCAGGTTGCCGTCCGGCTGCGGCACCAGATAGACCCCGGGCTGCGTCGCGAACATCTCGTCGTCGAGCGTGATGCCGGCGTGGTGCAGTGCTGCATTGACCGCATGCGTGCCCGCGGTCATGCCTGCCCAGAACCACAGTTCGAAATCCTCGAGCGGATCCAGGCGTTCACGCAGTGCGTGGAGCTTCGCAATTTTCACGAGGTGTGATGCCACCTTCATGCCTGTCCTCTTATGTTGGGAGCGGATGCCGCATCCGGGCGGCTCCGTTGTTATGACGATAGACATGCGCATGGACGATGTCAACAACTTCTATATAGGACTTCTACGTAGGAATAGTGGTTTTCTCGGGGATAGCCTTGTTTCTTCTTGACTAAGGCCACGTCGATTCTCTACATTGCATCTCAACACCTATACAGGAGTTAATCAATGCCCCGAGCCATCGTACTGAACCCGGCCGACAACGTGGCCACCCTGCTGGACGCCGGCCATGCCGGCGACGCCTGTGCCCTGGAAGGGGAACGAACCGGAAAGCTGGTCCTGCTGCAGGACGTTCCGTTCGGCCACAAGGTCTGCGTCACCGAGACCACGGCAGGCCAGGACATCCTGAAGTACGGCCAGATCATCGGCCGCGCCAGCCACGCGATCCGTGCCGGCGAACACATGCACGTTCACAACATCGAGTCGGCGCGGGCGCGCGGCGACCTGCACAAGGGCTAACACAGATGGCAACCACCTTTCTCGGTTACCCGCGCGAAAACGGCGCGGTCGGCGTGCGCAACTGGGTCGCCGTCGTCTCGGTCATGGACAACTGCAACCCCGTGACGCGCACCATTGCGCGCACCGTGGGCGGCTGCATCCCGGTCACCACGCTATTCGTGCGCGGCCAGTTCGGCGCCGACCTGGATTTCGCCTTCGAATCGCTGGCGGGTCTGGGCCGCAACCCGAACATCGCCTCGGTGCTGCTGGTGGGCCTGGAGCCGTCTTCCACCGAGGAAGTCGCGCGCCGCATCAAAGCCAGCGGCAAGCCCGTGGAACAAGTGCACCTGCAACCCAACGGCACCGTCGATTGCATTGCCGAAGGCACGCGCAAGGCCACGCGACTTTCCTTGCAGGCATCGCGCGCACGCCGCGTGCCGTGCCCGGTATCGTCGCTGGTGCTCGGCGTCGAATGCGGCGGATCGGATACCACCTCGGGCCTGAGCTGCAACCCGGTAATCGGCCGCATGGCCGACCTGGTGATCGCGGAAGGCGGCACGGTCATCATCTCCGAAACCTCCGAGTTCATCGGCGCCGATCACCTGTTTGCCGACCGGGCCACCGACGGGCGCGTGCGCGAGGCCTTCGTCACGGCCGTGCGCAATATGGAAAACCTGGCGATTTCGCGCGGCGTCGACATGCGCGAGGACCAGCCTTCGCCCGACAACAAGCGCGGCGGCCTGACCACGGTCGAGGAAAAAGCGCTCGGCGCCCTGGCGAAGGCCGGGACTACGCCGCTGGTGGGCGTACTGCGCTATGGCGAGGCGCCGCAGAAGAAGGGGCTGCATTTCATGGACGCCCCGGCCGCGGCAGTGGAAAATCTGACTGCGCTTGCTGCCGGCGGGTGCCAGCTCACGTTCTTCGGCACCGGAGTGGGCAACCCGATCGGCAGCATGGTGGCACCGACCGTCAAGGTGTGCGGCAACGTCAATACGCTGCAGACCATGGCCGACAACATAGATTTCGACGTCAGCGGGATCCTTCAGCACGGAGAAAAAATCTCCGATCTCGGCGATCAGCTCTATGCCTATGCGATGGACGTCGCATCCGGCACGCAGCTGACCAGCGAGGTGCTCGATATCCGGGAGACCGCGATCAGTCGATTCGCACTGAGCCTCTGAGCAACCATGACCAAACTCAACAGCGTCTCCGACGCGATCATCCGCTCCATCGAATCCGGCGACCTGCGCGAGGGCGACCGCCTGCCTTCGGAAGGCGAGCTGGCCGCGATACATGGCGTGAGCGTCGGAACGATCCAGAAGGCGCTGATCCGTTTGACGCACTCGGGACTGATCACGCGCGAGCAGGGACGCGGCACCTTCGTTTCCGGCACGCGCGTTGCGCCCGCGGATGTCCGCTACCTGCGCTTTCGCGATGAAGAGGGCAACGAGCTGCCGTCCTACGTCCATGCGCGCTCGGTCAAGCGCATCAAGCGCAAGGGCCCGTGGGCGGACTTCCTCGAAGGCGATGGCTACGTGCGCATCGAGCGCGTGATCAATGTCGGCGGCCGCTTCGACCTGTACAGCGAATTCTGGCTGCGCGAGGAAGACTTTGCCCAACTGGGTGGCCTGGACCGCGAGGCGCTGGAGAAGAACCTGCGCGAGCTGATCGGCCAGCGCCTGTCGCTGCCGACGCTGCGCGTGGACCAGTGGATCCGCTTCGGCCCGCCGCCGGCAACGGCCGCGCGCGAGCTGGGGCTCGACGCCGAAGCACCTGCCTTCATCATGGAAATGCGCGGCTACACGCTGCGCGACCAGCCGCTCTATTACCAGTCGGTCTATGCCGCCCCGTTCACCGAGCGGCTGATGATCGTACGGGAGAAATCTTCATGACCACACGCCGGACCGCCCAAAGCCTGGAGCGCTGGACGTCTGCCGTATTCGAAGCGTGCGGCGTGGCGCCCAAGCATGCCGCCGAGGCCGCCACCGCGCTCGTGCGCAGCGAACTGCGCGGCTACAAGACGCATGGCATGACGCGCGTGCCGTCCTATGTCGATCGTCTGCGCGCCGGTGACTTCAACCCGCGCGCCAGCATGTCGCACCGCACGTTCCCCGGCGGCATCGTGCTGGACGCCGATGGCGCCATGGGCCAGGTCGCCGGCCCGCACGCCGTGCAACTGGGCCTCGAAGCGCTGGAATCGAGTGCCAGCGTACTGGTTGCCGTGCAGTCGTGCGGCCACCTGGGCGCACTGGGCATCCACGCGCTGCTCGCGGCCGAAGCCGGCGCGTTCTGCATCGTCGGACAGCGCACGCCGCCCGTGCTCGGCATGGAAGGCTTTGCCCGTCCCGCCATCGGGCACAACCCCATTGCCTTCGGCTGCCCCCTGCCGGGCCAGGCACCGATCGTGTTCGACGTGGCCTGCAGCGTCGCCGCGCGCGGCCACATCCTGCTTGCCGCGCGGGAAGGCAAACCCATTCCGGAGGGCTGGGCGCTCGATGCCGACGGCGAACCTACCACCGATGCGCAGCGCGCGCTGGCCGGCTCGCTGCTGCCGACCGGCGGCCACAAGGGCATCGGTATCGCGATGATGGTCGAATGCCTGGCCGGCGCGCTGTCGGCTACCGCAGGCTCGCTTGACCCCGCGCGCAACAGCGTCGGCAGCGGCGGCGCGGTCGGACGCCAGGGCGGCTTTGTGTGGCTGGTGCGGCCCGAGGCATTTTCCGGCCAGGAGCTTTTCGCCGATTACATGGCGCAGTGGACCGGCAACTACCTCGCCGCCGGCGGCCCCGAGGCCAGGCTTCCCGGCCAGCGCGGCGACACACTCGAACGCGAGGGCCGCGAGCGCGGCATTGCCCTGCCCGAAGCCATCGCCCGCGAGCTGGGCGAACTTGGCCGGACCTTGGCCATCCCGTTTCCGGCCTAGCCGGGTTTTCGACCGACATCAACGATATCCGGGCTACCGGCAGACGCTGGCCGTCCCTACCCCACAAATACACAGGCTGAATTCGCCATGAACGCTCCAATTCTCCCCGACGAAGCCCGGAAGGCCATGGAGGCCGTGTCGATCGACGACAAGTACGCGCTCGAATCCGGCCGCGCCTTCATGAGCGGCGTGCAAGCCCTGGTGCGCCTGCCGCTGCTGCAGCGCCGGCGCGATGCGCTGGCCGGCCACAACACTGCGGCATTCATTTCCGGCTACCGCGGTTCGCCGCTCGGCACCTATGACCAGGCAATGTGGCAAGCCAAGAAGTACCTGGCCGACAACCACGTGGTGTTCAAGCCCGGCGTCAACGAGGAACTCGGCGTAACCGCCGTGTGGGGTTCGCAGCAGCTCGACTTCGACGCGGAAAGCAAGAAGTACGACGGCGTGTTCGGCATCTGGTATGGCAAGGGCCCCGGCGTCGACCGCAGCGGCGATGCGCTCAAGCACGCCAACCTGGCCGGCACCTCGCGCCTGGGCGGCGTGATCGCGCTGGCCGGCGACGACCACGTGTCCAAGAGCAGCACGCTGGCGCACCAGAGCGATCACACCCTGATCGCCTGCGGCCTGCCGGTGTTCTTCCCGTCGAACGTGCAGGACATCCTGGACCTGGGCGTGCATGCGTTTGCCATGAGCCGCTTCAGTGGCCTGTGGGCCGGCATGAAGACCGTGCAGGAAGTTGTGGAATCGGGCGCGTCGGTGATCACGGACTCGGACCGCGCGCGCATCCTCCTGCCGGAAGACTTCGCCATGCCCGAGGGCGGCCTGCATATCCGCTGGCCCGATGATCCCCTGGCCGCCGAAGCGCGCATGATGGAATTCAAGTGGCCGGCGGCGCTCGCCTACGTGCGCGCCAACCGCCTGAACCGCAACGTGGTCGAAGGCCCGAGCGACCGCCTTGGCATCATCGCCAGCGGCAAGGCCTATAGCGACACGCGCCAGGCCCTGCTCGACCTGGGGCTCGATGACGCGACCTGCCGCGCGATGGGCGTGCGGGTCCACAAGGTCAGCGTGGTATGGCCGCTGGAGCCGGACAGCGTGCGCGATTTTGCACGCGGACTGCGCGAAGTGCTGGTAGTCGAGGAGAAGCGCCCGCTGATCGAACAGCAGCTCAAGGACGAGCTTTACCACTATCCCGCCGATGCACGCCCGGCCGTGTTCGGCAAGTACCACCACACCGACGGCGCCGGCGGCGAATGGAGCCACCGCAAGCCGGCCGAGGACTGGCTGCTGCGCGCCAAGGCCGACCTGTCGCCGGCCCTGGTCGCCAAGGCCATCGCGCAGCGCCTCAAGGCACTGGGCGTGCCCGCCGACGTGGCCGCGCGCATGGATGTGCGCCTGCAGGAAATCGAGGCCAAGGAGCGCGCCACCGCGCAGGGCGATTCG
Organism: Cupriavidus sp. C3SS-1; assembly: GCF_057073755.1. NCBI lineage: Bacteria > Pseudomonadati > Pseudomonadota > Betaproteobacteria > Burkholderiales > Burkholderiaceae > Cupriavidus > Cupriavidus sp. C3SS-1. Next base: position 2,703,762 of record NZ_CP172700.1, on the reverse strand, counting down.
CGCGCCGCCGACCGTCTGCCGTGGTTCTGCCCCGGCTGCCCGCACAACACCAGCACCAAGGTTCCGGAAGGCTCCGTCGCCACGGCCGGCATCGGCTGCCATGGCATGGTGGTCTGGATGGACCGCTCCACCACCTCGTGGTCGCAGATGGGCGGCGAAGGCGTGCACTGGATGGGCCAGTCGCCGTTCAGCAAGCGCAAGCACATGTTCGCCAACCTGGGCGACGGCACGTACAACCACTCCGGCTTGCTGGCGATACGCCAGTCGATCCACGCCGGCGTGAACCTGACCTACAAGATCCTGTTCAACAGCGCCGTGGCGATGACCGGTGGCCAGCCGGTGGACGGCGGCGAGCTCGATGTCCCCGCGATGTCGCGCGAGCTGCACGCCGAAGGCGTCCGCCAGATCGTGGTGGTCACGGACGAGCCGGAAAAGTACAAGGGGGTCGCCAACCTGGCGGCGGGCGTCACGGTGCGCCATCGCGATGAACTCGACGCCGTGCAGCGCGAACTGCGCGAAGTGAGCGGCGTGACCGCCATCATCTACGACCAGACCTGCGCCACCAAGAAGCGCCGCGAGCGCAAGCGCGGCACCATGCCTGATCCGGCCAGGCGTGTCGTCATCAACGAACTGGTGTGCGAAGGTTGCGGCGACTGCTCCGTGGAAAGCAACTGCCTGGCCGTGCAGCCGGTGGAAACCGAGTTCGGCCGCAAGCGCAAGGTCAACCAGGACACCTGCAACAAGGACTTCTCCTGCACCAAGGGCTTCTGCCCGAGCTTCGTGACCGTCGAAGGCGGCCAGCTGAAGAAGCCGTCGGCAGGCGGCAAGAAGCAGCCGGTCCCGACCGACATCCCGATGCCCCTGCTGCCCGATGCCGCCACGCCCCGGCGCATCGTCGTGGCCGGCATCGGCGGTACCGGCATCGTGACGATCGGCGGCGTGCTGGGCATGGCCGCGCACCTGGAAGGCAAGGGCGTGATCACGCAGGACGCCACCGGCATGGCGCAGATGGGCGGCTCGACCTGGAGCCACATCCAGATCGCCGCGAGCCCCGATGCCCTGCACGCCAGCCGCGTCGACATGGCGATGGCCGACCTGGTGATCGCCTGCGACACGGTGGTGGCCGCCAGCAAGGCATCGCTCGCCGCCATGTCGCCGCAGCGGACCTACGTGGTGCTCAACAGCCACGTCACGCCGACCGCCGCGTTCGTGCGCAATCCGGACTGGGACCCGCAAACCGCGGAAGCCGTTGGACGCATTGCGCAGGCCGCCGGCAGCGACAACGTGGGCAGCTTCGATGCCGAGCAGGTCGCGAAGCAGGTCATGGGGCAGTCGATCTACGCCAACCTGATGATGCTGGGCTATGCGTGGCAGAAGGGCCGCGTGCCGCTGTCGCATGCCGCGCTGATGCGTGCCATCGAACTCAACGGCGTGCAGGTCGACAGCAACAAGGCCGCATTCGAATGGGGCCGGATGTGCGCGCATGACATGTCGCGCGTGCCGCTGAAGGCTGCCAACGCGCAGGTGATCCAGTTCGTGCGCAAGCCGACGCTGGACGATCTGCTCGCCAGGCACGTCGAGTTCCTCACCGCCTACCAGAACCGCGCCTACGCCGCGCAGTACGAGTCCCTGGTCGACCGCGTCAGGAAGGCCGAGACCGTCACGGGCGGCACCCGCCTCACCGAAGCCGTGGCGCGTTCGCTGTTCAAGCTAATGGCCTACAAGGACGAGTACGAAGTGGCGCGCCTGCACACCGACGCCGCGTTCCGCAAGCAGATCGAGTCGATGTTCGAAGGCGACTTCCGCCTGGTGCACCACCTGGCGCCGCCGCTGTTCGCGAAGAAGAACAAGGATGGTGAGCCGCTCAAGGCTGCCTATGGTCCCTGGGTGCGCAAGGCCTTCACGTTGCTGGCCCGCTTCAAGGGCCTGCGCGGCACCGCGCTCGACCCGTTCGGCTACACCGCAGAGCGCCGTGAAGAGCGCGCGCTGATCGCGGAGTACCGCGACTGCATCGCGGCGCTGCTGCCGAAGCTCACCGCGCAGAACGTTGAACTGGCGCTGGAGATCGCACGGCTGCCAATGGACATTCGCGGCTATGGCCACGTCAAGGCACGCAACCTCGCTGCCGCCGGTGCCCGCTGGGAACGGCTGAAGGCGCAGTGGGACGGCAGCGAGGTCCGCGAAGAAGAAATCAAGCCGACCGTGGCGGCCTGAACCAGACTGGTGTAGCGAGGCCCCGCGCTGCAAGGACGGCGTGGGGACCATCCAACGATAAGAGGAGACAAGCCATGAAATCCGTACTGCACCGTGCCCTTGGCGCCATTGCGCTTGCCGCCTGTGCCGCCAGCGCCCTGGCCCAGGGTGGCTACCCGAACCGCCCGGTCAAGATCATCGTGCCCTGGCCGGCAGGCGGCGGCGTCGATACCGTCACGCGCACCGTGGCCGAGAAGCTGAGCGCCAGCCTGGGCCAGCAGTTCGTGGTCGACAACCGTCCCGGCGCGACCGGCAATATCGGCGCGGGTGCCGCGGCCAAGGCCGCGCCCGACGGCTACACGCTGCTGGTCGCCAGCGCACCGATGGCTATCAACGCGAGCCTGCAGAAGAACCTGCCGTTCGACCTGGGCAGGGACTTCGCGCCGCTCGGCCTGATGGCGAGCTCGCCTTACATGCTCGTGGTCAATCCGTCCGTCGCGGGCTCGGTCAAGGATCTCGTCGCCCGGGCGAAGGCGGAGCCGGGCAAGCTCAGCTACGCATCGGTAGGCCCGGGCACGCAGCAGAACGTGGTCAGCGAACTCTTCAAGGACATGGCTCGCGTCGATATCGTCCACGCGCCGTACAAGGGCGGCCCGCAGGCGCTCACCGACATGGTGGGCGGCCATATCCACATGATGTTCCACGGCGTGCCGGCGGTGATGCCGTTCGTGAAGGGCGGCCAGCTCAAGGGCATTGCGGTGGCAAGCAAGCAGCGCCTGCCGTTGTTCCCGGAGATCCCGACCATGGCCGAGGCCGGCTACCCCGGCATCGAGGCAAGCGAATGGTACGGGCTGGTCGCCCCGGCCGGCACGCCGAAGGACATCGTGGTCCTGCTGGGCAAGGAAATCGAGAAGGCGCTCAATGCGCCCGGCGTGCGCCAGCAGTTGGCGAGCAAGGGGTATGAGCCGGCTGCCCCTGGTTCGCCCGACCAGTTCGGGACCTTCATGGCCGCCGAGCAGAAGAAATGGGCACTGGCCATCAAGCAGACGGGATTCCGGCTGGAATAACGCACAGGTGTCCCGTCCCAGCGGGGGGACACTGGCAAGAAGCGAGGAGACGGTTATGACATTCCAGACGCGATGCACGCGAACGGTACTCGGCGCGATCGGACTTACGGCCATGATGATGACCTGCGCCTGGGCGCAGGGCACTTATCCGAATCACGTGGTCCGCGTCATCGTGCCGTGGCCCGCGGGCGGCAGCGTGGACATGGCCACGCGCGTGGTCGCCGAGCAGCTTTCCGGCGGCCTCGGCCAGCCGGTGGTGATCGAGAACCGTCCGGGCGCGGCCGGCAACATCGGCGCGGCCGCTGCGGCGAAAGCGGCCCCGGACGGGTACACCCTGCTGGTGGCGACCACGCCGATGATCATCAACCGCAGCCTGCAAGGCAGCACGGCGGTGGACCTGTCGCGCGAATTCGTGCCGGTCGGGCAGCTGGTCAGCCTGAACTACGTCATGGTGGTCAACCCCGCGGTGGCCGGCACGGTACAGGAGCTGGTGACGAAGGCCAAGGCCAGCCCCGGTCGCCTGAGCTATGCCTCTTCGGGGCCGGGCACGCAGCTCCACCTGATCGGCGAATCGTTCAAGCGAGAGGCGGGCGTGGACATCGTGCACGCGCCGTACAAGGGCGCGCCCCCGGCGCTGGCCGACCTCGTCGGCGGCCATGTGCAGCTGATGTTCCCGGGCCTTCCGGTGGCGGAGCCGCTGCTTCGTGCAAAGCAACTCAAGGCGCTTGCCGTAGTCAGCACCCACCGGCTGCCGCAGTTGCCTGACGTGCCGACGCTGGCCGAGGCGGGTATCTCCGGCATCGACTCAAGCGAGTGGTATGGCCTGGTGGCGCCTGCCGGCACGCCGCCGCAGGTGGTGGCCAGGCTGAGCGGAGAACTGGCCAAGGCCATGCGCAACCCAGCCGTCCGGCAGCGCCTGACGAGCCAGGGCTTCGAGCCGGTTGGCGGCACCCCGCAGGCATTCGCCAGCCTGATCGAGGCGGATCAGAGGAAATGGCCCCTCGCCGTGCGTCGCGCCGGGCTTCAGCCCGAGTAGCGTAGCGGGAAACAAGATTAAGTCGACGGCGCCCCGAAAGGGCCGTCATCGGTCAGATTCAGATTGAGACAACGCGGCAGCCGGACAAGACCTGCCGGCCCGCCGCGCCAGGAGAATTGCAATGCCTCTCGACCCCACCACCATGGCCGCACCGGCGCACCCGCCGGTATCCAGCCACGACACGGACCAGAAGAAACCCATGTCGAAGGCGTCGGCCATTACGGCCATCACCATCGGCGGCGCGCTGGAACTGTATGACTCCGGCGTCTACAACTTCTTCGCCACGCTGATCATTCCGCTCTACTTTCCCGTCGGCAATCCGTTTGGCCAGCTGCTGCTGTCCTTCGGCACGTTCGGCGCGGGCTACCTGATGCGCCCGCTCGGCGGGCTGGTGATCGGCGCCTATGCCGACCGCCGCGGCCGCAAGCCGGCGGTGCTGCTGTCGATGTGGCTGATGGCGTTCAGCGCGCTGATCCTGGTGGTGACACCACCGTATGCCCAGATCGGTGTCATGGCCCCGATCCTGATGATCGTGGCGCGGCTGGTGCAGGGCTTTGCGATCGGCGGCGAGATGGGCTCGGCCACCGCCATGCTGATGGAGTATGCCGACGAACGTTCGCGCGGCTTCTACACCAGCTGGCAGACCGCCAGCCAGGGCATTGCCGCCGTCTTCGCCGCACTGGTGGCGCTTGGGCTCACCCATTCCCTGAGCCCGGCAGCGCTGGAACACTGGGGCTGGCGCGCGGCATTCCTGATCGGCATTCTCGTGATTCCGGTCGGGCAGGTGATTCGCCGCCGCCTGGAAGAGACGCTGGAGCCGCCCGCGCGCAAGAAGGCGGCCGCCGGTGGCTGGAAGCTGATGCGCCAGCACTGGCGTGAACTGGTGGCCAGCGTGCTGCTGATGACGGGCCTGGCAGCCGCGGTGCACCTGATCGCCTACTACCTGCCCAACTATGCCAGCTTCCAGCTCAACATCCCGCGCGGTGACGCCGTCTGGGCGGGCTTTGTTGCCGCGGGCATGATGGTTATCTTCGGCCCCATCGCCGGCTGGATGAGCGACCGCTACGGGCGCCGCACCATCGTCTGGTGGTCGCGCGTGGCGCTGCTGGTGATGGCGTACCCGGCCTTCGAGCTGATCAACGCCTTCCCGACGCTGACGTGCCTGCTGGTGGTGGTCGGCTGCCTGGCGATCCCGATGGCGATGACCTCGCCCGCCACGCTGGTGCTGGTCAGCGAGGTGCTCCCACAGCGCATGCGCGCCACCGGCATGGCGGTGACCTACTACGTGGCCATCGCGGTGTTCGGCGGCTTCGCGCAGTTGTTCTCTACCGTGCTGATCCATATGACCGGGAGCCCTAATGCGCCGGCGTTCTACCTGATCGGCTGCGGACTGGTCTCGCTGCTGGGGCTGGCGATGGTACCCGAGACGCTGGGGAGGAAGCTTTCCTGACGGGGCGGCGAGCGCATACTGACGGTTATTCGAGAATCGTTTGAAGACGCGCCAGCGCGTCTTCCACAACCTCCGCCGGTGCTTGTTCGACTTTTCCGGCACCGCGCGCCTCAAGATCTCGGTTTCTGCATTGTAGATACCGAAAAGTGACAACGTGCCGATGGTCAATTTCTCGCCATACCGAGTTCACAAGGCGTAATATTCCTGAGCCGCATCCTGCCACTCTGTGATTGACGCTGCTCCGCGAGTTCATACCAGTGACGATCGCAGTCAAGCCGACGACTTTCTCCGAGGACAGTTATGAAAACGCTGTTTCTGCAGGCACCTTCATATGACGGCTTCGATGGGGGAGCGGGCTCGCGATTCCAGACCAAGCGCGAGATCCGGTCTTTCTGGTATCCGACGTGGCTCGCCCAGCCCGCCGCGCTGATCCCGGACAGTCGCCTGGTGGATGCGCCCGCAGACGGCCTGTCACTGGAAGCGACCCTGGACATTGCCGAGCCGTATGAGCTGGTCATCATCCATACCAGTTCTCCGTCGTTCCCGAGCGACATCCAGTTCGCGGAACACCTGAAGCGGCGCAATCCGGCGATCCTGATCGGCATGGTTGGCGCCAAAGTGGCCGTGGATCCCCACGGCTCGCTGACGGCAAGCGATGCACTCGACTTCGTGTGCCGCGAGGAATTCGACTTCACCTGCCGGGATATCGCGCAAGGCCTGCCGTTCGAATCCATTCTCGGGCTCAGTTATCGCCTGCCCGACGGTGGCATCACGCACAACGAGGCGCGGCCGATCCTGGAAGACATGGACCAGCTTCCGTTCGTCGCGCCGGTCTACAAGCGCGACCTCACGACCCGCAATTACTTCAGCGGCTACCTCAAGCATCCTTATGTCTCCCTCTATACGGGGCGCGGCTGCAAATCGCGGTGCACGTTCTGCCTGTGGCCGCACACGGTCGGGGGACATCGTTACCGCACCCGTTCGGTCGACAACGTCCTGGAAGAGGTGAAGTGGATCCGGGACAACATGCCCGAGATCAAGGAGATCATGTTCGACGATGACACCTTCACCGACCTCAGGCCGAGAGCAGAAGAGATCGCCCGCGGCCTGGGCAAGCTCGGGGTGACGTGGTCGTGCAATGCCAAGGCGAATGTGCCCTACTCCACGCTTAAGGTAATGAAGGACAACGGGCTGCGGCTGCTGCTGGTGGGCTACGAATCCGGCGACGACCAGATCCTCGTCAATGTCAAAAAGGGCCTGCGTACCGATATGGCGCGCCGCTTCAGCGACGACTGCCGAAAACTCGGCATCAAGATCCACGGCACGTTCATTCTCGGGCTTCCGGGCGAGACGCACGAGACCATCAAGAAGACGATCGAATACGCGAAGGAGATCAACCCTCACACCATCCAGGTGTCGCTCGCTGCGCCCTATCCGGGGACGGTCCTTCACAAGCAGGCGGTCGAGAATGGATGGCTCAACGACAGCAAGGTCATCACCCTGCTTAATGACTCCGGCACCCAGGCTTCGACCATCGGCTACCCGCACCTGTCGCGCGAAGAGATCTATCTTGGCGTGGAGGAGTTCTATAAGCGGTTTTATTTCCGGCCATCGAAGATCTGGGAAATCGTGCGCGAGATGCTGATGAGCTGGGACATGATGAAGCGGCGCTTGCAGGAAGGCGTGGAGTTCTTCAGGTTTCTCAGGGCGCGCAAGGCATAACGTCCAGGGGCGCGAAGCGCCCGTTCTCTCTCAAGCATTCGACACCGATGGTGCGCAGCACGCCAACCTGGCCGCGGCCTATGCGAAAAACGCTGGCGTGATGCTAAATCGCTGGCGACTGCCAACAGCCTGGCGCTGGGCAACGGCTACGTGCCGGGCAACGGGCAGAGCAATATGCTCGGCGTGGCGCTGGGCTTGCGGCACAAGTTCTGATCACTGGGCGGGCAGCACCGGCGACTGATCGGGTCGCCGGTAGAATCGCTGCTTTGATGGCCGGGCAGCGCGCCCGGCATGCGCCGGAACCGCACGTGCCCTTTATCCTGCTCGGACTTGCCCTCATCGGTGCCCTGATCTACGGGTACGTTCGTCTTTACCACGCCGTCGCCGCCGCGTTCGGCACCGTGGCAGGTGCCGGCGCCGTCGCGCTCGCCGTTGCCCTGCTGGCGGCGTTGGTCGCCGGCGGCGTGCGGCGCTGGCGCGCCATTCATGGCGTGCGCATCCAGGGCGAGCGCATCCTGTCGCTAGACGGCACGTGGGGCAGCCTGCGCGTCGATGCGGAACGCAAGCTTGGCACGGTGACACTCGGCGACGCGCAATCGCGCTTTATCTTCGCCGACATCGCCAGCGCGGAGCCGGTATCCGATGCAGGTGCCTGGGCGCTCGCCCTGCGGCTCGAGCACAATACCCGGCCGCTATGGCACATTCCCATGCCCACGCGCACGCATGCGCGGCGCTGGGCGAAGATCTTCTCGCTGGCCGCGCTGCAGAGGCTCTGAGGCTGGAGGTGTGCGATAGAGGCCGCCAGCCTCGGCTACCGCCACGCAGGCTCGCTCCGCTGCTCGAAATGCTCGTACGCGGCCACCAGGCCGTTCAGCACTTCGGCTGACGTTTCGAACAAGGCCTGGGCTTTTGGATCCGTGACCTTTCCGACATCCGAACGCATATGCTGCAGCGCCGCTTCCAACATCGACTTGATCTTGAGCGCGTGATGTCGCGGGTCGGTGTCCGGGTACTGTTTCTGGTCCGCCATCTCGATTCTCCTGAGGTGCCAACGGGCATGGGGAACGTCCATGATTTCGTTCTATACCAAGCCACTGGTCATCGATGTAGGGCGGTCACTGACAACCGCCGCGCTGGGCACCGTTGAACGGGGATCGCAAGCCACTCGAATGTGACCGTGCGGCGACCGCGTTGGATTACGGAGAAACTGCTACCCCCCGACGTTGCGAAGTCAGGAACATGACCAGGCCGAACAGCTGCAACCCTGCCATGCAGATCGCCATCTTGACCGGGGAGTCCAGTAGCGGGACCAGCAGCGCGGACAACAGCAGATTGCCGAACTGCTGGGTCGTGACATAACCACTGGACGCCAGCCCGCGCCGCGCGGGAAAGCAATCGAGCGCCAGCAGTTGCAGACTGGGTTGCGTGATGGTCATCCCGGCCGCAAAGACCGGCAGCGCAACCAGTGCCCAGGGCATGGCGGGGGCGTGCAGGGCGCATACGGCAATGTTGAAGGTACCGGCCAGCAGCATGATGGCATGCCCGATCCACACGCTCTGCTCCGGACGGACCCGGCCGGCGATGCGATGCGATGCCAGGGCCCCGAACAGAATTCCTGCCACGATCGGGATGAATACCCAGCCGAACGATTGCGCGCCCAGGCCGAGATACTGGGTCACAAAGCGCGGAGCGGTAAAAACGTAGACGTAGATGGCAACATTGACGCCGGCATTGGCTAGCGCCAGGGCGGCAAAGCGGCCATGCGTCAGCATGTTCCCATAGGCGCGCGCGAGCGACATGGGCTCGAGCGGATGCCGGCGCGCCCGCGGCAGGGTCTCCGGGACCCATAGCCAGCAGGCGGCAAGAAGCGATGCGGACACCAGCGCCAGGAAAACGAAGATGCTGCGCCATCCGATCCACAGCAATAGCCAGCCGCCGCAGACGGGTGCGAGGGCCGGCCCGAGTGCGAAGATCATGGCGACGAGTGCCATGACCTTCTGCGCCTTGATGCCGTGGAAAACATCCCTGACCATCGCGCGGCCCACGATCACGCCAATGCCGGCGCTGCCGCCCTGCAAAGCTCGCCCGACGTGAAGCCCCCAGATGCCGGTGGCACCCGCGCAGACCAGGGACCCCAGGGTGAACAGCGCGCAGCCGAGCAGGATCATCCGCCGCCGGCCGAGGGCGTCGGAGATGGCGCCGTGCCAGGGCATCATCAGCACGAACGGCAGCAGATAGGCGGTCAGCGACTGCTGCACCTGCGCCCCGGTGACGTGCATGTCATCGGCAATGACCGGGAAGGCAGGCAAATAGCTGGCAATGGCGAATTGCCCGAGCATCGACAATCCGGCGACGACGGCAGCCATGGCAGCGACCCCCGGCATGGGTTCCGTGTGCGGCGTTTCGCCGGATGCCGGCATGGAGGGGGTGTTCATCGGGATGTCATGAGGTTGCCCTTGGCATCCGATGTCGTGGACATTTCCGTCGTAGTCCACAGATGAACGAATCGTCGAGTTCCATCGGTCTCCGTGCCAGGCTGGCGAAAGCTCTGCCTCGATCGTACGAGCATCGGAGACCGCAAAGATCACAATAGGCGCCATTGACTTGGCAATTCGCGCCACAAGGCGAGTCGTCAGCCCCCGACCGAGCCCAGCGGGGGTACCGTGTCATCGGCATCCGGCAGGCCCAGCGAGAACTTCACCGGAAACCGCAGCGCGATCGCATCCTCTGCCGGCAAGTGGCGGATGAGTCCGCGTGCCTGGACGTGCGGATCGTCGAACAATTCCCCCGCCTGCAGCGACGGCGAGAACGGTACATCCAGCGTCGCGAACACCTGTGCCCACGCAGCCAGCGTGCGCGTGCGGAACATGTCCTGGAGCAGGCGATGCACCTCGCGCTTGTGCTGCTGGCGGCCGGCACGCGCGGCAAAGCGCGCATCGCGCAATGCCGGGAATTCCGCGCTCATGGCTTCGCACAGGTTCGTCCAGAACTTGTTCTCCAGGATGCCAAGCGCGAGGTGGCGGCCGTCGCGGGTCTCGAACAGGTCGTTGTCCGGCATCACCATCGGCGCGTCGACGGGACGGTCCGCGTAGTCGCGTGCCGCCCATGCCCCTTGCGCGGTCCACGACAGGATCGCGTCGTGGATCGACACGTCGAGATGCTGCCCATGGCCGCTGGCGCGCGCACTCATGATGGCCACGGCCAGCGACAGTGCTGCGTAGCCCGAAGCGGCATAGTCGGAGATGCGCGCGCGCGGCCGCGACACCGTGTCATGCACCTGCACCGGCACCGCCCAGTAGCCCGCCAGCGCCAGGTAGTTCAGGTCATGACCGGCATGGTCGGCGTAGGGTCCTTCCTGGCCAAAGCCGGAAATCGAGCACAGCACGATGGCGGGATTCACCTCGGCCAGCGCCGCGTAGTCGAGCCCGAGCCGACGCATCACGCCCGGGCGGAAACCTTCGACCACCGCATCGGCCTCGCGCGCCAGCGCCAGGAAAGCCTCGCGGCCCTCGGCAGTCTTCAAATCGAGCGCCACGGAACGCTTGCCGCGATTAAACTGCGCAAACACCGCCTTGCCAAGCTGGCGCGAGGTATCGCCCGTGCCTGGCTGCTCCACCTTGATCACGTCGGCACCGAGCTGCATCAGCAGGCTGGTCGCGTGCGGACCAGGCAGCAGCTGGCTGACGTCCAGGATCTTCACATCCTTGAGGCAGGACCACTCTGGCTTCATGGCAACGCTCCCGGGTTCAGCTGATATCGCCATTCATGCCGATCGAGCGCATCAGCGCCGCGTAGCGCGCTGTGTCGGCGGCGACCATGGCCTGGAACTGCGCCGGCGACGCGCTGCGGCGCACTTCGCCGGCGTTGGCCTTGACCTGCGCTGCCAGGCGCGGTCCGGACTGCAGCTCCGCCACGGCGGTGAACAGCCGTTGCGTCAGCTCGGCGGGGAAATGCGCCGGCGCGAACAAGCCACTCCAGTTGTCGATGGCAAACCCGGGCGGCAGCACCTCGGCCAGCGTCGGCACGTCGGGAAAGAACGGCGAACGCGACGACGAAGACACCGCCAGCGCACGCACCTGCCCGTTGCGCAGGTACTGCGTGGCGGTGGCGAGCACCGGCATGCCGAACTGGGTCTGGTGGCTCAGCATCGCCGAGAGGATTTCCGGCGCGCCCTTGTACGGGACATGCACGGCCTCGCAGCCGGCCTGGTGCAGCAGCGCTTCGACCGCAAGATGGGCGATGCTGCCCTTGCCGCCCGAGCCGTAGTTGAACTTGCCCGGCGCCTTCTTCATCGCCTGGATCAGTTCGGACGCGGTCTTGTAGGGCGAGTCCGCCGGCACCACCAGCGCGGTCGGGCCGCCCGAGATGGCGGAAATTGCGGTGAAGTCGTGCGCCGGATCGTACGGCGGCTGCCGGTACATATGCACGTTGATGACATGCGTATTCGCCAGCAGGCCGATGGTGTAGCCGTCGGCGGCGGCGCGCTTGAGCGCATTGGCGCCGATGATGCCGCCCGCGCCGGGCATGTTCTCGACCACCAGCGGCTGGCCGAGCCGCGCGCCGAGTTCGGCCGAAACCGTCCGCGCCGTGTTGTCGGGGGAACTGCCGGCCAGAAAGGGAACGATCAGCCGGATCGGGCGGTTGGGATAAGCGGCGGTCGCGGCGGTCGCCGCGCGCACCGGTGCCAGCACGGAACTCACGGCGGCTGCGCCTGCCGTGGCAAGCCATTGTCGGCGGTTCATGGTTGTCTCCGTGGCGGGCACCGTGTCCAGCGCCGCCTGATGTCGTGTTGAGGTGAAGCTGGCGTGCCGCGCAACGCGGCTTACGCCGCCGCCGGTGCCGGTGCCGGTTCGAGAATCGCCTTGGCGATGGTGTTGCGCTGGATCTCGCTGGTGCCGGTGAAGACGCGGAACATGCGCAGCTTGCGGAACGCCTGCTCGACCGGATGGCCGCGCGTCACACCCACGTTGCCGTGGATCTGCACGGCCTTGTCGGCGACCTCGAAGCAGCGCTCCGACACGAACAGCTTGCACGCGGCGGCCTTCATGCGCAGGTCCGCGCCGGCATCGGCGAGCGCGGCGGTCTGCGCGATCATGCATTCGCAGGCCCACAGCGCCGCAGCCATGTCGGCCAGCATGTGCTGGATGGCCTGGAAGCGAGCGATCGGCCCTCCGAACTGGCGCCGCCGTCCCGCGTACTCCAGCGACGACCGGTAAGCCTGCGTCGCCAGCCCCAGCATCGACGGGCAGTGCAACAGACGGTTGACGTTGATGCGCGACATGCCGAGGCGGAAGCCATTGCCTTCGCCGCCGAGGATGTTGGCGCGCGGCACGCGCACGTTGTCGAAGGCGATGTCGGCGTCGATATGCTGGCCCGACATCGGCACATAGGCTTGCGTCACCGTCACGCCCGGCAGGTCGAGGTCAACCAGCACGGCGCTGATGGCCGGCGGCGACACGCTCGCGTCGGTCACGCACATGACGATGGCGAAGTCGGCGAACGGCGCACCGCTGATGTAGTGCTTGCCGCCGTTGATCACCAGCTCGTCGCCGTCGGGCACTGCGGTGGTGGCGATGCTTTGCGCGTCCGAGCCCGAATGCGTTTCGGTCAGCGCGAAGCAAGTCGACTTCTCGCCGCGGATCACGGGACGGAAATAGCGTTCGAGCTGATCGGGCGTGGCGTACTTGAGCATATTGCCCACGCGCGGCGGCCCGCCGAGGTCGCCCAGCACATGGGGCGCTAGTGTGCAGCCGCTGGCCGCGAGGTCCGCCTTCAGCGCGCACTGCTCGACGATATTGAGCCCCTTGCCACCCAGCGCTTCAGGCAGGCAAGCGGCGTAGAGACCAAGCTCGCTCGAGCGGCGCCACACGCCGCGCAGGGTCTCGACGGGCCACGGGTCTTCCGGGCCCAGGCCGAGTTCGCGCTCGAGCGGACGCAGTTCTTCGTCGATGAAGCGCCGGATGGCCGCGCGCGTTTCGCGCAGCACGGGATTGGTCAGGGTATCGAACATGGCGGTGCTTTCCTCAGTTCACGCGGCGCGAAGCGCCATGCCAGTACGGCTCGCGCACCAGCTTGCGGGCCAGCTTGCCGCTGGCGTTCTTGGGCAGTTCATCGACGAAGTCGACCGAACGCGGCGACTTGTAGTCGGCAATCCGTTCGCGGCAATGCGAGATCAATGCCTGCGCGCTGGCCTCGCGTCCCGGGCGCAGCGTGACCACGGCCTTCACGCTTTCGCCCCAGGTGTCGTCGGGCACGCTGATCACGCAGGCTTCGAGCACGTCGGGGTGCTGGTACAGCGTGGCCTCGACCTCGGTCGGGTAGACGTTGAAGCCGCCGGAAATGATCATGTCCTTCTTGCGGTCCACCAGGTAGATGTAGCCCTGCGCATCGACACGCGCCATGTCGCCGGTGCGCAGCCAGCCATCGACCAGCACCTCCTGCGTCAGTGCGGGCTCGCCCCAGTAGCCCTGGAAGACATCCTCGCCGCGGATCACGAGTTCGCCGATCTGGTCGACGCCGACCTCGCGGCCGTGGTCATCGACCACGCGCACTTCCGTCTCGCTCAATGCACGGCCGCAGGAGGCAAGCCGCTCCGGGCACGAAGCCATCGCCAGTGCATGGTCGGCGGTGGACAGGCGCGTGACGCCCGAGGTCGATTCGCTCGCGCCATAGCCTTGCGACAGCACCGGGCCAATGCGTTCCCACGCCTCGCGGATCCGCGCCGGCGCCATCGGTGCGGCGCCGTAGGCGAGCGTCTTCAGGCTGCTGAGGTCCGCGCTGGCGAGAGACGGCTCGGCCAGCAGCATGTTGATCATGGCCGGCACCATGAACACGTGCGTGATGCGCAGGCGGGCCACCTCGGCCAGGAAGTGTGCGGGCTCGTACTTCTCGAACAGCACCAGCGTGGCCCCGCAGTACAGGTAGGGCTGCATCAGCATGCCGGAGGCGTGCGTGACGGGGCCGATCAGCGCCAGGCGATCGCCGGGACGCGGCGGGCTGTCCATGCTCATCAGCATCTTGCGCAGCGCCGCCAGCCGGTTGCCGTAGCTTTGCATGGCGGCCTTGATCTTGCCGGTCGAACCCGATGAAAAATGCAGCACGGCAAGGTCATCGGCTGCCGGCACGAGCTCCGTCAATTCGGTTCCCGCCCGGGCGAGCAGGGCTTCGTAGCCGGCATAGCCCGGGGCGTCCGCGCCGATGGCGATGAAGGTCTCCACCGAGCCGAAGCCGCGCGTGGCGGACGCGTAGCCGGTGTAGCCGGGCCCCGCGATCAATACGCGCGGCTTGCAGTTGTCCACCACGTCAGAGGCTTCGGCAGCCGTGAAACGCGGGTTCAGCGCGGCCTTCACCAGCCCCGCCTTGTACAGCGCGCATTCGATCTCGACCAGTTCCGGGCGGTTGCGCGACTGCACGGCCACGCGGTCGCCCTTGCGCAGCCCGAGCGCGAGCAGCGCGTTGGCGAGCCGCGTGGAGCGCTCATCCAGCTGCCGATAGGTCAACACCTGGTCGCGGTAGAGAACGGCCGGCTGGTCGCCCCAATAGCGCGCCGCGCGGCGCAGGAAATATGCAAAGCCCATGGGCGTCTCCGTGTATTCGTTTTTGCGTCTTGCCTGTGGCTAAGTCTGTAAGATGGACGACATCACCACAATGCATGAATGGCTATAAAGCCATAACTGATGGGAATGCCAGCATGGAGACACGCGACGTTGAATACATCCTTGCCGTGGAACGCAGCGGAGGGATCGGCCGGGCCGCGGACCAGCTGGGCATCAGCCAGCCCGCCCTGACCAAGGCCGTGCAGCGCGTCGAAGCCCAGGCTGGCCTGCCACTGTTCGAGCGGACGGCCAACGGCATGAGCGTCACCCATGCGGGCCGGCTCTTTATCGAACGCGCCCGCCGCATCCACCTGGAGTACGAAGACGCACTCAAGGAGATGCAGGGCATCCGCACAGGCGAACTGGGTATGCTGCGGCTGGGATATTCGCCTTCGTTGCCGAATGCCATCGTGCTGGGCGCCTGCCGCCAGCTCGTGAAGGAGCGGCCGGTGGCCCGCCTGAAGCTGCGCCGGCGCCTCGCCCGTGACCTGATGGACCTGCTCGCGGCCGGGGAGCTTGACCTGGCCGTGGCACCCCTGCCACGTCACGCAACCGAGGCCTTTGCAATCGAACCGCTGTTCGACGACCGGCTGGTCGTGGTGGCCGACGAATCCCATCCGCTGCAGCAGCGGCGCAACCTCAGCCTGGCGGACCTGGCCAGCCAGGAGTGGCTGCTGCCCGAAGGGCATATCGTGCTGCGCCAGCAGGTCGACGAGGCCTTCCGCCGGCGTGGCCTGCCGCCGCCTGCGCTGCGCGTGGAGGTCGATTTCGGTACCGCGTCGCTGTTCGCGCTGGTCCGCGGCACGCCGATGCTGAGCATTTCCAGCGCGCATGTCGAAGCCATCATGCCCGGGCTCAGGCCGCTGGACGTCGGGCTGGACGAACTGGACCTGCGGCGGCGCATCGGCGTGGTCACGCGCGCGGGTGCGTATCTTTCGCCACTGGCACAGCGCATGACGACCTTGCTGCGCGAGCAGGTCGGCTAAGACCGCTGCTGCGATAGCGAAACCGCTGGCCCGCGGCGCCGACTCCGTTTAAGATTGCGCGATTATCGAACAAGACAAGCACGATGGAGACTACCCGCCCCCTTGGCATCGGCCAGGCCCAGGCCGATACGGTCCGAGTTGCCCGCCCCCAGTCCGACCTGCTCGGCAGTTTCTCGGGCGATCCGAACTTCATGCTGTCGCTGGCGCGCGGCCTGACCGTGCTTGAAGCGTTTTCCGAACGCAAGCGCCCGCTGACGATCTCGCAGGTGGCCCAGCGCACGCAGCTGTCGCGCGCGTCGGTGCGCCGCTGCCTGTATACGCTCGAGCAGCTTGGCTACGTCAGCCAGCAGGACGGCCAGTTCGCACTGCGCCCGCGGGTGCTGCACCTGGGGCATGCGTATTTCTCATCGACGTCGATGGTGTCGCTGTCGCAGCCGATCCTCGACAACCTGAGCGCGCGCATCCACGAGACCTGCACGCTGGCCATCCTGGACGGTACCGACATCCTGTACCTGGTGCGCTCGGAAGTGCAGCGCGTGGTCAGTTACTCGCTCGGCATGGGCAGCCGGCTGCCGGCCTACTGCACGTCCAACGGGCGCCTGCTGCTCGCGCACCAGCCCTCGTCGGTGCTCGACGGCTTTTTCGAGCATGCGGACCTGCGTCCGCGCACGCTGCAGACCAAGGTGTCGCGCCAGGAACTGGAAAGCTGCTTCGAGCGCGCCCGGGAACTGGACTACGTGATCGTCGATGAAGAGCTTGAACCGGGCCTGCGCGCAATCGCGGTGCCGGTGCGCTCGGCCGCCGGCATCGTGCTGGCGGGCATCAGCGTGAGCGTGCGCGCGGCCAAGGTGACCGAGGCGGAGATGGTGTCGCGCCTGCTGCCGCCGATGCGCGAAGCGGCCGCGGCCATCGGGCGCCTGATCACGTCCTGATCAGCGTGTGAACAGCCGGGAGAGCCGCACTGCCGAATGCCGCGATGCGAGCGGGCAATCGAGCGCCAACCCCCGCCTCAGCCGCGGTGCGCAAGCTCCAGCGAGAACACCAGCCGCTGCAGGAAGTTCTCCATGCGGCCGTCCGGGCTGACGAAGGCGCAGCCGTAGTGGTGAATGGCGCTGTCGTCGTTGCCGACCAGCCAGTGCCCCACGATCTGGAGGTCGACGTCGAGCTTGCCCAGCTCGCGGAAGTCCAGCCGGCAGCGGCTCACCATGGTGCCGACCGGCAGCTGGTCCGCGCCCACGGTCCTGGAACGCAGGCCCACGCCAGACAGCGACAGGTCGGCGATGTCCAGCGCCAGCACGCTGTTGTCCGGGTTGCGGATCTCGCAGCGGTAGCCCTTGGTCACCAGCGTGCGCGCGCGGAAATGGCGGCGGCGCTGGAAGTGGTAGAGCTTCTCGGGAAACTCCACGATAAAGGCCGGACCTTGCTCGTAGCGCGTGGCCGACGGCCGGCCCACCATGAAATTGACCGGCACGCCACGCAACAGGCCCGAGAAGGCGTTCTCGTCCGAGGTCATCAGCGCGTGGCGCTCGGCATCGGCGTTGCACCAGTCGAAGATAAAGGTGCGGTTGACCGGGTCCATGTGCAGCACCGACGTCACGAACTGATGGCCCGTACGCGTGCGCACCGTGATCAGGCATTTCTGCCAGGACAGGTCCCGCAGCACTGTGCCGATCTGCGAGGTATGGGTCAGGCGGTAGCGCTCGTCAGGCAGGGCCCCGGCCTCCGTGTCGGTTTCGTCTTGCGGGCCGGAACCGGCTTGGGTGGACTCGGAGGAATCTTGGAAGCTCATGGAATCACGCAACATCAGAGTGGCAGCACCGCGCGTTGGCAGGAGCGCCGCGGCAGGATAGGCTTGCGGCCCGAGCGCCGCATATTAAGGGGACGCTCCACTGGACGGCAAGACTCATGGCATGGGCTTCGGCATTCTGTGGCGAAACTTGAGCACAGACTTTTGAGGGGTAGCGCTTGCGCCGCTTTCGCGCTGCGGCGGGCCGAATCCCGTTCACGCAGAAACGGGTACGCTTGCCATCGTGTGCGCGTCGCCGGGGTCGATGAGCGGCCACGCGGCGATCGGCGCGTGCGTGGCACCGTGCCGGTCGAGGCGGCTCTCGAACAGCACGAAACGCCGCGCCTGCCAGGGCGGCACGGCAAGCTCCCGATGCGCGGCTACCCAGTCGCGCAGCATCGCGTCGGGGACGGCCGGGCGGCACCGCGCGAGGGTCAGGTGGGCGCGGAAACGGCGCCGCTCGGGCGCGATGCCTGCGGCCTGCAGGCAATCGGTCACGGCCACATGGAGCGCGTCGAGCGCGGGACATGGCGCAAGGCCGGCCCACAGCACGCTGCCCTGCTGGCCGCGAAAGCGTCCGGCGCCCGTCACGCGCAGCGCGAAATCCTCGGCCGCCAGCGTGTCGAGCGCGGCGGTGATGCGTCCGGCCTGCTCCGCATCGCACTCGCCCAGGAAACGCAAGGTCAGGTGCACCTGCGCGGCTGGCGCGGGGCGGATGCCGCTTGCCGCCGGCACGATGCCCACCAGATGCGCCGCGACCGCCGGCGGTGCTTCCACGGCGATAAACAGGCGGGCCATGCTGGCTGCGCTGCCGCGCCTACGCTAACGCCAGCGCGGACTGCTGCATGATCGGCAGGCGCGCGGCCGCGGCAAAGCTTTCGAGCTTGAGCAGCGCGCGCTTGCGGTCAGTTCCGCCCGCATAGCCAGTCAGGTCCCCGTCGGCGCCCAGCACGCGGTGGCACGGCACGATCACCGACAGCGGATTACGCCCCACCGCGCCCCCGACCGCGCGGACATGGCCATGCGGCAGTTCGAGCTGCCGGGTGAGCTGGCCGTAGGACACCGTCTCGCCAAAAGGAATGGCACGCAGCGCCTCCCACACGCGCATCTGGAAGTCGGTGCCCGCCAGCCGCAGCGGCAGCGAGAACGCTTCGAGCGATCCATCGAAGTAGGCCGCAATCTGCGCCGCCACGTCGTCGAACAGGCGCGCGGTGGTTTCGGGCACGGCGCCCGGCACCGCGCCGTGCGGATAGTACTTCTGCCCGTCGAAATAGATACCTGTCAGGAAGCTGCCCTCCGCGCGCAGCAGCATGGCGCCAAGCGGGCTGTCGATCAGGCGGTAGCTGTTCATGTCGTCACCTCGATATCGGAATTGGCAGGAATCATGGCTGCCAAAGGTACCACTGCGCCGTCGCCCTGTGACTTCATCGCTTCATAGCGATGCCACAGGTGGATGGCGGCATAGGCGCGCCACGGCGCCCACTGCGCGGTGCGGGCCTGCATGGCGCGCACGGTGTTCACGCCCAGCATCTTGCGCAACGCATAGTCGGTGCCCGGGAACGCGTCGGGCCAGCCCAGCGCGCGCATGGCGACGTACTGCGCCGTCCAGTCGCCGATCCCGTCGATCTCGCGCAGCGCCGCCACGGTCTGTTCGGGCGCCGTGTGCGGGCCCAGCGGCAACGCGTCGCTGGCGACGCGCTGCGCGAGCGCGCGCAGCGTACGCGCCTTGACCGGCGACACGCCGGCGGCGGCCATTGCGGCATCGGGCAGCGCGGCCAGCGCTGCGGCGCAGGGAAAACAGTGCTGCAGCGGCATACAACCATCGATTGGCATCGCCGCGGCTGGCAAGGCATCTCCCGCCGCCTGCGCGAGCCGCGCCAGGATACGCCGGGCCTGCACCACCGAAATCACCTGGCCGATCACGGCGCGCACCGCGATCTCGAAACCATCGACGCTGCCCGGCAGCCGCATGCCCGGCACATCGCTGGCCAGTTCGCCGAGATGGCGGTCGACGATATCGGGCCGGCAGCCGAGGTCGCACAAGCGCCGCACCTTGCCCAGCGCCTGCGGAATCACGCGCGCGAGCGAGGCCGACAGGGTCACGCGCAGCACTGACCGCGCAGGCACGTGGTCGAGCCGCAGCCAGCCGCGATGCATCACGCCCCCGGCTTCCACCGCAAGCGTGCGGGCATAGGCGCCATCGCGCACCTGCTCGATGCCATCGACCGCGCGCACGGCCAGGAAGCCCAGCAGCGCCTGCCACGCCAGCGGCGGGCGGTAGCCCAGCTCGAACACCAGCCGGTCGGCCACGCCGTCGGACGCGCGCTTGCGCAAGGCCATCGGCGTCAGCCCGTAGCGCGTGCGCAGCACGTCGTTGAAGCGGCGCACGCTGCCGAAGCCCGCGGCCAGCGCCACTTCGGTCACGGGCAACGCGGTATCGGTCAGCAGCCGCTTGGCCAGCAGCAGGCGCTGCGTCTGCACGTACTCCAGCACCGACACGCCGAACTGCGCCGTGAAGAGGCGGTGCAGGTGGCGTTCGGTCACCCCGATGCGCGCCGCCAGTGCGGCCACGCCGGCATCGGCCATGAAGCCTTCGTCGATCAGCGTGGCCGCAGCCTGCGCGAGGCGGCCGGACAGATCGGCCAGCCCGTGGCCGGGCGCCAGTTCGGGTCGGCAGCGCAGGCAAGGGCGGAAGCCTTGCTTCTCCGCCGCCGCGGCGCTTTCGTAGAAGGTGCAGTTCTCGCGCTTCGGGGTACGCACCGCGCACACGGGCCGGCAATAGATGCCCGTGGACGACACGCCGACAAAGAAGCGGCCGTCGAAGCGGCGGTCGTGCGAGGCCACGGCCTTGTAGCAGGTATCGGGATCGAGTTCCATGCAGGCATGCTACCGCTTCAGGCAGGCCCGCACCCGCTGGATTCGGACATTCCCCTCTGGCCAGCGACCGTGCCATGGAGCACAGTCATGGCAAACCCAGTCCGGCTAGAATCACCAGCCTGTGTTGTTTCCCGGAGATTCCATGCGCCCAGTCAAACCGCTTCCGCTGACCTGCTCGCTCGCGCTCGCGGGACTGCTATGGCTGGGACTGCCTGGGGCTGCCGGAGCCGCGCCGGCCGCAGCCACAACGGCTGCGCCGTCAGGCCAGGCGACGGCAAGCGCGGTCGAGGTCACCTCGGTCGAGGGCATCACCGAGTACCGGCTGCCCAATGGCCTGCGCATCGTGCTCGCGCCCGATGCGGCCAAGCCGACCACCACGGTCAACATGACCTACCTGGTCGGCAGCCGCAACGAGAACTATGGCGAGACCGGCATGGCGCACCTGCTCGAACACCTGCTGTTCAAGGGCACGCCCACGCTGCCGAGCAAGACCATCCCGACCGAGTTCGCGCGGCGCGGCATGTCATCCAACGGCACCACGGCGCAGGACCGCACCAACTACTTCGAGACCTTCACCGCCAGCGACGACAACCTCGACTGGGCGCTGCGCATGGAGGCGGACCGCATGGTCAACAGCTTCGTCTCGCGCGCCGACCTCGACAGCGAGATGACGGTGGTGCGCAACGAGATGGAGATGGGCGAGAACAGCCCGGGCCGCATGCTGATCCAGCAGATGATGTCCGCCTCGTACCGCTGGCACAACTACGGCAAGGCGCCGATCGGCGCGCGCAGCGACGTGGAGCAGGTCAGCATCGACAACCTGCGCGCGTTCTACCGCCGCTACTACCAGCCCGACAATGCGGTGCTGGTGGTGGCCGGCAAGTTCGATCCGGCGTGGGCGATCGCGCGCATCGAACGCTATTTCGGCCCGATCGCGCGCCCGACGCGCGTGCTGCCACCCGAGCACACCGTCGAACCGCCGCAGGAAGGCGCGCGCGAACTCGTCGTGACGCGCCCCGGCGACAGCGGGCTGGTGGCGGCGCAGTACCACGTCAGCGCCGGCGCCCACCCCGATACCACCGCGCTGTCAATGCTGACCATCATCCTCGGCGACACGCCCGGCGGGCGCCTGTACAAGGCGCTGGTGGAGCAGAAGAAGGCCACCTCGGTCGGCACCTCGTTCAGTGCGATGAAGGACCCGGGCACGCTGCTGTTCATGGCCGAGACATCGAAGGACCAGTCGCTGGCAGCGGCGCGCGCGGGGCTGATCACGCAGGTCGAGGGCTTCGCCGAAGCGCCCGTGACGCCCGAGGAGCTGGAGCGGGCGCGCGTGCGCATGCGCAACGCCTACGAGCACTACCTGAACGATCCGGGCGCACTTGGCATTGCGCTGTCGGAAGCCATTGCCAAGGGCGACTGGCGCCTGTTTTTGATCGCGCGCGACCGCATCGAGACCGTGACGCTCGAAGACGTGCAGCGCGTCGCGCTCAACTACTTCCAGACTTCGAACCGCACGGTGGGCGTGTTCCTGCCGCAGGACAAGCCGCTGCGCGCGCAGATTCCCGCGACCCCCGACGTGGCGGCGCAGGTGCGCGGCTACCAGGGCAAGCCGGCGCTGGCGGCAGTGCCGGCGTTCGATCCGAGCCCGGCCAACATCGAGGCACACACGCGGCGCCAGACCCTGGCCAACGGCATGCAGCTGGCGTTGCTGCCCAAGCCCACGCGCGGCGGCGTGGTCAACGGCACGCTGATCCTGCGCATGGGCGATGTCGAGAGCCTGCAGGGCCTGACCACGGTGGGTGACCTGGCGGCATCGATGCTCAAGCGCGGTGCCGGCAACATGGACCGCCTGCAGCTTGCCGACCGCATCGAGGCCCTGCGCGCGCGCGTGATGGTCTCGGGTGGCTCCGAGCGCGTCACCGTCAGCTTCGAGACCCGGCGCGAACAGCTGCCGGAACTGCTGGCGCTGGTGCGCGACATCCTGCGCGCGCCCACCTTCCCGCAGGCGGAATTCGACACGCTGCGCAGCACCGCCATCGCCGATATCGAAAGCGTGCGCCGGCAGCCGGGCGTGATGGCCGCCGATGCGCTGGGCCGCCATGGCGACCCCTACCCGGCCGGCGATCCGCGCCACGCGCCCACGTTCGACGAGACCATTGCCGCGCTCAAGGCCACCACGCTGGAGCAGGTGCGCGATTTCCATGCGCGCTTCTACGGCACGGGCAATGCGCAACTGAGCCTGGTGGGCGACTTCGATGCCGACGCGGCCACCGCGCAGGCGGCCGAGCTGTTCGGCGACTGGCGCGCGCAACAGCCGTTTGCGCGCGTGGACCGGCCCTTCGTGGCGATTGCCCCGGCCGACTTCACGCTCGCCACGCCCGGCAAGGCCAACGCCGTGTACGTCGCCGCCGAACCGATCGACCTGGTCAGCGACCAACCCGACTTCGCACTGATGCTGATCGCCAACCGCGTCTTTGGCGGCGGCTCGCTGCGCAGTCGCCTGGCCGACCGCCTGCGCCAGAAGGAAGGGCTCAGCTATGGTGCGTCGAGCTGGGTGAACGTGGGTGCGCTGGACCGTGCGGGCCGCTTCGGCCTGCAGGCGCAATATGCCCCGCAGAACCTGGAGCGCCTGCAACGGGCCGTGTCCGAAGAGCTGGAGCGCTTCGTGCGCGACGGCATCAGCGCGCCCGAACTGTCGGAAGCCGTCAGCGGCATCCTGCAGCAGGGCATGGTGAGCCGCAGCAGCGACGGCGCATTGGCCGGCGCGCTCGCCAATCAGCTTTACCTCGGCCGCACCATGGCCTACACCGAAGAACTGGAAGCGCGATTGCGCGCGGCCACGCCCGAGGCGGTGAATGCGGCGATTCGCAAGTACGTGCGCCCGGACGGGCTGTCGCAAGTCTACGCGGGCGACTTCGCCACCGCCCCGGCACCCGATGGCGCCGCAGGCGAGGCGCCGGCTGCGCGCCCGTAGCCGCTGTCACGCAAGCGACAAGGAGACAGGCCAGAATGGACCGACGCTCCGGCAGCCAGCCGGGCGCCGGAGCGGGGCAGCCCCTTGCCGTGCCCTGGTGTTGACTGTATATTCGTACAGTATAAGTAGAGATAAGAGGTGTGGATGTCAAACGTGCGGGCTGGCAGCAAGGCGGAAGCGCTCCGGCTTCTCGCCGCGGAAGGCGTGCTGGGTCTGGAGCTGGACTACGAGACCGGATGGCAGGACGCCGTCGAACTCGGCAGGCTCGGGGAGAAGCGCGGCATCAAGGTGCAGTATCGCGGCCAGGAAAGTGTCGCCGTACGTTCGCGCGAAGCGCTGATCGAGGGCCTCGCCAAGGTCAAGGCAACGTTCCGGCAACGTAACCTGTACTGCCAGTTCGATCTCGGCACGCTGACGGACCACGAATTGCTCGATCTCGAAGCCCGGGCCACACGGCTTGGCGACTACATTCTTGCCGGACACCTGCTGCGGGACGTGGACTGCGTCTGGCCCGCCGAATAAGGCAGGCGCGAGCGCCGGTTCCTGCAATAAGGCGCGGGCGCCGGTTCCGAATCCTCCCAAAACGAACATGCCGCCAACCGGCGGCATGTTTGCTTCATAGCGGGCAGCGACTCACTCAGTGCCAGACGCGCGCGGCATTGGCCCAGCGCGCGGCGGCTGACTGCACCATCGCACTGCCGGCCACATCCTCGACAACGGCGGCGCAGGGGGTTGCCGCCGGCTGGATCGCGGTATGCCAGAGCACCGCCGACACCAGCGTCTGGCAGTGGCGACGCTCGCCATGGGCGAGCGCGAGCAGGCGCTCATAGCCATCGATCACAATCAGCCGGTCACCGGCCTGTGGCCGCATTTCCAGCGCATACAGGTGGTCGCATTCGCAATGCATGCGGCCCCCGCTTACCGCCACCACGATCGCGCCGGGCAGGGCGATGCCGCTGGCATGCACGTCTTCACGCAGGCGCTCCAGGTGCGCATGCGCGCGCGGATCGCGCGCCGCGGCCAGGTCGCCGGGCATGGCGCTGAGCGCCATCAGCTCGGCCGGCGACACCGCCAGCGTGTAGGCCGGAAAATCCGTCCGGTAGGTCGCCACCACGGCGCGCAGGCGACGCACGCCACGGCCATCCGGAAGGCTGCCCGGGTCGCGTCCCGCAGCCGTGACCGCCATCAGTCGCGCAGCAGGTGCTTGGCGATAATGACCTGCTGGATCTGCGTGGTGCCTTCGTAAAGGCGCAGCAGGCGCACGTCGCGGTAGAAGCGCTCGGCCGTGTACTCGGCGATGTAGCCCGCGCCGCCATGGATCTGCACGGCACGGTCGGCGATGCGGCCGACCATTTCGGTACAGAACATCTTGGTGCACGAGGCCAGCATGCTGACTTCCGGGTCGCTCTTGCCGGCGGGCTTGGCGTCATAGCGCTGCGCGCAATCGCGCATCATCGACAGGCCGGCGTACAACTCGGCCTGGCTGTCGGCCAGCATGCCCTGGATCAGCTGGAAGTCGCCGATCGGCTTGCCGAACTGCTTGCGTTCCTTGGCATAGGCCACGGCGTCGGTGATCAGGCGGTGCGCCATGCCGCAGGCCAGCGCCGACAGGTGCAGGCGGCCGCGGTCGAGCACTTTCATCGCGGTCTTGAAACCCACGCCGGGCACGCCGCCAATGATGTTGGCGGCCGGCACGCGCGCGTTTTCCAGCACCACGTCGCAGGTCTTGGTGCCGCGCTGGCCCATCTTCTTGTCCGGCTTGCCCAGCGAGATGCCCGGGGTGTCGGCCGGCACAATGAACGACGAGATGCCGGAGGCACCGGGACCGCCAGTGCGCGCCATCAGCGTGAAGGCACCGGCGCGTGGCGCGTTGGTGATGAAACGCTTGGTGCCGTTGATGACGTAATGGTCGCCGTCCAGCTCGGCCCTGGTCTGCAGCGAAGCAGCGTCGGAACCGGCGTTCGGCTCGGTCAGCGCAAACGAGATGATCAGCTCGCCGCTGGCGATCTTCGGCAGGTAGGCCTGCTTCTGCGCTTCGGTGCCATCCATCAGGATGCCTTGCGAGCCGATGCCGACATTGGTGCCGAACACCGAACGGAACGCGAACGCAGTGTGGCCCAGGTCGTAGACCACGTCGCATTCCTGCGACATCGACAAGCCGATGCCGCCATAGTTTTCCGGGATGGAGATGCCGAACAGGCCCATTTCCTTCATGTCGGCGACGATATCGGCCGGCACGTCGTCGAGCTCTTCGAGCGTGTCTTCAGCCGGCTTCAGGCGTTCGTCGATAAAGCGCTGCACCGAGGCGCGCAGCAGGGCAAAGGATTCCTGGTCAAGGGCCATGTTGGTTCTCCGATCAAGCCAATTCGACAGTATGGGCGCCAATGGTACGCGCACCGCCTGATTTGACAATCCACCCGATATTGAACAGAAGCGTCAACGAAATTTGACATTCAGTCGCGTGTGACGGCAAGCAGTCCTGCCAGGCCGATTGCCATTGCCGCGAGTGCATCGCCGGCGATCATCCCGCCGCCAACCAGCGACGTGGTGCTCATGTCGTCCGGCATGGGCTGGCTTGGCCGGCGTGGCCCGAACCGTTCGGCGAGGCCCGTCACGACCCCACCGGCCGCCATCCATGCCGCGGCGGGCAGGTTAACGAAGCCGCCGAACGACGAGGCATACGGAGAGGGCAGCAAGACGGCGTCCAGCGCGAAATCCACCGTCCGGCCCGCTTTGCCCGATTGTGCGAAGCGCCGGTAGCCCGCGTGCGCCCGCAGCCCCTTGCGCAGCACTTCCGTCACCAGGCCAATCACTGCCCCGATGATGACGGCAAGGTGCTGGTAGCCCCGTGCCTCGGCCAGCCCGCGCAGCACGCCGACGATCTTGTAGGTCATGGCCGAGGTCCAGCGCGCCGGCTGCTGCGCGGCCGTGAGCACGGTCTGGTCCAGCGCCAGCACCGGATACGCCTGCATGAACAGCCGCGCCAGCGCCACGGCAAGCAGCGCGCCGACGATGATCCCGGCAACCTGGTAGCCGAACTGCACCATGCGGTTGCTGCCCAGGCGCCAGCCGGTGGAGCGGTCCTGCTGCATGTCGCAGGCCTCGGCGGTGGACACCAGCAGCACCGTCGCGGCGATCAGGCCGACATGCGGCGCGCGCAACCCGGCGGCGGCCATGAGGATCACGCACAGCACGAATGCCGACGAGATCGGGTTCTGGTCGACCATGCCGACGGAAATGCCATTGACCAGCGCGAACACCAGCACCAGCAGCACCGCCATCAGCTGGAAGCCCAGCGGCTGCCCGAACCAGGCCACGCCCGCGGCCACCACGGCCGCGCCCCAGAACAGCACCCATGCCGCCACCCAGCGCATGTCGGGCCCGCCGGCTTGCCGCGTCGCGGGCGCGGTGCCGCCACGCCACTGTCGCCACGCACGCGCCAGCAGCAGCGAGACGTCGACCACCGCCGCCCCCAAGATCATGCCGAGCGCGATCAGGAAGGTGATCTTGCGGAAGGGCTCGCCCGGGGCCAGCCAGCCGATCGAGACGAAGGTCGGGGTCATCGCCCATCCCGCCAGGCCGCCGGTCAACGCGGCAATGCCGATGCGCGCGCCGACGATCATGCCGGCGCCGAGGGTCGAGGCCGACATATCGAGCGCCGCCAGCGGCGCCAGCCTGGAGAGCCACAGGCCACTGGCCAACCCCGCCGCCATGCCGCCGGCCAGGCGCGACACCGAGCGGCGCAAGAGATGCGGATCGGTCAGCGCGCGCAGGATATTCGCCACCGCCAGCCCGGACGGAAAAGTAAGCTGCATGCGGTCCACCAGCAGCGGCGTGTACAGCATGCCGACGCCGACGCCGTACATGCCGATGCACAGCATGTATCCGATCAATTGCCATAGCGGTGGCTGGGCCAATCCGAGCCAGCTCATCGCCTGGATCACGACGGCCATGCCGCCCATGCCGGCGACCGATGCCGCCGCGGTCTGGATGTAGTTGGCGCCGTGCCGCCCCGAGGCACCGTAGCCACAGGTCACCACCGAGCCAAGGATGCCGGCCAGCACCTGGCCGCCAACGAAAAAGCCGAGCGAGAAGTTCATATAGGCCGCGGCAATGCCGCCCAGCGGCCCAAGCACCAGCATGCCCGCCGCGCCAAGCAGCAGATGGTATGGCCAGCTCCCCGGCGCAGGTAGCCAGTGCAGGTGCGGAGCGGTTTCTGATGGGACTGAGGGCATGGCAAAGGGCGGCGTGCCGGACAAGTGCTTCAGGCAAAGCATAGGCGAGAGCAGGCTCCGCCTGGGTTTACACTAGTTTCTCGCGCAACTATATTGTCGATATAGTTGCGTGCACAACTACATTTGCAGAGGGTGTCCATGCCAGACCTTTCCGTGCCTGCTTGCGCGGCCATGCCCGCACCGCCTGCCACCGGGCCGCGCCCATGGCCTTTATCCGTCCCGGTGCTCATTGCTGGCGGCGGGCCAGTAGGGCTGGCGTTGAGCGCCCTGCTCGCACGGCATGGCATTGACTCGCTCGTGGTGGAGGCCGATGACGGCTACTGCGCAGGCAGTCGCGCCATCTGCATGTCGCGCCGTTCGCTGGAAATCCTCGGCTGGGTGGACGCCGACCAGGCCACCGTCGACAAGGGCCTGCCCTGGGTCGGCGGGCGCAGCTACTACCGCGACACGGAAGTGCTGCACTTCCAGATGCCAAGCGAACCCGGCGAGCGCTTTGCGCCGATGGTCAACATCCAGCAGTACTACCTGGAGGCCTTCGCCCACCAGGCCGCGCTGGCCTGCGGTCCGCACGCCGACGTGCGCTTCGGCGCGCGCGTGGCCGACGTGCGCCACGATGCGGATGGCGTCAGCGTGGACATCGGGACCGCGCAGGGCAGCCGGCAGGTCCGTGCCCAATGGCTGGTGGCGTGCGACGGCGGCCGTAGCACCGTGCGCGAAAAGCTTGGCCTGCGCATGGAAGGAACGCAGTACGAAGGCCGCTACGTGATCGTCGATATCGTGCAGAAGACGCGGCGCGAGGTGGAGCGGCTGGCGTGGTTCGATCCGCCGTCGAATCCGGGCTCGACCATCCTGATGCACCGCCAGCCCGATGACGTCTGGCGCATCGACTACCAGATCCGCGACGACGAGGATCCGGTTGAAGCCGTCAAGCCCGAAAACGTGCTGCCGCGCGTGCAGAGCCACCTCGATATGATCGGCGAGACCGAACCGTGGGAACCGCTGTGGATTTCGATCTACAACGCCAAGTGCCTCACGCTCGATGCGTACCGGCACGGCCGCGTGCTGTTCGCGGGCGACGCCGCGCACCTGGTGCCGATTTTCGGCGTGCGCGGGCTCAACTCCGGGCTGGACGATGCCGGCAACCTGGCCTGGAAGCTCGCCTCGGTCATCGCGGACCGCGCCGACGCGAGCCTGCTCGATTCCTATTCGACCGAACGTGTTCACGCCACGCGGCAGAACATCGCCTACGGCGCCAAGAGCACGGAGTTCATGGCGCCGCCCAATTTCGCCTTCAGCCTGATGCGCGAGGCCACGCTGCGCCTGGCGCTCGATCAACCCGCAGTGCGTTCGCTGATCAACCCGCGCCAGTCGGCGCCGATCGCCTATACGGGCGCGGGCTCGGCACTGAACGGCCCATCGGACTTCGGCGACGATTGTCCCGGCGCCGCACCTGGCATGCCCGCGCCGGAAGCGCGACTCGATGGCGAACACCTGACCGCCAGCTTCGGCCGGCGCTTCACGCTGCTGTGGTTCGGCGATCGCGCGTCCGTGCCTGCTGAACTGGCGGCCTTTGCGCGGACGCATGCGGCCAACGTGCAGCTTCGCGTGGTGGTTCCCGCCGACAGCGTGCCAAAGGACGGCGCGCTGGCCGATATCGACGGCCACGCCTTCACACGCTATGCCGCGCAAGCGGGCACGCTGTACGTGATCCGTCCCGATGGCTATGTACTCGCGCGCTGGCGCGCACCGCAAGCGGCGCAGGTACGCGCCGCCCTCGCCCCTTTCCTGCAAACCCCGCGCTGACGGAGCCCGCCATGCAAGCTGAAGAACTCGACCTCGCCTACACCCGCTTGTGCGAAGCCGTGGCCGGTGTCGGCCAGGACAAGGCGTCGCTGCTGCTCGCCATGGTTTGCCTGGGCCTGATGAGCCGCCAGGAGGCACTGGACCCGGTGCTTGCCTTGATCGAGACCGCCCGGGCGCGGGTGTAAACTTCCGCTCCCCTGTACGGATCCGCTATGAAAGCCCTGCCCCGCCTGGACCAGTTCCTGACCTACCGCCTGCACCAGGTCAACAAACTCAGCGACAAGGACAGCGCCTACGCCTACCTGGAGCAATGTGGCCTGCTGCTCAGCGAAGGCCGCTGCCTGGCCGCCATTGGCGCGTTCGCGCCGCTGTCGGTCAATGCGCTGGCGCAGAAGGCCAACCTGACCAAGGGCCAGGCGAGCCGCTCGGCGCAAGCTCTGGTCGCTCGCGGCCTGGTCAGCAAGTCCGCGAGCGAGGCGGACGGGCGCGGCGTGGTGCTCGAGCTAACGCCGCAAGGCAAGCCGATGTATCGGCAGGCCATTGCGATGATCGCCCGCCGCAACGAGGAAATCTTTGGCTGCCTGAACGAGCAGGAGCAGGCGGTGCTGGGCGGGCTGCTCGACAAGCTGGTGGCCCACGCCACGCGTGACGACCAGGCCGGCGACGCTTAGCGCCTCAGCCCGTCCACGTGGTCACGCGCCGCGCCGCGTCGCGCGGCCTCGGCCACCTCATTGGGCACCACGGTCTGCCCGATCGGTGCCAGCGCGATGCCGGCCAGCTTCAGGTGCTGGATGGCGAACGGAATGCCGATGATGGTCACAAAGCACGCGATGGCCGACATCACGTGGCCGATCGCCAGCCAGATCCCGGCAAAGAGGAACCACAGCACATTGCCGACCATGCCGAGCGCGCCGGTGCCGATATCGTCGCGCTGGTTCAGCTCGCGCCGGCTGATCGCCTGCTTGCCGAACGGAAAGAAGGTGAAGCTGCCGATCACGAAGCACGCCTTGCCCCATGGAATACCGACGATCGAGCAGAAGGCCAGCAGCCCCGCCAGCCACCAGGCCAGGCCCATGAAGACGCCGCCAAGAATGAACCAGAGGAAATTGCCAATCGCGCGCATGCATGCATTCCGGAAGTGAAGGAGTTCCCGATGATACGCGCCGGCCAAAGCGTACCCGTTTCTGCGTGCCTGCCAAACGCGCCGGGACGTCCGGGATTTCCGCAGTCAAAGCCAGCACCGGCACGCGCAAACATGCCGACTTTCCTGAAGCACGGCATACCAAAGCGTACCCAATTCTGCGTGCGTACCCGTTTCTGCGGACACCGCTCGGGAGGCAGCCGTACCCGTTTCTGCGTGCCGACATAGAGACAGCCGTCCACGCGGCGTGGCGCTGCAGGGCTAGAATGTGCGCCTCGTCTCCCTTGCGCCCTACGCCGTGACCACGGCAGTCGCTCCCGCAGTCTCCGTCATGAAGCCCGTCCTGCTTGTCCTGAACCCGATGTCGTCACAACACCTCGCCAGCCTTGGCGAGCGATTCACGGTGCACTACGCGCCGGATGCCGCCGCGCGCGCCGATGCCGTGGCTACGCATGGCAGCACGGTACGCGCGGTACTCACGATCGGCTCGATTGGCCTGACGGCGGCGGAGATCGACGCCATGCCGCAGTTGGAGTTGGTCAGCGCGCTCGGCGCCGGCTATGAAAACATCGCGCACACGCATGCCCGCGCGCGCGGCATCGCCGTGGCCAATGGCGCCGGCACCAATGACAGTTGCGTAGCCGATCACGCCATGGCGCTGTTGCTGGCCGTGGTGCGCGCGGTCCCGCAACTGGACCTCGCCACGCGCTCCGGCCAGTGGCGTGACACGCTGCCGCTGAGCCCGAACTTCTCGGGCAAGCGGATGGGCATCGTCGGCCTGGGAACCATTGGCCGCCGCATCGCGCGGCGCGGCGAAGGCTTCGACCTGGAAATCGGCTATCACAACCGCACGGCGCGAGCCGATACGACGTACCGGTATTTCGACAGCATCCCCGCGCTGGCGCAGTGGGCCGATTACCTCATCATCGCGACGCCCGGCGGTGCCGGCACGCGCCACCTCGTGGACGCCGGCGTGCTGGCCGCACTGGGTCCGGACGGCTTCCTTGTCAACATCGCGCGCGGCAGCGTGGTGGATACCGCCGCGCTCGCGCAGGCGCTGCGCGCGGGGACCGTTCGCGGTGCCGGCCTGGATGTTTACGAAACCGAGCCGGCACCGCCAACGGTGCTGCTCGACTGCCCGAACGTGGTGTTGACCCCGCACATGGCCGGCTGGTCGCCGGAGGCGATCCAGGCATCGGTGGACCAGTTCATCGAGAATGCCCGCCGCCACTTTGCCGGCGAGCCGCTGCTGACGCCGGTCTGAACCGCGAGCCGGCTCAGGCGGCCGGGAACGTCACGCGCACGCGCAGGCCGGGCGCAGCGTCCTCCAGCGCCAGGCTGGCGCCATGCGACTGCGCGATCTCGGCGACGATGGCCAGCCCGAGTCCGCTGCCGCCGGTGGGGGCATCGGGCAAGCGGTAGAAGCGGTCGAAGACGCGCCCGCGCTCGGCGGCGGGAATGCCCGGCCCGTTATCGCTGACCACCAGCTCCACCTGGCTGCCTTGCGGCGCCCTCACCTGCACGTCGACGCGGCTGCCGCGCGGAACGTACGCCAGCGCGTTGTCGATCAGGTTGGTCAGCAGGATGCGCAGGGCATCGGCATCGCCGCGTATGCGGGCTGCCGGCAGGCTGTCGGCGTCCATGCCGAGGTCGATTTCACGGTCGAGCGCGGCCTGCGCCATATCGGCCACCACGCCGGCTGCCAGCTCGGGCAGGTCCAGCGGCTCATGCGGCAGCGTTACCGCGCCGGGCTCCTGGCGCGCCAGCGTCAGCAACTGCGCCACCAGATGGGTCAGGCGCTCCAGCCCCTGGCGCAATTTGCCGACCGCCTCGCGCCGGGCCTGCGGATCTTCGGCGCGCTCCACCAGTTGCGCCTGCAACTGCAATGCCGTCAGTGGCGTGCGCAGCGCGTGCGCGGCATCGGCCACGAACGCGCGCTGGGTATCGAGCGCGTGCGACAGCCGTCCCAGCAACTGGTCGAGTGCGGCGCTGAGCGGCGCGATCTCGTCGGGCATCGGGCGCTTGGCCAGCGGCGCGAGTGAACTGGCGTCGCGCGCCCGCACTTCGGTGGCGATCTCGCGCAAGGGTCGCAGCCCGCGGCCCACCGCCATCCATACCAGCCAGGCCAGCAACGGCAGCAGGAGCAGCAGCGGCGCCACGGTGCGCAGCGCCATGCGCGCGGCCAGCGTGCGCCGCGCGCTCATGGGCTGCGCGATCTGAACCACGGCGGGTCCCAGCTGCATGCTGTAGAGCCGCCATTCGCCTTCGCCGGTGGTGACATTGGAAAAGCCCAGTTCCGCCCGTGCCGGCAACGCCGGATGCGCGTGCGAAAGGTACAGGCTGCGGCCCGAGCCGTCCCAGATATGGATGACCACGTCCTCGTCCGCGTGCAGCAGGTCGGCGCTGGCGCCCCCTTCCATGATGAACGGCGCCGCCACCGGGTCCACAAACTGGCTCGGCAAGGCGGCGGCGACCTGCTTCATCTGGTAGTCGAACAGCGCATTGGCCTCCTGGCGGGCCTGCCCGTAGATCAGCACGGTGGCCATGGCAATGCCGGCGAGCAGGCCGGCGGCGAGCCACCATAGCAAGGTTCGCTGGATCGAGCGCATCAGTGTCCTGGTTCCTCTTCGAGCCGGGGCACGACATAGCCCACGCCCCGGATATTGCGGATCAGCGCGGCGCCGAATTTCTTGCGCAGCGCGTGGATATAGACCTCCACCGTATTGCTGCCGACTTCGTCGTCCCAGCCGTACAAGCGCTCCTGCAACTGCGCCACCGACCACACCTTGCCCGGACGCGCCATCAGCGCCGACAGCAGCGAGAATTCTCGCGCGGACAGCCGCACGGGCTCGCCGCCCAGCGTCACTTCGCGCGTCGCCGCGTTGAGCGAAATGGCACCGTAGCTGAGGATCGGCTCGGCCCGTCCTTCCGCGCGGCGTGCGAGCGCATGCATGCGCGCGGCCAGTTCCTGCAGGTCGAACGGCTTGACGAGGTAATCGTCGGCGCCCGCATTGAGCCCGGCCACGCGGTCCGCCACCGCGTCGCGCGCGGTCAGGATCAGCACCGGCGTGGATACGCCGCGCGCACGCAGCGCGCGCAGCACGTCCAGGCCCGACCGGCGCGGCAGCCCGAGGTCCAGCAGGATCAGGTCATAGCAGGCTGCGTCGCCGGGCCCACCCGCGGGCGTGGCGGCGGCAAGACCGGCCTCGCCGTCCTGGACCCAGTCCACCGCAAACCCTTCCTGACGCAGCGCGAGCTTCACGCTGTCGCCGATCATGGCATCGTCTTCCACCAGCAACACACGCATGTCTTATCCGATAGTTGGCTGGCCGGGATGAAGCGTATCCGCCAGCGCGCGCGCCAGCCCGGGCAGCGCGGGATAGCTGGCGGTAATCACGTATACCGGCAGCTTGTCGAGGTAGCCCTGCATGCGTCCCTTGGCGACGAAGCGCGCGTTGAACGCGGACGCCTGCAGCGCCGGCACGAAACGCGGCAGGATGCCGCCACCCAGGTAAACGCCCCCGAGCGCGCCGAGCACCAGCGCCACATCCGCCGCGACCGAGCCGAGCAGGCCGAAGAATACCGCCATGGTGCGCTCGCAGAGCGGATCGTGGCGCTCGAACGCGCCCGTGGTGACCTGCTCCGGCGTCAGCGGCGCGTCGGCGAGCGTACCCGTTTCTGCGGACAGCGCGGCGTGGATATGCGACAGCCCCATGCCCGACAAAAGACGCTCCGCCGACACGCGTCCGAAGGTACGGTGCGCGGCTTGCCAGGCGATCCACTCGTCATCGGTCACGGGCATCAGCTCGATATGACCGCCCTCTCCCGCCAAGGCCACGGCACTGCCAGCGGGACACGGCACAAGACCCGACACGCCAAGTCCGGTGCCGGGTCCCACCAGCGCGCGCGGCGCGGTGGCCACGGCCTGGCCCGGCCGCACCTGCACGAGATCGCTCGCGCGGAGGTAAGGCAAGCCCAGTGCAAGCGAAGTGAAGTCGTTGATGGCGACCAGCCGCTCCAGCCCGACCGCCTGCCGCGTAGCCTCGACCGAGAAAGCCCAGTCGTGGTTGGTCAGCCGCACTTGGTCGCCGGTGACCGGATTGGCCAGGCCGATGGCCGCATGACGCGGCAGCGTGGCGCGCGCGGCGCGCAGGCCGTCCAGATAGTGGCGCATGGCCGCTTCGAGCGACGCGTGGTCGGCCACTTTCAGGGCGGTCACCGCGCCAATCTGCATCGGCGCCGTTTCGAGCGCAAAGCGCACGTTGGTGCCGCCCACGTCGGCAAGCAGGCGCGGGTAGGTGTCGTCGACAGACACGGCCGAAGCAGTCATGGCATGGCTCATGCGCGGAAAATATCGAAACCGTGACGCTGGTTGGCGAGCACGATGCTGACCGGCAAGGCAGGCGTCGGCCCTTGTTTGGCGCGATCGAGCACCTTGCCTTTGACCTCGCCCGCAATGGCCAGGAACGTCCGCTCGGCGGCCAGTATCGCGGCCATGTTCAGCGTCACGCGGACATGCGGCGCGTTGGCCGGGTGCGTGACCAGGTAGCCAGGCTTGGGGTCGCTCAGCGCAGTCTGCAGTTCGGGCGCGTCGGGAAACAGCGAACCGGTGTGGCCGTCCTCGCCCATGCCGAGGACGATCACGTCGGGCTGGCGGTACGCCTGGTTCAGGCGCGCCACCGCGCGCTCCGGAGCGGCCACTTCGGCGGCGTCGGCGATCAGCGGCACGAACGCTGCGCGCCCCGCGGCCTCGCGCAGCAGGTGCGCGCGCACCTGCGCGCCGTTGCTGTCAGGATCATCCGGCGGCACCGCGCGTTCGTCGACCAGCGTGACGGTCACGGCTTCCCAGCGCACGGGGCGGTAGCGCAGGCGCTCGAACATCGGGATCGGCGAGCGGCTGCCCGAGACCGCAAGCACGGCCCAGCCGTTGACGCGAATCGCCAGGTCCAGCGCATGGCCGATGGAGATCGCCAGCGCTTCGGCCTGGTCCATCACCGTTGCATGTTCGAACTCGCGCATGATTTGTGTCTCCGTGTCAGGCTTCCTCGTGCCACAGCGCGTCGTCGCGCGACATCAGCGCCGACGAGGCAGCCGGGCCCCACGTGCCCGCGGTATACGGCTTGGGCGGCACGTTGCTTTCCTGCCAGGTGTCGAGGATCGGCTCGACCCAGCGCCATGCCTGCACCTGCTCGTCACGCCGCACGAACAGGCCCAGCCGGCCGCGAATCACGTCGAGCAGCAGGCGCTCATAGGCACCGGCGCGGCGCACCTTGAACGAGTTAGCGAAATCGAGATCGAGCGACGTCGGCGTCAGCTCCAGCGTGTCGCCGGGCTGCTTGACCAGGAAGTACAGCCGGATGCTCTCTTCCGGCTGCAGCTGGATCACGAGCCGGTTCTGCGGCGACAGCGTCAGCGGGCGCGGAAAGATGGCATGCGGCACGTCGCGGAAATGAATCACGATCTCGGCCACGCGCGACTGCATGCGCTTGCCGGTGCGCAGGTAGAACGGCACGCCTTCCCAGCGCCAGTTGGCGATCTCCGCCTTGATCGCGACGAAGGTCTCGGTGCGGCTGTCGGCGGCAATGCCCTTCTCGTCGAGATAGCCCGCCACCGGCTTGCCGCCGATAGCGCCGGCCCGGTACTGGCCGCGCACGGTCTTCTCGGCCACCGCCTGTGGCGTGATCGGCTTGAGCGCCTTGAGGATCTTGATCTTCTCGTCGCGGATGGCGTCTTCGGACAGGCTGGAGGGCGGCTCCATGGCCACCATGCACAGCAGTTGCAGCAGGTGGTTCTGCACCATGTCGCGCAGTGCGCCGGTCCGGTCATAGAAATCGCCGCGCGTTTCGACGCCGAGCTCCTCGGCAATGGTGATCTGCACGTCCTGCACCCATTCGCGCCGCCACAGCGGCTCGAACAGCGCATTGCCGAAGCGGATCGCCATCAGGTTCTGCACCGACTCCTTGCCCAGGTAGTGATCGATGCGATAGATCTGGTCCTCGGCGAAGAACTTCGCCACGGCGGCGTTGATCGCTTCCGACGATTCGAGGTCGTGCCCCAGCGGTTTTTCCAGCACGATGCGCACATTGGGCGTGTTCAGCCCCGTGCGCGCGAGCTGCTCGCAGATCGGCACGAACAGGTGCGGCGCGGTGGCCAGGTAGCACACCACGACTTCAGGACGGCGCGACAGCACCTTCTCGGCGAGCGCGTCGAAGTGCGCGGGCACGCGTGCGTCGGCCTGCACGTAGCAGATGCGGGCCAAAAACGCGGCCCATGAGTCAGGCGGCGCATGGGCCAGCCCCGGGCGCACGCCCTGCTCCAGCGAATCGAGGTAATCCTGCTGGCTGAGCGGCTGGCTTCCCGTAGCCAGGATGCGCGCCTGCGGATGCAGCAGCCCGGCGTGATGGGCTTCAAACAGGGATGGCAGCAGCTTGCGCCGCGCCAGGTCGCCGGTGCCGCCAAACAACACCATGTCGAAATCAGGCATGCTCACCGTGGACTCCTTGAAGGATGGCGGTCAGAACACTGCGAGCGCTGCGAGCGCGGCCCTGCCCGATGCGGCCTCATGGATTGAGTGTCTGCCCGCGGCGCATAAGTTCCGGGCAGTTTACGTGAGTCCCCGCCGCTTGGCGAGGCGCACGCGCCACAAGCGTACCCGTTTCTGCGTGACCGGCGCCGATCCCGTGGCGCGTGCAGCGTGCCGCGAAGTGCGCTAGGCTGGAAGCAACCTTGCAGGAGAATCCTATGCCACGTCACCCAGTGCTCGAACGGGTCACGGCCCGCATCGTCTCGCGCAGCGGCCCTTCCCGGCAGGCCTACCTCGACCGCACCCGCGCCATGGCGGGCCAGAAGGTCGAGCGCTCCCAGATATCGTGTACCAACCTCGCGCACGCCATCGCCGCCATGCCGGACGAAGCCAAGATCCGGCTCAAGGCCGACGAGCGGCCCAACCTGGCGATCGTCTCCGCATACAACGACATGTTGTCCGCTCACCAGCCGCTGGCAGCGTTCCCGAAGTGGCTCAAGGAAGCCGCGCTGGAGGCCGGCGGCACCGCGCAGTTCGCCGGCGGCACGCCCGCCATGTGCGACGGCGTGACCCAGGGGCAGGACGGCATGGACCTGTCGCTGTTCTCGCGCGATGTGATTGCACTGGCCACGGCGGTAGCGCTGTCGCATCAGATGTTCGATGGCGCGCTGTACCTGGGCGTGTGCGACAAGATCGTGCCGGGGCTGGTGATGGGCGCCCTGTCGTTCGGCCACCTGCCAGCGGTGTTCGTGGCGGGCGGCCCGATGACCACGGGCCTTAGCAACGACGAGAAGGCGCACGTGCGCCAGCTCTATGCCGAAGGCAAGATCGGCCGCAAGGAACTGCTCGAAGCCGAGACGCGTTCCTACCACGGCCCGGGCACCTGCACGTTCTACGGCACGGCCAACTCGAACCAGATGCTGATGGAGATGATGGGCCTGCATCTGCCGGGCACGGCCTTCATCAATCCGAACACGCCGCTGCGCGAAGCGCTCACGCGCGAATCGGCGCGGCAGGCGCTGCGGCTGGTGCATGGCGGCGAACGCTATACGCCCGTTGCCGAGGTGCTGGACGAGCATGCCTTTGTCAATGGCATCGTCGGCCTGCTCGCCACGGGCGGCTCGACCAACCACACGCTGCACCTGATCGCCATGGCGCGTGTCGCCGGCATCGTGCTGACGTGGGATGACTTCGACGAACTGTCGGCGGCGGTGCCGCTGCTCGCGCGCGTCTATCCGAATGGCAAGGCCGACGTGAACCAGTTCCAGGCTGCGGGCGGGCTCTCCGTGGTGATCCGCGGGCTGCTCGAACTGGGCCTGCTTCATGACGACGTGAACACGGTCGTCGGCCGCGGGCTGGAAGCCTACACGCGCGAGCCGGTGCTGCGCGACGGCAAGCTTGAATGGATCGACGGTCCGGCTACCACGCTGGAGGACACCATCGTGCGCGGTGCCGCCCAGCCGTTTCTGCCGGACGGCGGCATCAAGCTGCTCGATGGCAGGTTGGGGCGCGCGGTAATCAAGACCTCTGCGGTGAAGCCGGAGCACCAGGTGGTGGAAGCGCCTGCGATCGTGTTCGAGCACCAGGACGACGTGATTGCCGCGTTCAAGCGAGGCGAACTGGAGCGCGACTTCGTCGCGGTGCTGCCGTGGCAAGGGCCCGCGTCATGCGGCATGCCCGAACTGCACAAGCTCACGCCGACGCTGACGGTGCTGCAGGACCGGGGCTTCCATGTCGCGCTGGTGACCGATGGGCGCATGTCGGGTGCATCGGGCAAGGTGCCCGCGGCCATCCACGTCTGTCCGGAAGCGCTGAACGGCGGCGGCATCGGGCGCGTGCGCACGGGCGACATGGTGCGTGTCGATGCGCCCGCCGGTGTGCTGACCGTGCTCCTGGACGATGCCGAGTGGAATGGGCGGGAGTCCGTACGGCCGGACCTGAGCGCCAACCGTCACGGCGTGGGTCGCGACCTGTTCGCGACCTTCCGCCGCAACGTCAGCGACGCCGAAGCGGGTGCCTGCACGCTCTTCGCCGATGAAGACGCGCGCGCCTAGCCCGCGCGGCGCAACGGGTTGGCGCGCGGATCCGGCGTGGCTGCTGCCGGCGTGGTGACCGGCGTTGCGCCCGGGTCCGGCATACGGACTTCCTGGATCGGCACCGCGATCTTGCAGCCAGCGTCCTCCAGCACGTGCTTGATGCGCTCATAGAACGCGTATCGCACGGCCCAGTAGTGTTCGTTGGAGGTCCAGCAGCGCAGGTTCAGCGTAATGCCCTGCTGCGTGTAGTTGACCACCATCGCCTCGGGCTTCGGCTCGGGCAGCAGGCGCGGTTCGTCGGACAGCAGCTTGCGCAGCGCGTCTAGCCCCTTGTGCATATCGCTGCCGAATGCCACGGTGGTCTCGATGTCCATGCGGCGCGAGGGGTTCTCGCTGTAGTTCGTGATCGCGCTGCCCCACAGCTTGCCATTCGGCACGCGCAGGCAGACCCCGTCGGCCGTGGTCAGTTCAGTCATGAACAGCCCGGTCTCGCGCACCGTACCGGCCACGCCCTGCGCATCGATATATTGCCCCACGCGGAACGGCCGCAGCAGCACCAGCATGATGCCCGCGGCAATGTTCTGCAGCGTGCCCTGCAGCGCGAGCCCGATCGCAAGGCCGGCAGCACCGAGCATGGCGATGATGCTTGCGGTCTGCACCCCGAACTGCGACAGCACCAGCACGATGGTCAGCACGCGAACCATCCACTGAATCGCGCTGGCGAGTAGCGGCCGTATGGTCTCGTCGACGTGGGTGCGATCGAGTGCGCGGTGGATGGCCGCGGCCGCGCAGCCGGACAGCCACCAGCCGGCGATCAGGATCAGCAGGGCTGCAATGGCATTCAGGCCCTGGTGCAAGGAGAACTGCACGAGGAAATTCCAGGCAGTCTCGATTTTGGCGGCGTCGATGCTCCAGTTATTCAAAAGCGGCTCCTGTCTTTGGGGGCGTACCCGTTTCTGCGCACGCAAATCTGCATGGCGCGACGGTCCGAAGCCGCCGCAAAGCCATCTATACGCCCCTTGATCGCGTAAAAATGGCGGACATTCACCGACAAAGGGCGCGATTGCGCAATTGATCCTGCTTCTAAGAGGACCGGTACAAGGGGAATTGGTTTCCCGCCCCAGGGATCGCAATCACGCAGAAACAGGTACGCTCACCACCCCGCGCTCAGCGCGGATGGTCGTGCAGGCGGTCGCGGTGGGTCAGTGCCGGGAACACGCGCATCCACAGCGCCACCACCAGCAGCGTGCCCACGCCGCCCATGACCACCGCGCCGATCGGGCCCAGCAGCGCCGCGGTCACGCCGGACTCGAACTCGCCCAATTGATTGGACGCGCCAATGAAGACCGAGTTGACGGCGCCGACGCGCCCGCGCATGTCGTCGGGCGTATCGAGCTGGACCAGCGTCGAGCGCACCACCACGCTGATCATGTCCGACGCGCCCAGCACGACGAGCGCAGCCATCGACAAGGGCAGCCAGTGCGACACGCCGAACACCAGCGTGGCCGTGCCGAATACCGCCACGGCGCCGAACATCACCTTGCCCGCGCGGCGATTGAGCGGATGACCGGCCAGCCACAGCGCCGTGACCAGCGCGCCGATGGCCGGCGACGAGCGCAGCAGT
The DNA here is from genome assembly GCF_057073755.1 of Cupriavidus sp. C3SS-1. Lineage (NCBI taxonomy): Bacteria > Pseudomonadati > Pseudomonadota > Betaproteobacteria > Burkholderiales > Burkholderiaceae > Cupriavidus > Cupriavidus sp. C3SS-1. The sequence continues at coordinate 2,662,714 of NZ_CP172700.1, read as the reverse complement.
CCCAGGCCCCACGGGCCGGTGTGCAGGATGTCGCGCGCATAGATCGGCAGCAGCGCGGTCGCCCCGCCGAGCAGCACCGCGAACAGGTCCAGCGAGATCGCGCCGAGCAGCACCGGGCGGCTGCGGATATAGGCAAACCCCGCAAACAGGGTCTTCACGCTGACCGGTGCGGTCAGCCGCTGCATGGGCTGGCGCAGCGTCAGGCCGCTGACGAGGACCGCGGCGACCGCGAACAGCGTCGCGCTCAGCGCATACACCACCCCCGGACCCGCCACATAGGCAAAGCCCCCGATGGCCGGGCCGATGATGATGGCGGCCTGCGCCGCCGAACTGGCCAGCGCCACGGCGCGCGGCAACTGGCGCGGTGTCACCACGCTGGGCAGCAGCGCCTGCAGCGTCGGCGTCTCGAACGCGCGCGCGGCACCGATCAGCGCGACGAACACGAAGATGTGCCCGGGGTTGATCCGGCCGGAAAGGCTCGCCACTGCCATCGCCACGGCGATAAGCGCTTCAAGCGCCTGGCAGGTACGGACGATGCGGCGGCGGTCGAAGCGGTCCGCCGCGTGACCGGATATCAGGATCAGCACAACAGACGGCAGAAACTGCACCAGCCCCACCAGGCCGAGCATGAACGCGTTGCGCGTCAGGTCGTACATCTGCCATCCGACCGCCACGGTGAAGATCTGGTAACCGATGGTGGTGCACAGGCGCGCGAACCAGAAGCGACGGAACGAGGTATCGCCGAAGATGCGCTCGGACGCATCGGTGGCAGCAGGGGCGGCAGGGGCGGCAGGGGAAGACATGGGCGGGGATCGCTGGCGGGCAGGGCAGGACAACAAAGATGCGCCGCTTCGGGCACTAAGTACGCCAGCGTGACGGCAAAAGCGCCATTTTAAGACGCGCCACCATTCTGCGTGCATGCAACTGCCGACATTCGCGCACGACGTGTTTCCCACGTGTCGCCAATGTATCGAACATGATGCATGGAGACGACAGAAGTACGACAAGATTCGCATTTATAATCGCGTCCTGACGCAGCGCACGCTCCACTTTCCGCTGCGCGTTTTTCAGGACCTTTCCGCGCGCGATTCCGCAGGCCTTCGCGGCCCAGGCATCGGTCGAGAGCGACATCTATTCGCACGGCGGCAGCGTGAAGACCACGCCGCTATATGCTGACGAACATCCGCGCCGGCTATGACTTCGGCAAGAATGCCAAGATCGCGGTCGGCATCAAGAACCTGTTCGACCGCCGCTATTTCACGCGCTCCAACGACCAGAACTTCGGCAAGTACGTCGGCATGCCGCGCACGTTCTACGTGCAGGCCACGCTGTCGTACTGATCCGGCAATTCCGGTAAAGCAAAACGGCCCGGAGCAATGCGGGCCGTTTTGCCATCTGTGCAAGGTTGGCGTCAGACGATCTCGCGCGTTTCCATGAACTGCACGTTCGGGAACTTCTCCTGCGTAAGCCGCAGGTTGACCATGCTCGGTGCCAGGTAGACGTGATCGCCCGCACCATCGAGCGCGACGTTGTGGCCCGCCTTGGCAATCAGTTTCTCGATCTCGCCCGGCTCGCCCCGCAGCCAGCGCGCAGTCGCGCATTCATGCGATTCGAAGATCGCGTCGACACCGTATTCATGCTCGAGCCGGTGCGCCACCACGTCGAACTGCAGGATACCCACCGCGCCCAGCACCAGGTCGTTGGACACCAGCGGGCGGAACATCTGCGTAGCGCCCTCTTCGGCCAGCTGCTGCAAACCCTTCTGCAACTGCTTGACCTTGAGCGGGTTGTTCAACCGCGCGCGGCGGAAGAATTCCGGCGCGAACGACGGGATGCCCGTGAACTTGAGCGGCTCGCCTTCTGTGAAGACATCGCCCAGGCGGATGGTGCCGTGGTTCGGCACGCCGATGATGTCGCCGGCGTAGGCTTCTTCCGTGGTGTTGCGGTCCTGCGCCATGAAGGTGATGGCGTTGTTGATCGCCACGGTCTTGCCCTGCGCCACGTGCAGCAGCTTCATGCCGCGCTCGAAGCGGCCCGAGCACACACGCACGAACGCAATGCGGTCGCGGTGGCGCGGGTCCATATTGGCCTGGATCTTGAACACGAAGCCCGTGAACTTGGCTTCCTGCGGCTCCACCACCCGCGTTTCGGTGTGGCGCGCGAGCGGCGGCGGCGACAGCTGGCACAGCGCGTCGAGCAGCGACTGCACGCCGAAGTTGTTGATCGCCGAACCGAAGTACACAGGCGTCTGCTTGCCGGCCAAAAAGGCGTCCTTGTCGAAGTTGTGCGAAGCGCCGCGCACCAGTTCGATCTCGAGTCGCAACTCATCCGCCTGGCTGCCCAGGATGCGGTCCAGCTCCGGGTTGTCGAGCCCGTCGAGAATCGCCGCCGTGCCCTTGTCGCCGCGCGGATCGAACAGCTGCACCTTGTCGTCGATCAGGTGGTACACGCCGCGGAACGCCTTGCCCATGCCGATCGGCCACGTCATGGGCGCGCACTGGATCTGCAGCACGTCCTCGATCTCGTCGAGCAGCTCGATCGGCGAGCGGCCTTCGCGGTCAAGCTTGTTGATGAAGGTGAGGATGGGTGTCGCGCGCAGACGGCAGACGTTGAGCAGCTTGATGGTCTGCGCTTCCACGCCGTTGACCGAGTCGATCACCATCACGGCCGAGTCGACCGCGGTCAGCGTGCGGTAGGTGTCCTCGGAGAAGTCCTCGTGGCCCGGCGTGTCGAGCAGGTTGACGATGTTCTCCTCGGCCTTGCCATCGGCAGCTTCGCGACGGTACGGGAACTGCATCACCGAAGACGTCACGGAAATGCCGCGCTGCTTCTCCAGCTCCATCCAGTCCGACGTGGCGTGGCGGTCTGCTTTGCGCGCGCGCACTTCGCCGGCCACCTGGATCGCGCCGCCGAACCACAGCAGCTTCTCGGTCAGCGTGGTTTTACCCGCGTCAGGGTGGGAAATAATGGCAAAGGTGCGTCGACGCGCAATTTCGGAAACGAGCGAGCTCACGGCGGATAGGAATCGGGAGGATTGCAGGGCCCGGCATGCGGGGGCCGGCCGGGCAACAGCGAGGACCGCACGCGGGCGGTCGGGCCGGCACTGCGGGCACGCACGAAAGGGAATGGGGCGCTATTTTACCGGTTCGCCGCCCGCCCCGGGAATCGCATCCACCTGCTGGCCGCGCAAGCTGCCAAACTGCAGCGCGTACTGGCGCGTGAGTTCGGCACCGAAAAAGAAGATCTGTGCCGAGTAATACACCCATAGCATCAGCGCCACGACCGAGCCCGCCGCCCCGTAGGAAGACGCCACCGCGCTGTTGCCGAGATAGAGGCCAATCCCGCGCTTGCCGACGGAGAACAGCAGCGCGGTGATGATCGCGCCCATGGTGACGTCACGCCAGGCGATGCGTGCATTGGGCAGCATCTTGAAGATCACTGCGAACAGCAGCGTCACGACTGAGAACGAGAACAGCGTGGACAACACGTCCGCCACCGGCGCGAACCAGGACTGCGTCCACAGCTGGCCCCAGAAGCGTTCCACCACGGCCAGCGCGGCATTGACGATCAGCGACACCAGCAACATGAACGCCAGCACCAGCACCAGGCTGAACGACAGCAGGCGCGAGCGCAGCAGCTGCTGCCAGCCCGCAGTGGCCGGCACGGGCACGTGCCAGATATCGTCCAGGCTGCTCTTGAGCTCGGCAAAGGCGCTGGTCGCGCCGACAAACAGGATGCCCGTGGCGATCATGGCGGCCGGGCCGCTGCCGCCGGCACGGTGCGTGGCGGCCAGGATACCCTGAATCGCGCTGGCGCCCTGCTCGCCGACCAGACCCTGCAGCTGCTCGAAGATCTCGCCACGCGCCGCTTCGGCGCCAAAGAACAGCCCCGCGATGGAAATCACGAGTACCAGGATCGGGGCCAGCGAGAACAGCATGTAGAACGACAGCGCCGCGCCCTTGCTGGCGGCGCGGTGGGCAAACCATGACTGCACGGCGGCCGTCACCACGCGGACGGTGCGCTGCCCGGTATGGCGATCAGGCAGGTAACGCCGCGCGCCCGGGGGCGGACGCGACGCGCCGGAGTGGCGATGTCGGTCATCTGGCAGGTTATGTTCTTCGGCAGCCATGCTCGGGAGGTCCTTCGCAGCATTAGGGACAGCACGCAGCGGACGCGGCACCTGCGTTCATGATACTGCGCATTGGTGCGCTTCACCGAGCCGGGGGCGCCATGCCCGGCAGTGCGGAACCAACCTGCTACAGTAAGACAAGGCACGCTTGCCAGCGCCTGTGACGCGACCTGCGCCGCAAGGACTGCGAAAGGAGGCAATGTGACCCTCATCACCCCGGGGCGGATCCTGACCGCCCTCCTTCTGCTCGGATTGAGCCTCGTCACCGGGGGCTGCGAGCGTAGCCAGCCCGGCCCCAAGCCAATTTCGGGCGCCACCGCGAGCGGTGCCAGCGAGTCGGCGGCTGCGGCGCAACCCACCTCACCACTGCGTTGAAGCGTACCCGTTTCTGCGTCCTGCCGTGCCAGCGTGCAAGGGATACGGACGTGGCGCCTGTATCAGCGCTGTAACCGCACCCGATTCGTCAGGCTTTGCGCCTGCCGAGGTGTCATGCCGCGCGGGGCGCGGGATCGCGGCATGTGAGTCTTAAGCCCGCTGGCCGTCGCGGTGCAAGATTGGGAATGTCGGCGTTGCAGCAACGTAACCGATTCGTCAGCGGCCGCAGCGCAAGCCCACCATGAGCCCCTTGCACTTCCCCGAAAGCCGCATAAAACAAGCGTTTGCGGCCATTGGCATACTTGTCGCTCTCTGTCTGAACGGGAGTCGTCAAGAGACATAGCAAAATGACCTGCAGCATGCAGGAGGAGCCCCAGCCATGCGTCATCCGCCAGCACGCATGACGGCACGTCGGCGCTCGCACCGGTTGGCAGGACCGCCACCGTCCGTGATCGACCTTTTGTCGGCGCCGTTGCTGCCGTATCCGCGTTTGCCCGAGCGGCCCGTATCGCCTTGCGCGCTGTGGAGCCGGGCGCTTGCGATTTCGGCATACCGGCGCAGGACGGGACACTAGACCTGGACCACGGCGCGCCACAGGAGAGCGCCGCAAACCAGCAGGAATTTGTGCTCCGTCCCCCGGCGGGCACTTTTTTCCACCAAGGGAGGGAGCGACCCATGAAAGCCGGATGCCTTGCCGCCGCCCTGGCTCTGTTCTCGACCAGCGCCGCAGCGGCCAGCTATGCCTGGTTCGACCGGCCCGACAATGCCAGCGCCAACTCGCATGCTGCCGTGAGCAACGATATCTATGTGCGCGGTTTTGGCTGGGCATGGGGCGAATTGCAGTTCAAGCAGGACCCGGGCGCCGCGACGCCGAGTGAGCGGCAGGCACGCGATGGCCTGGACCGCCGCGACACGGCGCCCGGCCGCCACAGTGAAGGCGGCTATGCGCAGCCGCGCCATACGCGCGGCAAGATCAGCATGAACCTGGCGACCACGCCGGCCGCCGGGACGCAAGACACCGCCGGGACGGCGCGCAAGCCATCCGTGCCGGCCAACACCGTTGTGCGCTGACGTGCCGCAAGGCATGGGGAAAGGGGAACCGGAGAGCGGACGTCGCCAGTTCCCCTTTCCCTGGAGCGCCTGAGGTGCGCTACAGCCGCGCGACCTGGAGCGTGACGGGCCCGGTGCTACTCGCCTGCGGCAGGCTGCGTTTCCACGCGAATGTTGTGCTTGTGCATGAGCCGGTACAGCGTCACGCGCGACACGTTCAGTTCGCGCGCGGCGGGCACGACGTGAAAGCCGTGGCTGGCCATGACGCTGCGGATCGCCTCGCGCTCGGCTTCTTCGCGAATGGCATCGAGCGTCTTGCGCGGCAGCTCCGTTCCCCCATGCAGCTGCAGGTCCTCCGCCGTGATCTTGCGGTTGTCGGTCATGACGATGGCGCGCCGCACCCGGTTGATCAGCTCGCGCACATTGCCCGGCCACGCGTACTGCATCATCGCCTGCGTGGCGCAGGGGGAGAATCCGCGGATGCGCCGGTGGGCTTCGTGGCCATGCTCGGTCAGCACGACATTGGCCAGCAGCAGGATGTCCTCGCCACGCTCGCGCAACGCCGGAATCGTCAGCGTCAGCACGCACAGCCGGTGGAACAAGTCCGAGCGAAAGCGGCCATCGGCCTGCGCCGCCACCAGGTCCACGTGCGTGGCCGAGATAATGCGAAGATCCAGCGGAATGGACTGGTGTCCGCCCAGCCGTGTGATGGTGCCTTGCTGCAGGAAGCGCAACAGCGCCACCTGGCTTTCGAGCGGCAGGTCGCCGATTTCATCGAGGAACAAGGTGCCGCCCTGCGCCTGCTCGATCCAGCCGATCTTGCGCTGGTTCGCACCGGTGAAGGCGCCCTTCTCGTAGCCGAACAGTTCCGACTGCACCAGGTGCGATGGAATGGCACCGCAGTTGATCGCTACAAATGGCCCCTTGCGCCGGCTCGAGGCTTCGTGGATCGCCTGGGCGGCAAGCTCCTTGCCCGTGCCCGACTCGCCCGAAATGAATACCGGCGCTTCATTGTGCGCGACTTTCGCCAACGAACGGAACATGCTGCGCATGGGCGCGCATTCGCCGATCATCGCGCCGTGCGACGCCATCTCGGTGGCGCGGCCATGATGCAGGCAGGCCATGCCATGCGCGTGCTTGAGGGTGTACAACAACTCGTCGTGCGAGAAGGGCGTACGCACGTAGTCGACGCAGTAATCGCGGATCAGGATGCGCACGCGCTGGTCCGCCAGTTGGGCGTCGGTGGTGATCGCCACCCACGTCACGTGCTGGTGTTGCAGGCTCTGCTCCAGTTGCGCGAATTCTGCATCACTGTATTCGGCTTGCAGGTCGATCACGCCCGCCATGGGCGCGCTCCCGCGGACGACCCGCTCGAGGTCGCGCACCTGCTGGATGCGGCGCACGTCCCAGCCCGGCCCGAACTGGGCAGGGGTAAAACCAAAATCCTCATGACGCGACACGACCACGACCTGCGCAGCGCGTGCCGGCGCCTTGCACAGTCGGTCCATAACGATCTCCCGGACGTTGGGCTTATTGTTCACCCCGGTTTCCCGGCGCATTGGCACCGACCCTCCCGGCCGGTGCGCACGCCGCGGACTCGACGTCGGTATCACGAACTGGACTGACTATGCGCCGGATCGCCCATGGCGGCGAGCGGATCGCTGCCCAGGTGCAGTTCCTCCTGGAGACGGCGGCGGACAATATCGCGCTCGCGCATCAACTCGACGCGCGGCGACTCGGGCGTCTGCCCGGAATACTGGTAGTACAGCGCCTTGTAGGTCTGCTGGCTCAGGATCCATTCCTGCAGCAGTTCGCGCTGGCGGACCAACTCGGCTTCAAGCAGCCGATGCCGCCGCAGCAGGTTCTCAACGGCCTGGCGCGTGGTCGAGGACAAATCGCCTTCCTCGAGCAGAGTGGTCACGTCGGACACCGCTGCGCCGTCATGGCGGATCTTGCGGGTCGCTGAATCTCCTGTGGCGTCTCCCAACACTGCCCAGGTTCGATGCATGGAACGATTGGCGGACTCGCTGATGGGCCCGATGGCGGGTCGCCGGATTTCTCCTGCGTTCATATCTGATCCCCGTTGTACAACACCCCCGGCACTACACGTTCGCGTTTACCACTCTTCTGTCTTGAAATTCTTGTTTGTTTGGCGCACGTGTGTCCGCACGCTCTGTCTTCGTGGTGGCGATGCCGTATTGAAATACGGTCTGATCGGATGCGTCCCACGACGGGCGGACTTGCCGAAGATATATCACGGCGCTCGCTGGCGCCTTGCCGGGATGAACCGGAGTCGAGAAGGGGCGCGTCACGCGCCCCTCCGTTTGCCACGTCTCTAGTTCAGTGCATTTGCGGCGGTTTGTCCAGCCCCGAGTGGGGGATGTCCGACCAATCTCATGCCGGACTCATCCTTTGGGATGAAGCGCACATGAAGCATCGCATTCGCTGCATTTTTCCCAAATAGGCGCTTCCATGGCAATGGGCCAGGGTGTGACCGCCCCCCAGAAACGGGTACGCCTTGTTGCGCCATACCACGCAGAAACGGGTACGCGGCAGTCGCCGCAGCATGCATTTCGGACAGGCGATGCTACGGCTTCCCAGTGTCAGTGACCGGGCAGATAGTAGAACTTGAAGATAAACACGGCCGCGATGATCCACACCATCGCCGGCACCTGCCGGGCCCGTCCGGTCAGCAGCTTGAGCACCGCGTAGGTGATGAAACCGAACGCCACGCCATTGGCCACAGAATAGGTAAACGGCATGCCGAGCGCCGTCAGAACGGCCGGAACAACTTCAGTCACGTCATTCCAGTCGATATCGAGCAGCTCGCGCAGCATCAGGCAGGACACATAGAGCAGTGCCGGCGCGGTGGCATAGGCCGGAACCGTGCCGGCCAGCGGCGCGATGAACAGGCAGGCCAGGAACAGGACCGCAACAGTCACCGCAGTAAGGCCGGTGCGTCCCCCCGCCTGCACGCCCGAAGCGCTTTCGATATAGGCCGTGGTCGACGACGTGCCGAGGAACGAGCCGGCCATGATGGCCGTGCTGTCAGCCATCAGCGCCTTGTTGAGGCGGTCCATGCGGCCGGCCTTGAGAAGGCCGGCGCGGTTGGCCACGCCCATCAGCGTGCCGGTCGCATCGAACAGTTCGACCAGGAAGAAGACCAGCACCACGTTGATGATGCCGATCGACAACGCCGCGGACACATCGAGCTTGAACAGCGTGGGGCTGATCGACGGCGGCGAGGAGAACACGCCGTGGAACGTATTGCCAGCGAAGAGGAAGCTCAGCACCGTGGTCAGCAGGATGCCGATCAGGATGGCGCCTTTCACCTTCAGTTGGTCCAGCGAAACGATAACGAAGAAGCCGACGATCGCGAGCACGGCGGACGGCTGGTGCAGGTCGCCGATAGTGACGAGCGTGGCCGGGCTGGCGGTAACGATGCCCGCGTTCTTGAGCGCGACGATCGCCAGGAACAGGCCGATGCCCGCCGTGATCGCCACGCGGATCGAGTGCGGAATGCCGTTGACGATCATTTCGCGCACGCGGAACAGCGTCACCAGCAGGAACAGACAGCCCGAGATGAACACGGCGCCCAGCGCGGCTTGCCAAGCAAAACCCATGCCCTTCACCACGGTATACGCGAAGTAGGCATTCAGGCCCATGCCCGGCGCCATGGCAATCGGATAATTGGCGTACAGGCCCATGATCAGCGTGCCGATCGCGGCCGCCACGCAGGTTGCCACGAAGACCGCATCCTTGGGCAAGCCGGCATCCCCGAGGATCGACGGGTTCACGAAGATGATGTACGCCATCGTAAGGAAGGTGGTCATCCCCGCCAGGACTTCGGTACGCACATCGGTCTGGTGTTCGGATAGCCTGAAGATCCGCTCGAGCAGGGAGGGCGTGGGCTGGCCTGCGGCGGGGCCGGCCGCCTTGGAAGCGGGTTCCGGTATCGACATCAAAGGTCTCCTGAAAGTCTGTCGTTATGGCATCGGGCTGCCGCATGGACAACAGCCGCCACGGCAGGTGTAGTGGCGGCCATGACTGGAGCACGCATGGCGCACAGGGCTGCGGCCAGCGTACTCTGGCGCAGAATGGCCGCGCAGGTGCCCGCGCCGACGCATGAACAACATGTAAAGCGCGTGATGATCCCACAGCGCAGGAATGTGATGCCAGCCCCCGCTACGGGCCATCCCGAGCTTGACGGTAGCATCGATCCCCCGTATAAATCGCACTAGATTCAAGCGACGAGGCAACAGTTCATTCGTTAGCCACCGTCTGGTACTTCGGTTGTCCATGGTGTCCTTTCCTTGAGTTCCGTGTAGAGTGGCGCATTCGTCATTCGTTTATTTTATTTTTTCTGGAAAGCAAATCATGCAAACCGGTATCGTCAAATGGTTCAACGACGCCAAGGGCTTCGGCTTCATCAAGCCGGACGCAGGTGGCGACGACCTCTTCGCTCACTTCTCGGAAATCCGCTCGGACGGTTTCAAGTCGCTGCAGGAAAACCAACGTGTGTCGTTCGAAGTCAAGAACGGCCCGAAGGGTCTGCAAGCCGCGAACATCACCCCGCTGTAAGCTGGCACGCGGCGCGCCCTGCGCGCCACGACAAGAAACCCGCCCCCGAGGCGGGTTTTTTTGTGCCCGGCGCCAGCGTACGCCAGTCGGCGCCGTTTTCATCCCCTTCCTCCTGGCCCACTGCGGTGCAGTCCCCGAACTGCTACAGCACATTCTTCCGCGGCTAGCTCTCGTTCGCAGAAACGGGTACGCCCGCGCTCGAATCCCATTCGTTTGAAGTAACGCATTGCGGCGCACCACGCAGAAATGGGTACGCTGCCGCCGCCTCTTGTCCGCAGAAACAGGTACGCAGCGGGCCGCGCGCACCCCCCCGCCGGAAACTGGCGCGCAGAAATGGGTACGCAGAAGCCTGGATACGCGCGAAGGGCCTCGCCGGCGTTGCGTAAACACACTCCACCAGGTGCGTCGGTCAGCATCACTTTTCCTCGCAGAAACGGGTACGCGCCATGTTGCAGCGCGGCATGCAGCCGCCTAGAGCTCGATGTTTACGCACTCCGCAGAAATGGGTACGCCCGTTTTGGTTTTCCTGACGACAACGAAGCGCAGAAATAGGTACGCGGGATAGCAACTCCATGTCGGGCCGACATCGATTGGCCGCGTCCGGCAGCGCGCGCATCGCAGAAACGGGTACGGGCGAGATACCCCCATGCGACCACGTATACGTTGAAAGTAAGCACTGGCTTTTAGCCAAGGCCCGGTGTATAATAGGATGTGCGATGAGGGTTCTGATGCCGCCCGGAAAGTATCCGCAGAAATGGGTACGCTAGGCTCAACAGGAGTCGTCTCGATGGACGCAGAAATGGGTACGGTCACGCTGCGCTCCCACCTTGAGCCGAGATCGCAGAAATAGGTACGCCGCAGAATTGGGTACGCCCGCGAGGTCCCAGCGCTGCACCGAGCCTTAGCGCAGAATCAGGTACGCTTTGCCCTGGTGTGGCGCAGAAACGGGTACGCTTTGCGGCGGAAGGGCGATGGGTATATGCCAGCACGAACCTATTTCTGCGGGGATAACTCCGTAAACCCGCCGCCCAGGCGCACTCAAACACCCGAAACCGCGCTTTCATCGCAGAAACAGGTACGCTAACGAGCTGTCTTGCTGTGGAAAAGCCTGTGGGAACAACAGGTTATCCACGCAGAATCCGGTTCGGGGTTTCCGCTGAAACAGGTTCGGTCTTGCGCAGATTCAGGTTCGGGCCTTCGCAGAATTGAGTACGGTTCTCCGCAGAATCTGGTTCGCGGGCGGTTCAATTCTTCTTTGAAATCAATGCCCTGACCTCTCCGTATACGGTTTACAAGTAGTTAACCCGTATCTGTATCGTTTACTTGTAGCCAAGGTCTGGCCATCCGTGGACAACCCCTACGGGTTGCCCACCGACAACCAGCCTGCCGTCAACGAGGTAAACACGGCACCTCAACCCAATCGGCATTCAGGGAAGCACCGTAGAAACGTATACGTACCCGTTTCTGCGTGACAAGGTTTACGGGTTCGCGTAAAAAGGCGGGTAATCCGAAGCACGCCACTATGCCCATCAAACGCTCCCCGGTCGCCGCGGGGGATCGCACCGTCCTGGATATGGACGGCGAGCCATCCCGCATCATTGTTCCTGGCAACGAGAACAGCCTGGTTCCGTCCGAGAAATTTCAACGTCTGTTCGACGAGGCGCAAGCCATGGAGCGCGAGGACGCCTGGCAAAGCGGCGAAGTCGGGTTCCTGAGTCGTGCCAGCGTCCAGGTCACGTTGCCGTATCGCGCGCCCAAAGGCGCGCCTCCCGTGTGGACGCGTACCAGCGGCAACATTTCGCTGATGATCCAGCCTGGCTACTTCACGCAGCAGCGCTCTGAGCGCGCCAGCAACGGCCGGCAGAAGCTGGTCTCCGAAACGGTTTCGCTGGGCTATCCCTATGGGTCGTATCCGCGCCTGATGCTTGCCTGGATCGGCAAGGAAATCATGGCCAAGAAGAAGCGGGGGGAATTCACCGGCACGGTGGAAGACCGACGCATCTCGCTGGGCAATTCCTTGTCGGAGTTCATGTACAACCTCGGCATTCCGATGGCGACGGGTGGCAAGCGCGGCACGATGACGCTGGTCCGACAGCAGATGATCCGCCTGTTCTCGGCGACCATCGCGATCGTCCAGAACAAGTCCACGCCCAGCCAGAACCAGAACAGCAGCCACGAGCCGTTGTCCATCGACCGTGTCGGCTACTTGCTGGCCGATCAGCTGTCGACGTGGTGGGATCCCATGCAGCCGGGCCAGGGCTCCATGTTCGAGAGCTTTGTGGTGCTCTCAGAGCCCTTTTTCAACGAGTTGGTTAACCGTCCCGTACCGGTCGACATGCGCGCGCTGAAGGCGCTCAAGCAGTCGCCGTTTGCGTTGGACGTTTACTCGTGGCTAACGTACCGATTCTTTACAATCCAGCGACGCACCGAGATCCCGTGGGAGGCCCTGCAGATGCAGTTCGGCACGGAAACCGAAAGCGAGCGCAAATTTCGCGCATTGTTTCGCAAGGCACTCAAGGACGTGCTGGTGGTCTACCCCGGCGCCAAGGTCGATGCGGACTCCTCGAAGGCCCTCATCCTGCAGCCGTCCCGAACCAGCGTCCGCAAGCTGGGCTGACGAAGGCGCGGACGACAAAAAAGGCAAGCTGGAGGCTTGCCTTTTTTGTTTTCGGGCGATGGCCACGCAGCAAGCTGCGTGGCGCACGCTCATCAGGCGGGCTTGATGGCCGATGCCTGCAGACCCTTCGGGCCTTGCTTGACCTCAAAGGTCACGCGTTGACCGTCCTTCAGGGTCTTGAAGCCAGCGCCCTGGATCTCGGAGAAGTGCGCAAACAGATCCGCACCGCCGTCGTCCGGGGTAATGAAGCCAAAGCCCTTGGTCTCGTTGAACCACTTGACCGTACCGGTTGCCATAGGAATTTCCTTTCGAAGCAAGTTCTCTTGTACACCACGCAAACAACCGTTCAAGCACGTTGATTCTCGTAGATACCGAACGGAAGCCGACGAGGTTGACACGACTTGACTCGACTGTAGGGCGCATCATAACCAGATTTGTCCTGGTCTGTCATGTGCGCCGTAAAGCGCACTACAAATACTTTAGGCGGATTGACTGCCGCATTTCAAGCGGAAATATCAAACATTGGCAGTTTCACCCCATCGCGGTGAGTGATCGCACTCGCTTGTCTAACTACAAATGTTATAAAAATTTAGAATACGGTTGATGCGCCACCTGGATTTGGCTAAAGTGGCGCCTAAAGTTAACCGCGCACTTTCAGCGCTGAAAGAGAGGTCCTTGTGGCAGCAAAAATCATCACAGTCTTCAACCAAAAGGGCGGGTGCGGCAAGACGACGGTGAGCATGCATCTGGCCGGAACGCTGGGCCTGCGGGGCGCGCGCTCGATGCTTGTCGATATGGACGAACAAGGCACGGCGACAAGATGGGCGGCTCAGGCCAGCGACGAGCGTCCTTTCCCCGCCTCGGTAATTGGTTTGGCGCCGTCCGGCGGCGCAATGCACCGGGAAGTCCGCAAATTCGTCAATGACTACGACTACATTGTTGTCGACTGCCCGCCGGCCGTGCACTCGGCTGCGCCGTCCAGCGCCCTGCTGATTTCCGATCTGGCCATCATCCCCGTGGTTCCGTCACCGCCCGACCTGTGGGCTGCGGTGGCGGCAAAAACCCTCGCACAACACGCGCAAGTCCAGAATGAAACGCTGTTGATTCGCGTGATGGCGAACATGGTGCAAAGGCGTGTTTCCATCGCGCGTCAGGCAATCGAGATCCTTGGTGACGACGGCGAAGTTCCTCTGCTGAATTCGATGATCGGTTCGCGTTCGGCGTTCCGGGAGTGCCAGGCGATCGGTTGCACCGTCCACGGTGTCGCTGGCGCGCGCGAAGCCGTGCAGGAGGTCGACATGATGGTCGATGAAGTGTTGTCTTTGATTGAGCATTAAGGCATGGCTACAAAACTGAAGAGCCTGAAAGCAGGCATGCTGGCCGGCATGGCAGCGGAAAAGACCCGTAACGATTCCATGGACCGTTTTGCGCGCGCGGAGGCCGCAATTTCGCAGCATCCGAACGGGCTGCTACAGGGTCGCCCGCCAGAACCGGCGCTGTCTTTCAGCGCTGAAAGTGCCGAAACGGAGAGCTCCCGCCCTCTGGTCCGCATTCTCCTGACCCACCTGCACGACAATCCGCTCAACGCCCGCCGGATCTACGACCCTGCCGTCGTGCAGGAGCGTGCCGCGTCGATCGCCACGCACGGACAGAAGACGCCCGGCCTTGCCGCTCCGGACCCATCCCGTCCGGGCCACTACATCCTGATCGATGGCCACTATCGCAAGCGTGCCCTGGCATCCGCCGGCAAGCTGGAGATGGAATGCTTTGTCGAAAATGATCTCAGTGATCTGGATTTCTACCGCCTATCCTTCATGCTCAACGAGCAGCGGTCGGACCAGTCCGCGCTCGACAATGCGATCGCCTGGCGCCAGTTGCTGGACGAGGGCAAGGTACAGAAGGAGGAGGACATCTGCGAACTGACCGGCATCTCCGCCGGCACGGTGAACAAGACGCTCGCCTTGCTGCGATTGCCGGAATCGGTGCTCGGTGTCATGCGCGAACGGCCGAACGCTATCGGCATTGCGGCGGGGTACGAGCTGACGCTCTATTTCAAGCTCGCCGGCGAGGACCGCACCCGCGACCTGGCAACACGCATCATGACCGACGGCTTGTCGAGCCGCGAAGTGGAATCCATCCGCAAGCAGGCCCAGGAAGGCAAATCGCGCAAGGTGAAGGAAATCAGTCGCCAGTACAAGATCCGTACCGAAGGCGGCCAGTTGCTAGGCACCATCAAGGAATGGGATTCCGGGCGGGTCATGCTCGATGTGCAACTCACCGACCGCGGCGCGCGCGAGGCGCTGGTCGAAGCGCTCAAGACGCGTTTTGGCCTGGACAAGACGTTGCTCTAGGACGTACCGGCCCCGATCCCGCGTTGGGGGAGGGCCCCTTGATGGCGTTCCCTGCGCCTTCACACTGCCGCGGAACGAATCTGTCTAGGTGTGAACGCGGGCAATGTCTTCGCCTGCGTGCTCGCGTAGGTCTTCCACGCGGCCCGCAACAACTGATCGAGACCGCTGGCTCCATAGCCGGCCGCGGACCCCGCCAGGCGCTTCGCGGCGCCTCGGCGAGTCGGCGGATAATCGGTCGGCCCCAGAAGCGCCGCGCCACGGGGCGGGGACTCCGTCAGGCCGCGCCGTACCCAATGCTTCCGCAACGCGGCAAGCGTATCCGGGGCCAAGGCGCGAGATCGTGCCTTCGCGTCATGCCAACGCAGGCAAGCTTCAGAACCTTCCGTTTGCAGCGCGTCGCAGGGGATGCTGGCAAGCTCGCCGAGCCTGAATCCGTCCCGGACCAGCAAGGCGGCAGCGAACGCTGCCTGCCACTTTGACTCGCCTTGCGTGCCCAGCCAGTCCAGGAATTCGTCGATGTCTCTGCGCGCGAGCACACTACGTCCATGTGGCTCGACGGCGACACTAGCGCTGATAGCTGGCGTGTCGACGAGATCGATGCTGCCTCCGAACGCCTTCGCCATCGACAGCGACTTCAACATGGCACGAATCACCCTCAGTGCCGCCGTCTGCGAACTGGCGCGCAGTGGTCCCTCGAAAGGCCGCCAATGTACGCGATCCCGAGGGCTGGCCGGCCCACACCAGAACGCGGCCGGCTCGGGTGCCCGCAGAAAGGCTACATATCTTTGCAACGATTCCACTGTGAGATCTGCCAGCTGCAGACGCTCTCTCGCCAGCCAGAGCAGTAGCCGTTCGGCTTCCTTTCGGTAACTGCTTCGCGTATGGGGCGACCTCGGCTTGGCGTCGAGCCATTGCCGGACGCGCTCCAGGTCCGATCCCGCCGCGTCCTGGGCAGGCTGGCCCAACGGCGGCTCCTGCATATGTTCAAGCGGTACCGGGTACGCCATGTGTGGACCCAATGGGAGCGGCACGATGGCGGGGCGCTGGAAGACCTCGGAGGGGGGCACGATATGTGCCCCAATAAGTGCCGTATTGTTATCTTTTGCCGCTTTGCGTTGCTCGATCAACCATCGTGTAATGACCTCCGCCGACTTCGGGCCAATTCGTGGCACCGCGCGCCACCAACTACTGCCGCGGGCATTGGCGAGGCTGGCGAGATCGGAAATCTTGTGAATGCCAGCGGCGGCGAGACGGCGTGCCAGGCTTGGGCCGAACCACAGTCCGACTTCGTGCCCCGAGGCCGGCCGACCCTGCCCTAATCCTTCCAGCGACGAGAGTGCATCGACCCGGCGCGTCATGCCCACGTCGGACCGCCCGCGCAGCGCCTCGAACATCTCCGCGATGTCCGGGCGGTCATGCTGCAAGGCAAACTGGACGAGGCGGTCCCGCAGCGCGAGGATACGCGCGATGGCCTGGCTCTCGGTCAGCGCGTCGTCATCGTCCGGATCGGACAGGTAGCGGTTGGCGATGTCGACCGGCCGCATGCCTTGCGCATAGGCGCGCACAACGGCGAATTCCGTCCGGGTCAGCTTGGTGGCGGCCGATGCGCCGTGATCTTCGCTCATCCTCGGTTCTTACCTAAGTGACTGAACTATAACAACTTTATTCAAAGTGGATTCTGAGCAGGCCACTTTTGCGGCATCAAAGTTAATGTAAATTATTTTTGTGCGAGCCACCACACTTTATTGGCTCGAAATCCGTGATTTCTGAGCGTGTGGCAGCGGCCGGACGAGGGCTTGCCATGCGGCCGTTCGATCCTGCCGACGGTCCACGCACAGGCCCCAAGATCAAAAGCGTACCCATTTCTGCGGGGCGCAGGCGCTTGAGCCAGGCGCTGCGGCCGGGCAAACTGAAGGCGTGGCCGATGGCGCAGACGCCGCGCTTTCAGGAAGTCGATATGAGTGAAACCGACTATCAGCTCATGGAGCTTGCCGAGGGCAAGCCCGTGAAGATGTGGACGAGGGGCGTGGCCGTCGAGGAGGAAGCGCTGCGCCAGTTGCGCAACACGGCGAGCATGCCGTTCGTCCATCGCCACCTTGCGGTGATGCCGGATGTCCACTTGGGCAAGGGCTCGACGATCGGCAGTGTCATCCCGACGCGGGGGGCGATCATCCCCGCAGCGGTCGGGGTCGATATTGGCTGCGGCATGATGGCCGTCCGCACGACGCTCAAGGCAACTGACCTGCCCGATTCGCTGGCCCGCCTGCGCAGTGCGATCGAGAAGGCCGTGCCGCATGGCCGCGCGCCCGGGCGCAACGACCCCGGCGCGTGGAGCGGGCGTGCCCCGCATCTGGTCGACGACGCATGGAAAACGCTCCTGCCTGGTTTCCGGCGCCTGGCGCAGAAGTACCCGAAGCTGGAGCGCACCAACCATCACGTGCACTTGGGCACGCTCGGCACGGGCAACCACTTCATCGAGATGTGCCTGGACGAGGCGGATAGCGTCTGGTTCATGCTCCACAGCGGCTCGCGCGGCGTAGGCAATGCGATCGGCTCGCTGTTCATCGCGCTGGCGCAGCAGGACATGCGGCAGCATCTCGCGAACCTGCCGGACCGCGACCTGGCGTATTTTGAAGAAGGCAGCCGGCACTTTGACGACTATGTAGAAGCCGTGGGCTGGCCGCAGGCGTATGCACGCCGTAACCGCGAGGTGATGATGGACGCCGTCATGGCAGCCGCGCGCGGCGTGATTCGCCAGCCCTTCGGTCTCGGTGAGCAGGCAGTGAACTGCCATCACAACTACGTGCAGAAGGAGCGCCACTTCGGCGAGGAAGTGTTCGTGACCCGCAAGGGCGCCGTTTCTGCGCAGAAGGGCCAACTGGGCATCATTCCCGGATCGATGGGCGCCAGGAGCTTCATCGTGCGCGGCCTGGGCAATCCCGAAAGCTTCTGTTCGTGCAGTCATGGTGCTGGCCGCGCCATGAGCCGCACCGAAGCCAGGCGCCGCTTCACGGTGGCCGACCAGGTCAGGGCCACCGCCCACGTCGAATGCCGGAAGGATGCGGCGGTGATTGACGAGATCCCGATGGCCTACAAGGACATCGACGCCGTCATGGCCGCGCAGCGCAGCCTGGTGGAGGTGGTCCACACGCTGCGCCAGGTGGTGTGCGTGAAAGGATAGGACCAAGGTCGGTAGTCGGCCATGGGCAATGCCGCTGGCGGAACCGGTCGGGCCACTTGTCGGCGCGCACCGACACCACAATCATCCTCTGCCGACTTCATTCCCTTCGGTGCCCGGTCGTATGATGCCCAGGTTCCCCACTCCGGGGTATCGCGACCGCCTGCCGGCCGCAGCGCATCAGGAGGCACGCTTGGACCCACCCCGACCGCTCCCCACCGACACGCCACGCGGCGGCGATCTCATCGTCGCCCGCCCGGAAGGCCTCTACTGCCCGCCCGGCGATTTCTATATCGATCCCTGGCGTCCGGTGGACCGTGCGGTCATCACCCACGCCCATTCCGACCATGCTCGCCTGGGGCACGCGCACTACCTGTGTGCCGAGCCCGGGCGCGGCGTGCTGCTGGCACGGCTGCCCAACATCCTGCTCGACACCTTGCCCTACGGCCAGCGTATCATCCACCACGGCGTCACGCTGAGCCTGCATCCGGCCGGGCATGTGCTAGGTTCCGCGCAGGTGCGGCTCGAATATGCCGGCCAGGTGTGGGTGGCCTCGGGCGACTACAAGCTCGAGGCGGATGGCACGTGCGACCCGTTCGAGCCCGTGCCTTGCGACACCTTCATTACCGAAAGCACCTTCGGCCTGCCGGTCTACCGCTGGCCCCCGCAGGCGGCGCTGATGGCGGAGATCTTCCACTGGTGGCAGGCCAACGCGCAGGCGGGGCGCGCCAGCATCGTCTACGCCTACACCTTCGGCAAGGCGCAGCGCATCCTGCACGGCTTGCTGCGCCACGCCGGCGCGGACAGCCTGCCCGGGCCGGTGATCGTCCATGGCGCGCTGGCCATGCTCAACGCC
Source organism: Cupriavidus sp. C3SS-1 (assembly GCF_057073755.1). Classification (NCBI taxonomy): domain Bacteria; kingdom Pseudomonadati; phylum Pseudomonadota; class Betaproteobacteria; order Burkholderiales; family Burkholderiaceae; genus Cupriavidus; species Cupriavidus sp. C3SS-1. Next base: position 2,643,577 of record NZ_CP172700.1, on the reverse strand, counting down.
GCCTATGCCGAAGCGGGCGTGGCGCTGCCGCCGATGTCGGTGGCCACCGACCTGCCGCCGCGCAGCCCGCTGCTGCGGCAGGCCCTGGTGGTGGCACCGCCCTCGGCGCAGCGCTCGCCGCGGCTGCGCCGCTTTGGCGATGCCTCCGATGCCTTCGCCAGTGGCTGGATGCAACTGCGCGGCACGCGCCGCCGCCGTGGCGTGGACCGCGGCTTCGCGCTGTCCGACCATGCCGACTGGCCCGGGCTGCTGCAGGCAATCGATGCCACCGGCGCGAAGCGCATCATCGTGACCCACGGCAACGTGCCGGTGATGGTGCGCTACCTGAGCGAGCGCGGCTGGCAGGCGCAGGCCTTCGAGACTGAATTCGGCGATGACGACGATTCCGTGCGCACCGAGGCCCAAGCGGAGTCGGTCGCCGACGGCGAGCCAGCGTTGCCATGAAGGCCTTCGCCGAGCTCTACGCCGCGCTCGACGGCACCACCTCGACGAAGGCGCGGCTGGCTGCGCTGGTGGACTACCTGCGCGCGGCGCCGCCGCAGGACGCCGCCTGGGCGGTCTACTTCCTGGCCGGTGGCAAGCCGCGGCAGATCGTGCCGGTGTCGATGCTGCGCGAGCTGGCGCGCCAGGCCGCCGACCTGCCGGACTGGCTGTTCGAGGAAAGCTACCAGGCCGTCGGCGACCTGGCCGAGACCATCGCGCTGCTGCTGCCGGACCCGACGGATGCCGACCGCGCCGGCCTGGCCGAATGGGTCGAGCAGCGCCTGCTGCCGCTGCGCGGGTTGCCGCCTGAAGCCTTGATACCGCGTCTGGACGCACTGTGGCGGCCGCTCGACGCGCACGGCAGGCTGGTGCTGTTCAAGCTGATCACCGGTGCGTTCCGCGTGGGCGTATCGCGGCTGCTGGTGACGCGCGCATTGGGCGAGGTGGCGGGCATCGATCCCAAGCGCGTGGCCGAGCGCATGGTCGGCTACACGGACTTGTCGGCGCGGCCCGACCCGGCACGATTCCAGGCGTTGATCGCATCGGAAGGCGAAGACGATCGCGCGCTGCGGGCCGGTGGCCAGCCCTACCCGTTCTTCCTCGCGCATCCGCTGCAGGCGCCGCTGGAGCAGTTCGACGCTGTGCTGGGCGCGCCCGAAGACTGGTTGGTCGAATGGAAGTGGGATGGCATCCGTGCGCAGCTCGTTTGCCGTGGCAGCCAGACCTGGCTGTGGTCGCGCGGCGAGGAACTGATTACGGAGCGTTTCCCCGAGATCGTCGACGCGGCTGCGGCGCTGCCCGACGGCACCGTGCTGGATGGCGAGATCGTGATCTGGCAGCAGGGCCGCGTGCAGCCCTTTGCGCTGCTGCAGCAGCGCATCGGCCGCAAGACGCTGAATGCAAAGCTGCTGCGCGAAGCGCCCGCCATCCTGATGGCCTATGACGTGCTCGAATGGCAGGGCGAGGACTGGCGTTCGCGGCCGCAGGCCCAACGCCGTGCGCAGCTGGACCAGGTCATCGCCCGGCATGTGCATCCGTCGCTGGAACTGAGCCCGCTGGTCCAGGCCGATGACTGGCCGCACTTCGCCAGGCTGCGCGAGGCCTCGCGCGATCTCGGCGTGGAGGGCTTTATGCTCAAGGCTGCCAGCGCGGCCTATGGCGCGGGACGTACCAAGGATGTGGGCGTCTGGTGGAAGTGGAAGATCGACCCGTACTCGGTCGACGCCGTGCTGGTCTACGCGCAGCGGGGGCACGGCCGGCGCGCCAGCCTTTATACCGATTTCACCTTTGCGGTCTGGAGCGCGCCGCCCGGCACGCCGGGCCGCACGCTGGTGCCGTTCGCCAAGGCGTATTCCGGCCTGACCGATGAAGAGATGCGCGCGGTCGACGCCATCGTGCGACGGACCACGGTGGAGCAGTTCGGCCCCGTCCGCAGCGTGGAGCCGACGCAGGTATTCGAGCTGGGCTTTGAGGGCATCGCCCGAAGCGGGCGGCACAAGAGCGGTATTGCGGTGCGCTTTCCGCGCATGCTGCGCTGGCGCACCGACAAGCCGATCGAGGAAGCCGATACGCTGGCCACGCTGGAAGCCATGCTGCCCGGCGCCGGCAAGGTTGATGAGGTGGGAAGTCCCGTTTCATCGAGTACAGAATCGAGCTGAGCCTTCAGCAGGCCGAGCAGGCAAAACACGCTGAAGCTGGCCTCGGATCGTTCGCATTGCAGTTCGGACAAGCGTCGCGTGTTGCGGATCGTGAATCGATAAGACGGATCGCATTTATCTCAGGACCGTCACCAAGCCTCTGGGCCGTGGTGATGACTTGCTGGTCGTGCTTGGTACGCGGCGAGGCGATCATCTAAGTAGCCTGAGCGCGACATTTCATGCCTCATCCACACCCCCCTCTTCAGCGGGGAGCCGCCCTCAAACTCATGCCACCGCACCCCCCGATCGGGGGTCGTCATACTCGCGAACCCGTCATTGATATAACGCATTCTGCACAGCACGTCTCTCAACGAGACGATGACACCACATATCCTTCCCCGCGCGCATCATGAAAATTGACCATGGGGAAAACCCGCTCCGTCCGGAGCAGTCTTGCTTTCCTCCAACCCCTTTCATATGCTGGTTACCAGAGTTACGAAATTTTACATCTGAGTTCAATGGCGTCTAAGAACGCCATCGGGTTTGATAAGCGTCGGATAGACGCAAACGGGGCGATTCAACATCTCCAAGCGAAGGGACCATCAGCATGCTGGACGGGTACGCTGAAGGGGCTGGAGCGCTGTCGGATCGTAGGGAAAATGCATCCCGCAGGATAGCGAGGCATTTTCCGACCGCAAGTGCGGGTTGTCGCAGGGTTCGCGCTTGCCGCTACAAGAAAAGAGAGCGGCCATGGCCACCATCCTCTTGATCGAGCCTCATCCACTGTTGCGCCTGGGGCTGCGCCATCTGCTGGCGCAAGCACACATCCCCGGGGACCTGATCGATATCGATCCGCTGGCGCCCATTGAATCTGACCTCTGGCTGCATGGCGCAGACCTGCTGGTGTTCGGACTGCCGTCCGACCCCGGCAGCGGCTGCCATCAGCTGGCCCAACTGTGCGAGTGCCTGCAGCCGCAGCGCGTGCTGGTGCTGGCCGAATCCCCGGCCGCTGCGCTGGCCACCACCGGCTTGCCCGAGTCCGTGCGTGGCTGCATGCACAAGCACAGCAGTGCCGAGGCGCTGGACGCAGCGGTGCGCCTGGTGCTGGCCGGTGGCGAGTGTTTCCCGTCCCGCATCCAGATGGAAAGCGCCGCAGCCATGACCGATGTGCCGATGACTCACGGCATGCTGTCCGACGCGGCGGCCGGCGAGGCCCGCAACGTCGTGGCCCTGCAACGCGGCCATGGTTTGCCGGCGACAGGCACCCACGTGGAATCGGCACAGCCCGCACCGCGCACCGTGTCGCTGTCGCATGTAGGCGGCTACGAAACACCGTCCGCCGGCGCGCACCTGCTCAACATCACCGAGCGGCAGTACGAGGTGCTCGCACTGCTTGCGCGCGGCTATCCGATCAAGACCGTCAGCCGGATCCTCAACATCTCGGTCGCCACCGCCAAGACGCATGCGTGCACGCTGTACCAGCGGCTGCACGTGCGCAACAAGGGCGAAGCGGTCTACGTCGCGCTCCAGCGCGGTGCCACGCTCAACTGGGCCGGTCCGCCAACGGCCGGCCAGCCGCAGATGTCCGCGGGCATGGCGGCGGCATAGTCGCTGCCGGGCGGTCTCATCCTTCTGTAGAGCCGGGCTCATCCAAAAGCATGAGGCAGGCGTTGCGGCGGGTTGCTACGTTTCGAGTGAAGGCCCTGGCGCGCCCCGCTTGCCGCGCCGGGCAGGCGCGTACAACGTGCTCCCATTCTCCAACGGTGGTATTGCTTCCGCGGCCAGGGCTGCCGCTCCATACCGTCAATGTCGACCTATCTGATTGCCAGCAATGAAGTGATGTGCCGGGTCCTGGCCCGCCGGCTGCAGGCGCTCAGCCTGCCCAGCCCGATCCGCTGGCGCGCGCCGCAATGGCTCGACGAAGCCGATGACTGCATTCCTGCCGAACAAGCCGAAGACCCCGCCGACATGGCGCTGCTCGATTGCAGCGGGGTCGAAGGCGATCAACGCGCGCTGCTCGACCGCCTGCACGCCAGGCTGGCGCCGCGGCGCTGGCTTGTTATCTCCGACCGGCTCGATGCTTCGCTGATGCTGCATGCCGCGTTGCTCGGCGCGAGCGGTTGCCTGGCGGCGCCGGTATCGGCGGAGCTCGTGTGCGCCGCCACGGCGCTGATCTGGGCGGGTGGCCAGTGTTTCCCGCGCACCGCGCTCACGCTGGGCGATGGCACGCCGCTGTCCTCCCTCGTTTGCCCGGTGGGGACTACGGCGACCGGATGAGGGCGAATCGCGCGCAACGCGGCTATGCTTGATTTGCCCGCGACAGAAGCTGGTCCCGCTTCAGAGGCCGCCGCCGCGGGAGTGCAAGGGGGTCGTATGGAGTGCGGTCTGGAATTCCTCGTCGTGCGCGGCTTTGCCGTTCGCGAAGGGCGGGGCAAGTGGGCATGTTGCTTCGAAATCCGGCTGGCCACGCAAAGCGATGAACCGCTGCTGTACCGCGGCGAGCTGCATGGCCGGCAATTCGACTGCGAATTCGCGGCCGCCGAGGCGGCCCGCGAGGCAGGCGAGCGCGAGGCGCGACTGCGCGTGGACAGCCTCAAGGCTCTCATCATTGCCCAGCACCGCCACCGCGTCCCGGAATCATTTGTTCCGTAAGCTGAGGTCACAGCGCGAGCTTTGCGAAAGAGAGGATGGGCGTTAGCGACGTCGATCCGCTCAAGCTTGCCGGCCAGTGCGTCGCACAGCAGCCGAAGGCAATGATGCAATACCGGTCGCAAAGGCCGCAGCAGGTCGCCACCACCCATCCCCCGGCAGAGAACCAAAAAAGAAGCCCGCCGACCGGGGGACCATGCGGGCTTTGAACCGTGCAAGCCGTGTAAAGCGCTTGCACGTCCCATCGACGATAGGCAATCGCCGTCCTGCCCTCCATCCGCCAGAAGCACCATGCGTGCGGGGTCGCGCACCAGGCATTCATTCCTACTTCAACCCTGCCGCGGCCATGCGATGACCCCTTCGCGACCCGCCGCGCGCAGGCCCGCGGGACTCTGTGCGCCGTCCAACAGACTGCCGTGAACACGCCGCGCAATGATCGCCAGCACGACCGGTCATAGCAGCAGCGGATACGGTGGGGGAGGCGCGCAGGACAGGAGTAGATGCACGGGCATTCGACTGCAGGCGCGCTGGCGCGTGCAGCCCTGGCCGTGCGCGCCCGTGAACGCAACGTCTTGGCACGCGCGGAGGCCAATGGTGTACGGCGACACAAAGATGCGTGGGCGTGGCGGTCCGGGATTGCGCGGTGGAAATCCGGTCTGGTCGCACGTCAACAGCCATGTCGATCTGTGGATCGAACTGCTGCATGGCCTGGACCTGCCACCGATCGCGGCGCTGCCTTGCACCGTGAGGCAGGCGTTTGAAGCGGATCATTTTACGCAGTGCCGGATACCCGAAGCCGATCTCGAGCGGCTGTTCGGCCTGAGCATCCATGCGCTGACCTTGTATGACTCGCTCGAGAGCCACGTGGCCGCGCAGACCAGCCGCGGCAATATCGTGGTGATGGAAGTCGACAGCAGCCAGCTCCCGCCTGCGCCGGGCGCTGCTTACCATCGACAGCGCACGCTTTCATGCATCGGCATCGACGTGATGATTCCCGATGCGCTGGCCGTTGGGTATTTCCATTCGGACGGCTATCACACGGCCAGCGGCGAAGACTACACCGCGCTGTTCGGGCGGGTGGCCGGCACCCGCAACCCGGAAGTCCAGATCTTCACCCACGCCGACGTGGTGCGCCGCAATCCCTGCACGCACAGTGAGGCGTCGTTGCTGAAGGCCTCTCTGGAACTCTTTCGCTTTCACCTGGCGAACCGCCCCTCCGACAATCCGGTCAGCACCTTCCGAGCCGCGTTCCCCGAGCATCTCGATCGCCTGATGGCGCGCGGCGAGCCGGGCTTTCATCACTATGCGGCCGGCGTGCTGCGCCAGCTCGGCGCCAACTTCGAACTGCTTGCGCGTTATCTGCGCTGGCTGGTCGCGCAGGGCGAGCCGGTGCCCGACAAGACCGCCGAGGCCTGCTACACGATGGCATCGGAGGCCATGGTCATGCAGTTCCGGCTGATGCGCGCGGTGATCAGCCGCAAGCCCGACACCTGCGAAGATTGCCTGGACCAGCTCGAAGCCTCCTACCAGGCCTGCGTACCGGTACTGGCGCGGCATTTCGCGGGGAGCAAGACGTGACGACAGTGCCCGCCATCGCTGCGCGCGGGCGCCGCGATGCGCGGCTGCCCGGCGTGCTGCGCGTGCCGGGCGACTGGTCGTGGCTCGAAACACTGCCTGGCGCCGCGGACAGCCCGGCTTGCCTCGACGAGCGCGCGGCGTGGCTGCCGGCGCCGGTGCCGGGCACCGTGGCCGACGCCTTGCGCGTGGCAGGCCGCTGGCGCGAGACCACGTCAGCGGTGCATCGGCACGATTACTGGTATCGCCTGCGCTTTGCCGGCACCGGGCGCCGGCTGCTGCGCCTGCGCGGCCTGGCCGGCGCGGCGCAGGCCTGGGTGAACGGGCGCCCGATCGCCGCACCGCAGGCTCTGTGCGACGCCTGTGATGCCGAAGTGGAGCTGGCTGGCATCAACACCCTGCACTTGTGCTTCCGGGCCAGCGTGCCGCGCCTGCATGCGGCGCGCGGCACGCTTTGCTGGCGCACGGCACCGGCCTTCCAGTCGGCCCGCGTCATCGGATATGCCGCGGCCGAGGACATGCCGCTGCACGCGGTGGGCCTGTTGCAACCCGTCGAGATGCTAGAGCTGGGCGGCAGCGACGCGCTTGCCGATGCCGCGGTGGATCTCCGCGCCGGACTTCAGGATGGCGCGGGCCGTGTGGCGCTGCGCCTGCATCTGCATCGTGAAGCACCGGCGCAGGCGAGCCTGAGCCTTTGCAACGCGGATGGCGCCGTGCATGCGCCGCTCTTGCGCGAGAACGCCTTTACGCTGGAAGCCGATGTGCGCGTGGACGCCCCGCGCTTCTGGTGGCCCCATACGCATGGCCAGCCGGCGCAGTATCGCGTGCTGGCCGAAGCGGGCGGACACGTGCTCGATTGCGGGCGGCTCGCCTTGCGCAGCGTGCGCCTCGACCGGCAGGGAAGCGATCCCTTGCCTCGCATCAACGATGTGCCGGTGTTCTGCCGGGGCGCACGCCTGGACGCCGCCGAGCTGGCTGCGCTCGTTTCGTCGCCGCTGGCCGCGCGCCACCGGTTGCGCCTTGCGCGCGGAGCTGGCCTGAACGCGCTGGTTCTCGATCGCGACTGCGCGCCGCCCGCCGATTTGCGCAGCGCCTGCGATGCGCTCGGCATCCTGCTCTGGCGCGAAGGCATGCCAGCGCCCGACACCGCATGGTTTCCCGAGATCGCAGCTGTGCCGTGCGCGCGCACGCTCGACGCGCTTGGCCTGTCGCAAGCGCTTGGCGATCCGCGCTGGAAGGCCGGCGTATTGCACCGGAGCGGCACGCTGTGCGATGCCGAGGATGCACGCGACCGGCACTTGCTCGCGCTGTACGGCGTGGATCCGCCGCAGCTGCGCCGCACGGATCCGCAGCGCTATCTGCGCCTGTCGCGTGCGCTGGCCGCGGAACTGGCGAATGACTTCATCGCCGGTTGCCGCCGCGCTGGCGGCCAGTCCGGACTGGCGTTGGTGCCGGCGCTGCGCGATGTGGCGCTGGCCAATGGTGCCGGTGTGATCGATGTGCTGGGACGGCCCAAGTCGGCCTGGCATGCGATACGGGCCGCAAGCCGCCCGCTGCAGGTCCTGCTCGGGACCGATGCCGCGGGCTGCCTCCGCGTGGACCTGCTGAACGAGACCGCGAGCGCGCGAGACATCCGCCTCAGGGTTTGCTGGGTCCGGAACGGCATGCACGTACACGCCGAGTCAATGCAAATGCTGCAGCTGGCGCCACGTCAGTCGCTCGTGCTGACGCCGCGGCCGCAGCACGGCGGTTCCCCCGAAATGGGCGATATCGTGCTGGCCACGCTGACCGACGCCCGCAGCGGCGCGCCGCTCAGCCAGGCGGCGCACGTGCCCGATCGCCGCGCGCAAGCGCTGCCGCAGGCGGGCCTGCAAGCCGAAGTGCGGCAGGACGCGGGGCACTGGTGGCTGGAGATATCGGCTACGCATTTCGCGCGCTGGGTGCATATCGAGGACGATGTGCTGCGGCCGTCGCAGGACTGGTTCCATCTCGCGCCCGGTGCGCGAACGCGCATCCGACTTTTGCATGAAGGCGGCCATACGTCTCAACCCGGAGTCATGCCCGCCGGCAAGGTCTGGGCCCTGAACCAGGATCACCCCGCCTGCTACGCCGCCTAGCGGCCCCCCTTCCGCCTTCGCCTGCGCGCGGGGAGGCGCCGCGAGCACGCAGCCCTGCATGTCCGCTTTCCGGCCGACCTACCAATGGATGACGGCGCACCAGCCGTCTGCCTACTGTCCCATTGGCAATCCATGGCGCTAAATACAGACACCGGGTCAGGTGCATTGCCGCAGGGTGCGGGTCCGCGGCAGGCCTGTCCGGGAGGGAACACCAATGCAAAGCGCCGGCACGGCGGGACAAGCCGCCGACAGGTAGATTCTTGCCCGGATACGGGATGGGGGGTACGGAAATGATCACGCATCGCTCGGATCTGAATGCCAACTATCTGCTCAATGCCTTGCCGCGCAGCGAATGGGAATCGCTGGCGCAGCACATCGAGCTGGTGCGCCTGCGTGCCGGCGAGTTGCTGACGGATTCGGGGCAGCGCATCGTCCATGTGTACTTTCCCACCACGTCGGTGGTGTCGCTGCTGTCCTTGCTGGAAGACGGCGCCACCGTGGAAATCGCCGCGGTCGGCAATGAAGGCCTGGTCGGCGTGCCGGTGGTGACCGGCGGCGACACCATGCCTTGCCGCGTGGAAGTGCGCAGCCCGGGCCTGGCCTACCGTGTCCCCGCGCGGCTGCTGCGCAGCGAGTTGCCGCGCACTCCCACGCTGCAACGGATCACGCTGCTCTACGTGCAGGCCATGCTCACGCAGATCGCGCAGACGGCCGCCTGCAACCGGCACCATTCGCTGAACAAGCAACTGTGCCGCTGGCTGCTGCTGGCGGTGGACCGGCTCAGCTCGAACGAGCTGGTGATCACGCAGCAGGTCATCGCCAACATGCTCGGCGTGCGCCGCGAGGGCGTGACCGAAGCCGCCGGCAAGCTCGAAGACCTTGGCCTGATCCATCACAGCCGCGGCCACATCACGGTGCTGGATCGCTGCGGCCTGGAGAAGCATTCCTGCGAGTGCTACAAGCTGGTCAAGCGCGAATACGACCGCCTGCTCCCAGCGCTGGCGCATGCCTGAGGCGGGAACGCCGCACCAGAACCGCTATGGCCGGTGCCGCAGCACACGCTGCGTGTCCGGCCTTCATCGCTTTGAGGATGAGGAGTCGTGTCCGTGAGCAGACTGTCCTATGCCGGTGCACCGGCCGACCGGGAGATGCCCCGGCATGAAGCCCCGGTGGCGCGGGCCTTGCGGGCTCGCGTCCTGCTGGACCATCTGGGATGGATCGTCGCCGCCGGAGCGCTCGGCGCGGCCATCGGCGGCATGGTGGCGCTGTCGTCCCCGCTGGAATACCGTGCCCAGGCGCTGGTGCAGGTGGAAGGCAAGGATGGCGCCGCGCGCAATGCCGGGCAGACGCAGCCGGGCGCGCAGCTCGACGCCGGCCTGCTGCGCAGCCGTGCCATCGTGGCGCCGGTGGTCGAGGCATTGCACCTGGACATCACCGCGCGGCCGGTGCGCGCGCCGCTGCTCGGCGCGCTGTTCGAGCGATGGTCCACGCCAGGCCAGCCGCGTGGCACGTGGCTTGGCTATGCATGGGGCGGCGAGCGGCTCTTGCTGGACCGCCTGGCCGTGCCGGAGCGGCTGGTGGACCAGCCCATGATGTTCGAAGTGCTACGGGATGGCAGCTACCGCATCAGCTACCAGGACACCGCGCTGGTCGAAGGCGTGGTCGGCGAGAATGCCGCCGGCAACGGCGTGGAGCTGCGCGTGGCGCGCATCGAGGCCGCGCCCGGCACGCGCTTCCTGCTGACGCGCCATGACGCGGCCCGCATCGCCGATGCGATCCGGCAGGGCCTGGTCGTCGACAGCGAAAGCGGCGAGTCCGGTGGCAGCACGGTCCGCGTCGCCTGGCAATCTCCGGAGCCGGGTGCCGCCGCCGCGCTCGTCAATGGCGTGACGGCCGCCTACATCAGCGGACAGACCGCCCAGCGCCGCGGCGACGTCGCCGACTCGCTGGCCTTCCTGACCGGCGAGTTGCCGCGCGTGCAGGCCGAACTCGCGCGCGCCGAAGAGGCGCAGAGCCGCTATCGCGCCCGCACCGGCTCGATGCAACCCAGCCGCGACGCGCAATCGTTCCTGAACAACAGCATGGAGTACCAGCGCCAGATCACCGCGCTCAGGATGGAACGGACCAAGCTGCTGCAGCGCTTCACCACGGATGCGAACGAGGTCAAGACCGTCGACAGCCAGATCCAGCAGATGACGCGCGATCGCGCCGAGATCGATGCCCGCATGCAGAGCCTGTCGGCCTCCGAACGCGAGGCGGTGGCGCTGGCGCGCGACGTCAAGGTGGCCGAGGACATGTACATGACGCTGCGCACGAAAGTCGAGCAGTTGTCGCTGCAGCGTTCGGACAACTCCAGCCAGATGCGGCTGGTCGACAAGGCCATCGTCCCGGCGCGCTCGGTCGGCCCCGGGGCCTGGCCCTACGTCTCCGGCGGGCTGCTGCTGGGCCTGTGCCTTGGCGTGGCAGGCGTCGGCGTGCGCCAGCGCCTGAAGCCATCGCTGGCCACGGCCAACGATGCCGAGCAGCGGCTTGGCATTGCCATGCTGGGGGATGTCGCCTTCAGCGACGAACAGGCGGAGCTCGAACGCGAGATCGACGCCAAGCGGCGCCTGGGCATTGCCGCGGGTTTTGCCTTGCACGCGAACAGCCGCCTCGAGGCCCCGCGCGCGGGCACGGCGCTCGTCGATGCATCCGCCATCGACGAGTCCGACAGCGATTGCGCGGAAAGCGAACGGCTGCTCAGGCAGGGACTGCATGACCATTTCCTGCTGGCCCGGCGCGCGCCGCACTCGCTCGCCGTGGAAGGGCTGCGCAGCTTGCGCGCGGCGCTGCATTTCTCGCTGCGTGGTGCGCCCGATGGCGTGGTGGCCGTGACCAGCCCCGCGGTGGGCGCGGGCAAGACGTTCTCGGCGGTCAATCTCGCGGTGCTGTTCGCCGAAGCCGGCCAGCGCGTGCTGCTGGTCGATGCGGACCTGCGCCGCGGAAAGATCGCCGACTGGTTCGACCAGCCGCCAGAAGGCGGGCTTGCCGAAGTCCTGGCCGGCCGCCTGCAGATTGCCGAGGCCGTCCGGCCGACCGTGGTCAGCGGGCTATTCATCCTCACGCACGGCAAGACGCCAACCAACCCGTCCGAGCTGCTGATGCTGCCAACGCTGGCGGACAACCTGCGCCGCTGCGCGGGCCGCTTCGACCTGGTCATCGTCGACACGCCGCCCGTGATGGCGGTGGCGGACGCGACGCTGGTCGCCAGCCTGGCGGGATCGACGCTGCTGGTCATTCGCGCCGACGTCACGCCGGCGGAGCAGGTCAACGAAACCATCAAGCGCCTGGCGCGCGCCGATGCGCGGCTGATGGGCGGCATCCTGAATGGCGTGGTGCAACGGCGCAGCAACCGCGCGGATTTCAACAGCATCAATCCGTACCTCGGGATGCCCTTGCCGCGTGCCGCGATCAAGCATCCGGCGTTGACCAACCATGCCGACAAGGCGGCGGACGCATCGGGTACGAAGGCCGCATGAGGTAGCCCGGCGGCAGCCGGGCGTACCCGTTTCTGCGTGGCCCCATCCACGTCCATTCGGCTTTCTTTCGGCGCCCATTCCGAGTCCGATAGCGATCGGCGCGCGGGTCCATACCACGATCAGGTGTTCTTCGCCCGCGACGATGCACGGCTGCAACATCCGGGGCGATCCGGTGATTCGAAGATGCAACGTTCGTGTGGCACCGCACCGATTTCTTCACCCGCCTTAGGCCAAATGGGTGAAACACGGGCCAGCAGGCTCGCCTCGGGAGCGCAAGCATGAAAGCAGCCATACGTACCATCCTTTCGGAAGTCGCCCGGCTCGATGTACCGGTGGAGTCGTTGGACGACCAGGCCGACCTGTATGCGGCGGGACTTTCCTCGCTCGCTACCGTGCATGTCATGCTGGCGATGGAGAACGAATTCGGCATCGAGATCCCGGACCGGCTGTTGACCCGCCAGTTGTTCCGCAGCATCAACTCGCTGGCCGCCGCGGCGGAGCTGATCAAGCAAGAACAGGAGGCCGCATGAAACCCGTCCTTGCCAGCGTGGAGCTGGCGCATCCGCGGCCCGATGTCATGGATGCCGGCGACTGGCTGGCCGCAGCGCACCGCGCCGTGCCCGAGGCGGCCCGCTTTGCGGACCAGGTTGACGGCGAAGCGCGTTTTCCGCACGAAGCCTTCGCGGTGCTGCGCGAGCAGAAGCTGCTCGGCGCCATGGTGCCCGTGGCCTTCGGTGGCGGCGGCGCGTCCCTGGACACCATCGCAGGCGTCTGCCGCATCCTCGGAGGCGCCTGTGCCTCGACCGGGATGATCTACGCCATGCACCAGATCCAGGTGGCGTGCCTGGTCAACCATGCGAGCGACAGCGCATGGCATGCGCAGCTGTTGCGGCGCCTGGCCGGCGAACAGTTGCTGCTGGCCTCGGCCACGTCGGAAGAAGCCATCGGCGGCGCCTTGCGCAACAGCGGCTGCGCCATCAATGTCGACGGCGCCAGCCTGCACCTGCTCAAGATGGCGCCGACCATATCCTATGGCGCGCACGCGGATGGCATTCTCGTGACCGCGCGGCGCAGTCCCGATGCTTCGCCATCGGACCAGGTCATGGTCAGCGTGCTCAAGCCCGACTATGCGCTGGAAAGCCTGTCCACGTGGGACACGCTGGGCATGCGCGGCACCTGCAGCAATGGCTACCGGCTGGAGGCCCGTGGCAATACGGACCAGGTTCTCCCGGTGCCGTTCGGTGAAATCGCCGACGCCACCATGACGCCCGTGTCGCACATCCTGTGGTCCGCGCTGTGGACCGGCATTGCGGCCGATGCGGTGCAGCGTGCCAAGTCGCTGTTCCAGGGCCAGGCCCGCGCCCGCCCCGGAACGCTGCCGCCATCGGCCACGCGCGTGGCGGAAGCCGTGGCCATCATCCAGATGCTGGAAGGCAGGCTCGCACTCGCGTTGACGCACCAGCGCGAGCGTGACGCGGGCCAGAGCATGTCGGCGACTTTCAACCTGGCGGCGGAAATGAATGGCCTGAAGACCAGCGTGTCGGCCATGGCGCTGGAAGCGGTGCATATCGCGATGCTGGTCTGCGGCATGGCCGGCTACAAGCACGGCACGCCCTTCAGCCTGGGCCGCCACCTGCGCGACCTGTGGTCCGCGCCGCTCATGATCAACAACGATCGCATCCTGACCAACACCGCCAACCTGTTGCTGGCGGACCGGTCCGCGTAAGGAACCGACCATGGAAAATGCCAGCAGCGCTTATGCGCCGGACGACGAATCGCCGGCCGCTTCCGGCCGCAGCTATACCTCGCCAAAGCCCGCGCCCGACCCCGACGCGGGGCGTCGCGCTTACCGGCAGGCGCTGATCGATGCGCGCGTGCTTTATCCGAGCGCGGTCGACGGCATTTACGGCCGGAGCGGCTTGTTCGAGAGCATTGCCGATGGCCTGAACGCCGCCGTGACCCAGCTTGGCGCCGATCAGCACGCGGAAGTGATGCGCTTTCCCCCGGCCATGCCGCGCCAGGATTTCGAGGCCAGCGAGTACCTGAAGAGCTTTCCGCAGCTGGCGGGTACGGTGCATTGCTTCTGCGGCAGCGATCGCGACCACCACCGCCTGCTGGCGCGGCTCGAAGAAGGCGAGGAATGGGCCGACCAGCAGCGCCCGACCGATGTCGTGCTGGCGCCCGCGGCGTGCTATCCGGTGTATCCGCTGATTGCGTCGCGCGGACCCATGCCCGTCGAAGGGATGGTGGTCGACGTGCTCACGTACTGCTTCCGCCATGAGCCGTCGATCGATCCCGCACGCATGCAGATGTTCCGGCAGCGCGAATACGTGCGGCTCGGTACGGCCGAGCAGATCGTCGCGTTCCGTCAAGTGTGGATCGAGCGCGGCAAGCAGCTTGCCGGCATGCTGGAGCTGCCCCATGAGGTCGATCTGGCGAACGATCCGTTCTTTGGCCGCGGCGGCAAGATCGTCGCCGACAGCCAGCGCGAACTGAAGCTGAAGTTCGAACTGCTGGTGCCGATCAACGATGGCGCGCCGCCCACGGCCTGCATGAGCTTCAACTACCACATGGACCATTTTGCCCATGCGTGGCCCTTGCGCACGGCGGACGGCGAGCTGGCCCACACCGGTTGCGTCGGCTTCGGCATCGAGCGCCTGACGCTGGCATTGCTGCGCCATCACGGCTTCGAGCTGGCGAAGTGGCCGCGGCGCGTGCGCGAGGCGCTCGGGGGCCTCTGACACGCCGCGACGAGTGCCTCATGACGCAGCACAACTGCCTGGACACCAGCCGTGTGCCGATCTGGGGCGCGGTGCCGGCCGGCCGGCCAGGGATCGGCATCGTCAGTGCCGCGCTCGACGGGGCATGGACCTGGGCGCAAATGGCCGCCGGCGCCGCGCAAAGTCCCGCGGCCTTGCCGGCCGGCATGGCGTGGTTGCCAGCCCCGGTTCCGGGCACCGTGGCCGGCGCGCTGCGCGCCGCAGGGCGCTGGGACGACGCGGCACCGCCGCCCTTGCACGCGTACGACCATTGGTATCGCACGGCGTTCAGCGGCCAGGGCCGCAAGACGCTGCGCTTCAACGGCCTCGCCACGGTCGCCGAAGTCTGGCTAAACGGCACGCTGGTACTGAGCACGCGGCACATGTTTGTCGCGCACGAGGTCGAGGTCGACCTCGCCGGCGACAACGTGCTGCATATTTGCTTTCGCGCGCTCGAACCCTGGCTGCGCAAGCAGCGCGGTCCAGTGCGCTGGAAGCCAAGGATGATCGTGCCGGCGCAGTTGCGCGCGGTGCGCACGACGCTGCTGGGCCACATGCCGGGCTGGTGCCCGCCGGTCCATGCGGTCGGGCCGTGGCGGCCCGTGGAACTGCTTGACCCGGCCAGCGGCGATATCCTGCACGGCCTGCGCGCCGACTTGCGTGCGCGCATGCAGGAACACGGTGGAGTGGTCTCGGTGCGCCTGCATTTTCCGGCAACGGCGCCCGCATCGGGATCGTTCGAGGTCAGCGACCAATCGGGAAGCCGCCATTGGGGCGCGTTGACGCGAACCGATGGCCACACGCTGGAAGGTGCCATCCATATCGATCGCCCGCGGCTATGGTGGCCGCATACGCATGGCGAGCCGCATCTCTACGGCGTCGAAGCGAGCATCGAAGGGCGCACCGTCGACTGCGGCCGGATCGGCTTTCGCAGTGTCTCGCTCGGCCAGGCCGATGAATCGGGCGCGTTCGCACTGCACATCAACGGCGAGCGGATATTCTGCCGCGGCGCCTGCATATCCAGCGTGGACCTGCCCGGTCTTGCCGATACCGATGAAGCGTCCCGGCGCTGGCTGGCACTGGCGCGCGCCGGCGGCGCGAACATGGTTCGCGTGAGCGGCGTGACCTGCTATCCGGGAGACGCCTTCTACCGGATTTGCGATGAACTTGGCCTGCTGGTCTGGCAGGACTTCATGTTCGCCAACTTCGACTACGGCAGCATCGGGCCGGGCGTTGGCCTCACGGAAGACGTGGCGCGCGAAGTCGCAGAGTGGCTGACCTCGACCCGGACTCACCCATGTATCGCGGTGGTCTGTGGCGCCAGCGAGGCGGAGCAGCAGGCCGCCATGCTCGGTGTCGCGCGCAGCGAATGGAAGCAACCGCTGTTCGATGCCTTGATGCCGGACCTGGTCGCCACCCATCGGCCCGATATCGTGTATGTCGGCAACTCGCCCACCGGCGGCGCCTTGCCATTCCAGCCCGATACCGGAGTCAGCCACTATTACGGCGTGGGTGCCTACCAGCGTCCGCTGGCTGATGCGCGCCTTGCGCAGGTACGGTTCGCCTCCGAATGCCTGGCCTTCGCCAATGTCCCGTGCGAGCGCACGCTCGCGGAGAGCGGCTCGCCGCCGTTGCATTCCCCGCGCTGGAAAGCGAGGGTGCCACGCGATGCCGGCGCATCGTGGGACTTCGAGGATGTGCGCGAACACTACCTGCGCACCTTGTATGACGTCGACCCCGCGCGCCTGCGGTATGAACAGCCGCAACGGTATCTGGTCCTGTCGCGCGCGGTGGTCGCAGAGGTGATGAGCGATGTCTTCGCCGAATGGCGGCGCGTCGGGTCGAGTTGCGCGGGCGGCCTGGTCTGGCAGTTCCAGGACCTGCTGCCGGGCGCCGGCTGGGGCATCGTCGATGCCTGCGGCCGTCCCAAATCGGCCTGGCATGCGCTGAGGCAGGCCTGGCAGCCGCTGCAGGTGCTGATCACCGACGAAGGCCTCAACGGCCTGCACCTTCACGTGCTCAACGAGACGGCGCGCGCGCGCGCATTGTGGCTGGAGTTGCGTTGCCTGCGTGATGGCGAGGTCGTCGTGGCACAGGCGCGCCAGCTGCTTCGTCTGCCTGCCCACGGTGCCGCGTGCGTGGAAGCGGGCGCGCTGGTCGACCGTTTCTTTGATTTCACCTACGCCTACCGCTTCGGCCCGCCCACGCACGACGTGGTGCTGGCGACGCTGTTCGCGGAGGAGGGCGGCGAGCCGCTCAGCCAGGCCGTGTACCTGCCCGATCGTCGCGCCGCAGCGCTCAAGTCCCCCGACCTGCAGGCACGGCTCGAACGCGTCGGTGACGACTGGTGGATCACCGTCACGGCCCGGCGCTTTGCCCGATGGGTGCATATCGAGGACCGCGCCTACCACGCCAGCGAGAACTGGTTCCATCTCGCGCCCGGCGGCAGCCGGCGGCTTCGTCTTGTGTTCGATGGCAAGGCCGGCGGCGATGCCGTGCCGGCGCCTTCTGGCGAGATCTACGCGCTCAACGCCGAGCACCCGCTTGGCTACGACGGATGACGCCCGGCCACTTGCCGCGCGCGGTGGTCGCGATACCGCGCCGCATGCGACGCGACGGGAACCGCCGACGGTTCTAGGCGGCTGCCGCGACCGAGCGGCCGAAGGCCGCTACCAGATTGTCTATCGTCTTGTCGTAACCGGATTCCAATGCCTCGAGACTCTGCGTGCAAGGGTCGGCACGGCGCCGCGCGACCGCACGGGCCAGGCGGAACTGCAGGACCTTCGCTTCCGTTGCGATGGCGCATGCGGCGTCCGCGGCCAAAGCCGTCAACGGACTGCCACCGCCCTGCTCGGCCAGCCACCGCAGCCAGTGGTGCAGCATCTCGAAGTTCGCGCCGAGCTGACGCGGCAGATTGAAGGTGTAGAGGTGGAAGTAGGCCTCTTCGCGCGCCAGCAGCGTGTCCATATGCTCGTCGAAGTCCTGTCGCCAGTGGCTGACGGGGTTGATGGCCGGCAGCCGCTCCAGGTGCTGGCGCATCAGCGCGACCGAGGCGTCGGCCATGGCTGGCATGGCCAGTGCGGGCCGCACGCGCTTCGCGCATTCGGCATAGGGAAAGAGGATGTTGCCGTTGCCGCTCAGTTCCGGCGACAACCTCAACAGGCCGCGATAGTCCTCGTCCTGCGCGCTGTGATATCCCAGGCTGTGGAAATACGAGAGCCGTTGCGCCTGGGGGCTGATGTAATCGATCGCCACCGTGGTCTTGACGTGCTCGCGCCGGTACGCCGTTGCGTGCGTGTCGGGCAGGTAGTAGCTGTCGACTTCGACCAGCACTGTATGGCCGCGTTCGACCTGCGCCGTGACGTGCGCCTGCAGCGTGTCATAGACCGCCATTTCCTGGACGACCGTGCCGTACAGCGTCTCCAGGTCGGCTTGCGGGTATTTGAAGAACGTGAAGTGATCGCCTTCGAAATCCTGTGCGACCGTGAACGGCAGTGCAGCGCGCGGATCGAGGCCCCAGGCGTGCAGCAGTTCGATCCACAGGTCGATATAGCAGTTGGTTTCCTGCCAGATCGCATCGGGACCGTGCAGCGGGTGAGGTTGGGCGGATGCTGGCGTGGTGGCATCGAGTCCGCCACCGCCTTCGCTGGGTACGGTCGTTGATTTCATGTTGATCCTCTGCACCGGTCACCGGGCGCGCGGCAAGCCCGATCGTCGTCACTGACTGTACCGACGCCGCCAGGCGGCTTCGGTGCGCTCTCCAACAGAACCCCTGATCCCTTGGCATGGCAGTACCGCAAAGCGACCCCGTGTGTGTGAGATGGCGAACTGTGTCGCCGTTTGCCACGGGCCAGAATGGCACGGCACGCCCCCCGTTTGGGGCATACATGCTCATTCAGGCCACGATCGGAGCACAGCAACCATGTCCAGGCAAAAGTTGTCTTCCGTCCAGTGCTTGCGTGCCATCGCAGCGATGGCCGTGGTTGCCTATCATGCCGCCGCGACGATACAGATCCACGGCTGGAAACCGGGGATCGTGAGCCAGGCGTCCGCGTGGGGATGGGCGGGCGTCGACATCTTCTTCTTCATCTCCGGCTTCGTCATGGTGATGACGACCGCCGGACGAGACCGGGGTGTTGCTGCGGCAAAGGAATTCATGGCCGCCCGGATCGCGCGGATCGCCCCCATGTACTGGCTTCTGACGAGCCTGATGCTGGTGATCGTGTGGATCGCGCCGAGCCTCAAGACGACGGAGTTCACGCTGATGCAGGCGGTGACCTCCTATCTCTTCGTCCCATACGAGGTCCGGGAAAGCGGCAGCTATTACCCGGTACTCTATGTTGGCTGGACGCTGACCTATGAGATGTTTTTCTATGCCGTGTTTGCGGTGTCGCTCTGCCTTGCGGAACGACGCGGCCGACTGGTCCTCGCCGCCTTTTTCGTCGGGCTTTCCATCCTGTCACTGACGCGACCATCGGCGTACCTCTTCAGGTTCCTGACCGATCCGTTGTTGCTGGAGTTTGTATTCGGCTGCGTCTTTGCCTGGGCTTATCGCTCCGGCTTCAGGGTATCCGCGCGAACCTCCGCCATCATCATCGCTGCAGGTGTGCTGGGCTTCTGCATAGGGACGCCCGGCTCCGACATGGCGCACCGGGTGGTATTCGCGGGGATTCCGGCGGCGTTGCTGGTAGCAGGGGTGATCCTCAGGGAAGCCGCCGGCAGCTGGAAGGCGAGTGACCTCCTGCAGCAGGTCGGCGACGCATCGTATTCCCTGTACCTGCTGCAGGCATTCACGATTCCTGCGTTTGCACGGGTGCTGACCGCAGCGGACAAGCATCGCCTCTTGCCGGGGGACCTGATCTGTCTGTCGCTCGTGTTTGCGTCGGTGCTTGTGGCGGCATTTGTCTATCGCACTGTCGAACGCTCCATCGATATCAGGGTTCGCTCGTGGATCGGGGACTATCGCAAGGCGGGGGCCGCTGACAATGCCGCGCTGGCGAAGCAGGCGGCGAGGGTCGCGCAGCGCGACCGCGGGATCTAAGGGGAAATTGCCCACTGTGCCCGACGCCACATATCGGCCGTCGGCACATGCTTCCGGTCGATTATATTTGGCGAATGGTGCGAATCGGTCATGGTTTGTCTTCGCGGCAGGTGGCCGGGGCACAGTATCAGGCGAGTGACAGGCCTCGTCCTGCGGTGTTCGACACCCATACTGAGAACGTAGTGGCTTGCATCGTCAAAGGCCGGGTCTCAATGATTGGCGGGAAGCATCATGAAGCGCATCTTTGACGTTGTTCTATCCGCGGTGGGCCTGCTTCTGCTCGCTGTTCCCCTTCTCATCCTGACCTGTGCAGTCCGCCGGAAGCTGGGCACGCCGGTCTTCTTCCGGCAAGTGCGGCCGGGACTGCATGGCAAGCCATTTCAGATCCTGAAGTTTCGCACCATGACCGACGCGCGAGGGCCGGATGGCGAGTTGCTGCCCGATCCGGAGCGCCTCACGAAGTTCGGCGCCTTCCTCCGCTCCACCAGTCTCGACGAATTGCCCGAGCTCTGGAACGTTCTGATCGGGGACATGAGCCTGGTCGGGCCGCGCCCGCTGCTGATGGAATACCTGCCGCTCTATTCGCCGGAGCAGGCACGTCGTCACGATGTCCGGCCGGGCATCACCGGGCTGGCACAGATCAGCGGACGCAACGCGATCAGCTGGGAGGAGAAGTTCCGGCTGGACGTCTGGTACGTGGATCATGTGTCCGTATGGCTGGACATCGTGATCCTGTGGCGGACGGTCAACAAGGTCCTGGCGCGGGACGGGATCAGCGCGGCGGGAGAGTTCTCGGCGCCGCGATTCAGGGGGAGCCCACGGCGTGCCCCGGACGCCGATATCGCGTGACACCAGCCCGCTGCGGGAGCGGAGTATCGCGCGGTACAAGACAAACAACGACGAGTTGGAGGAACCGTAGTGCAGACTTCCTGGCATATGGTTGTGCATCTCGGAGAAGCCTCGCTCATGTTCCCCCTCGCAGGAGTCGTCGCATTCCGCCTCGCCTGGCAGGGCCGGTGGCGCAGGGCGTTCCGCTGGCTCCTTTCGCTGGGTGCAGGCACGGCCGCCATCCTCCTCGGTAAGCTGGCATTCGAGCTTGGCGGATGGTCCGTACCGTCCGCAAACGTCTACAGCGTCAGCGGGCACGCCATGCTTACCGCGGCCGTCTACCCTATGCTGTTTGCAGTTCTCGGTGAGGCCTGGAGCAGCCGGGCCGCGCGGCTGGGTACGCTTGCCGGCGTATGCGTGGCCCTGATGGCGGCGGTGGCCTTGGTCGTCGGTCGCTACCACACGGTGGCCGAAACCTTGATCGGCATGAGCGTGGGATTCATCGTGGCGTGGGCAAATCTGCGCCGCCCGGGGCGACGGTCCACCGACCAACCTCCGGCGATTGCACGGCTGGTGCTATGCGCGGTCCTGATCGTGATGATTCCCGTGTCGCTGTATCCCATCAGGGCCCGTCTGTGGTCGCATGGGCTGACCTGGCTAGGTGTCTCGGAGCGCTATACCAGGATCATCGGCATTGATCCGGCGTCTGGCCGGACCATTGTGACAGTCGTGCAGTTGCCGCTGCCTGCCTACCGGAAGACGTCCGAACTTTTCTGATGCCTGGCGGCGCGCCTTACGCTTCGCGAATGCGGCGCGACGTGATCTGGTAAGCGCCGGAGGTGATGAACTGCCGGTCCTTCGTGCTGGACGAGACGCCGGTATGGGAGTCGACCGTGCACTCGGCGCCGATCTTTACCCCCGGATAGATCGTGGCGCGTGTGCCAAGGAAACATCCGGGACCGATAGCGGTGTCGCCGTTGAGAACCGCATAGGGCGACAGGACCGAGCAGGCCCCGGCGTGAGCGCCGTGGCCGATTCCACAGAAGACGTTCATCACTACGCCGTCATCGACGATCGCGTTGCGGCTGATTACTGTGTATGGGAAGATCAGCGCACCAATGCCAAGGCTGGACGAAGGCGATATGAGGGCCGTGCCATGTACGTAGGATGGCACCGTTATCTCATGCTCGAGCAGCCATGAGAGTACGGTCTGCCGTGCCTCGGGGGAGCCTATCGCAACCAGGACTGCCTGATGTGGCGCGGGATCGAACTGCCTGATAGTTCCCAGATACGGAACATCGATGCCGTCGGGGACCTTGCCTGGTCGATCATCGATGAACCCGGCGACATTCGGCGCGCCGCCCGGTGTCTCCGCCTGTAGGTAATCATAGAGTTCCAGACCAAGTCCTCCTGAACCAGCGATCACAATGGAGGAGATGCCGGAAGCATCGACAAGTGGCATGGCTTGCTACCTTCGGAAGATAAACGCCTAGCTCCGGTGGGTACGTGATCTAGGCTCATCCCGACATCGGGAGTGGATTATTCGCCGTCGATGCACCTGGCCTCCGTCCATCCGGGTAAACCGATTCAGGCTCGCTTGGACGTTGCACTGCTGTACTCGCCCGGGTAGCGATACTTGCCGAAGTAATAGTGAGCACGATACCAGCGGCCTTCCACAACCAGGCCGTTGAGGAGTACTCCCTTGATCTTGGCGCCAGCCTGCAGGATCGATCTTTGCGACGCGACGAGTTCGCTGATTGTCGTGCTCTCCGCCCGAGCGACCAGAAATACGGCGCTGGCTTTTGCTGCGAGGATTCCGGCATCCGACGCCGCAAGCACCGGCGGCGTATCGATCAGGACAATGTCATAGCGAGACTTGAGTTGTTCCAGTAGCGTATCCATCGCCGGGCTTAGCAGAATATCCGCTGGAGTCGGCGGCTTCGCGCCCGTTGGAATGAAGTCCAGGCCCGGCGCAACTTGACGCCGTACGACCTGATCCAGCGGTGCCCCCATGAGGAGTTCGGTCAGCCCGGGGCCGCCCTTGATATCGAAGGCATGATGGAGTTCGCCTCGACGCAGGTCGGCGTCAATCAGAACAATACGGTGTCCCGCGGCGGCAATCGTGGCGAAGTTCGCACAAATGAAGGACTTTCCAACGCCCGGTGCCGGGCCGGTGATGACTATCGTTCGGTTATTGCTGCCGGATAGCGCGAACTGCAGCGCCGTTCGGAAGCCGCGCAGCGTCTCGATTACGGGATCGCCTGGAGATTGCAAGGCGAGCAGTTCTCCCTTCGACTGCAGGGCCTCTTGTTGGTCGCTGAAAGGGATGGTCTGGTAGACCGTCATCCCGGTCTGCCGTTCGATGTCATCCGCATCCGCGATGCCGCCGTCAAGCATATTGCGTACCAAGGCAACCAGAAAGCCCGCGAAAAGCCCGACAGCCAATGACACGCCGGCAATCAGCAACCGATTGGGGCGCACCGGCTTGAACGGCGCCTCGGCCGGGTCAATGATACGTGCTGTGCCAACCTTGCTGGCCTTGATCAACTTGAGCTGTTGAACATCATTCAGCAGGGACTGGAGCGAATCGGTACTTACCTTGACATCTCGCATCAAGCGCAGAACGTTCTGTTCCACGTCGGGCAGCTTCTGAATCTTCCCGGTGATGCCATTGAGTTGCGCCGTCACACCGGCAATCTGGTTGTCAACGAGTTCAAGGGCAGGGTGATTGGGCGTGAAGCGCGATGCAAGTTCCTGGCGCTTCTGCTTCAATTCCTGAAGCCTTGTCTGAATCTGCACCGATTGCGCCAGGATCAGCTTGGACTCTTCACTGAGATCGATAGTGCCGCGCTGGTATCGCATTGCGTTATATCGGCTCTCCGCCGCTTCGACCTGCTGCTTGACCTGAGGCAACTGCTGTTCGAGAAAGGCAAGGGATTTCTCGGCTTCCGCGGCTTTGCGGCGCAGATTCTGCTCGACATAGGCATTGCCGATATCATTGAGAATTGCTGCCGTGATTTCCGGGGATGTGCCATCCAGCGATACGCCAACCACGCCGCTTTGCTTGCCGCGCTCGGTAATGATCAACCGCTCCTGCAACGCGGTGATCGCGGTGACACGGGGCAGGCGGCGAAGTACGAACTGGCATCCGGCGCGCCCTTCGAGACGGCTCACCAGCAGGGTCACCGGCCCGGCTGCGGTGGAGAGTTTCAACAACTCGCCCACGCTGCCGGTAGCTTCTGTGCCTTCACCGGGGAACGCGACATGATACTGCCTAGCGTCCAGCGCAGTAAGGACGAACTTTTCGTCCTCCATCGACGTTGGTACCTCCAGCTGTGCAACAGAGATCGCTTCATGCCCCCAGGCATATCCTCCCCAGCCGAACAGTCCAGGCCTGGACAATCCCCGGTTCCGGCCCGCGATGGTGGCACCGATGAGCGGGAAATACCGCGGTGCTGCTTCGATATTCAGCTGCAGATTGTCAACTGCCTTGCCGACAACCATCCTTGAGCGCAAGAGTTCTATTTCAGCTGTGGTGGCAGGCTTCACATCAACCACCGGAGAGCTGCGATTGTCGGCCCGTCCCCCGGTGGAATTGTCACTGGACTCCTCTATCTGTACCAGCAACTCGGTCCGGTAAATGGGCTTCGCCAGGAACGCATAAGCAAGACCCATGCAGATAATTGATCCGGCCACGACCACGAATGCCCTGCGATAGCGAACCAGAACATCGAGATATGCGGTCAGATCGACTGTGGATACTTGCTCCTCGGGGCCATCAGGGACATTGCCTCGCATATTCGCTACTCTCATGATGCCTCCCCGTGACTGTCGGTCGGCGCAACGACTCCCAGTTGCGCCGACCAAGAAGCGATGCCCTGCTTGATCATCTCAAGTACGATGTCAAACATGCCCTGGGAACATCCGAAAGGATCGGGCACGTCGCAGTGCGTATATTCACAAAGCCGGTAAGTCTTTCCCTGTGCCTGCGGATAGTTCAATTCCAGCTCTGCGCGTTGGTTGTTATCCATTACCAGGATCAGGTCTGCCGCCGCCACCAGCGATGGGTCGATGGCTCGGGCACGATGCCCTGGGAACTGGTACCCCTCTCGTGCCAGGGCTCGTGCCGCCCGCGGGTCGATCGGGGCGCCGATCGGTGGCGCAAGGCCCGCCGACCAGACCTGACAGGCTGGCAGCTCACGCGCCAGGAGACATGCCGCCATCGGACTGCGGCACACATTCCCGAGGCAGACCACCAGTACCGAGCGGACCATTTCCTCTTTTCTCGCCTACTTCGCGGCCGTCGCAGCGCCGATGATGGGTTGCGTGGAGGGAAGCAGCTGGTTGATTACGCGACTCCATCGGACCACCTCTCGCGCATCCACATACACCACATCCTTTGGCTCCAGTTCGAAGCCCTCGGCAATCGCCAGCGCCACCGGGGAGTTGCTGTCCAGGTGAAAGACCTTCGGCTCGCCGTCGGCAGCTTTGCGAATGACGAAAATCTGTTCCGCGTTGGCCGAACTCGGATTGACGCCGCCGGCATCGCCCAGCGCCTCGTTCAGCGTCATCCGCCCGTTGCGCATCAACAGCGAAGTTGGACGCACAACTTCGCCAGTGACGAAGATCTTGTTGTCTTCGCGCTGCTCAACGCGGACGATGTCGCCGTTTCGCAGCAGGATCCGGGACGGATCGATGCCCTTTCCCAGCAGCGCGGGAATGTTGACATACCAGCTCCGCTCCCCGCGAGTGACGCGTATGCGGCTGTTGTCGCCAGTCTGGTTGAGCACGCCGCCGGCACGATTCAGTGCCTCGACGAGGGTCATGGGTGCGTCGTCGATCGGCTGCATGCCGGGCGTCTTGACCTCACCATCGACATAGACTCGCTGGCTGCGGAATCCGAGTACGCGCACGGTCATCTGCGGATCCTTGACTACGCGCGAAAGCGCACGCGCCATCTGGTCGCGTACGTCATTAGCGGTCTTGCCGGACACTTTCATGACACCGGCGTACGGAAACTGAATATCACCTTGTGCGCTGACCACGTAGCCAGGCACATTGGAACCCCCGCTCGAGACCGGCATCTCGAACGTGGCGCCAATGCTGTAAGTCTGTGTCGGGAACACCAGTTCTGGATGGTCCCAAACCACCACCGATATGATGTCGCCAGGGCCAATCCGATACGGCTCCGGCGTCGCGAACAACTCGTTGACGTACTCGTTGTCTGACCGCGACCTGCTACGGAGATCGCGGATAAGATCCAGGGTGATCGGCGTCACCTTCGGCACGACATCAGGCCCGATTGCGGCAACCGCGGCATTGCGGTCAAAGTACATTCCCGGCGAGGCAGCGCAAGCGGAAAGGAGCAAAGTAATTGCGAGCAAGCTTGCGCGGGAAAGATGACTATCGCCAAGCAGAGAGAAGCCCCAAATCGGAATACGGAATTTGAGCGGTCTCACGGCAGACTCCTTGCGAAAGACGGTTGGGCATCACACCCAAAGGGTAGTCAGTTCAATGATGGCATCGTAGGAAGCATCGCTTCCCCGCATCGGTGCGTTCTCGCACACTGAGGATCTGTCGACTGGCGCATGGCCGCGCAAGCCCTCGACGGCCGTTCAGCACCAATTGCGTTCTTGATCCGATGCGGTGCCTCGAATCGAATCCTCCATGCAAGGACGCAGCTGGCATATCCCAATTTCCCAGCTTATTCATTGAGCCCGCTAAGATTTGTCGGATGGGTCCGTCTGGGTGGGCCAACGAACAGATGATCCGGCTCAAGCCGCAGATGCTAGCGGCACAAGGCGGTTGTCCGCGCCGCACGGCTGGTGTGCAGACTCCGATACCGGCGTCGTAAGGGCGACCCCGCGTTTGGCGACGCAAAGAAGGTGAGGAGGTCTAATGGACATCGGCATCGCGAAGGAAGTGGCTATCGCCGCAAGCCTGGCATCCGCGCGCCTGCTAGTGGTCGGAGATGTGATGCTGGATCGCTACTGGTTCGGCGACTCGACCCGCATTTCGCCGGAGGCGCCGGTACCGGTAGTTCTGATCGACGATGAAGACGAACGGCTGGGCGGAGCAGCGAATGTTGCGAGAAATGCCGCTGCGCTCGGAGCTCAGGTCGGGATGATAGGAGTCGTCGGTGACGATGAGCCAGGGCGGACCATCGCACGCCAGCTTGCCGGAATCGGGGTGGAGACTTGTCTGGAGGTCGACACCAGCCTGGCGACCACGGTAAAGCACCGCATTCTTGCGAGGCGGCAACAGTTGCTCCGGATCGACATGGAAGGCCAACCTGGGGCCAAGGCGCTCGCAAACAAGATGGACGTTATCGCCGCAACGCTTCCTCGCTATTCGGTCGTCGCATTGTCTGACTATGGAAAAGGCGCGCTGCAGCGCGTCAGCACTGCAATCGGGCTGGCCCGCGAAGCCGGAAAAATCACAATCGTGGACCCGAAAGGTGCCGACTACTCGAAGTATCGTGGTGCCACGATACTCACGCCCAACCGCACCGAGTTGCGGAGCGTCGTTGGCGCGTGGCATTCGGAGCGCGATCTTGCGCACCGCGCGCAGGAACTCCGCCGCGCGCTGATGCTCGATGCGTTGCTGTTGACGCGCTCGGAGGAGGGGATGACGCTCTACACGGAAAATGATGCATTGCATTATCCGGCACAGGCCAGGGAAGTGTTTGATGTCTGCGGTGCCGGCGATACAGTTGTCGCGGTGCTCGGCGTCATGTTGGCTGCGGGAGTGCCTGTGCGCGAAGCAGCGTACTACGCGAATCGTGCCGGCGGAATTGTCGTAGGAAAGCTTGGGACGGCAACGGTGACAAGCTCCGAGTTGCTATCGGTCGATGCCGTGGAGATGAGCTGACCTGATCATGAAAGCTGCCTATTTCGCCGGCATCTTCCGTAATCGAATCTCGTGGCTCGCCGGCGATGACCGACCGGAGAAGGGCAACAGTCACGAGGGGCTTCGGCGCGCCGGCGCGGAACTCGGGGAAGGCGCGCAGCAAGACGAGAAGGCGGCCGCTGCAGCTCGTAACCGGTTCGGCAATCCATTGCTGCTGGTGTCTTCGGGGTGGGGCGCGCGCATCGTTGCAATGTGCCTGCAGCTTCTGATCGTGCCGGTGCTCACGCGCAGCCTTGGCGCGGAACAGTTCGGCGCATACGCTTTGGTCGGCTCCTTCCTCGCATGGTTCTCGCTAGCCGACCTCGGTCTGGGCGTTGCTGTCCAGAACTTCGTCAGCGAGCGGCGGGAGTCGGGGAAATCCGTTGAGGAACTCATTAGTCTGACCAGCCTCTGTATTGCTGCAGTCGTACTGATTGTCGGCTGCATGTCTCTGCCCGTAGCGAGATTGCTTGCGCCCGTCCTCTTCAGGAACAATGCGGTAGTCAGCATGGAATCCGGGGCTCTGCTGCTGGTGGCAGCCGGCGTGTTCTTTTCCATGGCTACCGCCGGTTCGGTCGGCACGCGGTTGCTCTACGCGCTTGGAAAAGGGGTTACCGCAAACCTCTTTCAGGTCGTCGGCGCGGTCGTCTCCTTTGTTGCCGTATGGATATCGGTGCGCTATGCCGATACCGAGAACCTGCTGGTCTGGGCCTTCCTGAGCTACTCGGCGAGTCTCGGCCTGACCGGGGCAGCCACGCTTGCCCTCGTAGTGAAAGAAAGCGGAGCGCTGCCGAAATCCCGCAGCCTTGACCATCTGACGCCGGTGGTGCCACGTGCCCGGAACGCCTGGATATTCGCGCTGGTCGGCCTGCTTTCGTTCAATACCGAATACCTGGTGATGTCCCAAGTGCTAAGTGGCACGGACATCTCGCAGTACAACGTGCTCTACCGCCTGGGCTGGGTCTGGATGAGCCTCTACTGGACACTGCTGAACGCTGCCTGGCCCGCCTGGAGTGCATTGGGTGTGCGCGGCCGTCTGGACCAGATTGCCACGTCCGCGCGCCGACTAGCGCTTGTCGGCGTGCTTGGGGTTGCGCTGGAAACGACAGCCCTGCTCGTGGTCCGAAAAGATACGTTCCAGTTGCTGTTTGGCGCGAATGCTCCCGTTCCGGGATTATGGGAGACGGTGCTCTTCGGGTTCTATCTTTCAGTCCGGTGCTGGACGGAGGCGCATTCATTTGCGTGCCAGGCACTCAATCGGCAGAGCGTTCTGATTCGGATCACTGTTGCTCAAGCCGTTGTCAATGGCTTGCTTCAATACTACCTTGCCACGAAGCTGGGTTTCGTCGGCGTCTTGCTGGGAATGATCTGCTCTGCCGCTCTGATAGGGGCGATCTGGATTCCGCTTTCCCTTGGGGCAGCGAGAAGATTTGTCGATCCGGAGAACGGGGGGTGACGGCTGCGGCCCTCGGTTGAAGCAAAGGACCACACCTCCTCATCAACGGTATGGCGCCGGTCAGGTAGAGCTCAGGGAAGGACGAGAATAATGCCGCAACGGATACTAATATTCAGAACCGGTTCGCTCGGCGATACAGTCGTGGCGCTGCCCGCGCTTCATCTTATTGCCCGGGCATTTCCCGACTCCCATAGAACAATCCTCGCGAATCTTCCGGTCGGCATTGGCCAGAAGGAGGCGCCCATTGCTTCTGTGCTGGCCGCCAGCGGCCTTGTCGAGGATTTCATCAACTACGACGTCCATTCGCGCTCGATCAGGGATCTGCTGGCACTGGCGCGTCGGCTCAGGACACTCAGATTCGACGCTGTCGTCTATCTCATGCCCCAGCGCAACCCGCAATCACTGGTACGAGATCGCATATTTTTCAGACTTGGCGGGATACCCAGGGTGATCGGGCTGAACTATGGCAGCAACTTTCATTCGCACCTGCACGTCCCGGGCGAAGACAAGTTTGAATCAGAATCGTCGCGTCTGGTCAGGAACCTGTCGGCGATTGGTACGGCTGACCTCGAAGATCCGGCAATGTGGGACCTGGGAC
Organism: Cupriavidus sp. C3SS-1; assembly: GCF_057073755.1. Lineage (NCBI taxonomy): Bacteria > Pseudomonadati > Pseudomonadota > Betaproteobacteria > Burkholderiales > Burkholderiaceae > Cupriavidus > Cupriavidus sp. C3SS-1. The sequence goes on along the minus strand of NZ_CP172700.1, from coordinate 2,614,028 downwards.
TCAGGCCCGACGAGCGCGAGCAGGCGCGTGCGATGATCCGTAGCTGGCGTGGTATCAGACGCTTCATCGTGGCCAGCATTGGCACAAAGGTCGACGTGAATCACTGGGGGACAGAGCGCTGGCAGAGCTGGGCCCATGCGCTGTCGACGCTCGAGCCGGATCTCGGGCTGGTGCTTATCGGGGCGCCAGATGAAATTCAGGAGAGCGCGAGAATCGCGCAATGCTGGCATGGGCCCGTCATTAATCTGTGCGGGAAACTGACTCCCAGGCAAAGCGCCGCATTGCTCCAGATGGCCAGGCTATATGTCGGTCATGACAGCGGACCGATGCATCTGGCAGCCGCGGTCGGAGTGCCGTGTGTGGCGATTTTCAGCGCTCGGTGGCAGCCTGGAATCTGGTTCCCGCGCGGCAGCGAACATCGCATCCTCTACCGGCAAACGCCATGTTGCGGATGCGGGCGAAAGACCTGTGAGGAGTTTGACAAGATGTGCATACGCGCCATCAAGGTCGAGGACGTCGTCGCAGCAACGCAGGAACTCTTGATTGGAGGTACTCAGACCAAGGGAACCGAAGCCGCTTGACGAGGGCCATCATTACTAATCGATCGCAAAGCCTTTCATGTTTCTCGTGCGCATACACAGTGAAAAATGAAAAAGAAAAGCATACTCGTATTCCTGCAGCATTACTTACCGGGAAACCTTTCGGGGGGGCCGGTGCGAAGTGTTGCGAATATGGTCGAGACGCTGGGCGAAACCATTGACTTCAGGGTTGTCTGCTCGGACAGGGATCTCGGGCAAGCTGCGGCTTATCCCGATGTACGGATTGGCGTGTGGCAGCCGGTGGGAAGGGCAAGAGCGATCTACCTGCCAATGACGGCGATGAGGCCCTGGCACTTGCGGAGCTTGCTCGGCAATGAGGCCGCGGACATGGTGTACTTCAACAGCTTCTTCAATCCGCGCTTTACGATCTTTCCGCTTTGGTCGGTCAGGTATGGTCTGCTACCGGCGTGGAAGGTGCTGATCGCACCGCGTGGAGAGTTTTCAACGGGTGCACTGAAGTTCAGTGCACAGAAAAAGAAGGCGTACCTGTGCGCCGCATTGGGCAGCGGTGTGCTGAAGGGCGTTCAATGGCACGCTTCCACACATTTCGAAGCTGAGGATATCAAGCGGGTAACGGGGGTCGCGGACGAACGCATCACAATCGCGCCGGATCTACCCGGAGGCCATTCGCTCCCGGCGGCTCAGGCAGCCAAGTCACCTGGCGTGCTGCGCGTTGTAGCGCTGTCCCGGGTGGTGCCGCAGAAGAACCTGGCCAGGGCAATCGAAATCGTATGCCAGCTTGAAGGCGACATTGCCTTCGACATCTATGGGCTCCAGGAGGACTTCGGCTACCTTGAAGCGTGCAAGGAACTGGTGAGATCGGCGCCCGGAAACGTAAAGATCAACTTCATGGGCCCCATCTCTCACGAGGCCGTAGCGACTCGATTGGCGCAGTATCACGTCTTCCTGCTCCCCACAAATAGTGAGAACTTCGGTCACGCGATCTACGAAGCAATGAACTGCGGATTGCCGGTTGTCATCAGCGATCGGACGCCGTGGAGGAATCTTCAATCGCGCGGCGCGGGCTATGATCTCGATCTTGGCGACAAGGCTTCGTTTGTCGCCGCGCTGACTCGTTATGTGTGGATGCCTCCAGCGGAGTTTGAGCTTCACCGGAATAGTGCCCGCCGGTTCGCGCAGGATTGGATTCGCAGCTCGGGCGCGATGGAACTGAACCATCGCCTGTTCTCGGGAATGTTGCACGCACCTACCAGTGTCTCGGTCGGGGAGCCTGCCTGACTGGCGCTACGGCGCGCCAGCTGCGATCCCGTGCTTCCGGCTATGTGACTTGCCCAACTGAAGGTAACCATCGCACAGCCGGAACGGGCTATCCTCCGATCAGCGCAACAGAACCGGTGCGCGATTTCGCACAACATCTGTCGGGCCAGATTGCCATTGCCCCCGGGCCAGCGGCCATCTGCGACACGAACTCGACAGCAACGTCGTTTGAATTTGTGTATTTGGAGAGAGTGTGTCATGGCCTCCGCATTGGTTGCGCTTGTGCTGTTCGTCACTATCGCTTGCGCACTACGGATTCCGCTGCCGTTTGCTTTCGCGTTTGCCTTGCTCACGATCATCGAGCCCAAATTCCGCTTGGCTCCGGGCTACCGTCTGGTCGAGTTCATGGTTTTTCTGAATGCGAGTCTGGCATTTTCCTTTCTGCTGGCGGTGCGGCCGTACCTGAGTGGCGACGAGATCGGATTCGGTCCTGATATGGACAGCTATGCGGAGGGCTTCGACTTTCTGAGGACGGGGCAGTATGACAGCTTTGCAAGCATGCTCGAAGGTGTCAACAACTTTACCGGTAGTACGGAGCCGATATTCTGGATCACGGCGAAGCTGTTCTCAAGCATCTTCCCTTCATCGGTTGGTATTCATGTAGCTCTAAGCATGTTGGGCTTTGTCCTGATTTATGCCGCAGGCATGATGCTGGCGGGACGAGGTCTTGTCGCATATTTGCTGTACTCATCAACGATCACAAGCTACGCGTTTCAGGGGTCCGGCATTCGATCGGGGCTCGCATTCTGTGTGATGTTGTTTTCGGTGGCACTGATGCTTCGTGGGTTTAAGCGAGGTTCATTCCTCACCGCGGCGGGCGCAAGTGCCGTGCACTACAGCATGTTGCCAATGTCGGTGATGGTTCTGGCAAGGGTCGGTGACACCAGGGACCTGAAGCGAACCATAAGCATGCTGATTCTGGCTGGCGGCTCCGTAATCGGAGCGTACCTATTGGCCAGGGTAACCGGGGAGATTGGGCTGGGTTCGAAGATTTCTGCCTATAGTTCGGAAACGGCGCTGGAAGTCAGTTCCTCTATGCAGTTCTTAATCGAATCATGTGGCATGGGTATCCTGCTGCTGATTTACAGAAAAAAAATAGAGAAAAATCTCCTGGTGACTATCCTCGTAAGCTTCGCTGGTTCCGCGGCTATGCTTGTTCTGATGCCGGGTGCATTGCCCAGATACTATCGGTACGAGTATGTATTTTTTCTGGTGTTCTTCCTGTCTATTTTTAATGAAATTGGCCGGGTCAGGCAACTAATCATTGTTTCCGTAGTGTTTTCATGGCATCTGCTTATGATCTTCGATAGATTTTCCGGTCATTTCTGGGGGCAAGGGTTTTTTGATCATCTATTGTTTTCCGTCATCGATATTGTCTAGTTTGCTTTATCTCGAAAATTGCATTGACAGTAGCTGGTCATCAGGTGGGGGATCGCACTTGCATGACGATCAGAAAGCAGTAAGGCGCAATCAAGCCGTGAGTAATGAGGGAATATCCCGCAGTGTTCCCATGTGAGGTCTTGGCCGGACGGGATAGCGAGGAGAGAGAGACTATGTTCGAAAGATTCAGGACAATGATCTTCGTCCCTGTAGGGATAGTTGTCTTGCTCGCTCTTCTTTTTTTGCTCTATCCGGACCCAATTGCGGCACCGGCTCGCAAGTCCAGGACGATCGACTACTACGTCGACAATACATGCACTTTTAATGGTGATGGTACCACTCAGACATGCGCGGCCGGACAGGGAAGAGCCGGGCCTTTTAACTCGAGAGCCAATGCCCAGGATGGACTGACTGGGAGTCACCCCGACACGCGGTTGCTGTTTCGTGCTGGACAAACCTTTACCGGGATGTATTTCCTTCATGCCTCCGGTACGCCTGGCCGACCGCTTACGATTTCCTCATACGGTTCGGGCGCCAAGCCATTATTTGATGCCAAAGGCGCGCTATACGCCATTGGCATTACCGATCTCAGCAACATCGTCATCGACGGTGTTGCCGTAACCAACGGCACGCGAGGAATATGGATCTACAGGAGGACCGTGAAGGTAAATAATATCATCATAAAAAACAACACGGTATATGGAAATCCGCAGTTCGGAATTGCTTACTATAGTGAGCCGGGCCTTTCACGTGCAGATGCGTCCGGGTCGGAGATATATGGAAATGATGTGAGCGCCTCGGCGACGGCTATCTATATAATGCGTGTCAACAATTTGATGATACATAATAATATATGCAGGGACAATGTTTACCCGAATGGCCATGAGCCTTACGGTATTGCCGTGCAGGGCGGATCTTATAACAGGATATATGACAATTACATTGTCAATAATTTCGTAACTGGCTTGGCCATATATGGTGATAGCGGGGCGGTTGACGGTCATTCCGATGGTAATAAGGTCTACAGAAATGTCATTACGGGGACGAAATTCCATGAGGGTGGGTGGGCGAGGGATATCGCCTGGCAGGCATCTCCCGGTGATTACGTGGGCTCGAATAATCAGATAACCAATAACATTCTCATCAGCGTCGATCCGCAGATGGAGCACATCGTTATTGACGATTCTTCTGGCGCGGCAGTCGGAAACGTTATGCATGGAAATACGGTCTTCGGCGGCCGGACCGGAGTCCGGTTCGTAGGGGGTGGGGCCGAGTGGACGTTGATGAACAACATATTTTCCGGTATGAGCGGAAATATCGTGGCGGCGGATCAAAATACGAGAATTCTCTTCTCGAACAATCTGTATTACAAGCCTATTGGCCCGGTTTTGATCCAATACAATGGCGGCGCCTATACGGCCGAGGATATCAGGCGCACTCTTGATCCTCATGCGATAACATCCAACCCGAATTTTGTAGGAAATTCGACGTGGTCTGAATTCAGACTGCAGCCGATATCTCCCGCGATCGGTGCCGGCAGGAATATTGGTGAGCAGTTTCAGAAGGCTTTTGACCCTGGCTACCTGAGCTGGCCGGGCGCGGTAGGCGCGCAGGGAGCAAGAGGTAAGGGGTGGAGCATCGGGGCGTTTGCCTACTGATAGTGAGCGAAAAACGGCGCCACGTGCAAAGCCCCTCTTTCATGGTTGCGAGCCACGGGCGTTCGTCGGGCGGATGGTGTCGGCATCCAATGCCGCGTGCGACGGATAACAGTGGTAGCGAATCGTCAGACGCTAGAGTAGGACCGCCTTGTATGGAGCCGGCACCACGGAGGGCGCCGGCAGATTGCATCTTCAATCCTTTTCGGAGGGCCTTCCCGATATGGAAAACCGACTACGGGAGATTGACGGCATCAGGGGCTGGGCAGCGTTTTCGGTACTGCTGTTCCATCTGTTTTCGGAGATATTCGGCGTACTGATGCCTGGCTTTCGCGGAGACTCTATCTATTTTCTGATCAACGGCAGCCTGGCGGTCACGGTGTTCTTCATCCTGTCAGGCGACGCGCTTTCCGCGGGCTATTTGCGAAGTGGAAATCTCTGGTCGCTTGACGCGATGGTCATCAAGCGCTATTTCAGGCTGACCCTGCCAATACTGCTGTCTTGCCTGATTGTTTATCTCCTGATGCGTGCGGGCCTGACCTTCAACGTTGCCGCCAGTGAGATTGTGCGCCGCCAGGAATGGCTGGGTTCCTTTCTGCCGTTTGGGCCAAACTTGGCTTCCATGCTGCGCTACAGCTTCTATCTCGTCTATGACGGGCACTCGGTGGGGAATTCGTACAACCCGTTCCTATGGACGATGTCTATCGAGCTCATTGGGTCGATGCTCGTCTTCCTGTATCTCTATTTGTCCGAGCGTATTCGCCATCCCTTCGTCGTCTTGTCGGCGATCCTGATCTTCCTGTTCGCCGCCGGGTCGTTCTATTGCCTGTTCTTCATTGGTCTGATGCTTGGAAAGTTGCGAGCAAACGGTACCTTTGACAGGCTGCGGGCATCCCGGAAATGGCCCTTCGTGGCAGTGGTGCTCATCGCTTTGGTTGCCGTTGCCGACACGCGTCTGCGAAACGCTCCCAGAATGGCGACGCATATCAACATCGTTGTTTCGGCGATTCTGGTGTTCTGCTTCTATTCCATGAACTGGACGGTTGCGCTATTTTCATCCCGTCTTTCCAGGTTTATGGGCGACATTTCGTTCCCGCTATATCTGGTGCACTTTGGTGTCCTCATCTCACTCACATCATTCCTGATCGTCAGGTTTCATGAATCAGGAGCATTGGATGCCATGCATATCTGGATCGTCATCTTGTCCTCCGTGGCGGCAAGTATCGGGGGCGCCGCGATCTTCCACCAGGTCGAGAAGCGGATGCTCAAGGCAGTTAACCGGCTACCGTCGTGGCTGCTTGATCGAGGGAGGATCAGGGAGGTCGAACAAGCGGAATCGCTTCTCGTAACACCGGCAATGAGCCATTCCGGGATGCCTGGGATGCCGCGAAACGCGGAATAGGGCAACTGGTGTGGGAGACGCCAGTACGCGCTGTAACGGGCGCCTGCCTGCAAGCGCACCTTATTTCGCGGCACAAGCCGGGGTAGACGCCGAGACGATAATGGTGGTCACACGGAGCTTGAGCCGGGCAGGCAAGGGCCAGTCCGGCTCAGTCTCAAGAGCGGCGTCGCACAGGTCTATCAGGTTCACTCGGACTCAGGACCGCCAGACTCCTAGCGGTGGATATTGCCTGCCTGATTTTGTGGGTGAGTCGGAGCCGCCGGCAGTCGCTCCGTCCTGCGCTTTGCACGCTTCTCGGAGTTCGATTTCCCCGCTTGCTCGAGCAACGCTGCAAGTTTGGCGATTCCGACCTTGACCGATAGATTCTTCTCATAGAAGGATCGACCCCGCCGCCCCATGTCGAGCAGAACGTCTTGCTCCATCGATGAGAAACGGAGAGCCGCTTGTGCAATCGACTCCGCATTCTCCGGTTCCGCACAGATTCCGGCGTCTGCCTGCTTGACCAGGTCGGCCGCGTCTCCGTGCACCGCCATCAGAACGGGCTTGCCGCTGAAAAGGTATGCCTGGGTCTTGGAGGGAACCGTGATGGAAAAGAGGGGGTCATCGCGCAGGTGCACCAGAAGCACGTCTGCTGCCTGCAGGACCTCGCCGACCTTGGTGATCGGCATTCGCGGAAGGAACATCACGGCATTGCCGAGCCCCATTGCATCGGCACGGTCCTGCAGCAGCGACGCCTGTACGCCACCACCGACAAAGACGAACTGAATTCGCGGATCAATGGCGTGCGCGTTGCCAGCGGCGAGAAGTACGGTGTCCAGAGCTTGAGCCGGGCCCATGTTGCCGGCAAACACAATATTGAATCGTGTGGCCATGCCAGGCGGTACCGCACCCTCGGATGGCCTGATTGCCAGCGCCGCCTCGTCGCACCAGTTGTAGATCATGTGCAGCTTTTCACGTGGCACGCCGCGATCGAGCAGGCGCCGTTCGAATCCGGGCGATTGCGCAATGATGGCCGCGGCTCGCCGATAAACGAACTGGCATGCCCTGGCGACAAGCGCAAGCGCATTCGGGTTTGAGATCATGCCGGTCGACTTGAGTGTGTCTGGCCACAGGTCTTGAATATCATAGACAAACGGCATTCTGTGCACCAGTCCGATGACAGCGGCGGCCATCCCGACCGTGAGCGGGGGGTGGTAAACGTACGCCACATCGAACTTCTTTCGATTGAGCGCGCCATAGACTGCCGCAGCCGCCGCGAAACTGACATAGTTGAATATGCGTCCGATGGCGGAGCTGCTATGGCTTGGGTACAGCGGAACACGGGTCACGCGAATACCCTCGATGATGTCTGTCCGGAGCAATTTCAGTCGGTACCCGGGGTACAGCACACCGCCTGGATAATTCGGAAATCCTGTGAGTACTTCCACGTCATACCCCAATGCCTTCAGCTCGCGGGCGAGCAGCATCCCCTTCAGCATGGGCTCCGGTTCAAACCATTGGGTGATCAGCAATATGCGCACGTTGTTCGCCTCGTTTATTGCTTCCACACAGTTCGCATGACGTAGTCCGTGTAGCTGAGAATGATCCTGACGACCTTGTCGGAAACATTGTCGGCACCGTAGTCCTGCACCGCGTGCAGCAATCTTTCTCTTCCTCTGGGCTGGCCTTCAAGCAGGGCGAGGCCCTGCAGCATGCGATCCGCTCGCAGGCCGATCATCATGACAGCGGCTTCCTCCATGCCTTCGGGGCGCTCGTGGGCTTCGCGAATATTCAGTGCGCGGAAATTGAGGATGGAGGACTCTTCCGTAATGGTCCCGCTATCGGACAACACCGCGCGAGCGTCCAACTGCAGTCGGACGTAATCCGTAAAGCCAAGCGGTTTAAGCAGCTGGACGCGCGGATGGAACGCAATGCCAAGGGCGTCTATCCGCTTCCTCGTCCGCGGGTGGGTCGAGACAATGACAGGCAGATCATAGGTCTCGGCCAGTGTATTGAGCATCGCGACCAGTCGCGTGAACATGTCTTCATCGTCGACATTCTCTTCCCGATGCGCGCTGACAACGAAGAACTTGTCGCGAGTCAGGCCGAGCCGCGCCAGCACTTCGGAGCGATCGATTCCCGAACGGTAGAACTCCAGGACCTCGCGCATAGGACTGCCTGTCTTGATCACCAGGTCCGGCGGCAGACCTTCGCGCAGCAAGTACTCGCGCGCGATGGCGCTGTATGTCAGGTTCACGTCTGCCGTGTGATCCACGATCCGCCGGTTGATCTCCTCGGGCACGCGCTGGTCGAAGCAACGATTGCCTGCCTCCATATGGAAAACCGGGATCTTTCGGCGCTTGGCGGGGAGCGCCGCCATGCAACTGTTGGTATCCCCGAGGATCAGCAATGCGTCCGGCCTGATCTTCTGGAGTACCAGATCCGTCTGAATAATGACGTTCCCGATCGTTGCGCTACCCGAACCGCCGGCTGCGTTCAGGAATACATCAGGTTGTCGAATGCCCAGATCACGGAAGAATATCTGGTTGAGCTCGTAATCGTAGTTCTGACCGGTATGGACCAGAACGTGCTCCGCAAACTCATCGAGCTTTGCGATCACGCGCGACAGGCGGATGATCTCCGGGCGCGTACCAACCACGGTCATCACCTTGAGTCTCGTCATGTCAGACCTTATGGCTAACGGTGTCCGGGCGGGAGCGGTCGAATGGTTCGTTGGCCCACAGCATGACGACCAAGTCGTCGGAGCCCACGTTCGTGACGTCGTGTGCCCAGCCTGGCACGGTTTCCACAATGACAGGGCGTTCGCCGCAGGTACGCACTTCGTGCACTTCATCCGAGGCAATGTGTCGGAAGGCGAAGCGAGCTTCTCCCTTCAGCACGAGGAACTTCTCGGTTTTCGAGTGGTGATAGTGCCCTCCGCGCGTGATGCCGGGCTTTGCTGTGAAAAAAGAAAACTGTCCGCAGTCAGGGGTCTTCAGCACTTCGGCGAACATACCCCGAGGATCGCTGTAGGCTGGAATTTCATAGGTGAATCGATCGGGAGGCAAGTAGCTTACATAGGTGGCATACATGGCACGGGTCAGTCCGACGCCGACGCGCGCCATGGCCAATGTGTCGCGGCTGTCGCGGAACGCGCGGATAAGCTCCGCGAGTTCCCCTACGCTGACCGTGTACTGCGGTGTCACTTCAGGGGCTTGCGGACCCTGACCCCGGTTATCCATTACCTGCAGGAAAGTCCGAACGACGTCGTCAACATAGACAAGCGTCAGCGCGTGGCGCGGGTCCGCGATATGGATGGCCAGGTCACGGGCGACGTTATGGCAAAACGTGGCAACTACCGAGTTGTAGTTCGGTCGGCTCCATTTTCCGAAGACATTGGGAAGCCGCATGATGGTGACGCGCGCTCTGCACTGTTTCCCGTATGTCCGAAGCACTTCCTCGGCAGTGGACTTGCTCTGACCGTATGGGTTAACCAGCGCAGCCTGCGTGGACGAGGTGTACAGGACGGGGATCGCCTTGCCGGTCCCGCGCAGGATCTCGCAAAGCTCTCGTGTCAGCTCGACGTTCCCGCGCCAGAAATCGGCTTCATCGGTTGGGCGGTTGACGCCTGCAAGATGGAAAACAAAGTCAAGTCCGGCGGCCTGATCGGATAGGTCGGCAGCGGTCGATTCCCGGGTGAACGGTATGACCTCAATATCGAGCCGCTCCCGCAGTGCGACGACGAGGTTCTTTCCAATGAAGCCACCGGCTCCGGTGACAAGAACTTTCATGCCGCCTCCACAAGCTTCGGGGCGTTGGGCAGGCAACGGCGAATGCTGTTCATCTCCAGGAGCAAGCTGCACATGCCTTCGATATCCAACTGCTCCGTGTTGTGGGAGTTGTAGTCTTCGCTATGGGAAATGCGCCGCTCGCCCTGCTCGACATACTTCTCGTAGTTCAGATTGCGCATATCCGGTGGCACGCGGAAGTAGCGCCCCTGGTCTTCCGAGCAGGCCATTTCCTCGCGGCTGAGCAGCGTTTCGAACAGCTTCTCGCCGTGACGCGTGCCGATGACGTGAATCGGGTGCGTAGGCATGTCGAACAGGCGCAGTATGGCTTTCGAGAGCGTGCCGATCGTCGCTGCCGGGGCCTTCTGCACGAAGATGTCTCCGTTCGAACCATGTTCGAAGGCGTGCAGCACGAGGTCTACCGCGCCCTCGAGCGTCATCATGAATCGCGTCATGGCCGTGTCGGTAACGGTCAGGGGCTTGCCGCTCGTCAACTGATCAACAAATAACGGAATGACGGAGCCGCGAGATCCCATGACGTTACCGTAGCGCGTACCGCAAACCACGATGCGCCCGGCGTCCAGGTTCCTGGACGTGGCTACCATCACCTTCTCCATCATCGCTTTGGAGATACCCATTGCGTTGATCGGATATACGGCCTTGTCGGTGCTCAGGCAGACCACACGCTTTGCACCGCCGTCGATTGCGGCATGAATGACATTTTCGGTGCCCAGGACGTTTGTCTTGACCGCCTCCAGGGGATAGAACTCGCAGGAAGGCACTTGCTTCAGGGCTGCCGCATGAAACACGAAGTCGACGCCCTGCATCGCGCCCGCGATGCTTCGAAAATCGCGAACGTCACCGAGGTAGAACTTGAGCTTCGGGTCCTGGTACTTCTTGCGGAGATCATCCTGCTTCTTCTCGTCTCGGCTGAAGATCCGGATTTCCCGAATGTTGGAATCGAGAAAGCGCTGGAGCACAGCGTTTCCGAACGATCCAGTGCCGCCTGTAATCAATAAGACTCCGTCAGAGAACATATCTCCCCCCAGTTATCCTTCGTCCGCAGCCAACCGGGTCAGTCTGGAGCGGTCGCGGGCAAGTCAAGAAAAGCGCCTTTCTTTGCTTTCCGTCGCCAGTCAACGGTGCAGCACGGACGTGCCGGCGAGGGTCTAAACCACCTCTAGACTAAGTATCGTGCGTGGGATTGCGATTGCAATGCGTCAGAGTGGGTGAGCGAACGCATGGATCGGGAGTCGTAGCCAGGTCGCATTCATGAGGACGTGCCGCATGCCGCCGCCGAACGGGCTGAGCCCATGAAATCCGCTTCATCGGTCGTGGGTTGTGCGTTTGAACCGGAGGTCTGCCCATCAGGTTGCCTCGCCCGGGCTGGACAGCGTTCGGTGATTGAGGTCCGCCGCACTATCCGGGGCAAGCAGCCGGCCGGGTACGATGCGCAATGAGGATTGAGGCACCTGGCCCGCGTCCTGCCGTGCGGGCACGACCTGGCGAAGCGGGGAATCCAGCGAGCTGTATGGAGCGTACTCGGGAACCAGGCTCTGCAAGGCGATCTGGATCTCGAGCTGATCGCGGGCATCGCATGCGGCAAACAGCTTGTCGAGCTTTGTCCGTAGCTCGGCTTCCTCAATGAAAGGCTCGTTCGAACACAGGATGCGTTCGTGCTCGCTCGGCGTGACCTCACCTCCGATCAGGAGTTCTTCAAAGAGCTTCTCGCCAGGGCGCAGGCCAACCACCCTAATTTCGATGTCGCCTGCCGGGTTCTTGCGAGTCTTCTCGACCAGTCCGGACATTTCGATCATCGTGCGCGCGAGGTCCATGATGCGGACCGGCTTGCCCATATCAAGGACGAAAACCTCTCCTCCCTTTGCCATGGCGCCTGCCTGGATAACCAGCTGGGCAGCTTCGGGAATCAGCATGAAGAAGCGAATGACGTCGGGGTGCGTGATAGTAATGGGTCCACCTTCGCGAATCTGCCTGCGAAAGAGTGGTACTACCGATCCGGACGAGCCCAGTACATTGCCGAAGCGCACCATGGAGAACACCGTGCGCGTATTGACTCGAGCGGCTGCGCCCTGGAATGCCAGTTCGGCGATGCGCTTGGTCGCGCCCATCACGTTAGTGGGCCGTACCGCCTTGTCGGTGGAAACCAGCACGCAGGTCTGGACGCCGAAGTGGTCGGCGAGGTTGGCGACAGTGCAGGACCCGAGCACATTGTTGCGGATGCCTTCAGACATGTTGGCCTCCACAAGCGGTACATGCTTGTAGGCCGCCGCGTGGTAGATGGTATCGACCTGTTGTCCACGCAGCGCGGCCGATACCGCTGTGGCGTCGCAAACCGAGCCGATGCGCGCCGTGACCTGGAGATCGGGATAGCGCTGGCGCAGTTCCTGTTCGATGGCATACAGGGCGTACTCCGAATGATCGAACAGGATGAGTCGCTGGGGACCCTGTGTGGCGATCTGCCGGCACAATTCCTTGCCGATGGAGCCGCCGGCCCCCGTCACCATCACGGTCTTTCGCTGGGTGCATTTCGCAAACAGGTCTTCCCGGGGCGGTACAGCGTCGCGTCCCAGCAGGTCCTCAATGCTGATATCACGGATGGACTGCACGGTGATCTTCCGGTCAACGAGCTCGAGCAAGGACGGCACGGTTCGCACGCTGACAGAATAGCGATGCAAACTGTCGACCAGTTGCCTGCGACGCTCGGTGGTCAACGATGGCACGGCCAATACGACCTCGTTGATGGCGTGCTCGGAGATCCGGCGGCGCATCTGGCTACTGTGGTGGACGGGAAGATCGGCAAAGATGCTTCTGCTAAGCGTCATGTCATCGTCGAAGAAGCAGACGGCCTTGTGGCTCAAGCTCGCGCGCATGGCAATGGCGAGCTGAAAGCCGGCTTCTCCAGCACCGAAGATGCCAACGCGCAAGGCGGTGGCCTCCTTCTGGGTCCTCTGCTTCTGTTGGGTGCGAGTTAGCAGCGCGCGCGCGACAAAGCGCGAGATCACGACATATGCAAACGCGATGAACCAGTAGATCAGCAGACCGGTGCGAGGCAGTCTGTCGAGATGCACGAGAAATGACAGCGCGTAGGTAAGACCCACCAGGCAGGCCAGGCTCGTGCCGGTGGTCCACAAGACCCTCAGGTCGAAGTATCTGACGACGGTGCGGTACAGCCCGCTCAGCGAGAACACGGGAATCGTGCACGCGGCAATGATCAGTGGCGGCGTAATGCCGTACTGGACAAGCAGTTCGAAATTGCCGGCGCGAAGGAATAGTGCCAAGGCGAAGCACATCGGCAATGCAACCAGATCCGCCGATAGCATGAGCGCGACTTTGCGTCGTCTCGGAAGGGCGATCAGCCAGCGCGAAATCAGGTTGGTCATATGCGGGCACCTCCTGGCGCCATCGTGGGCCGAGGCATCGCCATATCCAGAACTGAATCCTGACAACACGGTGTGGTGAACAGGAGAAGTTGCGCACAGTTCAGCATTGTCTTAAGGCTTCTTCTGTTGGAAGGTACCTGGGCCGGCAGTCTGTGCTTCTCGCCATCGGCTCCCGCTTTGCCTTTCATCCCGTCAGCGCGACCAGGTACTTGGACGCACATCCCGATGGAAGCATTATTGCTGTCGCGGATTCCCGTGCAATACGCCAACGTGCGCTCGCGTACCAACGGTGCACGGCGCGCAAAGCCCGCCGTACAGGCTTGGTCATGCTCCGGATCGGCCGTGTGATCTAAGCCATATGGCGACCTTCACTTGATGTCACAAGTTTGATTAGATGAATGCGAGAGAAAGCTGCTTGACGGACGTCTTGCGTCCCGAGTTCAAAGGCTACGACCATGGGTCGGTGGCCGTCGCCTGCTTTTCCGTTGCCGATCTTGCTTCGCTACTGTCTTCAACTCTTGATGGCTGAGGTGGCCTCCCGATGCTAGATACCCCGTTCTCGCCATGGCCCAGCTTTACTCCCGAAGAGCAAGCCGCAGTGCAGAAGGTTCTCCTGTCCAATCGGGTGAACTACTGGACCGGAACGCAATGCCGCGAGTTCGAGAGCGAGTTTGCGCGTTGGTGTGGCGTACCCTACGCGGTGGCCCTCGCCAACGGAACGTTGGCGCTGGACGTTGCGCTTCGGGCGTTGGGTATCGGTCCAGGCGATGAAGTCATCGTCACACCGCGCACATTCATGGCCAGCGTTTCCTGCGTGGTCAATGCCGGCGCGATTCCAGTTTTTGCGGATGTCTGTGTCGACAGCGGCAACATCACGGCCGAGACCATCGAGGCCGTGTTGACCCCGCGCACCCGTGCCATCATCTGTGTTCACCTGGCTGGCTATCCCTGCGAGATGGATCCGATCATGGCGCTTGCCGACGCCCATGGCGTCAAGGTGATCGAGGATTGTGCCCAGGCGCACGGTGCGCGCTATCGCGGTCGTTCCGTCGGAACCATCGGGGCGGTTGGCGCATGGTCGTTTTGCCAGGACAAGATCATGACGACGGGGGGAGAGGGGGGCATGGTGACCACCAGCAACGCCGAATTATGGTCGGCCATGTGGTCGTACAAGGATCACGGCAAGAGTTGGGACGCCGTCTACAGGCGAGAGCATCCTCCGGGGTTCCGCTGGCTTCACGAATCCTTTGGCACGAACTGGCGCATGCTGGAGATGCAGGCCGCGATCGGCCGTGTTCAGCTCGCATCGATGCCTGACTGGACGCGACGGCGCAGCCGGCACGCAAACTTGCTTGCTGAAGCGCTTCAAGACATTGACGCGATACGGATTCCGCTGCCACCGGCGCATAGCGAGCACGCCTGGTACAAGTTCTATGCTTTTGTCCGGCCGGAAGCCCTGCGAGGCGACTGGAGCCGCGATCGCATCATGTCAGAGATACTGGCCAGGGGCGTGCCGTGCTACGCCGGCACATGCTCGGAGGTATATCTGGAAAAGGCCTTCGACAATACGGGCTGGCGGCCAGCGCGTCGGTTACCTGTCGCCAAACAGCTAGGCGAGACCAGTCTGATGCTGCTGGTCCATCCAACGCTGACCGACGCCGAGGTCGCGAAGACGGCGGAGGTCGTGCGGGAGGTTGTGGCTTGCGCCACACGGCTGGTCGAGGTGGTCGGTTCGTAACAGGGAGCCGCGGAGGGGGGAGAACAAGATGATTCGAGTCAAGTTCCTGGGCACCTCTGCTTCAGAATGGACGGCTGTGCTCCGGCGATGTTCGCACGATTGCTACCATCTGCCTGGCTGGATGCGGGCCGCCGAGTTCGGCGATGGTGGCAAGGCACGCGCAATCTACGCGACCGACGGAGAGCGCGAGCTGCTCGTGCCGATCATCCGCAGGACAGTCGATGCCGGCTGCTGGGACGCGGTATCGCCATACGGCTATGGCGGCCCAGTCGTCACTGATGACGTTTCCCGCGACTTCATCGATGCAGCCTTGCCGGCCATCGTCGACCGCCTGCATGAGACGGGTTGCGTTTCCTGGTTCATGCGATTGCATTCCTTGCTGAATGCGGACTGGTGGAGCTCTGTCGGGGAGATCGTCGAGGAAGGTAGGACCGTGTCCGTAGACCTGACGAAGTGCGGGGAAGAGCACTGGCGCGAGACCCGCCGCGGTCATCGGCAAAATATCGTCAAGGCGACCGAGGCGGGCGTTACGGTCCGGATCGATCGAAATTTCGATGCGCTTCCGACGTTCGTTCGCCTTTATGGTGAAACGATGTGCCGCCTGGGCGCTGCAGCCAGCTATCGCTTCGACGAACGCTACTACGAGGTTCTGGTGGAAGAGGTAGGCGCTAACCTGAGATTGTTCGTGGCGGAAGAGGCCGGGGAGATTATCGGCGCCACATTGTTCTCGGTGGCGTGGGACGCGGGAATCATGCAGGCTCATCTTTTCGGGATGGATCAGCGATACATTCTTCGGCAGCCCTGCAAGATCATTACGCATGCTGCGCGCAACTGGGGGCGGGAGCGACGTCTCAAGCGCCTTCACCTTGGCGGCGGGGTTGGCGGCTCTTCCTTGGATTCCTTGTTCCACTACAAGAAGGGGTTCTCTCCAGACACGCATGCCTTCCGGACACATCGAGTCATCGTCCATCCGGAAAAATATCTGGCGCTGTGCGGCGGAGACAGCTCAGTGCTGTCCGACATGACGCACTACTTCCCCGCCTACCGGCGAGAAGCGGCAACGGCCGATGCCAGCGTCGGCAGCGAAGCCTTAGCGCACGGTTGAAGTCGTTGTCCGGCAAGCCAGGAGTGGGCTACGCCGCCTTGCCTTCCCGGGTGAGGCCGGAACCGGCTTGGGCGCCTTCGCGCAACAGCCCGCGGAATTGCTTGAGGGTACGCCAGGCAGTGCCAGCGCCTTGCAGGCCCTGGGTCCGCACATGCCTGCAGAGTATGTCGCCCGATGCGAGAAGGACGAATGCCAGTGCCGTCACGGAACGGTGGCGAAGACGCTGATAGCCACGATACGTCGCATAGACCCGCGAGGCATCGTTGAGCTCGGCTTCTCCAGTGGCAGCCGTCGTGGCGAGGCTCCGATTCACCGCACTCGGCACCAGCTCAATGCGATGCCCCCGTGCATGGACAGCGTGATCGACAAGCTCCACGGTGTCATAGCCGCAAGTGAGCTGTTCATTGAAGCGTCCTTGCTCGAACAGTTCGCGCGGGAACACCGCGCTATGCAGCAACACTGACCGTGGCCGTTCACCGCATCGGTACTCGGGCGACGGATAGCCGAGGAACGAAGCCTTGCAGGGCCTGCAGCAGCGCCCGTCCCGCATCTCCATGCCTGTCAGGATCAGCGGCGCAACTGCGTTTTCCACCTGGGCCCGGTGGATATGGTCATCCGCGATCCGCTCTGCCATCTGCTGCAGGAAGGTCTCGCCCAGAAGCGTCATGTCGTCGATGAACAGCACGTGCGAGCCGGTCGCGACGCGCACGAGCCGGTTGCGGTTTGCCGCAGGCGTGCGCCTTGGCCCTTCGAGATACGGGATCGCGGGATACTCCTCGCGCATCATCTGCCGCGTGTCGTAGTTGCTGCTGTCGTCAGACACCAGGATCTCGTGCGGCGGCATGGTCGATGCCAGGACCGAGCGCAAGGTCTGGCGCAGGCCGTCGGGATTGTCGCGCGTGCAGATGCACACGGAAAACGTGGGCAGGAAAGTGCTGGCAGGCATGGCTGACCCCTTCAATCCCCGGCTTGGCCCGGGGCAGCGCCGGCCCGCTTGTCTCGCGGGTCTCGGCGTCGGTGCTGGCGTTCAGAGCGTCGGGCTTGCGGCCTCGTAGACGGCCGCTTCGCTGTGGCGCGCGATCACGGGGCGCATGCTGCTGTCCCGCGTCACGCGCTCGTCGCCGCTCACCCATTCGAGCGTGGCGCCACGCTGCAAGGCGGCGTAGACCGCTTCGCCCTTGTTGCGCACCTTGAGGCGCTGGTAGAGCGTGCAGGCATGGCTCTTCACCGTGGCCACGGAGATGTTCAGCATGCGGCTGACGGTCTTGATCGGATAGCCGCGCGCCAGCAGCACCAGCACCTCGTACTGGCGCGGCGTGATCTTGAGCATCTCGGCTTCGTCGTAGCTCGGCTCGGCCTCGGCCAGCGGTTCTTCGACCGGGCGCGCGCTGCCCGACAACGGCAGGCCGGGCTTGAGTCCCGTGAGGTCGCGCACGGCAACGCTGCTGCGCATGCCGCTGCGCGGCGCGCTGGCGCACGTGGCCAGGGAAAGCTGTTCGGGCAACGCCGTGGCCGGCAGCGGTGTGGCGGACGCCAGCGATTGCGCGACCGGCAGGGCCGGGCGCGATGCCGATGGCAAGGTGCCGGTCTCGGCGCTGAACAGCAGGCCTTGCACCGCGGAAACCGCGAGCCGGATGGCGGCCTCGATGACCGCCAGCGATGCCGATTTGGGCAGGCATCCGCAGACACCGCGCGCGCTTTCGGCGTCGGGCATGTGCAGCGGCAACTGATCGGCGAGGATCAGGATGCGCTGGGGCGAAAGGAGTTCGCGAGCGACTTGCAGTTGCGCCCATCCGCTGCGGATGTCGGTGGGCATGCCGAAGACCAGCAGGTCTGCGTTGTGCGGGACATTGTCGTGTCGTCCGAGCTCGTCAGGCGCGAGCGCCGCAACGTGACCGGAATCCTGGATGTTCTCGAGCATCTGCAGCAGCCCGAGACGGAGCAAGGGATGCTCCTCGATCAGCAAGGCGTTCATTTGTTTCACTCCCCGTTACTCGGGAGGGAATGCGGGCGCTTTGCGTGTGGGGAGACATGACACGGCAGGCGGGCGCGCGCTGCGGTCCGCTCACTGCCTTGACCCCCGTGCTTCCATGTCCGGCCTGTTCCCTTTTCTGCTCTGAACTTGTCGGCGGCTGGAAGATGACCCGAACCCAAACCCGAAAATTACTCACTCCTAAATCGGCTTAAAACCATCTTATGGGGTGGTGGTATGGATTGCAAGCGGCGCTAATGGGCGGGGGGTGAAGTGGGAATGAAGCGGGCTTCATAATACCTGCCGAAAATCCCTCCAAAAGGTGGGGGCATGTTGTGGAGGCGCCATGCCGGCGCGCGCGCGCAACCGTATCAGATCTGAGACATCGCTTTGCCGGATGGTTACAGGCCTGCAACGGATTTGATTATTCGAAGGCCTCCCGTGCCTGATATATAACCCCTTCGGGTGGATAAAAGAAAATCAAGGAATATTTAGTGACGCAATTATGAAACGGCTCGAATTACCCGTGTTAACCCATAGCCGCGTCGTTTGGTGCCCATGCCTGCGCACGCGATCTAGTGCTTCTGGATGAGAGGGGACTGCCACCTCGGGATGAGGCCGGAGCAGCGTGCGTCGCAGCCGCTCCGTGGCCTTGCCACCAACCTGTCGTGCCGGGTCGGGGGGCCAGGCCGGCGCCGCACGGCGCGCCCTCGACGCATCCTCAACGCGACCAGTAGCCGGGGCGCATGACCCAGCCGTGCGGGCCTTGCACCCAGCGGTCCGGCACGTAGCGTTGGCCGGGTCGTTGCGCCTGCCAGTAGCCGCCGCGCCAGTCGTAGTGTCCGCCGCGGGACACCCAGTGGCCGGGCACCCAGGCCTGGCCGGGGCGTGCCGGAGGGCGGGCTTCGTAGCGCGGCGCGGGCGGCGGATGGCCATAGGCGCGGAAGCCGTCATGGGCTTGCGCGGGGCTGAGCAGGCCGAAGGTGCCTCCGGCGGCGAGGACGGCTGCGGCGAGAAGGATCTGGCGTTTCATTTTGGTTCTCCTGGTGTCGGGTGGTCGGACCGGGCGGCAGGGATCAGTAGCGGTCGTGGTAGTAGTGGTAGCGGGGCGGCGGGCCGCCGCGCGGCGGTACCACGATGCAGGCGGAAAGCAGGGCTGCGGTGGTGGACAGCAGCACGGCCAGGCAGAGGGCGCGTTTCATGTGGGGCTCCGGATCGTTCGCGTTGAACACGGCTTCAATGTAGCGACGCGGCCCCGCGCTGCGTGCTTGCACTTGTAAGTCTGTCTCACATGACGCATGCGTGGCGCGGCGGCCAGGGCTGCTCGGTGGTATCGCCTGCAAAGCCTTGTGGCACAAGGCTCCGGAGGAAGCCTGCAGGATCCGCCCGCGTGCTTGCGGGAACCGGGCAAGGGGTAATGTGGCGTTACATCGGAAATAAATCTTGCAAAGGATTCGGCGTGCGCGGCCTCGTGGCGTGGCCGGCGTGCTATCGTGGCGGCAGTGCAGCCTTACGCAGAATCGGGTACGCCCGCGCGTTTGCGCTGCCATCCGGCACCGGGCCCGATCCGGCCGATGTCAGCGCGGTCATCGAGCGGGCGATGGCGCGCCGAGCGGAAAGCTGAGGCGCGCGATCGGATTTGGGGCCGGCTACGCCGGTTGGGGAGCGGCGCCGGCCATGGACCGGGCGTAGCGCGCCGGGTCCAGGCGCATGGTGAGTGCCGCCACGAACGCCACGCAGCCAAGGTGGTACCACCACCCGGTCACGAAATCGCCGGTGTGCGAATGCAGGGCCGCGGTGATCCACGGCGCCAGCGAGGCCAGCAGGAAGCCGCCGCCCTGCATCAGCGCGCTCAGCGCGCCCGCGCCGTCGGGGTCGGGCAGGTGGTCAAGGGCGACCACCAGGTACAGGGCGAAGCAACCGCCCAATCCCGCTCCGCCGATGGCAGCCCAGGCGTAGGGCGACCATTCGGGCCACAGCGCCAGGCCGGCAAACCCCACGGCCTGCATGGCCAGGGCCGCGGCCATCCACAAGCGGCGGTCCTGCCGGCTGGCGGCGAGCGTCGGCAGCAGTAGCGCGGCGGCGGCCTGGGCCACCGCCATCACGGCCACCAGGCTGCCGCTGCGCGCCACGCTCCAGCCATGCTGCTGGTAGAACGGCGCCAGCCACGCCACGAGCGAGGCATAGCCTCCGTTCATCGCGCCGAAGCAGGCCATCAGCATCCATGTGCGGCGGCGGCGCAGCAGCTGGCTGGCCGGCCGGTGCGCGGCACGGGCCGCGGATGCGGCTGCCCCTGGGGCCGGCAGGGCGCGCCAGGCCAGGACAAATGCCGCCGCGGTGGGCAGCGCCCACCAGGCCAGGCCTTGCTGCCAAGCGCCGGACAGATCCGAGATCAGCGGGGCCAGCTGCGCGCCCAGCGCGCCGCCGCCCATCAGCGCGGCCGAATACAAACCCATGACCGGGGCCACGCGCCGCGGGAATTCCTGCTTGATGATGCCCGGGAAGGCCGCCTGCACCACGGCCACGCCAAGCCCGCACAGGGCCGCCGTGGCCACCAGGATCGCGCCATCGGTCGCCAGCGCGCGCAGCGCCGATCCTAGGCACAGCGTGGCCAGCGCGGCCAGCACCGCGCGGCGTGCGCCAAGCCGCTGGCGGATGGCCGGGGCGGCAAACGCCCCGGCACCCATCAGCAGCATGGGCAGCAGCGTCAGCCACGCCATGCCTTCGTAGTCCAGCCCGGTGCCGGCGCGAATGGTGGTGGCCAGAGGCCCGACGGCGGTCAGGAACGGCCGCAGGTTCAGGCCGATCGCCACGACCGTGGCCAGGATCAGCCAGCGCGGCGGTGCGCGGTGCGAGACGTCGAACGACATGTCTTCACGCGCGCGGCGCACGCGAGCCGTAAAGCTGCACGGCGGCGATGTCCACCGGCACCCGCTGCAACGGCAGCGGCGGCGGCACCAGGGGCAGGCGCAGCGCCTGGTAGGCGGCGTCGCTGGACAGGCCGTAGGGCGCGGCGTCGTTGTTGTCGAAGGCGTAGTAGACCGCCTGCACGCCGGCCATGGTCATCGCGGCCAGGCACATCGGACACGGATGGCCGCTGGCATAGACCACGCTGCCGCGCAGGTCTGGGCGGCCGAGCTTGCGGGCGGCGGCGCGCAGCGCTTCCATTTCGGCATGCGTGGTCGGGTCGTGGCTGTGGACGATGTCGTTGACGCCGGTCGCCACGACTTCGCCGTCGATCGCCAGCAGCGCGCCGAACGGGCGGCCGCCGCGGTTCCGGTTGATCAGCGCGAGGTCGACGGCCTCGCGCATGAGTTGTTCGTGGGTTGCCATAGCGTAGCGAAAGTAAGCGCACGCTGACCGCAGAGTTCCGTCAAGGCGGCCCGCGGGGAGGGCGCGAATGGAGGAGAGCCGCCAATCTACGCCGTGGCTTGGCAATTGGGAAATTAAATGATGAAATCCCCGGCAGTGGAAAATCCAATACCTGACTGCCGTGCATGACGCCCGCCTCGATCCCGCGCTGTTGCAGAGCTTTGTCGCCGTGGCCGAGAGCGGAAGCTTCACGCGCGCGGCGCAGCGCGTTCACCTGACCCAGTCGACCGTCAGCCAGCAGGTGCGCAGGCTGGAGGAGCAGCTGGGCTGCCAGCTGCTGGACCGGGGTGGCCGCTATGTCACGACCACGCCCGAAGGCGAGCGCCTGCTGGGCTACGCGCGACGCCTGCAGCAATTGATGGCCGAAGCCGTGGAGCAGGTGCGACAGACGTCAGGCCAGGGCGAGATCCGGCTGGGGGTGCCGGAGGATTTCGCGGCGCAGCCGCTGACGGCGATGCTGGCGGGGTTTGCGGATACCTGGCCGGGGATCCGGCTGGAGGTCACCAGCGGTCTCAGCCACGATCTCTGGCAGGGCTTCCAGGACGGCGAACTGGACCTGGCACTGGTCAAGCAGCGCGTGGGCCATGCCGCCGGCATGGCTTGCTGGCCGGAGCCGCTGGCGTGGATCGACAGCTGCACGCGACCAGCCGTGGCGCGCGACCCGGTGCCGCTGGTGGCATTCCCGAGCGGCGGCCTCTACCGGGGCGAGATGACGCACGCGCTCGACGCCAGCGGGCGGCGCTGGCGCATCGGCTTCGTCAGCGCCAGCCTGGCCAGCATCAGCGCTGCCGTGGCCGACGGGTTGGGCATCAGCCTGCTGCCGCGCCGGCTCGCAGCGGCGCCGCATCGGCTGCTCGACGATCAGCCGTGGCTAGGCGCCGTGCCGGCCATCGAACTGACGCTGCACGCCCAGCCGGAGCCCTCCGCCGCCGCGCGCGACATGATGGAGCGGCTGGTCGCGCTGTGCGACCAGGCCATGGGCGCGAGCGCGGCGCCGCTCAGCTGAAGAATTCGCGGAAGTACCCGGCGCAGGTGCCGGTCTGGCGGAAGGTGTAAGGCAGTTCGACCATGGCGGCGGCGTCGAGCGAACCGAACGGGATGTCCGGCTCGTTGTCCGGGCGGGCGATGTCTTGCTCCTTGCTGTCAGGGTGCGGCGAAGTCATGTCAGGCTCACTGGTGGCGATGAGTTTGGCGGGTTGCCGCCTGACCCACATCCTAGCGGGCTTGCCCCCGGCGATCAGCCTGCCGCAGTGCAACACACTGTTTCCGTGTTGCGTCCAATGCGCGGCACGCATGGCAGCGGGGCGCGACGCCGGGGACAGACTATAGTGACTTAGGGGGTGCGGTCCTGCCCCATGTGTCGAATTTGCCGACCACGCCGACACGCCGTCACGCCTATACGCCGACAGCCGGCCACCCTGCAGGAGCGCGCCATGCCATTGCCGCCGTGCTTTGCCGACCGACGTGAGGCCGGCCTGTACCTTGGGCGCCGCCTGGCCGAACTCGGTGTGGGCCAGCCGCGCGACGGCGTGCCCGCGCTGGTGCTGGCGCTGCCGCGCGGCGGCGTGCCGGTGGCGTTCGAGGCCGCGCGCGCCATCGGCGCGCGGCTGGACGTGCTGCTGGTGCGCAAGATCGGCGCGCCGGGCTATCCTGAACTGGCGCTCGGCGCCGTCGTGGAAGGCGATGCCGGACGGGATCCGCATACCGTCGTCAATGACGATCCGTGGGTGCGTCGCACGGTCGAAAGCGGGACCTTCGCTGCCGAACGGGGGCGACAGATCGACGAGATCGTGCGGCGGCAGCAGCGCTACCGTAACGGCGCGCCGCTGCCGCGCCTGGCGGGGCGCACGTTGATCGTGGTCGACGATGGCGTGGCGACCGGCGCGACCATGCGCGCCGCGCTCGAGGGCCTGCGCATGGCGGGCGCCGCGCAAGTGATCGCCGCCGTACCGGTAGGGGCCGCGGAAGGGCTGGCCAGCCTGGAAGCCGCCGCCGACCAGGTGATCTGCCTGAACACGCCGGCCAACTTCGGTTCGGTGGGCGCGTTCTACCTCGACTTCACCCAGACCAGCGACGAAGAAGCCCTGGCGCTGCTGAGAGAGGCAGCCAACTGGCCGCCGCAGGGCCCGGCGCAGGGCCCGACATAGGCGCCGGGCCGGTCGTCAGGCGCGCGCCAGCCTGGCCTGCAGATGCGGGATCAGCCCGCCCGCGCTCAGGATCTCGCGCAGGAATGCCGGTACCGGTTCGCAGGCGACGGTGGTGCCGTCGTCCAGCTGCAGCACCGCGTTCTCCAGGTCGACCCGGGCCGGCGCGCCATCCGCCAGCCGGCTGGTGTCCGGGCAGACCAGCACCGGCAGGCCGAGATTGATGGCATTGCGGTAGAACAGGCCGCCAAACGATGGCGCCACCACGGCTTGCACGCCCAGCTGGCGCAGCGCCTGCGGCGCCTGCTCGCGCGACGAGCCGATGCCGAAGTTGGCGCCCGCTACCACCACGTCACCGGCGCGTACCTGGCCGGGGAACTCCGCACGCAGGCTTTCGAGGCAATGCGAGGCGAGGACCTCCGGCGCGGCCTTCATCCATACCGCCGGGGCCATGGCGTCGGTATCGATGTCGTCGCCAAAGCGCCAGATGCGGCCGGCGCGCGCGGGGAGGGAAGGCTCGGTCATGCGGAAAACGGGTTCAGAGCAGGGTGCGGGGATCGGTGATGCGCCCGGTCACGGCGCTGGCCGCCACCGTCAGCGGCGATGCCAGCCAGACGGCGCTGCCGCCATCGCCCATGCGCCCGGGAAAATTGCGCGCGGTCGAGGCAATGGCGCGGCTGCCGGCGGGAAAGCGCGCGGCGCCATAGCCGGCACAGGCACCGCAGGCATTGGGCAGCAGTTCGGCACCCGCTTCGGCCAGGATGGCGAGGATGCCCTCGCGTTCCGCCTGCTGCTGGTCGCGCACCGAGGCGGGCGCCACTTGCAGGCTGACGCCGGGCGCGACGCGCCGGCCCCGCAGCACCTGCGCCGCCATGCGCAGGTCGTCCAGCTTGGCACCGGTGCAGGCGCCAAGGTAGGCAATCTGCACGGCTTCGCCGGCCGCCTGCTCCACTGGCGCGCTGTTGGCCGGCGAATGGGGCGCGGCCACCTGCGGCACCAGAGCGCCGGCATCGAAGACATGGGTGGCCAGCAGCGGCGCGCCGGCATCGGTGCGCCACCAGGCCAGGTCGATGCCGGCCAGCGTCGACGCCGGCACGCCCGCCGCCGAGAGCCAGTCCAGCGTGGTGGCGTCGGGCGCGACCAGGCCCGTCTGGGCGCCAAGCTCGGCGCTCATATTGGCCAGCGTCATGCGTTCCTGCATGGACAGGGCCGCCACCGCGCTGCCGGCGTACTCGACGGCTTCATAGCGGCCGCCGCCCAGGCCCAGGCGCGCGCACAGGAACAGCATCATGTCCTTGGCGCAGACGCCGGGCGCCAGCGCGCCGTCCCATTGCAGCCGGATGGTCTGCGGCACGCGCAGCCAGATTTCGCCCGTGGCCAGCACGCCGGCCATCTCGGTGGCGCCGACGCCGAACATGTAGGCGCCGAACGCGCCGCCGGTCGGGCTGTGGCTGTCGCCGCCGACGATCAGCCGGCCCGGCAGCACATGGCCGTGCCCGGGCAGCACCACGTGGCAGATGCCCTCGCCGTCGATCAGGTGCGCGCCGCTGCGGCGTGTCCAGTCGCGGGTGAAGTGCAGGATCGCTTCGGCCGAGGGATCTGCGGCGGGCACGAAGTGGTCGGTCACGACCACGTAGCGCGAGGGGTCCCACACGGTGGCGCCCAGCGCTTCCAGCAGCGGCGCGACACGGCGCGGCCCGCTGGAATCATGCGACATCGCCAGGTCGACCCGGCACATCGCCAGCGCACCCGGCTCGACATGTGCCTGCCCCGCGGCGCGCGCCACCAGCTTCTGGGCCAGCGTTGCCGGACGGGCGGGCGCCGAGGCCGCGGCCACGTTCATTCCGAGGTGGCCCCCGAGTACTTCACCACGGCGGCCCAGCGCTTCACGTCCTGCTTCACGAACGCGGCGAAGGATTCCGGCGTGGTGCCGAGCGGCTGCGCACCGTCCGCTTCCAGGCGCTTGCGTACCGCCGGCGCCTCCAGGCCTTGGTGGGCCGCCTGGTAAAGGGCTTGGGTCACGTCTGCCGGCAACCCGGCCGGTCCGAACAGGCCGAACCAGGCGCTGGATTCGAAGCCCTTGACGGTGGCGCCGATCGGGGCGGCGCCCGGGAACTGCGGCAGCGGCGCGGGGCTGGTCACGCCCAGTACCTTGAGCTTGCCCGCGCGCACGTGCGGCAGGACATTGAGCGTGCTCGCGAACATCAGGTCGCACTGCCCGGCAAGCAGGTCCGTGATGGCGGGCGCGGTGCCCTTGTACGGAATGTTCACGATGTATGTGTGGGTCATCATCTTGAACATGTCGCCGGCCAGGTGCACCGACGAACCGACCGAGCCGATGGCGAAGTTCAGCTTGCCGGGCTGCGCACGCGCCAGCCGGATCAGTTCGGGGACGTTGTTGGCGGACAGCTTTGGATTGGCCACCAGCACGCTGGGCACCGTCGCCACCAGCGTGATCGGCGTGAAGTCCTGCAGCGGATCGAACGGCAGCTTCTTGTAGAGCGTTGCGTTGATGGTATGGCTGGTGAAGCTCATCAGCAGCGTGGACCCGTCGGGCGCGCTCTTGGCGACCAGGTCGGCGGCGATGTTGCCGCCCGCGCCGGGGCGGTTCTCGACCACCACCGGCTGGCCCAGCTGCTGCGACATTTCCTGGGCTATGCTGCGCGCCAGCGTGTCCGTGGTGCCGCCGGCCGGGGCCCCGACCAGGATGCGGATGGCCTTGCCGCCGGCGATCTGCGCATCCGCCGCCATCGGGAACGCGCACAGCGCCAGCACGCAGGCGCCTGCGGCGGCACGAAGTCGGGTGGCGAGTGAACGTCTGTGGGTAGACGTGCGCGGACGGAACGACGGCATGACGGCTGCTCCCTGCGAAAAGTGAAAAAGTGATCACGAATGCGCATTATCGCCCGGGACCGCGCTCGCGTGGGGCGGTCCCGATGGCGTGGCAGGGCGTTGAGGCGCCTGCCGTGGCCTGGCGCGCGGTGTCAGTCGCGCAGGCCCGGGCGGGTTTCGTTTTCCACCCAGACGTTGGTGCTGTCCTCACCGGCCGGCGACAGTTCCATGCGGTACTCGTAGCGATCCGGCCGGTACTGGCCCAGCAGGAACTGGACCGGACGGCCATCGGCGTCCTTGACCACGCGGCGGACCGCCAGCAGGGCGCCGCCCACCGGCACCTCGAGCAGCGGGGCGACCACCACGTCGGCCAGCCGCGCCGACAGGACCTGGCTGGCGCGGCCAAGCCGCACGCCGCTGCTTTCGAGCAGGCGCAGCACCGGCTGCTCCTCGAGCGCCTTGCGCGTGAGCGGTCGGCCCAGTTCGGCGGGCAGGTAGACCGTGATATGCGAGAGCGGCCGGTTGCGGTAGTGCCGCACGCGGATGATCTTCACCACCGGATCGCCCGGCGAGAGGTCGAGCGCCTCGGCCACTTCCGGCGTGGCGTGGACCTCGTCGATCGAGATCACCTTCACCGCCGTCTTCTGGCCCATGTCGATGATGTTGTCGAGCAGGCTGGCGCTGCGCTCTTCGGTCGTCGAGACCGGCCTGACCGGATGCGGGTTGACGAAAGTGCCCAGCCCGCGATGCCGGCGCACCAGTCCTTCCTGGACCAGCCGGTCGAACACCCGCCGCATGGTCACGCGCGACGCGTGGAACTGTTTGGCCAGGTCAATTTCGCCCGGCAGCGGTCCCTGGCCGAAGCGGCCTTCGACAATCTGCTGGCGCAGTACCACGTAAATCTGGTGATACAAGGGGACGACGGCTTCGCTCATGGTTTCGCTTGCGGAGACATGACAAGTCTGTAATGCCTCTAATGTACTGTAGATCAGACATAAGTCCTAGATGGACTGTGCAATGAGTGCGTTTCGGCACCGTGGCGGCGGTGAATCTGTTGCAACGGTGCACCTGAGGCCCGAACGCCGCATTCCGGCTGCGTGCGGACGCACGCAATGTCTTGCCCGAGCCGCTGCCACGGGGCTTTGCGGCATGCGATCCCAAGGCGATTTCTGCAGATTGCCACGCCCCCGAACGCCTGCCGGTCTGTGCATCGCCGGGCACCCTGTTTCAGTGCCGATACGCACCCAGGCGCATCGGCCATTCCCGAGTGGGTCGGGTAAGCCACTGAAAACAATAAGCTTCTGTCCCGGGTCGAAAAACCGCCCAGCAGGCACGCGGGAGTCGGTGTCACATCGGTGTGACATGTCGCTTGCGATGCACTGCGGCGAAGGTGGGAGAGGATTGCCAATGGCCCCGGAAAGTTCCCCGCATCGGGTTGGCAAGCCCTTGTCCTGCAAGGGATTGTCCATTCGCGTCTAGAAGCTGGCACCGATTATGCGCAAGGGGAGTCTGGTTTGGCACTGTGCCGGACCGAACCTCCAGCCATCACTCGGGATGGGTGTTGCGCGGAGGCTGAGCCGCTGTGTGAAATTCTCCTGGGAGCTTCATATGAAAAAGACTTTACTGGCGTCGGCGATTGCCTTGGCATTCGGTTTTGGCAGTCAAGCGATGGCGAACCCGACAACGAATGCGGGCGATAGTGGCACGAGCAATACGCAGACCGCGACTGCCAACTCGACTCAGGGCGGCGGCGGTGCACAGGCGAATGAAAATTCACGTTCCCTGAACGTGACCGGCAATACCTCCACCTCCACTTCCAACAGGACATCGAACCGGACGTCGAACCGGACCCTCACCCGCGCGGATCAGGATATGAGCGGTTATGGCAATGCGGCCGCCGCCAACGGAAGCACGGCCCAGGCCAATTTCTCGAATTCATTCAACCATAGCAAGGCGCTGGCCATCAGCAAGCTGAATGGATACGTTTCCAATAACTCGTTCGCCGGCGTGGGTAACCAGGCCTGGAACACCGGCACTACCAGTGCTGGCGCGGGCGGAGCCGGCGGTGCTGGCACGGGCGGAGCCGCTACGGGCGGGACCGGTGGACACGGTACTGGCGGAAACGGCGGAAACGGTGGTAATGGCGGCAATGGCGGTAGCGGCGGCCTGAATGGCAGTGCGAGCGCCGGACAGGTGACGAATGGCAGCGCTACTGCGGGCGTCGGTGGTACCGGCGGCGGTGCGGGCGGTGCGGGCGGTGGCGGTGGCAGTGCTACGTCGACTGGCGGTAGCACGCTCAGTGCATCCGGCAGCGCCGGCGGCGATGGCGCAAGCGGCACCAGCCGTGGCGGCGGTGCGCTCAGCGCATCGATCGGTGCCGGTGGCCGTGGCGGTAGCGCCCTGGGCGCGAGCGGCGGCTTTGGTGGTTCGGCAGGTGCGGCGGGCGGCGGCACGTCTGCGACCAGTGGCGCGGGTACTGGCAGTTCCGCTGGCGCGGGTGCGGGCGGCGGAGCTGGCTCGCCCACGGCTAACGGTTCTGGCGGTACCGCAAGTGGCAGTGGCGGCGCTGGTGGTGCCGGTACTTCGTCGGCCAGCGCAACAGGGGGCGGAGCCGGTGCAACCGGTGGTGCCGGCGGTGCAGGCGGCGCGGCAACGGCTAGCGGCACGGGCGGCGCTTCCACCAGCAATGCTGGCGCTGGCGGCGCGCAAGCGAGCATTGCCGGCAATGGTGGCGCAGGCGGTACGGCTACCAATGGCAGCGCTTCGAGCACGGCCTCCAACGGCAGCGGCGGCGCCGGTGCTGCTGGCGCTGCTGGCGCTGTTGGCGCGACCGGCGGTGTCGGCAATGGCGGCGCTGGTGCTGGCGGCACGGGCGGTACCGGCAACGGTGCGGTCGGTGGGGTCGGCGGCGCGGGCGGCTATATCTCCGTCAGTGCCGGTTCGTTCCAGATGCAAAACGTCATGACCAGCGTTGGCCAGACCGCTGCCGGCATCATGATCGCCGCGCAGAACAATGGCGCCGGATCGATGATTCAACATAGCGTCAACGTGCAGGCGAACATGAACGTCGGCAAGTGAGGCCTCGCACGGCGCGGTCCGGCCAGTAGCAGTCATGGCCGGCCGGACGGTGCCGTCGCAAAGCTTCACGCGGCCGGGAGCGGCATCTCGGGGGCGCGGTTCGTCCCGGCGTGATGCCGTTCTCCTGGCCTGTCAGCCTGTGAGTATCGCCATGGGCCACCGGATGGGGGCGGAACGTGGCGAGCAACAAGGAGACGCACCATGCGACCGGTTCGCACCGCAGTCACCCTTCTGGGGACGGCATTCCTGGCTTGGCCCTTCGTGCAAGCCAAGGCGGATCCCATGGCGGACCCTGCGTCCGCGGCAGCGCAGGTCAGCGCGGCCAGCGTAATTGGCATCGGCACGCAAGCCGCTGCAAAGACCGACCTGAATACGGGGGCCCAGCGCAATCCGTTTGGCCCGAAGATCGTGGCCGTGGCAAGCGACAAGCTTGATGGCGTGCGTGGCGGTGCGGAACTGGTCGTCAACGACATGCGGCTGCACGGCACGGTGGCGGACAATACGACCAACAACTCGGTGTCCGGCAACAATATCGTGACCGACGGCGCGTTCGCCAATGCGGCGGGCATACCGACGGCAATCCAGAACACCGGCAACAGCGTGCTGATCCAGAACGCGACCATCATCAACGTTCAGTTCAAGTGATGAAGATGCTTCGACGGGGGTGGCTGGGGGTTCTGTCGTTCGCGCTGGCTTTGGGACACACCGCGCCGGCGCTCGCGGACCGGGTGGCAATCTACGGACCCGTCGGCGAGTACTACAGCGTGCCGGTGACGAGCCTGCGCGAAGCCCGCTTCAAGACCACGGTCCGGCAGCAATACGACTTCAGCTGCGGCTCGGCCGCCGTGGCGACCCTGCTGACCTTCCAGTACGGCGAGCCCGTGACCGAGGAACTGGCCTTCGCCAACATGTACGTCAACGGCGACCAGGCAAAGATCCGCCATGAAGGATTTTCCCTGCTGGACATGAAGCGCTTCCTGGAGTCGCGCGGCTATCAGGCCGACGGCTATGAATTGCCCCTGTCCAAGCTGGAGGAGACGCAGATCCCCGCGATCGTGCTGATCTCCGAAGGGGGCTACCACCACTTCGTGGTGGTCAAGGGGGTCAGGGGAGACCGCGTGCTGATCGGCGATCCCGCGCGCGGCACGCGCTCCATTTCGCGCGAGCATTTCGAGAGCGTCTGGGAAGGCCAGCTGCTCTTCGTGATCCATAACCGTACCGATCGTGCGCGGTTCAATCTTGCGGCCGACTGGCGCGTTGCGCCAATGGGCCCCTATTGGATGGGAGTCAACCGGGACAGCTTGTTCTTCACCGTCATGCCTTCGCATGGCGCCAGCGATTTCTGAGGAACACATCATGCTCGAGACGTCCGCTTCATTTCCTGGCCTGGCCGGCAGCCGATGCGGCACGGCGGGGCAGGCCACCGTCCTGTTGCTGCTCGGGGCGGGCATGGCCTATGCTGGTTCCGTGCGCGCGGCCGATGCATCGCCGCCGGACCCGCTCGATGCCGGGGCGGTCCCGGCGCAGGCGGCGCTGGCGCGCGGCGACCGCGCCGATGACATGCCGCCGGACAGCCATGTTGCCGCCGCGCGTAGCGACATGACCGGCTGGAAGCCGGTCGCGCAGGAACGGCTCGAAGACGCGCGGGGCGGGTTCGATGCGGGCGGACTGCAGGTTTCGTTCGGTATCGAACGCGCGGTGTACATCAACGGTGCGCTGGTCGTGGCAACCACCCTTAATATCCCGGATGTGGGGAGGATCACGACGGAACAGGCTTCTCGCCTGGCCTCGACCCTGGGACCGTCGATCGTCAGTGCGACCCAGGGGGCCGCCCTCGGTCCGGCGACCGGTGTGTCGGTCGCGGCCGGCAGCAATGGCGGTGCAGGCGGCGCGGCCGGTGCGAGTGCGGCGGGCGGTGCCGGCGCGGCAGGCGCCAGCACCGCCTCGGCCGCCGGGGCAACCTCGGTCGCGACCGCGGCGGCCGGCGCGGGTGGCATGCCGGTGACGACGGTCAACACCGGAGCCGCCCAGGTTGTCACCAATGGCGCCCTGACCGTCATCCAGAATGGCCCGGGCAATCTTGCGAACGTCGGCGCGCTCGCGGGCTCGCCGGCAACGGTGATCCAGAACTCGCTGAACAACCAGAGCATCCAGAGCGTCATGACAATCGACGCCGGCGTGAATACATTGCAGGCATTCCGATCACAGCTGGCCAACACAGCGCTGAACAGCGCGCTGATGCGGGCCGCGAGCATGAGGTAGTCGTAGCGAAGGCATCGCGCAGTGCAGGCAGCGGACTCCTGTCTAATCAGTCCGCCGTCCGGGGGAGGATAGACGTCATGAAGAAGCGGTCGATGCAGGGCATCCGCAACGCGGGATGCTCGACGTTGCTATTGGTCGGAGGGCTGGCACAGGCCCAGACCTTGCCGGATGCCGGCGCACCGCCCGCACCGGGCATCGAAGCCTTGCAACACCAGTTGACCGAGCAACAGAGTCAGCTGGAGGCCATGAAGCGCGCGCTGGCCGAGCAGGAAGCGGTCATCAGGGAGCTTCGCAGTGTGATCGGCAACGATGTCCTCGCCAGGAAACGCGGGGGCGCGGGGCCGGGCGTGGCACCGGCGGACTATGCGACCAATGCCGCGGCCGCGGCCGCCGCCGCGAGTGCCACGCAGGGTGTGGCGCCCAATGTCGTCAACGCGCCCCAGCAGGTCACGGGCCAGCAGCAGGCCGTTGCGCCACCGCAGCAAGGCCAGCCCCAGCAGGGCGAATCGGCGGACCCGCAGACCGTGGCCGGCGTCGAGGAGCCGGTGGGCCAGCCGCCCGAGCGCAATACGCGGCCGCCTGAAATTGCTCCCATCACGGACCAGCCCGGCGTGCTGACCGGCGAAGGGAAACTGGTAGTCGAGCCCGGGCTCCAGTATGGCTACTCATCCAACAATCGCGTGGCCCTGGTCGGCTACACGGTCATTCCCGCCATCCTGATCGGCCTGGTCGACGTGCGCGAGGTCAAGACCACCACGTACCTCGCCTCGGTTGCATTACGCTACGGCATCACCAAGCGCCTGGAAATCGAAGCGAAGGTGCCCTATGTCCACGCCTCCGGGTCTACCGTCAGCCGCGAGATTTTCACGGGCACCGCGGTCGACAACGTCTTCAATTCCAGTGGCACCGGCCTTGGCGACGTGGAAGCGACCCTGCGCTACCAGCTCAACTACGGCAATGAAAAGATGCCGTACTTCATCGGCTGGCTGCGCTACAAGTCGGCCACCGGCAAGGACCCGTTCGAGGTCGTCACCGATTGCATCACGCGCTGCGTGGGCAACGCGACCGGCACGGGCCTGCCGCTCGGCCTGCCAACCGGCACGGGCTTCCAGGCGCTTCAGCCTGGCATCACCTGGCTGCTGCCGACCGATCCGGCGGTGTTCTTCGGTACCTTCAGCTACCTGCATAACTTCGCGCGCGACAACGTCAGCCGCACCGTGCTGAATGGCCAGAAGGAAGACCTCGGCAAGATCGCCCCGGGCGACATCTTCGAATTCAGCTTCGGCATGGGTCTCGCGCTCAACGAGAAAGCGTCGTTCTCGATCGGCTACGACCAGGCCATCATCTGGCCGACCAAGCAGAACGGGCAGACGGTGCCGGGTTCCGTGCGCGTGACGCAGGGCACGCTGCTGGTGGGCTACTCCTATCGCTTCAACAACCGCTACACGATCAACCTGTCGGTGGGCGCGGGCCTGACGCGCGACACGCCCGACCTGCAGGTTAATGTGCGTCTGCCGATCACATTCTGAAGCGCGTTTCCGGCGTTTGTGACGCGCGCGGCCGATGCGCGCGTCACATCGCCAGGCCACCGGATTGCTTGCCTTGCACTCGCTGCATGAAGGGCGTACAAAGAAACAACCCCCGTCCCACAGACGGTATCCCCACTCCCGGGACGGCCTGATTAAGGAGACAGACATGCGCAAACGCATCTTCTGGTTATTGCCCGATCTGGTCAGCGCCCGACGTACCATGGACGACCTCCTCCTGGCCCGCGTGGAAAACAGCCACATCCACTTCGTGGCGCGCGACGGGGCCGACATAACGGGCCTGCATGAAGCCAACCTGTTCCAGACTTCCGACATCATCCACGCCGCCGAGATGGGGCTGATGGTCGGCGGCGGCGTGGGCCTGGTGGCGGGCGTGGTGGTGGCCATGTTCCCGATCGCCAGCGATACCCCGCAGTGGGGGCTGGTCGGCGTGCTGGCGGTGCTGGGCGCGGTGTTCGGTGCCTGGGCCTCGAGCATGATCGGCAGCTCGGCGCCCAACAGCCGCTTGCGCGCGTTCGAGAAGGACATCGAGGCGGGCAAGATCCTGCTGATGGTCGACGTGCCGCGCGGCCGTGTCGAGGAAATCGAGATGCTGCTGCAGCAGGCGCATCCGGAAGCCGCGTTCGCCGGCCTGGATCCGGCCGTGCCGGCATTTCCCTGAGCCACGCGATTGCCATCCTGAACCCGGTAGTTCGATCCCTCCGGGCGCGCCCGTGCGGCGCGCCCTGATGCGCGGTTGCGCCTTCATTCCTGCCTCACGCCCGCACCGGCGGTCGGTGCCGGTGTGAGGCCGCAGCAACACTCCCCCGTTCCCCGTTTGCTCCGATACCCTGCTTGGGGTAATTTGCGAAGCGTCGCTCGCGCCTCCACGCCAGCGACAGTCACGCTACAACTACAGACACGCCAACCAGGCGGAGGGGTCGAGACGATGAAGGCAACATGGATGGCGTGCGGCATGATGGCCGCCGCGCTGGGGTTCGCCGCGCCTGCGGCAATGGCGGAGCCGGGGGTCAGCAAGGCGGCGATCCGCATCGGGCAATCGGCCGGCGTGACCGGGCCGGTGGCGGGTTCGGTCAGGGAACAGATCGAAGGCGCGCAGGTATACCTGCGCGCGGTCAATGCGAACGGCGGTGTCGCGGGGCGCCGCATCGAACTGGTGACGCTGGACGACGGCTTCGACGCCAAGCGCACGCCGGACAACGTGCGCAAGCTGTTGCAGGACGAGAAGGTCTTCGCGCTCTTCATGGTGCGCGGCACGCCGCAGAACGAAAGCATCCTGCCGATCATCGCGACCGAAAAGGTGCCGCTGGTGGCGCCGCTGACCGGCGCGATCACGCTGCATCGCCCGGTCAACCGCTACGTCTTCAACGTGCGCGCCAAGTACCAGGATGAAGTCGCGCGCGCGATCAACCATCTCGCGACTTCGGGCATGACGCGCATCGCCATCGTCTATGCCAGCGACGGCTTCGGCAAGGACGTATACGAGGGCTTCAACATCGCGCTGCAGGCGCGCGGCGTGCAACCGGCTGCATCCGCCAGCTTTGCGCGGCCGATGGGCGACATCACGCAGCAGGTGGCGACGGTGAACAAGGCCGATCCGCAGGCGGTGCTGGTGATCGGCTCGGGTTCGGAGGCCGCGCGCGTGATTCGCGATATGCGCAAGGCCGGCAGCCAGGCGCAGTTCGTCACGCTGTCGAACAACGCGGCCGATTCCTTTATCAAGGAACTGGGGCCGGATGCCCGCGGGCTCATCATCACGCAGGTCGTGCCGGGTATGAACTCGAGCCAGATGTCACTGGCCAGCGAATACCGCAGCCTGGCGCGCCAGCAGAACGTGGACCCGACCAATGCCGGCATGGAGGGCTTTATGTCCGCGAAGGTGCTGGTGGAAGGCCTGCGCCGCGCGGGCCCCGACCTGACCCGCGAACGCCTGGTCGCGGCGCTGGAGAACCTGCGCGACTATGACCTTGGCGGCATTCTCATCAGCTACAGTCCGGCCCGCCACACGGGCTCGTCCTTTGTCGAGATGTCGATTGTCTCGTCGACGGGCAAGCTGATCCGCTGAGTCATCGAAGGCAGGGCGTACCCGTTTCTGCGTGGTGCTTCGCCCTGCCTTGCAAGGCCGGCCGCACACACCCTGCCGGGCGGCAAACATCCCCAAAGCGTACCCAATTCTGCGTGCCTTCAACCCCGGCGGCGACGGTAGTGTTCGCGCAGGCAATCGACCATTGCCGCCGCCGCGGCGGAGTCGCCACGCTCGCGCAGCCGCACCAGGCAGATATCCCTGACCAGCGACGGCATCTGCAGCGGTCGTATCGCCAGCCCTTCGCGCTGGAACTGGAACAGCGCCAGCGACGGCACCACGCTCACGCCCAGCCCCGCCTGCACCAGCGCGGCAACCGTGGCCAGGTGCTCCACTTCCATCACGCTGCTGAGCTTGAGCGGATGCAGCGCGGCATCCAGGTGCTGGCGCACGCTGCTGGTCCGCGACAGGTGGATGAACGGCTGGCCCGCCAGCATCTGCGGCGTGATGCGGCGCTTGCGCGCCAGCGCATGCGTCGCGGGACAGACCAGGTGGAAGGTGTCGTGCACCAGTGGCTCGACGCTCAGGTCATCGTCCTGGGCGGGCGCCGGGGCCAGCGCAAAGTCGGCGCGTCCGCGCCGTACCATATCGATGCAGCCGTCGGCCAGCTGGTCGAACAGCTCCAGCGCAATGCCCGGGTAGCGCCGGCGAAAGGCTGCCAGCAACGGCGGCAGGTCGCCACCGGCAATCGACGGCAGCGCCGCGATGCTGACGCGGCCCTTGCGGCGCTCGGCGTGGTCGCGCAGGTCCGCGAACGCGGTTTCGAAATCGGCCAGCAGGCGCCGCGCGGTTTCCTCGAAGCGCACGCCGTCGGCGCTCAGTTCGACATGCCGCGTGGTGCGCTCGAACAGGCGGCTCCCGGCCTGCTCTTCCAGGGTCTGGACCAGCGCGCTGAATGCCGATTGCGACAGGTGGCACGCACGCGCGGCGCGCGTGAAGTTGCGATGGGTGGCCAGCGCCACGAAGGCGCGTAGGTGCTTGACGGAGAGGTTCATGGCGGTCCCGCCGGATTCATCCGGAGAGTCGATAGATTAATCCAAATAATCTGTTTTTTGGTTGATTGAAGCCGGCCTAGAATGGGCCGTAACACGATGCAACCGTCCCAGACACCATGACCGCTCCCCTGCTGATCGGCTCCGGCGCCGGCTTCTCCGGCGACCGCACCGATGCCGCCCTGCCAGTCGTGCGCACGCTGATCGCCGCGGGCGCACCGGCCGCGCTGATCTTCGAGACGCTGGCCGAGCGCACGCTGGCGCTGGCGCAGCTGGCCCGCCGCAACGATCCCGCGGCCGGCTACGAGCCGCTGCTCGATGCATTGCTGACGCCCGTGCTCGGCCTCTGCCTGGCCCACGGCATTCCCATCATCGGCAACTTCGGCGCGGCCAATCCGCGCGGTGCGGCGGCGCGCGTGCGCGAGCTGGCGCACGCGCTTGGGCTGCCGGCGCCCCGCGTGGCGGTGGTGGAGGGCGATGACCTGTCGCACGATGCCGGTCGCGCGCTGCTGCGCGATATCGTCGGGCCGGCGTTTGCCGAGGCGCGCTTTGTCTGCGCCAACGCGTATATCGGCGCGCGCGGCATTGCCGACGCGCTGCGGGCCGGCGCGCAAGTGGTGGTCTGCGGCCGCGTGGCGGACCCGGCGCTGGCGGTGGGCCCGGCCATGGCGCACTTCGGCTGGTCGTGGCAGGACTGGGACCGCCTCGCGGCGGCAACCATGGCCGGGCACCTGCTCGAGTGCGGCGCGCAAGTCACCGGCGGCTACTTCGCCGACCCCGGCAGGAAGGACGTGCCGGACGTCCACGCCGTGGGGTTCCCGATCGCGCAACTCGACGAAGCCGGTGGCATCGAGATCTTCAAGGCCGCCTGCACCGGCGGCTGCGTGGACCTGCGCACGGTCAAGGAGCAGTTGCTGTACGAGGTGCACGATCCGGCTGCGTACCTGACGCCCGACGTGGTCGCGGATATCAGCGCGGTCACCGTCGCGCAGATCGGTCCGGATCGCGTCGCCGTGCGCGATGTGCGCGGCCATGCGCGGCCGGAGCAACTGAAGGCGAACCTGTTTTTCCACGGCGGCTGGATGGCGGAAGGCGAGATTTCCTACGCCGGCCCGAATGCCGCCGCGCGCGCGCGGCTGGCCGCCGATATCGTGCGCCGGCGCATGGCGCTGCTCGGGCACGATGTGCCCATCCGCTTCGACCTGATCGGCGTGCTCAGCGTACTCGCCGACGATGCCGGCCGCATGCTGGCGCAACCGGGCCCGCATGAAGCGGCCGCCGAGGACGTGCGCCTGCGCGCCGCGCTGGCGCACGAGGACATCGCGGTGGCGCAGGCCCTGCTGCGCGAAGTCAACGCGCTGTATACGTGCGGCCCCGCGGGCGGCGGCGGCGTGCGCACCGCGCAGCGCGCGCGGCTCAACGCCATGTCCTGCCTGGTCCCGCGCGATGCGGTGACGCCCGGCCATACCTTCATCGATTGAGCGGAGCCCCGACATGACCGCCACTGCAACGCTCTACCAGTTCGCCCACGGCCGCACCGGCGACAAGGGCAACCGTTCCAACATCAGCGTGATTGCCTACGACGCGCGCGATTTCGATCACCTGGTCGAACACGTGACCGAGGACGCCGTGCGCGCGCTGTTCCGCGATCGCCAGCCCACCGCCGTCACGCGCTATCTGGTGCCGTCGCTGCAGGCGATGAACTTCGTGATCGACGGCGCGCTGGACGGCGGCGTCAACGATGCATTGAATCTCGACGCGCACGGCAAGGCGCTGTCGTTCCGCGTGCTGCAGTTGCAGATCCCGTTGCCGCCGCGGCTGGCCGCAGGCAGCTGAGCAAACGCTTGTCCGCTTATACATCGAATAACACCCCTCAACAGGAGACATCCATGCCAGGTATCCACAGGATCCTTACCGCTGCTGTACTCGCACTGTCCGCGCTGCCTGCTGCACAGGCGTTCGCCGAGTACCCGGACAAGTCGATCCGCTTCGTCGTGCCGTTCGCGGCCGGCAGCGCCACCGACCAGCTTGCGCGCGCGATCGGGCAGGCCGTGACGGTGGACAGCAAGGTCACCGTGGTGGTCGACAACAAGCCTGGCGCCAACGGCTTCATTGCTGCGAGCGATGTCGCCAAGGCCAGTCCCGACGGGTATACCGTCCTCATCACGACCAACACCACGCACGCCGCCAACGAGCACCTGTTCCGCAAGCTGCCGTATGACCCGGTCAAGGACTACGCGCCCATCACGGCGCTGGGCCGCGGCGGCCAGATCATGGTGGTGAACCCGCAGCTTCCGGTTAAGACCGTGGGCGAGTTCATCGCGCTGGCCAGGAAGCAGCCGGGCAAGCTGAGCTTCGGCAGCGGCAGTTCGTCGTCGCGCATCGCCGGCGAGCTGTTCCAGCAGATGGCGCATGTCGAGCTGCTGCACGTGCCCTACAAGAGCAACCCGCTGGCCGTGACCGACCTGCTCGGCAACCAGATCCAGATGATGATCACCGATACCGCCACCGGCCTGCCGCAAGTCAAGAGCGGCAAGCTGCGCGCGCTCGGCGTCTCGGGCAAGACGCGTTCGCCGCTGGCGCCCGATGTCCCGACCATCGACGAAGCGGGCGTCAAGGGTTATGAGATGAGCTACTGGTTCGCGGCGTACGCGCCGGCCGGCACGCCGCCGGCGGTGGTCAACAAGCTCAACGCGATGCTGGTGAAGGCCGCGCGCAGCGACACCGCCGCGAGCTTCTACCACGGCACCGGCACGGAAGTGTTCACGAGCACGCCGGCGGAACTCGCCCGCTTCCAGCAGCAGGAGTCGGCCAAATGGGGCCGAATCATCAAGGCCGCGAATATCCAGCCTGAATAAGGGGAACGCGATTTTCGCCTGCAACGGGGCCGCTGGCCCCGTTTGCCTTACCTTTGTTTTACGCAGAAGTAGGTACGGTCTTGCATGGGAGCTAACCGCTAGCCCTTGTCGCGCCTTAAGATACGCGTTCAGCTGTCTGCACCGGAGAAATTTCCGCGCGCCCCCGGCGCATCCAGCCGCCGGCGTCCAGAACGCAAATCAAACAAGGAACGTGACATGAAGCTGCCGAATGCCTTGCCCCATCGACTTGCCCGGTCCCTTGTAGTGGGAGCGGCCCTTGTCGGCACGGCGTTGCCGCTGGCCCTGCCCGTTGCGCATGCCGCGCCGCCCGCGCAGGCCAGGACGCAGGCGCCGGGCTACTACCGCATGATGGTGGGTCAGTTCGAGGTGACGGCACTCTACGACGGCTACGTCGACCTGGACCCGAAGCTGTTCAGGTACACCAGCGCGCGCGAAGTGCAGCGCCTGCTGGCGCGCGGCTTCGTCAGCGCGACGCCCGGCATGCAGACGGCCGTCAATGCGTATGTGGTGAATACGGGCAGTCATCTCGTGCTGGTCGATACCGGCGCCGCGCGCTGCTTCGGGCCGACGCTGGGCCAGATCCTCACTAACCTGCGCGCGGCGGGCTACGAGCCGGCGCAGGTCGACACCGTGCTTCTCACACACCTGCACGGCGACCATGCCTGCGGTCTCGTTTCCGGCGGGCAGGCAGTGTTTGCCAACGCCACGGTATACGTGGACAAGGCCGATGCCGACTACTGGCTGGGCGATGCCAACGCGGCCGCGGCCGGCAAGGACGGCCAGGCCTTGTTCGGCATGGCGCGCGATGCCGTGGCGCCATACCAGGCCGCCAACCGCTTGCGCACGTTTGATGCGGCCGCGGGTACGGCGCCGGTGCCGGGCGTGCGCACCGTGGCTGCCTACGGCCATACGCCGGGGCATACGGGCTACCTGTTCACGTCGGGCAAGGAAAGC
Organism: Cupriavidus sp. C3SS-1; assembly: GCF_057073755.1. Lineage (NCBI taxonomy): Bacteria > Pseudomonadati > Pseudomonadota > Betaproteobacteria > Burkholderiales > Burkholderiaceae > Cupriavidus > Cupriavidus sp. C3SS-1. The sequence goes on along the minus strand of NZ_CP172700.1, from coordinate 2,573,588 downwards.
CTGCTGCTGTGGGGCGATATCGTCCACAACCACGCGGTGCAGTTCCGGCGGCCGTCCGTATCGCTCGAATTCGATGTCGACAGCCACGCCGCGGCCGTCACGCGCAGCCGGATCCTGGCCGATGCGGCCAAGGGCAGGTTGTGGGTCGGCGGCGCGCACTTGCCGTTCCCCGGCCTTGGCCATGTGCGCCGGGACACGGTCGGCTATGCGTGGGTGCCGGTGGAATTCGGCCCGATCCGCGCGGACACGCTTGCGGCGCCGCGCAACTAGACGAAACTAAGCGCAACTAAGCGCAACAGCTCGGATGCGCTGTTGACCACGGCCCTCGGCAGCCCGCCCACCCAGCTCGGGCTCAGCGGGGCATCGGCCAGCATGACGCTCGCGCAGCTGATCGACCCCGGGGTGCTGGCACCTGCGGCATCGTCGGCGGCAGAGGTCGGGATGAGCGTGGCGAACCTGCTGCTGGCCGGGGCGCAACTCGCCAACGGCAATTCCGCGCTGACGGTGCCCGTCACGGGTACGCTGCCGGCGGGTCTTGGCGGCCTGAGCGTAAAGCTGCGCGTGATCCAGCCGCCGGTGATGGCCGTCGGTCCAGCGCGCAAAGTCGGCGACAGCCCGATGGCCGCGCAGAAGGACTTGCGCGATGCCGTGCGGCAGGGCCGGTTTCGCGCCGACCTGTTTTTCCGCCTGGCGGTGACCGAGATGCGTATCCCCAGCCTGGAGAAGCGCGGCATGGCCGACAAGGTGGCGCTGCTGACGTCTTTCCTGCGCCACATGATGGGGACTGCCGCCTTCGACGCCTTGCCGCCGATGCCGGACTGGCTCAAGGGCGCGGTGGGCACCGCGTTCTTCGCCGGCAACGTGCGCGAGCTGCGCAACCTTGCCGAGCGCGTGGGCATTGCCGTGCGCCAGGCGGGCGACTGGGACCCGGACCGCATCCGCCCGTTCTTCACCATGCTGCACCCCGGCGCCTTCGACGGCAGCGACCGCCAGGCCGACTGGCGCGCCGATGGGGAGGAACGCCGCCGCATCCTGGCCGCGCTCGACGCGAATGGCTGGCGCCGCCAGGACACCGCCGCCAGCCTGGGCATCAGCCGCAAGGTGCTGTGGGAAAAGATGCGCAAATACCAGATTGCCGACAGCGAGGCCGAGCCGGCCTGAGCGCGTGGCAATGCCCTAGTTCAGGTTGGTGACGTAGCTGGCCAGGTTGCGGATATCGTCGTCGCTGAGATTGCGCGCGACGCTGGTCATGTTGCCAGCATCATTGGTGCGCCGCCTGGCACGGAAGTCTTCGAGTTGCTTCACGATGTAGGCGTAGTGTTGCCCCGCCACGCGCGGAATCTCGTTCTGGCCCGAGAACCCGCCAAGATGGCACATCGTGCACAGCACCTCCTGGGACTTCTTGCGGCCGGCTTCGACGCGTGCGGCCTCGACCTTGAACGTGGACGGCAGCGGCTTCTGCGCAGCGAAATAGTCGGCCAGGTCCTGCATGTCCTCGCGTGAGAGCGGCGCGACCACGTCCGCCATCTTGGGGTCGGTGCGGCGGCCTTCCTTTATGTCGCGCAATTGCAAGTAGATGTAGCGGGCGCTCTGCCCGGCCAGCACAGGGTGGCTAGGGTCGGTCGAGTTGCCTTGCGGACCGTGGCACTCCATGCACACCTTCGCCTTGGCCTGTCCGGTGGCCGCGTCCGCGCGGGCCATGCCGCTCATGCCGAAGGTGCACAGCAGCAGGCCCAGCGCCGGCAGCCACCTTGATGGACGGTTGTGTCGCGCTGGGATCAGGCCAGTCACATTGCCAGGGTTGGGCTTACTGCACGGCAAAGACAAAGATGCTGTTCCCCCGCTTGAAATCGAGCTGCGTATTGCCGCCCGCGGCTACGGCGATGTACTGCTTGCCGCCGACCATATAAGACACCGCCGGCGCATTGACTCCGGCGCCACACTGGAACTCCCACAGCTTCTTGCCGGTCGCCGCGTCAAAGGCGCGGAACAGGCCATTGCCTTCGCCGTTGAACACCAGGCCGCCCGCGGTGGCCAGCACGCCACCGATCAGCGGCTGCTCGGTCTTGAAGTCCCACTTCACCTTGCCCGTGTCGATATTGACTGCCGACAGCTTGCCCCACTGCTGCTCGCTCGGGATCGTCTTGAAGGCGCCGCCCAGCCAGAGCTTGCCGCCCGGGTACGGCGCGTCTTCCACCTGGTACGTCATCGGCTGGTGCAGGTTGGCCGCATAGGCCAGGCGCAGTTTCGGGTTGAAGGCCATCGGCGACCATTCGACGCCGCCGTTGGCGCCCGGCAGCATGCGCGCGCCGGCAGCCGTCGGCAGCGTCCACATGTTTTCCTGCGGCACCATGGCGTCGGAGAAGCGGATCAGGCGTCCGTCGCGGCGGTCATGCACATAGACGTGCCCGGTCTTTCCGCCATGGATCACGCCGGGAATCATGGCGCCCTTCTCGTCGCGCACGTCGACCAGGATCGGCGGGCTGACCGCGTCGAGGTCCCAGACGTCATGGGCGATATATTGCGAGTGCCACTTGTAGGCGCCGGTGTTGAGGTCGACAGCGACGAGCGAATCGGTGTATAGGTTGTCGCCGGGGCGGATCGCGCCGTACAAGTCGGGCGACGGGTTGCCCACCACGAAGATCACGAGCTTGTTGGCGCGGTCGACCGCGGGCGCCATCCACACGCCGCCGCCGAGGGTCTTGTAGAAGTCGCCGCCCTTGTCGGCCAGCATCTTCTTCTCGGCGTCGATATTGCGCTTCATGTCGCGGCCGGTGGCATCCTTGGTGGCCCAGACGCCTTCATGGCCCTTGTCGGGAATCGTGTAGAACGTCCACAGCAGCTTGCCGTCGTTGGCGCCGAACGCCTTGACGAAGCCGCGGATGCCGTACTCGCCGCCATTCGTGCCGATCAGGATCTTGTCGTCGACCACCACCGGCGCCATGGTTTCCGAGTAGCCCAGTTCAGGATCGGCGATCTGCGTTTCCCACAGCAGCTTGCCGGTCTTCGCGTCCAGCGCCACCAGCTTGGAGTCGAGCGTGCCCATGTAGAGGCGGTCGCCGCTGATTGCCACGCCGCGGTTGTTGGGGCCGCAGCAGAACGTCGTGACCGGTCCCATCTTGTGCTTGTAGTGCCAGAACTCCTTGCCGGTCACCGCGTCGACGGCGTAGACGTGGTTATACGAAGTGGTCAGGAACATCACGCCGTTGACCACGATGGGCGCGGTTTCCATCGACTCCATCACGGCCGTCTGGAACACGAACGCGGGCCGCAGCTTGGCGACATTCTTGGTGTTGATCTGGCTGCCGGCGTAGTAGCGCGTCTGGCCATACGAGCCGTTCGAGTGCAGCCAGTCGTTGCCGTTGGTCAGCGCGCCATCGAGCTGTGCCTGGGTGACCGGACGCAGCGCGGCGGACATTGGCGCCCCCGCGGTGGTCGCGCCGCCTTGTATCTCGTCGGCGCCATAGGCGGCGCAGGCAACGGTCATGAACAGCAGGGGAATGGCATGCCGGGAGAGGCGACGGACAGAGAGCATGGGACGCTCCTTTTTCGATTCTTGTAGCCCCGGCGCGCCTGTTTCGTGCGCCGGTTCACGGCGCGATCAAGGACATCGGCGCGGCAGACAGGCTCGCCCGCGCAACGACGTGGTCCGAGGTGAGGGCAGTATAGGCAAGAATGTGCACAAGACAACCAATGCGCGTGGAGTTATGCGCTGCGACGCAAAATCGCGCAATGATCTGTGCAATGCAGCATTCATCGCTTCGCTTGAATTTGTGCTTTGCGCACACCAAACTTAGCGGCAGCCGCATCGGGCTGAACCGGAAGGAGTCGCAGATGGACCGAGCAGTGCAGAGAGTTTTCATGATGGGGCTGTGCTTGCTGGGGGCACTCTGTCTGCAGGGACCCGCGCAGGCTCAGGATGATGTGAGCCTGAACGCCCGCTTGCTGGCATCGGCCCGCGCCGGTGACGAGGCTGGCGTGCGCAGCGCGCTGCAGCAAGGCGCCGCGGTCGATTCGCGCAACCGGATCGGCGACACCGCGCTGATCACCGCGGCCAAGCGCGGGATGACCGGCATGGCGCGCACGCTGGTCGATCACGGCGCCAATGTCAGCCAGCCCAACCTGCAGGGTGTCACGCCGCTGATGGCGGCAGCCTTCGGCGGCTACCAGGACATCACCGCCATGCTGCTGGAACGCCATGCCGACCTTAACGCGGCGGACCGCATCAGCAAGACCGCGATGGTCTACGCCGCCGCGCAGGGCCAGGCTGGCGTGGTGAAGCAGTTGCTCGACGCCGGCGTGGATGTCAACGCGCGCTACCAGCATGGACTCACGGCGCTGATGTGGGCGGCCGGCTATGACAAGGGCGACGTCGTGCAGCTGCTGCTGTCGCGCGGTGCCGATGCGAGCTTGCAAGACGACCGCGGCCTGACCGCGCGCGCGATTGCCGAGCAGGCCGGCGCGAAGGCCGCGGCGGCCGTCATGGCCGCGCGGCAGTAGCCTCCCCGTCAGGGAGCGTCAATCGAGCCGATGCTCTTCGGATACGTCACGACCCCCCACGCGAGCGGCAGGCCGTCGATTTGCTGCACCGGCTGGTAGGTGCGCGCGTCGAACACCTGCACGGCATTGGAGCGCCCGCACGCGACCAGCAGGCGGGCGTCGTCGGGCGTGAAGCTGAAATGCCAGCAGCGCTTGCCTACGGCAATATCGGCCAGCGGCGCATAGCTTTGTCCATCGAACACCTGCAGGGTGTCCGCGCGCGAGGCCGCCACGAACACGCGGGCGCCGCTGCGATCGAATGTGACGCCATAGGGCCCGGTGCGCGTTGGCACTGTGCGCAGCACGCGGTAGTCGTCGGCGGCCAGCACTACGAACGCGTTGGCCGATTCCAGCGTCACCACATAGAGGCTGCCATCCGGGCTCGCACGGATGCCGCGCGGACGCGAGCCGGCGGGCATGGAGAGGCGTTGCTGCTGCCGGCCACTCGCCTTGTCATAGACAGTGACCGTATCGTCGCCTTCATTGGTGACCAGCATCAGCCGCCCGTCGCGCGAGAACTCGATGCCCTCGGTTTCCAGGCCGCTGCGGATAGTGCGCGCCACGCGCCAGGTGCGCAGGTCGACCACGGCGATTTCTGCTGGCAGCGGCGAGTCGTCGTCCTTCTTGCCCGCTTGTGCGGGTGGCGTCGGTGCGCCAGGCTTTCCCGGTGGCCCGGCGCGCTCGCCGGGCTCGAAGGTGACGAAGGCCTGGTCGCCGGCCACGCGCACGAACTCCGGGTTCTGGCCGATTGGCACACGCCTCACCTCCTTGCCGGCCGCCACGTCGATCACGGACATATCGCCGGTTTCCTTGTTGGCCGTCAGCAGGTACTTGCCGTCCGGGGTCAGTCCCAGCCCGCGCGGCCCCTTGCCCGCGATGGCCGGGCCCGGCAGCCGCTCCATGCGGTCGAGGTCGATCACGGCGATGCCGGCTCCTTCGGTCGAGACAAAGGCCAGCGCCGCGCGGGCCTGCCCCGTACCCGCCAGCGCGGCGGCAAGCCCCAGCAGCGCGGCGGCACACCGGAATGTCGAAGGTGAGGTCATGGTGGCTCCTTGGTGGGAAATGGGTGATATCGGGGCGTGACGGCGCGGTTCATCGTCCGTCCCACTCGTAGCGCACGCCGACCAGGAACAGCCGCGGCGCACCGGGCGCGACAAAGCGCTCCACCGGCACCGTGGCGCCCGGCTGCAGTAGCGCTCCGCCCGGGAACAGGTTGTAGCCGGCCTGGCCATAGGTGGCGTAGCGCCGGTCGAACACATTGTCGATACGGCCATAGACCTGCCAGCGCGGCAGGAACTGCCAGCTCGCGCGCAGGTTCAGCAGCAGGTAGCCGCCGGTATCGGACAGGCCCGGGTGCTGCGCGCTCAGCGCGCCATCTTCGTTGCCGGCCACCGGCCGCGACGACGACACCAGCAGGTCGCCGCCCACGCTGAGTGCCGCGGTGGCGCGCCAGTCGGCGCCGAGCTTGAAACTATGCAGCGGGATGCCCGCCATGCGCGTGCCGGGCCGCACCGCCACGGGCGCCGCAAATGGCGTCTGCAGCGTTCCTTGCGCCTGATAGGTGGCCTGCGTATAGCTGTAGCCCGCGCGCAGCGTCAGGCGGCCGAGGCGCTGGCGCACGCCCACTTCCACGCCCTGGTTGCGCGTCTTCGGAAAGTTGGAGAAGTAGCCCAGCGGGCTGACCGGGGAACGCTGGAACACGATGTCGTCGCGATTGTCGCTGCGGTACAGCGCCAGCGTGATCTCGCTGGCATCGGCAGGCTGCCAGCGCCCGCCGAACTCCAGCGTGCGCGTGACCACCTGGCGCAGGAACGGGTCGGCCTGCAGCCCCGTGGGCAGCTGGCAGGCGTTGGCGGGATCGGCGCAACCGAGCTCGATGGCCGTAGGCATGCGCGTGCCCTGCGAGGCCGAGCCGAACAGCACCAGCCGGTCGAGCAGGCGGTGCGTCAGGCCCAGGGAAGGGTTGAGCCGCGAATAGGTGAAACGCTCGTCGGACTGCGTGGGGAGGCTGAGCAGCGTATGGCGGCGGCCCTGGTTCCAGCGCGCGGCCAGCGTCAGGAAGGTGCCTTCCAGCAAGCGCATGGTGTCGGTGGCAAACAGGCCCACGGTGCTGTCGCGTCCGTCCAGCGCGGCCTGCGTCAGTACCGGCGCGCCGGCATCGGCAACCGTATTGCGGGCATCGTCGAAGCTGCCCTGCTGCGTGGTCTGCGTATAGCGCGAACGGTTCAGGTCGAGCGCGGCGCCGAGCGCGAAGCGGTGGGTCTCGCCGTCATGCGACCATTGCATCGACGCGCCGTAGCCGGTCTCGCGCACCGTGGCGCTGTTGAGCACGGCATTGGCCGGCGCATTGTCGGCCTCGCATTCAGCGCTCCCGGCCTGGCCCTGGCAGCCGAGCGCGGTGTCGAGGTAATCGTCGCTGATGTCGCCGCTGTTGGCGCGGGTGCGGGTCTGCCGCAGGTAGAGCGTCAGCTGCAGCTGGTCCTGCGCGTCGAACTGGTGGGCGCCGTTGAGGGTCACCTGTAGCGAACGCGAGCGCGTCACGTCGGGCGCGGTGTAGGTCGCGCGGCGGTCGGCGGCATAGAGGCTGTCCGGCGTCAGGCCATTGCCGCGCAGCCGGCTGTCGCTGCCCAGCACGCTCACGTTCCATTGCGTGCCGCTGGTGGAGCGGCCCAGCTTGAGGAACACGTTGCCCAGGTCGCTGTCCGAGCGGTCGCGCCAGCCGTCCTCGCGCCAGCCCGTGCCGGCAACGTAGGCGTGCCAGCCATCGCCGAGCCGCTGGCCCGCGCTGACATCGAGGCGCGCACGGCCGTAGCTGCCCACGCTCAGGTCGGCCTCCACGCCCGGGTGGGTCTCGCCGGACTTGGTCTGCAGGGCCAGCGCGCCGCCAAGCGTATTGAGCCCGTAGAGCGGATTGCTGCCCGGCACCAGCGTTATGGTGCCGAGCGCGGCTTCCGGGATCGCGGCCCAGTGGATGACATCGCCCAGCGCCGCGTTCTGGCGCACGCCGTCCAGGTACAGCGACAGCCCCTGCGCGGACCCGAGCGTGGGGGACAGCCGGTAGCCGCGATAGAGGATGTCCTGCGCGAACGGATTGCCCTGCCCGTCGTTGACCACTACGCCGGTCATGGTTTCGGCCAGGAAGGCCGACAGGTTCGGGGCCTTGACGCGTTCCAGGTCGCCGTCGGTCGCGGTCTGCGCATTGCCGGCAAAGGCCTGCCGCTCGATCGTGAAGCCGGGCAGCGGGGTCGGCGCGACGACCGTGACTTCGCGCAGGTTGTGGACCTGGTCGGCCGCTGTTTCGTTCGTCGCTTGCTGCGCTGCCACAGACCATGACACGGGCAGTGCCAGGGCGCCCAGGCAGGGCACGAGCCGGAGCGGACGAGTGCGGCAACCTGTGCGGCAACGGCTGCGGGCCATGGGTTCCCTGTCGCGCTGCGTCGCGCGGGCAAATTGCTGCGGGCTGGACGTAGTGACTGCGAGTGGCGCAAATGCTACCTAATCTAGTCCAGCGGGCAGGGACTGCCAAGTTGCGCGGCTGTGGGCCCGCTGTTTTTTGCCTAGAGTTTTCAGACGGCCCCGGGGTTGCGCGTGTGCCGAGTCCTGTGTCCCGTCTCGCGAACCATGAGGAATCGCCCATGCCGATCACCGAAGCTGATGTCGATCACGACCGCCGCCGCCTGCTTGGCGCCGGCGCCCTCGCCATGCTCGGCCTGGGCGCTTGCGCGCAACGCAGCGTTGGCAGCGGTGGCGGGCAGCCGGTCAGGATCGGCGTGATCGGTTCGGGGCGGATAGGCGGGACCGTCGGCGGCCTGTGGGTGAAATCGGGCCACCCGGTGTTGTTCTCCTCGCGCCATCCCGAGTCGCTGAAGGCGCTGGTCGATGCGCTGGGCCCGCTGGCGCGCGCAGGCACGGTCGCCGACGCCATTGCGTTCTCGGACGTGCTGTTCCTGGCGACGCCTTACAAGGCGCTGCCGGAACTCGGCCAGGAGAACCCAGGCGCCTGGCGGGGCAAGATCGTTCTGGATGCGACCAATGCCATCGTCCCCAAGGACGGCGCCATGGCCGAGGAGGCGCGGCGCAACGGCATCGGCATCACCACGAGCAAGTACCTCGCGGGTGCACGCGTGGTGCGCGCGTTCAACTTCATGGGCGCGGCCAACTTCGCCAGGGAACACCATCGCGAGGGCGAACGCATCGCCGTGCCGATTGCCGGCGATGACCCGGCCGCGCTGCGTGTGGCGGAGCAGCTCGTGCGCGATGCGGGGTTTGAACCGGTGGTGGTGGGGCCGCTGGCCAGCGCGGACAGGTTCGCGCCGGGCGGGCCGCTGTTTCGCCAGATCGGCAGCGTGGAGGAGATGCGCAGGAAGATGGGCGCGCAGTAGGCAACAGAGCCGCGTGCGGCGACAGGCTCAGGGCCGGCGGCGTTCCATCGCCACCATCGACGGCGTGAAGCCGAGCTGGCCGAAGAATGCCGCCTCGGACGAGCGCGCGGCGCGCAGGACCCAGATGATGTCGGGATCGTTGCCCATGACCTGGCGCACCAGCGCCCGGCCGATGCCCTGGCGGCGATGACTCGGTGCGACCACGACCATGGACAGGAAGCCATCGGAGACGTCATCGCAAAGCGCGCGCGCGAAGCCGACGATTTCACCCTTGTCGACGGCCACGGCCACATGCTGCGAATTGGCGACCAGGCGGGCGAAGCGTTCGGCGCTGCCGACGCGGTTGTTCCAGCCGTTGGCGATCAGTAGCTGCCTGGCGGCTTCGACTTCTCCAGGCAACAGATTACGGATTTCCATCGGCGGCTCCCCTAGCAAACGCATGTACGGCCCATCGCAGCCCCCTGCCAGGGGCGCCGCGAGTAGAGTACGGCACGGGAAGCCCGGCCGCGCAATTGGCGGAGTGTAGCGAGCGGGCGCAGACACGTCAATTTGCCACCGCACGCACGCGGTGGCCGCGCCGCTGGCGCTGCCGCGCGGTATGATGGCTGGCATGAACGCCCCCATCTTCTCTTCTGCCCACCCGGCCGATCAGCTGGCTGAGTTCTCCGACGCCGACGCGGCGCTGGCCCGGATCCGCGAGATCTACAACGCCTCGGTGAGCGCGGTGCGCGCGCGCTTCGACGCGTTCGCCAACGGCAAGCCGCTGCCTTCCGCGGCCCACGCGTGCTACCCGTACCTGGGCATCTCCGTGAACATCGAAACCATGGTGACCGACAGCCGGCCGTCATGGGGCACGGTGGCCTATCCGGGGGTCTATGGCACCACGGTGACGCGCCCGGACCTGCTCGCCGATTACTACCGCGACCAGATCGAACGGCTGATGCGCTACCACCGCGTGCCCGTGGTGGTGGGTCTGAGCCGTCGGCCGATTCCGCTGCCTTTCGTTATCGAAGCCTCTACCACCGACATCAGCTACACCCAGGCGCGCGAACTCGAAGTGTCGTTCGTGCTGCCGGAGCTGAGCCGCATCGACGATTCGATTGCCAACGGCACGTTCGAGCCGGTGCCCGGCGAAGCGTGGCCGCTGTCGCTGTTCCCGGCCGAGCGCGTGGACCTGGCCTTGCAGCGCCTGTACCACTACACCGGCACCGCGCCCCAGCATTTCCAGCGCTTCGTGCTGTTCACCAACTACCAGCGCTACGTCGACGAATTCATCGCGCTCGGCCGCTCGCTGATGGCCAGCAGCGACGGCGGCGGGTACGCGCGCTTTGTCGAGCCTGGCGACGTGGTGCAGGAGCTTGGCGCCGCCGAGCCCGACGACGCCGACCGCCCGCGCGCGCTGCCGCAGATGCCGGCCTACCACCTGGTGCGCGACGACAAGCTCGGCGTGACGCTGGTCAACATCGGCGTGGGCCCGTCCAATGCCAAGACCATGACCGACCACCTGGCCGTGCTGCGTCCGCACTGCTGGATGATGGTGGGCCATTGCGGCGGCCTGCGACGCTCGCAGCAGCTTGGCGATTACGTGCTCGCCCACGCCTATGTGCGTGACGACCACGTGCTCGACCATGACCTGCCGCCGTGGGTGCCGGTGCCGCCGATCGCGGAGATCCAGGTGGCGCTGCAGGAGGCGGTGGCGCGCATTACCGGGCTGTCGGGCGGCGAGATGAAGACGCGCATGCGCACGGGCACGGTGGTGTCCACCGACGACCGCAACTGGGAGCTGAAATCGAAGGCGCTGTATGCGCGCTTCAACCAGTCGCGCGCGATCGCCATCGACATGGAAAGCGCGACCGTCGCGGCCAACGGCTTCCGCCTGCGCGTGCCCTATGGCACCTTGCTGTGCGTGTCGGACAAGCCCTTGCACGGCGAGCTCAAGCTGCGCGGCATGGCCAATGCGTTCTATCGCCAGCGGGTCAGCCAGCACATGACCATCGGCCTGGAGGCCGTCCGCATTTTGCGCGAGAACGGCGTCGAGCAGCTGCATTCGCGCAAGCTGCGGAGCTTCGACGAGCCGGCGTTCCGCTGAATCACCGGCCGGGCAACCCAACGAAAAAGGCCAGCGCCTGAAGCGCTGGCCTTTTTCATTTGGGCAAGGCCCGATCAGAACCGGTAACCCACGCCCATGCTGAACAGCCACGGATCCAGGTTGACCTTGGAGACATTGACGCCGCCGGCCTTCACGTTGCTGGCCAGCCAGACCTTCTTGACGTCGGCATTCAGGAACCAGTTCTTGGTCAGCTTGTAATCCATGCCGATCTGCAGGGCCGGCGCTACGCTCCAGTTGTCCAGCTGGAGCGTATTGTTGGCGATGTCCGTGCCCCAGATGCGCGTGAAATTCAGGCCCGCGCCCACGTACGGACGGAAGGTGCCGTCCGGCAGGAAGTGGTACTGCACCAGCAGCGTGGGCGGCAGGTGCTTGAAGGTGCCGATCTTGTTGCCATTCAGGTAGACGTCCTGCTTCTGCGGCACGGTCAGCACCAGTTCAGCGGCGATGTTGCGCGTGAAGAAGTAGGTGACGTCGAGTTCGGGGATCCATTTGTTGTTGACCGTGATCGCATCCGACGGTACGCCCAGCGCCGGAATGGCATCCGACTTGTCGGCCATGTCCAGGTAGGTGGCGCGCAGGCGAACCATCCAGTTGCCCTGGGTCTCGCCATCGGCGGCGAAGGCGGGCGTGGAAACAGCGCCAAGCATGGCAAGCGCGGCGATAGCAGTGCCGGTGACCCGGGCCCGGAGAGAGATCTTGTTCATGGCTTTTTTGCTTTGGTCTGGTAAAAAATCGAAGCCAGTTTGGCCGAGCGGGCGCGGCACGACATTGACCGAGAACAAGAGAGACCCTATCGGAAGAAGGGTCGTCGCGACGACGCCACAGCGCGGCCCGGGCATGCGGCCGCAGCGTCTAAACACATGCGGATTTATTCGTGGCACGTCCGCAAGGCACGCCTTAACCTTTGCGTCATGGCCGCAGCCGCGGCCGGAACCAGGCATGTCGTGGGCGTCCGCAAGGACGTCTTTCCGGGCGTGTCCCGTGGGGGCGGGGCACACCGGCTTTCTTTGCCTGTCCTGCGCTGGCCTCTCGCTGCCGCACATTCCTTCCGATCTATTTCCGGCCGATCGCCACGATCGACACCGCGTCGCGGAGCGTCGCAGCGGGTCGCATTCGGGAATGTCCTCTGAGCCAAAGGGATAGGCCTTTTGTCCCGCCACGTTTTCATCCATCGCGCCATGCGCGTCGGCGGCCGGCGCAGCCTCAGCCAAAGGATGAGCCCATGTCGGTTATGTACGCCGGCGCTCAATCGTCTGGCCGGTACAGCGACGCGGCCATTGCGCCTAGTCTGGTAGCGCGGGAAAAAGCGAACGACAAACGGGGGGAAGAATCATGACGGCAAGGACCTGGCTTGGCGGGCTCGTGTGCGCGGCGGCGACATGCCTCGTCGCGGCGTGCGGGGGCGGAGGCGGAAGCTCGGGCAGCGCCACCCCCACGGCGACGCCCGCTGTCAGCTATACGGCAAAACTTAACGTGACCTCGGCCGAAGTCGGCGTCGGCCGCACGCTGACCCTCAGCGCGGTGGCCGTCGACAACAGCGGCAACGACGTGACCTCGTCCACCAGCTTCGCCTGGACTTCGGCCGACAACGCCGTTGCCTCGGTCGTGGGCAGCACGGCTACGATCGGCGGCGCGGTGGTGACCGGCGTCAATCCCGGTACGACAACCGTGCAGGTGGTGGCCACGGTCAAGGCCGCCGACAACTCCACCGTGCAACTGCCGGCGCAGTCGGCGACCATCACCGTGGTGCCGGCCTCGGCCACGACCTATAGCCTGTCGATCCCGAATACCTCGTTGTCGATGACCGATGGGCAGACGCTGCCGGTCAAGGTATCGCTCGTCGACAACAACGGCAACGACGTGTCGGCGAACGGAAGCGGCTGGGCGTGGACCAGCAGCGGCACCGCGGTGCAGGTCGCCCCGGCGCTGAACAGTGCAACGCTGAGGGCCAGCAACAGTTCCACCACCGCTGCCGCGACGGCCAACGTGTCGGTGTCGGTGACGGCGCCGGATGGCCGCGCGCTCGGCGGCGTGATCTTCGTCACGGTGCAGAAGAATGGCACGGCGACCTACCGCGTGGTCACTACGCAGAACGGCGACCCGGTCAATGCGCTGCAGGTGCTCAGCGGCTATCCGGCCAGCTTCAGCGCCCGCGTGCTGCGCAACGACGACCAGGATGTGACCGCGGACTTCGACGGGACCTGGACGTACGTGCCGACATCGTCGAGCCTGTCCGCCGCGGAAGCCGCGGGTACGCATGACGTGACGGCCAGCACCAGCCTGGCCAAGGGCGCCGGTCCGGTGCAGGGCACGCTCACGGTCACGGCGGTCAGTACCAAACTGGCGGCGAAGCCGACGGCCAGCCTCAACGTCGTGGAGAACCCCGAATGGGCGCTGATGCCTGACGTCCAGCAACCGCTGACGCTGACGATGATCGGCATCCCCATCCCGGTCACCGTGGGCCTGAAGAACTTCGGCAATGACCAGCCTTCGACGGCGTGCACGGGCTGGACCTGGGTGGCCAACGGACCGGTCACGCTGTCGCCGGGCATCGGTGACAACCAGCGCAGCGTGTCACCGACGGCCACCGGCGATTTCACGCTGACCGTCAGCTGCACCAACGTTGCGGACGGCAAGCTCATGACGGTGAAGCTGGTCGGTACCGTCAAGTAGCCCCCAACGCGGGCGTGTTGTCCTGCTGTCCCGAACGCCCTCCGCAGGAGGGCGTTCTGCATTCCGGCCAGGCAATCCGACGCGCAGGGTTATCGAGCGTACCCGTTTCTGCGTGCTCGCGAGGCCGTCATCGCTGCGCCGTTCCGATGGCATCGCGCGTGCGCTTTTGCGTGCTTGGGGAACGGAAGCTGGAGCGAAGTTACCCTGTGCGGCATGGCAAGCGTACCCGTTTCTGCGTGCACCGGCGCAAGGGGGCCATCGCCTCAACAGGCATGCGATATGGGCCCCATAGGGCATGTCACGAAAGGCGCGAGAGCGGTCGCGGAGGCGGCAAAAGGGCGGGAGCGTACCCGTTTCTGCGTAGCGATCCCACGGGGAGAAACGAGCGCCAGAGCGCCCGAATCAGCGCTTGCGTACCAGCTGAATGACTTGTTCGGCGGGTTTGTCCGGCAGGCCCTGGGGGCTCGCGGTATTGGAGGCGCAGGTGTTGCAGCCGCCGTCGTCGCAGCCGCTGGCGCAGCCGGCCGCGGCTTGCGGGGCCAGCCGGCGCACCAGCCGTGCGCGCCAGCCGGTGGCCGCCGGGCCGCCGAGGCGCGCGGCCAGTCCGGCCTTCAGGCGTTCGCGCGTGCGCGGCGCGTAGCGGGCCGCCACCGACACCGCGCATGCCAGCACGATCAGCGGGACCAGCAGGGATTCGACCGCGTGGTAGAGGCTCATGGCGTCAGCTGAACATCAGGGCGACGCGGTAGGTGATGAACGCGGCCAGGTAGCCCAGGCCGGCCAGGTAGGCGGCCGAAGCCGCCATCACCTTCCACGAGTTGGTCTCGCGGCGGATCACCGCCAGCGTGGAGATGCACTGCGGCGCGAACACGTACCAGGCGAGCAGGGCGAGCGCGGTAGCCAGCGACCACTGCTGGGCGATCATAGGGGCCAGCTGCGCCGTCACGGCGTCATCGCTGCCGGACAGCGCGTAGACCGTTGCCAGCGCGCCCACGGCCACCTCGCGCGCCGCCAGGCCCGGCACCAGCGCAATGCAGATTTGCCAGTTGAAGCCCACCGGCGCGAACACATGCTCCAGCGCCTTGCCGATCATGCCCGCAAAGCTGTAGTCGATCGCCGGACCGGTCGCGCCCGCCGGCGGTGCCGGGAACGTTGCCAGGAACCACAGCAGCACGGTCAGCGCCAGGATCACCTTGCCGACGCGCGCCAGGAAGATACGGGCACGCTCCCACAGCCCCAGCGCCACGTCGCGCGGGTTCGGAATGCGGTACGACGGCAGTTCCATCAGCAGCGGATGGTCGGTGCGGTCGCGGCGGAAATACTTGAGCGCGTAGGCCACTGCCAGCGCGCTGACGATGCCCGCCACGTACAGCGCGAACAGCACCAGCCCCTGCAGGTTGAACAGCCCCATCACCGTGCGTTGCGGGATGAACGCGCCGATCAGCAGCGCATAGACCGGCAAGCGCGCCGAGCACGTCATCAGCGGCGCCACCAGGATGGTGGTGAGCCGGTCGCGCGGATCCTGGATGGTCCGCGTGGCCATGATGCCCGGGATCGCGCACGCGAAGCTCGACAGCAGCGGAATGAACGAGCGGCCCGACAGCCCGGCCCCCATCATGAGCCGGTCCAGCAGGAAGGCGGCTCGCGGCAGGTAGCCGGATTCCTCCAGCGTCAGGATGAACAGGAACAGGATCAGGATCTGCGGCAGGAACACGATCACGCTGCCCAGGCCGGCGATCAGGCCGTCCACCAGCAGGCTCTTGAGCATGCCATCGGGCAACTGCGCGCCAATCATCTCGCCGATCCAGTGCACCCCGCCTTCGAGGCCGTCCATCAGCGGCGCGGCCCACGAGAACACGGCCTGGAACATCAGGAACAGCAGCACGGCCAACAGCAGCAGGCCCAGCACCGGATGCAGCACGATGCGGTCAAGCTGGTCGTCCAGCGCGGCGGTGCGCGCGGGCATCGACACCGCGGCTTGCAGCAGCCGGTTGACCTCGGCATGCACGTCGAGGTCATCGGCCGGCGGCAGCGCCGGCGGCGCGGGCGGCAGCGTGCCATCGAGCACGCCGAGCAGCGCCGCGGCGCCTTCGCGCTTGATCGCCACGGTCTCCACCACCGGTACGCCGAGCGCGGCCGCGAGCTTGTCGCGGTCGATATGGATGCCGCGACGCGCCGCCGCATCGCTCATATTGAGCACCACCACCATGGGCAGGCCCAGCCGGCGCAGCTCCAGCACGAAACGCAGGTGCAGGCGCAGGTTGGTGGCGTCGACCACCGAGACCAGCAGGTCGGGCTTCGGCTCGCCCGGGCGCTTGCCCATGCAGATGTCGCGCGTGATGGCCTCGTCGAGGCTGGCCGCGTGCAGGCTGTACGCGCCCGGCAGGTCCAGGATGCGGATCTGCCTGCCGGCCGGCGAAACGAAGAAGCCTTCCTTGCGCTCCACCGTCACGCCGGCATAGTTCGCCACCTTCTGGCGGCTGCCCGTCAGGCGATTGAACAACGCGGTCTTGCCGCAGTTGGGATTGCCCACCAGCGCTATTCGCAAGGCGGAGGGCAAGGCGGAAGAAGAGGGAGCTGCAGACATAGTCGGGAAGAACTCAGGCGGAGCGTTGAGCCGCCTTGGTATCGGGCTGGCCGGCGGCCTCGCTGGCCGGAGCAATGCGGCTAACGGTGGCGCTGACGACTTCGACGCCGATGCGTGCGGCCTCGGAACGGCGCAGCGCGAAGCGCGTGAAGCCGACCTGCGCCACGAGCGGGTCCATGCCGAAAGGGCCGAAGGCGATCACTTGCACCACTTCGCCAGGGACGAAGCCAAGTTCGCGCAGGCGGCGCGCCACCGGGTCACCGGGCGTGGCGTCGACCACCGATTGCACTACGGCGGGCGTGCGCCGTGGAAGTTCAGACAACTGCATCATGCTTCCAGTCCGAAGGCGCGGACTGCCGCCGCGCAGACGGCGCGATCCCGCCAGGGTACGTAAATGAAAATCGTTTTCATTGTATCTCAATTGGAGCATCGTGTCGGCGCAAGGCGCGACAGGCAAGGCGAGTGGATAGCACAGAATGCCGCGCAGAGGCAAAGGGTGCGGCTGAAATCGGGCACGCTGGACGGCTTCGGCGTGCCGCGAGGTCGCCTGAAAGGTGCGATCGGGAAATCACAGTGCCCTGGTCTCATGTGCCGAACGGCGGGGGCGGCTTCGATTACTACATTTGTGTTATTGGTGGGACAAAGTCCGGCATGTAAGCTGCAATCACGCTGAACACCCCGTTCCACGCGTACTTCACAGCCACCTGTCCCTGGACCGGTGGCTTTTTCTTTTGGGGCGCGCCAGCCCCTCAGGCGTGCGCGGCCGTGGCCGTGCGCACCATCGCCACGAAATGATCCCGGGCCGGATGGTCCGGCGCAGCCTTCCACGCGCAGTAGACCTCGGACGGCACCCCCGCCGCATCCGCTAGCGGCCGGAACGCCGCTCCGGCCATGCCGGATCTTGCCAGGGCGGCCGGGACGACGGCCACGCCCATCCCTTGAGACACCAGCGACACCACCGACAGCCAGTGGCGTACCTCGTGCCGGATCTGCGGATAGAAGCCGCGCGCCGCGCACATTTCGAAGATCCGGCTGTAATAATCGGGCGAAGCCTTGCGCGAGAACAGCACGAACGGTTCGGCCCGCAGGTGGGCCAGTGCCACCTCGGCCTGTGCCGCCAGCGCGTGGTCCTGCGGCAGGCAGCAGACGAACGGCTCGCGGTGGACCAGCACCGCGTTCAGCTCGTCCGGCAGGCGCCCCGTATGGACAAAGCCGGCGTCGAGTTCGTTGTGCAGGAGGGCGTCGATCTGTTCCTGCGAGTTGAGCTCGGTCAGCGCCACCTGGATGCCCGGAAAGCTCGCCTGGAAGTCGCGCAGGTACTGCGGCAGGCCCCGGTACAGCATCGACCCGACAAAGCCCACGCGCAGCCGCCCAACCGCGCCGGCCTCGATGTCGCGCGCCAGCACGCGTGCCGCCTCGGCCTGCGCCAGCAGTGCGTTGGCCGATTCGCGGAAGGCCCGCCCGGCCGCCGTCAGCCGCACGCCCCGGCTGTCGCGCTCGAACAGCTTTGCGCCGACCGAGGCCTCCAGCTGCTGGATATTGAGCGACAGCGGCGGCTGCGAGATGGACAGGCGCTTCGCGGCGCGGCCGAAGTGCAGTTCCTCGGCCAGGACCAGGAAGTAGCGCAGGTGTCGGAATTCCATGGCGATATAAAAAACATATTGATCGAGCCAATTTTAGAATTAGACGCGAATCCATGGGAATCCAATAATGGGTGCACACAGGTCCGCGCGCCGGCAAGCCAGCCGGGCGGAAGGCGGGCCAGGCCAATCCCAGGAGACCTACATGACCAGTGCCGTGCGTCATGCCGCACCCCAAGCCCAATCGGTGGCCCCGCAGGCCGAACACCCGGTGCCCGACCGCCAGGGCGGCAGTCTCTATACCGCCGACCCGGAACTGCGCGCGCTGCTGCCGCTGTACCTGCCGGCGGACCTGCTGAACGTGCTGCAGCCGCGCCTGGAGCGCATGGGCGAACTGGCCGGTGGCGTGCTGGACGAGCTGGCCATGCTCGCCGACCAGAACCCGCCCACGCTGACCCACCGCACCCGCAACGGCATTGACCAGCAACTGGTGCACAAGCATCCCGCCTACGTGGAACTGGAGCGCGTGGCGTTCTCCGAGTTCGGCCTGGCCGCGGTGTCGCATCGCGCCGGTGTGTTCGGCTGGGACAAGCCGATGCCGCCGGCGGCCAAGTACGCGCTCACGTATATGCTGGTGCAAGCTGAGTTCGGACTGTGCTGCCCGCTGTCGATGACCGATTCGCTCACGCGCACGCTGCGCAAGTTCGGCGATCCGGCGCTGGTCGAGCGCTTTATGCCCAACCTGACCACGCAGGTGTTTGAAGACCTGTTCCAGGGCGCGATGTTCATGACCGAGCAGGGCGCCGGCTCCGACGTGGCCGCCACCGCCACGCGCGCCGTGCGCGACCCGCAGGCGGAAGGCGGCTGGCGTCTGAGCGGCGACAAATGGTTCTGCTCCAACCCCGACGCCGGGCTGGCCATGGTGCTGGCGCGTTTCGAGGACGAGGCCGGCAACGCCGTGCCCGGCCACAAGGGCGTGTCGCTGTTCCTGCTGCCGCGCAAGCTGGCCGATGGCAGCGACAACCGCTACCGCATCATTCGCCTCAAGGACAAGCTCGGCACGCGCTCGATGGCCAGCGGCGAGATCCGCCTGGAAGGCGCCAGCGCCTGGCTGGTTGGCGAACCGGGCCGCGGCTTCGTGCAGATGGCCGACATGATCAACAACTCGCGCCTGTCCAACGGCGTGCGCGCCGCCGGCCTGATGCGCCGCGCGCTGACCGAGGGCCTGTTCATCGCCCGTGAGCGCAAGGCCTTCGGCAAGCGCCTGGAAGACATGCCGCTGATGCGCCGCCAGCTGCTCAAGCTGACGCTGCCGACCGAACAGGCGCGCACCATGGTGTTCCAGACCGCCGAAGCGCTGCGCCGCGCCGATGCGGGCGAAGCGAACGCTTACCCGCTCATGCGCATCCTGACGCCGCTGATCAAGTTCCGCGCCTGCCGTGACGCCCGCAAGGTTACCGGCGACGCCATGGAGATCCGCGGCGGCTGCGGTTACATCGAGGAATGGAGCGACCCGCGCCTGGTGCGCGACGCCCACCTCGGCTCGATCTGGGAAGGCACCAGCAATATCGTCGCGCTGGACGTCCTGCGCGCGATCCGCCGCGAAGGCTCGCTGCCGGCGCTGCGAGCGCACCTGGCCGGCCTGCTGGCCGACACCCCGCTGCATGCCACCGCCCGCGCCACCTTTGAATCCGCGATCGAGCGCGCCGCCGCGTTTGCCGCGAGCGCGGCCGAAGCCGGCGCCGAGGGCGACCTGCTGGCCCGCCAGGCGGCCTCGGGCCTGTATCACGTGACCACGGCCGTGGCGATGGCCTGGGAAGCCGGCCAGACCGGTTCGGTGCGCCGCATGCGGCTGGCGCAACTGGTGCTGCGCCACCGCGTGCTGCCGCAAGACCCGATGTCCGCGCAGGCTGAGCCGGAATGGCTGGCCGAAACCGTCGCGCCGCCGGCCGATGGCGTCGTGCGTGCCGCCGGCGCGGTGGACCAGGTCAACGTGTTCTGACCTTTTCCTGCATCTGAAAATTTTCCAGCCCCCGACGGCACCGCAAAGCGGTGCCGTCCACCGCATCGGCCGACATCCCCGGGGCCATGCGAGACGACTCATACCAGGAGACAAGCCATGCAACTCTGGCACCGTATCGCGGCCATCGCCGCCTGCACGCTCAGCGTCAGCGCCACCCCCGCCTTCGCGCAGAAGGACTACCCCTCCAAGCCGATCATGATGGTCGTGACCTACCCGCCGGGCGGTCCCACCGATGCCATGGCGCGCACGCTCGCCGCGGCCCTCAAGACCAGCCTGGGCCAACCCGTGGTGGTCGAAAACCGCGCGGGCGCGGGGGGCAATATCGGCGCCGAAGCCGTGGCGCGCGCCGAGCCCGACGGCTACACGCTGATGTTCGGCACCTCGGCGCCGCTCGCCATCAACGTGAGCCTCTATCGCAAGATCAACTACGACCCGGTCAAGAGCTTCGCGCCCGTGATCCAGATCGGCCAGCTGCCGAACGTGCTGGTGGTCAACCCGAGCGTGCCGGCCAAGAACGTCAGCGAGCTGATTGCCTATGGCAAGGCGCATCCGGGCAAGCTCAGCTATGCCTCGTCGGGCAACGGCGCATCGTCGCACCTGGCCGGCGTGCTGTTCAACAACCTGGCGGGCACCGACTTCCAGCACGTGCCATACAAGGGCACAGGCCCGGCGCTCAATGACCTGCTGGGCGGTCAGGTCAGCATGACCTTCACCGACGTGCTGACCGCGCTGCCGTTCATCAAGAGCGGCAAGGTGCGCGCGCTGGGCGTGACCACCAAGGCGCGCTCGCAGGCGCTGCCCGATGTGCCGACGGTCGCCGAGCAGGGCGTGGCCGGTTTCGACGTATCCGTGTTCTTCGGCGTCGTCGTTCCGGCCGGCACGCCCGCGCCGGTCATTGCCAAGCTGAACCATGCCTTCGCCGAGGCGCTGCAGAAGCCCGAGGTACGCAAGACGCTGCTGGCGCAAGGCCTGGAGTTCGCACCGTCCACCACGCCCGAGCAACTCGGCAGCTTCGTCAAGTCCGAGGTCGGCAAGTGGCACACGGTCGTGCAGAAGTCCGGCGCGCAACTCGACTGACCGGGAGCGATGTCATGACGCAATCCAAGACGGGCGCGCTGGCCGGCATCCGCGTGGTCGACCTGTCGCGCATCCTGGGCGGTCCGTACTGCGGACAGATCCTCGGTGACCACGGCGCCGATGTGCTGAAGATCGAACCGCCGCAGGGCGACGACACGCGTACCTGGGGCCCCCCGTTCAAGGACGGCGTGGCGTCGTACTACTTCGGGCTGAACCGCAACAAGCGCGTGATGAAGCTGGACCTCACGGCCGACAACGACCGCAGCGTGCTGCTTGCGCTGCTCGAAGACGCCGACGTGCTGGTCGAGAACTTCAAGACCGGCACCATGGAGAAATGGGGGCTTGGCTTTGACACGTTGTCGGCGCGCTTCCCGCGGCTCGTGCATTGCCGGGTCTCGGGCTTTGGCGCCGATGGTCCGCTCGGTGGCCTGCCCGGCTATGACGCCGCCGTGCAAGCCATGGCTGGCCTCATGAGCATCAACGGCGAGGCGGATGGCGATGCCTTGCGCGTCGGGCTGCCTGTGGTCGACATGGTGACGGGCATGAACGCCGCGCTCGGCGTGCTGCTGGCGCTGCAGGAACGCGAGCGCAGCGGGCACGGGCAGTTCGTCGAAGCCGCGCTGTATGACTCCGGCCTGTCGCTGCTTCATCCGCATGCGGCGAACTGGTTCATGAATGGCAAGACGCCGGTGCGGACCGGCAATGCCCATCCGAATATTTATCCGTACGACACGGTTGCCACGGGCACGGATCCGATCTTCCTTGCTGTTGGCAATGACCGGCAGTTCCGCATTCTGTGCGAGTTCCTTCAGGTGCCCGCATTGGCGGATGACGAGCGCTATGCCACGGCCGGGGCGCGTTCTGTGAATCGTGTCGCCCTGAAGGCCGAGCTGGAAGCGCAGATGCGCGAGAGGGACGGCAAGGTGCTGGCCGATACCCTCGTCGCTGCAGGCGTGCCGTGCGCGCCGGTGCTGTCGGTGCCGGATGCCTTGCAGCATCCGCATACCGTGCATCGCGAGATGGTGGTCGAAATGGAGGGCGGCTATCGCGGCTTGGGCGCGCCCGTGAAGCTGAGCCGGACACCCGCGACGTATCGGTTCACGCCGCTGACGGAAGGGGATCGGTTCCTGCCGAAGGAGGATTGAATCGGACTCGGGTGCCATCCACGACCGAGTGGACCTGGATGGCATCCCCGATTCAATCAAGGCGCCCGCTCACTGCATCTGGATATTGCCGCGCTTCACTACCGCGCGCCATTTGACCAGATCCGCTGTCAGTACCGTCGCCACCCGCTCAGGCGTGCCTCCGAGCGGGCTGGCTCCCATCTCCGTAAAGACCTTCACAGTCTCTGGATCGGCGACCACGTTGTTGATCGCCACATTCATCCTGCGGATGATTTCGTTCGGCGTTCCCTTCGGCGCAAGGACCGCGAACCAGGTGGACGACTGCAGCGAAGGAAAGCCAAGCTCGGCCGTGGTCGGCACGTCCGGCAGCGCCGGCGAGCGCCGGGTCGACATGATGGCCAGCGCCCTGACCTTGTTGGCCCTGACCTGGCCGACGATGCCGGGCACCAGCTGGAACATGGCCTGGATGTCATTGGCCAGCAGGTTCGTGGTGGCGGTCCCCGGCGCACTGTAGGGAACGTGCGTCATCTCGGCCCCGGTCTCGCGATCGAACAGCTCGCCGGCCAGGTGCATCGAACTGCCGTTCCCGGAGCTGCCGTAGTTCAGTTCTCCCTTGTGCGATCTGGCATAGGCGATGAAGTCCTGCAGCGACTTCACCGGCAGGCTGCTGTTCACCACCAGGATATTGGGGACATCCGCAATCAGGGCCACGGGCTCGAAGCTGGTTTGCGGGTTGAACGGAAGATTCCGGTACAAGCTGGGATTGACGGCGAGCGTGCCGGCCCACGAGAGCAGGAACGTGTATCCGTTCGGTGCCGCCGCAGCTGCCGCGCCGGCACCGATATTGCCGTTGGCGCCGCCGCGGTTGTCCACGATCACCGCCGCGTTCAGCTCCTTCTTGAGGCGCTGGGCAAGCACGCGCGCAATCGTGTCGCCGGTGCCGCTGCCACCGGGCGCGGGAACGATCAGCATGATGGGTTTGGAAGGCTCCGGCCAGGTGTCGGCGATGCCGGCCTGGCTGGCACAGAGCACGGCCGCGACAACGCCAATCTTGATGAAGTGCAAGCATTTCTGTCTCCTTTGAATGATCTGGCGATACAGGCGACGATGCGTCGCGGGTCTTATGCAAGCTGCATTTCTGCAAGCTGCGCGGCGTCCAGTACCGCCTGGATCGATGCATCGGGCGTTTGCACCGGCAGCACGCAGCCCGGTCCGAGGATGAGCTTGCGGCCCCCTGTCTGGGCACAGGCATCCCGCACTTCGTGGGCAATGGCGCCGGGTCCCCCGTGCAGCAGCGTATGGTGTTCATTGAGACCGCCGACCAGCACGCCGGGGAAATGCCGCCCGGCGCGCCGCAGGTCGGGGTCCGTCAATCGGTCATGCCAGTTGAATAACTCGACGGGGTAGTCCGACAGCAGCGGGAACATGATGTCGTCGCCATGGGCATGCAGCATGTTCGCGCGGCACTGGCCGCGAATCGCATGGAGGACCTCCAGGTCGTACTTTTTCCCGAATCGCTCGTACTCGGCGGTCGTCAGCAGGCGGTGCGATGCCAGTTGGGTCGCGAAGAAGATGCCGTGCGCGCCGGCGCGCATGGCTTCGAGGCAGAAGTCGATGGTGACGTCCGTGATGACGCGCAGCGCCGCATCGACGGCTTCCGGATAGCATCGGATGTCGGTAAACAATCGTTCGGTCGCAAGCTTGCGCGCCGTGGTGAGCGGGCTGAACACGGTCTGAAGGATGGGAACAGAGCCGCCGAGATGCCGCGCTGTCTGCGCGAGTGCGAAGTTCTGTTGGCCATAAGCCCCGAGTCGCGGATCGATCCAGCGAATCCGCTCCCAGTCGTCGGTCCGCATCACGGCAGGCTCGGCCACAATGCGCGCGCCGTTCGCGGCGCCTGCATAGGCAGTCTTCGCGCCCCAGTCTTCCACGCCATACGTACCGGGCGGCATGAACTTCAGCAGGTCGAACTGCCATTTCTGTTGCCACGCCAGCGTCAGGCGTGTCAGCTTGCCCGCATCCATGTCATCCACGGGAAAATGGCGCCACAGTGAGACCGGCACCCGGTCGGCGGCTTCACCGCGCAAGGTGGCTTCAAGGCGACGCCAGGGGGTCATCGTGTTCATGTGCCGCCTCCTTATGCAGCCGCCGTCTCGACGACGGGCAGCACGTGATTGATGCCGGTGGCCATCTCCGAGGTCGCGACGCCGTAGATGTGCACGGAAATGGCGGTGCGCGCCTGGGCGTTGCCGACACGGTGGATCAGGTGCAGGCCGGCCGTACCGCTGCTGCCTTCGCCGACCTTGCGGCAGGCACTGCCGGCGGGCACTGCGGCCGCGCCCTGGGGGGCGTACTCGAAGTACTCCTCCAGCAGTTCGCCTTCCACGACGGAAAGCGCGCACCACGTGTGATGCGCATGCACCGGGCTGTGCTGCCCCTGCATCCAGACCAGCGCCACGATGGTGTAGCGGTCCGCCGCGTCGCTGTGCAGGACGTGGCGCACATAGCCGTCGCTGCCGGGCTCGCACATCGCCCGGGGCAAACAGTTTCTGTCGGGGAACGCGTCGCGGATCATCCGCTGGATGACGCGCGGATCAAAGCATGCTTCGGAAGCAAGCAGTGAGTCGATGCCGCTGGCAAGGCTGGCAATTCGCGATGTGGGCGCTTCGATGATTCTCGTCATGGATGTCTTCCCGTATTTGCATTCCTCAAAGGCTCGGACAGAATGGCGACTGCCCGAACTTTGGCGAACTTTCGCGTAATCGTGCGGTACTGACAAACGAGTTGTTCCAACAGCAGGGTTTGAGAAATGCAAAAGCTGATGCATTGCAGCATCATGGATCTGAGGCTGCTAGTCGCCGTGGCGGACGCGGGGAACATGTCGAAGGGCGGCGCGCTTTGCTTCCTGGCGCCGTCGAGCGCGAGCCTGCGCATCAAGCATCTGGAGCAAGTCGTCGGAACGCGGCTGTTCCGGCGCGAAGCGCGCGGTGTCTCGCTGACCCGGGCGGGCCAGATCATGGTCGACCACTGCCGGCGCTGCCTGACGGAAATCGAGCAGATGCAGGCGAGCCTCACGCCGTTCTCGGAAGACGTGCATGCGCAGCTGGTGCTCTACGCGAACAGCAGCGCCATCGCATCGTTCCTGCCGGCCGACCTGCAGGGCTTCCTGCAGTCGCATCCGAAGGCACGCATCACGCTGGAAGAGCACCTTAGTCGCGACATACTGGTCGCGGTCGTGGAAGGGCGCGCGGATATCGGCATCCTGACCCAGGACGAGCCGCATCCCGACCTGGTCCACTACCCTTACCACGAAGACGAAATCGTCCTGCTTATGGCAGATTCCCAGCCGTGGAAGAAAAAGGCGCCGGTAGCGTTCCTCGACTGCCTGGCCTTTCCCTTTGTCAGCCAGCAGAACGGCTCCGCCATTCATTCCTTCTTGCTCAGCAAGGCGAGCGAGCAGGGCCGGCGTGTCGATGTGAGGATTCAGGTAGCCGGCTTCGCCGCGGTGGCATCGATGGTGCGGTCCGGCGTGGGCGTGGCGATTGTCCCGCGTTCAGCGCTGGCGGCGATCAATGTGGACGGCTTGCGTGTCGTGGCACTCAGCGATGCGTGGGCCAGGCGAACGCTCAGCCTGTGTGTGCGGCGGGACGTGCTGGGATCGAGAAACTACGTGACCGACCTGGTGGAAGTGCTGCGGCAAAGCGGCGAGTAGATCGCCGGCTACGCCGGCGAAACCACAGCGCTTGCAAGGCACGGAGGCATCAGAACAACGTATACCCCCCGTCAATCACAAACGTATCCCCGGTGTGGTACGCCGACGCCGCGCTCATCAGGTACACCGCGATACCCGCGAAGTCGGAGCCCTCCCCCCAGCGCCGCATCGGCACGCGCTTGCCGACCATTTCCTGGAACGTCGTATTGGCCTGCGCATTGGCGGTCATTTCCGTCTTGATCCACCCCGGCAGCACGGAGTGCGCGCGAATCCCGTGCCGCGCATATTCCACCGAAAGCCCGCGCATCATGGAAATCAGCCCGCCCTTGGTCGCCGCGTAGTGCTCGTTGCGCGCCGCGCCCTCGATGGCCGCGACGGAGGCTGTGCCGACCAGGACGCCGCCGTTCCCTTGTGCCAGCAACTGCCGCGCCGCCGCGCGCAGCGTAAAAAACGCCCCATCCAGGTTGACCCGCAACACGCGATGCCAGTCCTCCGTACCCATTTCTTCGAAGCGTGTGCCGCGCGCTGAAATACCCGCATTGGCGAAACAGCCGTCGAGCCGGCCGAGCGCGGCCAGCGTGCCATCCATGGCCGCGGCGACGGAAGATTCGTTGCTGACATCGCAGATCGCCGTATGGACCTTGCTCCCATACTGCGCCAGCCGCTCGGCGGCGGCGGCATTCTTCTGCGCGTTGGTCCCCCAGATCGCGACATCGGCACCTGCCTGGGCCAGGCCCTCTGCCATGCCGAGGCCGATGCCGCCGTTGCCGCCGGTGACGAGCGCCACCTTGCCGGTAAGGTCAAATGGGGTGAAAGCCATGATCTGTCTCCTTTGAGGATAAAGCGCCCGCTCTTGGCGGCGGGCGGATCAGATCATGCTAAGAGGCGATGTTGCGGGCAGGCATCGTCGGATGCGACGAAACCCGCCTGTAGCCCCGCAGGAGGCTTAACCCGGGATCATCCCCGGCAGCACATAGGCCTGCACCACCGTGATGATGCCGATGATCACCGCGAACAGCAGGCTATGCTTGACCGTGAAGCGGAACAGTTCCGACTCCTTGCCCACCAGCCCGGTCGCCGCGCACGCCACCGCGATCGATTGCGGCGAGATCATCTTGGCCGTCACGCCGCCCGTGGTGTTGGCGGCTACCAGCAGCGTGTCGGACACGCCGATCTGGTGCGCCGTGGTGTTCTGCAGCGAGCAGAACAACGCGTTCGACGACGTGTCCGAGCCCGTCAGGAACACGCCGAGCCAGCCCAGGAACGGCGAGAAGAACGGGAACGCCGCGCCGGTCCCCGCGAGCAGCAGCGCCAGCGTGGACGACATGCCCGAGTAGTTGGCCACGAACGCAAATGCCAGCACCAGGCCGATCGACAGGATCGGGCGGCGCAGTTCCACCAGCGTTTCACCGAAGGTCGACACCAGGTCGCGCGGCTTCATGCGCAGCAGCACGGCCGAGATCAGTGCGGTCAGCAGGATGGCCGTGCCCACGGCCGACAGCAGGTCGAGCTTGAACACGGCTTCATACGGCTTGGGCGATGCCACGATCGGCGCGGCCTTGACGACCAGCTGGTCCAGCCCCGGCACCTTGAACTTCAGCACCGTGCCGGCCAGCGCGCCGTTGCCGGCGAACAGCGCCTTGAACGGCTGCAGGCTCCACACCGTGACGATGGCCGTCAGGATGCCGAACGGCGCCCACGCGCGGATCGTCTGCGCAGCGGTGTACGGGGACTTGCGGTTGCCGCCGCTCTGCACGCCGTTGCTGAAGCCGCCGCCACCAAACGCCGACATCGCCATGGTGCCGCCGCCGACATTGCCGCCCGCACGCTGCGAAGCGCTGCGCGGCTTCCACACCTTCAGGAACGCCGCCAGCGACACCAGGCTCACCAGCGCCGAGGTAATGTCCGGCAGCTCGGGCCCGATATGGTTCGACGTGAAGTACTGCGTCACGGCAAAGCTGGCACCGGTCACCAGCGCGGCCGGCCACGTTTCGCGCACGCCCTTGGCGCCGTCCATCATGAACACCAGCCAGAACGGCACCATCAGCGACAGCAGCGGCAGCTGGCGCCCCGCCATCGCGCCGATGTGCATCGCGTCGATGCCCGTTACCTGCCCGGCCACGATGATGGGAATGCCCATGGCACCAAAGGCCACCGGCGCGGTATTGGCGATCAGGCAGAGGCCCGCCGCGTAAAGCGGATTGAAGCCCAGGCCCACCAGCAGCGCGGCGGTGATGGCCACCGGTGCGCCGAAGCCGGCCGCGCCTTCCAGGAACGCGCCGAAGGCAAAGCCGATCAGCAGCATCTGCAGCCGCTGGTCGTCGGTGATCGACAGCACGGACGCGCGGATCACGTCGAACTGCCCCGTCTTGACCACGATCTTGTACAGGAACACCGCGGTCACGATGATCCACGCAATCGGCCACAGGCCGTAGGCAAAGCCGAAGCCAGCGGCGGCCAGCGCCTGCTGCGCCGGCATGCCATAGGCGAAGATCGCCACGCCGAGCGAAAGCAGCAGCGTCACCGCCGCGGCTACATGGCCTTTCAGGCGAAACAACGCCAGGGCCACGAAAAAGAACAGGATGGGAATGGCCGCCGCCAGGGCGGACAGCCACAGGCTGCCCAGCGGTGTATAGATTTGGGTCCAGGGTTGCATGCTCGGTCTCCTACTTCATTGGTGTTTCGGTCGATCTTTGTTGTTGTGGCAAACGCGTGCGCGCCGACGCTTCGCTGGTTTGCTCTCCTCTCCCAGTTGCGGGAGAGGGGCTGGGGGAGAGGGCAGGCCGTTGCTATGCGATAGCGCATCGCTTCGTGAACGCGCAGGCCCTCTCCCCAACCCTCTCCCGAAAGGGGGAGAGGGGGCACACAGTCGGCCTCGTTGCAGGCCTGCAGCAGTCCCTACTCCGGCTGCCCTTTCTCTTTCAGCAGATCCGACAGACTCCGCGCCGCCGGCGTCAGCGGCGTCCGATGCTGTGTCCACCCCATCTGCTTCGCCGGCGTCAGCGCACGCAAGCGCGTAGCCGCCCACCGGAATAGGCGATAAGCCTTCGGATGCGAGAACGCCCCGCTCCAGAAGCGCCAGATCAGATGCTCTGCGCGGCTGAACTTGGCGCCCTGGCCACGCAGCGGGTGCGTGACCTGTTCCTCGGGGTTGCGATTGGCTTCCGTGCGCAGGCGCACCAACAGTTGCGGAATCGGGATGCGCACCGGGCAGACCTCTCCGCATGCGCCGCACAGGCTCGATGCCGTGGGCAGGTCCGCGGTCGCTTCCAGTCCCAGCAGATGCGGCGAGATGATCTTGCCGATCGGGCCCGGATACGTCGTGCCATAGGCATGGCCGCCAATGCGCGTATAGACCGGGCAATGGTTCATGCACGCGCCGCAGCGGATGCACTGCAGCGTCGCGCGCAGCTGCTCGTCGGCATAGGCTTGCGTGCGGCCGTTGTCGAGCAGGACCAGGTGTACTTCGCGTGGGCCGTCGCGCTCCCCTTCGCGGCGCGGGCCCGAGATCAGGTTGAAGTAAGTCGTGATGGCCTGCCCCGTAGCCGAACGCGTCAGCAGGCTCGATAGCGGCACGATGTGTTCGAGCCGCGCCACCACCTTCTCCATGCCCATGATGGCGATATGCACGTCCGGCACCGTGGTCGAGAGGCGCCCGTTGCCCTCGTTTTCCACCAGCCACAGCGTGCCCGTATCCGCCGCCGCGAAGTTCACGCCAGAGAGGCCGATATCCGCCTCGACAAACGCCTGGCGCAAGGCGCGACGGCCGGTCTGTATCAGGGCGTTGACGTCCTCGGTATAAGGCGTGTCGGGGATGTGCTGCTCGAACAGCGTGGCGATATCGCCCTTGGTCTTGTGGATCGCCGGCATGACGATGTGCGACGGCTTTTCACCGGCCAGCTGGACGATGTACTCGCCCATGTCCGACTCGATGCAGGCCACGCCGCGCTCGGCCAGGTAATGGTTCAGCTCGATTTCCTCGCTGGCCATCGACTTGCCCTTGATCACGCGCCTGGCCTGCTTCGCTTGGGCAATGCGATGGATGATCGCGTTGGCCTCGTCGGCGGTCTCGGCCCAGTGCACCTGCACGCCGGCAGCGATCAAATTGCCTTCAAGCTGCACCAGCAGGTCGGGCAGGTTGGCAAGCGCGTGCTGGCGAATCGCTTCGCCCAGGTCGCGCAGGTGTTCCAGCTCATCGGCATCCGGGAACTGCGCCAGGCGCTTGCCCTGCAAGAAATCCATCGCGCCGCGAAAGCTCTTGCGCAGCTTGGGGTCGTCCAGCGCCTCGCGGGCGCGCGTCTTGAAGTCCTGTGACGGGACGAAGTGCAGCGTGCTTTCGCTCATGCCTGGCTCCCTGCGTCGATGTCATCGACGATGACGACCCACATCCGGCGCGGACCATGCGCGCCATAGGCCAGGGTTTGCTGGATATCGGACGTCTTGGACGGGCCGGACACCATGACGAGGTTCGTGGGCATGCCATCGCGCCAGCGTTCGCTGCGCGCGGCCGTGTGCAGGTCGGCATGCAGCGTGGAGGCATGCACCAGCGCCACATGCAGCGGCGGCACCAGCGACACCGTGCGCGGCGAGCCCGCATCGGGCGCCAGGATCAGCGTGCCGGTGGCGGCAAGGCCGGAGCGCGCGACCGTGAAGCCGGCATCGACGGTGTCGAACAGCTCGGCTTTCCATTGCTCGATCGGGCGGTCATAGCCGATGGCTTCCACCTGCGGCGGCAAGGCTTGCTTCAGCGCTGCGCCGGCCGGCTGCGACGGGTCCAGCAGCAGGCGCCGCACACCGGCCTGCGCGAGCTTGTCCGCGAGCAGCGCGGGCCATGCCGAAGCGGTGGTGCGCCAGACCTCGGCGTGCGAGGCTACCAATGCGGCCTGCATCGATGCAACGCGTGCCTCGAATCCATCTGCAATGGGTGCGCATGCGGCGTAGTGCGCGTCGATGCGGCCATCGATCTGCGCGGTGGTTGTCGTACTGGTTGCCGGCGCGGCGGCACGCAGCCGCCCCAGCATGCGTTCGCGTGCGGTGAGTGCGGTCATGCGGCACCTCCGGTACGGCGCCACAGGAAACTGGCAAGGTGTTCGACCTCCAGCGGCGCGCCGTCATGCGCGGCGGTATGCCCGATATTGAGCAGGCAGCCGCAATCGGCCGACACCAGCCGGTTGCAGCCCGTGGCGCAGGCGGAGGCGACCTTGTCGCGCACCATGGCGCCGGAGATGTCCGGGTGCTTGAGCGAGAACGTGCCGCCAAAGCCGCAGCACTCGGATTCGCGTTCGTGTTCCACGCGTGTCACGCCGGGCAGGGCATCGACCATCGCCACGCCATGGGTGCGCGTACCCATTTCTCGACGCGCGCCGCAGGAGGTATGGAGCACGACGCGCTCTGCGGCCAGGCCGCCCGGCAGCGCGTGGCTGAAGTCGACCTTGAGCACGTGCAGCAGGAATTCGGTGAGTTCGTAGATGCGCTCGGCCAGCGCGCGGGCCTTGGGCCCGGCGATGGGGTCATCGGCAAACAGCTGCGGCCAGTGGTGCCGCATCATGCCGGCGCAGGAGCCGGATGGGACGATGACCGGCCACGGCTCGCTGAACAGGTCCAGCTGTGCGCGCGCGACGCCGCGGGCCTGGTCGGGATTGCCGCTGCTGTAGGCCGGTTGCCCGCAGCAGCTCTGCGCGCGCGGAAAATGCACGGTCAGCCCTTCGCGTTCCAGCAGCCGCACGGCGTCGAGGCCGGCCTGTGGCACGAACAGGTCGACCAGGCAGGTCGCAAACAGGTAGACCTGCCTAGGGGCAGCGGTGGGGTATTGCCTGTCCTTCATGTCTCGCTCCATACGCGCTGGCATCGCACGTTCGGGGGCATAATTCCCGCTTCCGCGCTACAGTACAAATTGGTTGGACCACTTTGCGCCGGGATCACATCGGCCGGCGCGGGCGGTCGGGCAACGTCAGGAAGGGAAGGAGCGATGGCAACGGGGACGCACGGAGGCGGGCGCGGACGCGTCGAAGCGGTAATGCGGCGCATGGAGACGGCATTGC
The DNA here is from genome assembly GCF_057073755.1 of Cupriavidus sp. C3SS-1. Lineage (NCBI taxonomy): Bacteria > Pseudomonadati > Pseudomonadota > Betaproteobacteria > Burkholderiales > Burkholderiaceae > Cupriavidus > Cupriavidus sp. C3SS-1. Next base: position 2,541,740 of record NZ_CP172700.1, on the reverse strand, counting down.
TCGACGGCAGCTGGCCCGCGGGCGCGCGGCTGCCGGCCGAGCGCGTACTGGCCGAGCAATACGACGTGGCGCGCAACACCGTACGTGAAGCGATCCAGCGCCTGGCCGCGCGCGGGCTGCTGCAGAGCCGGCGCGGCGCGGGCGTCTACGTGACCGACCAGCTGCGCTCGGGCATCGCCTCGCCATGGGGCCAGCTCGTGGCCGACCATCCGGCGCTGCGCGATGACATCCTGGAATTCCGCCGCGTGCTGGAAGGCGCCACCGCCTACTTCGCGGCGCTGCGCGGCGACGATGAAGACCGCGAACGCATCCGCGGCCTGATGGCGGAACTCGAACGCGCTCGCCTGGTGGACGACAAGCAGGCCGAGGCCGAGGCCGACACGCGCCTGCACGACGCCATTGCGCAGGCCTCGCACAACACCATGTTCCTGCACCTGCATACCAGCGTCATCAGCATGCTGCGCGAACACATCACCATCAGCGGCACCGGCTTGCGCGAAGAGGGCGAGGCCATGTCCGCGCTGCTGCTGCTGCAGCACCGCACCGTGTGCGATGCCATCTGCGCGCGCCGCCCCGAAGAGGCGCGCACGGCGATGCAGACGCATATCGATTTTGTGCGGACGTGGGTGGAGAGCGGTGGCGGGGCGGACAAGAGCGTGGACTAGTTTTAGTTCTACCACCGGGTGCGGGACCGCACGTCCGGGCCTCGCCTCACACCAGCCCGGCGAGGGTCAGCTCGCGCTTCAGGTAGGCGTAGAAGATCGGCCCCGCAATGACGCCCGGAATGCCGTACAGCGTTTCCATCAGCAGCATCACGATCAGCAACTCCCACGCGGCTGCCTGGATGCGCGCGCCGATGATGCGCGCGTTCAGGAAATACTCGAGCTTGTGGATCACCACCAGGAAGAACAGCGACGCCACCGCAATCGGCAGCGATACCGACAGCGACGCCACCACGATGGCCGTGTTCGAGATCAGGTTGCCCAGCACAGGCAGCAGCCCGGCCACGAAGGTAATGACCACCAGCGTCTTCGACAACGGCAGGTGCACATCGAACAAACGCAGCACCACCAGCAGGTAGATGGCCGTCAGCATCGTATTGATGATCGAGATCTGGATCTGCGCGAAGATGAACTGCGCAAACGCCTGCTGCAGTGCCCGCGCGCGCGCCACCAGCGCTGTCGCCAGCGGCCGGCGGTTGGGGCGCGACACCGCGCGGTAGAGTGCGACCATGGCGCCGATGACCATGCCGATGATGATATGCAGCAGCGTGCGCAGGACCTCGGCCCCCAGCTTCTGCGCCATCTGCGCGTGTTCGCGCAGCCAGTGGATCAGGGTGTTGGCGAGCTCCTCGACGGTGCTCGGCAGCGCGCCGCTGACCCAGTCGGGCAACTGGCCGCGCGACTGGTCAATGATGTCGGCAATGTGGTTCATCAGGGTGTCCAGCGTGCCTTCGCCACTGACAAAGCGCACCAGTGCCCAGATTCCGAGCGACAGCGCCAGCAGGATCACGATGGAAAGGATGGCGACCGCCAGCGCGTCGTGCCGCTGGTTCAGGCGCTTCAGGCGCGGGGCGAGCACGTCGACCAGCGAGTACAACAGCAGGCCGGAAAGCAGCGCGGCGACCAGGTTGGCCTGAAGCACCGTCCATAGTGCCAGGGCGGTGAGCAGGTAAGACGCGCCGACCACGGTGAACCACGCCGCGGGAAGCAGGCGAGGGGCGGGCGGCGGGGGTTGGTGATCCATCTGACTCTCCGGCGTAGGGGCTGCCCCGGCGGCATCTGGACGTGCCGGATGCACGATGCTGTCGACGGTAGCGGGAGGTCGATTTTCAGGGCTGGATTGAGACTAGGCAAGCACCTCGAGGCCCATCACGTGGCGGACAACCATGCAAGTCACTGGAAAGGCGCGCGCCTGCCCCACGTTTTCTCGCTTGATGGCACGGAAGCCGATCTCCTAGCATAGAGTCGCCGGCCATTCGACGCGCAAGGCGGAGTACCTGACATGACGGTTACGCATCAAGGGACGGCCGCGAAGACTCAGGAGGTGAAGGCTATGTCTTCCACAAGAATTGAGATGTACGACCACGACGGCGATGGAGTCCTGACGATTCGGGACGATGGCGCCGAATTTTCAGGGGCCACGCTCGACCTTTCGAATCTGTTCGGTGAAGACGTGGTGGCGGAGCTTGACAAGCACCAGTTGCTCGAATGGTGCGAGACGGTCGCGGCCCATCTCCGTAGCCAGGGCGTGACGCCAAGTACAGCCGCGCCAGACAGGTGCGCTGGAAAAACCAGTCAGAGCCGGACAAAAAAGGAACCCGGCGTCGAGGAACTCTTGCAGTCGACGCCTCCGGCATAGGGTTGCAGGCGGCCGCGTGTACGTGGATGGTGGCCAGTTGGTGCAGTCGTTCCTGCGCGACGGACTGATTACCGACCTTGTCGTCACCACCGTGCCGGTGTTGATCGGGGCGGGCAGGCCATTGTTCGGCGCCCTGCCACGCGACTTGGGCCTGGCGCTCGAATCGAGCCGCCACTTTTCCTCTGGGCTGGTGCAGTCCAGCTATCGCGTGCTGCGCGGATGAACGGCCACGCGTGGCCGATTGATGGGTGCGTCCCGCTCGCGGCAGGCAAGCCGCTCCCCTTGCACGCTTACTTCAAGCCCAGCGTGAACGGCAGCAGCAGCGCATTCACCAGCAGCAAGCCATAGGCGACAGTCATGGCCGCCGGGATGTGCGATCGCGGCGCGCCCTGCGCGCGCGCGGCACGGCGCTTCCACAGGAACCCCGCACCCATGCCCAGGATGGCAAGCCCGGAAAACAGGCTCTCCATGGCCATCGCCGCCGGATCGCGTTTCCCCGCGCTGCTGTCGATGTCTTGCGCGACGGCGGGGACAGCCAGCGGTTCGGCGGCGGCGGTCAGCTGCGTCAGTTGCGTCAGTTGCGTCGGGTCGGCAGGTTCTGGTCTGGCTTGCATGACAGGTGGCTCAGGCGGTGTCGCTTCCGCTTGCGCGGGCTGCGCCGGCGCAGCGTTCGCCGGCTCGTGAACAACGGGGTCTGGCGTCGCCGCAAGCGCGGGGGGCGGGGCGGCTGGCCGGACCGGCGCATGGCGCATGGCCTCCCGGTCCCGCCAGAATTTGGCAAACAGGCTTTCCAGGCAGCGTGCCGATTCGCAGGCATCACGCCGCACGCGCCATGCCGCAATGTCCGCGTCCTGGATGGTGCCCTTGTGCAGCATCCTCTGCTGCTCGGCGTAGAGGCGCTCGTAGCGCGCCGAGAGCGCGGAGGACTGGCAGATCAGGTGCCCCTGATGTGTGGGGGCAGGCCGTGAGTCGTCGTCGGCCAGCTTGCATCGCATTCCCGCGCCATACGGGTCTTCGCAGTGAATCGAAGATCCCCCGCCCCGCGGCTTGCATGCGATGTCGGAGGCCCATGCACCGGTGACAGCACCAAGGCTCATGGCGAAGCCGACGACCACGATCGTGGTCCGGCGCACGATGACCCTCTTCATTCTGATTCCCCTTCGAAACGGCCCGAGGTTCCAAGCTAGTCGATAGCCTGCGGGGTACCCAAGTTCGCGCTAAAGCGCGGGTGCGGTAGCGCACTTGGCACGGCGTTGGCGGGGAGAAATGCCTGCTGTCCTGCGCATCGGGCAGAGCGTCGTGTCGGCGCATTCTCCACTTGGCAGCAAATGCAAACTTGGCGGTGCGCAATGCAAATCAGGGCGGCGGCGAAGACCCTATATTGGCCCGGAGCGAACCCACGGACGCGGATCGCGAACCATCCCCACGGAGGAAGACATTGACAGTGAGCGTTCTAAGAAGCATACAGTCCGCCGCCTATGCACTGGGCGGCCAACACGCGGCCGCAAGAGCGAGGCATCTCGCGCGCGATATCCGTGCATTCATCAGCGAGGCCGGCGCCACTTCGAATGACGTGGACGGGGATGATCGGGTGAAAGCGAAGATCTGGCAGAGGACGCGTCGTTGCTCCGAGAAGGAGCTGCTGTTTCTCTATGCCGTGGACAAGGAGGTAGCGATGATTTGCGAAAGCGTCGCGCGACAGCACCTCCAGATGGACATGCTATAGCCGCGCGCAGCCGCATTTGCGGGACTGATCAGCGACCGGGCTTGCCGTATCGTGCTACGATCCGCGCAAATGAAAAAGCCCATCTACTACACCTGCCAGAACCAGTCCTGCGGAGCCCGCTGGGAGTCCACCGAAGTGGTCGTCGCCAACGAGGGCCAGGGCCCACTGTTCCGCTGCCCGATCTGCGGCGCGCGCAATGCGCTGGCCGCCCGCGAAGAAAACGGCGTGACCGTCTATCGTCAACGTCGCACGACGGGCTCCTGACTGCCTGCTTGCCAGCGTCGAATCCCGATTGGATCGGCGCCCGGATATGGAAACAATTGCACCAGTTGCGAGGCAAAACTTGCAGGTGCGCCTTCGTGCTGGCTCCACGCCTCTTATGCCCACGCGCGCGATGCCAGGCCGCTCAGGCCGGATCGCCCCAGCTCACATCGCCTCGGCATGGATTTTGCGACACACCGGGTACTTCGAGTGAAAAGTGCATAGCGAGGAGGTTCTCATGAACATAGTCTGGCTTGTTGGAGCGGTAGTGATCATCCTCGCCATCCTGAGCTTCTTCGGATTGCGATAGGTTCTTCCGGCCGATGGCGGGGGCTGCGAACGGCCTCCGCTCTTTACTTCGCATCGTTGTAGACCGTCGCCCGCGATACACCGAGATGTTGGGCGATGGTGTCCATGGATCGCCGCAGGTCCAGATAGCCCTCTTCCCTGAGCTTCTGCATGAGTGCCTTGCGTTGCTCGGTGCGCAACGCTTGCGGTGTCGTCGCCAGGTTGACCGCGAACTTGTCGATGCGCTCGCGGATCGCGTCGGCGCTGGCCGGGTCCAGCGATTCCTTGGCCGCCTCCCCCTTCGTACCGGAAAATTGTTCGAGCAGGCTGGCGATGCCACGAAACATCGTCACGTCGACGTTCAGGCAAAGGGCGGCAAAGTAATGGCCCGCCGAATCCTTGATGCCGATGGATGTGCTCTTGGCGCGCCTGCCGTCCGAAAACTGGTTGGCGTAGTTCGCCAGGACCTGCGGATAGTTGTCATCGGCAATCCGGGCCAGACCAAGTTCCGTGGCGGGATCCCCCACATTGCGGCCGGACAGGTTGTTATGGATCGCAAGAATCGCGTGCCTCGGAGAACGCAGGTCGTGAACCACCACTTCGGTGAACGGCGCCAGCGTTTCTCCCAGTCCCGCAGCAATCTGCTTTACCTGTTCCAGTATCGCTTGCTGCTCGACCGTGAACTTCTGTTTGGCCATATCTATACATTTCATCCATTTTTGCACGCATTGTATCGGTTATAGGCGAAGCGAAGTGCGGGCGCTTGGCCCGGCTCCTGTCGTCTGCTATACCTCCAATGGTTGTCATGCCGGAGGTGACCGTGCCGCTTGTTTTCCGACCCGCACGCGCTGACGAACTGGCGCGCGCCGAAGAACTGGTAACCCGCAGCATCAACGACCTGACCGTGCGCCACGGGTTCGGGCCGATCGCCACGACGCGGTCTCCGGAGTTCCAGGCGTTCTGCCTTCGCGACGACCCGCGCGGCGTGTGGGTGGCGGAGGAAGCGGGCGAGATGGTTGGCTTTGCCCTGAGCTGGGTCTGCGGTCGGCTCTGGTTCCTGGCGGAACTGTTCGTTGCGCCCGGCCAGCAGGGGCGGGGCATCGGCAATGCATTGCTGGAGCGCACCCTGGAGCAGGCGAGCCAGGCCGGTGCGACCGAAAGAAGCCTGATTACGTTCGCCTTCAATGTCGTGTCCCAGGCGCTGTATGTGCGGTACGGCTTGCTTCCGCGCGTGCCGATTCACTTGTGCAGCGCGGAGCGGGAAGCCATGGCGCGCCATGCGCAAGGACCGGTGCTTCGCGCGACGCCGATCCAGGCCACCGCCCTCGATCTGGAAACGCTGCGGCAGATCGACATCGCGGTCCTGGGCGTTTCGCGGGAAAAGCACCACCGGTACCTGCTTGGCGTTCCCCAGATGGAAGGTGTCTTCTTCGAGGATGGAGGCGAGCGCGTCGGCTATGCCTACGTTGCCGCCACGGGCCACATCGGCCCCATGGCGGTCATGCACGCGCCTGCAATGCCCGGGGCATTCCGTACCGCGCTGGCGATGGCCATCGCGGGAGACGCCAGGCAGATCTCCGTATTCGTTCCGGGGACGAGCGATGCCCTTGCGATTGCGACCGGCCTGGGGATGCGATTCGCGCTGCCAATGGTGTTGATGGCTACGCACGACTGCGGCGACTGGACGCGTTATGTCCCGCGAAATCCGGGCTTCATGTGAGGCCACGCGGCCTGCGCCGGGGCAGGCCTGCGCGGCGCGGCACGGTTCAGAAAATGTCTTCCACGTGGTCCTGTTGCGAGCGAATATCTTCCGGACTGAGAACGATATAGCCGAGGGACCTCAGTAGCTGCACGGCTTCCAGTTCGGCATCGAGATACACCGGCCGTTCAGGGCGTCGCAAGCGCGGCACGGCCAGTTGCGGGAAGGTCGGATGGGCGTTCGACGCGTCATGGCTCTCGAGGCGCCTGGCCGTATGGACGCGGTAGTGATCGAGGTCGCTTTTCCAGCAGACGTCCGCGGCGGCATTGAACCTGGCGGTGCAAAGGCGCAAACGCTTCAGCGCGGTCAGCCAGCGCACGAAGGCGTCGCGATCCGATGGCTCGTAACCCTTCAGCAAGACGTCGATATGGTCCAGCACCGTGTCTCCTGCGGCGGCCTGATCGTCTTCCAGCAGGGAGAGCTCGAGCGCCGCGCGCTGGTACCCGTCCTGGTCGTAGAGCGCGCATTCGCTGGCCAGCACGCCTTCATGCAGCAGCTCGCACAGCAGGGCCCATGTCCTGGGATTCTTGTCGAGCCTGCCTTCGAGCGTGGGATCGAGCTGGCCAAGAATTTCGGGGATGGGGCGATCCGCATTCGACTGGATGGCCTGCACAAAGGCCGTCGCGTTCTCCGATGGCCTGTCGCCGCGTGCCAGCCGCTGCGCGGACGCGTCCTTGAGTTCGCGGATTTCCGCAGCGGTATCGACCGCTTGCTTCCATGCATAGGCTTCGAGGTTCGCCGACAGCTTGCGCGCCGGCCTGGCCAGTTGCCCGGCCAGCGTCTGGACCACGCTCACGCATAGCTTGCAGCGGCACTCCAGGCGGCCCGCGTGCAGAAAGCCGGCGTACAGCCGTTCCTGATGTCCGCAGTGACGGCATTCGACAGAGAATCCGCCCTGCCGCGCCGGCCGCTGCATGGCGAGCAGGCCGTCGACCTGATACTGCGCCTGTCCGTCGCAGCAGGGACACATCCATTGCAGCTTGTGCGCGCCGTCACGCGGGGCCACCGCGCGGTCAAACTGGCGCTCGATGGCACTGCGCGGAATGCCCTGCGATCGCCCGAGCACGTCCGCGGAGTAGCGCCAGTAGCAGTAGGAGTGCGCGGCGGCGGCCGCCTCCGGGCCCAGGCGCAGCAGCGCTGGCAACAGGCCAGCGCTGCGCCGGATGTCGTCCGCGTGCACATCGATCAGCGCTGCCCCGCCCGGCAACACGGCTTCCAGGGCGGCGCGGCTTTGCGCCAGGAAATCCGGCACGTGAACCCGCCGGATAAGGTCCTCGTTCTCGAGCCAGAAGAGGTGCCCGGGGAGGGTCTCCAGCGCCTCGACGCCGGCCCTGACTTCCGATATGCCCGGACAGGCAAGAAATGTGAAAGGCCTACTGAACAGGAAATTATCAGCCATGCGTTTGACAGCGGTATCACCCGCCCACGAGCCTTCAATCACCCCGCTTGGGACCGATTCACCCCTAAACCTTGGCAAAGACGATCTCGGCGGACAACGCTCTTTTCATGGCGCGGTCCGCTGTTGGGGACTTTCCCCTTCTTGTTCTTTGTGGGTATTTTGAATCTCGCACAGATTTGCACCTGTTGCAGGAACAGCATAGGCGATGCCGACGCATCTTTGCAACTTGGGGACGCTGGCCATGGTGCTGCGCGTAGCATCAGTGCGCCGTAGTTCGGAGTTGAAAAGCACAACGCTGCTTCCCTGAACGGACGATCTCGCGGCGCTACCTCTGCGCCAGATTCTCCGAATCTCGCCCAGCCATGCCATCTCCGGCCTCGGGGTCGGGTTCACCATCCCGGGTCGCAATCAACGCCTTCGGCGCCAGCGGAATCAGCGGCAGGATCAGCGCATACACCACGGTGGTTGCCATCACGCAGTAGGTGAATCCGTGCGTGGCGTCGCTGTTGTAGATCCATGAGCCCAGCAGATCGCCGGCGCGCGCCGAGAGCGCGAGAACGCCATCCACCAGCATCATCAAGGTGCCTTGCAGGCCCGGCGGACAGGACCGGATCGCAAGATCGAAATACGCTGCGGTGGCGATGCCGCCCATCAGTCCAATTGGCGCCGCCAGGACCAGGGCGAGATCGGCCGAGTGGATGAATGCCAGCGGAATCATCTGCGGCACCGCGATGATCGTTCCCCACCACAGCAGCTTGCGCAGCGATACGCGCTTGCACAGGAAGCCATAGAGCAGAAAGGTCGGCACGAAGGCGGCGGCGAAGATGCCGTTGTAGTAGGAATAAATCGAATCCGAGGCATGCAGCGTATTGGACAGGTGGAACTGCAGCGGGGTGGCGGAGCCTGGCGCAAAGTTCCACAGAAAGCAGATAAGCACCGCCGGATAGACCGCCTTATGACTGGCCAGTCGCCGGACATTGCCAACGAAATCCGTACTTCTGGCCAGCGGCTTGTCGTAGAGATGCCCGAACACGGACGCGGGTTTCCATCGTGCCAACACCGCTATCAGCAGGTTGAACGCCGCGACCAGGAAGAAGGCGTCCTTCGGGGCAAGATGATCGGACACATAGCCCGAAGCAAAGGCTCCCGCTACAACCGGCACGGATCCGATCACGTTCCAGAGTGCGCTCAGGCGTCCGGACATCAGCTTCTCCTGTCCAACCAGGGCGATCAGCCCCTGATAGGCCGCGGCGACAAAGCGGGACGACGTCATCGCCAGCAGCATTCCGATCAGCAGCCTAGCGTATGAGAAGCCCGAGAATGCCATCCAGAGGCATGCCGCGGCGGTGACCGGCGCGAACAGCAGGAAGAAGCCGCGATCGCGCAGTCCCATCGGGTTCCATTGGTCGCGCGCCAGGCCAAAGGCGAAGGCAAGGTAGACGGGAATGCCGGTCAGCAACCGGAATACGGAGATCTGCGTCGCCGTCGCGTGCAATGCGTTCTTGAGTATGTATGTCGTCTGTATGTCCACCAGCGCGCCGGCCGGCGTGGCCAGATAGATGAACAGGGTCATCCAGCCGAAATACAGCAGGGTTCGGTTGCTGCCTTCAGAACCATTACGATCATTACGACCGGGGTCTGCCTGCATGTTGCGGCTCCGGTTGCCGCCTGGGTGTTGAGCCCGCAAGCCAGTCTCGCGCGGCTCGATCAGACAACGATAAAAGAATAGGCGGTGCACACGTCAGCGCTGGGCAAGAGACTGAACTTCCACGCCTCGGCGAGGCGTTCTCGCCATATGGAGGCAATGTATGCCAGCCCCGGTGCGCGGATGTCCGTAGAGTGCGATGGCCTGCTGTCTTGAGACGGGACTAGCCGAGCCACGACAACGCATCAGCGAGCGACAGCACCGTGCTGCGCGAATCGAACGCCGTGGAAAAGAGATGATCGTGCGCGACCGGGTCGGGGTCGTAGCAGCAGTCCTTGACCGTGAGCAGGCGGAAGTCCGCATCGCTCGCGTAAGCCACCGACGACAGCACCACGCCGGTAGACGCAATCCCCACCATGAGCAAGGTATCGATACCCTGGGCGGACAACCGCAACTGCAGGTCGGTACCAAAGAACACGCTGGCACGATGTGCGATGATGACCGGTTCCGTGGCCTGCCGTCCGAGCTCCGGCGAGACCTGGTCGTTGACGAAAAGACCGAGCCGCTTGATCCCTTGCCCGTTCCGGTTCATCGGACTGATTTCCGGATAGCCCGGACTGAAGTGGATCTTCGCGAAATAGATGCTCACACCGCTGGCCCGCGCGGCGTCGCACAGTCTGCGCGTATTGGCCAGCAGCGCGGGGGCGACCGATGGGAACAGCGCCAGGATGTCGGTCTGATAGTGCATGACCAGCAGAGCCGTTTTTGCGGGAACAATTGGCGACATAGGGCTTCGCGATGAAGGAGCGACGATCGACTCTATCATGCAGGCGCCGACCCACCCAGGCTAATGCAGGTGCCGCAATTTCTCCGGATTGCGCACCACATAGATCGCCGCGATCTTTCCGTCCTCGATGTCCAGCGCGGTCGTCTGCAGCTCCCCGTCCGACTCCAGCGTGACAAAGCCGGGCAGTCCGTTGATCAGGACCGCGCGCACGAAAGTGGAGCCACCCTTCTGGAAGAACTTCGACAGCTGCCCGTGGACCCGCATGACCTCATCGAAGCCCAGCACCGGGTGGCCGATGGCAGGACGCTTGCCGCCGCCGTCGGCATGCAGGCTCACGTCGGCGGCCAGCATGGCGCCGAGCGCGCGCATGTCGCCGCTGCGCGAGGCGTCGAAGAACGCCTTCGCCAGTTCCATGCCGCGCGCCTTCTCGACCTGGAAGCGCGGGCGCGATTCGCGCACGTTGGTGCGCGCCCGCGCCGCGAGCTGGCGGCACGCGGCAGGCTCGCGCCGGATGGTCTTCGCGACCTCGTCGAACTCCAGGCCGAAGACATCGTGCAACAGGAAGGCCGCGCGCTCGAGCGGCGACAGGCGTTCCAGCGCCAGCATCAGCGGCAGCGTGACGTCTTCGGGCTCGTCTTCCTCGAGCACGGGATCGGGCAGCCACGGGCCGATATAGGTCTCGCGCTGGTGCCGCGCGGACTTGAGCTGGTCCAGGCACATCCGCATGACCATGCGGCGCAGGAACGCCTCGGCCACGCGCACCTCGGCACGTTCAGCGTTAATCCAGCGGAGGTAGGCGTCCTGCACGATGTCCTCGGCATCCGCGACGGAGCCGAGCATGCGGTACGCGACGCGGATCAGCTTGCGCCGCAGCGGCTCGAAGCTCGCCGCGGCATCCGTCAGGCTGGTGTCCGTCATCAGGCCGAAGCCCGGGCGGCTTTCGCCGCCGCGGGATCGATCCACAGGCCGAAGCCGACGGCCAGGCGGTTCCAGCCGTTGATGACGTTGATCATGAGCGTGAGCTTCACTTGCTCTTCCCGGGAAAAGTGGTCGTTGAGCGCCGTGCGGGCGCTGTCGAGCGCGTGACCTTCCGATAGCCGGGTCAGCGCGTCGGTCCAGCCGAGCGCCGCGCGTTCGCGTTCGGTGTAGCACGGCGCCTCACGCCAGGCGGACAGCAGGTAGAGGCGCTGCTCGGTTTCGCCTTTCTCGCGGGCATCGGCTGTGTGCATGTTAATGCAGTTCGCGCAGGCATTGATCTGCGACGCACGCACTTCAACCAGCGACACAAGGCTCGGTTCGAGGCTGCCCGCCACGGCGAGCGATGTGCCCATCCAGGCCTTCATCTGGGCGGGGGCGGCGGTAAACGGGTCGAGCTTGGCAGTCATGGTGGCATCTCCTTTCAAGGGGTTACGACGACATGACGAGCCAGCCGCCCCCCTGTGTGACATCGCCGGGGATTTTTTTTCGAATGGCCCGTGACCGGGCCTGCCTGACCCTTCCGATTGGCGGGCCAGCGCCATTGGGCTGTCCGATTTCCCACGTAGAATCTGCCTCCGCCGCCATGTATCGGTGCAATGTCTTAACATTTCGGATGCACGTCGATCTTCTTACTCTTTACCTCCTGGCGATCGGGACGCTGCTCGCCAGTGCGGGCATGACGCTCTGGGAGCATCGCTCCAATCCCCGGCGCAGCAGGTCGTTGCGGATCCTGGCGGCAGGGTTTGCAACGCTCGCGCTGGGCTGCGCCGCCGTGCTGTGCCGGCGGGAACTGCCGGGCGCGCTGGGCGCGGCCCTCAGCAATCTCGTCATCCTCAGTGGCTATCTGCTGGTTCTGGGCGGCGTGGCATCGTTGCGCGGCCGGCGGTATCGTGCCGCGCCGGCTGGCCTGCTCGTCTTGATGGCGCTGGTCTGGGCGGTTGCGGGATCGCGCTGGCAGGACGTCGTGTGGAACTACGTCTGTGCATTGCCGATCGCGCTCGTCAGCGCCATGACCGCCTGGGAGATGCTGCGCTGCGAGGCGATGAAGCGGCTGCCTGTGCGGATGATCGTCGTGGCGGTGGCCGGCGTCCATGCCGTGCTCTATGCCGGCCGCGCGTTCGTGCTGCCCTGGCTGGTCGTCGAGTACGGGCCGGCGATCCAGGCGATCGCGAGCAAGGCCACGGTCTACGAGGGCGTCTTGTACTCGGTGATCCTGCCGATGGCGCTGCTCAAGCTGATCCGCGAGGAAGCGCACGGCCAGCTCCTGCGTGAATCCCAAACCGACTACCTGACCCGTCTCGGCAATCGCCGGTGGTTCTTTGAAGAGGGCGCGCGCGTCATCGATGCCGGGGCAGGGCGCGGCGCGGTGTCCGTGCTTGCGTTCGACCTTGACCAGTTCAAGGCCATCAACGATCTCTACGGCCACCAGACTGGTGACAAGGTGCTGAAGTCCTTCGCCGAAACCGCGCGAACCGTAGTCGGACCCGACGCGATCCTGGCCCGGATTGGCGGCGAGGAATTCGCCGCGCTGCTGTCCGGCGACGATGCCCTCCGCGCCAGGGCACTGGGCGAGACCGTCGCCAGGCGCTTTGCCGAGGCGACGACCAGCCATGCCGACAATCCCGGCGTGGCGGCAACGGTCAGCATCGGCCTGGCGCAGTTCGAAGGCGAAGTGCCGGCGCTGGCCGACGGGCTCGCCGCGGCGGACCAGGCCTTGTATCGCGCGAAATCGCTGGGCGGCAACCGGCTCGAACTCGCGTAAGGCCAGAGGCGTCGCGCCCGCCGTCAGCGGCTCATGGTGCCCTCATGGTGCCCTCAGGGAGTCCTGCAGGCTGAGCAGGTTCTGTGGCGCCACGCGGATCAGTCCGCCGCGCGGGCTGTCGATATCCGCGATCAGCGCGAGCGAAAGCGCTACCGTCAGCGGCAGGATCAGCAGCAGCCCGATCCGCGCGCGTGCGGTCCGCGCGCCGTAGCCCTGCATCACGCTGCTGAACACGGCGATGGCGATCATCAGCCCCCACGCCGCCACCGGAATGCGGTTTCGCCACGCGGCTTCCGCGTACCCCTGCGCGTTGATGACGTCGTTCATGCCGCTGACGGCCAGCGCGGTGATCGGGGTCGGCGTTTTCCGCGCGGCGTCGCGCACGACCTTCCACATCTCGTCCTCGAGCTGCGCCGTGGCGGTGCCGATCGCCTCCAGGCCCTGTCCGTCGTGCGCGCGGTAGTAGCGAATGCGCTGGTCCAGATAGCGGGCCAGCAGCGTCCGGGCCTTGTCGCCGCCTTCCGCGTCCATCAGGTCGGCCCGCAGGTATTCGGTGCCGATCGCGTTGGCCTCTTCTTCTTCCAGGTTCTTGCGCTGGTCGTAACGTCCCACCGCCATCGACAGGGTAAAGCCGATCAGCAGGGCCAGCAGCGTCAGCGTGGCGCCCTGGACGATGGTGAAGTCCTCGCGGTGATCGTCGGCGATCGGCCGGATGCGGCGCAGCACCAGCGCCCCGACAGCCGTGGCCGAGGCTAGCAGGACCAGCAACAGGACAAAGAGGACGGCCGGATGTCGCAAGAGCTGGCTCATAAGCATCCACAAGGAGACGTGCAAGCGGATGGCGCCGGCCCCGCTGAGCGCGATGCCTCATGATCGGCGCATGCCAGGGGAAGCAGGAATGGACCGACGCCCGCTACGGGTAAGCCATTCTATGAACAGTCGCCGCGGCTGAAGCGATGCGTCGAAAAGTTTCAGCCGGCAGAAGAAACCGCTTAAGTCGTCGACGCCAGCCCGGGCGCCACCGCAGGGAAGGAAGGCCGCTGCCATGCACGGTGCGATGGGCTGGCGATGCGAGGCGCCAGGCAGGGAGGACTACAGGCCCGCCCGGGCGGCTTCGATGGCGGCGATGTCGATCTTGCGCATGGTCATCATCGCGTCGAAGGCGCGCTTGGCTGCGGCGCGGTCCGGGTCGGTATAGGCCGCGGTGAGCGCGCGCGGGGTGATCTGCCAGGACAGCCCCCAGCGGTCCTTGCACCAGCCGCAGTCGCTTTCCTGGCCGCCATTGTTGACGATGGCATTCCACAGGCGGTCGGTTTCGGCCTGGTCGTCCGTGGCGATCTGGAACGAGAAGGCTTCGGAGTGCTTGAAGTTCGGACCGCCGTTCAGGCCGATGCAGGGAATGCCGGCCACGGTGAATTCGACGGTCAGGACATCGCCCGCCCTGCCATCGGGATAGTCGCCCGGCGCGCGATGCACGGCGTGGACCGCGCTGTCAGGAAAGGTCTTGGCGTAGAAGTTGGCGGCTTCAAGGGCGCCGCCGTCGAACCAAAGACAGACCGTGTTCTTGCTGATCATTCCGAGTCTCCTTGAAAGGTCGAACAAAGGCATGTGTCGCCGTCACGGGCCTGGCGGATGTGACGGATGCCGGGGGTCGGGTGCCTCCACTGTCTCACACTCTCGTGGCGCGGAGATGTCCGAACTTTTCACCCAGTGAAAATTCCACGCGTTTGATTGACGCCATTTCCGGCCGCTTCCTACCATGGGCGCCAGAGTTTCCCTCGATGAAACCCCTTCCAGCGCACATCGCGCCCAGGAGACAGCCGATGACTGCCTTTGCGCGTCAGCCCATGCTGGCGGCCCTGCCGTTTCTCTGCGCCATGCTTGCCGCGCCCGCAAGCGCCGCCGAAGCGTTCCCGACCAAGCCGATCCGGCTCGTGGTGCCGTTCACGCCGGGCGGTACCACCGACATCCTCGCGCGGCTGGTGGCGCAGAAGTCGGGCGAGGTGCTGGGGCAATCGGTCGTTGTCGACAACCGGCCCGGTGCCGGGGGCAATATCGGGGCCGAAGCCGTCGCACGCAGCACGCCGGACGGCTATACCCTGCTGATGGGAACGCTTGGCACGCAGGTTACCAACCAGTTCATCTACGCGCGCATGCCCTATGACAGCGCGCACGAATTCGCGCCCGTGACCCTGGTGGCCAATTCGCCGAACGTGCTGCTCGTGAACAGCACGCTGCAGGCCAACTCCGTGAGCGAGCTGGTTGCGCTCGCGAAGAAGGAGCCGGGAAAGATCAACTACGCGTCGACCAGCACCGGTGGTTCTCCCCATCTCTCCGGCGAGCTGCTGAATGCAATGGCGGGCATCACCATGCAGCACGTGGCCTACAAAGGCGCGGCGCCCGCGATGACGGATCTGCTCGCGGGACAGGTCAACCTGATGTTCGACAACCTGCCCTCCGCGCTCGCGCAAATCCAGGCGGGCAAGGTGAAGGCGCTTGCCGTGACCAGCGTGAAGCGGGCATCGGTGCTGCCTGCCGTGCCGACCGTGCGCGAATCGGGACTGCCCGGCTACGAGGTGAACTCGTGGTTCGGCTTGCTGGCACCGGCGGGCACGCCGCCGGAGCGCGTGCGCCAGCTCCAGCAGGCCGTCGACAAGGTGCTGGCGATGCCCGACGTGCGCAAGCGCATCGAGCAGCTCGGCGCCGAGCCGGGCGGCGAAGGCTCCGCCGCGTTCGCCGCGCAGATCAAGGCCGATACCGAGAAGTGGTCGCGCGTGATCAGGACCGCTGGCATCAAGGCGCAGTGATTGGCTCATCCGCATTGCAATCCACTCGGCAACTCCGACACTTGACATCATGACCCAGAAGACTACGCTTCGCATCGGCTCCGGATCGGGCTGGTGGGGCGACCGCGTGGAACCCGCGGAACGCTCCGCGCGGCTTGGCAAGCTCGACTACCTCTGCTTCGAAACCATGGCCGAGGCGACCGTATCGGCCGCGCAGGTGCGCAAGCGGCGCGATCCGTCGTTCGGCGGCTACGACACCTATCTCGATGAACGCATGCGCGCCGTGCTGCCTCATTGCATCGCGAACGGCACGCGCATCATCAGCAACCAGGGGTGGATCCATCCGCTCGGCGCGGCCAGGCGCGTGGCCGAGCTATGCCGGGAACTCCGGCTGCCGGACGTGAAGATCGCCGCCGTGACCACGACCGATCTCACCGGCAGCATCTGCGAACTCGATCTCGCCTTGCTGGAGAGCGGCGAGCACGTGTCGACGCTGCGTGAAACGCTGATCAGCGCGGAACCCTACGAGGGCGTCGGCCCTATCGTCGAAGCGCTGCGTGCGGGGGCCCAGATCGTGATCACGGGCCGCGTCGCCGATCCGTCGCTGTTCCTTGCGCCGATGATTCACGAATTCGGCTGGCAGGCCGACGATGTCGTGCGGCTGGCGCGCGGCAGCGCGATCGGCCACCTGCTCGAATGCGGGGCGCAGGTGACGGGCGGCTACTTTGGCGATCCGGGCTACAAGGACGTGCCCGAGCCGTGGAACCTTGCGTTCCCGATCGCCGAGGTGGAATCCGACGGCAGCGCCGTGATTTCGAAAGTGCCGGACAGCGGCGGCCGCATCGACCTGCAAACCGTCAAGGAGCAGATGTTCTATGAAGTCCACGATCCGCGCCGCTATATCACGCCGGATGTGATCGTCGACTTCTCGACCGCCGTGCTGGAGCAGGTGGGCCCCGACCGCGTGCGCATCAGCGGCGTGAGCGGACTGCCGCGCACCGATACACTCAAGGTCTCGCTGGGCTGCGCGGAAGGCCATATCGGCGAAGACATGTTCTTCTATGCCGGCCCGGGCTGCCTGGAAAAGGCCAAGCTGGCAAAGCGCATCCTGGAGCAACGCTTCGCCATGGCGGCCTTGCAGGCCGACGAACTGCGCATCGATTTCCTGGGCGTCAATGCCGTGCATGGTGCGGCGTCCCCCGAGCCGGCCTGCGAGCCCAACGAGATCGCGGTGCGCGTGGCGGCTCGCACGCGCACGCGTGAAGAAGCGGCCAAGGTGGGCCGAGAGATAGACAGCATGGCCGTGTGCGGGCTGGCCTCGACCGGCAAGCGCGTGCCCCACCAGGACCGCACGCGCGAGATCATCGGCGTGTGGTCGGCACTGGTGCCGCGCGCATTGATCCGGTCGCAGGTCCAGTTCCTCTGATGGTCCAAAACGAACCGGGAGACGTCATCATGCGCGTACCGCTGCGCCGCCTCGCCCACAGCCGTTCCGGCGACAAGGGCAATACTTCCAACACGGCCGTCATTGCCTATGCGCCGGAGTTCTATCCGCATATCAAGCAGCAGCTCACGGCGGACGCCTTCAAGGCGCACTACGGCACGCTGATCACCGGACCGGTCACGCGCTACGACGTGGACGGCCTGCAGGCGCTCAATTTCGTCGCCGAAGGGGCGCTGGGCGGCGGCGTATCGCGCAGCCTGGCCATCGACAACTACGGCAAGGCGCTGGCCAGTGCCGTGCTGCGCTTCGAGGTGGAGATTCCTGACACGCTGGCATCGCTGCTGCGCGGTCCACGCTGAGCGCCAGCGGGCACCACGACGCGCGTCCACGCGCCGGTGATGCGGCGCGCTTCCTGCCGGAGCTGGCGCGCCATGGCGGCTTCGCGGCCGCGGATGCGGCCGCTCAGCGCCGCCACGCTGAGCGCGCCGATGGGCCGCCCTTCGTAGTCGAGGATCGGCACGGCGATGCCGCCCATGCCGTCCACCACCCAATCCAGGAACAGCACATAGCCGCGCGCGCGTGCCGCGTCGGCCTCGGCGGCGATCGATGGCGCGTCGAGCCGGGGATAGCTTTCGAGCTTGCGCGCGGTCTGCTGCAGGCGCCGCGCGCGCTCGGCCGGCGATAGCCACGCCAACACTGCAAGGCTGCCTGCGCCGACACCGAGCGGACGGCGTGTGCCGACCGTCACGTAGTTCGCATGCACCGGGAACGTCCCCGTGACGAGGTCCGAGCATACCGCCTCGCCCCGGCTGGCCTCGGTCAGCACCGCGGTGTCTTCGAACGACTCCTGCAGCCGCTGCAAGGCCGGATGCGCCAGCTGGCGCAGGTCGACACGGCGCTGCCCGACGTCGGCCAGCTGGAACACCTCGGGACCGATGCCATAGCGCCGCTTGTCATCGCGCGTGGCGAAGCCTTCCTGCACCAGCATGTCGAGCAGGCGCGACGTGGTGGCGGGGTCGAGGCCGGTGGCGCGCGCCACGTCGCTCATGCGGCGCACTTCCGGGTCGGAGAGCGCGCGCAGCACCGCAAGCGCGCGCTGCACGGGGGAGGGGCGCGACGTCATGGCGCGGTGCCTAGCCGAGGGTCCGGTCAGCCATGCCTGGACGCCCCCAGGGTGTCGCGCTTGATCTTCTTCGCGAGCGACCACTTGTGGACTTCGGTCGGGCCGTCGTAGATCCGGAACGCGCGCAGTTCGCGGAACGCCTGTTCGACGATGGTGTCGCGCGACACGCCGTTGCCGCCCAGGATCTGCACGCAGCGGTCCGCGACGCGGAACAGGGCTTCGGACACGGCCACCTTGGCCATCGAGCTTTCGGTGGTGCCGGCGGATCCCGTGTCGAGCACGCCGGCGCACCAGTCGATCATCAGCGCCGCCTGCTGCAGGTCGATCAGGTTTTCGGCCAGCATGAAGCCAACGCCCTCATGGTCGATCAGCAGCTTGCCGAAGGCCTTGCGCGTGGTGGCGTAGGCCCGCGCGATCTCGTCCGCGCGCGCGACCGTACCGAACCAGCGCATGCAATGCGACAGCCGCGCCGGCGACAACCGGACCTGCGCATAGCGGAAGCCTTCGTTGGCTTCGCCCAGCACCTGGTCCGCCGGCACGCGCAGGTTGTCGATCACGACCAGCGCATGGCCGCCCGGCATCGAGCTGTCGATGGTGTCGATCACGCGCTCGGTGCGGATGGCTGGGTGGGGCAGGTCGACCAGGAACATGGTGGCCTGCGCGCGTTCGCCATCGCCGGTACGCGCCATCACGATGCCGACCTTCGCGCCTTCGGCGCCGGTGATGAACTTCTTGCGGCCGTTGATGACCCACTCGTCGCCATCGCGAACGGCAGTGGTGCTCAACATCGTCGGATCCGACCCCGCGCCGCCGTCTTCGGCGGGCTCGGTCATGAAGAACGCCGAGCGCGCGTCGCCGCGCACGAGCGGCTCAAGAAAGCGTGCCTTCTGCGCGGCGGATGCCACCTTGCCGAGCAGGAACATATTGCCCTCGTCGGGCGCCATGGTATTGACGGCGACGGGGCCGAGCGGCGACAGGCCCGAGCGCTTGAGCACGGCGGCGGTTTCGCGCTGGTCCAGGTGGCTGCCATCGGCAAGGATGTGCGGCGTCATGACGCCTGCCGCGCGCGCCTTAGCGCGCAGCTCCTCGACCAGTTCGGCGGTGGGGCCGTGCGCGGTGCAGCGCGGATCTTGCTCGTACGGGGCCACGACATCGCGCACGAAGCGCTCGACGCGGTCAGCGATCTGCTTGCTGCGCTCGGTAGGGCAGGGTGTGAACATGGTTGCGTTTTCCCTCAGAGGGTATTGACGAGGTGGCCGCCGTCGACGGCCAGCACGGCGCCCGTCATATAGCGCGAGGCATCGGAGGCGAGCAGCAGCAGCGGCCCGTCCAGATCTTCGAGCTGTCCCAGGCGGCGCTGCGGAATGCGTTGGATCAGCGCCTTGCCGGCATCGGCCTGCCAGAAGTCGCGGTTGAGTTCGGTGTCGATGTAGCCGGGGGCGATGGCGTTTACGCGAATGCCATGGCGCGCCCATTCCAGCGCGAGGGTCTTGGTCAGTTGCACGACGCCGGCCTTGGACACGGCATAGGACACCACGCCGCCCGCCTGCCGCAGCCCGAGGATCGACGCCACGTTGATGACGCTGCCGCCGCCGCGTGCGCGCATGCCGGGGGCGAGGGCTTGCGCCAGGAAGAACATGCCCTTGAGATTGGTGTCCATCACGCTATCCCAATCTGCTTCGGCATGCGTGAGGGCGGGTCCCTCGCGAACCAGGCCGGCGTTGTTGACGAGGATGTCGATGGGCCCTGCGTTTTCCGCCAGCGCGCCGCGCGATGCGGCACTGGTCACATCCAACGCCACGCACCTGGCGGGGCCGTACTGTTCCACCTGCTTCGCGACCGATTGCAGCGCGTCGATGCGCCGTGCCGCCAGCACCACTTCCGCGCCATGTGCGGCGAGCCGCTGCGCAAAGTGCGCCCCCAGCCCGCTCGATGCCCCGGTAACCAGCGCCCGCTTGCCGGCAAGGCCGAGCAACGTCTCTCCCATCAAGGTCTCCGTCTGTTTGCATGACAGGACCGGATTGTAGGATGATTTCATCCTATGTCAACGGCTTCGGACATTGATGCCCGGCCAATCCATTAGAATCGCGCCCGTGCCAAGAACGACCTTCTCTTCCCCTGATATGTCCAGCGATACGCCCGTTGCGTCCGGCCCGGCGGGCCGCAGCGCTTCCGATACAGTGTTCTTCGGCATCGTGAATGGTCTGGAGTTGGGCGGCTTTTCGCCTGGCCAGCGGCTGGTGGAAACCGACCTGGTGGCGCATTTCGGCGTCGGCCGCAATTCGGTGCGCGAGGCACTGCAGCGGTTGGCGGCCGAAGGCATTGTCGATCTTCCGCGTCATCGGGGCGCGATCATCCGGCGGTTGAGCCTGCAGGAAACCCTGGACGTGCTGGATGTCGCGGAACGCATGACTGGCCTGCTCGCGCGCGCGGCCACGCGCGGCTGTGCGAATCGCCAGCTTGTGCAGGCCTTGCGGGCTTCGGTACAGGGACTGGTCGCGGCGGAAAAGGCTCATGACGTGGAGGCCTTTTCCGGTAGCCGGCGGCACTTTTACCGCACGCTGCTGGAGATGGGCGACAACCGTGAATTGCGGCGACTCTTTCCAACCATCCACATGCCGATCGTGCACGCGCAGCACCGGCTCGCTTCGCTGCCACGGATGCGGCTGGATGACTATCGGCGTATTGCAACGGCCGTGCTTTCGGGCGATCCTGAAGCGGCCGAGGCGGCCGGGGCGGCGCATGTGCAGAATGTGAGGGGAGCGATTTTGGGCAGGGAGACGATGGCCAGGGTTTGACGGGGTGTCGTGCTTGGCAGACGCCGCTGTTTCGCAGGCGTAGCCTGCGTCATAAAACGCGTTGACTTGTCCTAACGGACGAATATTGATCGTGCTTCGGGCCCCGTCATAACCAGAGAACCCCACCGGCTACGCCAGCCCGCCAAGCACAACCATCCCCGGAATCCCTCCTTCACCAAAGCCCGATTTACCTTCAATGGGTTATGGGCAAAGGCCGATGCCAACCAGCATACTGACCCCGCATTCATCAAAGCAGCCACGTGCACGCGCTTGGGCAAGAACAAGAAAACAAGCGCCGCAATTTCAGCCATCCGACGGCAGCCGGTACGAAGGTACTCTGAACCGCGCCGCCGTGGGTTTTTGCGGGGAGGTGGGATATGTTTGCCGGATTCCAGGCATTGCCGGGCACCATCGTGCCATTCCAGTACGACATGCTGTTGGTGGGACTGTCTTTCCTGATCTCGGTGTGCGGCGCCTACGCCGGGCTGCGATGGTCGCGCCGCATGCGCGGGCGTGACGGGCGCGTCGATATCGACCGCCTGTTATGCGCCGCGGCCAGTATTGGCGGCGGCGCCGTATGGTCGATGCACTTTATCGGCATGGTCGCCTACCGCACGCCAACCCATCGCGAATTCGACATGTTGCTGACCCTGCTGTCGCTGCTGGCGGTGATGGTGCCGGTCGGCGCAGGCCTTGTCATCGCCTCGCGCCGACAAGGCAACCGCACCCGCAATGCCGTCAAGGGCGGCGTGCTGACAGGCCTCGGGGTCGTCGCCATGCATTACACCGGCATGGCGGCGATCCACTCGAATACGCTGTTCGACTGGAATCCCTTCATCGTCGGACTGTCCGTCCTGATCGCGGTCGTGGTCTCTGTGATCGGCCTGTGGCTGGCGACCACGGTAAAGAGCGGCCCGCTGCAATTTGGCGCCGCCATCGTGATCGGCCTCGCGGTTTGCGGCATGCACTATACGGGTATGTCGGCCGGCACCATGATCTGCACCAGCCCAACCTACTCGCCGGATCTCTTCGCGATCGAGGGCGGCAATGTCGGCTATGCCGTGTTCGCGATGACCCTGGTCATGCTGATGGTGACCCTGCTGATCGAAGCCAGCCGCAGCGGCCGCATCGCGCGTGCCGCGGAGGCAAGGACGCGTTGAACGCGCCTATGCTGCGGTGAAGGCCAGCGCCAACGCGTGCTCGCGCACGTCCGCCGGCCAATCCGCGATCAGTGCCCCGACGCGCGCGCGATCATCCGCGAACAAGGCGCGCGTTGCTTCCTCAAAGCCCGGCAGGTCGCCGGCAATTGCCGACATGAAGTGATACGCGCGCTCCTGCGCAACGCGGCGATGGTCGCGCTGCGCGTTGGCGCGCCGCGCCTCTTCCACCAGCTTGCGCAACGCCACCGAAGCGCCGCCAGGCTGCTGCGCGAGCCAGTCCCAGTGGCGCGGCAGCAACGTGACCTCGCGCGCGACCACGCCAAGCTTCGGGCGGCCTCGGCCGCGAGGTTCGTTCTGCGCGGCTTCATCGTCGACGTGTCCAGGGCCAGTTGCCTCCGTGCCCACGGCCGCAAAGCGCGCGACGACCTCTTCATCGGTGCTGCGCAGGTCGATATCGATGGAGCGTCCCGTCGCATTGTCGAACACCAGGAGGGGCCCGGCGGCCCTTTGCGCGGCCGCACGCCTGACCGCGAGCGCGACGGCGCCAAGCGGACCGGAGGCGATGCGACGATGCCCGTCGA
The DNA here is from genome assembly GCF_057073755.1 of Cupriavidus sp. C3SS-1. Lineage (NCBI taxonomy): Bacteria > Pseudomonadati > Pseudomonadota > Betaproteobacteria > Burkholderiales > Burkholderiaceae > Cupriavidus > Cupriavidus sp. C3SS-1. The sequence continues at coordinate 2,518,882 of NZ_CP172700.1, read as the reverse complement.
AGGCGATATGGGACGAAATCAGAGCGGCTGGGTGCATGGCGGGCTGCCGTGGTGGTGAAGTCGCCCAATTTATACCCGGATAAAATAATTGTCAATAATATCCGGGTAAAAGTATCGCTACTTGCCCCCGGGCGCCTGCCTACACGAGCGTGACGTCCGTAGCCCCCGACGCCACTTCGATCACCTGCACGCTGGCCGTGGCTGGTTGTGCCGGCGCCGTAGTGCCCTGAAGCGGCTTCATCACATGGAAGGCGCAACTGAGCTTCGCAGGGGTGAGCGTCACCAGCGCATAGCCCTCGGCGTTGGTCTCGACGTGCCGCAGCCACGGGTTGAAGGTGCGCAGCGTGGCATTGAGGGCGTTCACCACCGCGCCGCCCGCGTTGGTGTAGATCAGGTCGTGCAGCGCCGCGAAGGCCTGGTCGTTGTCGACCAGCGCGCGCAGCCGGCTCAGCAGCGTGTTGCTCGACACCCCGGCCGTGACGAGGTCGACCATGACCGGAGCCGGGCTCGCGGCATCGTAGTCGTCCATCACCTGTCCGGCGAAGAACGCATGGATATCGCCGCTCAGCGTGACCACGTTGCGCACTCCGTGGGTCTTCAGGAACGCCATCAGGTTCTTGCGCTCGGCGTTGTAGCCGTCCCATTGGTCGGCATTGAGGATGAGGCGGTCAAGCAGTTCGATCGGCGGCAGGCGCTTGTCGATGAACGGCTTGATGGTCGAGTCGAAGGTGGCGCTGCTGATGCCCACGCGCGACGCCACGTTGCGCAACGCGGTGTACGCCAGTCCCGCCAGCGTGCCCGCTGCCCTGGCGCCGCGCAGGTCGCTGGCCAGCGCCGCGGCCGCGTCGGCCACCACAGGTGCCAGCAAGCTGTTGAGTTGCGCGAGTTCCTTTGCGATCAGGTCGGCGAGCGCTTGCGGGATGTCCACCTGCATGCGCAGCATGGCCAGTTCGTTGCCCCACAGCTTCCACGTGGTGTTGGCGCCGCCGACGTGGTCCTGCCACCAGGCGCGCTGGGTGTCGCCCAGCATGCTCACCGGCGTCAGCGCGTTGCCGGCGGCCGCGATCTTGTCGGCCTCGGCGGTGGCCAGCTTGTCGGCTCGCACAAACTGCCGGCTGCCGACGGCGCCCCCGGTCGACGCCTCCGGAATGATGTGGTCGGCACGGTAGAGGCGTTCGTCGGTCATCAGCAGCGTGGCCAGGTTGCCGAACGTGAACGACCGGTAGATCTGGATGTTCTGGAACGAAGGATTGTTCAGGTCGATCGTGACATCGGCCGGCAGGAACTCGAACCACGCCTGGTTGGCGCTGCGCCGCCGCGCGGTGCGCGGTGTCGCGTCGTCGGTGGCGCTGTAGGTCTGGCGATCCTGCCAGCAGTTGTCGGAGAACTCGTGGTCGTCCCAGATGGCGATCACCGGGAAGGCTGCGTGCAGCGCCTGCAAACGCGTGTCGCTGCGATAGTTGCGGTACAGGTAGCGATAATCGGCGAGCGTGGTGGCATACACCGAGCCGTCCGGCAGCGCGGTGCCGTTCGGCAGTTGCAGGACGCCATGCCGGTCCTCGACGTTGCCGTTGCGCGAACCGCCGGGCACGGCCTCGTAGATGTAGTCGCCCACGTGGACGACGAAGTCCAGGTCCTGCTGGGCAAGTTCTTCCATGCCGGCCCAGTGGTTGACGTTCCAGTCCTGGCAGCAGATGAAGGCAAAGCGCAGTTGCGACAGCGGCGTGCCGGCGGGCGCGGCGGTGCGCGTGCGGCCGACCGTGCTGGCGCGGTCGCCGAGCAGGAAGCGGTAGTAGTACTGCGTCGACGGCGAGAGACCGGTGACCTTGTTGCGCAAGGTGTAGTCCCAGTCGGGCAGCGCGGAAAGCAACTGATTGACGAGCAGCGTGCCGAAGTCCTGCTGCACCGACACCTGGAGCCGCACCTGTACCGCCCGCTGGCCGTTGCTGCCGTCCACGCGCGTCCAGACCACCACGCTGTCAGGCTTCGGGTCGCCCGAAGCGACGCCGTGCAGGAAGTTGAAGTTCTCGGGATTTCCCATGTCGGAGGGCTGTGGCTCCGAGTCGCCGCCTCCGCCGCATGCGGCGAGTCCGCCGGCGGCTACGGAAACGGTCATGAAACTTCCCCACTTGAGGAACTGGCGGCGGTCCATGGCGCTTCTCCTTATGCTAATCCCGCATGGGTGGCATCTGGATACTAGGTATCGCACTGCGCGGTCGCTGTCGGTGTCGGGCCGACATCGCTATAGGAGAAGGATGACGCCGGAACGCGGATGTCAGGATTGGCTCGCATTGGCGCGGCACTACCGGAGCAATATCCTCGCATTGCGGACAGGCAGCCGGTTGCCTGCAAATCCGAACGCCTATAGTAGCCATACCGGCACACACCCATCGCTCCCGGAGCCCGCGCCCATGGCTTTTGTCCACACGGTTGGCCAGCACCGCCACGTCTTCGCCGACCTGCGTACCTTGCTGGCCAAAGCCAGCCCTGCCCGGTCCGGCGACTGCCTTGCCGGCATTGCCGCCGGGAGCGAGGAAGAGCGCATGGCGGCGCGCATGGCGCTGGCCGCCGTGCCGTTGTCGCACTTCTTGTCCGAAGCGCTGGTCCCGTATGAGGACGACGAGGTGACCCGCCTGATCCTCGACAGCCACGATGCCGGCGCCTTCGGCGAGATCGCCTCCCTCACGGTGGGCGACTTCCGCAACTGGCTGTTGCTGCACGAGACCGACAACGCCACGCTCGCACGCGTGGCGCGCGGCATCACGCCGGAAATGGCGGCGGCGGTCAGCAAGCTCATGCGCAACCAGGACCTGGTCGCGGTCGCGCGCAAGTGCCGCGTGGTCACGCGCTTTCGCAGCACGGTCGGCTTGCCGGGCCGCTTGTCCGTGCGGCTGCAGCCGAACCATCCGACCGACGATCCCAAGGGCATTGCGGCGTCGATCATCGACGGGCTGATGTATGGCTGCGGCGATGCAACCATCGGCGTCAATCCGGCATCGGACAACCTGGCCGCGATCGTGTCCCTGCTGCGCATGATCGACGACCTGCGCTGCCGTTTTGATATCCCCACGCAGTCCTGCGTGCTCGCGCATGTCACCCACACCCTGCGCGCCATGGAGCAGGGCGCGCCGGTGGACCTGGTGTTCCAGTCGGTGGCGGGCAGCGAGCACGCCAACGCCGCGTTCGGCATCAGCCTGTCGCTGCTGGCCGAGGCGCATGACGCCGCGCAGTCGCTGGCGCGCGGCACGGTGGGCAACAACGTGATGTACTTCGAGACCGGGCAGGGGAGCGCGCTGTCGGCCAACGCGCACCATGGCGTGGACCAGCAGACCATGGAAGCGCGCGCCTATGCGGTGGCGCGGCGATTCTCGCCGCTGCTGGTCAATACCGTAGTGGGGTTTATCGGCCCCGAGTACCTGTATGACGGCAAGCAGATCATCCGTGCCGGGCTCGAAGACCATTTCTGCGGCAAGCTGCTGGGCGTGCCGATGGGCTGCGACGTCTGCTACACCAACCATGCCGAGGCCGACCAGGACGATATGGACACGCTGCTGACGCTGTTCGGCGTGGCGGGCATCAACTTCATCATGGGCGTGCCAGGGGCCGACGACATCATGCTGAACTACCAGAGCACGTCGTTCCACGACGCGCTGTACCTGCGCGAGGTACTGGGCCTGCGGCCCGCGCCCGAGTTCGAGGCCTGGCTGCAGCGCATGGGCATTGCCGATGGCAGCGGACGCCTGCTGGAGTCCACCGATCGGCAGCCGCTGCTTGAACTGGCGCATTCGCTGTAGCCGCGGACATGGCCAAGCCTGCATCCTCCGTCACGCAACCCAATCCCTGGCAGCAGTTGCGCCAGTTCACGCGTGCGCGCATTGCGCTCGGCCGCGCCGGGCACAGTCAGACGACTGACACCGTGCTGGCCTTCGGTCTGGCGCATGCGCAGGCACGCGATGCGGTGCACCTGCCGCTGGACCGCGCGGCCGTCGAAGCCGCGCTCGCGCAGGCCGGGTTTGCCAGCGTGCCGGTCCACAGCGCCGCGCCGGACCGCGCGCATTACCTGCGCCGCCCCGACCTGGGCCGCAGGCTGGATAAAGCCAGCCGTGCGCGGCTGGCGAAGGCGCATGCCGATCCGGTGCCCGATGTGGTGTTCGTGATTGCCGACGGCCTGTCCGCGCTGGCTGCGCAGGGCCACGCGGTGCCGCTGCTGCTTGCCGTGCGCGAACGGTTGCCGCGGGACTGGACCGTGGCGCCGGTCGTGATCGCCGAGCAAGCGCGCGTGGCGCTGGGCGATGAAGTGGGCGAGCTGACCGGCGCGCGCCAGGTCGTGATGCTGATCGGCGAACGGCCGGGGCTCAGTTCGCCCGACAGCCTCGGCCTCTACCTGACCTATGCGCCGCGCGTCGGCCGCACGGACGCGGAGCGCAACTGCATCTCCAACGTGCGCCCGGAAGGCTTGCCCTACGCGCAGGCCGCCGAGCGGCTGGCATTTCTGCTGCGCGGCGCGGCCGCGCTTGGTTGTTCCGGCGTGGCGCTCAAGGATGACAGCGCACCGGCGCTGCCGGGCGACGCGGCCGCAACGTCATGACACGGAGAACGATATGCAAGCCGATATCCACCTGCAGGCCTGGCTGGAATCGCATGCCGCCAATGGGGTGACGATGATCGCGGCCTATGTCAGCGCGGCCCGTGAGGCGGATCTGCAGTACGACATCCGGCTGCGCAGCAGCGGGCAGGGCAACTCGTCGGCCATTGCGCAGAGCGGCACGGTGCACGTGCAGCAAAACCAGCCCAGCCAGGTGTCTTCCATGGCGGTGATGCCGGTGCCGGGCGGCAGATGTGAAGTGGGGCTGACGCTGCGGGACGGGAACACGGTGGTGGCACGGTACACGCTAGACTGCAGCGCAAAGTAAAACGGCCGGCGCAGGGCCGGCCGTTGTCCGTTGCAAGGATCGCGGCTACATCATACGCCGCGAGAAATGCCCCGGTTCGGCATCCGACATGAGGTTCGAGAACTGGTCCATGCTCATGTGCACCAGTTCCTGGTGGTCGCCCGCCTCGAAATACACGTCGGGGTGTTTCATTAGGCTGTCGTCGACATAGGTCTGCATGCCATACGCCATGGCCACGGGCGGGATCGCGCCGAGGTCGCAGTCCTTGAAGACCTCGCGAATTTCGTCTTCATGCGCCAGCACCAGCTTGCGGCCGGTCTGCTCGCACAGCGCAGCCATGTGCAGGTGATGGTTCGACGGGATCACTGCGGCGACATAGCCATTCTCGTCTTCCAGCAGCAAAGTCTTGGCCAGGCGGTCTCCGGGTACGTGCGCAGCCTCGGCAGTGGCCATGCTGCTGAGGGTGTAAGGATGGTGGACGATGTCGTACTGCGTATTCTTGCTGCTCATGCAGCTCGCCAGCGTGCTTGCCAGGGCCATGATTGCTCCTCTGGATGCGAAGGCCGGTCACTCCCGGGCAACCGGCGGGGACAAGGGTTTTCCTTGTGTACCTACTATAGACGGTGGTATCAGCCCTGGCGTGGCGCGGCGCTATCGTGCAGCCGCGGCCACACGGCCTGGAGTTCGGCCTTCAGGAAGGTCAGCAGGCAGCGCGTGGCCAGCGTCTGGTACCGGTTGGGCATGGTCAGCATATAGAGCTTGCTGCCGAACACGCTGATGCGATAGCCGTCGAGCAGCGAGGTGAGCGCGCCGCTGGCCAGTTCGTCGCCAACGGCGTAGATCGGGAACAGCCCGATGCCCAGCCCGGCCATTACGCCCTCCTTCAGGAACGCGAAGTTGTCGGAACTCAGCGTGGGCTCCAGCACGACCTGCTCGCGTGCGGCGCCGCCATGCGGAGGCGTGCCCGATACCTTGAGCTTCTGGCCGACCGGCGACGCGCACACCACCGCATGCCCGCCCAGTTCCGCCAATACCTTCGGCGCCGGGTGCGCCGCCAGGTAGGCCGGTGCGCCGCAGACCACCCAGTCGACTTCGCCGATCTCCGTCGCCACCACCGAATCGGGCGGCGTGGAGATGATGCGCAAGGCCACGTCGACGTCTTCCGACACCAGGTTGTGCACGCGGTTGTCGAACACCACGTCGAGCAGGATGTCGGGATAGCGCTGCTTGAACTGCACCAGCAGCGGCGACAGCATGGTGTGGCCGAGGCCGGTCGGCACCGACAGGCGCACATGGCCCTGCATGCTCTTGCCCATATTGCTGATGAGCGCATTGGCCGCCGCGACCTCGCCCAGGATATTGCGGCCGTGCTCATAGAGCCCGGCGCCCACGGGCGTGGGTTCCACGTGGCGCGTGGTCCGCCGCAGCAACTGGACGCCAAGCTCTTCTTCGAGCGCCTTCAGGTGGTAGCTGACATTGGCCCGCGTCATCTTGAGCTTGCGCGCGGCGGCGCTGAGGTTGCCGGCATCGACGATGTCGACGAACAGGCGCAGGGCGTTGAGATCCATGGATGGGGAAAGAAGGCGGTTCAGGGTGCGGGCTGCCGGTGGCAGCATCCGCACCCGTAGTGTGCCACGCGCAGCCGGCGACACCTGCCGCCGGCACGGCGTTCAGTGCTCGTGATGGAGGTACCTGGCCTGGCGTGGCAGGCGCAGGCTGACCAGGAAGGCAACCACCATCATGGCGGTGACATACCAGTAGAACGCGGTCTCATGGCCGACGGATTTGAGTCCCAGCGCCACGTATTCGGCCGTGCCGCCAAACGCCGCGTTGGCAATCGCATAGGCCAGGCCGACGCCAAGCGCCCGCACTTCGGCCGGGAACATTTCTGCCTTCACGATACCGCTGATCGACGTATAGAAGCTGACGATGGCCAGCGCCACGGCGATCAGCACGAACGCCAGTTCCGGGCTCGACACGGTTCGCAGCGCGGTCAGGATCGGCACCGTGGCCACCGCGCCCAGCGCACCGAACAGCAGCATGTTGTTGCGCCGGCCGATGCGGTCGGACAACGCGCCGAACACGGGCTGCATGCACATGTACAGGAACAGGCATCCGGTCATCACGTAGCTGGCCGTCTTGATCGACATGCCGGCCGTGTTGACCAGGTACTTCTGCATATACGTGGTGAAGGTGTAGAAGATCAGCGAGCCGCCGGCGGTGTAGCCCAGCACGGTGAAGAAGGCGGCCTTGTGGTTGCGGAAGATCTCCGCGACGCTGCCGGCTTCCTTGCTGCCGCGCGTGGCCGCGGACGAGGTCTCGTGCAGCGTGCGGCGCAGGAACAGCGCCACCACCGCGGTGATCGCGCCGACCACGAACGGAATGCGCCAGCCCCAGGCCTTGAGTTCGGCGTCATCGAGCAGCTGCTGCAGGATCACCACCACCAGTACCGCCAGCAACTGGCCGCCGATCAGCGTGACGTACTGGAACGACGAGAAGAACCCGCGCCGTCCGCGCAGCGCCACCTCGCTCATATAAGTCGCCGTGGTGCCGTACTCGCCGCCAACCGACAAGCCCTGGATCAGGCGTGCGAGCAGCAGCAGCGCCGGCGCCCAGTTGCCGATGCTGGCATAAGTCGGCAGGCCGGCAATCAGCAGCGAGCCGAAGCACATCAACAGCACCGAGATCAGCATGGAGTTCTTGCGCCCATGCCGGTCGGCAATGGTGCCGAACAGCCAGCCGCCGATCGGCCGCATCAGGAAGCCGGCCGCGAACACGCCCGCGGTGTTCAGCAGCTGCGCGGTGGGATCGGCCTTGGGAAAGAACGATGGCGCGAAGTAAATCGCGCAGAACGCGTAGACGTAGAAGTCGAACCATTCGACGAGGTTGCCTGACGAGGCGGCAACGATGGCGAAGACGCGTTTGCGCACCTCTTCGGGCGTAGGCGCGGCGGCCTGGTTGGAGTCGGCTGTGAGATCGGTCATTTTTTGTCTTGGCAATCAGGGAGCGGCGATGCACGGGGGCGCGGGCCGCGATCAGCAGGGCCGCAGGCTGGCTCGCGCCGTTGGAACGCCGCCTGGTTCCGGAGTGGGGCGGCGAGTAGAGGATCGGCGTCAGCCCGTGCTGGCTGGCGTGAATCGACGCACACTGCGGCACGTTGATGGATGACAGCCTACCCCGATCAGGGACCGCTGCACACCCCGGCACGGTGCACATATCTATTGCGCTGCAACATTCGTTACGAGGCGACGGGGCTGGCGGCAGATTGTCCTGGGCCTTGGACACACTGTCTCGCTGGTGCGTCTCTGCCTCAGCATGCCGGACCGCTTGAAACACGCGTGACGGTGGACAATGATGAGCCTGAGCGCCCTCATTTCCATGCCGATGTCCTCTTCCCTGCGCAGATGGCTGTGCCTGATGCTGTTCGTGACGATCGAGCCATCGTGGGCCCAGGACCTGGTCGAATGCAGGCGCATCGACAAGGAGCAACTGGCCTCCGCCAGCACCGAGACGCTGCTGTTCCTGCGCTGCCGCGCGCGCCGCATTGCCTACGAGGCCCCGCGGCTCAAAGGCGTGTCGCAGCGCGCCAGGGACGACGTCATGTTCGCGTGCCTGGACCAGGCCGATGCGGTCGAGCATCAGCTGCGCGTGCGGCATGGCTATACGCGCGAGTCCCTGGCGCGCGAACACTGCGAATAGCAGCCGGGAAGGCGCAGCGGCGGCTGTCCCACCAGCTGGCCCTCCGGCCGCAGCAGCGGTGCCAGGCCATCGCCGAAGATCTCGCCCCAGTGGCGGCGGAAGGCGCCGTACCGGACCAGCTCGATGAATTGCGCGTTGAGCGTTTCCGGGACGCCGATCGGGTACCCGTTGGTCAGCGAATGTAGCGCGCGACGTCAGCCGGCTTCGCGCGCCGCCGCCCGCAGGCACTCCTTGAACAGTTCGACGGCGCGCACAGCGAGCGAGCCAGGCACGGCGAAGAAGCCGACATCGCCGAATGCCGGCGCGTGCTCCAGCGGGATGATGGCAAGGCTGCCGGTGTCGACGAATTGCCGTGCGGCGGAGCGCGGCATCAGCCCGATGGTCGCCTGATCGAACATCAGCGCGACATTGGTCATGACCGAGAGCGATTCGACCACATCGACGAGTCGCGCGTGGGCCACCACAGCAGCAACAAGGCCATGCTTTACGCGCTGCGGGGCACCTACGCGTTCTCCAGGCGCACCTCGGTCTACGGCACGATGGGCTTTGTCGACAACAGCGGCCAGTCCGCCGTGGCGGTTGACGGCGCGGCGGCTCCGCCGCCGGGATCGTCGCAGCTTGGCGCGATGCTGGGGATCAAGCATATCTTCTGAGGACCATACGGCACTCATGGCGGGGCAGTTGAATCCGCCATTGGCCCTCGGTACCTGTGTCATCGGCGAAAAGCGGCACTCTCGCGATCATCCCTTCACGCGGCGCGGCACCAGCCCCGCCGCAGCCACCGCGCGAGCCGCCAGCAGTGGCCGCGCATCCCGCACGACATCCTGCGTGGCCCTCTGCAGCACGAATTCGCGAAAGCGCTGCGCGGCGGTACGTGACGTGATTTCGCCATTCCAGACGGCCACCACCGGCTCGACGCGGGCATCCAGCTCGAAGCGCAGCACCCGGGCGACCTTGGCCGACATCAGTTGTGCCGCGATGCGTTCGGGAAACACCGACAGGTAGTGCCCGGTCTGCATCAGGCTGGCCGTGGCCGCCACGTCGCTGGTGCGGATGCCGCGCGACGGCGCCGGCGCCCCCAGCGCGTGGAAGGCCATCTGCAGCAGATGAAGCATGCGCGACCCCGTGGCGGGAATGCACCATTGCTGCTCGGACAAGGCCTGCGCCGTCAGCTTGCGGCGCGCCAGCAGCGGGTGATCCGGGCTGGCGACGACAACTACCTTCTGCGCGGGCACGACGGGCGTGCTGCGCAGCGCGGGCTGCGACAGGCGCGGATCGCCGTACGCGAACAGCAGGTCCAGCGAGCCGTGCAGCAATTGCTCGGCCAGTTCGCCAATGCCGCCTTCGATCACGCTGATCTCCACGCGCGGGTTGTCGCGGTAGAAGTCACTCATGGCCTGCGCCAGGAACGGCTGCACCGACATGGTCCGGAACGCCAGCCGCAGTTCGCCCTGACTACCCGCGCGTACCGCCTGCATGGACTCGGCAAGGCGTTCGAGCTGCGCGAGCAGCACCTGCGCGTGGGCTGCCATCTCGCGGCCCGGTTCGGTCAGTTCGAGTCCGCGGCGCCCGCGCGCGAACAGCACCATGCCGGCGATGTCCTCGATCTCCGCCAGCGTTTTCGATACCGCGGCCGGACTGACATGGAAGCGCGCGGCGACCGCCGCCGCCGTCTGCATCTCGCCCAATGCCACGATGACGCGCAGGTGGCGCAGCTTCAGACGGCCAAGCGGGAAACTGGCGGATTCGAGCGGATCGGCGGAAGGCATGGACGGCATGGAAGGCATATCGCAGCTTGCTTTGAAGTTAACCATTTACTCAACTTGGCGACATTTTAATTCGCTTTTTGTGCAAGTCGAGTTGGCCTATAGTCGGCCGGGTCCGAAACGTTCAAGACGAGGCACCCAGACCTCGGAAGGAGACTGATGATCCGTACAACCCGACTTTCCGCCGTGCTTCGTGGTGCTTTCGCCGGCATGGTCCTGGTGGCGATGACGTATGCCGGTGCTGCCGCCGGCGCGGCGTGGCCCGACCGGCCGTTGCGCCTGGTGGTGCCATTCCCGGCCGGTGGTTCCTACGACATCGTCGGCCGCACGCTGGCACGCAAGCTCGAAACGCGCCTTGGCCAGCCCGTGGTGGTGGAGAACATCGCCGGCGGCGCCACCGTGCCGGGCGCGCTGTCCGTGCTCAAGGAAAAGGCCGACGGCAACACGCTGCTGCTCGCCAGCGACGGCACGCTCAATATCAATCCGCACACGATCAAGGGCTTGCGCTACCGCCCGGACAGCGATTTCACGCCAGTTACCGTCCTGACTACGGTGCCGCACTGGATCATCACGCGCACGGATCGCAAGCAGACGAACCTGGCCGAACTGATGGCATATATCCGCGAGCATCCCGGCAAGGTGTCGATCAGCATCAATACCGTCGGCGGCGCCGCGCATCTCGCCCTGGCGGACTGGAAGCGCCGCAACGGGCTCGACTTCACCATCGTGCCCTACCGTGGCTCGCCGCCGGCCATGGCGGACCTGATCGGGGGCCAGACCTATGCGCATGTCGACGTGATCGGCTCGTCCATCAACTATGTCAACGACGGCAAGGCCAGGCCGCTGGCCGCGTTGCAGGCCAAGCCCGTGGCGCAGTTCCCGAACCTGGCGTTGCAGAAGTCCGACAGCAAGGACGGCCTGCTGATCGGCGCCAACTTGTCGCTCGTCGTCAAGGCGGGCACGCCGCCCGAGACCATCGACCGCCTTTACAAGGAAGTGAAGGCCAGCGTCCAGGAGGCTGACTTCCAGGCGCGGCTGCAGACGCTTGCGTACGCGTCCGTGCTGACGCCCCCGGCGGAAAGCCGCCGCTTCCTGCACGCGCAGACGCTGCGCTATGGCGCGATCGCGCGCAACGTCGATCTCGAAGCCAACTGATTCTCGCGGCACGGCCCGCACAGGAGTCCATACCATGCATTTTGTCATTGCCCTGATGCGGCATGAAACCAATACCTTCTCGCCGATCCCGACACCGCTGCACGCCTTTAATCGCGGCAGCACCGATGGCCCCCTGCACGGCGATGACGCCGTGCGCGCTTGCCGCGGAACCAACAGCGCCGCAGCGGCCTTCATGGATCTGGTTGGACGCCAGGGCGACACGTTCGTGATGCCGCTGATGGCCAACGCGGTGCCCAGCGGGGTGGTCACGGCCGACGCGTTCGAATCGATGGCGGCAACCATTGTCGCGGCGGTGCGTGAAGGCTGCGATGCGGTGATGCTCGACCTGCACGGCGCGATGGTGGCGGAGTGCTATCCCGATGCCGAAGGCGAACTGCTGGCGCGCATCCGGGCCGTGGCGCCCGATGTGCCGATTGCCGTTTCGCTCGACTTCCACGCGAACTTCAGCGCGGCGCTGATCGACAATGCCACCGTCATCGCGGGCTACTGCACTTATCCGCACGTCGATGTCTACGAGACCGGCGCCCGCGCCGCGCGCACGCTGATGGCCTCGCTGCGCGGCGAGGCCCGACCGGTGATGCTGTGGCGCACGCTGCCGATGCTCACGCACATGCTGCGCCAGACTCCGCGCGAACAGCCGATGAAGGACATCATGGACCGCGCCATGGCCGCCGAGCGCGATGGCGAAGTGCTGAACGCATCGGTGTTCGGGGGCTTCCCGCTGGCCGACATTGCGCATACCGGGCTGACCGTCGTGATCGTCGCCGATGCCGACCGCGCCGATGCAGGCCGCCGGCTGCTCGACGATCTGTGCGGCATGGCGTGGGAACGCCGCGCCGATTTCGTGTTTCCAATCGAGCCGATGGAGGCCTCGATCGCGCGGGCGCGCAACGCCGAGGCAGGACCGGTGATCCTGGTCGACCACGGCGACAACTGTGGCGCCGGTGGCCCGACCGACGAGATGACGGTGCTGGCCGAAGTGCTGCGGCAAGGGCTGGAGGGCGTGGTGGCCGGGCCGTTCTGGGACCCGGCCGCGGTCACGCAGCTGATCGATGCGGGCGTCGGCAGCACCTTGACGCTCGATGTCGGCGGCAAGACCGATATGCCGGCGCTGGGCCTGAAGGGCCGCCCGCTGACGCTGACGGGCCGGGTCCAGTGCATCACCGACGGCAACTACCAGGTGACCGGGCCGATGTTCACGGGCATGAGGCTGAGCCTGGGCCGCACCGTCGTGCTGGACGTGGACGGCACGCTCGTGGTGGTATGCGAAAAGCCGCAGGAGCCGTTCGATACGGGCGTGTTCACGCACGCGGGCATCGACCTGTCGCGCCGCAAGTACGTGCTGATCAAATCGCGCCAGCATTTCCGCGCGGGCTTCGAGCCGATTGCGAAGGACATCGTGCTGGTAGCGGGCCCCGGCGTCTGCAGCTCCGACTACAGCCTGTTCCCGTTCCGCAATCTGCGGCGCCCGATCTATCCGCTCGAAGTGGATACCACACTGCAGGCCGCCTGAGCAAAGGAGCCAATATGCCGTACCGAATCGTCCCGAGGCGCCTCGCGGCTGCTTTGAGCGTGGCCCTCGGCGTCAGCGCCGTACCCAATGCGGCCGCGGCCGCGGGCAGCGAGACCCCCACGCGCATCGTAGTCGGCTTCGCGGCCGGCGGCGCGCTCGATATCTTCGCGCGCACGCTGGCGGAAAAGCTGCGCGTATCGCTGAACACGCCGGTGCTGGTCGAGAACCGCCCGGGGGCTTCGGCGCGGCTGGCGCTGGACACGGTCAAGCGCGCGCACCCGGATGGAAAGACCGTCCTGATCTCGCCCGCTCCGCCGTTCACCATTTTTCCGCTGACCTACAAGCAACTGCCTTACGATCCCGACAAGGACCTTGTGCCGGTCGCATATCTGGCGGACGTGCCGCTGGTTGCGTCGACGGGGGCGGGCCAGCCCTATCGCACCATGCAGGAATACCTGGCGTGGGTGAAGCGCCAGCCGGCCAGGGGCGGTGTCGGGCTGGTCACGCTTGGCGGCACCATCCACTTCGGCGTGCTGACGCTGAGCAAGGAAATCGGCGTGCCGCTGTTGCCGACCGCTTATCGTGGCGCGGTGATGATGCTGACCGACGAGATCGGCGGGACGCTGCCGCTTGGTATCGATGCCGTTGGCGGCCAGATGGAGCTGTACCGCGCCGGCAAGATTCGCTTCCTTGGCGTCACCGGCACGAAGCGAACGTCATTGCTGCCCGATGTGCCGACGCTTGCTGAAGCCGGCGCACCGGGGTTTGAATTGGCATCGGGCTGGTACTCGGCCTTCGTCCCGGCGGGCACGCCGCCGGCGACTGTAGCGCAGCTTGAAAAGGCCTTGCTTGACGCGACCCGGTCGACGGATGTCCGCGAAAAGATGGCGGCCCTGGGCATGGAGGTGAACGGTCAATCGGGCGCCACGCTGCGCAAGATGATCCGCGACCAGCGTGCGCAGTGGAAGCCCGTGGTCGAGGCGTCGGGCTTCACGGCCAGCGATTGATGGCGGAAGGGGAGGTGACTATTCGATGGTGGCAGGCCCCGGCGTCTTCTGTTCGGACTAGCCTGCAGTCCACCTCGGACCTGGACGGAAAACTTCAAAATAGGTCTTGTAATGAGATCGATTCCCATTTACTATGACATCACTGTCTGACGCAGCGGCAACGCAGACCAGACAACCCGGTCAGCCTGGCACCGTCGCGGTACGCGGCGAGCCCGCCGGACTGCCGGAAAGAATTTCCGGATCGTCGCCAGCAGGGCGGCATCCCGTTACCGACTTTTGTGGGGACCGCTCCGTAACGCGGAGCGTTTGGCAGTAGCCAGTCGCCGGATGGTCGGGAAAGCAACCAGACCCCGCTTTCCCCACCGCGTCATCCGTCGACAAGCCAGGCCGCCTTTTTATTCCGCGCGCCGTACAGCACGGCGCCACGTCCGGGACGGACCGCAAGGGCGTTCCGGACGCCTTCCAGCCATTTCAGCCGTTTTCCCGACGCCGTCCGCGGACGGCGCCCGCAGCCGCATGCCATGCCAACCGTGATGTCCGATCCTGCCCATCTCAAGCGCGCCGGCCTCAAGGCGACGTCGCCCCGCATGCGCGTCCTGGAGGTGTTCCGTACCTGCGAGCGGCGCCACCTGAGCGCCGAAGATGTCTACCGCATCCTGCTCGCGCAGGACGACGACGCCGGGCTCTCGACCGTGTACCGCGTGCTCAACCAGCTGGTCCAGGCCGAGATCCTGCTGCGCCACAGCTTCGAGTCGGACCACGCCGTGTTCGAACTCAACGAAGGCGGCCACCACGATCACCTGATCTGCGTGAGCTGCGGACGCGTCGAGGAATTCCGGGATGAGAGAATCGAGCAGCGCCAGCGCCAGGTCGCGGCCGACAACGACTTCGCGCTGCGCGAACACATGCTGGTCCTGTACGGCATCTGCCCGGAATGCCGGGCGGAAACGCCAGCCGGCTGACAGGCGCGGCGCCACTTAGCGGAGCCGATCATGGAGCGACTGCCCAAGCCCCGGTCCGAACTGAAGCGCCTGATCAACCTCTGCCTGCGCCAGGAGCCGGGCTGCCAGGACTGCCAGCTGCGCGCGCTATGCGTGCACCGGCCGGACCATACCGGCTGCAACTGGAGCGCCGAAGTGGATTTTCCCGAGCGCACCGAAGCCGATGCGGTGCGCAACCTGCGCCAGGCGCGGCGCGTGGTGATGCTGGTGCGCGAGCGCTACAACGTCGTCGCCAGCACCTGAATCTCTGCCTCTCAGCCGCGCGCGGCCTCGGGTTGCGGTAGCGGCCGGGTCGGGCGCAGCACCATCCACACGGCGCCGCCGATCAGCGCGCCACCGGCCAGGTGCGCCCAGGACAGCGACTCGTTGAGGAACAGCGCGCCCCAGACAATGCCGAACGGCGGAATCAGGAACGTGACCGTCAGCGAGCGCACCGGGCCCAGATCGGCAATCAACCGGTAATAGAGAATATAGGCCAGCGCGGTGCAGACCACGCCGAGCCCGAGCATGGCGCCCCACACCCCGGCGCCGGCATCGGGCAGCGTATTGTGCTGCACCAGCGAGCCAAGGCTGAACGGCAGCAGGAACAGCGTAGCCCCGACCAGGCTGCCGGCGGCGACCAGGCGGCTGTCCAGCCCGCCGCGTTCGGTGATCCAGCGCCGCGTCAGGAAACCGGCCAGCCCGTAGCAAGCCGTCGCCACCAGGCAAGCCAGCGCGCCAAGCAGCACGTCCGCCGAAAACGCAACGGGCCCGGTGCGCGTGAGCACTGCCACGCCCGCAATGCCCAGCATCACGCCGGCCGCCTTGGCGCGCGTCAGGCGCTCGGCGAAAAACAGGGTGCCGATCAGCACACCCATCAGCGGCGTCATGGCATTGAACACGGCGGAGTATCCCGCCGGCAGCCAGAGCGCGGCAATGGCATACATGGCGAACGGAATACCGGAATTCACCACGCCCAGCGTAAGCACGGCCGGCCATTTGCCGCGCATGTCGCAGCGCAAGCCGAGCAAGGGCAGGCAGGCGGCGAGCGTGACCGCGCCAATCAGCACCCGCACGAAGGCAGCTGTCAACGGTCCGAGCACGGGCGCCCCGATACGGATAAACAGGAAGCTGGCGCCCCAGAGAGCGGCCAGCGAGAGCAGGCGGACAAGATCGGCGGGTTTCATGGTCTGGCGTCTGGACATCGGCATGGCGGATTAAACGCCCTCGTCCGGTTCAGCCGCAAGCCGTTTTCGGACTCGTTCATTCAGGGCGGCGAAACCGGCGCATCTCGCGAAAAACGCATAAATCATCATGAAAAGCGGCAGTTTCTTTCGTTTTTGCATGGAAATTGGCCGATCCATTTGCACCCCTGCGACGTGACCTTGCAAGGAGCTTTCAGCGGCACCCCTCCATAGAGGGGGATATGCGACAGGCGCGTGACAATGGCACTTCGATCAAACTAAAATCTGGTCTGCGCCAGAGTTAATTGACCCCTCCGACGCATTCCCGACAAGCCGCCAGGAACCTGGCGGCTTCTTTTTTGCCGCAACCAGGCGCAAGCTTGGCATTTGCCGGCATGCCTGCGAGTTGCCACGGCGATCCCCGCCGGTCGCGGATGCTCCACATTGCATAACTTGCGTCAACCGGCCTTCACCGTTCCGCGTTGCCTGCGACATGAAACGACAGTTCCTGGGCTTGCTCGCCCGTGTTTACGTCCTGCAGTTCGCCATGGAAGTCCCTGCGACCGTGGCCATGCTCGCAGAAATGTTGATGGAATATGGCTTCCAGGTCGATATCGGCAGCGTGAGGCCGCTGTTGCGTGCCTTGCAGATGGAAGGCTACCTGCAGAGCGTATTGCGCGACGGCATCGGCCGCGTCTATCTGCTCACCGAGCAGGGCCGTGAAGAATTGCGGTCCAGCCGCGAGCGCATCGACGACCTGTACCGTCGCCTGCACGCGCCGGATACGGAAACCACGGCTCCGACACAAGCCTGAATCTTCCGCGCGCTTGCCGCGCAACGTCCCAGCCTGTCCGCGTGGACGTAGCGTACCCATTTCTGCGCGACGCGGTCGGGCATGGGCGTGCCACCCCAACGCCAAGAAAAATGCGCTGACCGAGGCATCGTCCCGGCCAGCGCATCGACGCGCCCTTGCCTGCGGCGCTGACTACTTCTCTGCCTTCCCTTCGTAGCGCTTGCTCCACTGCCTAGGATGCGATCACGATTCGCGGTCGCCCACACGAAGTCATTCTTGATCAGAACAGCAAACTATTCCGATGGGGCTATCGGCTGATTTTGGGTCCGGTGCCGGGTTCACCGGGTTCGCCGGATTCAGCGCCGACTTCGGCGTCCGCTTCGCGCCAGGCATCGGCAGGCATCATGCGTTCGAAGCCGCTGTCGAGCACTTCGCGCAGCGTCTCGGGTCCGACCGCGCGGCAGAACAAGTAACCCTGCAGGGCATCGCAGCCGCGCTCGCGCAGGAATCCGAACTGCGCCATGGTTTCCACGCCCTCGGCCACGACCTTGAGGTGCAGCTGGTGGCCGAGCGCGATGATCGCCGCCGCCACGACCTGATCATGCCCAGGGGTGGCGACGTCGTCGACGAAGGATTTGTCGATCTTGAGCCGGTTGATCGGCAGCCGCGTCAGGTAGTGCAGGCCCGAATAGCCGGTGCCGAAATCGTCGATCGAGATCTGCACGCCCAGCTCGCGCAGCCGGTGAAAGGTGTCGATGGTGGTCTCGGCGCCGTCGACCAGGATCCCCTCGGTCACCTCGATGGCGAGGCTCGCCGGCGGCAGTCCGGTCTGCTGCAGGCAGCGCGCGACCACTTCGGGAAACCCGGCCTGGCGCAACTGCAGCGGCGAGATGTTCACGGCCACCTCCATATCGCGGCCCAGCGCCAAGCGCAGCGCCTGGATGTCGCGGCAGGCCGTGGCCAGCGTCCATTCGCCAAGCGCGCCGATCAGGCCGCATTGCTCGGCGATGGGGATGAACTCGGCCGGCGACATCGTGCCGCGCTCAGGCGTCTGCCAGGCAATCAGCGCTTCCACGCCGGTCACGGCCAGCGTGGTGGTATCGACGATGGGCTGGTAGCGCAGGTTGAACTCGTGCTCGTCCAGCGCCCGGCGCAGCAGCCCCTCGATGGTGAGTCGTGCAAGGGCCGCTTCGCCCATCTCGCTGGCAAAGCGGCGCTGCTGCGCGCGGCCGCCCTGCTTGGCGGCGTACAGGGCGGCATCGGCCGACTTGAGCAGGTCGGTCAGCGATTCGCCATCGGTCGGGAACATCGCGATGCCCAGCGACGGCGTCACGCGCAGCCGCTGGCCGTCGATATCGAGCGCTTCGGATACCCGCGCCAGGATTTTCGAGGCGGCCAGCTCGGCTTCGCTGTCCTGGCGCAGTCCGCTTAGCACCACGGCGAACTCGTCGCCGCCCATGCGCGCGACCAGGTCGCCGTGGCGTACGGCAGCCTTGAGTCGGTCGGCAATGGAACGCAGCACGTCGTCGCCGACCGGATGGCCCAGCGAGTCGTTGATATGCTTGAAATGATCGAGATCGAGCAGCAGCAGGCCCACGCGCTCGCCGTGGCGCCGCGCGTGCAGCAGCAGCACTTCGCAGCGCTCGGTCAGCCCGACGCGGTTGGGCAGGCCGGTCAGCGCGTCATGCATCGCCAGGTGGCGGATGTACTCGTCCACGCGGTGGCGTTCGGTCAGGTCGCAGGCAATGGCCTGGTACGCGCGCGGCTGGCCGTCTTCGGCCGGCAACGTGCACAACGTCACCTGCACCGGCAGGCGCGAGCCGCCCTTGCGCACCCACGTCCATTCGCGCTCGTCGACCAGTCCCAGGCGGGCCTTCGCCACCAGCGCGGGCAGCCCCGGTGCGACGGCTTCCCCGAGTTCGCGGGTCAGCTCGCGCGCGCGTTCGGCCAGTTCATCGGCCACATGCAGGTCGGCGTAGCGCATGCCGACGGCCATCCCTGGGTCGGGATACCAGAGCATGTGCTGGCCCGCGCGGTTGATGCCGGTGATGCACCCGTCTTCACCGAAGGTGATGACGGACATGGGCGCGTGGTCGGCCAGGCTTGCATAGCGGCCGGCCTGCACGGCAGCCTGCTGGCGCGCCTGCCACAACTCGTCCAGGTCGGTCAGGATCCAGAGGGAGCGGGCGGGCTCGCCGGCACCGTTGCCGGGCAGTCGCGCCATGCCGGCCCGCAGCGGGAAGCGGCTGCCATCCGCGCGCACGCCTTCCAGCTCCCGCTGGGCCGACGCCCGTCCGGACCGCGCGACCGATGCCATCGCAATGCCGGCCACCCCCGGCACCAGCCTGGCCAGCGCGCGGCCCTGCAATTCCTCGGCACTGGTGCCGAAGAGCTGTGCCGCGCGCGCGCTCGCGATGGTTACCCTGCCCTCGGCATCGGTCACCAGGAAGCCGTCCGCGGCAAGCGCCATGCAGGCCTTCAGCATGGCGTGGTCGGCTTCGCGGCGGTTGTCGGCCGCGATGGCGTCCTGCCGGGCGGCCTGGCGCTGGCGTGCCAGCGCAAAGGTCAGCAGCGTCACCAGCAGCGTGGCCAGCGCCCCGGCGGCAGCCACCATGCGGGCGCGGTTGGTGCCCTGGGCCGCTTCGAATGCCGGGCGCGACGCCGCGCGCAAGGTCCAGGTCCGCCCGCCATAGTCGAACTGGCGCTCGGCGGCGAGCATGGGAAGGTGCCCGTCGTCACGGCGCTCGCCGTCGGTGAGATCGCCGGACAAGACCCGGCCGCGCGCGCTGACGGGGCCTTCATGGAGTGCCAGCACCAGCTCGCTGGCGGCGCGTCCCGTCACGCTGCGCATCAGGTCGCCCAGCCGCAGCGACGTATAGACATAGCCGATGACTGCGGCGCGCCGATCCTCGGCATTGCTGAACGCCTCGCCGCCATACACCGGCAGGGCCACCAGCGCGCCAAGCTGGTGCGTCGGCGACTCGGCCTCGCGCTGCAGCTCGAGCCCGCCGGTCGCGCGCGGCTCGCCGCTGTCGCGGGCGGCTTCCAGCGCGGCGCGGCGCGGCGGGTCGGACAGCAGGTCGAAGCCGAGCATCCGGGCGTTGCGCCCGGCCAGTGGCTCGATATAGAAGACGGGCACGTAGAGATCGCGCAGCCCTGGCGGCGTAATGCTGAAATCGGGCAGGCCGTCGCGGCGCGCGGCGGCGGCCAGGCGGGCCGCGCCATCGCGTGGGACCGCCGGGGCATAGCCGACGGATTGCGTGCCGGGCGGCAGTTCGTCGAACTGCGCCGCGTACAGGTAGTTGCGCCACTGGGCGCGCGACGTGGCCGGGTGGGCCGTCATCAGCGCTGCCACGCCACGCAGCAACTGGTCGTTTTCCTGCAGCCGCGCGCGCAGCGCGACCGTGGCATCGGCCAGCAGCGCGTCGAAGCGCTGCTGCGCCAGGCGCTGTTCGGGTTGCGCCGCCTGCCGCCAGGCCGCCGCCGTCAGCAGCGTGCCGCCCGCTGCAACCAGCAGCGCGAGCAACACGGGCACGGCGGACGAGGGCAAACGCAGTTTCATGGCGGACGGGATTCGTGGATTGCCGCGCGGCATATGCCCGCGCCCTTGCAGGCATCGCGGCACTATACCTTGGCACGTCGCACGCGCACAGTCCCGCACCGCACCGCACCGCACCGCACCGCACCGCACCGCACCGTCCCCGTTCTCCCAACGGGACAGCCCGGCAGGTGGGCAATGTCACCCCACACACATTGCCTACCTGCCGTGACGCCGCCGGGTATGGTAGGGTTGTGCCGCTTGCGTTTCATCGCGCCCCCGCCTGCGCGGACACGGCCCGCGGCAAGCCGAATTCCGAACATCGCCCCCGCATGCCCGTCTTCTTGCCCACGCTGAAAGCGCGTATCGCGTTGATCACCACGGTTTTGGCCGCGGTGTTCGGCACGGGCATCGTGCTCACTTCGCTGTACGCGGTGCACCGCGACCTGCATGACGTGCTCCAGGACGAGCAGGACTCGATCGTCAAGCTGTCCGCCGACCAGCTCGACACCGCCATGCAAGACCGCATCATGCTGCTGAAGCAGCAGGCCGGACAGCTTGGCGGCCTGCTCGCCATGGCGCGCGGCACGCAGTCGCACGCCGCGCTGATCCAGGCACTGGCGCAGGTCCGGCGCGCCATTCCCGTTCCTGGCGCGTTCAACGGCCTGATGGTGGCCGACGCGCGCGGCACCGCGCTGGGCGACGGCGGCATGCTCGCCGAAGTCGGCGACCGCGGCTATTTCCGCGAAGCGGCACGCACGCACGCGCCTGTGGTCAGCCCGCCGATCCGGGCGCGCACCAACGACCGCCTGGGCGTGATCGTGGCGGTGCCGGTCCTGTCGGCGCAAGGGCAGTTTGCCGGCCTGGTGGGTGGCTGGCTCGACCTGTCGAGCTCCAACTTTCTCGCGGAAGTCCTGCACAACCGGCTCGGGACCACGGGCTTCTACTGCCTGGTGTCGGCAGGCAGCCGCCCGGTCTACGTGCAGCATCCCGATCCGGCGCAGGCGCGCCAGCCCGCCCGCGCCATTGGCGATACCTGCGGCCAGGAGGACCGCGCCGCGCTGTTGGAATTCCTGACGCCCACGCGCCCGGTGGTCTCGCGCTACCTGATGTCGACCACGGGCTGGGAACTCGTGGCGCTGCTCCCGGCGCGCGAGGCCTACACGCCGCTGCACCGCATGCAGGAGCGCCTGCTGCTGCTGGCGGGGCTGGCGCTGCTGCTGGCGGCCGCGTCCATCTGGCTGGCCGTGCGCTACCTGCTGACGCCGCTGACGCGGCTGCATGAGGTGGTCCGGGACAGCGCCTCCGACCTGTCTGCCTTCGAACGCCTGCCCGAGCGGCAGCATCGCGACGAGATCGGCGACCTGGCGCGCGCGTTCACCCGCCTGATGCGCGACGTGCGCGACCGCCGCCACGAACTGGACCGCAGCGAGCGGCGCCTGCGCGCCGTGACCGACACGCTGCCGTCGCTGCTGGCCTTTGTCGATACGGAGGAGCGCTATGTGTTCAACAACATCGCCTATGAACACACCTTCGGCATGACGCTGGACGAACTGCGCGGCAAGACCGTGCGCGAAGTGCTGGGCGAAACGCGCTATGCCAGGGCCCAGCCGTTCCTGCAGCGCGCGCTGGCGGGTGCCGTGGTGACCTTCGAGTCCGAAGACAGCGATCCTGAATACCACTGCATGGAAACCAGCTACCGCCCCGAATGGAGCGCGGATGGCAGCGAAGTGGTCGGCGTGCATATCCACGTGCAGGACATCACGCCGCGAAAGCTGGAAACCCTGCGCCTGTCGCATATTTCCAGCACCGACCACCTGACCCAGCTATTGAACCGCAGCGCGTTCGAAAGCCGGCTGCAGCACGCCATGGCGGACTGCCGTGAAACCGGCGGGATGATGGCGTTGCTGTACCTGGACATGGACCGCTTCAAGGCGGTCAACGACGTCCACGGGCATGCGGCGGGCGACCTGCTGCTGCAGGCTTTTGCCAAGCGCGTGCTCGGCTGCGTGCGCAAGCAGGACGCGGTGGCGCGCGTCGGCGGCGACGAATTCGCAGTCATCCTCGAATGCGTCGGCAGCGCGGCCGCGGCGCGCAGCGTGGCCACCGCCATCCTGTGCGCGGTAGGGCAGCGCTTTGAGTTCGAGGGCATGTTCGCCGATGTCGACGTCAGCATCGGCGTGGCGTTGTACGACGGCGGCCCGATACAGGACAGCGAGCTGCTGCGCCTGGCTGACGTGCTGCTGTACCGCGCCAAGAGCGCCGGACGGGGCCGGTACGAGATCGGCCCGCCGGAACTGGTGACCGTCGACAGCGCTCAGTGAACCGTGCCGCGCGGGGTGCCGCCCGCGCTACCGGGGTCTTCGCCGCCGTCGCTGCCAGGCTCGTACGCCACATGACGGCCGTCGCTGGACTGGTAGCCCAGCTGCGCGTCGGCGCCGAGCATCTTCTGCCACGCGATCATGGCCTCGGCCACGGCGTTGGACTCGCCCTTGAAGACCACCACATCGTTGCCGCAGGACGGGCACTGTCCGCCAAAGACGGCATCGATGCCGGGCAGGCCGGGCACGTCCAGCTCGTCGAATTCCTGAAATGCTGTCTTGCAATGGCCGCAGACCAGTTGCGCCGGGCGCAAGGCCTCTTTCTTCGCACGCGCCTCTTCCGCCCGCTGCTCGGGGGTACCCCGCCGTTTTGCCTCGCCCATGATGTCCTTCCTTTCCTGCCACATGTGAATGCCGTGTTTCCGATTAGAGCATGGCTTGGGGCGGCTAGTGCCGCTGCCATGGCCATTCCTGCGATCGGGCGTGCGGCGAAGGCGGCATTGTAGATCACTGCTGTGCAGCAAACCCGTCCCGGCAGGACGCGTCGGCGCCTGCTATTGTGGATAACGGTTGCCCGCGACTGCCGTTTCAGTCACCGCGGGTTTCTGCCTGTTGCCGTCACCGACCCCCAATGGAGGACGCTCACATGATCCGACCCACCGTGCAGGAAAACGCCCGCCGCTACGCCGACTGCATTGCCGCCTGCAATGCTTGTGCCGCCGCCGCGCTCAAGTGCGCCGCGGCGTGCCTGGAAGAGCCTGACGTGCGCAAGATGGCGCGCTGCATCGCGCTGGACATGGACTGTGCCGGCATTGCGCAGCTTGCCGCGTCGTACATGCTGCGCAACAGCGAATTCGCTCCGCTGGTCTGCGAGGACTGTGCCGAAGTCTGCAAGTGGTGCAAGGAGGAATGCGAGCGCCACGATGCCGAACACTGCCAGGAGTGCGCGCGCGCGTGCGCGGCTTGCATGGAGGCGTGCCTGAAGATGACGGCCTAGCCATCCATGGATCCAGGGCCGGCGCCATCAAGGATGCCGGCCACATCACTCGACGCCTGCCTGAGCCGGCGTCCGCTTGCGGCATCCGGCTTCGCGGGATCCCCCGGCTTGTCCCTTGCCACCCCATGCGACGGCGCTGCCGGGCACGATCAAGCACTATTCTGAAGGACAGCCTTGGGCGGTGATGCCGCGCCACGGCAGATCACCTCTCTCCCCGTTGCCAGGAGCTTGTCAATGTCCGCACCGTCTCCCTCCGCCACCCGCATCGAAAAGGACAGTCTCGGCGATGTGCCGGTACCCGCCGATCACCTGTGGGGCGCGCAGACCGAACGCTCGCGCCAGAATTTCCGCATCGGCATTGAAAAAATGCCGCCGGCGCTGATTGAAGCGTTCGCCATCCTGAAACTGTGCGCTGCGCGCGCCAACCGCGAACTGGACGTACTGCCGCAGGAACTGGCCGGCGCCATCGAACAGGCCGCCGGCGAAGTCATCGAAGGCCGCTGGCCGGACGAATTCCCGCTGTCGGTCTGGCAGACCGGTTCGGGCACCCAGACCAATATGAACCTCAACGAGGTCATCTCCAACCGCGCCATCCAGCTGCTCGGCGGCCAGGTGGGCAGCAAGAAGCCGGTGCACCCGAACGACCACGTCAACGCGAGCCAGTCGTCCAACGACAGCTTCCCGACGGCCATGCATATCGCTGCCACGCGGGCGATCCAGCAGAAGCTGCTACCTGCATTGGAACTGCTGCAGCAGACCTTCGCGCGCAAGGTGGATGCTTTCGCCGACATCGTCAAGGTCGGCCGCACGCACGTGCAGGATGCCGTGCCGCTGACCCTCGGCCAGGAGTTTTCGGGTTATATGACGCAGGTGGCCGACGCGCAGTCGCGGCTGCAGCAAGCCATGCTGCGCGCGATGCCCGTGGCGCAGGGTGGCACGGCGGTGGGCACCGGCCTGAACGCGCCGCCCGGATTCGCCGCCGCGTTCGCGCGCGCGCTGGCCGACTACACCGGCCTGCCATTCGAGCCGGCGCCGAACCGCTATGCCCTGCAGGCCGCGCACGACGCGCTGGCGGACCTGTCCGGCGCGCTCAACACCACCGCGTCATCGTTCCTGAAGATCGCGCGCGACTTCATGTTGCTCGGCTCAGGACCGCGCGCGGGGTTTGCCGAGCTGCAGTTGCCGGCCAATGAACCGGGCTCGTCTATCATGCCAGGCAAGGTCAATCCTACGCAGGCGGAAGCGCTGGCGATGGTGTGCTGCCGGGTGATCGGCAATCACACTACGGTGACGCTCGCCAATGCGCTTGGAACGCTTGAACTCAATGCGTACAAGCCGGTGATCGTCTACAGCCTGCTGCAATCGGTGACGCTGCTGGCCGATGCGGCATCGAGCTTCGCCCAGCATATGGTCGAAGGGGTGGAAGCTGACCGTGAGCGAATTGCCGAACTGCTTGAACGGTCGCTGATGCCCGTGACCGCACTCAATCCGCATATCGGGTATGACAAGGCTGCCGAGATCGCCAAGCTGGCGGTCAAGCGCAATCTTTCGCTGCGCGAGGCGGCGATTGCGTCCGGGCACGTGACGGAGGAACAGTTTGCCGAGTGGATCGATTTGAAGGGGATGACCAGAGAGGTGTAGGGCTGAAAGGCGGGACATTGCTTGGGCGATGTCCCGTCGTCCATCAGCGTGGCGCAGCACGCTGCCTCTACCGGCGTTCGACCACGGAGCACACCAGAATGGATTCAACCGTCGCCCGATCCTGGCTGTCCTTCAGCGAACCCGTTGCCGAGGCACGCGCCGCCGGCCGACCTTTGGTCGCACTGGAATCGACCATCATTGCGCACGGCATGCCTTACCCGGAAAACGTTCGCACGGCGCGAGAGGTTGAGGCCGTGATCCGCGATCTCGGTGCCGAGCCCGCGACCATTGCCGTGATCGACGGGCGCATCCGCATCGGCCTCTCAGGCGATGAACTTGAACGGCTCGGCCGCTCGGGCCAAGCCCACAAGGTAAGCCGCCGCGACCTGCCGGCCGTGCTGGCCAGCGGAGAACTTGGCGCCACGACGGTAGCGGGCACGATGATTTGCGCGGCCCTGGCCGGCATCGAAGTCTTCGTGACCGGCGGCATAGGTGGCGTGCACCGCGGCGCGCAGGAAACCTTCGATATCTCGGCCGACCTGCAGGAACTGGCGCAGACTTCGGTGGCGGTGGTGTGCGCCGGCGCGAAGTCGATCCTCGATATCGGGCTCACGCTCGAGTATCTCGAAACCCATGGCGTGCCGGTGCTCAGTTGCGAGCAAGACAATTTCGCGGCGTTCTACACGCGCGACAGCGGCTTTCGTGCGGATTACAGATTGGATGATCCCGCTGACCAGGCGCGTTTCATCCGCACCAAATGGGATCTGGGCCTCGCGGGCGGCGTGCTGCTGAGCACGCCAGTGCCGGAGTCGGCAGCGATGCCGTCAGGGGAGATCGATGCCTTGACACAGCAGGCGCTCGATGAAGCCCGCGTGCAAGGCATCACCGGCAAGGCGGTGACGCCGTTCCTGCTGGCGCGCATCAAGGCGCTCACCGGGGGGCGCAGCCTTGCGACCAATATCGCGCTGGTGAAACACAACGCCGAAGTCGGCGCCAGGCTGGCCCTGGCACTGCCCCAGGCCGCGCACGGCGCCCGGTCAGCCTAGGATCGGCCCGGCGCGGCACACCGACGCGCGCGAGCCGGAGCCTGCACATCAGTCCTTCGCCTTCTCCGGCGGCAGCGCCTTGCCGAGCAGCTTGCCAAGCAGGCCGGTCTTGCCGGCGTTCTGCTGGCCCTTCGTCTTCGGCAAAGCGCCGGCGCGGTTGGCGCCTGCCTGCTTCATGTTGTTGTTGATCTTCAGGCCCTTGTTCTTTTCGAGATCGGTTTTCTTCACGGACATCATCCCAGGAGTCGAGCCCCGCATTGTACGCAGTGGGCCAGCCCGCGGGGGAAAGCCGGCCGTCTTGCCTACTTGCCGAACGCGCTGAACTTCAGCGCCAGGAATTCGACGAAAAGCCGGATGCGCGACGACAACTGGTGGCGCTGCTGGTACACGGCATAGATATTCGCCTCCGGCGTCGCGTACTGCGGCAGTACCTGCACCAGCCGGCCACTGCGCAGGTAGCGCTCGATATCCCACTCCGCGCGCATGACGATGCCGTGGCCTTCCAGCGCCCAGTGCACGGCGATCTCGCCATCGTTCGTCGTGACGTTGCCGCGCACGTGGATCGACTCCGTGCGCCCTTTGCCGCTCTTCACCGGCGTCAGGCGCCATACGCCATAGGCGTCGCTGCCCTGGCGGATGCCGATGCAGTTATGGCGCAGCAGCTCCGACGGCGTCTGCGGCACGCCACGCTCGCGCAGGTACTTCGGCGACGCGCACAGCAGGCGGCGGTTGGGCGCCAGCAGCCTGGCAACGATGCGGGCGTCGGGCGGCTCGCCAAAGCGCACACAGACGTCGAAGGCGTCTTCGGTCAGCGGCGGCGGGTCGGCCGAGAGCTGCAGCTGCACGTCGACGTCCGGGTACTTGCGGCTGTATTCCGAGATCACGGGCGCCACATGCATGCGGCCGAAGCCGAGTGTGGCATTGACGCGCAGGAGCCCGCTGGGCCGGCCCCTGGCGCTGGTGAGCAGTTGCTGCAAGTCGTCGATCTCGCCCAGGATCCGCCGCGCATGCTCCAGGAACACCTCGCCCTCCGGCGTCAGGCTCATGCGCCGCGTCGTCCGCGTCACCAGCGGCATGCCGATGCGCGATTCCATCTGAGCGAGCCGCTTGCTGACCGCCGCCGTGGTGATGCCCAGGTCGCGCGCGGCGGCGCTCAGGCTGCCGGCCGTCGCCACCGAGGCGAAAAAGCCCAGTTCCGACGGCTGGATACCGCTCGTGGTGGCCATGTCGCTGTTAACTTCAAGTTAATAATGGTTTAACTCTAGCGCCGATCCAAAACCTCGTCTACCGGCCAGAATCCCGTCACGCAATTCAGCGGTGATCCCGACAGGAGACGAAAGATGAAGACGTACAAGATCGCAACGATTCCGGGCGACGGCATTGGCAAGGAGGTGGTGCCGGCCGGGCGCGAAGTCATGGAAGCGCTGGCCGCCGCGGGCGCGGGCTTTCGCTTCGAGTTCGAGGACTTCGGCTGGGGCGGCGACTACTACCGCCAGCATGGCGCGATGATGCCGGCGGACGGGCTCGAGGCGCTGCGCGACAAGGACGCGATCCTGTTCGGCTCGGCCGGCGACAACCAGATTCCCGACCACATCACGCTGTGGGGCCTGCGCCTGAAAATCTGCCAGGGCTTCGACCAGTACGCCAACGTGCGCCCCACGCGCATCCTGCCCGGGATTGACGGCCCGCTCAAGCGTTGCGCGCCGGAGGACCTCGACTGGGTCATCGTGCGCGAGAACTCCGAAGGCGAATACTCGGGCGTGGGCGGCCGCGTCCACCAGGGCCATCCGATCGAAGCCGCGACCGACGTGTCGATGATGACCCGCGTCGGCGTCGAACGCATCCTGCGCTTCGCCTTCAGGCTGGCGCAATCGCGTCCGCGCAAACTGCTGACGGTCATCACCAAGTCCAACGCGCAGCGCCACGCCATGGTGATGTGGGACGAGGTGGCCGTGCAGGTCGCGAAGGATTTCCCGGACGTCACGTGGGACAAGGAGCTGGTCGATGCCGCCACCGCGCGCATGGTCAACCGTCCGAAGACGCTCGACACCATCGTCGCCACCAATCTGCACGCCGATATCCTGAGCGACCTGGCCGCCGCGCTCGCGGGCAGCCTTGGCATCGCGCCGACCGGCAATATCGATCCCGAGCGCCGCTACCCATCCATGTTCGAGCCGATCCACGGCTCGGCGTTCGACATCATGGGCAAGGGCCTGGCCAATCCGGTCGGCACCTTCTGGTCGGTCGTGATGCTGCTGGAACACCTCGGCGAGCAAGCCGCCGCACAGCGTCTGATGGCCGCCATCGAAGCCGTTACCGCGAACCCCGCGCTGCATACCGGCGACCTCGGCGGCAAGGCCCGCACGGTGGACGTGACCCGGGCCGTCTGCGACTACCTCGCCGCGAACCAGCAGGTCAAGGCGGCCTGAGCCGTACCACCGCCCGGCGCTCGCCGGGCCATGCCAGGCACACCTGGCCCTGCGGAGGCACACCACCGCCCCCAAGAGCGGCGTCCGCAGGCGCATTCCGCAGAACCAGCAGGAGACAGCAATGATTCAACGGCTACTAGGAAAGCTGTATGTCCAGGTATTGATCGGCGTGACAGCTGGCGTCTTGCTCGGCGTGTGGGCGCCCGATATCGGCAGCAGCCTGCAGCCGCTTGGCGATGTGTTCATCAAGCTCATCAAGATGGTGTTCGCACCGATCATCTTTGCGACCGTGGTGCTGGGCATCGCCCGCATGGAAAACATGAAGGAGCTGGGCCGCGTCGGTGTACGGGCGCTGCTCTATTTCGAACTGCTGTCCACGTTCGCACTTGCGCTCGGCCTGATCGTCGTGAACGTGGTCCAGCCCGGCGCCGGCATGAATGTCGATGCCTCGCACCTCGACGCCAAGGCCATCGCCAGCTACACGCACGCCGCCGAGCAGCCGCATACGTTCATGGAATTCCTGATGAACCTGGTGCCGTCGAGCGTGATCGACGCGCTGGCGCGCAACGACATCCTGCAGATCCTGGTGTTCGCCACGCTGTTCGGCATTGCGCTGTCGCATATCGGCGCGCGCGCCAGGCCCGTGGTCGACTTCCTGGAGTCCTTCACGCACGGCGTCTTCACGATCGTGGGGATGATCATGCGCCTCGCGCCCATCGCCGCGTTTGGCGCCATGGCCTTTACCGTAGGCAAGTATGGCCTGGGCTCGGTGGTATCGCTCGGCAAGCTGATGGGCACGATGTACCTGACCTGCTTCCTGTTCGTCGTGATCGTGCTCGGCGGCGTGGCACGGGTGTCCGGCTTCAGCCTGTGGAGGTTCCTCAAGTACATCCGCGACGAACTGTTCACCGTGCTCGGCACCAGCTCGTCGGAATCGGTGGTGCCGCAGCTGATGCGCAAGCTGGAGAACGCCGGCGTGTCCAAGCCGGTTGTCGGCCTGGTGGTGCCGTCCGGCCTGACGTTCAACCCGGATGGCCAGTGCATCTACTACACCATGGCCGCGATCTTCATCGCGCAGGCCACCAATACGCCGCTGACGCTGATGGACCAGATCGTCGTGCTCGGTGTGCTGCTGCTGACGTCGAAAGGTTCGGCGGGCGTGACCGGGTCGGGCTTCATCACGCTGGCGGCAACACTGGCCTCGCTCGGCAAGATCCCCGTGGCCGGCATGGTACTGCTGCTTGGCGTGGACCGCTTCATGTCGGAAGCGCGTGCCATCACCAACACGATTGGCAATGCGGTGGGCACGCTTGCGATTGCACGCTGGGTCGGCGCAGTCGATCAGCAGCGCCTGCAGGATGCGCTGGACGGCAAGGTCGTCGACGAGGAGCCGGGCGAGGGTCGGCAGCCGGAAGCGGCGGCGATCGGCACCCGCATGACCCGCGTCGCGGATGCGCACGCCGGACTCCAGCACTGAAATGACGGAACCGACCATGGATGCCCTGCAGGCCCGTGCGCTGCTCCAGAACATGTTCCGCGCCGCCATCGACGCCGCGCAGCCCTCGCTGACGCTCGCCGCCCACCTGCCCGAACGGCCACGCGGCCGCACGCTGGTAATCGGCGCGGGCAAGGCCTCGGCGGCCATGGCCCATGCCTTCGAGGCCGCATGGCCGTGGCCCGCCGAAGGGCTCGTGGTGAGCCGCTACGGTTTCGCGGTGCCGTGCGAGCGCATCGAGATCGTCGAAGCGGCGCACCCGGTGCCCGATGCGGCTGGCTTTCACGCAGCGCGCCGGATGCTCGAAATGGTCTCGGGCCTGACGGAAGACGACCTCGTGATTTGCCTGGTGTCGGGTGGTGGTTCTTCGCTGCTGCCGTTGCCGCTGGCCGGCGTGTCGCTGGAAGACAAGCAGGCGATCAATCGCGCGCTGCTCGCCTGCGGCGCGACGATCACGGAGATGAATTGCGTGCGCCGCCATCTCTCCGCGATCAAGGGCGGCCGGCTGGCGGCGGCGTGCCACCCGGCGCGCGTCTGCAACCTGCTGCTGTCGGACGTGCCCGGCGACGACCCGATCGATATCGCCTCCGGCCCGACGGTAGCCGACCCCACCACGCGCGACGACGCCAGCGACATCATCCGGCGCTACGGCATCGACGTGCCGCGCCATGTGCTCGATGCCCTGGCCTCCGACGCGGCGGAAACCATCAAGCCCGGCGATCCGCGCCTGCCGCGCATGCAAACCGCATTGATCGCCACGCCGCGGCTAGCCTTGCAAGCGGCTGCGCAAGTCGCGCGGAACGCTGGGCTGCCCGTATTCGTGCTCGGCGGTGCGATCGAGGGCGAGGCGCGCGAGGTCGGCAAGGTACTCGGCGGCATCGCGCTCGAAGTCGCCAACCATGGCCAGCCGTTCCCGGTGCCGTGCGTGCTGCTCTCTGGCGGGGAGACCACCGTGACGGTGCGCGGCAAGGGGCGCGGCGGACGCAACGTCGAATACCTGCTGTCGCTCGCACTCACGCTGCGCGGCAAGGCGGGCGTCTATGCGCTCGCCGGCGACACCGATGGCGTGGACGGCCAGGAAGACATCGCCGGCGCCATCGTCACGCCCGACACGCTGCAGCGCGCGTGGAGACTGGGAATCCGCCCGCAGGATGCGCTGGCCGCCAACGACGGGCACGGCTTCTTCGAAGCGCTCGGCGACGCCGTCGTCACGGGCCCCACCATGACCAATGTGAACGATTTCCGCGCGATCCTGATCGCGCGCTGACCAGGAGTAAAGCATGAGACGTCTTCGCAACGCCAAGATCGTGGCAACACTGGGGCCGGCAAGTTCGACACCCGAGAGCATCGATGCGCTGTTCGAGGCCGGCGCCGATGTATTCCGGCTCAATTTCAGCCACGGCAGCCATGACGACCACAAGCAGCGCCTGGACAGCATCCGCGCCATCGAGCGCGAGCGGGGGCGCCCGATCGGCGTGCTGCTGGACCTGCAAGGCCCCAAGCTGCGCATCGGCACGTTTGCCGATGGCCCCGTGCAACTGGCCGCGCAGGCGCCGTTCCGCCTCGACCTCGACGCTGCTATGCCGGGTTCGCAAACTCGCGTCAGCCTGCCGCACCCGGAGATCTTCGCCGCGCTGCGCGAAGGCACCGAACTGCTGCTCGACGACGGCAAGATCCGCCTGCGCGTGGAGCAGTGCGGCGCCGACTTCGCGCAGACGACCGTGATCAGCGGCGGCGCGCTGTCGGATCGCAAGGGCGTCAACGTGCCGGGCGTGGTGCTGCCGCTCTCGGCGATGACCGGGAAAGACCGCCGCGACCTGGACTTCGGCCTCACGCTCGGCGTCGACTGGATCGCGCTGTCGTTCGTGCAGCGGGCCGAGGACATCCAGGAGATCAAGCAGATCGTGCAGGGCCGCGCCGGCATCGTCGCCAAGCTCGAAAAGCCCGCGGCAATCCAGAGCCTCGAAGCCATCGTCGCCGAAGCGGACGCCGTGATGGTCGCGCGTGGCGACCTGGGCGTGGAGATGCCCGCGGAACTGGTGCCATCGCTGCAGAAGCAGATCGTGCGCGCCTGCCGCAAGGCCGGCAGGCCGGTGATCGTGGCCACGCAGATGCTTGAATCGATGATTGCGTCGCCCGTGCCGACGCGCGCGGAGGCTTCGGACGTGGCGACCGCCATCTACGACGGCGCCGATGCCGTGATGCTGTCGGCCGAGTCGGCTTCCGGCCGCTACCCGGTGGAAGCCGTGACGATGATGGACAGCATCATCACGCGCACGGAATCGGATCCGCTTTACCACGACGCCATCCAGGCGTCGCATACCCCGCCGCGCGCCGAGGCCGCGGATGCCATCGGCTACGCGATCCGCCATGTCGCGGGCCTGCTCAAGGTGCCGGCGACCGTTGCCTACACCAGCTCGGGCTACTCGGCCCTGCGCATGGCGCGCGAGCGTCCCGAAGTGCCGATCCTCGGCATGACGCCGCGCGTGGCCACCGCCAGGCGGCTGGCGCTGGCTTGGGGCGTGCATGCCGT
Organism: Cupriavidus sp. C3SS-1; assembly: GCF_057073755.1. Lineage (NCBI taxonomy): Bacteria > Pseudomonadati > Pseudomonadota > Betaproteobacteria > Burkholderiales > Burkholderiaceae > Cupriavidus > Cupriavidus sp. C3SS-1. The sequence goes on along the minus strand of NZ_CP172700.1, from coordinate 2,485,872 downwards.
GCTGTGCCACGAAGTGGTGGACGTGCTGGAGATGACGGAGCTGGCCAGCCGCACCGTGCTGGAGGAGCGTTTCGGGCATCGCGGCGAATCGATCGTCATCTCGGCGGGGCTTCCATTCACGGTTGCCGGGACCACCAACTTGCTGCGCATCGCACAGGTGCAATGAATCGGCGAGGCGGAAGACACCACCATTGCCGATCCCGCAACACGGTCTTACCCAAACGCAAACCATAACCATCCCAACAGGAGACAGCCAATGCGCACACCCCTCGCTTTGCGGCACATCGTTCGCCTTTCGGTGCTGACGGTCGGCTTTGCCGCCTCTTCGGCCGCGCTATCGCAGGAATGGCCCGCGCGGCCGATCAGCCTGGTGGTGCCGTTCCCGTCCGGCGGCACGACCGATGTGCTGGCACGCGCGATCGGGGACCAGTTGTCGAAGACCCTCGGGCAGCCTGTCATCGTCGAAAACCGGCCCGGCGCCGGCGCGACCGTGGGCGCGGACTACGTGGCCAAGGCGAAGCCGGACGGCTACACGCTGCTGATGGGGGCCGTGCACCACACCATTGCAACCAGCGTCTACAAGAAGCTGCCCTACAGCTTCCAGAAGGATCTCGCTCCGGTGGCCACGGTGGCGATGGTGCCGAACGTGCTCGTCATCAATGCCGCCAAGACGCCGGCGAAGAACGTCTCGGAACTGGTTGCGCTGGCGAAGCAGTCGCCGACGGAGTTTGCGTATGGCTCGAACGGAAACGGCACGGCGCAGCACCTGATCGGCACGCAGTTCCAGGCGGCGACCGGCGCACCGTTACTGCATGTGCCTTACAAGGGCAGCGGTCCGCTGACGACAGATTTGCTGGGCGGACAGGTGACGATGTCGTTCGATACGCTGACCACCGTGCTGCCGCACATCAAGGCCGGCAAGCTCAGGGCCCTGGCGGTGACGACCGCGAAGCGATCCAGCGTGCTGCCGGATGTGCCGACGCTCGAAGAGTCTGGGCTGAAGGGCTTTGATATCGGCACGTGGTTCGGCGTGCTGGCGCCTGCCGCGACGCCGAAGCCGATCGTGTCCAGGCTCGGCGCCGAGATCGTGAAGATCGTTAAATCGCAGGATTTTCAGCAGCGCATGCTGGCTGCGGGCGCGGAGCCCATGGTGGGCACTGCTGATGCGTTTGCAAAGCGCATCGATGATGAGACGGTCAAGTTCGAGAAGCTGGTGAAGGAAGGGAAGGTGGCGATCGAGTAGCTGGATATTCGCGCAATTCGGCGAAGACCGAAAAAAGGCCGCGATGCAATCGCGGCCTCTGTCGCTGGCGTGGCGCGAAATACCCGCTATGCCACCCGCTTCGCATTGATCACCGCCTCCGCCACGCTGGCCGGCGCTTCGGCGTAGTGCTTGAACTCCATCGTGAAGGTCGCGCGGCCCTGCGTGAGCGAGCGCAGCGACGTGGAGTAGCCGAACATCGTCGCCAGCGGCACCTCGGCCCGCACCACCTTGCCGCCGCCGCCGGCGATCTCTTCCATGCCGTGCACCATGCCGCGCCGCGACGACAGGTCGCCCATCACATTGCCGGTGAATTCCTCCGGCGTTTCCACTTCCACCGACATCATTGGCTCAAGCAGGATCGGCTTGGCCCGCTTCATGCCCTCGCGGAACGCCATCGAGCCGGCCATGCGGAACGCATTCTCGTTCGAGTCCACGTCGTGGTACGAACCGAATACCAGCGTGGCCTTCACATCGACAATCGGGTAACCGGCCAGCACGCCTGCGGTCAGCGTTTCGCGGATGCCCTTGTCAACCGCCGGGATGAACTCGCGCGGCACCACGCCACCCTTGATGGCGTCGACGAACTCGTAGCCGCCGCCGTGCGGCATCGGCTCGATGTTGAGCACCACGTGGCCGTACTGGCCGCGTCCGCCCGACTGCTTGATGAACTTGCCCTCGACATCCTTTGCCGCCTGGCGGATAGTCTCGCGGTACGCCACCTGCGGCTTGCCCACCGACGCTTCCACGCCGAACTCGCGCCGCATCCGGTCGACCAGGATCTCCAGGTGCAGCTCGCCCATGCCGGAAATGATGGTCTGCCCGGATTCCTCGTCGGTCGTCACGCGGAACGACGGGTCCTCCTGCGCCAGCCGGTTCAGGGCGACGCCCATCTTCTCCTGGTCCGCCTTGGTCTTCGGCTCCACGGCCTGCGAGATCACCGGTTCCGGGAAGCTCATGCGCTCCAGGATGATGACCTTGTTCGGGTCGCACAACGTGTCGCCGGTGGTGGCTTCCTTCAGCCCCACCGCCGCGGCGATATCGCCTGCGCGCACTTCCTTGATTTCCTGGCGCACGTTGGCGTGCATCTGCAGGATGCGCCCCAGCCGCTCGCGCTTGGACTTGACCGGGTTGTAAACCGTGTCGCCGGAATGGACCACCCCCGAATACACGCGGAAGAAGATCAGCTGGCCGACGAACGGGTCGGTCATGATCTTGAACGCCAGCGCCGAGAACGGCTCGTCGTCGTTCGGGTGGCGCTCGGCCTCGCGGTCGTCCTCGGTATGGCCCAAAATGGCGGGCACGTCGGCGGGCGAGGGCAGGTAGTCGATCACCGCGTCGAGCATGCTCTGCACGCCCTTGTTCTTGAACGCGCTGCCGCACAGCATCGGCACGATCTCGTTGGCGATGGTGCGTTTGCGCAGGCCCTGCTTGATCTGCGCCTCGGTGAGCGGTTCGCCCGACAGGTATTGCTCGAGCAGCGTCTCGTCGGCCTCGGCCGCGGCTTCGATCATCTTGTCGCGCCATTCCTGCGCGATGGGCAGCAGCTCGGCGGGGATGTCCCGGTACTCGAAGCGCACGCCCTGGCTCTCGTCGTCCCAGACCACGGCCTTCATCTTGACCAGGTCGACCACGCCCTGGAAATGGTCTTCGGCGCCGACCGGAATCTGGATCGGCACGGCGCGGCCCTTGAGCCGGTCGGCGATCTGGGTCTGCACGCGGAAGAAGTCCGCGCCGACGCGATCCATCTTGTTGACGAACGCGATGCGCGGCACGTTGTACTTGTTGGCCTGGCGCCAGACCGTCTCGGACTGTGGCTGCACGCCGCCGACCGCGTCATAGACCATGCACGCGCCGTCCAGCACGCGCATGGAGCGCTCGACTTCGATGGTGAAATCGACGTGTCCCGGCGTGTCGATGATGTTGATGCGGTGCTCGGGGTAGTTGCCGGCCATGCCCTTCCAGAACGCCGTCGTCGCCGCCGACGTGATGGTGATGCCGCGCTCCTGCTCCTGCTCCATCCAGTCCATCGTCGCGGCGCCGTCGTGCACTTCCCCAAGCTTGTGGTTGACGCCGGTATAGAACAGGATGCGCTCCGTCGTCGTCGTCTTGCCGGCGTCGATATGGGCACTGATGCCGATATTGCGGTAGCGCTCGATGGGGGTTTTGCGGGACACGGCGATCTCTCCAGGATGACCTTAGTTAAGTAGAGTAGCACCTGCCGCGCAACCCCGTTTGTCCCTGCGCGCGGAAGGGGCAGCCATCGGGGCGCGCCGCGCGCCGTCCGTCGTCCGCGCGCGGCAAGCCGGTGGATCCGGCTTGCTGGCGGCCTATAAGAGCAAAGAAATTGCTTCGTCAGATGCAGATTCATCTGCATTGCGGTTCCACCGCATTTCAGCGCCTGAGCGCCTGCCTATACTTGCCCCTTCATGTCCCGCGTCTACCTCCTGCGGGTGACAGTCTTCCGGCGCCCGGGCGCCTACCTGACCCATTCCTATACAGAGAGACAGACAGGCAAGCATGGCTAGCGTCCTGATCGTTGATGATCATCCCGCGTGGCGGCTGGTGATGAGATCGCAGCTTTCCCAACTGCTCGGCGTGGAGCATATTCTCGAAGCCGACAATGGCCAGTGTGCGATTGAATCGGTGCGCCAGCACAAGCCGGACCTGGTGATACTCGACCTCGACATTCCGCGCATCGGCGGCCTCGATGTGGCTGCCCGCGTGCGCGACGTCCATCCGGCGGTGCGCGTCCTTGTCGTGACCGCGCTGGATCCGGCCGTCTTCGTGTCGCGCGCGTGGCAGGCAGGCGCGCAGGGCTTTGTCAGCAAGACCCAGGACATCCAGGAGATCCTGCGGGCGGTGGAGTCCGTGCTGGCCGGCTATACGGTTTTTCCGGCACTGCCGCGGCGTGGCGCCTACGGGCCGGCGTTGTGCGGCGACGAGGAAAACCTGCGGCGCCTCTCCGACAAGGAACTGGGGGTGCTGAAGATGCTGGCGCGCGGCATGACGTACAAGGACATCAGCCGCGAACTGTTTATCAGCAACAAGACCGTCAGCAGCTACAAGGCACGCATCATGGCCAAGCTGCAGATCGGCTCGCTGGTGGAGCTGGTGGACTTTGCCCGGCGCTGCAAGCTGATCCAGTAAGGCCGGCCGCGGGCAGGCCCAGGCTCAAGGAATTTGAAGGTCCCATGCAGTCGGCGCACGTGCACGCTGGCGGCAGCGCTGGCAAACTGTCGGTCTATCCAAATGAAAGACCAAGGCGGGGGGACGGCTGTGGGCGAGTTGCAGACCATGCTGGAAAACCATGGGCTGATGCTGGTGTTCCTCAACGTGCTGGCGGAACAGGCGGGCCTGCCGATTCCGGCGTATCCGATGCTGTTCGTGGCCGGCGCACTGGGCGTGCAGGAGACCGGCCCGTCGATCGGCGCGGTGCTGGCGACCGTGATCGTGGCTTGCCTCATCGCGGATACCGCCTGGTATTTTGCCGGCCGCCGGCTGGGCCAGCCCATGCTGCGCACCATCTGCAAGGTGTCGATGTCGCCGGATACCTGCATCCGCCAGACCCAGTCGCTTTACCTGCGCGTGGGGCCGCGATCGCTGGTGTTCGCCAAGCTGCTGCCCGGTGCCGGCGCGCTGTCCACGGCCATGGCCGGCATGACGGCCACGCCGCTGCCGGTATTCCTGTTCTATGACGCCGTCGGCGCGCTGGTCTGGGCCGGCGCGGCGCTGCTGGTCGGTGTGGTGTTCAGTGACTTTGTCGATGTCATCCTGGCCGGCTTCAGCGAGTACGGGCACCTGGCGGTGCTGATCTGCGTGGGCGCCTTCGCGCTGTTCCTGGCCTGGCGCATCTGGTGGCGTTTCCGGCTGTTGCGCCGGACGCGGCGGGTGCCGCGCATGACCGTCGATGAACTGGAGGCCCGCCGCCGCGCCGGTACGCTGCCGCTGGTGCTGGACGTCCGCGCCCATGGCCCAGCACCGATCGAGCGCATCCCGGGGGCCATGGTCGTCGACATGCATGGATCGCTCGACACGCTGCGCGACCAGCTTGCGTCGCGCGACATCGTCGTCTACTGCGCCTGTCCGCACGAGATTTCGGCGGCCATCCTGGCCGAGCGGCTGCGCGCCGCCGGCCATCCGCAGACCTTTGCCCTGGCGGGCGGCTTCGACGAGTGGAAGCGCCTGCACGGCGGCACCGAGACGCCGCCGCAGGCCGCGGAAGCGGCCAACGATGCGGCAGCCGGCTGATCCGCTTGCCCCGGGGTGACGGGGCGGAAGTCTCAGCGCTTGCCGGTAGTCTGGAACACCGTCAGGTCCGGGTAGACCGCGCGGATCTTCTCCCACTCGGCGGCGTTGAAGAACTGGCACTTGCCCGCGCCAAAGCGCTTACCCACTTCCACGCAGAAGCGCACGGCCTCGGCAATGTCGATCTCGTGGTTGGCCGACGTGGCGCTGCCCGATACGACCGATTGTGCCGTCACCGCTACCCCGACCACCGGCGCGGGCGTGGCCACGTGCGGCTGCATGATGCTGTTGAAGTGGTACAGGCCGTTGTGATACGGCGTGATGTCCTGCTGCGAGATCGGGAACGTGACGGCCGGGCAGCCGGTGGTCGATTCCATCGTCGCGACCAGGTCCGGGCTCACGCGCAGGATGTAGCCCTGCATGGCCGTCGGCGAAATCGCGAAGCCGCGATGCTTGATGATGCTGTTGCCCTTGGACGCATCGATCGACAGGATGGCGTCCATCTCCGGCAGCACCTGGTGGTCGTTCATGGTGTCCGACGACACCGGCATGCCCATGAACGGCACCGGATCGTGTGGCTGCATCGACACATTGGTCGACAGGTGCGTCGTGACGATGACGTCGCCGGCCAGGTGATCGCCGCGCGACTTCATCTGCGCGAGCTTGAGCGCCACGGCCAGGCAGCCGATCGGGCCATCCGCGTCGGAGACCAGGCCCACCAGCTCGGGCCGCGCGCCGATGGCGCCATTGCGCCCGATCACGCCCAGCGTGGGCGCCCGGCCGCCGCCGCTCTTGCCGGCGCTGCCGGGAATCACGATGGTGATGAAGTCGCTCGTGTTGGCGGTGTTTTCGGGCGGTGCGTTGTGCACCGTGGTCACTTCGACCGTCACGCCGGCCGCGGCGTAGGGCGCGAACAGTTCCCGGACCACAGCACCGTTGGCGTTCGGGCTGTCCAGGGCTTCATGAATGACCAGCGTCTGCTGCAGGGCCATGGTTTTTCTCCAAGTGGAAGGGCGAGGGTTGCCGCGCAAGCGCGCGCGGCGTGGAATATCGATCAGAACTGGTGGCGCAGGCCGACCATGACGGTGGTCTGGTTGTCGTTGCCGTCAAGGCGGCGGCCGCTGTCGCCGGTCCAGTTGGTGGTGTTGTTGCCGAACAGGCCGGACCAGTCGCCGTGCACCCAGTCGTAGGCCACGGCCAGGTAGGCGTCGGTACGCTTGCTGAACGCGTAGTCGGCCACGGCGTAGGCGGTGGTGCGGTTGCCGCTGAAGTTGTCGGCGCGCGTGCGGTTGTGCATCACGCTGCCGGTCAGCGTCACGTTGCCGGTAATGGCGTAGTTGGCGCCGACGGTGAAGAAGTCGTCGCGGCGGCTGCCGTTGAAGACCGAGTTGATGGCCGCGCGGTTGGTCGGCGTGGGCGCGGTCGACATGCTCGTGATGGTGGCCGTGTCGGTGCCGCCGCGCGACGAATCGAAGCCGCCGTCGCGGTCGCTGTAGATATAGTTGGCAAAGAGGTTGCCGCGGCCGACCGATGCCTTCAGCCCTGCCATGTAGATGCGGGCCGCACGGCTCTGGATATCGCGGGTTTGCTGGAAGTCGCCGATCGCCGTGATCGGGCCGGCCGCGTACTTGAGGCCCAGCGATACCGACGAGCTTGCCGAACCTTTGCCTGCCGTTTCACCGAGCGCATATTCGGCGATTACGGAGACCGGGCCGAAGTTGCCGGTGTAGCTGACCCCGTTGTCGTAGCGCTGGCCGGTCAGGTAGACCATCCAAGAGTTCGACGGCGCCGCGCCAACGCCGAGCGGGTCGACGTAGTACAGCATGGTGTTGGCCGTGGTGTACTGCCGGCCCATGGCCAGCTCGCCCCAGCGGTTGCCGATCCTCACGTAGGCCTGGCGGCCGAACAGCTGGCCCTGCTGGTCCAGCTTGCCGGTATCGGTCAGGAAGCCGTTCTCCAGCACGAAGCCGGCCTTGACCCCATCGCCAAGGTCTTCGCTGCCACGCAAGCCGAAGCGGCTGCCCGACAGGAAACCCTCGCCGCCCTGCTGCAGGCCAAGCACGGCGTCACCGGCCGGGTTCGAATGCGTCTGGTACGTCAGGCCACTGTCGATGACGCCGTACAGCGTCAGGCCGGACTGTTGCGCCATGGCGGCGGCAGGCAGGCTAAGCAGCAGAGGCATGGCCGCGCGGGCGGCGCGGCGGACGGGGTGGCTCATTGTGGTTTCTCCTCCAGTGGGTAATAGGGTGTCCGCGCGGGGGCGCATCAGCGCAGCCTGCGTCGGTGGTTGTCTTGTTCGAATTGGCCGGGCACTGCCGGCCCGGCGGCGTCAGCGAGGCCTGCGCTTAGCAGGCAAAGCCCGGCCAGTCCTGCATTCCTGCCGGACCATGGATGCGCGACAGCGCAAAGGTCTCGCCTTCGCGAATGGTCTCGACCTGGCCTTCGGCCGGGAACCACAGCGCATGGCGCTCGCCCAGCACGGTGCCGTTAGTGCCGTCGCTGTACAGCGCCGAGCCTTCCGGCAACGCAAACACCTGCTCCGGCGCATTGATATTCAGGAACTCGGCCAGCCGCTCTTCACGGCTTTCGCCGTTATGGCCGGCCGGCTTGCCGCTGATGAAGTGCGGGTTGATCTGGAACGGCACCAGCCCGAGCGCGCGCAGGGACGGCGGCTGCACGATCGGCATGTCGTTGGTGGTGCGGATGGTCGGGCAGGCCACGTTGCTGCCAGCACTCCAGCCCACGTACGGCGTGCCGGCGCGCACCTTCGCGCGGATCGCGTCGACGATGCCGGCTTCATACATGCGCTTGAGCAGCGCGAAGGTATTGCCGCCGCCCACGGCGATGGCCTCGGCCTCGTTCACGGCGCGCAGCGGATCGGCGCTGTGGTGGATCGACTCCAGCGCGTAGCCCAGCCGTTCGAACACCGGCTTGACCATGCCCTCATAGGTGTCGAAACTGAACGTCACGCCGGCGAACGGCACGAACAGCACCTTGCGCGGTTCCTTGCGCAGCACGGTGTGGATCTGCTCGCCGGCGTGCTCGAGATAGCCGAGGTTGTCCTTGCGCGAGCTGCTCATCAGGAGGATGCGTTGGGTCATGTCTGGGTTTCCTTCAGGGATTCGGTTCGGGGCTCGGGCTCAGGCCACGGCGGCGCGGATCAGCGCGGCCACGCGGTCGATTTCCTCGTGGGTGTTGAAGTAGTGCAGCGACACGCGCGCCATGGTCGACACGCCATAGCGCGCCAGGATCGCGTCCGCCATGAAGTTGCCGGCTTCGATGATGCATTGCTGCGCTTCAAGCGCGGCGACGATGCTGGCCGGGTCCACGCTGCGCACATTGAACGGAACGATGCCGATGCGGTCGGCCACGTTGGCCGGGCCGTACAGCTCGAAGCCCGGGATCGAGGAGAATTTCGCCACGGCGTATTCGGTCAGGTCACGCACGCGTGCCTCGATCGCGTCGATGCCGATCTGCATGGCGTAATCGATGGCCGTGCCCATGCCCAGGATCGCCGGCACGATCGGACAGCCCGCCTCGAAGCGGCGCGCGCCGGCGACGAACGACAGCGCGCCGGTTGCGCGGTCATAGGCGCCGTTCCACCAGCCGGCCAGCGCCGGCTCGATCTGTTCGATAAGCGCGCGGCGCACATACAGGAACCCCGAGCCCTCGGTCGCGCGCAGCGCCTTGCGGCCGCAGCCGGCCAGGAAATCGCAGTCGAGTTCGCCCACGTCCGAGCGCAGCATGCCCACGCTTTGCGCGGCATTGACCAGCGACAGCACGCCGTGGCGGCGCGCCACGGCGCAGATCTGCGCGGCGGGCTGCACCGCGCCCGTGGAGTTGGGCAGGTGCGAGAACGTCAGCAGGCGCGTGCGCGGCGTGATGGCCGCGTCAAAGGCTTGCGGCGACAGCAGGCCTTCGGCATTGGCCGCCACCATCTTCACCACGATGCCGTGGGTTTGCTCAAGGCGGCGCCACGGCAGCAGGTTGCTGAGCATCTCGGTGTCGGCCACCAGCACTTCGTCGCCGGCCTGCCAGGCAATGCCGCGCGCGATCAGCGAGATGCTTTCGGTCGCGTTCTTGGTGAAGGCGATCTCGTCGGCGGCCGCATTCAGCAGTGCGGCGAGCTTGCCGCGCACGGCGTCCACGCGCGCATAGGTCTGCTTGCGGAACGCCGGCAGGTAGATGCCCACGTGTCCGGTATCGAGCAGGTAGCTGCGCACGGTGTCGAGCACCGCATCGGGCGGCAGCGATGCCGCCGCCGTGTCGAGGTAAATGGTGGAGGCCGTCAGCGGGGTGCCGGCACGGATCGCTTGGATATCCATGGAACGTCTCAGGTAATGCAGGGGAAGGGTGTTACTTGCGCAGCTTGGTGACCGAGCCGACGAAGCTGAACAGCGCATCGCCCGCGATCACGCCGCCGGCAAAGGCGCTCATCTCGGCTACATGCTTGTCGCCGCGCAGGCGCTGCACGATGAAGCGGATAAGCAAGCCGGCCAGCACTGCCCATCCGGCCAGCGGCGAGGCGATCAGCATGCCGGTCGAGAGCAGGATGCCGAGCTGGCGCTTGGACCCGCCGATCAGCTGCAGCAGCGCGCCGGGAATGGCCCAGATCACCAGGTTGCGCGCGATTTCCGCCGACGAGCCGGCCTTGATCGACGCCGCGTAGACGCGGTCGACGGGCGGGATCAGGTTCTGCGCGAAGAAGCTGCCGTGGAACACGAGCACCACCACCGCGGCCACGGCGAAACCGATCATCGCCGCCAGGAACTGCTGCTTGCGGCCGGCCAGTTCGGCTTCCATGTCGCGGCCTTCGCCGCGCAGCAGGTAGCCGGTCTTGAGGTCGTAGCCCATGTCGGCGAAAGCCGGTCCGGTCGCGGCCGAGAAGCCCACCAGCACCGCCAGCGCCGTCGGCGGGAAGCCGATCAGGATGCCGATGGTCAGCGTGATCAGCGCCACCGCGAAGGCCGGGAACCAGCCCGAATGCATCGCGGCGATGCCGACGATCAGCTCGTGCACATAGGCGGCGAACGCGGCGTAGAGCACGAACACCACCAGCATGCCCGGCGACATGTCGGACACATGGCCGGCCAGCACCGAGATCAGCAGCGCGATCGCCAGGTAGATCAGGAAGCCCCCCGACAGGATGCGGCTGGCGCGCGAGGCCGGCACTTCGATCGTGCGCGCATCGGCCGCCGGCGCGTGGCGTGCACGGCGGATTTCGAAGGCGACTTGGAACAGCGCCACGATGCCCGCGCCGATCATGAGGCCGTGCGGGATGTAGGCCTTGGCAATATCCACACCGGTCAGCGCCACCGAGTAGCCGCGCACCAGCAGGCCGATGCCGAACATTGTCAGCGCGGCCAGGTTGCCGAGGAACGCTGCGCCGAACGCGGACATCGGCACGCCGAGCCACGCGCCGCCGACGCCCACGGCAATGCCCAGGCCCAGGAACGCCGCCTTGCGGCCGCCGCGGTCGCCGGCCCAGATGGCTTCGGCGGTGGCAATGCCCGCGGGCCACGTACCCGTAGCCGGGAAGATCTTGCTGCCGAACAGGAAGTACAGCATGGCGCCATCGACGAACATGGCGATCACTGCGCCAATCAGCATCGGCGAGGCCAGTTCCGGCATGCCCATGGCGTACGGCACGCCGATCGGGATCATCAGCGAATTGGCCGCGCCGAACGTGGCCGACGAGATCGCCGTCTGCACCAGGTTCTGGCGCTCCAGCACGCGGAAGCGCCGCGTGACCTCGAGCGGGATGCGCGAGAACACGATGGCGATCAGCGCGCCGATGATCGAGGTATTGGCGGAGATGCCCAGCGACACGATCAGCTGCATGCCGATCATCGCGCCGAACACGGACAGCACGACGGAAACCAGCAGCAGGAGCGGCTCCATGAAGCGCGTTCTTGTCGCTGGTTGCGCCACCCCCGGCGCGTTCAGTTCTGTTTGCATAGGCGTCATGTCTACCGTTCCTCCCTAGTGTTGTCTCGTTTCGCGCGCCCCGCCAGTTCCGCTGGCCGCCCGCTGTGTGTTGTCAGCGCAGGAACCCTGTCACCGGCCCGATGGTGTCGCGTGCCGCCCGCAGCGCATCGAGCAGGCGCGGCAGGGCGTGTTCATCGAGCCGCTGCAGCGGCCCGGCAATCGCGAGCGAGCCGATCACGGCGCGCGTGTCGCGGCTATACAGGGGTACCGCCAGTCCGGCCACGGTCGCCGTAGATTCCTCGCAGGTGTAAGCCCAGCCTTCGGCACGGACCCGCACCAGGCGCGCTTCGAGTTCTGCCTCGGCCAGGCCAGCGCGTTGTGCCACGCGCTGGCGCAGTGCTTCCGGCTGGAAGGCCAGGATTGCCTTGGCATGGGCGCCCGCGTCGAGCGCGAAGCGCTGACCCACCTCGATCGAAAAGCGCAGCTGGTGCTGGCTCTGCGCGATGTCCGTGCACAAGCCTTCGTCACCGTCCAGCCACGACAGGAACACGGTCTCCCCGCTCTGGCGCGCCAGCGCTTCGAGCGCGGGCTGCACGACCTCGGCCGGCGAAAAGGTCTTGCGCATGACTTGCCCAAGTTCGAACCAGCGCAGACCCAGGCCATAGCGGCCCATGGCGTCCTGCACCAGGAAGCCGTTGGCGGCGAAGGTGGCGAGCACGCGATGGACCACGGCGTGATGCACGCGGCTTTCACGCGCCAGTTCGCGCACGCCCCAGCTTGGCTGGCGCGCATTGAAGTGAGTCAACAGCGCCAGTGCGCCGTCGAGGGTCTTGAGCATTTCGATTGCCTTGTGTCTCTTATATAGAGACAACGTCTCTGATACAGAGAAATGCTAGGCCTCGGTGACCCTCTGCAACAATCAGGGTTAACGCGCATACGACGGGATACGGTCGGGGCGCGAGACGTTGGCGTCTCATGCGAGGGAGGCGCTGGAGAGCGTCCTATACTTGGCACGGACCCTTCGCCAGGGAGGCGTGCATGCCTGCAGAAGACCCCGGATTCAGCGATGAAGCCGCCCGGATCGCGCAAAGGCGCCGGCAGCTTGGCCTCTCGGCGCGCCCCGGCGCGGACACGCGCAACTGGGCCATGGCGCTGTCCGGCGGTGGCATCCGCAGCGCGACGTTCTGTCTCGGCGCGCTCCAGGCTCTGGCCAGCACGCCGCTGAAACCAGCGGCGGAGCCTGACGACGCGCCGCCAGGGGCGGCGGTCCCGCCAGCCTCGATGCTGCCGCAGTTCGACTACCTGTCCACGGTCAGCGGCGGCGGCTTCCTCGGTGCCTTCTTCGCCAGCCTGTTCGTGCCGGGCCGCCTGCGGCGCGGCACGAACCCGGTACAAGCGGCGGCCGACGCGTACCACACGCTGCAGTGCGAGCCGCCCGGGCGCATCCGTACATCGGTGTCCTATGCAGCCGACCCGGGCCGCGGCGCCGTGGCGTGGCTGCGAGAAAACGGCCGCTACCTGTCGCCTACCGGCGCCGGAGACAACCTCTACGCCGCCGTGCTGGTCCTGCGCAACTGGCTGGCGATGCATTACGTGATCGGCAGCGCGCTGCTGCTCGTGCTGGCCTTGCTGGCGCTGGGCCAGTACATGGCCACGGGCATGTCGTACAGCCTCGGCCGCTACGAGATGGACTTGCTTCATGACGCGCGCCAGGCGTTCAACCAGGGCGAATGCATGGTCTGGTGGAGCACCTTGCTGTGGTTGCCGCTGGGCTCGGCGCTGCTGCTGGCCGTGCCGCCCGGGCTGGCCTACTGGATGGTGTATCCGCGTGCCAGCGACCCGCAGTCGGCGGCGCGCTTCCTGAGCCCCGGCCCGATCGTCGCGACGATCGTGGCCATCCTGCTGCTGCTGGCGGCGCGGTGGGTCGTGTGGCTCGGCCCGGGACTGGTGCTGGCCTGCATCCTGGCGGCGGCTGGCGCCCTGACGCTGCTGGCCGTGCTGTGCTGCCTGGCCCTGCTCGTGCCGGCGCCGCGCGCGGTATCGGACTATCGCGTGCGCGCCACGCGCGCCTTGCGCAGCGCGGTGGCGTTGACGCTGTGGCTGCTGGCGCTCGGCCTGGCCGATACCATCGCGCGCACGACCTTCCTCTATGCGTCCATGACGGCGTCGGCATGGCGCGCGGGCGTTCCCGCCGGCGTGTTGGCCGCGCTGGTCTGGCTGGTGCGCTACGCTGCTGGCCTGCGCGACGAAGGCAAGCGGGACAGTGCCGATACGCCGTGGCGCGCGCTGCAGGCGCACCTGCCCGTCTCGCTGATGGCCGGGGCACTGGCTGCGCTGCTGGCGCTGCTGGTGTACGTGCTGTGGTCGTGGCTGGTGCTGGTCGTGCGCTGGAACGGACGCGAGCCGGTGGACTGGCTCGTGTTCGGCAATGCCTATACAGGCCCGGTGCTCGTCGTACTGGTGCTGGTGGCGCTGTTGCTGGCGATGGTGGCAGGGCGCTTCACGGGCTTCCTGAACCTGTCGACGCTGCAGCCGTTCTATGCGGCGCGGCTCACGCGCGCCTACCTTGGCGCATCGAACGGCGAACGCTTCGTCCCGCATCCGGCGAACAGGCAGGGACGCGAGCGCTTCAGCGTGGCCGAGCCGGTGCCCGGCGACCAGCTCAGCCTGAACACCTACTACGATCCGCGCGTGCTGGCGCCGCTGCATCTGATCAACGTCACGCTGAACCAGACCGTCGATCCGGCCGAGCAACTGGTGCAGCGCGACCGCAAGGGCAAGCCGCTGTGCGTCGGCCCCGGCCCCAGCGTAGTCCAGCCGGGAACGGCGCAGGCTGACAGCTATGCGCGCTTTCTTGTCGACGGGCGTCCTTGTTGTCCGGATCTGTCGCATCCGGGAACGGCCCGGGTCGCCGATTCCCGCACCGTGGGCGACTGGATCGCGATCTCCGGCGCGACGCTGGCCACCGGCATCGGGCGGGCCACGACGCTCGGCACGTCGCTGCTGATGGGCTTGGCGAACCTGCGGCTCGGTACATGGTGGCCGTCTTACCTGCATGACGGTCCGCGCCACGCGGGCCGCGTGCCGGCCGCGCAGCGCCTGCCCGAGCGTGCCACGCACCCGGTGCTGGCGCGCTTCAGCGCGTTGTTCCGTACGCAGTATTGTCTCGCTTGCGAACTCGCCGCGCGCTTCCACGGCATGCATCGCGGCTGGCAGTACCTGTCTGACGGCGGTCACTTCGACAACACCGGCGTGTACGAATTGCTGCGCCCGGGACGCGATGTGTCACTGATCGTGCTGTGCGATGCCGGCGGCGATCCCGACTACCGCTTCGGCGACCTGGCCAACCTGATCCGGCTCGCGCGGATCGACCATGGCCTGGAAATCGTGGTGGATATCGAGGCTGCCACCACGCATCCGGTACTGAGCACGGTGTTCGGTACGCCGGAAGATTTTGGTGCGCAGGCCAATAGCGCGGCGGCGGGCAAATGCGCGGTGCTGCTCAATGTGTACCGCGCGGGTCCGGCTGCGGGGCGGCAAGATCCGGTCTGCCGCATCGTGCTGCTCAAGCCGCGCCTGGCGGACTGGGCGCCAGCCGATGTGCAGCAGTACGGCGCGGACCATCCGGCTTTTCCGCAGGAGGCCACCTCCGACCAGTTCTTCGACGAGGCGCAGTGGGAAAGCTATCGCGCGCTGGGCCACGCCATCGGCGCGCGCGTCTTTGGCGGCGCGGTGGGGCAGGCGCTACTGGCAGGCTGAATGCGGGAACCCGGCTTAGCGCACGAAGCCGATCACCTCCTCGAGCCGGCCGCTGGCATCGCGCAGGGCCTCCAGCAGGCGCGGCACCGCATCGTCGCCGAGCCGCTGCTGCGGGCCGGCAATGGCCACCGAGCCGATCACCGCGCTGTGGTCGCGCGACCACAGCGGCAGCGCCAGCCCTGCCACGCTCGCGGCGGCTTCCTCGCGGGTATGCGCCCAGCCGTGCTGGCGCACCTCGGCCAGCTGGGCTTCGATGGTGTCGCGGTCCAGCGTGGTGTGCGGCCCCATCTTTTCCATGCCCTGCCGGTAGACCTCGCCGCGGAACGCGTCGTCCTGGAACGCGAGCATGGCCTTGGCGTGCGCCCCGGCATAAAGCGGAAAGCGCTCGCCCAGTTCAATCGAGAAGCGCAACTGGTGCTGGCTCTGCACCAGGCCCACGCACAGGCCCTCATGGCCGTCAAGCCACGACAGGAAGACCGTCTCGCCACTTTGCGCGGCCAGCTTTTCCAGTACCGGGCGCACGATCTCGTCAGGCGAGAAGCTTTTGCGCACGACCTGGCCGAGCTCGAACAGGCGCAGGCCGAGCGAGTACTTGCCGGTGGCCGCGTCCTGCACCAGGAAGCCGTTGGCCGCGAAAGTAGCCAGCACGCGATGCACCACCGCGTAGTGCACGCCGCTGTGCTTGGCGAGTTCGCGCACGCCCCAGGTGGGCTGCCGCACGTTGAAGTGGGTCAGCAAGGCCAGCGCGCCGTCCAGTGTCTTGAGTGTCATACCGATTTCCTGCTTCGCATGGGGCAGCATGGTACGGGACAAGCGGCGCTGCGCTCAATCTTTACCCCACCCAACGCACTCCGATCGATGCCGGCGCCGATAACCACGCCACTGGTAAGGCCGCGTGGCGGCCGCCAGCACGATTGCCCGGGGCTTACTAAGATAGCGGACGCTTTCGATTCCCGCGCGCATCGGCCGGCACAGGCCCGCCGACGCGCCAAGGCAGCTTCCATGACGACCTCCATCCCGTATTCTGTTCTCGACCTGGCCCCCATTGCGCAGGGCAGCGATGCCGGCCAGGCCATGCGCAACGCGCTCGACCTGGCGCAGCACGCCGAGCGCCTGGGCTACCGCCGCTTCTGGCTGGCCGAACACCACAACATGCCAGGCATCGCCAGCGCCGCCACCGCCGTGCTTATCGGCTACGTGGCCAACGGCACGCGCACGATCCGCGTGGGCTCGGGCGGCGTCATGCTGCCCAATCATTCGCCGCTGGTGGTGGCCGAGCAGTTCGGCACGCTGGCCTCGCTGTTCCCCGGCCGCATCGACCTTGGCCTGGGTCGCGCGCCCGGCACCGACCAGGCGACGGCGCGCGCGCTGCGCCGGCAATTGTCGCAGGACACGGCCGACTCGTTCCCGCAGGATGTGGAAGAACTGCAGGCCTATTTCGATGACGTGCGCCCTGGGCAGCGCCTGCGCGCCGTGCCCGGCGCGGGCCTGAAGGTGCCGCTGTGGCTGCTTGGCTCCAGCCTGTTCAGCGCGCAGCTGTCGGCGGCGATGGGCCTGCCGTTCGCGTTTGCCTCGCATTTCGCGCCGGGCTTCATGCGCCAGGCCGTGGACCTGTACCGGCGGACGTTCCGGCCTTCCGCGCAGCTGGAGCGGCCCTACGTGATGCTCGGCCTCAATGTGTTCGCGGCGCAGACCGACGCCGAGGCCCGGCGCCTGTTCAGCTCGCTGCAGCAGCAGTTTCTGGCGCTGGTGCGCGGCACGCCGGGGCAGTTGCGCGCGCCCGTGGACGATATCGAGGCGCTGTGGAACGAGAGTGAGGCAGACCATATCCGCCGTTCGCTCGCGTGCTCGGTGGTGGGGAGTCCGGAAACCGTGCGCGCCGGCATGCAGCGCTTTGTCGATGACCTGCGCCCGGATGAACTGATGCTGACCGGCCAGATCTTCGACCACGCCGCGCGCCTGCGCTCGTTCGAGATTGCCGCCGACACGGCGCGTGCGCTGACGCCGGCGGCCTGAAGCGGGAATCGCCTTCGAAGGCCCGGCCGCGCAAGGGGCCGGGGCAGTCCTGTCCCCACCGTACTGGAATGCCGCCTGGCGCACATGGCTGCGGCGGCGATGATATCGGTTTGCACCGTCCCGACCGCGTCGGATACAGTAGGCAGCCAGTACAGAGTCGCGCCATGACGCGACCGGTTCGCCAGTCCGCCAATGTGCCCTCCGCGGCGCACGCCGCGGAGACGACAAGGAGACAGCGATGGACCTGCGGCAACGCGAGCACATCGAGACGGTAGTCCACGCCACCACCTACCTTCCGCCGCCAGCCCTGCCCGCGGACCGGCCCACGCACGATGCCGTGATCGAGAATTCGTGGCGGCGCTGCGTGCACCAGTACGGGCTGGACCCGTCGCGCATGCAGGAAGCCCGCATCGTGCCGCAGACGCGGCTGCGCGAACACCAGCAACGCATCGACGATTTCGCGCGCATTGCGCGCCATGGGCTGGAGAGCTTGTATGCGCAGGTCGCGGGCCTGGGCTACGTGGTGCTGCTGACCGATGCGCAGGGCGTGACCGTCGACTACATCGGCGATGCGCGCACCGATACCGACCTGCGCCATGCCGGCCTGTACCTGGGCGCGGAATGGAGCGAGTGCGGCGCGGGCACATGCGCCGTCGGCACGGCCTTGTTCACGGGCGAAGCCCTGACCGTGCACCAGGCCGATCATTTCGACGCCACCCACATTCCGCTGACCTGCACCGCCGCGCCGCTGTTCGATACGCACGGCAACCTGCACGCGATCCTGGACATCTCCGCGCTGACGTCCCCGAATGCAAAGGACAGCCAGGGGCTGGCGCTGCAGCTGGTGCGCATCTACGCGGCCCATATCGAGAACGCGAATTTCCTGCGCGCGCATCACCGCGACTGGATCCTCAAGCTGAACGTCGCCCCCGAGTTCGTCGACGTCAACCCGGAGTACCTGCTCGCACTCGATGACAGCGGCCGCATTGTCGGACACAACCACCGGGCGCGGCGGATGCTCGAAGGGGAACTGGCCACCGGCACGGTGCTGGGCCAGTCGTTCGAGACGCTGTTCAACGCGCGGCTCGAAGACCTCGGCCGCTATGTCTACTCGCGTCCGAGCGAGCAGCGCCTGGTGGCGCTGAACCGCAGCGGCGGCCTGCTGTACCTGAGCGTGATGCCGCCTGCCTTGCGCTGGCAGGCCAGTGGCGCGCAGGAGCGCCCAACGCCGCTGCCGGAGCCTCTGGCGGCGTTGTGCGGCGGCGACCCCGCGCTGCAGCAGCAACTGCAGCGCGCGGCGCGGCTCGTGGATTCCCCGATCAACCTGCTGATAAACGGCGAGACCGGCAGCGGCAAGGAGTACCTTGCCAAGGCGCTGCACCTGGCCAGCGCGCGCCGCGGGCAGCCGTTCGTGGCGGTGAACTGCGCCGCCATTCCGGAAACGCTGATCGAGAGCGAACTGTTCGGCCACCTGCCCAACAGCTTTTCCGGCGCCGGGCCGCGCGGCAAACGCGGGCTGATCCAGGAAGCGGACGGCGGCACGCTGTTCCTCGACGAGATCGGCGACATGCCGCGCGAGCTGCAGTCGCGGCTGCTGCGCGTGCTGGCCGAGGGCGAGGTGCTGCCGATCGGCGCGGCGCGTCCGGTGCCGGTCCGGCTGCGCGTGATTTCGGCGACCCATCACCGGCTGGAAGACCTGGTCGCGCAGGGGCGCTTCCGCGAGGACCTGTTCTACCGGCTCAACGGTGCCCGGTTCGCGCTGCCGCCATTGCGCGATCGCACCGACTTCGAATGGCTCGTGCAGAAGATGCTCGATGAAGGCGGCCAGCGCGGCATCACGCTGTCGCCGCAGGCGCGCGACCTGCTTTGCCACCACCGCTGGCCTGGCAACCTGCGCGAGCTGCGCAACGTGCTGGAGTACGCGCGCGCCGTCTGCGCCGGCGGGTATATCGATGCCCATGACCTGCCAGATGGCCTGGGCGCCCTGATGCCAGTGTCCGCCGTGCCGGTGCTGCCTCCGCAGCCGGAGGACGCGCCGGAACTGCCGCCCGAGGCCATGCTGCTGATGCAGTACCTGCGTGCGTCAGGCTGGAACCTGAGCGCTGTCGCGCGGCAGATCGGCGTGAGCCGCATGACGCTGTACCGCCGCATGGAGCGCTACGGCATCCAGTCTCCCAACCGCCGCGACGGCGACCCGCCCCAGCCATAACAGCCATAAAGCTGCCAACGATACAGCTGTCCAGCGCTGTACACCTGCCCTGTGACACCTGTCACGCCATGAACGCCGCCGGCACTGCCCGCGCGGCGGCCTGACCCGCGTTTCCTGCGGGTTATCCCGCAACTTTTCCGGTCCCCTGCGTGGCTACAGCGCGCCGTGCGTGCTGGCACAGCCATTGCAATCTGCCTGTCAGCACAACGACAGACAGGAGACAGGCCATGCAAGCACGGTCCGACGGTGCGCCGCTGGTAGGCATCATCGCCAACCCGGTGTCGGCGCGCGATATCCGCCGCGTGATTGCCAATGCCAACAGCCTGCAGTTGTCCGATCGCGTCAACATCGTGCTGCGGCTGCTGGCCGCGCTGTCGGCCTGCGGCATCGACCGCGTGATGATGATGCCGGATCGCGAAGGCCTGCGCGTCATGCTGGCCCGCCATCTGACCCGCCACCAGGGTCCGGACGCCGGGCTGCCGGCGGTCGAGTACATCGACATGCCGGTCACGGCGCGCGTCGACGATACGCTGAATGCGGCGCGCCACATGGCCGATGCCGGCGTGGCCGTCATCATCGTGCTCGGCGGCGACGGCACGCACCGTGCGGTGGTGCGCGAATGCGGCGGCGTGCCGGTCGCCGGCCTGTCCACCGGCACCAACAATGCGTATCCGGAAATGCGCGAGCCGACTATCACGGGGCTGGCGGCGGCTTTGTATGCGACGGGCCGGGTGCCGGCCTCGCTGGCGCTGGCATCGAACAAGCGGCTCGATATCGTGATCCGCGATGCCGACGGCGGCTTCCGGCGCGATATCGCGCTCGTCGACGCGGTCATTGCCCATGAACACTTCATCGGCGCGCGGGCGCTGTGGAAAGCCGACACGCTGGCTGCCGTGTACGTAGCCTTCGCCGATCCGCAGGCCATTGGCCTGTCCGCCATCGCCGGGCTGCTGGAGCCGTTGGGCCGGCGCGAGCCGGGTGGCCTCGCGATCGAGCTGGCCGCGCGGGGGCAAGGCGAGTTCGAGCTGCGCGCGCCAATTGCCCCGGGCCTGCTGTGCCCGGTTGACGTGGCGGGCTGGCAGTACCTGGAGCATGCCCGCCCGCATCGCGTGCGCCAGCGCTCCGGCATCGTCGCGCTCGACGGCGAGCGCGAACTGTCCTTCGGCCCCTGCGACGAAGTCAGCATCACCCTGCACGAGCACGCGTTCCGCAGCATCGACGTGGCCGCGTGCATGCGCTATGCCGCGCGCGAGCGGCTGATGCGCAGCGTATCTGTCACGCAATCAGCAAGCACGTATTGAGGCAGCCGTACCACCACAACTTCAACCCAAGGAGACAACCATGAGCGCCAGTGCCATGCAAGCCGGCCCCAGCGGGCTCGACAAGGAGACCCTGCTGACGGTGTATCGCAAGATGCGCACCATCCGCGATTTCGAGGAACGCCTGCACGTGGACTTCGGCCGCGGCGACATTCCGGGCTTCGTGCACCTTTACGCAGGCGAGGAAGCCGCCGGTGTCGGCATCCTGCACCACCTGCATGACGGCGACCGCATCGCCAGCACGCACCGTGGCCACGGCCACTGCATTGCCAAGGGCGTCGACCCCGTAGCGATGATGAAGGAGATCTACGGCAAGAAGGGCGGCTCGTGCAACGGCAAGGGCGGCTCCATGCATATCGCCGATCTGTCCAAGGGCATGATGGGCGCCAACGGCATCCTGGGCGCGGGCGCGCCGCTGATCTGCGGCGCCGCGCTGGCCGCAAAGTTCCGTGGCAAGGGCGAGGTCGGCATTACCTTCTGCGGCGACGGCGCCTCGAACCAGGGCACCTTCCTTGAGAGCCTGAACCTGGCCGCCGTGTGGAATCTGCCGGTGATCTTCGTGATCGAGAACAACGGCTATGCGGAGTCGACCTCGCGCGACTACGGCACCGCGGTGGACAGCTATGTGGATCGCGCGGCCGGCTTCGGCATTCCCGGCGTGACGGTGGACGGTACCGATTTCTTCGCCGTCCATGAGGCCGCCGGCGAAGTCATCCGTCGTGCGCGCGAAGGCGGCGGCCCGGCGTTGCTCGAATGCAAGATGGTCCGCTTCTACGGCCACTTCGAAGGCGATGCGCAGACTTATCGCGCGGCCGGCGAGCTTGACGATATCCGCGCCAATCGGGATTGCCTGAAGCTGTTCACGCGCACGGTGACGCAGGGCGGCGTGATCTCGCGCGAGGAGTTCGATGCGATCGACCGTGAAGTTGCCGCGCTGATCGAGCACGCCGTGCAGGAAGCCAAGGCCGCGCCGCTGCCCGGGCCGGAAGATTTGCTGACCGATGTCTATGTGAGCTACTAACCGCCAACCCGACGCAGCTATCCAATCATCAGGAGACAGAACATGGCTCGCAAACTGAGCATCAAGCTGGCGATCAACGAGGCGATCGACCAGGAAATGACGCGTGACCCCAGTGTAATCATGCTGGGTGAGGACATTGTCGGCGGCGCCGGCGCGGACGGCGAAAAGGACGCCTGGGGCGGCGTGCTCGGCGTGACCAAGGGCCTGTATGCCAAGCATGGCGACCGGCTGCTCGATACGCCGCTGTCGGAATCTGCCTATGTGGGCGCGGCGATTGGCGCGGCGGCCTGCGGCATGCGGCCCATCGCGGAGCTGATGTTCATCGACTTCATGGGCGTTTGCTTCGACCAGATCTTCAACCAGGCCGCGAAGTTCCGCTACATGTTCGGCGGCAAGGCCGAGACGCCTGTGGTGATCCGCGCGATGGTCGGTGCGGGCTTCCGCGCGGCCGCGCAGCACAGCCAGATGCTGACGCCGCTGTTCACGCATATCCCGGGCCTCAAGGTCGTGTGCCCGTCCACGCCGTATGACACCAAGGGCTTGCTGATACAGGCGATCCGCGACAACGACCCGGTGATCTTCTGCGAGCACAAGAACCTGTACGGGCTGGAGGGCGACGTTCCCGAGGGCGCCTATACGATTCCGTTCGGCGAGGCCAATATCGCGCGCGACGGCAAGGACGTGACCATCGTTGCGTACGGGCTGATGGTGCATCGCGCGCTGGACGCGGCGGCGACGCTGGCAAAGGAAGGCGTGGAAGCGGAAGTGATCGACCTGCGCACGCTATCGCCCTTGGACATGGACACGGTGCTCGAATCGGTCGAAAACACCGGCCGCCTCGTCGTCGTGGACGAGGCGAGCCCGCGCTGCAATATCGCAACCGATATTTCGGCGCAGGTGGCGCAGCAGGCGTTCGGCGCACTCAAGGCCGGCATCGAGATGGTATGCCCGCCGCACACGCCGGTGCCGTTCTCGCCGACGCTGGAAGACCTGTATATCCCGAGCGCCGCGCACGTGGTGGCAGCGGTGCGCAAGACCATGAAGGGAGGCAAGCACTGATGGCCACAGCAATGACTCCGATTGTGATGCCCAAGTGGGGCCTGTCGATGAAGGAAGGCACCATCAATGCCTGGCTCGTCGACGAAGGCGCCGAGATCTCGGTGGGCATGCCGATCCTCGATGTGGAAACCGACAAGATCGCCAACGCCGTCGAGGCGCCCGACGCCGGCACCCTGCGCCGCAAGGTGGCCGGTGTGGGCGACGTGCTGCCGGTCAAGGCATTGCTTGGCGTGCTGGCGTCAGCGGAGGTGAGCGATGCGGAAATCGATGCCTACATTGCGGCTTATGAAACGCCGGCGGACGACGGCGGCGAGGAGGAGGCCGGACCCACGTACCAGTATGCCGACGTCGACGGCATCCGCGTCCGCTACGCCCGCAAGGGCAACGCGGAGCAAGCGGTGCTCTTCATTCACGGATTTGGCGGTGACCTGGACAACTGGCTGTTCAACCTCGACGCCCTCGCCGACGCGTACACCGTGGTGGCGCTTGACCTGCCCGGTCACGGACAGACGTCGCCGCGGCTCGCGGGCACGACGCTGGCGGAGATGGCCGGCTTTGTAGCGCGATTCCTCGACACGGTGGGCATCGACGCGGCGCACGTGGTGGGCCACTCCATGGGCGGCGGCATTGCCGCGCAGCTCGCCGTCGATGCGCCGCGGCGCGTGCGCTCGGTGGCGCTGGTGTCGCCGGCGGGCCTCGGCGATGAGATCAACAACGGCTATACAGAGGGCTTTGTCAGCGCGCAGTCGCGGCGCGAACTCAAGCCAGTGGTCGAGCTGCTGTTCGCCAACCCGGAGCTCGTCAGCCGGCAGATGCTGGACGACCTGCTGCGCTACAAGCGGCTCGACGGCGTGCAGGAATCGCTGTCCACGCTCGGCGCGAGCCTGTTCGCCGAGGGCCGCCAGCGGGAACTGCCTGGTCAGCGGCTGGCGGATACGGGTACGCGCACGCTGGTGGTGTGGGGCGCGCAGGATCGCATCATTCCCAGCGCGCACGCGCAGAACGCGCCGGCTGGCGCCACGGTGAAGGTGTTCGGCGATGCCGGGCACATGAGCCAGATGGAAAAGGCCAGCGACTTCAACGCGCTGCTGCGCAAGCACCTGGCCGGCTGAGGTGGTTGGCGCGGGCGGACCGTAGCACCGTCCGCGCCGCGCCTTGTCTCGCGCGGCCTGCTATCGTGTGGCAGGCCACTGCCAGGACGAATTCCATGCCATTTGCGTTCATCGAAGCCGATCCAGCCGAAGACGATCCGTTGCAGGCCGAACTGGCGCTTCTCGAACTGGCTGCGCAAGGGGAGCCGGTTGCCCAGTTGTGGGAAGCGCCGGTCTCGCTGGTGGTGCCGCGCAGTTACCTGCGATACGAGCCGTTCGAAGCGGCGCGCGCCAGCTTCGCGCGGCGCGGCTGCCCGGTCTGGTTGCGCATGTCGGGCGGCGGGCTGGTGCCGCAGGGCCCGGGCATCCTGAACCTGAGCCTTGCGTACCGCGTGGACGGGCCCCCCGGCGCGTTGAGCGAGGCGGTGTATCTACACCTGTGCGAGGTCGTCGGGCAGGCGCTGCGCCGGCTTGACGTCGAGACCCACTGGCAGGCGGTGGACGGTTCCTTCTGCGACGGCCGCTTCAACCTCGCCTGGGGCTCGCCGGGGCAGGCGCGCAAGATCGCCGGAACGGCCCAGTACTGGCGCCGCGAGCCCGCGGCCGTGCAGGCGCCGGATGGCCAGCGCCACCTGGTGCTGGCACATGCGGTGCTGCTCGTCAGCGCGGATCCGGTCGCGATCACGCAGCGTGCCAATGATTTCGAGGCCGAGGCAGGCACCGGCCGGCACTACGATGCCGACAAGGTGGTCAGCGTGCAGCAGGCCATCGGCAGCGCAGCCCCCGGCGGAACGAGGCTGATGGCGCAGGTCGTCGAGGCGCTCAGGGCCAGCGCGGCGGCCACGCCGCCGCCGCATGCCTAGTGCCTAACGCGCAGGGAGGAAGCGCAGGTCGCCGTACCAGGCGCGCGTCGTGGCGCCGGTATTGTCGGTATCCGTCAGCAGTCCATAGGCGGAGATCTTGCCGGGCGGTTCGTGGAACGCCTGTTCGTAGTCCTGCGCGATATTGCGGCGCAGGTTCTGCCACTGGCCTGCGTCGCCAGGACGGCCGGAGACCACGATCATCTGCACGCGGCCCGTGTGCGGATTGGGGATGATGCTGCCGGGCGCCGCCGAGGTCGACCAGATATACATCAGCGTCGCGTAGGGCAGGTCTTCGCCGCCGAAGCGCTTGGCCAGATCAATGCTGGCGCGGTCGCCGAAAGCGAGCTTCTCCTTGTCGCCCTCGAAGAAGAACACCAGCCGCGCGGGAGCGTCTTCCTTGCTCCCCTCATGGTTATTGGCGCCTTCTATGGGGGCTTGCGCTTTCCAGCGCCAGGCGACGACCGGCGTGCGGCCCAGGTCGATATTGCCCTCGTGCATCAGCGCCGAGGCCGCGGCGCTGGCGTCGGCCTGCAGGACAGTGGTGGCGCCATCCTTCACCAGGCTGTAGCGAGTTTCGGCCTTGCCGTGGACGACTGGCAGGTTCTTCCAGTCGGCCGGCAACGGCGCGCCGGGACGCAGGGCGGAGAACGCGATGCCGGGCTGGTCGTCCTGTGCTGGCAGCGCCGGGGTTGCGAGCAAGGTGGCACTACACAGCAGGGCGCGCAGCAGCGATCCCGTCTGCATGTGTGCGCGCCAGTTGGACGGGGTAGGCATGGCGGTATCGCTCCGGTTGCTGGGCATTGCTGAATTGTAGTGAGATGGCGCACTTTCCGTTGCGCCAGGCAATGCCGGGATGGGGTGCGAGTGGGGGCGAGGCGCGGCAGTCGCTGGCATCGCGCGGACAGGACTGGCCGCCAGGAAAACTGGCGTAGCGCTGCGCACAGCGTAAAAAAAATCGCGGCCCGCACAGGGGCCGCCAATCGGGAATGCGAGGAGGTCAGTTTCCTCAAGAGGCTTTATCGGCGCAATGGCGCGCATCGAGACCCCTCTTTGGTAGGGGCAGTGTCCTGGCTCGCGTCCCGATCATGCGATCAGGTAATTTGGGCCCGTGGGGGGAACGGTGGCGGCGCGCCGCTTCTGGACATTCGCCATCAGTTCCGCGTGGGCGGCGTCGAGCCATTCGACGCGGTGGCGGACAGGGTCGTTCGGCGAGAGGTCGCGCGCGGGAATCTCGCGCAGGAAGTAGCGCACCATGTTTCCAGCGCGCGCGGGGACCGGCATCATCCCCAGCAACTGGTGCCGGGCCAGCAGGCGCCGGCTCACCGCATGGCGCAGCCCGGCCCACGCGGTACGGCCCAGCGCAATGTACAAGGCGTCGGGGCGCATCTGCCGGATCGCGCCGAGGAAGCGGGTGTCGAACGCGGCGCTCAGCATCGGTGTTGCGAGCAGGTCTTCCAGCGTGCCGTCGAAGGCAAGCCCGCGGCGCGTGGTGGCGAACGGCAGCAAGGCCAGCGGCTGGAACTGCTCGAAGCCTTCGTTCCACAGCGCCGCAGCGTGCGGCAGTCCGACCAGTTCCGGCGCGCGGAAATGATCGAGCATGCGGATCAGGTTAGGCCGGACCAGTTGGCCCCCCAGTTCGACGCGGCGCTTGTTCTCGCGCTGAATCACGCGGGCAGGCGTGCGGGCCTGCACCAACTCCTCCGTCACCGCCGCCGCGAGCCGCACATGGGCGTGTCCGGGCGTCGTACTGACCAGCACCAGGCGGGCGCCGGAGTTGTGATGCTCGTGCGGCACGTACGTCATCGTGTATGTACCGTCCTGGCCGACCAGAATGGGCTTGGCAATCACGCCAGCAGCGCCCGTGCGCCGGATCTGGGCGCAATATTCTTCGATGTAATTCGTCAAGGTGTCCCCGCTCCACAGCGATAAAGGTGCTGCCTTTTTCTTTTTTAATCATGGTAAGACGTGCGGCTCGCTGCCTACAAAACAGCGAGCGGCGTTCTCGGCGCTCAGCACCATCAGCTTGGTGGGGCAGCGCACAAACGCGGCACATCCGGACTTCAGCGCTGGCGCCGGCCTGCTCACCTGCTACCGTACCGCGTGGTGTGGGTCAGGACGATGACGCGATCAGCTGGAGAGCGTGGTGTCGATGACAATCTCGGCCGACAATGACTTGTGCACCGGGCACTTGTTGGCCACGCGCAGCAAGTCCTCCAGGACCTTGGCGTCGAGGTCGCCGGTGACATGGACCTCGCGTTTCATCGCGTAGCGGCCGTTGCTCTCCTCATGGGTCACGGAGGCATGGATGGAGGCCACGGCATAGCCCTTGCGCTTGGCATAGAGCTGGAGCGTAAGCACGGTGCACGCCGCGAGCGCCGAATCCAGCAGGTCATGCGGGTTCGGATACTGCGGGTTGCCGCCGGCGGAGTGGTCCAGGTCGGCTTGCCAGTTCGCCTCGCCATTGCTCAGGTTGCAGAGTGTATTGCCCTGGCTCGGCTGCCACGTCGCTTGGATAGTCATCGAACTTCCTTGTCCTTATTAGGGGCCGGAGTTCGGCCCGGGAGTAACGATTCTATACAGTCATCGGCGGCAGGACCGTATTAGTGTCTAAAGCGTTACTTTTCGAGCTTCTCGAATTATTTCGCTGAATGGCTTGCCAAAGCCGGCGGGCCGCCGTAATATTCGCCCCCTCGCAACACAACGCGGCGCTGCAAAGCAGACGTAGCAAGGGTTGCGGGGTTGACCGGGTGGTTCGGCGGCGCGAAGTTAGCGCGACGAACGGAGCAAAAAAGATTGCTGGCCTGGTTGACGAAACGAAGAAAGTGCTACATAATCTCGTTTCTCTGCTGCAGACAACGCAGCGCGCTGAACGGCAAAGCCGGCAGCGAAGTTCTTTAACAACCAAACAACCGATAAGTGTGGGCGCTGGGTAGCGGACGCACGAAGTCTTCGACTTCGGAGCTTCACAAGTTATACAGTGCTCGCACAGCAAAACGTGACTGGATTTTCGGATCTGGTCAGTCAGTTTTCTGAGAGTGAGCGACCGCTCGAAAGAGCGAGGACCTTCGGGTCCACACAGAGATTGAACTGAAGAGTTTGATCCTGGCTCAGATTGAACGCTGGCGGCATGCCTTACACATGCAAGTCGAACGGCAGCACGGGCTTCGGCCTGGTGGCGAGTGGCGAACGGGTGAGTAATACATCGGAACGTGCCCTGTCGTGGGGGATAACTAGTCGAAAGATTAGCTAATACCGCATACGACCTGAGGGTGAAAGCGGGGGACCGCAAGGCCTCGCGCGATAGGAGCGGCCGATGTCTGATTAGCTAGTTGGTGGGGTAAAGGCCTACCAAGGCGACGATCAGTAGCTGGTCTGAGAGGACGATCAGCCACACTGGGACTGAGACACGGCCCAGACTCCTACGGGAGGCAGCAGTGGGGAATTTTGGACAATGGGGGCAACCCTGATCCAGCAATGCCGCGTGTGTGAAGAAGGCCTTCGGGTTGTAAAGCACTTTTGTCCGGAAAGAAAACCTCTGCCCTAATACGGCGGGGGGATGACGGTACCGGAAGAATAAGCACCGGCTAACTACGTGCCAGCAGCCGCGGTAATACGTAGGGTGCGAGCGTTAATCGGAATTACTGGGCGTAAAGCGTGCGCAGGCGGTTTGATAAGACAGGCGTGAAATCCCCGAGCTTAACTTGGGAATGGCGCTTGTGACTGTCAGGCTAGAGTATGTCAGAGGGGGGTAGAATTCCACGTGTAGCAGTGAAATGCGTAGAGATGTGGAGGAATACCGATGGCGAAGGCAGCCCCCTGGGACGTCACTGACGCTCATGCACGAAAGCGTGGGGAGCAAACAGGATTAGATACCCTGGTAGTCCACGCCCTAAACGATGTCAACTAGTTGTTGGGGATTCATTTCTTCAGTAACGTAGCTAACGCGTGAAGTTGACCGCCTGGGGAGTACGGTCGCAAGATTAAAACTCAAAGGAATTGACGGGGACCCGCACAAGCGGTGGATGATGTGGATTAATTCGATGCAACGCGAAAAACCTTACCTACCCTTGACATGCCACTAACGAAGCAGAGATGCATTAGGTGCCCGAAAGGGAAAGTGGACACAGGTGCTGCATGGCTGTCGTCAGCTCGTGTCGTGAGATGTTGGGTTAAGTCCCGCAACGAGCGCAACCCTTGTCTCTAGTTGCTACGAAAGGGCACTCTAGAGAGACTGCCGGTGACAAACCGGAGGAAGGTGGGGATGACGTCAAGTCCTCATGGCCCTTATGGGTAGGGCTTCACACGTCATACAATGGTGCGTACAGAGGGTTGCCAACCCGCGAGGGGGAGCTAATCCCAGAAAACGCATCGTAGTCCGGATCGTAGTCTGCAACTCGACTACGTGAAGCTGGAATCGCTAGTAATCGCGGATCAGCATGCCGCGGTGAATACGTTCCCGGGTCTTGTACACACCGCCCGTCACACCATGGGAGTGGGTTTTGCCAGAAGTAGTTAGCCTAACCGCAAGGAGGGCGATTACCACGGCAGGGTTCATGACTGGGGTGAAGTCGTAACAAGGTAGCCGTATCGGAAGGTGCGGCTGGATCACCTCCTTTCCAGAGGCGCGCGTTCTGCGTGTCCAGTGCCCACACTTATCGGTTTGTTTGCTGTTACAGCCAAGGGTCTGTAGCTCAGGTGGTTAGAGCACCGTCTTGATAAGGCGGGGGTCGTAGGTTCAAGTCCTACCAGACCCACCAAGTTATCCGAGGGGGGATTAGCTCAGCTGGGAGAGCACCTGCTTTGCAAGCAGGGGGTCGTCGGTTCGATCCCGTCATCCTCCACCATCGCTCTGACGAGTGAGTTGCGGAAAACCTGGAATTGGTTGTCAAAGGAAAGCATTTATTGAGTGCTTCCCTTTGGCATTGCCAAGCGATCGCGGGTCTGCCCTGCGAATCGGCTGTTCTTTAACAATATGGGATGTAGTAAAGGTGTCGCGCGAGCGTTGATGAGACGCTGCAGTAACCAACGCGATACCGGGTTGTGATTGTATCAACCAAAATGTATTTAAGTGATCGAAAGATGACTTGGAATACGGCACAAATGCGAGAACTCACCTGTAGCGACTGTCTCACTGAGACACACTCGTTATAGGGTCAAGCGAACAAGTGCATGTGGTGGATGCCTTGGCGATCACAGGCGATGAAGGACGCGGTAGCCTGCGAAAAGCTTCGGGGAGCTGGCAAACAAGCTTTGATCCGGAGATGTCCGAATGGGGAAACCCGGCCCGCATGGGTCATCCCTGGCTGAATACATAGGCCAGGGAAGCGAACGCGGCGAACTGAAACATCTAAGTAGCTGCAGGAACAGAAATCAACCGAGATTCCCAGAGTAGTGGCGAACGAAATGGGAAGAGCCTTGTACTCTTTAGCAGTGTTGTTAGCAGAACGGGATGGAAAGCCCGGCCATAGCAGGTGATAGCCCTGTATGCGAAAACAGCGTTGTGGAACTAGGTGTACGACAAGTAGGGCGGGACACGTGAAATCCTGTCTGAAGATGGGGGGACCATCCTCCAAGGCTAAATACTCGTGATCGACCGATAGTGAACCAGTACCGTGAGGGAAAGGCGAAAAGAACCCCGGGAGGGGAGTGAAATAGATCCTGAAACCGCATGCATACAAACAGTCGGAGCCTGGAAACGGGTGACGGCGTACCTTTTGTATAATGGGTCAGCGACTTACATTCAGTGGCAAGCTTAACCGATTAGGGCAGGCGTAGCGAAAGCGAGTCCGAACAGGGCGTTCAGTCGCTGGGTGTAGACCCGAAACCAGATGATCTATCCATGGCCAGGTTGAAGGTGCGGTAACACGTACTGGAGGACCGAACCCACTAACGTTGAAAAGTTAGGGGATGAGCTGTGGATAGGGGTGAAAGGCTAAACAAATCTGGAAATAGCTGGTTCTCTCCGAAAACTATTTAGGTAGTGCCTCGTGTCTCACCTTCGGGGGTAGAGCACTGTCATGGTTGGGGGGTCTATTGCTGATTACCCCGCCATAGCAAACTCCGAATACCGAAGAGTGCAATCACGGGAGACAGACATCGGGTGCTAACGTCCGGTGTCAAGAGGGAAACAACCCAGACCGCCAGCTAAGGTCCCCAAATATAGCTAAGTGGGAAACGAAGTGGGAAGGCTAAAACAGTCAGGAGGTTGGCTTAGAAGCAGCCACCCTTTAAAGAAAGCGTAATAGCTCACTGATCGAGTCGTCCTGCGCGGAAGATGTAACGGGGCTAAGCTATATACCGAAGCTGCGGACGCACAGCAATGTGCGTGGTAGGAGAGCGTTCCGTAAGCCTGTGAAGGTGTCTTGTAAAGGATGCTGGAGGTATCGGAAGTGCGAATGCTGACATGAGTAGCGATAAAGGGGGTGAAAGGCCCCCTCGCCGTAAGCCCAAGGTTTCCTACGCAACGTTCATCGGCGTAGGGTGAGTCGGCCCCTAAGGCGAGGCAGAGATGCGTAGCTGATGGGAAGCAGGTTAATATTCCTGCACCGTCGTATGATGCGATGGGGGGACGGATCGCGGAAGGTTGTCCGGGTGTTGGAAGTCCCGGTCCCTGTAGTGGAGAAGGCGCTTAGGCAAATCCGGGCGCGTAATTCAAGGCTATGGGGCGAGCGGCCTAGTGCTGCGAAGCAATTGGAAGTGGTTCCAAGAAAAGCCTCTAAGCTTCAGTCATACGAGACCGTACCGCAAACCGACACAGGTGGGCGAGATGAGTATTCTAAGGCGCTTGAGAGAACTCGGGAGAAGGAACTCGGCAAATTGGTACCGTAACTTCGGGATAAGGTACGCCCTGGTAGCTTGACTGGCCTGCGCCAGAAGGGTGAAGGGGTTGCAATAAAATGGTGGCTGCGACTGTTTAATAAAAACACAGCACTCTGCAAACACGAAAGTGGACGTATAGGGTGTGACGCCTGCCCGGTGCCGGAAGATTAAATGATGGGGTGCAAGCTCTTGATTGAAGTCCCGGTAAACGGCGGCCGTAACTATAACGGTCCTAAGGTAGCGAAATTCCTTGTCGGGTAAGTTCCGACCTGCACGAATGGCGTAACGATGGCCACACTGTCTCCTCCCGAGACTCAGCGAAGTTGAAGTGTTTGTGATGATGCAATCTCCCCGCGGCTAGACGGAAAGACCCCATGAACCTTTACTGTAGCTTTGCATTGGACTTTGAACCGATCTGTGTAGGATAGGTGGGAGGCTTTGAAGCGTGGACGCTAGTCTACGTGGAGCCGTCCTTGAAATACCACCCTGGTTTGTTTGAGGTTCTAACCTTGGCCCGTGAATCCGGGTCGGGGACAGTGCATGGTAGGCAGTTTGACTGGGGCGGTCTCCTCCCAAAGTGTAACGGAGGAGTTCGAAGGTACGCTTGGTACGGTCGGACATCGTACCTAAAGTGCAATGGCAAAAGCGTGCTTAACTGCGAGACCGACAAGTCGAGCAGGTGCGAAAGCAGGACATAGTGATCCGGTGGTTCTGAATGGAAGGGCCATCGCTCAACGGATAAAAGGTACTCTGGGGATAACAGGCTGATACCGCCCAAGAGTTCATATCGACGGCGGTGTTTGGCACCTCGATGTCGGCTCATCTCATCCTGGGGCTGTAGCCGGTCCCAAGGGTATGGCTGTTCGCCATTTAAAGAGGTACGTGAGCTGGGTTTAAAACGTCGTGAGACAGTTTGGTCCCTATCTGCCGTGGGCGTTGGAATCTTGACGGGGGCTGCTCCTAGTACGAGAGGACCGGAGTGGACGTACCGCTGGTGTACCTGTTGTCTCGCCAGAGGCATCGCAGGGTAGCTATGTACGGAAGAGATAACCGCTGAAAGCATCTAAGCGGGAAACTCGCCTGAAGATGAGGATTCCCTGGCGGCTTGACCGCCTTGAAGGGTCGTTCGAGACCAGGACGTTGATAGGCTGGGTGTGGAAGCGCAGTAATGCGTTAAGCTAACCAGTACTAATTGCCCGTAAGGCTTGATCCTATAACCAGTGTGTTTTAGCCTGGTGAGAGAATCGCCTGTGCCGTGCGTTGACAAGCACAACCCAAGACTACAGAACTACATCCCGAATTGGTGAGGTTGACCGCGTCAGCCTCACAACCCCTTATGCCTGGTGACCATAGCGAGTTGGAACCACCCCTTCCCATCCCGAACAGGTCCGTGAAACGACTCCGCGCCGATGATAGTGCGGATTACCCGTGTGAAAGTAGGTCATCGCCAGGCTCTTACAACGCAAAACCCCTCGACAGCATGTGCTGCGAGGGGTTTTTGCTTTGGCGGCTGCGTTCGTGCATGGCGAACCGGCTTAATATCGCATGATCGTGTTTTTCGAATCAGAATCTCATGGCGATTGAGCGCCCGTGGTACCTCTATCTGCTCGAATGCGCGGGCGGCTCGATCTACACCGGCATTACCACCGACGTGGCCCGCCGCTTCGCGCAGCATCAGGCCGGCAAAGGCGCGAAATACACGCGTTCGCGCAAACCGTTACGGGTACTGGGACAGATTTCATTTCCATCGAAATCCGAAGCGTTGAAAGCGGAATTGGCGACGAAGCGCATGAGTCCGGCAGAAAAGGTGGCTTTTTGCGCGACGCTGGAGCAGCACGGCTCCTGAAAGAAAAAAGGCGTACGCCGCAAGGGCGTACGCCTTTTTGCCGGTTCTGGAAGGTCAGACTACCGTCAACGTCACTTCAATATTGCCGCGCGTCGCATTCGAGTACGGGCACACCTGGTGCGCCAGCTCGACCAGCTTTTCCACGGCTTCGCGCTCGAAGCCCGGAACGGAGATCTTCAGTTCAGCCTGGATGCCAAAACCCTGAGGGATCGGACCAATTCCGACCGAGCCTTCGATTGACGTATCCGCGGGCAGCACGATCTTCTGCTGGGCAGCCACATGTCGCATGGCGCCAATAAAACAGGCTGAATAGCCGGCCGCGAACAGTTGCTCCGGATTCAGGCCATCGCCCTTGCCGCCCATTTCCTTGGGCAGGGCCAGTTTGGCATCGAGCTGGCCGTCGGACGTCACCGCGCGGCCGTCGCGGCCTCCGGTGGCGGTGGCATGGGCGGTGTACAGGACTTTTTCGAGTTTCATGGAAGCTCCAGGGTAGGGTTGCCCATCTGGGCAAGTGAGCCGCCGCTCTGATCTTCAGGCGGCTGCTCAGGGATCGTTCGCGCATGTTCCAGCGTCGACCGTAATGCATGCAGGCGCTGCGTCAGTGCCTGAATTTCAGTGATCGGACACTGTGTCGCGCAGAGCAATTTTTCCGGGATGCCGACCGCGGACTGTCGCAGCTTGCGGCCTGCATCCGTCACTGCCACCAGCACGCGGCGCTCATCGTCGGCATCCCGCCTGCGACTCACCAGCCCAGCGCCTTCCAGTCGCTTCAACAGCGGCGTCA
Source organism: Cupriavidus sp. C3SS-1 (assembly GCF_057073755.1). Classification (NCBI taxonomy): domain Bacteria; kingdom Pseudomonadati; phylum Pseudomonadota; class Betaproteobacteria; order Burkholderiales; family Burkholderiaceae; genus Cupriavidus; species Cupriavidus sp. C3SS-1. Next base: position 2,451,649 of record NZ_CP172700.1, on the reverse strand, counting down.
GCGTGCCGGAGTCCAGCGCCAGGCGGCCTCCGAGTTCAGATACCGTCTGCCGCTCGTGCTCCCACAGCACCAGCATGACCAGATATTGCGGATAAGTGAGTCCGAGCTCATCCAGCATCGGCTTGTACGCCTTGGTCATCGCAAGCGATGTCGAGTAGAGAGCGAAACATAGCTGCCGGTCGAGCAGCAGCCAGTTTTCCTTGCGTTCGTTGATCGTGTCATCCATGTCGATATATTAGACGCAATTAGATTGCGCGCAAGGTAAATTTGAAATTTACGGAAAGTGACGCATTGTGGCGGCCACCGCTTTAAGGGTGTCTTAAGTCTCGCTGGTTAGTATCAAACCGTCGCGCCACCTCGCTCACCCGCACCGGCGCCCGCATATCGCTGCGAAAGGAGATTCCATGATTCGCCAGACCATTGCACGTACCGCCATTGGTTTTGCCGCGCTTGCCGCGATCGGTGGTGGCTATGCTTACCTGCAGAAGGAAGTCATCACACCGGGGTACGCCGCGTCCGCGCCTGCCACGGTAGCCACGCCGGGGCAGTCCGTCGCGGTGGCCTCGCCGATGGATTTTTCCGGCATTGTCGATCAGTACGGACCCGCCGTCGTCAACATCAGCGTGACCGCGCGCGCGCAGCGCACGGCCATGCAAGCCCCGTCCGGAATGGATCCTGACGATCCGCTGTTCCAGTTTTTCAAGCGGTTCGGCCCGCAGTTCCAGGGTCCGCAAAGCGGCCAGCAACTGGTAAAGGGCCTGGGCTCCGGTTTTATCGTCAGCCCTGACGGCCTGATCCTGACCAATGCGCACGTCGTTGACGGCGCGCAGGAGGTCACAGTGAAGCTGACCGATCGTCGCGAGTTCAAGGCCAAGGTGCTGGGCACCGACCCGCAGACCGACGTGGCGGTGATCCGCATTGATGCCAAGGACCTGCCGGTAGTCCGTCTGGGCGATCCGTCGCACGTGAGGGTTGGCGAGCCAGTGCTGGCCATCGGCTCGCCCTATGGATTCGAGAACACCGTGACCGCGGGCATTGTCAGCGCAAAATCGCGCTCGCTGCCCGACGATACCTACGTCCCATTCATCCAGACCGACGTTGCCGTGAACCCGGGCAACTCGGGCGGCCCGCTGTTCAACCAGCGTGGCGAGGTGATCGGCATCAACTCGCAGATCTATAGCCAGACCGGTGGCTACCAGGGTCTTTCGTTCGCCATTCCGATCAACGTGGCAACGAAAGTCGAGCAGCAACTGGTGGCGCATGGCAAGGTCACGCGTGGCCGGCTTGGCATCTCGGTGCAGGAAGTCAACCAGGCCCTGGCGCAGTCCTTCGGCCTGCCCAAGCCTTCCGGTGCGCTGGTCAATTCGGTCGAGGCGGACAGCCCGGCGGCCAAGGCCGGTCTCAAGCCTGGCGATGTGATCGTGCAACTCGACAATGAGGTCATCGACCATTCGGGCGACCTGCCCGAACACGTCGCGGATATCAAGCCGGGCACCGACACGTCGCTGAAGATCATCCGCAAGGGCCAGCCCATGACGCTGTCGGTGAAGGTGGGCGCCGCCAAGGAGGAGTCCGTCGCGCAGAAGGGCGGCGACAACCAGGCGGGCGGCCGGCTCGGGCTGGCCGTGCGTCAGTTGACGCCCGCCGAGAAGCGCCAAAGCGGGATCGAGGGCGGCCTCGTGGTGGAAGACGTTGCCGGTCCCGCCGCGCGCGTGGGCATCCAGCCCGGCGACGTGATCCTGTCGCTCAACGGTACGCCGATCGGTTCGGCCGACCAGTTGCGCGCGCTGGTGGCCAAGTCCGGCAAGCAGGTGGCACTGCTGGTTCAACGCGACGAAGCACGCATCTTCATTCCGCTCGACCTTGGCTGACATCCGCGCAAGCGTTTACCGACAAGGCTTCCGGGTCTTTCGGTCGCCGTATACCGGGGGTATACGGCGACGTTTACGGGCGGTATACGCACCGTATACGAACCGGGTATACCACCCGCGAAGCCTTGCCGGAAGCGGGTTTCGGCGCAAGGAAGGGCTTACAGAAAGCGCGGCAGCAGGTATGATCTCGACTGCGATGCACGAAGCATGCGGCGGCACGGCCCGCCGACCTTGGTTCCTGCTCATTCGACAGAACAAGGAAGTCTATGCAGTTGGATTTCACCCGAGCCATTACACCGGGTCCCGAGAGAGCGCGGCGCCTTGCGCCCACCGCTCAATCTGCGCCGAGCCCCCGGCGGCGCAAGAAGGAAGCGCCCCCGCACTGGGAGCGCGGTTACCGTTCGCATTTTTACCGCAACGAGCGCGGCGAGAAGCTGGGCGAGGTTCGCCTGTCCGACCGCGGCGACGTGCCGGTGGTCTATCACTGGGCGGCGGGCAACTATTCCGGCGCTGAAGGATCGCTGGTCCATGCGCGTGCGCGCGTGGAAGAGACGATCGGCTTTGGCATGCGCCAGCTTTCGCTGTTCTGAGTTCTGATTTTCCTCCGGTCGCCACGTCGATGGCACCGCCCTACGTAGCGCCTTAGTCCAGGCGGCGCTGCAGCAGCATGTACACCGCAGCGGTCAGCGCCAGCACCGCAATCAGGCGGTAGAGATCCTCGCAAGCAATCAGACGGGACTGTTGTTCCACTATCCCGCCAAGCTGAGCCAATGCGCCGTGGCGAGCCTGCGCTTCATCCAGGCCTCGAGACACCAGTGCGGCCTGTACCGACTGTATCCAGAGCTGAGCTTCCGCGGTCCGTTGCCCCAACGCATGCACCAGGCTGTCATGCACGGCGAACTGCCGGTTTTGCAGCAACACAGCGCCAATGGCCGAGGCAAAGGAACTGGCAATCTGCCGCATCAGGTTCTTGCTGCGGTAGCCGTGCGCAAACTCTTCGCCGCTGAGTGAGCGGAAAGTCAGACCCGCGATCGGGATGATGACCAGCACGCCGAACAGTCCCTTGCCGACCAAGCCCCAGGCTAGCGTAGGCGGTCCGGCATCCGGCGGCATGCGCGAAAACCACCACGCGGTAGCGGCCATCAGCAGCAAGCCTGTCACCATCAGCGGCTTCTTGCGCGTCATGCGTGGTGCGTACCGCAGGTAGGCCATGACCCCGGTCAGGCTCACCAGCGCGGCAAACGTATTGAGCCATCCGGTCGTGGCGAGCGGAATTCGCAGCGCTTGCTCCGCGTAGATCGGAAACACGTAGGCGCTGAGGTTGTTGATCATGTAGTACACGAAGTACATCCCGATCCCGGCCAGGTAGACAGGGTTGCGCAGTGCCCGCAGGTGCAGCACCGGCGCCTCATGGTGCCACTGATGCCACAGGAACACGGTCAGCAGGCCCAGGCCCGCGGCGGCGATCAGCGCCAGCCGGATAGGGTGGGAAAAGACGTCGAAGCGCGCCTCGGTCATGGCGGCCTGAAGCGTGACCACCGCCGCTCCGAACAGCAGCAGCGGGCCGAGCGCGGGGCTCGGGGCAGGGCGGCGCGGTTCCGCGTCGGGCAGCAACACCCAGGCGCCGAGGGCGGCCAGCGCGGCAAACGGCAGCGCGCCGTAGAACACGTCTTGCCACACGCCGCGATCGACCAGTTCGGCCGCGAGCGCAGGCCCGAGCGCGCTCGCCACAAAGATGCCCATCATGAAGATGCGGCTCGCGCGCGGCCGGTCAACAGGGCCAAACAGCACGGCCACCAGGATGCGGCAACTCGTGAATAGTGCGCCGCCGCCGAATCCCTGCACGAAGCGCGCGCCAACGAGTTGCGTGAGCGAGTGGCTGGTGGCCGCGGCGAGCGTGCCCGCCATGAAGATCAGCAGCGCGCCGGTCACGTAGTAGCGGTAGCCGAAGCGGCGCGACAACCATTGCTGCTTGAGGATCATGAGCATGCTGCCCACCGCGTAGGCGGCTTGCGCCAGCGCGAAGCTGCGTGGATCCGCATCGACACCGCCCATGATGTGGCTCGATGCGAACACGAACATGATGTTCTCGAGAAACTCCACGCCGGTGGCCAGGGCCAGCAGCATCATCAGCAAGGTCTGGCGCTGCCGGTGGCTGAGCCACCGCAGCCAGCGCAAGCTCAGGCGCAGTTGCCGGAGCGGTTGCCAGCGAGATCCCGGATTCATGGCTGCAGCGCCTGCAGGCTCTGGTGCAGCCGGTTCAGTACGCGCGTGCTTGCAGCCACGCTGCTTTCGCCCACCGGTGCCCAGGCTTCGCCATAGGCCGTGTGAACCAGCGGCAGCGCTCGCTCCAGGAGCCGCCGGCCGGCCGGTGTGAGGGTCAGCTCCAGCGCGCGGCGATCTTGTGCGGAAGCCTGGCGACGAACGAGGCCGCGCGCTTCCAGGCCGTCGAGCAGCCGGGTCATCTGCGTGCGCGTGGCGTCAATGGTTGCGCCAAGCTCGGACGGCATGCTCGGTTGTCCCTCGTCGACGGCAAGCATGCTGAGCACCAGGTACTGGCTCATGTCGAGCTCAAACGGGGCCAGCGTCCGGTTGATGTGGTCGCGCAGCAGGCGCGCGGTGCGAAGCAGCAGGCGGGATGCCAGGATCAGGTCGCGGGGCGCGTCCGGATGGGCGGCGCTGAAGCGCTCGATACGTTGCTCGAAGGACATGGCGGGGAGGGCACCCAGTCGCGGATTTTCTGCCTGAGTGCTTTCATCTGAAATAGTTACGGATGAAATTATATCAGGTGCGATAAATCTCGCCAGTCACGGTGTTCTGGCCATGCCGCAAGCGAAGGCTGGCCGACAAGTGGCGCGCGCCAGTGCGCAGCTTTGCGAGTTCCGCCGTCCGCCGTGCTTCTGGCATCGCGCCATACCGCAGGCCGATGTAGATGCCGATGAAGGCATGAATGGCCGACGCCGCGTGCGGCAGCCGGGCCGCCGCGCGTTGGGCGAATGCCTGCGGACCCTCTGCCGCGCCGCGCTCGCAACCGTGCCGCGCGAGCATGCGGCAGACTTGCGCGTAGCTCGCTTCGACCGGGTCGAGCCGGCGGCGGCGCAGCCACAGTGGCACCAGTGCCAGCAAGCTCAGGGCGGCCAGCCCGCAGGCGAGCCCTTGTGCCACGCTGATGCCAGGCAGCCATTCTCCGAAGAGCCGCTCCTGCTGGCGGTGATCGTACTGCAGGACCCAGCGCTGCCATGTGTAGGTCAGCCCGTCGTAGGCCCAGCGCAGGTTGCGCAGCCAGCCGGCTTCCTCGCCCGGCGACCAGACCCCGGATTCCTGCCCGCCCAGGGCGGCATCGAGCCCCTGTTCGACACGGCTGGGGGCCACCGCGCTGGTCGGGTCCACGCGTACCCAGCCGCGTCCGTCGAGCCAGACCTCGGCCCAGGCGTGGGCGTCAGCCTGCCGCACGATGTAGTGGCGTCCGATGGGGTTGTACTCCCCGCCCAGGTAGCCGGCCACCACGCGCGCCGGCACCCCCGCCGCGCGCATCAGGAAGACGAAGCTGCTCGCGTAGTGTTCGCAGAAGCCGCGATGCGTCTCGAACAGGAAGCTGTCGACCTGTTCCGTGCCGAGCGGCGGTGGCCGCAGCGTATAGCCGAACGGCGCCGAGGCGAACAGGCGCAACGCGGCCTGCACGCGCTGTGCCGGGTCGGCGTAGCTGCCGGCCCAGCGCGCGGCCAGCTCGCGTGCGCGCGGGTTGCCCGGCGGCAGGCTCAGGGCCAGTGACCGCGTGCGCGCCGACAGGGGTTCGGGCGCGGACATCAGCGCGGAGCGTGCCCGGTAGCGGATGCGCTGGTCCACCGGCGTGGCCAGGAAGTACTCGCCATCCGCGGAGACCCGCGCATTGACGTTCGATGACACCGCCACGCCGCGGTCCAGTGTGAACAGCCAGCGCTGCTGGCTGGGCTCGAGCGTGACGGTGTAGTCGACGTTGCCGGGTTGCCGTGCGCCGACCGGTGGCGAAGGCGCGGCGGGCGTCGTGGACTGCTGGCGTTGCGGCATCGGAAGCCAGCTTGCGCCGTCGAACTGCCACAGCACGAGGGCGCGCCAGTAGAGCGCCCCGGACGGTGGCGCATCGCCATCGATCTCCGCGCGCAAGGCGACTTCCGTCGAGCGTACGAGCTGCCCGACGCTGCCCGGACGCATCACGTCGCTGATGCCGGTCCGGGACATCGGCGCCGATGGCGGCAATTGCCACAACGGACGTTCCAGGCGCGGGAACAGGACGAACAGCACGAGCGCCCAGGGCAGGCCGATCAATGCCATGCGGCCCAGCAGCGGCCAGATGGCCAGCCGGCCACGCGCCTCGGGATGGTGCAGCAATAGCCAGTTGCGCAGGACCCATGCACCGATCGCCACGCTGTACAGGGCCAGCCAGAATGGCTGGTCGGACAGGTAGAGCGTCAGCAGCAGGTAGAACGACAACTGCGTGACCAGTGTCGCGTCCGCCAGGCTGTGGCACTCGAGCAGCTTGAGCACGACAAAGGCGCCCAGCATGGCGACGGCGAGGTCGCGCATGGTGCCGCCGCCATCCTGCCAGATCAGCGCGGCGGCGATGCCAAGAACCAGCACGGCCGCCGCGGCAAGGATCGCCCGCGAGGGCAGCGGCGCACGCCTGCGCCACAGCAGCCAGCGCCAGCCCAGCAGCGCGAGCAGCAGGAGGCTGATCGACACCGGCAGCATGCGCGCCTGCGGCGCGAGTACCAGCGCGAGCTGGCCGAGCAGGATGCCGTGATCCTGGTGCGCCAGCGGACGTGCCGGCGTGCTCATGCAGCACCGCCGTGGCCCGGCGCGCGCCACAGTGCCAGCGCCTCCAGGCAGGCGCGGCGATGAACCGCGCCGTGGGCGGGCCGGACCTCAACGCCTGGCAGGCGCAGGCCGACTTCCGCCTCGTCGCCGGCCGCCAGCAGCCACGCGCACAGCCGCGACAGCCGGGCCTCGGCCGGCATGCCAGCCGGCAGGGCGTGCCAGTCCAGCCAGCGCATCGGCCGCGCGGGTGGCTCGCCGGCGCGGCTCATCCAGCGGCCGGTGCGCGCGCTGTGCTTCCAGGCAATGCGATGCAGCGGATCGCCGCTGCGGTACTTGCGCAACTGGTCGATGCCTTCGTCGGTGGCATGGCCGTTGGTGTTGCCGTCTTCACCGGCGTCCAGCGCGGCCATCGGGGGCAGCGGCGGCGCGGCCGGCTCTGGCGCCGGAAAGACCAGCACCGACAGGCCCAGGTCCGCATATCCCCAGACCCGGAACAGCCCGAACGGAAAGCGGCTGGACACGGTGACGCGGGGCAGGCGCAGCCAGCCGCGTCGCGTAGCCGGCACCAGCAGTGTCAGCGTGCCGTCGCTGGTCGCATCCAGCGTGACGCTGGAAGGCGCAGCTGCGGGCATGGCGGCGATGCGGCCTTCAATGCCGATGCGGGCCTGCGTGTCGGTATTGGACAGCCGCAGCGCGAATGCCGCGTCCTGGCCGGCGAAGGCATCCCTGGCCGGCACACCGGGTTCGGCCGTTACGCACAGGTCGAGCAGGTTCCGATACGCCGTCCACATGCATGCCATGCCGATGCCCGCCAGCAGGAACGTGAGGCCGAAGCCCAGGCTGATGTTGTAGTTCAGCGAGGTCACCAGCATGGCCAGCAGCAGGACGGCGAAGCCGAGGCCGCCGCGCGTGGGCAGGATATAGAGGCGCGTGCGGTCCAGCCGCACCTCGCGTTGCTCGGGGACTCGCGCAAGCCGGAACCAGCGCCGCTGGTATGGCGCGGCGCCGGGCAGCGGCAACGCGGCATGGCGGGTGCCCCCTGCCCGGTCGCGCGGCATGGCCATCAGGGGATGGGCACGCCGGCCAGCAACGTGGCCACGCTGTCCGTGCCGGTCCGCGCGCCGACGGGCGCCAGGCGATGTGCGGCCACAGCGCCAAAGACTGCCTGCACGTCTTCGGGCAGCACCATTTCACGTTGATCGAGCAACGCCCACGCCCGGGCACAGGCCAGCAATGCAAGTCCCGCGCGTGGCGACAATCCGGCCGCAAACGCGCTGCTGGTGCGCGTGGCCTGCACCAGCGCCAGCACGTAGTCGACCAGCGCGGGGCTGGCGTAGACCTGCGTCGCGGCGTCCTGGAAGGCCAGTACCTGCGCCGCGTCCATGACCGGATCGGCCTGCGGCGGCGTGGAGCCGCCCAGGTACAGCACGCGTTCGAACGCGGCGTCGGGGTAGCCCAGCGACAGCCGCATGGTGAAGCGGTCCAGCTGCGATTCGGGAAGTGCGTGCGTGCCGAGCTGTTCGAGCGGATTCTGCGTGGCGATCACGAAGAACGGCGATGGCAGGGCGTGCGTGGCGCCGTCATGCGTGACCTGGCCTTCGGCCATGGCTTCGAGCAGCGCGCTCTGCGTCTTGGGCGGGGCCCGATTGATTTCGTCGGCCAGCACCACCTGCGCGAAAACCGGCCCCCGATGGAAGCGGAATTCGCCCGAGTCGCGCACGAACACCGAAACGCCGATCAGGTCGGCGGGCAGCAGGTCGCTCGTGAACTGGACGCGCTGGTACTGGAGCCCGAGCGTGCGGGCCAGTGCGTGCGCCAGCGTGGTCTTGCCCACGCCGGGCAGGTCTTCCAGCAGCAGGTGGCCGCGCGCCAGCATGCACGCCAGCGCCAGGCGGATCTGGCGCGGCTTGCCCAGCACGATGCGGCCAAGCCGGGTCTGGGCTTCGGCGAGCGTAGCGACGATCCGCGGGCGAGCAGTCACGTTGGCCTCGGCTGGAAGACTGGGAATTCGCGCATTGTAGCGGGGTGCGGCTTGCACGGCACAGTCTGTTTCCGCACGGAGACAGCATTTGCCGGGGCGCACGCGCCCGCCAGGCCGGGCGAGGTCCGGCCGGTTCTGGCATCATCGTCGTGTCGGCCGTGTCCTGGCCTGAATTTCCCTCCTGCCGCAATGACCTCCCCGCTGGACGCTTCCCCCTTTCCGTCTGCCACTTCCAACGAACCCGATCCCGCCGCTCTGCGGCGCCTGGCCGAGGCATTCCATCAGGATGGCTTCATCGTCCTGCGCGGCTTTGCCCCCGAGCACGCGTGCGCGGCGCTGGAGGCGGTGACGCGCGCCCACCTGAACGCGGCCATCCCGCCCGTGGAGTTCGAGGCCGATCTGGGCTATCCGGGGGCACCGGCCCATCGCGATGCCGCGGGCGGCGGCACGGTCAGGCGCCTGCGGCAGGCCTACGGCCGCGACCAGGTGTTTCGCGACTGGGCCACCGACCCGCGCCTGGTGGCCGTGGTGCAGTCCCTGCTTGGCGAACCCGCGCGCATCACGCTGGCGCACCATAACTGCGTGATGACCAAGCATCCGCACTACGGCAGCCAGACCGGCTGGCACCGGGATACCCGCTACTGGTCGTTTATCAGCCCGGAACTGGTGACGGTGTGGCTGGCGCTGGGCGACGAGGACGAGCGCAACGGCGTCCTGCGCGTCATCCCGGGCTCGCACAAGGCGCGGCTGGAGCCGGGCCAGCTTGACCCGGCCGAGTTCCTGATCGAAGCGCATCCGGCCAGCGAACCCTTGCTGCAGGGCGCCGCGTCGCTGGCGCTGCATCGCGGCGACGTGCTGTTCTTTGACAGCCGGCTGTTCCATGCCGCGGGGCGCAACAGCTCGGATGCGGTGAAGCTGTCGGTGGCGTTCGCCTACTTTGGCGCGAGCAATCGCCCGGTCGAGGGCACGCGCTCGGCGGAGTTCGGCAGCGTTGAACTGTAGCGCCGGCTGCGGGGCGAGCCTGTGCCGCTCAGGTGCGCAGGCCCACCAGTCCCGAAATCTTGCCGGCCGCTTCCAGCAGCGGAGGCAGGAAGCGCTCGAGCATTTCCGCGGCGCTGGTGCGGTTCGCCTGCCCGCTGATATTGAGCGCGGCAATGGTGTGACCAGCGCGGTTGCGGATGGGCGCGGCCAGCGACACCAGGCCCTCTTCGAGCTCCTGGTCGTTCAGTGCCCAGCCACGCGCGCCGATATCGGCGACAACGGCCTTGAGCGCGGCAGGATCGGTGACGGTGCGGCTGGTGTGCGCCCGCAGTTCGCTATTGCGCAGCACCCCATCCAGTTCGTCATCGGCCAGGCCGGCCAGCAGCACGCGTCCCATGGACGTGCAATAGGCCGGCAGCCGGCTGCCGATCGACAGGTTGATGGTCATGATCTTGCGGGCCGGCACGCGCAGCACATAGACGATCTCGGTGCCGTCGAGCACGGAGATCGAGCAGCTTTCATGGACCTGCTGCGACAGCGTCTCCATGATCGGCTCGGCCAGGTTCCAGAACGGCATCGAGGTCAGGTAGGCGAAGCCGAGATCCAGGATCCTGGGCGTCAGGCGGAACAGCCGGCCTTCCGCCTGCACATAGCCAAGACCTACCAGTGTCAGCAGGATGCGGCGCGCGCCGGCGCGCGTCAGGCCGCTGGCCTGGGCGATTTCCGTCAGGGTCTGTGCCGGGTGTTCGGCGTTGAAGGCGCGGATCACGGACAGCCCGCGTGCAAAGGACTGCACATAGCTGTCGCTGGGCTTTTCCGGCGTGGTGGCGGAGGTGGCGGCGCTTTCCGCTGCGGGTCGGGGGTCGGCGGGACTGGCCATCTGTCAGGCACCGGCAGGTCGCCGGATGGGCACGCAAAGGCCGAAAGGGTAGAGGAAATACGGCGATTTCGCCAGTGCAGGCCGATGCACGCGCGGGCGGCGCCCCGTCGGAGCGCCGCCGCCATGCTGTCTCCTGCACCGTTATGCCGTGCGCCGTATCAGCGGAAGCTCTTCTGCAGCAGGACGAAAACGGCCATCGCCACGCACAGCGCCGCAAAGCCGTGCAGCATGTCCATGCCGGCCAGCAGCGTGGCTTGCCGGTCGATTTCAAGCGAGATTTTCGCCAGGCTGGACGGGGAAAGCGCGTCCGGCGTCTGCAGCGCGGGGGTGAAGCGCGTGACGTGCTCGACCAGGTGCGTCCGATGCGCTGCCAGGCCGTCCTGCATGAAGACGCTGGCAAGGCCCGTGCCGGCGGCCGAGGCGATTTGCTTGCAGACGTTCTTGAACTGGTACGCGTGCGAGAAATCCTCTACCGGGAGGTCGAGATACGTCATCGAAGCGACCTGAACCATCAGCAACACCGGTGTCAGCCCTTCGAGCAGCACCACCGGGACCAGCGCATAGTCCGGCGCGCCCGGCATCAGCTGATAGGACAGCAGCATGGCCGCGCATGCATAGATGATGAAGCCGATGGCGATCACGCGGCGCTTGCGAAAGACCAGCGCCATGCCCAGCGTGATGATCACCGCGCCGATGGCGGAGATGGTGCCGCTGGTCGAGAGCAGCATGCAGGTGGAGCGGAAGGTCAGGCCCAGCCCGCTTTGGGTCAGCGTCGGCAGCAGGAACGCCCAGGCCGACGACAGCAGGTAGTACAGCGCGTAGAACCCCAGCCCATACAGGTACTGGCGTCCGGCCAGGCGCGAGAAGTCGATCCATGGGTCCGGATGTCGGTACAGGCGCCAGCCGCTGAACGCGAACAGGCCCACGCCGAGCAGGGCGGCCAGCGGCATCTCCGGCGAGCTGAAGAAGCGGGTGTAGCGCATTTCCTGCAGCGTGTGCAGGAACACCAGCGCGCCTAGCGCGGCGGCGATGGCGGCCGGCCAGTCCAGCGTGGACACCGGCGGATGCGGATCGCGCGGCGCGCGCGTGGGATAGGTGGCGATCACCGACAGCAGTACCGGCAGCGCGATCGCGGCCTGGAACAGGAACACCGCGCGCCAGCCGATATCGTCCAGGAAGATGCTGGTCAGCCAGGGGGCGATGGCCAGCATCGCAAACGAGCCGCCGCCAAAGCGCAGCATCAGTGGCGCGCGCTCGGCCGGCGTGGACACCAGTTGCACCAGGATGCGCGACGCCGCGAACAATCCGCCCGCGCCGAGGCCTTGCACGGCCTTGCCGGCGATCAGCCCGCTCGGGCTGGCGACTTCGGCGCACAGCAGCGAGCCGAGGATGAACACCAGCAGCGATGCGATGGTGAAGCGCTTGTACGTGGTCCGGCGCGCGATCTGGTCGAGCACCATGTTCATCAGCACCGCCGTGGCGGCATAGGCCGAGACGGCGTACAGGTAGTCTTCGGGCGCGGCGCCCACGCCGCCCTGGATGTGCTGGCTGGCGACGCCCATCATGAGCGTGGAAGAGAAGTCGATGCCGGTGACCAGCCCGAGCGTCAGCCCGAACAGCGACAGCCGCCAGTGGCCCATTTCCGGGTGGCTGGCAATCTGCATGCGAGGGCGTTGGGGGGCGGCGGCAGCCATGGTGACCTGGCCTTTGGCGTCAGGGGCGCCAGATACTGCGGAGACGGACGTTTGTTGCATCGCTAAAGCATAATGTTGCCTTCCGTCTGGAACCACAGCTTGTCAGGGAAACTTTGTCCGGTGAATGAAACAATCCAGTGGAATGATTGGGAGGCGTTCTGCTGCGTAGTCGAGCAGGGCACATTTACGGCAGCGGCGGAACAGCTCGATTGCCCGAAATCGCGCGTCTCGGCGGCCGTGGCGCGCCTGGAGACCGCCATCGGCGCCAAGCTGCTGGAGCGCACCACGCGCCGCATGCGGCTGACCGACGCCGGCAGCGCGGTCTATCGCGACGTGGCGCCGCTGTTCGCGCGCCTGCGCGAAATCCGCCAGGAAACGCTCGCCCGCGAAGAGCGCGTGCAAGGCGTGTTGCGCATTGCCACGCCTTACGAATTCGGCGCCCAGCAGTTGGGCGGCATCATCTGCCGCACGCTGGCGGCCCATCCGGCGCTGGACGTTTCGGTCGAAATCACGCAAGGCCTGGTCGATCCGATCCGCGACGGGTTTGACGTGGCGTTCGTGATCGTCGACGCCGACCTGCCGGATTCCGGCACGGTGGCGCGCCGCATCTACCACGTGGAGCGCGGGCTCTTTGCGGCGCCGGCCCTGGCGGCCAGCCTGCCGCCGCTGATGCGACCCGAGGACCTGGCCAATCTGCCGACGCTGACCACGCCGGGCGATACCGTCTGGGAATTCCAGCGCGACGACGAGTGCTTCACGGTGCCGATCCGGCCGCGCATGCAGACCTTCAACGCGGAACTGCGGCTGCAGGGCGCGCTGGCGGGACTGGGCATTGCCAAGTTGTCGGTGAATTATTGCGAGGCGGAAATGGCGCAGGGCAGGCTGGTGCGCGTGCTGCCCGAATTCCCGCTGCCGCCGCTGAGGGCGTTTGCGCTGCTGCCAGACCGGCGTCTGCAGCCGCGCAAGGTGCGGGCGTTCATGGAGGCGATCGAGTCGATGCTGGAGCCCGAACTGGGCCAGGACGCCATGGCCGGCCCGGTCTTGTGACCGGGCGGAGATGCGGGGACTTTCCGTTCAGCGAGGGGGCTCAGGCGCCGTCGGTGAAGGCGCTGCGGGCTTCATTGACCGCGCGGGCACCGTCCGTGTAGGGGTCGCGCTTGCCGAGGTTGGCACCATCGGTGAACGGATCCACCTTGCCCAGCTTCGCGCCGTCGGTGTACGGGTCGCGCTTGCCGTTGTGGGCGCCGTCCAGGAACGGGTCGACGTTGCCCACGCGGGCGACGCCGCCATCCAGGCGGGCCAGGTCCGAAACCGGCTCGGCGGCGTGCGCGCCCGCAGCGGCGGCCAGCGTCAGGCCGAGCGCGCAAAGAACCGAAGTGGCAAGGTTGCGGCGTTGTGCAAGGGTCTTCATGATCGTGTCCTTCTTTGTCAGGGTTTGTGGCGTCCGCCACGTTGACCTGTAATGTAGGACCTCGAAGACCGGGGAAAAAGGGTCAATCCTCGACACACTGTCCTGCTGCCTGAACAATGTCATCACGGCTTCATGAGGAAGCCCTATGGGCGGCCTGGCTCAGTAGCGCATGCCGAACACGCCCACGCTCAGCCGGGCGATGATCATCAGCAGGATCTGCGCGACCAGGAACAGCACCAGTGGCGACATGTCGAAGCCGCCCAGGCGCGGCATGACGCGCTGGATCGGGCGCAGCAGCGGCGCGGTGAGGTGGTTGATGGCCGGCGTCACGGGCGAATGCGGGTTCACCCACGACAGGATCGCCATCAGCAGCGTTACCCACATCACCAGGCTGATGCCCCACTTGAGCACGTAGAGCAGCGCAGCCAGCAGCAGCATCGGCAGGAAGGCGAACAGTTCGCCGCCGGTCAGCGTGGCGACCAGCAGCAGGAATGCCAGCGCGGTAAGCCAGGCGCCGATGACCGTGGCCCAGTCGATGCCGCCCACTCCGGGAATGACCCGTCGCAACGGCCGCACCAGCCAGTCAGTGACCTGAAAGACACCCTGCGAGACGGGGTTGCGCGTGGGCATGCGCGTGAACTGCATCCACACGCGCAGCAGCAGGGCCATGCCGAACAGGGTAAAGACGGTATCGAACAGGAAGAGGGCGATTTCCGTGAACATCGGTCAGGTTTCCGTGGCGGAGGTAAAGGTGTCTGCAACCGCACAGATTCTGCCATAGCCGGATGCCCGGACGGCGTGGCTTCTCATCAGGCGTTGTGGCGGGTCACTCCGTGACTTGCCCCTATAATTGCGTCGATCCGATTTCTGCCGCCAGCCGCCCCGTGCGCGGACGCGCGGTTGTTCCGTCTTACCTGCCGTCTCACCTGCCGTCTTACCCGTCGTCTTACCCGCCTATGCCCAGCAAGTCCGCCTCCGCGAAACCGTCGCCGCTCAGCAAGCCGGACTTCGAGGCACTTTCCGACTTCCGCTACCAGCTCCGGCGCTTTCTCCGCTTTTCGGAAGACGCGGCCCGCGATGAAGGCGTGACCGTGCAGCAGTACCTGCTGATGCTCCATATCCGCGGCAGCGCCGGCAAGGACTGGGCGTCGATCGGCGAACTGGCCGAGCGCCTGCAGGCCAAGCAGCACGGCGTGGTGGCGCTGGTGAACCGCTGCGAGGCAGCCGGCCTCGTCAAGCGCAAGCTCAATAGCGAAGACCGTCGCGTGGTTCAGGTGCATCTGCTCGCGAAAGGCGAGCGCTGCCTGAACCGGCTGGCTGTCCTGCACCGGACCGAACTGGAATCGTTGCGCGGGGCCTTCCGCGTGGCGCGTATTACCGCATTCAACGACGACGAGGCCGAGCGCGACTGAAGCCGTCGCGCCGCGGCGGTTGGCCGTGCGGTTACAGCCAGTTACCAATCACAATTCGTGGTGACACCCGCCGGGCGCCGCTGGCCCTAGACTCGCGCGCATTCCCAACACGCGAATTCGCAGGAGTCGTTTCCATGTCCATCCCCTTTCGTTCGGTTGTGCTTGCGGTGCTCGGTGCCGGCGCGCTGGCCGGTTGCGTGACCGCGCCCTATGGTGGTTATGCGGGCGGGTACTCGGGAGGTTATGGTTCCTACGGTGGCAGCACCGCCGCCACGCAGGCGGGCTATCCCCAAGCCTCCTACCCGCAGGGCGCTTATCCGCAGAGTTCATATCCTCAACAGGGCTATCCGCAGGCAAGCTACCCGCAGCAGCAGGGCTATCCGCAACCGGGCTACCAGCAGGGCTATCCGGCCGACAATGGCTATGGCAACAACGGCGTCGAACAGTATGGCGTACGTTATGGCTGGGTGGAGTCGATTGAAGTCGTGCAGGGGCAGGCAGCGTCCACGAGCGGCGCCGGCGCGGTGGTGGGCGGCGTCGTGGGCGGGCTGCTGGGGCACCAGGTTGGCGGCGGGCGCGGCAACACCGTGGCCACCATCGGCGGCGCGGTCGTCGGCGCGCTGGCCGGGAATGAAGTGGAAAAGCGGGGGAGCGCCGTGCCGCCGGCGTATCGGGTGCGGGTCAGGACTAATGACAATGGGTACCTGACGGTGACGCAGGCTAATCCTTACCAGCTTCGGAATGGGGATCGCGTGCGGGTGGAGAATGGGGTGGCGGTGCCTTATTGATGGCAGGCTAGAGTAAGTCGCCGGCTACGCCGGCGAAACAGCCGCACCTGCCAAGAACAGCGTCCCCGCAATTCCGCGATGAACCAGATTTAACCCCCCTCCCCAAACAACCCCACATAATCCTCCCTCAACTTCCGCTTGAGCAGCTTCCCGGCCGTATTGCGCGGCAGGTCCGCCACGAACACGACGCGCTTGGGCACCTTGAACGGTGCCAGCGCATTGCGCGCGTGGGCCACGAGGGTTTCTTCGCTGGCCGTGGCATCGCGCTTGAGCACCACGCACGCGGTCACGGCTTCCACCCATTTGGGATGGGGCAGCGCGAACACCGCAACTTCGGCGACGGCCGGGTGTGTGTACAGGCATTCCTCGACTTCCCGGCTGGATACCAGCACGCCGCCCGAGTTGATCACGTCCTTGATGCGGTCCACGACATACAGGTAGCCCGCTTCATCCATATAGCCGAGATCCCCGGAATGGAACCAGCCGCCAGCAAAGGCCTCGGTGGTCTGCTCAGGCTTGTCCCAATATTCGGTCAGCAGCTGCGGCGAGCGGTGCACGATCTCGCCGAGCGTGCCGGGGGCGACGTCGTTCATCTTCTCGTCGACGATGCGCGTTTCCACATTGAGGACCGGCCGCCCTGCCGAGGCTGGCCGCGCGGCATGCTCGTCGGGGCCGAGCACCGTGGCGAGCGGACCGATCTCGCTCTGCCCATAGCAGTTGTAGAAGCGCAGCCCGGGCAGCTTCGCCTGCAGTTCCAGCAGCACCGGCACCGGCATGATCGACGCGCCGTAGTACGCCTTGGTCAGCGTACCCAAACGCGCGGGGTCGAAGTCGACGTGCCGCAGCAAGGCGATCCACACCGTGGGCGGCGCAAAGAAGCTGGTGATCCCTTCCTCATGGATGGTGCGCAGGCAGAAGCCAGCCTCGGGGCTGTCGGCGATCAGCGTGGTGCCGCCGCACAGCAGCAGCGGCATCAGGAACACATGCATCTGCGCCGAATGGTAGAGCGGCAGGGCCGCCAGCGAATAGTCGCCGGCCCGCACGTCGCAGGCCGCGATGGTGCTCACGTACTCGGCCAGCAGCGCACGATGCGTAAGCACGGCACCCTTGGGGGACGACGTGGTGCCGGAGGTGTACAGGATCTGCGCCGGCATTTCCTCGGCGAGATCGGACAGCACCGGTGCGACAGGGCCGTGCGAGGCCGCCAGCAGGACGTCGCGCTCGCCGCCCCCATGCAGCGTGCCGCTCACGCGGCAAGGCAACCCTAGCACGCGTTCGGCGAGCGACGGATCGGCGAAGATCGCGCTCGCACCCGACTGCGTGACGATGTACTCCGCCTCGGCCCGCGTCATCGAGAAATTCACCGGCACATGGATCAGGCCGGAACGAAGACAGGCCAGCCACAGCAGCACGTAGGCGTCGGAGTTCTTGCCGAAGGCCGCGACGCGATCGCCAGGCTGCAGCCCCCACTGCGCGAGCGCGCCCGCGACGCGTGCGGCGGCCTCATCGAGTTGCTGGTAAGTCCAGCTGCGCGCGCCGAAGCGGATGGCGGTCTTGGTGGGGTGGCGCCGCACGGCACGGGCCACGGCATCGGGGATGGTGTTGCGCAGGGCGCGCTGCTGCTCTGACTGCATGGTGGTCTCCGTCGTCTTGGTTTGGATCCAGCAAGTCTTGAAGCTCAGCAGCGCAGCATACGGTTGCGGCGCGCCCATGGCAAGGCAGGCCCCTCGGCGAGGGGCCGGGGTCGCTTACAGCGACTGGGCCAGGAAGGCCAGTGCGCGGCCGTGTGCCAAGGCCGCGCTGTGCTGGTGGTAGCTCGCGCGCGCCCAGCAGTTGAAGCCGTGGTCGGCTCCTTCGTAGACAAAGACCTCGGTGCCGCGCTTGCCGGCCACCGCGGCGCGCACGTTGGCGACGGCATCGGGCGTGATATGCGCGTCGAGCGCGCCATAGTGGAACTGCACCGGCACGTTCAGCGTGCTGGCTTCCTGCAGGTTGTTCTGGATGCCGCCGCCGTAGTACGGCACGGCGGCATTGACCAGGCCTCGCGCCGCGCTCAGGTAGGCGAGCAGGCCGCCAAAGCAATAGCCCACCGCGGCTACCTTGCTGCCGGCACCGGCACGCGCGCGCAGCGCGCGTACGGTCGCGGCGATGTCCCGCACGGCGGCTTCGACATCCACCGACTTGCGCAAGTCCATGGCTTGCTTCATGTCGTCGCCGGCGTAGCCGAGTTCGACGCGCGGGGCATCGCGCCAGAACACGTCGGGGGCGAGTACGGTGTAGCCGTCGGCCGCATACTGGTCCGCCACGGCGCGGATATGTTCGTTGACGCCGAAGATCTCCTGCAGCAGCACGATGGCGGGGCCGTCAGGCTGCACGCCGGCGGGCGGGAGGCTCAGGTAGGCGTCGAAGCTGCCCGTGTCGGCGTCGACGCGGATCCACTTGCTGTCGGGAATGGCTGGCATGATGGCGGGTTCCAATTGGATTGATGTGGGCAAACCGCAAGTTTGCCACCGCTCGCCGATTCATGCCGCGGCCGCGTCAGTACGCCGACGACTGCTGGTAGCGCGCTTTCCAGTTGTCGGTATAGGCCTTGACCACAGCCGCGTCGCCGCGGATCAGCATGCCGTTCTCGGCGTTGCGTTCCTGGGCCGACTTGGTGAAGTTGAACGAGCCGGTGAACACGGCCTGGTCGTCGAACACCATGACCTTGTTGTGCGCGATGGCGGGCTTGGTGTCGATGACGACCGGGATGCCCGCGTGCTTGAGGAACGTGGCGCTGGTATAGCGCTCGCTTACCTGGCTCTTGTCGAGGATCACGCGTACGTCCACGCCGCGCTTGTGCGCCTGCGCCACGGCCTCGGCGATCGGCTTGCTGGTGAAGGAGTAGGCCTGGATCAGCAGCCGCTGGCGCGTGCCGCGGATGGCGTTGACGAGCAGGTCCTGGCAGCTTACGCCGTCCGGAACGAAGCACAGGGTGTAGCCGCTGCCCGAGGCAAACGGCCGGGCGTTGACGGGCCGTGCCGAAGCGTCCGGCCTTGCGTTCTGGCCAGGCGCGGCCGGCAGCTTCGCGATGGCCTCGTTGAAAGTATTGCTGAGGGAGTCGGTGATGCTGTCGAGTGCCGAAGTGGAGCGGGCCTGGGCCAGGCCGGTTGCGCAGGCGGCGAGCAGCAGGGCGGACAGGGCCGCGCGCTTGAATCGATGGTTCACGTTGCTATTCGGTTCGGGGACGGAGGCCCCGCATGCCACGCCGCGCGGCAATGCGGGCCCGCAGCGTAGCAGCCCGCTTCACACGGGACAAGCGGCCCGTGTGTAACAGTCCCTTTCGCCGCATGCGTCTACTGGGCTTTCGCCGTGGGCGTGCCTATGATGGATGGAACCGCGCCCGGTGCCAGCCGGCCAAGGAGAATGGGACATGAGCGACCATACCTACAAGCTCGTCGAGATCGTCGGCTCGTCGCCCGACGGCTGCGACGCTGCCATCCGCAATGCCATCACCAAGGCCAGCGAGACCATCAAGCATATCGACTGGTTTGAGGTCGTCGAAACGCGCGGCCATATCGCGGACGGCAAGGTCGCGCATTTCCAGGTGACGCTGAAGATCGGCTTCCGCGTGAGCTGAGCGCGCCGCGGCGCACCCGTGCACGCTGGCAGGCCGCGCCGTTCAGGGCAGGCGAATTTCCTTCACGTCGAAGTGCGATTCGCCGATCAGCTCCGTGTCGTATTCGCCGAGCAGCTCGACCGTGGTGTTGGCGTCGACAGGCTTTTGCGCGGGCCAGCGCGAGGCCTTGATCTTCACCTGCATCTGTCCCGTGCCATCCGCGAACAGGTAGCGCTCGTGCCCGACGTGGCTGACGATCTTGCCGCGCAGCACGGCATGCTGGTCGTCCTTGCCACCCTGCTGCAGCGACTTGACGGTGGCGGCGGGGATAGCCGAAGGGCCGGTGTATTAGGCGTGGGCGGCAGCGGCTGCCATGGCAAAGGCGGTGGCGATGAGGATGCGTTTCATGGTGCTCGTCCTTGATTGTTCGAAGTTCTGGGGGCGACGGAAACGATGATGCGCCGGCATGGCTGAACCGACGCTGAACAGGCTGCCTACCTCGCACTGCATCTGCGCGCACGCGACTTGTGAGTGATCGCCGGTCGGCCGGCGCGGGCTGCCAAGGGGGATCTCATGCACGACGCGGCCTTCGTACACGCCCACGCCGCCCATGCGCGCTGGCAGGAAGCACTGGGCGACTGCCGCTCGCAACTGGAAGCCCAGCTTGCCGTGCAGCAGGCGCAGCACGGCAATGCCGTCGCGCTGACGCTGGGCTGGTGCTACCTGAGCGATTACTATGCCCCGGCGGCCGAGCGCATTCTCGATGCGCTGCAGCGGGAGTGGCCTGGCGTCGCCTGGGTCGGAACCTCCGCGGTCGGGGTTTGCGCCTGCGGCGTCGAGTACATCGACGAGCCCGCCATGGTGCTGATGGCGGCGCCGCTGCCGCGTGATGCCTTCCGGCTGTTCTCGGGCCGCAAGCCGTTGCCGGCGGCCTCATCCGGCTTCACGCCTCATGCTGCGCTGGTGCATGCGGAAGCCTCGACGCCCGACCTGCAGGACCTGCTGCACGAACTGAGCGAACGCATCGCCACCGGCTATCTGTTCGGCGGCTTGTCGTCGGCACGCAACCGGACGCTGCAGATGGCCGACGGCATCTACTCGGGCGGCTTGTCGGGGGTCTTGTTCGGCCCGCGGGTCGGCCTGATCTCGCGCGTGACGCAGGGATGCCAGCCGATCGGGCCCGCGCGCACCGTGACACGCGTGGACCGCAACCTGCTGTTCACGCTGGACGACGAGCCGGCGCTCGACTGCGTCCTGAAGGACCTCGGGCTCGGGCGCGACGCGCCCCCGCAGGAGATGGCCGAGGCCTTGTCGGGAACACTGGCCGGCCTGAGCGCGGGGGCGGACGACGCGCCCCGGCTGCCGGGCAGGTTCGGCGCCGAGACCATGGTGCGGCATTTGATGGGACTTGACGTGCAGCATCGCGTACTGGCGCTGGCAGACGTTGCCGAGCCCGGCATGCGGCTCGCCTTCTGCACCCAGAACCCGGGGGCGGCGCGCGCCGACCTGATGCGCATCGCCACGGAAATCCGCGCCGAGATCGAAAGCGGCACGGTCGGGCGGGTGCTGGGCGGTCTTTACATCAGTTGCTCCGGACGTGGCGGCCCGCATTTCGGCGCCCCCAACGCCGAGCTGCAGCTGGTGCGCCGCGCGCTCGGCGAATTGCCACTGGCCGGGTTCTTCGCCAACGGCGAGATCGCTCGCGACCACCTGTACGGCTACACGGGCGTGCTGACGGTGTTCACCGGAGCGCCAGGGGCCTGAAGCGGCCGGCAGGACCGGTGGGCGGTCCGCGCAGTTATGATGCCGGCTGTACTGCGTGCCGCCGTGGCGGACACGCCACCCTCACCCCGCAGACCAGGTATCCACATTGCGCTTCCTGCACACCGCCGACTGGCATCTCGGCCGGCTCTTCCATGCCCGCAGCCTGATCGAAGACCAGGCCCATATCCTCGACCAGTTTGTCGAGCTGGTGCGCGCCGAGCGCCCCGACGCTGTGCTGATAGCCGGCGACGTGTACGACCGGGCCGTGCCGCCGCCGGAAGCGGTCGCGCTGCTGGACGACGTCCTGGCGCGGATCGTCCTGGATGCGGGCGTGCCCGTGGTGCTGATCGCTGGCAACCATGACAGCGCGCAGCGGCTGGAATTTGGCGCCAGGCTGATGCAGTCGCAAGGCCTGCACGTGGCCGGCTGCACGTCCGCCACGCCCGCCAGCGCGGCGCTGCACGACGCGCATGGCGAGGTGCGCATCTATGCGCTGCCCTATGCCGAACCCGCCGTCGTGCGTGACGCGCTGGGCGCCGAATTGCCCACGCATGAAGCGGCGCTGTGCGCGCAACTGGACGCCATCCGTGCAAACCATCCGCGCGGCATGCGGTCGGTGGTGGTGGGTCATGCCTTCGTCGTCGGCGGCGCGGTCAGCGAGTCGGAGCGGCCCTTGTCGGTCGGCGGCAGCGGCGCGGTGGCGGCGCAGGCGTTCGACGGCTTCGACCTGGTGGCATTGGGCCACCTGCACCGGCCGCAGACGATCGGCGGGCGGGTGCGCTATGCGGGCTCGCTGCTGAAGTATTCGCTGTCGGAGTGCAGCCACGAAAAGTCCGTGTCGATGATCGAGCTTGGCGCCGACGGCAGCGTACAGATCACGCCCAGGCCGTTGCGGCCGCTGCGCGACTTGCGCATCGTCGAAGGCGAGCTGGCGGCCCTGATCGCTGCGGCCGCCATTGACGCGCGGCGCGATGACTATGTCTATGCGCGTCTCACCGACACCGGCGCGCTGCTGGACCCGATGGCAAAGCTGCGCCAGGTCTATCCCAATGCGCTCGCGGTCGAGCGCACCGTACTGTCCCGTGCCGGAGCCGCTGGCGATGCCGCGCGGCGGTTGCGGGAACAAAGTACCGGCGAGCTTTTTGCGAGCTTCTTCCGCGAAGTGGCCGATGCCGAACTCGATGATGGCCAGCGCGCCGCGCTGGAGCAGGTGCTGGCCGGCATGGCCGCCGCGCAGAGGGAGTCGGCATGAGGCCATTGCTCCTGACGATGCAGGCCTTCGGACCGTTTTCCGGCACCGAGGCGATCGATTTCACGCAACTGGGCGAGCAGGCCTTCTTCCTGATTCACGGCCCGACCGGTGCCGGCAAGACCACGCTGCTCGACGCGATCTGCTTTGCGTTGTATGGCGACACCTCGGGCGGCGAGCGTTCCGCGCAGGCCATGCGCAGCGCCAATGCGGCGCCCGGGCTGCGCACGGAAGTCGTGCTCGAGTTCGGCCTTGGCGCGCAGCGCTTTCGCGTCGTGCGTTCGCCCGCGCAAGAGCGGCCGAAGCAGCGCGGCGAGGGCATGGTCACCGAAACCGCCAAGGCACAGCTCGATGCCTGGGAGGGCGAGGGCTGGGTCAGCAAGGCCGGGCAGCCAGCCAGGGTCAGCGATGCCATCCGCGAGTTGTTGGGGTTCGACAGCGCGCAGTTCCGCCAGGTCATCGTGCTGCCGCAGGGACGCTTCCGCGAATTGCTGACGGCCAGTTCGCAGGCGCGGCAAGGGATCCTGGAGCGCCTGTTCCGCACCGAGCTGTACCGGCGCGTGGAAGAGCTGCTGAAAAGCGAGGCGGCCGGCATCCGGCGCGATGCCGAGCGCATCCTCGACCAGCGCCAGGCGCTGCTGCGCCAGTTCGACATGGAGTCGACCGATGCACTGGCCGTCGGTATCGCGCAGCTCCAGCAGGCACTGCAAGACCTGCAGCAACAGGAGCAATCCGCACGCGTCGGCCATGCCGCCGCGCAAACGGCCTTGCAAGGCGCGGAGCAGGTAGCGGCACGGCTGCGCGAACGTGCCGACGCGCACGCAGCCCATGAGGCCTTGCTGGCCCGCAAGGCGGCGACCGACGAACAACGCATGCGGCTGCACGCTGCACGACGTGCCACCCAGGCGTGGCCTGCCATCCAGCATCTGGAAACAACGGCACGCGACCAGCAGGCCGCGCACGCAGCGGTGGAGCACGCGGCCAGCGCGTTGCGGCAACAGCAACAGGGGGCCGCGCAGGCCACCGAGCGGCTGCAGGCCGAGCTTGCGCGCGGCGAGGTGCGCGAGGCTGGCCAACGCCGCGTGATGGAATTCGAGGCCCTGCTGCCCCGCGCGCGCCAGCTTGGCAACCTGCGCCAGTCGCTGGAGGCCGCCGCACGGCAGCAGGCCGATGCGGTTGCCGCGCGCGACCGGGCCGCCCAAGTGCTGGCGCAGAGGCAGGTGGAACTGGCCACTGCCGAAGCCGACCAGCGCCAGGCGCAGGTGCTGGCTGCGCAGCTGCAGACCTTCGGCCTGCAGCTGCAGGCAGCCCAGGCGCGCGCGAAGCAGATCGCCCGCTACCGGCAGACCGCACAGGCCGAGGCGAAGGCGCGCGAGACACTGGCGCGCTGCGATGCGGCGGCGGCCCGTGCAACCATGCACCGTGACACGCTGCGCTCGGCCCTGACGACGACGGAGTCCGCCTGGCGGGCCGGGCAGGCCGCGCGCCTTGCCGCCGTGCTGGCGACGGGCGAGGCGTGTCCGGTCTGCGGCGGCACCGACCATCCGGCGCTCGCGCAGCACACCGCGGAACTGGTTTCGGACGATGCGCTCGAGCAGGCGCGTGGCGCCTCGCGCGAGGCCGATGATGCCGCGCTGCGTGCCGTCACCATCCGGCACACCGCGCAGGCCGATCTCGAACGGTGGGCCGTGCAACTCGCGGAGGCCGCGGCGGATATCGGCGGCGCCGCGCTGCAGGCGTTAGATGCCACGGCACAGGAACTGACCGTGCAGACCGCCGCGCTCGAGCGGGAGCTTGCTGCCGCGCAGGCATCGTCTGACCGGCTGGCCCGGATGCCGGCGGTCATCGAAGAACGGCGCGCCGTGCTCGCGGCCGCGGACGATGCCCACCGCACGGCGTGCGCCACGATGGAATCCACGGGCCAGTCGCTCGCGCAGTTGCAGGGGGAGTGGCGGGCGGCGTGCGCACAACTGCCCGAAGACGCGCGCGATCCCGGGGCGATCGAAGCCGCCCTGCGACAGGCCCGCGCCCAGTTCACCGCGCTTGGCGCCGCGCTGGAGGCAGCGCAAGACGCCGACAAGCAGGCCGGCGCGGCGCTGGCCCGGGCCGAAGCGGCCAGCCAGTCGGCACAGGCCGTGCTGGCCCGCGCGGGCGAGCGCCTGCTGGAAGCGCGAACCGCGGCGGACGCCATGCTGGCCGCGTCGGGCTTTGCCGACCTGGCGGCCTTTGGCTCGGCCCGGCTGGACGCCGCGGCGATCGAGGCGCTGGACGATGCGGTACGCCTCTACGATGAAGCCCTTGCGGTGTCCGCGCATGGCCTGTCGCGCGCCATCGCGGCGGCCGAGGGGTTGTCGGTGCCGGACCTGGATGGCGTGCGCCTGGCCGCGTCGATGGCAGCGGCTGCGGTGGAAGGCATCGTCCGGCAGCAGGCCGACCGTGCGCGCATGCGCGACAACCTGCTGCAATGCCAAAGGCAGCTCGATGCCCTGGCCGCGGCCAACCGCGAGATCGAAGCGCGCTACGCCATCCTCGGACGGCTCGCGGAAGTCGCCAACGGGAACAACCCGCGCCGCATGACGTTCCAGCGCTTCGTGCTGGCCACGCTGCTCGACGAGGTGCTGGAGGCCGCCTCCGTGCGCCTGCTGGCCATGAGCCGTGGCCGCTACACTTTGCAGCGCGTGCGCGAGCAGGCCGACCAGCGCACGGCCGGCGGGCTCGACCTGGAGGTGTTCGACTACGACACCGGCGCGGCGCGGCCGGCCAATACGCTGTCAGGCGGCGAAGGGTTCCTGGCCTCGCTGTCGCTGGCGCTCGGGCTGGCCGATGTGGTCCAGTCGCGCTCAGGCGGCATCCAGCTCGATACGCTGTTCGTCGACGAAGGCTTTGGCACGCTCGATCCGGAAAGCCTCGACTTTGCCATCCGCACACTGCTGGACTTGCAGCAGGCGGGAAGGCTGGTGGGGATCATCTCGCATGTCGCGGAACTGCGCGAACGCATCGACGTGCGGCTGGAAGTCCGGCCTGGCACCGCGGGTAGCCGCGCGGTGCTGCAACTGCCCTGAGCGTGGCGCGGTTGAGGGTTCGGGGTTCAGGGTTCAGGCCGCGAATACCTTCTGGCAGCGGATGGCCATGATTTGCGCCTCGAAGGCCCGGGCGGCCAGGCGCGGCAGCGGCAAGCGCGGGCGGGCGGGGGGTGCTTGCCGGGCGGGCTCGGAAGGCAGAATATCCAGCATCCAGTCTTGCCGCGTGGTGCGCAGGATCCGGTCGAGTGCGGCCTGATGCTTGCTTGTCCGGGAAGGATTGGGGCTGGCGAAGGCGCGTGCCATGATTTCCGACTCCTCTTT
This sequence comes from Cupriavidus sp. C3SS-1, assembly GCF_057073755.1. Taxonomy (NCBI): domain Bacteria; kingdom Pseudomonadati; phylum Pseudomonadota; class Betaproteobacteria; order Burkholderiales; family Burkholderiaceae; genus Cupriavidus; species Cupriavidus sp. C3SS-1. The sequence goes on along the minus strand of NZ_CP172700.1, from coordinate 2,425,882 downwards.
CTGTTCTGGTCCGGCCACGTCGTGCCGGACTGGTTCTGGTGCAGACTTGCCGTGGCGTGCCGGGTGGTCCGGTGGCGGTCGTCTTGTGGCTGGTCTTGATCCAAGCATAGGCAGGCGCGGGCCGCGGCCGTATCGCCACCGGGCCGATTGTGGCGTCGGCTCAGTCCTACACAGGGGAAGCGAGCAGGGGCGGAAGTCCCGCGGTGCAAGGCATGGCTGCATGCGCGGCCGATTACCGGACAAGCTCTTTGCCGTTGCCTTGACCCGTGTTTGGCGCGGGGTGTACTCTGTTCAGATTGCGAATTCAAGTTCGCAATAAGAACAAATTCGTTTATTTCTGTTGGAACCCGTCATGGCTAGCGCGCCGTCGCCCGGTGCTTGCGCCAGACGCCCGTCCGGCAGGGATCGCCCGGAGACAGTTTTTGCGTGCCGCGCCTTGCGGCCGGTCCCGGCACCTGCCAGACCCTCATCCCGGACTGGAACGCAAGTGATCAACAAGATATTTGACTCCGTGGAAGCGGCGATGGCCGGCATCCACGACGGCGCCACGATCCTGATCGGCGGTTTCGGCATGGCAGGCATGCCGGCGGAACTGATCGACGCGCTGATCGCGCAGGGCGCGCGCGACCTCACCATCGTCAACAACAACGCCGGCAACGGCGACACCGGCCTGGCCGCGCTGCTCAAGACCAAGCGCGTGCGCAAGATCATCTGCTCGTTCCCGCGCCAGTCGGACTCCTATGTCTTCGATTCGCTGTACCACGCCGGCGAGATCGAACTGGAACTGGTGCCGCAGGGCAACCTGGCCGAGCGCATCCGTGCCGCCGGCGCCGGCATCGGCGGCTTCTTCACGCGCACGGCCTACGGCACGCCGCTGGCCGAAGGCAAGGAAACCCGCATCATCGACGGCCAGGGCTATGTGTTCGAAAAGCCCATCCAGGCCGACTTCGCCCTGATCAAGGCCGACAAGGCCGACCGCTGGGGCAACCTGACCTACCGCAAGACCGCTCGCAACTTCGGCCCGATCATGGCCATGGCTGCCAAGTGCCCCATCGTCCAGGTGAGCCACCTGGTGGACCTTGGCGAACTGGATCCGGAGCACATCGTGACGCCGGGCCTGTTCGTCAAGCGCGTGGTGAAGGTCTGAGCGAGAAGGAGAGCGAACATGCAAAAACTGACCCGCGACCAGATGGCCGCCCGTGTGGCCAAGGACATCCCCGAAGGTGCCGTGGTGAATCTCGGTATCGGCCTGCCCACGCTGGTGGGCAACCACCTGCCGGCCGACAAGGAAATCCTGCTGCACAGTGAAAACGGCCTGCTCGGCATGGGCCCCGCGCCCGCACCGGGCCAGGAAGACGGCGACCTGATCAATGCCGGCAAGCAGCCCGTGACGATCAAGGCCGGCGGCTCGTATTTCCACCATGCCGACTCGTTCGCCATGATGCGCGGCGGCCACCTCGACTTCTGCGTGCTGGGCGCGTTCCAGGTCTCCGAGAAGGGCGACCTGGCCAACTGGCACACCGGCGCACCGGGCGCCATCCCCGCCGTGGGCGGCGCGATGGACCTGGCCATCGGCGCCAAGCAGGTGTTCGTGATGATGGAGCACCTGACCAAGCAGGGCGAAAGCAAGATCGTGCCGCAGTGCACCTATCCGCTGACCGGCATCGGCTGCGTGACGCGTATCTACACTGATCTGGCCACCATCGACGTGACCGCCGACGGGCTGGTTGCGCGCGACCTGGTGGAGGGGCTGGGCTTCGACGAGCTGCAGCGCCTGACCGGCGTGACCCTGATCCAGGGCTGACCACTGACATCCTGACATCAAGACCGAGAGAGAGACATGAACGAAGCCTTTATCTGCGACGCCATCCGTACCCCCATCGGCCGCTATGGCGGCAGCCTGTCCGCCGTGCGCGCGGACGACCTGGGTGCCGTGCCCCTGAAGGCGCTGATGGCGCGCAACCCGAACCTGGACTGGTCCGCCATCGATGACGTGATCTACGGCAACGCCAACCAGGCCGGTGAAGACAACCGCAACGTGGCGCGCATGTCGGCGCTGCTGGCCGGCCTGCCGCAGGACGTGCCGGGCGCGACGCTGAACCGCCTGTGCGGCTCGGGCATGGACGCCACCGGTACTGCCGCGCGCGCTATCAAGGCGGGCGAAGCCACGCTGATGATCGCCGGCGGCGTGGAAAGCATGAGCCGTGCCCCGTTCGTGATGGGCAAGGCCACCAGCGCGTTCTCCCGCGATGCGCAAATCTTCGACACCACCATCGGCTGGCGCTTCATCAACCCGGCGATGCGCGCGGCCTATGGCGTCGACTCGATGCCCGAGACCGCCGAGAACGTGGCCACCGACTACAAGATCGGCCGCGAAGACCAGGACCTGATGGCGCTGCGCAGCCAGGAGCGCGCCTCGCGCGCCCAGGCCGACGGCACGCTGGCGCAGGAAATCACGCCGGTCAGCATCGCGCAGAAGAAGGGTGATGCGATCGTCGTCGACCGCGACGAGCACCCGCGCGCCACCAGCATGGAAGCGCTGGCCAAGCTGCGCCCGATCGTGCGCGCGGACGGCACCATCACCGCCGGCAACGCCTCGGGCGTGAACGACGGCGCCTGCGCGATCCTGCTGGCGAGCGAAGCCGGCCTCAAGCAACACGGCCTGACCCCGCGTGCGCGCATCGTCGGCATGGCAACTGCCGGCGTGGCGCCGCGCGTGATGGGGATCGGCCCGGCACCGGCCACGCAGAAGCTGATGAAGCAACTGGGCATGACGCTGGACCAGATCGACGTGATCGAACTGAACGAAGCGTTCGCCGCGCAAGGCCTGGCCGTGCTGCGTGAACTGGGCATCGCCGACGACGACAAGCGGGTCAACCCGAATGGCGGCGCGATCGCGCTGGGCCACCCGCTCGGCATGAGCGGCGCGCGCCTGGTGACCACCGCGATGTATCAGCTGCATCGCACCGGCGGACGCTTCGCGCTGTGCACCATGTGCATCGGCGTGGGCCAGGGCATCGCCATGGTGATCGAACGCGTTTAAGCGCATTCGGTTGCACCACGACTTGTTTGCTCTCCTCTCCCGCTCGCGGGAGAGGGCGTAGTGCAGCGGTCTTTCTTAAGTGAGTTGAAGATGTCCCACCCCAACGCCACGATCGTCACCGGCGCCAGTTCCGGCATCGGGCGCGCCATCAGCGAAATGCTGCTGGCAGACGGCACCACCCGCGTAGTCAATATCGACTACACCGAGCCGGGCTGGTCCCATCCCAACATGACGTTTTTCCAGGCTGACCTGACCAATGCCGAGGCGACACGCGCCGTGGCGCAGCAGGTCACCTCGCAGTTCGCCGTCACGCGGCTGGTGAACAATGCGGGCGCGACGCGCCCCGGCACCGCCGACACGGCCACCGTGGCCGACCTCGACTATGTCGTTGGCCTGCACCTGCAGGCGGCGATGCTGCTTACGCAGGCCTGCCTGCCGGCCATGCGCGCCGCCGGGTTTGGCCGCGTGGTCAACATGGCTTCGCGCGCGGCGCTGGGCAAGCCCGAGCGCGTGGTGTACTCGGCCACCAAGGCCGGGCTGATCGGCATGACGCGCACGCTGGCGATGGAGCTTGGCGGCGACGGCATCACCGTGAATGCGGTGGCGCCGGGCCCGATCGCCACGGAGCTGTTCCGCAAGAGCAATCCCGAAGGCAGCGAACAGACGCGCCGCATCCTGGCGAGCATCGCCGTGAAGCGCATGGGTACGCCGGAAGACGTGGCGCGCGCCGCGCTGTTCTTCCTGTCGCCGGATAATGGCTTTGTCACGGGCCAGGTCCTCTACGTCTGCGGCGGAACCACGCTTGGCGTGGCACCGGTCTGATCCCGCGGACTTCAGGCATTCACAAGAACAGACGTTAATAAAGCGTCATATCAGGCTGCGATCCTTGCGGTCACAGCCGGCACGAAGACAGCGTCACCGCGCTGTCTTCTTCCAGGGCAGCAATCACGCTATCCAGCATTCGCCCGCGACAGACACGCTGCGCGCGGGCAACAAGGACAACCGGAGCAAACCGATGAGACTCGATTCCCAGACCTCCACGACCCGCCGCCGCCTGCTGGCCGCAGGCGTTGCGCTGGCCACCACCATTGCCGGCTTTGCCGGCGCGGCGCATGCGCAAGGTGGCTACCCGACCAAGCCGATCACGATGATCGTGCCGTTCTCGGCCGGTGGCACCACCGACATCCTGGCCCGCATCGTCGGCCTGCAACTGGGCAAGGCACTCGGCCAGCCCGTGGTGATCGACAACCGTCCGGGCGCGGGCGGCAACATCGGCGCATCGCTGGCCGCCAAGGCGCCGGGCGATGGCTATACGCTGTTCATGGGCACCATCGGCACCCACGCCATCAACCAGTCGCTGTATTCCAAGCTGCCGTATGACCCGGTCAAGGATTTCGCGCCGATCAGCCGCGTGGCGATGGTGCCGAACCTGGTGGTGGTGAACCCGAAGGTGCCGGTGAACAATATCAAGGAACTGATTGCCTACGTGAAGGCCAATCCGGACAAGCTGTCCTACGGCTCATCGGGCAGCGGCTCGTCGATGCACCTGTCGGGCGAGCTGTTCAATTCGATGACCGGCCTGCACATCCAGCACATCCCATACAAGGGCAGCGCGCCTGCCGTGAACGACCTGCTGGGCAACCAGATCGGCCTGATGTTCGACAACATGCCGTCATCGTATCCGCACGTGAAGGCCGGCAAGCTGCGCGCCATCGCCGTGACCTCGGCCAAGCGCTCGCCGGCGCTGCCGAACGTGCCGACCGTGGCGGAATCGGGCGTGCCCGGCTATGAAGCCACCTCGTGGTTCGCGCTGTACGCCACCGCCGGAACCCCGCAACCCATCATCGACCGCCTGAACGCCGAAGTGGTGAAGATCCTCGCCATGCCGGAGGTGAAGAAGCAGATGGCCGACCAGGGTGCCGAGCCCAATCCCGAAAAGCCGGCCCAGCTCGCCGCGTTCATGAAGACCGAGACCGCGAAGTGGGCGAAGGTGGTGAAGGCTTCGGGCGCGACGGTGGATTGATTACTGTCTGACTCTGTTGCTTTTGCGATGGTGGAAAGCCGGTTCCTTGGGGGACCGGCTTTTTTGTTGTCTGGGGAGCCAAACGAGACAAAACTGCGGACGAGGATGCAGATATCTCGGCAATGTCCGCAATCAAAAGATGTGAAGCCGGAGCTTTGCTGATCTCTTCGGATGCTAGCCTCGACATTGTCACTACCCGGAATTTCTCTGCCCCGGCCTGTCTCTCTTCGCGATGTAGCTGGGATAGCTTTCGCCATCAATTCCATAAGGAAGCAAACACTGCAGGGCGGGATATCGATAACGCCGTTAGCTCGGGGCTAAAAGCGACTGGTACCAGGATCTTGCGCTCCCTAAGCTGAAGTTGGGCGGTGTGGACTAGCCCATTTCTCAGTCAACAAGGAGTCTTGAAATGATCCATGAGTCGTGCAATACCCCTGCGGGAATCGAGTCGCAGGCCGGCTTCCGTCTCGATGACTTTACCTTCGAGGTTGAATGGGATTCTGGCCATGATCCGGAGCGCGCCATGTGGGGAGAAGCCATTCAGTATTGAGCGCGGTGAGTGAGGTGAGATGGAAATGACTCCATCTCACCCTTCCGGATAGGTGGCCCGACATGGAATTCTTCAAAGTAGAAGCCGATGGCGAGGTGATATACGCAACAAAGAACCCACAAGCGTGGATGAAAATAAGCAGCGGAAGGGCGGCAGAACTCGAGAGTTTGCTAGCGGATGATGACCCAGCTCTTATGCGATCGCTAGAGGGCATTTCAAAAACGTCAAAGTTGGCAGGCAAGGAACATCTGGCACTGTATCCCGTTGTCAAGCTCACCAACCGTTGCAACTTATCGTGCCCCCACTGCTACATTGAGGCTCCAAGCAGCATGCGCCGGGGAAAGTTCGACCTCGAATACCGAGAGGTAAGGGATTTCATCGATTACGTCATCGGGCTAGGTGGTGCAATGAACAATCCTACAAGGACGCTTCAACTCTTCGGTGGTGAACCAACAATAAATAAGGACTTCGCAGACATTCTCGGTTACGCCAGAGAAAGAGGCTTGATGGTCCGGGTGTCAACAAATGCGGCAAATATCAAAAAATTCCAATCGGGAGCGTTCTTAGATTTTTATCAGGACAAGGGGGTTGAATGGCGTATTTCCTTGGATTCCCACGTGCGAGAGGTGCACGATCAGTTCCGACCCAGAAGCTTTGATCAGGTCGTGTCCAATGTGCGATACATGGCGGATATGGGAGCCTTCATCTCTATCAAGGCTGTAGTGGGGGCGCATAATTTCTCGTCCTTCATTGATACCATCTATTTTGCACGCGAACTTGGGCAACACAGTTCCTGTACTCACCCCTAAGCCTGACGGGATCGGCGGCGCGTATCAAATTGCTGAACAAGGTGACGACAAGGATGATCACCGAAAAGATGGTTGCTGCCATCGAAGGTGACGCAAGGCTGGGTCCTTTTGTGCAATCGTCACCAATTGCTCGTTATCTCAAACTGATCTATATGCGCGATGCTGGGGTTCTGCCACGAGTGCAGTTCCACATTAATCACGATGGTCGCGTATGCCCTCAGGACAATCTGTTTGAATTCCCTGAGTACCATTTTGGTGACATCCTGTCGGGCGACTACGCATTCGACAAGCTATGCGAGTACCAGGCAATGCTGGAAGAGCCGGTGGCGTGCAAGGAGTGCCCAGTCTCTCACTATTGCCCGCGTGCAGACTATGCGGATCTGGCGTCAGGAGACTTGGGATTCGCAAAGGAGTTTTCTGTTTGTGATGATATTCGCGACAACGTCTTCTACTTGATGTCACTTGGGCAGCGCGGAGCTGCATTGACGCGGGCCGTCTTCGGGCAGTCCAAATGACAGTGCAGAATATAGAAACGCAAGACCTACCCAAGCCATTTCTGTGGCTGGCTGTCGTCGGGTTTCTCGTCCCAAGTGCCACAATTCTGCAAACGTTCACGATCACGTGGTACCTCGCGCAGCACGCCGAGCTTGCCTCACTGCTCCCGCTGACCATCGGGGGCGGTGCCGTGGCGCGAATTTTCAGTGGCATCCCACTGACCTACCTGATCCAAAGATCAGGGGCACGCAACGCCTGCATTGTATGCCTGCTGTCTGGTGCCGCCATCTTACTCGGAACGATTCCAGTGCTTGCGCGGCTAATGCCGCTTTGGCTATTGATTCCCGCTGAGATTGGGATGGGAGTTGCAATAACCGGCTATTCGATTTCGCGGCAGATTCTGATCAAGGACATGCTTCACGGCCAGGGGAAAGGCTTGGCTGCGGGTCTCTCCCGCAGTACGGGCTACCTGAGCAAGCTGGTAGTTCCACTGTTTGGTGGTCTGCTGTTGATAGCACTGGAGGCTGTCTATTCTACGCTGGTGTGCTGCGGCACTCTGCTGGTCAGCGCATGGGTAGTCTGTACGTTGGATATAGATTCGCCAGCCTCCCGTACTGCCGCGGTGAAGGCATTGCCTTTGACCGAACGCTTTGCAACGGCCTTTGTGTTCTACAAAAGCGACGACATGCTAATGTGTGAACTTGGTTTTACTGCGATACTTAATTTTGTGCTGTCCCCCCTGGTAATTATCATGCCACTCTTCATAACAGGCATCGACGGATCTAACAGCGCGTATCTCGGATTTTCGGAGTCCTGCTTGGGTGTGGGCGCAGTTGGCGGTGCTTTGGGTTACGCAAAGCTGAGGCGGTGCCATCTTCCGTCATTGGCTGTAATGACCGGTTGCGGCTTCTTGCTGATCTGTGTCTCAACGGGGTTGACGAGTGCATGGCGATATCCGGTGTTTAACGTTGCCTTGCTGTTGATCGGAGCCAGTGTCGCGTTTTCGGGAAGCGCGGCGGATGCGCTGTTGATGAGGCTGGCGTCGCGCGATTCATATGGCCGCATCTTGGGCGTGCAAACGTTGATCGTGGGGTCTGCTTTTCCGGCGGGGCTATTTGCGGCTGGCACGTTTCTTCAGTTTACCGACGCTTTTCAAATCATTGCCGCATACAACGCTGGGCTGTGCATTACTGTGGCTTTGCTGCTTCATCGGAAACTGGTGAAATCCGGCGCCGAGAATGCGCCTGACTGATACAACAGCTTAGGTCAAACGAAACAGCGCCCATCGGGATGCCCCGAGCCCGTTGCTCACGCATACCTGCGGCCGCTGATTGTTCCGAGCGGCGCGAACGCATGTCGCGCGCACTATCTCCGACTGAATGTGTGCAAGATTGAGATGGATCATTGCAACTGGTATCGCATACTGGAACTGTAATGGCTCAAGCAGTTCGGGCATGCCATGCTAGCTCGCTCAATGGCATCGCGGCTACAGAGACTGTTGCTGGTATCGCTTGTGGTAGATGGAGCCTGGCGTATGGTCCTGCTGTTTGCGGTCCCCTCCCTTGGCAAGCCTGACGGCACAGCGAGCGCTTTTCCGTGAAGAGCTCGACAGATCAGTCCGTTCCGGTTGACGGCGGAGCGTCTGTACTTTCGGGGGCCGCAGCGCCCCTGCTCGCAAAAACCCTCTTTGGGCGGCTGATCAAGCAGGGTCGGTTGCGTCAGCTGCAACTATTGGTCATGGTCGACGATTGCGGCTGCATCGCGCGCGCGGCAAAGGAAGCTTGCATGAGCCAGTCGGCCGCAACTCAGTCGCTCGCCCAGCTCGAACTGTTGGTCGGCATGAAGCTGTTCGAGCGCCACGCGCGTGGAATACGGCCGACGGCATGCGGACGAGGCATGATTTCTCATGCGCGTGAAGTCATGGTACGGCTTCAGCAATCTGCGGAGTTTCTGGCTGCGAGCCAGCAGGGTGATACCAGGTCACTGCGCATCGGGTCCATTCCCGCTGCTTCCTATGCGTTGACGGCGTCAGTGCTGAGCACTTTCCATCAGGCGTACCCGGAAGTCCGTCTCGAACTTCAAGAAGACTTCGGCGTGCGCCTGATGTCATTGCTAAGTGCGGGCGGCCTGGACGTCGTGTTCTGCAGGATGCCGCGGCGATTACCCAATGTGTTGCACTTCGAGCCGGTCCTGGACGATGAAGCCATGATTGTCGCTTCGTCTTCGCACCCACTGTGCAAGCGGGACGCGCTTCCCATCCAGGCGCTTCGGGGGGCGAACTGGGTATTGCCCGTGGCCAGTGTTCATCTGCGGGAGATGTTTGATAGCGTCGTGCTTGACGCACTGCCCGACGCCAAGTTACTACCGCTTGCAACCGTATCGCTGCCGGTCCTAGAAACTTTCCTGCAGTTGCCGGGATCCGTTGCGTTGATACCGCGAAGCATATCGACAGGCATGCTGGCTGGCGGGCGTGTGTGCCAGTTGCAGGTGGCAATGCCAGCCGGGCTCGCCCCCCTTGGCGCCGTGCATGTCGCGGAGCCTGTTCCCGATCTCGTGCAACGGCTTTTAGCGATTGCCAGGCGGGAAACTGCTGCAGGCGGACGCGCTACGCATGGTACGGGGGCCATGGGTGCGGTGTCAGGAAGTAAGTATCCGAACTGACTCTTTCCGCGTGTTGCGAAAGGAATCCGCAGGCGCCAGTCAAGGCAAGGCCTTCCCCAGATAACGCTCAAACCACTGCGCCGCCAGACGAGCGACCGATTCCAGCGCGCCGGGCTCCTGGAACAAATGGGAGGCGCCGGGCACGATCACCAGTTTCTTCTGGCAGGTCAGCTGGGCAAAGGCCGACTCATTCCGTTCCAGGACACTGACATCGAGCCCGCCGATGATCAGCATGGTCGGCGCAGCCAGCTGTGTAAGCGCGTCGGGGCCCGCCAGATCGACCCTGCCGCCGCGCGAGACGATGGCGCCGATCGGGATTTGCGACCGGCTTGCCGCACGCATCGATGCGGCCGCACCAATGCTGGCGCCGAAATAGCCCAGCCGTGGCGGCGTGCCTGGCTGCCGTGCCACCCAGCTGGTCGCCTGTGCCAGCCGCGAAGCCAGAAGGTCGACGTCGAAGCGGATGGACTGCACCTGGTCTTCCTCCGGCAGCAGCAAGTCCATCAGCAGCGTTCCAATGCCGCAGCGATTGAGTTCGGCGGCCACACGGCGATTGCGCGGGCTAAGCCGGGAACTGCCCGTACCGTGCGCAAACAAGACCAATGCGCCGGCGCCCGGCAGCAATGTGAGGATGCCTTGCAGGGCCACGCCGCCGGCTGGGATCACCACCTCGGTGGTATCTGAACTGTCTCGCATGCCGCTGCCCTCCAGCAGATGGCGCCTTGCGGTGCATCGCGTTGCAATCGGCCCCATCCCAGTCCACTATAGGGCGGGCGTGGTGGCGAGGCCAGCGTCCAAGTGCCGGTCTGCCGAGGCGCGCCATCGACAAACACCCCGACAAACACCCCATAACGATCCCGATGGATCAGGAGGGACTATGAAGACTCTGTTTCTGGTGCGGCATGCCAAGGCAAGTCACGATGACCCGTCCTTGCCCGACCGTGAGCGACCCCTGGAGGACCGTGGCAGGCACGACGCTCCGGAGATGGGCAAGCGCCTGGCGGGCCGCAAGGTAAAGCCCGACCTGCTCGTGTCGAGTCCGGCCCTGCGCGCGCTGACGACGGCGCAGCTGATGGCCGACGAACTCGGCTATGAGCGCAAGGACATCATGGTTGACGACCGGCTGTACGCCAGTAGCGCCGCCAGCCTGCTGGCCGTCGTTCGTGAACTCGACAAGTCGGTTGGCAGTGTGATGCTGTTCGGTCACAACCCTGAGTTCACGGAACTTGCGCATCGTCTGTCGGCCGAGATCACCAACATGCCCACCTGCGCGGTCGCCAAGTTCCGCTTCGACACGCAGACGTGGGAGGATGTCGGCGAAATCACTCCCGCTAAAGTCTCGCTGAACTCGCCACGGAAATAGTCCGATATTGACCGCTGCCGGAGCAGTCAAGTTGGCTGAACGGCAGAAAAAAACCCGCAAAGAAACTCGCGGGTTCAATCCATGGCCGCAGATGGGCCTGGAGGAGACAACCACAGAAGAACTTGCTGGCCCGACGTGCTCAGCCCAGGCAGTATTTGACGACCTGCTCCTCGACACCGACAAAGCGCACGAGCTGGCGCAGGCCGCTGGCATATTCCTTGATATGGTGGCCGTCCGGCGTATCCGGCAACCGGTAGTAGACCGGTGCGCGGGCCGGCAGCACCGCGATTTCGCTCGCCGGGTCCTGCCCGGCATCAGCCTCCCAGGCGACGTCACGGTCTTCTGCAAGATCGTGTCCTCTCATTTCCATTGGCTCCGGTGACAAAGCACGAGCAGGGTGGGGGCGATGCCCGTCTCGCGCAGACAGATCGTATTGTTTGCAATGTATGCCATGCTCCCCAAAAATGCCATTCAGCATTTTTTAATTCTGAGAGGCATGTGTTTTCAAAATTGTCGGTTTTGTCGGTTCACCCGAAATGTCGTCTCGCCGATGCATCAGCCGGGAGCGGCGCCCGCGGCTATCGCGCAAAGCCTTGCGCTACCATAGCGCGGTCCCCGAGAAGCTTGCCGTCGCATGCTTTCCGGCCTTCAATCGCCAGCATGGCTACCCTTCCAGCCGAATGTCGACACAGCACGCCCTGTTGATTTCCCTGATCGAGAAACCGTCGTCCGGTTATGACCTGGCGCGCCGGTTCGATCGTTCCATCGGCTATTTCTGGCACGCCACGCACCAGCAGATCTATCGCGAACTTGGACGCATGGCCGATCACGGCTGGATTGCCGCCGAGGAAACCGACCCGAGCGTCGACGCCGACGGCAACGCCTCGCCCAATGGCGAAGAGAAGAAAAGCCGCAAGAAGGTGTACCACGTGCTGCCAGCCGGGCGCGAGGAACTGGTGCGATGGGTGCTGGAGCCCGGCGCGGGCCTGGACCAGCGCGAAGAGATCCTGGTCAAGCTGCGCGCGGACGCGGCGATCGGCCCACTGGGCCTGGCCGATGAAATGCGCCGGCTGATCGCGCTGCACCAGGCACGGCTGGAAACCTACCAGGCCATCGAGCGCCGCGACTTTGCCGACGGCCGCCGGGACCGTGCGCAGCAACTGCGCCTGGCATTGCTGCGCCGGGGCATTCGTTTCGAACAGGACTGGGTGGCCTGGGGCAACGATCTGATGCCCCTGCTGGCGACACCTGCGGGCGATCGCCAGGACTGAGCCCGTTCCCTTTCCCGTTCCTGCTGCGTCAGGCGATGTCCGCGGCCTGTGCCTGCGACGCACCGGCGGCATCGGGCAGGCCGAGGCGGCGGCGGGCGAGCGCATACTCTTCGGCAAAGCGGCGCACCAGTTCGGCGGCAGGCACCACGCGCTTGATGGCGCCCACACCCTGGCCGGCACCCCAGATATCCTTCCACGCCTTGGCGCTGGCCGAGCCGAAATTCATCTTCGACGGATCCGATTGCGGCAGCGCCGCCGGGTCCAGGCCCGCGCGCTCGATGCTGCCGCGCAGGTAGTTGCCATGCACGCCGGTGAACAGGTTCGAGTAGACGATGTCATTCGCGCTGCTGTCCACGATCATCTGCTTGTAGCCGTCCTGGGCGTTGGCTTCCTGCGTGGCGATGAAGGCCGAGCCGATGTAGGCCAGGTCCGCGCCCGCGGCCTGCGCGGCCAGGATGGCGTCGCCGCTCGAAATCGCGCCCGACAACAGCAGCGGACCGTCGAACCACTCGCGGATTTCATGCAGCAGCGCAAAAGGCGACAGCGTGCCGGCATGGCCGCCCGCGCCTGCCGCCACGGCCACAAGCCCATCGGCACCCTTTTCGATCGCCTTGCGCGCAAAGGCGTTGTTGATGACATCGTGCAGGACGATGCCGCCATACGAATGCACCGCCTCGTTGACTTCCGTGCGCGCGCCCAGCGACGTGATCACGATGGGCACCTTGTAGCGCACGCACATTTCCAGGTCATGCTCGAGCCGGTCGTTGGACTTGTGCACGATCTGGTTGACAGCGAACGGCGCGGCCGGGCGGTCCGGGTGCCTGGCGTCGTGTTCCGCCAGTTCCGTCGTGATGCGGTCCAGCCACTCTTCCAGCTTCGGTGCCGGCCGCGCATTGAGCGCCGGGAACGATCCGACCACGCCAGCCTTGCACTGGGCGATGACGAGGTCGGGGTTGGAGATGATGAACAGTGGCGAGCACACGACCGGCAGCGAAAGCCGGTTCTTCAACTGGGCGGGAAGGGACATGCGAAAAGCTCCTCGGTGGAATCGGGCGGTGGTGGCTTCAGAGCGCCCCGGTAAGTACTTGCTTCTGGCTGGACAGGCGTGCGCCCATGGCGGCGCCAAGTGCCTGCAGGCCGCTCAGCGGGCGGATCATGACTTCGAACTCGGCGATCTTGCCGGCGGCGTCGAAGCGGATCATGTCGATGCCCTTCAACTGCTTGCCGTCCACGTCGGCGCTGAACTCGAGCACCACGCTGTGTCCGTCGTCACCGACGAAGCTGCGGTGATAGCGAAAGTCCTGGAAGACCTGGTTCACGGTCGTCAGCACCAGCACGATGGCGGCGCGGCCCGGGTACGGCGTGTGGGCCACCGGCGAGCGGAACACCACGTCGTCGGCCATGATGTCTCCGAGCCGTTCGAAGGCATGCGTGGCAAGGATCTCGTGCCAGGCGGCAAGCGTGGGACGGGCATTCGGAATCAGCGCAGCGGCATTCATGGATGGTGGTCTCCTCGTTCTTCGTGGTCAAAGCTATCGTGCAATTTTGTACTATGCAACCAGTTGCATGAATGAGCAAAAGGTAGCATGCCGAAGACCCGCTCGCAAGCTCGGGCTGCATGACGCCCGCGCCGGGCGCCCGTCCAGTGACGCCTTGTCTACAATATGCGCATTGCCGTTACCATTTGCCGGAGAGTCAGTGACCACTCAGCGCAGCCAGCCCAGCGCGGACGGACCGCAGGCAGCCCTGTTCGATGCCGACCTGGCGAGCTGGCGCAGCCATCCCGAGCGCGCCTTCGATGGCTGGCTCGCGCGCAACGGCTTCCGTCACGGCACCAGCGTGGTCTATCGCGCCATGTGGGGAAAACTTCTGCGCTGGTCGGCAGAACGCGGGCTGGCGCCGCTATCGTGGTCGGCCGGCCAGATCGGTGAATTCCTGGATGAACAGGATCTCCACAAGTCACATCGCTATCGATATACCCGGCTGATCGAGCGGATCTATAACCATCTCTCCCATCTTGACGAAGGCCTGCACAACCCGGCCAGCCAGGCGGTGCGCGCGCATCTGGCCGAGGGCGAGAATGATCCGACCGCCTTCCTGCTGCCCGGCGAGCGCGACCTGCTGATCGCGCGCGTGCTCGGGCCGGCCGGCGAGAGCGCAGCGGATGGGGCCGACGCTTCGCCCACGGCATGGAAGCGCGCGCGCGACGCCGCGATGGTGGCGGTGCTGCTGGGCGCAGGGTTGAAGGTGGGGGAATTGCGCGGATTGCGGACCCGGGCCATCGACAGCGGCCATGCTGGACGCGTGGTGCTGCGCATGGCCAAGCCCGAGAGCGGCCGAACCTACGAAGCGCCGCTGTTTGCCTTTGCCCACCGGCCGCTGAGCGCATGGCTTTCGCTGCGCGAGGCGTCGGGCACGCTGGGCGAACTGGTGTTCCCGGCCATGCCGAGCGGGCGGCCCATGCATGCCGCCTCCGTGTATCGACGCGTGGAGCTGCTGCTCGACCAGGCCGGCGTGCTGTCGGCGCGCAGCGAACGGGCATCGCCGCAGACGCTGCGCAATACCTGCGGCGCCATGCATTTCGAGGCCGGCGCATCGCCGGCCACGGTGTCGCAATGGCTCGGCATGCGCGATTTCGAGTCGGGCTGGAGGCTGCGTGCCGCCCATGAGGCATGGATTGCCCGGGCTGGCTTGCCTCCGGGCGGCGGCTCGGACGACTGAACCCGGACTGCCGGGACGCCTGCCTTTGTGCCGGTGGGCGATAATAGCCGGTGTTCCGGCGTAAGCGTCGCCTCTCGCACCGGTCCGTGGCTGCATGCCATGGCCGATGTTCGCCCATCTTCTTTCGATGAATTACCGAATTCCAATGTCCCAGACTTTGCTTCTTACCGGTGCCACTGGCTATATCGCTTCACATACCTGGGTGGCATTGCTCAATGCCGGCTATCAGGTGATCGGCCTCGATAATCTGTGCAATAGCAGCCGGGTGGTGGTGGACCGGATCGCAACCATTACCGGACAGACCCCGAATTTTGTCGAAGGCGATGTCCGCGACCGCGCCTTGCTGGATCGCCTGTTCGCCGAGCATCGCATTGCCGGAGCTATCCATTTCGCGGCGCTCAAGGCGGTCGGTGAATCCGTCAGCCAGCCGCTCGAGTATTACAGCAACAATCTGGACGGCCTGGTGACCTTGTGTGCCGCCATGCGTGACGCGGGCGTAAAGCAACTGGTGTTCAGCTCGTCGGCGACGGTGTATGGCAATCCGCATACGGTTCCGATCCTCGAGGATTTTCCGCTTTCGGCAACCAATCCATATGGACAGACCAAGCTGATGGGCGAGCAAATCCTGCGCGACCTGGAAAAATCGGATCCGACGTGGCGCATTGCCTACCTCCGGTATTTCAACCCGGTCGGGGCACATGAAAGCGGCCTGATCGGCGAAGACCCGCGCGGCATCCCGAATAACCTCATGCCCTATGTCGCCCAGGTGGCCGGCGGCCGTCGGGAAAAACTGATGGTATTCGGCGGCGACTATCCGACGCCGGATGGCACCGGCGTACGCGACTACATCCACGTCTGCGATCTTGCGGACGGACACCTGGCCGCACTGGTCTGCCTGCGTGATCGCGGACAGAGCATGACGGTCAACCTGGGCACGGGCCGCGGCTACAGCGTGCTCGAGGTAGCGGCCGCCTACGAGCGGGCCAGCGGGCGCCCGGTGCCCCACGAGATCGTGGCGCGCCGGCCGGGCGATATTGCATCTTGCTATGCCGATCCGACGCTGGCGCACCAGTTGCTGGGCTGGCAGGCGCGCCATGGCCTTGACCGCATGTGCGAGGACTCGTGGCGCTGGCAGTCCACCAATCCGAACGGCTTTGACGCCTGAGATCCTGGGCGTACCCGTTTCTGCGTGGCCGCGATGAGCGGATGGCGCGCCAAGCAAAAACGCCACGGAGATTGCCGTGGCGTTTTTATTGCGACTACTGCGATTGCATCAGCGGATCAGGAAATCGTCCACCGATTTGCCGGCTGCCAGGGCCTGGGTCAACCAACCCGGGCGCTTGCCGCGGCCCGTCCAGGTGTTGCCGGCGCTATCGCGATAACGCACCGGCACCTTGCGGTTGGCGACCTTCTTGCCGGCCGCGGCCTTCACGCCAAAACCGAGATCTTCCGCCGTCAACCCATATTGGTCGATTTTTTCGCGAATATCGGCAATCACTGCAGCCTGCTCACGTGCCTTGATTTCTTCGGCCTGCTTTTGCAGTTCGTTGATTTTCTGAACGATTTCCTGATAAGTCGCCATTTGATCCTCGTGTATCGGGTTGGTGCGGAATGTCGAAAAGCATTATATCGGGCTAACGCGTCGCTGCAAATCTTTCATGCCGATTGAACGGCAAAATTAGGAAGATTCTCTAGCGATATTGCCCTGAACTTTTGTGATCGCACCTGGTCAGCCCGCGGTTACCGGCGCTCGGTATCGAGCGGGCGAATGGCCGGTTGCCGGTTGGGGCTCCGGAACCAGTCAAATCGATCATTTGTTTTGGATCCCACTTTGCGGGCTGAGACGAAGAGCTTTGCCGATTTCCAAAAACACATAATCGATAACGACGTCGAAGAACTGGCGAAAATGCCATTTTCTTGAAGTGTCCGATGGCGCGGAACGCCTGCTCATGTGGCGTCTATCCGACATTTTTTATGCTGCACTGCAAATATCTGAGCTGGCTCAAGAACCGAATGGGCAAGCCGTTATCCGGGCAGGGCGGATCGCCGGGTGTCGGACCGCCGTACCAGGACCAAGAGTGTGTCCTGTGAGTTGCCTACCGTCGCGTTCATCATGCCATTCGAAAACAATATTCAGATCAAGACCCTGCTCAAGGGCGCCATGGCCACGCTGTCACTGCTGTTGATCCTTCTGGGCGGCGCGGGGCTGCACGGCATCTCGCAAAGCAATGACGCGCTGAAGGAAACCTACTCGAACCAGCTGGCTTCGACGGTGGCGCTCAGCGACGCCATGCTGGCCACGACGCGCATGCGCCTGGCGCTCGACCGCAGCGTAATGCAGGGCGAGCTGGATGATCCGAAAATCAGCGTCGACCGCTCGAAGGTGTTTGTCGAGGCCGGGGACGCCGCATGGAAGCGGTATATGAGCCTGCCGCAAGACGAGCAGGAAAAGGCGCTCGCCGCCGACCTCGAACGCAAGCGCGCCGACTTCATGGCAAAGGGGATCGAACCGCTGCAGCAGGCGGCCCTGGCTGGCAACCAGGAAGAGGCAGTGCGCCTGGCCAGCAAAGTCATGCCCCAACTGCAGCGCACCATGACTACGGCGCACGAGACCCTGCAAAAATTCCAGATGACGACCGGCCAGGCCAGTTTCGAAGGTTCGCAGACGCGCTTCGCGCGCACCCGCATGCTGTCGGTCGCGCTGATCGCCGTCGGCCTAGTGCTGGCGGGCTTGTGCACGGTCACGCTGAACCGCGCCATCGTCCGCCCGGTGGAAGAAGCGCTGAAGGTGATGGAGCGGATCGCGCGCGGCGACCTGACCTCGCGCATCACCGCGGTGTCCCGCAATGAGGTCGGCCGCATGATGCAAGCGCTGGCCGCCATGCAGGACAGCCTGCACAAGATCGTGTCCGATGTACGCGTGGGCGCGGATTCCATGGCTTCGGCCACCGAGCAGATCTCCAGCGGCAACCTGGACCTGTCCCAGCGCACCGAGGAGCAGGCGTCGTCGCTCGAGCAGACCGCGGCAAGCATGGAGGAACTGACCACGGTGGTGCGCCAGAATGCCGACAATGCCCGTCAGGCCGGGGTGCTGGCCGGCGAGGCTTCGCAGATCGCCCTCAAGGGCGGCGATGTGGTGGGCCGCGTGGTCGAGACCATGAACGAGATCAACGGCGCCTCGCGCAAGGTGGTCGAGATCATCAGCGTGATCGAAGGCATTGCCTTCCAGACCAACATCCTCGCGCTCAATGCCGCGGTCGAAGCGGCGCGCGCGGGGGAGCAGGGCCGCGGCTTCGCGGTGGTGGCCGGCGAGGTGCGCAGCCTGGCGCAGCGCTCGGCGTCCGCGGCCAAGGAGATCGAGGCGCTGATCAGCGAATCCGGACAGCGCGTCGAAAACGGGACGCGACTGGTGGCCGAGGCGGGCCAAACCATGGGCGAGATCGTGCAGGCCGTGCGCCGGGTCACTGACATCATGAACGAGATCGGCGCCGCCTCGCAGGAGCAGACCAGCGGCATCGAGCAGGTGAACCAGGCTGTCAACCAGATGGATCAGGTCACGCAGCAGAATGCCGCGCTGGTGGAGGAAGCGGCCGCGGCGGCCGGCTCGCTGGATGAACAGGCCCGCAAGCTGAAAAACGTGGTGTCGGTCTTCAATCTGGGCAGCGCAACCGGTACAGTCTCGCAGCCCGTCGCGCGCGTACTGCCGGCAGCCGCGGCCAGGCCAGACGCGGCGGCCGCGTTGGCAAGGCCGGCCCGGGTGGCCCCTGCCGTTGCCGTATCGCGTGGATCGGACGATGACTGGAGCGCTTTCTAGCATGGCTGTCGTCTTGCCCTGTTCACATCGCGACCGCAAACTGCCATGATTCCGGGTTTGTTCCGCATCGTCCCAACGTTCGCGCATTCTTCTCATCACAGCGCAATCGCATGATCGCCTTGAGTACCGCCCTTTTGCTGCTGGCCGCCCTGCTCGGCGTGGCCGCCGTTCTCGGCGGCCGCCAGGCACGCCCAGCGGCCGACGGCGGCGGCCCGATGCGCGCGCTGTCCTGGTCTGCCACGTTGTTGTCGCAGCTGACGGTGGGTTTGCCCTTCGTGGTGGTGGTCGGCTCCGGCGGCGTGCCGGCGGCCAATGAGACGGCGCAGATGGCGGGCGCCTTCGCCGTCGCGGCGGTGGCGACGTCGGCAGGCAAGATGCTGTTCGGCTGGCTCAAGCAAGGCGTCCGGCTCTGGCGCGGCGCGGCGATTGCCTCGGCGCTGGCTGGTGCGGGGCTGGTGGCCGTAGCCGGCACGCGGCTTGGGAGAGTCTGCGGCACGGGTTCCATGACCGCGCGCGCCTGCATCGATGCCGCGGGATTGCCGCATCCGGCCTGGCTGGCAGGTGGGCTGACCGCGCTGTGCGTGTTGATGTTCGCGTTCCATCAGGCGCAGTCGCGCGGCTGGATGGCCGGCCCCAGGCACCATGGCGCCGGCCTTGCCGATGACCTGTCGGACGACGCCCCGAGCGCGCTGCGCGTGGCCGAGTCGCGGCAGATCCGGCGCAGCGGCCGCATACCTGGACGGCTCGTCGTCCGCCCCGGCGCACGGGGCCAGGGCACCGTGGCCGAGTACAGCGTGGCCACCGCCATGCCGGACCGCATCGCCTTCGGCCGCTGGCTGGACCAGGCTGTCGCGCAGGCGCGCCTGTCCGAAGGCAACTGTGCCGTCCTGCTGATCCACGTCGCGGACTTTCGCGAAGTCGACGAAGTCTTCGAAGTGCGTGCCGACGACATCCTGGCGCAGGACGCCGGCGCGCTCGCACAGGCCGCGCTGGAGCCCCACGATTTCCTGGCCAGGCTGGCACGCGACGAATTCGCGGTGGGCGTGCCTGAAATGGTCCACCATGGCCGCGCCCAGGAACTGGGGTCGCGCGTCCTTGGGTCGCTGGCCGAATTCGTGGCCGCGCGCGGCCTGCAGATGCAGATCGGCGTGAACATCGGCATCGCCGTCTATCCGCGCGATGCGCAGACGTCCGAGTCCCTGATGCAGGCGGCCCGCGTGAGCCTGACCGAGGCCCGCGAAAGCGGCTCCAACCAGGTGCGCCTGTTCAACAGCGCGGCCGGCGAGCGCGCCCGCCGCACGCGCGTGATCCGGCGCGATCTCTGGACCGCGATCCAGGACGACGCGCTGTCGCTGCAGTTCCAGCCGAAGTTCGACGCGCGGCGGCGCCTGCTGGTCGGTGCCGAGGCGCTTTGCCGCTGGCGCCACCCGGCACTCGGCCAGGTCAGTCCGGCCGAGTTCATTGCGGTGGCCGAGCAGTCAAGCCAGATCGACAAGCTCGACGACTGGGTCATCTCGAGCGTGTGCCGCCATGTGCGTCAGTGGCAGGACGCCGGGCTCCCGCTGGTGCCGGTGGCCATCAACGTATCGGGGTTGCGCTTTGCCAGCCGCAATTTCCCGCAATACCTGCTCGAGCAGATTCACCAGCACGACATCCCGCCCTCGGCCATCACGCTCGAAATCACCGAGACCGCGGCCATGAAGGACATCGGCAAGTCGCTCGAAACGCTGGCCGAACTGCAATCGCTCGGCATCCAGGTGGCGCTCGACGACTTCGGCAGCGGCTATTCCAGTCTCGGCTACCTGAAGCGGCTGCGCGTGGGCACGCTGAAGATCGACCGGACGCTGATCGGCGGCCTCGATGCCGACGCGCAGGGCCAGGCCATTGTCGGCTCCATGGTGGCGCTTGCCCACGAGCTGCGCATGAAGGTGGTGGCCGAAGGCGTCGAATCGCTGTCGCAGCTCGAGATCCTCAACGCGATGGGCTGCGATGAAGTGCAGGGGTTCCTGCTGTCCCTGCCGCTGGACGCGGCGCGGTTCGCCGAAGCGCTCGAGCAAAAGGCCTCCGCCAGGGAAGTGCAGGCGGTGCGCTGAGACGCTGCGCCGCACTGGCCGTCTGTCCGGAAAGCCGCCGTTCCCCCGCCGTCCCCCTCAAGCCCGTGCACCGGCCTGCCGATAATCACTTCGGCAGGCTGCCGGCGCCCGGATGGCGATCCGTGCAGTCCGCGCCGGCTTGTCCGCCGCCGGCAGCGCCATGCCCCCGGTCGGATCCAGCCGCCATGCGCTTTCGGAGCACCCATGCCTCCCATGTCCGTCCCCAGCATCCTCGTCGTCGATGATTCGCCGTCCCTGCGCCGCATGATTGCCGCGTGCCTGCGGGCCGGTGGCTATGCGGTGACCGAGGCCGCCGACGGCGACCAGGCGCGCGCACTGGCCATGGAGACCGGCTTCGACATGCTGCTGACCGACCAGGTCATGCCGGGCACGGACGGATTGACGCTGATCCGCACCCTGCGCGCCACCGAGCGCTATGCGGGCATTCCCATCCTGATGCTGACCACGGAAGCCGACGAGCGTATCCGCGAACAGGCGCGCGAGGCAGGGGCTTCCGGCTTCCTGCCCAAGCCGTTCGATCCCGGTCAGCTGATGGCCGCCGTGGCCGCGTTGGCTGGCTGAATGGCCATCCCCCTCCAACGAAGGGGGTGGTTTATCGCGAGTCGCCCTTCAGGCACTCGCCGCGCTGCCGTAAATAACGGGGGACAAAGTGAAAGTCCCCGTGCCGCTGCCGCCTGCATGCTGTCGGCGGCACGAGTCACAGCAGCCAACCGGGGGGCAAGCAACCATGAAGCATATCGACAAGGTGGAAGGCGCCGGCGAGGAATTCCTGACCTTCACGCTCGGCCGCGAGGAATACGGCGTTGACATCCTGAAGGTCCAGGAGATCCGCGGCTACGAGTCCGTGACGCAGATTGCCAATGCGCCGGACTACATCAAAGGCGTGATCAACCTGCGCGGCAAGATCGTGCCGATCATCGACCTGCGCATCAAGTTCCGCCAGGAAAAGGTCAGCTACGACCAGTACACCGTCGTGATCATCGTCGACCTGAGCGACCGCACCACCGGCATCGTCGTCGATGGCGTGTCCGATGTGCTGACGCTGGCACCCGACCAGATCCGGGCCACGCCGCATTTCACCAGCGAGCTTGCCACCGACTATATCCGCGGCCTCGGCTCGGTCGACTCGCGCATGCTGATCCTGGTGAACATCGAAAAGCTCCTCAACACCGACGAGCTCGCCGCGCTCGAAGCGCTGTCCTGAGTCCGCCAAAAACCCCGGTTGTCCCGGCCGCGGGACCCAAGCCCGCCTGGCCGGGCCAGTGTCACCGGCACGTACCACGTGCCGTCGCCCCAAAACCGCTTTGAGTTGTGCCGCCGTCGTAGCCGCAGTGCCCGAAGCAAGCCGTTAATGTCATACATGCGAAACAACCAACCCGTCACGCAAAACGAGTACGCCCTTTCTCCTGACGATTACCTGATTTCGCGCACGGACCTGAAGGGCCGCATCACCTTTGCCAACCGCACGTTCATCGAAGCCAGCGGCTTCAGCGCGCAGGAACTGCTGGGCGCGGCGCACAACCTCGTGCGACATCCCGATATGCCGCCGGAAGCGTTCGCCGACCTGTGGCAGAACATCCAGGCCGGCCGTTCGTGGGTGGGCGTGGTCAAGAACCGCCGCAAGAATGGCGACTACTACTGGGTCAGCGCGACGGTGACGCCGACCCATATCGATGGCCGGCTGGCGGGCTACACCTCGGTGCGTTCGATGGCGACGCGCGAGCAGATCGAAGCCGCCAGCGCTGCCTATGCACGCTTTCGCGAGGGACGCGCGAATGGCCTGGCCATTCGGGAAGGCGCCGTGGTACGCACCGGCCTGGCCGGCCTCTTCGGTCGCGCCACGCGCCTGAACCTGCGGCGGCGCATCCTGTGGTCGCAAGCCGGCGGGCTGGTCTGGTTCCTGGCCGCGCTGCTGGCCTCCGAAGCCTTTGGCGGTGCCGCCATCGGCTCCGTGCGCCCGTGGTTGTGGGGTGGCTTTGCGCTGGCCGTGGCCACTGCCTTTATCACCGGCACGATGCTGTTGTCGCGCGTGCATCGTCCGGTGAGCCGGATGCTCGACTTTGCGCTGCGCATGGGCGCGGGCGATCTCACCACCAGCTTCGAACACCGCGCGCGCGATGAAGTGGGCGCGCTCGCCCAGGCCATGCAGACCATGCAGCGCAGCCTGTTGTCGGTCGTGCATGAGATCCAGGAAGGGATGGCCAGCATTTCGTCGGCAACGCACCAGGTGGCCGCGGGCAACAACGACCTGTCGCAGCGCACGGAACAGCAGGCCGCGTCGCTGGAAGAAACGGCATCGAGCATGGAGGAGCTGACCAGCACGGTGCGCCAGAACGCGGACAACGCGCGGCAGGCGAGCGGGCTGGCGGCGAACGCGTCGGAAACCGCGGTGCGCGGCGGCGAAGTGGTCAGTCGCGTGGTCAACACGATGGAAGAGATCAACGATGCGTCGCGCAAGATCGTCGACATCATCGGCGTGATCGAAGGCATTGCGTTCCAGACCAACATCCTGGCGCTGAATGCCGCCGTGGAAGCGGCGCGGGCCGGCGAGCAGGGCCGCGGCTTTGCGGTGGTGGCGGGCGAAGTGCGCAGCCTGGCGCAGCGCAGCGCGAACGCGGCCAAGGAGATCAAGGGGCTGATCGGCGACACCGTGGCGCGGGTGGACAACGGCACGGCGCTGGTGGGCCAGGCGGGCACGACGATGGACGAGATCGTGCAGGCGGTGAAGCGCGTGACCGACATCATGGGCGAGATCAGCGCGGCGTCGGCCGAACAGAGTTCGGGCATCGAGCAGGTGAACCAGGCCGTGGCGCAGATGGACGAGGTGACGCAGCAGAACGCGGCACTGGTGGAGCAGGCCGCGGCCGCAGCCGGTGCGCTCGAAGAGCAGGCCGAGCGCCTGCGCGACGCGGTGGCTACATTCCGCGTCAGCATGCAGGCAGAGGTGCGTCCGCAACGGCCGCGCCGCGCCGACATGGCGCAGGCGCCGTTCCTGGCGCAGACCTGAGACTGGCAGCCGGGCGTACCGGATCATTGGCTTTAAGGGGGAGTTTCTATGCATTGGTTCAATCAACTGCGGGTCACGACCAGGCTGGTTGGCGGGTTCCTGGTGGTCGCCGTGATCGGCGCTTTCATGGGGCTGCTTGGCGTCGTCAACATGGGGCGCATGGCCGACTGGACAGGCAAGATCTATAACAACGACTTGCAGGCGCTGAAGGCCGTGCAGGACGCCAATATCAATCTTGTCTATGCCAGCCGCGCGCAGATCGCGCTGCTGTCGGCATCGACCATGGGCGAACGCACCACGGAGAAAGAGCAGATTGCCAAGTCGCTCGCGACCATGGAGGAGCGCATCAAGCAGGTGGCCGGCATGTTCGAGAAACCGGAGGGCCAGGCGCTGGTCAAGCAATACCAGACCCTCGCGCCGGCGTTTCGCGAACGCATGGGCAAGTACACCGAGCTGGTCAGCAAGCAGCCGCTCGATACCTCGCAGTTCGAAAGCACCGTCTTCAGCGAAAGTGCCGACCTGCTCAAGGACAGCCACGCGCTCGAAGAAGTCATGGCCAAGATGGTGAAGCGCCGCGATGACCGCGCGCGCAGCAACATGGAAGAGGCCCGCAGCGTGTACACCAGCACCCGCCTGTGGATGCTCGGCCTCGTGCTTGGCGGCCTGGCGCTGTCGGTGCTGCTCGGCGTATTCCTGGCCCGCGCACTGTCGCGCCAGCTCGGCGGCGAGCCCGGCGATGCGGTGGCCATCGCCTCGCGCATTGCCGAAGGCGATTTCTCCGCCGAGGTGAAGACGCGCGCCGGTGACCGCGAGAGCCTGGTTCACGCGATGAAGCAGATGCAGCAGCAGCTCTCGGGCATGGTGCGCGACTTCAAGGAGTCGGCGGAATCCATCGCCACGGCGTCGCGCGAGATTGCCGCGGGCAACAACGACCTGTCGCAGCGCACGGAACAGCAGGCCGCGTCGCTGGAAGAAACGGCATCGAGCATGGAGGAGCTGACCAGCACGGTGCGCCAGAACGCGGACAACGCGCGGCAGGCGAGCGGGCTGGCGGCGAACGCGTCGGAAACCGCGGTGCGCGGCGGCGAAGTGGTCAGTCGCGTGGTCAACACGATGGAAGAGATCAACGATGCGTCGCGCAAGATCGTCGACATCATCGGCGTGATCGAAGGCATTGCGTTCCAGACCAACATCCTGGCGCTGAATGCCGCCGTGGAAGCGGCGCGGGCCGGCGAGCAGGGCCGCGGCTTTGCGGTGGTGGCGGGCGAAGTGCGCAGCCTGGCGCAGCGCAGCGCGAACGCGGCCAAGGAGATCAAGGGGCTGATCGGCGACACCGTGGCGCGGGTGGACAACGGCACGGCGCTGGTGGGCCAGGCGGGCACGACGATGGACGAGATCGTGCAGGCGGTGAAGCGCGTGACCGACATCATGGGCGAGATCAGCGCGGCGTCGGCCGAACAGAGTTCGGGCATCGAGCAGGTGAACCAGGCCGTGGCGCAGATGGACGAGGTGACGCAGCAGAACGCGGCACTGGTGGAGCAGGCCGCGGCCGCGGCAGGTTCGCTCCAGGACCAGGCGGGGCGCCTGCAGACGGCGGTTGGCACATTCCGCCTGGGAGCGGACGGCACGCATGCTCCGGCCCGCTTCGAGCCGGCCGCTTCGGTCCGGACCGCCGTGCGGCCGTCCGGCAAGGCCAGGCCGCAAGCCGCGCGCAAGACCGCGCGGGCCGGCAAGCCGGCGCAGGACGTTGCTCCGGCGGTATCCGCGGCAGCAGATGCCGCCAGTGAACCGCTGACCCAGCCAGCCACGACCGTCCGCGCGGCCCCGCGGGCGGCCGTGCCCGCCACTGCGGACAACGGGGACTGGAGCGCGTTCTGAGTCCCGGCGGCCGGCAACCGTTGCAACGGGTTTCCGGCCGCCTTTGCCTTCGATGCCATGAATACCAATATCACCCTGGCCTTGTCGCCAGATGACGTGGCCAGGCTGCGCCGCGAGTTCGTTGATTTCGTCGCCCTGTCGACGAACTTCGACAAGGACTTCCTGCCGCCTGAGTTCAATGACTTCCTGCGGGCCCGGCTGCTCCAGCACGACGGTCCGCTGACGGAACGCGCGGTCATGCGACTGCTGGCCAGCGGCGAATATGGCTGGGCGCGCAAGGTGTTCGACAAGCAGTTGCCCAATGCCCTCTCGTCGCTGATGCGCGATGCGCGGCGATTCGGCTTCGGCCTGGCCGTGCAGTCGGACTGGACGCCGCAACAGCGCTTCGAGCATGCGCGCGAATGGGCGGCCCAGGTGCTGGCCGAGTGCGGCGCCGATGCCGCGTTCACCGAAGCGCTTGCCTCACAGGTTGCTGCTTCGGCAGAAGATGTCCGGGTGCTGGAGGAGCGCATGCGCACGCCGGCATGGGTGCTGGCGGAAAGCCTGCGGCAGCGCGCCTATGACCTGATGTATGCGCTGCAGACCGAGGAAAACGAGACCCTGGGGCGTTCGCGAGTCGGAGAGTTGCGGGCCACGCTGACGCTGGCGCTGCAGTACGGATCGGTGCAGGCCGAAGAAGCCAACCGCGTACTCGAACAGGCCGCGCGGGCGCGCCCTCATCTGTTCCAGGAAGCGCCCGACGACGTGTTCGCCCGGCTGGCCGCGTGGTTGCGGCGACTGTTCAGTTCGTCACATTCCGGTTCGTCAATAGTGGAATCCCGGTAAACGCCGCTAAATCAGCCCATGCAATGACTTAGACGTCGCAGGATTGCGTTACATCAAATGTTGCAGGCCGGTTTTGTTACAAAATTCGTCCAGCCATGTATCTTCCGTACGACATTACGGTTCCCCCCGCGTAAGTAGGGATTGGCACAGCGGGCAGAATGCCGATATAAACGTACCAGTTTCACTTACACTCTGTAACACTTGTAACGATTTGGTATGGAGCGAGCAAGGGAAGCCGGGCTGAAGTTCCTATTGTCGTACGTAGTACCCGTCTGATACGCATGTAAACGATCTGGTCGCCGACAGCCCTCTACCGGGCCGCCGGTAAGCGCCGGACAAGCGCAGGGCGGGTTTTTGGTAGCGGGGAAAAATTGGAAAGCAGTGAAGTTCTCCAGGAGATCAGGGAGGTTAACCTCGCCTATCTGCTGCTCGCACAACGCTTGGTGCGAGAAAACCAGGTGGAAGCCATGTTCAGGCTTGGTGTCAGCAAGGAAATTGCGGACATCCTTGCCAAGCTGACGTCGGCGCAACTCGTGAAACTGGCGGCATCGAACATGGTGCTGTGCAGGTTCCGCTTTGACGACCACGCGCTTCTGTCCACCCTCACCCATACGGCCAAGAGCCACGATATGCAGCAGATGCACGCTGCAATCCTTCTTGCCCGTCAGCCTGTGGAGTCGCTCAATTGACCGCGCTCCTGCAGGCGCCTTCCGCGCGCAGCATTGCCTCCGCGTCGGTTCCCAGCCGCAAGAGCGTACTCCAGGATGCCAACCAGACCCAGCTCGCCATCGAGCTGATCGGCCTGGGTGCGCGCCTGCAGGTGCTCGAGGCCGAAACCACGCTCTCGCGCGACCGGCTGATCCGCCTCTACAAGGAGCTGCGCGGCGTTTCACCGCCCAAGGGCATGCTCCCGTTCTCGACGGACTGGTTCACCACCTGGCTGCCGAATATCCATTCGTCGGTGTTCTTCTCCGCGTACCAGTTCATGGTGCAGGAAGGCGAGACCGTGGGTATCCGTGCGGTGGTGGCTGCATACCGCCTGTATCTCGAGCATGTTTCGCTGCTCGGCGGCGAAATTGTCTTAAGTTTCACCCGTGCCTGGACGTTAGTACGGTTCTTCGAGAGCAATATGCTGCAGCTTTCCGGTTGCACGTGTTGCGGCGGAAAGTTCGTCACGCACGCCTATGAGCCGCACGCGAACTTCGTGTGCAGCCTGTGCCGTCCGCCATCGCGTGCCGGGAAGGTGAAGAAGCAGCCCTCGAAGAACGCCGCCGCCTTGCAGACCGAAGCCTGATCCTGGTTGAGGTCCGCCAGGCTGGCAAGCTGCGCAGCACTGGCGGACCGGATGTCCCAGTCCGCCCTGTGCAACGGGCAATCGTGCGTGACAGACGCGCTTTTTTGACGGGGATCCGATCGTGCTAGTAGTTCTTGGCTATATCGTCGTGGTAGCGGCGGTGCTTGGCGGTTATGCCATGACCGGCGGCCACATGGGCGCGCTATATCAACCGGCGGAGCTTGTGATCATCGGTGGCGCCGCCGCCGGTGCCTTCGTCGCCACCAATACCACCAAGGCCCTCAAGGCGACGCTCAAGGCGTTGCCGGGCCTGTTCAAGAGCTCCAAGTACAAGAAGGAACTGTACCTGGACGTCATGTCGCTGCTGTACGTGCTGCTGTCCAAGGCCCGCCGCGAAGGCATCCTGTTCCTCGAGAAGGAAATTGCCGACCCGGCTGCGAGCAGCGTGTTCAGCCAGTATCCGCGCATCCTGTCCGACCCCGTCGTGATGGAGTTCCTGACGGACTACCTGCGCATGATGGTCAACGGCAACATGAATGCGTTCGAGATCGAGGCCCTGATGGACCACGAAATCGAAACCTTCCGCCACGAGGCCGAGATTCCCGCCCATGCGCTGTCGCGCGTCGGCGACGCGCTGCCCGCCTTCGGCATCGTGGCCGCGGTGATGGGCGTGGTGCACGCGCTGGCTTCGGCCGACCTGCCGCCGGCCGAGCTCGGCGCGCTGATCGCCCACGCCATGGTCGGTACGTTCCTCGGCATCTTGCTCGCCTACGGCTTTGTTTCGCCGCTGGCGTCGCGCATCGAGTTGCAGGTGTCGGAGAACGTCAAGGTCTACGAGTGCATCAAGGTGGTCCTGCTGGCTTCGCTCAATGGCTACGCACCGCTGGTGGCCGTGGAATTTGGCCGCAAGGTGCTGTATTCCACGGTGCGCCCGTCGTTCCTCGAGCTGGACGACCACGTCCGCGAAGTCAAGAGCCTGAGCTGATCCTGCCGAGACACCGTCATGAGCAGCGCAAACGATATGCGTCCGATCATCGTCCGCAGGGCGAAGTCGCACGCCAGGCCACATGGTAACCACAGCTGGAAGATTGCCTACGCCGACTTCATGACGGCGATGATGGCGCTCTTCCTGGTGCTGTGGCTGCTGTCCAGCGCCAACAAGAAAACCCTCGAAGGCGTTGCCGAGTATTTCCGCATGCCGCTGAAAGTCGCCATTGTCGGCGGCGAAAAAAGCAGTCAGTCGCCCAGCGTGATTCCCGGCGGGGGCCTGGACGTGATGCGCAAGGACGGCGAAGTCGCGCGTGCGCATGACAACGACCCGTCCGCGGAACAGCGCCGCAACGAGTACCAGGAAGCGCAGCGCCTGCGAGCGCTCAAGAGCCGGCTCGAAGAGATCATCGAGAACAATCCGATGCTCAAGCAATTCCGCCCGCAGCTGCTGCTCGACATCACCAGCGAAGGGCTGCGCATCCAGATCCTCGATACGCAGAACCGCCCGATGTTCCGGACCGGCCGCGCGGAGGTGGAGCCGTATATGCGCGCGATCCTGCGCGAGATCGGCCCGGTCCTCAACGAACTGCCCAACAAGGTCAGCCTGTCCGGCCACACGGACGCCGCCAATTATTCCAACGGCGAGCGCACGTACAGCAACTGGGAACTGTCCAGCGACCGCGCCAATGCCTCGCGGCGCGAGCTTATCGCCGGTGGCATGCAGGAAGGCAAGGTGCTGCGCGTGCTGGGGCTGGCGGCCACCATGCCGCTGGACAAGGGGGACCTGCTCGCCCCGGTGAACCGGCGCATCAGCATCGTGGTGCTGAACCACAAGGCCCAGGCCAGGTTCGAGGCGGAGAACGCCAGCGCGGCGGAGGTCACGGTGCAGGCCCAGGCCGGCAAGGCGGCCGGCGCGATGCAGGAAGGGCTGGCCGCGTCCGCCCCGGCGGTGCCCAAGGCAAAGACGGAATGATGCGTTGCCGCCGTGCATGGCGGCAGCGCTTAGCGCAGTAACTTAGTGAGTCAGGACGCCAATGTCTGTCGATATCGATATCACACAGTTTTACCAGACCTTCTTTGAAGAAGCGGAAGAGCTGCTCGTTGAAATGGAGCAGCTGCTGCTTGGCCTGGACATCGAGTCGCCCGACCCGGAAGACCTCAACGCGATCTTCCGTGCCGCGCACTCCATCAAGGGCGGTGCGGCGACCTTCGGGTTCGCGGCACTGACCGAAACCACGCATATCTTCGAGAACCTGCTGGACCGTACGCGCCGCCAGGAACTGGCGTTGTCCAGGACCATCATCGACACCTTTCTGGAAACCAAGGACGTGTTGCAAGATCAGCTCAACGCCTACCGAAACGGCACCGAACCCGATCCGCAAACGCTGGCGCGCATTTGCGCCGTGCTGCAGCAGCTGGCCCAGGAGGCTACCGGCGCGGCCGCACCTGCGCCTGCGCCGGCAGCCGTGCCGGCGCCCGCTGCAGCCGCCGCCGTGGGCGGTGGGCTGAAGGTCCGGCTGATCAAGGTGTCGGCCTCCGACCAGGCGCTGCTGCGTGAAGAGCTTGCCAATCTTGGCGAGATCACCGGCCAGCAGGAAGAAAACGGCGAACTGGTGATCTGGCTGAACAGCCAGTGCGACGCCGACGACATCATCGCGGTCTGTTGCTTCGTGATCGATACCGACCAGATCGTGGTCGAGGCAGCCGGCGCGTCCGCCCCGGCCGCGGGGCCCGTCGCAGCGCCTGCCGCCGCACCGGCACCCGCTCCCGTTTCGGCGCCGGCGCCGGTAGCCGCCGCGCCGTCTGCACCGGCTGCACCGGCGGCCAAGGAAAAGACCAAGCCGGCGGCAGCTGCCGCGCACAGCCAGGAATCGGGCTCGATCCGCGTGCCGACCGAAAAGGTCGACCAGATCATCAACCTGGTGGGCGAACTGGTTATTACCCAGTCGATGCTGGCGCAGACGGCGTCCTCGCTCGACCCGGTGCTGTTCGACCGCCTGTTCTCCGGCATGGGGCAACTCGAGCGCAATGCGCGCGACCTGCAGGAGTCCGTGATGTCCATCCGCATGATGCCGATGGACTATGTGTTCTCGCGTTTCCCGCGCCTGGTGCGCGACCTGGCTGGCAAGCTCGGCAAGCAGATCGACCTGGTGACGTTCGGCAAGGCCACCGAGCTGGATAAAAGCCTGATCGAACGCATCATCGACCCGCTGACCCACCTGGTGCGCAACAGCCTGGACCATGGCATCGAGACGCCCGACAAGCGCGTGGCCGCGGGCAAGGACCCCACCGGCCAGCTGATCCTGTCCGCGCAGCATCATGGCGGCAACATCGTGATCGAGGTCAGCGACGACGGCGGTGGCCTGAACCGCGAACGCATCCTGGCCAAGGCGATCCAGAACGGCCTGCCCGTGTCCGAGAACATCAGCGACGAGGAAGTCTGGCAACTGATCTTCGCGCCGGGATTCTCGACGGCCGAAGTGGTGACCGACGTGTCGGGCCGCGGCGTGGGCATGGACGTGGTCAAGCGCAACATCCAGGAGATGGGCGGCCACGTGGAGATCAGCTGCCGTCCGGGCCTGGGTACCACCATCCGCATCGTGCTGCCGCTGACGCTGGCGATCCTTGACGGCATGTCGGTCAGGGTCGGCGAGGAGACCTTCATCCTGCCGCTGAACTGCGTGATGGAATCGCTGCAGCCGAAGTCCGAGGACATCCATACCGCGGCCAATTCGGACCGCGTCATGCATGTGCGTGGCGAGTACCTGCCGCTGCTGGAGATGCACCGCGTCTTCAACGTGGCCGACGCGCTGCAAGAGCCGACGCAGGGGATCGCCGTGATCCTGCAGGCCGAAGGCAAGCGCTTCGCCCTGCTCGTGGACCAGCTCATCGGCCAGCACCAGGTCGTGCTGAAGAACCTGGAAACGAACTACCGCAAGGTGCCGTGCATTTCCGCCGCCACCATCCTTGGCGACGGCAGCGTGGCGCTGATCGTCGATGTCGGCGCGCTGCAGCGCACCGGCGTGCGCCGGCAGGAACCCGCGCTGGCGCAGTAATCGCCCAACCAAAGGAGAACTAGACATCATGGCCGGCATCGGACAGATCGATACCCCCGGAAGCGAGGCTTCGGGCCAGGAGTTCCTGGTGTTCACGCTGGGGACGGAAGAGTACGGCATCGACATCCTCAAGGTGCAGGAGATCCGCAGCTATGAAACCGTGACGCGCATTTCCAGCGCGCCGGACTTCATGAAGGGCGTGACCAACCTGCGCGGCGTGATCGTGCCCATCGTCGACCTGCGGATGAAGTTCCGCCTGGGCAACGTGCGCTATGACCACCAGACCGTGGTGATCATCCTGAACGTGGCGGGCCGCGTGGTAGGCATCGTCGTCGATGGCGTGTCCGACGTGCTGACACTGACCGGCGACGCCATCAAGCCGGCGCCGGAGTTCGGCGTGTCGGTGTCCACCGAGCACCTGACGGGCCTGGCCACGGTCGAGGGCCGCATGCTGGTGCTGATCGACATCGAGCGCCTGATCACCAGCCCGGATATGGAACTGATCGAAGCCGAGTCTGCGTAAGCGGCGCCTTTGGCGCAACAATCCGCAGCCCCCAGCGTTACCAAGCATTGCCACGCGAACCCATGATGCCCAACCGTACCGCCGCCAGCCTTGCCCCGGGCGCGATCGCCGCCAACGCGGCGGCCGCCGCCCTGCGGCGCGACGAGTCGCGCGATTTCCTGCTGACAGAGCGCGACTTCGAGAAGATCCGCGCACTGATTCATCGGCGCGCGGGCATTTCGCTGGGCAGCCACAAGCGCGAAATGGTGTACTCGCGCCTCGCGCGGCGCCTGCGGGCGCTGCAGCTCGCAGACTTCGCCAGCTACCTGGCCATCCTGGATGCCGACGACGCATCGCCGGAGTGGGAGTACTTCACCAACTCGCTCACCACCAACCTGACATCGTTCTTCCGTGAGGCGCATCACTTCCCCTTGCTGGCCGAGCATGCCAAGAAGACCGGCAGGCCGTACAGCGTCTGGTGCTGCGCGGCGTCGACGGGGGAGGAGCCGTACTCGATCGCGATGACGCTGGCCGAGGCGCTCGGCGATCGCGCGGCGACGGTGCTGGCCACCGATATCGATACGCAGGTACTGGCCAAGGCGCGCGCCGGCGTGTATTCGGAAGAACAGGTCGCGCGCCTCTCGCCAGAGCGGCTCAAGCGCTTCTTCCTGAAAGGCACCGGCCAGCGCGCGGGCTCGGTCAAGGTCAAGCCGGACGTGGCCTCCGCCATCACGTTCGAGCCGCTCAACCTGCTTGCGCCCGACTGGGGCATCCGCGAACGCTTCGATGTGATCTTCTGCCGCAACGTGATGATCTACTTCGACAAGCCGACGCAGGGCCGCATCCTGGAGCGTTTCGCGCCGTTGCTCAAGCCGGGCGGCCTGCTGTTCGCCGGCCATTCGGAGAACTTCTCCTACGTCACGCGCGCGTTCCAGCTGCGCGGCCAGACCGTGTACGAACTGGCGACGGACGCCGCCCGCGCAGGAAGGCCCTGATGCGTACGCCGCACCTTCCCGAAGCCATTGCCACGCGCAAGTACTTCGATCGCGAGTTCGATCGCCAGGCGATCAAGCTGCTGCCGAACGAGTACTACGTGACCGGCGAGGATGTGGTCCTGACCACCGTGCTCGGCTCCTGCGTGGCCGCGTGCATTCGCGACGAAAAGGCCGGCGTGGGCGGCATGAACCATTTCATGCTGCCCGATGACGAGGGCGGTACCGCGGACCGCATGCTGTCGGCGTCGATGCGCTATGGCTGCTACGCGCTGGAAGTGCTGATCAACGAGCTGCTCAAGATGGGCGCGCGGCGCGAACGCCTGGAGGCCAAGGTCTTCGGCGGCGGCGCGGTGCTTGCCAACATGACCACGCTGAACATTGGCGACCGCAACGCGGATTTCGTGTTGCGCTACCTGAAGACCGAAGAAATCCGCGTGGCCGCGCAGGACCTGCGCGGCCCGCATGCAAGGCGCGTGAGCTATTTCCCGGTCACCGGCCTGGCACTGGTGCGCCGCCTGACGCGCCAGGACGACCAGGTCTCGGTCGAACGCGACGAGCGCGCGCTGGCGCGTGCCATCGCGACGTCCGGCACGGCGCCGGCGCGCGGCGGAGAGCTCTTTGGGCGCGCGCCGGCGACGCGCGTGCCTTCCTGAACAAACCAACGCAGAACGACTATGACTGCTGCCAAGATCAAGGTGCTGTGCGTGGATGACTCCGCGCTGATCCGCAGCCTGATGACGGAGATCATCAACAGCCAGCCCGACATGGAAGTGGTAGGGACTGCGCCGGACCCGCTCGTGGCGCGTGACATGATCAAGCGCCTGAATCCCGACGTGCTCACGCTCGACGTCGAAATGCCGCGCATGGACGGCCTGGACTTCCTGGAGCGGCTGATGCGGCTGCGCCCGATGCCGGTGCTGATGGTGTCGTCGCTGACCGAGCGCGGTTCCGAGATCACCATGCGCGCACTGGAGCTGGGCGCGGTGGACTTCGTCACCAAGCCGAAGCTGGGCATCCGCGAC
Source organism: Cupriavidus sp. C3SS-1 (assembly GCF_057073755.1). NCBI lineage: Bacteria > Pseudomonadati > Pseudomonadota > Betaproteobacteria > Burkholderiales > Burkholderiaceae > Cupriavidus > Cupriavidus sp. C3SS-1. Next base: position 2,391,449 of record NZ_CP172700.1, on the reverse strand, counting down.
GGCCTGATGGATTACACCGACACCATCGCGGACAAGATCCGCGCCGCGTCGCGCGCACGCGTGCGCCAGGCCCATGTGCCGGAGACCGGCACGGCCGCCGCCGCGCCGATCCTGCGCAGCCCGCTGCTGTCGACCGAGAAGCTGATCATCCTGGGTGCGTCGACCGGCGGCACGGAGGCGATCAAGGACTTCCTGATGCCACTGCCCCCGGACAGCCCTGCCGTGCTGATCGTGCAGCATATGCCGGCCGGCTTTACGCGTTCGTTCGCGCAGCGCCTTGACGGCCTGTGCCGCATCACGGTCAAGGAAGCCGAGCACGGCGAACGCGTGCTGCCTGGCTACGCCTACATCGCGCCCGGCGATTCGCACCTGCGCCTGGCACGCAGCGGGGCCAACTACGTGGCCCACCTGTCGCAGGAAGCGCCGGTCAACCGCCATCGTCCGTCCGTCGATGTGCTGTTCGACTCGGCCGCCGAACACGGCGGCAAGAACGTGATCGGGGTGATCCTGACCGGCATGGGCAAGGATGGCGCCAAGGGCATGCTGCGGATGCGTGAAGCGGGTGCCTACAACCTGTCGCAGGACGAGAGCACCTGCATCGTGTTTGGCATGCCGAAGGAGGCGATCGCCGCCGGCGGCGTGCATGAAGTCGTGCCTTTGCACGCGATGACCCAGCGCGTGATGGCGCGGCTGGCCACTTACGGGACCCGCGCGCAACGGGTCTGAGATAACGGAGCCGGACTGTTTCCGACTGGTCCGGACCCGACAAGCGAACGACATTCCACAACTGCATCTACCGGAGCCTTAAAAGTGGACAAGAGCATCAGGATCCTCGTGGTCGACGACTTCCCGACCATGCGTCGGATCATTCGCAACCTGCTCAAGGAGCTGGGCTTCAATAACGTCGAGGAAGCCGAAGACGGCGCCGCCGGGCTGGAGAAGGCCAGGGACGGCAGCTTCCAGTTTGTGATCTCTGACTGGAACATGCCCAATATGGACGGCCTGAGCATGCTGCAGGCGATCCGCGCCGACGCCGCCATCGGCAAGACGCCCGTGCTGATGGTGACGGCCGAAGCCAAGAAGGAGAACATCATTGCCGCGGCCCAGGCCGGCGCCAACGGCTACGTGGTCAAGCCGTTCACCGCCGCGACGCTGGACGAGAAGATCACCAAGATCTTCGAGAAGCTGGGCGGCTGAAGCCGACGGAGCGTCCCATGACCCCGACTATTCCGAACGATTCCGCCGAACAACTGATCCTGCGCATCGGCAACCTGACGCGGATGCTGCGCGACAACATGCGCGAGCTCGGCCTTGACAAGGAAATCGAGCGCGCCGCCCAGGCCATTCCCGATGCACGCGACCGCCTGAACTACATTGCGGTCATGACCGAGCAGGCGGCCGAGCGCACGCTCAATGCCGTGGAGCTGGCTCAGCCGATCCAGTCCGCCATCGAGCAGCAGGCCGAAGGCCTGGACAAGCGCTGGGACGCCTGGTTCGAAACGCCGGTCGAGCTGGGCGATGCCCGCGCGCTGGTGCTCGACACGCGCGCGTTCCTGACGGAGGTGCCGAAGCAGGCCCGTGCCACCGGCAGCCATCTGCTGGACATCATGATGGCGCAGGACTTCCAGGACCTGACCGGCCAGGTCATCAAGAAGATGATGGACATGATCCGCACGCTCGAGCACGAGTTGCTCCAGGTGCTGATCGAGAACGTGCCGACGGAGCGCCGCACGGAGGTCCAGGCCGCCACGCTGCTCAACGGTCCGCAAGTCAATCCCGAGGGCAAGGCGGATGTGGTGTCCGACCAGTCCCAGGTGGACGACCTGCTGGCCAGCCTGGGGTTCTAGGCGTAAAAATGGACGCGCCGTTGCCCCCTCTTCCGCTTGCGGGAGAGGGGGCAACCAACTGGTCGGGTAAGGTCCGTCGTTACCTGACGCTTCCCCGCATCGCGACCGGTGAGGTCCTTCTTCCCGGCTAAAGTCGGCCTGCCCGGTTGCCGTTAACTCCCTGCCGGTGCTCATTTCCCAAACAGCACCGAAATCTCCCGCCTTTTCCTCTGAATGCCCGCTCGGGCACGCTTCGATAATCCTCGCTGACCCATGGCGGCCATTGCGTGCCGCCCTGACCGTCCTGTCACGGAGCGTGGATGTCCGAAGAAAGCGATCTCGAGAAGACCGAACCCGCCTCACCGCGGCGCCTGGAAAAGGCGCGCGAGGAGGGGCAGGTCGTTCGCTCGCGCGAGCTCGCCACGTTGATCATGCTGACCACCGGCGTGGCCGGCCTGTGGACGTTCGGTGGCGTGTTGGGCCGCGCGCTGGATACCGTCATGCGGCAGTCGCTGCGTTTCGAGCCTGCCACGGCGTTCGATCCCTCGCGCATGCTGACGGCCTTCGCCAGCGTGGTCTGGGAAAGCCTGCTTGCCTTCCTGCCCTTGCTGCTGCTGTTCGGCGTGGCGGCCCTGGCCGCGCCGTTGCTGACCGGAGGCTGGACCTTTTCCGCCAAGGTCCTGGCGCCGAACTTTGGCCGCATGTCGCCGCTCTCGGGACTGGGCCGGATGTTCTCCGCGCATTCGCTGGCGGAACTGTTCAAGGCCATCGCGAAGTCCTTGCTGGTGGGCAGTGTCGGCGCCTGGGTCGTCTGGCACCGTCTGCCCGACGCCATCGCGCTGATGAACGCGCCGGTCCAGGAGGCCTTGCTGCACATGCTGGACATGGTCCTGCACTGCTGCCTGGCGGTGGTGCTGTCGCTGCTGGTCGTGGCCGCCATCGACGTGCCGTGGCAGTTCTACGAGCACTTCAAGAAGCTGCGCATGACCAAGGAAGAGGTAAAGCAGGAATTCAAGGAAAGCGAAGGCGACCCGCATATCAAGGGCCGCATCCGCCAGCAGCAGCGTGCCATGGCGCGGCGCCGGATGATGGCGGAAGTGCCCAAGGCCGACGTGGTGGTGACCAACCCCACGCACTTTGCCGTGGCGCTGCGCTACGAGGAAGGCCGCATGGGCGCGCCGCGCGTGGTGGCCAAGGGTACCGACGAGGTCGCCGCGCGCATCCGCGCCCTGGCGGCCGAGCACCGCATTCCGCTGATGTCCGCGCCGCCGCTGGCGCGCGCGCTGCACCGCCACGTGGAACTGAACCGGGAAATCCCGGCCGGCCTCTATGCCGCCGTCGCCGAAGTCCTGGCCTGGGTCTATCAACTGAAACACTGGCACTACTCGCAGGGTCCGCAGCCGTCCGCGCCTGTCGACCTGATGGTGCCGGATGAACTTGCCGTTCCGGAAAGCCGCGCATGAACGCTTTGAACTCCCTGCTGAACCTGCCTGGCCTGCGCAATGCCGGCCAGCTGAAGGCGATGACCGGGCCGCTGCTGATCGTCATGATCCTCGGGATGATGATCCTGCCGCTGCCCGCGTTCGTGCTGGACCTGTTGTTCACGTTCAATATCGCGCTGGCGATCATGGTGCTGATGGTCAGCATGTACACGCAGAAGCCGCTCGATTTCGCGGCGTTTCCGGCGGTGCTGCTGTTCACGACGCTGCTGCGCCTGTCGCTCAACGTGGCGTCGACGCGCGTCGTGCTGCTGGAGGGCCATACCGGTCCGGACGCCGCCGGCAAGGTCATCGAGGCGTTCGGCCACTTCCTGGTCGGTGGCAACTTCGCGGTCGGCATCGTGGTGTTCGCTATCCTGGTGGTGATCAACTTCATGGTCATCACCAAGGGCGCGGGGCGGATTGCCGAGGTGGGCGCGCGCTTCATGCTGGATTCCATGCCCGGCAAGCAGATGTCGATCGACGCCGACCTGAACGCCGGCCTGATCAACGAAGAGCAGGCCAAGAAGCGCCGCGCCGAAGTCGCGCAGGAGTCCGACTTCTACGGCGCCATGGACGGCGCCAGTAAATTCGTGCGCGGCGATGCCGTGGCCGGCCTGCTGATCATGTTCATCAACGTTGCCGCCGGCATGGTCGTGGGCATGGTCCAGCATGACCTGGACTTCGGCACCGCCGTGCACAACTACACGCTGCTGACGATTGGCGACGGCCTGGTCGCGCAGATCCCGGCATTGGTGATCTCGACGGCCGCCGGCGTGATCGTGTCGCGCGTGTCGAACGAACAGGACGTCGGCGAGCAGCTCACCGGCCAGCTCTTTACGAACCCGCGCGTGCTGTACCTGACGGCCGGCATCATCGGCATGATGGGCATTATCCCCGGCATGCCGCATATCGCCTTCCTGCTGCTGGCCGGCGGCATGGCCTGGCTGGGTCGCCATCTGGCGCCCCGGGCGGTCTCCACGGAACAGGCCAGGCAGCGCGAAGAGCGCGCGCCCGCCGCGACACAGGAATCGACCGAAGCGAGCTGGGACGACGTCACGCTGGTGGACCCGCTTGGCATGGAAGTCGGCTATCGCCTGATCACGCTGGTTGACCGCGCACAGGATGGCGAACTGCTTGGCCGCATCAAGAGCATCCGCAAGAAGGTGGCGCAGGAGATCGGCTTCCTGGTTCCGGTCGTGCATATCCGGGACAACCTGGAACTGAAGCCCCACGCCTACCGCATCACGCTCAAGGGCGTCGAGATCGGACGTGGCGAAGCCATGCCGGGGCAGTGGATGGCGATCAACCCGGGGCAGGTCAGCGGCGTGCTGCCAGGCGCGGCGACCAAAGATCCCGCCTTTGGCCTGCCGGCTGTCTGGATCGACGCCGGCATGAAGGAGCAGGCGCAGGCCTACGGCTACACCGTGGTGGACGCCAGCACCGTGGTTGCCACGCACCTGAACCACCTGATCCACATGCATGCCGCCGAGCTGCTGGGCCGCCAGGAAGTTCAGTTGCTGCTCGATCGCATCGCCAAGGAAGCGCCGAAGCTCACCGAGGACCTGGTGCCCAAGGCGATCTCGCTCACGGCGCTGCAGAAGATCCTGCAGAACCTGCTCGACGAAGGCGTGCCCATCCGCGACATGCGGACCATTCTTGACGTCATAGCCGAGCACGCCCCGAAGATCAGTGACCCGAACGAACTCACTTCGCTGGTGCGCCAGTCGCTGGGCCGGGCCATCACGCAGCAGCTGTTCCCCAATGGCGCGGACCTGCAGGTGATTGGTCTCGATGCCGGCCTGGAACGCGTGCTGTCGCAGGCGCTCACCAATGGCGGTGGCATCGAGCCGGGACTCGCCGATGCGCTGCTGCAGCAGACCCAGGGTGCCGTCGTCCGGCAAGAGCAGATGGGCCTGGACCCGGTGCTGTTGGTGCCGTCGCAGTTGCGCCCGCTGATGGCGCGCTTCCTGCGGCGCACCATGCCGCAGCTGAGGGTGTTGTCCCATGCCGAAGTGCCGGACAACCGCAATATCCGTATTACCGCAATGATCGGTGCGTGAGGAACGCAAGATGAGCGTAGCGAAATTCGTCGCGGCCAACGGCCGTGAAGCCATGCGCAAGGTGCGCGAAGCCATGGGCCCCGATGCCGTGGTGCTGTCCAACCGCACCATCGACGGCGGCGTGGAGATCGTCGCCATGCGCGATGCCGATCTCAGCGCCACATCGGCGGGCGCGCAAGTCTACGTTGCGCCAGAGCCCGTCGTGGCAGCGCCCGAGCCGGCTGCCATCGGCGACCTGCGCGGCGAGCTGCAGTCCATGCGCGCGCTGCTCGAACGCCAGCTGGCGGGGCCGGCTCCGGCCGCGGCCACCGGCGCGGTGGCCGCGGGGGATCCGCTGCGCGAGTCGCTGTTTGGCTGGATGGTCGGGGCCGGCTTCTCGGCACAGCTCGCGCGCACGCTGCTGGCACGGCTGCCGGTAGGCTGCGACCGTCCGGCGGCCATGACGTGGATTCGCGCCGAGCTGGCCAGCAAGGTGCCGGTGCTCGGCAACGAAGAGGCCTTGTTCGACCAGGGCGGCGTGCTGGCGCTGATCGGGCCTACCGGCGTGGGCAAGACCACCACCACCGCCAAGCTCGCGGCGCGCTACGTGCTGCGCCACGGCCCCGAGCGCCTGGCGCTGCTGACCACCGACAGTTTCCGTATCGGCGCGCACGAGCAGCTGCGCATCTACGGCGACATCCTGGGCGTGCCCGTGCATGCGGTGAAGGACGCCGCCGACCTGCGCTTCGCGCTGGCGGCGATGAAAGACAAGCACCTGGTGATCATCGATACCGTTGGCATGAGCCAGCGCGACCGCAACCTGTCCGAGCAGATCGCCATGCTCGCGGGCGTGCAGGCGCCGGTACAGCGCGTGCTGCTGCTCAACGGCGCCAGCCATGGCGACACCCTCAACGAGGTGGTGCATGCCTACCGCCACGACGCCGTGCCGGAGGGCGGCGGCGTCGACGGCTGCATCATCAGCAAGGTGGATGAAGCCACGCACCTCGGTTCCGTGCTGGACGTGGTGATCCGTCACCGCCTGCCCGTGTTCTACGTGTCGACCGGGCAACGCGTGCCGGAACACCTCGAACTCGCCAATGGCGCCACGATGGTCGAGCGCGCCTTCCTCACGCCGCGCCGCGGTTCGGTGTTTGCCGATGCCGACGCCGCGCGCAGGCAGGCCGGCAGCCTGGATGACACACCGGCCCGCCAGGGCGGTGCCGATGACGTGCTGCGTTCGCTGACCGACAGCGCGGACGCGCTGGGCCAGTGCGTGAGCGAACTCAATGCCGCGCAGCATGGCTTTGAACTGGCACGCCAGCTCTGGCAGCAGCGCGCTGCCGACGCGCCCACGCTGCGGCCGATGGCGCAGCAGGTGCGCGAGGCCGTCTGCCGCGACGTGAACCGCGAATGCGACCAGTTCGTGCTGTCGCTGGCGGCCACGCTGCAGGTGCCCGTACCTGGCCGCCGCGCGCCGCAGTCGATGCTGCATACGCTTTGGCTTGGCGATCGCATCGGCATGCCGCTGGCCGCCACGGTCACCCCGGCTGGCCGAGCTGGCCAGGCCATGGGCGAGGCTGACGCCGAAGCCGCTACGCTGCGCGCCACGATCGGTGCGGCCCGGCCTGTCGTCCATCTCGTCGATGCGCTGCCGGCGGCTGCCACGCTGACGCGCTGGCAGCAGGCCGGCGAACGCTGGGTGGCCGCCACGCGCAAGACAGCGCGCGTGATCTGCGGTGGCACCGCGTGGAAGCTGGACGCTCTGGCCGAAACGCTGACGTTCCACGCCGTGGGCGAAGTCAATGTGCGCGGCCGAGAAGCCGTACAGTGGCTGGCAACGACCGAGGTACGCGTGCCCGAGGGCCCCGTTCGCGGCCGCGGCGCGCCGGAAGGCGGCATCGACGCCCAGCTCGTGATCGCCAGGACGGTCGACTACGTCTCGGGCGAGCTGCTCGATACACGCTATCTGCTGTGCGATCCGCAACTGTCGGGCCACGCCGCGCATGCCGCGCGCTGGTCGCTGTGGGCGGACAACGCCGAAGTCCAGTTCCGCACGCTGCGCCATGCGCTGGACCATTTCGCGCAAGACGGCGAAGGCGCCAGCGCCGCGGGCGGCGGCCTGGCGGCGCTCCAGCTGGGCGTGACCGCGCTGCGCCTGGAACATTCGCCGACGGCTACGGCGCCGGCCTTCCTGGCCCGCCTGGCGGGCCGCAGCGGGCCGCGCCAGCCGGGCAGCGCCGCGGTGGCCGGTCCGGTGCTGAATGAAGGCATGGGCCGCCTGCTGGCCTTGCTGGACGTGCTGGAAAGCTATCCGGGCCGCCAGTCGGATGGCACGCCCGACACCGTTGATCTCCTCGAAAGCGACGACACCGCTGCTGCCATCGGTGCCGCGCGGCCCGCTGTGGCGGCGCCGGCCGGTTCGTTGTCCGGACTGCCCGAACTCATGGCTCCCGGAGTCACGTCGTGAGCACGCTGGCGATGGACCAGGCCGAGAGCCTGCGACGCATGCTGGCGCCGCGCGTCACGCGCCGCATCGCCGTGGTGGCCAGCGAACAGGGGGCGGGGGCGACCACCATTGCCTGTGGCCTGGTGCATGCCTTGTCGATGCAAGGCGAACGCGTGCTGCTCGTCGATGAGGACCGGGCCGGCCATGCCGTAAGACTGACCGGCGCGGAGCCCGCCGGCTCGTTTGCCGACGTCCGGGCAGGCCGCCTGACGCTGGAGGCTGCGCTCGGTGCGCGTCCGGCTGGCGCTGCCGCAGTATTGCCGGCTGGTACGCCACAGTCGAACGTCGCGCAATGGCCGGATTCGCTGTCCGGCTTTCGCAGCGTGCTGATCGATGCCATGACGGACGCGGATGGTGCGCTCTCCGCGCTGGCGGGCGCCGCGCACAACGTGCTGGTGGTGATGCGTCCGGAGCTGGCCTCGATCACCGCGGCCTATGCCTGCATCAAGCGCCTGCACCATCTGCACGCCTGCCGGCATTTCCACCTGGTGGTCAACATGGCGGCCACCGACGCCGCGGTGCAAGCCATTGCCGGAAACCTCGCGCGCACCGCGCGGCAGTACCTTGGCGTCGAGATCAGCAGCGCTGGCTGGCTGCCTGCCGATCCGCTGGTGACGCGCAGCGTGCAGCTCGGGCGCTGCGTGGTGGAAGCCTACCCGGCTGCGCCAGCCACGATTGCATTGCGCCGGGCCGCCAGTGGCATTGGCGCATGGCCGTTGCGCGCAGAGCGGGTCACGGCCGCGCCATCCGCCGTGGCGGCCTGAACGCATGACCGTTCGCAACGGAAGACGACCCCGCCCCTGACCCCGCCGGCCCGCCATGCGGGCAGGCTTTGCAAGCAAGCATTCACGAGAATTCCACCATGTACACGATCCAGGGAAAGCTCGAACAGGCCGACGTGGTCAAGACCCACGCGCAGCTGGTGCGCCGCATCGCGCTGCAACTGGCGGCCAAGCTGCCGGCCAGCGTGCAGATCGATGACCTGATCCAGGCCGGCATGATCGGCCTGCTCGACGCGGCCAAGCGCTATGAGGATACGCATGGCGCGCGATTCGAGACCTACGCCAGCCAGCGTATCCGCGGCGCCATGCTTGACGAGGTGCGGGCCAACGACTGGCAGTCGCGCAGCCTGCGCCAGTTCACGCGGCGCATCGAGCGCACGCAGCGCGGCCTGGAACAGAAGCTCGGCCGCGCACCGCTCGACTCGGAAGTCGCGCAGGAACTGGAAATGCCGCTGGACGACTACCAGGTCTTGCTCAACGAGGTCTATGGCTGCCAGCTCCTTCACTACGAAGACTTCGAGCGCTCGGGCGAAGAAGACTTTCTCGACCGCCATCTTGGCGTCAGCGAAGACGGCAATCCGCTCACGCAGCTGATGGAGAACGGCATGCGCGAAGCGCTGATCCGCGCCATCGACCGGCTGCCCGAGCGCGAGAAGCTCGTGCTGTCGCTGTGCTATGACCAGGAACTCAACCTGCGCGAGATCGGCGCGGTGCTCGAGGTGACCGAATCGCGCGTCTGCCAGATCCGCGGGCAGGCCATCACGCGCCTGCGCAATCAATTGCGCGGCATGCTCTGATGCGCGGCCGGTCTGGCATCGGACGGGGTGTCCAGCATGCCATGGCGGCCGTGCTGGCGGCGATCGCCACCGCAGCGTGGGCCGCGCCCGAGGCCGGCACCCGGCATGCCTGGAGCGCATCGGTCAATGGACCGGCGCTGTATGGCCGCGGCCAGCGCACCGTTTCTCCTCCGATCCTGCCAAGCGGCAACCTGCCGCAATCCGAAGGCATCATCACCTCGGTGCGCTGGCACTACAGCTTTGTCGCGACACCGCCGGTGGATCTGCAGGCTTACCTCTGCAATGCCCAGCGTTGCGTGATGCTGCCGCAGTCTGAAGGCAAGACCGACGCCTTCGATGGCGACGACGCGACCCAGGGCTTTGTGTTTGCCTTCAGGCTGCCCGGGCAGGGTGCGGTGGCGCCTCTGCTGCAGGGCAAGAGCAATCAGGTGATCGTGGGGTTCCGTTGACCGACAGCGTGCCAGCGCCGGTGTGACGACCAAACCCACATCGATATCGCCGCCTGGCACCACCGGCACTGTTCTGTTTCCACGTTTCCCTTCATTCGGTAGCATGTGGTCATACTGTCTCGCGACAGTGTTCGCGGCCCCTTGTTGCCCATTCCGTAGCGATGCCGTCGGATCCCGCAGGTCGCGATTTCCTGTGGGGAGGGGGCCGCCTCGTCACTAGCTTCAGTTGGCCATGCGCTGCGTGCGGGCTGAATGCGTTGGAGGATCAAATGGAAGATCAAGTTGCAGACGTGCTGATCATCGGCGCCGGGCCCGCGGGCTCCGTGGCAGCCGGGCTGCTGCGTCGCCGGGGTATTGGCGTGATGGTGCTCGAGAAGGAGACCTTCCCGCGTTTTTCCATTGGCGAGAGCCTGTTGCCGCAGAGCATGGAATACATCGAGGCGGCCGGCATGCTGCAGGCCGTGGTCGAAGCCGGGTTCCAGTACAAGAACGGCGCGGCGTTTGCGCGTGGCGACCGTTATGTCGATTTCGATTTCCGCGACAAATTCTCGTCCGGCTGGGGAACCACCTACCAGGTACAGCGGGCCGATTTCGATCATGTGCTGATCCGCGAAGCGGAGAAGCAGGGCGCGGAAGTCCGCTTCCGGCACCAGGTGACTGACGTGGACGTATCGGGGGCGCAGCCGGTCGTGACCGTGCGCGATCCCAATTGCAACAGCTACCGCGTCACCAGCCGCTTCCTGCTCGATGCCTCCGGCTTCGGGCGCATCCTGCCGCGGCTGCTGCAGCTCGAAACGCCATCCGGCTTTCCGGTGCGCAGCGCCATCTTCACGCATGTCGAAGACCGCGTGATGCCGGGCACCTTCGACCGCAACAAGATTCGCGTCGGGATTCATCCGCGGCATGTGGATGTCTGGTACTGGACCATTCCGTTTTCGAACGGCCGCTGTTCACTGGGCGTGGTCGCCGAGAAGGCTTTCCTTGACGGCTATGCGGGCAGTGACACGGAGCGGCTGCAGGCACTGGTGAACGAGGATCCGGCCCTGGCGGGCCTGCTGGCCAATGCCGTCTGGGATACCCCAGCACGCCATATCGCGGGCTATGCGGCAAACGTGAAATCGCTGTGGGGCAATGGGTACGCGTTGCTCGGCAACGCGGGCGAATTCCTGGATCCCGTCTTCTCGTCAGGCGTGACGATCGCGTTCAAGTCGGCAAGCCTCGCGGCCGGATGCATCGTGCGCGAATTCGCGGGCGAGACGGTGGACTGGGAGGCCGACTATGCGCGCATCCTGAAGTCAGGTGTCGATTGCTTCCGTACGTTCGTCGATGCGTGGTATGCGGGAAGTTTCCAGAAACTCGTCTTTCATCCAGATGCAACGCCCGATATCCGCCGCATGATCTCCGCCGTGCTGGCCGGTTATGCATGGGACCGTTCGAATCCGTTCGTCAGAAACCCTCAGCGGGGGCTCAGCGTGCTCGGGCAGTATTGCGACGACTGAACGCCGCCGCCTTCAGCCGCTGGCCAGGCTAACGCCGCCGACGCCGGCGGCGGCCTTGCCGTTCTTGCCGTACAGTCCGGAATCGCCGCCGCTGTGCTGGCGCAGCACGTTGATGGCTTCGCGCGTGTGGTCCAGGTGCGCGGAGACGATCGCGCCATTGATCTGGTTTTTGTCGCGTGCGCCGCGCGCGGCGAAAATGAGCTTGCGCCAGGCATCGCCCACGGCCGGCTCGATATTGCGGCCAAGCAACTGGCCCTGCGGACCGGCGCGCAGGCCGAGCGCGCCCATCTGGGCCTCGCGTGCGGCGACCTGGCGCGAAAGCGCCTGACCCAGCGCCACCTTGCGCGTGAGCAGCCCGCTCAGGGACTGGTAATCACCGTCCTTGAGGGCTTCGCGTTCTTCCGTGAGCAGTTGGCCGAACGCCGTCACGGCTTCGGCTTCTTTCTGCAGGCTCTGGATCAGGGGCTGGCTCATGGTGGCTGTTATCAGTGGACGTCGCCCTGGCCCAGTTCGCGCAACGTGGCAATCAGGCCATCGGCGATCTTGCCCGGGTCGATCTTGATCCGGCCCTCGGCAATAGCCTGGCGGATCTCTTCGACCTTGGCGGTGTCGATGTCGTCGTCGGATTCGTTGGCCAGGCGGCTACCGATTTCACGGACCTGCGCGGCCAAAGGGCTCACGCTCACGCCGCTCGCAGGGGCGGCGGGAGCACTCTGCGCGGGCTGCGGCCGCACAGGGCTGTCCGCAGCCGGGGCGTCGGCCGGCCTGGACGTAGGAGAATGGTTGATCTTCACGGGCGTTCCTTGCTGGGTTCCCTTGTCATTACGGACGCCGTGGCGAAATCTTTAGGAGATTGTCGCCCCGACGGCAGGGATTGGCACGCATTGTCGCACGCCGGCCAGCCCTGCATTCCAGTGCCCCATGATGCACTCTCAGTGGTTCATTGCAGCACGACGGTGTCGCCGCTGCGCACCAGGCCGCTGACGACCTGGCCGTTGCGCAGGCGGATCTGCACGGTATTGCCAATGGCCGCATCGGCCAGGACCTTGCCTTCGCTGCTGATCTGGAACGCGTCGCCTTCTACCGCGACGGTGACGGTCTGCCCGGACTTCACGGCAATCGACTTCTTCAGCAGGTCGCTGCGCATTGGCGAGCCCGCCGCGACGCGGTTCGCGGTGACGGCGCCCACGACCTGCGCCGGGTCGGTGATCACGGCCTTGGGCAGCGTGGACAGGTCGCCCTGGCGCACCTCCAGGTCGGCCGGCGTCACCGGCTCGCCGGGGCCGAGCGCGCGCGCGGCGACGTAGTAATCGGACAGGACCGACACGCGCGCCTGCATATAGCGGATCCAGGGCCGCTCGCCGCCGCAGCGCACGCCGACCGAGACGCGGCCCCAGGGGGAAGCGCCCGGCGGCAGGAACGGATCGGGCGACACGCACTCCGGCGCGCGGCCGCCTGACGGAGGCTGCACCTGGACGCTGGCCTTGCCCGGCAAGCCGGCCGTCTGGCGCAGCAGGAACTGCTCCACCGATGCGCGCACCGGGTCTTCCGGAAACGGATTAGGCGCCTGCGCGGCGACCGGAGCGGCTTGTGCCGGCGCGGCCATGGGTGTGCCGGCCATGGCTGACAGGACGCCTCCCGCCAGCAGGGCCAGCGCCTTCCGGGTGGCGGCGCGATCAACTTTCTTCATGTCTTCATCCCAGCAAGGACGATGTGGCAGCCACGGGAAAGATTCAGCCATCCCGCAGCCGCACGCAAGGAAACGGGTCCCATTGTAGGGAGGCGGTGCCAGGCAAGCCCTCCGAATTGCATGGATTTCCCGTCCTTATTCATCCGATTGGCGTGACAGGGGTGAACCTAAGATGCGATCCCTGAAGAAGGTCGCCCTTCGTCGTTTGCCTGAAGGTTGCTCCAAACGGAGATGCTTACATGATTGACAGACTCGACGCGGCATTTCGCTTCCAGCAGGAAGCGCTGAGCCTGCGGACCCAGCGGCAGTCGGTGATTGCCTCCAACATCGCGCACGCGGATACCCCGGGCTACAAGGCCCGCGATTTCGATTTCTCGAACACGCTGGCGCAGACCATCGAGCGCGGCCACCGTCCCGAAGGCGTGTCGCTGTCGACCACGTCCGTGCGTCACTTGCCGGCGCAGGCGCCGACCCGCGACGACGCCGACCTGGCCTACCGCATTCCGCTGCAGTCGAGCGTCGACGGCAACACGGTCGAAATGGATACCGAGCGTGTGGCGTTCGCCGACAACTCGGTGCACTTCGAGTCCAACCTGACTGTGGTCAGTTCCAAGATCAAGACCATGCTGGCTGCGATCCAGCAGTAAGCGCCGGAGAGACGCATGCCAGCAATGAATATCTTCGACGTCGCGGGCTCGGCCATGGCGGCGCAGTCGCAGCGCATGAACGTGACCGCGTCCAACCTGGCCAATGCCGATAGCGTGGTCAGCCCCGACGGGCAGGCCTACCGCGCCAAGCAGGTCATCTTCGGCATGGCACCCACGCCCGGCCAGAGCGACGTGGGCGGCGTACAGGTGCAGGGCGTGATGGAAGACCCGTCTCCGCCGCGCCTGGTGCACAACCCCACGCACCCCATGGCCAATGCCGAGGGCTACGTGGTGATGCCCAACGTCAACCCGGTGGAGGAGATGGTCAACATGATCTCGGCCTCGCGTTCCTACCAGGCGAACGTAGAGGTGCTGAACAGCGCCAAGAACATGATGCTCAAGACGCTGACCATCGGCCAGTAACGACAACGGAATTTTCGACGCGACATGACTACTACCTCCTCGGTCAACGGCACCGGCAGCACCAGCAGCACTTCGGGCATCAACGACGCCCTCAAGAGCGGCAGCGCAAGCGCGGCGGACCTGCAGAACAACTTCCTCACGATGCTCGTGACGCAGATGAACAACCAGGATCCGCTCAATCCGATGGACAACTCGCAGCTCACCTCGCAGCTGGCGCAGATTTCCACCGTGAGCAGCATGCAGACCATGAACACGACGCTGAACCAGTTGCTGGGCCAGGTCAGCGCCAGCCGCGCGATGGATTCCGCGTCGCTGATCGGCCGCACGGTGATGGTGCCGGGTTCCCACGTATCGGTCGCGGACGGCGTGGCCGGCAAGCTCGGCGTCGACCTGCCTTCCACCGCCGACGCCGTGACCGTCAACGTGCTCGACAAGGACGGCAACGTGGTGCGCACCATCGACATGAAGGGCCAGACCGCCGGCGTGCACGACGTTGCCTGGGACGGCAAGAACGACGCCGGCACTGCTGTGGCCGACGGCGACTACACCTTCAAGGTCAATGCCACGGCCAACGGCGCCTCGGTGCAGCCGGTCGCGCTGATCTACGGCAAGGTCCAGAGCATCAGCGGCGATTCGACCGGCGTACTGGTGGATGTCGGCAACGGCCAGACCGCGGGCGTGGATGACGTCCGTCGCATTCTCTAATCCTCGGCGGCCCGCGCAGGATGCGCGGCCAGCGTAACGACACTTAGCTTGATAAAGGATCTACACCATGGGTTTCGGTCAAGGGGTAAGCGGCCTTAACGCCGCCGCATCCAATCTGGACGTGATTGGCAACAACATCGCCAACGCCAACACGGTCGGCTACAAGCAGTCCGCCGCGCAATTCGCCGACGTCTACGCCGGTACCAAGATCGGCCTGGGCACGCGCGTGAATTCGGTGGTGCAGTCGTTCAACCAGGGCAATATCGAGGCCACGGGTCGTTCACTGGACGTGGCGATCACGAGCGGCAGCGGTTTCTTCCGCCTTAGCAACCCCGACGGCTCGATCTACTATTCGCGCAACGGCCAGTTCCAGCGCCAGGACGACGGACGCCTGACCAATATGCAGGGCCTGCAGGTCACCGGCTACCCGGCTGGCGTGACGCCGGGCGGCGGCGTGCAGCCGCAGCCGATCGTCATCAGCAACGCGCAGATGGCAGCGCGTGCCACCACCAGCATTGCCGCGCAGTTCCACCTGAAGTCGGACAACGTCACGCCGCCGACCACGGCGTTCGCGACGACGCCGGCCACGGGCACCACGCCGGCCGTGATGCCGACCAGCGACATGTTCAACTACAGCACCGCGATCAACGTCTATGACTCGCTGGGCAACAAGCAGCAGGTGATGGCGTACTTCGCCATGCAGGACCGCACCGCCACGCCGCCCGCCAATGCCGGCGGCACCGACTGGAAGATGTACATGACCGACATGAACGGCAATGTCCTCAGCGGCTCGCCGGTCACCCTGTCGTTCACCGACTCCGGTGCCCTGACGTCTCCGGCCGCCGGCGCAACCAGCATCGTCATTCCGGCTGCGAACGGTGCCCAGCAACTGTCGATGGCGCTGAACCTGACCGGCACGACGCAATCGAGCGGCGATTTCGAGGTGTCGAAGCTGAGCCAGAACGGCTACACCTCGGGCAGCCTGCTGGGCTACTCGGTCAATTCGGACGGCTCCATCACCGGCAGCTATTCGAATGAACAGACCCAGTCGCTGGGCACGATCGCGCTGGCCGCCTTTGGCAACGTGGAAGGCCTCAAGCCCGAGGGCGACAACGTCTGGTCGGCCACCGGCGCGTCCGGCCAGGCCCTGCTGGGTACCGCGGGGGGCAGCCTGGGCACGCTGCGCTCCAACGCCGTGGAAGCCTCCAACGTGGATCTCTCTGGCCAGCTGGTCAACCTGATCGTCGCACAGCGCAACTACCAGGCCAATGCGCAGACCATCAAGGCGCAGGACACGATCATGCAGACCCTGGTCAACCTGTAACACCAACTGCCCGAGCTGAAACGCTGCCATGGACCGCATGATCTACACCGCCCTGTCGGGCGCCAAGCAGATTCTCGACCAGCAAGCCGCTGTGTCGAACAATCTGGCCAACGTCTCGACGCCGGCATTCCGCGCGCAGATCAATATGTACCGCGCGGTGCCGGTGGTGGGGCAGGAGTCGCCTACGCGCGCCTTCACGCTGACCTCGACGCCGGGCGCCGACATGCGCGCCGGCCCGCTGACCTACACCGGCCGGGCGCTCGACGTTGCCCTGCAGGGCAACGGCTGGCTGGCGGTGCAGGCGCGCGATGGCAGCGAAGCCTATACCCGCGCGGGTTCGCTGCAGGTCGCGCAGGACGGGCAGGTGCAGACCAGCAACGGCCTGCCGGTGATGGGCGACGGCGGCCCGCTGTCGGTGCCGCCGGGTTCGCAGGTCACCATCGGCAGCGACGGCACCATCACCGCGCGGGGTCCGGGCGAGGCTTCCGCCGGCCTGGCCCAAGTCGGCAAGCTGCGTGTGGTGAACCCGCCGGCAGACGCGATTGCGCGCGGCGATGACGGCTTGTTCCGCCTGCGCCCCGGCGCGCAACCGCTGGAGGCCGATCCGACCGTGCGCGTGGTGTCGGGCGCGCTGGAAGGCAGCAACGTCAATCCGACCGAAGCCATGGTCGACATGATCGCTAACGCGCGCCGCTTCGAGATGCAGATGAAGATGATCACCGGCGCAGACACGAACGACCAGCGCGCCAACCAGCTGCTCTCTACCAACTGAAGCGGCCGCGCCGCCAACCCGTGAACACATGACTCGCCGCCGCCAGCGGCGCGACGCAGGACACCAAGGAACCACATGATCCGCTCTCTCTGGATTGCCAAGACCGGCCTCGATGCGCAGCAGACGCAGATGGACGTGATCTCGAACAACCTCGCCAACGTCTCCACCAACGGCTTCAAGCGTGGTCGCGCGGTGTTCGAAGACCTGATGTACCAGAACATCCGCCAGCCCGGCGCGCTGTCGTCGGACCAGACCACGCTGCCTTCGGGCCTGCAGCTGGGCACCGGCGTGCGTCCGGTGGCCACGGAACGCATCCACACCCAGGGCAATCCGCAGCAGACCGGCAATGCGAAGGACGTGGCCATCATCGGCCAGGGCTTCTTCCAGGTGGCGATGCCCGATGGCACCACGGCCTACACGCGCGACGGCTCGTTCCAGGTCGACCAGAACGGACAGATGGTGACGTCCAGCGGCTTCGTGATCCAGCCGGCCATTACCGTGCCGGCCAACGCCACGTCGATGACCATTGCCCGCGACGGCACGGTCTCGGTGACCCAGCCCGGATCGAGCAACAACGTGCAGGTCGGCCAGCTCCAGCTCGCCACCTTCATGAATCCGACCGGCCTGGAAAGCATGGGCGAGAACCTGTACGTGCAGACCGATGCCTCGGGCGCGCCCAACACCACCGTGCCGGGCCTGAACGGCGCGGGCGTGCTGCAGCAGAACTACGTGGAAGCCTCCAACGTCAACGTCGTGGAAGAGCTGGTCAGCATGATCCAGACCCAGCGCGCCTACGAGATCAACAGCAAGGCGGTGCAGACATCGGACCAGATGCTGCAGCGCCTGACCCAGATGAGCTGACGGAGCGATGATGGCCAACATGCTTTCCCGCCTGGGCGCGCGCGTTCTGTATTGCGTGGCCGGCCTGGCATTGCTGGCCAGCGGCGGCTGCGCGCTGATGCCGCGCGAGCCGCTTGTACAGTTGCCGACCACCGCGCGCGCCGAACCGCGTCCCATGGGGCCGGCAACCGGTTCGATCTTTGCCTCCTCTTACGCCGGCAATCCGCTGTTCGAGGACCGCCGTCCGCGCAACGTCGGTGACATCCTGACGATCGTCATTACCGAGAACGTCAACGCCACGAAGAACTCGGGCACCAATGCCAGCCGTACCGGCAACACCTCGCTGGCCTTCGACGCCGTGCCCAAGGCACTGGCAGGCCTGTTCAGCAGCAGTTCGAACGCCAGCATCAATGGCGCCAACGGGCTGAAGGCCAGCGGTGGCGCCAGCGCGGCCAACACTTTCAACGGCACCATCACCGTGACCGTGCTGGAGGTGCTGGCGAACGGCAACCTGGTGGTGTCAGGCGAAAAGCAACTGGCCATCAACCAGGGTGCGGAATTCATCCGCTTCTCGGGGGTGGTCAATCCCCGCACCATCACCGGCGACAACGGTGTGCTCTCCACCCAGGTGGCCGATGCCCGCATCGAGTACACCGCCAAGGGCTACATCGACGAAGCACAGAACATGGGCTGGCTGCAGCGCTTCTTCCTCAATGTCTCTCCGTTCTGATCCGTCCATGTCCGCTCCGATGCTTGCCCGTTTCCTGTCGAGCCTGCTCAAGGCCAGTATCACGGCGCTGACCGTGGTGGTGGCGTTCGGCTTTGCCGCCAACTTCGCCCACGCGGAGCGCCTGAAGAACCTGGCGACGTTCCAGGGCGTGCGCGACAACCCGCTGGTGGGCTACGGCCTGGTGGTCGGCCTGGACAATACCGGCGACCAGACCATGCAGACGCCGTTCACCACGCAGAGCCTGACCAACATGCTCTCGCAGCTCGGCATCACGTTGCCGGCGGGCAAGAACATGCAGCTCAAGAACGTGGCCGCGGTGATGGTGACAGCCACGCTGCCGGCGTTTGCGCAGCCGGGCAGCCAGCTCGACATCGTGGTGTCATCGATGGGCAATGCCAAGAGCCTGCGCGGCGGTACGTTGCTGATGACGCCGCTCAAGGGCGCGGACGGACAGGTCTACGCGATTGCGCAGGGCAATATGCTGGTCGGCGGTGCCGGGGCCTCGGCCAACGGCAGCAAGGTACAGGTCAACCAGCTGGCGGTGGGCCGCATTGCCAATGGCGCCATTGTCGAGCGCGCGGTCGCGGCGTTCCAGCCTGACGGCGGCATCATCAACCTGGAACTGAAGGACACGGATTTCGGCACGGCCGAGCGCGTGGTGGAGGCCATCAACCGCTCGATGGGCGGTGGCGTGGCCGCCGCGCTGGACGGGCGTGTCGTACAGGTGCGCGCACCGGCGTCGCCCGCGGCACGCGTAGGCTTCCTGGCCCGCATCGAGAGCATCGACGTCACGCCGGCGAAGGCCGCGGCCAAGGTGATCCTGAACGCCCGCACGGGTTCCATCGTGATGAACCAGGCTGTGACCGTGGATGACTGCGCTGTGGCGCACGGCAATCTTTCGGTGGTGATCAATACGCAGCCGGTCATCAGCCAACCTGCACCGTTCAGCGGTGGGCAGACCGTAGTCGCGCCGGTGTCGCAGATCGACATGAAGCAGCAGGGCGGATCGCTGCAGATCGTGAAGGCGGGTGCTTCGCTGGCAGCCGTGGTAAAGGGCCTGAACGCGCTGGGCGCGACCCCCGCGGACCTGCAGACCATCCTGGAAGCCATGCGTGCCGCCGGAGCGCTGCGCGCCGAGCTGGAGATCATCTGATGGACAGCGGCATTTCCGCGCAGGCGAATCTGTCGCAGCGCTTCGCGCTGGACACGCAGGGCTTCGAGGGGCTCAAGCAGAGCGCGCGCAATAGTTCCGACCCGGGCACGCTGCGTGCCGCGGCCAGGCAGTTCGAGGCCGTGTTCACGCAGATGGTCCTCAAGAGCATGCGCGACGCCACGCCGCAGGACGGTGTGTTCGACAGCGAGCAAGGCAAGCTCTACATGTCGATGCTCGACCAGCAGCTCGCGCAGCAGATGTCGTCACGCGGCATCGGCCTGGCGGAAGTGATGGTGCGTCAACTGGCGCGGGCTACCGGCGCGCAGGATCCTCAGGGCATGATCGGCGCTACCTCCGCGCCAGGTGCCAAGGGCACCGCCGCGGCCGACGCCGAGATGGCGCAACTGCTGGACAGCCGCGGCGCCAGCGCAGCCGCCGCATCCGATGGCGATGTGCCTGCGATCGGCACCGTGGTGCCGGGCACGAGCTGGAACCCGATGGCGGGCCTGCGTCAATACCGCTCGCAGGACTATGACGGGCCGGGCCAGGGGCAGGGAGAAAGCAGCCTCGGGCCGTTGCCCGACGATGCGCCGGCTCACGTCACGGCCTTTGTTTCGCGCATGTCCGGCCCGGCGGAGGCGGCATCGCGCGCAAGCGGCGTGCCGGCAAGGCTGATCGTCGGACAGGCCGCGCTGGAATCCGGCTGGGGCCGGCGCGAGATCGCGCACCCCGACGGCAGCACGACCTTCAACGTGTTTGGCATCAAGGCCGGGGCAAACTGGAAGGGCCGCGTGGCCGAAGTCACGACGACCGAGTATGTCGACGGCCAGCCGCAGAAGGTGCGCGCGCGCTTCCGCGCCTATGGCTCGTATGACGAGGCCTGCGCCGACTACGCGCGCCTGCTGACCAACAATCCGCGCTACTCGGCGGTGGTGTCGGCAGGCTCGGCCGACGAAGCGGCGCATGGGCTGCAGCGGGCGGGATACGCCACGGACCCGGCCTACGGGCACAAGCTTGTGCAGATCATGAAGAAGGTGTCGGCGTAGGCACTCGCCTAGCCTACCCTGGCATCCGGATGGCCCTAAAGACTGCCACCCCGATTGCCGATAACTAGCACATTCCCTGCCTCCGCGCCGATGTGCCGGAGGCAACCAACAGCATCCGGGGTCAGCGCGACATGTCTCTCTTCAACATTGGTCTTTCCGGTCTGAACACTGCGCAAAACGCGCTGACGACGACCGGCCACAACTTTGCCAACGCGGCCACCGATGGCTACACGCGGCAGAACACCATCGTGGCATCGTCCGGCGGCCAGTACACCAGCCAGGGATTCTTCGGCCAGGGTTCGAATACCACCACGGTGATGCGCGTCTATGACGAGTTCCTGACCGGCCAGTTGCGTGGCGCCCAGTCGACCAGTTCGTCGCTGTCGACTTACTCCGACCAGATCAGCCAGATCGACAACCTTCTGGCCGACCAGAAGGGCGGCCTGGCACCGTTGATGCAGAAGTACTTCGCCGCCGTGCAGGCCGTGGCCGATACCCCCGCGGACCCGGCGGCACGCCAGGGCATGCTGTCGGCCGGCCAGGCACTGGTGGGCCAGATGCGTTCGGCCAGCAATTACTTCGATCAGCTGCAATCCGGCGTCAACACGCAGGTCGGCACCGCCGTCGACCAGATCAATGCCTATACCAAGCAGATCGCCACCATCAACGGAGAGATCACCAAGCTGAAGGCGGCCTCCGGCGGCCAGCCGCCCAACGACCTGCTGGATCAGCGCGACCAGGCCGTGGCCGAGCTGACCAAGCTGGTCGGCGCCAAGGTCGTGGTCCAGGACGGTGGCACCTACAACGTGTTCGTGGGCAATGGCCAGCCGCTGGTGATGGGGACGGATTCCTACGATCTGAAGGCAGTTGCCTCGGCGGCCGATCCGAACCGGACGGTGGTGGGCTACACCCTGCCCAACGGCGCGGTATATGAAAGCGAACCGGGTTCCATCAATGGTGGATCGCTGGGCGGGCTGCTGCAGTTCCGCACCGAGACGCTGGACTCGGCACAGAACGCTATCGGCCGGCTGTCGCTGGCGATCGGCCAGTCCTTCAATGACCAGCACAAGCTGGGCATGGACCTGAACGGCAATGTCGGCACCGACATGTTCAAGCTCGGCACGGCGACGACGCTGCCCAACGCCAACAACACTGGCAGCGCCCAGGCGCAGGCCAGCATTACCGACGCCTCGGCATTGACGACGAGCGACTACACGCTGAAGTTCGACGGGACCAACTACACGGTCACGCGCCTGTCGGACAAGCAGGTCACGACGACGACGACCATGCCGGTCACCGTGGATGGCTTCACCGTGCAGATGACCGGTACCATGGCCGCGAATGATTCGTTCGTGATCCAGCCGACCCGGCATGCGGCGGCGGGATTCGACATGGTGATTACCGATCCGGCCAAGATCGCGGCGGCATCGCCCGCGCGCGCCGATGCCGCGAGTACCAATCTTGGCACGGGTACAGCCACGCTCGGCAACGTTGCCCAGGGCTTCACGCCGCTGACGACCCCGATCACCGCTATCTACAACGGTACCGGCTACGACTTCAAGGATTCCACCGGCACTCTGCTGTCGCCCCAGCCCGCCGGCGTGCCCAACGGTGCCAACACAGACTACAAGATCGGCGGCCTGACTTTCAGCTTTGGCGGCGCCCCAAGGGCCGGCGATACGTTCACGCTGGCTTCCAATACCGGCGCGGTGAAGAACAACGGCAACGCACTGGCGCTGGCGAAGCTGCAGAACGCCAAGACCATCGGCGGCGTGTCGAGCTTCAACGACGCCTATGCCGAGCTCGTCAACGACGTCGGCACGCGCGCGAAGTCCGTGCAGATCGCGTCCACGTCGCAGGACAGCATCACGGCTCAGATCCGCACGGCACAGCAGTCGGTGTCGGGCGTCAACATGGATGAAGAAACGGTTTCCATGCTCAAGTTCCAGCAGCTCTACCAGGCCAACGCCCGCGTGATCCAGACGGCCAGCACGCTGTTCGACACCATCATCGGCATTGGCCGGTAAGCGGACCAGATCAAGAATTCGAGAAGGAACAGACTATGCGCGTCGCAAGCTCCACGCTTTACCAGCAAGGCCTGGCCTCGATGAACATGCAGCAGTCGTCGCTGCTGCACATCCAGCAGCAGCTCGGCACTGGCCGCAAGGTACTCACGCCCTCCGACGATCCGGTTGCCGCCACGCGCGCGCTGACTATTTCGCAGGCCAGCGCGGTCAACGGCCAGTACGCCACCTCGCGCACGCAGGCCAATATCGCGCTGGGCACGGAAGAAAACACGCTTTCCACCGTGACCACGGTCACGCAGAACATCCAGACGCTGCTGGTGCAGGCCGGCAACGGTACGATGAGCGACGTGGACCGCGCCTCGCTGGCCACGGCACTCCAGGGCCAGTATGACCAGCTGCTCGGCCTGGCCAATGCCGACGACGGCAATGGCCAGTACCTGTTCGGCGGTACGAACTCCGGCTCCGCGCCGTTCGTGCAAGGTGGCGCTGGCGTCCAGTACGTCGGCAATACCGAGCAGCAGCAGTTCCAGGTGGACGTGTCTCGCCAGATGCCGGCCGGCAGCAATGGCCGCGAAGTCTTCCAGAGCGTGCAAAGCTCGGCCGGCTACGTGCTCCAGGGCAATAGCGCGAACACCGGCACCGCCACCTATGGCCAGGTATCCACGACCGACCCGACCAATCCGCTATACGGCACTGCGCTCACGTTGTCGTTCGACGATAGCAGTGGCAGGATGCAGTACACCATCAAGGATCCTTCCGGGGCCGCGGTGGCTGGCACGCCGATGAATTACACCGACCCCGGTCAGATTTCCGCGGCTGGCATTACCTTCACGGTCAAGGGCACGCCCAAGAATGGCGACACCATTTCCATGGACCCGGCCAGCCAGGGCAGCACCGACATGTTCGCCAACTTGAAGTCGGTGATCGACGCCCTGCGCAAGCCCACGACGACCGACGCAGACTCGGCCAACCTGTCGAACACCCTCGCCACCGGCCTCCGCCAGTTCTCGAACTCGCTGGACAATGTGCTGACCGTTCGCGCTTCGGTGGGTTCGCGCATGCAGGAGCTGGATGCGCTGAACACCATCGGCACCAACCGGGGCCAGTCGTACTCGGACACGTTGTCCAGCGTTCAGGACCTGGATTACGCTGCGGCAATTACCGAGTACTATCAGCGCCAGACTGCGCTGCAAGGTGCGCAGCAATCGTTTATGCAAATTCAGAGTATGAATTTGTTTAAATATTTGTAAGGTCCGGGTTCCCGTTGGTCCATCGCCGTGCCGTGCGGCGATGGACCAACTCCTCGGACGCAAGCTCGATCGAGCAATTGGGAGTGTCGACCGCAATGGTGTCGCCATACTCCTCTCAGGCAATCGCGCCGCCCATCGCCGTTTCCGGCGAGACACACAGCAACATCATCTAACGCTCGCGGCCCGCCCCAAGACGTGGGCGCTGACCCCCATCGCATGAGAGAACGATGGCTGGCCACACCGGGAGTGGCGTTTGCGACTCATTGCAGGTATTCCCGGTGTGGCCAGCCTTCAGGTGCTTAACGGGGCGCATGAAGTTTTCTTTCATCAAGACTTGCAACTTGGCCTTGGCCGCATTACTATTCGCTCCCCGCTCGTAGAGCACCGCGCAGCGGGCAGGGATTTTCTGGCAGAAACTCAAATGAGTACGCCGTCCAGAATAAAGAATTTTTCGGAAGTGGTTGCATAATCGCTGAAAGTTCTTTATAGTCTCGCTTCTTCGCTGCTGACGCAAACGCAGCGACGCAAAACGGCAAAGCCGGTTGCGCAGTTCTTTAACAATCAAACAACCGATAAGTGTGGGCGCTTGATAGCGGATGCGAAAGACTTCGGTCTTTTAGCTTAAAAGTTATCAGTGCTCGCACAGCAAAATGTGACTGGATTTTCGGATCTGGTCAGTCAGTTTTCTGAGAGTGAGCGACCGCTCGAAAGAGCGAGGACCTTCGGGTCCACACAGAGATTGAACTGAAGAGTTTGATCCTGGCTCAGATTGAACGCTGGCGGCATGCCTTACACATGCAAGTCGAACGGCAGCACGGGCTTCGGCCTGGTGGCGAGTGGCGAACGGGTGAGTAATACATCGGAACGTGCCCTGTCGTGGGGGATAACTAGTCGAAAGATTAGCTAATACCGCATACGACCTGAGGGTGAAAGCGGGGGACCGCAAGGCCTCGCGCGATAGGAGCGGCCGATGTCTGATTAGCTAGTTGGTGGGGTAAAGGCCTACCAAGGCGACGATCAGTAGCTGGTCTGAGAGGACGATCAGCCACACTGGGACTGAGACACGGCCCAGACTCCTACGGGAGGCAGCAGTGGGGAATTTTGGACAATGGGGGCAACCCTGATCCAGCAATGCCGCGTGTGTGAAGAAGGCCTTCGGGTTGTAAAGCACTTTTGTCCGGAAAGAAAACCTCTGCCCTAATACGGCGGGGGGATGACGGTACCGGAAGAATAAGCACCGGCTAACTACGTGCCAGCAGCCGCGGTAATACGTAGGGTGCGAGCGTTAATCGGAATTACTGGGCGTAAAGCGTGCGCAGGCGGTTTGATAAGACAGGCGTGAAATCCCCGAGCTTAACTTGGGAATGGCGCTTGTGACTGTCAGGCTAGAGTATGTCAGAGGGGGGTAGAATTCCACGTGTAGCAGTGAAATGCGTAGAGATGTGGAGGAATACCGATGGCGAAGGCAGCCCCCTGGGACGTCACTGACGCTCATGCACGAAAGCGTGGGGAGCAAACAGGATTAGATACCCTGGTAGTCCACGCCCTAAACGATGTCAACTAGTTGTTGGGGATTCATTTCTTCAGTAACGTAGCTAACGCGTGAAGTTGACCGCCTGGGGAGTACGGTCGCAAGATTAAAACTCAAAGGAATTGACGGGGACCCGCACAAGCGGTGGATGATGTGGATTAATTCGATGCAACGCGAAAAACCTTACCTACCCTTGACATGCCACTAACGAAGCAGAGATGCATTAGGTGCCCGAAAGGGAAAGTGGACACAGGTGCTGCATGGCTGTCGTCAGCTCGTGTCGTGAGATGTTGGGTTAAGTCCCGCAACGAGCGCAACCCTTGTCTCTAGTTGCTACGAAAGGGCACTCTAGAGAGACTGCCGGTGACAAACCGGAGGAAGGTGGGGATGACGTCAAGTCCTCATGGCCCTTATGGGTAGGGCTTCACACGTCATACAATGGTGCGTACAGAGGGTTGCCAACCCGCGAGGGGGAGCTAATCCCAGAAAACGCATCGTAGTCCGGATCGTAGTCTGCAACTCGACTACGTGAAGCTGGAATCGCTAGTAATCGCGGATCAGCATGCCGCGGTGAATACGTTCCCGGGTCTTGTACACACCGCCCGTCACACCATGGGAGTGGGTTTTGCCAGAAGTAGTTAGCCTAACCGCAAGGAGGGCGATTACCACGGCAGGGTTCATGACTGGGGTGAAGTCGTAACAAGGTAGCCGTATCGGAAGGTGCGGCTGGATCACCTCCTTTCCAGAGCGTGCATCCAACGTCGAGCGTTCACACTTATCGGTCTGTTTGTTGTTTCAGCCTGGGCTGAAGCCAAATGCAAGCGCTTAAATCCAAGCGCTTGCATTTGGCATTTGCCAAGCGATCGCGGGTCTGCCCTGCGAATCGGCTGTTCTTTAACAATATGGGATGTAGTAAAGGTGTCGCGCGAGCGTTGATGAGACGCTGCAGTAACCAACGCGATACCGGGTTGTGATTGTATCAACCAAAATGTATTTAAGTGATCGAAAGATGACTTGGAATACGGCACAAATGCGAGAACTCACCTGTAGCGACTGTCTCACTGAGACACACTCGTTATAGGGTCAAGCGAACAAGTGCATGTGGTGGATGCCTTGGCGATCACAGGCGATGAAGGACGCGGTAGCCTGCGAAAAGCTTCGGGGAGCTGGCAAACAAGCTTTGATCCGGAGATGTCCGAATGGGGAAACCCGGCCCGAATGGGTCATCCCTGGCTGAATACATAGGCCAGGGAAGCGAACGCGGCGAACTGAAACATCTAAGTAGCTGCAGGAACAGAAATCAACCGAGATTCCCAGAGTAGTGGCGAACGAAATGGGAAGAGCCTTGTACTCTTTAGCAGTGTTGTTAGCAGAACGGGATGGAAAGCCCGGCCATAGCAGGTGATAGCCCTGTATGCGAAAACAGCGTTGTGGAACTAGGTGTACGACAAGTAGGGCGGGACACGTGAAATCCTGTCTGAAGATGGGGGGACCATCCTCCAAGGCTAAATACTCGTGATCGACCGATAGTGAACCAGTACCGTGAGGGAAAGGCGAAAAGAACCCCGGGAGGGGAGTGAAATAGATCCTGAAACCGCATGCATACAAACAGTCGGAGCCTGGAAACGGGTGACGGCGTACCTTTTGTATAATGGGTCAGCGACTTACATTCAGTGGCAAGCTTAACCGATTAGGGCAGGCGTAGCGAAAGCGAGTCCGAACAGGGCGTTCAGTCGCTGGGTGTAGACCCGAAACCAGATGATCTATCCATGGCCAGGTTGAAGGTGCGGTAACACGTACTGGAGGACCGAACCCACTAACGTTGAAAAGTTAGGGGATGAGCTGTGGATAGGGGTGAAAGGCTAAACAAATCTGGAAATAGCTGGTTCTCTCCGAAAACTATTTAGGTAGTGCCTCGTGTCTCACCTTCGGGGGTAGAGCACTGTCATGGTTGGGGGGTCTATTGCTGATTACCCCGCCATAGCAAACTCCGAATACCGAAGAGTGCAATCACGGGAGACAGACATCGGGTGCTAACGTCCGGTGTCAAGAGGGAAACAACCCAGACCGCCAGCTAAGGTCCCCAAATATAGCTAAGTGGGAAACGAAGTGGGAAGGCTAAAACAGTCAGGAGGTTGGCTTAGAAGCAGCCACCCTTTAAAGAAAGCGTAATAGCTCACTGATCGAGTCGTCCTGCGCGGAAGATGTAACGGGGCTAAGCTATATACCGAAGCTGCGGACGCACAGCAATGTGCGTGGTAGGAGAGCGTTCCGTAAGCCTGTGAAGGTGTCTTGTAAAGGATGCTGGAGGTATCGGAAGTGCGAATGCTGACATGAGTAGCGATAAAGGGGGTGAAAGGCCCCCTCGCCGTAAGCCCAAGGTTTCCTACGCAACGTTCATCGGCGTAGGGTGAGTCGGCCCCTAAGGCGAGGCAGAGATGCGTAGCTGATGGGAAGCAGGTTAATATTCCTGCACCGTCGTATGATGCGATGGGGGGACGGATCGCGGAAGGTTGTCCGGGTGTTGGAAGTCCCGGTCCCTGTAGTGGAGAAGGCGCTTAGGCAAATCCGGGCGCGTAATTCAAGGCTATGGGGCGAGCGGCCTAGTGCTGCGAAGCAATTGGAAGTGGTTCCAAGAAAAGCCTCTAAGCTTCAGTCATACGAGACCGTACCGCAAACCGACACAGGTGGGCGAGATGAGTATTCTAAGGCGCTTGAGAGAACTCGGGAGAAGGAACTCGGCAAATTGGTACCGTAACTTCGGGATAAGGTACGCCCTGGTAGCTTGACTGGCCTGCGCCAGAAGGGTGAAGGGGTTGCAATAAAATGGTGGCTGCGACTGTTTAATAAAAACACAGCACTCTGCAAACACGAAAGTGGACGTATAGGGTGTGACGCCTGCCCGGTGCCGGAAGATTAAATGATGGGGTGCAAGCTCTTGATTGAAGTCCCGGTAAACGGCGGCCGTAACTATAACGGTCCTAAGGTAGCGAAATTCCTTGTCGGGTAAGTTCCGACCTGCACGAATGGCGTAACGATGGCCACACTGTCTCCTCCCGAGACTCAGCGAAGTTGAAGTGTTTGTGATGATGCAATCTCCCCGCGGCTAGACGGAAAGACCCCATGAACCTTTACTGTAGCTTTGCATTGGACTTTGAACCGATCTGTGTAGGATAGGTGGGAGGCTTTGAAGCGTGGACGCTAGTCTACGTGGAGCCGTCCTTGAAATACCACCCTGGTTTGTTTGAGGTTCTAACCTTGGCCCGTGAATCCGGGTCGGGGACAGTGCATGGTAGGCAGTTTGACTGGGGCGGTCTCCTCCCAAAGTGTAACGGAGGAGTTCGAAGGTACGCTTGGTACGGTCGGACATCGTACCTAAAGTGCAATGGCAAAAGCGTGCTTAACTGCGAGACCGACAAGTCGAGCAGGTGCGAAAGCAGGACATAGTGATCCGGTGGTTCTGAATGGAAGGGCCATCGCTCAACGGATAAAAGGTACTCTGGGGATAACAGGCTGATACCGCCCAAGAGTTCATATCGACGGCGGTGTTTGGCACCTCGATGTCGGCTCATCTCATCCTGGGGCTGTAGCCGGTCCCAAGGGTATGGCTGTTCGCCATTTAAAGAGGTACGTGAGCTGGGTTTAAAACGTCGTGAGACAGTTTGGTCCCTATCTGCCGTGGGCGTTGGAATCTTGACGGGGGCTGCTCCTAGTACGAGAGGACCGGAGTGGACGTACCGCTGGTGTACCTGTTGTCTCGCCAGAGGCATCGCAGGGTAGCTATGTACGGAAGAGATAACCGCTGAAAGCATCTAAGCGGGAAACTCGCCTGAAGATGAGGATTCCCTGGCGGCTTGACCGCCTTGAAGGGTCGTTCGAGACCAGGACGTTGATAGGCTGGGTGTGGAAGCGCAGTAATGCGTTAAGCTAACCAGTACTAATTGCCCGTAAGGCTTGATCCTATAACCAGTGTGTTTTAGCCTGGTGAGAGAATCGCCTGTGCCGTGCGTTGACAAGCACAACCCAAGACTACAGAACTACATCCCGAATTGGTGAGGTTGACCGCGTCAGCCTCACAACCCCTTATGCCTGGTGACCATAGCGAGTTGGAACCACCCCTTCCCATCCCGAACAGGTCCGTGAAACGACTCCGCGCCGATGATAGTGCGGATTACCCGTGTGAAAGTAGGTCATCGCCAGGCTCTTACAACGCAAAACCCCTCGACAGCATGTGCTGCGAGGGGTTTTTGCTTTGGCGGCTTCGCTATGCTGACCGGATGCGCTCGATTTCTTCTTCGACGTCGTGCAGGCGGTCCTTGCCAAAATAGATCTCGTCATTGACGAAGAAGGTCGGCGAGCCGAAGGCGCCACGCTCGAATGACGCCTGGGTGTTCTTCAGCAGCATCTCCTTGATTTCCGGGTCGTTCATCCGTTCAAGCAGGCGTTCGGCATCCAGGCCAGCCTCGCGCAGCACGGCCGCGATCGTCGCAGGATCGTCCATCTTCTTTTCCTGTTCCCACATTGCCGAAAACACGACCTCGACATAGCGCTCGAAGCAGCCCTCGATCCGGGCCGCGACCGCGCAACGCATGATTTGCAGGGTGTTGACGGGAAAGTGGGGGTTGAACCGGTACGCAGTAAGTCCGTGCTTCTCGACAAAGCGCCTGATTTCCAGTTGACCGTATTCCGGCTTGTTCTTGATGCCCGCAAAGGCTTCGCCTGGCGAGCGGTTGCCCGTCAGCCGGAACAGGCCTCCCAGAAGGACCGGTACATACTCGAACTTCACGCCGGTGCGCTGCTCGATGGACGGGATGACTTTGTGCGAGAGGTACGAATTGGGGCTGCCAAAATCGAAGTGGAACTGCACGACGGGCGTACTCATTTGCTGTCTCTCCAGTGTGGTTCAATGCCTTCAGGTGCTGTTCTTCTTGTCGTGGACTAGCGGCATTACCAGGCCTCGATCCAGGGACGCAGGTCGAGTTCGTGGGTCCACGCATCGCGCGGTTGCTGGTGCAGCATCCAGTAGGCGTCGGCGATGTGCTCGGGATTGAGAATGCCGTCGCGCTCCTTCAGCGCGTAGCGCTCGGGGAACGTCTCGCGAATGAACTCCGTATCGATGGCGCCATCGATGATGGGATGCGCCACGTGAATGCCCTGCGGGCCAAGTTCCTTCGCCATGGATTGCGCCAGCGCACGCAGTCCGTGCTTCGCCCCCGCAAAGGCGGAGAAGCCTGCCCGGCCGCGCAGGCTGGCCGTCGCGCCGGTGAAGAAGATGGAGCCGCGGCCGCGGGGGGCCATCACCCTTGCCGTCTCGCGCCCCATCAGGAAGCCGGCAAAGCACGCCATTTCCCACACCTTGTAGTAGACGCGCGCGGTCGTTTCCAGAACGTCGAAGCGGACATTGGCGCCGATATTGAAGACCGCAATCTCGATCGGCGCGATGTTCGTCTCGATGTTCCGGACCAGCGCCGTCATTTCCTCTTCCTTGCGCGCGTCCGAGCCGAAAGCATGTGCGACGCCGCCTTCCGCTTCGATCTGGGCCACCAGGGGCGCGAGCTTGTCGGCATTACGCCTTGTGACGCATGCGATATATCCCTCGCGCGCAAAGCGGCGGGCAATGGCGCCACCCGTGGCATCGCCTGCGCCGACAACGAGGATGGCTTTCTTGTCACTCATGGTGTCTCCTTGTAGAAAGAGTTGCGGAACAAGAAACTGCATTGCAGTCCAGTATGGGTATCGCATCCGCAATAGTCAACGGAGAAACGTTGCATGATTGCTGAAATTGTCATCTTGCGGACTGCATATCGGGCCTATAGACTGCATAGCGGTTCGACAAGCCAATATGGGAGACATGACTATGAGCGAGCACCATGGCGCCCCGGGCGCCGCATTTCGACGCATTCACGAGGTGATCGATCCCTGGGTCGAGCGTCAGCCCCAAGCACTGGCGCTAGTGGACAAGCGTGTGCGCCTGACCTATGCGGAACTTGCCGCGACGGTACATGCGGCAGCCACGCGCTTGCGCGAACTGGGGGTGCAGCCAGGCGACCGCGTCATGATGGTGGCAGAGAATTGCGCGGCCCTGGCGGTGCTGGTGCTGGCGGCCAGCCGCTGCGACGCGTGGGCCGTGGTGGTCAATGCACGGCTGTCGCCGCGTGAAATCGACCACTTCATTGACCATTCGGGCGCCCGGCGCGTGTTCTACGCCGTCGACGTCTCGCAGGAGTGCGCCATTCATGCCGACCGTGCCGGCGCAGTCAGGCAGGCCTGGCCGCTGTTAGGCGAGCTTGCCGTCGGGCCATGCAACGATGGCGCGCGCAGCGAATCCGTCAGTGCCGACCCGGCGCAGCAGGTCGCGGCGATGATCTACACCTCGGGAACTTCCGGCCATCCGAAGGGCGTGATGCTGACGCACGCGAACCTGCTCCATATGGCAACGCTGTCGCGGCAGATGCGGCATCTGGGTCCTGCCGACGGCGTGTACGGCGTATTGCCGATGGCACACGTGGTCGGGCTGTCGTCGCAGCTGGTGGGATCGCTCTCGTGCGGATGCGTGCTGCATCTGGAGGAGCGCTTTTCGCCGGAGGCCCTGGTGGGTGCCTTGCGCGAAGGACACCTCACTGTCCTGATCGGCGTTCCGGCGATGTATGCACGATTGCTCGAATGGCTCGGCCGGACCGGTACCGCGCTGGGCGACCATCGTTTGCGCATCATCGGCACGGCTGGCTCGCCGCTGACTCTCGAACTGAAAGCGGCGGTGGAACGGGCGTTCGGGATGCCGCTGCAGAACGGCTATGGCCTGACGGAGATGTCTCCCACGATTGCCCAGACCCGGCTTGAAGCGCCGCGCCGGGATTGCTCTGTCGGGCCGGCTGTCCCCGGTGTCGAGGTCCGGATCGTCGACACCGGGGGCAACGATGTCGAGCCCGGTTGCGCGGGCGAGCTGTGGGTGCGTGGTCCCAATATGATGAAGGGCTACTACCGCGATGCCGCGCAGACGCGTGCGGCCATCAACGATGAAGGCTGGCTCAATACCGGCGACATGGCCAGGCAGGATGACGATGGCGCGCTGTTCATCGTCGGCAGAACGAAGGAGCTGATCATCCGTTCCGGATTCAATGTCTATCCGGTCGAAGTCGAGCAGGTCCTGAACAGCCATCCCGCCATCGTGCAGTCGGCCGTGGTCGGGCGCCAGGTCGAAGGGAACGAGGAGGTGGTCGCGTTCGTCGAGCTTGCCGATGGCGTGTCCGTGGCGCGCGACGAACTGGACGCCTACCTGCGCGAACGCCTGTCACCTTACAAGCTGCCGACGGAGATACGGGCGATGGTCCGGCTTCCGGCCGCACCCACCGGAAAGCTGCTCAAGGGTGAATTGAAGACGCTGGCCGCAAGCACGGCGGATGCACGCCAGACCCTTCTATAGCCGCCCTGTATTTCGACGCGAGGGCCGGGCATGACGAGGCCGGCATCTGTGCTAACTTCTTTCAGTTCGGAAGGCATCGCGGGGAGACGGCACAAGGCGCAGCCGCGCCTCGATGCCAGTCCGCAAGCGTGCGCGGAAATCGCGCAAGGAAAATCAGTATGGCAACAGAATCGAAGCAAGGGGAGTTGAGCCGCGCGTTGGGCACGGACGTCAACGACGCCGAGGAAGAGGCCCGGGGCGACGAGAGTCAGGACCGGCATTTCGTCACGGCGCTGGCGCGGGGCCTCGAGGTGCTCAGCTGCTTTCGCAGCGGCGACAGCTTCCTTGCCAACCATGAGATTGCCATGCGCTGCGGGCTGCCGAAATCGACTGTCACCCGGCTCACCTATACCCTGACGAAGCTGGGCTATCTGCATCTCGTTCCGGACAGCGGAAAGTACCGGCTCGGCACGGCCACGGCAGCGCTGGGCAGTTCCATGCTGCTCAATCTCGACGTGCGGCAGGTGGCAAGGCCATACCTGAAGTCGTTGGCAGCCGAAACCGGGGCGGTCGTGGCGCTGACGACGCGAGACCGGCTCTCGATGCTGTATCTCGAATGCTGCCGCAGTACGTCGATCGTCACCCTCAGCCTTGATGTCGGTTCTCGCATTCCACTGGGAACCAGCGCGTCGGGGATGGCTTTGCTGGCAGCGCTGCCCGCCAGCGAGAGAGCCGACCTCATGGAGCGCATCCGTGACCTGGACGAGGGCAACTGGCCGCACACCGAGCGCGGCATCCTGAAGGCGATCGAGGAATTTCGCGCTACCGGATGCGTGACCTCGGCAGGCAACTGGATCAAGGAGGTCCATGGTATCGCCACGCCGCTATGGCCGGGCAGGGGGCTGCCCTTGATGACAATCAGTGTGGCCGGGGCCGCGGGCTATTTTCCCGTGGCACGCCTGCACGAGGAGATTCGCCCGAAGCTTCTGGATTCCGTAAGGGAAATCGAGCGGAATCTCGGTCAGCGCCCGGAAGCGCCGGCGCCGGAAAGACTGCCGATGCCCTAGCGCTCCGCGGCCCGATCCAGTCCGCGCCTGAAAGATCAGCGGTTGCTTTCCGATCGCAGGAAACCCCTCCGTTTGATCTTTGGCAAACCTATATATAGTGGCTGGTAAATAATGCTGCCCCATATCTAGTGTTTTTGGGGGCACGATGGGACCGAATTTTCACAGGACGCTCGTGGACGTGGAATCGTCCGTCAACGAGTACCTGAACCGCGAGGACTGGCGCGTCAACGCCAATGCGAACCAGGGCTACTCGCTGGGCGGGCTGATTCTCAACGTTGCGGGCAAGGTCACCGCGAACTACTGGCTCTCGCATGTCTATGCGCCGGAAGCCGGGACGGCCCATCGCGAGGGCGACCTTCACATCCACGATCTCGACATGTTGTCCGGCTACTGCGCCGGCTGGTCGCTGCGCACGCTGCTGCATGAAGGGTTGAACGGCGTGCCCGGCAAAGTGGAAGCCGCACCGCCGCTGCACATGTCGAGCGCGGTCGGCCAGATCGTGAACTTCCTTGGCACCATGCAGAACGAGTGGGCCGGGGCGCAGGCGTTCTCGTCGTTCGATACCTATATGGCCCCCTTCGTGCGCAAGGACAGCATGTCCTACGCCGAGGTCCGGCAACACATGCAGGAACTGATCTACAACCTCAACGTGCCGTCGCGCTGGGGCACGCAGACTCCGTTCACCAACCTCACATTCGACTGGACCTGCCCCGAAGACCTGCGGGAACAGGTGCCTGTGATCGGCGGCGAGGCGATGCCATTCCGCTATGGCGACCTGCAGGCCGAGATGGACGTGATCAATCGCGCTTATATCGAAGTCATGACCGAAGGCGATGCCCTTGGCCGCGTCTTCACCTTTCCGATTCCCACCTACAACATCACGCCGGACTTCCCCTGGGAGAGCGAGAATGCCGCGCGGCTGTTCGACATGACGGCCAAGTACGGATTGCCGTATTTCCAGAACTTCGTGAACTCCGAGCTCAAGCCGAACATGGTGCGGTCCATGTGCTGCCGGCTCCAGCTCGATCTGCGCGAACTGCTCAAGCGCGGCAACGGCCTGTTCGGCAGCGCGGAGCAGACTGGCTCGCTGGGCGTGGTCACGATCAACTGCGCCCGGCTGGGCTATCTGAATGCAGGCGACGAAGCCGGCCTGTTGCAGCGGCTCGATAACCTGCTCGATCTCGGCCGCGATTCGCTCGAAGCCAAGCGAGAACTGATCCAGAAGCTGATGGACCAGGGCTTGTTCCCTTACACCCGGCGTTACCTCGGCACGCTGCGCAATCACTTCTCGACGCTTGGGGTGAACGGCCTCAACGAGATGATCCGCAACTTCACCGACGATACCCACGACATCACCACGGAATGGGGATGCGGCTTCGCGCTGCGCGTGCTCGACCATGTGCGCGCGCGCATTGTCGAATACCAGGAAGCGACCGGCCACATGTATAACCTTGAGGCCACGCCGGCCGAGGGCACCACCTATCGCTTCGCGCGGGAGGACCGCAAACGCTGGCCCGGCATTCTGCAGGCCGGTACGGCGGAGCAGCCGTACTACACCAATTCCTCGCAGCTGCCCGCGGGCTTCACCGATGATCCCTTCGAAGCCCTGGCGCAGCAGGAAGCGCTGCAAGCCAAATACACCGGCGGAACGGTGCTGCATCTCTACATGGGCGAGCGCCTGTCCAGCGGCGAGGCGTGCAAGCGCCTCGTACGCCGGGCGCTGGAAAATTTCCGCCTGCCGTACATCACGGTCACGCCCACGTTTTCGATCTGCCCGACGCATGGCTACCTGGCCGGCGAGCACATCTATTGCCCGAAGTGCGACGAGGATGTTCTCGCCCGCAAACGCCTGCAGCAAGCCGCATGAATTTCCCAACCCCAGCAAGAAGAACCACCATGATCAGCCAATCGCAACGCCTGGAAGCCACCGTCGAACTCGAGCAACACGAACGCCAGCGCTGTGAAGTCTGGACGCGCGTGATGGGTTACCACCGTCCCGTCGCCAGCTTCAACACCGGCAAGAAGGGCGAGCACGCCGAGCGCCGCTTCTTTGCCGAGCAGCGCTGCGCGGCCTGATGCCATGGGCAGCCTGCGCATTGGCGGCCTGACGCCACTGACCAGCATCGACTTTCCCGGCCGGCTTGCCGCGGTGGTGTTCTGTCAGGGTTGCCCGTGGCGCTGCGGCTACTGTCATAACGCCCACCTGATTCCTCCGCGCGGGCCCGACCTGCTGCCATGGAATCAGGTGATGGATTTCCTGGCGAACCGGCGTGGCCTGCTGGACGGCGTGGTGTTCTCCGGCGGCGAGCCCACGCTGCAGGCATCGCTGCCCGATGCCGTGCGCGAAGTCCGCGCCATGGGGTTCCAGGCGGCCCTGCACACTGCAGGCATGTACCCGGAGCGGCTCGCGTCAGTGCTGCCGTTGATGGACTGGATCGGCCTCGATATCAAGGGGCCGGCACATCGCTACGACGCGATCACCGGCACGCCCGGCAGCGGCTCCCGCGTGATGGCGTCGCTGGATCTTGTCGTCGCGAGCGGCGTGGACTACGAATGCCGCACCACGTGGGATTCGGAGCTGTTCAGCGAAGACGAACTGGACGGTCTCGTCGGTACGCTGGCGGAGCGTGGCGTCCGTCATTGGGCTTTGCAGCCGCGTGGCACGGAGGGCAGACCCTGCGTCGCCGCGGCCGATATCGCCCGCCGATTGAAAGCCGCGTATCCGCAAATCTCCATGCGGCTGCCTGCTGCGTGAGCGACACGACGGCCGTCCTTGCGTTGAACGGCCAAGCGTGTCGCCACCCCGGAATCAAACGCCATTACTCCGGCTGGATTCCCGCTTCCTTCACTACCTTGCCCCACTTCGCAAGGTCCGATTTGATCAACGCCGCATACTCCTGCGGCGTGCCGCCTTGCACGTCGATGCCCGCCGTTTCCAGCTTGGCCCGCACCTCCGGCAGCTTCAGCGCCGCGTTGATCTCTGTGTTCAGCCTGGCCACGATCTCCCTGGGCGTGCCCGCCGGCGCCAGGAAGCCACCGTTGGTGTTGGCGTCATAGCCCTTGAGCCCTTGTTCCTCGGCGGTGGGGACATTGGGCAACGCCTTGGACCGCTTGCGCGTGGAAACGGCCAGTGCGCGCACATTGCCCGATTTCACCTGCTCCTGAATCGCGCTGATGGTGTCGATGTAAAGCACCGTGCGGCCGGCGATAAGGTCGGGATGCGCCGCGGACGAGCCCTTGTAAGGCACCAGCAGCACCGGCGCACCACTAACCATGCGGAACATCTCGGCGGCCATTTCCTGCGCGCTGCCACGACCCGACGTGGCCACCTTCGCTTCGGCCGGATTGGCCTTCATCCAGCCCACCAGCTCGGGCACCGTCTTCGCCGGCAGCTTGGGGTAAGCCGCGAACACCAGCGGGATCTCGTGCGTGTAGACGATCGGCTCAAAGCTCTTCTCAGGGTCCCAGCCGAGATTCTTGAACAGGAACTTGTTGATGTTGTGGCTGCCGCCGACGATGCCGATCGTGTAGCCATCGGGCTTGGCATTGGCCAGGACCGCGGTGCCCAGGTTGTTGGAGGCGCCGGGTCGGTTCTCGACGATGAACGGTTGGCCGAGCTTTACCGACAGCTTCTCGCCGACGACGCGGGCGATCAGGTCAATGCCGCCGCCGGCCGGCGCCGGGACGATGATGGTGACTGGTCGCGTCGGATAGTTGCCTTGGGCACCGGCCCCGCCGGGCGCCATCATGATGGCGGCACAACCGGCCATCGTGCCGATCAGGGTACTGAATCTGCTTGGGGTGAATCGCATGGGGTGTCTCCGTCTGGATGCTGGTCAACTTCAGTCGACTCTGGTGGCTCCCACGGATGCGAGGCCCGTGGGAATGTGGGCGGGGATGTCAGCCGCGGCCGACGAACGGCATGGCGCTGGCCATGACGGTCATGTTCAGGACATTGGTGTCCAGCGGCAGCGAAGCCATGTGGCGCACCGCATTGGCCACGTGGCTCGCGTCCATCATCGGTTCGGGCGCGACCGTGCCATTGGCCTGGAGCACGCCGCGCGTCATGCGCTCGGACAACTCGGTCAGCGCATTGCCGATATCGACCTGGCCAGCGGCGATGTTGAAGGCGCGGCCATCGAGCGCCAGCGCCTTGGTCAGACCCGTGACAGCGTGCTTGCTGGCCGTATAGGGCGCGGTGAACGGCCGCGGCGTATGCGCGGAAATCGAGCCATTGTTGATGATGCGGCCGCCCTGCGGCGACTGGCGCCGCATCAGCGCGAACGCCGCGCGGGCGCACAGGAACACACCGGTGACGTTGGTGTTGATGACGGCGAACCATTTCTCCAACGGCAGTTCGTCCATCGGCACAGCGGGTGCGTTGACGCCGGCGTTGTTGAACAGAAGGTCCAGCCGGCCGAACTCGCGCTCGATCGTGTCGAACAGCGCCTGCACGCTGGCAGGGTCGGTCACGTCGGCGGGGACGGCCATCGCGGCCTGGCCGCGTGCGGCGGCATCGGCCGCCAGCGCCTGCAGCGGCTCGGCACGCCGGCCAGCCAGCACGACGGTCCAGCCGTCTTCAAGCAGCGCGAGCGCGGTGCGGCGGCCTACGCCGCTGCCGGCACCGGTCACCAGGGCGATCTTTCGGGATGCGGTCAAGATGGTCTCCAATGGAGGTTGTGTGCAGGGTGTGCCGGGCACGTTGGCTCAGGTGGTCAGGCTCATCACAGGACGCTCGCCCGCCAGCGCCTGCGCCACGCTGTCCAGCACCATCTGCGCCATGGCGCCGCGCGTCTCCCACGTGGCACTCGCGCGGTGGGCTTGCAGCGTGGTGCGGTCCGACTGGCGCAGCGTCAATGGCACGCGCGGTTCATCGACGAAGACGTCGAGCCCGGCGCCGGCGATGTGGCCCGCTTCGATGGCCTTCGCGAGATCGGTCTCGTTGACGAGCCGCCCGCGTGCCACGTTGACCAGGTAGCCCTGCGGGCCAAGGGCATCGAGCACGGCTGCATCGATGAGCCCCTCGGCCTTGTCGGCGGCCGCGCACAGCACGAGCGCATCGCTTTCGCGCGCCAGTTCAAGCAGGTCGGCGACGTATGCGTGGGGCACGTCGTCCATGGCGCGCAGGTCCGTATAGCGGATCGGGCAACCGAACGCAGCTGCCCGCGCGGCGACGGCACGGCCCACGCGACCCATGCCGACGATGCCGACGCGCATGCCGCTGAAGCGGCGCGCCAGCGGAATCGCGGACGGCGACGGGTGAAGTTCCCAGTTGCCGTCGCGGACAAAGCGGTCGACCGCGCACAGGTTGCGGCAGGCCGCGATCAGCAAGCCGATCGCCAGGTCGGCCACATCCTCGGTCAGCGCGCCGAGCGTGGCGGTGACGGGCAGGCCACGCTCGCGGCAATAGGCCAGGTCCACCGCATCGGTGCCCACGCCGTTGACGGCCACGACCTTCAGCGCCGGCAACTGCTCCAGCATCGCGCGGGAGATTCCGGTGTGGCCTCCCGTGATCACTGCCTCGATGGAGGAGCCATGCTCTCGCAGCCACGCGGCCTGATCCGGGATTTCGAAGTACTTGTGGACTTCGTAGCGCGCGGCAAGCGCCTCATTGGCGGCGGGAATCAGGATCGGGTTCAGTTGCAGGATCTGCGGCTTCATGGTTGGTGTCGCGAGGCTTGGAGGAAGTAGGAATATCGTAGGCAATAGTTGATTGATCACGCAATATTGATATATAAAATCAACATAAATCCGTTTCAGCGAGTGATTGATGAGTTCGTGGATATCGATGGACGAGGCCTGCACACGCCTCGCGGTTCGGCCGCAGACCGTGTATGCCTATGTCAGCCGCGGCAAGATCGAGGTCATGTCCGATCCGGCCGATACGCGCCGCAGCCTGTACCGCGCCGAAGACGTGGCAACGCTTGCCAAACGCAAGCAGGCTGGCCGCAAGCACGAGACATTGGCCACCAACACGCTGTTCGGCTCGGAGCCCAGCATCCCGACGGCCATTTCCACGTTCGTGCGCGAACGGCTGTATTACCGCGGTGAGGATGCGGTGGCGCTCGCCGCATCGGCCACGGTGGAAGAGGCGGCGCACCTGCTGTGGGATGCGGACCGGATTGCGGATTTCTCATCGTCGGCACGCGTCGCCCGGCCCGGACGCGTGGCCGCGTTCAAGACCCTCGCCGAACTGGCCGCCACAGGCCATTCCACGCACGGCCGCATGACGCGCGTTCTGCATGGCGAATGCCAGAGCCTCGTCGGGCAAATCGCCAACGCGTTTGGCGCGCAGCCGGGGCAGCAGCCATTGCACCTGCGCTTCGCGCAGGGTTGGGGACAGCCGGCGCCGGTGGCCGAACTGCTGCGGACCGCGATGGTCCTGCTGGCCGACCATGAACTGACGAGTTCCGCGTTTGCGGCGCGCATCGCGGCATCTACCGGCGCCTCGCTGCCGGCCTGCCTGCTGTCCGGCCTGACCACGTTGTCAGGACCGTTGCACGGCGACGCATCGGGACGGGTGAAGGCGCTGTTCAGCGAGCTGGAGCGGCAAGGCGAGGACGAGGTCATTGCCCATCACCTGTCGACCGGCTTGCCGCTTGCCGGCTTCGGCCATCACCTTTATCCGGAGGGCGATCCGCGCGCGAAGGCGCTTCTGGACTTGTTCGAGCCCCCGCGTGTGATCGCGCGCTTCATCGAGAAGGCAACGCGGCTGACTGGTCTTCAGCCGAACATTGACGTGGCCCTGGCGGCTTTGGTGACGCACTACGGACTGCCGGAGGATGCGGCATTCGGCATGTTTGCGACCGCGCGCAGCGTGGGGCTGCTTGCGCACAGCCTGGAGCAGTTGGCTGTCGGGCAGGTCATCCGTCCGCGTGGGCGCTACGTCGGGGTAGCGCCCGGACGGGACTGAGGGCCGATCCGGCGCGAGACAGGGCCCTATGGTAAGGTTTATGAGATCTGTTCCTGCCATCATGGTGATGCATGGACGGCACTTATTTGCTGTAGGGGAGAACGACGCAGCGTGAGTGATGCAAAGCAGGACCTGCGGCGCAAGCTGCGGGCCGAGAAAGTGGAAAGCAGCAGGGCATTGCGCCTGAGCGTGCCGCCGGAGGCCAGGCCCGCGCCGGTCAGCCGGCAAGAGTGGCTGCGCCAGCGCAAGGCGCAGCTGCAGGCCGCCCGTGCCGCTGCCAGGCAAAGGCGCGACCTGCTCAAAGCCGAGATCCTGTCGGCAGCGCGCGACATCGCGCGCGAGGAACGCGTTGCCGCGCGGCTGGAAACGGAACGCCTGAAGGCGGAAGCCAAAACCGAGCGGACCCACGCGCGCGAGGACGAGCGGGCCGCGGCCAAATTTGAGCGCGGCCAGCCCGCGCGCCCGGCGTCAAAACGAAAGACGCTCTCGCAGGAGAAGCGCAAGCTGGTCTCCTACACCGACCTGCTGCGCATGCGCAAGTGATCAGGTCGCGCAGGCCTGCTCGGCGCCTGCTTCCGCATGTTCCGTTTGGGACTCATGCGAGGAGAGCGCCAGCAGGCCCCGCTGCAGGTCGTCGATCAGGTCCTGCGGATCTTCCAGTCCCACATGCACGCGCACGGCCTGTCCCTGGTAGGGCCAGCGCGAGCCCGTGCATCCCTTGCCCGGCGTGAACGGGATCGCAAGGCTTTCATAGCCCCCCCAGGAAACACCCAGTCCGAAATGCTCGAGCGCGTCGATGAAGGCCGCGAGCGATGCCTGCGAATTCGTGCGCAGCACCACCGAGAAGAGGCCGCAGGCGCCGGTAAAGTCGCGCTTCCATAGCGCGTGTCCCGGATGGGAGGGCAAGGCCGGATGCAGCACCGCCTCGACCTGCGGTTGCCGCTCCAGCCATTGCGCGACCTGCAGGCCGGACTGCCAGTGGCGCTGCAACCGGACGGCCATGGTGCGCAGGCCGCGCAGGGCCAGATAGATATCATCCGGGCCCGCGGTCTGCCCCAGGTCGTACGTCGTCTGCTTGACCAGAGGCCAGGTGTCGCGGTTGCAGGTCACCACGCCGAGCATGGCGTCGGAATGGCCCACGATGTATTTCGTGGCGGCCTGGATCGACACGTCGACGCCGTGCGCGAACGGCTTGAAGAATAGCGGCGTCCCCCAGGTGTTATCCATGACGACATAGGCGCCGTGCCGGTGCGCCGCGGCGGAGATGGCGGGAATGTCCTGGATGTCCAGCGTCTCGGAGCCCGGCGATTCCACGTAGACGACGCGCGTATTGGGCCGGAACAGCGACTCGATCGGCTTGCCATCAACCGGATCATAGGTCTCGACTTCGACACCGAAGCGCGCCATGACGCGCTCCAGGAACGCGCGTGTCGGCGAATAGGCGCTGTCGCTCACGAGGACGTGGTCGCCCGAAGACAGCAGCGCGGTCAGCGCGGTCGTGACCGCGGCAAGGCCGGAAGGAAAGACCAGCGATCGATAGCCGCCTTCGAGTTCGGCAATGGCTTCTTCGAACGCATGCGTGGTGGGCGTGCCATAGCGGCCATAGGTCGTGGCGCCGGGCTCTTCCGCGGCGCGCGCGCGCTTCATCTCTTCCCATTCGGCCATTGAACCCGCGAGGATGGTCGAGGCCCGGAAGATCGGGGTATTGACGACGCCGCCGAAGCGCTCCGGATGGCGGCCGGCACAAACGAGTTGGGTGCTTTCCTTCATTGGATCTCCATGGATGGTTGATGCGGCATCCGCGCCCGCGGATGCCGCCGGGATGTCTGGTCAGCCGGCAGAGGGCTGGAGGGCAGCGGCCTGGAGCACGTCGCGATAGGCGAACAGCGCCGGTGCGCCGCCGGTATGCAGGAACAGCAGCGGACCGTCGCCGTCGAAGCGCTTGCGCACCACGCCGTCGAGCAAACCGGCCATCGCTTTGCCTGTGTAGACCGGGTCGAGCAGCATGCCCTCCATGCGTGCCAGGAGCCTGATCGCGTCGAGCGTGCCTGTGTTGGGCTCGCCATAGCGCGGCAGGAAGTACTCGTCCCACAGTTGGAGCCGCATTTCGGTCGGCACTTCGATGTCGAGCAAATCCGCGGTTGCGTCGATCAGCCCCGCGACCTTGGGCGCCTGGGCTTCGACAGTCCGCGAGACGGTGACACCGACAACCTGCGTATGCGGCATGGCATGGGCCAGTGCCAATGCGAGCCCGCCGTGCGTGCCGGCACTGCCGGACGCCAGTACGACGGCCGAGAATGAAACGTCCATTGCCTCCGCTTGCTGTGCCAGTTCCAG
Organism: Cupriavidus sp. C3SS-1; assembly: GCF_057073755.1. Taxonomy (NCBI): domain Bacteria; kingdom Pseudomonadati; phylum Pseudomonadota; class Betaproteobacteria; order Burkholderiales; family Burkholderiaceae; genus Cupriavidus; species Cupriavidus sp. C3SS-1. The sequence continues at coordinate 2,348,213 of NZ_CP172700.1, read as the reverse complement.
GCCGGCCTGCACATAACCCAATGCGCCAAGCGGACTGGAGCCGCCGATCGGCACGACGTAGGGCTTGTAGCCATCGCCACGCATCCGTTCGGCCAGCGCCTGCAGTTGCGCATCGGCGTTGTCGAGCGAGGCCACCGGCTCACTGCGCGCGCCGAACAGGTCGAGCAACAGGCGGTTGCCGCTGTGCAGGTAATCGACATCGGTGGTGCCGGTGGGGTTCTCCAGCAACGCGTGGCAGCGCAGTCCGAGACGGGCCGCGACGGCGGCTGTCTGCCGGACATGGTTCGACTGGATCGCGCCGGCCGTCACCAGCGTATCGGCACCCTGGCGCAACGCGTCGGCGGCCAGGAACTCCAGCTTGCGCAGCTTGTTGCCACCAAAGGCAAGCGGCGTGGTGTCATCGCGCTTGATATAGACATCGCGGCCGAGCATTGCGGACAGCCGATCGAGCTTCTGCAGGGGCGTCACCGCGCCAACCAGGTCGAGGCGGGAAAATGATGCGAGGCGATCCGAGATTTTCATGGTTTGGTCTTTGGGGAGATAAACGCGCGCCGCATCAGTGCAGGATCTTCGCCAGGAATTCCTTTGCACGGGCCGACTTCGGATCGCCGAAGAAGGCGTCCTTGCCGGTGTCTTCAACGATGGTGCCGCTATCCATGAAGATCACGCGGTTGGCCACCTTCTTCGCGAACCCCATCTCGTGGGTGACGCAGATCATCGTCATGCCTTCGCGCGCCAGTCCGGTCATGACGTCGAGCACCTCGTTGATCATTTCCGGATCGAGTGCCGACGTCGGTTCATCGAACAGCATGGCAACCGGGTCCATCGACAAGGCGCGCGCAATGGCGACGCGTTGCTGCTGTCCACCGGATAGCTGCGCGGGAAATTTGGCGGCATGCGTTTTCAGGCCGACGCGGTCAAGCAGCCGCAAGCCCTTTTCACGGGCCTCGTCCTTGCCGCGCTTCAGCACCTTGACCTGCGCCAGCGACAGGTTGTCGAGGATGGTCAGGTGCGGGAACAGCTCGAAATGCTGGAACACCATGCCGACCCGCGAGCACAGCTGCGCGAGGTTTATCTTCGGATCGCCGACGCTGACGCCGTCCACGCTGATGCGGCCTTGCTGGAACGCTTCGAGCCCGTTGACCGTCTTGATCAGCGTGGATTTGCCCGAACCCGAGGGGCCGCAGATCACCACGACCTCGCCTTTTTCCACGCGCGTGCTGCATCCATCCAGCACCTTGAATTGTCCGTACCATTTCGATACGCCTTCGAGGGCAATCATGTCGTGTCTCCTGCTTGCAGATGGTTGTTGTTGGATAGCGCTGATCAGCGCGTCACGCGCAGGGTCAGCCGTGCCTCGATGCGCCTTTGCACCCATGACAAGCCGGTGCTGAGCAGCCAGTAGATGGCGGCCACCGACAGGTACAAAGGCAGCGGCTGGAACGTGGAGGCAATGATTTCCTGCGACGATCTCAGCAGCTCAGTGACGGTAATGACCGACACCAGCGAGGTGTCCTTGATCAGGCTGATGAGCGTGTTGCCGAGGCTCGGCACGGCCAGGCGCAAGGCCTGCGGGCAGACGATGTAGCGCAGCGTCTGCAGGTGGCTCAGCCCGAGGCTGTGCGCCGCGCTCCATTGCCCGCGGCTGATCCCCAGGATCGCGCCGCGCATGCTCTCCGACAGGTAAGCGCCGGCATTGGCTGTGAGGGTCAGAATGCCCGCGCTGGTCGGGTCCAGGGAGATGCCGAGGTCCGGCAGGCCGTAGTAGACGACGAACATCTGCACCAGCAGCGGCGTGCCGCGCATGACGCTGACATAGGCTCGGGCGATGCCGCTGAGGACGGGGTTGGCACTGATGCCCATGATGGCGACGACGATCCCGACCAGCAGGCCGAAGATCATCGAGGCCAGCGCAAACTTCACGGTGATCGCGGCGCCTTGCAGGAGCACCGGCGAGGCATGAATAATCAGGTCAATAGGGTTCATGATGCGATCCATTGCGGTGGCCAGGCACGCCCGTTCCGGACTTGGACGGGCGTGTCGTCAGGCGTGGCGGTGATTACTGTGCGAGGGGTTGGCTGGCGTCGGTGCCCAGCCACTGGACAGACAGCTTGCGCAAGGTGCCGTCCTGCTGCAGCGCGTTCAGCGCGTCGTCGATCGCCTTGGCGAACTTCGGGTTGCCCTTGCGGAACGGAATCCCCATTTCGAGCTTCGTACCGGCCAGCAGTGCGCCGGTGCGCAGCGGCAGGTTGGCGTTCTTGATCAGGTACGGGAGCATCAGGCGGTCATTGAGCGCGGCATCGATACGGCCAGCCGCGAGATCACGCAGGTTTTCCGAGGTGCCCGGATAGGTCTGCACCTGGATGCCAGGCACTGTCTTCGCCAGGTCGGCATAGTTGCTGCCCAGCGTGACGCCGACGGCTTTGCCCTTCAATGTTTCCAGCGACGGGAACTCGCGTTTGTCGTTGCTGCGCTGAAGCACCTGGACCGCGGAATAGACATAGGGCTGCGTGAAATCGAGCGCCTGCTTGCGCGCCGGCGTCATGCTCACCTGGTTGACGATCACGTCGAACTTGCCGGCCTGCAGGCCCGCGATGATGCCGCTCCATTCGGTGGTGATGAACTGGGCCTTGACGCCCATCTTGTCAGCCACCGCGCGAGCCACCGCGACGTCGAAGCCATCGAGCTCGCCCTGGGTGTTGCGATAGCCGAACGGCGGGTACGTGCCCTCCATGCCGACCTTCAGGACGCCGCTGGCCTTGACGGTGTCCAGCAGGTCTTCAGCCTGTACGGCGGGTGCGGTGAAACCGAGGACGGTCGCGAGCAACGCCCCCTGCAACAGCGATTGCAGCAGCTTCATGCCTTGTCTCCAATGTGGTTTTAGGTCTTGTCGATGGGCAGCATCAGTGCCCGACAGGTCTGTGAAACGACGTTCCTGACCGCTGACGGAGCCCTCGCCGGCCTTGGCGACGTCGCCCTGTGGGGTCACCATGTCGTCCTGGCCGTGAGGGAAATCGTAGTGATCCGTCAGGGGAAAAAACTTTCAAAAGACCGGGAGGCGAAGCGCGTTCGTGGAATTTTTTTCTCCGTACATCAGGTTAATGACAACGGAGTTCCTGATACCTGGAGTGAAGCGCAAAATGCCTCTCCCTTTGGCAACGGCTTCGCGGATCCGCGCTCAGCCCGCCGGGCGCGCTACGCCATATTGCGACGACAGGTAGCGGCGGATGTGGTCAGGAGAATCGATGAACTGGGTCTGGCCGGCCACGCGGACCTCCACGCCGTTGTCGACCGGCGCGCGCCCGGCGCCGAGCACCAGCACAGGGGCGGACTGGTTGGCTTCGCCGATCAGTTCGACGATCGCCTGCCGCGGGCGCGGCGCATCGATGTACTCGACATCGATCTCGTTGCGCAGTTGCGGGAAGAAGCTGAGCAAGCCTTCGACCGCAATGGCATCGCCGCAGTAGAAGGGCCCTTCCGTGCCTTGATAGAAGCCAGGGCGAAGCATCAGTAGCTTGTCTTTCATGTCTCTCTCTATGGGTTGAAATGAGTGGTGGTCGCCGTTGCCCTTGCTTGCCGGGCCGCGAACCACCGGACAAAGGATAGGGTCGGGTGGGTAAACCCACTAGTGGCACGAACGACAATTAACGTCCGGATCATGCCAAAATCTGCCGAGGGGAAAATCGCGTGAAACAGGGCGCGGCAATCCTCCGCCAGGTGGCCTCAACCGCTCATTCATTCGACCTCTCGTGCCAAAGAAAGAATCGCAATCCGGTGCCCACGGTGGGCTGGTAGCCGTGGTGGTTTACGACGGCCTGAGCCTTTTCGAATACGGCTGCGCCGTGGAAGTCTTCGGTCTGCCCAGGCCGGAAATGGGCGACGCGTGGTATCGCTTCGCGACCTGCTCGGCCGATGCGGGGACGTTGCGCGGTGCGGGTGGCATCCAGGTGCAGGCCGACAGCGGCCTGGAACTGCTGTCGAAGGCGAAGACCATCATCATCCCCGGGTGGCGGGGCATCGAAGCCGAAGTGCCGGAGGCGCTTTGCCACGCGTTGCGCAAGGCGAACGGGCGCGGGGCGCGCGTCATGTCGATCTGCACCGGCGCGTTTGTGCTCGCCGCAGCGGGATTGCTTGACGGCAAGCGCGCGACGACGCACTGGCGTCATGCTGCAGCCCTCGCGCAGCGGTATCCGGAAGTACGGGTGGAGGCAGACGTGCTCTACGTCGATGCCGGCGATGTCCTGACTTCGGCAGGCAGTGCGGCGGGCATCGACCTGTGCCTGCACCTGATTCGCCGGGACTTTGGCCCGCGCGTGGCCAATCAGGTCGCACGCAGGCTCGTCATGCCCCCGCACCGTGAAGGGGGGCAGGCCCAGTACATTGCGGAGCCGGTGTCGAAGCGCAGCAGCGCGTCGCTGGCGCCGCTGCTGGACGGGGTTCGCGCCACCCTGGGAGAGGACTGGCCGATTGTCAGGATGGCGGAGCAGGCGGCAATGAGCGCCCGCACCTTCCAGCGCCACTTCGTCAACATGATGGCCATGCCGCCGGGAGAGTGGCTGCTGATCGAGCGGATCAGCCGGGCCAGGGTATTGCTGGAAGAGACGGCCTTATCGCTGGACGATATTGCCGTGCAGGTGGGGTTTGGCGCCGCGGCTACCTTGCGCAATCACTTCCGCGCGCGGCTTGGAACGAGTCCTGGTGACTATCGGCGGCGTTTCAGTGCATCGGACCAGCATGGATCCCGGTGAGCGGCGGAGCAGGCTTTGAAGTCGCGGTCGGGTGTTTGGCATCAAAGGCGAAATGCATCTTCGGTGCCGCGGCGGTAGTGGTCCGCCCTATAGTGGAACTCAGGTACCGCGCTCACACCCGCACAGGTGCGAGGGTCGCGGACCAGATTCCGCGTGCGTCCGCCTCGACATCGCGTCGGCGAAGCCATCCGGGCCGATGAAGCCTGCAGCCTTGGCCGCCGGCCCGCCACATCCTTGGAGGCCTCCATGCTCTACCGGTACATGGAGTATCAGCGCGCAATATTCGCGCCATTTGCTGCGTGGGCAGCGAACGCGGCAAGCGCGCTTTCCGATCACGGTAACGTCCTGTCGCGGATACCGGGCGCTCCCGCCTTTGCCGCTGGTTACGAGACGCTGTACCGGCTCGGACAAGGCAACGACAATCCCGGCTTCAGCATTGCCGCGGTCGAGCACAACGGATGCGTCCTCCCGGTCGTCGAGCAGGTCGTCCTGGAGCGGGCATTTTGCCGCCTCTTGCGCTTCGCCGCCGATACGGCCGCACTTGGCGCCGCGGCTCCGCCAAGACCGGCGGTGCTGGTCTGTGCGCCGCTTGCCGGGCATCACGCTGTCATGCTGCGCGAGGTCGTCGAAAGTTTATTGCCCGAGCATATCGTCTATGTGACGGACTGGATCGATGCGCGCTGCGTTCCACTGGCGGAGGGGCCGTTTCACCTGGATGACTACGTCACCGAACTTCAGGCGTTCATCCGCCGGATCGGCGCGGCGCAAGCGCTGCACGTGATTGCCATCTGCCAGGCCACCGTGCCGGCCCTGGCGGCGGTTTCGCTGTTGGCCAGCGCGGACGAGCCCACGCCCAGGAGCCTGATCCTGATCGGCGGGCCGATCGATGCGCGTCACAGCCCGACTGCGGTCGGTCGACTGGCCGCGGACCACCCGCTGGTGTGGTTCCAACGAAATCTGATCTATACCGTGCCCGACCGCTACGCCGGTGCCGGCCGCAAGGTGTACCCGAATTTCCTTCAGCTTGCTGGCTTGATGGCGGCGCAGCCTGGTCTCTTGCTGGCATCGCACTGGGACTATTATTCGGAACTTGTGCTGGGCGACCACAAGCGTGCCGAAGCGCTCCGGCGCGTTTGCGATGCCTACCTCGCGGTGCTGGACATGGCGGCCGAGTTCTATCTGGATACGATCGAGATCGTGTTCCAGCAATTCCGCCTGGCGCGCGGCAATTGGTTCGTGCGAGGCCAGCTTGTGCGTCCGCAAGACATCCGCGCGACTACGCTGCTCACCATAGAAGGCGACCACGACGCCATTTCCGGCTGCGGGCAGACACAGGCCGCGCACCAATTGTGCCGGGGCATTGCGGCGCGCGACAAGCGGCATGTCACGGCGCCGCGGTGCGGTCACTACGATCTTTTCGGTGGCCCGCGATGGCACCTCGAGATCTACCCCGGCATCCGGGCCCTGATGCGGCAGGGTAGCTAGCGCCACATGCCGGCGCCGGACTCGGCTTCGCTCCGCTGCATCGCAGCACATCCATCCCTTGAATCCGCCGACAAGACGGTTTAGGGTACATGCTCGGTGTGCGCAGAGTCAGCGCCTTCTTGCACCGGGTTCACCAGTACTTTCAACCGTCCTCCGTGGAACTACCTCCACGGGGCAGCAGTCGCAGTTCCTTTTTTCGCCCACGACAAAGGAGCCTGACATGCTCAGTCCGCATGAAATAGCCGCGCTGCTGCTGCTAGGCGATGCACAAGACATTGACGATCTCGAACCGGAGCAGCTGGATGGACTGCTGCTCCACAAACTGGTGACGCTGGAGCAGGGCCACGGCAGCGGCAATGTCCACCCCCGCTTGACGCGTCAGGGATATTCCATGCTCGATGCGATGCGCCGCATTCCATAACCCGGCACGGTGGCGGTAGCGCGGACTTCATCCGAGCGTGCCGCCGAGCTTCGCGCTAATCGCCTGTGCCGCGCCGCGCACCGTGGGAATCAGCGCGCGCAGGCGTGCCTCGTCGGTGGAATCGGTCGTGCCCGTAACGCTGACGGCCGCCACGGTCTTGCCGCTCGCATCGCGGATCGGTACCGCGACGCAGCGGATGCCCGGCGCGTTCTCTTCCAGGTCGAACGCGTAGCCGCCTTGCGCATAGGCGTGCATGCCGGCTAGCCAGGTCTCAAGCGGCAAGTGGATGTTGCCGCGCTCGGCATCGTACTGGTAGCGGGTGCGCCACGACGCCTCGCCCTCGTCCAGGATCAGCGCCTTGCCCACGCCCGTGCAGCAGACCGGCTTGCGTCCGCCGATGCGCGAATTGACGCCGATCGGACGCTGGGCGTCGATCTTGTCGAGATAGATGATTTCGTCGCCATCGAGCATGGCCAGGTGGACGGTATCGCGCGTCTCGTCCGCGAGTTGCTCGATGTTCTGCCGCGCACTGCGGGCAATATCGGAATCACGGTAGGCGGCGAAGCCCAGCTCCAGCAGCCGCGCGCCCAGCCGGTAGCCGCGGCGGGGTTCGAATTGCAGGTAGCGGGCCTGCACCAGTGCCGAGGCCAGGCGGTGGGTGGTGCTGAACGCCACACCGGTACGGTCGGCGATTTCCTGCACGGACTGGCAGCCGTCAGCAACGGCATCGACCACATCCAGTCCGCGAAACAGCGTCTGGCTGGCCAGGGTTCGAGTGGGGTTTGGCGTTCTTGACATGGCAGGAAGTGTAACGCCGCTGGCGGACAGCCCACCAGCGGCGCGACGCTGCAGCCTGGTCGTCAACGATACCCGGGCGGTGCTGCCTTACGCCTTCTTGAGCAGATCCAGCGCGACGTCGACGATCATGTCTTCCTGGCCGCCCACCATGCGGCGCTTGCCCAGTTCGACCAGGATGTCCACGGCCTTCAGGCCGTACTTGTTCGCGGCGATTTCGGAGTGGCGCAGGAAGCTGGAATAGACCCCGGCATAGCCGAGCGCCAGCGTTTCGCGATCGACGCGGACAGGGCGGTCCTGCAGCGGGCGCACGATATCGTCGGCGGCATCCATCAGCTTGTACAGGTCGGTGCCATGTTCCCAGCCCAGGCGTTCGATGGCGGCGATGAACACTTCCAGCGGCGCGTTGCCGGCGCCGGCGCCCATGCCGGCCAGCGATGCGTCGATGCGGTCGCAGCCTTCTTCCACGGCGACGATCGAGTTGGCCACGCCCAGCGACAGGTTGTGGTGCGCGTGGATGCCCGTATGCGTGCTCGGGTCGAGCACCGCCTTCAGCGCACGGAAGCGGTCGCGCACGTCCTGCATGCCCAGCGCGCCGCCCGAGTCCACCACGTAGATGGTGGTAGCGCCATACGATTCCATCTTCTTCGCCTCGACGGCGAGGTTTTCCGGCGTGGTCATGTGGCTCATCATGAGGAAGCCCACGGTGTCCATGCCGAGTTCGCGCGCGCGTTCGATGTGCTGGCGGGACACATCGGCTTCCGTGCAATGCGTGGCCACGCGCACGATGCGCGCGCCGGCCTTGTAGGCATTGTCGAGATCGTGGATCGTGCCGATGCCGGGCAGCAGCAGCGTGGCGATCTTCGCGTGTTCGATCTCGCCCGCGACTGCTTCGATCCACTCGAGATCGGTGTGGGCGCCGAAGCCGTAGTTGAAGCTGGAGCCTTGCAGGCCGTCGCCGTGGGCCACTTCGATCGAATCGACGCGTGCCTGGTCCAGCGCGCGGGCGATGTCCTTGACGTTCTGGATCGAGTACTGGTGGCGGATGGCGTGGCTGCCATCGCGCAGCGTCACGTCGGAGATATAGAGTTTCTTGCCGGGGTTGAAAGTCATGGCGCGTTTCCTCAGGCGTTCAGTGCGCATTGCGCCATGCGTTCGGCGGTGGCGAGCGCGGCGGAGGTCATGATGTCGAGATTGCCGGCGTAGGCGGGCAGGTAGTGCGCCGCGCCTTCCACCTCCAGGAACACCGAGGTCTTGAGGCCGCTGAAGCGGCCCAGGCCCGGGATGTTCAGCGGGGCATCGGCGGGGATCACGTCGAACTGGACGCGCTGCTTGAGCCGGTAGCCCGGCACATAAGCCTGCACGGCGGCGGCCATGTCGTTGATCGATGCTTCGACTTCGGTCTGGTTCGCGGCATCGCTGAGCACGTACACGGTGTCGCGCATGATCAGCGGCGGTTCCGCCGGGTTCAGCACGATGATGGCCTTGCCCTTGGTCGCGCCGCCGATGACCTCGATTGCCTTCGACGTGGTCTCGGTGAATTCGTCGATATTGGCGCGCGTGCCGGGGCCGGCCGACTTGCTGCTGATCGACGCGACGATTTCCGCATAGTGAACCTTCGCCACGCGCGACACCGCGGCGACCATCGGAATGGTGGCCTGTCCGCCGCACGTGACCATGTTCACGTTGCGGGCGTCCAGACGCGTTTCCAGGTTGACCACGGGCACGCAGTACGGACCGATGGCCGCCGGCGTCAGGTCGATCATGCGGATGTCCGGCTTCACCTCGCGCAGGCGCGCGTCATTCTTGATGTGGGCGCCCGCGCTGGTCGCGTCGAACACCACGTCGATGTCCCGGAACTCGGGTAGGTTCAGCAGGCCTTCGACGCCTTCATGCGTGGTGGCCACGCCCATGCGGGCGGCGCGCGCCAGGCCGTCCGACTCGGGGTCGATGCCGACCATGGCGCCCATTTCCAGGTGTTTGCCGTGGCGCAGGATCTTGATCATCAAGTCCGTGCCGATATTGCCCGATCCGATGATCGCGGCCTTCAGTTTCCGATTTGCCAATGGAGCCTCCGTCCTCGGGGCCGCCATGGCGGCGAACCCCATTTCTTTGAAGTGCTGTAAATCGCAGGCCAAGACATCGCCGATCCGGGCCGGGAATGCTCCTGCGCTGCGGGGCAAGATTACTCCTCGGTTTCTGAAATATCAACATGTAAGATGCATTCTCATATATTGAGATAAAAAGTGAAGGAAGCGCCGTGCTACAAGACTGCCCGAGTATCGGTCAGGTCATATAGGCGGTGCGGTGAGAGGTATTCGCTACTTCACGTCATCGAGGCACGCGTGCCGCAGCGGCGCCTTGTGTCGCCCATCGCATCGGTGACATCGAATCGAATAAATGCCTGCGCGCAAAAGTTTCACTTCGCCTGGCGTTGGCGTCGTGGAGAATGGCATCCACTGTGGCTGCGGCTGGGCCACAAGACGGGCATTCGGGCGGGGGGCTTTCAAGCCTCGCGAGCTGGCCTTTCATGCAGCGCTTGATCGCGCGCATCACCCGAACTGAGGCGGGTATCGCGCATTGGTGTCCGGTAAGACCAAGGGCCGTTCAACGGAGAACTTCATGGCACGCATCAAAGCTCTGAGCTTGCTTGTTGTCACGCTGGCGGCGTGCAGCAGCACGCCGCCGCAGTCTTCCAATCCACCGGCGAGTCCGCCGGCACAGGCCAACCCCGCCCCGGCGCAGACGCCGGCAAGCGCCGCGCCGGCCGATGCCAAGGCCGTCGACCCCGCGGCCATCCAGGCCCTGAAAGACATGGGCGCGTACCTGCAAACGCTGAAGCAGTTCGAAGTGATGATCGAACTGTCGGGCGAGCGCGTGCTGGCGGACGGCCAGAAGCTTCAGCACACCGCCACGGCGGATCTCGACGTGCAGCGGCCGAACAAGCTCCGTGCCGACATGCGCACCGTCAACGGGCGTCGCGAGCTGATCTATGACGGGAAGACCGTGACGCTCTACACGCCTGCGCAGAAGTACTACTCGCAGGTCAAGTTCGATGACAACCTGGGCGTTCTTGCCCAGCGCTTGCGCGAGCGCTTCGCCCTCGAAATCCCCTCGACCGACCTGTTCCTGTGGGGCACCGACGCCGCGCCGATGGACAATATGCAATCGGCGATGAACGCCGGGCAGGACATTGTCGGGGGCGAGGTCTGCGACCACTACGTGTTCCGGCAGGGAGAGATCGACTGGCAGATCTGGATCGCCACCGGGGCTCGCCCACTGCCGCGCAAGCTGGTCATCACCAATCGCGCCGACGAGGCCCGGCCCCAGTCGGTCACGCTCTACAAGTGGAAGCCGAGTCCGAAGTTCGGCAACGATGTCTTCGCGTTCAAGCCGCCGAAGGATGCCAAGGTGGCCGAATTCGTTCCGGTCAAGGCCAGGTAAAGGAGCGATGCCATGACATACCTATCCTGCAAGCGATTCGTGGTGGGCCTGGCGGTCCTGGGGCTGGCGACGGCTGGCTGGACACTTCCTGCGCAGGCGCGGCCGGGCGGCGGCCTCGGAGGTGGCGGCGGTGGCGCTCATGCCGGCGGTGGACGCGGTGGCGGCGAGGCGCAGGCGCGCCAGGTCAACAACCAGCGCGCCGACGCGCGCACCAACAATGTTCGCAGCAGCAGCGTGAACAACGTCAATAACGTCAATGCCAACCGCAACGTCAACGTCAACTCCAACCGCAACGTCAACGTGAACGTCGACAACAACAACGGATGCTGCGGCGGCGGTTGGGACCATCCGGTGGCGGCGGCGGCGGCCGTGACGGCTACCGTGGCGGTCACGGCCGCGGCGATTGGATCGATGGTCCGAACCGTGCCGCCGGGCTGCGTGCCGGTGAACTATGGCGGCATGGTGTACCAGCAATGCGGTGCCACGTGGTACGCGCCGCAGGGGTCGCAGTACATGGTGGTCAACCCGCCGTACTGAGGAACCGGAGCAGGGCGGGGCCGCCAGTCCGTGTGCGCTGGCGCCCGCCTTTCACGACGGCCTATACTGCGAAGGCGAAATGCGTTTGCGAAACGCGCGCCCCCAGACCGATGGCTCCGGTGGCCGCCAGCTTCGATTCGATCAACAGGAGCCTCCATGCATTCACCCATGATCCGCGTGCTGGGCGCCGCAGCGACCGCGATACTGCTGGCCGCTGCTTCATCGGCAGCGTTTGCTGCTCCGCCCGCGGATAGCCGGCCTCTGGTGCTGGATACCCACAGCGGCATCAGCGACGGCAAGCGCGGCGGCACCGAGCTTCAGACCGCACCGCTTTCACTACGCGGCGCAGCGGGAGCGCAGCAGAACATCGCACAGGAGACGCAGTATCCGCTCGTCGTCGCACCGTACATCGAGGTGCCCGGTGGCGGGCAGAGACCTCCGTATCCGTCGCCGCGTACGCGGCCGACGCCACATATGCCGTAGAGCGGTACGTCGGATGACCGCTGCGCGGCCGTTATCCGGTTGCCGGGCTTTCCGGAAGCGGTTGCGGCTTGCGTGCCGGCACCTCCCACCATGACGGCAACATGTCCTGCACCTCCGCGCGCGAGTACCGGTCATCGATCAGCCACACCACGCCGCGGTCCTGCCGGGTGCGGATCACGCGGCCGGCCGCCTGGATGACCTTGCGCAGGCCCGGATACAGGTAGGCGTAGTCATAGCCATAGCCTTGGCCGAAGGCGGCTTCCATCCGCTCGCGCAGTTGTTCGTTGACCGGGTTCACCTGCGGCAGGCCCAGCGTGGCCACGAATGCGCCAATCAGCCGGTCGCCGGGAAGATCGACGCCTTCCGAGAAAACGCCGCCCAGCACCGCGAAGCCGATGCCTTGACCGCCCGGGGCGAACGCCTCCAGGAATGCCGCCTGCCCGGCCTCTGTCATGCCACGAGCCTGCGACCAACTCGGGATATCAGGATGATGCTGGGCCAGCATGGCGGCGGCCTGCCGGAGATAGTCATGGCTGCTGAAGAACGCCAGGTAGTTGCCGGGGCGTTTAGCGAACTGGTCTGCCATCAGCGCGACGATGGCCGGGAGCGAGCGCTGCCGGTGGCTATAGCGCGTGGAGATATGGCGCGCGACATGTACGTCGAGCTGTTCCGCCTGGAATGGCGACGGCACCTCTACCCACACCGCACTGCCCGGCACGCCCAGCAGGTTGCGGTAGTAGTCGGCCGGCTGCAGCGTGGCCGAGAACAGCGTGGTCGAATGCGCGCCCGCGAATCGCGGGGCGAGGTAAGGCGCGGGCAACAGGTTGCGCACGCACAGCGCAGCATCCATGCCGCCACGCTGGCGCGGCGTGCGCGTGATATCGAACAGCGAATGCTTGCCGCCGTATTCCGTCATCTGTTCGGACAGGCGCAGGAAATGCATCGCATCGAAATAGAAGCGCTCCAGCGTGGCGTCGTACCGCTGCGGCTGCGCGCTCATGTCGTCGATGATGGCGGTGCATAGCTGGACCAGTGCCTCGATGAACGCGGCGGGCTCTTCATCGCGCGTTTCGTAGGCGGCCTCGCTGGATTTGGCGAGTGCGCTCCATTGCCGGTTGACCCGGTTCATCTCGCGCTTCAGCGTGCCCGGCGCCGACAGCCGCACGCCGCGGAAGACGGCATGGTCGAGCGTGACCGTGTACATGGCGCGGCCGCGTTCGACCAGGTTGTGCGCCTCGTCCACCAGCACGCTGACGCGCCATTCGTTCATCGCGGCCAGCGCATACAGCATCGCGCTGCGATCGAAGTAGTAGTTGTAGTCCGCCACCACCAGATCGCTCCAGCGGATCATCTCCTGCGCGAGGTAATACGGGCAGACCTCGTGCGCGCGGGCGATGTCCCGCACGCTTTGGCCGTCGAGCAGCGCTGCATGGCTGGCCGTGTCGCGCGCGGCGGGCAGGCGATCGTAGAAGCCCTTCGCCAGCGGGCAAGAATCTCCATGGCAGGCCAGGTCGGGATGCTCGCACGCCTTGTCGCGCGCCATCAGTTCGAGCACACGCAGCGGCGCATCGCCGGGCTGGCGGCGCAATTGCGCGGTGGCCTGCAGCGCCACCGCGCGGCCGGTGGAACGCGCGGACAGGAAGAAGATCTTGTCGAGGCGCTGCGTGGGCATGGCCTTCAGCGCCGGAAACACGGTGCCAATCGACTTTCCGATGCCGGTCGGTGCCTGTGCCAGCAGCGTGCGCGCGCTGGCGTTGGCCTTGTAGACCGATTCGGCCAGCAGGCGCTGCCCGTCGCGGAATGTGCCATGGGGAAAGGTCAGTGCTTGCAGCCCGGCATCGCGATCGCTGCGATGCGCGATTTCCCGTTCGGCCCATTGCATGAAGCGGCGGCAGCTGTCCTCGAAAAACGCGCGCAGCATCGCGGCGTCGCAGCGCTCCCTCAGCACGCGCTCGCGCTGGCTCAGGATGTCGAAATACACCAGCGCCACGTCGATCTGCGCAAGGTTGCGCGCCTCGCACAGCAGCCAGCCGTAGATCTTCGCCTGCGCCCAGTGCAAGGCCTGGTGGTTCTGCGGAATCTCGATCTTGTCGCCGCGCACGGTCTTGATTTCCTCGACGCGGTTGGCCACGGGATCGTAGCCATCGGCGCGCCCGCGCACGCGCAGGCCTTCGAACTGGCCCGACAGCGTGACTTCGGACTCATAGCCGGACCCGCGCCGGCTGGTAACGACGCCATGACCCGCGACGCCTTCCTGCCCGGTAGGCGAAGGCGTAAAGCGCAGGTCGAGGTCGCCCGCCTTGGCCGTGAATTCGCACAGCGTGCGTACGGCGACGGTATAGCGGGGCGGATCGGTTGGTGTGGCGGACAAGGCGCGGGACGGCGAGGATTGCGGGGCTGTATGAATATACAGTGATCCAGCGCCTTCGGAAATATGCAATCCGCGTGTTCCCGACTAGCGGCGCGGAAGCCTCCGCCGGCCGCTGGGAAACCACAATATAGTGATTTACCCTATGAACACTACATACAAATCATGTACTTACGTTCATTGTAATTACAGATTACGTATCTTATACTCCGCCCGGTTGCGCGACACCTTAATCAAAACGCCTCAATCGAAGGACACAAGGACAAGGAGACAACCGTCATGCAATCCACGAGCCCCGCCACGACGATGGCGATTCCGCGCAGCAGCGTGCGCTGGAAAATCTTCCTGATGATGCTGCTGCTGGTGGCCATCAACTACATCGACCGCGCCTCGCTGTCGGTGGCCATGCCGCTGATCGCGAAGGAGTTCGACCTGAGTCCGGCCATGCAGGGGCTGATCCTCAGTTCCTTCTTCTGGACCTACGCCTTCATGCAGGTGCCGGGCGGCATGCTGGCCGACAAGTACAAGCCGCGCATCGTGATCGCCTGCGCCACCGTGTTCTGGGGCTTCTTCCAGGCCATCGCGGCGGCCTGCACCAATGCCACCTCGCTGATGCTGACCCGGCTCGGGCTGGGCGCCGCCGAAGCGCCGATCTACCCGGCCGGCGGCAAGCTCAATGCCATCTGGATGACGAAGAACGAACGCGGCCGCGGCGCCACGCTGCTGGACGGCGGCGCACCGCTGGGCGCGGCGCTCGGCTCGCTCATCATCGCCGGGCTGATCAGCGAACTGGGATCGTGGCGCCTGTCGTTCGTCGTAGCGGGCGTGGGCACGGTACTGGCCGGCTTCGTGGCGTGGTGGTACATCCGCAATTCGCCGCGCGAACACAGCGGCGTCAATGAACAGGAAGCCCGTCATATCGAGGATGCGCTTGCACTGGAGCACAGCGAGGAGCCGGCCAACCTGAGCGGCCGTTCGCTCGACTTCTTCAAGTACCGCTCGGTGTGGTGCATGGCGGTCAGCTGGATGTGCTTCAACGCCGTGTTCTACGGCCTGCTGACCTGGATGCCGACCTACCTGAGCAAGGCACGCGGCTTCGACCTGAAGACCATGGGCGGCGCGAGCTTCATCATCTTCTTCGCTGGCTTCATCGGCGAACTGATCGGCGGCTGGATCGCCGACAAGTGGAAGGAAGCCGGCGGCCGTCCCAACGTCGTGATGCGCACGCTGTTCGGCATCGCCGCCGTAGTGGCCACGGTGTCGATCTTCTCGGTGGCCTATGTCACCGACCCGGTGCTGGTGGTCGTGCTGCTGTCCTCGACCCTGTTCTTCCTGCGCTGGTGCGGCCTGTTCTGGTCGGTGCCGTCGATGCTGGGCACGCGCAACAAGGTGGGTTTCCTCGGCGGCGTGATGAACCTGGGCGGCAATATCGCCGGCATCAGCGTGCCGATCATCGTCGGCCTGATCGTGCAGGCCACGGGCTCGTACTTCCTGGCGCTGATGTTCTTTGCCGCCTGCGGTGTCGGCCTGCTGCTTGCATCCACCAGCATCGACTACGAGAAAAAGATTCCGGTCTGACGGCAACACGGCAGGACAGCAGGAACCGGAACACTGCAATTCCCGCATGAACAACAAGGAAGCGCCGCCCGTCGCGGACGGCGCTTGTCAGCGCATTGGCAGGAATCCCCAAACAAGGAAAACATGAAGCTCAAACTAATCGCCATTTCGGCTGGTCTGCTCGCATCGGCTGGCGCTTATGCCCAATCCAGCGTGACGCTTTATGGCGTGGTTGATGTCGGTATCGAATACCTGAACAGCGTCCCGAATGCGGCCAAGAACAGTTCCAGCCTGGTGGCCATGCAATCGGGCAACCAGTCGGGTTCGCGCTGGGGCCTGCGCGGCGTAGAGGATCTGGGCGGCGGGCTGAAGGGCATCTATACGCTGGAGAGCGGTTTCAATATGGATGACGGCAAGATGGCCCAGGGCGGCCGGCTGTTTGGCCGCGCCGCATATGTCGGCTTGCAAAGCCGCTGGGGCCAACTGACCCTGGGACGCCACACGTCGCCGTTCTGGGACTTCTCTGGCGCATTCGATCCGATGGGCAACGCAGGCCGCTTCGCCATCGGCGCACAAGACCCGTTCATGCTTGGCCAGCGCGCGGACAACTCGGCCAAGTATGTCGGCACCTTTGGTGGCCTGACGGTGACCGGCCTGTACAGCTTCAACTACAACAACGCGGAAGTTCCGGGCAACTTCACCAACGGCCGGGAGTATTCGGTGTTGGCAACTTACGCCACCGGCCCGTTCTCGGTCGGTGTCGTGTACGACCAGACCAACCAGTCGTCCGCCGCCGCGCTGTCAAGCAACCAGCTGATCCGTCGCGCGGCGATTGCGGGCAACTATGCATTTGGCCCGGCCAAGCTCTATGCCGGCTACCGTTATGCGCGCTCGTTCAACGGCGCTTCGCTGCCGGGGACTGCCGGTGCGGCGAATACCTATGCCAACCTTGCGTGGGCTGGCCTGGGGTATCAGCTGACGCCGACCTTCTCGCTGACCGGCGCGGCGTACTATCAGAACCTCGCCAACGCGCACGTCGGCAACCCGTGGCAATTCGTTGCGACGGCCGACTATCTCCTGTCGAAGCGCACCGACGTGTACGCAACCATGGCTTACGCGGTGAACAGCAATCCGCGTTCGGGGCTGGGCGTGAACGGGTTCAACGATGTGCTGGGTGCATCGTCGAATGAGCAGGTGATGCCAGGCAAGAATCAGTTCGGCGCCGTAGTTGGCGTTCGCCACAAGTTCTGAGCGATCGGCAGATTGCGCAATGAGCCCGGTTCTTCCGGGCTTTTTTGCGCCAACGCCGATCCGCGTGACCCTTAGCGCTCCTTACCTTCGTATGCTCTCATCCATTCGCTCAAAGATTCAGGCCATCTCCACTGGCATCGTCGTGACGGCCCTGGCACTGACGGCTGGCGTGACGTATGTCATCGTCCGCAACAGCAATCTCGAAACGATTCAGCAGAATCTCGACGCCATCGCGACCGGCCATAGCCTGGCGCTCGATGAGTGGGTGGCGGCCAAGGCCACGATGGTGAGCGCCGCCGCCGAACAGATTGCCCCGGGCGATCCGCAAGGCATCGTCCGCCAGTTGCAGAAGGCCGGCGCATTCCCGATTACCACGGCGGGCTGGAAGGACAAGTCCTTCGTAGCCAGCAAGGATCGCATGCCGGAAGGCTTCGATCCGACCGCGCGTCCCTGGTACCAGCAAACCGTGGCGGCGGGGAAGCCGATCGTCTCCACGCCCTATGCCGATGCCGCGAGCGGCAAGCCCTTCGTCTCCTTTGCGGCGCCGATCGTGCGCAATGGCGCATTGGACGGCGTGGTGTCGGCGGTCGTGTCGCTGGATGGCGTTCGCGCCGTCGTTGCCGCGGTGCATCCGACTCCGGCGAGCCTGGGCTTTGTGGTGGACAAGGACGGAACCATCCTGGCGCACCCGCAGGACAAGTACATCCGCAAGCCGGCGCTTGAGTTGGCGCCGGCGCTGACGCCGCAGACGATGGCGTCGCTGGCGACGGAGACCACGCCGCTAGAGGTCGAACTTGATGGCACGGCCAAGCTGCTGCGCGCCAAGCCGATTCATGGCACCAACTGGCAACTGGTGGTGGCGCTGGACAAGGCCGAGGCCACGGCAGCCCTGGACAGCGTGGTCAAGGCCTCGGCCATCGCCATCGTGTTGTTGGCGGCCGTCGCAGCGGTGCTGAGCGGGGTGCTTACCGCGCGGGCATTCAGCCGGCTATCGGGCGTTCGGGATGCGATGAACGAGATCGGATCCGGTGATGGCGATTTGACGCACCGGCTCCCTGCTGCGGGCCGTGACGAGGTGACGCAGATTGCGGTCTCTTTCAATACCTTTGTCGAGAAACTCGGAGGCGTGTTGTTGCGGATTCGCCATGGCAGCGAGTCCGTGAAGATTGCGACCCGGGAGATCGAAGCCGGCAATCAGGACCTGTCGCGCCGGACCGAAATGGCGGCCAGCAATCTGGAGGAGACCGTCGCTTCGCTGTCCGAGCTGACGGGTTCCGTGAGGCGATCCGCCGAGGCGACGGTGCAGGCCACGCGTCTCGCCTCATCCGCGAGCGAGGCCGCTGCGCGGGGCGGTACGGTGGTGTCCGATGTGGTGGCGACCATGGCGGACATCGCGCAGTCTTCCGCGAAGATCGTGGAGATTATTGGCGTCATTGATGGCATCGCTTTCCAAACCAATATCCTGGCGCTGAATGCGTCGGTGGAAGCGGCGCGCGCTGGCGAGCATGGGAAGGGCTTTGCGGTCGTGGCGAATGAAGTGCGTGGGCTTTCTCATCGCTGCGCGACGGCTGCGAAAGAGATCAAGGCATTGATCGAGGCTTCCGATCTCAGCGTTCAGTCGGGCGCGCAACGCGTGCAGGCGGCGGGGGAGGCGATGAAGGAAATAGACGATGGCATTCGTCGTGTTACTTCGCTGATTGGGGAAATCAGCGCGTCAATGGGGGAACAGGCCACGGGGATCAGCCAGATCAACCAGGCTGTGGAGGAGATGGAGCAGGCAACGCAGCAGAACGCGGCGTTGGTGGAGCAGGCGACTGCGGCGTCATCGCTGTTGAATGAGCAGGCTCATACGTTGGCGGAGGCGGTGGGGGAGTTCAGGCTTGGGGATACCCGGTGATGACCGGTTCGTCGCCCTTGGCATGCGCCGCTGTTGCCGGCGTAGCCGGCGACACAGCAGCGCATGCCAAGAGCGAGAACCCCGTCATTGCCAGCGAGGGCTCGCAAAGATCCCTTACTTCGCCGTAGGCATCGCAAACTCCGCCCCCCGCGTCGAATCGTCCGGCCACCGCTGCATGACACTCTTCTGCCGCGTATAAAACCGCACGCCTTCCTCCCCATACGCGTGCATATCGCCGAACAGCGAGCGCTTCCAGCCGCCAAAGCCGTGCCAGGCCATCGGCACCGGGATCGGCACGTTGATGCCGACCATGCCAACCTCGATCCGGCGCGCGAACTCGCGCGCAACCTGGCCATCCCGCGTGTAGCAGGCCACGCCGTTGCCAAACTCATGGTCATTGACCAGCTTCACAGCCTGCGCGAAATCGTCCACCCGCACGCATGACAGCACGGGCCCGAAGATCTCCTCCTTGTAGATGCGCATGTCAGGCGTGACGTTGTCGAACAGCGTGCCACCGGTAAAGAAGCCTTGCTCGTGCCCCGGCACCTTGTAGTTGCGGCCATCGACCACCAGCTTCGCGCCTTCTTCCACGCCAAGAGCGATGTAGCTTTCGATGCGTTCGAGCGCCTGCCCAGTGACCACCGGTCCCATCTCGGCCGCCGCATCCATGCCGTTGCGGATCACCAGCTCCCGCGCACGGGCTTCCAGCTTCGGCAGGATCTTGTCGGCCACGTCGCCTACCAGCACCGCGACCGAGATCGCCATGCAACGCTCGCCGGCAGAGCCGTAGGCCGCACCGATAAGACCATCCACGGCCTGATCGATATCGGCGTCCGGCATGACTACCATGTGGTTCTTGGCGCCGCCCAGCGCCTGCACGCGCTTGCCGAGCCGCGCGCCGGTCTCGTAGATGTAGTTCGCGATCGGCGTGGAGCCGACGAAGCTCACCGCCTTCACGTCGGCGTGGTGGAGCAACGCGTCGACCACCGTCTTGTCGCCCTGCACGACGTTGAACACGCCATCGGGCAGGCCCGCCTGCTTGAGCAGCGCGGCCATGAACAGCGATGCCGAAGGATCGCGCTCGCTCGGCTTCAGGATGAAGCAGTTGCCGGCCGCGATCGCCACCGGGAACATCCAGCACGGCACCATGCAAGGGAAGTTGAACGGCGTGATGCCGGCCACCACGCCCAACGGCTGGCGCAGCGTCCAGTTGTCCATGCCGGTCGAGACCTGGTCCGTGAAATCGCCCTTGAGCAGCTGCGGAATCC
Source organism: Cupriavidus sp. C3SS-1 (assembly GCF_057073755.1). Classification (NCBI taxonomy): domain Bacteria; kingdom Pseudomonadati; phylum Pseudomonadota; class Betaproteobacteria; order Burkholderiales; family Burkholderiaceae; genus Cupriavidus; species Cupriavidus sp. C3SS-1. The sequence goes on along the minus strand of NZ_CP172700.1, from coordinate 2,327,959 downwards.
CGCAGGCGAATTCGATGATGTCGATGCCGCGGCTGACTTCGCCGGCGGCGTCGCTCAGTACCTTGCCGTGCTCGGCCGTGATGATGGCGGCCAGCTCGTCCTTGTGCTGGTTCATCAGCTCCAGGAACTTCAGCATGACGCGAGCGCGCCGGATCGGCGGCGTGTCGGCCCACTTGGGGAAGGCCGCCAGGCCGCTCGCCACCGCGGCATCGACGTCCTCGGCCGTGCCGAGCCGGACTTGCCGCGCCACCGCGCCAGTCGCCGGATTGAACACGGCCTGCGAGCGCGTGCCCGAACCCGCGAAGCGTTCGCCCGAAACAAAGTGGATCACGTCTGCGGAGTCGTTGTAAGGCGCGGTCATGGGAATCTCCTGTGCGGTCTGGCGAGCCTGCAAGGCCGCCCTGTCTGGGAATGAGGCGAGTGTAGGAAGGCGCGCGAGTCGCGGCTAGCACCCGCGGGCGAATTCACTGTTCAGGATTTTTAGATAGTGGCATGCTATAGACACGAACTATAGGCATCTGAAGTGATGCGAAAGGAGTCTCGGGATGACAAAAGCCAACGTAGAGGAACTCTGGGAGCACCTGCACTGGCTGGTCGTACTTCAGCAGCAGGGCAGCTTCAGCAAGGCCGCCGCGCGGCTGGGCGTCAGCAAGGCGTCGATGAGCCAGCACATCGCTGACCTCGAAAAGGCTGCCGGCATCATGCTCGTGCAGCGCACGACGCGCAGCGCCACGCTGACGGATGCCGGCCGGCAACTGGTCGATTCCATGCGCGGCGCCTTCGAGCAGATCGCCACGGGCTACGCCAATGTCCGTGACCTGGCCGGCGCCCCGCGCGGCTTCTTACGCGTCACCGCGCCGGTGGCGTTTTCCAGGCAGCAACTGGTGCCGCTGCTGCCCGGATTCCTGCGCCGATATCCGCAGATCCAGGTCGAGCTGGACATGTCCGACCGCCTGCGCCCGCTCGCGCAGGAAGGCTTCGACATTGCCGTGCGGCATACCTCCGCGCCCCCCGAAACCCATGTCGCCTGGACGCTGGCCGCCACGCGCACGGTGCTGGTGGCCAGCCGTTCGTACCTCAGGACCCGAAGCGCGCCCGAATCGCCGCAGGCACTGGCCGAGCACGCCTGCCTGCACTACCCCCGCCGGCAAGGCACCTCCACATGGACCTTCGTGCCGGAATCGCCGGACGCGGGCGCGGGGCATGCCGATCCGGTCACGGTCCCCGTCGCCGGACAGCTGGCGGTCAATAACAGCGAAGCGTTGCGGGATGCCGCCATTGAAGGCCTGGGCATCGCGCTGCTGCCGGACTTCAGCGCGCAGTCAGCGCTGGAAAGCGGAAGGCTGGTCGAACTGCTGCCACAGTGGCGCGCGACCGGTGCATTCGGCGACTGGCTCTATGCCATCCGGCCGTACTCGGCGCACGCGTCCCGCGTCTCGCAGGTGTTGGTCGAGTACCTGAGGGAGTCGTTTTCTCAAGGCTTTGCGTTCCGCCCGCCGGCACAGGTCTGAGATCAATCGCAATGAGATATCCAAAGGTCACATTGCGGCCTTAACTTCAAAAAATATCAACTTATATCCAATTGATTCAGAAATTTCGATTACTTAAACTTTATTCAACCCAACCACAAAAGACCACGGCCGAAACAGAACGGTCGGGTACGGAGACAAATGCTCGGTTCGGAACTCTTCATTCGGGCGCTCGCACGCCGCGGTGTCAGCACCCTGTTCAGTCTGTCCGGCAACCAGATCATGCCGCTCTACGACGCGTGCATCGATGCCGGCATTCGCATCGTCCACGTCCGTCATGAAGCCGCGGCCGTTTTCATGGCCGATGCGTGGTCGCAAGTCACGGGCGAACTCGGCGTGGCGCTGCTGACCGCCGCGCCGGGTATCGCCAACGGCATTGCGCCACTGTTCTCCGCGTCGCAGGCCGAAAGCGCCGTGCTGGTGCTGTCCGGCGACTCGTCCGTGGCCGAAGACGGCATGGGTGCATTCCAGGAACTGGACCAGGCGGCCATGACCGCGCCACTGACCAAATGGTCAAAGCGCGTGACCGATGCCCGCTCGCTCGTATCCACGCTGGACACCGCCGTGTCGACCGCAATGGCTGATCGTCGCGGACCGGTTCACCTGGCACTCCCGTTTGACCTGATGACGCGCGAATCCGGCCTCGATGCCCTGCCACCGCAGATGCCCGATGCAAAACCGGCGGAGCCGGCCGAGAGCACCATCGAGACCATCGCGCAGTTGCTGGGCCAGGCACGCCGGCCGCTGATTCTTGCGGGACCCACGCTGTGCCGGGACCGCAATCGCCGGGCGCTGCCCGCACATAGCCATGCCTTGGACGCGCCGATCGTGCCGATGGAAAGCCCCCGCGGATTGCGTGACCCGTCACTGGGCGCGATCGCCGAGGTCGTCGCGGACTCCGACCTGATCGTCCTGCTCGGCAAGCGCCTCGACTTCACGGTCGGATTTGGCCGCGAGAACATCTTTGGCAAGACGGCGCGGGTCGTGGCGATCGACCCCGACGTGGACATGCTGCGCCGCGCCGAAAGGCTGCTCGGCGACCGCCTTGCCGCGCGCTGCGTGGCGGATGTGTCCATCGCGCTTGAGCGGCTGGAGCAAGCATCGCGACCGCCCGGGCATGATCGCCTTGCGTGGATGGAGCGTGTTGACGCCGCGCGGCGCGAACGCGGGCAGGCGCCGGCCGGATCAAAACCGGCCATCCATCCGCGCGCCTTGTGCGAAACCGTCAATCAATTCCTCGGCGGTGTACCCGAACCCATCCTCGTCTGCGATGGCGGCGAGTTCGGCCAGTGGGCGCAGGCGTTCTGCACCGCGCCGACGCGGATCATCAACGGCGTGTCCGGCGCGATCGGCGGCGGCATCTGCTATGCCATCGCCGCGAAGATCGCCCGGCCCGAGGCCACGGTCGTCCTGCTGATGGGCGATGGCACCGCGGGCTTTCATCTTTCCGAATTCGATACCGCGGTACGCGAACAGGCCGGCGTCATTGGCGTGATCGGCAACGACCTGCGCTGGAACGCGGAACACGTCATCCAGCAACGCACCTACGGCGAAGACCGACTGATCGGCTGCGAGCTGAGCGCCGCGGCACGCTATGACGCGGCGGTGGCCGGGCTGGGCGGGTTCGGGGCGTTCGTCGAACGCATCGATGCGCTGGCGCCTGCATTGCAGGCAGCGCTCGACAGCGGCAAGCCCGCCTGCATCAACGTCCGCATGGAAGGCGTGCCGGCGCCGGTATTCGCGCGCAACCAGGCCGGCGCATCGGCGCATTGAACGACACGAAGGGGGAGACAGTGATGGAGGCGACCAAGGCCGCGCAGCGCATGCTCACGGTACGCATTGCACGCGGCACCGAAGCGGGAAGCTTCACCACCTACGAGGTGCCATGGCGTGAAAACCAGACCGTGCTGGATGTGGTCACCGAGGTGCAGCGCCGCCTCGACCCGACGCTGTCCTACCGCTTCGCGTGCCGCGTGGGCGTGTGTGGCTCCTGTGCGATGACCGTCAACGGCCGTCCGCGCTGGACCTGCCGCACGCACGTGAGCCGCGTGGAAGAGGACGGCGTGATCGTGATCGAGCCGCTGCGCAATATGCCGCGCATCAAGGATCTCGTGGTCGATATGTCGGAGTTCTTCGACAAGTGGAAGAAGGCCGGCAATACCTTCGTCGGCACGGCCACGCGCGACGATCCGCCGGCCGCAGTATCGCCGGCCAGCCGCAAGCGCAAGATGGCCGACGCCGCGATCGAATGCATCAACTGCGGGGTTTGCTATGCGGCCTGCGACGTGGTGTCGTGGGACAAGGAATACCTCGGCCCGGCCGCGCTGAATCGCGCCTGGACGCTGTTCAACGACGAGCGCCATGCCGACCCCAAGGACGTGCTGCGCAAGGCCACCTCCGGCAGCGGCTGCAATGCCTGTCACACGCAAGGCAACTGCATGACGCACTGCCCGGTCAGCCTGAGCCCGACGGGCAGCATCGCGGGCCTGAAGAAGAACGCGCTGCTGCAGTTCCTGAAGGGAGGCTGATCATGGAGCAGCGTCTCTTTGCCCTGCAGCGTCTGACGGCCATGATCATGGCGCCGTTCGTGCTGGTGCACCTGGGTGTCATCCTCTATGCGGTGCGCGGCGGCCTCACGGCGGCCGAGATCCTCTCGCGCACGCAGGGCAGCTGGATCTGGATTCCGTTCTACTCGCTGTTCGTGCTCAGCGTGGCGGTCCATGTGCCGATCGGCCTGCGCAACATCCTGATCGAATGGGCGCGGCTGAGCCGCAGCGGCGCATCGGTGGCGAGCCTGCTGTTCGGCCTGCTGCTGCTTGCCATGGGACTGCGCGCGGTGGCGGCAGTAGGAGGGTTCGGGTCATGAAGTCGCCACGCAATCATCGCGCTTACTGGGCTTTCCTGGGCCATCGGCTTTCCGGGCTGGCGCTCGGCATCTTTCTTCCTGCGCATTTCTATGTGCTCGGCCTTGCGCTGGACCAGCGTGCCCGCATGGACGCGTTCCTGAAGTTCGCCGACATGGGTGCGGTGAAGTTCGGCGAATGGGGGCTGGTGCTGCTGCTGTCCATTCATATGTGCTTCGGCCTGCGGCTGCTGGCGCTGGAACTGTTGCCGTGGAGTTCCACGCGCGACGCACGGCTGTCGTGGATCGGCTGGGGCGGCGCGCTGTCGCTGCTGGTCGGCGTGGTCTTTGCCCTGGGGGTAATCTGAATGCAAATCGAGAACCACAAGACAGACATCCTGATCCTCGGGACCGGCGGCGCGGGTCTGTTCGCGGCGCTGCATGCCAAAAAGGCCAACCCTGCGCTGAAAGTGTCGGTGGCGGTCAAGGGCCTGCTCGGCAAATGCGGCTGTACGCGCATGGTGCAGGGCGGCTACAACGTGGCGCTGTCCTCCGGCGATTCGGTCGAACGCCATTTCATGGACACGATCGAGGGCGGCAAGTGGCTGCCGCGGCAGGACCTGGCCTGGCGTCTGGTCGAAGGCGCGGTCGAGCGCGTGCGCGAACTTGAAAACGAGATCGGCTGCTTCTTCGACCGCAACCCCGACGGCACGCTGCACCAGAAGGCCTTCGCGGGGCAGAGCTTCGACCGGACTGTGCACAAGGCCGACCTGACCGGCATCGAGATTATCAACCGGCTGATGGAGCAGGTGCGCGCGCTCGATGTGGAAGAGCTGGAGGAACACCGCGCGATCGAGCTGATTCCCGCCGCGGACGGCTCCGGCATCGCAGGCGTGCTGTTCATCGACATGCGTCGCGGCACCTATCGCTTCGTGCAGGCCAAGGCCGTGCTGCTGGCCACCGGCGCGGGTCCGACCATGTATCGCTATCACACGCCGTCGGGCGACAAGACCTGCGATGGCCTGGCCATGGCGATGCGCTACGGCCTTAGCCTGCGCGACATGGAAATGGTGCAGTTCCATCCGACCGGCCTGCTCGGCGGCCCCGATACGCGCATGACGGGGACGGTGCTCGAAGAAGGCCTGCGCGGGGCGGGCGGCTGGCTGCTCAACGGCGACGGCGACCGCTTCATGACCAACTACGACGCACGCGGCGAACGCGCGACGCGCGACGTGGTTAGCCGCGGTATCTATGCCGAAATGCGCGCCGGCCGGACGGGACCGATGGGCGGCGTCTACATACAGATGAGCCATCTCGGGCCGGAGAAGGTGGCCAAGACCTTCCCGGGCATGGTCAACCGCTGCAGCGACTGCGGCTTTGATCTTGCGGGCGGCAGGGTCGAGGTGGTGCCGACAGCGCACTACCTGATGGGCGGTGTCGAGTTCAATGTGGATTGCAGCACCGCGTCGCCGGGACTGTTCGCCGCTGGCGAGGACTGCGGCGGCGTCCACGGCGCAAACCGCCTCGGCGGCAACGGCGTGGCGAACTCGACGGTCTTCGGCGGCATCGCAGGCGACGCCATGGCGGCTTATGTCCCGGGCGTGAAGCAATGGAAGGAGCCGGACCGCCGCGTGATCGCCGATGGCATCGCGCGCGCCGAGTATCCGTTCTCGAAGCCGGCGGGCGCAATCCACGAACTGCGCGACGCGCTCGCGCAGACGATGTGGGACGACGTCGGCGTGCTGCGCCACGAGGCGGCGATGCAGCGCGGACTGGAATCGGTCGCGTCGCACCAGCGTGCGTTGATGGCCATCGGCGTGCCCGACGGCGACCGGCGCTACAACGTGACCTGGCATGACTGGCTGAACCTGCAAAGCCTGGTCGACATGTCGCGCGTCATTACGGTCTCCGCGCTGGCACGCGAGAACAGCCGCGGCGCGCATTTCCGCGAAGACTTCCCCGAGGCGGGCGACCTGCACGGCAGCCGCTACACCCGCGTGAGCGCCGATGGTGACGATCTCCGCCTCGAGATGGTCCCCGTCAAGTTCGATATTGTCCGGCCCGGCACGTCGCTGATTACTGGCGAGGCAGGCCAACCCCCGAAAGTTGCAGCATAAAGGACCGCTACGATGACCATTTCCATCGATCGGGTCGAGGAAGCCGCGTTCGAGATCATGAAGCGCGCCGCGATCGAGATCCCCAAGGACTACAAGCAAGGCATCCAGGCCTTGCAGAAGACCGAGACCGGCAAGCTGCCGCGCTTCGTCATCCACGCGATGCAGGACAACTGGGAAGCCGCCGACGAGGACCGCCGCCCGATGTGCGCGGACACCGGGCTGCCGCGCTACTACGTGAAGGTCGGCAATGAAGCGGCGGTCCAGCGCGGCTTTGTCGCGGTCGAGCGGGCACTGCGCAAGGCGACCGCCGACGCCACGCTGGCCGTGCCGCTGCGCCCGAACCGCGTGCATCCGCTCTGGCGCACCGACAACAACAACAACGTCGGCATCAACGCGCCGGAGATCGAATGGTCGTTCGAGCCGGATGCCGACTGGGTCGAGATCACCACGGTGCACAAGGGCGGCCTGTTTGGCACCGACTACCGCATGCTGTTCCCCGGTGACGGCATCGACGGCATCAAGCGCTTCGTGCTCGATACGCTGATCGCGTTCGGCAAGCGCGGCCTGGCGTGCCAGCCCGCCATCGTTGGCATCGGGCTGGGCGGCTCGAAGGATACGTGCATGCAGCTCGGCAAGCAGGCGGCTTGCCTGCGCGTGGTCGGCGACCGCAACCCCGATTCGAAGATCGCGGAGCTGGAACTGGAACTGATGAAGCTCGGCAACTCGATCGGCATGGGGGCCATGGGGTTTGTCGGTTCTTCGATGGTGGTCGATTGCCACATCGAGGTTGGCCACACACACACGGGTGGCATGCCGATCAGTCTGCATACGTTCTGCCTCTCGTCGCGCCGCGCCACGGCACGCATCCACGCGGGCGGCGAAATCGAGTACCGCACCGACCCGCAGTGGTTCACCCCATACCTGCGCAGGGAGACAGTCGAATGGTAAGCCCGCAAGACGATGACCTGAAGGTCTTCCATATCAACCTGCCTGCCACTACGGAAGACATCGCCAGCCTGGAACTGGGCGCGGCGGTCTACCTGAATGGCGTGATCTACACCGCGCGAGAGGGCGTCTACAAGAAGGTGCTCGACGAGGGGCTTGAGCCACCGGTCGAGCTGCGCGGGCTCAGCAACGTCAACTTCCACTGCTCGCCCGCTGCCGCGCCCGATGGCCATGGCGGCTACAACGTCGGCGCGGTAACCGCCACCGCGAGCTTCCGCTTCTCGAAGTGGATTCCGAAATGGATGAAGCAGACTGACTGCCGCATCTTCATCGGCAAGGGCGGCATGCCCGCCGACGACTACAAGCGCGTGCTCGCTCCCGGCGGCGCGGTCTACCTGACCACGGTCGGATACGGCACGGGCGCGCTGCTGGGCCGCGGCATCAAGCGCGTGCGCGATGTGTTCTGGCTGGACGAGCTTGGCATTGCGCAGGCCATGTGGATGTTCGAGGTCGAGAACTTCGGCCCGTTTATCGTCGAGAGCGATCTTGACGGCAACTCGCTCTTTGCGCAGCACGCCGAGATCATCAACGCCGGCATCGAAAAGCTCTACGCGGGACTCAAGCCGCCCGCGCTGCATCGCTACGGCGAGACCGACGACCGCAAGAACGAAGTGATGTAGCCCCGCACTCTCAACACACTGCAGCAAACCGGCAAGGAACGGACATGATCATCGATTTCCGACTGCGGCCGCCACTCGGCGGCTTCCTGAACACCCTGATGTATTCGGCCGGCGAGCGCCGCGACGGCTTCACGCGCACGGTCGGCTTCGAGCCGTCGCCGGCTGCGCAGCAGCAGTCGATGGGTCTGCTGATGCAGGAGATGGATGCGGCCGGCGTCGATCGGGGTGTCGTGGTGGGGCGCCTTGCCGGCACGCTGGGCAGCGTATCGAACGACGACGTGGCGCGCATCGTGCGCGATTACCCCGGGCGGTTCATCGGCGCGGCGTCCATCGATCCGACCGATCGCGTGGTTGCATGCAAGACCATTTCGAATGCCGTCGCCGGCGGCTTCAAGGCCATCAACATCGAACCGGGCTCGTACCCGATACCGATGTACGCCGACGACCGCCGCCTGTACCCGATCTACGCGCATTGCGAAGACCTGGACGTGCCGGTGATCCTGATGGTGGGCGGCACAGCGGGCCCGGACCTGAGCTACTCGGACCCGATACGCACGGACCGCGTGCTTACCGATTTCCCGAGGCTCAAGGTCGTGGTGGTGCACGGCGGCTGGCCGTGGGTCACGGAGATTCTCCACATCGCCTTTCGCCGGCCGAACCTGTACCTGTCGCCGGATATGTATTTTTCCAGGATGCCAGGCTGGGAGGAGTATGTGAAGGCGGCCGATACCTTCCTGGCGGACCGGATGCTGTACGCCAGCTCGTTCCCGTTCTGCCCGGTGCGCGACTACAAGCAGTGGTTCGAAACCTTGCCGATCCGTGCGGAGAACATGGAGAAGGTCATGGGCGGCAATGCGCGCCGCCTGCTGGGGCTTTAGGGCACGTGGCGTGCGTCCGTGCGGCACAATGACGGCGCACCGAACCCCTGATATCGAGTCGAATATGGACGTCAAGACGCTCTACACCCTGGTCGCCATCGCGGATCGCGGCAGCTTCGCCGAAGCGGGCAACGCGATCGGCCTGTCGCTGTCCGCCGTGAGCATGCAAATGCGCGCGCTGGAGGAAGAACTGGGCATGACCATCTTCGACCGCAGCCGCAGGCCGCCGATCCTCACGGATGCCGGGCTGGCCTTCACCAACCGGGCGCGCGACCTGCTGACCCACTGGGAAAGCATGAGCGCGGCGCTCAAGCGCGAAGCGGCGGGCGGCGTGCTCAAGCTCGGCTCCGTGCACACCTGCGTGTCCGGCCTGCTGCCGCTCGCGCTCAAGCGGCTGCAGCAGCAGGGGCACCGCCTCGACATCCACCTGACCACGGGCCTCACGCATGACCTGGAGCGCGCCGTGCAACGGCGCCAGCTCGATGTCGCGGTAGTCACCGAGCCCGAAGTGCCGCGCCTGGACCTGGAGTTCACACCGTTCTTCAACGAGGAATTCGTCGTCATCACGCATGTCACTACGCGTGGCGACTCGGACAAGGGCGTGCTCGAAACGACGCCGTATGTGCGCTTCAATCGCACGGCGCGCGTGGGTTTCCTGGTCCAGGAAGAAATGGTGCGCCGGCAGATTGCGGTGCGGTCGACCATGGAGATCGACACGCTGGAAGGCGTCATCTGCATGGTTGCAAACGGCCTCGGCTCCTCGGTGGTGCCCGCGCGCGGCGTGGAGAACGAATTCCCGGCGTCGATCCGTACCATCCCGTTCGGATCGCCGCCGTTGATGCGCCGCCTCGGCATCCTGGTGCCGCGCGACAACCCGCGCGCGCACCTGTCGCGGCTGCTGCTCGATGCGCTGACGGCCGTCACCGAGCCGGCCAGCGCGCCCGATGACACCCGGCCCCGCCTTGTGCGCAAGCGTTAGCGATGGCGACGGTGCGCTTTTCCGCTTGGACAGCGATGACGGTCATCCTGCATCGAAGCGAATAGTCGAAGAAGAACAGGTCAGATCGATAGCCTGCATTTGATTTAAATGCAGGATGGATTTTTGTTTTCGAAAGTTAAATTTTATCAACCAGTTTAACTGGTGATGCTCACAAAAAGATTCGGTTTTTGTTTAAGGAAATTATTTATTAGCCTCGATTGAAGACAATGCGTTGCACACGATAGCCGCGCCGGACAGCGGCACCACAAAGGAGACAGCGATGACACGACTTGGCATTGGAAGCGCACTCAGGCATTGGCAGGGACACGCACGGCGGTGGCTGCATCGCTTGCGCGCGAATCCCATTCTCGAGGAACTGCGTGGCGGCGCGGACGCCAGGCGTCACGCGGGTTCAACGGCGGTAGCCATGTTCGCCCTAGCCATCGCACCGCTGTACATGACGCCGGCACATGCGGAGGAATGGCCGAACAAGCCGGTCCGCCTGGTCGTGCCCTTTGCATCGGGCGGCGCCACCGACCTGCTTGCACGTGCGCTGGCGCTGGAGCTGGGCAAGCAATGGAAGCAGCCCGTGGTGGTGGACAACCGTCCCGGCGCCGGTGGTGCGGTGGGCGCGGAGGTCGTCGCCAAGTCGGCCGCGGATGGCTACACGCTGCTGCTGGCCTCGGGCAGCATGTTCACGGTGAATCCGTACATCTACCACAAGCTGCCGTATTCCACGCAGAGCTTCGAGATGATCAGCAAGGTGGCCAGCGGCCCGATGGTCGTTACCGTCAACACCAAGGTCCCGGCCAAGACCGTGGCGGAACTCATCAGCTATGCGAAGGCCAATCCCGGCAAGCTTACCTTTGGCTCGGCGGGCAACGGCAGCCAGGTCCATATCGCGAGCGAGGCATTTGCCGAGGCCGCTGGCATGGAGGTCGTGCACGTGCCGTACAAGGGGGATGGCCCGGCCTATGCGGACCTGATGGCCGGCGTGATCGACATGACCGTGGGCAATATCAATGGCATCTCGCCGCTGCTAAAGGGAAGCCGTTTGCGTGCGCTGGCCGTGACGGGCAAGGAGCGCTCGCCGCTGCTGCCCGACGTGCCGACGGTGGCCGAAGCCGGACTGCCGGGTTTCAGCTTCTATGGCTGGTTCGCGCTGATGGCGCCCGCGGGCACCTCGAAAGACCTGACCGCAAAGATGTATGCGGATCTCGAACGTGCCGTCTCGGAGCCCAGCATGCAGCGCTACCTTGCCGCACAAGGCATGACGAAGACACTGTCGCCGAATGGCCGCCTTGTCGAGGAGATCGCGCAGGAATCGGGCCGCTGGAAGGTGCTGGTGGCAAGGCGGAAGATCTCGGCCAACTGAGCGTGGCGGTCCGATACAGAGCGCGCCCACAGTCGGCTGGCTGGTGGCGCCTGCGCCGCCGCCGTCCGGAAACGGAGACAAGCGTCATGGATCCAATGTTTCGCAGGCTCATGCGGTTTGCCTTGCCCGGCATGGCAATGGCCGGTGCTGTCACGGCGCTGCCTGCCTCCGCGCAAACCACGCAGCAGTACCCGAGCCGGCCGGTCACGATCATCGTGCCGTTCAGCGCAGGCGGTGATGCGGACCAGTCCGCGCGCAACCTGTCGGTCACGGCCTCCACCATGCTCGGGCAACCGGTCGTGGTGATGAACCGGCCCGGCGCCAACGGCGCCATCGGCTCGCAGGTGGTGAAGGACGCGGCGCCGGATGGCTATACGCTGCTGCTGGCCAGGGTTGGCTCGCAGGTGCTGCTTCCCGCGATCCAGGATTCGGGGCTTCAATATAAGTGGAACGACTTCACGTTTATCGGGCTGCTTGAACTGAACCCCGTGGTTTGCGTCGTGCATCCGGAATCGAAGTACAAGACCATCGCGGATCTTGCAGCCGAACTGCAGGCGCATCCCGGCAAGCTGAACTACAGCGCATCGGGCCCGGCCACCGTGCTGAACCTTGCGCCGCAGTTGCTGCTGCAAAGCCTGAACCTGAAGCCGGCCGATGCCGTCAGCGTGAACTACAAGGGCGGCAGCGAGGCGGCGCTCGCGGTGATCTCGAAGGAGGTCGATTTCAGCTGCCCCAACCTCAGCTCCGTGTCGGGCCAGCTGTCGGGCGGCAAGCTGCGTGCGCTGGTGACCACCACGCCAGAGCGGCTCAAGCAGCTTCCGGATGTGCCGACCGTGCGCGAGGCTGGCTTCCCGAAGCTTGAAGCGGTGATCGGCTGGAGCGCGCTGTACGGCCCGCCGAAGCTGTCGCCGGACATCGTCAGGAAGTGGGCCGGCGTACTGAAGGCGGCGGCGGGCGATGCTCGCTGGATTGCCGCTAACGCGACATATGGGGGCATACCACGCATCCTGACGCCCGAGGAGACCACCAGGTATGTTTCGGAAAGCTTCGCGACGTACCAGTCGCTGGCCCGCAGCGTAGGCATCAAGGTGCAGTAGCGTGACGACGACAACAACAAGAACGGGTTGAAGCATGGGTAGCGAGCATTACGCAGTCCTGGGGGCGACCATTGCCGCCGCCTACACGGTATTCGGGCTGACCGGTTTTGGCGCGGCGATGGTGGCGGTGCCCGTGCTGGTCCAGTTCATTCCGCTGCAGTTCGTGGTGCCCATGCTGTTGCTGCTGGACCTTGTCACGACCGCCATGGTCGGCTTGCGCAACCGCAAGTCCATTGCGCGCCCCGAGCTGCTGCGGCTGGTGCCGTCCATGGTCGCCGGGGTGGCACTGGGCACCACGGTGCTGGCCAGGGTCGAGTCGCGCTGGCTGCTGGTCGGCCTTGGCGTGTTCGTGCTGGGCATGACGGGCCGCGCGCTGCTTCGTCCTGCCGCCGCCAGCGCGCCGGCCGCCGGCACGGCATGGTCGGCGCCGGCGGGTATCGTTGGCGGTGTGTTCAGCGCGTTGTTCGGGACGGGCGGGCCGATCTACACCATGTACCTGTCCAGGCGCCTGCCGCACCTCGACGAATTCCGCGCCACGATCGCGGCGGTGATCCTGGTCAGTGCGGGCATGCGCCTGGTTGCGTTTGCCAGCAGCGGACTGCTGCAGCAGGCGGACCTGCTGCGCAGCGCGGCATTCGCGGTGCCGTTCAGCCTGGCCGGGTTGGCGGTGGGATCCCGGCTGCGCAAGCGTTTCCCTGCCGACGTTGTGCGGCGCGTGCTGATGCTGTTCCTGGCGGCCAGCGGTGTGTCGGTGCTTTGTCGGGGGTTGATGATGTAGGGATCTGAGAGGGAATTCGTTTGCTCACATGGGAGGATGGCAAGGTACAACAGTTATGGATTTCCGTACCCAGTTGGTTCCGGATTGCGCGCATTTTTTCGTCCGCAAAGCCAATGCTGACAAGGCATATCCGTAACTGTTGAGTCTTGCCATGTGCGGCTTTTTTGCACCGCGATTTTGCGGGAATTCAAGCAAACTTTTGCGCTGCACATCTCAAATCGAGACCTGCTCGTTGCCTTTGTGAGGCCCACTACACGCAGATCACCACTGAACTTGGCTGCCCACACAAACGAACACGTAGGCGCCTGACGCGATGCTCTTGGTCGGTTTCACATTGAAGTCGCGAGCGAAGGGCGGCAGACGACCCCTCTGCGACGGTCAAGGGCACCTACATGTATGGCGGCGAACATTCCGATAGCAGTCGTCCGCTACCTACCGTGCCGCTCATGGCAGATCGCCCGTTGTCTCCCGTCACGGACCAGATTTGGCGGAGGCCAGCGTTCCACGCCGACCGACGTTGCGCATGCATGGCTCCTCGAATGGGTGCAAAAAAAAAGGAATCCCCTATCGACGCAGCGATGCCTCCAGGCTTATGAGGTTCTGCGGGGCGACGCGGATCAGGCCGCCGCGCGGGCTGTCGATATCGGCGATCAGCGCCATCGGTCAGCTTCCGCCATTGGCCAGAGGAAGGTCGAACGTCAGCAACTGGCCCGATAAGCGACTCCCGAGATCGAAGGAAGCGCTTGTGTGAGAGACAGGGTTGAGTGTTTGCCCGTAACCCCGGAAATCTGATCTGACCGCAGCATCCCGTCCTCGGATCGGAATGCCTGCGTCAAGTCCGATTAGCGCATCAATCCAACCAGCGCGAGCGCGATGCCTGGCACGAGGATCACCAGCACGAGTGCGACGACATTGGCGGCCAAAAAGGGGATGGTTCCTTTGAAGATGGTGCTGATCGACAGCTCGGGCAGCATGGTTCTCACCATGAAGATGTTCATCCCCACTGGTGGATGGATCATGCCGATCTCCATCATCATCGCCACGTAGATCCCGAACCAGATCATGTTCGCGCCAAGCGGCTGCACGATCGCGGCGAACACAGGGATAGTCAGCAGCATCATGGCCAGCGCCTCCATCAGCGATCCGAGCACGATGTAGATGCCGGTGATCACGAGGATGACACCCAGTAGCGGCAGGTGCATCGCCTGAATCCAGTCGACAAGCGTTCCCGTGAGGCCGGACAGGGTGATGAAGTTGGCGAACACCATGCCGCCGAACGCGATCGAGAAGATCATGGCCGTGGTCTTGCCCGCTTCCACCAGTGACTCGAGCAGCGTGGCGAAGGTCAGCTTGCGCCGGATGCCGGCAAATACCAGCGCGCCAGTCGCGCCAATGCTGGAGGCTTCGGTCGCGGTGAAGATGCCGCTGTACAGGCCGCCAACCACCAGCAGGAACAGCACCAGCACGCCCCAGATCTTGCCGGCCTTGCGAAAGCGGACCGCCCACGAGGCCCGTTCTCCCGGCGGCCCCTTAGTCGGGTCCCGCCTTACCGTCCACCAGATCGACAGCAGGAAGAGCGTGCCAAGCAGCAGGCCGGGCCCGATCCCAGCGATGAACAGTTTGCCGATGTCCTGGTCGGTCAGCACACCGTAGATCAGCAGCGGGAAGCTTGGTGGAATCAGCGCGCCCAGCGTACCGCCTGAACTGACGCATCCTGCTGCGAGGCTGTCGGCGTAACGATGGCGGCGCATCGGCGGCATGGCGACCTTGGTCATCGTGGCCGCCGTGGCGATGGAGCTGCCAGACATGGAGGCGAAGCCCGCGCAAGCCAGCACGGTCGCATGGGCCAGTCCGCCGCGGAAATGGCCAATCCACGCATTGGCCGCGTCGTATAGCTCTTCCGCGAGGTCGGCCTTGTAGATGAACGTCCCCATCAGGATGAACATCGGCAGCACCGACAGGTTTTCGTTGGCCGCGAGATCGGCGATGGTCATGCCGGCCATCGCCAGCGCCGGTTCAACACCGCGTATGAGGGCGAAGAATCCTACGCCGACGCTCAGCATGGCGAAGCCGAGCGGCACGCCTGCGAATGCGAACAGCAGGACGGTGAGAAAGCCTAGCAGTGCGAGCGTCATGATGCCTCCCGGTGACGCGGAAACGATCTGAGGTGCTGGAACGCGAGCAGGATCAGGACCAGCAGCGTGACTGCAGCCAGCGCACTCATGAAATAGCTCAGGGGCGCGAGCGGCCATTCGAGCACGGTGGTGGTGATCTGGTTCTCGGCCAGGTCAACGCCGTCGGCGGCCAGTTGCCGCGCCATGATCGCCACGGCTGCGATGCTGACTAGCAGGACAAACGCCTGCTGCAGCCACGTGCCCAGGTCGCCAAGCCTGTCCTGCAGGATGTTCACGGTAATGTGCTGCCGCCCCAACGTGACCAGCGGGAAGGCCGAGAAGATCAGGATGGCCATGGCGAATCGCACCATTTCGGCGGCGCCGCGGATCGGTGACGAAAGCCAGTAGCGCAGGAAAACATCGCCGAACGTCAGCATCATGATGAAGCACAGCGCCAGTGCCACGATGGTTCCAAGCGCGCGTTGCAGCCAGCGGGCCGCCCACCCGCGCGGCGGGGCGGCGGTGGCCGAGCCCATCTCCGCAACCGTCGGGGTTGCGGCGGAATCCGGATGTTTCATTGGGCCTCCTTCAACGCTTGCTCGCGATAGAAGCGAAGGGCGCCCTGTCCCTCAACATTGCGCCGCGCCGCGGCGGCAAGCCACTGCGCTTCCATCGGACGCGCGAGGTCGGTCAGCTCGGCCAGGAAAGCGGGGGGCGGCGTGACAAGCGCCAGTCCGCCAGCCACTGCGTCGGCACGCGCCTGCGTGTTTGCCTGGTCGATGACGCGCATGCGCCGTGCAAAGGCCTCTCCGGACAACGCGGTGATGGCGCTGCGGTCTGCCACCGAGATCGAATCCCAGGCCGCCTTGTTGACGAAGAAGGAAAAGCTTGGCGCGGTAATGCCGCCTGGAATGACGGTCTCGGCCCGCGCATAGCGCACTACGTTGAAGCGTGCGGCGTCCAGGTCGGGAATGCCCGCGAATCCGTCGACCGTGCCGCCGGCCACCAGCTCGCTCATCTTCGCCGCGGGCGTGGCCACGACGCCCGCGCCGGCATGATCCATCAGGTTCGCCGCGACGCCAGGGAGCGCCCACAGTTTGACGCCCCGCATCGCCTGGCGGGAGGTGATGGGCTGCTTGAGGCTGTAGAGCTGGCCCGCCGGGAAGACCACCAGCGCGAGCAGGTGCACGTCACGATACTCGCCGGCCTGACTGAAGTACTTCTCATGCGTGCGCCACAGTGCCACCGACATGCCGGCCGCCGTGGTCGAGCCGAGCGGCAGGTGCGCAAGCTGGGGCAGGGTGACGCGATTCTGGATCAGGCCGTTGAAGATATAGGCGCCGTCGACAATGCGCTTGCGGACCACGTCCCACTGCTGCTGCGGGGAGCCGACGCTCGTCGGCGGATAGACGATCCTGACGCGGCCTTCGGTCGCCCGCTCCACCTCCTGCGCCCACGGCTTCATGATCGCGACGTTGAAGATGTGCTGGGGCGGCAGAAAGGCACTGACAACCAGGGTGGTGGTTGGGGGCGTGGTGGCGCGCGCCGTGGCAGGCAGCGCAAATGAAAGCGCCGGCAGCAGTGCCGCCGCTATCCATGCGATCCATCTCGGCATGGTGTCTCCTGTTTCTCGGTTCTTGTGTCGTGGCCGGTGCGAGAAAAAAGGGTGGGGGCGCCGGCCAGTCGCGGCGGCCGCGCAAGGCAGCCGTCACAGGATCAAACTTAGCGGCTGGCGCAGCCGATGTCCCGGGTTTTTACTGCGGGTTTCACGTGGTGAAACCCGCAGGTATGCCGGGCGGCGCAGGCAAGTCGGAGCGCGCCGGGGCGAGAAGCAAAGAGGGCAGGCGCGCGGGGTCCGCGCTAGGGGCGAGCCGACATCTTCCCGGCGATGGCGTCGGCCGTGTGCCGCAGCGGGTCCAGGCACTGCGTCACCATCTGCTCCGGCGTGCGCACGCCTCGAATCCAGACGATGTTGACGCATCCATACACGCGCCCCTTGTCTCCCATGATTGGCACGGCCAGTGCATCCAGGCGGTCGTCCGCCTCGGTGCGCGGCTTGTCATAGTCGCCACCGAATCCCTGCTCGCGCACGCCGTAGCCGCGCTGCTGCGTGCGCTCGATCGACCGGGCCACGTACGCCGGATCACGCGCGACAGCGTCCCCGCCCCGGCGGCTGCGGCGCAAGGCCGCGAGGATCATCTCGCGTTCCTTCTGCGGGCAAAAGGCCAGATAGGCCTGTCCCACCGCCGAACGAAGCATGTTGACCTGGAAGCCGATGTTGTCGCGCCGGATCGTAAAGTACGACTCGGCGCGGTTGGTTTCACACAGCACCATGGCGTTGCCGCGCCGGATCGCGAGATCCGAGGGCCACAGGATCTCGGCCTGAAGCCGGTCGAGCTCCGGAGCGGCGAACTGTGCCAGCCGGTCGGTCACGTCGGATTGCCGCCGGCTTGCGGGCGGCGGACTGCCGGGGCAGTAGTGCCCGTCAGCGATGCGCCGCCAGATCAGCGCGCGGCGCTCCAGGGTCACCAGAATGCGCAGCAGCGTCGCCTTCGGCAGCCCCGTTTCATCATGCAGCGCCTGCAGGCTGGCGCCACCGGTCCTGCGCACCTCGTCCAGCACGGCCAGTCCCCGATCCAGCGCCGTGATTGTCTTGACCTTCGGGTCCCACATGCATCGTCTCCCGCACGGGACTCGGCTTCCCGTGTATTTCACTGAGTGAAACTCTAGCAGAAGCCGCTTGAGAAGCCCACTCGCAGGAAATATTGTTCTGGCCATGGCGGCGACGCAGCAAACGTGTCTGACCGCTTCACTACGAAGCCACAAGAGGAGACGTCGAGATGGGAGCGCAACGCATACGCAATGTCCTTTGGATCATGTGTGATCAACTGCGCTGGGACTACCTGTCCTGCTACGGCCATCCCCGCTTGCATACCCCCAACGTCGACCGCCTCGCGAGCCGTGGCGTGCGCTTTACCAATGCGTTCGTGCAGGGGCCCGTGTGTGGGCCGTCGCGCATGTCCTACTACACGGGGCGGTACGTGACGAGCCATGGCGCCGTGTGGAACTTCGTACCGATGCCGGTTGGCGAGATGACGCTCGGTGACTTCCTGCGGCCCCATGGCGTACGCGTCGCCGTAGCGGGCAAGACGCACGTGGAGGCGGACCGGGCGGGCATCAGGCGACTCGGTATCGATCCGCGCAGCGCTGAGGGCGCGCTGGTGGCGGAAGGCGGATTCGAGCCGTTCGACCGCGACGATGGCATCTGGCCACCGGGCTTTGCCGATGAGAGCCACCAATACACCGCCTATCTGCGCGAGCGTGGCTACGACGGGGCGAATCCGTGGCACGACCATGCCAACTCGGCCGCCGGTGAGAACGGAGAGATCCTGTCCGGCTGGGACATGCGCTACGCCCGGTTGCCTGCGCGGGTCCGCGAGCAGGATTCGGAAACGCCGTACATGACGCGCCGCGCGATCGACTTCATCGAGCAGAGCGGCGACCAGCCCTGGGTGTTGCACCTGTCATACATCAAGCCACACTGGCCCTACGTCGCGCCGGCGCCGTATCACGCGATGTACGGCCCTGATGACGTGCTGCCGGTCAAACAGCACCAGAGCGAGCTGGACCATGCGCATCCCGTGCTGCAAGGCTTTCGCAACTGCGAGGTCAGCCGCAATTTCTCCCGGGCGGAGGTGCGGGACACGGTCATTCCCACTTACATGGGCCTGATCAAGCAGATCGACGACCAGCTTGGCGTGCTATTCGACTACCTTGAACGCAGTGGTCGCTTCGACGACACCATGGTGATCTTCTCCAGCGACCATGGCGACTACCTTGGCGACCACTACCTCGGCGAGAAGGAGCTCTTCCACGACAGCGTGGCCAAGGTGCCGCTGATCATCTGCGACCCGCGCGCGGACGCTGCGCGAGGCCACGTGGAAGCACGGCTGGTCGAGGCCATCGATCTGGTGCCGACCATTCTCGATGCCTATGGGTTGCCAATTCCCGACCACGTCGTGGAAGGCCGATCGCTGGCGCCGCTGCTGCGCGGCGAGACGCCGAGCGAATGGCGCGATGCGGTGTTTTCCGAGAACGACTACGCCTTCCGCGATTTCGTGCGCGAACCGGTCGGACGCCCGGCGCACGGCTGCCATATGACGATGGTGCGCGACCACGACTGGAAATTCGTGCACTTCGAAGGCCTGCGTCCGCAGTTGTTCGACTTGCGCAATGACCCGGACGAGTTCGTTGACCTGGGCGCCGATCCTGCCTATGCAGAGATACGCGAGCGCTTCCAGGCGCGCCTGTTCGACTGGCTGCGCGACCGCCGTATCCATCCGACAGTCAGCCATGCCGCCATGGCCGGATGGACGCGCAAGGAAGAGGAGGTCGGCATCCATATCGGCCGCTGGTAGCGCGGTTGCAGTACCCCGTAGCGGCCACCGGAGAGCCGCCGGGAATCACGAAACTCTCAGGAGACAACATGAAACCCACAAGTCACGCACTGGCGCTCGCCTGTCAGATCGCCTGCGTGTTTGCCGTCGTGCCGGCGGCTTCGGCACAAGCCGACTGGCCCAGCAGGCCGATCCGGATCGTCGTAGCGTTTCCCGCAGGTTCGCCCGGAGACATCGCATCGCGGCTGGTTGCCAACAAGCTTGGCCAGTCGCTCGGGCAGCCAGTGGTGGTAGAGAACCGGCCGGGGGCCGGCGGCAATATCGGCGCCGACGTGGTAGCCAAATCGCCCGCCGACGGCTACACGCTCCTGCAAGGCCCGGACACGATCCTGACGGTCAACCCGACGCTATACCGCAAGCTCAGCTTCAAGCCCGGCGACCTTGTTCCCGTGATCACGCTTGCGCGCTTCAACCAGATGTTGGTCTGTGCGCCGTCCTCGGGTATCCAGTCCCTTTCGGACCTGGCGAAGAAGGCCAGGTCGGCGCCGGAAGGGCTGAACTATGCATCGGGCGGCCCCGGCGTGCCGGGCCACCTGGCGATGGAGATGTACCTGACGCATGCCGGCATCAGGATGACGCATGTGCCGTACAAGGGACCGTCGCCGGCCATGCAGGATGTGCTGGCCGGACAGGTCCCCTGCGGATATCTGGCGTCGCCGGTGGTCACGCCGATGGTCAAGGCCGGCAAGCTTGTGGGACTGGCGGTATCGGGTTCTACACGCTCGGTGCTGGCGCCGCAGGTACCCACCATGGCCGAGGCCGGCGTGACCGGCTACGACGCGAGCTTCAGCGAACTGCTGCTCGCGCCGAAGGGCACGCCGGACGCCATCGTGCGCCGCCTGAATGAAGAGATCGGCCGCATCGTGAGGCTGCCGGAGGTGCGCGCGAAGCTGCTTGCCAATGACCTCGCACCTGCCCCCGACCAGCCCGCCGCATTGGCCGGGCAGATTGAAGCCGACACCGCCAAGTGGCAGGCCGTGATCCGCCGCGTCGGTGTGTATCTGGACTGATCCGGCCACCCGACAGACAACCAACCGCAATTCGCCGGCGGTGCATCCGCCCAACTCAGGAGACATCCATGACGACATCCACGCCCCGAACCGTTTTCGGTTCTCTCGACAACTACCGCAAGGGCAGCATCGAAGTGACCCAGGGCGACGCCCGTCACTATGTGTTTTCCAACATCTTCGAAGTGGCCGCAGGCTCAGCGCCGTACGAGCGCGTGGTAGTCGGCAAGAACTTGGAGTACGTGGTGGAAGCCGCGCGTGCCGAAGGGCAATCCGCATGGTTCACCTGCTCGCACGATGAATTCGTGATCTCGATGGACGGCGAGGTACGCGTGGACTTCGTCAAGCTGGACGCGTCTCCCGCCGCCGCGGATGGTGCCGTGCTGGCCGAGCCCACGGGGCGCAAGATGGGCCACGTGGTGCTGGGCAAGGGCCATCAGAGCCTGCTGCCGGCAGGCTGCGCCTATCGCTTCAACGCGCAGCAGCCATGCGCACTGCTCTTGCAATCCAGGCTCGGTGCGCTGTCCGTGGAGAAGTGGGCGGACATCTGCCTCCATTGACCCAAGGCCCGATCGCACGTTCCACCAAAATCATTAGGAGACTTACCATGGCCATGCTCGACGTTGCCGACAAGCCGAAAACTTCCGCCTTCGCCGCCAATAAAGTCCAGTCCGGCGCGCCCGATCCGGTCAGCGGCTACCGCGATTTCAACCTTGGCGCCTTCCGCTTTTCGCGCGACGCCTACTTCGCCACCGTGCAGTGGCCCGCGCGCGGCCAGCTCCGTACCCACGCCATTCCTGCCGACGCCTTCCTGCGCGCCATGATGCGCGACGTCGCCTGGGGCTTCTTCTACGGCTGGGTCAACTTCGACCACGTCTTCGGCACGCGCAACCACTACGGCAAGGTCGACGTCTACGCGGGCGCCTTCAACGGCGTGATGAAGGAAGCGGGCGTGGACTATACCGAGACCTTCGAGACCCCGGTCATCATGGCGACATTCAAGGCCATCCTGCACGACTGGACCAACGAAGGCTTCGATCCTTTCGCCGCGCCCGAGGAAACCGGCACAGCCTTCGGCCCCAAGCACGGCGACAACATCGCTGCGATCGAGCGCACGCGCATCGCCACGCGCCGCATGCCTGGCCTGCCGGACGACTCGCCCCTGCGCGATGACCTGCCCGTCAACCGTGCCTTCCTAGACGTGGCACAAGATGAGCCCGAGATCCACGTCGAACCCGGCTTCGAAGGTCAGCTCCACGCGTTCAACCTGTTCAAGTACCTTTCCCGCTCGGACGTGACGTGGAACCCGTCGGTCACGTCGGTCTGCGGCCAGAGCCTGTTTTGCCCGACTACCGAAGAGTTCATCCTGCCGGTCTTCCACGGCAACGACCGCGTGGAGTGGTTCCTGCAACTGTCCGACGAGATCATCTGGGACATCGGCGACAAGAACACCGGCGCTCCGCGCGCCCGCGTCACCATGCGCGCCGGCGACATCTGCGCAATGCCGGCCGACATCCGCCACCAGGGCTACTCGACCAAGCGCTCGATGCTGCTGGTGTGGGAGAACGCCACGCCGAACCTGCCCAAGCGGTACGAAAGCGGGGAACTGAAGCCGTATCCGGTGGAGTTCTGATCGTCCGCTCCGTGCCTTGCGCCTCACATACTCCTGGAACATCGTCATGCTGAACAAACTCTTCATCAACGGCCGCTTCGTCGATGCGCTGGCCGGCGGCACCATCGACGTACTGAATCCGCACGACGGCAGCCTCATCACCGCCATCGCTGCGGCCGAGGCAGCCGACGTGGATCTTGCCGTCGAGGCTGCCGCCAAGGCGTTCCCCGCCTGGTCCCGCATGGCCGCCGCCGAGCGCGGACGCCTGCTGCTGAAGCTCGCCGATGCCATCGAAGCCAACGCCGAGGAACTCGCGCAGCTCGAATCGCTCGACACCGGCCACCCGATCCGCGATTCGCGTGGTCTGGACGTGCCGCGCACCGCCGCCTGTTTCCGCTACTTTGGCGGCATGGCCGACAAGCTGCAGGGCTCGGTCATCCCGGTAGAGACCGGCTTCCTGAACTATGTGCAGCGCACCCCCATCGGGGTGGTCGGCCAGATCGTGCCGTGGAACTTCCCGCTGATGTTCACGAGCTGGAAAATGGGCCCGGCACTGGCGGCAGGCAATACGGTGGTGATAAAGCCGTCCGAGCTGACGCCGCTGTCGTCGCTGCGGATTGCCGAGCTGATGGCCGAGGTGGGCTTTCCGGCGGGCGTGGTCAACATGGTGCCGGGCTACGGACACACGGCGGGCCAGCGGCTGGCCGAGCATCCCGGGGTCGGCAAGATCGCCTTTACCGGGTCGACCGCCACTGGCAGGCGCATCGTGGAGGCGTCGAAGGGCAATCTGAAGCGTGTGCAGCTCGAGCTGGGCGGCAAGGGCGCCAACATCGTCTTCGGGGATGCCAACCTCGACGCGGCCATCAACGGCGCCGCCTGGGCGATCTTCCACAACCAGGGGCAGGCGTGCATCGCGGGCTCGCGGCTGGTGCTGCATGAACGCATCGCCGACGAGTTCCTCGACCGCTTTGGCAAGCTAGCGGCGTCCATCCGGCTGGGCAATCCGCTCGATCCGGAAACCGAGATGGGGCCGCTGACCTCGGCCCAGCATCGCGACAAGGTGTTGTCCTATACCAGTGTGGCGCGAGAGCAGGGTGGGCGAGTGCTGACCGGCGGCCGGGCGCCGACGCTTGCGGGGCTCGAGAAGGGTTACTACGTCGAGCCGACCATCGTCGAGGCAAAGCCGCACGACCGCGTGGCGCAGGAGGAGGTGTTCGGCCCCTTCGTCACCGTGCTGCGCTTCGGCAATGACGAGGAGGCGCTGTCCATCGCCAACGCAACCGAGTACGGACTCGGCAGCGGCCTGTGGACGCGCGACCTGGGCCGCGCGCACAAGATGGCCGACAGCATCCATGCCGGCATGTGCTGGATCAACTGCTACAAGCGGGTGAACCCCGGCAGCCCGTTTGGCGGGCTTGGGCAATCCGGCTACGGTCGCGAAATGGGCTTCGAGGCCATGCACGACTACACGGAAGCGCGGTCGGTATGGGTCAACGTGGACGCTACGATACCGCCGCATTTCAAGCGCTGATGCACTGGGCGGGTCAATGAGTCAGGGAGGGGGGATGGAATCCTTTGTCTACCAGGCCACACCGTCGCGGGTGGTCTTTGGGCCGGGCCGACTGAATGCGCTGCCCGATGAGGTGAAGCGGCTCGGCGCGCAGCGCGCGCTGGTGCTCACCACGCCGGAGCAGCGGCCGCTCGGCCAGCACGTGGCCGCGCTGCTCGGCGAGTGCTCGGCGGGCGTCTACAGCGAGGCGGTGATGCACGTGCCCGTCGAGGTGGCGCAGGCCGCGCGCGATGAGGCGGCGCGGTTGGGCGCCGACTGCTACGTGGCGGTAGGCGGCGGTTCGACTATCGGCCTCGGCAAGGCCATCGCTCTGGTCTCGGGGCAGCCCATTATCGCTGTGCCGACCACCTACGCCGGGTCGGAGGTGACGCCGATCTACGGGCTGACTGAAGGGCGCCTGAAGAAGACCGGTCGCGACCTGCGCGTGCTGCCACGCACGGTCGTCTATGATCCCCAACTGACCCTGAGCCTGCCCGCCGGGATCTCGGCCGCCTCCGGCATGAACGCGATGGCGCATGCGGTCGAGGCGATGTATGCCGAGGATGCCAACCCGATCATCAGCCTGATGGCCGAGGAGTCGATCCGCGCGCTGGCAGGATCGTTGCCCGCCGTTGTGCAACGGCTGGACGACATCGAAGCCCGCAGCCGTGCCCAGTACGGCGCGTGGCTCGCGGGCGTCTGCCTGGGCACGGTCGGCATGGCGATCCATCACAAGCTCTGCCACACGCTGGGCGGCACCTTCAACCTGCCGCATGCGCAGACGCACGCCACCATGCTGCCGCATACCGCACACTACAACCACGCCGCGGCGCCGCGCGCGCTGGAACGCGTGGCGCGGGCGCTGGGTGGCGAACGGGCGCGGGACGCCGGCCCGCTGCTGTTCCGGCTGAACCAGTCGCTGGGTATCGCCACGGCGCTGACCGCCATCGGGATGCCGGAGGACGGGCTGGACGAGGCCGCCACGCTGGCCTGCACCAATCCGTACTTCAACCCCAGGGCCGTCGAGCGCGACGCGGTACGGGCGCTGCTCGAACGCGCCTGGCGCGGCGAAATGCCGGCCTGAATGCGGCAATCACACCTCAGGAGAGCCAACATGGAGCGAAGCCCCCACGCTGCCGCCGACGCCGCACTGACCGAGCAGGTCATCGCCCGTTTCAGCGACACACCCGACCCTCGCCTGCGCGCGCTGATGCAGGGGCTGGTTCGCCATCTGCACGCGTACGTGCGCGAACTCGAGCCGACAGAGGCGGAGTGGTTCGCCGCCATCCAGTTCCTGACTGATACCGGCAAGATGTGCGACGGACTGGTCCGCCAGGAGTTCATCCTGTTGTCGGACACGCTGGGCGTGTCGATGCTCGTCGATGCGATCAACCATCGCCAGTCCACTGGCACCACCGAAACCACCGTGTTCGGCCCGTTCTATATTGCCGGCATGCCTGACCGTGCCTTTGGCGAGAACATGGCGGTCACGCCCGGTACACCCGCGCTGGTCCACGGCCGTGTTTGCTCCGCCGATGGCACGCCGCTGCGCAATGCGGTGCTCGACATCTGGCAGACCGCGGAGAACGGCATGTATTCCGGCCAGGATTCCGCCCAACCCGCGGGCAACCTGCGCGGCCGCTACCGCACTGACGACGAGGGTTACTACGCGATCCGCACCATCGTGCCGGTGAGCTACCCGATACCGACCGACGGCCCTGTCGGCCGCATGCTCGACGCCACCAGGCGCCATCCTTGGCGGCCGGCACACCTGCATTTCATGATCGACGCGCCCGGCCATCGCCGGCTGGTCACGCACCTGTTCAACCAGGGCGATCCATACCTGAACTCGGACGCGGTGTTTGGGGTCAAGGAATCCCTGCAGGTAGCGTACGAGGAGCGCCCCGCGGATGATCCGTTGGCACGGCGTTTCGGCTTCGATGGGCCGTTCCGTGAAGCGCGCTACGACTTCGTCCTCGAACCGATCTCGCAAGGCTGATCGCCATGTCCCGCTTCTATGCCATCTTCGCCACTGACAAGCCCGGCATGCTGGCCGTCCGCGAGCGTGAGCGCCCCGCGCATCGCGCCTATCTGCGCAACGCCGCAGCCGCGCAAGGCGTGTTCGTGCGACTGGGCGGCCCGACACTGGACGCACAGGCCGACACGATGAACGGCACGCTGCTGGTCATCGAGGCCGAGCACATCGACGATGTCCAACGCTTCGTCAGCGACGATCCTTATATGCACGCCGGCATCTTCGAACGTGTGGAGATCCGACCGTGGAACTGGAGTCTGGGTCAGCCCGGGCGCGAGGGGTGACGATATGGACACCACCGTGCTGTGCCATCTCGATGACGTGCCCGACGGCGGCGCCCGCGTGATCGACCGTGACCCGGGAGTCATCGTGGTTCGCCGGGGGCAACAGGTCTGGGCCTACATCAATCGATGCCCTCACTTCTCCATTCCGCTGGACTTCGAGCCGGGTACCATCTGCACGTATGAGGCCGAAGTACTGATGTGCGCCCATCATTCCGCGCTGTTCCGGTTTACCGACGGCGTTTGCATCGACGGTCCGTGCCGTGACGCGACGCTGTCATCGCTGGCCGTGCAGGTGATCGACGGGCGGGTGTGCCAGTGCTAGTCGCCGCGCACCATGGCTACTCCTTCACGGCATGTTTCCTGTCGCTATGGGCGTGTGACATGGCATACCGATGGATGAGGGCCGGATGATGGCCCGACCGAAATGGCAGCAGCAGGGGAGCGAGCCCGACTACCGGTTCTCGCTTGCGAACGAGCGTACCTTCCTCGCGTGGATCAGGACCGCACTCGCCATCCTGGCCGGGGGTGTTCTGCTGGATCAGTTCGCCGGACATGTTGAACCGAAGATAATGCTGGCAACGGTTGCGCTCGCATTGTCAGCGCTGGCAGCGGTGATTGCCAGTTGCGCATACTCGCGCTGGAAGGGCAACGAGATCGCCATGCGCAATGCTGGCCCGCTGCCGGCATCCCGTGGAATTCCATTGCTGGGTGCCGCGATCGTCTGCGTTGCGTTGGTTCTCTCTCTCGGGCTCTTGCTGAAGTTTCATTGATGCGCGATCCAGGGGTTCAACCTGAACGTACGGCGTTGGCCTGGCACCGCACGGCGCTAGCCATGCTGGTCAATGGCGCGCTGTTGGTCCGCGCAGCGGCAGAGGCTCGATCGCCGCTGGCCTGGGTGGTCGCTCTCCTGGTCGTGGTTTCCGCCTTGGGGTTGTTTGTCCTCGGATGGCTCAGAGGCCGAGCCATCCTGTTGGCTGCGGCATCCTCTTCATCGCCGCATGCCGCAGCGATCGCCGCGCTGGTCGGTGCCGTTTGGCTTGCCTGCGCAGCGGTGATGTTAAGCGGCTTCCTCGAGATCTTCGGGTAGTCGCGAGCGGTGAAGAGTCCAATCCGGCGCATACAATGCGCGCATGACTTCGATCCCAGGCCGGAGGCCTCCCTCCTTCAACTTCGCTCATCGAACGGTGCCACGGTCCGCAACCATGCCATTAGCCTGGGGCGGGAAGGCTGAGATGCGCGTGCTCTGCTATCAGTCGCGTGATGTCGGCCTGCTTCGATCGTCGCTTCCCGACCCTGAAGAGACCCTCGGTTTTCCCGAAAGCGGCCAGTGGACGATGTCGCAATCCGTGCGCAATGCTCGGAATATATTGAAAACCGACTACTCAACCTCCAGCGCCGTCAGAGTCGCAGGGGGAGACTGACTTTGTTGCCGCCTAGCTATGAGCGGGAAATATGATTGCGTCGTTTGGCGACCGCTTTCCGAACCAACGGAAGTTATGCGAGCGGGCACACTACTACGTCTGCCGGCTTCTGAGTTTGCGGTGCATTGAGTAGGACATCGACTGGGTGATTGACCTACTCTGCCGAGCATCCATCTGGAATTTCCGCTTATTGCTGCTCACCTTGCCGAGCGCATTTGGCTTATGGCAGACTGACCCTAAAGCTTGCCAACAAGATTATGCCAATAACGACCAATGCGGCCACTGAGGAAAAGTCAGCGCCGCGTCAGCGGTGGTTGACTCGCGAAAGAATTGTTCTTTACAGCGCTGCGCTGCTGGCCTGTCAGGTCATTCTGATCGGAATCTGGGCGATGGCCCACTGGGCGTGGCATATCCCCAGCGTTCCGCCCCCAGGCATCGATTTCCGGGTTTATTGGAGTGCCTCATACATCTCTCTTCATGAGGGGGCCATCCAAGCGTTCAATCCGCAGCAGTTGGCCGCTGTAGAAACCAGATTGCTGCCCGATACCCCATTGGGAGAAATGTATGCGCCATGGGTTTATCCGCCCACGTTTCAGATATTGATCTACCCTCTGGCGCTGCTGCCGTACCTTGCGTCGTATTTGTTGTTCGCAGGTTTCGGGCTCGCGTGCTGCATGGCTGTGTGCGCGCCGGCAGTGAGAGCGGGAGCATTGCCGTGGGTCTGGGTTGCGGCTTTTCCAGGTATCTGGGTAGCCACTGTATGCGGCCAGAACTCTCTTCTGACGTTGGCGCTGGCGGCCGGCGCACTGGGACTGCTGGAGCGTCGCCCCGTCTTGGCCGGTGTGTGCGCCGGCATGCTCGCGATCAAGCCGCAGCTGGCGGTGCTCTTTCCTTTAATGTTTCTTTGTGGCCGACATTACCGAGCATTTGGCGCGATGGCAGTAACAGGTGTCCTGTTCTGTATGGTGAGCGGACTGGTGTTCGGACTACCGCTCTGGCTCAAGTTCTTCAACATGCTTGCGTGGTTCAATACAGTCATTGTGCAGAACGGCGAGGGCGATATCTGGAATGCCATGCCTACTGCGTTTGCACTCGCACGACGAATGGGAGCAAGCCTGTCGGTCGCCTACGCAATCCATGCGGCGGTCGCGGTGCCCGCTGTGTTGGCGACCTTGTTCCTGTGGATACGGAGGGCCCGCATCGAGTTGCGCTGCGCAGCGATCGTCGTCGCGACAATGCTCTTCCAGCCTTACCTTGTTTACTATGATCTTGCGTGGTTGATCTTGCCGATCATTTATCTGGGCGTTGACGGCAAAATGCACGGCGCATGGACTCGCGTCGAGTGCTTGACAATTGGCCTCGCGTGGCTCTTGCCAATAGCATCGTTTCTGGCCGTATTCAAGCCGTCGATCGGACAGTGGGGTGCCCTCCTGTTGCCAATACTGCTGATCGTTGTAGTGCGCCGCGCTCTGCCTTCCAGTGCAATTAATACGAGCTTCTGAGGCACGAGCACGCATGTGCCGCACAGCAGGTTGGCATCTCTGCGTCCGCTAAATCAAATGGTGCAGAGCCGAATCGGTGCAACAACTGAGAATTCGCTTCCAGTCACAAGCAGAACTGGCTCTGCATTGTCGACAATTTACGTAGCCATATCGAACGCTCCTTGCTGGCCGGGTGCGGCACGACGTTAGCACAACCAAGTGCTCCTCCTGAACTGGTCCGCGTAGGGCAGAAGATGCCCGATGCGGTTCTCTGGAATGTGTGAATCCACATTGACGGCTATTGGACAAAAGGCCGGGAAGAGTCCCATTGCTCAGACGATCGGGGAACCCGGCATCGACCGGTTGACTCCGCAATCCCTTGCCGTCATTCGGGTCGACGCGATGGCAATGGCCGTTCTCGACAGTTCAAGGGCTAATCGCTCCCGCCTCATCGGCCCGTCCTTGCAGGCGCGTTCTTCGCGTTATTAGGAATCAAACCACAGTTAGGTATCCGAGTCCCACTGGTTCTGATATGCGGTCGTAATTGGTGTGCGCTCGCGTCCGCCGTCGCGTTTTCGCCGCATCAGCTTTTCAGAGTGTGTGAGTCGCCGATAACGCAAATTTGTGGCCGCTCGTGCCAACGGTCTATGGCGTACTGCGAATATGCGGCCTGTCGTATGTAACGACTTATGCACTTCACGTCACGGCGGCGTTGTTCGTCGTCGGCTGGGTCACTTGGTTTTGGTCAAGGCCCGCGCGCTACACGCTCAAGGCGGCGGCGTTCGTCTGCGGGACTCTTTTCATGCAGCCATATATGGGCTTCTACGACCTTGCCTGGTTGGCAATTGTTATTGCGTTTCTCGCTGTGGATATGCGGGAGCACGGCTCGTGTCCCGTAGACCATGCATTGCTCGTCGTCACGTGGCTAATGCCATTGCAGGCGTTAGCCGCATTGCGGTTTCCTACCCTTCTTCAATGGACGCCTGCCGTCCTCATCATGCTCTTGGCCGTCATCATTCGGCGACACCTAGGCGCCGATGGACAAGCCTCAGTAGGTTGCCGTTAGCAAGGTAGGACCGGTCTGGACAAGTGTAGGCTTGTTTCGCGCGGCTTGTAGCCGCTTCCCCGTGCAGCGAGCGGCGGTCGTGCGGGTTCGGGAGCGCTCGCGGAATCGCTTCCGTGCGTCACCTCCGCAGCTTTGTCGGACAGCGCCCGATACCGACGTGGACCAAGCGCGCACAGGCTGTCAGCATAAGCATGCAGGAGACAGCCATGCCAGGGAAGAGCATCCATATCATGCCTACGCGGCGTCTTATCGTGCCCGTCGTGCTTGGCGCATTGGCTGGGCTGGCAGGAGTTGCCGGCGACGCGCGCGCGGACGTCGCCGCGGGCCAGTCCAAGGCACAGGTCTGCTTCGCCTGCCACGGACCGCAAGGCAACTCTACCAACCCCGCCTATCCGGTGCTGGCCGGCCAGACGGCACGGTACCTCTACCTGCAGTTGCGCGACTTCAAGGAAAAGCGGCGCATCGACCCGGCCATGTCACCGATGGCAGCGCCGTTGTCGCGCGAAGACATGCAGGACCTGGCGAACTACTTCGCGGCGCAGAAGCCGGTGCCCTCGAGCTACAAGGTCGAAGCCGCGCGCGTGGATGCCGGGGGCAAAAAGGCTGATGAAGTGCTTTGCATGACATGCCACTTGGGCGGCTTCTCCGGGCAGAACGAGATTCCCCGCGTCGCCGGCCAAAAGTACGCGTACATCGTCAAGCAGCTCGAGGATTTCCGTGCGAAGCGGCGCACCAACGATGCCGGCAACATGACGAGCGTGTCACGCAACCTGACCGACGACGACATCAAGAACCTGGCCAGCTACATCACCAACCTGAACTGAGCCGCCGCCTGGAAAGGCCGCACGCATCAAGCCTTGGGCGCAGCAGCTTTCGGAACACGCTGGGAGAAGCCCCTGCGTGAATAGCCGGACTGCAATGCTGGCTGCGCACTTCTCGTTGCAAGGCTGTTGCTCAGTGGCTCTCTATAACCCAACGTTAGGTTCTCTGCAAGCTCCCGAGCGAACGGCATCCGCCGTTCCGCCAGGTCCAGCATCCGCCGGACCATCATCGCGTCCCTCAGTGGCTCCATCACGAGCTGGATGGTGCCGCCGCAAGGCAGCCCCATGCGTCGCGCTTCTTCCGCGTTGACACCGTAGGACCTCCGGCGTGCTTCCCGTCAGCAGCCCCGTCCGGCCGCGATAGATCAGGTCGTCCTCGATGCAGCCGCCAGAGACCGAGCCCGAGACCCGGCCATCGTCCCGCAGCGCGAGCATGGCGCCGACCGGGCGGGGGCTGGAGCCCCAGGTGCGGGTCACCGTCACCAGCGTCACGCCGAATCCAGCATCGACAGCGCCTTGCGTCCTTCAGTACCTGCAGGTCGATGCTGTCCATGATGTGCTCCGCGAATGGCGTGTCTATTTTTCCGCGAGACGGCCCAGCGTCTCAGGTACGATTGCTGCCCCTGCCAGGTAGACCAGCGTGGCCACTGCGACGAAGATGCTAAGGACTACCGGAAGGTCGGCTGGTGTGCGTGCAGCGAGTGAGGCCAGGGTCGGCATCATTCCACCAATGGCGAAACCGATGTTCCACGAGAGTCCCGTGCCCGAGGCGCGGATGCTGGTGGGGAATCGTTCGTTCAGGAAGATCAGGATCGGCGCAAAGCCGGCGCACCCGAGCATGCTGAGGGCCGTCGCGTAGAGGCCACGGAGAACGGCGGTCGGTGCGGCCGGCATCCACTGGTAGAGCAGCGGCATCAGCACCACGCTCACCGCGCCGATCAGCAGGAAGGCGCGCTTGCGCCCGATCATCGTGCTCAGGTGGCCCGCTGCTACCGACGCCACAATCACGCCGACGCTGCTCAGCATCAGGGTCGCCGCAGCCTCCCCGGGGGATGCCTTCACCACGACCTTAAGGAAGGTCGGCAGGTAGCCGGACGTCAGGTAGTAGGCGGTGCCGCCGCCCACTGTGAGGAGAATGTTGACCAGCAGCACGCCGCGATATTCGCGCGAGAACAGCGTGCGCAGGGGATGCGTCTGCGGCTTTGCTTGGCCGCTTGCCGCTGTTGCCGCTGTTGCCGCTTTTGCCGCTTGCAACTGCTTCCACAGCGGCGACTCCTCCAGCGAACTGAAGATGACCAGCCCGAGCACCGAGCTGACGATGCCGGCGAAGAACATGCAGCGCCATCCCCAATTCTCGAAGGCGTCGCCGGGAAAGAGGGCCGTCATCGCCATATACGTGATCGACGCCAGCAGCGCCCCAATGCCCGCGCCGCCACCGCCCACCAGCCCCGACACCGCGCCGCGCCATGACGGCGGTACCGATTCCGTGCCGATGGTATGCGTCGACGCTACCACCCCACCGACGAACACCCCCTGCACCAGGCGCAGCAGGATGAACAGCGCCGGCGCAAAGAGGCCGATCTGGCCGACCGTCGGCAGTAGCCCGAATGCCGCTGTCGACAGGCCCACTCCGGTCACGGCAACCACCATCGCCCCCTTGCGGCCATGTCGGTCCGCGTAGGAGCCGAAGATGGCGGAGCCCAGTGGCCGCATGAGCAGCGTGACCGCGAATGATGCATACACCGCTGCCAGCGACAGCATCGCATGCTGGGACGGAAAGAACAGCTTGCCGATCACGGGTGCCACGAACAGCAGGATGAACAGGTCGAACAGATCGAGCGCCCATCCCATGCATGAGGCCGTCACCGCTCCCAGCACCTGCCGGTTGCTCGCAGCCG
Organism: Cupriavidus sp. C3SS-1; assembly: GCF_057073755.1. Classification (NCBI taxonomy): domain Bacteria; kingdom Pseudomonadati; phylum Pseudomonadota; class Betaproteobacteria; order Burkholderiales; family Burkholderiaceae; genus Cupriavidus; species Cupriavidus sp. C3SS-1. The sequence continues at coordinate 2,294,994 of NZ_CP172700.1, read as the reverse complement.
GTGACACCACGATCCCCGAGCCGCCCGGTTTCGTCTTGTCGTTTGCCAGCATTTCCATCGTTGTCTCCTTGTTTCTTTGAACAAGCGGCTCCCCGCGATGCCCGCCAAAGGGCATCGCCGCGAGTCCTTCTTACTTTTGGGGCGGCCAGTTCAGCCGCGCCCGCGCATACGGTCAGCTACCGCGAAATACAGGCTTGCGCTTCTCGTGGAATGCTTCCACGCCCTCGCGAAAGTCGTTCGAGCTACGCAGGCGGCTGTAGCAGTGCCCTTCGAGTTCGATGGCGATCGACAGCGGCGCGTCCTCGGTGTCATTCAGCAACTTCTTGGCGGTGCGCTGGGCCAGCGGCGAGAATGCACGCAGTTCGTCGGCCAGCGCGTCAGTGGCGGCTTCCAGTTCGGCATCGGCCACGCAGTCCACAACGAGGCCCCAGTCGTACGCCTGCCGGCCGGCAATGCGGCGCGAGCGCATGACGATGTCCTTGGTGCGGCCGACGCCCACCATCTTCTGCAGCCGCGCGGAGCCGCCCGAGCCCGGAATCTGGCCGAGCTTCTGTTCCGGCAGCGCGTACTCGGTGGTGTGGGTGGCGATGCGGAAGTCGCACGCCAGCGAGAGTTCGAAGCCAACGCCGAAGCAGTAGCCCCGGTTGGCGGCAATCACCGGCTTGCTGCAACGCGCCGGCGCCGCAATGTTCCACGCCAGCTTCGATACGTGCTCGGGCGATGCCTCCAGGAATCCCTTGATATCGCCCCCGCTCGAGAAATGTTCACCTTGCGCGCGCAGGACGATGACGCGCACGCGGTCGTCGGCGTCCAGCGTCTCGAACACGGCGCGCATCTGGTCGCGGGCAGCCATCGAGATCACGTTGTAGGGCGGGCGGTGCAGGATGATGTCGGCCCGCTCGCGCGCAGGGTCGATCTCGACGGAAAAGCCGTCGAGGTCCTGGAGCCGCTGCTGGTCGGGATGGGTCAATGCGAAGGTTTGTGTCACGTCGTTACTCCTTGGTCGGGACGTTGGAAGAAGGGCAGGAAAGCGAGGTGTATTCGCCGGCCGACAGCTTGCGGCGCAGGATCTTGCCGACCGGTGACTTCGGGAGTTCGGCCACGAACACGTAGTCACGCGGGCGCTTGAAATTGACGAGTTCGGAGCCGCGGCAGTAGGTGTCGAGTGCCAGGGCGTCCACGCAACCGCGCGGCTTGACGAAGGCCACTACCTTCTGGCCCCAGCGGGGATCCGGCAGCCCGGCCACGGCCACCTCGTCCACGGCCGGATGCAGGGAGAGAACCGACTCGATGTCGGCGGGAGCGATGTTCTCGCCGCCGCTGATGATCATGTCGTCCACTCTGCCGGTCACGAAGAGATCGCCGTCGGCGTCGAAGTAGCCGATGTCGCCGGTGAAGTACCAACCTTCGTGCAGCGACTTTGCATTGGCGTCGTCGCGGTTCCAGTAGCCTTCGAACGCTTCATCGCCGCGCAGGTCGGCGATGATCTGACCCTCTTCGCCGGGAGCGGTCACCGCCTCAGGCGAAGTGGCGTCCAGCCGTACCACGCGCAGCCGTGTATTGAGGCCGGCGCGACCGGCGCTGCCCGGCTTGCGCCCCGCGCGCTGCTCGATGCTGAATGTGTACACCTCGGATGAACCGTAGTGATTGACGAACAACTCCGGGCGGAATGCTTGTTCGAGCCGTGACAGCAAACCGTCGCTCATCGCCGCGCCGGCGAAGCCAAGCTTGGCGACCGTGCGGACACCCATGCTGTCGAAGCCCGGGTCGGCCAGCAGGTCGTGGTACAGCGTAGGTACAAGATAAAGGCAGCTCACGCGATGGTCGGTGATGGCCTGCAGCCCTTGCGATGGGCTCCAGCGCCGCACGCAGACGAACAGGCCGTCCACCAGCGCCATGGCAAGCAGCGAGCGCACGCCCATCGTGTGGTACAGCGGCATCACGCCGAGCGTGCGCTCGCCGCGCCGATACAGGTTCTGCGCGACGTGAGCCAGGGCGGCGGCGCGCTCCTGCCGGTGGCGGCGCGGCACGCCCTTCGGGCTGCCGGTGGTGCCGGAGGTGTACAGCATCAGCGAGATGTCGTCGGCTGTTGCCAATGTGCTGTCGAGCCGGGGTGTGACGTCGAGCAGGGTGTCGAATGACAGCGAGCCGCCTGGCGCATGGTCCAGTGCGATGCAGGGTATCTCCTGCGCGGCGGAGCTCTCCAGCACGGCGTCGGCGCTGACGGGCTCGAACACCAGCGCCCGGGCGCCGGCATCGCGCACGCAATAGTCCAGCTCGTCCGGCTTGGCGCGCCAGTTCAGCGGGACGATGACCACACCGGCGAACTGGCAGGCCCAGTGCAGCGTAGCCGCCTCCCAGCGGTTCTGCAGGATGGCCAGGAGGCGATCACCGGGGCGCAGGCCGAGGTCGTGCAGGCCGGCGGCCACGCAGCGGATGCGCGCGAACCATTGCTCGTAGGTCAGCAGCAGGTCGCCGTCGACGATGGCGGGGGCGCTGGGGCTGCGCTCCACGCTTTGCAGGAAAGTGCGGCCGAGATCAAGCATCGCGGGTCTCCCCGACTGTCGCCGCTTCCACGTGGCGTGCCCGCGCCCGGCTGGCCGCGACATCAAGGACGGCGGCGACGACCGGCGTGTAGCCCGTACAGCGGCACAGGTGGCCGGACAGCATGTCGCGCACCTGCGCCTCAGTCGGCTCGGGCACCCGTTCCAGGTAGTCCACGCACGACATCAGGATGCCTGCCGTGCAGAAGCCGCATTGCAGGGCGTGGTGGCGTCGGAAGGCTTCCTGCAGGTCGCTCAGGCCTTCGCGCGGCGCGAGGCCCTCGACGGTGTCGATGGCGCGGCCGTTGGCCTGTACGGCCAGCATCAGGCATGAGCGCGCGGCTACGCCGTCGACGCGCACCGTGCAGGCGCCGCAGACGCCGTGCTCGCAGCCGACGTGCGTGCCGGTGGCGCCGAGTTCATGACGCAGGAAGTCCGACAGCAGCTCGCGCGGAGCGCACAGGCCGCTGCGCTCGCTGCCGTTCAGGGTCAGGGTGACGCGACGGCGCACGTCGCGCCGCATCACTGAGAGCGTGCCGGCTGGCGCGCCACGTAGGGTCTTGCTCATCTTGCCTCCTCGATTACGCGCATGCCCAATTGCCGCACCAGGTGGCGGCGGTACTGCGCGCTAACATGGGCGTCGTCCTGCGCGCCCAGCTTCCAACTGAAATCGTTGATGGCCTCGGCCAGCGCCTTGCCTTTCAGGTGTGGCCAGCTCTCCAGTACTGGCCGGTCGGCCACGCCGCCCACGGCCAGTGAGATGGCGTCGTCCGTGACGATCGCAGCGCACGCGACCAGCGCGAAGTCGCCATGCCGGGCCGAGAACTCCATGAAGCCGTAGCGCGCGCCAGGCCGCCTCAGCGGGAAGCGCACGGCTTCCACCAGTTCGTCTGGCTCGCGCGCGGTCATCAGCATTCCCTGGAAGAACCCGGCGGCCGGCAGCACGCGGCGGCGGCGCAAGGAGCGCAGCACGACCTCGCCACCGAGTGCCGTGAGCACCAGCGGCAGTTCTGCGCTGGGGTCGGCGTGCGCGACGGAGCCGCACACCGTGCCCCGGTTGCGGATCTGGAAATGGGAGATGTGCGGGAAGGCGAGCGCGAGCACCGGTACCTCGTCGGAGAGCGATGCGCGCCATTCGACGCTGCCCTGCGTCACTGCGGCGCCCACCACAAGATGGCCGTCTTCTACGCGCACGGTATTGAGGTCGGCGGTGCGAGAGATGTCGACCAGCAGTTGCGGCTGCGCGAGCCGCATATTGAGGACGGCCATCAGCGACTGGCCACCGGCCAGAATGCGGGCGTCCTCGCCGGCACGGGCCAATGTCTCCAGCGCGTGCTGTGTGGATTCGGCGCGCAGGTAGTCGAACGCGGCGGGTTTCATCGACGAACTCCCAAGAGCGCCAGCATGCGAGCGATCCATCCGGGACTGCGCACCGGCTTGCCGCCTGCCTGCCGGCCGAGCGATTCGAACAACTGGCGCAGCACCACTTTGGCCGCGCCTTCGAGCATGCGGCCGCCGACGGCCGCGACCTTGCCGGACACCTCGGCCTCGTAGTCGTACGCGAGACGGGTGCCGTCGCCGTGCGGGGTCAGCTCTACCATTCCGGAGCCGCGTGCGCTGCCGAGCGAGGACAGGCCGGCGCCTGCCAGCCTTAGCCGGTGCGGCGGCTCCAGGTCGGACAGCGCGATCTCGGCTTCGTAGCGCGCCTTGATCATGCCCACGCCCACGGTTACGTCGGCGCGGTAACGGTTATCGCCGATGCGTTCGAGCGCGTGGCAGCCGGGCACGACCTGGGCCAGCGCTTTCGGGTCGAGCAGGACGGCGAAGACGGCTTCAGGTGTGGCATCGAGATCCACCGTCCCGCGTGCGCACAGGGCCTTCGCGGCCTTGCCGCCTTTGCCGTTTGCAGGCGCTGCGTCTTTCGCCGCTTCGGCCAGTTCGGGGCGCGACGGCGGCGGATCGTCAAAGCCGATCATCGCCATCACCTTGGCGGGCGTAAGTGGCAGGCGGATGTCGCGCACGCCGAGTGCGTCCGCCACGGCGTTAGCGACGCAGGGCGGTGTGCTCATATTGTTGCCCTCGCCGAGCCCCTTGGCCCCGAGCGGCGTGAACGGGCTCGGCGTTTCCAGATGAACGATGACCGGGTCGGGCACTTCGCACGTGGTGGGCAGCAGGTAGTCGGCCAGCGTGCCGGACTGGAAGCTGCCATCGGGGCCATAGCGGAACTCCTCCATCAGCGCCGCGCCGAGTCCCTGCGCGAAGGCGCCGCGGATCTGGCCGTCGGCCAGTGCCGGATTGAGCAGCTTGCCGGCATCGTGCGCGGTGACGTAGCGGTCGATGCGCACGCGGCCGGTGGCACGGTCGATCTCCACGCCGCACAGGTCAAAGGCGAAGCCGTAGCAGGCGGACGTGTTGACGCGATCCTGTTCGTCCGGCGCGTCGAGGTTGGGCGGCGACCAGAACACGGTCTCACGCAGGCCGGGTTCCTCACCGGCAGGCAGGAGTTGCGGCGACCAGTGCGGCGCGTTGCTGGCGGCGCGGGCGAAGGGGAGTGCGGTGTCTGGCGAAGCGCTCTTGCGGGCAATGCGGCCGTTGGTGAAGACCAGTTCGGCCGGGTCGCAACGGAGGTGGGAAGCCACGATGCGCGCCAGCTTGTCGCGCACGCGCGTAGCGGCCAGGTGCACGGTTCCGGCCACGGCGCCGGCGAACCGACTGGAGTAGTTGCCTGCGGCGACGGACCACGCGTCCTTGTGGGTATCGAATTCGACGTTGACCGCCACGTCAGCGGGATCGATGCCGAGTACATCGGCCACGACCTGTGCACATACGGTCATGTGGCCCTGTCCCGCTGGCGTGGAGGCGACGGTCACTACCACGCCGCCGAGCAGGTCGACGCTGACTGTTGCGCTGGCGATAGCGCCGTTCTTTGGCCCAGCTTTGCGGCGTGCCTCGGCCGGTGTGGCGGTGGTGATGTAGCCCATGTTCGATACCGACGGCTCGACGATGGCAGCAAAGCCGATGCCGTACAGCCGGCCCTCGGCGCGCGCGGCATCGCGGCGGCGCTTCAGTTCATCGTAAGCCCCGGCTTCCAGGGCGCGTGACATCGCCAATTGGTAGTTGCCGGAATCGAGCAACGCGCCGGCCGCCGCGCGATACGGAAAGCCGTCGGCGGGCACGAAGTTACGGCGGTAGACGTCGAGCGGATCGAGGCCGAGCTCCACAGAGATTCGCTGTACCAGCCGCTCCAGCGCGAAGTACACCTGGGGCCCGCCGAAGCCTCGCACAAGGCCAGTCGGTGTCTTGTTGGTCAACACCACGCGATTGCGCACCAGCAGGTTGGGGATCGCGTAGGCGCCGGTCAGCAGGCCATGCATGCGATAGAAGGTAGCGGGCTCCGGCGCGCGCAGGTAGCCGCCGCAGTCCTCGAGCTGATCGTACGATAGTGCAACGATGCGGCCATCGGCCTCCACGGCAGCTTCCACGGTGGAGAGCCGCGCGGTGGCCGAGGTGGCGGCGCTCAGATGCTCGAGCCGGTCCTCCACCCACTTCACCGGCGCGCCGGCCTTGCGCGAGGCGAGGCACATCAGCACCACGTAGGGAAACACCGCCTGCTTGACGCCGAAGCTGCCGCCAGAGTCGCGCGGAGCGACGTGGCGCAGGCGGTTGGCGGGCACCTGCAGAGCCATCGCCATGACGGCATGCAGCGAGAATGGCCCCATGAAGTTGGAGGTGACCTGATAGCCCTCGTCGCCCGGCAAGTGTTCGGCAATTACCACGCCACACTCGATCGGTGTGCAGGTGTTGCGCGGGTAGTGGGCGGTCAGCGTCACGCGGTGCGGCGCGGCGGCGAACGCGGCCTTGGGGTCGCCGTAGCAGAAATGGCGATCGCTGGCGACGTTGCTGCCGAGGCGGGGGTGCAGCACGGGGGCGTCGCCTGCCACGGCAGCCTCGATCGACACCACCGGTGGCAGCGCGCGGTAATCCACGCGCACGAGGTCGAGCGCATCCTCGGCCAGCGCGCGGCTTTCGGCCACGACTACGGCCACCGGTTCGCCTACGTAGCGCACGCGATCCATTGCCAGCGCCCACTGCTCCATCGGCGCCTTCACGCCCACCACGAAGGGCCGGGAGCAGGCGGGCAGGTCAGCGGCCGTCAGCACCGCGCGCACGCCCGGTGCCCTAAGTGCCGCCGCGAAGTCGATGGCGCCGAGTTCGGCGTGCGCGTGCGGCGAGCGGAGGATGGCGGCGTGCAGGGTACCGGGCCGGACGCCGAGGTCGTCGGCATAGCGGCCGCGGCCGGTCAGGATGGCGGCGTCCTCGACGCGCGCCATTGGGCGACCGACGTGGGGTGCCGGCCGAGTCTCCTGTACCGTGCCGGTCGTTTCGCCGGCATCGAATCTTTTCATTTGCGACTCCGTTTCACGCGACGGAACCGGGCCGGAAAGCGGCCAGGACCGTGCAACGTCAAACAGAGATTAGTGAGATCGAGATATAAGTACTAATATTGTTTTTTGATAAACAAAATCATTATTTCTGATAGAAGTGGCCGTCACTTTGGCCGCGACTTTGTCTCTAATAATCCATAATTTAAGTTTTTTTCCGCACTCACATGATGAATCGCATCACAGTAAATGATGACGTGATGCATCTTTATTGATACCTATCCGAAGATGGACCTCAGACAAATTCAGTACTTCATTGCGCTGTTCGAGGACGGTTCCGTCACACGGGCGGCGAAGCGGCTCAACATCGTGCAGCCGGCGCTCAGCATGCAGATCGCCCGGCTGGAAGAGGAATTTGGGCAGAAGTTATTCGAGCGTATCCCACATGGAATGGCGCCTACGGCTGCTGGCCGGATGATGTACCGCCTGTTCCTGCCCATCGTGCGCGACCTCGCGAGCGCGCGGCAGCAGATGATGCAGCGCGAGGAGCAGATGGCCGGCCGCATCGCGCTGGGCATGGTCGCCTCTGAGACAGAGAGCGTGCTGGTGGGATCGCTAGCGCGCTTCAACGTGCGCTATCCGAATGTGGAGGTATCCGTGGCGGACGGTTTCAGCGCCGCGCTGATCGATCTTGTGTCCGCCGGCCAGCTCGACGCGGCGGTGGTCCACCGGCAGCGCGGCCGGCCAGCGCTACAGGTGCAGCCATTGCATGACGAGGAGATGGTGTTGGTGACCAGTGCCGCGCATGGTCCAGAACTACCGGAATCGGTAGAGATGGCGAAGCTGCCGGGGTTGGAGTTGGTGCTACCGACCAAGCGCCATGGCCTGCGCGTGGTGCTGGATACGGCCACGCAGGCGCACGATGTCACCCTTGCGCCGAAGTTCGAGATCGACATCCTCGGCACCATCGTACAATTCGTGCAAGCCACGCGCTTTGCTACCGTGCTGCCGCGCATCGTGGTGCAGCGGGCCGTGGAAGACGGCCGGCTACGCATGCATGCCATTGTTGCTCCGCGCATCGTGCGACACCTGGTCTGCGTCAGCCATCCGCAGCGGCCGCTGAGTACGGCCACGGAAGCGTTGATCACCATCGTGGCCGAGGAAATCCGGCGAGTTTCCGGCGGCGGCTACCCGTGAGACTCACGTCGCATGGCGTCATTCAATCGCTGGAACTCGGGATCCAATCAAGACCCCGTCCCTTCTTTCCGGAGCTGGAGCGGCAAGTGGCATCGCGCTCATGAACGCGATTAGCGGATTTGCTGGATTCTTCGCCCCGTGGCTCGTGGGCGTTGCGCGCAGCCAGTCGAGTGATTTCAACCCGGCGATTTACTGCCTTGCGGCAAGTGCGGCGATGGCTGCAATCCTGGCGGCATTATTGCCGTACGGTCGAAAGTGAATGTGGTACCTCTCGAGGTGGCATGAGTATCGAGCCTGCGTGTCCGGAGTAGAGAGGTCAGCCGACGTTCGAATGACTTGGCAAGGCTGGGGGCCGAGGGCCGAGGGCCGAAATTGGCCGATTATGGCCCTCGGCGCTCATCCGGAACCATCCGGTGCGTCAACCCGTAACTGTTGTACGTTGCCACACACCCCCTCTCGTCTAAAGATTATCGATTGTCAGCTTTACGGCCGACCGGCGCCTTACGACTGTGGATGCAACGGTCGGTGCAACGGGTTGATGGAATCGTTCAGTCGGTGTATCGAAGTTCAGTGTGGCGGAAGCCGTGAATTCCGAACTTGCTTGCGCGGCGCCCAATCTGGCATCGGATAACCCGCGCAAGAGCAAGATAGTCGGACTTAGTCAACTCCAAACTCAGTGCTTCTGCGCGTGTTTGGTGTTCCGATGCATGCGATTGTCTTGTGCCTTTTCGTGGCTCGAGCCTTCCAGGCTTCTCCGGTCCTCAGCACGCTGTAGGCCCTTGTCGCGGTCGCTGGAAAACGAGCCATTGGAATTTGTCATGGCCTCTTTGCTTGCGTGGCTAGGACCCGCGCTACCGAAGTTGCCACCACCGCCTCCACCACCGCCACGCGCAGAAGCAGTAAGACTCAAGCCAAGCAGCAGACTTCCGACGGCAACTACCAGTGTTTTCTTGAACATCACGTCCCCTTAAAAATGTCGAGAGTAATCCTCACTCACCCCTAATATAGCCTGAGACGGGTTGGCGCCGCGTAACAAACAGTAAGGTAAAGCACTTGGCCGGAAAGCCTGCAAGCCGCTCAACGAGAGGCAACCAGGGAATACAGGAGCCGATAGCTAAACTGGCAAGGAACCGTAGACCGGGGCGGCATCGTGCCACCGGTTGCGTCCGAAACCGCATGGACGATACGGTAGAGGCAATACTGCACGGCTCGCTAGAGCAGCTCGCCGACATGTGCGCTTGGTTGAGTGAAGGTACGTCGGCAGCGCTTGTGGAACAGCTGAAGTGATAGAAGTGATGCCACCCCTTGCGTGCTTTGACCGCTTCGAACGCATACAACCCTGTAGCTGGCATGCACAACTACAGCAAACACGGTCAGAACGTGATTGCCTACAGGAAATCTGTTTGTGTCTGCTGGCTCACATAAGCCATTGCCATGAGATGCGCCCATGGAGATACTTTGATGCAAAACAAGACGAGGGCATCATGTGTAGGCGCATCGCACAATTCAGCTCGTTCGCCATATGGGAAGCCGAACTGGGGGTCCAATGCGTCTACTCGGGAACCTGGCAGAGCTATAACATCGCCCCCGATGACAGTCCCGTTGTGCTACATAAGCTACATGATGAACGCGTCACAACTGCCGAGTCCGTCCATTGGGGTTATAAGCCATGTTTGCCCTATCCTACACATTCGGTTTCCAACGCTCGGGTAGACCGGGTAGCCAAGAATGACTACTTCAAGGCACTTTGGCGGAAGCGGCAGCGGGTAATTGTCCCGGTGGACGGCTGGTACGAATGGCCAACGATACAAGGCATCAAGCGGCCACAATTTATAAGTCGCAGGGATGGACCGTGCTTCCTCGCAGCCTTGGCATATTGGGAACCTGGCGCCACGGTTCAGCCTGATGGCGCGGGCTTCGTCATCATTACCGATGATGCTAAAGGGGGGCTGACCGATGTCCATGATGGCCGGCCAATCGTACTGTCGGGGGTGGACGCCTTAGCATGGCTAGACCCGGAGTTAATCCCCCGGGGGGCGTCGGTATTGATGCACCACTGCCTTCCCATCGATGCCTTCCAGTGGTGGGAGGTGGGCCTGGCAATCGGGAACCTGCAGAGTGAGGGCAAGGACCTGATACAGAACGTTGTCACTGCGTGAGAGCTATCGGCAGGCGGACAAAGTAAAACGGGTGGCGTTGCGTTTCAAATTTGAACATACCAAGCGTCTAGTAATTCTTTCGAACTCGCTATACGCTTCCTCAAGATTGTTGGGTTTTCTCGAAAAATTCGATAACTTCCATTCCAAAAAAACAGAAAGGACAATTTGTGAGCCCGTTGAGGTCCCTGCCTCACGGGCTCATTTTTTTCTCACTTCATCGCCTTTGTAATATGCGAGGTATGTGTGTCACTTCAAAACGGCCCTGCCTATTTCTGTTCTGGCGACAGATATTGCATGCCCCCTTCCAGTTGCGAAGCGGTAGTCCCCCCGCCTGTTGGCAAGGCGACAAGCGCATTATTCCAGAGGGCTCTTTTCACGCCTATAGTCAGCATTGCTGAAATTTTCTTGGCTACTTGCTGGGCTTTTTCTTGTTTGGTTGGGAATTAGGGGCCGGAGGCTGGGCAATAAGCAGAGGCTGGGCCGCTGGGCTAGGCGTCGTTGCTGGTGTCTTTTCTGGGGCAGGCGCTTGGGGGACTTGACCGTTCTCATAACCCGTTGAAACAGACTCCAGGTAGCCGGGTGGAAACTTCTGTTCCGTTGTTGCCGCCGGCTCGCCATGCGCGACAGCGCAGCATGTAAGGGCGCTTATGGCAATAACTTGCCGCCAAGCAGTGTGCAGAAGGGGGGCGGTGAGCCTCATGAGCAACTCCTTACCGGGGGCAGCCCTAATTCGCTTAGCAATTCAAGCTTGTGCTCGACTGTAATGCGACAACGAGTTCTGGCGTTATGTCAGGCCGGGATGTGGAGTCGAACGTAGCGAGAGTCGTGCCAGGCCTGCTGTGAGGCAAGAAGCCGGCATGAATAGGCAGGCCAATTAAATTGAATTGTATTAAAACGTTTCACTTTCAATATGTCGCAATCGGCACAGGCCTGCAGCGGCTGACACCATGGCGACCAACCAGGAAGGCGGATAGTGCCAATTTTCAGTGCGTTAGTACGAACGAGGACATGCCGGCCATCGTTGTCCATTCGCTAAAATCTGTTGCAAACCTGTGACAAGGAATTTTTTTGTCAGAATGAATGAATCTGAAATTCACCGGGACGATCCACGGTCGCTCGTCGCTTCCTAGCCTGAAAAGCGACCAACGTACGGCGACGCGGGTAGGCACCTGCATGTGTTGTGCACATCGCGACAACTCCACAAGGCACTGTGCGGTATCGCCCTCGTGCAACTCGTGCAGCGCCTCGCCGGCTGCCTATACTTCCAAACGGACTAAGGCGCACGCTGCCCCAGTCCCGGGGAAGTTGCCGTCCCGCCTCTCGGCGACGCTGCCCCAAGGGGGATAAAAATGGCAAAAGCAAATCCCGCAGGTGCTATAGGGCGATTGGTTGCCCCTTTGATTTTTGCACTTGCATTGCCCGTCTTCGCTCCGCTCATGAGCTATGCCCAAACACCGCAAAACGTAAAGCAAGCCATGGCATCACTGAAGGCTAAGACGGCCAAATTGGGCGCACCGGGGATTAGGGGAGAAGATGCTGTTGCAGGAAAACCGGCGCCAGCTTTGTACTTTGGCGCGACCAAAATGAACAACAACTTTGCCGTTGTCGATGAAGTCAAGAAGGAGCATGGCGGCACGGCAACATTGTTCGTCAAAAGCGGCGATGATTTCGTGCGCGTAGCGACGAATGTACTGAAGGACGATGGGTCGAGGGCGATCGGCACTGTCCTTGACCCGAAGGGAAAGGCCATGGCGGCAATACGCGGCGGTGGCGCCTACTACGGTGACGCTGACATCCTCGGTAAGCCATACACCACTGGATATGAGCCAATTCACGACGCCAGTGGAGGTGTCATTGGCGTTTACTATGTAGGGTATCCAAAGACGCAATGAGTTACGCCACTCCCAGATGCGTCACTCGGCGGTGACGCATCTACGGGCAGGGCCTCGCGCGGCAGTCAGGAAGCACAACATGTCTTCGGAATCGACTGGGCCTCTGACGAGGCGCAGTCGTATGACGGCCGCCTTTCTATCCTTCTCAGCCGCCTGCAAGTTGCTCCTCTCCAATGGCCGCTATCAGGCGACTCGACCATCGCTTCCCGGTAATCGCCCCAGGAAGGTATGACGAAAGTCGCTTCCCGACCACCCTCCGCGGGAATTGCAGCCGTACAGCTTCATGTGTCCAAAGCTGCCCTGAAGGGTACCGTTCGCATTGGTTTCCACCCATGCTCGCCCAGGAGCATTTCCTTTAGTGGACTAAATCAGACGTGATTTCAGCCAGCGAATTGCATCCCTGCCGACCTCGCGCGGCGCCTGGCGACGGTCGAAGGAGCCGGAAGCCGCCCCGCCTTTGCCACGCCTCGCAGAGTTCGATGCAGAACTTGATTGATACAAGTCAACAAGCAAGGATCTGCCGCTTCTATCATGAAACAAAGGTCGATGGCTGTGGCGCCGCGCACCGCGGCCTTCCTGAGCATGCCGGGTGCCATCGGACTGGCGTTTCCTCTTGGTTTTGCCTCTTCTGCAATCGAGACATCTCCGAAGCGTTGGCAAGCGGTACCCTGTGTCCCGATTGCAAGGGAGAGTCATCATGGATGACGAGATCGGAAAGAAGATCCTGGCGCTACTGGAGCACCACCGGGTCATGACGATTGCCACGATCAGGCCGGATGGCTGGCCGCAAGCGACCACTGTGGGCTACGTCAGCAAAGGCCTTGTCCTCTACTTCCTATGCGGCCTGGAAAGCCAGAAAGCAGCAAATCTAGCTCAGGACGACCGGGTATCCCTGACCATCGATGACGATACCTCAGACTTGATGGCGATCACGGGACTGTCCATGGCAGCGCGTGCGAAGCCCGTCCTCGACCCCGTCGAGGCGGACGACGTACTGCACATGCTTCCCCTTAAGTATCCACAGCAAACCAAGTTGCCCGTACCAATGCCTACCCGGAACGAGGTGAGGATATTCCGAGTGACGCCCACTGTCATTTCTGTCCTTGACTACTCGAAAGGCTTTGGACACACGGACCTGGTCGTGCCAATCCTTGACTAAGACAACATAGACGTCGGCAATCCGCCGCGCAGTTCTGCTACCGAGACGGCTCCGTCAAATGAAAAACTCGCGCGTCATAGTCACTCATTACGGTGGCCCTGATTCGCTTCAGGTGATAGATGAAGAGTGCCCTGAGCCAAAGAACGGTGAGGTGCGAGTAAGGGTGCTGGCAGCGGGTGTGTGCCAGCCCGACCTGATGATGCGCGAAGGCTTTCATCCCGAAACGCCTCCTCTGCCATTCACACCGGGGTGGGATCTGGTTGGACTGGTGGATCGACTTGGCGCCGGAGTTTCCGAGGTCGGTTCAGATCAGTTGGTCGCCGCGCTGCCCATCACTGGCGCGTATTCCGAGTTCGTCTGTCTGCCGCAGCGTGAACTTATTCCCGTGCCTTTCGGACTGGACGCCGCCGAGGCTGTCAGCCTAGTGCTGAACTACGTCACGGCCTACCAGATGTTACATCGGTCTGCGAAAGTCAAAGCGGGCCAGAGCGTGTTGATTCATGGCGCGACAGGCGGCGTCGGCTCGGCACTGATGCAACTCGGGGGACTTGCCGGTCTCAAGATGTACGGGACTTGCTCATCGCAACATACGCCTGTGATTTCTGCTTTGGGCGGGATCCCGATTGATTACAAACAGGTTGATTTTGTGAATGAAATTCACCGCCTCACGGGATCGGGTGTGGACGTCGTTTTTGATGGCATCGGCGGACCCAATATTTGGCGTTCCCGCGAGGCGCTGCGTCCCGGCGGGACGGTAGTGGCTTATGGACTCTCTGCCTCGCTGCGAGGAGGGCGAGTGGCGTCAGGTCGCTCAGGTCGCAGGAATCGCTTCCAACGACTCGCCATCTTCGGTTTGTTCATTGCCGCGAGCTACATTCTCCCGGGTCGGAAGCGCGTCGTTCCCTATAGCATTCAGTGGCTCAAGCGAATGCGGCCAGCATTATTTCGCCAAGACCTGATCACCTTATTCGATTTGCTTCAACAGAAGAGAATCAAGCCGCTGATTGCGGAAAGGTTTTCTCTGGCTGAGGCAAGACGGGCGCATCAGTTGCTTGGAGAGCAGGGTGTTACAGGCAAAGTCGTTTTGGTGGCAAAAGGCCTTGTCGCAACTGCGAACTGCAAAGATGGCCGCAGAGAAGATACTCTCGTCCACACCGAGAACGCCCGATCATGAGATCAGCCAACGTTCGATCGCTTTCGCGATAACTGATGTCCGTGGGAATGCTCGCGGGCCGATCCGGTGTCCATCGTCACTGACCGACCGTCCCTGCCATTAGTGGGCTCGTCCAGCCAACGGCGGGTGTTGGGCCACAGCAGCCACCGGTGATTGCCACCACCAGTCTGCTGCGTGCTCATGCGTGGCGTCGGAATCGTTATGCGCGAGACCAACTCATCCGTTCCCTCACGGCCTTGGCCAGGCTGGCATAGTGGCGCCGCACGACATCGGATGTCTCCACTTCGCGCGTCGTAACCAGCGCGTCGATGCTCAGGCCATCGACCGGATCGAATGCCAGTACATCCATGCCCGGGATCTTATTGATATTGATGACGTGGGACGGTTTTCGATGCGATTCCTTGATCTGCACGAGCAAGTCGGTGCCGCCCGCCAGAACGCTGGCCCGACCGCCGCAACGGTGCAGCAGCGCCGACGCCTCTGCAAGCGTTGCAGGTTCGAGGTATTCAAACGCACTCATCTTCGTTCCTGTTTGGATGAGTTGGCGGTCCGTCGTCGGTACCGCCGGTAAGACGGTGACGTCTTCAGAACTTGTGGCGCACGCCCACGCCAAACGTATCGCCGTGCTCGATGCCGGTGATCTTGTCGTAGTAGTAAGCGGCGTAGAGGTCGGTCCTCTTCGACAGGTTGTAGTCGTAGGCAACGGCAAAGGTGTTGCGCTTGAAATCGCCCAGCGAATTGTCGGTCTTGTCGTAAGCGTACGAAGCCAGCAGGCTGCCGGCGCCGATGGGCACCGACGCGCCGAACTGGCCGTTGACGTGCTTGATGTTGCCGGACGGCGCCGTGGTTGCACGGGTCTTGATGTACTGGCCCTGGGCAAACAGCTTGACCACCTTGAAGTCATAGGACAGGCCCACCTGGGCGGCGTCCTGGCGCGATAGACCGGCGCTGGCCAAGTCGGTCGGCGCATTGTTGAAGCGAACTTGCTGGTATGCCACCGTCGCGGCGAACGGGCCGCCAAAGTACAGGACGTTGCCACCCCACTTGTTCTTGCCCGCGGCGCCCGGCTGTTCGCCGAATCCATAGATGAAGTTGGCGGTCAGGCCGCCGAAGTTCGGCGTGCTGTACAACACCGAGTTGTTCCACCCCGAATCGCCGATGATGCCGGGATCGGTGACCGCGCCGCTGGTCGCGCCGAAGTAAGTGTGGAAGATGGTCGGTGAGAACACGTACGAATCGACCAGCGGGTTGAACAGGATGGTCGAGATGAAGTACGGCGCGGTGTTGCGGCCCAGCTTGAACGTGCCCGCGGTATCGTTCTGCAGGCCGACGTAGGCGCCGCGGCTAAACATCGAGTCGCCGTTGAAGCGCCCGCCGCTGCCGCTGTCGGTGCGGAAGAAGCCGTCCAGGTCGAAGATGGCCTTGGTGCCGCTGCCCAGGTCTTCCGCGCCCTTAATACCCCAGTAGGACGTCTGCATCCCGCCCGAGTCGGCGACCCAGGCGCGCTCGCCGACGCCCGGGCTCTTGACGCCGCCAACGAACATGTCAGCCTGGCCGTACAGCGTGACGCTGGACTGTGCCATGGCCGCGCCGGAAAGAAGGGTAGCCGCTACCGCCGCCAGCTTCAGTGCCGGCTTGTACTGCTTCTGCATGTTTAGACCTCTGTGAATTAATCCTGCTGGAACGTTGTGTAATGGGAACCCTGTCGGGTTCCATTTATGTCTTCGTGCTTTTATTCGTGCCACCTGGCGTGGGCTCGGTGTGGTGGTGCTTGGGTGCCGGTGGCATCGGGTATATCGATTTTTGTTTTATAGGTGACGCTTTCTTTCCGGGCGTGTACTAATCCCCGCGTGCCCGCATCTTCAGCAGCGCAACGGCTTCGCGCGCCTGGGCGCCCAATTCGGCCAGGTCCACGCCCGGCAGCGCATCGTCCTCGGCGATCACGCGACCGCCTACCAGTAGTGCTCGCAGCGTTGGCCGGCCACCGCTGGCCACCGGGGCAATGGCCGGATCGTGTAGCCCGAAGAAACGCGGATCGTCGAGTCGGTAGACCGCGAGATCAGCAGCCTGCCCCGGCGCAAGGGTGCCGACGCCCTCCAGCCCCAGTACTGCCGCACCGCCGGCGCTACCCCAGCGCACCACGTCCTCCACGCGCGCGGCATCGGCGCCACCTTCGCCCTGGCCGCCCTCGGCATGCGAGCGCGCCAGTTCACCGCGCCTGGCACGCTGCATCAGCCATGCGGCATGGGCTTCGGAAATCATGTCCGCCGCCTCGTTGGAGGCCGCACCATCCACACCGATGGACACCGGCACACCGGCTGCCTCCAGTGCTGGAATGTCGGCGATGCCGCTGCCGAGCCGTCCATTGCTCTGCGGGCAGTGCGCAATGCCCGTCCCGGTTTCGCCCAGCATCCGGATTTCCGCCGGAGCGAGCTTGACGAGATGCGCGAACCAGACATCCGGCCCCAGCCACTCATGCTCGCCGCAGAACGCGACTGGCAGCGTGCCGTGCAGGGCGCTGGCGGCGTTTTGGTATTCCACAGTTTCAGACAGGTGGCTGTGCAGCCGGATGCCAAGGCGACGTGCCGTGCGCGCGCATGTACGCAGTTGCTCCGGTGACATCGAATACAGCGGCGTCGTGGGCGCCATGACTACGCGGCGCATCGCCCCGGGCCCGGACTGGTGATAGCGCGCGGCCAGCCGTTCGCAGTCGGCCAGGTAGGCATCGAGCGTTTCCGGGCGCAACGCCTGCGGCAAGGCACTCTCGAGCCCGCGCGATTGCGTCGCGCCGCCGCGGCAGAGCACGAAACGCAGCCCCAGTGCATCGGCTTCCTCAAACAGGATCGCCGAGCCGTCGAACGGCATGCCGGGGTAATACAGATAGTTGTGGTCCGCCACCGTACCGCAGCCGCTGCGCACCAGCTCGACCAGGCCGATGCGGGCGGCCAGACGGAAGGCATGTTCGTCGAACGCCGCGCGGAACCGGTAGGGAGTGGCGCCCAGCCAGGGCGTCAGCGTCAGGTTCAGCCCTTGCGGCTCGCCCTTGAGCAACGACTGAAACAGATGGTGGTGCGTGTTGACCCAGGCGGGATAGACGACGCAATCCGTCGCATCGATGACGCGTTCACCGGGTAGCGGCCTCAGATGGCCGATCGCGTCTATCCTGCCATTCACGATGCGCAGATCTGGCCCGGGACTGCGCTCGGGCCGGCCCGGGCTGCCGTCCTGCCCGGTGAGTATGGCGGCAGCGTTGCGGATCAGCAGGGATGCGTGTTGTTCAGAAGGGGTCGTCATGCCAGTTCACTTTCATGCCAGTGGGACAGCGCAAGCCGCGACAGTGCAACCATGGCCACAAACAGGGCGATACCCGTCACCGTGATCAGGAACAGCGCGGCAAACAGCCGGGGAATGTTGAGCGCGAAGCCCGCCTGCAGGATCTGGTACGCCAGCCCGGCACCGGTGCCGCCCGTGCCGGCCACGAACTCCGCCACCACCGCGCCGATCAACGCCAGACCGCACGAGATGCGCAGTCCACCAAAGAAGTACGGCAGTGCGCTCGGAATACGCAGGCGCACCAGCGTGTCCCAACGGCTCGCGCGATTGATGCGGAACAGGTTGGCGAGTCCCGGGTTGACGCTGCGCAAGCCGAGCACCGTGTTCGAGATGATCGGAAACACCGCCACCAGCGTCGCGCAGATGACGAGCGCCAGCGTCGGCTCCTTGACCCAGATGATGATCAGCGGCGCGATCGCCACCACCGGGGTGACCTGCAGCAGGATTGCATAGGGAAACAGGCTCGCCTCGATCAGCCGGCTCTGCACGAACAGGAATGCAGCGACCGTGCCGCATACCACGGCCAGCCCAAACGCCAGCAACGTGATGCGCAGCGTCACCCACAGGGAACCGAACAACAGGGACCAGTCCTCAGCCAGCGTCTTGCCGATGGCCACGGGCGACGGCACCAGATAGGACGGCACGTCGAATGCCATGCAGACGGACTGCCAGGCGAACAGCAGGACGATGCCCACGGCCAGCGGCGCTGCCACGCGCTGTACGGCCGGACGGGACAACAACGGAGGGTTCATGATGGGTTCTCCAGGGATCAGTCGGCCGCCGGCGCACCGGTATTGGCCTGTGTCAGCAAAGCCGACAGTTGTGCGCAGTACTGCATGAAGGCCGGCGACACGCGGAAGGCATCGTCGCGCACGGCTGGGCCTTCGATCGGCACGTCAGCAATGACCCGACCCGGGCGAGCCGCCATGACGATCACGCGGCTCGACAGATAGACCGCCTCGTAGATGCTGTGCGTGACAAACACCACTGTCAGCCCGCGCTCGGCCCACAGTGCGCGCAGGTCGGCATCGAGCTTGTTGCGCGTAAACTCGTCCAGCGCGCCAAAGGGCTCATCCATCAGCAGAAGGTCGGGTTGTACGGCCAGAGCGCGCGCGATCGACACACGCATCTGCATGCCGCCGGACAATTCGCGCGGGTACGCCTTTCCGAAGTGACCGAGGCCAACGAGCGCGAGGGCGCGCCGTACGCGCTCGTCGGCCTCCGCGCGCGGCATGCGGGCCAGATCGAGCGGCAGGCGCGCGTTGTCCGCCACGCTCGCCCATGGCATCAACGTTGCCTCCTGGAACACCATCGCGAACGTACGCCCTGGCGTGCCGATTCCCGCGGCGAGCGCAGGGCGGCCCCACCAGCGCACATGGCCAGCCGACGGTTGTTCAAGTCCGGCAAACAACTTGAGCAGCGTGCTCTTGCCGCAGCCGGACGGCCCGAGCAGTGAGACGAACTCGCCCGGCTGGATGGCTAGCCTGACCCGCTCGAGGGCCACGGTGCCGTTCGGATACGTCTTCTCGACCTGGTTGGCGAACAACGCCGGGGCATCGGCGGCACGCACGCCATCCAGCGGCGGCTGGCTTCCACCCCCTTGCGGGACGGCAGCAGTGCGACTGCTACGAAAGACGAGCGACATGGCGGCCTCCCCAATAGAACACAGATTCAGCAAGCAATGCGGTCTTCATGGCATCACCTTCAGGTCCTTGACAAACTGCGTGGTGTAGGCGCGCTTCCAGTCCACATCGGCCTTGAGCAACCCTACCTCGACCATGAAATCACGCGTCTTACGCCAGCGCGCGTCGGTCATCACGCCGATGCCCTGCGTGGCGGCGTCTCCGCCGGTGATCATGCGGAACTGCTTGAGCTTCTCGAGGCCATAGGCGATCTGGTCGTCCTTCATGTTCGGGTTGTCACGCTTGATGAGCGCGTTGGCGGGCGCCGGGTCGGCCAGGTAGCTCTTCCAGCCTTCCATCGAGGCACGCACGAAACGGGTGACCAGGTCCGGCCTTTCCTTGACGGTCTTCTCCATCGTCACGATGGTGGTGCCGTAGGGCGGGTAGCCATCATCGGCAAACAGGAAGAAGCGCGACTTCACGCCCGCCTTGTCGGCGCTGAACAGTTCCGACGACGCGTAGGCCTGCTGCGCGGCATTGGGATCGGCAAAGAATGGCTGCAGGTTGAACGTGTAGACGCGCGACTGCGATTCATCGAGCTTGTACTTGCCTCGCAGCCACGGCCACCAGGTCGTGCGTCCGGAGGTGGAGACCAGGATGGTGCGTGTCTTCAGGTCCGCCAGGCTCTTCACGTCTTCATGCGTCATCATGCCTTGCGGATCGGTCTGCATCGAGGCGCCGACCGTGGTGACAGGCACACCCTGCTCGACACTCTTGAGTACCTGCAGGTCATAGCCCATGAGGAAGTCTGCCTGGCCGCTGGCCAGGATCTGCATGCCGTTGACTTGCGGCCCGCCCATGCGGATCTGCACATCGAGGCCGTATTTCCTGTAGAGGCCGGTGGCAACGGCCTGGTAGAAGCCGCCGTGTTCGGCCTGGGCGTACCAGGAGGTGAGGAAAATGACCTTGTCGAGTGCAAAGGCGCTGGCGGACCAGCAGGTGGCGGCAATGGCTGCCAACCCGAGCAGGCGGCGGAGCAAGAGGCGAGGTGTCATGGCGGGGCGTGGTTTGAGCTGTCGTTCAACACGCCTGCGGTCGCGCCATGATGAGAGCCCGAGCGGTTCCATGGATGCCGGGCATGCGTCATGAAGGCACGGCCTCGGCCCGGACTACCGGACGCAGGCGCGGCTTTCAAGAGCAATTTCCGGCTGTCGCGCCGATGATCCGAAAAGCCGTCCGGCTCCTGGCGCGACAGTGAACGCTTCTACTCTCGCCCGTACTTCCGCAACTTCCATGCCATCTGCGGCGGTGCGAGAGGCCTGTGCATGGTTGCCGCCCCGGCCATGTCGGCACGCCATCGCTGTGCACGACATGCACGTTGGCGGTGCATCGGGATTTCCACTGGTGCGTCCACCGCGCAATTCCCCCTCTCCTGACTGGCCTCACCGCCTGGCGTGGACTTTGCATTGTCGCTGGCGAGAGTAGAAGCGTTCACCAGTCGCGCATGTGGTGCCGGCTGGCCGGGAATTGCTCTTGAAGTCGGAACAGGTCGGGCCGCAACGGCTTGGCTTGCTTACCTTCGGAGCTTCAAGACTGCACTGCCCGGATCGACTGCTCATGCTTCCGCGCGTTGCCTGCCGCTCCGGGTCCGACTCCCATCGACCTTCTTTCGCACGGAGCACACATGACTACGCTGACCGCCTCTCCTCATACGCTGACCGAACTCGACAAGGAAGCCCGCATGGGCGGCCGGGGTTCCGAGACCCATGCGCGTGAAGTCCGCCGTATCGACCTTTCCGACTTCGAGGCGCGCCGCCCGGAGATCACCGAAGCGCTGTGGGCAGCCGCCACCGATGTCGGCTTCTTCCAGCTCGTCAACCACGGCATCGACCTGGCGCAGGTCCAGGGAGCGTTCGAGATGGCACAGCGCTTCTTCGCCCTGCCGGACGCCGTCAAGGCGCAGTACCCCTTGCAGCGGGCACTGAACAGCGGCTGGGAGAGCAAGGCGCAGGTGCGACCGTCCACGGGCACACACGACCAGAAGGAGTCGTACCAGATCACGCTGCCGCACATGGCGCCGCTGTGGCCGACCGAAGACGAGCTGCCGGCGTTTCGCGCTGTCATGCTGACGTTCGAGGCGCAATGCTGGCAGGTCGGCATGCGCGTGCTGTCTTGCTTTGCCGAGAAGCTCGGCTTCGCGCGCGACTTCTTCACCCGCGCGCACGACCCGTCCCGACCCACCTACCAGAGCACGCTGCGCCTGCTGCACTACTTCCCGAGCGATCCCTCGGTGCCATCTGGACTGTGGCGCGCCGGCGCGCATACGGATTTCGACTGCCTGACGCTACTGTTCCAGCGCGCGGGCCAGGGCGGCCTGCAACTGTGTCCGGGCAAGGAGATGGAGGGCCAGGAATGGACCAGCATCGAGCCGGCGGATGACATCATCACCTGCAATATCGGGGACATGCTGATGCGCTGGAGCGATGACCAGTTGCCCTCCAATTTCCACCGCGTGCGCAACCCGCAGCCGCACGAATACCAGGGCTCGCGCTACAGCGTGGCCTTTTTCTGCCAGGCCAACCGCGACGTGATGATCGAAAGCCCGTCCGGCAAATACGCGCCGATCAGCGCGGAAGACTATCTGCGCCAGCGTGTAGCCGCCAACTTCCAGGCGACGATGTAAGGATCCGGGCAGCCACTGACGCAGCCGGTTCAGATGGGTAACTTCAACGATCGCCCGCTGACTGGGATAGCCGTCGGGACGGCGCCTGCGGAAGTCACCGCCCGCCGTGCGCTGCCTTCCGCATTGCTTCCAATATTCTCAACTTCTGAGTAAGTGATTAGGCTTTGTACCGGGGGATCCGCCACGGAAGATCATCACTCGCTATGTCAAGCGACTGACGGCAACCAAAGCACGAGTGAGCTACCACGCCTAGGAACGTGGCGACGCGCGAGCAGCTCACCGGTTTCAAGCGGCGTATAGGCTAAGCCATGGCGCGGTTTGCCTGACCGAGATCCACGCCATGACATCGTCAAACTGTATCAACCCGGAGATATCCGATACGTCAATTTTGGCCTGCAACGGAAGATTAGAAGCATAGGAAAGCAAAGGTAAGAAGGGCGACTGGGGAGCGATATTGCGGCCCGACGCCGAACACATTCCTCTTGGACCGGCTCCGCAGGGCGTGGAGCGGCCCCATGCCGGTTGCATCATTTGCACCATCACGGGTGGCCCCACAGTCCTGCGCTTATCACTTGTCTGATCCGCTCCCACTGCCATCATGTCCGAGCGAGCGCGGTAGATTCCAGTTGTAGCGAAGGGAGAGGTAACGCAGCGCGAAGCACGCCATCAAGGCGGTCCAGGTTCGCCCACTGGACACCCATCCCAGGCGCTCGCCGGACACCTCGATGACGGCACCCACCAGAGCCGCCGACGCATAGACCTCGCGCCGAAGGATCATCGGCACCCGATTGAGTAGCACGTCACGCGCCACACCACCACCCACGGCGGTAACTACGCCGAGAATCACCGCCACCTCGGCGTTATGGCCGAAAATCAAGGCCTTCTGCGCGCCGGTCACTGCAAACAATCCGAGTCCCAGAGAATCGAACAAGGTCACCGGGTGTGCAAGGCGCACGACCAGCGCACGCGCAGCGAGCACCACCCATGACGCTGCCATAGCTACGGCGAGATAACGCCAATCGGTTAGTCCCGCGGGCGGCACGGCGCCGATGCACAGATCGCGCAGCACGCCTCCGCCGCAAGCGACCGCAAAGGCAATGGCGATGACACCGAACCAGTCGAGGCCGCGGTCTCTGGCGGCGACCGCGCCGCTGAAGGCAAAGGCAAATGTGCCGGCCAGATCGAGAAACGTGAACAGACGGTGGTCATTCAAGCCGGCAATGGCCAATTCGTGGACGTTCATACACTGGGACACAACCACGCGCTGGCGGCTGTCAGCATAGCCGCCAAGCCGGTCTCGAGCGTCGGATGGATCTGCGGCGCGAACTTCGGTGAGTGGTTGCTAGGGATTCTGTTGATGGTCCTCTCCTGTTTGGCCTTCTCGTACACCTCCGGGTTGGTACCGCCGACGAACCAGAATACATAGGGCACGCCCCAAGTGCGACCGAAGATGCTGAAGTCTTCGCTGGCCGATGCCGGACCGGGTGCCTGCGACGCCTTCTCGCCAAACTGGCGGCCGAAGGCCTGCGCCACCTTTTCCGTAGCGGCCAGATCGTTATCGGTCAACGGGTAGCTGTTGATCGTGGTGAACTCGGGCGGACGCTCGGCACCGGAGGCATCGCACTCGGCGCAACAGATGCGGCGGATCGAATTGAGCATGTATTCGCGCGTGTCCTCACTGAAGGTGCGCATGTTCAGCTTGATGGTGGCGTCGTCGGGGATGATGTTCTCCTTGGTACCGGCCTGCAGCGAGCCGATAGTGAGCACCGCCGGTTCGGTCGGCGCGATTTCCCTAGAGACAATGGTCTGCAGGCGCAACGTGGTCGCTGCTGCCATGATGACCGGATCGATCGAGGTTTGCGGCTGAGAGCCGTGCGAACCGCGCCCGAACAGCTTGATTTTCAGGCTATCTCCGGCGGACAGCGTAATGCCGGGACGGTAGTTGACGGTGCCTGCCGCGCCGACCATCACGTGCTGCCCGAGGATAATTTCGGGCTTCGGAAAGCGACCCTCGCCCCATTCGCCCACCATAGAGGATGCGCCCTCGGCCGTTTCCTCGCCGGGCTGGAATACAATCAACAGCGTGCCGCTCCAGGCGGTGCGACTTGCAGACAAGATACGGGCGGCACCGATCATCCAGGTCACGTGCATGTCATGGCCGCATGAATGCGCGACGCCGACTTCTACGCCTTCATCGTCGCGCGCGGTCACAGTACTGGCATACGGCAGGCCGGTGTCCTCTGCCATTGGTAGGGCATCCATGTCGGCGCGTAGCATCACGGTCGGGCCTGTGCCATTCTTCATCACGCAGACCACGCCAGTCACGCCGACGTTGCGCGTCACCTCGTAGCCCAGACCTTCCATGGCATCGGCGACGATTTTCGCGGTGCGAACTTCCTGCATCGACAACTCTGGGTGCTGGTGGAGGTCCTTGTAGAACGCCTCGAGTTCGGCCACCAGGGCGGGATCGGCGCGGTCGAGGACTTCAGTGAGAGGATTCATGATGACTCCAGAAGTGTCGAGTTGAACAGGGGACTCAGGCCGCACCTTCAACCCCATAGGCACCGCGAGCACGATCAAGGTTGGCCATCGCCACCGCCACCGTCAGGACGTCGAAACCCCGCGTAACGATGGCGGTTTCGCGCACGAACAGATTGTTCTGGCGGCCGGCGAAGGTGAGCACGCCGTCGAGCCAGTATATGCTTTCGCAACTAGCTCCAAACACGGTGAAAATGGCCCACAAAAACACTAGCAAAGTTCACGGCTCGCTGACCGCGTAATTCACTGCATTCGCAAATGTGTCGAAAGGAGCGCATGCTTACCCTATGGGAAAGACCTCCCGCAGGAGACCCACGCGAGAACGGAATGTGCTGGGTCGTCCATCACTCTGTGGGATGCTCCAGCAGGCTGATGATGGGGCGGCGTTTCTCGACGAAGGACCGCTTCTAAAGTGGAATTGCCATGTGAATGTCTCGGCAGCGCATGGGACGAGAGTCTCCTGATGGCCCGAGCCCGGCCATCGTCTCATGTTCACGGCGCCGCGCTGGCCCAAGTGGCAACAGAAAACCCTGAGCGGCCTCGTGAGCTTCGCGGCGGTTGCGGCTGTTATTAAGGAGCAACACCCACGGGCCCGTATGCGTGCCCAAAGATGCGGGCGCAGGTCATACCGCCGCGTCGTACTGATGGATCTGCGCAGCTAGTCGTTGCAGCAACCGGTTCGCGGCAGGCGAAAGCTGGCGGCCCACGCGCGTGATCAGTTGAGCCTCCGGACTTTGCAGCAACCGGTTCTCGACCGGGATTGCCATCAATTGGCCGGCTTCCAGCTCAGGGGCAACCGCGATCCGCGCCAGAAACGTGAAGCCGAGATTATTGGTGACGAACAGCTTGAGCAAGGTGACCGAATTCGTTGTCAATGCTGGCGTCAGCCGGACGCGGTCGAGCAGCATCGCCGCTTCCACCAGCCGCCGCGTGCCGTGCTCCGGATGCGTCAATGCCAGCGGATAAGGAAGCAAGTCCTGCAGCGTGACCGATCCGAACTTGCCGGCGAGCGGGAAATCCGGCGCAACGATCGCGTGCATCGGTTGACGCGATTCAGAGCGGCTGACGACCTTGGGGTCGGGTGACGGGTTGAACGCCAGCCCGATGTCGGCCTCGTCCTCGGCCACGCGGCGCACCACTTCGTTGGTGCTGCACAGGTCCACTGTGAGCGAGATTTCCGGGTGGCTTTCGCGGAACTGCCGTATCGGGCCGCCGACCATCGTCGACGCGAAGCCTTCACCCATGACGACGGTGACCTTGCCGCGGCGCAGTCCGCGCAATTCCTGGATCTTGGAAACGAGGTCGGCCTGGTGGGCACGCTGTAGTGAAAAGTACTCGAGCAACAGCGCGCCAGCGTCGGTTGGCTTGACCCCTCGCTTGTTGCGCTCGATGAGCGGCGTGGCGAGTTCCTCCTCGAGCAATGCGATCTGCCGACTCACGGCAGAGGGCGCGATGTCGAGGAAGTCGGCCGCCGCGCGCACTGTGCCGCAGCGCACCGCTTCATACAGGTAAGCAATACGGCTTTCGGTGTAGGGCGCTGTCATGCGGTCGTTCCAGACGAGGCGTGTAGGCGCCCATTCTGGCACGCCAGCGGAATCGGGAGTATCGGTCTTTCCTCTACCGCTCCGATTGAAACATCAGCAGGTGCATGCCATCGTCTATCGGCAGCCAGCAGGGCACGACCTTCATGCCGATGCAAACCTCATGCAGCGAACAATTGACCAGGTTGGCAATCACATTGACGCCGACATCGAGGGTCACCGAGGCGACCACATAGGGCTCGTGCCCACGAAACGGCGCGGCGCCGCGCCGCACTACGGTCCATGAAAAAACTTCGCCGCGACCCGAGACTTCGCGCCATTCGATATCGGTCCTGCGGCCGGTGAAGATGCTGGTTGGGCGCGGGTAATGCTGATACTTGCCGGTCGCCCGGCAATACTGGATGACCAGCTTCTTCTCGCGTGTCGCCGCCCAGAATGGCTGCGTGAAGCTGGATGGCTTGATCGCGCGCTTGACAGCAAACGTATCATCGGGAAGTTCGGGAATAGCTGTTTCCATGGTCCGCCTTGTGTAGGGATCATGCGTTGGGAGCAAGGACCAGGGCGCTGCTCGTGCCCCAGTTGCGCGAGTAATTGATCCAGCCGATGCCGCTCACCAGCGCATTGGCGGTGTTCCTGACCTGACGCGCGCCGCCTTCGCCCATCAACTGCCTCACTGCCTCGATCAGGTTGTGCGAACAGCATGCCGCTTGCCCCGCCGAGATCTGGCCGCCGCCGGTATTCAAGGGTAGGTCACCATCGAAGGCAAAGTTCATGTCGCGGATGAACTGCACGCCCTGACCCGGCCCACAGAATCCGAACGCCTCGAGCTGCAGCATGATCGCGATGATGAAATCGTCGTAGGGGTGAAACGATGCAATGTCCTTGAGCGCGAGTCCCGCCTGGGCGAGGGCGCGTTTGCCGCAAACCTCGTGGCCACTTCGGGTGACATCGACGAAGTTCTCCCCGCCCTGGAAGTTGGTCCGCTCGCCGTAGCCGATCGGTATGACGAACTTGTCGATGCCCTTTTCCCTGGCGCGTCGCCTGCTCGTCATCAGCAGGCCGGAGGCGGCGTCGCAGCGCATGACGCAATCGAGCAGACGTATCGGGTCGGCAATCATGCGCGAGTTGAGGTAGTCATCGATCGTGATCGGCTTGCGCAGCTTCTCGCAGGCGTTCTCGTTCAACACGGCATGGGCGCGCTGGGTGACCGCGAGCTTGCCCAGCATCTCGTAGTCAAGTCCATACTGATGCTCGTAGCGCCGCGTCAGCAAGCCGAAAGCATCGGGGGGGCCGAAGACACCGTACGGATCGGCCCACTCGCGGCGGAAGCTGCGGTCACCCCGGTTGTTTTCCGCCACGCCAGTGTCGGCGAACAGCAGCAAGGCCGTGGTGCACAGGCCGGCATCGATTGCCGCCGCGGCACGTGCGACGCTGCCGGTGGCTGAACAGCCGCCGATATGCACCTGGTCGCAGTAGTCGAGTTCCAGGCCGAGCTGGTCGGCCGTGACCTGTGCCCAGAAGCTCTCACCGGCCGCCGTCAGCCCGAATCCGGCCATGACCAGCCCGTCGATCTCCCCCTTCTCGAAGCCGCTGCGCTCGAGCAGGGCTTCGAGGACCTCGGCATCAAGCTCCCAGACGTCGCGATCGCTTTTTTCCATGACCTTGGTTTCGGCAAAAGCGACGATCGCCGAATCGCGCAGGCGGTTCACAGCGTTTCTCCCCCTCCCGGCGCCTTGATGGGCACCGCCTTCTTGTTCAGGAACTCGCTCAGGCGTGCGGTCGTTTCGGGGCTGAGGGTATATTCACTGACCAGTCGCTCGACGAAGATGCCATCGTCGTAAGACATATCAGCGATGCGCGGCAGGGCATTGGTGACGGCGAAGTTGGTCAGCGGCGCGTTGGCGCAGATGCGCCGGGCCAATGCGACTGCCTTCTCCAGCGCCTGTCCCTTTGGCACCACATACTGCACCGCGTTGAAGCGCAGCGCCTCCTCGGCGTTCAGCACGCGTCCCGTCAACATCAAATCCGTCATGAGGGCGGTCCCGATCAGCCGGCTGATCCGCACCGAGCCGGCGCCGCCGACGAAGATGCCACGTTGGCCCTCGGGCAGGGCGAAGAACGCCGTTTCGTCGGCGACCCGGATATGGGTGCTGGCCGCGGCCTCGAAGCCACCACCGATGGTGGCGCCATGCAAGGCAGAGACGAACGGTATCCTGCCCCGGGCAATCAGCTCGGTGTCGTAATTGCGGGGATACGGCAGCTTGTGCTCCTTGCCGCTTTCCCACATCGCCGCGGCGTAGGCGAGATCCAGCCCGCCGCTGAAGCACTCCCCATGACCAAACAGAACGCCACACCTGGCTTCTTCACCCGCGCGCATCACCGCCGTGTGCAGCTGCTTATGCAATTCGTCGTTGAAGGCATTGCGCTTGGCCGGGCGGTTGAGACCGATCAGGGCAACGTCGCCATCGAGTTCATAACTTACTACTTCATTACTCATCTCTTTCTCCTTCCTTGTTTCGTTCATTTCACGAGGGCAACAGCCAGGTCATCCCTGCGCCATTGCATCGAGGTGGGCAAGTAGATTTCGTTTGAGCAACTTGCCGGTGTCGGTCATCGGCAAGGAGGGCAACACGCGAAACAGTGCCGGTTGCTTGTAGGGGGCCAGTTGCTCGCGCAGGTAGCCGCGCAGTACTTGCTCATCAAAGCCCACGCCGTCGCGGAGCTCGAGGAAGGCGATCACCTTCTCGTTCCCATCAGGCTCTCGCTGCCCGACGACCGCCGAGCGCTGCACGCTGGGATGCTGATTGAGCACAGCTTCGACTTCTGCCGGATATACGTTGAAGCCGGAGCGGATGATCAGCTCCTTCGTTCGGCCGACGATGAACAGCGCGCCGTCCTCGCCCAGCCGCCCAAGGTCACCGGTGGCATACCAGCCGCCGGGACGGAACGCCTGCCGGGTAGCCTCGGGATCTCGAAAGTAGCCGGGCGTCAAATACGGGCCGGCAAGCCAGATCTCCCCGGTCTCTCCTGTCGCTACATCGCGATGGCCGGCGTCCACGATGCGCATGGACATGCCTTCCAGTAGATAGCCAGCGGCGGTGTCCTGGCGCCGCACGTTGCTCGTGGTGGCGCAGCCGACCGGCGATTCCGAACTCGCATAACCGTGGTGCAGCGGCAGGCCGAAACAAGCCTCCACGCGATCCTTCAGCGCGAGATCGAGCGGACTGCTCCCTGTGTAGAGGTAGCGCAGATGCGGCGCTGATGGCCGGGCGATGCCATGGCTCTCGAGGTGGGCAAGGAGGCGTGAGTACAGCGCCGGCGGACCTTGCAGTTGACTGACCCGATGGTGGGCGAGTGCGTCGAGCACGTCGGCGGCTGAGAAGGTCTGCCGCAGGACCAATGTTGCGCCCGAATGGAGCGACGAGGCCAGCACGGCGGCGAGGCCAAAGATATGGGTCATCGGCACGAACAGGCACAAGCGATCGTCGCGCCCGAGGCCGCGGGATTTGCAGGAGACGCGCGCGGCATGCAGCACGGCCGCGTGAGTCACCATGACGCCCTTGGGCCTGCCGGTGGTGCCGGAGGTGGAGATGATTGCCGCGACGCGTTCGGCTTCGCTGCCCTGTTCGGCGACCGCCTCAAGGTTCACGTCGCTGTGCATGAGTCCGTCGAGCGTCGATGAACGGGCGTGGTGGCGCCGGGCATGGGTCATTGCCACCGCGGAGACCCCCGTGGTGAAGTAGGCCAGCCGCGCATCGACCAATTGCGCAAAAGCGTCGACCTCGCCGGCGGCCATGCGGGCATTGACTCCGCAGGACCAGGCGCCGACGCGGCTGCAAGCGAGCAGCAAGGCGATATGCTCGGTGCAGTTTTCCGTCACGATTACCACCCGATCGCCGGAGCGCACGCCCAGGGCGAGCAGTTCCGCCTCCAGGGCGCTGGCCATGGCGCCGACCTCGGCATAGGTCACAGTGCGATCGGGCAGATGGATGAATTCGCGGTCGGGCTCACTCGCGAGCCACGGTTCGAGGAGTTCGTGGATGCGGCTTGGATTCATCAAGGGTTCTCCAGAAGGAAACAGATTCGGGCGCGATGCCTTGCCTGGATCGGCAATGCGCCCTGGCGGACCAGTGCCATCAGCCGAACACATTCAATGCATGCCGCGCAATGGCGATCTTGAGAACGTCGGTCGGTCCATCGGTGATCAACATGCTGCGCTGATCACGCCAGAATTTCTCGATCGGCAGTTCGGTCGAGAGTCCGATACCGCCGTGGAGTTGCATGCATCGATCCGCGGCTTCAAAGGACTTGCTGTCACCGAAGTTCTTCACCATGTAGGCTTCCGTGCGAATGTCCTCGCCGCGATCGTGTTTCCACGCTGCGTGCCTGACCATCAGTTCGAGCTGATGCCACTCCAGGTAGGAATCGGCAATCGACCATTGCACGGCTTGCCGTTCAGCAAGCGGCTTGCCGAAGGTCACCCGCTCGTTCGCGTAGCCCGCGGCCAGCTCGAGACAGCGCTCCATCACCCCGCAGGCCTTGGCGCCGTGACGCACGCGAAGTACGGTGAGCACTTTCTGTGCGTGCTTGAAGCCTTCACCTTCGGCGCCGATGCGATTTTCCACCGGCACTCTGACATCGTCGAAGGCGATTTCCCAAGGCGTGTCGTCGACCAGCATCTTCTGTGCGCGCAGCAGTTTGACCCCGGGAGCTTTCATGTCGACGATGAAGGCGGAGATCCCCCCGTGCGAGCCCTTTGTGCGGTCGGTCGCGGCCATCAGTTGCGCATAATCGGCATCAGCCGCGCCGGTGATGAAGCGCTTGAAACCGTTGATCACGTAATGATCGCCGTCGCGCACGGCGGTGGTCTTCATGCCGCCGGGGTCAGAACCCGCATCGGGCTCGGTCTGGGCAAAGCACCATTTCAATTCGCCGCGCAGTGTCGGCAAGAGAAAGCGCTCCTTTTGCGCAGGGTCGAGTTCATAGAGCACGGGGTACACGGTCGCGCCGAACGGATTGATCGCCCGTACCGGCAGGGCCACCGTGCGGGCGAGTTCCGACCACACGACGGTTTTGGCGAGCAAGCCAAAGCCCAGTCCGCCGTATTCGACGGGCACGTCGAACTTGTCAAGTCCCAGCTCTTTCCCGAACGCCTCGACGCGGGTACGCAGTTCGGGAATCAGCTTGTCGTCCTTGCGCGCTGTGAGTTCGGCCGGGATGAGCTCCTGATTCACAAAGCGGCGCAGCGAATCCTTCAGCATGCGCAGTTCTTCCGGTAACGCAAAATTCATTATTTCGTCTCCGTCCATACCCATTTCTTTTTTGGCGCCCCTGCGTGCGCGCATGCCGACGGCATATATGCGGCTGTCATTGGCCGCGCGCGCAGCGCTCAGCGCGATGAATTCGACTGGATGTACTGGTTGAAGAAGGTCTCCATCCCCGGCGGCGACCTTTTCAGTTCCACAATGACGCGCTCTCCGTCGGCACCAAGGACGAAATGCGCCGGCGCCAGCGCCGCCTTTTCGTACTGCGCCATGAATTGCGGATCCTTCGCCATCCTTTCCACTGCGCTACGCAGTTCAGCGACGGCGGCGTCGGGGGCATTGGGCGGCATGAAGATCACGCGCGCCATGCGCGAGATGCTGTTCAGGAACTGCAGCGCTTCCCACTTCGCACCGCCAGGGTTCACATTGGCGCCGTGGATTTCGCGATAGAGCTCCAGGAAGGTAGGCACATCGGGAAGATGGGGACTGCGGTTGCCATCGCCGCGCTCGAACTGGAAGAGCGGAATCGCCAGACCCCTGCCCACCAAACTGTTTTTGGCAAAGGAGTTGTAGCCGGGCAAGGAATTGCTGACCAACTGGATGTCGCCCTGGAGCATCGCCACTTCGGCCTCGCGCGTCCCCTTGTAGCCGGTGATGGTCCGGTATTTGGCGCCTAGCAGGTCAAGGGCCAGACTCTGGCGCAACGCCGACCAGTCCGAACCATTCGAAAGTACCGCGGCACGAAACGGATTGACGTGGGCAATGTCGGCAGGCTTGGCGATGCCCGGGGCGGTGTCACGCCGAATGTAAAGCAGGTTGGTCTGCTCCATGCCGGCAATGAACTTGAAGTCGTTGAATTGGACCCGCAAGTTCGGATGATGCAGGATCTGCTGCATCGGGTCCCAGGTAAAGAAGCCGATGTTGAACTTATTGGTCTCGGAGACGTCGCCGAGTTGGTTGACGCCGATCATGCCGCCGGCGCCGGATACATTGCGAACGACGACCGCGCTGGTGCCTTTCAGAAAGCGCGGCAGATGTTGCGCAAAAACGCGCCCCTCCAGGTCGGTGGGCCCGCCCACCGGGAAATTGACAATCACGTTGACCACGCGGCCGGCAAATTCCTGCGCATGGGCAACACCCGTTCCAGAGAGCATCGCCAGGACGCAGGCAATGCTGCGAAGCTTAGACATCAGACGCATTTCTTAAACTCCTGATAGCCGACATGAAGTGAGTCGCGACGCCGGTAGCTCCGCTGATCGAGTCTGCGGGCGTCGCAGGCACAACGAATCGCTTGGCGCGATCCAGCTCCTGTCCGTTTCGCGGTCAAGTCACGAACGGCCTACCCGTGTCGTCGGCGTGGCGGCGGTCTGGACCCACACGCTCTTCGTCTGCGTGTATTCGTACAGCGCCTCGACGCCGCTCGTGCGCCCGTAGCCGCTGTTCTTGTAGCCGCCAAATGGCGAGGCAACATGCACGGAGCGGTAGCCGTTGATCCAGAATGTGCCGGCGTCCACCTGGGCCGCCACACGGTGCGCGCGGGCAACGTCATTGGTCCACACTGCACCGGCCAGGCCGAATTCGCTGTCATTGGCGATCGCGATCGCTTCCTCCTCCGTGTCGAACGGAATCGCGGCGATCACGGGTCCGAAGATCTCGGTGCGGGCGACTTGCATCGAGTTCGAGACGCCGGCGAACAGCGTCGGCTTGACGTAATAGCCACCTGACTCGAAATCCGTGGTGCCGGCCGCGAGCTGGGCGCCTTCTGCGACGCCCGCGACGATCATCCGCTTGATGTGCTCGTACTGGCCGCGGTTGCTGATCGGCCCAATCTCCGTTGACGATTCGAGCGGATGCCCGATGCGCAGCCGGCGCGCGCCCTCTGCCACCTTGTCGACCAGTTCGTCGTAGATTCGGCGCTGCACAAGCAGGCGCGATCCGGCGGTGCAGCTCTGGCCCGTGCCCGAGTAAACGGCTGCCTGGGCGCCAATTGCGGCCATGTCGAGGTTTGCGTCTTCGAAGACGATATTCGCGGACTTGCCGCCGAGTTCAAGGATGCACGGGATCAGGTGCCGCGCAGCAGATTCGGCGATCTTTGCGCCCGTTGCGGGCGAGCCGATGAAGACGACCTTACGCACGATGCTGTTCGCGATGGCTGTCTGGGCTGTCGTGTGACCGTAGCCGGCCAGCACATTGACCAACCCGGCGGGCAGGCCGGCCTGTTCAGCCAGCGCGGCAACCGCCAGCGACGTGAACGGCGTCAGCTCCGACGGCTTGAGCAGCACTGCATTGCCGACGGCGATGGTCGGCGCGACTTGCCAGCCGAACGACAGGATGGGGATATTCCACGGCGTGACATGGAGGATGGTCCCGTAAGGCTCGCGGCGCGTGTAGTTGAGGTGGGTGGTCGGCACGGCGATGACGTCGCCGTGGAACTTGTCAGCCCAGCCCGCGTAGAACTCGAACATCTCGGCCACCATCTCGGCCTCGCGTCGGCTGTCGCGGATCGGCTTGCCGGTCGAGATCGATTCGAGGCGGGCCAAGGCTTCGCCGTGCTCCCTGATTTTGGCGGCCACCGCGAACAGCGTGCGCCCACGCGCGGCGTGGGTCATGCCCCACCAGGTTTTCTGCGCCTCGTGCGCGGCCGCGCAGGCCAGCGCGGCCACGTCGGCACCGGCGTCGCGATAGGTGACGCTCCTCTCTCCGGTCGCAGGGTCGAACAACTGGATCTCGTCGCCGGTGCCCGGGATCAGCATCCCGCCCACATACGAACCGATGTCCTTGGCACCTGGAAAGAATTCGGCAAAGGCCGCCACCAGGAATCCTGCTTTCGATTGCTCCATCGTGAATGCTCCAGTCAGTGGTGTTCGTCCGGGGCAGTATGGTTGGACGGTGGAGGCTGTTCAATGGCACACGATCAGCAATCGTGTTCTGAAAAAGAGAACAGCATTTCGTTGCGCCATCTACTTGTCGGCCGAAGCGGTAAGACGTGGCTTCAATGGAGCACGGTACCGAGCGAGCCGGCGAATCGCTTCCCTACACATGTCTGCTGCTTTGCATTTCATGACAGGCCCGCCTCGGCGAACCCCGCCCTCCTGCAATCAATGCGATGCATGATGGCCTGTCGGCCGATGCATGGCCTGAGCCTCCGGCCCCTACGCAGCCCGACCGAATTTAGCCGCAACTTCGGTATGGCGTGGGGCATGGGCGTGGCTGGATAGATCGTGCTGGAAGCGCTTACCGCGGGAGAGATTGCGCCGGTTTCCCTTCAGGTGCGGTCCATCGCTGCACCGGGTCCTGGCCGAACCGAGCTGCCGGTAGGGACCCCGCGCTTCTCAAGTTTCGCGACAACGCCCTGTTGCTTATCATAAAGATGGCAGGCCTGGGCAAGTGATGACTTGGCCAGGCGAATATGCGCTCAAACGACCATCCTGTTCTCCGGGGGGCTGAGCAGCCGCTCTCGGGTCGAATAGCGGCAATGGGAGGTGAACTGCAATGAGTCACGCTATCGCTGTTCACACGCCTGACAGCAATGTGCCTATCGTAGCGGTCGGTGCATCGGCGGGTGGTATCGGTGCGCTACAGACCCTGTTTGCCTCCTTTACTGGCACACCGCCTTACGCGATGGTCGTGTTGCAGCACTTGCCACCCGCTCATACCAATCGCCTGGCGGATGTGCTGCGTAAATGGACAAAGATTCCCGTGATCGAAGCGCGGGATGATGCGCGTCCCTCGCCTGGATACATCTATATCCCGTCACCTGACAGCATCCTGACGCTGGAGGAGGGGGTTTTCCGCACACGGCCGGCACAAGGCGGCGCTCGCCGCCCGGGCATCGATATGATCGATGCATTCCTTGAAAGCGTCGCGGCGCAGGGCCGTCCGCGGGCGGTTGCGGTGATACTTTCTGGCATGGGCATGGATGGTACTGCGGGCGCGGTAAGTCTCCGGCAGGCCGGCGGCATCGTCATCGTCCAGGATCCCCTGACGGCGCAGCATGACGCCATGCCCATGGCAGTGATTCGGCGACGCATTCACGATCATGTGTTGCCCGTCACTGCTATGGCGGGGCAGTTGCTTGCCTGCTTTGAAGAGGGATACACACGACCGGCTGCCTCGGAACTCTGGGAATCCACGGTTGCCAGAACGCTCGATCGGATCCTGGCACTGATTCGCCGCGAAGTTGGTTTTGATCTCAGCGGCTATCGGCCGTCGCCATTGCTATGGCGTATCCAGCAACGTATGGACGTGCGGCTCGTCTATTCCTTTGAGGACTACGCCTGGCTCGTCGAGGACGACCCCATCGAGCTTGAGGCATTGGTCCGTGGCCTGCCCATTCATGTCACGGAGTTCTTTCGTGACGCTGAAGCCTGGAGCGCTTTGAAGCATGACATGCTCGAGCCGCTGGTGAAAGAGAACGACGGTACGCCGCTGAGACTCTGGACAACTGCTTGCTCGACTGGCGAAGAAGCTTACTCGTTGGCGATACTGCTGGACGAAATCGTCCAGGAAAGCGGACACGCAGTCGATTACCAGATATTCGCGACCGACGCGGCGCCAGAAGCGGTCGCCATGGCTAGCCACGGTGGCTTCAGGGCTGAGTCCTTCGCCAAAATGGACCCGGGTCGGGTCTCTCGCTATTTCTATGCGGTAGATGGTCGCTATCGCATCAAACGCTTCGTGCGCGAACGCATGGTGTTCGCCGTCCAGGACGTGATATCGGACCCGCCTATCGCCGGGGTCGATGTCGTGACCTGCCGCAACCTTTTGATTTATCTGGAACCTGCCACCACCAAGGACGTGCTGCGCACACTCAACAGCGCTTTACGTATCGGAGGCGGCCTCTTCGTCGGGGCGAGCGAAGCGTATCCGGTGGATAGCGTTGGCTTCGTGCCAGTCTCGAGAAGGTGGAATATCCACAGGAAAGTGGACGACATTGGAGAGGGCAAGCGCAGCCTGGCGCCAAGCAGCGCCAGCATTGCAAGGTCAACGGTTCGCACGGCGGCGCAGTCGCCTCGTCTTCCGGCGGTACTGATTGACGAACAATGCAATCTTCTACGCCTGTATGGAGATACGGCGGGAATTTTGAGTTTTCCCGCTGGGGAGCCGACCCTGAATCTTCTGCGGCTTGTAAGCCGTGCCTGCGCAGCGGAGCTCAGGATCACGGTCCAAAGGGCGTTGGCTTGCGCACAACCGCAGGCGTTACTGGGTATGTTCGAGATGGCAGGCAAGACTGCCTCTGTCAGGGTCAGCGTGACCCCCCTGGAACCCTCAACCGACGGAAGGCTGAACCGATTGCTGGTCTCGTTCAGTACCGAGGATGCGGTCGGCAATAATGTGGATCCGCTCGCAGCCAGCAAGGAGCTTTGCGATATCCATGGTCAAAGGATGGATTGGGAAGAGGACCTGCGCATTTCTCGCGAAGAGCTGGAGGCCTCGCGCGAAGAACTGCAAGCGCTTAACGAAGAGCTGAAGGCCGCGAACGCGGATCTGAACGCCAGCAACCAGGACCTCAACGACGCGAATTCCGATCTGAAGGCAAGAGTCGCCGAAATCAGGATGCAAAGCGATGTGCTGTCTTCAGGCGCTGTCATGACGGTCTTTCTTGATCGGGACCTGAAGGTGCGCTGGTTCACGCCGGCCATCTCCGAGGCCATACCGCTCATGCCGAATGATGTTGGCCGAAGCGTTTCCGACCTGCGCCGGTCGTTTCGCGATGACGTCTTCATTTCGGATATTCGGGCCGTTCTGGCAACAGGAATCCAAAGCGATGCCATCGTCGGACGAGGCCAGGATCGCTGGCTTCTGAGGCGCATCTATCCCCATCGCTCATCCGAGGGCGTCATACTAGGCGTAGCTATCACGTTCGCCGATGTCACGGACCGAACACGCGCCGAACACGGGCTCCAACGCAGCAAGATCTGGCTTTCTGCACAAAAGGAAGCATTTCAGTCGGCCATGAACGGCGACTCGCTGGAATGCTCGCTTGGCATCCTCATCCAGAGTCTGCTGGACCAGGCGGAAGATCGTCGACGGTGCGCGTTCTACATCGCCCGGGGTGATACGTTGCACCATGTAGCCGGTATGCCGGCTGACTACGCGAAATGCGTGGACGGATTCCTGATTTCGCCTGAATCGCTGGCATGCGGTCTCGCCGTTGCCACGGGTACCCCCGTCATCACGCGTGATGTACTTGACGAACCCCGGTGGCAGCCATGGACATGGTTGGCAGACCAGTTCCACTACCGCGGCTGCTGGTCCTTCCCCGTGGAGACCTCCGCAGGCAACCTGGTGGGTTCACTGGCGATGTACTTCGAACAGCCACGGGAACCGTCGGAGATCGACATCGAGCTGGCGGCGGCATTCACCCAAACCGCAGGAATTATTATTTCGCGGCATGCGTCAAGTTGAAGAATCATGCTTCCCCGGCGGCAGTGCGCCTTGGACACGGGGTATCACCATGGACAGGATTGCTTGCGTGGCGCTGCCGGACATTGCGTCGAGGCAGGCATTGCAACAATCCGCGGCCTCGTCTGACGCCTGATGCGTCGGCGCGCGCCCACCCTTCCGCTATTCGTTTTCAAGATATCAGGTGTTGGATTTCTTGATTTTACGATGGCGCGGGCGCTTTCTACACTGCTCCGAACAAAAGAAGCATACGGAGACAGACAGCGTGAATACCTCACTTTCGCCGCCTGGCGCGAAGCCCTGGCCGCGGGCAGCCTCTACCATCCCCACACGCTCGACAATGTCCGCGTCCACGTGAGCGGCCCCCCGGTGCTACTGCGACCACCTTTGCTGCAATAGGCGGAGCGCCGGGCAATTCCAACAGATAACGGGGCCGGCGCGCGACCAGCGTGCCGGCAAGCCGTGCGGCCTACCCGGCAGCACGCTGTCCCGATGCCATCGCGCCCGCATGACCCGCCGCCAGCTCCGGCGCGGGCCCATGCGATCGCTGCGGCAGCACATAGAGGAGACACCTGTATGAGCTTGTTCCGAACCAAGAACATAGATGCCATGCTGGCGGACAGCCACGCTGGCGGCCTGAAGAAAGTGCTTGGGCCGATCGATCTCGTGATGATGGGCATCGGCGCCATCATCGGCACCGGCATCTTCGTGCTGACCGGCACCGGCGCGCTGACCGCCGGCCCGGCGCTGACGGTGTCTTTCGTCATCGCGGCCATGGCCTGCGGCTTCGCCGCGCTTTGCTATGCCGAGTTTGCTTCCGCCATCCCGGTGTCGGGATCGATCTATACCTACAGCTATGCCACGCTGGGCGAGATCATCGCCTGGATGATCGGCTGGGACCTTCTGCTCGAATACGGCCTGGCCACCTCGGCGGTGTCGGTGGGCTGGTCCGGCTATTTTCAGTCGCTCGTCGCCGGCTTCGGCCTGAAGCTGCCGGTGGCACTCACGGCCGCGCCAGGCGCGGTGCCCGGTGTCGAGACCATGGTCAACCTGCCGGCCATGCTGATCATGCTGGCGATCACCTGGGTGGTGTCGTACGGCGTGAAGGAATCCACGCGGCTGAATAACGTGATGGTGGCGATCAAGATCAGCGTGGTGCTGCTGTTCATCGCCGTGGGCGTCTGGCACGTGAAGCCGGTGAACTGGCAGCCGTTTGCGCCGTTCGGCATGGGCGGCGTGTTCAATGCGGCGGCGCTGGTGTTCTTTGCCTTCATCGGCTTCGACGCCGTGACTTCCGCCGCGGAGGAAGTCCGCAACCCGAGCCGCGACCTGCCCATCGGCATCATCGGCTCGCTGGCGGTCTGCACCGTGCTGTACGTGGTGGTGGCCGCGATCATGACCGGCATCGTGCCGTTCGCCAGGTTCGCCGGCGTTGACCACCCGGTGTCGCTGGCATTGCAATTCGCCGGACAGAACTGGGTGGCCGGCTTTGTCGACCTCGGCGCCATTCTCGGCATGACCACGGTGATCCTGGTCATGACCTTTGGCCAGACTCGCGTCATCTTCGCCATGTCGCGCGACGGCCTGCTGCCCGCGCGGCTGTCGTCGGTGCATCGCGTACATGCCACGCCGTTCTTTGCCACCTGGACCGTCGGCATCGTGTTCGCGTTGATCGCCGCATTCGTGCCGCTCAATGTGCTGGCCGAGCTGATCAATATCGGCACGCTCTCCGCCTTCACGCTGATTTCGATCGCGGTGCTGGTGCTGCGCCGGACACGTCCCGAGTTGCCCAGGGCCTTCCGCTGCCCCGGCGTGCCGGTGGTGCCGCTGCTATCGGTTGGCTTCTGCCTGTTCCTGATGGCCCACCTGCAGGCACTGACCTGGATCGCCTTCCTCGCCTGGCTCGGAATCGGCCTTGCGGTCTATTTCCTGTACGCGCGCCGTAATGCGGTGCTGCACGGCGCCACCCGGTAGCAAGGGCTGGCCGTAAGAAGCGACGCGGACACCCACCATTCGCGATGGGGCTACCCGCCCCGTCCAGAGCCGCACCGCACTGCAATCCAGGCGGTGTACCAAGGAAGGCAGGGCTACAGCCTTGCATTCCCTACGTCATGGAGAAGACATTGAACGACCGTACCCACGCAGCGGCCGCCGTGCGCCTGTTCGGCACCGGCGAAGGCCTGTCCCACGAGCGCGTGACGCTCGCCACCGATCCGGAATCCGGCCTGCAGGCCATCATCGCCCTCTACAGCACCACACTGGGCCCCGCTTTCGGCGGCTGCCGGTACTGGACCTATCCTACCGAGGCCGAGGCGCTGTCCGATGCGCTGCGCTTGTCGCAGGGCATGGCCTACAAGAACGCACTTGCCGGGCTGCCGTTTGGCGGCGGCAAGGCCGTGATCCTGCGCTCGCCAGCGCAGACGGATCGCCGGAAGCTCTTCCGCGCTTTCGGGCGCATGGTGGAATCGCTGCGAGGCAGCTATATCTCGGCCGAGGATGTGGGCACGACGGTGGACGACATGCGCGCGGTCCAGGCCGAGACGCGCTACGTCAGCGGCCTGCCGCGCGACGGCGGATTCGGTGGCAACCCCTCGCCGTGGACGGCATACGGCGTGTTTGTGGGGATTCAGGCAGCGGTGCAGTACCGCCTGGACCGCAAGTCGCTCGCCGGATTGTCGGTGGCCGTCCAGGGTCTGGGATCGGTAGGCTGGGAACTCTGCCGACGCCTCCATGAAGCGGGCGCGGCCCTGACCGTGGCCGATATCGATGCGGGGCGGACCACGCAGGCGCAACAGCAATTCGGCGCACGCGTCGTAGCGCCGGAGGCCATTTCGGGCGCGGACGCCGATGTTTTCGCGCCTTGTGCGCTCGGTGGCGTCATCACCCCGGCCGTGGCCGAAAGCTGCCGCTTCCAGGTCATCGCCGGCGGCGCGAACAACCAGCTCGCCTCACTGGCCGAAGGGGATACCCTCCATCAGCGCGGCATCTTCTATGCGCCCGATTTCCTCATCAACGCCGGCGGCATCGTCAGCTGCGCGCGGGAATACCTCGGCGGCGTCGATGATTCCGTCCTGCGCGACGAAGTGGCCGGCATCCGGGACCGGGTGCTCAAGCTGGCGCAACGCGTTGAGTCGACGGGCCAGGCGCCGGCACGTGAAGCGGTGACGTGGGCTCACGAGGTGTTATCGCAAGGTATCGAGTCGAACTGAGCTGCCACCCTGGCCATGGTGATGCCAAGGCCGGTGCGGCAGCTACCGCAGGCGGCGCTTGCGACAGCGCCGCCCGCCGGGCATGCCGGTCAGCGTGCCATCTCCCTGGCATCGCCGACCAGTCGCCGCACTTCCTTCGAGACGATCGTATAGGCCTCGCCGGAAATCGACTCCAGCCCGTTGCGGTCGATCACGATGATGCGGCCGCGCGTATGCTCGATCAGCCTCAGGTTCTGCAGCTTGCCCATGGCTTCGGTGACGCCTTCGCGGCGCACGCCGAGCATCTCCGCGATGCGCTGCTGCGTGATGCGCAGCTCGTTGCTCTGGAGCCGGTCCAGCGTCTGCAGGATCCAGCGGCAAAGCTGCTCCATCAGCGTCCGGTGGCAGATGCATGCCGCGGTCTGGCCGACTTGCGTCAGCAGCAGCTGCATGTACCGCATGACCAGCCGTTGCATCTGCGGCAGCCGCGGATACAGCTCGCGCAGGTCGCCGGCGGCAATGCGCCAGCTCGTGCCCGGGTGGCTGACTTCGCACCGCTGCGGCATGGATTCCGCGCCGGTCAGCGCGGGCAGGCCGATCAGGCCTTCGTTGCCGACCGCGGCCAGTTCCACGCTGGAGCCGTCCGCATGGAGCGACAGCAGCGAGACCACGCCATCTTTCGGAAAGTAGACGTGCCGCACGCGCTGCCCGGCATCGCACAGCAATTGCCCGCCACGCAGCGCCACGGCTTCGAGATATGGCTTGAGTGCCGCCCATTCCGATTCCGGAAGCTGACGCAACAGTAGGTTGTTGCCACCTGTCCTGTTCGAAGTGTCCATCCCGCGCTCCCCGTTTCCATGTTGCAAAGTTCCGATGGGTTCCTGCCGGTCTGGTGCCGGCCCGTGGGCACATTAGGCGCGTTCTGTACGACGACGAACATTGGCTGAAGGGCTTAGACCCCGTTTCACATGGCGTAAAGGCGTCGCCATTCGCCCGATGAAACGGGTTTCGGCGCCCCGCGTGCGGGTTGCGACGAAAGGTTGAGTCCCAGCCAAAGGGAGGAGGCGGCGCGCCGCCGGCCGATCAGCTGCCGCAGGCGTGGATCAGGAACTCCCGCAGCGCGTCGGCCGGCTTTTCGAGCTTGCGTCCCGGCTGCCACAGCATGCCGACCTCCATGTCCGGCACCGCGTCGGCGATGGGCCGCGCGGCGATCTGCCGGCCTTCCAGCGACCATGGGCGGTACACCATGTCGGACAGCACCGTGACGCCAAAGCCATGCGCGACCAGCCCGCGCAGCCCCTCCATCGAACTGGTGCGGAACGCGATGTTGGGCGCCAGCTTGCGGCCCCGCCAGTACCGCAGCGTGGACGACTCGGCCTCGTCCACAGTGATGAGGATGTAAGGGTAGGCCGCGATATCGCGCAAGGACGGGCGCTCGATGGCCAGCAGCGGGTGCGTGGCCGACGTCCAGAGCTGGCGCCGCGAACGGATCAGCGTGTGGCGGGCAAAGCGCTGCGGGCGCTCCAGGTTGGACAGCAGCCCGATGCCAAGCTCGATGTCCCCCGACAGCACGGCCCGCTCGATCTCGGGGCGGTCCATGTCCTGCAGGTCCAGGTCGATGTCGGGGTAGCTGGTGCGAAAGCGCGCCAGCAGGCCCGGCAAAAAGTAGCCCAGCACCGTATAGGACGCCGCCAGCCGCACGCTGCCTTTTAGCCCATACACCTGAAAACGGGGCTCGCGCAGCGCGTCCTCGACCGAGTCCAGGATCTGCCGCGCATGCTGGTGGAACAGGTGGCCTTCCGCGGTCAGCGCCACGCCGTGCGGCAGGCGGTCGAACAGGCGCACCGCCAGCCGCTGCTCCAGCGTCAGCACGGCGTTGGTAATCGCCGATTGCGACACATGCTCGGCGGTCGCGGCCATCGAAAACTGGCCTGTTTCCGCCGCCGCGACGAAGTAGCGGAACTGCCGCAAGGTGATTTCCTTGGCCAGCCGTTCCGGCGTCTCGCGTGCCTTTGCCATGGTCATTGCTCCGGTATTCGTTTGTCGGATATCAGCTCTCGGATTTCATGATTTTACGATATCGATGGCGCTTCCTACACTGCCACGAATAACTTCGACATCCCCGGAGAGAGACACCCATGAATGCCCCGCTGCCACAAGCCCTGCGTGAGGCCCTGGCCAACGCCAGCCTGGACGACAAATACACCCTGGAAAAAGGCCGCGTCTACCTGAGCGGCACCCAGGCGCTGGTGCGCCTGCCCATGCTGCAGAAGGCGCGCGACCGTGCCGCCGGCCTCAATACGGCGGGCTTTATTTCGGGCTACCG
Organism: Cupriavidus sp. C3SS-1; assembly: GCF_057073755.1. Lineage (NCBI taxonomy): Bacteria > Pseudomonadati > Pseudomonadota > Betaproteobacteria > Burkholderiales > Burkholderiaceae > Cupriavidus > Cupriavidus sp. C3SS-1. The sequence continues at coordinate 2,251,588 of NZ_CP172700.1, read as the reverse complement.
CGGTTCGCCGCTGGGCGCCGTCGACCAGGCGCTGTGGAAGGCCAAGGCGCACCTGGCCGCCAGCGACGTGGTGTTCCAGCCCGGCGTCAACGAAGACCTCGCCGCCACGGCCGTGTGGGGCAGCCAGCAGGTCAACCTGTTCCCCGGCGCGACGCGCGACGGCGTGTTCTCGATGTGGTACGGCAAGGGACCCGGCGTGGACCGCTCCATGGATGTGCTCAAGCACGCCAACTCGGCCGGCTCGTCGCGCCACGGCGGCGTGCTGCTGCTGGCCGGCGACGACCATGCGGCCAAGTCTTCCACGGTGGCGCACCAGTCGGAGCACGTGCTGCTGTCCGCGGGCATTCCGGTGCTGTACCCGTCCAATGTGCAGGAATACCTGGACTACGGGCTGCATGGCTGGGCCATGAGCCGCTACTCGGGGCTGTGGGTGTCGATGAAATGCGTGACGGACGTGGTGGAAAGCACGGCCTCCGTCGATATCGATCCGGACCGCGTGCAGGTCGTACTACCCGATGATGTCACGATGCCGGAGGGCGGCCTCAATATCCGCTGGCCGGATACGCCGCTGCAGCAGGAAGCGCGCCTGCTCGACCACAAGTGGTATGCCGCGCTGGCCTATGTGCGGGCCAACAAGCTCAACCGCGTCGTGCTCGATTCGCCCAACGCGCGCTTCGGCATCATGACCGCGGGCAAGGCCTACCTCGACGTGCGCCAGGCGCTGGTCGACCTTGGGCTGGACGACGACACCTGCCAGCGCGTCGGCATCCGCGTCTACAAGGTCGGCTGCGTGTGGCCGCTCGAGGCGCACGGCGCGCGCGAGTTCGCGACCGGGCTGGACGAGATCCTGGTGGTCGAAGAGAAGCGCCAGATCATGGAGTACGCGCTCAAGGAAGAGCTGTACAACTGGCGCGACGACGTGCGGCCGAAGGTTTATGGCAAGTTCGACCAGCGCGGCAATGACGGCGGCGAGTGGTCGGTGCCGCGCGGCAACTGGCTGCTGCCCGCGCACTATGAACTGTCGCCGGCGCTGATCGCCAAGGCCATCGCCCGGCGCCTGGAGCGCTTCGATTTGCCCGAAGAGGTGCGCGCGCGCATCGCGGCGCGCGTGGCGCTGATCGAAACCAAGGAGCGCGAGGCCGCCCAGCCGCGGCTCGCCGTCGAACGCAAGCCATGGTTTTGCTCGGGCTGCCCGCACAACACCTCCACGCGCGTGCCCGAAGGCTCGCGCGCGCTGGCTGGCATCGGTTGCCACTACATGACGCTGTGGATGGACCGCAATACCGACACCTTCAGCCAGATGGGCGGCGAAGGCGTGGCGTGGACGGGCCAGATGCACTTCACGAACGACAAGCACGTGTTCGCCAACCTCGGCGACGGCACGTACTTCCACTCGGGCCTGCTCGCCATTCGCGCGTCGATTGCCGCCAGCGCCAATATCACCTACAAGATCCTGTTCAACGACGCGGTGGCGATGACGGGCGGGCAACCGATCGACGGCGTGCTGACCGTGCCGCAGATCGCCCACCAGGTCCTGGCCGAAGGCGCGAAGAAGCTCGTGGTCGTCACCGACGAGCCCGACAAGTACGGCAATGGCGGCATGCTGCCGGCCGGCGTGACGGTGTTCCACCGCGACCAGCTCGACCAGGTCCAGCTGGACCTGCGTGCGACCGAGGGCGTCACCATCCTGATCTACGACCAGACCTGCGCCACGGAAAAGCGCCGTCGCCGCAAGCGCGGCACCTATCCGGACCCGGCTCGCCGCGCCTTCATCAACGACGCGGTCTGCGAAGGATGCGGCGATTGCTCGGCCAAGTCGAACTGCCTGTCGGTGGAGCCACTGGAAACCGAGCTGGGCACCAAGCGCAAGATCAACCAGTCGTCGTGCAACAAGGACTTCTCGTGCGTCAACGGCTTCTGCCCGAGCTTTGTCACCGCCGAGGGCGCGCAGGTGCGCAAGCCGGCCGCCGCGGGCGGCAAGGGCACGGGCGCTGATTTCGACGCGCTGCCGCTGCCCGTGCTGCCGGCGCTGGAGCGTCCGTATGGCGTGCTGGTGACCGGCGTGGGCGGCACTGGCGTGGTCACCATCGGGGGGCTGCTGGGTATGGCTGCGCATCTCGAACGCAAGGGCGTGACCGTACTCGACATGGCCGGCCTGGCGCAGAAGGGCGGCGCGGTGATCAGCCACGTGCAGATCGCCCCGAGTCCGGCCGCGCTGCATGCGACGCGCATTGCCACCGGCGACGCGCGGCTCGTGATCGGCGGCGATGCCATCGTCTCCGCATCGGCGGACGTGCTGTCCAAGGTCCGCCACGGCGTGACCGCGGCCGTCGTCAACAGCGCCAACACGCCGACCGCCGAATTCATCAAGAACCCGAAGTGGAAGTTCCCGGGCGCCAACGCGGAACAGGACCTGCGTGCCAGCGCCGGCGAGGCATGCGCGTTCGTCGATGCCAGCGCCTGGGCGGTCACGCTGCTGGCGGATGCCATCTATTCCAACCCGCTGCTGCTGGGCTTTGCGTGGCAGAAGGGCTGGGTTCCGCTGCTGCGCGACAGCCTGCTGCGAGCAATCGAACTCAACGGCGTGTCGGTGGAGAAGAACCGTCTCGCGTTCGAATGGGGCCGCTATCTCGCGCATCACGGCGAGGCGGCGGTGCGTGCCATGCTGCCGACCGCGCCGCGCGAGCAGGTGGTTGCCATGCCGCAGACGCTCGACAACCTGATCCGCAAGCGTGAAGCGATGCTGACCGACTACCAGAACGCCGCCTATGCGGGCCGTTACCGCGATGCGGTAGAGCGCATCCGCGCGGCCGAGCAGAAGCTTGGCGGCGGCCGCAAGCTGGCGCTGACCGAGGCCGTGGCGCGCAATCTTGCCAAGCTGATGGCCTACAAGGACGAGTACGAAGTCGCGCGTCTCTACACCGATCCCGCCTTCCTCGACAAGCTGCGCGCGCAGTTCGAAGGCGAGCCCGGCCGCGACTACCAGCTCAACTTCTGGCTCGCGCCGCCGCTGACGGCGAAGACCGACGAAAAGGGCCGCCTGCTCAAGCGTCGCTTTGGCCCGCGCACCATGTCGGCGTTCCGCCTGCTGGCACGCCTGAAGGGTTTGCGCGGCACCGCGCTCGATGTGTTCGGCAAGACCGCCGAGCGCCGCGCCGAACGGCAACTGGTTGCCGACTACATGGCGATGGTCGGCGAGTTCGCGCAATCGCTGAGCCATGACCGGCTCGACACCGCGATTGCGCTGGCAACGCTGCCCGACGACATCCGTGGCTTCGGCCACGTGAAGGAAGGCAACATGCATGCCGCGGCCGCAAAGCGCGAGGCACTGCTTGCGCAGTATCGCGCGGGCACACGCCTGGCGGCGTGACGGGTAAAGACCGCCGCCTTGTGCGGCGGTCTTTTTTTCCGTCGAGACGGAAAGTGACTTGCCGGTTACGCCGGCGGAACAGCCCACAGCCAACCAAATCAAATCCCAAATCCCCCATCGCCGTGAACTAGAATCCATTGAAACCCCTCCGGCACCACGTCCCCGGTCCCAAATGGAAGACGACGCGATTCCTTCACGGAGCACGCTGCCGCCGGCAGCCAATATCGACGGCCCTCCTGCCCCGGACGCATCGTCCACCTGGCAAAACGGCAACGCCCTGTTCGTCAATCGGGAACTGAGCCAGCTGGAATTCAACCGGCGCGTGCTGATGCAGGCCGCCGACCCCGACACGCCGTTGCTCGAACGCCTGCGCTTCCTGTGCATCTTCAGCAGCAACCTGGACGAGTTCTACGAGATCCGCGTGGCGGGCCTGAAGGAACAATGCCTGGTCCAGTCGCCGGTCAGCGGCCCCGATGGCCTGTCCCCGCAGACGCTCTACGACCTGGTGAACGCCCGGGTACGCGAACTGGTCGCGCTGCAGTACCAGATGCTCAACGACGTCCTGATTCCCGCGCTCGCCGCCGAGCAGGTCTGCTTCCTGCGGCGGCCGACCTGGAACGCGGCGCAGGCGGAATGGATCCGCGAGTATTTCTTCAATGAACTGATGCCCGTGCTGACGCCGATCGGGCTGGACCCCGCGCATCCGTTTCCGCGCGTGCTGAACAAGAGCCTGAATTTCGCGGTGGAACTCGACGGCAAGGACGCGTTCGGCCGCCGCTCGGGCAACGCCATCGTGCAGGCGCCGCGTGCATTGCCGCGCGTCATCGCGCTGCCGCCCGAAGTGGCCGGGTGCCGGCATGGCTTTGTGTTCCTGTCCTCGATCCTGCACGCGCATGTCGGCGAATTGTTCAGCGGCATGACGGTGCGCGGCTGCTACCAGTTCCGCGTGACGCGCAACAGCGAGCTGTTCGTGGACGAAGAGGAGATCAAGAACCTGCGCGAAGCGCTGCAGGGCGAGCTGCCGCAGCGCCATTTCGGCGACGCCCTGCGGCTTGAAGTCGCGGACAACTGCTCGCCGCCGGTGACCTTGTTCCTGCAGCAGCAGTTCGGCCTGTCGGCCAAGGAGGTGTTCTCGGTCAATGGGCCGGTCAACCTGGTGCGGATGCTGCAGGTGCCCGAAGCGGTCGACCGCCCCGATCTCAAGTACCCGCCTTTCCGCCCGGGCTTGCCAAAGGGACTGCAGCCGCAGGCCGACATGTTCCGCGCCATCCGCGAAGCCGACATCCTGCTGCATCACCCGTTCCAGTCGTTTGCGCCGGTGGTGGATTTTGTCCGGCAGGCCGCGCAGGACCCGGATGTCGTGGCGATCCGCCAGACCGTCTATCGCGCGGGCCATGATTCGGTGCTGTTGTCCGCGCTGACCGATGCGGCGCGCAAGGGCAAGGAAGTCACCGCGGTCGTGGAGCTGCTGGCGCGCTTTGACGAAGAGGCCAATATCGGCTGGGCCGCGCAGCTCGAAGAGGCGGGCGCGCATGTGGTCTACGGCGTGGTCGGCTACAAGGCGCATGCCAAGATGGTGCTGGTGGTCAGGCGCGAAGGCGGACGCCTGCGGCACTATGCGCATCTCGGGACGGGCAACTACCACAGCCAGACCACGCGCTTCTACACCGATTTCGGCTTGATGACCTGCCATCCGGAGATCACGCAGGATGTCGCCAATGTCTTTGGCCAGCTGACCGGGCTGGGGCAGATCAGCAAGACCGCCCATGTCTGGCAGTCGCCGTTCACCCTGCACAAGTCCCTGCTGCAGGCCATCCGGCGCGAGGCCGAGCATGCACGCGCGGGGCGCAAGGGCTGGATCATCGCGAAGATGAATGCGCTGCTAGAGCCGGGGCTGATCCAGGCGCTCTACGATGCCTCGCGCGATGGCGTGCGCGTCGACCTGATCGTGCGCGGCGCCTGCGCGTTGCGGCCGGGCGTGCCGGGTCTCTCGGAGAGCATCAGCGTGCGCTCCGTGATCGGCCGCTTCCTCGAGCACTCCCGGATCTTCTACTTCCACAACGACAAGGCCGAAGACGTCATGCTCTCCAGTGCCGACTGGATGGACCGCAACCTGTTCCGGCGCATCGAAGTCTGCTTTCCGGTGCTGGACGCGCGCCTCCGGAAGCGGGTGATCGCCGAAGGCCTGAAGCCCTATCTGCGCGACAAGCGCGAGGCCTGGGAAATGGAAGCGGACGGGACCTACCGGCGCCGCCGTTCGCGGGAGGGCGAATCCGCGCAGGGATTCCTGCTGGCAAGCCTCACCTGAACGGGTGAGTCGGCGGCTTCCCTTCCGCAATACCTTTCAATCCCCTCCCAACCCCGCACCGATTACTGACGCACCGCAAGGCATCCCCAAGCCGCAGTCCTAGAATGGCTGCCGGCTTTTCCCCACTTTACGTCGACGATCCATTACCGGACTGATTCGACGCTCGCTTCCCATTTCTTCGCCGGCATGGTTCGACTGCAACGACAACCCATCGCAAGGCGATCCTGTTTCCATGTCATCGCATCGATGTCGTCGGGCCGCGCAGGTTTTTTCCCTTTCGCACGACCTGTGGTCCATGGCGCAGGCCGCACCGATACGCGTCCGGACTGCATCAGAAATGTCTGAAGAATCGAATTCCTTCTATATCCGGTGGCGATGTGCCAGGCCTAGACTTTTCCACGCAATTGCCAGGATCCGCGACAACAGCGGCGTCCCATCTCGCACCGGGTAGAAGACGCGCGCGGCGCGCGCGGAATTCGCATCAGCACAAGCCAGCGCGCAAGCCAGCCACGTCCTGATGCCACGCCGCCGGCCAGGAGGGGATTGCCCGGCCAAATCGTGACGCTGCCATGCGCGCGGTACGCGCGTACCGCGCCGGCTTGCGTCACCCGCGAATTCTTGCCACCCGTAAGGAAGTCATGGAAACAGAGGGAAACCGCCTGGGGCTGAATCTCGGTCAAGCGTTGTCGGCCGGCGCGTTGTGCATGTTCCTGCTGGCCGAAGCGGCGCAGGCCGTCGACGTGGGAGGCGGCATGGCAGGCCGCGAGATCGCCGCGCAGCGCGCCACATGGCGCCTGCTCCGTGACGCATGGCCGCTGCTGTTGCCCGCGCTTGGGCTCTGCCTGGTCCTGGCGGTCGGCTATGTGCGCACGCGCCGGCTGGTCGCGCAGCGCGCGAAGGCGGAAGGCAAGCTCGGCTATGAACTCGCGCTCAAGGAAGCCCTGCTGGCGAGCCTGCCCGAGCCCGTGGCGGCCAAAGGCCCGGACCTGCGCTACATGGAACTCAATCCGGCATTCGAGCGCTTCTTCGGCGTGGTGAAAGCCGATGCCGTGGGCAGGCATGCCCTGGAGGTCGGGCATCTGCGCGACCGGATGAGCGGCGAGCTCCTGGCCCTGCAGGATGAAGCCATGCGGACCATGGCGCCACGCCAGATGCATCTGCACATGCAGAACGCGGCCGGCCAGTTGCGGCGCGTGAACTTCTGGGCCTTGCCGTTCCGCAACCCGGATGGCACGCCGGGCGGCATCGTGACCGTGCATTTCGACGTGACGGACATCGATGAATCGCGCGAGCGCGCGCAAGCGTTCGAGCGCCGCCTGCAGGACGTGGTCGACAGCCTGCCCGTGACCGTGTTCCAGAGCCGCTTGCGAACCGGCGACCTGGACAGCGACTGGGACGTGACGTATGCCGCCGGCGATGGCACGGGGCTGGACATCGATACCGCCCGCGCGCTCGGCGCTGGCTCGCCGGCCCAATCGGGGGTCTGCCCGGAGGACCATCCGCGCCTGCGTGCCGCGATCCTGGAAAGTGCCCGCACCGGCCAGCCCCTGGATATTGCGGGACGCCTGAAGCGGGGGGCGGAACTGCGGTGGATTCAGGCCCGCGCCACGCCCAGGCGCGAGGGAACCTTCACGGTGTGGAATGGCGTGATCCTCGACGTCACCGAACAGCATCGCCAGGCCGACGCGCTGCATGAGGCCAAGGACGCGGCCGAGTCCGCCCTGCGCGCCAAGGAAGGATTCCTCGCCATGATGAGCCACGAGATCCGCACGCCGATGAACGGCATCCTGGGACTGGTGGAATTGCTGCAGAACTCGGGGTTGGCGCCCGAACAGCAACGCCTGCTCGCGCTGGCACAGGAATCCGGCCAGGCTCTCGCGCAGATCCTCGACGATATCCTGGACTACGCCAAGATCGAAGCCGGGCGCCTGGCGATCGTGCCGGCGCCGCTGGACCTGCGTGACCTGGTGGACAGCGTCGCATCGCCGCTGATGCCGCAGGCGCAGAAGAAGGGCCTGCAGATGCGCCTCTGCGTCAGTCCGGAGGTCCCGGCCACGGTACGCGCCGACGGCATCCGGATGCGCCAGATCCTGTTCAATTTGCTGGGCAACGCCATCAAGTTCACCGATCGCGGCAGTGTTGCGCTGCGCGTCACGGTCGAGACCTGCGTGGATGACATCGCGGGGGTGCTGGTGGAGGTGCGCGACACTGGCATCGGCATGGCAAAGGCCGACATGCAGCGGCTTTTCACGCCGTTCGTGCAGGTCGAGCGCAGTTCCACACGCCGCTTTGGCGGCACTGGACTCGGGCTGGCCATCTCGCGCAACCTGGCGGCCATGATGGGCGGCAGCCTGGCGCTGGAGAGCGAGGAGGGCACCGGCACCACGGCGGTACTGCGCGTGCCGTGCACGATCCTGTGCCAGCGCTACGACCTGCCATGTCTGCGGGAGCGCAAGGTGGCCGTCCGTGTGCGCGACCCCGACATCGCCCAGGCGCTGTTGGCCCATGTCCGGACCGCGGGCATGGTCCCGCTGGCGGGGCACGTCGACGCCGGGCAGGCCGCGATCGTGCTGGCCGATGCCGACCGCGGCCCGGTGCTGGCGGACAGCGCCGATCCGCGCCTGGTCCTGGTGACGACGAAGTGGAAGCCGCTCGGCTTCCGCGCCGATGAGCAGGACAGTGTGCGGCTGAGCGTGAATCCGCTGCGTTGGGCTGCGTTCCTCGGCGCGGTGGAGCGCGCGCTGGAACGCCAGGCGGCCGCGCCGGCTGTCGCTGGCGATGCCGGCCCTGTGCATGGGACAGCCGCATCGGGCACGCGAAAGCGCTGGCGCATCCTCGTGGCCGAGGACCATTGCATCAACCAGGAAGTCATTCGGCAGCAACTCGTGCTCCTCGGCCACTTGCCGACGGTGGTGGATAACGGCGAGGCCGCGCTGCAGGCATTGGAGGCCGGCGCGTTCGACCTGGTGCTGACGGACCTGCATCTGCCGGTCATGGACGGCTTTGCGCTGACGCGGGCCATCCGCAGCAGCCAGGACGCCACGCTGCGTGGGCTGCCCGTGGTGGGCATTACCGCGACCACGGTGCCGGAGGAACACCGGCGCGGCTTCGACGCGGGCATGAATGCGTGCGTGCTGAAGCCGGTCACGCTGGCCTCGCTGCAGGCAGGCCTGTCGGATGCGATGAACGCGCGCGGCGGTGCGCGCGCGCCGATCGGCACCGCTCGGCAGGAGGCCGACCACACGGGCTGCCTCCGCTTCGATGCCACGCTGGTGCGGCGCGAAGACCTGCTGGACGTGCTGCATCCGGGGGCCGGCGATGCCGGGTTGCAGGCCTGCGTCGCGGCGCTCGCGGGCGATCGGGAGACGCTGGCCGATTGCGTGGCCCGGGGAGCGATCAAGGCATTAAGGCCGTGGTGCCACCGCATGCGCGGCGCGCTGTCCGTGTTCGGTCAACCGCACCTCGACGAGATCATGGACCGCTTTCGGCGTGCCGTGCAGGCCGGTGACGTCGGCCAGGTGCGCACCGCCAGCGTGCCGGTGCTGGCGGCGATCGCCTACCTGATCGAAGCCCTGGGCGTGGACGACGGCGCCACGGGGCCTGCGCGCGGGCCGTTGCATTGCCGCGACTGCGAGCGACTGCGCGATGCCTGTCCCGGCGGCGGCAATCGCGGGGGCGACGTTGTATCTTGAGATAGGGAATAGCGATGGCAATCAGGGTAATACTGGCGGACGATCATCCGCTGATCATCTTCGGCGTACGGCAGACGCTGGCCGCGGCCACGGGTATCCGGGTCGTGGCGGATGCCTCGAACCCGAGGGCGCTATTCGATCTGTTGCGCACCGTACCGTGCGATGTGCTGGTGACCGACTTCTCCATGCCTTGCGGCGACTCGCCTGATGGCCTGGCGATGCTGACTACGCTGCGTACGCGCTTTCCGCACGTCCGGGTCGTGGTCCTGACCATGCTGGAGAACCCGGGGCTGATGGTCAGCATGCAGGACGTCGGCGTGCTGGGCATCGTCAACAAGCGAGATGACTTGTCGGAACTACCGGCCGTAATCGTGGCGGCATACAGGCGCCGCAGGCTGCTGAGCACGTCCGCGCGTGTGGATTTGGCGCGCTGGGAGAACGAGATGCTGCAGAGACAGTCGAGCCGCTGCCTCAGCCCGCGTGAAATGGAAGTGGTGCGCATGTACGTCAAAGGGATGACGACGACCCAGGTGGCGCGGTACCTTCATCGCAGCGTCAATACGGTGAGTACGCAGAAAACCAATGCCATGCGTAAGTTGGGGCTGTCTAATGATGCGGAGTTGTTTGATTATGCGCAGGAGCATGGGTTGAAGGCATAGGGTTTGGGCGATGACTGGGTCATCGCCGCAGAACCCTGCCGGCTCTGCTCTCTCCCATCCTTCAGGAGACGGCAGCACTCCCCCAAAAAAACGATCCCGTTACCAGTGGAATCCCGCTCCAACCGTCGCCCCCACATTCCTCCGCGAGTTGGTAGTCACCCCGCCCTTGAACACCCACTTCCCGGAATCCGACAGCTTCGACACCCCGAGCGCGAGCGCTGACTGGCCGCTGTAGGTGCTGCCCGCCAGGGCAACCATGCCCTTGCCCGGCAATACCGCCTGCGGCAGTCCCGCCAGCGCCATGGCCGACGCGGTGCCGGCGTTGGCATCACGCTGCACGCCGTCAACCCGGTTGTTCAGGTTAGTGATGGACTGCGTATTCCCACCAACCTGCTGGTTCAGGTTGGCAATGTCCTGCGTGTTCTCATCCACCTTCTGGTTCGTTGCGTACAACTGCGAACCGTTGACCGCGTCGGTACTCTCCGCGCCGAGGCGCCCGGCCGCGACATTGCTCACGGTGCGCTCGTTGCCAGCCGAGCCCACGCTGACCGTGCTGGTCGCGCTGCCTCCGGCGAACCGGTAAATGGTGCCGCCCACCACGCCGCTGGCCGTAGCCACTGCCGCCGATGTGACCGATCCCGCGCCAAGTGCCACGCTGTTGGCATCCGATGCCACGGCATTGCGGCCGAGCGCGAGCGCGCTGTCGCCGGTTGCCCTGGCGTCATAGCCCACCGCCGTCGATCCCTGTCCCTGGGCATAGGCATCCGCCTGCGCCAGCCCGGTGTCGTTGGTGCGGACGTAGCGGATGCCGCGCCCGTTCTGCTCGGTGTACTCGGTCGACTGGTCGCCGGCGAAGTTGTTGATGACCGCGTTGGTCTCGTTGAGCTGCGACATGTTCACGACGTCGCTGTCGTTGACGCCGCGCGCCACGTTGGTGATCCTTGTGCCGCCAGTCTTTGTCACCGAGTTGTACGTGTCGCCGCCCATCGTCACGCTGTTGTAGTTGACGGTGCCATCCGCATTGATGTCGTACTTGACCGCGCCCTGGTCGAGGTTCGAGATGTTCGAGGAAATCTGATCGATGGCCGCGTTGGTCGCGGCCAGTTGGGAGCCGTTGACGGCATCGGTACTGTCGGCGCTGATGCGACCGGCAGCCACGTTGGTGATGGTGCGCTCGGCGCCGACGTCGCCGACGCTGACCGTGCTGGTCGGCGCGGTGCCCGCGAAGGTGTAGTCCTTGCCGGCGATCGTCACGCCCGTGGTGGCTACCGCGGCAGCGGTGACGGAGCCCGCTCCGAGTGCCACATCGCCCGCATTGGCGGCGACGCTGTTGTGGCCGATTGCCACCGCATCCGCCGCGGCCGCATTGCTGTCGCGGCCCATGGCCACGGCGCTGTCACCGTTCGCCTGCGCGTTGTAGCCAACGGCGGTGGAGGCCTGTCCCCGGGCGTGGGCGTCGGCTTGCGGCAAGCCCGTGTCATTGGTGCGGACGTAGCGAATGCCGCGGCCATTCTCTTCCGTGTACGTCGTCGACTGGTCGCCTGCGAAGTTTTCGACCGTGTTGGTGATGCTGGTCACGTCAGCCTTGACTTCATTCAGCTGTGACACGTTCACCGCATCGCTGTCCGCCACGCCGCGCGCCACGTTGGTGACCTTCGTGCCGCCGGTCTTGGTTACCGGGTTGTACGTGCTGCCGGCCATCGTCACGCTGTTGTAGTTCACGGTGCCATCCGCAAGCCGGTCGTACTTCACTGCGCCCTGGTCCAGGTCCTCGATGGCCTGGTTGGTGGCGTAGAGCTGCGAGCCGTTGATGGCATCGGTGCTGGTGGCGCTGATGCGGCCGGCGGCCACATTGGTGACGGTGCGCTCGGCGCCGATGTCGCCAACGCTGACGGTGCTGGTCGGGGCGATGCCCGCGAAGGTGTAGTCCTTGCCGGCAATGGTCGTACCCGTCGTCGCAACCGCCGCCTGCGTAACGGCGCCCGCGCCGAGCGCGACGTCGTTGTCGCTGGCCGCCACGGCATTGCGGCCAAGCGCCAGCGCGTTGCCGCCGAGCGCCACGGCGTTGTAGCCAAGCGCCGACGAGCCGATGCCCCGAGCATGCGCATCGTCCAGCGGCAGGCCGCTGTCGTTGGTGCGCACATAGCGGATGCCGCGTCCGTTATGGTCGATATACGTATCGGACTGGTCGCCGGCGAAGTTGTTGATGATGGCGTTGGTCTCGTTGAGCTGCGACATGTTGACGGCGTCGCTGTCATCCACGCCGCGCGCGACGTTGACGATCTTCGTGCCGCCGGTCTTGGTCACCGCGTTGTAGGTGTCGCCGGCCAGCGTGATGCTGTTGTAGTTGACGGTGCCATCGGGATTGACGTCGTACTTGACCGAGCCTGCATCGCTCGCGGTGATCTTGCCGTCGAGTGATTTGAGCTGGCTCACGTTCACCGCATCGGTGTCGGCCGCGCCGGCTGCGAGATGGGTGATACGGCGCTCGGCGCCGGCGGAGCCGACGGAAACCTCTCCCGCGGGCGCCAGGCCAGCGAGCACGTAAGCGCTGTCCGGGTTGTACGCGGCAGCCGACAGGTCGGCCGTGGTAGTGCTGCTCGCGCCGATCGCCACGCTGTTGGCTGCCGTGGCGGCCGCGTTGCGACCAAGCGCCAGCGCGTCCGCCCCGGTTGCCGTCGCCTGGTAGCCGACCGCGGTCGAGCCCTGGCCCTGGGCGTAGGCGTCGGCGATCGGCAGGCCTGCGTCGTTGGTACGCACATAGCGGATGCCACGGCCATTGATGGTCGTGTTGGTGGTCGACTGATCGCCCGCGAAGTTGTTCACGGTGTCGCCGAGGTTCGTCACCGCCTGGTTGGTCTCGTTGAGCTGCGACATGTTGACGGCGTCGCTGTCGTTCACGCCGCGCGCGACGTTGACGATCTTCGTGCCGCCGGTCCTGGTCGTCGCGTTGTAGGGATCTCCGCCCAGCGTCACGCTGTTGTGGGTGCTGTCGTCATACATGACGGCATCGGCCGTGGCAGCCTGGAGCTGGCTGACATTGACGGCATCCGTGGCCGCCGTGCCGGCGGTGACGCCGGTGATCTTGCCGCTGCCCTCATCGTTGATGGTGATATTGCCGAACTTCGGCGCGTCGGCCATCTGCAGGCTGAGCGAGCCCGTCGGGTCGGTGACGGTCTTCAGATTGGCGCCCGAGTAGCTGCCTGTGGTCGTGGCGACGCCGGTGATGGCGAGCGTATCGCCAAGGTGCCGGTCGACGCTGGCGCCGCTGTTGCCGCTGAAGCGGATGGGCTTGTCCAGTTCCTGCGCCACGGCATACAGTTGCGAGCCGTTGATCGCGTCGGCGCTGGCGGCACCGATCTGGCCGGCCGCGACGTTCTGGATCTGCCGCGGAGCCGCCGTGGAACCGACGCTCAGCACATCGCCCGCCGCCGGTGCCGCGCCGGCAAAGGTGTGCGCAACCCCATTCACGGTCATGCCGGCCATGGGGGTGGCGGCGGACACCGTCGAGTTGTTGCCCAGCACGACGGCGCCATTCAGGCCGGCCGGTACCGACACGTTGTTGCCGACGACGAAGGCGTTGTCGGCATCGATGGTGTTGTCATTGCCCAGCGCATAGCTGCCGGTGCCGGTGACATGGTTCGGGTCGCCGATCGCGCCGGACTTGTCGCCGGTCACGATGTTCCGCGAGCCAATACTGATGGACCGGACGCCCAGTGCCTGTGCGGCCTTGCCAATGGCAATGGCTTCGGTGTTCCTGGACATTGCGCCATCGCCGACCGCGACGGAAGACGTGCCGCTGGCGAACGCATAGTCGCCCAATGCGAGCGACTCATCGCCGGCCGCGGCAGACAGCACGCCCAGGGCGACGGACGAGTTGTGCGAGGCAACCGCTCCGCGGCCCATGGCGACGCTGTAGCTGCCGGTGGCAAATGCCGCGGTGCCTACCGCGGTGCCATCGTAGCCCGCTGACGAATCCACGCCGATGGCAACCGCACCGTCACCAGAAGCGCTGGTGTTGCTGCCGAGCAAGGTCACGCCGGCATTCTGGTTGGCGTTGGCGTTGTTGCCGACGATGACCGAGCCCCCGCCTGGCAGTGGATTGCCCCAGGGGTCCGTTGTCATGGTGGGGTAAAAGTAGGTGGGATACGAGATGCCTGCTGCGTTGTCGCCGATGACCAGGTCGCTGGAGCTGCCGGTGGCATTGTTGCCAATGGTATCGAACGCGAATGCGCACGGCGTGGCAACGCTGGCTAAGATGGCGAGCGCGGAGGCTGCGATGCTTCGCGATGACTTTGCGCGCCCCTTGGCGGTCTCGGGCGCCGCCACCCATGTACCGGTCGATGCGTTGAAAACGCTGCGATATGTCTTGTTCATGATGAGATTCCTGATTCCTTGAGAAGGCGCGGCATGCATTCGATGCCAGCCGCCTTGTCGGGGACGACTCACGGAAAACGGGCGTGAGCGCGCCCCTGCCGCCTGCGCGGCATGTTCAAAAATGGCTTGGTGAAAGGAAGGGTCAGCCGCGCGAGGTCACGCTGGCCTTGCCGTGCTACTTCACGCCGGCGGAGCGGATCTCTACGCGCCGGTCCGGCGCCAGGCATGCAATCAGCTTGCCGCGTGGCATGGCGCCGCAGTGGCTGACCGGATTTGCCTTGCCACGGCCCTGCGCCGTGACCACGCGCCTGTCCACGCCCTGCGCGACCAGCAGGGTCTTCACGGTCTCTGCGCGCCGTTGCGACAGGCGCTGGTTATAGGCGGCCGTGCCGAGGCGATCGGTGTAGGCATACACATCGACGTGGCGGAGCGATTTCATGGCGGCCAGCTCTCTCCCCAGTGCATCGACCTGGCGGCGGCCTTCCGGCAGCAGGTCGGCCGGCCCCGAGCCGTTGAAGGCGAACAAGGCATCGGCGCCGAGCGTAGTGGTCCGTTCGGTGACGGCGGGCATCACGACGGGGGCAGCCGGCGCCGGCGCGTCCGCATACTTCAGGAACGCCGCGCACGATTCAGGCGCCCAATAGTACGAGCGGGACAGCATGTCCTTGTCGAACAGCACCATCATCTGGCATTGCGCGACATCGTTCGGTGCCGGCTTGCCGGTGCGGAAATTGAAGAGGTAGTCCCACTCCCGCACATCGAGCATGCCCTCGTTGAAGTGCGGGCGCCCGATCAGCGCGTAGTGCTGGTCCTTGGTCATGCCGGGCCGCAGCTGGCGCAGGTTGTCGAGGTTCGCGAAGGTACCCTGCGCGGGCCAGGCGCTGGCCTTGTCGGGGAATACGACCTGATTCGATGTGCCCTGGTCGCTCGGGTGGCTGGAGGTCGTGGAACATCCGGCGAGGATGGCGGCCAAGGCAGCCGCAGCCAGTGAAGCGGTAGTCAATCTCATAGTGTTGCCTCGGTTTGATCGAAGAACTCCGATCCGCGGCAAGCACCTGTCCCCGGCCAGCAAGCTGTCCGGGGCATTGGCTTCAGTCGGGAAGTTGGCGGGCGGCGATGCCGCCACGCCGGGTCAGCCGCCGCCACATCAATCATTCGCTGATTGGCGTGGCGTCGAGGAGACCGGTGGCTGAATGCTGCGGATCTTCGGGTCGTAGACTAGGTTCCCGAAGCAACGGAAACTATAGAAGGACTTCGAATCCGCGCGGTTTTCTTGCAGCGGGCTGGTGGGATTGGCGCATCGGCCCGCTATCGCGCTACGGCGCTATGCCCCGGCGCCCCCGTCGACCCGCGCACGATGAGCTCCGGCGTCAGCTCGACCGTCACCGCCTTGGCATCGGGCTGGCTGAGCTTGCTGAGCAGCAGCCTTGCCGCTTGCTCGCCCATTTCATGGACGGCAATGCGCACCGTGGTCAGCGGCGGCGTGAGCGCGTCGACGAACGGCATGTCGTTGTGGCCGATCACCGAGAGGTCGTCGGGGCAGCGCAGGCCGCGAGCGCGCAGGCAGTCGTAGCAGCCCATGGCGATCAGGTCATTGCCGGCGGCAATGGCCGTCATGCCCGGGAATTCGGCCAGCAGCCGTTCGCAGGCTTCGCGGCCCGCTTCGCGCGAGTAGCTCGCGGCTTCGATGACCTGCCATTGGCCGGCTCCCAGGCGGTGGCGCCGCACGGCGCGGACAAAGCCCTCGCGGCGCAGGAAGCCGGTGGAGAGCGTCGACGGTCCCGCGATGTGGCCGATGCGGCGGTGCCCGAGCCCGACCAGGTGATCCACCGTCAGGCGCATGGCCAGCAGGTTGTCGCTGACCACGCATGACGCACGGCCGGTGTCCTCGCCGCGGTTCACCATGACTACGGGAATGCGCTGGGCCACGCAGTATTCCAGCACGGGATCGTCGCGCTCGGCCGTTGCCAGCACCAGCCCTTCTACCTGGCGCCCGAGCAGCTGGTCGATGACGAAGCGCTGGCGCGCCTTGTCGGTGCCGGCGTTGACGACGATCGGCACATAGCCTTGCTGGCACAACACCGCTTCAATGCCCGCCAGGATCGGCGGAAACACCGGGTTGGCGATATCGGGCAGCACCACGCCGACCAGCCCCGAACGTTGCGTGCGCAACCCGGCCGCGATGCGGTTCGGACGGAAGCCGCGCTCGTCGGCCAGCGCGAGCACGCGTGCCGCCACGTCTTCCGCCACGAGATGCCGTGTGGCCGGGTTCATCACGCGCGACACCGTCGAGTAATGCACGTTGATCTCGGCGGCGAGGTCTTTGAGGGTCAGGCGTTTGCGCTCGGACATGTCGGCGGAAAGCGGTGCGGCGGCTGGGGGCGCTGGGCAGGTCGGGAAACCGCCATTCTAAGGCACCCGCGACGGCCGGCCGCCGCGCGCGAGCCCGACTACTGGCCGCCCTTGACGCCCGATTGCCTGACAACCGGCGCCAGCTTGGCGATTTCCGCCTGGATATAGGCGGAGAACGCCTGCGGCGTGGAGGTCCTGGGCTCGGCTCCCTGCACGGCGAGCTTTTCCCTGACATCGGGCGCGGCCAGCGCCTTGCCGATCTCGGCATTGAGCGCATTGACGATCTCCTTCGGCGTGCCGGCGGGAGCGAGTATCCCGAACCAGGAATCGAAGGCATACCCCGGCAGGCCGGCTTCCGCCACGGTCGGAATGTCGGGCAGGGAGGCGGCCCGCTTCGCCGTGGTCACGGCCAGAGCCTTGAGCTTGCCCTGGCGCACGAATGGCATGGCCGATACCGACGGCGCGAACATCATGTCGCCGCGGCCCGCCATCACGTCGGTGAGCGCTTCGCCCGTGCCCTTGTACGGGATGTGGACCACGTCGATGCCGGCCTGCATCTTGAACAGTTCGCCGCTCAGGTGCGTGGAGCTGCCCGAGCCGGCCGAATCGAAGTTCATGACACCGGGGTTGGCCCTGGCCGCGGCAACGATGTCGCGCACGGAGTTGTACGGGCTGGCGGCGTTCACCACCAGCACATTGGGCACGCTCGCCACCAGCGACACCGGCGCGAAGTCCTTGACGGTGTCATAGGCGAGCTTCGGGTACAGCGTGGCGTTGATGGCGTGCCCGACCGAGACCAGGATCAGCGTGTAGCCGTCCGGCGCGGCCTTGGCGACGCCGGTGGCGCCAAGCGTGCCACCGGCGCCGGGGCGGTTGTCGACGATGATCTGGTAGCCGGAATGCTGTCCCATCCTGGCGCCGATGATGCGGGCCAGGATGTCGGTGGCGCTGCCGGCCGAGAACGGCACCACGAGGCGGATCGGCTTGGACGGGTATTGCGGTTGCGCCATGGCGGGCAGGGCGGGCAGGGCGGCCAGGGCAACCGCGGAGGTCAGGGTGAGCAGGGCTTTGCGACGAAGGGGGCGGTACATCGTAGGTCTCCTTGCAACCGGGGATTCAGAAGAAGTGGCGCATGCCGAGCGCAAAGGTCTGCGGGCTCGCGCCGGCGCTCACGCCGAGTTCGTTGATGGCGAAGTCGTAGATCGCGTTCTTCTTGTTCTGGATGCGGCTGTAGTAGGCATACAGCGCGGTACGTTTGGACAGCGGATAGTCGTAGCCGACGGTGATCTGCATGGCGCCCGTCTCCGCGCCGCTGCGGAAGAAGCCGACGGTCTCGGTGGCGCTGCCGGCGCCGTTGCTGGCCAGCGCGAAGCCTGCCCTCACGCTGCCCGGACCCAGCTTCTGCGCGAGCGACGCGTAGTAGCCGTTGCGCGTCAGGTCGCCGGTGGCGGTGCGGTAGTGCAGGCGCTCGTACAGCAGCGCGACCGTGGTGGTCGGGAACCGGTACGACACGCCGGCCTTCATGGCGTCGTCATTGCGCCCCTGGACCTGGTAGTTCTGGTGGATCTCATAGGCCAGCACCACGTTGAGCGGGCCGTTGTCGTACGCGGCCGAAAACGAGTACAGGCCGGGATTGCGCGGCACGGTCAGCTTTTCCTCGTTGATGCCCCACGCCGCGGCGCCACTGAAGCCTGCCAGCGATGGCGTCTTGTAGACGATGACGTTCTTCTGCCGGCGATCGAACGAGCTGGTGTCCTGCACGTTGTCGGAGCTCGACGTGGACCCGTTGCCGATCAGCGCCATGTAGCCGGCGGTGGTCGGGTAGTAGGGGTCGTAGCCGGACGTCGCCTCGGTGTACGGCGTCTGCCAGTGGCCCATGAAGAAGGTTCCGGCCTTGCCCTGCAGCCCGACGCGGTCATTGCGCCCGGCAATCTGGCCCTGGCCCGTATCGAGCGAGAAGTTGCTCTCGATCTGCCAGATCGCCTTGAGCGTGCCGCCAAGGTCTTCTTCGCCACGCAGCCCGAATACCGAGCGGTTGTTGGTCAGCCGTCCGGTGCCGCCCAGGTGCGTGCCGTCCGTGGCGGTGGTGGCGTTGGAATACTCCAGCGCCGTGTTGATGCGGCCATAGATCGTGACCGAAGACTGCGCCTGGGCCGTGCCGGCCAGGCCGCATGCGGCCACGGCCAGGGCCGCGCTTCGCATGGGAACGCGTTTCATGGGTTTGTCTCCCCTACCTTTGATGTTTGTTATGGAAGAGAGTCCCCGCAATGCGCGGGGACGGCGCCATGCCGTGGCGCCGGGTGTTGCGCGCTACGTACTGCTTGCTGCGCGTTGTAGCTGCCGGCTCACGCTTTCGGGTAAGGCATCGCCAGCAGCAGCATCGCCGGGCGGTTGCCCGGGTTGGACACCTGCCGCGCTTCGCCCGGCGCAAGCCGCACCGAGTCGAACTGCTGCAGCGTGACGGTTTCGTCAGGCGTGCGCAGGCAGACTTCGCCTTCGAGCACGACGTAGTGCTTCTCGACGGCGGACGCGTCCATGCTGGTATGCCCGCCCGGCAGCAGCACCGACACGCCGAGCCACAGCGACTCGGATGGCCCGGCCTCATGCCCCTGCAGGCGCAGGCAATGCATGCCGTTGTGGTTGGGCGGGAAGTACGCCGGCGCCTGGGCGAAGCGGGTCGTGTTCATGGCTTGAGCACCACGCGTTCGGCCGCCCCTTGCAGCACGGCGCGGTAGGCGTCGGCGGCGTCCGCCAGCGCGTAGGTGTACTCGGGCAGCACCGGGAACGGCTTCAACGCGCCGGACGCGAACATCGGCGCAAGCTGGTCAAGGATGCCCGCGCATGCGCTGCTGTCCAGCGCCAGCGTGTCGACGCCCACATAGGTGTGCTGGCCACGGTAGAACGTGAAGATATCGAACGGCACGGGGCGCTCGATGGTGGAGATGAAGATCTGCGCGGCGCCGATCGCCATGGCCTGGTTGGCCTGCTCGAAGTACGGGCTGCCGACCGTGTTGTAGACAATGTCGGCGCCATGCCCGCCGGTTTCATCGCGCACCACCGCGGCGATGGCTTCGCTGCTTGCGTCGATCATGCGCACCGGGCCGCTGGCGTGGCCGCGATAGCGCTCCGCGGTGCGCTCCACGGCGAACACGCGCGCGCCAAGCGCGGTGGCGATCTGGATGGTCGCCTGGCCGACCTTGCCGTTGCCGCCGCACACCAGCACGGTGCTGCCGGGCTTCGGCATGCCGGCGCGGCGCAGGCCTTCATAGGCGGTGATGAACGGCACGCCGACCGCACCGGCTTCGAGCAGCGACAGCGTGGCCGGCTTTTCGCGTACCGACTGCGCGGCCACGCTCAGGTACCTGCCATGCGTGCCGTCGCGGCGGATGCCCAGTTCGCCGCCACTGCCCCATACCTGCAGGCCGACCATGCCGTCCGGGCCGGCAACCACCGTGCCTGCATAGTCGCGCCCCGGCGTACGCGGCCAGATCGCGTGCGGCATCAGGCCGAGCGTGGCCTTGACGTCGCTGGGGTTGACGCCCGCGCTGGCCACTTCAATCACGCACTGGCCGCCCACGGCTTCAGGGCGCGGCGCGCCCACCAGTTCCAGTTGCAGGCTGTCGATGCCGGCGGCTTTCTCGCTGACGCGAATGGTGTTCATGGTCTCTTCCTTTTCAGTGTCTTGTCTTATGCGGTGTCGGTTCAGGCTTCGCGCAGGCCGAGCACGCGGCGCGCTTCCTGCGGCGAGGCGATCTCGCCGCCGAGCGAGCGGACGATGTCGCTCGCCTTGGCCACCAGTGCGGCGTTGTTCGGGGCCAGCACGCCTTTTTCCAGGTAGATGTTGTCTTCCAGCCCGACCCGGACATGCCCGCCCGCGAGCCACGCCTGCGCCACGATCGGGAACTCGGCGCGGCCGATGCCGAAGGCCGACCAGTGCGCCCCGGGCGGCAGCATGTTGCGCGCGTAGAAGAGGGTTTCCGGCGTCGGCGCGAAGCCGTACTTCACGCCGAGCACGAAGGTCCACAGGCCGGGGCCGTCAAGCACGCCTTCGCGGATGAAGTCCAGCGCCATGTTCAGATCGCCCGAATCGAAGATTTCCAGCTCGGGCATGACGCCGGCCGAGCGGATCACGGCGGCCATCTTGCGGACATTGGCCGGCGTGTTGATGACCACGTCGCCGCCCGAGTTCATGGTGTTCAGGTCCAGCGAACACACGTCGGGGCGCAGCGCCGCGATGTGCTCGACACGCTTCGCCGGGTGCAGCAGCGTGGTGCCCGGCGCCGCCTCGCGCGGCTCGTCCTCGCTGGGCACGAAACGTCCGCCTGGACCGGTGGTCAGGTTGATGATCAGCGTGCGATGGCGCTTGCGGATGCGGTCGATGACATCGGCGTAGTAGTCGAGCGACATCGACGGACGCCCGGTCTCCGGATCGCGCACGTGGATATGTGCGGCCGCGGCGCCGGCTTCGGCGGCTTCCAGCGCGGCGTTGGCGATCTGCTCCGGCGTCACGGGCAGGTTGGGGTACTGCTCGGGTGTGACGATATTGCCGGTGACCGCGCAGGTGATAAGGGTCTTGCGTGCGTGCATGGTTGCGTTGGCGATAGTGTGGAAAGCGAAGAGGCAATCAGCCGAGCTGGCGGCCGCCGTCGACGACGAGGGTCGTGCCCGTGGCAAAGCGCAGCGACGTGGCGCAGGCGACGATGGCATCGGCTACGTCCTGGGCCTGGCCGATACGGCGCAGCGGCGTGGTTTTGGCCGCGCGCTCGTTGAAGGTGTCGTCGCGGCCGGGCACGAAGCCCGTGTCGACCACGCCCGGCGAGACATTGAGCACGCGGATGGCCGGCGCCAGCGCGCGACCCAGCGATACCGCCATGACGTCCAGCCCGGCCTTGGCGGCGCAGTAGGCCACGTTGCTGCCCTGGCCCGTGCGGCCCGCGATGGAGCCGACGTTGACCACCAGCCCGTCGCCATGGGCGCGCAGGTGCGGCGCGAACGCGCGGATGGCCGCGAACTGGCCGCGCCAGTTGATCGCGAACAGTTCGTCGATCAGGGCATCGTCGAGCGCATCGAGGTCCGCGTGCGGAATGGCCCGCGTGAAGCCGGCGGTGTTGACCAGGATGTCGATCCGGCCGTAGTGGCGGCTGACTTCGCCGGCCAGCGCGTTCAGCGACGCGGTATCGCCGATCTCGGCCACGGCGCCCAGGTGATTGCCGGCAGGCAGCGACGCTGCCGCGCTGTTCGCGCTGTCGCGCTGGCGCCCGGTCAGGATCACGCTGGCGCCAAGCTGGGCCATCGCATGGCCGGTGGCCAGGCCGATGCCGCCGGTGCCGCCGAGGATCACGGCAACCTTGCCGGAGAGGGATGAAAGGCTCATGGTATTCAGTCGGGTTGCCTTGAAAGGGGGCGGTGGGTCAGTCGATCGGCGGCTTCGGGAACGTCTGTTCGCCGGGTTCGAGCGTGAAATCGAAATCGAGCGTGTAGAACGGCGCGGGCAGGCCGCCCCACGGGCTGTGACCGTGGTCGACCCGTTCGAGATGGCCGACGAGTTGCCGGTGCACGCCGAAGGTCACATCCGATTCCAGCGCGTGCGCCTCGTCCACGAACACTTGCGTCACCAGCGTGCGATAGCCCGGCGCCGCCACGATGAAGTGGATATGCGCGGGACGGTACGGATGGCGCAGCTGGGCGTCCAGCAGCGTGCCGATCGGGCCATTGGTCGGCACCGGATAGCCGGCGGGCCGCACGGTGCGGAAGTGGTAGGCGCCCTGCTCATCGGTGTGGAAGCAGCCACGCAGGTTGCGGTCGGGCTGGCGCGGGTCCTGGTTGTCGTACAGACCGACCGGTGATGCCTGCCAGATCTCCACCAGCGCGCCGGACAGCGGCGCGCCATCGGTGCCGCGCACGATGCCGCGCACGAACAGCGGCAGGCCCGGCGCATCGTCCTGCACCACGCAGTCGCCGCAGCCATAGCACGGGGCGTTGGCGCGATAGAACGGGCCCAGCAGCGCGCCCGGCGTGCGGCCGTCCCGGGTGCTGTTGTTCATCACCGTCACCAGCGTCGACAGGCCCAGCACGTCGGCGGCCAGCACGACTTCATTGTTGGTCGCGTGGGTGGCGTGCCCTAGTGCGGCAATGAATTCCAGCGCCTGCTCGAATTCCTCGTCAGTGGGGCGGACCTCGCGCAGGAAATCGTGCAGGTGCTGCACCAGCAGGCCCATCACCAGGCGCAAGCGCGGACTGCTGGTCTGCGCCATGGCGGCCTGGACGATCTGGGTGACGGAATGCTCGTCTTCGATCAGGCGAAGCGGCGCGGTGCCTGGTTGAGTCTCCATTGTTTTCTCCTTGCAAACGTTTGCAGCAAACGTTTGCAATTATGGCCAAAGAATCGGATTGGTCAAGCATTGTTTTGAAGCAAGGAAGGACGGAGACGGGGGGCGTTTCGTTGAACGCACGGGAAATCGGCGCTTGAGCGGTACGGATTGCCGCGCGCGGAGGCGGCGGACTTACGGCCCGCCGCTATCGCAGGCCGCGCAAACGGCGGCCTGCTTTTTTCTTAGTTGCCAAAGGTCATCGCATGCAAAATCAGCGCACGATGCATGACCATGTCTTTGAGGCTGTCGCATAGCCTGGCGCGAATTTCTTCCGCGCTCCCGGTTTCTATGCCATCCCGCCTGAGCGCAGCAATCCGTCTCTCCTGCGCTTGAATGCGCGCTCCAAGACGTTCGATCGAGCGCGCCGTCTCATCCAGCTCCCTGAGATCCTCTTCGATGTTCCGCGCCGCCGGTCTTGCTTGCATGATGTGCTCCATGCAGATGCTGCTCTCTTTTCTTGTGATAGCTCTTGACGGAGAGGACCGGTATCGGAGGATGTCCGACAGACGGGCACCGAGGCTCGGCTCCCTTGTCGGGCGTGGATGCTTCGCCATGCCGCCAGGCCCCGGGCTGCTTGACATCGGGCACGGGCTGGGACGGCGTTTGCCGCAAGCGGGCAGCGTGCTGATCCGATGGCTGCACTGGGCCGAGCGCACCCAGACGCTCCAGTAGCTGCCTGCTGGCTGCGATAGTGCGCGCCGCGCGCGCCAGGATGCTGCGATCTTCGATCATTTCTTCGTCTTCTTCTTCTAATTCCCTCTTTGTTCGAGTGAACTGTTGAGGCATGGCGGTTCCTCCACCTGCTGTATCGCGACGACGACGCGAAGAAAAACCCCGCTCCCCGCGGGTCTGGATGCTGGTTGGACCGGGCTGACTGGCTGCAACCAAGCGAGGTCCGATGGCTTTGTCTTAATTGTAGTGTTCGAAATGGAGAGTATCGCGACGCAGCAATAATGAAAGGCTGAAATAAGCAGACCGCAACACAACTTATCCCCGTGCCACGCAAAAGCCCTTCTAAAAAGCGGCGACAAGTGCTGCGTAAATACCGCCTACGACGAACAACGCCCCTGCAAGCGCAAGGTAATATCGCGTTCCGTGGCGTGGCGGATGGGAATGGAAGTGATGGACGACAGGCTTCATGTCCACGTGTCAAGGTGTAGGAACGTGCACTGCTTTGGGGCGGCCTCTTTCTGAATATACGTAGGACCGCCACTCGCTATGGTGTTCAGAAGGGATTCGTTCTGAACGTTTCGCGATCAGCCCTCCAGTGCCCCCGCCAGCATCTGGGCGATATGAAGCGCCTGCGCGCCCGCGTGGTGCCGGATCTGCAGGCGGCAACTGAAGCCGTCAGCCACGACCATCGTCTGCGCGTCTTTCGCCAGGATGCGGGGGATCAGGGTCCGCTGGGCGCAAGCATCCGATACCGCCTGTTTTTCCGGCAGGAATCCGAACGACCCAGCCATGCCGCAGCAACCCGAATCCAGCACGGTATGGTCGACGCCGAGCGCGCGCAGTACCTGTTCTTCACCATCGCCCTTCCAGAGCGAGCGATGATGGCAATGGAGGTGGACGAGCGCGCTGCCTGACAGCGTACGCAGGCCGCGCAGGGAGTCCTGCTGGCACAGGAAGTCGGGCAGCAGGAACGCCTGCCTGCGCAGGCGCGTGGCTTGTTCGTCGCCGCCGAGCAGCTCGCGCATTTCCTCGTGGAACACGGACAGGCAGGCGGGTTCCAGCACCACCACCGGCGTACCGCGGCGGATATCGTCGGCCAGCATGTCGAGCACGCCGCGCAGATAGGCACGCGCCCGGTCCAGCATGCCGTACTCGTAGAGCGGCCGGCCGCAGCACACCGGTTCGCGCGGGATATGCACATCGTGTCCCGTGGCTTCCAGCACGGCGACGGCGTCGCGTGCGATCGCCGGCTCGAAGGCGTTGGTGAAGGTGTCCGGCCACAGGATCACGCGGCGCCCGTGCGGAGCCGGGCGCGGCCGCGTGGCGAACCAGTCGCGGAACGACTGGTTCGCGATGCGCGGAATCTCGCGTTCGCTCGCCACGTTGGCCAGCTTGTGCGCCGCCTGCGAGAACAGCGGCGCATGCGTGAGCAGGTTGGCGAGTCCCGGGGCATGCAGCCCCATCCGCGCCCACCGGTCGACCAGGCCGAAGGCAAATGCTTCACGCGGCCGGTGCCGGCGCTCGTAGTAATGCGCCATGAACTCGGCACGGTAGATCGCCATGTCCACGTTCACCGGACATTCGCCCTTGCAGCCCTTGCAGGACAGGCAGAGGTCGAGCGCATCATGCACGGCTTCGGAACGCCAGCCGTCCTGCACCACCTCGCCCTTCAGCATCTCGAACAGCATGCGGGCGCGCCCGCGCGTCGAATGCCTTTCCTCGCCCGTCGCCATATAGCTCGGGCACATCACGCCCTTGTTCTTGCGGCACTCGCCCACGCCGACGCAACGCAGCATCGCGCGCGGAAAGCTGCCGTTGTCCGACGTGTAGTGGAAATAGACCGGCTGCTCGGGCGGGTTGTAGTCCGTTCCGATCCGCAAGTTCTGGTCGACATGAAATGGATTGACCACCTTGCCGGGGTTCATGCGATTGAGCGGGTCCCAGATCTGCTTGAACCTGCCGAAGGCGCGCATGAGCCGTTCGGTGTACATGATCGGCAGCAGGTCGGCTTTCGACTGCCCGTCGCCATGCTCGCCGGAGATCGAGCCGCCCAGGCTCACGACGAGGTGCGCCGCGTCGTCCAGGAAGCGCCGCCAGGTCTCGATGCCTTGCGCCGTTTCCAGGTCGAAGTCGATGCGCGTATGCACGCACCCCTGGCCGAAGTGGCCGTACAGCGCGCAGGCATAGCCGTACTGATCGAACAGCTCGCGCAGGCGGCGCAGATACTCGGCCAGGTGCCGCGGCGGCACGGCCGAGTCTTCCCAGCCTTCCCACGTGACCTTCTGGTTCGGCACGTGCGCGGTGGCGCCAAGGCCGGATTCCCGCACGCGCCAGATCAGTTGCTCTTCGCCGGGGTCGTCGAACAGCTTCATCGTAGGCGGGTTGCTGGCGGCCTTCAGGGCATCCATCAGCTTGCGCGCGCGGCCGTCGGCCTGCGCCTTGTCGTCGCCGCCGAATTCCGCCAGCAGCCAGCCGTTGCCTTCGGGCAGCAGCGCCACATCGTCGGGGTGCATGTGCAGCGCCTTCATGTCGCCGATCAGCCGGTCGTCCATGCCTTCCACGGCGATCGGGCCGGCGTCCATGACGTCCGGCACGTGGTCGGCGGCGTGATAGACGTCCGGATAGCCGAGCGCGATCAGCGTGCGCGCGCGCGGGCTGTCCATCAGCCGCAGCTTGGCTTCGAGCACGACCACGCAGGTGCCTTCGGTGCCGACCAGCGCGTGGGCGATATTGCCGTCGTACTCGGGCAGCAGCGCTTCCAGGGGGTAGCCCGAGACGCGTCGCGGAATCCGCGGCATATGCTGGCGGATGTCGTCCTGGCAGTCATCGCGCAGCGTGCGCAGGTGCCGGTAGATCTCGCCCACGTGGTCGGTCCGTGCGGCCAGCGCGTCCCATGCCTGCGGCGTGGTCGCGCCGACGGTCAGCCGGGTGCCGTCGTAGGTCAGGATGTCGAGTTCGATCACGTTGCGGATGGTCTCGCCGCCCATGACCGAATGCGGCCCGCATGAGTTGTTGCCGATCATGCCGCCGAGCGTATTGTGCGTATGCGTGGCGGGGTCCGGCGCGAACGTCAGGTGATGGCGTTCGGCGGCATCGCGCAGGCGGTCCAGCACCACGCCGGGTTGCACGCGCGCGGTCTTCTCCTGCGGATCGATGGCAAGGATGCGGTTGAGGTACTTCGAGAAGTCGAGGACCACCGCGACGTTGCAGGTCTGCCCGCACAGGCTGGTGCCGCCGCCACGCGACAGCACGGGCGCGCCATGCCGCCGGCACAGGGCCACGGTATCGATGACGGCCTGCACGCTACGCGGTATCACCACGCCGACAGGCACCTGCCGGTAGTTCGATGCATCGGTCGCATAGAGCGCGCGGCTGCCGGCGTCGAAGCGCACTTCGGCGTCGACGGTATCGCGGAGGTCTTGCTCCAGGGCGGCGAACGTTTCGCCGGGCCCGGACGCTAGCAGGCCAGGTGGCATCGCGCATCCCCTTCCTTGAAGTGCAGCCCCAGCCCGGGCCGGTCGGCATGCGGATGGAGACTGCCGTCGCGCAGTGCGGGAATGCCGTCGAAGTACCGTTGTTCGATCTGGGCATGATCCTCGAACACTTCGACGTGGATGGCCGCCGAAGCCGCGCAGCACAGGCTCGCATGCAGCGCCGGCGCGCAATGGCTGGAAAGCGGGACGTGAAAGGCTTCGCAAAGATTCACCGCGCGCAGCCAGCCCGTGATGCCGCAGCGCGTCGCGTCGGCCTGCAGGACATCGACGCAACGCGGCTCCAGCAGCCGCCGGAAATCGTCGCCGGTAAAGCCATACTCGCCGGCCGCGACGGCCACCCCCGGGGGCGTGTGTTCGCGCACTTCGCGCAGGCCCGGGATATCGTCGGAAGATACGGGCTCCTCGAACCACGAGATGCCTGACTGTGCAAAGCGGTCCGCCATGCGCAGCGCCTGCGCGACCGTGTAGGCGCCATTGGCATCGACGAACACTTCGACGTTGGGGCCGACAGCGTCACGCACCGTGGCGACGCGCTCCGGATCATCGGCCGGGTGGCGGCCCACCTTGATCTTGACGCGCGTAAAGCCGGCATCGCGCCAGGCGCGCCCGGCCTCGCGCAGTTGCGCGGGCGTCAGGCTCGTGAAGCCGCCGCTCGCATAGCCGGGAATCGACGTGCGCGCCGCGCCGAGCAACTGCATCAGCGACACCTCGAGCAGCCGCGCCTTCAGGTCCCACAGCGCGATATCGACGGCGGAGATCGCCTGCGCGCACAGGCCCGAAACACCGAG
This sequence comes from Cupriavidus sp. C3SS-1, assembly GCF_057073755.1. Lineage (NCBI taxonomy): Bacteria > Pseudomonadati > Pseudomonadota > Betaproteobacteria > Burkholderiales > Burkholderiaceae > Cupriavidus > Cupriavidus sp. C3SS-1. The sequence goes on along the minus strand of NZ_CP172700.1, from coordinate 2,223,505 downwards.
ATTGCGCATCGCGCCGGTCATCGCACGCCAGCTGGCGTTGGTGGCCATCGCATCGGTGCCGAGCACGCGCGGCACGAGGATCCGCGCAATGATCGGTATGACCGCCTGGTCGGAGTACCCATACCCGCAACCGCGGACGCCGCCGGCCGTGGCATGCACGACCACCAGCGTGGTGTGGTCCCACTCCAGCGTGCCGTCGGATTCCGCGGCCGGTAGCGGAATCCGATAGGCCCGGGCTTCGACGGACCGTATCGGCGCGGGGCGGGCGCGGGTCACGGCGTGGAGTCCTTCTCGGCGTGCCGCTTCGACGGCGCGGTCAGCGATTCCCACACCTGCCGGAAGGTGGCGCGCAAGGTGCCGCCCGCATCGGCGTCGCCATGCAGCATGGCGGATAGATAGGCACGCGCCTCTTTCACCGAAATATGCGGTGGCAACGGTGGCACATTGGGGTCCGTGACCATTTCGAGCACCGTGGGCACGGTGGCGGCCAATGCCTGGTCCAGGGCCGGGCCGATAGACTCGGGCCGGTCGACGCGAATGCCCTGCAAGCCGAGCAGCTGCGCGAACGCCGCATAGCCGAACGGCGGCAGGTCCTGCGACGCGGCAAACTTCGGGTCGCCTTCCATGACGCGCTGCTCCCACGTGACCTGGTTCAGGTCGCCGTTGTTCAGCACGATGATGGTCAGCGACCCGCCCGACCAGCGCTTCCAGTCGCGCGAGATCGTGATCAGCCCGTTGATGCCGTTCATCTGCATGGCGCCATCGCCGGCCATCGCGATCACGGGCCGGTCCGGGTGCGCATACCTGGCGGCAATCGCATACGGCACTGCCGGGCCCATGGTCGCGAGCCCGCCGCTGAGCGATGCCATCATGCCGCGCCGAATCTTCAGGTCGCGGGCATACCAGTTGGCCGCGGAGCCCGAATCGCAGGTCAGGATGCAGCCATCGGGCAGCCGCTCGGACAGTTCCGTGAAGACGCGCTGCGGGTTGATGGGCTCCGCCTTGGCGGCCGCGCGCTGTGCCAGCACCTGCCACCACTCGGCCACGTTGTGCTCGACCTCCTGCTGCCATGCGAGCGGCTGCTGCTTGAGCAGGGGCAGCAGCGCGCGCAACGTGGCGGCGCTGTCGCCCTCCAGGCAGATTTCCATCGGGTAGCGCAGGTTGAGCATGCGGCCGTCGATATCGATCTGGACCCCGCGTGCCTTGCCCTCCGCGGGCAGGAACTCGGAGTACGGAAAAGCGGAGCCCACCATCAGCAAGGTGTCGCAGCCGTTCATCAGTTCCCAGCTTGGCTTGGTGCCAAGCAGGCCGATGCTGCCCGTGACGAAGGGCAGGTCGTCGGGCACGGCGGCCTTGCCCAGCAGGGCCTTGGCCACGCCGGCGCCGAGCCGGCGCGCCACCTCGATGACTTCATCGGTGGCCTGCAACGCGCCGGCGCCCACCAGCATCGCCACCTTGCTGCCCGCGTTGAGCACCTCGGCGGCCCGGCGCAGGTCCGGCTCCTGCGGCACCTTCGCGCGCGCCGTGTAGCCGATGCCCGTATGCACGGTGCCGTGCTCGCGCGGCGGCACCGGCACCGCCGCCAGTTCCTGCACATCGTTCGGGATGATGATGCAAGTGACCGTGCGCCGCTCGATGGCGATGCGCATGGCGCGGTCCACCAGGTGGCGCATCTGCGCGGGATCGGTCGCCATTTCCACGAAATCGCGCGCCACGTCCTTCATCAGCGTGGTCAGGTCAACTTCCTGCTGGTAGTCGCCGCCCAGCGCCGCGCGCTTCTGCTGGCCGACGATCGCGACCACGGGCTGGTGGTCCATGCGCGCGTCATACAGGCCATTGAGCAGGTGGATCGCCCCGGGGCCCGATGTGGCCAGGCAGACGCCGGCCTCGCCGGTGAACTTCGCATGGGCGCAGGCCATGAAGGCGGCCAGTTCCTCGTGGCGCGCCTGCACGAACTCGGGCTCGTTGCCGGCACGGCCGAACGCGCCCATCAGGCCGTTGATACCATCGCCGGGATAGCCGAATACGCGCCGCACGCCCCATTCCCGCAGGCGCTTGAGCACGAAGTCAGAAACGGTCATTGCCATGGTTTGCCTCCGTCGTCCGTGACACAGCCATGCATCACGCATGCCGGTTCTCGGGAGCGGTCCCCCCGCGAATTCGGCGCAGCACATCGGTCGCGGCGATATACGGTCCGGCGCCGCGTAGAAAGTGCGCATTCCGGTAAGGATTGCATCCGCCGTTGGCGCGATGTGGCGGACAAGCGTGCCGCGCATGCGCAGCGCAAGTCATCCTGCGCAACGCATCACGGTGGGATATATCTTGCATGCAGTGGCGGTATTGCCTGACGAAGAATCCACCGATGCGCAGCCAGTTCGCGACGTCCGGAAGGCGTCATTCTCCCGCCCGTTGCGTGGTCATCACCGGCGCCTCGGCCGGGATCGGGCGCGCCACGGCGCGCGCGTTCGGCCGTCTCGCGTGGCGCGTGGGCCTGCTCGCGCGTGGCCAGGACGGGCTGCAGGCGGCGGCCTCGGAGGTCGAGCGCAGCGGCGGCGTGGCGTTGCCGATCGTCGTGGACGTGGCGGACCATGATGCCGTCGAGCGTGCCGCGGCAAGGGTCGAGGCCGAGCTCGGGCCGATCGACATCTGGATCAACTGCGCGATGGCCACCATCTTCTGCCGCGCCGACCGGATCGCACCGGTCGACTTCGTCCGGGCGACGCAAGTGACGTACCTGGGCGCCGTGTGGGGCACGCTGGCCGCGCTGGGGCGCATGAAGACGCGCGACCGCGGCGTGATCGTCCAGGTCGGTTCGGCACTGGCCTATCGCTCGATCCCGCTGCAGGCGCCGTACTGCGGCGCGAAGAGCGCGCTGCGCGGCTTTACCGATTCGCTGCGTTCGGAACTGATCCACGACGGCAGCCACATCCACCTGACCATGGTGCACCTGTCGGCCTTCAATACGCCGCAGTTCGACTGGGGCCGCACCTGCATGGACCGCCAGCCACAGCCCGTGCCGCCGATCTTCCAGCCGGAGCTGGCGGCCGATGCCATCGTCTGGGCGGCGCTGCATCATCGCCGCGAATCGTGGGTGGGCTGGCCCGCGGTCCAGGCCATCCTAGGTACGCGGCTGATCCCGGGCCTGCTCGATCGCCTGCTGGCCTGGCATGGCTTCGATGCGCAGCATACCGACCAGCCGCTGCCGCGCAACCGGCCCGACAATCTGTACCAGCCCGTCAGCGGCGACCATGGCGCGCACGGCAGGTTTTCCGATCGCGCCGCGCGCAACAGCGTCCAGTGGTGGCTCGATACCCATCGCTGGGCGTTGGTGGCCGTCGTGCTCGTGGTGCTCATCGTGACCGCGCTGGCCGTGGCGTGGCTCTTGCGCAGCCGCTAGCGGGGCCGATGACGAAGCAGGAGAATTCATATGCTCAGCGATACCGAATTCCGGCAACGTGTCAGGCAGATGCTGGCGGACGTCCCCATCGACGCGCGCCGCGCATGGAGCCAGGCGGAACTCACCACGTGGTGGAACACGGTCTGCATCCAGGACGATGCCCTGGCCGCATGGCGGCCGGCCGGCGACGAATTGCCCACGGCCGTGCTCTGGCGTCTTTGCAACGACCTGGTCGGGCCACACGCGGTGGAAGGGCCCTAGCGTCCGGTGGAGGCGCGCGGCGGCAACTGCCACGCCGCGGGCACCTTGGCCCGGCTCGCGTAGTCGCCATGCGCCAGCACGAACAGGATCGCGAGGATCGCCACCGGCACCGCGCAGGCAATCCGCAGCAGCACGCTGGCGCGGGCCAGGTGCATGAAGAAAATGGCGACCAGCACGGCCTTGATCGCGGCGATGCCGAGGTTGATCACGAGATTCCACGGACCGAGGCGAAGAAAGGCCGTGCCGACGGTGATGGCCAGAAGCCCCATCAGGCTCGCCCAGACAACGAGCTGGTGGTGCGTTTCGGGTTGCTTCGTGCGATGGCTGGCGGACTTCATGGGCCACTCCTTCCCGGCAGGTAGAGCAGCGGAAACAGGAACAGCCAGACCATGTCGACAAAGTGCCAGTACAGGCCGACGATCTCGACGCGCCCCGGATCGGCCGCCAGCGGCCGGCGCTGCTGCATCGCCAGCGCGAAGGTCACCACCAGGCCGATGCCGATGCACAGGTGGATGGCGTGCAGGCCCGTCATGGCGTAGTAGAGCAGGCGGAACATCTGCCCGGTCGGGCCGCCCGCGCCGGAAGCATTGGCCGGGACAAAACCGCTGGCGATGTCCTTCGCATACTCCCACGACTTGATGACCAGGAAGGCCAGTCCGAGTGCCGCCGTGGCCCACATGCAGCGCACGGCGGCGCGCTGGCGACCGTCCCGCGCGGCCGACACCGCCATCGCCATGACGAGGCTGCTGGTCATCAGGACGAACGTATTCAGCGTGCCGGGCAGCAGCTCGGTGTGCCGCGCGGCCAGCGCGAGCGAGGCCGGGTCGGTCGAGCGGACGAAGTAGTAGCCGACGAAGAGCGGGCCGAAGAACATCAGCTCGGTGCCCAGGAAGACCCACATGCCGAGCCGCGCCGCCACCGCCTGCTGGCCGGTGCTGTCGAACTGGAACGGCGGGGCCCTCATTGCGGCGTCTCCTTGCCCGAGACCGGGTCGTAGAGGTAGGCGTCGCACTGCACCTTCGGCAGCTGCGTGAAGTTGCGTGTCGGCGGCGGCGAGGTGGTCTGCCATTCGAGCCCGGTGGCCTGCCACGGGTTGGCCGGCGCCCGCTCGGCGCGGAACAGCGAATGGATCAGGTAGACCAGCGGCATCAGGTAGCCGATCGCCAGGATCGACCCGCCCGCGGACGACAGGATATTGAGCACCTGGAACTCGGGCGGATAGGCGTGATAGCGGCGCGGCATGCCCTCGAAGCCAAGCAGGAATTGCGGGAAGAAGGTCAGGTTGAAGCCGAAAAAGATGACCACCGCCGCGATGCGTGCCCAGGTCTCGGGATAGCGGCGGCCCGTCATCTTGGGCCACCAGAAATGCAGGCCGCCAAGATAGGCCATGACCGAGCCCCCGACCATGATGTAGTGGAAATGCGCGATCACGAAGTAGGTGTCGGTCAGGTGGACGTCGAGCGCGAGTGCGGCCAGGACCAGCCCCGTGAGCCCGCCGATGGTGAAGAGCCCGACAAAGCCCAGCGCATACAGCATCGGCGCGGACAGGCGGATGCTGCCCTTGTACAGCGTGGCGGCCCAGTTGAAGACCTTGATGGCCGAAGGTATGGCCACCAGGAAGCTCAGCAGCGAGAAGGTCACGCTGGCGCGGTACGACTGGCCGCTCACGAACATGTGGTGGCCCCACACAAGGAAGCCGAGGCTGGCAATGCCGACGATCGCCCACACCATGGCGCGGTAGCCGAATACCGGGCGCCGCGCGAAACACGGGATGATCTCGCTGGCCACCCCCATCGCGGGCAGGACCATGATGTACACGGCCGGGTGCGAGTAGAACCAGAACAGGTGCTGGAACAGCAGCGGGTCGCCGCCCAGCGCCGGGTCGAAGATGCCGATGTGGGCCAGCCGCTCCAGCGCCACCAGGCACAGCGTCATGGCCAGCACCGGCGTGGCCAGCACCAGGATCAGGCTGGTGCCGTAGGCCGCCCAGACGAACAGCGGCAGGCGCAGCCACGTCATGCCGGGCGCGCGCAGCGTATGCACGGTGACGATGATATTGAGCCCGGTCAGGATCGACGAAAAGCCGGTGACGAACACGCCGGCCAGGGTCAGCACCACGTGACTGTTCGAGAACATGGTCGAGTACGGCGTGTAGAAGGTCCAGCCGGTATCGACGCCGCCGGCGATCATCGCGCCAAGCGTCAGCAGGCCGCCGGCCACGTACAGGTACCAGCTCGCCAGGTTCAGCCGCGGAAATGCCATGTCGCGCGCGCCGATCATCAGCGGCACCAGGAAGTTGCCCAGCACCGAAGGAATCGACGGGATCAGGAACAGCCAGACCATGATCACGCCATGCGCGGTGAACAGGCGGTTATAGGTGTCGGCCTCCATCAGGTGGCCCTGCGGCGTGACCAGGTTCAGCCGGATCAGCGTGGCGGCGGCGCCGCCGATGAAGAAGAACAGCGTGATCGAGGCCATGTACAGCCACGCAATGCGCTTGTGGTCCGTCGAGCCGAGCCAGGACCCGAGCGAGAATCCGTCGCCCAGGTAATCGGGTTCGGCCACGGTGCTGGCGCGTTCAGCGACCTGGGCTTCCATTGGCGGCTCCTGTGGTGCGCAGGTATTCGATGATGGCGACTATGTCTTCCTCGTCGATCTGGCCCTGGTAGGTGGGCATGATGGGCGCATAGCCGGCGACGATGTCCTTGCGCGGGGTCAGCATCGCGTCGCGCACATAGGCCGCGTCGGCGGTCACGGTGCGGCCGTCCTGCAGCGTGACCGTGCTGCCCATCAGGTGTTCCAGGCGCGGCGCCTGCACCGTCGCGCCGGCATCATGGCAGGCGGCGCAGCCCAGGCGCTGGAACAGCGCACGGCCGCGCGCCGCCGTGGTTTCCGGGCCCACGTCCGTATCGAGCCAGCGCGCGAACTCGGCGGGCGGCATCACCACGATGCGCCCCTGCATGGCGGCATGGTCGGTGCCGCAGTATTCGGCGCAGAACAGCCGGTACACGCCCGCGCGCGTGGCGGTGAAGCGTAGCGTGGTGTAGCGGCCCGGCACCACGTCCTGCTTGATGCGGAATGCCGGCACATAGAAGCTGTGGATCACGTCCTGCGAAGTCATCGTCAGCTGGACGGCCTGGCCCAGCGGGACGTGCAGTTCATTGATCTCGCGCTTGCCGTTGGCGTGCTCCAGCTTCCACATCCACTGGCGCGCCACGACGGTGACGGGCAACGCGCCCGCGCTCTCGCGCGCGAGCAGGGTGTAGTCATGCGCGCCCCAGGCGAAGATGCCAAGGAAGATCAGCAGCGGGATCGCGGTCCAGGCGATCTCCAGCGGCTTGTTCGACAGCGGTGGATGGCTGCGGTCCGCCGCACGGCGCTCGTGGTAGCGGACCACGGACCCGGCGATCAGCACGAGCACCGCCAGCGCGACCACGGCCAGCAGCGCGGTAAGCGACAGCATCAGGGTGTCATAGCGTCCGGCCGCCAGCGACGCGCTCTCGGGCAGCAGGTGGAAGCTGCTGTTCATGATGGACGCCGCCGTTTGTGGCACAGCCTGTGCCACAGCCACCAGCCGGCCAGCGTTGCGAACGCGCCCAGGAACAGCGCGCGGATGCCATCGAGGATGGTCACCGTGTAGCGTCCCGTACGCGGGTCGAAGTGGACGCAGCGCATCAGCCATTGCTGGGTGGGGGAGCCGACCTTGCCGGCCGATGCCTGCTCGATGGCGCGGCGCAGCGCCGTCGCATCGAACCGCACGCCATCGAAGGCCTGGACAATGCGGCCGTCCGTCGTCAGCACGACGAAGCCGGCCGGATGCGCGATCTCGCCGGAACCGGCGACCCGCGACGCGCGCAGGCCGATGGCCTGCATCAGCGCGCGGATCGCCGCGTCGTCGCCGGTCAGCATATGCAGGTTGCCGCCGGCTGCCGCGACCAGCGCGCCATAGCTCTGTTTCTTCGCGGCCGCCACGGACGCGGTTTCGCCGCTGTCGATGCTGAACGCCACCACGCGCCACGCGCCGCGCGGCAGCCGGGCCTGCGCCAGCGATTCGAGCACGCCATCCATGACGGTGCTGCACAGGTTGGCGCAGTGGTAGTAGCCGGGTACCAGAATCACCGGCCCATCCCGGGACAGATCGCGCAGGCGCGCCGGTGCGCCGTCGTCGTCGCGGAAGACGAGTTCGAGCGGCACCTGCCGGCCCGGGACGGGCGCGAACGCCATGTCGGGCGGCGCCGGCAGCGCAAGCGGGCCGGCCTGCGCGCACAGCGCGAGGCAGGCGGCCGGGATCATGCCGAGCCAGGGCCGCGTCATGGCGCAGGCTCCGCCGGAGGCGCGACCATCAGTGCCATGGCCCGCTCCACGGGGATATGCGCTATGCCCGCGCGCTGGTCCACCCAGCCCCAGCCGTTGAGCACGCTTTGCTTTTCCGCGTCGTAGCGCTCGCGTTCGGTTTGCGGCGCGCTTTGCGACAGCGGCAGCGTGGCCTCCGGCGTGGTCGGTGCGGGCGCGTTGAGCCGACCCACGGGATTCAGGCGGCGTTCGTAGATCCGGCCCAGCAGGAGCGCCAGCGCAATCGAGACCAGCAGCACCGCCGCGCCGGCCAGCACGGCACGCAGGCTCACGTGGCGGGCCTGGCGGACGCGGCTCATGTCTGGCCTCCCGCGCCGGTCGAGGGCAATACCAGCCAGAGTGCGTTCAACGCATGCATGACGAGCAGCGATGCCGCCACCGTGGCCAGCATCGCCGGCGAGCGCTTCAGGCGCCGCGACAGCAACGCCAGCATCGGCAGCGCGAAATGGCCGAGCGCCAGCGCCCACGCGAGCACGGGCCACAAGCCATGGCGGCGCACCAGGTACCAGGCGGTCTCATGGGGGAGATCCTCCGCCCAGATGATCAGGTACTGCGTGAACGCCAGGTAGGCCCAGGTGATGACGGCTGTCAGCAGCAGGTTGCCCAGATCCTGAAGCACCTGCGGCGCGGCCCCGTGCCGCGCGGCCAGCCAGGTGCCGAAAGCCAGGCCGGCGCAGGCTTGCCCGGTGGCCAGCAGCAGGCCGAAGACGCTCGAATACCAGAGCGGCATCAGCGACATGATCCAGTCGACCGCCGCGATGCTCACCGTGATGCCATAGACGATCAGCGCCACCGCGGCGAACCGTGCCGAGCGCGTCCAGCGCGCGGAGCGGCTCATCGCCGCCAGCACGATCCAGGTCGCGAGCACGGCCACGCCGCGCAGCACGAAGCCCAGCGGTGTCAGCCACATCGACTTGAAGCCGGCGTCGCCGGCGGCGATTTCGCGCGGCCAGCGGTGGACGCCCAGCGCGGCGTCGGCGGCCCACGGATACAGGAAGGCCGTGCCGGCCAGCACGGGCACGAACAGCAGCGCCAGCAGCCAGGTATGGCGCGCGAGTTCCAGCAGCGGCGCGCGCAGCGCCTCGCCCCAGGCGCCGCCGCTGAGGTTGTGGATCCATACCATGGCCAGCCCGCCCAGCACGATGCCGATGCAGCACCACCATGCGCAGAGGTACAGGGCCAGGATCGTCGCGACGACGTGCGCGCTCATGGTTGCACTCCGTTGTCCAGGTGCCGCAGGTCGTCGGCCGTCAGGCGCGCGGCGGACGCATGCTGGCTCAACTGCAGGGCCCGGATGTACGCCACCACGGCGCGCCGGTCTGCCGGCGGCAACTGCGCGGCATAAGGCGCCATCGGGCCGCTGCCATGGGTGATCGCGTCGTACAGCCGCGCGTCGGTGGCGCTGCGCAGCGCGTCGCTGTGGAACGACGGCGGATGCGGGAAGCCGCGCCGGACCACCATGCCGTCCCCGTCGCCGGTCGGGCTATGGCACGGCGCGCAATGGATCTCGTAGCGCGAGCGCCCGCGCTGCAACTGCTGCAGCGTGAGCGGCGCGCGATTCTCCGCGCCGGGCCAGTCCTGGTCCCGTCCGCTCGACATGGCGGCGAACGGGCCGCCGGGCACCGGTACCGAGTGGTCGGGACGCGGGCGCGCGGAGGTGCCATCGGCGAAGCGGTCGCTGCGGGCGAACGGCTTGTACTTGGGCTGGTCATACATGTCCTGGCGGGCGCGTTCGCAAGCGCCGAGAGCGGCCAGCATGCACGTGGCGGCGACGTAGCGGAGCAGGCGCAGCGGCATCATTGAGGCACCTCGCTCACGCGCAGCGGCGCGGTTGCGGCCAGCAGCTCGCGGGCCGCCGTGGCCTGCGCCGCTTCCGGACGGATGCAAAGGAAAAAGCGGTACCGCGACGCCTGTTCGAAATCGGGCGCGTCGAACAGCGGATGCCGCAGCCGGGGCAGCCGGTTCGCCACCAGCATGCCGATCACCGTGGCCAGCGCCGCGCCCAGTATCGTCAGCGAGAATGTCACGGGCACGAACATCTGCCAGCTTCCGGTCGGGCGGCCGCCGATATTGATCGGGTAGTCGACCACCGCGGCATACCACTGCAGCAGAAACCCCCCCAGCCCGCCGCCGAGCCCGCCCAGCAAGGCGATCAGTGGCATGCGGTCGGTCGCCATGCCGATGGCTTGCGCCAGCCCTTCGACCGGATACGGCGTGAAGGCCTCCAGGCGCGTGAAGCCCGCCGCACGCGCGCGTTGCGCCGCGGCGAGCAGGGCGGCGCCGGTGCGGTATTCGGCCAGCACGCCGTATTGGTTCATGGACGCTCCTTTACGCTGGCAAGGACCAGCTCGCGCATCTCGGCGATCGAAATCACCGGCAGGCAGCGGATAAAGACCAGGAACAGCCAGGCGAACATCGCGATGGAACCCGCCAGCATGATCCAGTCCCACCAGGTCGGATAGAACATGCCCCACGACGATGGCAGGAAATCGCGGTGCAGGCTCGATACCACGATCAGGAACCGCTCCATCCACATGCCCGTGTTGATGACCAGGCTCAGCACGAACAGCGCGAGCGGGCTGTGCCGCACGCGGCGCCACCACAGGCACTGCGGCGCGAGCACATTGCAGGTCATCATCGCCCAGTAGACCGGCGCGTACGGGCCGGTCCAGCGGTTCTCGAACAGGAACATCTCGTAGCGGTCGCCGCTGTAGAACGCAGTAAAGATCTCGCTGGCGTAGCCATAGGCGACGATCAGGCTCACGGTCAACATGATCTTGGCCGCGTTGGCGAGGTGCCGCGTGGTGATGAAGTCCTCCAGCCCGTACATGCGCCGCAGCGGGATGGCGATGGTCAGCACCATGGCGAAGCCCGAGAACAGCGCGCCGGCGACGAAATACGGCGGAAAGATCGTCGAGTGGTAGCCCGGGGTGTTGCCGATGGCGAAGTCCAGCGACACGATCGAATGCACGGCGATCACCAGCGGCGTCGCCAGCCCGGCCAGCAGCAGGTAGGCGCTTTCGTAGCGCGCCCAGTGGCGCGCGTCGCCGCGCCAGCCCAAGGCCAGCACGGCATAGGCCTGGGCCGTGCGCCGCCGGCCGCGCAGGCATGCGCGGTCGCGCAGCGTGGCCAGGTCCGGGATCAGGCCGACATACCAGAACAGCAGCGAGACGATCAGGTAGGTGCCGATCGCGAACAGGTCCCACACCAGCGGGCTGCGCCATTGCGGCCAGACGTCCATGACGTCGGGGTAGGGCACCAGCCAGTAGAAGAACCACGGCCGGCCCAGGTGCAGGATCGGGAACAGGCCGGCGATGGCGGCGGCAAACAGCGTCATGGCTTCGGCGAAGCGGTTCACCGAGGTGCGCCACTGCTGCCTGAGCAGCAGCAGGAACGCCGAGATGAAGGTCCCCGCGTGGCCGATCCCGATCCACCAGACAAAGTTGCCGATGGCAAAGCCCCATGCCACCGGAATATCGACGCCCCAGATGCCCACGCCTTTCACGAACAGCCATGCCGTCGCGCCGATGAAGATCGTCATCCCGGCAAAGGTCAGCAGGAACGCGCCGAGCCACGGCCACCGCACCGGCCGCTCCAGCACAAGGCCGGCGATCTTGTCGGACACGCTGGCATAGCCCCAGCCCGGCCGCAGCACGCCGATGTCCTTCGAAACGGGCGGCGCTTCAGAGGGGGACGTGGCGGAGCGGTCGGTCATGTTCAGGCCAGCGCATCGTCGGGGTTGGTCACCAGCGCCGCATAGCTTGTGCGCGGCCGGGTGTTCAGTTCGGCCAGCAGGTCGAAGTTGCGCGGCCCGCGCTTGAGCTGGCTGACCACGCTGTCGGGATCATTGAGGTTGCCGAACGCGATCGCCCGGGTCGGGCAGGCAGCCTGGCACGCGGTCACCACGTCACCGTCGCGCAGCGGCTGGCCGAGCTTCTCGGCCTCCAGCCGCGCGCGCGTGATGCGCTGCAGGCAATACGTGCATTTCTCCATCACGCCCCGGCGGCGCACGGTGACCTCGGGGTTGTAGGCCGGCGGCGGCCGGTCGTCGCCCTGATTGCTGTATTGCAGGAAGTTGAAGCGCCGCACCTTGTACGGGCAGTTGTTCGAGCAGAAGCGCGTGCCGACGCAGCGGTTGTAGACCTGCACGTTGAGGCCGGCGCTGTCGTGCACCGTCGCGCCGACGGGGCAGACCAGCTCGCACGGCGCGTCCTCGCAATGCATGCACGGGACGGGCTGGAACACGCTGCGCGCGGCGCGGCCAGCGGGGTCGTGCGCATCGTCGTAGCGGTCGACGCGGATCCAGTGCATGACGCGGCCGCGCATGACCTGGTCCTTGCCGACCACGGGGATATTGTTCTCGGCCTGGCAGGCGATGGTGCAGCCATTGCAGCCGATGCAGGCGTTGAGGTCCACGGTCATGCCCCAGCGTTCGGCCGGATACGGCCAGCGCGGATAGAGCGATGGCGCCGCCGGCGTGGCCTGGGCGAAGCGGGGATCGCGGCGATAGGCATCCACGGTGGCGAGCGGGGCGACCTCGCGCCCCGCCATCGAGGTTTGCGTCTGGACCAGCGCGAACGCATGGCGCTGTCCGGTGGCTTCGACGGCGATCTCGTGCGGGCCGTGGACGGTACGCAGCGCATACGCATCAAAGCCCACCCCATTGCCGACGCGTCCGGCATGACGACGGCCGTAGCCCAGCGGCAGCGTCATGACGCCTTCCGCGTGGCGGGGCATCACCCACACCGGCGCCTCGATCGGGTGGCCTTGTCCATCCACGCGATGGATCGCGACCACGTCGCCGGTGGACAGGTGCCGCGCGCGTGCCGTGAGCGGCCCGATCAGTGCGGCGTTCTCCCAGGTGTGCCGCGTCAGTGCGCGGGGCAGTTCCTGCAGCCACGCGTTGTTGGCCAGCTCGCCGGCATCGGTGGCGGGATCGGGCATGAAGCGCGCGACCAGCGCGGGCGCCGCGAACGGCGGCGCAGGGATAGGCTGGCGCATGTCGGCCGTTGCGACCGGTGCGGCCGTGCCGGGGATGACGCCGGTACGCAATGCCTGCTCCCAGAACGCTTCGAAGTCGGTGGACTGGTGCGTGCGCCAGAACGCGCGTACTAGGTCGTAGCCCGACTGGCGTGCGCCGATGGTGGCCGACAGCAGTTCGTGCGCGGAGCGGCCGTCATTGAGCGGCGCAATCACGGGCTGGACGATCGACGCGGTGCCGTCCCAGGCGCGCACGTCGCTCCAGCGCTCCAGGTCATGGGCCATGGGCGCATGCCAGGTGGCCAGCCGCGCCGTTTCATCGCGATAGAGGCCCATGTGCGCCGACCACGGTACGTGTGCGAGTGCCGCGTTGAAGCCGGTATCGCAGGGCGCGTCATAGGCGGGATTGGCGTCGATCACGAGCAGCGCGGAGACAGCGCCGGCCCGCATGGCGTCGGTCAGTGCGCCGATCGAATGCGCGTCGCCTTGCGGCCGCCTTGGCGTGCCGGTGATCGCGCGCACCGATTTGCCGAGATTGCCAAGCCGGGCGTTGAGTCGCCAGACCAGCCCCCGTGTCGGGACGGACACGTTGTCGCCGACCATCAGGAGCGAGCTGCCCGGTGGTGCTTCTTCGAGCCGCCGGGCCAGCACGGCGAGCCAGCGTCGCGCGGCTTCGGACGCGGGCTCCGGCGTGTCCGCCGCAACGCCGACACCGAGCCTGCGCGCGAGCGACCAGGCCAGCCGTTCGATCTCATGCGGCGGCAGCGCCAGCCGGTTGTCGGCGATTTCGCCGGTCAGTGTCGGCGACGACTCGATCGCATAGAGCCGGCGTGCCAGCGGGGGCGCTACGCCGCGGCGGTCCGCCATCAGGTCGTGCGCCACGCGCACGGCGGCCGGGCCGTGGCCGATCAGGTCGGCATCCAGTGTCACGATGGTCGTGGCGGGGGCGGGATCGATCACGAGATCGATGTTGTCGCCGAACGCCAGGCGGATCGCCGCATCGTCGCCATGGAGCGGGTCATGCACGTGCCAGCTGGCCTTCGGATAGCGCTCGAGCCATCTTGCAATCTGCGCGGCCAGTGTCGGCGAGCCCACGTTGCCGGTCAGCAGCCGCAGGCCTTTCCCGCCGTTGTCGCGCCACTGGGCGCCCTGTGTGGCCAGCGCCGCGTCGAACGCGGCCCAGCTCGTCAGCGCGGTGCCGCGATACGGTGCCTGGCTGCGGTCGGGATCCCAGAGCTGCAGCACGGCGGCCTGGTCGAACGGATGCGTGGCGCCGAGGCTGGCGGGATGGCGCGGATTGCCCTCGATCTTGGTCGGGCGGCCCATATTGGTTTCGACGAGCACACCGGTGCCGTAGCCGTGGCGCGTGAGCGCGGTGGCATAGAAGAGCGGCCTGCCGGGCACCATGCCTTCGGGCATCTGCACATAGGGCACGATGGTTTCGGCTGGCGGCCCGCTGCATGCGGCGCCGGCCAGCGCGGCGGAAGCCGCCATCGTCGTGCGCAGGAAGTGGCGGCGCGAGGGGCTGCGCGGCGCATCGGCCGGTTCCGGCACGGGGACGATCGGAATCACGGGGGCGCGTTTCATCGATGACAGGTGGAACAATCGGTGAGTCGTCGCGTGTCCTGTAGGTGATACATCTTATGCAGCATGGCGATGTCATCGCCGGAAAGCGGGGCGCGTTCGCGCATCGTGACGATATCGGCGGGGGCATGCAGATGGCGGACGGGGTCGCGGTGGCAGGCGAGGCACCATTGCATGTCGAGCGGTGCCACGCGGCGCGTCAGCGGCATCTGGTCCACGCGTCCGTGGCATTCCTGGCAGGCAACGCCCTTGGCGACGTGGATGCTGTGGTCGAAGTAGACGAAGTCGGGCAGGTCATGCACGCGTGTCCAGGCCAGCGGGCGGTTTTGCCGCAGGCTGTCGTGCAGCGGCGCGAGCATCGGCGCGTCGCGGAACAGCACGCTGTGGCAGGTCAGGCATACGCTGGTGGCCGGCATGCCCGCGAAGGCCGACGTTTCCACCGACGCATGGCAGTAGCGGCAATCGATGCCGTCATCGGAAACGTGATGCTTGTGGCTGAAGGGGACGGGCTGCGCGACGGGTTCCTGCATTTCGATCTGCGGCGCCATGGACCAGCGGGCCATCCCGAGGGCTGCGGCGACAAGCACTACCGCGCCAAGGCCCAGCAGCTTGAGGACAAGCAGCTCCGAGCGCGTGAAGGTTTGCGCCATGGCGTTCTTCTTGGTGGCAAAACGATTGTTTGTTGCAAGGGGGATGCCAAGGGGTGGGTTTGGGGGGGTGGGGGGCTTTATGGCAATGACTGAGTTGTCGTTCTTGACAGACGTGGCTGTTTCGCCGGCGTAGCCGGCGACCTACTTTTGTCCGAGCGACAAAAGTAGGCAAAAACGCGTCTTCGCGGTCGACGAACGGCTCATGGTGGTGAAGACGGTACAGGGCATAGCGACACTGCCTGCCGCGTAGATGATCAGGATAGACACGTCAGATGAGCGAACCCGGATTACTTGGTGGCTCCTGCTAACCGCGCCATCGGTAGGACGCCTACGGCTGCGCTGCGCGCACTCAGTAAAACCCAGGGGGAATGGCTGAGGGGAAACTGAAGCACCAGCCTCGGCGTCGTTGAGGTCGTTCCGCCTGCCGACTACTGAGCCGCGCAGCAGCCGAAGGCGATGATGCGATAACGGTGGCAGTGTCGGGCCACGGACAGTTTCGGGGCTCGTTCAATCATTGCCGGAGAGCCTGCATACGGACGCGCTCCACGCGGCAGGCAGCCGGGCAGACTCTGAAGCGAATACCCGTACAACACCCTCGGCACGCTACGATCAATATTCGTCCGCTAGGACAAGTCAACGCGTTTTTTGGTTACTTTTTGTCGCTCGGACAAAAAGTGACTCGCCGGCTACGCCGGCGAAACAGCCGCGCCTGCCAAGAGCGATAACCCAATCATTGCGAGAGACGCCCCGCCGGCTACGCCGGCGAAAGAGCCGCGCCTGCCAAGCACGATAACCCAGTCATAACCAGAGCCCCCCGCAGTTCAAGTATGTAGCCTTTACCTCCGCATTCCCGATTTTCCAGAGCCGCCGGCAATATTCACCGGCGGCGAAACCAACCAGCCCATTCCCCATCCCCAACCCATCCCAAAGTGCCCCCGGCGCTATACTGGCAACCTCCCTTCAGGAGGACGACCGATTGCCCGATCCCGATCTCTCCAGGCTGAAAATCGACCGCGGCCCGCACGCCGCCGCGCCGCGCAGGCGCCGGTGGCTGCCCATCATCGTTGGCGCCGTTCTGCTGGCAATCGCAGCCGCCTTGGCCTACAAGCTGGCTGGCCCCACGGCGGTGGAAACCGTGACGGTTTCCACCGCCTACCCCTCCCAGAACTACACCCTCCTCAATGCCACCGGCTACGTCGTGCCCCAGCGCAAGGCGGCCGTGGCGTCCAAGGCGCAAGGCCGGCTCGAATGGCTGGGGGTGCTGGAAGGGTCGCACGTGAAGAAGGACGAGATCATTGCGCGTATCGAAAGCCGCGACGTGGGAGCCACCCTTGCGCAGGCGACAGCCCAGGTGAAGGTCGCCCAGGCCAACCTAGACCTGCAAATCGCCGAGCTTCGCGATGCCGAGGTGAACCTGCGCCGCTCCGAACAACTGCTCGGTCCAAAGGCCATCTCCGCCCAGCAATATGACGCCGACCTGGCCCGCTTCAGGAAGGCCCAGGCATCGGTGGCGAATTCGCGCGCCGCGATCGTCTCCGCACAGGCCAATGCCCAGGCCGCCCAGGTAGGGGTCGACCAGACTATCATCCGGGCACCGTTCGACGGCGTGGTGCTGGTCAAGCATGCCAACGTCGGCGACAACATCACGCCGTTCTCGTCGGCATCCGATACCAAGGGCGCCGTGGTGACCATTGCCGACATGGATACCCTGGAAGTCGAAGCCGATGTCGCGGAATCCAATATCGCGAAGATCCGCCCAGACCAGCCTTGCCTGCTGCAACTCGATGCGCTGCCAGACGTTCGCTTCGCAGGCCAAGTGTCACGCATCGTGCCGACGGTGGACCGTTCGAAGGCAACCGTGCTGGTCAAGGTCCGCTTTGTCGATCGCGACCCGCGCGTGCTGCCCGATATGAGCGCCAAGATCGCGTTCCTGTCCAAACCGCTCGCAGGTCAGGACCGCAAGCCCGTGGTGGCCGTGCAGCCCACCGCCATCGCCACGCGCGATGGACGCAAGGTGGTGTTCGTGGTGCGCGATGGCAAGGCGCACGAGACGGCGGTGACGGCCGGCGAACGGATCGGCGAACTGGTGGCCGTCGGCGGCGTGGCCGCCGGCGCTACGGTGGTGCTCTCGCCCGGCGACAAGCTGCGCGACGGCGCCCGCGTGACGGCAGCGAAGAAGTAACGTGGAGACCGCCCCGCTCGTCCGCATCCGCCATGTCGCCAAGTCATACCGGCGCGGCATGCAGACCGTGCCGGTCCTGACCGACATCACGCTCGATATTGCCGAGGGCGACTTCATTGCCCTGATGGGGCCGTCCGGCTCGGGCAAGAGCACGCTGCTGAACCTGATCGCGGGCATCGATCGACCGGACAGCGGCGAACTGCTCGTGGCAGGGCAGGACATCGCGCGCCTGGCCGAATCCGAACTCGCGGCGTGGCGCGCCGCCAACGTCGGCTTTATCTTCCAGTTCTACAACCTGATGCCGGTGCTCACCGCGTTCGAGAACGTCGAGTTGCCGCTGATGCTGACGCGCCTGTCGCGTGCCGAGCGGCGCGAACGCGTGGACATGGTGCTCGGCATGGTGAACCTGGCGGACCGCATGGATCACTATCCGTCCGAGCTGTCCGGCGGGCAGCAGCAGCGCGTGGCCATCGCCCGCGCGCTGATCACCGACCCTGTGCTGATCGTGGCCGACGAACCGACCGGCGACCTCGACCGCAACGCCGCCGCGGATATCCTGGCCATGCTGCAGCGGCTCAACCGCGAAGCCGGCAAGACCATCATCATGGTCACACACGACGCCCACGCCGCCAACGCGGCCCGGTCGATGGTGCACCTGGAAAAGGGGGAACTGAGCCATGGCAACAGCGCCTGACCGGCACTGACCGCGCGCGCCATGTTCGTGCTCAAGCTGATCGCCCGCAACGCGCTGCGCCACAAGCTGCGCACCGCGCTGACCGTGACCGGGCTGGTGGTCGCGGTGCTGGCCTACGGACTGCTGCAGACCGTGGTCGATGCCTGGTATGCGGGCGCGGCCGCGGCGTCAAGCGGGCGGCTGGTGACGCGCAACGCCATCTCGCTGGTGTTCCCGCTGCCGCTCAGCTATGAAAGCCGCATCCGCGGCGTGGATGGCGTCACGCTGGTGGCGCGCTCCAACTGGTTCGGCGGCGTCTACCGCGACCCCAAGAACTTCTTCGCGCAGTTCGCCGTGTCGGACAACTACCTCGAGCTGTACCCCGAGTTCCGCGTCACGGCGCAGCAGCTCGCCGACTACCAGCGCGACCGCAAGGGCTGCCTGATCGGGCGGCAGCTCGCGGACCTGTACGGCTTCAAGGTCGGCGACGTGCTGCCGATCAAGGGCACGATCTATCCTGGCACGTGGGAGTTCATCGTGCGCGGCATCATGGAAGGGCGCGATGAAAGCACCATCACGCGCCACATGGTGTTCCACTGGGAGTACCTGAACGAGACCGTGCGCAAACGCACGCCGCGGCAGGCCGACCAGGTCGGCGTGTATATCGTCGGCATCGACAATCCGGACAACGCCGCCGCGATCTCGCGCGACGTGGACGCGGTGTTCCGCAACTCGCTGGCCGAGACCCTGACCGAGACCGAGCAGGCGTTCCAGCTCGGCTTCGTCGCCATGTCGAACCAGATCATCGCGGCCATCCGCGTGGTGTCGTACGTGGTGATCCTGATCATCATGGCCGTGATGGCCAATGCCATGGCCATGAGCGCGCGCGAGCGCACCACGGAGTACGCCACGCTCAAGGCGCTCGGCTTCGGGCCGCGCTTCCTGGCGCTGCTGTTGTTCGGCGAATCGATGTTCATCTGCCTGCTCGGCGGTGGCATCGGCATGCTGGCCACGCCGCCAATGGCCGCCGTGTTCAAGCAGTCGGTCGGCGGCGTGTTCCCGGTGTTTTCCGTGTCGCACGAGACCATGTGGATGCAGGCCGCCTGCGCGCTGGTGGTGGCGCTCGCCGCCGCCGTGGTGCCGGCCGTGCAGGCCGCGCGCGTGCGCATCGTGGAAGGCCTGCGGGCCATCGGCTAGGCGCTCGCATGGCAATTCCGCTCAGCTACATCGCGCGCAACCTGTGGGCCCGGCGCCTGACCACGGCGCTGACTGCCGGCGGCCTGGCGCTGGTGGTGTTCGTGTTCGCCACCATGCTGATGCTCGACGCGGGGCTCAAGCGCACGCTCGTCACCACTGGCGAGCCTGACAACGTGGTCATGATCCGCAAGGGCGCGGAGACCGAAGTGCAGAGCGCCATCAGCCGCGACCAGGCCAGCATCATCGAGATGCACCCGTCGGTGGCCATGGACGCCAGCGGACGGCCGATGGCCTCGAAGGAGGCGGTAGTCCTGATCTCGCTGACCAAGCGCGGATCGGACACGCCGTCCAACGTGGTGATCCGCGGGGTGTCGCCCAAGGGCCTGGCATTGCGGCCGCAGATCCGGCTGGTGGCCGGGCGCGCGTTCCGGCCGGGCTCGTCGGAGATCATCGTCGGCAGCAGCGTGGCCGCCGGCTTCAAGAACGCACAGTTGGGCGGGCGGCTGCGCTTTGCCCAGCGCGACTGGACCATCGTCGGCGTGTTCGATGCCGGCGGCAGCGGCTTCGATTCGGAGATCTGGGGCGATGCCGACCAGCTCATGCAGTCGTTCCGGCGTGCCAGCTATTCGTCGATGGTGGTGCGGCTGACGCGGCCCGACGCGTTGGCGCGCCTGCGCGCCGACATCGATGTCGACCCGCGCCTGACCGCGGAGGCCAAGAGCGAGCAGACTTTCTATAGCGATCAGTCCAAGGCGCTGTCGACGTTCATCAACATCCTGGGCCTGACGCTGTCCACGATCTTCTCGATCGCGGCGATGATCGGCGCGATGATCACCATGTATGCGTCGGTGGCCAACCGTGTGGCGGAGATCGGCACGCTGCGCGCGCTGGGCTTCCGGCGCACCAACGTGCTCGCCGCGTTCCTGGTCGAGGCGCTGCTGCTCGGGCTGGCTGGCGGCGTGGCCGGGCTCTGCTGCGCGACGCTGATGCAGTTCGCCTCGTTCTCCACGACCAACTTCCAGACTTTCGCGGACCTGTCGTTCCGCTTTATCCTCACCCCGGGCATCGTCGCCAAGACGCTGGGGTTTTCGATGGCGATGGGCCTGGTCGGGGGCTTCCTGCCGGCGCTGCGCGCGTCCCGCATGAACATCGTCGATGCCCTGCGGGCGCGCTGACGCCTGAGGGTTTCAGCTTGCGGCGAGCGCCTGCCGGGCATGGGCGCGCCGCGCCAGCCCGAGCGTCAGCATGGTGCCGCCAGCCAGCAGGGCCGGCACGCCGATCAGCGCGAACAGCGTTGGCATGCCCAGCCCCATCGACAGCATGGTGGCACCGCCTACCGAGCCGACCACCGAACCGAGACGGCCTACGCCATTGGCCCAGCTTACGCCCGTTGCGCGGCAGTCGGTCGGATAGAAGCCGGCCGACAGCGCGTTGGCGCCGACCTGCGAACCCGATACGCAGAAGCCCGCGAAGAACACGGCCACGCCGGCCAGTGCCGGCGCATCGGCCAGGCTGCCGATGGCGGCGACGAACACGCCGGCCAGCGCGTAGCTGATGGCCAGCACATAGTGCGGATTGAAGCGGTCCATCAGCCAGCCCAGAACGATGGCGCCAAGCGTGCCGCCGACCTGGAACATGGTGGTGACCAGCGCCGCGGTGCGCAGCGACAGGCCGGTGCTGCGCAGCAGCGTCGGCAACCAGCTCGACAGCAGGTAGATCACCAGCAGGCTCATGAAGAAGGTGAGCCAGAACAGCAGCGTGCCGCGCACCAGTTCCGGCTTGAACAGATGGCGCACCGGCGAACTGGTGCTCCGCGCCTCGGCTACGGTGAACGTGGCGCCGCGCAGGTCGGCCTGGGGGGCAATGCGCTGCAGCGTGGCGGCGATGCGCTCGGGCGCGCGGCCGGACATCACGAGGTAGCGCACCGATTCGGGAAGCAGCAGCGCCAGCAGCACGGAGAGCACCAGCGGCATCACGCCGCCGATCACCAGCACGGAGCGCCAGCCGTAGGCTTCGATCAGCCCGGCCGAGGCCAGTCCGCCCAGCGCGGAGCCGAGCGTGAAGCCGCAGAACATGGTGGTGACCAGAAACGAGCGGCGCTTCTCCGGACAGAACTCCGACGTCAGCGTGATGGTGTTGGGCATGGCGCCGCCCAGGCCAAGGCCGGTCAGGAAGCGCAACGCGACCAGTACCCACAGGTCGCCCGACCACGCCGAGGCCAGGCTGGCAACGCCGAAGAACAGCACCGAGAACACCAGCACGCTCTTGCGGCCGAAGCGGTCGGCCAGCGGGCCGAACAGGAAGGCGCCGGCCATCAGGCCGCCGAGCCCGGCGCCGAACAGCGGCGCCAGATGCGCGGGCGTCAGCTGCCATTCGGCGCGGATCGCCGGTGCGATGAAGCCGATCGCGGCGGTGTCGAAGCCGTCGATCGCGACGATCAGGAAGCACAGCACCACGATCATGACCTGGTACGGCGAGAGCGGCTGGCGGTCGATGAACGCGGAAATATTGATTGTCTGGCTGGCAGGCATGGGTTGTCTCCTCCTCGTTGCCTGGTTTTGGGGCGAGCGATGGTCTACCGGCGGCGCGGGCCGCCAGTACTATCGTCAGTCACTGCATTGATGCGCTTTAGGGTTTCTCCCCCTCTCCTGCTTGCGGGAGAGGGGAGCTAACAACTGGCAGTTGGAACTCCAGGGCGGTGAATCTTCAGAGCCAGGGCGTCGGGCTCAGGCAGCGTTCGGCGCGCCAGCCGTGCAGCCACTGCAGCGCGTCGTAGTACTGCGCCTGCGTGCGGCCGGTCCACAGCGTGTTGCGCACCATGCGGTCGACGCCCTTGGCGTGGTACACGCGACCCATGTCGCGCGCGGCATACAGCACGCGCGCGGTGCGCGGGATGCGGGCCTCTTCGTACAGCTTGAACGCGGCTTCGAAGTCATTGCCCGCGGCTTCCACCGCGGCGGCCAGCGTGACGGCATCTTCCAGCGCCTGGCATGCGCCCTGCGCGACGTACTGCGTCATCGGGTGCGCGGCATCGCCAAGGATGGTGGCGCGGCCGAAGCTCCAGCGCGCCACCGGGTCGCGGTCGGCGGTGGCCCAGCGCTTCCACGACGTCGGCCGATCGAGCATCTGGTGCGGCAGTGCATGGATGCCGTCGAAGTACGACAGCACTTCCTCCTTGCTGCCTTCGCGCACGCCCCAGCTCTCCTGCTCGCGGCTGTGGAAGGTCACGACCAGGTTGTACTGCTGGCCGCCGCGCAGCGGATAGTGCACCAGGTGGCAGTTCGGCCCGGCCCATACCACGGGCGCGTTGACCTGCAGGTCCTTCGGCATGTTGTCGACCTCGACCACGGCGCGGTACACCACGTGGCCGGTCACGCGCGGCGCGTCGCCGATCAGCGCTTCGCGGATGGCGGACTTGACGCCGTCGCAGCCGACCACGGCATCGGCATGGTGGCGCTCGCCGCGCTGGTCGATGACGGTGACGCCGCGCTCGTCCTGTTCCAGCTTCTCGACGCGCGTGGCGGTGCGGAAGCTGATCAGCGGGTGGTCCTGCACGGCTTCCAGGATCGACAGGTGGATGTCGGCGCGATGGATCACCGCATACGGATTGCCGAAGTGCTCGCGATAGGGCGTGCCGACATCGACGCGGGCGATCTCATGCGTGTCGATCGCGTCGCGCAGGCTCAGGTAGTCGGTGAAGACCGCGCGGCCGCGCGCGGCCTCGCCCACGCCGAGTGCGTCCATGGCCGCGAAGGCATTGGCCGCGAGCTGGATGCCCGCGCCGATCTCGCCGATCTGCTCGGCCTGTTCCAGCAGCTCGATGCGGATGCCCGTGCGCGCGAGCGCCAGCGCCGCGGCCAGGCCGCCAATGCCGCCGCCGATGATCAGGACCTTCCGACCCGTGTCTTGTGCTGTGTTCATGCTTGTCTCCTGGCCTGGGTCAGTCAATCAGGCGGTGTAGTCCGGTTGATGCTTCGGTGCCGCCTTGGCGAAAGCGGGGTGCGCGCTGGCGTGTGCGTAGACGGCCATCGCGCGCGGATAGGCCGACAGGTTGCAGCCCATGCGCAAGGCGTTGGCCACCTGCGGGACCAGCGTGACGTCGGCCAGTGTCGGGGTGTCGCCGAAGCACCACGGGCCGTTGCCGTACAGCGCGAGCAGTCGTTCCACGCCGGCCATGCCTTCGTCGATCCAGTGGCGGTACCAGGTGTCCTTTTGTTCCGGCGTCACCTTCAGCACGTCCTGCAGGTAGCGCAGCACGCGCAGGTTGTTGACCGGATGCATGTCGCAGGCAACCAGACTCGTCAGTTCCAGCACGCGCGCACGGCGCGCCGCGTCCTGCGGCAGCAGGCGCGGCTCCGGGTAGTGCGCATCGAGGTAGTCCATGATCGCGAGCGACTGGCCGAGCGTGAAGTCACCGTCCACGAGTGCAGGCACCGAGGCGGACGGGTTGATGGCCTGCACGTACTCCGCCTCGCGATGCTGGCCGGTGCGGATGTTGACCGGCAGGGTCTCGAACGGCAGGCCCTTGAGCGCCAGCGCAATGCGCACGCGGTAGGACGTGGAGCTGTTGAAGAAGCTATAGAGCTGCATGATGGCTTGCTTGCTGCGGATTGGGGGCAGGGTGATCAGACCACGCGGACCTTGAGTTCGCCGAGGCCTTCGACGCCGGTCACCATGGTGTCGCCGGCCTTGACCGCGCCCACGCCTTCCGGGGTGCCGGTGAAGATCACGTCGCCCGGTTCCAGGCGGAAGAACTGCGACAGGCAGGCCACCGTTTCGGCCACCGACCAGATCAGGTGCGTGACGTTGCTGCGCTGCTTGTCCTGGCCGTTGACGGTCAGCCAGATGGCGGCCTGCTGCGGATGGCCGATATCGGCGGCGCGGTGGATCGGCGCGACTGGCGCGGACGCGTCGAAGGCCTTGCCGATTTCCCACGGGCGGCCCATTTCGCGCATCTTCATCTGCAGGTCGCGGCGCGTCATGTCCAGGCCCACGGCGTAGCCCCACACGTGCTCCAGCGCCTGTTCCACCGGAATATCGGCGCCGGCCTTGCCGATCACGGCCACCAGTTCGGCTTCGTAGTGGTAGTTCTGCGTCTGCGCGGGGTAGGGCAATTCCAGCGTCTGGCCGTCGGCTACGGGCACGATGGCGTCAGCCGGCTTGCAGAAGAAGAACGGCGGCTCGCGGTCGGGATCGAAGCCCATTTCGCGCGCATGGGCGGCATAGTTGCGGCCCACGCAGTAGACGCGGCGCACGGCGAACTGGTCATCGGTGCCGGCAACGGGAATGGCAACGGTGGCGGGGGGCGTGAAGACGTAGGACATGGTCGTTTTCGGTCGGTTCGGTCAGTCAGGGGTGTGCGGGGCCGGGGTGCCGCGCCTTGCGCGCACCCGGGCATCGGATTCCGGCAGAACGGAAAAGTGGCTCAGGTGCGCGCTTCGCGCAGCAGGTTCAGCGCCGACAGCACGGGCCGGTCGGAGTAGCTGAACAGCACGGCGTCTTCCATCGCGCCAAGCTGCACCGGTGCCCACGACGGCGCCACGAAGACATCGCGCGGCTCGAACTGGAACTGCGCATCGCCGATGCGAACCGTGCCGCGGCCTTCCACCACGCTGTAGACCGTGGCGTCGGTGCTGCGGTAGGTCTTGCCCTGGAAGCCGGCGGGCAGGTACTGCATGAAGGTGGCGATGGTCGGCATCGGCCAGCCGCCGGTGGCCGGGTTGACGTAGCGCAGCTTCACGCCGTCCCATGCGTCGAGTTCGCCGTTGCGGTAGAGCTTGTCGAGCGCTTCGCGCGAACGGTCGTACGGATAGCTGAAGACCGGCGAGGTCGGGTCGGTGACCTTGTGGCGCACCGGCACCATGTTCTGGCCGAAGCGCGCAAAGCTGTCGCCTTCGGCGCGCGTGACGGGCTGCTGGGACTCGGGGTAGTTCTCGGCAAAGCCAGCGTCGAACTGCTGTACCAGCGGAATGTCGAGGCCATCGAGCCACACTACGGGCTCGCCGCCGTCTTCCAGGCTCGGATTGCCGTGGTCGTGCCAGGTCCAGGACGGCGTGATGATGAAATCGCCCGGGTGCATGGTGGTGCGCTCGCCGTTCACGGCGGTCCAGGCGCCCTTGCCTTCGACGATGAAGCGCAGCGCGGACTGCGTATGCCGGTGGCTCGGCGCAATCTCGCCCGGCAGGATCAGCTGCAGGCCGGCGTAGAGCGTCGACGTGATGCTCGATTTGCCCGGCAGGCCCGGGTTCTCCAGGATCAGCACGCGGCGCACGGCCTCTTCGGCGCTGATGACCTCGCCGGCCTGCATGACCAGCGGGCGCAGCGCGTCGTACTTCCAGAGGGCGGGGACGATTTGCGGGCGCGGCTGCGGCGGCACCAGGCTGTGCAGCGATTCCCACAGCGGCGTCATATGGCTGCGGCCGATGTCCGCGTAATAGGCGGCGCGAGCGGGATCAGGCGAATGGTCGGACATGCTGTCTCCGTGGCTTTTTATGGTTTCCGACGGTATCGCCGGGCTGGTGTTTGGAGTTATACGTCCGGCGATATAAGATTTGAAATGAAAAATTCCTCTTGTCTATACGTTTCATCGTATAGCTGAACCTGACAATCCGACATGGACTGGACCCAGCGCCTGCGCCTGCGCAACCTGCAGATGCTCCTCAGCCTGGCCGAGACTGGCAACATGAGCCAGTCGGCAGCGCTGCTCAACACCACCCAGCCGGGGCTTTCCAAGTGGCTCAAGGACCTGGAGGACGACATTGGCCTGCCGTTGTTCGAGCGCCAGGCGCGCGGGCTGCAGCCGACGCCGTATGGCGAGTCGCTGATCGAGCACGCGCGCCGCATTGCCGCGCAGCTCGACACCGCGCGCGATGACCTGGCGGCGATGCGCGAAGGCGGCAGCGGCCTGGTGGTGGTCGGCACATCGGGGGCTTCGGCGGCCGATACGGTGCCGTTGGCTGTGCTGCGCCTGCTGCAGCGCATGCCGCGCGCGCAGGTGCGGGTCGTCGAGACCACCATGGACCGGCTGATGAACCAGCTTGCGCACAGCGAGCTGGATATCGTGGTCGGCCGGTCCGCGCCCGAGCTGCAGGATGCGCAGACGCTTGGCGAATCGCTCTACCTCGAGCCGATCCATTTCGTGGCGCGCCCGCGCCACCCGCTGGCCACGCAGGACGCCGTGACGTGGGAGGCGCTGCAGGGGTACCGCTGGGTCGTGTGGCCGCGCGGTACGCCGATCCGCAACGCGCTGGAGGCCGCACTCGCCAGCGCCGGCCGGCCGTTGCCGGCGGACAGCGTGGAATCGAATTCCACCGTGCTCAATCTCACGCTGCTGAACAACAGCGACATGATTGGGCTGGCGTCGCATCGCACTGCGCGCCGGCTCGAAGCGCTTGGCGCGTTGCGCATCGTGCCGCTGCGGCTGGCGGGTTTCGGTTCGGTGTCGATGTATTGGCGGGAGGACTCGATCAAGCGCTCGGCCGTCGCGGCCATGCTGGACTGCCTGCGGCGCGCGGCCGACCGCGAGGTGCCGGAAGCCGTCGATGCCACGCCTTGAGGGACCGGGTTCTGGCGCCTACATTGGATGCTCACGCCGATGCTGCGGCGTGCCGCACATCCACCATGGAGGCGCGACATGGAATTCCTGAATTCCGGCAAGGTCCTGCCCGCGGGACTGCCATTTTCCGAAG
Organism: Cupriavidus sp. C3SS-1; assembly: GCF_057073755.1. Classification (NCBI taxonomy): domain Bacteria; kingdom Pseudomonadati; phylum Pseudomonadota; class Betaproteobacteria; order Burkholderiales; family Burkholderiaceae; genus Cupriavidus; species Cupriavidus sp. C3SS-1. The sequence continues at coordinate 2,196,540 of NZ_CP172700.1, read as the reverse complement.
CCGTCCGCGTCGGGAGCATGCTTTACCTGTCTGGCCAGATGGGCATTGTCCCCGGCAGTACGCGGCTGGTTCCGGGCGGCATGCGCGAAGAAGCGAAACAGGCCCTGATGAACATACGCACCACGCTGGAAGCGCATGGTGCAACGATGCGCGATGTGGCCAAGTGCACCATCATGCTGGCGGACATCGGAGAGTGGCAGGTGTTCAACGACGTCTACAAGGAATTTTTCGAAGCCCCTTATCCTGTCCGCAGCGCGCTCGGCGCGAGCGGGCTCGCGTTGGGAGCCCGCGTCGAGGTCGAGTGTGTGGCCGTGGTTGGGGGTGGCTAGCCGCAAGATCATACCCGTACGAAATTCCCCGAACGCTTCGCGGCTCACCACTCGCGCGTTGCGAAGACTTCAATATTCGCCCGTTAGGGCAAGCGACGCGTTTTTGGTCACTTTTTGTCGCACGGACAAAAAGTGACCCGCAGGCTACGCCTGCGAAACAGCAGCGCATGCCAAGGACGATCCCGTCCCGCATCCCTTGCGCCCCATTCCGCACCACCCCAGAAACGGGTAAACCTCCCCTCCCAAAGAAGGGCCTAAACCTTCCCCGCATCCCGACCGTTAGCCGCCGGCATAACACGAAGTCAATGAACCAGGCCCACCGCGACCCGCTCCTCCAGGCGGCATCGCAAAAGCCCCAGCCGGAGCCCGCGATCGTCATCGCGGGTGACCGGCTACGCGAACGGGTGAAAGGCGTCGCACGCTGGCAGTTGGCCACCGTGCGAGCAGGATCGGCATGACTCAATCGCAGCGTCCGACGGACAAAAAGGGGAGGGGCAATCGTGAATTTCAGGGATCTTTCGATCAAGACCCGGCTGCTGGCCGGCTTTGGCACTTTGGCCTGCATCGTGCTGGTGGTATCCGGATATTCGCTTCATGCGCTTGGAGAAGCCACCGACGGTTTCACCCAGTACCTGCAAGGTCTCAATGCACGTTCGGAACTGGCCGCCGAGGTGCGCGCCGCGGTCGACCGCCGTGCCATTGCCGCGCGCAACATGGTCCTCGCGACGTCCCCGGCAGAGATCGACAAGGAAAAGGCCGAAGCCCTGCACGCGCATGACGATGTGCAGAGCCGCCTGGCCCGCCTGAACCAGATGGTGCAGGACAAGAGCGCAAGTGACGAAGCGCGTCAGCGCGTGGCGGACGTGGTCCGTATCGAAGCCCAGTATGGGCCGGTGGCGACGGCCATCGTCACGCTGGCCGCCCAGAAGAGCACCGAGGAAGCCATCGCCCGCATCAACACCCAATGCCGGCCGCTGCTCGCGTCGCTGCTGCATGCCGTCGACGCCTATGACGATCTCACGCATCACCGCCAGCGCGATATGGAAACGAAGCTTGCGGCCGACTATGTCGAGCGCCGCAACCTGCTGATCGCAATTGCGCTGGCGGCGGTGGCGCTGGCGTGGACCGGTGGCCTGTTGCTCACGCGCGCGATCACGCGGCCGATCGGCCAGGCGGTCGAAGTGGCTCGTACCGTAGCCAGCGGCAACCTCGGCGCACGCATCGACGTGACGAGCGACAACGAGACCGGGCGCCTGCTCGCGGCGCTGCGCGACATGAACGAACGGCTCACCGAAACCGTCACGCGCGTGCGCTCGGGCAGCGCCAGCATTGCCGGCGCCACGCGCGAAATCGCGCAAGGCAATGCCGACCTGAGCAGCCGCACGGAAGAGCAGGCCGCTTCGCTGGAGCAAACCGCGGCCAGCATGGAAGAACTCACCGAAGCCGTCCGCCAGAACACCGAGAACGCACGCCAGGCCACCGAACTGGCGCGCAATGCCGCCAACGTGGCGCAGCAGGGCAGCAGCACCGTCGGCCGCGTGGTGCAGACCATGCAGGGCATCAGCGCCAGCTCCACCAAGATCGCCGAGATCACGGGCATCATCGAGAGCATTGCGTTCCAGACCAATATCCTGGCGCTCAATGCCGCCGTGGAAGCGGCGCGCGCGGGCGAGCAGGGCCGCGGCTTTGCCGTCGTGGCCAGCGAAGTGCGGGCGCTGGCGCAGCGCTCGTCCGGCGCGGCCAAGGAGATCAAGGAACTGATCGAGACTTCCGGCAAGCAGGTCGCCAGCGGCGCGGAACTGGCCGGCGAGGCGGGCCAGACCATGGCGTCGGTCACGCAGGCCGTGGCGCAGGTCACGGCCATCGTCGAGGAGATCGCCACGGCGTCGTCGGAACAGGGGCGCGGCATCGAGCAGGTGAACCAGGCGGTCGTCCAGATCGACCAGGTGACCCAGCACAATGCCTCGCTCGTCAGCGAGGCGGCATCCGCGTCGCGTTCGCTGGAAGATCAGGGCCGCGAACTCATCGAGCTGGTGTCGTTCTTCAAGCTGCCGGGAGAGTCGCATGCCAGGTATGAGCCGGCGGGTATCGCGGCGCCGGCGCGGCAGCGCGCCATCATGGCCTGACCCATGGCACGCCGTGCGACGCACCGCTGCCCTCGCGTTGCAGCCCTGCGTCCTTCTCTCCTTGCTTCTGGTTGCTGCTCTGGTCATCTACGCGGCAGGCAGTGTGGCTATGCGCTTTAGCGAAGAACTTTTTTTGTCTCATCGCCGATACCCGGTAAAGGCCGGGTATCGGCCAGAAGCAGCGACTCCATCGCTTAATTGTGCTTGCAGGACGGCGGCTGTCGCAGAGCGCGAGCGGCAATCGGTGTCGACATCATGATTGACGTGCGAGTTTCACCGTACAGGTTGATCCGTTCAATCAGCCGTTCAAGATCGGCCAAACTTACCGCGACCACCCTGAGGACATAGGAATCCGCGCCTGTGACGTGTTGACATTCCACCGCTTCGGGGATGGACTCGAGCAACCTCAGGAACTTCGCCTTTGCAGGTTGCGGCACAGTAATGCCAATCAGGGCGCTTACCGCGTAGCCAGCCGCTACCGGGTTGATCTTGGCGGAGTAGCCTTCGATCACCCCTGTTTCTTCCAGGCGTTTGACGCGCTCCGTGACCGCTGGCACTGAGAGGTGGACCTGACGCCCCAGCTCGGTATAGCTCATGCGTCCGTTGTGCTGTAGCAAGGCAAGCAGCTTCCAATCCAGTTCGTCCATGATTCCGTAGGATTTAAGGTCAGACCTCGATTGTTCCTTAAAATCCATCTTCGCGCATAAACCCAGACGACCTACGATGCCACATCCACATTAACCAACTGGTCGACGGTCATGTTGTTCATTAAGTCTTTGGTGATCGGTTTTTGCATTGCCGCGCCTGTAGGCCCCGTCGGGATGTTATGCATCCAGCGCAGTTTCACGCGTGGCTTTCGTTCCGGCTTCGCAACCGGTGTCGGCGCAGCATGCGCGGATGGCATCTACGGGTTGCTGGGCGCGCTCGGGATCGCTGGCGTGGCCTTGGCGTTCCCGATGCTCAGCGTGGCGCTCAAAATCGGCGGTGGCCTGTTTCTCGTTTGGCTTGCTTGGGGCATGTGTAAGGAATCACCCGCTGCCCCAGTGCTTTCTCAACGTGCGCCGCATTCAACTGTTGCTCGCGATTTCCTGACTACGTTTGCCCTTACGCTGTCCAGTCCCATGACCGTTCTGTCGTTTATCGGGATCTTTGCCGCGCTCGGGCCACTAGCAGGCTCTCACGACGTCCCGGCTTGGGCTGGAGTAACGCGGATGGTCGGTGGGGTATTTGTCGGCTCCGCCGTCTGGTGGCTTTGCCTAAGCACTGCGGCGGCCACGTTACGAAAAGCGTTGTCTGCTTCGGTGATGCGCGGCTTCTCACGCATATCGGGCAGCGTGGTAGCCGTATTCGGTTGCGTCCAGATGGTCTCTGGCGTGTCTGGCCTGTTCTAGTCCGGGCTCGCTTCACGCGGTGCCCTAATCGGCAAGGCGGTGCCAAACGTTTGTCTGGTGGGACCCCCAACCGTACGAGCATCCCTACAAGCCGTTCAATCCCGTTACCACCTATGCGCTTGCCGCGGCCCGGCACATGCATGAGTACGGCACCACGCGCACGCAACTCGCCGAGGTCGCCGTGGCGGCGCGCAAATGGGCGCAGCTCGACCCCGATGCCTTTGCGTGCGTTTCTTCGCCGGAAACCGCACGCCTGAGCCCTTGGCGCAGAAGCCAAGGTCTTCCAGGAAAAGAATGGGATTGATCGTGAAGGCGTCGTGCAGCTCGACGACGTCGATGTCCTTCGGCGTCAACCCTGCCTGCGAGAACGGCTTCGCCCCGGAGTCGGATCGCCCTAGCGCGCGAACTGGGCCAGCACCGTGCTGATCGCCGCCAGTCCCGACTCGATCATGTGCTGCATATAGCTGCCCATCTGCGGCATCACCAGCGACAGCACCAGCAGGCCGCCGGAAAGCGTGACCGGAAAGCCCACCGCGAAGATCGACAGCTGCGGCGAGGCGCGGTTGAGAATGCCCATGGCCAGGTTCAGGGTCAGCAGCGCGGCAATCATCGGCAGCGCCAGCAGCAGCCCGGAGGAAAACACCATGCCACCGGCGCGCGCCACGGCGTGCCAGCCTTCGGCAGCCAGCGGCGTGGCGCCGATGGGCAATCCCTGGAAGCTGTCGACCAGCGTGCCCAGCATGAGCAGGTGCCCGTCCAGCGCCAGGAACAGCAGCATCGCGATGATGTTCAGGAAGCGCGACAGCACCATGGCCTGCCCCCCCGCGGCGCGATCGAAGAACGACGCGAAGCCCAGGCCCATCTGCAGCCCGATGATTTCACCGGCAACCTGCACCACGGCAAACACCAGCCGCATGGTGAAGCCCGTGGCCAGCCCGATGCCGACCTCGTTGAGGATGATGACCAGGCCTTCCCACGAATAGACCGGCACGACCGGCAGATTGGGCAGCGTTGGCGAGACCGCCATCGCGATGAGGGCGGCCAGGCCGATCTTGACGCGGCCGGGAATGGTGGATTCCCCGAACAGCGGCGCCGTGCCGATCAGCGCGAGCAGCCGGAACAGCGGCCACAGGAAGGCCGCGATCCAGCCATAGAGCTGCGCGTTGGTAACTTCGATCACGGCAGGACGCTGGTCGCGGCAGAGAGGAAGGGCGGGGGCGGCTGCGGGGTCAGTGCGCCAGGGCAGGAATGCCCTGGAGGACTTCGCGCATGTAATCGACCATGGTGTTGATCATCCACGGGCCGGCCAGGACCAGCGTGGCGAACAGCGCCACCAGCTTCGGGATGAAGGTCAGGGTCATTTCGTTGATCTGCGTGGCGGCCTGGAACAGGCTCACCACCAGCCCGGCGGCAAGCGCCACCAGCAGCGGCGGAGCCGCCAGCATCAGCGTCATCTTCATCGCGTGGGTCGCGATGGTCATTACGGTTTCCGGAGTCATGGCCAGGGGTCAGTCAATGCGGGGTCAGTTCATGAAGCTCTGTGCCAGCGAGCCCAGCAGCAGTTGCCAGCCGTCCACCAGCACGAACAGCATCAGCTTGAATGGCAGCGAGATGGTGGCCGGCGGCACCATCATCATGCCCATTGCCATCAGCACGCTGGCGACCACCAGGTCGATGATCAGGAACGGGATGAAGATGGTGAAGCCGATCTGGAACGCGGTCTTGAGTTCGCTGGTGACGAACGCCGGCACCAGGATGCTCATCGGCACCTCTTCGGGACCCTGCATTTCCGGCACCTTCGCCATCTGCGCGAACATGGCCAGGTCCTTCTCGCGGGTTTGCTTGAGCATGAAGCCCTTGAGCGGATCGGCCGCCCTGGCGATCGCGGTTTCCAGGCTGATCTTGTTCTCGGAGAGCGGCTTGTACGCGTCGTTGTAGACGCGGTCCAGCACCGGCCCCATCACGAAGAAGGTCAGGAACAGCGACAGGCCCACCAGCACCTGGTTGGGCGGCGACGATGCGGTGCCAAGCGCGTTGCGCAGCAACCCCAGCACGATGATGATGCGCGTGAAGCCCGTCATCATCAGCATGGCCGCCGGCAGGAAGCTCAGCGAAGTCAGCAGGACCAGGGTCTGGATCGACAGCGACCAGATCTGGCCGCCGCCGGGACCGGGCTTGCTGGTCACGCCGGGCAGCGCCTGTGCGAGCACGGGGGCCGGTATGGCGGCGAGCGCCAGCGCGGCCAGCAGCAGCGCGCCGCCCGCGGCCAGCGCGTGAGGATGCCGAACTTGCTGAAGTTTCGTCTTGCGTCGCAACGTGGCGGCGCGCTGGGTGTTCATGGCTTGAAGTTTTCCTGCATCGAGCGCAGCAGCTTTTCGGCAAAGCTGCCGCCGGAAATCTGGCCGCCGGGCCCGGACGTGGCCGATGGCGTGGCCTGTCCTGCCGGCATGCTGTGCAACGTGCGGATTTCGCCCGCGCTCACGCCGAGTACCAGCCAGGTGTCGCCGACCTCGACCAGCACCAGCCGCTGGCGGGCGCCGAGCATGGTGCTGCCGATCACCTTCATCATGCCCTGCGGTCCGTGGCGGACCAGGCCCGCGCGGCGCGCCGCCCAGGCCAGCCCGAGGATCAGCGCGATGACACCGAAGAGGCCGAGCCCGGCCTGCGCGAGGCTGCCGGCGCTGCTGATGGCGGGGGCACCGCCTTCGGCGGCGCTTGCCAGGCCAGGCACGCCGATCGCCGCAAGCGGCAGGACGGCGCGCCGCAGGCGGGCGACGGCGTTCATTTGTTGAGCTTGCGGATGCGTTCGGACGGCGTGATGATGTCCGTCAGGCGGATGCCGAACTTGTCGTTCACCACCACCACCTCGCCCTGCGCGATCAGGTAGCCGTTGACCAGCACGTCCATCGGCTCGCCGGCCAGCCCGTCCAGTTCCACCACCGAGCCCTGCGCAAGCTGCAGCAGGTTCTTGATGGGCACCTTGGTGCGGCCAAGCTCCACCGTGAGCTGCACCGGGATATCGAGGATCATCTCGATATCGTTGTGGAAGCCGCTCGGCGCTTCCTTGGCCAGCGGCTGGAAGACGGTGGCGGCGGCCGGGGTGGCGGCCGGGCTGGTGGCCGCTACGGGGGCTTCGGCCGCAGTGGCGCTGGTCTGTTCAGCCAGGGCGCTGGCCCAGTCGTCCATCGGATCGACCGGCTTGTCCTCGATGCCGTCAGTCATGATCGGTTTCCTTGTTGGAATCGCTGTCTTGGTGATTGATCATTCGCTCTACCCGCAGCGCGTACTGGCCATTCATCGTGCCGAAGCCGCATTGCATGACGGGCACGCCGTTCACCTTGCCGAACACGTGCTCCGGCAGGTCGATCGGCAGCACGTCGCCGGCGCGCAGCGCCAGGACTTCTGCCACGGTGCTCTGCACGTGGGTGAACTCGGCCACGACTTCCACATCGGCGGCGCGCAGTTGCGTTGACAACTGCGCCAGCCAGCTCTTGTCGACCTCCTTCTCGTCCTGCAGCGGATTCATCAGCAGGTCCTTGAGCGGCTCGATCATGGCGTAAGGCAGGCAGACGTGCAGCTGCCCGCCCACGGCACCGAGTTCGATGTGGAAGGCGGTGGTGATCACGGCCTCGTTGGCCGTGGCGACGTTTGCAAACTTGGTGTGCATTTCCGAGCGGACATATTCGGTCTCGATCGGATACACGGTGCGCCAGGCATTGCCGTAGCTGCTCAGCGTCATCTCCAGCATGCGCTGGATAATGCGTTGTTCGGTCTGGGTGAAGTCGCGGCCTTCCACGCGGGTGTGGAAGCGGCCGTCGCCGCCGAACAGGTTGTCGACCACCAGGAATACCAGGTTGGGGTCGTACACGAACAGGGCCGTGCCGCGCAGCGGCTTCATGTGGACCAGGTTCAGGTTGGTCGGCATCGGCAGGTTGCGCGCGAAATCGCCGAACTTCTCGATGCGCACGCTGCCCACGGTAATGTCCGCGCCGCGGCGGATGAAGTTGAACAGCGCGGTGCGCAGCGAGCGCGCAAAGCGCTCGTTGATGATCTCGAGCGTGTGCAGGCGTCCGCGGATGACGCGTTCCTGCGTGGCAAGGTTGTACGGCCGAACCCCGCCTTCGTCGGCGGCGACGGGCTCGCTGGCCTTGGGCGTGTCGGCTTCGCCGGAAACGCCCTTGAGCAGCTCGTCTACCTCGTCCTGCGAGAGGAACTTGTCATAGGCCATCTGGTTTCCTGCCCCTTATGCTGCGGTGTAAATCGAACGGTCCATGTCCGCCTCAGCCTGCATGGCGACCTGCCTGCAGGCGGGCGCGTGGCTGTGCTGGAATCCGGATGGCAGTCTCATATCGGGTTGGCGATTGGGGCAGGGCAAGCGCTTACTGCACCACGAACGAGGTGAACAACACGTCCAGCACGCGCTGCGGCGGCAGTCCGGCCGCGAACGGCTGGCTGATCGCATTGCGGATGTCGTCGGCCAGCTTGCGCTTGCCTTCCACGGTCGAGAGCTCTGCCGGCTGCCGTGCGGACAGCAGCAGCAGGATGCGGCTGCGGGCTTCGGGCAGGTACTGCGTCATGCGCGCCTGCGTGTCGGCATCGGCCACCTTCAGCGACAGGCCGGTATGCAGGAAGCGGTCGCCTTCTTCGCCCTTGAGGTTGACGGTGAAGGCGTCCAGCGGCACGAAGATGGGCGGCGGAATCACGGGCGCGGCCGGCGCGGCGGCTGCCGCCGGTTGCCGGTTGCCCAGGATGCTGCCCAGCACGAAGCCTCCGGCGCCCAGAACCAGGACCAGCACGCCGCCGCCAATCAGCAGCATGCGGCCGCGCTTGCTTGCGTTGCCGCCAATCTGGGAAGGAGAAGCCGTGTTCGCCATGAGAAGCCTGTATCGGAATGCCTGCCATTCTTGCGGAATCGCAGGCCAGCAAAGGGCCGAAAAAAAGGGGGAATCCCTTTCAGCTTGGCCGTTTGAGCGGAAAGGGAGCAGGCATGGCTGCGCCAGCGGGCGTGCGAAGCGCGCCTGCTGCCTGGTTAACGCGTGTTGGTTGCCGAACTTGAGTTGCCGCTGCGGGGAGGCGGCCTTGTCACTTGTCGCCGTTCCCGGGCGCCGGCGTCGCCGGACTGGCGCGATCGCCAATCCCTACTACACTAGTCGGGTAGTCACACATGCAGGCGTGTGCAGATCATTCATTCGTAACTCATTGTTGTAGAAGGATTTTTATATTTTCACTCTTATATAAGATATAAGACATTTGACCGAACGGATGCTTCAGACTACAATCGCGACGTCACAGAATTTCTACAACCAATTACTCAGCAGGTTCCCATGCTTGAAAACTATCGCGCCCATGTCGCCGAACGCGCTGCGCTCGGCATCCCCCCGCTGCCCCTGACCGCCAAGCAGACGGCCGAGCTGATCGAGCTGCTGAAGAACCCGCCCGCCGGTGAAGAGCAGACGCTGGTTGACCTGATTACGAACCGCGTGCCGGCCGGCGTGGATGACGCCGCCAAGGTCAAGGCCTCGTACCTGGCCGCCGTGGCGCTGGGCAAGGAACAGTGCGCCCTGATCAGCCGCGCCAAGGCGACCGAGTTGCTGGGCACGATGCTGGGCGGCTACAACATCTCGCCGCTGATCGAACTGCTGGACGACGCCGAAGTCGGCACCGTCGCGGCCGACGCGCTGAAGAAGACCCTGCTGATGTTCGACGCCTTCCATGACGTGAAGGAAAAGGCGGACAAGGGCAACGCCAATGCCAAGGCCGTGCTGCAAAGCTGGGCCGACGCCGAGTGGTTCACGAGCCGCCCGGAAGTGCCGCAAAGCCTGACCATCACCGTGTTCAAGGTGCCGGGCGAAACCAACACCGACGACCTGTCGCCGGCCCCGGATGCCACTACCCGCCCGGACATCCCGATGCACGCGCTGGCCATGCTGAAGAACAAGCGCGAAGGCGCTGCGTTCCAGCCGGAGGAAGACGGCAAGCGCGGCCCGGTCAAGTTCATCCAGTCGCTGGCCGAGAAGGGCCACCTGGTCGCCTACGTCGGCGACGTGGTGGGTACCGGTTCTTCGCGCAAGTCCGCCACCAACTCGGTGCTGTGGTTCACCGGTGAAGACATCCCCTTCATCCCGAACAAGCGCTTCGGTGGCGTATGCCTGGGCAGCAAGATTGCCCCGATCTTCTACAACACCATGGAAGATGCCGGCGCGCTGCCGATCGAGCTGGACGTGTCGAAGATGGAAATGGGCGACGTGGTCGAACTGCGCCCGTACGAAGGCAAGGCCCTGAAGAACGGCGAAGTGATCGCCGAGTTCAAGGTCAAGTCCGACGTGCTGTTCGACGAAGTGCGCGCCGGCGGCCGTATTCCGCTGATCGTCGGCCGTGGCCTGACCGCCAAGGCGCGTGAAGCGCTGGGCCTGGCCCCGTCGACGCTGTTCCGCCTGCCGCAGAACCCGGCCGACACTGGCAAGGGCTTCACGCTGGCCCAGAAGATGGTCGGCCGCGCCTGTGGCCTGCCGGAAGGCAAGGGCATCCGCCCGGGTACCTACTGCGAACCTAAGATGACCTCGGTGGGCTCGCAGGACACCACCGGCCCGATGACCCGCGACGAGCTGAAGGACCTGGCTTGCCTGGGCTTCTCGGCCGACCTGGTGATGCAGTCGTTCTGCCACACCGCCGCCTATCCGAAGCCGGTCGACGTGAAGACCCACCACACGCTGCCGGAATTCATCAGCACCCGTGGCGGCATTTCGCTGCGCCCGGGCGATGGCGTGATCCACTCGTGGCTGAACCGCATGCTGCTGCCCGACACCGTCGGCACCGGCGGCGACTCGCACACCCGCTTCCCGATCGGCATCAGCTTCCCGGCCGGTTCGGGCCTGGTCGCCTTTGCCGCCGCCACCGGCGTGATGCCGCTGGACATGCCGGAATCGGTGCTGGTCCGCTTCAAGGGCAAGATGCAGCCGGGCGTGACCCTGCGTGACCTGGTCAACGCGATTCCGCTGTACGCCATCAAGCAAGGCCTGCTGACGGTGGCCAAGCAAGGCAAGCAGAACATCTTCTCGGGCCGCGTGCTGGAAATCGAAGGCCTGCCCGACCTGAAGGTCGAGCAAGCGTTCGAGCTGTCGGATGCCTCCGCCGAGCGTTCGGCCGCCGGTTGCACGGTGCGCCTGAACAAGGAACCGATCATCGAATACATCAACAGCAACATCACGCTGCTGAAGTGGATGATCGCCCAGGGCTACCAGGATCCGCGCAGCCTGCAGCGCCGCATCGAAGCCATGCAAGCCTGGCTGGCCAAGCCGGAACTGCTGGCTCCGGATGCCGACGCGGAATACGCCGCCGTGATCGAGATCGACCTGGCCGACGTGCACGAGCCGATCGTGGCCTGCCCGAACGACCCGGACGACGTGAAGACGCTGTCGGAAGTTGCCGGCGCCAAGATCGACGAAGTGTTCATCGGTTCGTGCATGACCAACATCGGCCACTTCCGTGCGGCGTCCAAGCTGCTGGAAGGCAAGCGCGACATCCCGGTCAAGCTGTGGGTCGCTCCGCCGACCAAGATGGACCAGAAGCAGCTGACCGAGGAAGGCCACTACGGCGTGTTCGGCACGGCTGGCGCGCGTACCGAAATGCCGGGCTGCTCGCTGTGCATGGGCAACCAGGCACAGGTGCGCGAAGGCGCGACGGTGATGTCGACCTCGACCCGCAACTTCCCGAACCGCCTGGGCAAGAACACCAACGTGTACCTGGGCTCGGCAGAACTGGCCGCGATCTGCTCGCGTCTGGGCAAGATCCCGTCGAAGGAAGAGTACATGGCCGATATTGGCGTCATCAACCAGAATGGCGACAAGATCTACAAGTACATGAACTTCGACCAGATCGAGGACTTCAAGGAAGTTGCCGACGGCGTGAACCTGTAAGGTTCGGCCGCGCCGGTCACCGCGCATTGGTCCGTGGGATAGTTGACGTTTGATAGTTGCTGTGCGGAAGTTTGGTAAGTCCATGTTTATGAAGAGGTTATGCCGCTGAATAAGACGAGGGATTGAGCCGGATTACCGCCGCGGACCCGACCTCCAGGCGCCTAAATCACTGGTATGTGCGCAAAAAAGCCCCGAGTCTTCTCGGGGCTTTTTTCGTTCAGCGGGCGCTTTTTGGAATTCGAGTCGCGGCATGGGCGCGCCGAGCCTCGAAGCTGTACGAGCATAACTATGAAGCCGTCAGCGCGCTGATCGCCCTGGTGCTGTACACGGTGGCCTACATGGCCGAGGACATTCGCAGCGGCATCCGCTCGATTGCCAAGGAGCAGTTGGAAGCCAGCCGCGCGCTGGGCTTCAGCTTCCTGGCTGCGATGCGGCTGGTCGTGCTGCCGCAGTCCTTGCGCATTACCGTGCCGCCGCTGGTGAGCCAGACGCTGAATCTCTGGAAGAACTCGAGCATCGCCATGGTGATCGGCGTGGCGGAACTGATGTACCAGGCGCAGCAGGTCGAGAGTGCCACCTTCCGGGGCTTCGAATCGTTCGCGTTCGCCACGCTGGCGTACGTCACCATCTCCATGGCGATCACCTTGTTCTCTGCGTGGTACCAGCACCGGTATCCGGTCAGGAGCGCCTAACCATGCTTGATGTCATCCAGACGTTTGGCGTCTACTTTCTCGTCGGTCAGTATCCGAATGGTCCGCTTGGCGGCCTGGCGCTGACGTTGCTGCTGGCCTCGGCCGGACTGGTGCTGGCCTTGCCCGTTGGGATCGTGCTGGGGTTGTGCCGTGTGAGTCCGTTCGGCACCCTGCGCTGGCCTGCCACCGTCCTGGTCTACATCGTGCGGGGGACGCCTCTGCTGATGGTGGTGTTCTGGGCGTACTTCCTGCTGCCGGCAGTGACGGGGCATCGCACGGCCCAATTCACCACCATGCTGACCGCGCTGGTGATCTTCGATGGCGCCTATCTGGCCGAGATCGTGCGCGCGGGGATTCAGGGGCTGCCGCGGGGCCAGATGGAGAGTGCGCGCTCCCTCGGCTTGTCCTATATCCAGGCAATGACTCTGGTCATTCTTCCGCAGGCGTTGCGCAACATGCTGCCGTCGCTGGTGAACCAGCTCGTTTCGACGATCAAGGAGACGTCGCTGGGCTACATCATCAGCCTGCCGGAAGCCTCGTTCATTTCGGGGCAGATCAGTACGCAGATGCTCACCCACGCGGCCCAGGTCTACCTGCTGCTGGCCCTCAGCTACTTCGTCATGTGCTTTGGACTGACCCGTTTTGCCTATCTGCTCGAGCGCCGGCTCGCTTCGCGTGCCCCGATGAAGGTGTGAATCATGATTACCATTGAAAATGTCAGCAAGTGGTACGGCGACTATCAGGCGCTGGTGGATGTCAACGAAACGGTCGCGAAAGGCGAAGTCGTGGTCGTGTGCGGGCCTTCTGGCTCCGGCAAGTCGACGCTGATCCGCACGCTGAACCGTCTGGAAGCCATCCAGAAGGGGCGCATCGTCGTGAACGGCCATGACGTTCACGCACGCAAAGTGGACGTCAACGTGCTGCGCAGTGGCATCGGCTTCGTGTTCCAGCAGTTCAACCTGTTTCCGCACCTGACGGTGCTGGATAACTGTACGCTCGCACCGGTGCGGCTCAGGCAGATGCCGCGACAGGAGGCAAAGGAGTTCGCGATGAGTCTGCTGGAGCGAGTCGGGCTGCCGCACAAGGCGGACGCCTACCCGGGGCAGTTGTCGGGCGGCCAGCAGCAGCGCGTGGCGATCGCCCGGGCCCTCGCCATGAAGCCGCCTGTCATGCTGTTCGACGAACCGACCTCTGCACTGGACCCGGAGATGGTCAATGAAGTGCTGCAGGTGATGAAGGGGCTGGCACGCGATGGGATGACCATGGTTTGTGTCACGCATGAAATGGGATTCGCGCGCGAAGTGGCGGACCGCGTGATCTTCATGGACCAGGGCAAGGTGCTTGAACGCGCCAGGCCCGAGCGATTCTTCCACAAGCCGGAGCATCCGCGGGCGCAGCGCTTCCTGTCCGACATCCGTTCCCCCTGGGAGTCCGCTGTCGCCGCTTGACGGAGCGGATGCTGGTCCCTGCTCTTGAGCCGGGCAGGGAGAGTCGCCTGAGTCAGCTAGATATCCCGGCAGCTAGCCCGCAAGGAAGCTGTCACCTTGAAGGCACGGCGGGTGTCGCACCGGCGTTGGCATAAACGGGTGTCGTACTGTGCGAGCATGACGCAGCGCTGTAAGGCGGGACTCAATCCTAGAGACGTTCCCAAGTCGTCGAGCCCGCCCATGCCTATTCTCAGGCTTCAGCAGGTTGAGCCTGCACACTCGCGCAGCTCCGCTCACCTTCACTTGCGCGGTCGACTGTTCTCGAATCATTGAGATGTGTTGTGACCGCGCCCCAGAGTCGGCCGTGACTTCCGAGGTCTTCGTCGAAGTCGTTGGTCGTTCCGACGAATTTATATAGTCTGGGCTCATACTAGCCGGGAGTTGTCATGATTCGAATGGATTTACTGGATGACATCGACCGTCATTTGATTTCTTTGCTGCAGATGGACGCGCGTGCGCCCGTGTCGGAGATTTCACGCCGCCTTGATCTTGCGAGGACAACGGTAATTGCCAGAATCGAGCGGTTGGAAAAGAGCGGTGTAATTGCTGGCTACACCATCAAGCTTGGCCAGGATGTGGTCGACCCAAGCCTGCATGCCTATGTAGGAATCACGCTGCAACCAAAGGCTGGGCGCGATGTTGTGAAGCGATTCGCCCGTATGCCTGAAGTGCACATGCTGTGCGCAGTAAGTGGGGAGTTTGACTACGTCGCCTGGTTGCGCGTTACTACGCCAGATCAACTCGATCGCATCCTTGATGAAATAGGCGAGATGGATGGTGTCATCAAGACGACTACATCCATTGTTCTGGCCAGAAAGATCGATCGCGGAGACATGCCAGACGCGGCGTGAGTGCAGGCACGAAGATAATTAGAATATGGACGCTGCAAATTGACTTATTCGATCATCAAATTGTCCGCAATGGCGCTACTTTGTGACGAATTGCCAATTTATTCTGACTTGCAGTATCCCTAGAATGGACTCACTTCAGTTCATTCTTCAGGGAAGAAAAAATGCAGGCAGTTCTGTTGGGTTCGGGTCATATTGGTCAGACTATCGCGCGGCTCCTGTCGAACAGTGGCGACTACGCCGTGACGGTCGCGGATCGTGATGCATCTGCGCTGAAGTCGGTGGGGCACCTCAACGTTGAGCGCGTTGTCGTCGATTCCAACGATCAAGGTGCACTGGAGAAGCTGCTGGCGCCGGCGGATCTGGTGATCAATGCCCTTCCTTACCACATGGCGACAAAGGCGGCTCGCGCTGCCAGGAACGCCGAAACAAATTACTTCGATCTTACAGAAGATGTACAGGCCACCAAGGCCATCTCGCAACTTGCAGAAGGTGCAAACGTTGCATTCATGCCCCAATGCGGACTCGCTCCGGGGTTCATCGGAATCGCTGCGAACTCGCTGGCTCGATCGTTCGATGTCGTCCACGACGTGAAGATGAGGGTGGGTGCGCTGCCCGAGTTTCCGACGAACGAACTCAAGTACAACCTGACCTGGAGCGTCGACGGCCTCGTGAATGAGTACTGCCATCCCTGTGAGGCATTGCGCGAAGGGGAGCGAATCTCTGTCGAGCCCTTGGAGGGCATCGAGCATTTCTCGCTGGATGGCGTCGAGTACGAGGCTTTCAACACTTCGGGAGGCCTTGGCACGCTTTGCGAGACGCTCGAAGGCAAGATCCGCAATCTTGACTACAAATCGGTTCGCTATCCCGGTCACCAGCAGCGTATGAAGTTTTTGCTGCAAGACCTTGGGTTAAAGCGCGACCAGGAGTTGCTGAAGTCGATCCTGCGCAAGAGCGTTCCGACGACGATGCAGGACGTGGTGCTGGTTTTCGTGACGGTAAGCGGTCTGCGCGACGGCAAGCTTGTGCAGGAGGTCTTCTCGCGCAAGATCTTCGCAACCCACGAGAATGGTCTCTACGAGAGTGCGATCCAGAGTACAACCGCTTTGGGCGTTTGTACCGCAGTTGATCTCTTCCGTCAGGGGAAGCTCCCCGGCAAGGGCTTCATTCGCCAGGAAGCCATTAGCCTTCACGATTTCCTGGACAACCGGTTCGGTAAAGTCTACGCGTCGGCCGAGTGAAGGACGCACAAGGAGCTGAGGAGAGGCAGAATGAACATCGACGCTAAGCAGATTCTCAAGGACAACGGCCTGGAAGCCATCTCCAGGCAAAACGGCTCCATGAAGGTGCATTCCCCCATTGACGGCCGATTGCTGGCCGGCCTGGACGTTGCGACCGCAGGCGATGCCGATGCTGTGATCGCGGACAGCGTCCGGGCGTTCGAGGTGTGGCGCAAGGTTCCGGCGCCTCGGCGCGGGGAACTTGTCCGGCTGTTAGGTGAGGAATTGCGTGCACGCAAGGACGCGCTGGGTCGGCTGGTAAGCCTCGAGACAGGCAAGATCCTGCAGGAAGGGCTCGGGGAAGTACAGGAAATGATCGATATCTGCGACTTCGCCGTTGGATTGTCGCGGCAACTGTACGGCTTGACGATCGCTTCCGAACGACCGAGTCACCGGATGATGGAGACCTGGCATCCGGTGGGGCCCTGTCTCGTGGTGACGGCATTCAACTTTCCGGTTGCTGTATGGGCATGGAATGCCGCACTGGCACTTGTTTGCGGTAATGCTGTCATCTGGAAGCCATCGGAAAAGACGCCATTGTCTGCCGCTGCTGTCCAGGTGATCTTCGACAAAGTCTGTGCAAAGTTCGGGGCAGCGCCGACACACCTCAGCCAGTTGGTTCAAGGCGGACGCGAGCTTGGCGATCGGTTGGTCCGCGATCCGCGCATTCCGCTGATCAGTGCCACCGGCAGCACGCGCATGGGGCGGGAAATTGCCACGGTCGCTTCCGAGCGATTCGCGCGGACGATCCTGGAACTGGGTGGCAACAATGCCGGCATCGTCTGCCCGTCGGCGGATCTCAGCCTGGTCGTGCGAGCCGTCGCGTTCGCCGCCATGGGCACCGCCGGTCAGCGATGCACGACTTTGCGTCGGCTGATCGTGCATGCGTCGATTTATGACAAGGTAGTCGACGAAGTGAAGAAGGTCTATCGGCAGGTGCGTATTGGGAATCCGCTCGATTCTGCATCAATGATCGGACCGCTGATTGACAAGCAGGCATATTCTGCGATGAACAAGGCATTGGCTGCGGCAGTCGAGGATGGTGGAAAAGTCTTCGGCGGGGAGCGCGTCTTCGGCGAAATCACTGATGCGTACTACGTTCAGCCGACCATTGTCGAGATGCCCAGGCAAACCGACATTGTCCACCATGAGACTTTCGCACCGATCCTGTATGTGCTGCGGTATGAAACGCTCGATGAAGCGATCGCTCTGAACAACGCCGTGCCTCAAGGACTGTCGTCCAGCATTTTCACCTCGGACATGCGCGAGATGGAGGAGTTTCTCTCCGCCTCCGGCAGCGATTGCGGTATCGCGAATGTGAACATCGGCCCCAGCGGCGCGGAGATCGGTGGAGCGTTCGGTGGTGAGAAGGAGACAGGCGGCGGGCGAGAGTCCGGAAGTGATTCGTGGAAGGCCTATATGCGCCGTGCGACGAACACGATCAACTTTGGGAAGGATCTCCCGCTTGCCCAGGGCATTGAGTTCGGAATCTGACCTGGCAATACCCGGACGGTGTCAGGAACTTGCTCAGTCGTGGATGAACGCTACTCCCCCTAGATTGACCGAAACTGCTATTTCTCCGGCGAGACAGCGATGACAAAATGAGAGGGGATTCGCAGAAAATCATTTCCAATCTCGCGCGATTTTTGGAACGACATACTACGGCGCTGCGACTCGTCGGCCTATCTTGGAAGGATATTTTAGCGGGCCCCGCGTAGCATTTCCCGTCATTCTCAAGGAGGGCGGGATAAATGAGCGCGGACACTTTGCGGTACTTCGATTACGCCGCGACGACCCCGGCGGACCCAAGGGTCATCGATGCAATGTTTGGCTGCCTGGGGGCCGCCGGCGTGTTCGGAAACCCAGCGTCGAGCACTCATGCTGCCGGGCAGAAGGCAAGAGAGTTGGTCGAACAGGCTCGCGCCCAGGTTGCTGGTCTCATTGGCGCAGAGCCGTCCGAGATCATCTGGACGTCCGGCGCGACCGAGTCAAATAACCTGGCTCTCAAGGGCTTCTTCGACGGTGAGCAGAGGCGCCGTCATCTGGTAACCAGCAAGCTCGAGCACAAGGCCATTCTGGACACGGCATCGCACCTCGAGCGCCTGGGGGTCTCCGTTACGTACCTTTTGCCGGGGCAGTCTGGCGAGATTTCACCCTCCGCGGTCGACGCTGCTATGCGCCAGGACACCGGCATCGTTTCGTTGATGATGGTAAATAACGAGATTGGAACCCTCACCGACATCGCGGAGATCTCGCGCGTCGTGCACGCCGCCGGCGCTCTGCTCCACGTGGACGCAGCGCAGGCAGTGGGCAAAACCGATATCGACGTGAAAGCGATGGGAATTGACCTGTTGTCGATGTCGGCGCACAAGGTATATGGCCCCAAAGGCATCGGCGCACTCTATGTGAATCGCGAAGTGGCGCCTCGTATTGCTTGCCAGATGCACGGTGGCGGACATGAACAGGGTCTGCGTTCTGGCACCCTTGCAACCCACCAGATCGTTGGCATGGGGACGGCTTGTAAACTGGCGCGCGCTGAAATGGCGTCAGACAACCAGCGCATTGCACAATTGAGCGAGCGCCTGCTGGACGGCATCCGCGCGTTGCGCGTCGTCACGCAGAACGCCAGTGGGGCTAAGCGAATTCCGCACACACTCAGCCTGACCGTGGGATTGCCCAACTTCTTCACGTTCATGCTCACCGACAATCTTGCGATCTCTTCCACGTCTGCCTGCAATTCGGCTGCTGGCAACCCCTCTCACGTGCTGACTTCCATCGGCCTTGATGAGGAAGCTGCGGAACGCACGGTCCGAGTGAGCCTCGGTCGCTTCACGACTCAGGCCGATGTTGATTTCGCAATTGACTACTTCGGCAGCGCCATCGTGCGGTGTCAGGAAACGGGGACGGGCCTTCAGCGAATGCAGATAAGGCGTCTTTCCGATGACGTGAGCGTGGCGACGCAGTTGACTGGAGCCGACGTAATGGCGGCGCACACCAACGGATTCCGTTCCATCGTCTGCAACCGGCCCGATGGCGAGTCTGCCTGCCAGAGTCCGTTCGCGGAGATCGCCGAGGTCGCGTGCGCGCTGGGCATGGTCGCGCATTACCTGCCTGTGGAATCGGGTCGTGTAACTGACGAGCAGGCTGCAATTTTTGGCTCGTTGTTGGCAAGCTTGCCGAAGCCGGTACTCGCATACTGCCGGACGGGAACTCGGTCGGCGATGCTGTGGAACTCGGCACGCATCGATCAAAGCTGATAGTTCGTCGGAACTAACGCAATGCGTGACATGGCTCGGGTCCGAGCGGCCTTCCTGATGGCTGGCGCTGGTGTGCCGACGACTTCGCTTGGCCTGAAGGTGGCCCATCTGCTGCCGCAACGTGCGCTGCTGACGTGAAGGGAAACCAGTCTGCGCCTCTGTCGGCCATCACCACTGATGGTAATGGAGCGTATCCTTTTGTAACGGTATCGCTTCGCAAGGCCGGATGAAAATGCCTCGGCCCAAAGTTTCATGGACAAGCGGCCGGCGCGCGTTCTGTTTCATCCTTGATAACAGCGACGGGGGATATTGGAAGGCCGGTCCGCTTCTCAAGCTAATGTCCTGAGCCTTCTGCGCGAGGATTCCCTCTGTTGGAGACCTTTGATGTCAAACTGGTCCAGACTTCGATTGGTTTTTTGAATGCCACGAATCAATGCCTTGCCGTTGAAATGCGTTTCACTTTCTTAACAATATCAGTCTTCGGGAATCATTGAACTTACACGGCGTCCTACGGATATTTCGGATCACTCTAAATCTTAGTATCGATACGCCGAATTCGTCCGGCTAGAAGACGCTCGGGTCCGCTCGGGTGTTGTGATGACGGGCAGACGTCGGTGGGGGGCGGATGTCATGGTGTCAGCAGGTCTAGGCCGGCAAGCGCGACTACACCGCTTAACGCGATGCTGCTGGCTGATTCACCAAGGAGCAGAATGGCTCCGGAAAGCCAGCAGGCAAGTGTGAAACCAATGGCTTTTTTCATCGTATTACCTGTCCGGTGCGATCAAATATAGGAGCCGCTCCGGTTCGACGTAACGCAGCCCAATTTGGTTGAGCGTCGCACTAGAGCGGTGACCCCGGTCTCGACCGCCGCCTTGGCATCCGAGCGCTCGGAACATTGCTGTTCAGTCTCGGGATGACTTTGGCATAGGTCAGTGGTCGCCAGAGCAGATTGCGGGTTGGCTTAAGCACGTGTATGCGGTCAATAAGGACTATCAGGTGTCGCACGAGACCATCTTTCGGAGCCTCTACATACAGGCCACCGGCTGAACGATTAAACCGTTGCATCGACCGGTCGAATCCGCAATAGCTTTCGACGTTACCCAACATCCGGCTCGACGGAGCGACAGTCACGCACTGCGCAACTCGGTCGGCCCAACGTGGAGCGCTTTGCCGAGGACTCAATGGACATCTCCGCCCGACCATTCAGGGTGTAGTGACCAGCCAGACCCTGCTCAAGCCTGCTTCGGACAAGCGGTCGACGACCTTCGCCGCCTGAAGGGAGTCCTTGCCGCGCACCAGCACGGCAATATCGACGGGCGTGTCGTAGGCCACGTGGGTGGTCCACACCTGATTCACCGCCCGGTCGATGGCCGTTCGTCCGCAACAGCCCACGCGTACGGTGATGATGCGATCGTGCAAAGCCGACTCCGCGCTTTCGGCCTGGCGCTCGGTCGCATATAGACCGGCATGGGTCATCGCCTTCGGATTCGTTGGCACTGCCTTCGGATCGGCATTCAAGGGCTGGTCCTCGTTGTCCAGCAAGGGCGACACGATCTCCGAGGTCGGTGGCGCGGAAGGCTGTCTGCCATGCACAGCCGACGATGCGACAAGGGCTGCGCCGACGATCGCCGTCAGGCAGAGTCGGATGCGTGATGGATAGCAATATGGAAGAGTCATGATGCAGAACTCCTTGATACTTACACTCAGGCACTTGAGGCGCGCAAAGGCCCAGGATGTCGAGTCCCTCTAGTCCATGAAGACCTACATCACGAGGTAGGCGAGCCAAGCCGCGAGTGCCCATAGCACAAGTCCGACGCTGACGTGCGCCCTAATGAGCGTCCAGTAGAAAAGCCATCCGGCAAGGTAGCCAATCGAACCGCCGATTGCACCCAGGATAGCGACCACCACGAACGAGGGATGGCTCTCGAGTTGAAAGGCGCAAAGAACGCCAAGGGCAGCAACAAGAGTCGCGCCAGTCTTCGCCGCAGCCTTTGAGGCCTCCCGGCGCGAGGACCACGCAATGTTCATTCGCCCCAGGAGGTGCGACGCCAGTGACCGGGGGCGCATGATCACATAATTCACTGGCTCCGGCCCATCGGTTTGAATATTGACGAATGCGTTGCACGGCAGGATGTGCTGGGCACCTTCCGCCAGATTGACAAAATAGGGTGGCGCGGCGCCCGGCAGCCAGTCGAGTGACCCGTCCTGATATTCCACGCGCATGGGACCGTCCTTCACCACGAGAATACTTCCGCGCTGCAGGCTCAACGCGTGGATCTGTCCCCGATAACATCGCCCCTCGGTAGCGTTCATCGTCGGTTCTCTCGTTCTCCTTGCCCCTGCAGAACGTGCCATTTCGACTAGACTTTCGACTAGAGAGCGGGTGACCATTGCGGCTCCTTCGAGTAGATTGAGTGCAATCCGCCTTCGCGCTAGGCGCGTCACCCTGCAATACAATAGCGGCCTGAAACCATCGTAGATTGTTCGCTGACACCCTTAAATAACCTGGATAGGTGACCGCGTGAGCCCCGCCCAGCCAGTGCCGACGTCACCTCTCCCGTCCGCTTCTGACAGACTGCCTGACGACGCGATGTTCGCACTCTGGGATGAACTCGCGGACTTCGCGGTCGGCGACGGCGATGCCGCCATTGCGCACCTGCTGTCGCGGCTCTGTGCCATCTTCGGCGCGCAGAACGCCCTCTGGTCGGTGGTCGTTCGACTGCCGAGTCCTGATTCGAGGGACCCATTGAATGGCTGGCGTCCGCGCATCGTCAAGCTTCTCAATCCCCTCGCGCAGGTTGCCATATCCGTCCAAGAGCAATTCGACGCGTTGTGGTCGAAGTCCCTGGACATTTCACAGGTCCTCGCCATGGCCGGCGATGAGGCGTTCCGCATCAGGCTGCTCTTTGAGGCGCTTCCGGCCAAGTGGTTCGATGGCCCGCATTACCGGCGTCATTACCTGGCCGTCGGCCATGCAGACAGCATGTCAATGCGTTGCTCCCTTAACGAAGATGTCCGCGTGCACATTTTTCTCTTCCGCAGCCCGGAAGCGCCGCGATTCGCATCCACCGACAAGGTGCCTTTCGGCCTTGCCTTGCGTGGGCTCCGCTGGCTCTACCGACAACAGGTTCTCAGCCACGGACTGCTAATCGCAAAGGCACCGCTTACGGCGACGGAACGCAAGGTGCTGCTGGAGCTTCTGGACGGGAGAGCCGAAAAGGTCATTGCGGCACTCTTGGGACAGAGCCCAAATACAACGCATATCCACGTCAAATCGATCTATGCCAAGTTCGGGGTGCATAACAGGGCCGAACTGACATCCCTTTGGCTTGGGCGCTTGCCCGATTAGCCGATGCGCACCTGAACTTCCACGAGGGGCGCGCGACCCGGTTACTTCATGTTCGCAGCTATCTCGCCGGACAAAAAAGGGCCAACCCGTTTTGGGTCGGCCCTTTGCATGGGGGGTGACTGGTACCAGAACTGTTTCATGGCTTTATCCTTACCCGCCGCTTTCGGCCGCTGCCGCTCGCTGCCACCAGGGCCGTCCACAGATCGCGATCGTAAGTAACCGGAAGGCGATGGGCGTCGCCTCTTTTGCGTTTGATATGCCGGTTTGTTCATCCCCGTGCTCGATTAGTGGCTACTTGTGAACGCCTGCACATCGAAGGCCTTCTTGACGGGATTCGGTCTAGAGCCGCGCTACGAATCAACAACTGACACCCTCAATCCTGCGACTCGCATCGGTTGCTCTCGAGGGGCAGATGAGTGGGGACTTGGTCAACGCTGGCAGTGGGGGCACACGGGGCTTTTTCCCGCTGCCGATCCAGGCCGATGCGCTGTGTGCGGCGATGCATCGCGCGATGAGGGTGGTGGAGGCGGGCTGACCGCTGCCGAATCGGCTAAGCGCCCCGCACAAGGAGCGCTTTGCATGCTGGCGGCGTTGCACGCGCAACGCCGCAGCGGGCTGCGCTCAGGCCGTCACGTCGATGTTCTGGCCAAGGTGGGGAGGGTTGCTGGCCACCGGTGCTGCGCCGGTGGCGGCCTGCAGCAGGCCGGTGACGCTCTGGGCCTGCAGATCCAGCGATTTGCGCAGCATCAGCAGCGACACCGGATCTGTGCCCGGGTCCGCCGCGCTGGCAGCGCTGACGAGGGAGATACTCATGTTGGTCGGTTCCTGAAAAGGATTGAACGGATGCGGGCGGCCGGCATGCAAGGCTCCAGGATTCCCGCCTACTGGTTGTCGTCCGCAACCGTCCACGACTTGAGGACCGCGCATGCCGTGCGCCGGTTCCCGTCTGGACCGGCAACGCGCGTGGCGGCGAGACGGGCGGCGTCGGGGGCAATGAATTGGCATGGACATGGGTCTCGGACTCGTTCATGCGGATTCGGGTGACCACGAACCATATTGCTGGCCCACGGCGCCGCCGAGTCCGGTGGCTCGCGCTGCGCTATCATGCGGAGCTACCCGCGAGGGCGAATTCCAAGCATGCCCCATGCATCACGCTGCACCGCGCCTTGTCCTGGCGCTGACCTTTTTGGTCCTTTCCCATTCCGCCTTCGCCGCTGACGTCCAGGCCGGCAAGGAAGTGTTCTCGACCCGGTGCGCGTCCTGCCATAGCGTGGGCCCCTCCGCACGCGGCGGCTTTGGCCCGCAACTCAATGGGATCGTTGGCCGGCGCGCTGGAAGCACCGCTGACTATCGCTATTCGCCCGCCATGACCGCATCCGGCCTGGTGTGGACGGCCGACACCCTGCGCGCCTTCGTCAAATCGCCTGGTAAGGTCGTGCCGGGCACGCGCATGCGTTTCTGGGGCATGGGCAATGACCAGCAAATCGACGATCTGCTGGCCTATCTCCAGACCTATCGTTAGCCATCCGCCTGGCGCTACGGCGCTGACAACAGCGCTTCCGCCGTCATCCCCGGCAGGTTCTCCACGCGCAGCGTCTGCGGCATGGTCAGCGGAATGCCTGCGGCGCGCAGCCGCTTGAGGATCTCGAACAGCAGGTCGCTCTTGGTGCCGCCCGCAATGCGCGGGTTCGACACGTAGCCGGTCACGCTCAGCGTAATGCCGTTGGGCGCGAGCTGGCTGAACGTGACCGACGGCACGGGGTGGTCCAGGATGGATTCGTTGTCCAGGTAGGCATCCAGCAGCAGATCGCGCACCGCTTCCGGGTCGATGTTCAGCGGGAAGGTCAGCTGCAGCGTGGCCACGCCCTGCGTGCTGTTGCTCATTGTCACGTTGCGTACGTTCTGCGAGATCAGCTGCGAATTGGGCACGATCACGGTCGAGCGGTCGCCAAGCTGGATCTCGGTGGCGCGCACGTTGATGCGGCGGATGTCGCCTTCCACGCCGGCGATGCTGACCATGTCGCCGACCTTTACCGGGCGCTCGGTCAGCAGGATCAGGCCGGACACGAAGTTCTTGACGATCTCCTGCAGGCCGAAGCCGATCCCCACCGACAGCGCGCTGACGATCCACGCCAGGTTTTCCCACTTCACGCCGAGCAGCGACAACGTCAGCAGCACGATGAGCACGTAGCCGACGTTGCTGAACAGCGTGACCAGCGACGCGCGCAGGCCCGGCTCCATGACCATGCGCGGCAGCAGTTCCGCATCGAGCCAGCGCCGCACCGAGCGCAGCAGCCAGATGCCGACCGACAGCGCGATCACCGCATTGACGATGCGCTCGGGCATGATGTTGTAGCTGCGCAGCTTGTCGCCGCCGAGCACGGTCAGCAGGCTGTCGAGCAGTTCGGCCGGCGTGGTGCCGAAGCCGCCGGTCAGCAGCGCGATGACGGCAATGATCGTGAGCACGCTCGTGCCCAGGCCCGACAGCAGCGTCGACGTCTGTTCCAGCCGGCTGTCGTCCACGCCGAACAGTTGCCGGATCACGCGGCCGCTGGCGTGCTGCGGCGAAAGCAGGCTTTCGCAGGTATCGCGCGTGAGCTGCGTGAGCAGGTACAGCGTGCACAGCACGATGTCGAACCACACCAGCTCGTAGGTCACGAAGCGGGCAAAGCTGACGTAGCCTGCCAGCAGCGCGATGAGCGCGACAATGACCGCGAGCGTGACCCCGGCGTGGATCATGCCCGCCAGCGTGGCCCGCGCCTCGGCGCGCTCGCCGGCGGCGGCCAGGCCGCTGCGCACGCGGTTGGCGCGCAGCAGCGCGGCGCCGATCGTGAACACCACCACCAGCGACACCAGCCCGCGGCCCAGCAGCGTGAACGGCACGCTGGTGTCGGCGATATGGTTCAACAGCTCGAGCGTGCCGGCCACCAGCAACAGCCCGGCCAGCGCGCGCGGGAACGGCTTGAGCGCGAGCGCGACCGGGTCCGCCAGCGCCGGCAGCCGCCACGACGGGTGGCGCGTGCACAGCAGCGCGCGGCCGAGCCCCGCGATCAGCGCGCTGGTCAGCATGAGCCTGGCCAGCGCGTTGAGCAGGTCCTGCAGGTCCGGCGGCGGCTCGTAATGTTGCGTGAAAGCGATATAGACGCACTGGACCGCCAGCGCCGTCGTGGCCACGGTGGTGAGTGCCGTGGCCAGCGCCAGCGCGCTGCGCCGCAACCGGTTTTCTGGCAGGCAGTTCAGGCAGAACCACGCGGCGGCGCGTTCGGTCAGGCGCCGGCCCAGCGTCCAGATGGCGAGCGCCAGCACCAGCAGCAAGGCCGTGGCCGCGCGGTGCTCCGGTTCCCAGCCGGTCTGCAGCAGGGGCACGACTTCGTCCCGGAACGCCGCCATGCGCGCGCTGTCGTCGTCGGACGGCTTGAACAGCGGCGCCCAGAACTCGGGGTTCAGGATGCTGTCCGAGCGCAGCGCGAGCTGGTCCTTCATCCGGCCGCGCTGCAGCTTGGCGAGCTGGGCGTTCAGGTTCTCGATATTTTCCTTGCCCTCGGTCGCCTGCTTGAGCGCGTTGTCGAGCTGGACCTTGCGCGTATTCAGCTCGGCGCGCTGCCTGGCCACCGCAGTCGTCTCGGGCGTGGTGCCGGGCGCGGGCGGCGGCCCCAGCACGTCGAGTTGGGCCTGCAGCTGCGCGCGCTGCGGTGTCAGCGTGGCCGTGAGCTTGTCGACGTCAGCGGCGAGCTGGTGCAGCGACTCGTCCATATCGCCGAGCCGCGTATTGCCGTTGACGCTCGAGGCGGACTGCTTGATGCGGTCCTGCTCGGTCTGCAGCCGCTTGAGTTCGGCCATGGCTTCGGCGTGCGTCAGGGCCGGCGGCTGGTCCGCTTCGGGCACGGAGGCCGGCTCGGTGGCCATGGCCGCCGGCATCAGGTGGAACAGTGCTGTCAGCACAAG
This sequence comes from Cupriavidus sp. C3SS-1, assembly GCF_057073755.1. Classification (NCBI taxonomy): domain Bacteria; kingdom Pseudomonadati; phylum Pseudomonadota; class Betaproteobacteria; order Burkholderiales; family Burkholderiaceae; genus Cupriavidus; species Cupriavidus sp. C3SS-1. Next base: position 2,169,920 of record NZ_CP172700.1, on the reverse strand, counting down.
GCTCAGGGCGAGCCAGGATAGTCTGCGCATTGGCGAGTCACGTTGGGACGTGGCCGCCCGGAAGTCTCTGCGCAGGCTCGGGCAAGTCCCTGCTCGCCGAAATGATGCCGAAATGGCGGGGAACGAATGCCTGAGGATGCGGAAGGGTCCGGGGGCGCGGAAGATGAACACAGGAAGCAACGCCACATGATGGGCAAGCCGCTTCCACGAAATTGACCGGCGTAGCAGGGCAGACGCCGCATGGTTGCCGTCGGGCCTGTCTGGCGCGCGGCAAGCCGGCTGGAGCAGGGCGCCCAGCTGGCAGGAGATCTGGACGCCGAGCGGAGATTATACGAAAGCGTTCAGATCACACGGGCCCATATGCGCCGCCCGGTTGAGAGAATCATGTAATTGTCCGTTACGAGGGGAAGCGCCCGTTACAACGCTAACAACTGGAGGCCCTCGCCGAAACACCTGAGCGCGGGTTTCTTGTGCATGATGGCATCACGACATCAGTACCCGAACAGGAGTCAACCATGCGCCCCGCAATCCGTATCGCTTCCGCTGCCGCCGTGTCACTGGCCTTGCTGGCCGCCGGACCGGTGTCGGCGCATGACCGCTATCGCCATGGCGGCGGCTCGCAGGCCGGGGTGGCGCTGGCCGTTGGCGCGCTGGTCGGCCTGGCATTCGGTGCGGCGGTCGCGTCCGCGCCGGTCGTGGCCGCGCCGGTCGCCTATGCCCCCGCACCCGTCGCCTACGCGCCGGCACCGGTCGCCTATGCGCCGCCGGCCCGCTATGCCGCGCCGGCCGTGCCCCCGGGCTATTGCTATCGCGGCGACGTTGGCGACTACGTGCCGTGCGCCCCGCAAGCCCGCGGCTACTATGAGGCGCCGGTGAGCTATGGCTACTGACGTCACGCGATCGCGAAGCCCGTATCGAAGGTCGTGCGTGCATCGAGCCGCTGCCTGAGCAGGCCGGCCTTCAGGTAGAAATCGGCGGTGCGCTGCTGCTCGGCAATCAGTGCATCGTCGATCTTCTGCCACTGCGTGTGCCGGCGTTCGAACTGCAGGCGCGCGGCCTCCGGCGAAATACCGATGATGCGCGCCAGCGTCGCCGAGAATTCCGGCACATGCTGATAGGACCATGCCTGCGCGCGCACCACGCGTTGCAGGAAATCGGCAAGCACGGCCGCGACGGGCCGCCAGCGCGGCGTCGGTGGCGGCAAGGTAGCTCAGGCCCGACCAGAGCCCGCGCCCGCTGACTAGCACGCGCGCATGCCCGCTGGTCTCCGCCATGGCGGTATAGGGTTCCCAGGTGGCCCAGGCATCGACGGAACCGCTGGTCAGGGCGAGTTTGGCATCGGCTGGCGGCAGGAAGCGGATGCTGGCGTCTTCCGGCCGCAGCCCGGCGGATTCCAGCGCCCTGAGCGCGACGAAATGGCCGATCGAGCCACGGTTGGTGCCAATGCTCTTGCCCTTCAGGTCCGCCGCGCTTTTGAGCGGCGAACCGGGGCGCACCAGGATGGCCGTGCCATACGGGTCGGAGCGGTTGGCGCCGATCAGGCGGATGCGCGTGCCGGCGGCCAGCGCGAAGATTGCCGGCGCATCGCCGATCGGGCCGCAGTCCACCGCGCCCGCATTGAGCGCTTCCGCCAGCGGCGCGGCGGCAGGGAACTCGGTCCACTGGATCTCGTAGGACAGTCCGCGCAGCGCATCGGCGGATTCGAGCAGCGCGCGCAGGCCGCCTTTCTGGTCGCCGGCCTTCAGCAAAGGGCGGTCCTGGGCGCGGGCCGAGCCGGCGCCGTCGAATGCGGCAATGCGCAGGGTGGCGATGGCGGCGGTGGCGGCCGTGCCGTAGCGAAGCAATTGTCGTCGGGATGCAGTCATCGGTCTTGCGTGCCTTGAGGATCATCGGGCTGGAGCCAGCCCGTTCAGCACGCAACCGTAACCCGATCGCGCCTCTGCGCTAACGAATATCTGCGCGCTTCCTTATGCGGACGGTGTCCCGGCCGCGAGGCCCGTTGCGTTGTCCCGTACCTGCGCCCTAGGCGCTGAAGCCGCCGTCGATATTCAGGTTCGCCCCCGTGACGAAGCCTGCTTCCGGGCTGGCAACGTAAGCCACCATGCCCGCGATCTCGTCCGGATCGGCGTGACGCTGCAATGCCATCAGGCCATGCAGCGCGCCGGCGAAGTCGGTGTGCTCGGGGTTCATGTCGGTATTGGTCGGGCCGGGCTGCACGTTGTTCACGGTGATGCCCCGGGGGCCAAGATCACGCGCCATGCCCTGCACCAGGCCCTTCAGCGCGGCCTTGCTCATGGCATACGCGCTGCCCCCGGCGAACGGCATCCGGTCCGCATTGGTGCTGCCGATATTGATGATGCGGCCGCCTTCGCCCATGTGGGGCAGGGCTGCCCTGGCCGCCACGAACACCGCGCGCACGTTCACGGCGAGCGTCTTGTCGAAGTCCTCCAGGGAGAAGCCTTCGACCGGCCCCAGCAGCAGCACGCCGGCGTTGTTGACCAGGATATCGATCTTGCCGAAGTGGCTTGCCGCATCGTCGATCGCGCGCGACAGCGAGGCCGCGTCCGCTGCATCCGCATGGAAGGCCTTCGCGCGTCCGCCGGCCGCCTGGACCAATTCGGCCAGCGCTTGCGCGCCAGCGCCCGAGCTTTGGTAGGTGAAGGCCACGGCCGCGCCTTCGCGCGCCAGGCGGCGCACGACTGCGGCGCCAATGCCGCGTGCGCCGCCGGTAACGAATGCAACCTTGCCGGAAAGTGGGGTGCTCATGATGTTCGCTCCTGAAACGATGAAGGGGTTGGTGCAGCGAAGTATGGGCAGCGCATTCCCTTACCGGTAGGCGTGAATGGGGATCATGTTTTTCAACCACTGGTATAAGCTGGTTGGCATGGAAGCCCTCAACCTGCTTGAATCGTTTGTCCAGAGTGCGGAGACCGGCAGTTTTTCGGCTGCGGCCCGTCGGCTGGGGCTCACACCGGCCGCCGTCAGCAAGAACGTGGCGCGGCTGGAGCGGCACCTCGGGCTGCGCCTGTTCCACCGCAGCACGCGGCGGCTGACGCTGACCACCGGCGGCGAGCAGTTCTTCACGCAGGTGTCCGACCCCTACTCGGCGCTGCGCGATGCGTTTGCCGGCGCGGCAGAGGACGCCGGCAAGCCCGCTGGCGTGCTCAAGGTCAGCATGGCGCTGGCGTTCGGGCGCGAGTACCTGGTGCCGCTGCTCGGAGAATTCCTGGCGCTGTATCCCGCCATCGTGCCGGACTGGCACTTCGAGAACCGGCCGACCGACCTGATCCGCGACGGCTTCGATGCCGCCATTGGCGGCGGCATCGAGCTGACCGAGGGCGTGGTCGCGCGGGAACTGGCGAATACCCACGTGGTGGCGGTGGCATCGCCGGCGTACATGAAGGGGCGCGTGCTGCCGCGGCATCCGTCCGACCTGGCCGGGTTCGATGGCATCGTGCGGCGCTCGGGCGCCACCGGGCGGCTGCGCGCATGGACCTTGCGCAACCAGCTCGGCGAACAGGCGCCAGCCGGTCACCGCGCGCGGCTGATCTTCGATGATCCGGAGGCCATGGCCCACGCGGCGATGCATGGGCTGGGCATTGCGCTGCTGCCCATGCCGCACGCCGCGCCGCGTCTGGAAAGCGGCGCGCTGATGCGGCTGCTGCCCGGCTGGTATGCCGACAATGGGCCGATCTCGCTCTACTACCCGAGCCGCACGCTGCTGCCGCCCCGCACGCGGGTGTTCATCGAGTTCGTGGTGGACGCATTTCGCACCAAGGGCCTGGCGAGGCGCTTCGACGGGCGCTGAACGAAGACAGGCAGCGCGCACGCGCGTGCTACAGTCGCCGCGGAATGTTGCGAGCCTGAGCGTGCCCGAATGAAGACCCTGCTGATCGTCTACCACACCATGACCGGCGGCACCGGACAGATGGCCCGGGCCGCTGCGGATGCCGCCAGCCGGCAGGCGGGCGTCACGGTCGTCCTGCGGCGAGCCACCGATGCAGGACCGGACGATGTGCTGGCCGCCGACGGCTACCTGTTCGCGACGCCCGAGAACCTGGCCGCGATGTCCGGCCTGATGAAGGATTTCTTCGACCGCTGCTACTACGCCGCGCTCGACCGCATCAACGGCCGGCCTTACGCGGCCATGATCTGCGCGGGCAGCGACGGACAGAATGCCTTGCGCCAGCTTGAGCGCATCGCGACCGGCTGGCGCCTGAAGAGCGTGGCGCCGGGTTTGATCGTCTGCACGCATGCACAGACGCCCGAGCGCATCCTCGCGCCCAAGGCGATCGACGCCGACGCGCTGGAGCGCTGCGCCGAGATGGGCGCCGGCCTGGCGGCCGGTCTTGCGCTAGGGGTCTTCTGAGCGCCGGAGCGCGAGCCTGTTCGCGCGTTGCGATGGAGTAAGCTGGCGCAACTTTCACCCCCGGAGGCAACCATGCAGCTGTACGCGCACCCGTTTTCCTCGTACTGCCAGAAGGTCCTGATCGCGCTGTACGAGAACGACATTCCGTTCGAATGGCGCATGCTGTCGCCGGACCACGCCGACGTACTGGCCGAGCACGCCAGGCTCTGGCCGCTGCAGCGCATGCCCTTGCTGGTCGATGGCGGGCGCAGCGTGATGGAGTCGAGCATCATCATCGAATACCTCGACACCCATCATCGCGGTCCCGTGCGCTGGATTCCGCAGGATCCGGACGCCGCGCTCGACGTCCGCATGATGGACCGCTTCTTCGACTACTACGTGATGACGCCGATGCAGCGCATCGTGCTCGACTACATCCGCGCGCCGGCGCAGCGCAGTGCCGTGACGGTGGCCGATGCCAGGAAGCTGCTCGACTCCGCCTACACGTGGCTGGACAAGACACTCGATGGACGCGAATGGGCCGCGGCCGGCGCGTTCAGTCTGGCCGATTGCGCCGCGGCGCCGTCACTGTTCTATGCCGACTGGGTCCATCCGATCGACCCCGCACTGGCCAATGTGCGCGCCTACCGCAGCCGCTTGCTGGCACGCCCCGCATTTGCCCGCGCGGTGGACGAGGCGCGGCCTTACCGCAAGCTGTTTCCGCCGGGCGCGCCCGACCGGGACTGACGCGTGTCCGGATTGAGCGGCCCGCAATCGGCTTGACCACGCCGCGCGTCACGGTTGCGCAAAGCGGTCCGTGGCGCGGAGCAGCTGGTCCAGGATGCCGGGCTCGGTCCACGCATGCCCGGCGCCCTCGATCAGGTGGAAGTCGGCGTCCGGCCAGGCCTGATGCAGGGCAAAGGCATAGCGCGCGGGGCAGGGCATGTCGTAGCGCCCATGCACGATCACGCCGGGGATGCCCGCCAGGCGGTGCGCGTCGCGCAACAACTGGCCATCGTCCAGCCACGCGCGGTGCGTGAAGTAGTGGTTCTCGAGCCGCGCGAAGGCCAGCGCGAAATGCGCGTCGTCATGCTTGGCGCTGTTGCCGGAATCGGGCAGCAGCGTGATGGTCTCGCCTTCCCAGACGCTCCACGCGCGTGCCGCTTCCAGTTGCTTTTCCCGGTCGTCGCCGGTCAGCAGCTTGCGATAGGCCGCCATCATATTGCCGCGCTCCGCGCCGGGGACCGGGGCCTGGAAGCGCGCCCACTTTTCCGGAAACATCTCGGACACGCCAAACTGGTAGTACCAGTCCAGCTCGGCCTGCGACACGGTATAGACGCCGCGCAGCACCAGCTCGCTCACATGTTGCGGATGCTTCTGCGCGTAGGCGAGAGCCAACGTGGAACCCCAGGACCCGCCGAACACGAGCCAGCGCTCGACGCCCGCGAGTTCGCGCAGGCGTTCGATATCGTCGACGAGATGCCATGTGGTATTCGCTTCGAGTCCCGCATGCGGCGTTGAGCGGCCACATCCGCGCTGGTCGAACAGCAGGACATCGTAGCGGGCGGGGTCGAACAGCCGGCGATGGTCGGCGCTGATGCCGCCCCCGGGGCCCCCGTGCAGGAACACAGCAGGCTTGGCCCCGGGCGTGCCGACGCGCTCGTAGTAGATGACATGGCCGTCGCCGACGTCGAGCGTGCCAGTGGCATAGGGTTCGATGGGAGGATAAAGCGTGCGCAGGCTCGACATGATTGGACTCCGTATGCGTAGTGGCAGAGTGTAGCGCTGGACGGGGAAGCGCCAGCGCCAGCGGCGTCGAGCGTTCGAAGCGCGCCGTCGAGGGTCGGTGCCGGCCACGCACAACCAGCGCAGCAACAACCACCCGGCGCTTAGTACATCGGGAGATTAAAAAAATGCCGATGAACCCTTGACACCCTGCACGTCACCCGTTGTACAATCCGGCCTCCTCTCAACGAGGAAGCGTTGTTCCCCGATAGCTCAGTCGGTAGAGCGCCGGACTGTTAATCCGTAGGTCCCTGGTTCGAGCCCAGGTCGGGGAGCCAAGCAACGCGGGAGTAGCTCAGTTGGTAGAGCGCAACCTTGCCAAGGTTGAGGTCGCGAGTTCGAGACTCGTCTCCCGCTCCAGTGCCCAGCACCGGACGTCGCCCATGTGGCTCAGTGGTAGAGCACTCCCTTGGTAAGGGAGAGGTCGGCAGTTCGATCCTGCCCATGGGCACCACTCCGTTTTTCCGCCCTCTCGTTTCGCACGCCGCGTCGCCCTCTTTTCGGCCTTCTGCCGGATTCCCGTTTTCTTCCCCTGATTTTTCTCTAACGCTTCGGTGAAGTTGCCGACTGTGCCGGCGCGCATTTCCAGAGCGAGCGGGCCGGTATTGGTTATTGGTTATTGGTTATTGGTTATTGGTTATTGGTGTGGTTGCGCGACAGCTCGATCGGGTCGATGCGGCAGCTGGAATCCTGCTTCCTGTACGACGCCACCGCGCCAAGCTACGCGAGCGGCAGGGGCGGTTTATCATCGGGCTTTAAGCGCTGCCGCTATGCGGCGCCGCCCGTCGCCAGGAGATTACGTGTCCGATCTGTCCGCATTCCCCATCACCCGCAAATGGCCAGCGCAGCATCCTGACCGCATCCAGCTCTATTCGCTGCCCACGCCGAACGGCGTGAAAGTGTCGACCATGCTGGAGGAAAGCGGGCTGCCCTACGAGCCGCACCTGGTGCGCTTCGACCACAACGACCAGTTGTCGCCGGAGTTTCTTTCGCTCAATCCCAACAACAAGATTCCGGCCATCATCGATCCCGACGGGCCGGGCGGCAAGCCGTTGCCGTTGTGGGAATCGGGCGCCATCCTGCTGTACCTGGCCGACAAGTCCGGCAAGCTCATGCCAGCCGATGCCGCCGGCCGGTACGAGACCATCCAGTGGGTGATGTTCCAGATGGGCGGCATCGGCCCGATGTTCGGCCAGGTAGGCTTCTTCAACCGCTTTGCCGGCAAGGATTACGAGGACAAGCGCCCGCGCGACCGCTACGTGGCCGAAAGCCGCCGATTGCTCAACGTGCTGAACCAGCGGCTGGCCGACCGGCCCTGGATCATGGGCCAGGACTACACCATTGCCGATATCGCCACCTTCCCATGGGTGCGCAACCTGCTCGGTTTCTACGAGGCCGGCGACCTGGTCGGCATCGCGGATTTTCCGCACGTGACGCGCGCGCTCGAAGCCTTCGTGGCCCGCCCGGCCGTGATCAAGGGACTCGATACGCCGCATCGCGGTTGATGGCGCAGCCGATGCACGCGCTGCGGCCGCGCGCGTGTCGGGCAATCTCCTACAGCGCGCTTCGCCCGCACTGACAGAGATGGTCCTGGTGCGCACCTATAGTCAAGGCAAGGCCTGCTTTGTCCGGAGGTGCCATCATGCCGCAGCCGCGCCACCCCGTCTTGCATTCACGTGCGAGCGCCATTGCGGCGCTGGCGCTTGCCGTGGGCCTGGCCGGCTGCGGTGAATCGGCGAAGCTGCCTTCGGAAGCCGGCTTCGGTCCCACGCCGCAATTGCCGGCACCGGACAAGGCCCTGCTTCCGACCATCCATATCGCACCGCCGAAAGGCTGGGCCGATGGCGCCAGGCCGACGGCCGCCGAAGGCCTGTCCGTGGTGGCCTTCGCCGGCAAGCTCGACCACCCGCGCTGGGTCTACGTGCTGCCCAACGGCGACGTGCTGGTCGCCGAAACCAACGCACCGCCCAAGCCCGACGACTACAAGGGCATTCGCGGCTGGATCATGAAGAAGGTTCAGGCACGCGCGGGCGCGGGCACGCCAAGCGCCAACCGCATCACGCTGCTGCGCGACACCAACGGCGACGGCGTGGCCGACGTGCGTACGGTGTTCCTGAAGGACCTGCACTCGCCCTTCGGCATGGTGCTGGTGGGCAACGACTTCTACGTGGCCGATACCGATGCCGTGCTGCGCTTTCCGTACCAGCCGGGGCAGACCAGCATCACGGCGCCCGGGCAGAAGTTGCTGGACCTGCCCGACGGTCCGATCAACCATCACTGGACCAAGAACATCATTGCCAGCCCTGATGGCAGCAAGCTGTATGTGACCGTGGGTTCGAACAGCAACGCGGGCGAGAATGGCATCGACAAGGAAGCGGGACGCGCGGCCATCTGGGAGGTCGACCGCGCGAGCGGGCAGCATCGCGTGTTCGCGAGCGGCCTGCGCAATCCCAATGGCATGGCATGGGAGCCGACGACCGGCGCGCTCTGGACCTCGGTCAACGAGCGCGACGAGATCGGCAGTGACCTGGTGCCGGACTACATCACCTCGGTCCGCGACGGTGGCTTCTATGGCTGGCCCTACAGCTACTACGGCCAGCATGTCGATGCGCGCGTCAAGCCCGCGGCGCCGGACATGGTCGCCAAGGCCATCGTGCCGGACTACGCGGTAGGCGCCCACACGGCGTCGCTGGGCATGACCGCGGCGACCGGCAGCAGCCTGCCGGCGCGGTTCCAGCACGGCATGTTCGTGAGCCAGCACGGCTCGTGGAACCGCAAGCCGCTCGCCGGCTACAAGGTGATCTTCGTACCGTTCGACAACGGCCGTCCCAACGGCGCGCCGTTCGACGTGCTGAGCGGCTTCCTCGACGCGAGCGGCGATGCTCAGGGCCGCCCGGTCGGTGTCGCCATCGACAAGCGCGGCGGCCTGCTGGTTGCGGACGATGTCGGCAACACCGTGTGGCGCGTAAGTGGAGCGCACTGACGCTCCTTTCGGAAGCGCCATCGCCGCCGCTGTGGCCATCCCGCATGGGATGGCTTGCAAGCCCGGACTGGCCACCGCGCCCGTGGTGACTATACTTCGCTTGTCTGGCGACGACGCGCCCGGAGGGCACGCGTCGCCTGAACGGGCGGCAGTCCAGCGCCCCGCAGCGATTTTTCGCCAAGGGAGGGTGCAATGGATCACACGGGGGAGAGTTTCCGTGATTTCGAGCTGGCCGGCTGGGAAGATCCCGGCGTGGTCAGCCGCTACCACGAGCAGCTCACGGTCGTCACCACGCAATCGGTCGACGCATTGCTGGACAGTGCCCAGGTCGCCGGCGGGCAGCGCGTGCTGGACGTCGCCAGCGGCGCGGGCTACGTGGCGGCGGCGGCGTCGCGTCGCGGCGCCGACACGGTCGGCATTGATTTCTCGGCCGCCCAGGTGGAGCTGGCGCGCCAGACCCATCCGGGCCTGCATTTCGAGCAGGCCGATGCCCAGGACCTGCCGTTCGATGGCGGCAGCTTCGATGCCGTGGTCAATGGCTTCGGCATGTGCCACCTGACCGATCCCGACCAGGCCCTGCGCGAAGCCTTTCGCGTGCTGCGTCCCGGCGGGCGCATCGGCTTCACGGTGTGGGATACGCCGGAGCGCGCCATCGGCTTCGGCGCGGTGTACGCCGCGATCCGGGCCTATGGTTCGATGGACGTGGGCCTGCCGGCCGGTCCCAACTTCTTCCAGTTCAGCGATCCGTCGCAATGCATCGGTGCCTTGCAGGCCGCCGGCTTTACGGGCGCGGCGTGCCGCCAGGTGCCGCAGCAGTGGCGCTTCTCCACGCCGGACCAGCTTTTTGACGCCCTGGCGCAAGGCACGGTGCGCGCCGCGGCCACTTTGCGCGCGCAAAGCCCGAAGGCGCGCGACGAGATCCGCGCCGTGCTGCGCGGCACGGTGGCCACTTACATGAAAGGCAATGACTTTGTCGTGCCCATGCCAGCGGTGCTTGCCTGGGCGGTCAAGCCTGTGCAGGCCGGTGCGTAGCCCTTAGCGCGATCCCATACCGATGGTTGGCCTGCGGCCAACACCGCAAACGGCGCCTGTTGGCGCCGTTCGTTCTTTCGACTCAGGCAAGTGGCGCAATGCAGGCCGCGCGGGCGGTCCGGTGCGTGGCATGGTCATTGCGGATTGAGCGTCGAGCGCGGTCTCCGTGCTCGATGGCCCAACCGGAGCGATGGCTCCCCCCCTGGAGAACCGTGATGACGACCCCTTCCGAAGCCCGAGGCGAGCCGCCGGGCGCCCGTACCGTACTGCGCCGGGCAAGGCGCGCCATGATCCTGCTGCGCGTGCTGGGGCTTTGCGCCAACAGCGTGGCGCTGGCACAGGGCACGTTGCCCACGCCATCGGCCGTCACGCCGGAACAGAAGTTTCCGCAGGGGTACCTGGAGTCCGTGGCCACCGGCTACGACAACGGACAGGCCTTGCATCCGGTCGAAGGCATGTCGCCGGCGCGTCCGGCGCGCGCCGCCATGACGCGCGTCGAGGTGCCCGCGGCGGCGCCATCGCCATTGCCGATCGGTCAGGCGCGCGCGATGCCGGCGGCCATGCCTGCGCCTGCCTTGCCAACAAGGTAAGCGGCGCCCGGGACGCGCTGGGAGCATGGTAAGGTTGGCCACGCCGCGGAGCGGCGCATCCCCTTCCAACTGTCCGGCCCGCTTCGCTTCGCATGGATATCGAACTTGCCCGCACTTTCCTCCAGGTGGTAAGGACCGGCAGCCTGCTTGCGGCCGCCGACAAGCTGCACGTGACGCAGACCGCCGTCACTGCGCGCATCAAGAGCCTGGAATCGCAACTCAACAGCAGGCTGTTCGACCGCAACAAGGCCGGTGCCAGGCTGACCGCCGATGGCCAGCGCTTCCTGGGCTATGCCAGCCAGCTCGTGCAGACGTGGGAAGCGGCGTGCCGTGACCTGCCGCTGCCGGCCGGGCTGGGCAGCATGCTGACGTTCGGCGCGGAGATCAGCCTGGGCAATCCGCTGGTGCTGCTGTGGGCCACGCGCCTGCGGGAGCAGATGCCCGACCATGCGGTGCGCGCCGAAGTGGGCGATGGCATGGAACTGCAGCGCAAGCTGCAGTCGGGCACGCTGGACGCCGCGCTGGTCTACCAGCCCGAGTACGCCGCCGGCATGCACGTGGAACAGCTGATGGAGGAAAAGCTGATTTTGATCCGTTCCACGCAGCGCGCCGGATCCTATGTGTATGTCGACTGGGGGCCGGAATTCCGCCGGCAGCACGACAGCGCGCTGCCCGGCTACGCCAGGTCGTCGCTGTACTTCAACCTCGGTCCGCTGGCGCTGCAGTACATCCTGCAGGTCGGCGGCAGCGGGTACTTCCGGACGCGCGTCGTGCAGAGCTACCTGGACAACCGCTTGCTCGAACGCGTGGAGGACGCGTCGGAATTTTCGTACCCGGTGTTCCTGGTCCACGCCGAATCAGCGGGACACCAGGCCCTGGATGACGCGGTCCGGATCCTCCACGATATCGTGCGTGAAGAATCGGACTGGTCGCAGCGCTGGGATTTTCCTCTGTCTTGAAAGCGGCCGGAGCGCTCAGGCGCGCACCGGTGCCAGGCGTAGAGCAGGGTGTGCGGCCGGCAGGATGCGCAGCCGGCGCATCCGGCGCATCCGGCGGATACGTCGGCCACCACCCCGGCGCCCGTCTGTCGCCGCGCCGAGCCCGGCGTAGCGGCCATGCTGCTGGGCGCGTTCGAATACGGGTTCCGGCACGGCCATCCCGATCAGGTAGGTCACGGTTGCGCCAAGCGCCATCAGGGCGAGTGCCCCGGCAATCCACAAAGCCACTTCCATTTCCCGCTCCAGGTCGATGTTTTGTATGCATTCAGTATCGGCGTCGGCGACTGGATTGAGTAATGAAAGTTATCTCCGTTTCATATCAATAAGGTTGCATTGAATGCTGTTGTCTCATGGGCACGCGGCGCTGAACAAAAGGCGGGAATCCGGCGGTGCTCTCCGTGCGCTATGACCGGCGCGTGGTGATTGGCCTGTCCTCAGGCCTGGAACCGGCCTTCCCACCCGCGGCGGTGCAGGGCCTGGAGCATGCGCGGCCTGCCGATCTTGCCGATGCGCAGATCAGTCCTTCCGGCCTGGGCATCCATTTCCCGCGGCTCGATGCCGACCTGTACTTGCCGGCCCTGCTTGAGGGATTTCTTGGCTCGCGGCGGTGGATGGCGGCGGAAATGGGCCGGCGCGGCGGCGCCAGTGCCAGCGCCGAAAAGGCGGCCGCCGCCCGGCGCAATGGCCGGTTGGGCGGCCGTCCGCGCAAGGTGGCCGCGCAAGCCTAGCGGTCTTCGGCATCGGTCCGCGCCAGCGCCCCGGCGCTCGAAAAATCATCCTTTCCGACGAACCTGACGCCGGCCGCAAGGCCGACACTGGTTCGATTCCGTCAGCAGAAAATCGAGAAAGGAGACACCCCCATGCAACGCCTCATCTTCGACGCCGAACATGAGAGCTTCCGCGAGTCCGCGCGCCGTTTCTACCAGCGCGAAGTCGGTCCGCACGGCGAGCGCTGGCGCGAGCAGGGCTGCGTGGACCGCGACGTGTTCCGCAAGGCCGGCGAACAGGGCTACCTGCTGATGTGGGCGGACGAGCAATACGGTGGCGCGGGGGTGGAGGATTTCCGTTACGAGCAGATCCTGATCGAAGAGAACGCGCGCCATGGCGACACGGGCTTCTTCGGCACCCTGCATTCGCGGCTGGTGGCACCCTATGTCGGGCGCATCGGCAACGAGGAGCAGCGCCAGCGCTTCCTGCCGGGTGCAGCGCGCGGAGAGAAGATCTTCGCCATTGCCATGACCGAGCCCCAGACCGGGTCGGATCTGGCCGGCATCCGTACCCGTGCGGAGGACAAGGGCGACCACTGGCTGCTCAATGGCGCCAAGACCTATATCTCGAACGGCCAGCTTGCCGACTACGTTGTGGTGGTGGCGCGCACCGACCCGGAACGCAGTCACGGGCTGGGCCTGTTCATCGTCGAGCGCGACATGCCCGGCTTCGAGCGCGGGCGCAAGCTGCGCAAAATGGGTCTGCATTCGCAGGACACCTCCGAGCTGTTCTTCGACAACGTCAAGGTGCCGAAGGCCAACGTGCTGGGCGAGCCCGACAAGGGCTTCCGCTATCTCACACGCCACCTGGCCGAGGAGCGGCTGATCGGTGCCTGTGGCTACATGGCGTCGGCGCAGGTGGCGTTCGACATCACGCTGGATTACGTGAAGGAGCGCAAGGCGTTTGGCCGGGCCATCGGCACGTTCCAGGATTCGCGCTTCCGGCTGGCGACGCTGCGTGCCCAGCTCGACGCCCTGCAGACCTTTGTCGACCAGTGCGTGCTGCAGCACAATGCCGGAACGCTCACCGTCGAGACCGCGGCGTCGGCCAAACTGCTGACTTCCGAGTTGCAAGGGCGCGTCGTGGACGAGGGCGTGCAATTCCATGGCGGCGCCGGCTACATGGAGGAGTACCGTATCTGCCGCATGTACACCGACGCGCGCATCTCGCGGATCTATGCGGGCAGCAGCGAAATCATGAAGGAAATCATCGGCAGAAGCCTCGGCCTGGACGAGCGGGTCAAGGGATGAGGCATCACTGGAGTGAATGCACCCAAGTGGTGCATTCGCATGGGTAGTGGGGTTTTCCCTTTATTTGGTGTTTTCGCCGCAGTTAGTGCTTTTTTTCTCAGGATGAAAGCGCTTTGTAATCCGATTCGGGTTGAATGCGGGGCTGGGATCGTGTGCGGTACCGGAGACAGCGGAAAAACACGCTGCCGGGACGTGCCAGGTGACGAAATATCGTCAGTTCGGTGCACCAATTGGCGGGCACGGTCGTTTACCTTTGACTGTTGTCGAACGAGCCAGACCGAATCGTGCCTTTTCCTGTTTCAAGAGCTGCTGCCGCCGCCATCCTGGCGGCCGTGGCCGGCCTGACGGCCCCGCTGGCCCAGGCTGCCAGCCAGCCGCTTCCGCCCGACGGGCCCTGCATGCCGCCGCCGCCGAAGGCCAGCCTGACGCTGGCCCAGGCGCGCCAGGACGCGTTGCGATGCAATCGCGACATCATCGCGGCGCGCCGCGGCGAGGAAGCCAGCCAGGCGGACATCCAGATTGCGTCGCAGCGGCCGAATCCCGTGCTGAGCGTGGGCGTGCAGAATATCAACCCGCACGCCGGTGTCGGCTCGGGCAACCTGCGCAGCAAGACCGTCGATTCGACCTTCCGCATCGACCAGTTGGTCGAGACCGCCAACAAGGGTAACTTGCGCAAGGACGCCGCGCAGAAGGCCAGCGTGGCGGCCGGCGAGGCGCTGCAGGCCGTGGTCGCACAGCAGACCGGGGCGGTCGAGCAGGCGTTCTACGATGCCGTGGTCAGCCAGGAACGTGTCCAGGTGCTGACTGAGACGGTGGCGCTCTATACCCGCACGCAACAGGCCAATGAGACCCGGCTGAAAGCCGGTGATGTCTCGCGTGCCGACGTGACCAAGCTCCAGCTCGACAACCTGCGCGCGCAGAATGACATGCGGCAGGCCATGGCCGACCATATGCGCGACAAGGCGCTACTGGCCCAGGCCATGGGGGTGCCGGGCACGCTGGCCGATAACCGCCTGGTGCCGGACTGGCCATCGCTCGACGAGCCGACGCCGCCGGTCGATCCGGAAATCGCGCAGCGCCGCCCCGACGTGACCGCGGCCGAGGCACGGCTGGCCGCCGCCGCCTCGGCGCGCGACCTGGCCCGCGCCGGACGCGTGCCCGACGTGACCGTGGGCGCGCAATACGAGCACTACCCGATTTCCGAGACCAACACGAACGGCAGCGGCAACAGCTACGGCATCTTTGTCTCGATTCCGCTTTTCGTGCGCCACAGCAACGGTGGCGAGGCCCGCCGCGCCGAGGTTGACTACTACGCCGCGCTAGATGACCGCAACCGCGTGCTGCTCGAAGCGCAGAACGAGGTCGAGCGCCTGCGCAACCAGCTCGAAGCCTCGCGCCTGTCGCTCAGGCAGATGCGTGAATCGGTCGTGCCCGCCGCCGAATCGGTCGCGGGAAGCGCCGAGTTTGCCTATACCAAGGGCGCAACCGGCGTGCTCGACCTGCTCGATGCGCGCCGCGCGCTGCGCCAGACCAGGCTCGACGCCACCAATGCACAGGGCGACTACGCCAAGGCCTTGTCGGCATACCGCACGGCGTTGCAGTCCACCACCACTCCCGTCAGCTCCATCCCGAATTCCCAGGTCCGTACCGATGCGCCGCGTCCCTAATCTGCTGTCCGAAGTGTTTCGAGTTTCCCGCGCCGGCATGCCCGCGCGCGTGGCCGCCTTGTCCCTGTGCGCGCTGGCGCTTGCCGCCTGCGGCAAGGAAGAAGCGCCGAAGCCCGATGACGAGCCCAAGGTGAGCGGCGAGACCGTCCAGTTCCCCGCCGGCGTGAAGGCGCTGCCGGGCATCGCGGGCGAAGCCGCCCGCACCGGCGGCCAGCGCATGCTGACCCTGCCGGGCCGCCTGGTGTGGAACGAGGACAAGACCGTGCGCGTGTCGACGCCGTTTGCCGGCCGCGTGACGGAAATCCTGGTGCAGCCGGGTACCACGGTGAAGGCCGGCCAGCCGCTGGCCAACCTGACCTCGACGGACTTCGGCGTGGCGCAGGCCGATGCGCGCAAGGCCGCCGCCGACAATTCGGTTGCGGCCAAGGCGCTCGCGCGCCAGCGCGAACTGTATGACGCCGGCGTGATCGCCCAGAAGGACCTGGAACAGGCCCAGGGCGATGCCGCGCGCTCGGCCGCCGACCTGCAGCGCACCCAGGCCGCCTTGCGCCAGTACGGCGGCGGGGCCGGCGACGGTGCCAACCGCTTTGCCTTGCGCAGCCCGATCGACGGTCTGGTGGTGGAACGCAACATCAACCCCGGCATGGAGCTGCGTCCCGACCAGCCGCCTGCTGCGCCGCTGTTCCTGGTGACCGACCCGACCACGCTGTGGGCACAGGTCGATGCCGGCGAGGCCGACCTGGGCCTGTTCAAGCCCGGCGTGACCGTCCAGCTGCTCTCGGCCGCCTATCCGGGCGAGACGTTCCCGGGCACCGTGGTGAAGATTGCCGACTACGTGGACCCGACTTCGCGCAGCATCAAGGTGCGCCTGGCCGTGCCCAACGCCGACCGCCGTCTCAAGGCCGAGATGTTCGTGACGGCGCGGCTGCAGGCCGCTTCGTTCCAGGGCATCGCCGTGCCGTCCAAGGCCGTGTTCCTGGCCGATAACCATAACTATGTGTTCGTGCGCACGGCGCCCAACACCTTCGTGCGCCGCCCGGTGAAGCTGGGCGTGTCGCTGCCTGGCGTGACCGAGGTGACCGACGGCATCAAGGACGGCGAAACCGTGGTGACCGAGGGCAACCTGTACCTGCAGGACATCCTGCGCGACGCCACCGCCGTCAACAAGGCGCGCGCTGCGGCCAAGCAATAAGGACGGCCGCCAGATGATTTCGCGTATCGTCAATTTTGCCCTGCACCAGAAGCTGTTCGTCTGGCTGGGCCTGCTGATCTTCGTGGGCGGCGGCCTGGCCGCGTTCAAGAACCTGCCGATCGAGGCATTCCCGGATGTCTCCGACATCCAGGTCAATATCATCACGCTCTACCCGGGCCGCGCCGCGGAAGAAGTGGAGCGCCAGGTGACCATCCCGATCGAAACCGCCATGGCGGGCACGCCCAACTCGGTGCGCGTGTTCTCGCACACGCAGTTCGGCCTGTCGTTCATGATGGTGACCTTCAACGACAAGGCCACCGACGTGACCGCGCGCCAGCAGATCCTGGAGCGCCTGCGCGGCGTGGACCTGCCGGACGGCGTGCACCCCGACCTGGCGCCGCTGTCGACGGCGATCGGCGAGATCTACCGCTTCCGCCTCACCGGCAAGGGCTATACGGCGCAGGAACTGCGCACGCTGCAGGACTGGGTGGTCGAGAAGAACATGCGCCAGGTGCCCGGCGTGGCCGACGTGGTCACCATCGGCGGCACCACCAAGCAGTATGAGGTGAACCCGAACCTGGCGCGCATGCGCGACGCCAAGATCTCGCTGTCGCAGCTGTTTACGGCGCTGCAGCGCGCCAACTCCAACGCCGGCGGCGGTGCCGTGGCGCATGGCCGCCAGCAGTTCCTGCTGCGCTCGCTGGGCAGCTTCCGGACCTCGGCGGACATCGCCAACGTGGTGGTGGCCGAGAACAATGGCACGCCGATCCTGGTCAAGGACATCGCGGAAGTGAAGATCGGTTCGGCGCCCCCGCAGGGCCTGATGGGCCAGGACGACGAGAACGACATCGTCTCGGGCATCGTGGTGATGCGCAAGGGCGAGAACCCCTCGCTGGTGCTCGACGCGCTCAAGAAGAAGATCGACCTGCTCGACGACCAGATCCTGCCCAAGGGCGTGAAGATCGTGCCGTACTACGATCGCTCCACGCTGATCGACAAGACGCTGCACACGGTGTTCGGCAACCTGGTCGAGGGCGCGCTGCTGGTGATGGCGGTGCTCTACCTGTTCCTGGCCAACGTGCGCGCGGCCGCCATCGTGGCGCTGGTGATTCCGCTGGCGCTGCTGTCGACGTTCATCGGGCTGACCTGGGTCGGTATTCCGGCCAACCTGCTGTCTTTGGGCGCGATGGACTTCGGTATCATCGTCGACGGCGCGGTGATCGTGGTCGAGAACATCTTCAAGCGCCTGGGCGAGCTCAAGGAACAGCAGATCCAGGACAGCAAGGCGCGGCTCTACGCGATCCTGCAGGCCACCACCGAAGTGGGCCGGCCGACCGTGTTCTCGATGGTGATCATCATCGCCGCGCACATCCCGATCTTCACGCTGCAGCGGCACGAAGGGAAAATCTTCGCGCCGATGGCCTATACCGTGACGGGCGCGCTGATCGGCTCGCTGATCATCTCGCTCACGCTGGTGCCGCTGCTGTGCCACCTGCTGCTGAAGAAGAACATCGCGCACGACGACAACTTCGTGGTGCGCCATTGCAAACGGCTGTACGAGCCGATGCTGGCCTGGGCGCTCGACCACAAGAAGATGGTGATCGGCGTGGCGCTGGGCCTGCTGGTGGCGACCGTGGGCGTGGGCAAGTTCCTGGGCAGCGAATTCCTGCCCGAACTCGACGAAGGCTCGATGTGGGTCAGCTTCGACCTGCCGGCCTCGGTCTCGATCGACGAGGCCCGCGATCAGGCGCAGAAGCTGCGCAACGTGATCCGCAAGACGCCGGAAGTCAACACCACGATTTCCAAGGTCGGCCGCCCCGACGACGGCACCGATCCGAAGCTGATCAACACCGTGGAAATCCTGGTCGACCTGAAAAACGACAAGCAATGGCGCGCCGGCTACGACAAGCGCAAGATCATCGAGGAGATCAACCACAACCTGCGCCAGCTGCCCGGCATCGAGCCCAACTTCTCGCAGCCGGTGCGTGACAACATCCTGGAATCGATCTCGCAGATCAAGGGCCAGATCGTCATCAAGGTGCAGAGCGACAGCCTGGAGCACAACAAGCAGGTCGCCGACCAGATCCTGGCCAACGTGCAGTCGGTCAAGGGCGTGATGCGGGCCTTTATCGACCGTGACGGCGAGCTGCCGCAGTACGTGCTCGAGTTCGACCGCGCCCAGGCCGCGCGCTACGGCATCAACGTGGCCGATGTGCAGGACCTGATGGAAACCGCGCTGGCCGGCAAGGCCGCCACCGAGCTGTGGGAAGGTGAAAAGCACTTCAGCGTGGCCGTGCGCCTGAAGCCGTCCGAGCGCGAGCTGCCGAACCTGCCGAACATCTTCATGCAGACCGCCGATGGCGCGCAGGTGCCGCTGTCGCAACTGGTGACGTTCCGGGCCGCTTCGGGCGCCATGAACATCAGCCGCGAAAACGGCCAGCGCACGACCTCGATCGGCATCTTCATCCACGACCGCGACATGGGCAGCGTGGTGAAGGACATGCAGGCGCTGGTGGCGAAGAACGTGAAGGCGGACGACGTCAAGATCAGCTGGTCGGGCGAGTTCGAGAACCAGGAACGCGCCATGGCACGGCTGTCGATCGTGGTGCCGCTGTCGGTGCTGGTGATCTTCCTGCTGCTGTTCAATGCGTTCAAGTCGTTCAAGAGCGCCACGCTGATCATCTCGAACATCCCGTTCGCGCTGATCGGCGGCGTGTTCGCGCTGTTCCTGACGGGCATTCCGCTGTCGGTGTCGGCGGCCATCGGTTTCATCGCGCTGTTCGGGCAGGCCGTGCTGAATGGGGTGGTGATGGTGACGTACTTCAACCAGCTGCGCGATGAAGGCATGCCGGTGCGCCAGGCCGTGCTGACCGGCTCCATGGACCGGCTGCGCACGGTGCTGATGACGGCGCTGCTGGCCATGCTGGGCCTGTTCCCGATGGCGATCTCGCGCGCCATCGGCTCGGAAACCCAGCGCCCGCTCGCCATCGTCATCATCGGCGGCCTGATCACCGCCACCATGCTGACGCTGATCGTGCTGCCCACGCTGTACGAGTGGATGGTCGGCCGCAACTGGCCGGACGAGGAAGACGAGGAGCCGAACAACCGGCTGACCGATTCGCTGTCCTCCTGATGTCAGAAAGCCCGTCCTCCCAGGACGGGCTTTTTGCTTACAGGTCATGGCAATGCGATGCCGCGCCGCCGAAGTCCCTGTCCCGATCGCCTACAGCTCCCGCGCGCGGCCGTTCTCCTGTCGGAATCCTCTGACGTCCCTTTCGGAACTGCACTTCTGCAGGACCAGCGCCCCAAAACCTACGCTGAACACATGCAGCAGGTGGCCGGAGGTAAACGGCTGTCGGCTGCGACGGCAATCCCGCCAATCATTCACGTGGAAGGAGCCCGACATGATGAAGAAATGGCTGTCAGCTGCAGTGTGTTCGATGACGCTTGCCGTCCCGGCAGGCTATGTCCTGGCCCAGACCCATCCAGCCGGGTCGAAGGCCGACTACGACACGGCCGTCAAGCAGGCCGACGACAATTACAAGGCAGCCAAGGGCAAGTGCGACGGCATGAGCGGCAACGCCAAGGACGTGTGCAAGGCCGAGGCCAAGCGCGACCATGACGTGGCCAAGGCCGATGCCGAGGCCAGGCGCGACGGTACCGAAAAGGCCCATGTCAAAGCCATGAAGACCAAGGCCGACCGCGACTACGACGTTGCCAAGGAAATGTGCGACGACAAGTCCGGCAACGACAAGGACGTGTGCAAGAAGGACGCCAAGACCGCCCACGAGAAGGCCCTGGGTGAAGCCAAGGTAGACAAGGCCGCCGCGACCGGTACGCGTACCGACGTCGCCGAGGCCCGCCGCGATGCCCGCAAGGACACCACGGATGCCGCTTACAAGGCCGACAAGGAACGTTGCGACGCCATGACCGGTGACAGCAAGGACAAGTGCGTGGCCGATGTGAAGGCCAAGTACGGCCGCTGACCACCAAAGAAACATCGACGCCAGCACCCGCCGCCACCATCGCGGAATGACCACACAAGGAGCACCAGATGAACTGGGATCAGATCGAAGGCAAGTGGGACCAGGCCAAGGGCAAGATCAAGGAAAAGTGGGGTAAGCTCACGGATGACGACATCACGCAGATCAACGGCAAGCGCGACCAGCTAGCCGGCCGTATCCAGGAGCGCTATGGCTACACCAAGGAGCGTGCCGAAGAAGAGATGAAGAGCTGGGAAAACGACGCGCGCTGGTAGGCGTCGGCCCTTCTGACCGGTGCGGCGGCCGGATGCGAACGCGTCCGGCCGCCGCGCTGCATTTTGGGAACCCCCGGGTGGTAGGGGATGCGTTAAGCGCAAGTTAGCTCTGAATGCAATCAAATGATGCACGCCGCAAGCGTGCCCGACTTAACATGTCACGTTGCTTCGGGGACACCCCCTCATCGCGCCACGCATGTACGCCGTCCTGCCCGCCTTTGTCTCGTCCATCTTTCTCGGTTACGGCCTCTATGTGCTGGTGACCAAGGGCGTCACGCGCGTGTCGGCGTCGTTCTTCCTGTTGTGCGTGACCACCTTTGCCTGGCAGGGGACCTGGGTGTTCCTGTTCCAGGCCGAGCATCCCGACGTGGCCACGGTGCTCGCGCGGCTTGGCTACCTGTTCATCCTGTTCCTGCCGACCACCTATTACCACTTTATCGCCGAGGTGACGGAGCGGCGCCAGGAGCGGCCAATCCTGCTCGCGTCCTATGGCATGAGCCTGTTGCTGGCCATGCTGCTGCTGTCCAGCGACCAGGTGGTGGCGGGCTACTACACGTACTTCTTCGGTGATTACCCGAAGGCCGGGCCGCTGCATCCGCTGCATTTGGTGCAGACCGTAATGGTGGCGGTGCGCAGTGCCTGGATCCTGGTCGAAGCGCGTCGGAGCGCGACCGCGGAACGCCGCAAGCGCTACAACCTGTGCCTCGTGGCGGTGGTGCTCTACTCGCTGGCCGCCGTGGACTACGCAGCGAACTACGGCTATGCCTTCTATCCGCCTGGCGTGGTGTTCGTGGCGCTGAGCCTTGGCATTCTCGCAGTCAGCGTGGTGCGCTACGACCTGATGCATCCGTATTCGCTGGCCGCCACGGTGGCCCATGAAGTGCGAACGCCGCTCGCTTCCATCCGCATGCAGGCCCAGGAGATGGCGCGGACGTGGCCCGAGGTGCTGCAGGGCTACCGGCTCGCCGTGGAACACGGGCTGTGCGAAGACCGCATGCGTCCGGGGCAACTCGATCGGGTGTCCAGCCTGGTGGGCGCGATCACGCGCGAGGTGGATGGCACCAGCACGGTCATCGACATGGCACTGGCCTCGGTCACGCTCGAGCGCCTGGACCGCAGCACCTTCGCGCCCCACGGCATCGGCGACTGCGTGCGCGCCGCGCTCGAGCGCTATCCGTTCCAGGGCGAAGACCGCGCCTGCGTGCAGGTGCGCGGCATCGACGATGCCTGGCGCTTCGTGGGCTCGGACACGCTGCTGGTGTACGTCCTGTTCAACCTGCTGAAGAATGCGCTGCATGCCATCCGCGCGCGCGGCGACGGCCATATCGACATTGTCGGCTCCGCCGAAGGGCCCTTCCACGTGGTGCGCTTCCGCGACACCGGCTCCGGCATTCCGGCCAACGTCCTGCCGCGCATCTTCGATCCGTTCTTCTCCACCAAGGCGCATGGCAGCGGCGCCGGCCTGGGCCTGGCCTTCTGCCGTCGCGCGATCGAGTCGTTTGGCGGGCGCATCGAGTGCGAGTCAGTGGCCGGTTCGCACACCACCTTCACGCTGCGGCTGCCGCGCTTCACCCCCATGGCGGACGGGCGCCTGCGCGCCAGCGCCGCCGGCTGATCCCAACCGGCGGCGCCGGGCCCGCGTTGCAGCCATGGCCGTGCTGGCCGCGGCGGCAACGGATCCCTCAGCGGGTCTTAGCTGGCCAGTGCCGGCAGGACCAGTTCATATTCCTTGACGCGCTCGATGATGCCGTGCGGGAAGCGGCTGATCCGCTTGTCCTTGTCGGCAAATACGATCTGTTGGTACCCCAGTGAAACCGGCTTGCCGCCGACGCAGAAGCGGAACAGCAGGTAGGCCGAGCACTGCTTGACCTGGAACGTGTTCAGGTAGCAGTCCACGCGCTGGAACGGGAACGTCTCCTCGACATACTCCTGGTGCGCGCGCTTGGTTACGAAGACGCCGCCGGTGGCCAGCAGGTTGTCGTGGATGCATTCGTGGAACCAGCGTTCGCGGCAGATGCCCTGCCATTCGAAGTAGCGGGCGAAATACGTGTTCATGAAGGCATTGGAATCCTTGAGATAGATATCGATGGCATGGTGGAACGTCTTCTGCGGGGGTGTCTCCAGCAGGTCCTGCGTCAGCATGGCAGTACCGCGGTTCAGCACTTGGGGGATCACGTCTCGCATCAACATGGATTGACTCCGGAAATGACTGCAGAGCGGCAGTCGCGCCTGTCCCGGGGAAGGTCGGGGCATAACGCATTCTGGCCGCTTGCCGCATGGAGTTGGCGCGAGGATGTGGTGGCTTTTGCACTGGCACGACAACGGCCAGGTGCGAGGACGTGGCCGTCCGTTGGATGCGGGATCGATGGTGTGGTGCGCGCGGGAAGACCGTCCGCACGCACCTTCGAGATTTCCCGGGCTTAAGCCGGTGGCGCGCGCACGGGCAGCAGCGGAAGGACGTTGCGTCCTTCGCTCGTCACGCTAGCTGGGGAAAAGGATTGCGACGCCGACCTTGTGGGTCTCGGCCGGTCCCTGGACCGGGACTTCGGGCTGCAGGGCAGCCCCGGGAAATTGCTCCGCGATGATTGGCGGAATGCCCGGACCCTCGTTCTCCGCGTCCCAGACCAGGACGGCGCCGGCCTTCCTGAGGTCTTCCGGAGTGACCCACGGATTGAAGCGATAGCCGCCGTGCACGAACAGGGCCGTCGGGCGGTCGTCGGAATAGAACGCCGCATTGCCCGCGTACCAGGTGTCGCCAATCACATACCGGAGCGGTTTTCCCGTTTCGGCGAACCAGCGCTCGGTCACTTCGGCGCCGAGCTGCCGCCCGGGAAAATGCGTGCGGTTCTCCTTGCCGGCAAGGGCTGGCCGGCCGAGCTGATCCAGCGCGAACAGCAACGCGGGAAGCAGCAGGACCACGATCCAGGCGCGGCCAAAGGTACGCAGCTGCGCCGTGGTCAACACCGGGCGGATCGAGGTGGCAATCAGCAACCCCACGAAGCACAGCAGGGGGGCCGCCCACATGACGCGGGGCGGCCTTTGCGTGATGGCCGACAGGCTAATGGAAAAGAGGATCGGTCCCAGGGCCAGCGCGACAAGATAGGCCCGGTCGAACTGCTTCGCGTCCGATGGCGGGGTCGCCGGCGTGGCGTCCCTGGCCCGCCAGCGCCACAGCATCAGCGCAAGAAGCAGCATCGGGATGAGCGCCGCCAGTTGCGCGCCGATGAATGAAGCGAGCTTGACCAGGTAGGTGCCCGTGCCGACCTCCGGGGCTCGCCGGGCCACATACTCGATCGAGATGAAACCGCTATCGACGATCCAGGCCATGTGCGGAAGAAAGGTCAGCAGCGCGGTCAATACCAGCACCCAGGGACCTGGTTCGGCAAGGCGATGGCGGGCCTGCGGGTGCGCGAGCACAAACATCGCCATGGGGACGAGATACGCCCCCATCGAATAGCGTGCCCAGAGTCCCAGGCCAGCGACGAGCCCGCACAGGAACCAGTCGCGCAGGCGGTTATCGGTCAGGGCGCGATGCAATAGCCAGCCAAACAGGGCGCCGAACGGCATCTGCAGGACAATGTCGTTGAACTCCGGCGTCGGGAAGTTGAAGTAATAGACCCCTTCCAGCAACAGGACACCGACGAGCGCTTCGCGCTTGGTCGTGATGCGGCGCCCCAACTGCCACACGGCGACGAATACCGTTCCGACGCAGAGTTGCGCGGCAAGATAACAGGCCCACAGATTCTTGCCCGGCCAAACGCTCAGGGCTTCGGTGACCCACGGCCAGAGCGGGGGATCTTTCTCGTACCCGAGTTGCCATTCATGTCCCCACGCCAGCGCCTCGATGATGTCGAGTGACGCATTCTTCAGCAGCAGGCTCGGCAATAGTGTCCAGAGAACGACATGGCAAAGCACGGCCAGTGCGAGGACCCGGCTGGCGCCGAGTTCCTGCAAGGTTTGTGACCATGTCTGGAAAACACCGGAATAAACGGCGGGCTGCGCCGCAGCGGCTTCCGCGGTCGCATACGTTGAAAATTCTTCCACTTTGACTCGGGAATCCCGCGCGGAACGAGAAACGCAGGAAAATTAGAAACTCATGATTACTCGAAAAACCGGGTCGCGCAGCGCATTGGCTTGACGAACGGGATATCGACTATCGCCTGATCGGCCAGCGATTATCCCAAAGTATTACGGATGATTACAAAATATGAATGTGCGAGTTGACACATTAATGACCCACTGCTAGCCGGCAGAAAAATGATGCTTGAAAATCACAAATAAGCAGTGGCGCCGGATGATTGGTTGGACTGGTTGGCGGTAAACCCTAGTAGTCTAGGTTTATAGACCTTTATAGAGTTCGGCATGTTGTCCGGGACGCAGTGGTCCCCACGGACGGTCATTGAAACGGGCACGTCAGCCTGCCAGCCATGTCGGATAACCCATCGACCGAACTTCTTTCCCGTAGCCGCCAGCCGGTCTACCTGCAGCTCGCCACCATCTTTCGTCGCCAGATCGAAAGTGGGGCATGGGGGCCCGGCGCGCAGATCCCGTCGCTGGAGGCGCTGTGCCGCGAGTACGGCGTGGCGCGCATGACCATGCACCAGGCCCTGTCGATGCTCGATGAGGAAGGGCTGCTTGAGCGTTCTCGTGGCCGCGGCACCTTCGTCAAGGCGGGTCGGCGGCCACAGCGGCGTGTCTCGCTCTCCACCAGCTGGGACGAGGCCGTCGCGATCGGCGATGCCATCGATACCGAGGCGCTGGTGGAATCCGGCGGCAACGTGGCCCTGCCCGCCGACCTGGGCCTGCCCTGCAGTGGCAGGCATGCCGCCGAATACCATTTCCTGCGTCGCCTGCATCGCGTGGAAGGGCGGCCCTTTGCCGTCTGCCAGGTCTACATCGAGGCCGAGGTGTTTGCGCGCGAGCCGGAGGCGTTCCGGCAGGGCGCCTCGGTGCAGGTGCTGGACCGGTTTCCCGGCCTGCAGGTCAGCGCCGCGCGCCAGCGCCTGACCATCGTCGCGGCCGGGGCGGAATCCGCGGTCGCGCTGGACCTCGCCGTGGGCGCGCCGGTCGCAGAACTGCGCCGCTATGCCTGCGTCGATGACGTGGTCGTCTACTACGCCCGCATTGAATTCCCGACCGAATTCGTTTGCCTCGATTTCGACCTGCTGGCCGCTTCCGGGCGGCAGCCTGATGCTAACCCGTCCTGAATCACGGAACCCGATCCATGGAAACCTCCCAAGCAATGAACGGCGCTGAAAGCCTGGTCAAGACCCTGCTGGCCAGCGGCGTCGACACCTGCTTCGCCAACCCCGGCACGAGCGAGATGCACTTCGTGGCGGCGCTCGACCGGATTCCCGGCATGCGCTGCGTACTCGGATTGTTCGAAGGTGTCGTCACCGGTGCCGCCGACGGCTACGCACGCATGGCCGACAAACCGGCCGCCACGCTGCTGCATTGCGGGCCGGGGCTGGCCAATGGCCTGGCCAACCTGCACAACGCGCGCCGCGCGCAGACGCCGGTGGTCAACATCATCGGCGACCAGGCGACGTATCATCGGCCGCTCGATGCACCGCTCACCGCCGACACCGAGGGCTGGGCCCGTCCGGTTTCGGTGTGGACGCGCACGGCCACGCGCGCCGCGTCGGTCGGCGCTGATGCCGCGGCGGCGGTGCAGGCCGCATGCGCCGCGCCGGGCGGCGTCGCCAGCCTGATCCTCCCGTCTGACGTGTGCTGGGATGCCGGCGGAGAAGTGGCCGTACCGCTGCCGCCGTTGTCCGTGCCGAAGGTCGCGCCCGATGCCGTGCAGAACGCCGCGCGCGTGCTGCGTTCCGGGCAGCCGACGCTGATCGTGGTGGCGGGCAGCGCGCTGCGCGAGGCGCCGCTCGCCGACGCGCATCGCATTGCCGCGGCCACGCAGGCCCGGCTGATCACGCCCATGTCGAACGCGCGCGTGTCGCGCGGACGCGGGCGGCTGGCGGTGGATCGCATTCCCTATTCCGGCGACGTGGCCCGTGACCGGCTGGCCGGCATCCGCAACGTGATCCTGGTTGGTGCGCAGGCGCCCGTGACGTTCTTCGCCTATCCGGGCAAGTCGCCGCGTCCGTACCCGGAAGATGCGATCGTGCACGTGCTGGCACGGCCGGAAGAGGATCTCGCGGATGCGCTGGTCCGGCTTGCCGACGAGGTCGGCGCAAGGAACGCGGCGTTGCCGGAATCGATGCCCGTGGCGCCGACGGAGATTGCACGCGGCGCGGTCACGTCGGAAGCCGTGGCGAAGACGCTGACGGCGCTGCTGCCCGAGCAGGCCATCGTCGTGGAGGAGAGCGTCAGCTTCGGACGGGCCTTCTATCCGGGCACCGTGAATGCCGCGCCCCATGACTGGCTGCAGCTCACGGGCGGCGCCATCGGCGCGGGCTTGCCGCTTGCCACCGGCGCCGCCGTGGCCGCGCCGGGCCGCCGTGTCGTCGCCTTGCAGGCCGATGGCTCCGGCATGTACACGTTGCAGTCGCTGTGGACCATGGCACGCGAGCAGCTTGACGTCACGGTTGTGCTGCTGGCCAACCGCAAGTACGCGATCCTGCTCGGCGAACTGGCCGGTGTCGGTGCCAACCCGGGCAAGACCGCGCTCGACATGCTCGACATTGGCAACCCCGACCTGAACTGGGTGCAGATGGCCAACGGCATGGGCGTGGAGGGTGCGCGCGCGCACGACATGGAGACCTTCGCCGACCTGTTCCGCATGGCCAACCAGCGCAAGGGTCCGTTCCTGATCGAGCTGGTCATCTGAGCGCCGGCCTGCCGGACGGGGGGATTTCCGCATTCGGGAATCCTGCCTTTGGCAGATGCGAATTGCTGCACCGCGCATAGTGCGGCAATCTGGCAGCGGTGCCATGGAAGCCCCATGGCGGCATCATTTGTGAAGGAGACACCATGCCCCAACAAGGAGCGGCAGCGGGTCCGGACAAGGTCTACGCGGACATGCTCGCGGCCGGCCGATTCCGCATCCAGCACTGCCAGGACTGCAAGAAGCACGTATTTTTCCCGCGCAACATCTGCCCGCACTGCGGCGGTGACGCGCTTGACTGGAGCGATCCGAAAGGTACCGGCACGGTCTACTCCACCAGCGTGATCCGCCGCAAGCCTGAAGCCGGCGGCGACTACAACATCGTGCTGGTCGACCTGGACGAAGGCGTGCGCATGATGAGCCGGGTTGAGGGCATCGCCCCGACCTCGGTGCGCATCGGCATGCGCGTCAAGGCGCGCGTGGCGCCTGGCAAGGCAGAAGGCGAGCCCGCTCTCGTCGTGTTCGATCCGGTGGAGAGCTAAGCAAAATGAGTCTGTCTTCTCTGCGCGGCAGCGTCGCCATCGTCGGCGTCGGCCAGGCCGGCATGGGCGAAGCCCATGGCAAGACTGAAATGGAAATCCTGGTGGAAGCCGCCAAGGCAGCCGTGAAGGATGCCGGCATGTCGATGCGCGACATCGACGGCATCGCCACCGCCAGCGTCGGCGCCACCATGTGGGTGATGCCGGTGGCCGAGTACCTCGGCATCAAACCGAAGTTCCTCGACAGCACCATGATCGGCGGCTCGAGCTTTGTCTCGCACATGCTGCCCGCCATGATGGCGCTCGAAGCCGGCCTGTGCGATGCGGTGCTGGTCTGCTACGGCAGCAACCAGCGCACTTCGACCGTGGGCCGCGCCGGCATCGGCAAGGTGCGCGCGGTGCTCGATCCGCAGCCGTACGAAAACCCGTACCAGCCGCTGAGCCCGATCACGTCGTACGCACTGGCCGCTGCGCGCCACATGCATCAGTACGGCACCACGCGCGAACACCTTGCCGAAGTGGCCGTGGCCGCGCGCAAGTGGGCGCAGCTCAACCCGGAAGCGCAGATGCGCGATCCGCTCAGCATCGACGACGTGCTCAATGCGCGCATGGTGTCGGACCCGCTGTCGGTGCGCGATTGCTGCCTGGTGACGGATGGTGCCGGCGCCTACGTGATGGTCCGCGCCGACCGTGCCAAGGACATGGCCAAGCCGCCGGTCTACGTGCTCGGCAACGCCACCGCGACGTGGCACCGCCAGATCTCGTGCATGCCTGACGTCACCGTCACGGCGGCCAAGGAATCCGGCGAGCGCGCGTTCGCCATGGCCGGCCTCAAGCCGTCGGATGTCGACGTGGCCGAACTGTATGACGCGTTTACCATCAATACGCTGCTGTTCCTGGAAGACCTTGGCTTCTGCGCGAAGGGCGAGGGTGGTCAGTTCGTCAGCGGCGGCGGCATTGCGCCTGGCGGCCGCTTGCCGGTGAACACCAACGGTGGCGGTCTGTCATGCGTGCATCCGGGTATGTACGGCATGTTTATCACGATCGAAGCCGTGCGCCAGCTCCGTGGCGAATGCGGTGACCGCCAGGTCAAGAACGCCGAAGTCGCCGTGGTCCATGGCAACGGCGGTACGCTGTCCAGCCAGGCCACGGCGGTCCTGGGGACGGCTGCAACGGTGTAAAGCGATCTGGGTTTGAAGGGAAGTGGGGAGGCGGCGGTGGAACTGAGGGGTTGGTTCCACCGCCGTTTTCTTTTGGCGGGGGCTGGCGTGATTGGCAGGATGCTGTTGTGTCGCCGGCGTAGCCGATGGGGAGTCTGTGGTTATGACTGGGGTCGCTGCTCTTGGCAGGCGCTGCTGTTTCGCCGGCTACGCCGGCGAAACAGCAGCGCCTGCCAAGCACGATAACCCAGTCATCACCAAAGAACCTCGACGCCGGCAAAACCGAAGAGCAAACAGCCCTTAAGTTGCCAGCCCGGTCACGCTGCCCGTGGTCTCGGTCATGCCATAGGTCTGCACGAATCCGCAGCCGAACACTTCCATGCCTTCGCGCAGCAAGTGGGCCGGCATCGGCGCGGAGCCGTAGACCAGGTAGCGCAGGCGCGAGTAGTCCACCTGCCGCGCACGCGGGTCGCGCAACAGGATCTGGATCGCCGACGGCACCAGGAACAGCTTGCTGATGCGGTCGTTGGCGATAAAGTCCAGCACGCGGCGCGAATCGAAATCCGCACGACAATGCCTTTTGCGCCCGCCAGCAGTCCGCGCAATCCCCATCCGGTGCCGCCGATATGGGCGACCGGCATCGCCACGAGCGAAACATCGTCAGGGACCCAGCGCAGCCACGCAATGTTGTCTCGCTCGGCAATGATCGCGCTGACACTAAAGACGGCTGTTAAGCTTGTCAACACTGGAAAAACACGGACACACAGATTCCGGCCACGATGAAACAAGCCCTTACGCCCCTGGAAGGACAGGAAGGTTTTGCGGTGCCGCGCTACTCGCGCGGCAGGAAGACGACGGAACGGTTGCTCGAAGCCGGCCGCCGCCTGTTGCGCGACCGCACGCTGGAGCAGGTGCCGATCCAGGACATCTGTGGCCATGCCGGCGTGACCACGGGCGCGTTCTACAGCCGCTTCGATGGCAAGGAGAGTTACTTCCGCGCCTTGCAGACCTTGCTGGTCGCGCAGTTGCGCGAAGGGATGGAGCAGCGTGTCGCGTTGTTCGATGCCGGCCAGATGACGCTGCGCGAGGTGGTGGAATCGCTCGCGCGCAACAACCGCATGTGGGCGTACCGCAACGAGGGCGTGCTGCGCGCGTCGCTGATCGAGCGGGCCATTACCGGCGAAGACCCGCTCAAGCGCATGAACCAGGACTATGTGGAACTGGTGGTGCCGCGCCTGGCGCGGCTGCATCCCGCGGGCGCCTCGCCCGAACTCGAAACGCGCATCCGCTTTGCCTACCAGGCCATGGTGGGAACGCTGGTCTATACGCTGGTCAACCGGTCCGGTACGTACCGGTTGTCAGACCGCAGGCTCGAGGCGGAGATGGCGCGGGCGTTTTATCTCTACATCACGCAGGAGCTTGGGTAAATGCGTGGTCCCGAAAGAGCCAAGGAGAAATGCCATGAGTGATGTCACAGCGGACCGCAGCGTATCCCGGTCCAGCGATTGCCCGGCGTGCCCCGGCAACCCCGTGATGGAGCGCATCGCGACGCGCAAGGCAGAGGTCGGCGAACTGGCCATCCATCGCGCACTGCCCAGCCGCCAGCGCCGCATGGTCGGCGCCTGGTGTTTCCTCGACCATGCCGGCCCGATCGTGTTCGGGCCCGGCGATGGCCTGCGCGTGGGTCCGCATCCGCATATCGGCCTGCAGACATTCACGTGGATGATCGAAGGCGAGGTCATGCACCGGGACAGCCTGGGCTCCGAGCAGGTCATCCGGCCGGGTCAGGTCAACCTGATGACGGCCGCGCACGGCATCTCCCACGCAGAGGACTCCGTCACGCCGCAGGGCGGCGGCTTGCATGCGGCGCAGCTGTGGATTGCCCTGCCCGAAGACCGGCGCCATGGCAAGCCGGCGTTCAGGAACTATCCGGAACTGCCGGTTACCGCGCACGGCGGGTTCCGTGTCACGGTGCTGGTCGGGACGGCTTTCGGCGAAACATCGCCGGTCGAGGTGCATTCCCCGCTGACCGGGCTTGACCTCACGGCCGATGGGGCGGCCCAGGCATCGTTGCCGCTTGACGCAGGGTTCGAGCACGCCGTGCTCGTCCTGAGCGGGGAGGCGCGGATCGAAGGCGAGCCGCTGGCGGTCGATACGCTGCTCTACCTGGGCACCGGGCGGGCGCAGCTCGACGTGCAATGCTCGGGGCCGGTGCGCCTGCTGGTGATCGGCGGCGCGCCGTTCGCGGAGGACATCCTGGTGTGGTGGAACTTCGTCGCGCGCAACCAGGCGGAAATCGAAGCGGCCGCGCGGGACTGGAACAACGGTGATCCACGCTTCGGCAAGGTCACGGGAAGCCCGTCGCCGCGATTGGCGGCGCCGGACCTGACCGGCGTGCAGATCAGGCAGCCGGGGCGCTAGCGCGCGGGGTCCCGGCTGGGGGGGCTCACACCCCCCAGAGGATATCGGCGTGCTCGCGTTGCGCGACCCGCATCATGTCGAGCAGCGGGTAGGCGCGTTGCGACAGCATGATGCGCTTGCGGCCGTCCCGGTCGGCATGGCCGGCCGCGCCGTCGTCGGGGGCATGAAGCGCCTTGTCTTCCGAGATCGCAGCTTCGAGCCTGCAGATGGTCTCGGGCAGTTCCTCGGCCGCGATGACGCCGCGCTCGCCGATGCGCTTGCCCAGGATGCCGAGCAGGTATTGCGCCAGGTCGCGCAGCATCGAGATATCCGGCGCCGCCTTCGAATGAAGGGTCACTAGCATGTCAGTTCCTCCTTGATCAGATGCGATGCGGCGCTCGTTTCGCCGAGCCCCCATGTCATCCACAACGTCTCACCGCCCCGGTGCGTGGACACGCTGCCTGCAAGGTTCCGTACGCAGCGGCCGACGCGACGGCATCAGCCATCGCCGCCCTCCGGCTCGCCCTGGTCGATCGCCACCAGCACGCTGCAGGAAACCTTGTCCAGCAGCAGGCCGTTGCCATTGCCGGCCCACCATCGCTTGAGCGCGCCGCAGCGGCTGTGCCCCACCACGATCAGGTCGACGTGCAAGGTATTGGCCATGCGGGCGATCTGGTCGATCGGGATGCCGGTCGCAAAATGCCCGGTGGTCTCGATGCCGCATGCCCGCAGCCGGTCGACACCTTCGCGCAGGATTCTCCGGGCGGATTGTTCCTCGACCATCTGCGCGTCGCCTGCCAAGGCATCGAACCCCTGGATCCAGTAAGCGTGCTCGAGCACCGCCAGCAGGTGGGCCTCCGCGCCAAGCTGCCGCGCCAGATCGGCGCCGTAGCGAAGCGCCCGCCGGCCATCGCGTGATCCGTCATAGCAAAGCAGGATGCGTGAAAACAATGGCATCGCCGTTCCCCTTGATGGCCGTCAGCCTGCATGCCCCCCGCCACAGCGCCGACGCGTTCCTTCATGGTTGAATATATATCATGTTGTGATGTATTTTTCCGGCTGCGTTCGTGAAGCCTTGCAGGACGGAGATCGGTTCGGCAAAGCTGGACCGTAGTCACGACAGTATCCGGCAAGAACGGCGGCGGTGTCGGCGGCCGGGACTTGCCGCTGTCCTTTTCTTGATCATTTGCTGGCTGCTGAATGCAGCGCGAACCACTTTGCGGACACACGCGCCTCCAACACTGTCGGCAAACTCCTTATTCATCCAACTCATATATATGAGCTAGTTGACATGGACGAGAGCCTCTCCTAAGATGAATCCCACAAACCACCCCACAACCCAGGAGACAACAAAATGATTCATGTCGTGCTGCATGACGCCAAGGACACCGTCGCGGTGGCTGTGGTGGAAGGCATCCAGGCGGGTACCCGGCTGAATGCGTGGATCATGGATGAGGACAAGGTCGTCACGGTGACGGCGCTCCAGCCGATTCCCATCGGCCACAAGGTGGCGTTGTGCGACATGGCTCCCAACGACACCGTCTTCAAGTACGGCGTCGACATCGGCAAGGTGGTGGCCCCGATCAAGGCCGGCGAGCACGCCCACGTCCATAACATCAAGACCAAGCGCTGGTAAGCCGCCGCGCCGCCGTCCCGCATCCACCACTATCCATTCCAAATCCGAGGGCCACGCCATGTCCGTGATCGACCAAAACACCACCTTCTGGGGCTACCGCCGCGACAATGGTCGCGTGGGTGTGCGCAACCACGTCATCATCCTGCCGCTGGATGACCTCTCCAATGCCGCCGCCGAGGCCGTGGCCGTCGCAATCAAGGGCACCATGGCGATTCCGCACCCGTACGGCCGACTGCAGTTCGGGCCGGACCTGGACCTGCACTTCCGCACGCTGATCGGCGCGGGCAGCAACCCGAACGTCGCCGCGGTGGTGGTGATCGGCATCGAGGACGGCTGGACCAAGCGCGTGGTTGATGGCATCGCCAAGACCGGCAAGCCGGTGGTTGGCTTCGGCATCGAGGGGCACGGCGACCACGACACCATCATGCGTGCTTCCAAGGCAGCGAAGGAGTTCGTACAGTACGCCACCGCGCTGCATCGCGTGGAATGCCCGATCGGCGACCTGTGGGTGTCGACCAAGTGCGGCGAGTCGGATACCACGTCCGGCTGCGGCGCCAATCCGACCGTGGGCAATGCGTTCGACAAGCTGCATCCGCTGGGCACCACGCTGGTGTTCGGCGAGACCTCGGAGCTGACCGGCGGCGAACATATCGTCGCGGCGCGCTGCGCCAATGACGACGTGCGCCACCAGTTCATGGCGATGTTCGAGCGCTACCAGGGCATGATCGACCGCTGGAAGACCTCGGACCTGTCCGAGTCCCAGCCGACCAAGGGCAATATCGCCGGCGGCCTGACCACCATCGAAGAGAAGGCGCTCGGCAATATCCAGAAGATCGGCAAGAAATGCACGGTCGACGGCGTGCTCGACAAGGCCGAGGAGCCGACCCATCCGGGCCTGTGGTTTATGGATTCGTCGTCCGCGGCGGCCGAGATGGTGACGCTGTGCGCCGCCGCGGGATACGTCGTCCATTTCTTCCCGACGGGCCAGGGCAACGTGATCGGCAACCCGATTGTCCCGGTAATCAAGCTCTGCGCGAACCCGCGCACGGTGCGGCTGATGAGCGAGCACATGGACGTCGACTGCTCGGGCCTGCTGCAGCGCGAACAGACGCTGGACCAGACCGGCGACAAGCTGCTCGAATGCATGCTGGCAACCGTCAATGGCCGCTGGACGGCAGCCGAGGCGCTCGGCCACCGCGAGTTCGTGCTGACCCGCATCCACGAGTCCGCATGATGAGGCGCATCTGCATCAGCGAGTTCATGGACCCGGCCGCGGTGCAGGCGCTCACGCCCGGCTTCGACGTGCGCTACGAGCCGGGCTGGGTGGACCAGCGCGGCGCCTTGCTCGACGCGCTGTCCGGGGCCGATGCGCTGATCGTGCGCAACCGCACCCA
The DNA here is from genome assembly GCF_057073755.1 of Cupriavidus sp. C3SS-1. Lineage (NCBI taxonomy): Bacteria > Pseudomonadati > Pseudomonadota > Betaproteobacteria > Burkholderiales > Burkholderiaceae > Cupriavidus > Cupriavidus sp. C3SS-1. The sequence continues at coordinate 2,135,136 of NZ_CP172700.1, read as the reverse complement.
GGTCGACGCGGCGCTGCTCGAGCGCGCGCCCGCGCTGCGCGTGGTCGGGCGGCTCGGCGTGGGGCTCGACAATATCGATGTCGCGGCGTGCCGCGACCGCGGCATCCGCGTGATTCCGGCCTCGGGCGCCAACGCGCGCTCCGTGGCCGAATACGTCGTGACCACGGCCGCGATGCTGCTGCGCGGCGCCTATGCCAGCAGCGCGGAACTGGCCGATGGCAGGTGGCCCCGTGCGCGCCTGTCGGAGGGGCGCGAAGCATTGGGCAAGACGCTGGGCCTGGTCGGCTTCGGCGATATCGGCCGGCAGGCCGCCGCGCTCGCGCAGGCGTTCGGCATGCAGGTGGTGGCGCATGATCCGATGCTGTCCGCTGACGATCCGGCCTGGTCCGCTACCGGCGTGGAAGGCGTTGCGCTGGATGTGCTGCTGGCGCGCTCCGATGCCGTGAGCCTGCATGTCCCGCTGGTGGCCGCAACGCGGCACCTGATGAATGCGCCGCGCATTGCCGCCATGAAGCCCGGGGCGGTGCTTATCAACACGGCGCGCGGCGGTGTCGTGGACGAGGCCGCACTGGCCCGCGCGCTGCGCGACGGACACCTGGGCGGTGCCGCGCTCGACGTGTTCGAAGCCGAGCCGCTGCCCGCGCAAAGCGTGCTGGCGGGCGTGCCCAGCCTGGTGCTGACCCCGCATATCGGCGGCGTCACGCGCGAGGCCAATGCGCGCGTGTCGATGATGATCGCCGCGCAGGTGCGGCAAACGCTGGAGACCCTGTCATGAGCCGAGTCCCGATGGGGCAGCTGGAAGCGCTGGCGCGGGCCGCCTTGCGCCGGGCTGGAGCGAGCGCCTTGCAGGCGCAGGCGACGGCGGCGGCGCTGGTGCGGGCCGATGCCATGGGCCTGGCCTCGCACGGCGTTTCGCGCGTGCCGATGTACGTCGGGCATCTGCGCCATGACCGTGTCGACGGGCAGGCGGTGCCAGTGGTGCGCAGTGTCCGTACCAGCGCGGCGCTGGTCGATGCCGGGAGCGGGTTTGCCTTTCCGGCCTGCGAGCTGGCGATCGCCGAGGCCATGCGCCGCGCGCGCGACACCGGCGTGGGCGTCGCCGCCGTCGCCAACAGCCATCACTTCGGCGCCGCCGGGTTGCCGCTCGATACCGTGGCCCGCGCCGGCATGGTGGGCATCGCCATGGGCAATTCGCCGGCGGCGATGCCGGCCTGGGGTGGCAAGCGAGCGCTGTTCGGCACCAATCCGATTGCGGCAGCGTTTCCGCGGCCGGGCCGGCAGCCGGTCCTGATCGACCTGTCGCTGTCCGAAGTCGCGCGCGGCAAGATCATGGTCGCGGCCAAGCAGGGCAAGCCGATTCCGCTCGGCTGGGCGCTCGACGAAGATGGGCAGCCGACCACCGATGCCCAGGCGGCGCTGCGCGGCTCGATGCTGCCTGCGGGCGGCGTCAAGGGCGCCATGCTGGCGCTGATGGTGGAGCTGCTGGTGACTACGCTCGCCGGCGCGCAGTTTGGCGCGGAAGCGGATTCGTTCTTCGCCGATGCCGGCAACCGGCCGCGCATCGGGCAACTGTTCCTCGTGCTTGATCCGGGCGCTTTCGCCGGCTCGGATGTCTATGGGGAACGGGTCGAGGCGCTGCTGCACGCGATGCTGGGCGATGAGGGCACGCGGTTGCCCGGCGCGCGGCGTTACACGCTGCAGTCGGAAGCGCAGGAACATGGCATTGAAATACCGGAAGCACAGCTTGCCGAACTGCTGTCGCTCGCCGGCGAGGAGGTGAAAGCGTAGGCCATTCCCCATCGACAACGGACCCGCCAGGAAGCGGGCCGGCGACCCCAAACGGAGACACACCATGCATCGAGGCTCGATTCGCCCGGCGTTCAGGCTGGCTGCCCGCGCGCTTGTAGCGTTGTCCGCAGTATCGACGTTCGCGTGGCTGGCGCCCTCGCCAGCGGCGGCACAGGGAAGCGTTTCGGTCCCATCCGCCAATGACTATCCGAACAAGCCGATTCGCTATGTGGTGCCGTTCTCGGCCGGCGGGCTGACGGACATCATGGCGCGGCTGGTTGGCCAGCAGTTGTCGGAGGAGTGGAAGAAGCCGATCGTGGTCGACAACAAGCCCGGCGGCAATGCCAATATCGGCGCCGACCAGGTCGCCAAGTCGCCGGCGGATGGCTACACCTGGCTGGCTGTCACGCTGACGCATGCTTCCAACGCGACCCTGTTCCCGAAGCTGCCGTTCAGCATGCAGAAGGACCTTGTGCCGGTGGTGCGCATTGCGTCGTCGCCGATGTTGGTGGTGGTGCCGGCGAATTCGCCGGTCAAGTCCATGAAGGACCTTGCCGCCGCCGCGCAGAAGGCCAGGCTCAATGCCGGTTCAAGCGGCAACGGCACGCCGCCGCACCTGACGCTGGCCTTGTTCGAAAGCCAGACCCGCTCCAGTTTTACCCATGTTCCGTACAAGGGCGGCGCGCCGTCGATGACCGACCTTATCGGTGGCCAGCTCGACGTGGTGTTTTCCAATTTCCCGGAATCCATCGCCTATGTGAAGGGCGGCAAGCTGCGCGCGCTGGCGGTCACGACGCGTGAGCGGCATCCGCAACTGCCCGATGTCCCGACCGTGGCCGAAGCCGGGTTCCCGGAACTCATCGTCGAGAACTGGACAGGGCTGATGATGCCGGCGGGCACCCCGCGGCCTATCGTCGAGAAGGTCGCCACTTCGGTCGGGCGCCTGCTGCAGACCGATGCCATGCGCGAGCGCATCGTGGCCGCGGGCTTCACGCCGGCGCCGCAGAGCCCGCCGTTCAACGAGTACTTCAATACCGAGGTCACGCGCTGGGCGAAGCTGATCGAGGAGAAGCAGATCCGGGTCGAATAGGCGCGGGCGGCGGCGCCGGGCAGCGGCTTGATATCATCCGGCCTTGTTCTATCGGAATTGCATGGCGCGGCCGTCCGGGCCGCCCGGCACGCTTATCTCAGGGGATCCTAACGTGGGCGCGAGATTTGACGCAGGCAGCGCCATCGGCGGTGTCCTGTACAAGGATGTGAAGCAGGCAATACTCGCCGCACTGGCGGAAGGCGAGTGGAAGCCGGGCGAGGTCATTCCGTCCGAACGCAAGCTGATCGAGCGCTTCGGCGTGTCGATCGGCACGCTGCGCAAGGCGATCGACGAACTGGTGGCCGAGAACATCATGATCCGCCACCAGGGCCGCGGGACCTTCGTGGCCACGCATCGGCAGGAAGACCATTTCTTCCGCTTCTTCCGCATCGTCCGGCAGGACGGGCATCGCGAATTTCCCACCGTCCAGCTCGCCAGGTTCCGCCGGGCCAAGGCGGACAAGGAAGAGGCCACCGCGCTCGGGCTGGCAGTCGGCGCAGCCGTGTTCCGCTTCACCAACGTGCTGTCGCTCGAAGGCGAGCCCGTCATGATCGACGCCATCACGGTGCCGGAAGAACGGTTCAAGACGCTGACGGAAAAGCAGCTGCGCGAGCGGCCGAACACGCTCTACAACTTCTACCAGGATGCCTTCGGCATCAACATCATCCGCACCGAGGAACGCATGCGTTCCGCGCTGGCGGATGAAGACGACGAGGCTTTGCTCGGCGTGCCGGTCGGTACTTCGCTGCTGAAGATCCTGAGGGTGGCCTCGTCGTATCACGACGAGCGCATCGAATATCGGGTTTCGCGCGTCGATACCAGCAGCCACGAGTTCGTGCTGTCGCAGCCCTGAAATGCCGCGCGGCGAACGCGCACCGGAATGTCCGGTACCCGTTCGCCGCGCGAGACGGTGCTCCTGGCGATTCGCAGGAGCGCCGCCGGTCAGGCGACGCTGGCCTCAGGCCGCGGTTTCCATCACTTCGCCGAAGCGCTGCAGGTGATAGTCGCTGTCGCCAAGCAGCTGGTCGAGCATGGTCAGGCGCTTGAAGTAATCGCCCACGGCCAGCTCGTCGGTCATGCCCATGCCGCCATGCAGCTGCACCGCTTGCTGGCCGACATAGCGGCCGGCACGCGCCAGCATGACCTTGGCCGCGGACAGCATGCGGCGGCGGCGGGCCGGATCGGTTTCGTCCATCGCCTGGACGGCCACATAGGCCATCGACAGGGCCAGCTCCTTCTGCACCAGCATGTCGGCCATGCGGTGCTGCAGCGCCTGGAACGCAGCCAGCGGCTTGCCGAACTGCTGGCGCGTGCCCAGGTACTCGCCGGTGATCTCGATCAGCTTTTCCATCGCGCCGGCGCCTTCGGCGCACAGCGCGGCCACGCCGTGCTCCATGCCGAGGCCCAAAGCTGCCAGGCCGTCGGCCGGCTGGCCCACCAGCGCATCGGCGCCCACGGTGACGTTCTGCAGCGACAGGTCGGCGGCGCGCAGGCCGTCAATGGTCGGGTAGCTGGTCACGGTGAGGCCGGCGCTGTCACGCGGCACCAGGAACAGGGCAACTTCGTTGCTGCCGGCAACGCGCGCGGTCAGCAGATAGGCGTCCGCCGAGGCGCCGTGCCAGACCAGGCTCTTGGTGCCGTTCAGCACGTAGCCGGCGCCGCTGCGTTCGGCGCTGGCGCGCGCGGTCTCGGGACGGTAGCGCGTGGTCGGCTCAAGATAGGCCAGCGTGACGATGCGCTCGCCGCTGGCGATGGCGGGCAGCCATGCTTGCTTCTGCTGCGGGCTGCCGTAGGCCGACAGGATCGCCGCCGACATCACGCCGCTCGGCGTGACCGGCTCCAGCACCAGGCCGCGGCCCAGTTCGCGCTGCACCATGAGCTGGCTCGCGGCGCCTTCGCCAAAGCCGCCGAAGTCGGCCGGCACGGTCAGGCCCAGCACGCCCATTTCGGCCAGCTTGTTCCACAGGTTGCGGTCCAGCGCCTCGCCGGCACGCGAGCTCTTGCGGCGCGCGTCGAAGGTGTATTCGGTATCGATGAAGCGGCGCAGGCTGTCCGCCAGCATCTGCTGCTCTTCGCTGTAGGTGAAGTCCATGTCTGCTATCCCTTCAGAAACCCAGGATCATCTTGGAGATGATGTTCTTCTGCACTTCGGTGGCGCCGCCGTAGATCGAGGTCTTGCGCATGTCGTAGTAGGTCGACGACGCCGAAGCGGCCCAGTCCGGAGCCGAGCCCGGCTGTTCGGCGCCCGGTTCGAGCCAGTCCGGCGAATACGGCCACGCATTGGGGCCGGCCACTTCCATCATCAGCATGGCCAGGTCCTGCTGGATTTCCGAGCCGCGGATCTTGACGATCGAGGCCTCGGGGCCGGGCTGGCCGCCCGATTGCGTGGCCACGCGCAGCAGCAGCATTTCCAGCGCCATGATGTCCATTTCGATGCGCGCGATCTTGTCGCGCATGCGCACGTCCTCGATCAGCGGGCGGCCGGCGCCGTCGGTGGCCTGGCTCGCGTAGTGCTTGAGCTGGCGCAGTTCGCGGTGGCAGTGGCCGATGCCGGCAATGCCGGTGCGCTCATGGCCGAGCAGGTACTTGGCGTAGGTCCAGGCCTTGTTCTCTTCGCCGAGCAGGTTTTCGACAGGCACTTCCACGTCTTCGAACCAGGTCTCGTTGACGTCGTGGCCGCCGTCGAGCGTCTTGATCGGACGCACCGTCACGCCGGGCGACTTCATGTCGATCAGCAGCATCGAGATGCCTTCCTGTGCCTTGGCTTCCGGGTCGGTGCGCACCAGGCAGAAGATCCAGTCGGCGAAGTGGGCCATGGTGGTCCACGTCTTCTGGCCGTTGACGATGTACTTGTCGCCCTTGCGCACGGCGCGGGTCTTGAGCGAGGCCAGGTCCGACCCGGAGCCCGGCTCCGAATAGCCCTGGCACCAGAAGTCATCGACGTTGGGGATGCGCGGCAGGAAGTATTCCTTGTGCGCCTGGCTGGCGTACTTCATCAGCACCGGGCCGATCATGGTCAGGCCGAACGGCAGCATGCGCGGGGCGCCGGCGCGCAGGGTCTCGATCTCGAAGATCAGGCGCTGCAGCGCGCTCCAGCCGGTGCCGCCCCATTCCTTGGGCCAGGTCGGCGCGCCCCATCCGTGCGCGTTCAGGATGCGGTGCCAGCGGACGTAGTCGTCCTTCTCGACGCGCTGGTGGTTCAGCACCTTGTTGCGGATGTCCTCCGGCAGATTGGCCTGGACGAACGCCCGGACTTCCTCGCGGAAGGCCTGTTCCTCAGCGGTAAAACGCAAATCCATCTGAATGTCCCCTGTGGTACGCGGGCCGCATGGCGTATGCGCAGCGGCCCTTCACTGTGCCGGCCGATTGTATGAGGGGCTTGCCATTCGGTTCTTCATCAATGGCAAAGGTGACCTTCGTACCGGCGGAACCGTTGTGGGCTGGGGGCGTCGCCGCGCCGAAGACGGCCTTAGCGAATTCCAAATGGTTTAGCCGGGATACATGGCGCAAACTTCCTCACCTGCAACAAGTGCGTTCCCGTGCATTCTTCGACGCATCCGCCGTATCCGCCGTAACCATCCCGACCGAGCAGCGAGCATCATGTCTTCCTTCCGCCCCGAGTTCATCCACGACCTTCCCCGCCACTGGGCCACGCAGACACCGCAGGCGCCGTGCCTGCACGAGAGCGGCAACGTCATCAGTTACGGCGACCTGTGGCGCCGCATCGAGAGCACGCGGGACTGGCTGGCCGCGCGGGGCGTGGGCGAGGGCGACCGCGTGATCGTGGTCGGCGAGAACTGCAACGAGATGATCGTCACGATGTTCGCCTGCAGCACGCTGCATGCGTGGCCGATCCAGATCAACGCACGACTGTCGGCGCGCGAGATCGACAATATCCGCGACCATGCGCAGCCGGTGCTGGTACTGTTCACGGGGCATGTGTCCGATGTCGCCGCCGCGCACGGCAGGCGGCTCGACGCCAGGGCGGCGGATTGCCCGGTGTTTGCCGACGGCATGACCGTGGTGAGCGCCGCGGCCACGCCGGAGCGCGTGCCGGCCGAACAGGCGCGCAAGGTGGCCACGCTGATCTATACCTCCGGTACCACCGGTGCGCCGAAGGGCGTGATGGTGCCGCACGAAGGCCTCACGCACTTCGCCCGCATTTCCGCGACCTCCCGCAACATGGGGCCGGCCGACGTCGCCTACGGCGCGCTGCCGATGTCGCACATCTTCGGCATTGCCACGGTGCTGCTGGCCACGCTCTATGGCGGCGCGAGCCTGTTCGTGCGCCCCCGCTTCGATGCGGACGAGGTCTTCGCGGCGCTCGACGCGCCGGGGATCACCATCCTGCAGGGCGTGCCCACCATGTTCACGCGCATCATGGCGGTGGCGCAGCAACGCGAGCGCAAGGCTTATCCGCGCCTGCGCTATCTCTACACCGGCGGCGCGCCGCTGGATCCGACCCTGAAGGGCGACGTCGAGGCGTACTTCGGCCAGCCGCTGCACCATGGCTACGGCATCACCGAATACGCCGGATCGCTCTTTATCACGCGCATGGAAGCGCCGCGCGCCGATTGCTCGGCCGGTTACATCGTCGAAGGCGTGGAGATCAACATCACCGATGGCGAAGGCAATGCGCTGCCGGCTGGCGAGCGCGGGCAGATCCGCGTGCGCGGCCCGGGCGTGATGCTTGGCTACTATCGCAATCCGGAGCAGTCGGCCGAGGCGCTGCTGCCCGGCGGCTGGCTCAATACGGGCGATCTCGGTTACCTCGACACTGACGGCGCGCTGTTCATCTCGGGCCGCTCCAAGGACCTGATCATCCGTTCGGGCTTCAACGTGTACCCGATCGAAGTGGAGTCCGTGATCAACGCGTTCCCGGGCGTGCGCCAGTCGGCCGTGGTCGGCCGCAACACCAGCGACGGCAATGAAGAGGTGGTGGCTTTCATCGAGATGCAGGACGGCGTCGAACCCGATCGCGCCAGGCTCGACGCCTACCTGCGCGACAGCCTGGCACCGTACAAGCGCCCCGCCGAAGTGCGCGTGATCGATGTGATTCCCACAACGGCCAGCGGCAAACTGCTCAAGCAACCGCTGCGCGCGCTGCTTGGCTGATTGCCGGCGCGTTTTCTACTCTCCGCTGGCCGCTCATGTCCGGCGGGGAACACAAAGCAAATCCTGGAGGAGACAAGATGAAACGTTGGATGACCGTTGCCGCGATGATGGCAACGCTGCTGCACGGTGCAGCCTGGGCGGCCGATGCCTATCCGTCGCGCCCGATCAAGCTGCTGGTCGGTTATGCGCCGGGTGGCCCCGTCGACACGGCCGCGCGCATCTATGCCGACCAGCTCGGCCGCGCGCTGCGCCAGCCGGTGGTGGTGGACAACCGCGCCGGCGCGAGTGGCGCCATTGCCGCCGACCTGACCGCCAAGTCGGCGCCGGACGGCTACACGCTCTACTTCGTCGCCAGCCCGACCATGACCATGACGCCGCTGATCCAGCGCTCGGTCAACTTCAATCCGCTCAAGGACTTCACCTACATCGGCCTGATCACGGACTACACCAATGTGCTGCTCGTGAACAAGGACTTCCCGGCGAAGAACGTCGGTGAACTGGTCGACTATGCGCGCAAGCATCCGGACGACGTGACGTTTGGCTCGGCTGGCGTTGGCGCGTCCAACCACCTGTCGGCGGAACTGCTTGCGCAGATGAGCCACGTGAAGATGCTGCATGTTCCGTACAAGGGCAACTCGCCGGCCATGGCCGACGTGATGAGCGGCAAGGTGACGTTCATGTTCGACATCACCGGTACGGCGATCGGCCATATCAACGGTGGCAAGGTGCGGGCCCTGGCGGTGACATCGAAGACGCGCAACCCGGCATTGCCGAACGTGCCGACGATGATCGAATCGGGCCTCAAGGACTATGACCTGACCGGCTGGTATGCGCTGATCGGCCCGCAGAAGCTGCCGGCCGATGTGGTGGACAAACTGATCAAGGCGCAGAAGGCGATCGGTGATGACCCGGCCTTCAGGCAGCGCATGATTGCCGGGGGGTATGACCTCAACATCTCCGGGCCCAAGCCGCTGGCGGATCGAATCCAGCGTGAGCTGACGCTGTGGGGTGGGGTGGTCAAGACGGCGAAGATCCAGGCCGACTGAGTACTACCGGAAGCGGATGCCGATCCGCTTATGACAGACTGCTGAAGCGCCGCCCGTTGGGCGGCGCTTTGCATTTCGGGCGCGGCGGTTGTTCTCCCTGCATCCGCAGACTCGCCAAGGAAAAACGGCAAGTCCGGAGACTTGCCGTTTTTCCTTGGCCATGGCGCATGCGCGCGAACAGGCCTCACGCCATCCTGCTGTCAACCTTCGATTTCCGCCCATCCCTGCATGGCCTGGCCGCCGGCATCATCACCAGTCCAGAGGATCAGCTTGCCGGCCTGTGCCGGATCCGCCGTGCCGCCAACGGTAATCATGTCCTGGTCGAACAGTGGCGCCAGCCCGCGAAAACCGAAGCGCCGCACGCGCGCCTGCGGCTGTTCGCGCGCCACCAGGTCCAGCATCAGCATGGCCTGCATGGGCCCGTGCACCACCAGGCCCGGATAGCCTTCGACTTCGCGCGTGTAGTCGCGATCGTAGTGGATCCGGTGGCCGTTGAACGTCAGCGCGGAATAACGGAACAGCATCACCGGGTCGGCGCGCAGCGTGCGCTGCCATTGCGCCGTGTGTTCCAGCCTGGGCCGAGGCGGCTGAGGTTTGCCGACTTCCGGCATGGCACGGTAGACGATGTCATGGCGTTCGCGCACCGCGACCTGGCCATTGACCGTCAGTTCGTGGTCGACCGCCACGAACCAAAGTTCTCCGGTGCGGCCGGATTTGTGCTGGACATCCTTGATGGCCGAGGTGCGCGTCACCGTATCGCCGACATGGATCGGACGCTCGAACGACAGCTCGCTGCCCGCCCACATGCGGCGTGGCAGCGGCACGGGCGGCATGAAGCCGCCGAGGGTCGGGTGGCCGTCGGCGCCGATATCGCGCTGCGGCGCGCGCGGCAGGAAATAGAGCCAGTGCCACAGCGGCGGCAGCGGCCCGCGCACCACGGCTTCCGGGTCCAGGTCAAAGGTGGCGGCAAGGCCGGTCACCGGTTCCGGCGTCAGCGTTTCGGTACGCGATTCGCTGCGGCCGATCCAGGTGCGCAGGTGCTCGAGTTGTGAGTTCTGGGTCATGACAAAGCCTTTGTGTTCAGAGCGCCGACGGTTGCGCCAGCGCGATCAGCCGGCGAGCCTGCTCGATGACGGGGCGATCCACCATCTTGCCATCAACCTGCACGGCATGGCTGCCGCTGGCGGTCGCTTCCAGCACGCGCCGCGCCCAGTCGAGCTGTTCGGGCGAGGGCAGGAAGCCCGCGCGGACCGCGCCGAGCTGGGCCGGGTGGATGCAAAGCTTGCCGCCAAAGCCGAGCGCGCGCGCATAGGCGACATCGTCGGCCAGTACGGACTCGTCCTTCAGCGCCGTGGTGACGCCGTCAACCGGAGGCGGCAGCCCTGCCACGCGCGACGCCAGCACGATGCGCGCACGCGCATGCGCCAGCGCGTCGCGCGTGTGGCTGCAGCCGAGATCGACGGCATAGTCGAGCGAGCCGAAAGCCAGCCGCGCGACACCGTTGGCCGTCGCCACGGCATCCAACTGATGCAGGCCCAGCGCGGTCTCGATGATGGCGATCAGTTCGGCTTCCGGGTTGATGCCGTGCAGGACTTCCATGATCGCCGCGAGGGCGGCCGGATCTTCCGCCTTGGGCACCATCAGCGCCGCCAGCGGGGTTCCTTTGGGCAGCGCGCGCAGCCATTCCATGTCGGCGGCAAAGCCGGGAGCGGCACTGTCGTTGATGCGCACGCAGGCATTGGTGGCGGGGCCTGTAGCCAGCCAGGCCGCGATGGCCTGGCGCGCCGCCGGCTTGGCGTCCGGATGCACGGCGTCCTCGAGATCGAGGACCATCACATCCGGCTTCGCCGCGGCGGCCTTGTCAAAGCGTTCGGGCCGGTCGCCCGGCACGAACAGGTAGGTCACGGCAGTGGACATGTTCGGAGCCTCAGCGCGCGGCAGGCAGCCAGTCGTTCACGTTCGGCGCGCTTTCCAGTGCCCAGACGCGTGCGATGATCGCACGCATCTCGGCCTCGGTCGCGCCATGGCGGAACGCACCGAGCTGCAGGGCCTTGGCTTCGAGTTCGGGGCGCGACAGCGTGTTGTCGGGATCGCCCTTGGGCACGTCGACGCGCGCGGCCAGCGTGCGGCCGTCGGTCGTGCGTACCGTCACGCGGCCGATCCACTGGCGCGGATAAGCGGCGTTGATTTCCTCGTCGAGCTCCATCTCCACCTTGCCGCGGAAGTCGGTCACCTTTGCGTCCTGCAGCGAGTAATCCTCGAACTCGGGCAGGCCCGCGTGTCCATGCACGGCAACCAGGCCCAGCACGGTGCCCATCGAGAACTTGGCCTGGTGGATGGTGGTCGGGTTGACCACGGGGCCGAGCACGTCGATGGCGCCCTGGTGCACGTGCGTGGTGACGCCGGCGATCTGGCCGGCGGCAACGCCTTCGCGCTGCATCAGCACCTTGAGCGCATCGGCGGCCGGATGCGTGTGGCGGCACGAGGCGAAGAACTTGAACGAGGTCTCGGCGGTGGCCCAGCGCGTGCCCAGGCCATCGGTCAGCCAGGCCGGGTTGGCGTCGCTCGACATGCCAGCGGCCATGCCCTGGGCGCCTTCGAGAATCTGCTTCGCACCGGTGAAGCCGGCGCGTGCCAGCCACGCGGACTGCAGCCCGTCGGCGGCGGCCTTCGCGGTGTGCAGCTGCTTGGAGTCGGCGGCGTCGCGCAGGAATTCCCACAGGCCGGCGGCTTGGGTGCCGGCCGAACCCAGCGCCTGGTTGATGCCTTCGGCGTCAAGGTTGTACAGCTTGGCGACTGCCGCGGCGGCAGCCAGCGTGCCGACCGTGCCGGTGGTGTGGAAGATCCGGTAGTGCGACCGGCCCATGAATTCGCCGATGCGGATGCCGGCTTCGTAACCGGCGATGGAGGCCAGCAGCACCTCGGCGCCGGTCTTGCCTTCGGCCTGCGCGGCGGCGACCACGGCCGGAAACACCACGGCGGCCGGGTGCAGCACCGAGCCGTTGTGCACGTCATCCTGCTCGACCACGTGCGACGAAGCGCCGTTGATCAGCGCGGCAAAGTACGGCGAGGTGCGGCGGCGGTCGACGAAGACTTCTGCGTCGCCCGTAGACGGGCCCATAGCCGCCGCGAATTCCTGGATCTTGCGCACGGCGGGGGCGTCCTTGCCGGCAATGGCCGAGGCGATCCAGTCCAGGAACAGGTCCTTGGTGCGCTCGATCACAGGTGCCGGCACGTCGGCCAGCGTGAAACGGGCCAGGAATTCGCAAAGCTGGCGGGTCGGATAGGAGTGGTCTGCGGGTTGGCTCATGCCGTCTCCGGAGATAGTTGGCTGCGCTCGGCCGCTTGCGGCCTTGCGGGGATCAGGGTCCTCTCCCGATGCGGGAGAGGACGGGGGGGGGAACGGACGTTGCTCGAACGTCCTCAGACAGTCTTCTTGCTCACCAGTGCGTCGATGTCGCCATCGCCATAGCCCAGTTCAGCCAGGATGCTGCGGCTGTGCGCACCCAGTGCCGGCACGTCGCCCATGACGGGCTCCACGCCGGACAGGTTGGCCGGCGGCAGCAGCGCGTCGATCGGGCCGGCCGGCGTGGCGACTTCGCGCCAGCGCTGTCGCGCCTGGAGCTGCGGATGGTTCCACACGCCTTCGATGTCGTTCATCGGGGCATTGGCGATCTGCGCCTGGTCCAGCAGCGCCTCGGCCTGCGCCACCGTCAGCGACGCAAAGCGTGCTTCAATGAGCGCGGTGAGTTCGGGGCGGTTGCTGACGCGGGCGGTATTGCTGGAAAAGCGTGCGTCCTGCGCGAGTTCACGGTTGCCGAGCACGATCTCGCAGAAATTGGCGAATTCGCGCTCGTTCTGCACGCTGAAAATCACGCTGCCATTGGCGGTGCGATGAATGCCATACGGCGCAATGGTCGGGTGCGACGCGCCAACGCGCGCCGGCGGCTTGCCGCCGTAGTGACCGAAATAGAGAACCTGGTTCATCCACTCGGCCATGGCCTCGAGCATGGTCACCTGCACGCGCAGTCCCTTGCCGGTGCGCCCGCGTTGCAGCAGCGCCGACAGGATGCCGCTGTAGGCGTACATGCCAGCTGAAATGTCGGCGATCGAAACACCGGCGCGCGACGGCTCGTCCGGGCCGCCGGTCAGGCCCACGAGGCCGGCGGCGGCCTGGATCAGCAGGTCATAGGCCTTCTTGTCGCGATAGGGGCCGGAGTCGCCATAGCCCGAGATGTCGCAGACGATCAGCTTCTCGTACTTGCCGTGCAGCGTGTCGAAATCCAGCCCCATGCGGGCGGCGGCGCCGGGCGCGAGGTTCTGCACCAGCACGTCGGCATCGGCCAGCAGGCGGTGCAGGATGGACTGCGCCTCTTCATCCTTCAGGTCCAGGGTCAGGCTTTCCTTGCCCCGGTTGAGCCAGACGAAGTACGAAGCCTGTCCGTGCACGGACTTGTCGTACCCGCGCGCGAAGTCGCCCACGCCGGGGCGTTCGATCTTGATGACGCGGGCCCCGAGGTCCGCGAGCTGGCGCGTGGCGAACGGCGCGGCCACCGCGTGTTCCAGCGACACCACGCGGATGCCGTCGAGCGGGCGAATGCCGTTGGGCGTAGATGCAGTCATGCGCGGCCTCAGAACGAACGCGGCAGTTCGAGCACGTGCTCGGCCACGTAGGACAGGATCAGGTTGGTGGAGATCGGCGCGACCTGGTACAGGCGTGTCTCGCGGAACTTGCGCTCGATGTCGTATTCCGCCGCGAAGCCGAAGCCGCCGTGCGTCTGCAGGCAGACGTTGGCGGCTTCCCACGACGCATCGGCAGCGAGCAGCTTGGACATATTGGCTTCCTTGCCGCACGGCTTGCCGGCGTCGAACAGCGCGGCGGCCTTGTAGCGCATCAGGCTGGCTGCCTCCACGTTGACGTAGGAGCGCGCGATCGGGAACTGGATGCCCTGGTTCTGGCCGATCGGACGGTCGAACACGACGCGCTCGCGTGCGTAGTTGCTGGCGCGCTCGACGAACCAGTAGCCGTCGCCGATGCACTCGGCCGCGATCAGGATACGCTCGGCGTTCATGCCGTCGAGGATGTACTTCAGGCCCTTGCCTTCCTCGCCGATCAGGTTCTCGGCCGGCACTTCCAGGTTGTCGAAGAACAGCTCGTTGGTCTCGTGGTTGACCATGTTGCGGATCGGGCGGACCGTCAGGCCCTTGCCGATGGCTTCGCGCAGGTCGACGACGAACACGGACAGCCCTTCGGACTTGCGCTTGACCTGGTCCAGCGGCGTGGTGCGTGCCAGCAGCAGCATCAGGTCCGAGTGCTGCACGCGCGAAATCCACACTTTCGAACCGTTGACGACGTACTTGTCGCCCTTGCGCACGGCGGTGGTCTTGAGCTTGGTGGTGTCGGTGCCGGTGGTCGGCTCGGTCACGGCCATCGACTGCATGCGCAGCTCGCCCGAGGCAATGCCCGGCAGCCAGCGCTTCTTCTGCTCTTCGGAGCCATGGCGCAGCAGGCAGCCCATCACATACATCTGGCCGTGGCAGGCGCCGGAATTGCCGCCGTTGCGGTTGATTTCTTCCATGATGACGGAGGCCGCCGTCAGCGACAGGCCGGAACCGCCATAGGCCTCGGGAATCAGGGCAGACAGCCAGCCCGCCTGGGTCAGCGCCTGGACGAATTCCTCGGGAAAGCCGTTCTGTTCTTCAACGCGCTGCCAGTAGGCCGAATCGAAACCCGCGCAAAGGCTGCGCACGGCTTCGCGGATTTCCGGGAAAAGCTGGTCTTGATCCTGATCTGCAAACATGGGGGTGGGCCCGGTCGATTTGAATGGGGCCATTATTCCCGAGGGCCCATGGGCACGAAATTCGGATTTGCGAAAGAGCGGCTTAGGTGCGGCTTAGGTGCGGCGCATCGGCGACACGCACGGGAAGCAAGACGCCCGGCGAACCGGGCGTCTTTTCAAGCGAGTAACAAAGTAACGGCGGGCAGCACATCAGTGCATGAACAGCCAGATCAGGATCAGCACGAGAGCCGGTACGCCGAGAAGCCAGGCAATGATATAGGGCATGTTGGTTCTCCTTCCTTTTTTCCACGCTTCCACGATAGAAGGAGCGGCGGCTGCGCCGTGTCCGGACCAATCCGTTTGCACTGTAGGACGGCGCCGCATCGCGCACGGGACAGGCGCGTTCGCCACGCCATCACCAATATTGATGATGATCCGGCACCGACGATCGGCCACAATGCACGAGCGGGCACATTGGCGACGACGAGCGTCACATGCGATCCGCGAAAAAGCAGGGGAAGCGAAAACGGACCACGTCCTCGCCCGGCGCAAGGGGCCGACCGATGTCGGCGAGACGGGACGATGTCCGCGAGGGGCGCAGACGGTGGCCCGGTGGCACTTGACGTGCCGCCGGGCAAGGCCGCTCGGAGGTGCACCCGTGATTGCCACCCAGATCGCGCTCCATCTGCGCGCCAGCGCACGCTTGGTGCGCCAGTTCAAGCCTATGCTCTGGCAGAGGTCCGTCGTCGGGACCCACTGCAGTCAGGGGGCAAGGCATGAAAGCCATCATCAGCGACGAAGCGGCGCTGGCCGTGTTCGTGGGACCGCGGTTCGCGTACTACCGCAACAAGTGGCAGCTCGCCGGGTCGCGCAACGGCATGTCGTGGAACTGGGCGGCGTTCGTCTTCGGACCGTTCTGGATGGCCTACCGTCGCATGTACTGGCAGGTCGGCGTCTACGCCATCGTCCTCTGCGCCGAACCAGTGCTGCATGCACTGTTCCAGATCCGCATGCCGGTCGTGCTGTCGCGGCCGCTGCTTTATGCCATGGCGCTGCTGCTCGGCTTCTATGGCAACCAGCTTTACCGCTGGCACGCGGAATCGACGGTTCAACGGCTGCGCGAATACCACTGGTCGCCGGAACTGGTCAACGACTCGCTGGCGCGTTGTGGCCGCACCAGCTGGTCCGGCGTGGCTATCATGGCCGTGCTGATCGCGGTCATGGTCATCTCGCTGCGGCCGCTCGCCGGGCTGGCGGCCTGACCCCGCGGGGAACGGCCATGTATTGCCACCCCTATACGGGCTCGCGGGCGGCGTCGACCAGGTACTGGATCAGGGTTTCGGCGAACTGCGGCAGTTCGCGCCCCGGGCGGCGGCACAGGCGCAATTCGCGGCGCGCCCACTCGTCCTCCAGCGAAATGAAGCGCAGCACCTTGCGGCTGGCGTAGCGGCGCGCGCAACTGTTGGGCACGATGGCGATACCGGCGCCGGCCTCGACCATGCGGCAGACGGCGTCGAAGCTGCCGACCTGGATGCGCAGGCTGATGCGCTTGCCCATGCCCCTGGCGATCCGGTCCAGGAACGACTGGATTGCGCTGAACTGGTTCAGGCCGACAAAGCGGCAGGTGTCGAGCAGGTCGGCGAAGTGCAGCCGCTTGAACTGCGGCAGCGGATGGTTGACCGGCGCAATCACGATCAGCTCATCGCTGCACAGGTGCATCACATCGAGGTCCTCGGTGGCGACTTCACCCGCCACGATGCCCAGGTCCGCCGCGCCGGCACTGACCGCGGAGACGATTTCCTGCGACAAGTGCTCTTCCAGCTCCACGTCTACGTCAGGGTTTTCACTTAGAAAACGCGACAAGCCGGTCGCCAGGAAGGAGTTGGTAGCGGTCGTATTGGCGAGCAGGCGAACCTTGCCCTTGACGCCCTTGGCATAGGGTCGCAGGTCGGAGTGCAGGCACTCCAGCTCGCGAAACACCTCGCGCGCATGGCGCAGCAGGGCATCGCCGGCGGGGGTCAGCCTGACGCCCTTTACCTGGCGAATCAGCAACTGGGTCTGGAACGCCTCTTCCAGCTGCTTGATACGCGTGCTGGCCGCCGGCAGGGAGAGGAAGCTGCGCTCGGCGGCGCGGGTCAGGTTCTCCGTTTCACCGACGTTGAGGAAAAGGCGCAGGTCGGTCAGGTCGTAATGCATGGGGTTCCGTCAGGCCAAAGGCCACTTTTGCAAATCGTGAATTCCAATGTTTCAGCCGACAATTTATCGTATCCGGCGTGGCAATAACATCTGGACATGATTGTCCGCGCCTTGGCATGGCCGTCGCGGACAAGCCGTTATTGTCGCCAGAAACGCGGTCCGGTGACCGGGAAAGTATTCAGAGGAGCAACGCAATGAGCGGTTTGATGGCAGGCAAGGTAGCGCTGGTAACGGGCGCAGGTGGTGGTATCGGGCGCGGGATCGCGCTGGCGATGGCAGCCGCCGGCGCCAAGGTCGTGGTCAACGACCTTGGGGTCTCGATGTCCGGCGAAGGCGGCGATGCCGGCCCCGCACAGCGCGTGGTGGATGAAATCCGTGCGGCCGGCGGCGAAGCCGTGGCCAATACCGACAGCGTATCGACCTGGAACGGCGCCAATGCCATCGTCCAGTGCGCACTCGACAATTTCGGCCGTATCGATGCCGTGGTCAACAACGCCGGTAACCTGCGCGACCGCATGTTCTTCAAGATGAACGAAGAGGAATGGCGTTCGGTGATCGACGTGCACCTGCACGGCACCTTCTTCGTGAGCCGCGCCGCGGCCAACTACTTCAAGGACCAGGAAGGCGGCGCATTCGTGCACATGACCTCGACCTCGGGCCTGATCGGCAACCTGGGCCAGGCCAACTACTCGGCGGCCAAGCTGGGCATCGCCGCGCTGTCGAAGTCGATCGCGCTCGACATGCAGCGTTTCAACGTGCGCTCGAACTGCATTGCGCCGTTTGCGTGGAGCCGCATGACCAGCTCGATCCCCGCCGAAACGCCGGAGGAAAAGGCCCGCGTGGCCAAGCTGCAGAAGATGGAAGCCGGCAAGATCGGCCCCGTCGCGGTCTACCTGGCCAGCCCCTCGGCGGCCGAGGTCAACGGCCAGATCTTCGCGGTGCGCGCCAACGAAATCATCCTGATGAGCCAGCCGCGCCCGGTGCGCTCGGTGCACATGAGCGAAGGCTGGACGCCGGAATCGATCGGCGAGATCGCCATGCCGGCCATGCGCAACAGCTTCTTCAAGCTCGAGCGCTCGCCCGACGTGATCAGCTGGGACCCGATCTGAGATGGCGGCCGCCATGCAGGGCGCGCTGGCCGGCGTCCGGGTGCTCGACCTGTCGCGCATCCTGGCAGGGCCGTGGTGCGCGCAGAACCTGGCGGACCTTGGCGCCGAAGTCATCAAGGTGGAACGTCCCCGGGTCGGCGACGACACGCGCTCGTGGGGCCCGCCGTGGCTGCCGGAGGCTGACGGACAGCCGTCGCGCGATGCCACCTACTTTGCCGGCGCCAATCGCGGCAAGCAGTCGCTGACGCTGGATATCGCCAGCCCGGAAGGGCAGGCGGTAGTGCGGGACCTGGCGGCCAAGTCGCAGATCGTCCTGGAGAACTACAAGGTCGGCGACCTGAAGCGCTACGGGCTCGACTACGAGAGCCTGAAGGCGATCAACCCGGCGCTGGTCTACTGCTCGATCACGGGCTATGGCCAGACCGGGCCGAGCGCGCACAAGCCTGGCTACGACTTCATCTTCCAGGGCATCGGCGGATTGATGAGCGTGACCGGCGAGCGCGACGACCTGCCTGGCGGCGGACCGCAGAAGGTCGGCGTGGCGGTGGTGGACATGCTGACCGGCATGTACGCGACCGTGGCCGTGCTGGCTGCGCTGCGGCATGCCGAGCGCACCGGCGAGGGCCAGCATATCGACATGGCGCTGCTCGATGCGGTGGTGGCGGTGGGCGCGACGCCGATCATCGCCCAGCGCATCACCGGCCAAGCCATGCCGCGCTACGGCAATGCCCACGCCAACATGGTGCCGTACCACGTGTTCGCCACGGCGGACGGCTACATGATCGTCGCGGCCGGCAATGACGGCCAGTGGCAGGCGTATTGCCGCGGCATCGAGCGTCCGGACCTGGCCGCCGACGAGCGCTTTGCCAGCGGCCCCGGACGCATCATCCACCGCGAGGTGCTGGTGCCGATGCTGGAGGACCATATGCGCACCCGCGCCACCGCGCACTGGGTGGAGGCACTGGAAGCGCAGGGCATTCCGTGCGGGCCGATCAACGACTATGCGCAGGTGCTGGAAGACCCGCAGGTCCGCCATCGCGAACTGCAGGTCGATCTGGTGCGCAAGGATGGCGCCATCTGCCCGACCGTCAAGAGCCCGCTGCGGCTTTCGGCGACGCCGGTGCGGTACGACGCGCCGCCGCCGCGCCTCGGCGAACATACCGAGCGGATCCTGGGCGAGGTGCTGGGCTTGTCGGCGCAGCGGATTGCCGCGCTGCGGGAGCAGGGCGTGGTCTGAGCACGCGCGGCAGGCGTCCCGCAGCAAAAGGCCGGCGATGACGTTGTCATCGCCGGCTTTTTTTCTACCCCGTTGTCAGGCTTCGGCGCTTGCCAGTTGCATGCCGCGCTGGCGGTATTCGCCCGGTGCCACGCCGGTCCATTTCTTGAAGGCGCGATGGAAGGTGCTCGGCTCCGAGAAGCCCAGCCGCAGCGCAACTTGCTGCAGCGTCAGGCCGGAACGCTCGAGCATGCCGATCGCCACATCGCGCCGCAGGCTGTCCTTGATGTTCTGGTAGCCGTGCCCTTCGTCGCGCAGGCGGCGGCGCAGGGTTTGCGGGGTCAGGCGCAGCATCTGCGCCATCTGCTCGAGCGAAGGCAGTTCGTCGTCCAGGTGCGAACGCAGGTGAAGCCGGATGCGTTCGGCCAGGCAGCTGTTGTCGCGGTAGCGCACCAGCAGTTTGTGCGGGGCTTCGCGCAGGAACTCGTCCAGGCCGGTGGTGTCCTGCATCACCGGCAGCCGCAGCCACGCCGCATCGAAGTGCAGCGCCGTGCAGGGCTGGCTGTATCGGACCGATGTATTGAAGACGCGCTCGGTGTCGGTCTGCCCGGTTGGGGGCCGCGCGCTCAGGTCGACGCGGGACAGTGGCACGCGCCGCGCCACCAGCCAGTTGATCAGGCCATAGGCGTGGAATACGAACGTCGACTCGGCAAATACCTGGCATGGCGATGCCGGCGCATGCGCGTGCAGGCGCACGGAAACCGTCTTGCCGTCGTCGGAGCGATGCAATCTGGGCGTGAAGTCGCCGATATGCAGCCGGTACTGGCGCAAGCCGGCCTGGATGGCCTCTTCCAGCGTTGTGCAATGGACCATCGCCTTGGCGGCCTGGGCGAAGACGCCTGGCGGCACGGGGCGGCTCAGCAGGCCCCACAGCTCGTCGCGCGTGATGCGGCGCAGCGAGCGGATCAGCGCGGCGTACTGGTCCTGGGTGACGCGCGCGGCGGGCGACGCCAGCAGGGCGGGCGAGATGGCCGCGCGGCGCAGCAGGGCCTCTATGTCGCAGCCGAGCCGGTGTGCGCCTAGCAGGATCTGCTGGACGTGGTGGATGGCGATGGTATGGCGGGCCGGCGCGGGCGCCGCGGCCGGTGCCGCCATGACGGCGCCGGTGACGCCGGCCAGCACCGGACCCGGCGCGGCGATGCTGCGCGGCATGCCCGGCACGGAATGCCGGTGAGCGGGCGTGGCAACGATGTGCATGAGTCTCCTCGTCGTTCTGGGGCGGTGCCCGACTTTGCCCACTGCTATGGCGGCATGTCGGCACGGGTCAGACCTTATCGCGGCCGGGTGGCGCCGCACAATCGGGATTTGCCAAAGCCTGCCTTCCATCTGAGCAGTTCGGCCAATCATTTTGGGTCGTCTGGTCATTGTCCGGACCACCCCTGATCGCGCACTCTTTCGCTGTGGAAAAGTCCGCGCCGAACGGACCGCCACCGGCACGCGGACAGGGCCGGATCGCCGGATGCAAGGCTGGCGACAAAAGAGGGGGGCAGCCCCCCTGACCCTGCAACAAAAAAATACACAGGAGACAACCACATGCAGGCAGATCGTCGTAGTGCATTGCAGCGTCTGGGCGCAGGGGCGCTGGCCCTGGGCGGGCTCGTCACCGGCTTGCTGGGTGCCGGCACGGCCATGGCGCAAGGCGCGTTCCCATCGAAAACCGTCCGACTAGTGGTGCCGTATCCGGCCGGTGGCGCGACCGACGTGCTGGCGCGCGCGATTGCAGACGGCCTGGGCAAGACCTGGAAGCGCCCGGTGGTCGTCGAGAACCGCCCCGGCGCCAGCAGCATGATCGGCTCCGAAGTGGTGGCCCGCGCCGAACCGGACGGCTATACCGCGCTGCTGACCATTACGACGCTCGTGCAGGCGCCGAGCCTCTATGCGAAGGCGCCGTTCGATCCCATCAAGGATTTTGTCGCGGTGTCCGAGCTGGGCACCACGAACCTGGTGTTCGCCATCAACAGCGCCGTGCCGGCCACGAGCCTGAAGGAGTTTGTCGCGCTGGTGCGCGCCAAGCCGAAGCAGTACTCCTACGGCTCGTACGGCACCGGCTCGAGCGGTCACCTTTACGGCGAGATCTTCAACGAGAGCGCCAGGCTCGACATGATCCACGTCTCCTACAAGGGCGAGGCGCCGGAACTGAACGACCTGCTCGGCGGCCAGGTGCCTTCGGCGGTGATCTCCGTGATGGGGGCCAAGCCGCACTCGGCTTCGGGGCGCCTGCGCGCGCTGGCCGTGACCGGTCCCTCGCGCGCGCCGCAGCTGCCTGACGTGCCCACGTTCAAGGAAGCCGGCATCGCCGGCATGGATTCGATGGGCTGGTTTGGCCTGCTGCTGCCGGCCGCCACGCCGCGCGCGATCGTGGAGAAGTTTTCCGCCGACGTCAACAAGGTGCTGGCCGATCCCGCCGTGCGTACCCGCATGAACGACATGGGCGTGATCCTGACCGGCAGCACCCCCGATGCCTTTGCCCAGACCGTGCAGACCGACTATGCGCGCTGGGGCAAGGTGATCCGTACCCACAACATTCGTCTTGACTGAGCATTGCCCGACATGAAGTCCGCCAGTACCACCCAGCCTTACCGTTCCCCCGCCTGGCCCGCCGGCTTGCCGGGCTCGCTGCACGTGCCGCGCACCAGCCTGTTCTACAACCTGGAAGTGGCCGCGCGCCGCTATCCCGACAAGACCGCGATCCAGTATTTCGGCACCGCGATTACCTACCCGGCGCTGCTGGACGAGGTCGAGCGCATGGCCGGCTACCTGCAGCACACCTGCGGCATCGCGCCCGGGGACCGGGTGGTGCTGTTCAGCCAGAACTGCCCGCAGTACATCGCGGCCTACTACGCCATCCTGCGCGCCGAGGCCGTGGTGGTGCCGGCCAACCCGATGTGGCTGGAAGCCGAGCTCGAACACGTGGTCAGCGACAGCGGCGCCGTGGCCGCCTTCTGCGGCAGCGAGCTGTACGACCGCGTCGCGCCGCTGCACGGCAAGGCGCTGCGCGACGTGATCGTCCATCACTACGCAGGCATGCTGCACGACGACGGTGGCCTGCTGGTCCCGGCCTGGCTGCGCGAGCCGGCGCCCGCGCTGCCAGCGGCACCGGGCGGCGCGATGCCGGTGGAATGGGATGCCGCGCGCAATGCCGGCCAGCGTCCGCGCCCGCACGAGGCCGGCTACGACACGCTTTGCATGCTGGCCTACACCTCGGGCACGACCGGCAATCCCAAGGGCTGCATGCATACCCACGGCACCATGATGACTTCCGCGGTGGGGTCGCAGGTGTGGCGCAGCAGCTCGCCGGAAGCCGTGGTGCTGGCCGTGGCGCCGATGTTCCACCTGCTCGGCATGCAGAACTGCATGCATTCGCCGATCTACCTGGGCGCGACCGTGGTGCTGATGCCGCGCTGGGACCGCGCCCTGGCGGCCGACCTGATCGAGCGCTATCGCGCCTCGGTATGGGGAGCGCCGCCGGCCATGCTGGTGGACTTCTTCGCGCAGCCGGGCGTGGAGCAGCGCGACCTGTCAAGCCTGGCGTTCCTGGGCGGCGGCGGGGCCGCCATGCCCGATGCGGTGGCCAACATGCTGCAGGAGCGCTTTGGCCTGCCGTACGTGGAAGCCTACGGCATGACCGAGACCGCGTCGTTCCTGCTGTCCAACCCGCGCCAGAAGCCCAAGCGCGAATGCCTGGGCATTGCCACCTTTGGCGTGGATGCCCGCGTGGTGGACCCCGACACGCTGGCCGAACTGCCGCAGGGCGAGATCGGCGAGATCGTCGCCCACGGCGCCCAGGTGATGCAGGGCTACTGGAACAACCCGCAGGCCAACGAAGAGTCGTTCATCGAGATCGACGGCAAGCGCTTCCTGCGCACGGGCGACCTGGGCTTCATGGATGAAGAGGGCTACTTCTTCATGCGCGACCGCCTCAAGCGCATGATCAACGCGTCCGGCTTCAAGGTCTGGCCGGCCGAGGTGGAGAACCTGCTCTACGGCCACCCGGCCATCCACGAGGCCTGCGTGATCGCGGCGCGCGACGACCATCGCGGCGAGACGGTCAAGGCCGTGGTGGCGCTGCGCCCCGAGTCGCGCGGCACGCCCGAGGCCGAGCCGGAACGCATCATGGGCTGGTGTCGGGAGCGCCTGGCGGCCTACAAGGTGCCGCGCATCGTCGAGTTCGTCGACGCGCTGCCCAAGTCGGCCACCGGCAAGATCCAGTGGCGCGCCTTGCAGGAAGACGCCATGCGGCCGGCGGACCCGGCGCAAGCCAGGGCGCAAAGCCGGTAAGGCCCGCGGACAGACAGAGTTTTGGAGAGAGACAGCATCATGCACAACAGCAGACGAACCTGGCTGGCGCAAGCCGGCACCCTGGCCGGCGCCGCCATGCTCGGCAGCGTGGGCCACGCACTGGCCCAGCCCAACTACCCGAGCAAGCCGATCCGCCTGGTCGTGCCGTATCCGGCCGGCGGCGGCACCGACACCGTGGGCCGCATGATCGGCCAGCGGCTGGCCGAGGCCTGGGGCCAGGCGGTCGTGGTCGACAACAAGCCGGGCGCCAGCGGCATGCTCGGCAACGATATCGTGGCCAAGGCCTCGCCCGATGGCTATACGGTGCTGCTGGCCATCACCGCGCTGATCCAGTCGCCGAGCCTCTACAAGCGCACGCCTTACGATGTGAGCAAGGACTTCACGCCGGTCTCGCTGATCGCCAAGTCGTCCGACCTGTTCGTGGTGCCCAACCGCGTGCCCGCCAACACGCTGCGTGAATTCATCGCGCTGGCCAAGGCCGGCAAGCTCAGCTATGGCTCGTACGGCAACGGCACCTCGTCGCACCTGCACGGGGAGCTGTTCAGCCAGCAGGCCGGCATCGACCTGACGCACATCCCGTACAAGGGCGCGGCGCCGCTGGTCAACGACCTGCTCGGCGGCCAGGTGGATTCGGCCTTCGTCGATGTGACTTCGGCGTATCCGTACCTCACCAGCGGCAAGTTCAAGATTCTGGGCATCACCGGCACCCAGCGCTTCAAGGCGATCCCCAGCGTGCCGACGTTTGCCGAACAGGGCTTGCATGGCTTCGAACCGAGCGGCTGGTTCGCGATCTTCCTGCCGGCCAACACGCCGAAGGAAGTGACCACGCGCCTGGCGACCGAAGTCGCGCGCATCGTCAAGCTGCCGGAAATCAGCCAGAAGCTGGCCGGCATGGGGCTGCAGCCGGTGGGTTCCGCCCCGCAGGAACTGGCGGGCGTGGTCTCGGGCGACATGCCGAAGTGGGCCAAGATCGTGCGCGACGCGCATATCCAGCTGGACTGATCGCCGCACAGGGCGCGGAACCGCAAGCCTTCCCAGGAGTCATCGATGGAAACGATTCGCTATGCCGTGGAAGACGGCATTGCCACCCTCACGCTGGACTACCCGGCCCGCAAGAATGCGCTTAACGGCGTCATGCGCCGGGAGATCGGGGATGTGATCCACCAGTTGCGCCAGGACACCAGCGTGCGCGCGCTGATCCTGACCGGTGCCGGCACCGACTTCTGCTCGGGCGGCGATATCAGCTCCATGCAGGGCGAGTTCACGGCCGCGCAGGGCCGCCAGCGGCTGAACAACATCCACCCGTGGCTCGAGGCGCTGATCCAGCTCGAGATCCCGGTGATCGCCGCGGTGGACGGGGCCGCCTTCGGCGCCGGCTTCAGCCTGGCGCTGGCCGCCGACATCATCCTCGCGACGCCCCGCGCGCGCTTCGCGCTGCCATTCCTGCGCCTGGGCCTGATTCCCGACTGTGGTGTGTTCTACACATTGCCGCGCATGATCGGACTCCAGCGCGCCAAGGCGCTGATGTTCTCGATGCGCGAACTCGATGCCGAGGCCGCGCAGGAGCAAGGCATCGTCATGGAGATCGTGCCGGCCGACAGCCTGCAGGAGCGCGCGCGGGCGATGGCCCGCGCGTTCACCGAGGCATCGCCGGTGGCCGTGGCGCTGACCAAGAAGGCGCTCAATGCCTCGCTGAACCAGGACCTGCACAGCATGCTGGCCATGGAAGCGGACGGACAGGGCATTGCGTTTGCGACGGAATACCGCCAGGAAGCCGCCAGCCGGTTCCTGTCCAAGCAGGCGCCGCGCTATCGCTGGCCTGACTGATCTCGGGCGCCCGGGCATGCTGCATTGCCGCATGCCCGGGCGCCTTCAACACGAATTACGCCTCTATCTATATAGGCATGGCAGCTGGCATGACCGGCTGTCTTTCTTCCTCCTCTGGCATTTCGAAGTCGATACACATCATGGGATCTCCCGAACTGAACGCCGCCGCCTCGTCCGAGGCACCCTGGATGACCGAAGACCTGGTCCTGTTCCGTGACACGGTGCGGCGCTTTGTCGAGCGCGAGCTGGCGCCGAACGAGGCGCGCTGGGCTGAACAGGGCTACATCGATCGCGACGTCTGGCGCCGCGCCGGCCAGATCGGCCTGCTGTGCGCGAGCATTCCCGAGGAATTCGGCGGCGGTGGCGGCAACTTCGCCCACGAGGCCGTCATCACGCAGGAAATGGCGCGTGGTATCTGCACCAGCCTGGGCAACAACGTGCACAGCGGCATCGTGGCGCACTACATCCTGAACTACGGCACCCAGGCGCAGAAGGAGAAATGGCTGCCGCAGATGGCCAGCGGCGAAATGGTGGCGGCCATCGCCATGTCGGAACCGGGCGCCGGCTCCGACCTGAAATCGATCCGCACCCGCGCGGTGCGCGAAAAGACAGCCAGCGGCGACTGCTATCGCATCAGCGGCGCCAAGACCTTTATTACCAACGGGTATCACGCCGACCTGGTGTGCCTGGTGGCCAAGACCGATCCGGAAGCCGGTTCGCGCGGGGTATCGCTGATCATGGTGGAAACCCGGGACCTGCCCGGCTTCCGCCGCGGCCGCATCCTGGAGAAGATCGGCCAGAAGGGCCAGGACACGGCCGAGCTGTTCTTCGACGACGTGCTGGTGCCGTGCGACAACCTGCTGGGCGCTCAGGAAGGCCAGGGCTTCTACCAGCTCATGCAGCAGTTGCCGCAGGAACGGATGATCATCGCCCTGGGCTCCGTGGCGAGCATGCAGCGCGCGATCGAGCTGACCACCGGTTACGTGCGCGAGCGCAAGGTGTTCGGGCAGCCACTGCTGGACCTGCAGAACACGCGCTTCAAGCTGGCCGAGTGCAAGACCAACGCGACCATTGCCGCGACCTTCGTCAACGACTGCATGGCGAAGCTGATGGAGGGCAAGCTCGACGCCGCGACCGCGGCCATGGCCAAGTGGTGGTGCACGCAGCGCAACTGCGAAATCATCGACGAGTGCCTGCAGTTGCACGGCGGCTACGGCTACATGCTGGAGTATCCGATCGCGCGAATGTATGCCAATGCGCGTGTCGGCAAGATCTATGGCGGCTCGAACGAAATCATGAAAGAACTGGTGGCCCGCACGCTCTGAGCGTTGTCATCAGCAGTCCGCGAGTGCTGATGCACGTCGCGGAAACCGCAACAGAAAGGCCGGCGAAAGCGCCGGCTTTTCTGTTTTATCGTTACAAAACCTGCTGTGCAGATTGGGGCGGAAAGGTGTAAGGTTTGTCACAGCATAGTCAATGGCCCGTCGCGCGCGGAGAGGGGCAGTGGTTCAAATGTGGTGTTTGCAGGGCGGAAACGCCGTTGCGCACAGGCAAGCGAATCGTCAACTCAAGCTCCACCATCGCCGTTATTTGACTATGATGAAGTAAAGACTTCGCAACATGACCACGTCGCCAAGCCGGGGTGGTGTATCGCGAAAGCTGGCGCGAAGCCTCAGGGGAGTAGCAGTGCTTTCGCCTCGGACGGGGACTCTGACGGGAGTGAGGTATGGACATTTTCGGCCATTACGCCACGCGTTTCGAAGCTCGCAAGGAAGAGGAATTCAGCATCCAGGAGTACCTGGATATCTGCAAGAAGGATCCGACCGCCTATGCGACTGCGGCTGAGCGCATGCTCGCCGCGATCGGTCAGCCGGAGTTGGTGGATACCCACCACGATCCGCGCCTGTCACGGCTGTTCTTCAACAAGGTGATCCGGATTTATCCGGCTTTCCGCGACTTCTACGGCATGGAGGACACGATCGAGCAGATCGTTGCCTTCTTCAAGCATGCCGCGCAAGGGCTGGAGGAGCGCAAGCAGATCCTGTATCTGCTCGGGCCTCCCGGTGGCGGCAAGTCCTCGCTGGCAGAGAAGCTGAAGGCGTTGATGGAGGAGGTGCCCATCTATGCGCTGAAGGGTTCGCCTATCCATGAATCTCCGCTCGGCCTGTTCTCGCCGGAGGAAGACGGCAAGATTCTGGAAGAGGACTATGGCATCCCGATCCGGTACCTGAACACCATTCCATCGCCCTGGGCGGTGAAGCGCCTGCACGAGTTCAATGGCGACATCACGCAGTTCCGCGTGGTCAAGCTGCGCCCGTCGGTGCTGTCCCAGATCGCGATCTCCAAGACGGAGCCTGGCGACGAAAACAACCAGGACATCTCCTCGCTCGTCGGCAAGGTGGATATCCGCAAGCTCGAGGATTTTCCGCAGGACGACCCGGATGCCTATTCGTATTCCGGCGGCCTGTGCCTGGCCAACCGCGGCCTGCTCGAGTTCGTCGAGATGTTCAAGGCGCCGATCAAGGTCCTGCACCCGATGCTGACCGCCACGCAGGAAGGCAACTACAAGGGCACGGAGGGCTTTGGCGCGATACCGTTCGACGGCGTGATCCTCGCGCACTCGAACGAGGCCGAATGGCAGACCTTCAAGCAGGACAAGAACAACGAGGCTTTCCTCGACCGGATCTATATCGTCAAGGTGCCGTACTGCCTGCGCGTGTCCGAAGAGGTGAAGATCTACGACAAGCTGCTGCGCAGCAGTTCGCTGTCGGCGGCGCCGAATGCGCCCAGCACGCTGAAGATGATGGCGCAGTTCGCGGTGCTCACGCGCATCAAGGAGCCCGAGAATTCCAACATCTTCTCGAAGATGCGCGTCTATGACGGCGAAAGCCTGAAGGACGTTGATCCGAAGGCGAAGTCGTACCAGGAATATCGCGACTACGCTGGCGTGGATGAAGGCATGAATGGCCTGTCGACGCGCTTCGCGTTCAAAGTACTGTCCAAGGTCTTCAATTTCGACAACACCGAGGTCGCGGCCAATCCGGTCCACTTGCTGTACGTGCTCGAACAGCAGATCGAGCGCGAACAGTTCCCGCCGGAACAGGAAGCGAAGCTGCTCTCCTATATCAAGGAGTACCTGACCACGCCGTATGTGGAGTTCATCGGCAAGGAGATCCAGACCGCGTACCTGGAGTCGTATTCCGAGTATGGCCAGAACATCTTCGACCGCTACGTGGTGTTCGCCGACCTGTGGATCCAGGACCAGGAGTACCGCGATCCGAATACCGGTGAAATCCTTGACCGCAACGCGCTGAACGACGAGCTCGAGAAGGTCGAGAAGCCCGCGGGCATCTCGAACCCGAAGGACTTCCGCAACGAGATCGTCAATTTCGTGCTGCGCGCCCGGGCCAACAACGGTGGCAAGAATCCGGTCTGGACCAGCTACGAGAAACTCAGGATGGTGATCGAGAAGCGCATGTTCTCGACCACCGAGGATCTCCTGCCGGTCATCTCGTTCAATGCCAAGTCTTCGCGCGAAGACCAGGACAAGCACGAGAATTTCGTCAACCGCATGACGGAGAAGGGGTATACGCCGAAACAAGTCCGACTTTTGGTGGAGTGGTATCTGCGCGTAAGAAAATCATCCTAACGGCGCCTGAACCAGGCCTCTCTTCGAGGGCAAATACATGGCCACGGTCATCGACAGGCGTGAGAACGGCGGCAACAAAAGTGCCGTCAACAAGCAGCGCTTTATCAAGCGCTACCGCGAGCAGATACGCCAGGCGGTTGCAAAGGCGGTGTCCGGCCGGAAGATCATGGACATCGAGCAGAGCGGGCAGGTGTCCATTCCGGTCAAGGACATCTCCGAGCCGATCTTTCACCACGGCCCGGGCGGGCGGCGCGAATGGATCCATCCCGGCAACAAGAAGTTCGTCCGGGGCGATTCATTCGACCGCCAGCAACAGGGCGGCGGCGGGACCGGCTCGCGCGCCAGCGACAGCGGCGAGGGCGAGGATGATTTCGTCTTCACGCTGTCGCGCGAGGATTTCCTGAATTTCTTCTTCGAGGACATGGCGCTGCCGGACCTGGCCAAGCGCCACCTCGCCAAGATCGCCGAGGTCCGCAAGGTGCGGGCCGGCTTCTCCATCGACGGCACCCCTTCCAACCTGTCGATCCTGCGCACCATGCGCAGCTCGCTCGGCCGGCGCATTGCGCTGTCCAGCCCATACCAGAAGCGCCTGCGCGAACTGGAGAAGGAATACAGCGAGGCGCTGGAGAAGGAAGGGCCCTACAGCGAAGCCGCGCTCGAAATGATGAAGGAGATGCGGCACCTGCGCGCCTGCATCGACCGCGTGCCGTTCATCGAGAAGCTCGATCTGCGCTACAACAACCGCGTGCTCAAGAAGCGGCCCCAGGCGCAGGCGGTGATGTTCTGCCTGATGGACGTGTCGGGGTCGATGGACGAGAGCAGGAAGGATCTCGCCAAGCGCTTCTTCATGCTGCTGTACCTGTTCCTGAAGCGCAATTACGAGCGCATCGATGTCGTGTTCATCCGCCATCACACCGTGGCCAAGGAAGTGGAAGAGGAGGATTTCTTCCATTCACGCGAGTCCGGTGGTACGGTGGTGTCCAGTGCGCTGAAGCTGATGGTCGAGGTGATCCACGACCGTTACCCGCCGAGCCAGTGGAACATCTACTGCGCGCAGGCGTCCGACGGCGACAACTGGGCCGGGGACTCCGAACTGTGCGGCCGGCTGCTACGCGAGGCGATCCTGCCGCTGGTGCAATATTTCGCCTACGTGGAAGTGGCGTCCGAAGAACCGCAGAATCTCTGGGAAGAGTACCTGACGGTCAAGAGCCAGTTCGAGCACTTCGCGATGCAGCGGATCATCAGCGCGGACGAGATCTACCCCGTGCTGCACGACCTGTTCCAGAAGCGCGCGGCCTGACGGGCGGTACGTTGGCGGTACGTTCGCGGCCCGCCGGTTCAGGCGGGCCGGCAGGACCTTTGCAACGCGGCGCGGCGGCGCCGTCCCGGCAGCATCTGCCGGCGCGGACGGCTGTGCCAGACGGAGGTGAAGATGGCTTATCTCTCAACGGGTTCGGACTGGACCTTCGAGCTGATCAACCGCTATGACCGCGAGATCGCGCGCATTGCCGGCGAGTTCGGACTGGACTCCTATCCCAACCAGATCGAGATCATCACGGCCGAGCAGATGCTGGATGCCTATGCGTCGGCAGGGCTGCCAGTGGGGTACAGCCACTGGTCATATGGCAAGCATTTCCTGGCCTCGGAGCGCAGCTACCAGCGCGGCCACATGGGCCTGGCCTATGAGATCGTCATCAACTCCAACCCTTGCATTGCCTACCTGATGGAGGAGAACACGCTGCCGATGCAGGCGCTCACCATCGCGCATGCCTGCTACGGGCACAACTCCTTCTTCAAGGGCAACTACCTGTTCCGCACCTGGACCAATGCGGACGCTATCATCGACTACCTGTTGTTCGCCAAGAACTACGTGCTGGAGTGCGAGCAGCGCTATGGCGAGCAGGAAGTGGAGATGCTGCTCGATTCCTGCCACGCGTTGCAGAACTACGGCGTGGACCGCTACAAGCGGCCCAAGAAACTGTCGATCAACGAAGAGCAGGCGCGTCAGACCGAGCGCGCGAACTACCTGCAGATGCAGGTCAATGACCTGTGGCGCACGCTGCCCAAGCATCGTCCCCACGCGCTCGCGGATGAAGATGCGGCGGAACCCGAATCCTCGTTCCCGCCCGAGCCGCAGGAGAACCTGCTGTACTTCATCGAGAAGAATGCGCCCAGGCTGGCGCCGTGGCAGCGCGAGATCGTGCGCATCGTGCGCAAGATCGCGCAGTACTTCTATCCGCAGCGACAGACCAAGGTGATGAACGAAGGCTGGGCCACGTTCTGGCACTACACCATCATCCACCAGCTCTACGAGGAAAAACTGGTCAACGACGCCTTCATGCTGGAACTGCTGCAGGCCCACACCAACGTGATCTACCAGCCGCCGTACAACAGCCCGTATTACAGCGGCCTGAACCCGTACACGCTGGGCTTCCTGATGTTCCAGGACCTGCGCCGCATGTGCGAGCACCCGGACGAAGAGGACCGCCGCTGGGCGCCGGAGATCGCCGGATCGGACTGGCGCACGACGCTGGACTTCGCCATGCGCAACTTCAAGGACGAAAGCTTCCTGCTGCAGTTCCTGTCGCCGCGCGTGATTCGCGAACTGAAGCTGTTCTCGGTGCTGGACGATGACCGCGAGAACAAGCTGCGCGTGACGGCCATCCATAACGACGAAGGCTACCGCATGATCCGGCAGCTGCTGGCGTCGCAGTACGACCTGTCCGGCATGGAGCCCAATATCCAGGTTACCAATGTCGATGTGGGCGGCGACCGCTCGCTCACGTTGCGCCACCAGCAGAGCGACCGCCGGCCGCTGTCGCATAACTTCGACGAAGTGATCCGCCACGTGACGCGCCTGTGGGGCTTCAATGTGCGGCTCGAAGTGGCGTATGAGGACGGGCGGCGCGAACTCAAGTACGAGTGCAAGCCGGAACGCCGTCACAAGAAGGTGCCGGGAGGCGGGCTGAGCCTGGCCGCCTGAGGCGGCGCTTTCACTGCGATGCGGCGGCCCCGGACCGGGCCGCCGTTTCATTTCCTGGCGTGCCTCAGGCCGTCGCCTCGTACCACTCGCGCGCCAACTCCACCGCGCCGCGCGATGGTTCCGCGCAGACCAGTTCGCCCAGCACGCGGCTCCACCATCGCTCCGATCCGTCGGCCACGCGCCATGCATGCAGGCGCCGCGTGTACAGCTGCAGGTCGAACTCCTCGGTAATGCCGATGGCGCCATGCACGGCGTGGGCGATGGCCGCGACCGGCGTGACCGCGTCGCTGGCGCGCAGCTTGCCGATGGCGGCGCGTACCGGGTCGGGACGGCTGCCGGTGCTGTCGCAGGCGATCTGCGCGGCCACGCGCGAGGCGGCGACATGCTCGGCCATCTCGCTGATCTGGTGCTGGATCGCCTGGAACTTGCCGATCGCGCGCCCGAACTGCAGGCGGTCGTTGGCGTACTGCAGCGTCATGTCCATGACCTGGGACAGCGCGCCGGCCATCTGCGCGGCATGCAGGCAGGCGCCGATGGTGCGCAGCATGCCGGCGGGCAGCGCGAAAGCCGTCTCTGCCTTGCCGTCGAAGCGCGGCAGCCGCATGGTCTGGTCGGCGTGAGCGCCAGTCGGCTCGGCGCCGGCAGCGGCGGCCGGCAGCAGCACGCAGCGGGTACCGGACTGCGCCAGGAACCAGCCTGCGTGACGCGCATCGGCCACCAGCGTGGCGAGGCTGCCATCGTCGAGGCTGGCCAGCGCGATCGGTTCGGCGGGCACGGTCACGCCATGGGCCTGCAGCAACCCTCGCGCAAACAGCGTCTGCGCGAGCGGCAAGGGCATGGCGTGGCGGCCCAGCACGTACAGCACGGGCGCCAGGTCGGACAGGGACAGGCCGGCACCGCCTGCCGATTCGGGCAGCAGGCAGTCGGCAAAGCCGCTGTCGAGCAGCGCCTGCCAGAGCGGCGCGGGGTCGGCGCCTTGTTCGATGGCGCGCACGGTCGCGGGCTGGCATTGATCGCGCAGCAGGTCGGCGAGCGCGTCGGAATAGGTGTTATGCATGGCGATGGATTCAGTGTTGGACGCGTGCGGGGCCTCGGCGCATCAGCGCAGCCCCAGGCCGCGCGCAATCATGCCGCGCAGGATTTCGCGGGTGCCGCCGCGCAGCGAATAGGACGGGGCGATCTGCGTGACGTAGACCAGCGTGCGGTACAGCGCGCCATCGGCGGCCAGCGCCGGTTCGTCGCCCAGCGCGGCTTCGACGAGCGCCGGGATCGATTGTTCGAAGGTCGTGCCCAGGTCCTTCACCAGCGCGGCTTCGACCACCGGGCTTTCCCCCGCGGCCAGGCGCGCGGTCACGGCCAGCGACATGGCACGCAGCACCGCCAGGTGGCCGACCAGCCGGCCGGCGGTGACGGTGTCGCGCCGCGCTTCGGGCAGGCGCCGCAGCGCCGCCAGCCAGGTGTCGAGCAGTACCACGCTCGAATAGAGCCGCTCGGGGCCGCTGCGCTCGAATGCCAGCTCGGCGTTCACCTGTTCCCAGCCGCTGCCTTCCTGGCCAATCAGGGCGTCCGGCGCGAGCGCCACGTCCTCGAAGCTCACCTCCGAGAAATGCGCGTCGCCGGTCAGGTCCTGGATCGGGCGCACGGTGACGCCGGGCGCGGAGAGATCGACGATGACCTGCGACAGCCCGGCCTGCCGGTCCTGCGGCGTGCCCGAGGTGCGCACCAGCGCCAGCATGTAGTGGCAGCGGTTGGCGTTGGTCGTCCAGATCTTGCGCCCGTTCAGGCGCCAGCTGCCATCCGGCTGCCGGACCGCGCGCGTGGCCACGCTGGCCAGGTCGGAGCCCGAGTTCGGTTCGCTCATGCCGATGCAGAAGAAGGCGTCGCCACGGCAGATGGCGGGGAGGTACCTGGCCTTCTGGGCCTCGGTGCCATAGCGCAGGATCAGCGGGCCGCTCTGGCGGTCGGCGATCCAGTGCGCGGACACGGGCGCGCCGGCGGCCAGCAGTTCTTCCACCAGCACGAAGCGCGAAAACGGGTCCAGCCCGGCGCCGCCGCAGGTGGCCGGCAGCGTGATGCCGACCCAGCCGCGCGCGGCCAGCGCGCGGCTGAAGGCGGCGTCGAAGCCCATCCACGAGCGTGCCCGCACATCAGGCGGCAGCGCCGGCATGTGTTCGGCCAGGAAGGCCCGGACCTGCTCGCGGAACGCCGTGGCGTGCGGCGGCAGGCTGGTGAGCTGGAAGGTGGAAAGCAATGCGGTCACGTTGAATATCCGGTTGCGTGAAGGCGTGGGGCCAGGACGAAGCCCGGGGTCAGTCGGGCGTGGCGCGCCGCGGTTTCAGTCAGGATGTCCGGCCAGCAGCCGGCGCGCCGTGTACGTCATGACTTTCTCGTTGCGCTGGTTGAAGACCTCGATGGCCGAGTCCACCACCGCGCGGTTGCCGCGCGATGTCGGCCGGATGCCCGTCACCGTGACGGTGGCCCATACCGTGTCGCCGACCACCACCGGGGCAAGGATCTGCTGCGTGAGTTCCAGCATCGCCAGGCCGGTGCCCTGGATCATGGTTTGCAGGATGAAGCCTTCGATCAGCGTGTAGGTCAGCGCGCCGGGGACCGGCCGGCCGCGGATCGCGCCGGCGTCGTAGCCGTCCTCGATAAAGATCGCCTCGACCATGCCGGTGACCGAGATGAAATTGACGAGGTCGGTCTCGGTCACGGTGCGGCGGAAGGTGCGGAAGGCCTGGCCTTCCTTCAGGTCCTGCCAGTAGAAGCCCTGGCCCAGGCGGGGCAGGTGGCTTTGCATCATGCGGTCTCCTTGGCGTTGTCAGACTGGACCGGCGGCTGCGGGGCGCAGTACGCGGCACCCGTGGCGCTGAGCCCGTCGATGTCCTGCTGCGTCATCCCGGCCCGCGCAAGCAGCTGCGCGGTGTGCTCGCCGAGGCGTGGCGGCACGCCGATCGGTGCGCGTGCTCCATCAAAGCGTACCGGTGCTCCCGGAAAGCGCAAGGCGCCCATGGCGGGATCTTCGACCGGTTCGAAGAAGCCCGTCGCGCGCAGGTGCGGATCGTCGGGCAGGTCGTCGAGTTCGTTGACCCGGGCCACGGGAATCTGCAGCGCTTCGCAGACTTCCAGCCAGTGCGCGGTGCTATGTCCGCGCACGATCTCGCCGGTGATCTCGTACAGCGTTTCGATGTGCGCGGTGCGCGCCGAGATATCGGTGAAGCGCGCGTCCGCGGCCAGTTCGGGGCGGCCGGCGGCGCGGAAGAAGTCGCGCCAGTGGGCATCGGTGTACGGCATCATGCAGACATGGCCGTCGGCGCTCTGGTAGGGCCGGCGCAGCGGCGCCAGCACGCGCGGGTAGCCGGTGCCGCCGCGCGGCGGTTCGAAATGCCGGCCGTAGAAATGCTCCACCAGGTTGAAGGCCACCATGGATTCGAACATCGGCACCTCGACCATGGCGCCCTTGCCGCTGCCATTGCCATTGGAGCGCGCCCGGCCGGCCAGCGCCGCGCACACCGACAGCGCCGCCACCAGGCCGCTGGTCTTGTCCGCCGCGATGGTCGGGAAATAGCGGCTGCTGCCGGTCTGCGCCGCCATCAGCGCGGCGTTGCCGGACAGGCCCTGGATGATGTCGTCGTAGGCCGGGCGGCCGCCATACGGGCCATCCTCTGCGAATCCGAGCAGGCTGACGTAGACCAGTTGCGGGTGGCGCGCCCTCACGTCGTCCGGCAACAGGCCCAGCGCGGCCAGCTTTTGCGGGCGCATGCTGTGCATCAGCACGTCGGCGCCGGACAGCAGGCGGTCCAGCGCCGCCTGCGCCGCCGGCTGCTTCAGGTCCAGCACGACGCTCTTCTTGCTGCGGTTCACGCCCAGGAAAATCGCGGCCATGCCGGATTCGGCGGCGGGGCCGGTGCGGCGCGTGGAATCGCCCTCGGGCGGTTCGACCTTGATGACCTCGGCGCCAAAGTCGGCCAGCCACTGGCTGGCATAAGGGCCCATCACGACCGTGGAAAGGTCGATCACGCGGATGCCGGCTAAGGGCAGCATGCGTCTGTCTCCGGATCTGGTTCTGTGGGGCACAGCGTAGATCAGCGACAGGTATCTGGTCTAATATTACTTTTTTAGAAATTGATATTCACAGGATATCGAAATGGATCTGCGCCAGCTCCAGCAGTTCGTTGCCCTGGCCGAGACGGGCAACTTCCACCGGGCCGCCGAGCGCCTGCACATGGCGCAGCCGCCGCTGTCGATTTCGATCCGCAAGCTGGAGGAGCAGCTCGGCACCGCGCTGTTCGTGCGCACCCCGCGCGGGGTCCGGCTGACGCAGGCGGGCGAGGCGGCGCTGCAGGACGCGCGCCGCGCGCTGTTCCACGCCAGCCAGGCACGTGCGGCGGCCATGGCGGCCGCGCAGGGCGAGCGGGGCGCCTTGCGCATCGGTTTCATCGGCTCCGCCACCTATGCGTTGCTGCCGAAGCTGATTCCGGCGTTCCGCGCCGCGCATCCGGGGATCGAGCTGGTGCTGCAGGAATCCACCACGGCGGCCATCCTGGACCAGCTCGAAAACCATCGGCTCGACGCCGGGCTGGTGCGGTTTCCGATCCTGAGCAGCGGCGGCTACACCCTCACGCCGCTTGAAACCGATGTGTTCGTCGCCGCGGTGCCGGCGGACAGCCCGCATGCCAGCGAGGCCTCCATTCCGCTGAAGGCACTGGCCGCCGAGCCGTTCATCATGCATCCGGCCGCGGCGGTACCCAACCTGCATGCGGTCGCCATGATGCTGTGCCAGCAGGCCGGTTTCGTGCCGCGCGTCACGCAGGAAGCGGTGCAGGTGCAGACCATCGTCAGCCTGGTGGAAAGCGGCCTGGGGGTGGCGCTGGTGCCCGGCGTGACAACGCGCTATGCGAACCGCGGGGTGAAGTTCCTGCCGATCTCGAGTCCGCGGCCGGCGGGGCGCATTGGCATTGCGCTGGCCGCGCGGGCGGATGACGCGGACCGGCAGGTGCAGAGGTTTCTTGCCGCGGCGTTGGCGGCGGTGGAGGGGGAGGGCTGAGGTCAGCCCCGGGAATGGGCTCTCACCCGTTCTTGACCTGCCTCGCCCTGGGCCGCGCCACCGGACAAGCTGCCGTCCGCATCAGGTTCACGCCAGGCAGCAAATGCAGCAGCCGCACCAGCTCGGACTGCCGGTGCGTGCCGGTCTTGCGCAGCGTATCGCGGATATGCACGCGCACGGTATGGGGCGACAGGAACTCCCGCTCGGCGATTTCATTGAGCGTTTCGCCGGCAGCGAGCCGGATGGCAATGATGCTTTCCTTGCGCGACAGCCCGAACAGCGACGTCAAGACCGCGGCATCGAGCACCGAGCGCGATTCCGAGTTGCCGAGCAGCATCATCGCCGCGGGCAGCTGCCATGGGCCTTCCACCGGCTGGCGCGAGACCAGCGGCACCACGATGATCGGTACCGGTTGCCCGCCGGAGGTGATGTGCATCCATGAGCCCGCGGCGGCGTCGGCACTGCGGCCCCGCACGGCGCCGTCGAGCAGCCGCTGCAGCACGTCCTGCAGCGCGGCATCGCGCGCACGCAGCACGCCGCGTTCCAGCGCAAGGTTGCTGTCGGCCTGCACCAGCGATTCGGCCCAGCTGTTGGCGTAGCGCACGCGCATGTCCGCCTGCAGCACCATGACGCCGAAATCGAGCGTGTCGAGTCCGGCCAGCCCGAGCGAGGCCAGTCCGCTCAGTTCGAAGTTGCGCTGCTGCATGCGCGCCGCGCGGACCCAGTGCGGCATGACATGGGCCAGGCGGCGTTCGCGCACGCTGCCATGCAGGTGGCTGTGCTCCGAGGTGGTGCCGCTCATGAGCACGCAGATCTCGCTGGTGTCGATAAGCCGGAAACCCTGTTCGAGTCCGCCAGCGTCACCGGAGACGGCCAGGTCGGCAGCCCCGCCATCCGCCATCGCCAGTGCGGCGCCGGCCCCGGCGGATGCGAGGGCGGCTGGGACGATAGCCGGATGGCCGCCGCTTGCCGGTGGCGCAACGACGCCTTCAGGCAGGTTGACGCCATGGGTGAAACAACCGTGCGGCGTCACGCCGAGCCGGGCGTGGCCGGCAAACTTGTCCCAGATCAGGTAGCGCGGGCTGCCTGTGGCTGTGTAGCGAGAAAAAAGGTCCAGGGCAGCGGGCATTGCCGCCACGTCCATTGCGGACTCGTAGATAGAGTCGACCAGACGATGAAACTCATCGTCGAGACTCGGGTGTTCGCCCATATTTTTCCCCCGGTGGCAAACGCCTTGACTGACGCCATTTTCTAATGGCTGCTCTCTTGTGTTCCCTTGCGCCAAGTGCCTGCCCGGGTGTCTGTCGCGCCCTGTGGCAACGGTGCCGTGGCTTCCGGCCCCGTATGCAGGATGCTCCTCAGGCATGACCGTGCCCGAGTGCCGGCCATGATGCCAAACAATCGTGTCGGTTTTATCCACCCTTTGGGGGGCTATGGTCCCCAAAGCGGGAACCACCGGACGATCGGCATATGTCGACGCCTGCATAACGCAGGGATGTTAATGCGCGAGATGGGATTCGTGAGGGATTTTTGACGCGCGAAAGGGACGGGCGTTTCGCAAAAGCGACAAGCACACCTTTCTTGCATGACGCATACATCTCATTTAGACGCCGGCATGATGGCTTCGACACTTGCGGCCCCGGCAGGCCCCCCTGCGAGCTGGATGGTCAGGCTTGGGGAGGCCATGCAGATGCCATTGGCATCGAATTGCCGCTTCAGCAGCGCGTTGAACGCGCGCGTGATCTCGGCCTGCATCAGCGGGCGGGTCTTGACCTGGGCCATCACCACCGGGCCGCTCGGGTCGAAGCGATCCAGGCCCAGGATCTCCAGGCCGGACAGGAGCTTGTGCGCATAGCGCGGATCGCGCGCGATCTGGGCGCCGGTGGCGCGGATCAGGTCGAGGGCCCGGTCCAGGTCGCTCTGGTAGGCGATGCCGATACTGAACACGGCGTAGCCGTAGCCGCGCGACAGGTTCTTGACCGCCTTGATCTGGCTGTATGGCAGCGTATGCAGGGCGCCCTTGCCATCGCGCAGCTTGACGGTCCGGATGGTCATGCCTTCGACCACGCCGGCATGGTCGGGCAGCTCGATCGAGTCGCCAATGGCGATCGAATCCTCGATCACGATAAAGAGCCCGGTGATCAGGTCCTGCACCAGGCTCTGCGCGCCGAAGCCGATCGCCAGCCCCACCACGCCGGCACCCGCGAGCAGCGGCGTGACATTGACCCCCAGGTTGGCAAGGACCACGATCATCGCGATCACCAGCAGCGTGACCAGCGACGCATTGCGCACCAGCGGGAGAATGGTCTTGGCCCGCATGCTCGGCTGCGCGGCGCGCCCGTAGGCCGGAGACAACGCCTGGGTAATGGCGGTGTCGATCAGCAGCCAGACCAGCCACGCCAGCAGCACCGTTGCCGTGACGCTCAGCATGGATTCCGCGATATGCCGGCCCGCCGGCGACGCTTGCGCCAGGTGCAGCACCGATGTGCCCCAGATGCGCGCGCCCAGCTCGATCACGGTGACCCAGATCACCACGCGTACCAGCGCCATGGCAAAGCGCCCGAAGCGTTCCAGGTAGGCCGAGCGCCGCCGGTCGCGGATACGTGGCGCGCGCACGCTGGCCTTGGGCGAGCGGCCGGCAACCAGCGTCAGCAGCAGCGCGAACACCAGCAGCGCCACCGAGGCCACCGTGCGGCGCAGGAAGACGTCGGCATGGCCGGTGGCCAGCACGGTGCCGATCACCGAGGCCACCACCACTGCCAGAACCGGCAGGTGCCAGGCCTGGCCGGCCAGCCGCAGCAGGTCCGCCAGGGCCGGATGCGACTGCCGGAATTCGAGCGGCCGCTGCGCGATCACCTGGCCGACCTGGCGCCGGAAGCGCAGCGCGAACACGCCGATCAGGATTGCCGCGGCGACATTGGCCGCCGTCGACAGCAAGGCGCACAGGTTAGCGCCGAGCACGGCCGTAATGCGGCTGTCGGTGGCGCTGTTGCCGAGTGCGGCGAGGGCGCCGGTGCAGAACAGCAGCAAGGGTGAGCGCGTCAGCAGCTGGTGCACCGCCAGCCGGCGGTGCGCGGTGCGGAACAGCGCGAAGATGACCTGGCAGACCGCGGCCGCGATGGCCCCGGCGACGATGGCATGGGCCGCCATCACGGCGGCCACGCTCGCCGGCGATTGCGAGAAATTGCGGTAGGCGAGCAGCACCGTGAGCCCGAATGCCGCGACCCAGGGCCCGATGCGCCGCAACATATAGATGCCGACATCGATCCACGACGGCACCTCGGGCAGCCCGCTGCGCGGCTTGCGTACCAGCGTGACCTTGCCGTCGGCCTGCTTTCTGCGCCGCAGCCGGATGCGGTGGCCGATCTCCCACAGGACCCATCCGCACAGCGCCCAGCCGCCGATCACTACGGCGAACTCGCGCAGCGACTCGAGCCCGGCGCGCGTACCGTTGTGCGTCACGGACGCCCGCCATTCCTCGGCCGCGAACTGCGCGCGCCAGCGCCAGTAGTGCCAGGGGCCGTGGTCCTTGCGCAGGTGCGTATCGAATTCATCGAGCGCCTGCGCCACGGCGCCGATCAGGCCCGGTGACGAGGCCGGCGCGACGGGCGCCGACGCCGCCGCGTTCAGGCCGCTGCGCAATGATCGCAACTGTTCCAGCAGCGCTTTGCGTTGCGTGTCGTCCTGCAGGGTGCCGATGACCTGGTCGAGCGATTGGGCCAGCGGGACGCTGGCCGGCGCGGCCCTGGCATCGCTCTGCTGGATCGCGGCAACGAGCGGGTTTGCCGGCGCCGCATTGGCGGGCCGGTGAAACAGCGGCGAAAGCAGCAGCGCGGCCAGCAGCAGCCAGGCATGTCGGCGCAGGTACCAGCGGAGGTCGGGGAGATGAGGGCGCATGGGATCGGTCAAGCCTTCCATGCGCGACACTGTAGCGCATTGGTCCCATCCCGGTCCGCGACGCCGGGTCCCGGAGGCTGTGTTGCGACGCCGCGAAAGGCAATGAAAGTGGCGTATCGGTGCATTCGTCGCTTCCGACGATGCGTGTCAGGGCCCGATCCACGAATCTCGAACCCGCTCCGGCGCCCCGCGGTGCCGGCTCTTGACACCCGTATCGGGCCCGTCGCGCGTGCGGCAATGACCCGGCAAAAACCAGACGGAAGGAACACGGTAATGGAACTCAATGCATCGGTATCGGCCATCGTGACCGGCGGCGCCTCGGGCCTGGGCGCGGCGACGGCCCGTGCGCTGGCGGCGCAGGGCGTGCGCGTGGCGCTGTTCGACCTCAATGCCGAGAAGGGCGAAGCGCTGGCGCGTGAACTGGGCGGGGTGTTCTGCCAGGTCAACGTGACCTCGGAAGCCGAAGTCGAGGCCGGCTTCGCCAAGGCGCGCGCCGCCATCGGGCAGGAACGCATCCTGGTCAATTGCGCCGGCACCGGCAATGCGATCAAGACCGCGTCGCGCTCGAAGGAAGACCCGTCGCAGATCAAGTTCTTCCCGACCGATGCGTTCGAGCGCATTGTCCAGATCAACCTGATCGGCACCTTCCGCTGCATCGCGCGCTCGGCCGCCGGCATGCTGACGCTGGACCACGCCGCCAGCGGCGATCGCGGCGTGATCATCAGCACGGCATCGGTGGCGGCGCAGGACGGCCAGATCGGCCAGGCTTCCTATTCGGCATCGAAGGCCGGCGTGGTCGGGATGACGCTGCCGATCGCGCGCGACCTCTCCGGTGAAGGCATCCGCGTCAACACCATCCTGCCGGGCATCTTCAATACGCCGCTGCTGCAAGGCGCCCCCGAGAACGTCAAGGCCGCGCTGGGCGCGTCCGTGCCGTTCCCCAAGCGCCTGGGCCAGCCGGAGGAGTTTGCCTCGCTCGCCGTCGAGATGTGCCGCAACGGCTATTTCAACGGCGAGTCCGTGCGCCTGGACGGCGCCATCCGCATGGCACCGCGCTGATCCGGCGCACCAGCGTGTTGCTGCCCTCTCCCGCAGCCGGGAGAGGGGAGCAAACAGTCGGCATTCCGGCGTGTCAGTCATTACACGCATAAAGAGGGAGACGCCCATGGATTTCAGCTATCTGGCCACGCTGCCTCAGGCCGTGCGCCACTTTGCCGGCCTCAGGCCTGGCGCGGTCGCTTACTCGTTCGAAGGCCGGCAGACCACCTATGCCGAGTTCGAGCGCAATACCAGCCGCGTCGCGCAGGCATTGCTCGCGGCGGGCGTGCGTGCCGGCGACCATATTGGCTACGTCGGCAAGAATTCCGACCACTACTTCGAAGCCTGGCTCGGCGCCGCCAAGATGGGCGCGATCATTAC
This sequence comes from Cupriavidus sp. C3SS-1, assembly GCF_057073755.1. NCBI lineage: Bacteria > Pseudomonadati > Pseudomonadota > Betaproteobacteria > Burkholderiales > Burkholderiaceae > Cupriavidus > Cupriavidus sp. C3SS-1. The sequence continues at coordinate 2,092,615 of NZ_CP172700.1, read as the reverse complement.
GCCGGCGAGCTGGCGGCTGGCACCGCCCGAGGTGGAATTCATCATCGGCCACTGCGACGCCGTGCTGCTGCTGGTCGGGCCCGAGTCCGCGGCGATGGTGCAGGGCTTGCTGCCGTCCCTGCCGATGGTGCGCCAGGTGGTCGCGATGGAAGCCGGCGGCAACCCGGACTGGCCGGTCTATGCGGACTGGCGCGACGCGCAGCCTGCCACGTTGCCGGACCACCAGCCCGGCGCCCATGACGTCGTGCTGCAGCTCTATACATCGGGCACGACCGGGCGCCCCAAGGGTGCCATGCTGACTCACCGCAACCTGACCATCGGCACCGAGGTCAGCGAGCGCGAATCGATTCCCTGGTCGCACTGGACCGCGGACGATATCTCGCTGGTGGCGATGCCGGTGGCGCATATCGGCGGCTCGGGCTGGGGCCTGCGCAACCTGCTGTCGGGCGCCAAGGGCGTGGTGGCGCGGGAGTTCGATCCGCGCGCGGTGCTCGACTTCATCGAGCACGAGCGCATCAGCAAGCTGTTCATGGTGCCGGCGGCGATGCAGATCGTGCTGCGCGACCCGCGTGCGCGCGCGATGGACTATTCGCGCCTGAAGTACCTGCTGTACGGCGCGGCGCCGATTCCGGCGGCGTTGCTGCGCGAGGGCATCGAGGTCTTTGGCTGCGGCTTCGTGCAGCAGTACGGCATGACCGAAACCACGGGCACGATCGTGGCGCTGCCGCCGGAAGACCACACCACGGAGCAGGTGCCGCGCATGCGCGCGGCCGGCAAGCCGCTGCCCGGCGTGGAGCTCAAGGTGGTGGACTACGAAGGGCGCGAACTGGCGCCAGGCGAAGTGGGCGAGGTGGTGATCCGCTCCGCGCACAATATGTCCGGCTACTGGAAGCAGCCCGAGGAAACCGCTCGCACGATCGACGCCGATGGCTGGCTGCGCACGGGCGATGCCGGCTACCTCGACGCCGAGGGCTATCTCCACATCCACGACCGCGTGAAGGACATGATCATCAGCGGTGGCGAGAACGTGTATCCCGCCGAGGTGGAGAGCGCCATCTACGGTCACCCGATCGTGGCGGACGTGGCCGTGATCGGCGTGCCCGACGAGAAGTGGGGCGAGGCGGTCAAGGCCATCATCGTGCTCAAGCCGGGGCAGGGCGCGGACCTCGACAGCATCATCAGCTGGACCCGGCAGCGGCTGGCCGGCTTCAAGGTGCCGAAGAGCATCGACTTCGTCGAAGCCCTGCCGCGCAACCCGTCCGGCAAGCTGCTGCGCCGCAAGCTGCGCGAGCCTTATTGGGAAGGCATGGGGCGGCAGGTCAACTGACGATCGGCCTGCACCAGCAAGAAGGGCCCGGTTCCGCGAGGAACCGGGCCCTTCGATGTTCTGCGCGCGCGATCGCGGTGCGCGTCAGTCGGCCTGGATATTGAACTCCTTGACGATCTTCGTATAGCGCGCCGTGTCGGCAGTCAGCAACTGCTGCAGCACCGCAGGCTCGCCGCCCTTCGGGGTGACGGCGATGGTGGCCATGCGCGCCACGACGTCGGGCATCTTCAGGATCTCGTTGATGTGCCCGTTGAGCGTGCGCACGAGTTCCGGCGACATGCCCTTCGGCCCCAGCAGCGCCTGCCAGGCGCCGATCTCCACGTCCTTGTAGCCCTGCTCGGCCAGCGTCGGGACATTGGGGGCGAACGGCGAACGCTTCGGGTCGGCCACCCCGATCGGGACCAGGCTGCCGTTGCCGACATACTGGGCCACCGCGCCGTAGGTGACGAAAGTCACCGGCACCTGCCCGCCGAGCACGTCGACGATGGCCGGCGCCAGGCCGCGGTACGGCACCTGGTTGATCTTCACGCCGGCGGACTTGTTGAACAGCTCGCCCATGATGTGCATCGGCGAGCCATTGCCCGGCGTGGCATAGGTTTCCACCTTGCCTGCCTTGGCCCGCGCGACCAGGTCGCTGACCTTGGTGATGCCGGTGCCCTTGTTCACCACCACGAACAGCGACTGCGTGCCGATCTGCGAGATCGGCGTGAAATCGCGCTGCACGTCGTAGCTGGCGCCCGTGCCCGGTTTGAGCACCAGCGGCGCGATGGCAACAGTGTTCGGTGCCAGCAGCAGCGTGTAGCCGTCCGGGTTGGCGCGCGACACGTAGGCGCTGCCGATGGTGCCGGCCGCACCGGTGCGGTTCTCGACCACGATCGATTGCTTCAGGCGCGGCGCCAGCTTCTCGGCGAACAGGCGGGCCAGCACGTCGACGTCGCCGCCGGCCGGGTAGGCGACCACGATCGTGATCGGCTTGTTGGGATAGGCGCCCTGGGCCAGGGCGGTGCCCCCGGCGAACAGGGCGGCGGTGCCGGCAGCGATGGCGGTGGCAATGACTTTGCGGCGTGCAGACTTCATGGGGAACCTCTGAAAACTGGGATCCGGCGCATCGGGCATGCGCTCGGACGATGGCAAGTGAATGCTTCAGGTCAGCCGTGCGGCGCGCTGGCGCAGGGGCCAGCGCGCCGCACGGACTGTGTCGTGCCAACGCGGTGCTTAGAAGATGTGCTTGATGCCCAGCATGGTGCCGAACTGGTTGGCGCCCGGCTTCGGGTTGGAGCCCGGCGAGCCGCCGCTGACGGACGCGGCCAGCTGGCCGCCGTTGTCGATAAAGCCGGCGGTCGCATACACCGAGGTGCGCTTGCTGAACGAATACGTGCCGCGCACCGCGTACAGCCAGGCCTTGTTGTCGCTGCCGTGGTAGTTCAGGTAGTAGACCTGGCCGGCCAGGTTGACCGCGGGCGTGATGTCATAGGACGCGCCCGCGTAGTACAGGTCGCTGATGCGGGTTGCGCTGCCTTCGTTGTCGCGGCGCAGCCAGCCGGCGCCGAGCTTGGTGCGCGACAGGATCATGTAGCCGCCCACCGACAGGCGGTCGTCGGTCAGGTTGCTGTTGGTCAGGCCGGCGAACGCGCCGGGGCCGCCGCGCTGCGAGTCATACGCGGTATGCACGCCCCACCAGTTGGTCGCGTACTGGACCATGGCGGACCACTCGCGGCAGGCCTTCTTGTCGGCCGGGTTCTCGCCGGCGCAGTTGGTACCGCCCGGGCTCGGGCCGGCATTGACTGCGTCACGGCCAAAGCTGTACGTCGCGCCAACCGTCAAGCCGCCAAAGGTGCCCTTGTACGAGACGGAGTTATCGGCGCGCGTGTTGGGCAGGTAGCTGTCCAGCGAACCCGAGCCGTAGACGTTGGGGCCGAGGATATCGCTGTCGAGCGTGGCCCAGAACAGCATGGTGTACTGGCGGCCGAACGAAAGCTGGCCATACTGGTTCGACAGTCCGACCAGCGCCTGGCGGCCGAACAGGCGGCCGCCCTGGTTGGCGCTGCCCGTGTCGGGCGCGAAGCCCGATTCCAGCACGAAGAGGCTCTTCAGGCCGCCGCCGAGATCCTCGGTGCCACGCAGGCCCCAGCGCGAGGGGACGGTCGCGGTGTTGTTGGGCACGCGCGTCAGGCCATAGCCATTGGCGCCGACATTGTTCACGTATTCGACGCCGGTATCGACCACGCCGTACAGGGTGACCGACTGGGCCGAGGCCAGCAGGGGGGAGGCTGCAAGCAGGCCTGCTGCAGCGATTCGTGCAAGTTTCATCTACCGTTTCCTTCCTTGTTCCGTCTTCTAATCGTTCTGGCTCGTCTGTCCTGGGGCGGATGCTGCAAATCTCTAAAAAATGAATTTCTAGGCGCTTTAACGTTTCGTATATAAAACATCAAACAACATAAGAAACGTTGAACGAAATATAGCCGGGCTTTTTCGTGATAGTGAGGAGGGTTATCCCTACTGAGGCCTGTGTGCGACGCAACCGCCAGGCCGACGGCGGCACACGAGCGTGGTCGAGCGTGAGGTGAATGACGGCAGGGATGCCGACCGGCTGCGTTTACAGCAGTACTGCGTTCGGACCAGCAAGGCACGCCAGTAAAGCCTTTTCGGACCGCGTCTTGCCATAGCCACCGGCGAAAGCGCAGTCGCAACGCAAGCACCGGACCGGCCCGGTCACATTGGATCGGATCAAAGACCTGTCGTTAACCCTGATCCTCATGCGGCAACCCAGCTTCTATAGTCATAAGGTTTCATTCGCAAACGTTGGTTTTATATATGGAACAAAATGACCGTGAAGATTCATGCTCCCGGGTCCAGGGCATGCTGGACGCACTAGACAGCGGGTTTGCGGAGCGCGTTGCGCCGGTCGGGGATGGCGCTCAGGTCGCCTATCGGAGCGGCGGCAGCACCGGACCGGTGATCGTGCTGCTGCATGGCATCAGTTCGGGGGCGGCCTCATGGCTGCCCTGCGCCAGCCTGCTGGCCGCGCACGCGCGTGTGCTCGCGTGGGATGCCCCGGGCTATGGCGGTTCGTCGCCGCTGGCGCAGTCGGCGCCGAAGGCCTCGGACTATGCGGCGCGCCTGCGGGAATGGCTGCGGGCGCTGAACGTGCGCCCGGACCTGATCGTTGGTCATTCGCTGGGAGCACTGATGGCGGCGGCCTATGTGGCCGGCGCGGATGACGCCGGCCTGCCCGGGCAATTGATGCTGCTGAGCGTGGCGCAGGGCTACGGCGCACCGGGCAAGGAAGACAAGGCGCGCGAAGTCGCGCGGCAGCGCCTGGAGGCGCTCGCGTCGCTGGGCGTGGAAGGTCTCGCCGAGCGCGGACCCGCGCGGCTGCTGAGCGGAACCGCAGACGACGGCGCGCAGGCGTGGGTGCGATGGAACATGCGGCGTCTGCGTCCGGATGGCTACCGGCAGGCGGTGGCCATGCTGTGCGGGGACGATATCGATGCCTACCTGGCACGGCGTCCGACATCCGTGCCTGTGCAGATTGGCTGCGGCAGCCGGGACATCGTCACCACGCCGGTGGCCTGCGGCATGCTGGCGGAGCGCTTCGGCCTGCCATTCGCGCCGGTGCCCGATGCCGGGCACGCCTGCTACATCGACCAGGCCTGCGCCACAGCCCGCCTTATCCGCGGCGCGCTGCCAGCGGCTGTCCGCTAGTCCACCCTGGCCGGGGCCACCGCCCCGGCAGCACTTTCCGCATTTCGCGGGTTAACCCCAGTCTATTTTTGAACGATCGTTGTCTATAGTCGTACCTGTGTTCAATATCTAAACCAGTGTTTCATTAGTAAAACAAAACGCGGCGTGACCTGAACCAGGCGGCAGTGTGATGAAACCGGTCCCCATGCAGGCAGAAATGGAGCAAAGCGCAATGGATAGTCTCTCGTACAACCCCAACCTGGTCCCCTGGGAGCGTCCGGCTCCGAACAACGTCGCGGGCAAAGGCCACATCGAGCAGCCGGGCAAGGTGGCCAACATCGTCTGGCAGACCCGCGCCGACGCGCCTTCCGCCTACGAGAACGCACTGGGCGACGCGCTGGAAGCCGCGTTCGAAGGCGGCGCGCAATCGCCCGCCGACATCGTGCGCGCCTTCAATGCCACCAACTTCCTGTGCCTGGACGGACAGGCCTGGACCGAAGCGCGCTTCCTGGCCGAAATGCGCCGGCTGGGCGCCTGACCGCCGCCAGCCCGACTGACAAGCCCAGAGCCCGAGAGACAAAGATGGAATCGAACAAGCAAGCCCGCGCCGAAGCCCGCCTGAACAGCGGCCTGCGCAACTACTGGTACCCGGTCACCGCCTCGTGGGCCGTGACGCATGCCCCGATCGGCATCACGCGCCTGAGCCAGAACATCGTGCTGTGGCGCGACAACGCCGGCCAGGTCCACGCGCTGGAAGATCGCTGCCCGCACCGTGGCGCCCGCCTGTCGATGGGCTGGAACCTGGGCGACCGCGTCGCCTGCTGGTACCACGGCGTGGAAGTCGGCGGCGACGGCCAGGTCAAGAGCGTGCCGGCCGTGGACAGCTGCCCGCTGGAAGGCCGCACCTGCGTGCGCAGCTACCCGGTGCAGGAACAGGCCGGCGCGATTTTCCTGTGGTTCGGCGACCAGGCCCCGCAAGAGGGCGAGGGCAGCCCCGACGTGCTGCGCCTGCCCGAAGAGCTGGTCAGCGACGAACACAGCAACTTCCTGTGCGTGGCGCACTGGGACTGCAACTACCGCTACGCCATCGACAACGTCATGGACCCGATGCACGGCGCCTACCTGCACGCCGTGTCGCACTCGATGGCCTGCGGCGAGAAGTCGGCCACGATGCAGATCCGCGAAACCGACCACGGCCTGATCTTCGAGAAGGTCGGCCAGCGCGGCGTGAACTTCGACTGGGTCGAATTCGGCGAGACCGGCACGCTGTGGCTGCGCCTGGCGATTCCGTACCGCGACAAGGTCGGCCCTGGCGGCCCGTTCGGCATCGTCGGCATGGCCACGCCGGTCGACGAGGACCACTGCATGGTGTTCTTCTGGCGTACCCGCCACGTGCAGGGCTGGCAGCGCGATGTCTGGCGCTTCCTGTACCGCAACCGCCTGGAGCAGCTGCACTGGGACGTGCTGGAGCAGGACCGCGTGGTGCTCGAATCGATGGCGCCGCAGGCGCGCGACCACGAAATGCTGTACCAGCACGATGCCGGCATCACGCGTGTGCGCCGGCTGCTGAAGCGCCGCGCCGACCAGGAGATCGCCGACGAGCCGGTCGCCATGCTGAAACCCGCGGGGGTGGCCAGCCATGGCTGATACGCAGAACAGCAAGCTGCTGGCCGGGCGCAAGGTGCTGGTCACCGGCGCGGCGCGCGGACTGGGACTGGCCTTCGCCAAGTCGCTGGCCGAAGCCGGTGCCGCCGTGGCCATGGCCGACATCCTGGCCGAACGCCTGCAGCAGGAAGCCGAAGCGCTGCGCGCACGTGGCCTCAAGGTCGTGGCGGTGCCGGTGGACCTGTCCGACCCGGCATCGATCCAGGCTTGTGCCGACGCCGCCGTCAAGGGCCTGGGCGGCCTGGACGGCCTGGTCAACAACGCCGCCGTGACCGATTCAGGTGGCCGTGATGCCAGCGCCATCGACATCGCCACCTGGGACCACGTGATGAACGTCAACGTGCGCGGCACCTGGCTGATGACCACAGCCTGCCTGCCCGCGCTGAAGGCCAGCGGCCGCGGCGCGGTCATCAACCTGGCCTCCGACACGCCGCTGTGGGGCGCCCCCAACCTGCTGGCCTATGTGGCGAGCAAGAGCGCCATCATCGGCATGACCCGCTCGCTGGCGCGCGAACTGGGCCGCGACCAGATCACCGTCAACGCGGTGGCGCCGGGCCTGACGCTGGTGGAAGCCACCGAATACGTGCCCCAGCACCGGCACGACCTGTATCGCGAGCAGCGCGCCATCCAGCGCGAGCAACTGCCCGACGATGTCTGCGGCGCGGTGCTGTTCGCGCTGTCCGATCTTGCCCGCTTCGTGACCGGCCAGACGCTGGCGGTCAACGGCGGCTTTGTCATGCACTGATCCACCGATCCACCGATCAACTGAAACCGAAGGAATCCAGATGAGCGACCTGTCTCAACCAGCAAACATCAAGCGTTCGTGGGAACAACCGGAAGACGCTTCGTTCGACCAGTGGATGGAAAGCCGCGTGGCGCGCTTCTCCACGCGCAAGTACGACTGGGACGCGCTGAAGTTCCAGGCCGACTATGACCCGAAGTACCGCCGCGCGCAGATGCGCTACCTGGGCACCGGCGGCACCGGCGTGGCCGCCGACACCAACACCGTGCCGTCGGAGCACTTCACGTTCTCGACCATGATCATCCCGGCCGGCCATGAAGGCCCGATGCACATCCACACCGACGTGGAAGAGGTGTTCTTCGTCATGCGCGGCAAGATCAAGCTGGTCCTGGAAAAGGACGGCGAGCGCTTCGAGACCATCCTGACCGACCGCGACCTGGTCTCGGTGCCGCCCGGCGTGTACCGCGAGGAAATCAACATCGGCGATGAAGACGCGCTGATGTGCGTGATGCTGGGCGCCCAGAAGCCCATCACGCCGACGTACCCGCCCGAGCACCCGCTGTCGAAGATCAAGCGCTGATGCGCGCGCCCGCCCGCACGCCGCGCCATCAACAGGTACCCAGGCCATGACCGCCCTGCAATCCGCCGCCGCCACGCAAAACGCCGCCGAGTTCCCGGACAAGTACATCGTCCCGGGCCTCGAGCGCGGTCTGCGCCTGCTTGGCGAGTTCAACAGCAAGGACCGCGCGATCTCGGCGGCCGAGCTGGCGCGGCGCCTGCAGGTGCCGCGCTCGACGGTGTTCCGCCTGCTGACCACGCTGGAGATGCTCGGCTTTGTCGAGCGTGCCGACGGCGGCCGGGACTTCCGCCTGGGCATGGCCGTACTGCGGCTGGGCTTCGAATACCTGGCGTCGCTGGAGCTGACCGAACTGGGCCGCCCGCTGCTGGAGCGCCTGCGCGACGAGATCGGCTATCCGTCCAACCTGGTGGTGCGCGACGGCCGCTCGATCGTGTACGTGGCCAAGGCGGTCTCGCCGCGCCCGTTCGCGAGCACGGTGAATGTCGGCACGCGGCTGCCCGCGCATGCCACGGTGCTGGGCCGTGTGCTGCTCGAAGACCTGTCGCTCGACGAGCTGCGCGCGCTCTACCCGGAGCCGCGGCTCGAAGCGTTCTCCGAGCGCACGCCGGCCAGCGTGGAAGCGCTGTACGAACTGGTGCAGCACGACCGCGAGCGCGGCTATGTGCTGCACGAGGGCTTCTTCGAATCGAGCATCTCCACCATCGCCGCGCCGGTGCGCGACCGCACCCGCAAGGTGGTGGCGGCGTTGGGCGCGACCATCCCGGCCGCGCACATCGATCCGGCGCAGCTGGACTCGATGGTGGAAAAAGTCAGGGCAACCGCGGGCGAGCTGTCGCGCCTGCTGGACTACCGGCCGTCGCCGAAAGGCACGGGCGGCAAGGTCGTGAATCTGTATCGGGAGTGAGGACAATGTCCATGATTGAACTCGACGGCAAGGTTGCCGTCGTCACAGGCGGGTCCTCCGGCATCGGGCTGGCGACCGTCGAACTGCTGCTTGAAGCGGGGGCCGCTGTCGCCATCTGCGGCCGCGACGAAAGCCGCCTGCGCAGTGCCGAAGCGAAGCTGCGCGAGACGTTTCCCGGCTGCCGGCTCTACGCCGCCACCTGCGACGTGCTCAAGCCCGAACAGGTCGCAGCGTTTGCCGCCAGGGTGCAAAGCACGCTCGGCAACGTCGACATGCTGGTCAACAACGCCGGCCAGGGCCGCGTCTCGACCTTCGCGAACACGGAAGATGCCGCGTGGATGGAAGAACTGCAGCTCAAGTTCTTCTCCGTGATCCACCCGACGCGCGCATTCCTGCCGCAGCTCGAACAATCGGGGCAGGGCGCCGTGGTCTGCGTCAACTCGCTGCTCGCGCAGCAGCCCGAGCCGCACATGGTCGCCACGTCGGCCGCGCGTGCCGGCGTGCTGAACCTGGTGCGCTCGATGGCCACCGAATTCGCGCCCAAGGGCGTGCGCGTCAACGGCATCCTGATCGGGCTGGTTGAATCCGGCCAGTGGCGCCGCCGCTTCGATGCGCGCCCCGAAGAAGACAAGCACCTGGACTGGGCCGCGTGGACCGCGCGCCTGGCCCAGCAGAAACATATTCCCCTCGGCCGCCTGGGCCTGCCTGTCGAGGCAGCCCGCGCCATCCTGTTCCTTGCCTCGCCGTTGTCTTCGTACACCACGGGCAGCCATATCGATATCTCCGGAGGACACTCCCGTCATGCCTAATCAACACCAGTACGAACAACAGCAAGTCACCGTGGGCTGCGCCATCACGGCGTTCCTCGAACAGTGCGGCGTCAAGGCAGCCTTTGGCGTGATCTCGATCCACAACATGCCGATCCTCGACGCCATGGGCGAGCGCGGCAACATCCGCTTCGTGCCGGCACGCGGCGAAGCGGGCGGCACCAATATGGCCGACGCCTGCGCCCGTACCACGGGTGGCCTGGGCGTGTGCCTGACCAGCACCGGCACCGCCGCCGGCAACGCCGCGGGCGCCATGGTTGAAGCCCTGACCGCCGGCACGCCGATGCTGCACATCACCGGCCAGATCGAAACGCCGTACCTGGACCAGAGCCTTGCCTACATCCACGAGGCCCCGGACCAGCTGACCATGCTGAAGGCCGTGTCGAAGGCCGCCTTCCGCGTGCGCAGCGCCGACACCGCGATCAGCACCATCAAGCTGGCCGTGCAGACCGCGCTGACGGCGCCGACCGGCCCGGTCAGCGTGGAGATTCCCATCGACATCCAGGCGGCGCTGATCGACATGCCGGCCGACCTCAAGCCGCTGCCGGTGCCGCAGCACCAGCCGTCGGCGCACGCGCTCGACGCACTGGCCGAGCGCCTGGCCAAGGCCAGGCGCCCGATGCTGTGGCTCGGTGGTGGCGCGCGCCACGCCAGCAAGCAGGTCAAGCGCCTGCTCGACCTGGGCTTCGGCGTGGTCACCAGCACGCAAGGCCGCGGCATCGTCGCGGAAGACGATCCGCGTTCGCTCGGCGCGTACAACCTGCACAAGCCGGTGGAGCAGTTCTATCAAAGCTGCGACGCGATGCTGGTGGTCGGCTCGCGCCTGCGCGGCAATGAAACGCTGAAGTACGAACTGAAGCTGCCGCGTCCGCTGCTGCGCATCGATGCCGATCCGGCCTCCGAAGGCCGCTGCTACCAGAGCGACTACTTTGTCAGCGGCGACGCCGCGCTGGCGCTGGACGCCCTGGCCGATCGCCTGGAGGGCCGCATGCAGATCGATCCGGCCTTCGCCGGTGACCTGCGCCGCGCCCACGACACCGCGGTGAACGCGCTGATCGACGGTCTGGGCCCGTACTCGGTCCTGGTGCAGGCGCTGCAGCAGGCCGTGGGCCGCAACTTCAACTGGGTGCGCGACGTGACCGTGTCGAACAGCACCTGGGGCAACCGTCACCTGCAGATTTTCGACTCGCGTGCCGGCGTGCATGCACTGGGCGGCGGCATCGGCCAGGGCCTGGCGATGGGGATTGGCGCAGCCGTCGGTGCGGCGGCCACGGCTTCGGGCAAGAAGACCTTCACGCTGGCTGGCGATGGCGGCTTCATCCTGAACCTGGGCGAGCTGGCCACGGCCGTGCAAGAGCGCGCCGACATGGTTATCGTGCTGATGAACGACAAGGGCTATGGCGTGATCAAGAATATCCAGGACGCGCAGTACGGCGGCCGCCGCCACTATGTCGACCTGCATACGCCCGACTATGCGCAGCTGTGCCAGTCGCTGTCGCTGCGTCACCGCCGCGTCAGCAGCCTGGATGAAGTGGGTGCGGCGCTGCAGGAAGCGACGGCCGAGACAGGTCCGTTCATGCTGGAGATCGACATGCTGTCGATCGGCAGCTTCAAGACCGTGTTCGCCGGCCCGCCGGTGAACAAGCAGGCGCCGATGGCTGCGCCCGCCACGACCGCCTGAAGGGAGATGTCCATGCTGCATGTGTCCATGGTGGGATGCGGCGCGATCGGCCGCGGCGTGCTGGAACTGCTGAAGGCGGATCCGGAGGTTGCGTTCGACGTGGTGATCGTGCCGGAAGGCCAGATGGCCGACGCCCGCGACGCGCTGGCGGCGCTGGCGCCCAACGTCCGCGTGGCGACGCGGCTGGCCGACGGTGAGCAGCGCCCCGACCTGCTGGTCGAATGCGCGGGCCACCAGGCTCTGGAAGAGCACATCATCCCGGCGCTGGAGCGTGGCATCCCGTGCATGGTGGTGTCGGTCGGCGCGCTGTCGGAGCCGGGGCTGGTCGAGCGGCTGGAAGCTGCAGCCCGTCGTGGCAATACGCAGGTGCAGCTGCTGTCCGGCGCGATCGGCGCGATCGACGCGCTGGCGGCGGCCCGCGTGGGCGGCCTCGACGAGGTTATCTATACCGGCCGCAAGCCTGCGCGCGCGTGGACCGGCACGCCGGCCGCCGAGTTGTTCGATCTTGATGCGCTGACAGAGACCACGGTGATCTTCGAAGGCACCGCGCGTGACGCGGCCCGGCTGTATCCGAAGAACGCCAACGTGGCGGCCACGGTATCGCTGGCCGGCCTCGGACTGGATCGCACGTCGGTGCGTCTCCTGGCTGATCCGAATGCGGTAGAGAACGTGCATCACGTGGAAGCGCGCGGCGCCTTCGGCGGCTTCGAACTGACCATGCGCGGCAAGCCGCTCGCGGCCAATCCCAAGACTTCGGCGCTGACGGTGTTCAGCGTGGTGCGCGCGCTGGGCAACCGGGCGCACGCGGTATCGATCTGACCAGCACCAGCCGGCCCCCACAGACCAAGCAGGCAACGACAATGAAGACGCAAGAAGTACTCCCCATCTGTATCGCAGGCGAATGGCGCCTGGGGACCGGCGACCGCTACGCGACCCGCTATCCGGCCACCGGTGAAGTGGTGGCCGAACTCAACGCCGCCAGCCTGGCGGATGTCGAAGAAGCGGTGCAGGGCGCTCAGCGCGCATTCGAGACCAGCGGCTGGGCACGCCGCAAGCCGCATGAGCGTGCCGCCGTGCTGTACCGCGTGGCCGAACTGATCCGTGCGCAGGCCGAGCCGCTGGCGCAGCGCCAGCGCCTGGACAACGGCAAGCCCATCAGCGAAACCCGCGCCCTGGTCGCCAGCGCCGCCAGCACCTTCCAGTTTTTCGCCGCCGCCTGCGAAACGCTGGAAGAGACCATCACGCCGCAGCGCGGCGACTGCCTGACCATGAGCGTGTACGAGCCCATGGGCGTGGTGGCCGCCATCACCCCGTGGAATTCGCCGATCGCCAGCGAAGCGCAGAAGATGGCGCCCGCGCTGGCCGCCGGCAACGCCGTGGTGGTCAAGCCCGCCGAAGTGACGCCGCTGATGGCGCTGGAACTCGCGCGCATCTGCGAGGAAGCCGGCGTGCCCAAGGGCCTGGTCAGCGTGCTGCCGGGCAAGGGCTCCGTCATCGGCGACGCCATCACCAAGCATCCGCTGGTGCGCCGCGTGTCGTTCACGGGCGGCACCACCACCGGCAAGCACATCGCGCATATCGCCGCCGACAAGATGATGCCGGTGTCGCTCGAACTGGGCGGCAAGTCGCCGACCATGGTGTTCGACGACGCCGACCTGGACCACGCGGTGAATGGCGTGCTCTACGGCATTTTCAGTTCGTCGGGCGAATCGTGCATCGCGGGATCGCGCCTGTTCGTGGCGCGCTCGCAATACGAGCCCTTTATCGAGCGCCTGGCTGCCGGCGCCGCGCATCTGCGCGTGGGCGACCCGGCCGATGAACGCACCCAGATGGGTCCGCTGATCACCGACCGCCACCGTGATTCGATCGAATCCTATGTCGCCATGGGCGTGCAGGACGGCGGCCAACTCCGCACCGGCGGTCTGCGCCCGGACGTGGCCGGCTTGCCCAACGGCTACTTCTATACGCCGACCATCATCGAAGGCCTGGACAACCAGGCGCGCATCGCCCAGGAAGAGATTTTCGGGCCGGTGCTGGTGGCCATTCCGTTCGATGACGAGGACGACCTGATCGAGCAGGCCAACGACAGCGTCTATGCGCTCGCGGCCGGCATCTGGACGCGCGACTACAAGCGCGCCTGGCGCGTGGCACGTGCCGTGCAAGCCGGCAATGTGTGGATCAACACCTACAAGCAGTTTTCCATCTCCGCGCCGTTCGGCGGCTGGCGCGACAGCGGCCTCGGGCGCGAGAAGGGCAGGCTGGGCATCCTGCAGTACATGGAGCAGAAGAGTGTGTACTGGGGCCTGAACGAACAACCGCTGCCGTGGGCCAACTGAGCCCGGCACGCAGGAGAGAACCATGATCAAGGTATTGGGAATCGACGAGATCGTCTACGGCGCGGATGACTTCGACGCCTGCCGCGGCTTTTTCGGCGACTGGGGCCTGACCATCAAGCGCGACGACGCGCAGGGCCTCGATTTCGAAACGCTCAACGGCTGCCGCGTGCTGGTGCGCCGTATCGACGACGCCACGCTGCCGCCCGCCATCGAGGCCGGCCCGACGCTGCGCGAAGTGGTGTGGGGCGTGGACAACGAAGCGTCGCTGGCGGGCATCCGTGACCGCATCGGCAACGAGCCGACGTTCGTGTCGCTGGATAACGGCGCACGCATCGGCTGTACCGATCCTAACGGCCTCGCCGTGCGCTTCCAGGTCACGCGCAAGCATGAGGTGCAGGTCGAATGCGCGCTGATGAACACGTGGAACGACAAGCCGCGCCTGAACCAGCGCAGCCCGATTTATGAACGCGCCATCCCCATCGAAGTGGGACACGTCGTGTTCTTCGTGAAGGATGTGAAGGCCACCGAGCGCTTCTACGTCGAGAAGTTCGGCTTCGTGCCGTCCGACCGCTACCCGGACCGCGGCGCGTTCCTGCGCTGCGCGGCCGAAGGCGGCCACCATGACCTGTTCCTGCTGCAGTTGCCCGAACCGAAGGCTGGCATCAACCATGTTGCCTTCACCGTGCGCGACCTGCACGAAGTCTTTGGCGGCGGCATGCACATGTCGCGCAAGGGCTGGGACACGCAGCTCGGCCCGGGCCGCCATCCGATCTCGTCGGCCTATTTCTGGTACTTCAAGAATCCGGCCGGCGGCCTGATCGAGTACTACGCCGATGAAGACCAGCTCGACGAACACTGGGAACCGCGCGCGTTCGAGCCGGGCCCGACCATGTTCGCCGAATGGGCGATCGAAGGCGGCATCGACGGCAACACGCGCCGCCAGAAGAACGCCGGCGGCCCGGCAGGCAAGTTCCTGACCGAGAAGCGCTGAACGCGAACGTTAGAGCATACGAAGGAAGAGACATGAGTGCCCACAAGACCCTGACGATGCGAGTCCAGGCCATGCGCTACGAAGCGCGCGGCATTGTCAGCCTCGAGCTGCAAGATCCCGACGGGGCCGCGTTGCCCGAATACGGTCCGGGCGCCCATATCGACCTGCACCTCGGCAATGGACTGGTGCGCAGCTACTCGCTGTGCGGCGCGCCGGAAGTGCGTGACCGCTACACCGTAGGCGTGCTGCTCGATCGCAACAGCCGTGGCGGTTCGCGCTTTGTGCACGAGCAGCTGCGCGTGGGCGCGACGCTGACGATCGGCGCGCCGCGCAACAACTTCGAACTCGATGAAAGCGCCGCGCATACGGTGCTGGTGGCCGGCGGCATCGGCGTCACGCCGATCGTCTGCATGGCGCGCCGGCTGGCCGAGCTGGGCCGACCGTTCACGCTGGTGTACTGCGCGCGCACGCGTGCCGAGGCGGCCTTCGTCGAATCGCTGTCGGCCTATGGCGACGCCGTGCGTTTCCACTTCGACGATGAAGCGGGCGCACCGCCGGACCTGAAGGCGATGCTGGCCGGGCAGGATGCGCAGACGCATCTCTACTGCTGCGGCCCTGGCCCGATGCTCAATGCGTTCGAAGCCGCGTGCGAGGCGCATGGCTATCCGAACGTCCATATCGAGCGCTTTGCCGCCGATCCGTCGACCGAGGCGGTGCAGGAAGGCGAGTACGTGGTCCAGCTGTCGCGCACGGGTTCGCTGGTCAAGGTGCCGTCGGGCAAGTCCCTGCTGGATGCCTTGCTCGATGCCGGCCTCGATGTCGAGCACAGCTGCCGCGAAGGCGTGTGCGGATCTTGCGAGACCGCCGTGCTGGAAGGCTGTCCCGACCACCGCGACAGCGTGCTCAGCAACAGCGAGCGCGCGTCCAACAAGACCATGATGGTCTGCGTGTCCGGCTGCAAGGGCAGCCGGCTGGTGCTGGACCTGTAGGTCCGCATCCGACGGCGGGGCCTGCGGGTCTCGCTGGCGCTTCACCGTGCGCCTGTGAGCGCAAACGAAGCCCTTCGTGTCGTGGCGCGAGGGCTGACGGCCCCCGAAAGCATTAGAAGAGAAGCACCGTGTTGATACAGAGACAAGACACCGCGTCCCCCGGCGCGCAGATGGCGGCCAGCGCCAGTATCGTGACCGCGGCCGAAGGCGCCGCCGGCATCGCCGACAGCCGCAGCGCCAGCGCAGTGGGCGACACAGGCGGAATCACACGGGGCAACATCATCGCCCGTATCGAGCGCATGCCGGGCAATGCCATGCATATCCGCGCGCGTTTGCTGATCGGCCTGGCGACGTTCTTCGACGGCTTCGATGTCATCGCCATCGCCGCCACGCTGCCGCTGCTGATCGCCAAGTGGTCGCTCACGCCGGGCCAGATCGGCTTCCTGATCGCGGCGCCGTCGGTGGGCCAGCTGGTCGGCGCGCTGGTGTTCCCGGCGCTGGCGGAACGCTTCGGCCGGTTGCGCTCGATCGGCTGGAGCGCGGGCATCATCGGCCTGATGAGCATTGCGTGCGGCTTCGCGCCGTCGTTCGAAATCTTCGCGTTGCTGCGCATCGTGCAGGGGCTCGGCCTTGGCGGCGAACTGCCCGTGGCCGCCACCTACATCAACGAAGTCACGCGCGCGCATGGCCGCGGCCGTTTCGTGCTGCTCTACGAGGTGGTGTTCCCGATCGGGCTGATGGTTTCCAACGGCGTGGGCGCCTGGCTGGTGCCGCACTACGGCTGGGAGGTGATGTACTTCCTCGGCGGCGTGCCGCTGGTGCTGTTCTTCATCCTGCGCCGCGTGATTCCCGAATCGCCGCGCTGGCTGGCGGAGAAGGGCCGCATGGCCGACGCCGACAGCGCGCTGCGCGCGTTCGAAGCGCGTGCCCGTACGCCGCTGCCGCCGCCCGGTGATACCAGTGCCTTTGACAATATGGCGCACCATCCGCGCCGCCGTGTTCGTGACCTGGTCAGCAAGGCCTATATCGGCCGCACGCTGGCGGTGTGGATGCTGTGGGCGACCTGCGGGTTCATCCAGTATGGGTTGTCGACCTGGCTGCCCACCATCTACAAGACCGTGTACCACGCGCCGCTGCAACTCGCGTTGAACCTTGCTGCGGGTGCCTCGGTGCTGGGTGTGATCGGCTCGCTGGTGTGCGCGATGATTGTCGACAAGGTTGGCCGCAAGCCCGTGATCAACGTGTCGTTCCTGCTGTGCGCGTTGTCGCTGGTGCTGGCCGGCGTGTTCCATGCTTCGTCGGTCTATGTCGTGGCCACCCTCTGTGCGTTCTCGATGGGCTTTCTCGCTTGCGGTTTCATCACGGCGTACGTCTATACGCCGGAGCTGTACCCGACCAGCGTGCGCGCCATGGGGTGCGGGCTTGGCGGTGCGTGGCTGAAGCTGGCAGCCATCTTCGCGCCCTCGCTCATCGCCGGCACCATCGGCAGCGGCGATCTCAGCAGCGCCTTCCTTGCGCTGGCCGCGGTGCCGTTCCTGGCGGCGATTACCGTTCACTTCCTTGGCATCGAGACCAAGGGGCAGGTGCTGGAAGAACTGGAGGTTTGAGTTGCAGGGCGATTAGCCGGCTGTGCTCGACCTGTACGTGCCGGGCGGTCCCGGCCGGGCAGGGCGGTATACTCCCGGCTTTCGCCACGACCACACGAAATACCCATGAGCGCCTTGCCCGCCTGCCCGAAATGCCATTCCGAGTTCACCTATGAGGACGGCAGTCTGTATATATGCCCGGAATGCGCGCATGAATGGTCGGCGCAGGCATCGACGGCAACCGAAGCGGAAGTCAGGATTTATCGCGATTCAGCGGGCAATGTCTTGCAGGATGGCGATACCGTCACGGTCATCAAGGATCTCAAGCTGAAGGGATCGGCCGGCGTGATCAAGATGGGCACCAAGGTAAAGGGCATCCGGCTGGTCGACGGCGACCACGATATCGATTGCAAGATCGATGGCTTTGGCGCAATGAGCCTGAAATCGGTGTTCGTCCGGAAGGTGTGACGAGATCGGCGGGTAACAGTGGGTTACCCAGCCGTCCCGGTTGCGCCAATGGCGCTCACGCCTCGTATCACAGGCCTTGGCGGTCTCTCAAGACAGCTTCTCCCGTCCGGGGATTCGTCAGGGTGACATTCTCAAGCGCCTTGATTCGCCACGCCCCGGCCTGCTGCGTCAGCACGGCAAGGACCAGCGTGTCGACGGCGTGCGGGCCCGCCGGATGCGCGGCACCCGCCGCGAGTCGGCTCCAGAAGTGGACGACTGCCGCGTCATCGTGGAGGGCGACCACGTCGATCAGCTCGTTCCGGAGCGTGGAATCGCTGTAGATGGTCGCGTGAATCGGCGCATGCATCCCGACAATTGCTGCGACGCCGCGCACGTAGTGCCCGAACCGGTTCACGAACGTTGCGTCATCATGGAACAGGGCGCCAAGGGCGTCCATGTCATGGCTGTTCCAGGCGGCCTGGAATGCGAGGGGTGCGATTTCGGGTTGTCTCATCTGCAGATGCCTGGTTCATTTGGCTCGCTTTAGCACGACCTCGCCGGAGCCGCCTCCGGAGGCGGCAGGCGTGGTCCACCTGAGTTGATCTCCCGAAAGAACAAAGGGCCTGCGCTGCTCGACCCCATTCCAGTTCGGGAATGTGCTCGCATCGATGTGAAAGGTGATGGTCTTGTCGGCTTCGTTGATGACGTAGGTGCCAAAGTGGGCGATGGAACCTTGTCCCATGGCGCGATACTCGTCCGCACTGCCTTTCATTCGATCGTTGGAACCATACTTGGGCAAGTCGCTGCGTGAATTCACCAGCGCGTAGTGGCCATGACCGTCAAAGATCACAAGACCCTGGGGATTGGGCCCGTACATTGGCGTGCGGCTGCCGTCGGGGCGGACCGTGTCGACCGAGACATAGGTCCATGCGCCGGCCAGTTGCTGATCCAGTGACGGTTGGCCCAATGCAAGGGCCGATTGAAGCAGAAGGGCCAGAAGCGCCAATCGTGGAATGGTGGCGAGGATGTGGGTGTATTCCATGGACCTCCTCCTGTCGCAAAGTGGGCTATAGCGGCAAATAGCGAACCGCTGATTACGCCCACCTTTTCCCCAGCGCTTCCAGTCCAGCCTTTTGCAGATCCTCCGGGCTCATCACAATGCGGAACTTGCAGTTGGCCTGGAAGTTGAGAAAGAAAGGCTCCGCAAAGGCAGGAACTTCGGATGGGTTTTCGACGTTGATCACGAAGACACCGCAGCGCATTCCCTCTTGCTCGGTAAAGAACACCGCTTCCGGCTTGATCGCTTCCAGGATACGCCCGATGATCTCGCCCACCTTCCCGCTTCTGACGAGGGAGTTGAAGGGCTCATGAGGGAATTCGACTGTGAGTAGCATCTTCATGATTCACCTTCCTCATTTATCGTTGGCTGCGCAGCGGCCGGACTTTTGCCTCAGGCACTCGAACTGGCTCAGCGGTCCATTGAGCACGGCGGGTGGGAAGATCGATGCCGTGAGTGGCGGGGGCGTCGATACTACAAGATAGCACCGGCCACTGGGAAAGCCAGTCGTCGGCCCATCCCGCTAGGTCCGCGTTGGGCCGTGGCCGACCCGACACCGCTGTTCGGGCATGGCTGCGGCGAGCGACCGCTACGGGTCTGATAGGGGACGTTCGTTTCCCGGAACTCTGCCAAGATACCGGGCACGGAATTCGCTGATGCCGCCATCGTACTGCTGGTGGTTTCCTGCTGGCCTGGCGGAAAGATGGTTCACGGTAGCTGGCCTGGTAAGGCCCCGCGCATTTAAACGACCGTCGGACATTGGAATAACATGCATCAGTCTTTTGAAAGTGCTTCACTGAATTTGCGGAACGATCCCGATCTTCTCGGCCAGCATCCGTTCGTACACGCCAAAGTGGAGATCCACTTCGGTCTGGCTGACCACCGTGACGTCCAGGCTGATCTGGTCCGCTTTCAACCCGAGCACGGTGGCGAGCGCCACTTCCAGATGTGGCGCCGCAGCCGAGTCTTTTGGAAACGTCGTGCCGATATTGATGGAATAGGAATTTGAACGGTCAGCGACGACCTCCAACAGTCGCGCTGCAGCACTCATATTGTGCTCGATGGCAATGCGCGACAGCTCTGCGATGGTCCGCATCTTTTCAGTCGGAAAACCACGCACGCAGCGCAGCCGGACGCGATGGGGACCTAACGTTGTCCAATCGGTATCGAACTCCATGATGACCTCTGCTCACGTAATAGGCCGAGATATGGCGGGTCGACCAGGGCGCCCGGTGAGACGTCCTGGTCGATACCATGTCTGCTTACGTCACATTGATCGCAATGCGCCGCGGTCGCGCTTCCTCACGACGCGGGATGGTCAGCTTCAGCACCCCGTCTTGCAACTGAGCGCTGATCTGTGTGCCATCCAGATCCGGACTCAGTGAAAAGGAACGCGCGAAGTGAGGCTGGCTGATTTCCGCGTACTGCACGCGCAGTCCGGAAGGCATTGGCACGACCGCTTCCGCAGCAATATGGAGGTTGCTGTCGTGGACGCTTACCTCCAGCTTGTCACGACTCACTCCCGGCAGATCCGCCCACAAGGTCACGCCGTTTCTGTCTTCCACGATGTCTACTGCGGGCACGAGGGTCACTGTCCGCGCGGCTTTGTCCTCTTGACGTTGAGCCAACGCACTGTCGTTGCGTTCGGCGACTTGGGTGGTATCGTTCATGGCGGTCTCCTTCCCACTATTGCACGGTGATGGCACGCGGCTTCGACGCCTCACGTTTGCCCACGCTTACGGAAAGACAGCCATTGGCATATCGCGCCTGTACCTTGTCGGGATCGGCGCCGTCGGGCAATTCGATCACCCTTCGGAACGCACCAACAAAGCGTTCCTGCGCGTACCGTCGCGAATCGGGCACGTTATCGGACCAAACGGAATGCCGCTCGCCGCTGATCGTCAGCAGCCCTCTGTCGATAGAGACCTCAAAGTCCTCCTGCTTGACGCCGGGTGCGAACGCGACGATCTCGATGGAGTCGTCCGTCGCTCCGATATTTATCGCAGGAAAGGCGCCGAAACGCCCGGCGCGGATGCTGGAGGGAAACCCCCCGAACAGCCCCGACATCTGCCTTTGCAAGCGATCGAGGTCACCGAAGAGGTCGGTTCCAAAGAATGCGTCAGTCATGGTCGTATCCTCCTATCGTTGCCAGCGAGGAGGAAGGGGCATTACGCGCTCCCATTCACCTGCCCCATTGCCGGCAAACAAACAGAAACACGCAGCGCGAAGTCGCGACTGCCTGAGCGGAAATAAAAATAGCAAGAGAAAAAGGCAATTTCAAGAGCTGCATAAGGCACCTTCATGCCCCTGGGCCGAGGAGCTCGAGACGACCCGCTAGCTCCTTGATTGGCGCTTGACGTCGCACTTGCGCAACTACCGCTACCAGCAAAGTTCGACCGTCGCCTCAGCCAATGCGCTGCCGGTAGAATTGGCCAATTGCCTCCGTGAAGCTTCCACGCCGCCATGTCATCCGCCCGAACTTCCGCCGCGCGTGCGTGGGCCCACGTCGCCGCGAGATCTGCGGGCCACCCGCTCGATCCGGGTTGGCGCGTAACGCTGAACTTCCACCCTGATCGGATGTTTCGCGGGCGGCCGCTGCTGGCGGTGATGGCCGAAGATGGCGTGTATCGATCCCAGTTCGAAACTGGCACGAGCAATGGTGGGCTGACCGCCTACCCCGGTGGCGATCGGTGGCAATGGGAAAGCCGGATCTTCGGGCAAGCCTATGACACAGCGCCACCTTCCGAGCGGCCATGCTATGGCGCGCTGAATCTGGGTCATGCAGCCGGCGCAGCGCCACGCTTTGGTTCGGCGCATCTGCGGCTTGCTTCCGGCGTGCTGGCTCGCACGACGTTTTGCCACCCGGACAGTGTCTACGAGCCGAGCCACTTCGGCGTGGTCGACCGTTTCGCCCTTGTCGAACGTCTGGCTGCCGTGGCGGAGCAGGGCGATCCGCTTGACCATTACATCGAGGCTCATGTTCATGGCGGGGTGCAAATCGCGCGCGACGTGGAGGCCATCGTACTCGACCCATCATTCCGGCATACGGGCGTCGAGGCGCTTGCCCATGCATTGCCCTGCCGTGTCGAATGGCACGCCGGCTTTCGCGCAGGAGCAGATTTGCTGCGCCGACAGCACGAGTACCGCGGCCAAGCCGTCGCCGAACTTGCTGCGACCCTGGCAGACACACACCTGTTGACGCCGGCGCGGATTGGCGAGGCCGTGCGCGTCGGCCAGCACGATCCGCAGATGCTCAAACAGGTGTGGCACTGCCTGGCCCGTTTTGGCAACTGCAATCACCGCTGAGCCACGTTCGCCGTTGTTCGCACGGCCGCGCGACCGGTGAACAGTGCGGTACCGCGACGCGAATCGAGGCCTCCGCAATAGAAGCCGCTTGCCTCGGCGCAGTCCTCACCTCCCCGTCCAACTGAGCGTTCCTCCTCGACCGGTCCGCGTGGGTCAGAGGGCGACCCAAAACAGTAGTTCGCACTACGTTCTTCGAATGGCCGAAGTTCGGTGCGTGAGCGGCCTGTCGCTCTGCGGGTCGCTTTGTAGATGTAATCGAGTCTGAGGCGGCTTGGTCGAATTGAAACGGTGCGGGAGGGTCGGAAGCGCTGTTCGTCTCCCCAGTCCTTCGCACTTCAGACGTCTCGTTCATTGGACAACCCTCCTGGGACATCCACTGCCACGCGAGGCGGCTGCAACACTGTAGGGCAGACGAATCTTAGGAACTGGTAAACTCGGCGGCTTCTGGATGGCTATAACCCAAATATGCCTGCCGCTGTCTCCCCCACAGATCACCGTCCCCGCGTCGCCGCCGAACGCCGCGCGCGCATGCGCAGAAGGCTTCTGGAAAGCGCGATGATCGTATTCGCGCAGAAGGGTCTCGGGGCCAGCGTCATTCCGGAAGTGGTCGCCGCGGCGGAGGTCTCGAAAGGCTCCTTCTACAATTATTTCCGCACCAACGAGGAATTGCTGGTGGGGGTCAGCGAGGCATTGAGCAACGAGATGCTTGTGCTGATCGAAAGCGCCGTGGGTGGTATCGAAGACCCGGCGCTGCGCGTTGCCAGCGGCGTCCGATCGTACCTGCATCTGGTGCGGTCCTATCCTGTCGTTGCCCGCTTTCTTTGCAGCGCCGGCCTCAGCCTGGCAGGCAAGGGCAGTGCCATGTTCGACTACCTGCCACCGGACCTCAAGGAAGGCCAGAAGCGGGGTTCTTTCAGCCCCATGCCGATCGACGCGGCGGTCGATCTGGTCGCGGGTACCTGCCTCATTGCCGTGCATCGGATGACCAACAGTCGCACGGCGAAGCGGTATCCGGAAACCATTGTCGAAGCCATGCTGCGTGGACTCGGCATCGGCGCGGCCATGGCGCACGCCTTGACGGAAGCACCCATCCCGAAGCTGACGGCCCCGCCCGAATCGATGCTGGCCAAGACGCAGGCACGAGCCGAGTCCGCACACGGTGACTCCGCGTAACCCGCGGATACGGTTGGGGTCGTCCAGCGCCCAGTTCATCCTGCCACGATACCGAGGGTAGCGGCCAGGGCGCCGACAAGCTGAGCCTCGTCGGCATCGGGCAGCGTCCTCGCGATCTCGTCGGCGCTATGCGCGTCGATCCCCAGCGCTCGCAGCGCCATGGCGGCAGCTTGCTCCGAATAATCTTCCCGGCTGTCCGTTTCCTGCATCCGCTGGATCGTGCCCAGCACAGCCCCCACGACGATGTTGAGCGCGATGGCCATCGGCATGCGCGTGAAGCGCCCTTGCCGGAAGCCTTCCTCGATGTCGGTGCGCACGAACTCCAGCACATTCGGTCCGTGTTCGCCCGGCCATCCCACATGCGCGAGAAAGTCGGCGACCGCTGAGTAGTGCAAGGCAAGCCGCGACGCGAGCCGAATGCCGCGCGCGACCAGCCGAGCCGGATCGTCAATGCCGCGCACCAGCGGATCGACGGTGCGTACGATCTGGTTGGCGATCTCGGTCGCCAGTTCCCGGATCAGGGCATCTGGCGACGGGAAGTACTTGTAGAACGTTCCCCGGGACACGCCCGCCTCACGAATCACGTCGTCGACCGACATGGCGGCGTGGCCCTTGCTCGCGACCAGCTTCAGCGCACTGTTCAGAAGCCGCCAACGCATGCGCTCGCGACGCTCCGCGCCGACACGCTGGCGGTGGTTTGCCATTTGCGGCAGCGGACTTGCCATACCAGACCGATCATTCGGGTGATTTTCCCATTGCTCCGCCTCGGCCTTCAGCGAGATAGCCGGTTTTGTCATGATGTAATTATCGTCATTATGAAAAAATGTTAAGTGCCATGTCGCCCGTCCTGCTACGCGACGGGTGACGCATGACTGACATGGGCCGCCGGCCGTGTCGGCAGGGTAATTGCCGCGTGTCGGCAAATTACGTCGGCCATCCCCGCACTTCCGCTGTGCCCACCGCACCATTGCTCATCATTCCGCCTTCCGCCGGCGCCGGCGTGTTTCTGACCTTTACATAATACACTAAACGTCATCCTGACAAATCGTAAAAGATGATATATAGTTCGATCCGTCGATACCGAGGCCCCCGTCCCGGAGCGAGTGAACTATCGCGTCATGCGAGCTGGACTGCATGCGGCTCGACGCACTTTTGGCGGATTGGCGCCCGGCGGCCAGGACCGCACAACGGCCGCCCTGCAGCGGATCTGAAAGGAAGGCAGAAATTGACCCGAAATCGTAAAACCCTAGCCCTTACATTGATCGCGGTCTGCGCGGTCGCCGCCTGTTCCCGGGCTGAGCCCCCTCAGCATGAGGAAGTGCGTCCGGTGCGCACGATCATTGCCGGCCAGACCCCTGGTACTGTCGGCGCAAGCTATTCAGGTGAAATTCGCGCCCGGTACGAGAGCCGGCTGAGCTTCCGTACCGGGGGCAAGATCGTCGCGCGGCTGGTCGACGTGGGTGCCCATGTCAAGCGCGGACAGGTATTGCTGCGGCTGGATCCGACGCAGGAGGCCTTGCAGGTGACAGCCGCCGCCGCCGATGTCGATGCGGCGCGCAGCCGCGTCGCGCAGGCACGTGTGGACGTAAAGCGGATCGAGCAACTACTGGCGCGCAATTTCGCGTCGCAAGCGGAGCTGGACCAGCAGCGGCTCGCGCTGGACCAGTCCGAAGCGCAATTGCGCTCCGCACTGGCGCGCCAGAAGCTGAATGCCAACCAGGAGGGATTCACCACGCTCGTGGCGGATCGCGATGGTGTCGTCAGCGCCATCGGCGCGGAGGCCGGCCAGGTCGTGTCGCCTGGGCAGTCCGTCGTCACAGTGGCCGCGGACGGTGAGCGCGAGGTGGCGATCAGCATTCCCGAGTCCCGCGTCGAGGAACTGCGCAAGGCCAAGTCCCTGCAGGTCTCCGTCTGGGCCCATCCGGACAAGGCCTGGACCGGCACGCTGCGTGAGCTCGCCCCGGATACCGATAGCGTGACGCGCACCTATTCCGCGCGCATTTCGATTCAGGATCCCGACGAGACGCTGCTGCGCCTCGGCATGACGGCGTCAGTGTTCGCGCCCGACGTGGACGGAAACCGCGCGATCCGGCTGCCCCTGACCGCGATCGTGGACCGCGACGGCAGCCGCCAGGTGTGGATCGTGCCCCCCAAGAGTTCGCGTGTCCAGGCGCGGGATGTGCGGCTTGGCAGCGCGCAGAAGGACACCGTGCTGGTAACCGCCGGCCTGTTCGGAGGGGAAACCGTGGTGACGGCGGGCGTCCATATGCTCAAGGCCGGCCAACGCGTCAAAGTCATCGAGGCCACCAACGCTACCGCTTCCGCGACCCAGGCAGGGAGCGAAAAATGAAAGGCATCAATCTCTCCGAATGGGCACTCAAGCACCAGCAGATGATCGCATTCCTGCTGTTGCTCCTGTCGGTGACCGGTATCCTGGCATACAGCAGCCTGGGCCAGAAGGAGGACCCTGAGTTCACCATCAAGACCATGGTGGTGCAGGCGTACTGGCCCGGCAGTTCGGCGCAGCAAATGGCCGACCAGGTCACCGACAAGATCGAGCGCAAGCTGCAGGAAGTTGCCGAGATCGATTACACGTCCAGCTATGTGAAGCCGGGCGAGACCCAGATCAAAGTCAACTTGCGCGAAAACGTGCCGCCCAAAGCGGTTCCTGACGTCTGGTATCAGGTACGCAAGAAGCTGGGCGATATCCGCCAGACACTGCCCCAGGGCACGCAAGGCCCTTTCTTTAACGACGAGTTTGGCGATACCTTCGGCAACATGTATGCGTTGACCGGGGACGGCTTCAGCTATGAGGACCTGCGCCGCTTTGCCGACGCCGCGCGCAACGAGTTTCTGCGCGTGTCCGATGTCAACAAGGTGGATCTGATTGGCAAGCAGGAAGAGAAGATCTACGTGGAGATGTCCACCGCCAAACTGGCGTCGCTGGGCCTGGATCCCGCCCTCATCGCCTCAACGCTGGCCCAGACCAACGCAGTGACCGCTGCGGGCACGGTACAGAGCACGAGCGAGCAGGTGCGCCTGACAGTGGGCGGAGAGTTTGATTCGGTCGAGAACATCCGCGCGATTGGCATCCATGCCGGCGGCAGGACGTTCCGGCTTGGCGACATTGCCGATGTCCACCGAGGCTTTATCGAGCCGGCAGCACAACGCATGCGTTTCAACGGCTCCGAGACGATGGGCCTGGCGGTGAGCATGCGCAAGGGTGGCGATGTGATCCACCTCGGCCAGCAACTGGACGAAACCGTGCGGCGCATCCGCGCCGAACTGCCGGTCGGCGTGGAGATTCATGCCGTCAGCGACCAGCCACGCGTGGTCGAGCACTCGGTCTTCGAGTTCAAGAAGAGCCTGGCAGAGGCGGTAGTGATCGTGCTGGCCGTCAGCTTCTTTTCGCTGGGCGTGCGAAGCGGGCTGGTGGTTGCAATGAGCATCCCGCTGGTGCTGGCCATGACCTTTCTCGCGATGTATGTGCTTGGCATTGACCTGCAGCGGATTTCGCTTGGCGCGCTGATCATTGCGCTGGGCCTGTTGGTCGACGATGCGATCATCGCCGTCGAGATGATGGCCCTGAAGCTTGAACAGGGCTGGGATAAGTTTCGCGCGGCCACCTATGCTTACACGGCGACCGCATTCCCAATGTTGACAGGCACGCTGATCACTGCAGCAGGCTTTCTGCCGGTCGGCTTCGCCAAGTCAGGAACCGGTGAGTACGTCTTTTCGCTGTTTCAGGTGGTGGGCATCTCGTTGTTGCTGTCGTGGGTGGTGGCGGTTCTGTTCACGCCATATATCGGCTTCAAGCTGCTCAAGCAGGAAGCGCACGCTTCCCATGACGAAGACGCGGTGTACCAGCGCGGGTTCTACGTCAAGTTCCGGCATTTCATCAACTTCTGCCTGGTCCAGCGTCGCTGGGTGATCGCCATTACGTTCGCGGTATTCGCCGGCTCGCTGGCGCTGTTCAAGTTCATACCACAGCAGTTCTTCCCGGCATCGGACCGGCCCGAGCTGATCGTGGATCTGTGGATGCCCAAGGCTTCGACGTTTGACGCCAGCGAGCGCGAAGTCCGTGACCTGGAGCGTCTGCTCAAGCGCGACACGGACATCGAAGCGGTCACGAGTTTCGTCGGCAATGGCGCGCCCCGGTTCTACCTGCCGCTGGATGTACAGACGCCCAATCTGAACCTGGGCGAGCTGATGATCATGACCAAGGGCGGCGAGGCACGCGAGCGTGTCATGGCAAAGATCGACAAGCTGTTCGACGAGCGCTTTGCAAACGTGCGCGGCCGGGTGCTGCGGCTTGAGAACGGTCCGCCCGTCGGTTATCCCGTCCAGTTCCGCGTCTACGGCAGCGACAACGCCAAGGTCCGGGAGATCGGCGAGCGCGTGGCAGCCATCATGCGTGACAACCCGAATCTGCGCCGCGTCAATGCCGACTGGGGCGAACGGGTCAAGCGCATGCAGGTCGATGTCGACCAGGACAAGGCACGCGTGCTCGGGGTCAGTTCCGGCCAGATCAAGGAGGCACTGCAAGCTTCCCTGTCCGGCACGCCGGTCACCCAGTACCGCGAAGGGGACCAGGGACTGGACGTGGTCGCTCGCCTTGTTGAAGCGGAACGCACCGACCTGAACAACCTCAAGGACGCAAAGATCTATCTGCGCGACGGCAAGTTCGTGCCGGTTTCGCAGGTCGCGCGGCTTTCGCTGGAGAGCGAGGACAGCGAGCTCTGGCGGCGCAACCGCATCCCGACGCTGACCGTGCGCGCCGACGTCTCGGGTGCGCAGGCGCCGGACGTTACGCGGGCGGTGATGCCGAAGATCGAGGCGCTGACCAAGGGTCTGCCGATGGGTTATGGCATCGACGTTGGTGGCGCGACCGAATCGAGTGCCAAGGCGCAAAAGTCCGTCTTTGCGGTGATGCCCGTGACCGTCATCGTCGTGCTCCTGCTCCTGATGATTCAACTGCAGGACATGAAGAAGATGGGGCTGGTGCTGCTGACCGCGCCACTGGGCCTGATCGGCGTGAGCGCGATCATGGCGGCCTTCCACATCCCTTTCGGCTTCGTGGCGATGCTGGGGGTGATTGCGCTGGCGGGCATGATCATCCGCAACTCAGTGTTTCTCGTGGTGCAGATCGACCAGGACGTGGCAGCGGGCGTGCCGCTGTGGACGGCCATCGTTGAATCCGCCGTACGTCGACTGCGGCCGATCGTTCTCACCGCGCTGGCCGCCATCCTTGGCATGGTGCCGTTGACCCACTCGGTGTTCTGGGGCCCGATGGCATGGGCAATCATGGGTGGCCTGGCCGTTGCAACGCTGCTGACACTGGTGTTCCTGCCCGCACTGTACGCCGCCTGTTACCGCGCCCAACGTACTGACACGCACTGACAGGCATTCAAGACAAAGAGTTATCCCAATGATGATCAATTCAAACACCGCCCGACGGGCGGCGCAGGCGGCGTTCGCCCTGCTTTTGGCGGCCGGTGCCGGACAGGCCGGCGCAATGGACCTGATTGAGGCCTATTCGCAGGCGCTACGTAACGATCCGGCAACGCTGGCCGCCGATGAAGCGCTGACCGCGGGCCGCGAAAAGGCGGTACAGGGTAACGCATTGCTGCGTCCGCGCATCGACCTGCAGGCTGGCGTGTCGCGGATCAACAACCGCTCCACCGCTGAACTCCCGCCACCGCTGTCTGGTCTGGCGCCATCCAACACCAACGGTACGGTGCGGCAAGCTTCAGTACAACTCGTGCAACCGCTCTACGACAAGGCCGCGGGCGCCACCCGGCGCCAATGGCGCGAGCAGTCCGAACTCGCGAAAACGCAGTTCGATCACTCCCGCGAAGATCTCGCACTGCGGGTGGCAGATGCCTATTTCGGGGTCATCGTCGCCGAAGAAACGCTGCGCGTCGTGGAGGCCGAGAAACGCGCGTTGGGCCAGCAGCGTGACCGTGCCAAAGCGCGCTTCGACGTGGGGCAGGGCAAGATTACGGACCTCCAGGAGGCACAGGCGCGGCTCGACGGCGTCGAAGCGCGGGAAGTGTCGGCCAGGTCGTCGCTTGAACTGCGGCGCACGCGCTATCGCGAGACGATCGGCGTCGCACCCGAGCGTCTGTCGGCGCTGGCGCCGACCTTTGCCGCGCAGCCTCCGCTGCCCGACGATCTGACTGCCTGGCAGACGAAGGGAGAGGATCGCAACACCCTGGTCAAGACCAGGCAGTCCGAGCTTGAGATTGCCGGGGCGGAGATCGACAAGTTCCGGCTTGCAAGCCGGCCCACGCTGAACCTGGTGGCCGGCTATGGCACCGAGGACCAGAACGGCAACCTGTCGCCACTGGTGGCGCGACAGGGCAACCGCACGGCGCTGGTCGGACTCCAGCTCAATATTCCGATCTACGCGGGCGGTGGCATCGACTCGCGAGAGCGGGAGGCTGCCGCCAGGCGGCGCCAGGCCGAGCAGGAACTTGCCGCCGCGCGACGCGACGTGCGATTGCAGGTGCAGGACGGATTCCTCGCGGTCAAGACGGGGGTGTCTCGCATCGCCGCGCTCGATCAGGCGCTTGTCTCTGCGCGCAGCGCGCTCGAGTCGACCACGCTCGGACGCGACGTGGGGACGCGTACGCAACTCGATGTCCTGGACGCGCAGCAGCGCATGTACAGGGCGGAGCTGGACTTGATCCAGGCACGCGTCGACTATCTGATGGGTCGCCTGCGGCTGGAAGCCGCAGCCGGCGAATTGAATGAGGACAGCCTGCGCGGGTTGGGCGCATGGCTGGCGTCGTAATGCGCGCAGACAACGTGAACGTCGCTTGCGCCGCGACGACATCGAATCCCGCGGGTGCGCTGGCACAGAAAGCCGCCGGCATGGCCCGGCGCCTGACGTTATTGTTCGCAGCCGCCGCTTTGGCGGCGTGCTCGACCGCGCGGCCGTGGATCAACGAGCCGATTTCGGCGGATTCCCCGCTTCCGTCGACGACCCCGGTCCAGGTGCCGGAACCGTCGCGGCCGCCGAGCATCATCGCAGCCGTTACGCTGTCCGGCGGCGGTGCGCGTGCAGCGGCGTTCGGCCTCGGCGTTCTGGAGGAAATGAAAGCCACACGTTTCGAGTGGGAAGGGCGCAGCACGACGCTGCTGGATGAGGTCGGCCTTGTCAGCGGCGTGTCCGGCGGCAGTGTACTGGCTACCTATTTCGCCGCGTTTGGCGACGAGACCCTGACACGTTTCGAGCCTGAATTCCTGCTGGCGGACTTCCAGGGCGGCCTCGTCAGCCATGTGTTGGCGCCCGGCACGCTGTACAGGATGACCTCGCCATGGTTCGGCCGCACCAATGTCCTGCAGGAAAAGCTTGACGCGCTTTACCGGGGCAAGACCTTCGGCGACCTGCGCGGCCGAAGCCGGGGGCCGCATCTGCTCGTAACCGCGACCGACCTTACCACCGGCGCGGCGTTCGAGTTCACCCCCGAGCAGTTTGCCCTGATCTGCTCAGACCTGAGCAGCGTGCCCCTGTCATTCGCAGTCGCCGCGTCGTCATCGGTTCCGATTCTGCTCAGTCCGGTGACGCTGCACAACTATGCCGGCGCCTGTCCCCAGGCGGCCCAACTCGCGGATACGGTACGCAGCGACCGCAATTTGCAGGCGAGGATGCTGCATGCCAATGCACAAAGCTATCTCGATGCTGAAAACAGGCCGTACCTGCATCTTGTGGACGGAGGCTTGGTGGACAACCTCGGCGTGCGTGGCCTGCTGGACCGTACTGCTGCGCGCGGCTCGCTCGACGCGAGTTTCGGAAACCTTCCTGCTGGCTCCGTACACAAGATCGTACTGATCAGCGTGAATTCAGAACGGGACACCGCCGAGCGCATTGACCGTAGCGACCGGGTGCCCGTGACGCCCCAGGTGCTGGATGCTTTGATTTTCGGCGCCGGCTCCCGCGCAACCGGTGAAACCATCGCGGCCATGGATGACAACGCCCGCCGCTGGGCCAAGGAGTTGACCGAAGTGCGGGGCACGAAAGATAGCCCGTTTGCACCGGACGCAGAAATTCATGTGATCAGTGTCAGCCTGCGCGACGTGAAGGACTCGGGAGTCCGTCAGGCACTGCTTCAAGTACCCACGGCGCTGACGATCCTGCCGGGACAAGCGCATCAACTGGTGAAAGCGGGCCGCGAGGCGCTGCGCGATTCGGCCGAGTTCCAGAGGCTCACAGAAGGTCTGGCGCGGGCGGACGCCAGGCCGAGCCTGCATGCCGGCCATGGCGAATGATGCAATCGGCGCTAGCGGTGCAAGGCGGCGTTGGCCGCCAAACGAAGGAGTTTGCTATGCATTTGCGGCCTGCGGGAGTCCGGTCGCGACAGTATCCAGTCGGGAGAGCACCATACGGCGCGCCCAGATTCACTCAGGCGGCGCGCCCGCAAATCCCACATCCCGATCTCTACTTTCATATTGACTTAGAAGTCAGGATGACGATAATGTCATAAAAAGAACGGGCGTCGCTGCAGAGCGTGCCCGGCCACTTCAAGGAGACGACATGACCCGCCAGCCTCGCAGCGTGCTGCGCACGCCCCCGGCATTTCCAGAAAGTGCACTGCCTCCCTCGGTCCAGAAACTCCCACGGCCAGAAGCCGTGGTGAGAGCCCAGGCGCTTGCTTTTCTCATCTTTGAAAAACATGATTTGCGTGCTGCGGAGACCTTCCTGACGGATTTCGGCATGTGTAGCGTGTCGCGCACGGACAAGCAGTTGCTGATGCGCGGCGCTGGGCCGCAGCCATGCCTGCTGTTGATACAGAAAGGCAAGCGCTCGCGTTATGTCGGCGCCGCGTTTACCGTTCGCAGCGAGGCCGACCTGGTTCGTCTTGAGGCCGAGGCGAATGCCCGCCGACTGCCGCCCGGCGCCATTCCGGGAGGCGGCGCTGGCGTCGAGTTGACCGACCCGGCGGGGAATCTTCTATGGCTGGTCACGGGTCAGCAACCGCTCAATCGGCTGCCATTGCGGGAGCCGACACACGTTCTCACCAATGATCCCGCCCAGCTCCGCAGGGTGAACGCTATGGTGCGGCCGCCGCTGGAGCCCGCAGCCGTGGTGAAGCTCGGCCACGTCGTGCTGCAGACCGTTGACTTTGCCGGCATGGCGCACTGGTACATGCGGCATCTCGGCCTGATCCCGACCGATGTTCAGTATCTAGAGGACGGGTCGCCGAACCTCTGCTTCTTTCGCCTGGATCTGGGAAGCACGCCCGCGGACCATCACTCCTTCGTGCTCGCGGGAGGCATTGAGGAAAAGTATGAGCACAGTGCGTACGAGGTGCTCGACCTCGATGCGCTCGGACAGGGCCACAACGTGCTGCGTGCGAACGGCCACCGGCATATGTGGGGCATCGGACGGCACGTCCTCGGAAGCCAACTCTTCGATTACTGGTTCGATCCGGACGGCATGGAATTCGAGCACTACACCGACGGCGATGTCTTCACCGCGGACCATGAAACACATTACGTCCCCCTCGACATGGCCGGCATCTGGGCCTGGGGCGACGACGTGCCGGCAAGCATGGGCGTCAAGCGCAATTTCGACACGGTGCTCCGTGTGGCTGGATTGCTGCGGACCGGACGGCTGTCCCTGGAGCGCCTGAAATTGCTTGGCCGCGCCATGAGCCCTGCCAGACCCTGGCTGTGAATGCGCTATCGCGGTCCTGCAAGAACCCACACATCAAGGAGAACAAATGGCTGTCAAGGTCGTCCGATATATCCATGCCGGCGAGCCGCACTGGGGCGTGGTCCACGACCGCCGCATCGCACCGTTGCGCTGCGATGGCGCGAGTACTGCCGACTTCGTCACCAATGGCCTGGAGGCCGCCTGGCGCAGCACCGCGGGCGAGGCAACGCTTGCGCTCGATGGCGTCACGCTGCTGCCGCCAGTCACGCCAGACCGGCAGTTCCTGTGCCAGGGCATTAACTACGCCAGTCATGTACGCGAGTCTGGCATGGACCCCGGCAAGATCGGCTTCAACACGCTGTTCACCAAGGCTCCATCCTGTCTTGCCGCGGCTGACGCCGACGTGGTGCGGCCGGGGCATGTGCACCTGCTCGACTACGAGATCGAGCTTGGTCTGGTTGTCCGCAAGCCGCTGGCCGGCGCACTGCGTGTCGGGCCGGACGAGCTTCACGAGTTTCTGGCGGGTGTAACGATTGTCAATGACGTTTCCGCACGCGACGTCCAGTTGCCGCAGGCTCAGTTCTACAAAGGAAAGAGTTATCGCAGCTTTGGTCCCGTGGGTCCCTTCCTGGTACTGCTGAACGCAGAAGAGTGGGCGCGCTGGCCTGAACTGCGCATGCGGCTCCACGTGAACGGGCAGCCCCGGCAGGACACTTACTGCGGCGACATGATATTCAAACCGCACCAGACACTGACGGAACTGTCGGCCTTGCATGATCTGCTGCCCGGCGACCTCATCGCTACCGGCACGCCGGCAGGCTGCGCGGCCCGCGCGCCGGGAAAGCTCGCGATGTGGATGTTCCGCCATGTACTGTCCGAGCGTACGAAGTGGAAGCTTTTCATCAAGAAGGGCCGCTCGAACCCCGCCTACCTGCAGCCGGGCGACATCATGACCGCTTCGATACGCACCGACGATGGTGCAATCGAGCTGGGCGAGCAGCGCAATCGCGTGGTGTCGGCATGAACGCCCCATACGGCGAACCAACTGCCGCGGCGGCCGCGATCGATGGATTTGGCGAGGACTTCGCGCTCGAGGTTCGTCCAAAGCCTTACCCGAAACCGCGCAATGGCGAGATCGTGGTGAGAGTCGAGGCAGCGGCGGTGAATCCTATCGATGTGCGCCGACGCAGCGGCTACGGCAGGAGAATTTTCTCGTTATTGGGGGCAACGCGCCTGCCGCTGGTTCTCGGAAACGATTTTGCCGGGACTGTTTGTGCCGTGGGGGCTGGCGTGAGAGGCTTGCGCGAAGGCGACCCTGTGTTCGGGGCCAAGCCGCCGTCAAGCGAAGGGACGCATGCCACGCACGTAACCGTCCGGCCTGACCACGTTGCGCACAGCCCTCGATCGATTCCCGCTGAAGCCCTCGCCACGTTGCCCTACAACTTCCAAACCGTGGCCAGAGCATTCGCGGACGCTGGCATTTCGCGTGATACCGTGAACGGACGGGCCGTACTTGTGCATGGGGCGACTGGCGGCCTCGGACAAATTGCTGTCAAGTTGCTTTACCTGCTGGGAGCCGATGTCACTGCGGTCGGCTCAAAGGACGGGCTACAGGCCTGTTTGGATGCTGGTGCCACCGAAGTGGTTGACCGCCGTGCGCAATCGCCCGCCAGTTTGCCGCGGCACTTTGCTGCCACGCTGAACTTCGCCAACTGGGACGAGGAAGCAGAGCTGCTGCACCTGCTCTCGTCTGACGCGGTGGGCCATGCCACAACGGTCCATCCGTTGCTTGGCAATTTCGACAGGCTGGGCCTCGTCGGGGGAGGCGTTGCTTCGATGGCTGGCAAACGGGCCAAACGCGCCCTGGTTCCGCATGGCGCACGGTATGGGTGGACGACGTTCCGCTCGAGCAACGCTGTATTGAAATCGCTCATCACATGCGCAACGTCCCTTGGCCCGCTTTGCGTAAAAACCTTCCCGCTTTCGCAGGCTGAACAGGCATACCAGCACGTCACCCGGCGCGAGCCCGGGCGCGCCGTCCTGCTGCCACAGCAATCCTGACAAAACAGACCATCAATCAAGGAGACAAGCATGCCCGATACGACGGTGGGCGGGACCTTGGCCGGCGAAATCCGGACCCAGGCCGATATCGACGCCTTTGAGCGCACACCGTGGGAAGACAAGGTTCCCGCGCAGAACACATACGAACTCCTGTGCCGCGCCTGCGATCGCTACGCAGCGCGGACAGCGCTTCGCTTCGTGATGAACGGCGAGCCGCACGCGCAGGAGTTTGCTGTCGACTACGCCACGCTCAAGGCGCGCGTGACGCAGGCGGCCAATGCCTTCCACCGTAGTGGCATTTCCCCGGGCATTGCCGTGAGCCTGCTACTTCCGAACCTGCCGCAGACGCATTTCGCCTTGCTTGGCGCCCAGGCTGCAGGTATTGCCAGCCCCATCAACCCCATGCTCGAGGTGGACCATATTGTGGCCATCGTCGAGGAGACCGGGGCCCGGGCGCTGGTCGCCTGCGCACCGATGGAAGACAGCACCCTATGGGATAAGGCCGTCGCGGTGGTTGACCGCTGCCCTGCGGTGCAGACCCTATTCGTCGTCAGCGCCACGCCTTACGTTGGCGACGACGAGCGCAAGCGCCTGGAAACGGCCTTCCAGGCTGCGTCTCGGCCGGCTCGCGTGGAAGTGAGGGTGGTCAGCTTCGAAGACGCGTTGGCCGCGGAGCCTCCAGACATGCTGTTGTCCCAGCGACGCATTTTTCCGAGCGACATCTGTTCGTACTTCCACACCGGGGGCACTACCGGCCTGCCCAAAGTCGCCACGCACGCGCATCTCAACGAGGCGTTCGTTGCCGCCATGCTGGGCGTTCTCACCCCGTCTCCCAACACAATCCTGTGCGGTCTCCCGCTGTTCCACGTGAACGGCGCGATGGTCACCGGCCTGGCCGCCTTCCATCGTGGCTGGGAGGTCGTCATGCTGACCGCGGCCGGCTATCGTGGTCACGGCGTGATGCCGAATTTCTGGAAGCTGGTCGAACGATTCAAGGCGAACAGCTTCAGTGGTGTGCCGACGATCTATAGCGCGCTCGCCGACCTGCCTCGCGATGGTGCCGATATTTCCTCGCTTCGCTTCGCATTCTGCGGTGCGGCGTCGTTGCCGGCCGAAGTGGCAAGGCGCTTTGAAGCAGCCGCCGGCATCCCGTTGTACGAGGGCTACGGGATGACAGAAGGCGCCTGCGTTTCAGCGCTGAATCCGCCTCTGGGCCAGCGCCGACTTGGCAGCGTTGGGTTGCGCCTGCCTCACCAGGCCATCGGAGTATGGAAGACTGGCAGCACGGACCTTGCCAGTGAGCCGGCCGCGCCGGGGGAAACGGGTGTTATTGGTATTCACGGCCCCAATGTGTTCCCGGGCTACTTGCGGGAGCACGATAACCGCGACATCTGGCTAAAGCCCGGCTGGCTCAACACTGGCGATCTCGGTTATCTGGACAGGGATGGTTACCTGCACCTGACGGGCCGTGCCAAGGAGCTGATCATTCGAGGCGGCCACAATATCGACCCGGCAATGATCGAGGAAGCGCTCCTGCAGCATCCGGCGGTGGCGATGGTTGCAGCCGTCAGCCAGCCGGATGTGCACGCCGGTGAATTGCCTGTCGCCTATGTCACGCTCAAGCCGGGGCACGTTCTCACGGCCGACGAGCTGCTGGCCGCGGCGCGCACGCTAGTACCGGAGCGCGCTGCTGTCCCTGCACGCATCGAAATTCTGCAGACGCTGCCGCTGACTCCCATTGGCAAGGTGGCACGCGCGGCGTTGCGCATGCGCGCGGTCGAGGAAGTCTTCCGCGAACAACTGGAGCAGGCCGGTGTACCCGCCAGCGTACGTGTCGGGTCGGATATCAGGCAAGGTACCGTCGCATTCGTTCAATGCGCCGCTGCCGACGCAGCGCGGGTGCGGGATCTCCTGGCAGGTCGGTTTCCATACCCGCTCGACTTCACTCATCCGGCGTGACCCGAGGCTCGATCCAGCGATGAAAAAGATTGTCCTTCGAACTATCTTGTTCGCCTTGCCACGGGTCCTGAACCTGACCGCGTGGAAGCACGCGGACTTCCGCCGGCGCCTGAAGCAGAAAAACTGTACCGCCTTCATTGGGCTGCTCGATGGCAGTATTGGGGTCACCCTCGAAATCAAGGGTGGAAAGCTGCGGTCGCGGAATGCGAAGAGCGCCGACGCCGACGTCAGCCTGCTGTTCAGGGACTTGCCGACGGCACTGAAATTCCTGATGCCCAACCCGGATCAGGGCGATATTATCCACGCCGCGAAAAACTTCAAGGTCATCACGAAAGGGCCAGACCCCCTGGTGGTCTGGTTCATGCAAACGCTGAACCTCAGCCAGACGGTTGGCGTCGAGATGGGTACGGCAATGGCCGACGGCATGCGACGGTTTGCCACCTGCACGAACGGCGGGCCGCTGTTCGTCTACGTAAAAGCGGGACGCATCGTGCGCGTGACCCCCATCGAGTTCGACATCGACGATGCGCACGGCTGGGAGCTCCAGGCGCGCGGGAAAACCTTTCGACCGCAACGCCGCGCGCTGGTGGCGCCTCACGCCATGACGCTGAAGTCCGTCGTCTATTCGGACAAGCGCATTCTTCATCCGATGAAGCGCGTCGATTACGATCCCGATGGCGACCGCAATCCGCAGAACCGAGGGAAATCGGGTTACGTGCGCATCTCCTGGGATGAGGCCCTGGACATAGTGGCCAAGGAGATCAACCGGCAGAAACGCGTCCACGGTCCTGGTGCCATCACGTTTCCGATGTCGTCCCACCATCAGTGGGGCAACGTCGGCTATTACCTCAGCGCCTTGACGCGCTTCGCCAACCTGATCGGTTTCACCCGGGTCGCCGCCAATCCCGACAGTTGGGAGGGCTGGTACTGGGGGGCGATGCATCATTTTGGAAATTCCATGCGGATCGGCGTCCCGGCGGGCTATGGCGGAGTCGAGGATTGCCTCAAGGAAGCAGACTTGATTGTGTTCTGGTCCTGCGATCCCGAAAGCACCAATGGTGCCTATGCCGGTTTCGAGGGCACGCAACGGCGCCTGTGGGCCAAGGAACTCGGCATCGAGTTCATACATATCGACCCGCACAATAATCCGACGGCTCAGTTGCTCGGGGGTCGCTGGATTCCGGTTCGGCCGCAAACCGACGCCGCGCTGGCCACCGCGATCATGTACGTATGGGCAGTCGAAGGCTTGTACGACCAAGATTACGTCGCGGCCCGCACGACGGGCTTCGAAGCGTGGCAGGCCTATCTGCTCGGGCAAACCGACGGCATCCCGAAGACGCCGGAGTGGCAAGAAGCTGAAACGGGAGTGCCGCCAGGGACGTGCGCGCACTCGCGCGAAAGTGGGGCAACAGGAAGGTCTATCTGGCGGCCGGCATGACAGGCGCGGGGTTCGGCGGCGCTGGGCGCGGCGCCACCGGACAACAGTGGGCACGCTGCATGATCATGATGATGGCGATGCAGGGTTGGGGCAAGCCGGGGGTCAATTTCGGATGCCTTCAGCTCGGCACCCCAGTGGACCTTCACTTCTACTTTCCGGGATACGCGGATGGCGGGATTTCCGGTGACCTGATGTGGACGGGCAATGCCGTCAGCAACTATCAGCGGATGCCGCACATCCTGACGATGAACCCGGTCAAGCAAATGGTTCCGCGGCAACAGCTTCCCGACGCGATCATCAACGGGCACGCCAGCGGCTATCTGTGGGACGGCATTTCGCAGGAGGCGCAATTCGCGCCGTTCACCTATCCGATGCCGGGCTATTCGCCGATTCACATGATCTACCGGTATGGAGGCTCGGCATTCAGCACCGTCACCAAGTCCGGGCGATGGATCGATGCCTATCGGCATCCCAGCATCGAGTTTGTCGTCAATCAATCGATCTGGATGGAGGGCGAGGCCCGGTTCGCGGACATCATTCTTCCGGCCTGCAGCTCGCTGGAGCGCTGGGACATCGGCGAATGGTCGAATTCGGGGGGGTACGCACATCACGGGATTGCCGGCGTCAATCATCGTGTTGTAACGCTGCAGCACAAGTGCATTGAGCCACTCGGTGAGTCGCGGTCTGACTACGACATATTCACCGCGATTCTGGAGCGGCTGGGTCTGGGCGCCTTGTTTACCGAAGGCGGCTCAGAACTTGACTGGGTCAAGCGCGTTTTCGATGGCTCCGATCTGCCGAACCACATTTCGTGGAAAGCGTTCTGCCGCAAGGGTTACTACGTTGTCCCACCCGAACGGCCGGATTTCAGCCAGCCGGTGGATATGCGCTGGTTCGCGGAAGGCCGCCAGAAGGATCTCCCCGAGCCGCACCCGCTGCCAAGCCAGTTTGCGGAGGGATTCGGCAAGGGCGTGCAAACGCCCAGTGGCAAGATCGAATTCATTCCCGAGATTCTCAGGCGCCATACGGCGGACAATCCCGATCGGCCGGCGCTCAACCGCTACATCCCATCATGGGAAGGTCTAGGGACTGCCACGCTGGCGGGCAAGTATCCGCTACAGATGATCGCCACGCACTCGCGCTATAGCTTCCACACGTCGAGCGATGGCAAGAACAGCGCCGTGAATCACGTGCCAGACCACCGTGCCCGTATCGCCGGCCATGACTTCTGGCTCGTGCGCATCAATGCCGTCGATGCGAAGGAACGCGGGATCGCGCACCGTGATCTGGTCAAGGTCTATAACGACCGCGGCGCGGTGATCTGTGCGGCCGATATCTCGCCGTTGATGGTTCCAGGGGTGGTGAAGTCGCATGAGGCCAGCGCCGCGTTCCAGATGGTCGACATCGGAGGCGAAACGGTCGAGATCGGCGGATGCATGAACATCCTCACGCCCGACCGCCCTCAGACGCGGGGCACGAGCAGCATGAGCCCAAATTCATGCCTGGTCCAGATTGAAAAATGGCAGGGCGCCGAGCAATTCAAGCTCAGCCGCGCGGATACGGAGATTGCTCATGGATAAGTGGAATCTCATCATCAACGTCGGCCGCTGCGAGAATTGCTATAACTGCGTCATTGCGGAGAAGGACGAACACGTCGGTAACGACTTTCCCGGATATGCGGCACCCGCCTCCGTATCCGGTGACAGCACGATCCGCATTCTGCGCCGCGTCGAGGGGCAGGCACCAATGGTCCAAACGACCTACCTGCCGGTCATGTGCAATCACTGCGACAACGCGCCTTGCATGAAGGTCGGTGGCGACGCGATCAACAAGCGCAAGGATGGCATCGTCATCATCGACCCTGTCAAAGCCAAGGGCCGCCGGGACATCGTCCGGTCGTGCCCTTACAAGGCCATTGTCTGGAACGAGGAGTTGCAGGTCCCTCAGACCTGGATTTTCGATGCCCATTTGCTCGACAGCGGCTGGCAGCGCCCGCGCTGCCAGCAAGCATGCCCCACCGATGTTTTCGAGGCGGTGAAGCTCGACGACAACGCCATGGCCCAGAAGGCTCGCACCGAGGGATTGAAGGTACTGCTGCCTAAGCTGGGCGCCAGGCCGCGAGTCTATTACGGCGGGCTGGAGCGCTGGGAAGCGTGCTTCATCGGCGGCAGCGTCAGCGTCGAGGTATCTGGCCAGGTCGAATGCGTTGCGCGCGCCCAGGTGTCGCTTTATCAGGGCGAGGAGAAGATTGCCGTTACGGAAAGCGACGATTTTGGCGACTTCCGTTTTGGTGGTCTGCCCGCAGAAAGCGGCGGCTATCGTGTTGAAGTCCATCACAGCGCGGGAATGGCGCACAGGGACTGCGAACTCCACGAAAGCGTTTATCTCGGCGAGATCGTGCTGGTCCCTACCCATCGGACACGGAAGAGCGACCTCTCTGAATGCATCCCGCAGAGCTGACCGCACGGTTCAGATAGCGCGCCCACTACGGGAACAGCAGCGGGGCCGTGCCTGGCATTCCATCCGCGAACCGCATCCGGCGCTCGCCCTTGATGCGGTTCGATGGTGTGCGGCTGAGCGATGTGGGCGCACTTGCATTCAATACCACCGCTACAACAACGAGGAGACATTGCAGCATGAAAGAGCGCCTTCTTACCTGTGCAGCATTCGGACTTTTTTCCGGCGCTGCCTACGCACAGTCCAGTGTTACGCTGTACGGCGTCGTTGACACGAATCTCGAATACGTCAATAGAGTTGGATCTGTTCCATTACCCACGAATCTCTACAACCCCGGCGCGGGGCACAGCGTCACCCGCATGAACAGTGGTGGTCTTGCGGGGTCCCGTTGGGGCTTACGTGGCGAAGAGGAGCTGGTGGCGGGGATGAAGTCGCTTTTCGTCCTGGAAAGCGGCATACAGGCCGATACAGGGACTTTGGAACTGAACAACACACTGTTCGACCGACAGGCGTACGTTGGCTTGCGCAGCGACAAGTTTGGCCAACTGACATTCGGCCGGCAGTACACATCGCTCTTTCTCGGGCTGGCCAATTTCATGCCTGCCGCCTATTCGGTTCAGTATGAGCCGATCGGTGTGATAGCCGGTCCAAACTTCCGCGAGAACAATACCGTTCAGTACGCAGCCGTAGTAGGGCCGGTGACAGCAATTGCGCATTGGTCCTTTGGTGTCGGGATGACCTTGCCACCTATCAGTCCGTTCGCTCAGCAAGTGACGGTCGGAGGCAATGGCGAGGTTCCGGGTCACGCCAGGAAGGACACGGGGTATGGCGCGGCACTGATCTATACGCCCGGCGCATTCGGCTTCACCATCGACTACGATCAATACAACCCGTCGATCGCCCAAGGGAGCGGTACCAGCCGGCGGGTAGCGGCCGCAGCGAGCTACACATTCGATGCCAAGGCCAAGGTCATGGGTGGGTATCGCTGGGGACAGAGCAGGGATCAGAACAGCCTTACAGTCTTGCGCGATGACTACTACTGGGTGGGTGGGAATTATCAGGTGACCCCAGCCGTCGAGCTGACGCTTGAATATGATTATCAGATTGTCCGGAATCTGTACGGAAGCGCTACGGTGGCGAACCCATGGCAACTGTTCTTTATGGCGAAATATAGTCTGAGCAAGAGGACCGCTTTGTATGTGTCCACGGCCTATGCGCGGAACGCCGGATCGATGCTCGAATCAGCGGCGTCTGGCTATGGCGCGAGCCTCTTGCTCAATAATACTTACGCGCCTGCGAACGGGCAGACGTCCATGATCGGCGTTGCGGCAGGTGTTCGCCATATCTTTTAATCGCGCTCAGTAGTTACATGCGCGCCTTCTGCGGCGAACCGCTTGGCGGTGGCCAGTCCGATGCCGCTCGTGCCACCGGTTACGAGTGCGATCTTCTTTTCGAGTCTGCGGGTCATGGTGATGCTGCGCGTGACCAACTCGGAAGCGCTGCTCCCCATGCTACCGGCGGGGCAGGGCGTTGCAGAATTGCCGGAATTCATGGCGGGCGAATATCTGGCCGACGGACGGCTAGAGGCGATCCTGCCTGGCTGGAGCCTGACACGCGGCGGCGTGTACTTTGTCACGCCATCGGCACGAGCCCGGCCCCGCCAAGGTCACTGCGCTCGCCGATTTCTTTGCAAAGGACCTCTCTTCGCCCCCATGGTCGCGGCCGCCGGTTGATGGATCGGGCGCTCCACAGCGGGGGAAATAGCGATGGAAAGACTCTTGCCGTCAGGGATTCTGCCCTCGTCTGGAAGGCTGTGAGAGGCCGTGGCGCGTGTGAGCAGGCGTTGAACAATCCTTAACGATTTGAGCCGGCCGAGGGCGAGGGCGCCGGCCGGCGCTACCCGACCCTTCTCGCCCGTTTGGCACGTGATGCCAATGGCCGTAACGACCTACGTAGCGGCCATCGACACTCCGCGAAGTACGTTTCTCCAGACCCAACCTCATTCCGGGCGAATATTGCCCTGTTTAATGACTGTCGCCCATTTTGCGCGCTCCGCATCAAGGAACTTTCGAAATTCTTCTGGCTTATCACCAGAAGCCTCCGCGCCGATTGCCGCGAGCCGTTCCTTGATGGCGGGTTGTGCCAAGACTTCGATTGTTGCCTTGTTGATCTTGTCTATGACTTCCGCAGAGGTGCCAGCAGGCGCGAACAAGCCATTCCACTCATACACCTGGTAGCCGGGAAGTCCGGATTCCGAGATGGTTGGTACATTGGGCAACGTGGTGGAGCGCTTTGCGCCTGTTGTCGCCAGCACCTTCAACTTCTTGCCTGAGACCAGTGGGTAAGACGCTGCCATGTTGCTGAACATCATGTCCACCTGGCCACCCATCAAGTCACTCAACGCTGGTGCGCCCCCTTTGTAGGGAACGTGAAGCATATTCAGTCCGGACTGCTGACGGAACAGCTCTGCGGCCAGATGCTGTGCGGTGCCGGAGCCCGCGGACGCATAGGTCAGCTTTCCAGGCGTAGCCTTTGCGCGCGCCACGATATCCTTGGGCGAGTTGAACGGAGAGTTTGGAGGAACCACTAGAAGGTTTGGCACTAGTACCACCAGGGAGATGGGGGCAAAGTCCTTCGCGGTATCGTAGGGAAGCTTCGGTTGCAGACTAGGGTTGACCGAGTGAGCCGTAGCATCCAGTAGCAGGGTGTAGCCGTCCGGCGCAGCCTTGGCGACCGCGCCGGCACCGATCACACCGCTTGCACCGGGGCGGTTGTCTACGACAATGGTCTGACCCAGCTTG
Organism: Cupriavidus sp. C3SS-1; assembly: GCF_057073755.1. Taxonomy (NCBI): domain Bacteria; kingdom Pseudomonadati; phylum Pseudomonadota; class Betaproteobacteria; order Burkholderiales; family Burkholderiaceae; genus Cupriavidus; species Cupriavidus sp. C3SS-1. Next base: position 2,048,943 of record NZ_CP172700.1, on the reverse strand, counting down.
GTACCCAGAGGGGCAGCTACGATGCGGGCGACCGTGTCGGCCGCGCCGCCTGCGGGATATGGAACGACGAGACGGATTGGATGATCGGGATAGGCGGCGCTCGCACACGCGGTGGCGCACAGCAGTGTGAGGCCGGCAATGGCGCCGGTAACGGACTTGAACATTGTCTCGTCTCCAGAGAGTTGTAGTTGTGTACTAGACCGTCGCGATCGGAGTCGCCGGCGAACCTACTGCGCCGGGAAGGCGCAGAGGTGGGGCGGTCAGCAGGAAGCGGCTACGATTGTTCTCGCGCAGCCAATATGCCAATGGTGTCAAATGCCACAGCTCGCCGAGGTGAATGCCATTCTTGAACAGGCAATGTTCATGCAGCGGCAGTCGTGGCCCGCGAATGGGGGAAGGCGTCAGCGGTTTCGGCACAACCAGCTCCACGGCGGGGTTGTCTGCCAGCAGGCATGCCAGGCGCGAGTCGGTGATCCAATTGAGCAGCTTCGCGTCGTAGCCATCCAGTCCGGTGCCGGAGTCGTGGAGTACCTTGAGATCGGGCGACTTGTTCATCGATAACAATGTGTCGGCGAACCCGGTATGGAGGCAGACCATATCGCCCGACTCGACTGTTACGTTATCTGCTTCCAGAATGCGCATGAGCCGGTCGTAGCCGACAGCCTGTCGTTTACGCCCAATGTGGCGCTCGATGTCGATCATGACGCCGCGGCCTTGGGCACCGTGCTCAGCAAGGACGGCGATACTCAACGCTCCGGCTTCCGGGTTCTCGTATCTTGCCCATGCCTCGGACGCTTGAGTCTCGACACCGGCTCTGATTTCCTCGCCTGCCCGAAAGCCGTTGTAGAAGACAGCTTCGTCGCTGCCGTCACCGTCGGCATCGAAATGACTGCCTACGTGTGCAAGGCTGTCCCACTGCGTTGAATACTGCAGGCTCATGAGGACAACATCGTCATTGACCACGTCCGTCAGATCGGGATCCTCGGAACGGTACGACCAGCAGAAACCCTGCTGCCCGGCGCTCTTTCCATCCCGAAGGACGGCGAAGCGCCGCGGTGGCTGCCGACGCACGTTCATGGTTTGGCCGCCGGGGTAATCGAGGGGAAGCGAAAGGCAGAACGTAATGCCCTCGCGCACCTCTGCGACGCCTTGCAGTACCTTGGCGCGATCCACCAGGTTCATGCGCCCACGCTGATCGTTCGCTCCAAACTCTCCCCAATTGCTGCCGTCCGGCTTACGCTGCCACCGCCTGGCTGCTTCACTCATGTCGGCTCCTTATCGCAGCTTCGCAAGTTCGGCCAGCACGTTCGTCGCGGCGGCTACACCCATGTTGACGAAGGCATCGCTAGTTACGCCGCCGATATGCGGGCTGATGATGAACTTGCTGTTTCTGAAGAAGGGATGATCGGCGGGCGGCGGCTCTTGCTGCAACGAATCCAGGCCTGCTGCGGCTACTTTGCCGCCATCAACCGCTGCCAGAAGCGCGCTTTCTTCAACGAGTCCACCGCGCGCGGTATTGACGACGATAACGCCATCCTTACACTTGGCCAGGTTATCCGCGTTGAGGAGTCCTCGATTCTCGGTGGTCAGTGGACAATGGAACGATATGACGTCCGAATCTCGCCAGATCGTGTCGAGGCTGACCTGCTCGATGTTCGCCGGCTGATTGGTGGCATAAGGGTCATATCCAATGACCTTCATGTCCATGGCATTCGCCATCCGGGCGAAACGTCGGCCGATCGCCCCCAGGCCTACCAGACCGAGCGTGCGCCCCTTCAGTTCGAGGCTTTGATGCGTCGATTTGTCCCAATGGCCGTTACGTGTGCGCTGGTCTAGGATCACGACCGATTTTGCGCAGGCTAGCATTAGCGCCAGCGCTTGTTCGGCCACTGCTGCCGCATTTGCGCCTGTCGCGGCCACGACTTTGACGCCACGCGCCTTCGCAGCTTCCTGGTCGATGTTGTCGATGCCACTTCCGTGCTTTGACAGGACGCGAATCGACGGCGCTGCGTCGAGCGCCATGGCGCCGACCTTGCTTGTGCGGACGATGATCGCCACAGGCGCGTAACGCCGGCATAGTTCTGCGGTCTCTTCTTCGGTTGCCGCTTTTCCTGCATAGACCAGTTCGAAGTCTGACAGCAGCGCGACTGCCTGTGGCGCAATGTTCGCCGCGGTCACAACGATTACGGGCTTGTCCGGCGCACTCACAGCGTTTCCCCAGCCTTCAGGACACCGGCGGCACGCAGGGCATCATCCAGCCAGGATGGTCGCAGTGCTTCGCCAGACTTGATACCTTCGATGCGTTTACGCTCCGCCGCTACCTTCTTTGCAGCCTCCTCAATCAGAGCCGGCGCCTTTTCGCGCTCGATGACGACCACGCCGTCTGCATCGCCAATGACGAGGTCGCCCGGGCGCACCGTAACGCCGCCACATTGAATCGGATGATTCACGCGGCCGGGTACGAATTTGGTAGGCCCGTTGGGATTCAGTCCTACAGAGTACATCGGGAAGCCAGTCTCGATGATCTCTTCGGCATCACGCGCAGCGGCGTCCAGGACAACGGCCGCGACACCGAGTGCAATGCACTGATTCACCATGATTGCGCCCATCAGCGCGCTGCTTTGGTCGCCTTTGCCATCGACGAGAATGACGTCGCCTGGTTGAGCCAGCGCCATGGCGGCGTGAATCATAAGGTTATCGCCAGGGCGAACTTCCACGGTGACAGCCGGACCGCAGAACTTGCTTTTTTGGCTCAGTGGTGCGATCCGCCCGTGCAGGCCGCCGCGGCGACCCGCTACATCGGCGAAGATCGAAGACGCGTACTCGGAAGCCTGCTTGACGATGTCCGAGGAGACGCGTTCGAAATCACGGATGACATCAGGGAGTTGTTGGGTTGCCGACATAGTTGCTCCTAAAATCTGCGAGTGAATCCAGCCGCACAGTTGGCATGCCAACTGACGGATTGTGAAACCGCGAAAGTGGAATCCGGCGCGCGGTCGCGCGCCGAGGCGTTAATCGATGGTCGCGCCCGAGTCTCTGACCACAACTCGCCAGCGAGCAAGATCCTTTTGCAATAAGCCTGCAAATGCTGAGGTACTACCGCCCAAGACCTGTCCGCCTTCCGCCTCGATCTTGGAACGAACGGCCGGGACCTGGAGTACTCGATTCAATTCAGCGTTGAGTCTTGCGACGACGGGTGCCGGGGTGCCGGCGGGTGCAAGCAGGCCGAACCATGTGTCCGCGTCAAATTGCTTCACTCCGGCTTCCGCTACGGTGGGCGTGTTAGGCAATTGCGGCGAACGCTTAGCAGAGGTCACAGCGATTCCGCGCAACTTGCCCGTCTTGATTTGGCCCATGACCGTAGGGACGGAGCCAATATAGATTTCCACCTGGCCACTCAAAACGTCGGTGAGAGCCTGCGATGCACCCTTGTATGGAATGTGCTGCATCTTCACACCGGCCTGCTTCTGCAGGAGTTCCATGGCGAGGTGTGCGACCGTACCATTGCCCGGCGTGCCGAACGTTACCGTGCCTGGCTTGGCTTTCGCAGCGGCAAGCACGTCAGTCAGGTTCTTGTATGGTGAACTGTTGTTGGCAACAATCGCGAGAGGTGCGGAGGCAATCAAGCCGATGGGCGTCAGATCTTTTGCAGGGTCATATGGCAGCTTCTTGTACAACGACGGATTGATGGCAAGATTGCTGGTCTGGCCGAATACCAGCGTGTAGCCGTCAGGCGATGCTTTTGCCGCAGCCTCGACGCCGAGGTTGCCGCCAGCACCTGGCTTGTTGTCGATGATGATGGTCCACTTCAGATCCCGGCTCAGTTGTTGGCCAATTTCACGCGAGAAGGTATCCGGCGCGCCGCCCGGTGGGAAGGGAACGATCAGGCGAATGGGCTTGGTCGGATAGGTGTCCGCGGCATGCGCAGCAACGCCTGACAATGCAGCAATGGTGCAGGCCGCCAGAACGCGAAGGATCGTCTTCAAGGGTGTCTCCAATAGAAGCCTTGTATTTGTGCCTTGACTATAGATTGCTGTTCCGTGCTATACAATTGCGTTGTCCATAGCGGAACATGTGCCATGAAACGGAATGCTCGGCCTGACCATGCGCCTGAAGGTGCGGATAAAGACACAATCATTGCTGTCACCCGTGCTTTGCAGATTCTCGAGGCATTTTCTGCCGATGACGCTTCGTTGAGCTTGTCGGAGTTGAGCCGACGGGTCGGGATGGGCAAATCGACCGTGCTGCGCACGGCGCGGACGCTTGCGCAAAGCGAGTATCTGGCCCAACGCGAAGATGGCCAATGGCGCCTCGGAGCGGCCGCGGGATGGCTGGGCGCGCGCTATCAGGCTGCGTTTCGAGTGAATGAAACCGTGGAGCCTGTGCTCAGGCGAATTAGCTACGAAACACGTGAAAGCGCAGCCTTTTATGTCCGGGAGGGAGACACTCGGGCCTGCCTGGTGCGAGTCGAAGGACCGGGCGCGGTGCGGCACCACGTGCGCGTCGGGGAAAGGCTTTCTCTCACCGGAGCGCCGGGCAGAGTGTTGCGGGCATTCGCAGGCGAAAGCGGCGAGCCATACGAGGCCATTCGCAAAGATGGTTATTTCATTTCAATGGGCGAAAGGGAGCCTGAAGTTTCGAGCCTGGCTGTCCCGGTGTTCGGAATCAATTGGACTTTGGCCGGGGCTCTTTGCATCTCAGGGCCCATTAGTCGGCTGACGCGAGATAAGTTGGCGGAGTATGTGGATCTGATGCTGGCAGCGGGAAAGGAAGTGTCCTATGCAATTTCCGGCTCCCGGGATCAGAGTGTCCGCCCTACGACATGGCATCCCTGATTTCGAGACGGCGATTTTGAGCCAATGCTCTGACTACCTTATGAGAGCCAAGTGTCTTGGGGCCGGATGAATGATTGATCGTATGGGACGCTACGGAAAAGGCACTTGCTGAGGCGGTCAGCGACCGATGTTTGGCGCACTCTGGTCGTTAAGTTTCGAATTGCAGGTGACAGGAGTGGCCGGGTAGGGCCGTCGATCCTCCATTCAGAGGCCGGGCCAAGCTCGATCGGCAGTTCGCGACCCAGAGCGCCCACTCGTGCCGCTCAAGGCCGGACATTTGACGGGAGCGACAATGTCCGGTTATGTGCAAGAATGACACGTCTGTTCAAACTCGACTGATCCATGAATGCGAGTCTCCGCGCCACTATAACCATTCGACGGCTTACACCTGTCGAATGGCCGCAAGCCTTCCCTGTTATCGCTCGGTTGCGCAAACTGGACGAAGCTGAATTTCTCAGACGAGTCCTCCGGCAATCGTATTCCGGGTACGAATTGATTGGAGCTTTCAGAGACGGCGAACTTATTGGCGTCTTGGGCATGCGACCAGTCCACACGTTGGCACGCGGGTCGTATCTGCACGTGGATGATCTAATCGTCGTTGCGGAAGCACGAGGAAGCGGGGTAGGGCACGCCTTGATGGAGTACGCTGAAGCTGACGCACGCGTACGCGACATGAGTGCCGTATTTCTCGACGCGAGACCAGAAGCCGTTTCGTTCTATGAGAGTCGAAATTTCGAGTTGCATCCTGCACCGTCGATGAAGAAAATTCTCTAATCACGCGGCCGCGCGCACGATGGAACCGGAGCCGACCCTAAGCAGTCCGTCAACAATGCCGTGACGGTGCGGCCGAGCTTTGTCGAATAGCGGGCATTCGTCGCCGAGGCGATTTCTAGATGTCCTCGATGGTCTGCCCCGGAACCTCGCGGAGCAGGTTGCCAGCCCATAGCACGGGCGGCTCGTCAGGGCGCGTACCCGTCAAGGGAGAATATTTTCAGAGCGCGCAAAAAAACATTCACTTCTCTTTTCAGTGACGTTGCGGGAGTATTTTCGGCACGCAGCAACGCCGGCACAAGCTCGTTTAGGGCGCCCTCACACACATTGGAACAGGGTAAGGAATGACTAACGGCGGGCGTGCAGGCACAGCAGGCAGATGCAAACGTGACGATGTCACGCGACACGCTGAACGGCATTATCCTGGGCCAGACCAAGATGGCAGATGCGGTGAAGAACGGAAGCGCGAAGGTCACGGGCAACCAGGCCAAGCTGGACGAACTGGTCAGCTACCTCGATACGTTCGAGTTCTGGTTCAACATCGTGACGCCGTAGACCGGCTGACCCGGCGCAGGTGTCGTCACGATGTCCGCGCCGGGACTGGTTCAGGTCAGGTCTTCTCTGAGCAAGATGCCGGTGGGAGATCTCGAAACATGAATTACCAAGGAAGCTCCATGACGAGAACTGTGATTGCGATCATGCTTGCGTGCGGCGCTTGGCATGCAAGCGCGGCTGATTTCAATGTCGACGTAGGGAATGCGCGCATCCAGGCGCCCGGTGTGAACATCACGTTCGGCAGTCGGGATAGCAGGGGCTACTACTGGGATGGCGGGGAGTACCGCGATCCGGACTACTGGCGCAAACACAACGGCCCCAAAGGCGAGAAGTACTACACCGGTCGCGGAAAGGGGAATGGCGGTTGTCCGCCAGGGCAGGCCAAGAAGGGAAAATGCTAGCCGCGTGCAGGGTTGCATCTCTGTCGCTATGAATACGGCCGCAGACGCGGTTGCCCTTTTCGCACAGGGTATTGAATCGGCACCATAAGGGCGATGATGCGGTTGGCTCGGCGACACAGTTGGCCACCGGTGATTAGACCAGTGAGCTTCGAGCGGGCGACCGAGACGGATGTCACCTCAGGATCTCCTGTGACTCAGTGATGCAGCAGCGGATAGGCCACCAGGCCGATCAAGGCCGCTCCTGCAACAATCAGGGGCTCGGGCAGCTTCTTGAACTTCAGCAGCAGGGCCACGGTAACCAGCGCGAGCAGCGCGGTAGGGATATCGACGATCGAACGTTTGGCCAGCACGATGACCGCGCCGGTAATGGCGCCGATGGCGGCAGCGGTAACGCCATCCACGAAGGCCAGAATGGCGGGCAGCTTGCCGTACTTCTTGAAGTACGGCGCAGGCAGGACAGTGAAGAGGTAGCAGGGCAGGAAAGTCGCGGCGGCCGCCACACAAGCCCCTGACAGACCTGCCACGAGATAGCCGATGAAGCCGACCGTGATGACGACCGGCCCGGGTGTGATCATGGCCACCGCCACGGCGTCCACAAACTGCTTGTCGTTCAGCCAGTGGTGTTCGGTGACGACACCGCCGTACAGGAAGGGCACGATGGCAAGTCCCGAACCGAAGACGAATGCGCCGGCCTTGGCAAAGAACACACCAATCTGCGACAAGAGCGGCCAGTCCACCGCACTCATCATGCCGCTGGCTGGCGGCAATGGCGTTGCCGCCAGCGCATTGAGCTTGCCTTGACGCAGCCACTTGGGCGGAGCGCGCCAGAACCAGGCCAGAACACCGGCCGCGACGAACAGCCAGGCCACCTCCGATTCGGTAATGACCGTGACTGCGACGAGAACCAGGTAAATAAACCACAGCAGCTTGTCCTTGCCCACGCTTTTCTTGGTCAGCTTGTGAGCGCTGATCGCGATGATGCCGATCACTGCCGCGCCCACGCCATAGAACACTGACTGCATCCAGGTCAGGCCGCCGAAGCGAACGTAGGCCCAGCCGAGCGCCACCACCATCAGGAACGATGGCAGCACGAAAGCGATGCCAACCAGCGTGGCGCCCAAAATTCGGAAGTGGACATAGCCGAGGTAGATCGCCAACTGGGCCGCCAGCGGGCCCGGTGCCAATTGCGCCAGCGCGAGGCCTTCCTTGTACTCGGCATCGGTGATCCACTGCCGCGCGTCCACCAGGTCCCGGTGCATATAGCCGGCGAGCGCAACCGGACCGCCGAAGCCCAAAGTGCCGAGTCGCAGGAAGTACATCACCATTTGCCGCAAGGTGTATCCAGGGCGTCCTTGCGGTGAATGGACCGGGGAGGCATCAGGGGTGGGGCGAATTCATCTTGTGTCGTCTGAAGGGGAATCTGAAGTGGCCGGATGGGTAACGACCTAGCGCTTGCGCGGGCTTGAGAAATGGCTGTACAGCGAGTCGAGGACACGGCCGACCTCGTCCAGCAATGCATCGTCGTCGGGAAAGCGCTCGCGCGCGCCAGCCAGCATCGCCTCGAAGCCACTGGCTTCCGCAACCGGCGTGCCGCCGATGTCCAGCACATGAATCATCTGGCCAAGGCGCGACAGGCCTTTGTCCTCGTCGAGCCCGAAGCTGGCCTGCAAGACTTCAAAGGAAACACGGTCACCAACATGCGTGAAGGTGGCGCCGTCGAAGTCGAACCCCAGCACGTCATCCGGGCATTGGCGAATGTCCTCGAGCCAGACGAAGGTGGCATGGGGATCAATGAAGCGCCGGATCAGCCAGGCGCAGGCGACCCGGTCTACCCAAAGGTGCCGCCGGGTCGCCCAGCGCCGTCCCTGATACTGGGTGGGGTCGCGCCGCGGAATACTGCCCGCCACGCCATGCGGCTCACCCGGGACAGCAAGATGTCGATGGCCGCATTGAAATCGCGCCATTGCGCTTCGGCGCGGGCGGAAGACTCGCTGGGGAAAAAATCGATCTTGCGGATTGCGTCGAACCCCCGGCCGTGCCGGCGAGCCATGCGCAGCAGTTCCGCCTCGTCCGCGCGACTCAGCGCCGCGCGGGCGCCGGAAAGCTCTGCCATCCAGGCTGCGTATTCGGCAGTCCGGTCGAACAGTGCGCGATACTCGGCTTCTTGCTGTTCGTCGTCGGCTTGAACGGACAGCATCCAGACTTTGCCGTCCTCGCTGGCCGCGTCCTCGGCCAGCGCTTGTAGCTGGGCTCGCTGGCCTGGCAGGTTGGGCAGCAAATAGGCCCCATCGCGAACGACGCGCTGCCCAACGACTTGATGCCGCGCCACAGCCGCATGCGCGGCGTGGCGGCAGAGGTCGGCAGACTGACGACGAGTAGTAGCCAGCCGGCTTCGGGAATGGATGAAAAAGCAGTCATGGGCTCAGCTTAGCTGGGCGTAACGGCTCCTTCAACGTTGTAGAGGTCCCTACAAAATCCCGTGCCTTGATGGACACATTACCGCCGCCGCATTGACTTTGGTCGTGCTCTGCGCCGGGTCGCTGAGGATCCGGAACAGCATGCGGTACAGGAACTGTAGGGCTTGTCCGCACTTATCCGGACGTGCATTGTCGCCTTACTCACTAGTGCAAAGTGATGTTCGGCGACAGACGATAGTGTCTTTAAGGTGCCAGGCCGGCCAGCCCGCGATGCGTATGCCTGAACCGCTCGCGCGCCTCGGCCGAGGGCCGGAAATCCACTTCAAGCGGAGAGATCGTGATGTATCCGGCCAGGAACGCCGGGGTTTCGGCGATGTGCGCGAGGGCATTCGGTTCGCTGTCCGGCGCGCCGACGCCGATCGATACCGTGCCGTCCGGGTTGCGCTGGTACGCCGTGGTGAACGAGTCCACCGTGCCCGCCACGGTCATTCGCACGCCCGCCGGCTGCTGCCTGCCGATCACGGGATAGTTGATGTTCAGCGGCTGCGCCACCGGCAGCAGCGGCTGGCCCGGCGCGCGTCCAGTTTCGAGGCTGGCGATCACGCGCACGAGGAACGCGCCGGCCTTCGGGAACGCGGCCAGCGTGGCGGGGAAGCCCGTTCGCGCTTCGGCGAAGTCGACGCCTACGCTCAGCGCGATGGCGGGCACGCCGCGCCGTGCCGCGAACAGCGCGTTCATCACCGTCCCCGAGTGCGGGATGGAGTCCGACAGGTTCTCGCCGAAATTGGCGCCGGAAACGACCAGGTCGGGCACGAAGCGCTGCTCCGGCCCGACGATCTTCAGCCCCATCGCCGTGGCGTCCACGGGCGAGCCGCTGCCAATGTAGTTCGGGTTGGAGGCATTGAGCGGGCTACCCGCGGCATAGCCGGGCTTGACGCGGTGCACGCAGAAGGTATCGGCGCTGGCGGCAAGCGGTGCCACGACCAGCCGGGTGCTGCCGTCGGGTACGGCGTACGCGGCACCGGAGCCGCTCTGGTTGCCGGCCGGGCCAACCGTGATGACGCGATGTCCGGCATCCTGCAAGGCCTTGCGCACCGCGCTGATGCCGGGCGCCGCGCAGCCGTCGTCATTGGTCAGCAGCACATTGAGCGCGTGCGCGGGGCCGGCAGCGGCGGCCAGTGCCGCGGCGGCGATGGACAGCAGAGGCGTGGAAAGTCTGGGCATGGAAGGGGTCTCCTGTTCTTCTTCGTCTCGATACGTGGAACGTCTGTGCCCGGCGCTGCATGGCCGCGGGGCAGCGGGCCTTGCCGCGCCTACGACACCAGCAGGCCGCGTGCGCGCGCCAGCGTGATGGCCGTGTCTTCGATCATGTCCTCCTGGCCGCCCACCAGCCGCTGGCGGCCCAACTCGACCAGGATCTCGCGCGCGGGAATGCGGTACTTCGCCTCGGCGCGCTTTGCGAACAGCAGGAAGGATGAATACACGCCGGCATAGCCGAGCGTGAGCGCGTCGCGGTCGATGCGGATCGGGTGGTCCATGATCGGCACGACCAGGTCCTCGGCCACGTCGGCAATGCGGAACACGTCGACGCCGGTCTCGATGCCCATGCGCTCGCAGACTGCCACCAGGACTTCCATCGGCGTGTTGCCGGCACCGGCGCCCAGCCCTGCCGCCGCGGCGTCGATGCGGTTCGCGCCGCATGCAATCGCGGCCAGCGAATTGGCCACGCCCATGGCGAGGTTATGGTGGCCATGGAAGCCCAGCTCGGTCTCGGGCTTCAGCGCCTGGCGCACGGCGGTCAGCTTTTCCGTGACGTCGTGCGGCAGCATATGGCCGGCCGAGTCGGTGATGTAGAGGCAGTTGGCGCCGTAGCTTTCCATCAGCAGCGCCTGCTGTACCAGCGTCTGGGCCGGCGCCATATGGGCCATCATCAGGAAGCCGACGGTGTCCATGCCGAGCTTGCGCGCCATGCCGATATGCTGCTCCGACACGTCCGCCTCGGTGCAGTGGGTGGCGACGCGGATGGTATGCACGCCGATTTCATGCGCCATGCGCAGGTGGTCGACAGTGCCGATGCCCGGCAGCAGCAACGCCGAGACGCGCGCCTGCTTCAGTTCGCCCAGCACCGCGCGCAGGTAGTCCTCATCGCTGTGCGCGGGAAAGCCGTAGTTGACCGAGGCGCCGCCAAGGCCGTCGCCGTGAGTCACCTCGATCAGCGGCACGCCGGCGGCGTCCAGGCCGCGGGCGATGCCCTTCATCTGTTCCAGCGAGATCTGGTGGCGCTTCGGGTGCATGCCGTCGCGCAGGGTCATGTCGTGCAGGGTGATGCGTTGGCCCATGGCGTGGCTCCTCAGGCGGTGGTGGTTTCAGGGCTGCCGGCCAGCATTGCGACGGCAATGCACTCGGCGGTGCGGGCCGCGGAGGCGGTCATGATGTCGAGGTTGCCTGCGTACTTTGGCAGGTAATCGCCCAGCCCCTCCACCTCCAGGAAGATCGACACGCGCTTGCCGTCGAACACCGGGCCGTTCTTCAGCGTGTAGCCCGGCACGTACTTGCGCACTTCGGCAATCATGTCGTGCACCGACGCGGTGATGGCGGCCACGGCGGGCGCATCGTCGGTCAGGCAGTGGATGGTGTCGCGCATGATCAGCGGCGGCTCGGCCGGGTTGATCACGATGATGGCCTTGCCCTGGCGCGCGCCGCCCACGGCCTCGATCGCGCCCGCGGTGGTGCGCGTGAATTCGTCGATATTGCGGCGCGTGCCAGGCCCGACCGATCGCGACGACACCGTGGCAACGATCTCGCCATAGGCCACCGGCTGCACGCGCGACACGGCATACACCATCGGGATGGTGGCCTGGCCGCCGCACGTGACCATGTTGACGTTCATCTCGTTGCTGCCGATATGCGCGTCGAGGTTGACGGGCGGCACGCAGAACGGACCGATCGCGGCGGGCGTCAGGTCGATGACGCGCACGCCGCGCGCGGTCAGCTTTGCCGAGTGTTCGGCATGGACGTAGGCGGAGGTGGCGTCGAAGGCGATGCGGATATCGTCGGCCTCAAGATGCGGCAGCAGCCCGTCGATGCCATCGCTGCTGGTCTTCAGGCCGAGCTCGCGGGCGCGCGCGAGGCCTTCGGATGTGGCATCGACGCCGACCATCCACACGGGTTCCAGGACTTCGCTGCGGCGCAGCTTGTAAAGCAGGTCGGTGCCGATATTGCCAGGCCCGATCAGGGCGCATCGGATCTTGTTCATGGTGTCTCGCGTCGCAAGTAGAGAGAATCAGAAGGTCAGCAGAACACGGCGCTGCAGGCGCCGATGCCGCTGATCCGCATGGACAGCTTGTCGCCGGCCTGCACGGGGATCAGCGCCGCCAGCGAACCCGACAGGATGGTCTCGCCTGCCAACAGCGGGATGCCGAAGCTGCCTAGCGTGTTGGCGAGCCACGCCACCGCGTCGGCGGGATGGCCCAGCGCGGCGCTGCCCAGGCCCGTGGCCACGCATTCGCCGTTCTTTTCCAGCACCATCTCGCACGAAGCCAGGTCCAGCGCCTGCGGGCTGACGCGCTCGTCGCCGAGCACGTAGACGCCGCACGAAGCGTTGTCGGCCACGGTGTCCTCGATGCGGATGTTCCAGTCGCGGATGCGCGAGTCGACGATCTCGAAGCACGCTGCCACCGACTCGGTCGCATCGAGCACGTCGTCGCGGGCCACGCCGGGGCCGCGCAGGTCGCGCCGCAGGAAGAAGGCGATCTCGCCTTCGGCGCGCGGCTGGATCAGCGTGTCCGCGGGGATGGGCTGGCCCGCGGCGTAGTGCATGCTTTGCAGCAGGATGCCGAAATCGGGCTGGTGCACGTCCAGCATCTTCTGCACCACCTCGCTGGTCACGCCGATCTTCTTGCCGGTGACGCGGTCGCCGGCCGCCAGCCGGTGCGCGACAAAGCCCTGCTGGATGCGATAGGCGTCGCGCACATCCAGCGTCAGGCCGCGGCCGCTCAGGGGCGGTACGGGCGTGCGCGCGACGAGTGCCTGGTGGAGTTCGTTGCTAAGCGTGGAGATCAGGTCGGCATTCATGGCTGGAAAAATCGGATAGTGGTGCCGCGGCGACGCGCCGCGGCACCATGGGTGATGCGTCCGTCAGAACGAGTACTTGGCGTTGAAGGCCACGTAGTCGCGGTCGGCCAGCGGGCGGTTGACAATGCTCGCCCCGCCGATGAACGCGGCGTAGGTCAGGCCGAGCTCCAGGTTGTTCAGGTACTTGAAGGTCACGCCCACGCTGGCGCGCTTGTCGCCATAGCCCATCAGCGTGCCGAAGGCGCCGGCCACCGCGGACCTGCCGCTGAACTGCTGCGCATAGGTGAGCGGCACCGTCATGTCCCAGCCATCGAACACGTTGTTGTAGGTCAGCGACCAGCCGACCTGAAACGCCGCCGAGTTGCGCGTGTTGGTCAGCTGGCTGAAGCCCATCACCGAATCCACGCCCAGCACGTGCAGGTAGGCGATTTCACCGACCAGCGACTGCGAGTTGGCCAGGAAGGTCGGGCCGATCGAGTAGATCGCCGATAACTGTCCCTGCAGCGCCCGGCCGGGCGACGCGGTGGGCGAGCCGGCCACGTTCACCAGCATCGGGATGCCGTCCTTGTAGCTGATTTCACCGGCGATATTGGCACCGAGCACTTGCGTGGAGAAGCTGGCGCCGGTCAGGTTGATGCCGCTGAAGTACTTCTGCTGGTACTGCAGCGAAGGGAACAGCGAGGTCACGACACTCGGGTTCTTGTCGTGATAGCGCAGCTGGTACAGGCCGATCTCGGTGTCTTCGAACACGCGGAAGCGCGTGCCGATACCCCATTGCCCCCAGTCCGACGGACTGATGTCCGGGCCGCGCGGAATACGGAAGCCGGGCCCGATGATGAACTCCGCGCCCGGGCCGACCACGTCGCTGGTGCTGAAGTAGCTGCCCGGTGCGAAGAGCTGGTTCGGCTTGTAGGTGAACTGGTAATAGCCCATCACGCTGAACGACGGCGTGACCTGCAGCTGCAGCGATGCCTGCGGCACCGGCAACAGGATGTCCTTGACCTCCGCGCCTGGCACGAAGGCCTTGGTGGCATCGGCGGGCCCTTGCGCGCCGGCGATGTTGGCGAAGTACAGGCTCTCGCCCATGCCACCACCTGGTTGCCCAGCTTGAAGCTCAGCTGCGTATCGCCGATCGGCGTGGTGCCATAGACATAGGCGTCGAGCAGCTGGGCGCGCTGCTCGTGATAGTCGCGCGCCGAGCTCGTGAACTCGTTGAACGGGCCGCTGTGGTTGACAGTGAAGGGCGCGTTGTTCGAGTTGGTGCCGCTGTAGGCCCAGTCGTAGAACACGCTGCCACGCACCAGTGCACCGAAGGCATCGTGCTTGACATGCGCCTCGCCCAGCAGCGACACGCGGTTCGCGGTCATGTCGCCGCGCTTGAAGTTGCGGTCGCCGTCGTCGCCGTTGATATTGGCCGGGCTTAGCAGCGTGTTGCTCTGGTTGCCGGTGCGGACCGCCGCGCCATAGGACGCGGTCACGCTGTAGTCCAGCGTGGTGTCGTGGCCGAGGTCGATCGTCTCGCCGGCGTGGGCGGACGGCGCGAGCAGCGTTGCCAGTGCCGCCGCGGCAGCGATCGGCCGTAGCGGGCCGCGGCGTTTCACTGTGCCGGTTCGTGATTGGTGCATGGTGGTCTCCCCTTGGTTTCTGTGGTGGTTCATGGCCTGGCACTTCGAATGGCGCTCATCTGGCCGCAAGCGTAGAGGGGGGAGCCACGTACAAATCGGCAGAATGGACTAGGCGGTTTCCCTACAGGCCGAGGTTCAGCCGCGATTGACCGAGGCCGTGTCGAGAAAGGCCGGACGTTCGCCGCCGCCATCGAGCACGAGGTTGGCGCCGGAGACGTACGAGGCCTGTGGCGAGGCCAGGAACAGGCACGCGCTGGCGATATCGTCAGGCTGTGCGAGTCGGCCCAGCGGCACCGTGGCGGCTGTCGCGCGCAGCGCCTCGGGTCGCCGTAGTGCTGCTGCTGCGAGGTTTCGGTCAGCACCAGCCCCGGACTGACCGCAACCACGCGCACCTTGGGTGCCCATTCCACCGCGAGCGAGCGCACCGCATTGAGGATGCCGGCCTTGGCGGCACCATAGGCCGCCGTGCCCGGCGACGGGCGCAGCGCGCTGATGCTGCCGACGAACAGCTGCGTGCCGCCGCGGGCCTGCTGCTGCATGCGGGCATTGGCGCGCTGCGCGAGTTGCAGGGGTGCCACCAGGTTGAGCCGGATCACCGACTCCAGCAGCCGTGGCGAGGCATCGGCCACCAGCGCGTAGGGCGAGCCGCCGGCGTTGTGCACCACCACATCGAGCGTGGCGCTGTGCTGCGCAATCCGCGCGAGCATGGCGTCGGCTTGCTCGATGTCGCGGATATCGGCCGCGATGAAGTGAGCGCGGCGACCCTCCGCGTGCGGCAGCTCGCCGTCGTGCGCGGGCGCGGTGCGTCCGCAGACGAAGACCTGCGCGCCCGCGCGCAGGAAGGCTTCGCTGATGGCGCGGCCAATGCCGCGCATGCCGCCGGTGACCAGCACGGTCTGCCCGGTGTAGTCGAATCCTGTCATGGGTCCCCCCTGGTGCATGGAGCGCCCATCGTAGGAGAAGTGGCCGTGCCGTTCTTAGTCCGAATGAACGATGCCCCGGTGGCTGGCGCTGCGCAATATCCCAGCCAACCACACCGGAGACGCTCTCATGTCCGCTACGTCACAGCAAACGCCATCCTCCCTGCATCCGAACCTGCCGGTCGGGCGCTTCATCACCACGTCGGCGGGCCTGCGGCTGCACTGCCTCGACACGGGCAGCGGAGAGCCGGTGGTCTTTATCCACGGCAGCGGGCCGGGGCGAGCGGGCACAGCAACTTCCGCCATAACGCGCCGGCATTCGCGCAGGCGGGCTTCCGCACGGTGGTGGTGGACCTGCCGGGCTATGGGCAGTCGTCCAAGCCGGATGATGTCGAATACACACTGGACTTCTTTGTCGCCGCGCTGCGCGAGCAGTTGCTGGCACTTGAGCTGCCGCGCTGCGTGCTCGTCGGCAATTCGCTGGGCGGTGCCATCGCGCTGCAGTACGCGCTGGACTTCCCCGAGCATGTCAGCCGCCTGGTGATGATGGCGCCGGGGGGCGTGGAAGAACGCGAGACCTATTTCCAGATGGCGGGCATCCAGCGCATGGTGTCGCTGTTCACCGGCGGCCACATGAACCCCGACACCATGCGCCAGTTGCTGCAACTGCTGGTGCACGACGCCAGCCTGGTCACCGACGCGCGCTGGTGGACGAGCGCATGGCGGTGTGCCGCGAGCAGCCGCGCGAGGTGCTGGCCACCATGAGAGTGCCCAACCTGACGGCGCGTCTGGGCGAGATCCGCTGCCCGGTGCTCGGCTTCTGGGGCACGGAGGACCAGTTCAATCCAGCCGCCGGCGCGATGAATTCCTGAGCGGCTGCGCCGATGCCCGCTTCGTCATGATCAACCGTTGCGGCCACTGGGTGATGGTCGAGCACGCGGCCTATTTCAATCGCGAGTGCCTCGGCTTCCTGGCCGAAACGGCACAGGGCGGCGCGGCATAATTGGTGCCCGCAGGCAACCAGCAAGACCGCAGGAGATATCATGGAACACCCGTACAACCTGTTCGACCTGCGCGGCAAGGTGGCCGCGATCACCGGTGCCGCGCGCGGCATCGGCGCGGAGACGGCGCGTGTACTGGCAGCGGCCGGTGCGAAGGTCGCCGTGCTCGATGTGCTGGAGGCGGATGGCAAGGCCACTGCTGAAGCGATCCGCGGCGCGGGCGGCGAGGCCGCGTTCTGGACGCTCGACGTTACCAGCGAAAGCGAGGTCGCACGCGTGCTCGACGAGGTCGCGGCCCGTTTCGGCGGGCTCGGTATCCTGGTCAACAACGCCGGTATCGAAGGACCGAACACGCCCACCCACGAAGTCACGCTGGAGCAATGGCAGCAGGTGATGGCGGTGAACGTGACCGGCACCTTCCTGTGTACCAAGCACGCGATCGCGCACATGGAGCGCGCCGGCGGCGGCGCCATTGTCAACGTCTCGTCGATGTACGGCATCGCCGGCGGCGCGGACGTGCCGCCTTACCACGCGTCCAAGGCCGCAGTGCGGATGATGGCCAAGACCGATGCCATGCTTTACGCGGCCAGGGGCATCCGCTCGAACTCGATCCATCCCGGCTATATCCGCACGCCGATGCTCGAACACGTGGCACAGGCATCGGGGCAGGGCGAAGCACTGTTCGATTACCTCGGCGGCCTGACACCGATCGGCAAGGTGGGCCAGCCGCGCGACATCGCGGCAGGCATCCTCTATCTGGTGTCCGACGCCGGACGCTACGTGACCGGCGCCGAGCTGGTGATCGACGGTGGCTACACCGCACGCTGAACGACAAGGAGAATCCCATGCCCGATAGCGCCGCGATGAAAGCCACGCTGCTCGCCTATGTCGAGCGCTTCAATGCCGGCGACGCCGACGGCGTCGCCGCGCTCTACGCCGACGATGCCACGGTGGAGGACCCGGTCGGCGCGCAGCCGATCGCTGGCAAGCCGGCCATCCTGGCCTTCTACCAGCACGCCACTTCGGTTAACGCGCGGCTGGAGGTAGTGGCGTCGCCGCGCGGCTCGCGCGGCGACGCCGCCGCGCTGACCTTCGCGGTCCACGCGCGTCTCGAAGGCCGGCCGGCGCGCATCGACGTGACCGACATCATGACGTTCGCCGCGGACGGGCGCATCCAGAGCATGCGCGCCCACTGGGGGCCGGACGACGTGCATTTCCTGTAACGCGCCGCGAGCCCGCCGATGGTCCGGCGAACCCGCGACGATGCCGTGGCCACGCGCGCGCGCATCCTGGACAGCGCACAGCAGCTGATGCACCAGCGCGGGCTGCACTGCGTCACGCTGGAGGACGTGGCCCGCGCCATCGGCATGACGCGCGGCGCGGTCTATGCCCACTTCCGCTCGCGCGCTGCGTTGCTGGGCGCGCTGCTGTCGTGTGCCGAAGCCGATTTCGCCGCGCGGCTCGCGCCGCTGGCCGATGGGCCCCGGCCCCAGCCTGGCGCGCTGGAGCCGGCACTGGCCGCCTTGCTCGATGGCGACGCCATCGCGCGCCATGTCAGCCTGCTGGTGGCCCTGTTGCAACACAAATGCGGCACCGCGTGCGAGCTGTGCCCGCTGCGCGACCGCGTGCGAACAGGCATCGACACGCTGCGCGGCACCCTCGCGGATCTGCTGCCCGACCCCGCGCTGGCCGGGCTGCTGGTCGCGCACCTGTGGGGCCTGCTGAGCGCGCAAGCCTTGCGGCTGACGCCAGGCGGCGTGTCCGGCGCGGCGCCGGTGCTGGCCACGCTATATCTGCAACCGGGTATGCAACCCGGTGCGGCTTTCCCGGCTCGCCTTCGGGACACTCCTTAGTCCGCTCGGACGAAGTCCAGGGGGCAGGCGGCACCTACGATGCTGTCATGGACCCTGAAGCCCGGAAAGGGTTGGAGGAGGCGGCGATGAAGCGGCTCGGAATTCGTTGGATAGGTGGCCTGACAGCGGTGGTGGCAGGCGCGGGCGTGGCCTGGGTTTTTATCGCGGGTGGCGGGGCCGCCCATGCGGACGACCTGGACGAGGGCCCTGCCGCAAGCATTGCGTTGGCCGGCGTGGTTGCCGAGGATTGTGACGATGCCTGCGCGCGCAGCCGCGGTGCCGCAGCCTTGCTGGTATTGAGCCAGCGGCCGCCGCAATGATCGGCGGCGGCCCCGGGAGTCCCGGCGTTCAGCGTTGGCCGCCCCGCCGCTCGATATGGAGCGCCTCGGCGCGCGCCTTGACGTCCAGCGCTACCTGGTCGAAGCCCTGCTTTACCCAGCCACCGTGCTCGCGCATGATGGTGTCCGCGTTCAGGCCGAGGAACAGGTCGGTGGTGAAATAGCGCGTGCGATTCTGGTCGATCGCCTCGACATACTGGTCGCGGCGCGCGGCGTCCTTGTTGTCGTCGGTGGGGCGCTGTTCCCAAGAGAGCAGCCGTTCGGCCTCCCAGGCGACCAGGAACTCGTTGACCGGGATGACCTGCTGGGTGCCCGGAATGCGCACCTGCATGCAGACCAGGTCGCCGAGGCGTCCGCTGGTCTCCAGTCCCGGGCAGAACGTGTTCCACGCGGCGTAGCGTGGAAAGTCAGTCAGCACTTCCCATACCAGCGATGCCGGCGCATCGATCTCGACGGTGATCGAAGTCACCAGGTTTTCCGCCTTGGCCATTGTCAGCTCCTTTCCTGTCAGTCATTTTGGGAGTCTTAACACTAGGGCCCCGGGCGGTGCCCGCGCATACTCCGAACGGACGAGTCCGGGCGGACGAAGTCGGTGGCATGGTGATGAGGCACAGTGACAGCATGCTCAGCGAGTCTCCAGCTGCTGTGAGCTTGGTGCCGGCCGGTGGTGAGGGTCGGCATTTTTTTGGGTTCTTCTTCCATCGCCGATTGATCTGCATCCCCATTCTTGCGAGACCGCACCATGTCTGCCGAATTCTCTGTCACACGCCCATGTCGCGTCCGGGATGTACCGCATTGGGATATTGAAACGGATGTCATCGTTGTCGGCTTTGGCGCGGCTGGCGCGTGCGCGGCCATCGAAGCCGCGCAGGCCGGCGCGGCTGTCACGCTGTTTGAGCTCGCCTCTGGCAGCGGCGGCACCAGTGCCTTGTCCGGAGGCGAGATCTACCTGGGCGGCGGCGGGGGCACACCCGCGCAGCGGCAAGCCGGTTTTGTCGACAACACCGAGGACTTGTACCGCTACCTGCTGATGGCAGGCGGTCCCGATGCCGACCAGGACAAGGTGCGCCTCTATGCCGAAGGCAGCCGGGCACACCATGACTGGCTGGTCGAGCAGGGGCTGGTCTACAAGAACACCTACCTGCCCGAGCGGATGATGGAGCCCGAGACAGACGATTGTCTCATCTGGTCTGGCAGCGAGGAGGCGTGGCCGTTTTCCGCCAGCGCGAAGCCTTGTCCGCGCGGACATACCCCGCAATGGGTCGGCTGGGGTGGCGGACGCATGCTGATGGATGTGCTGGCCGCGCGGGTCGTCAAGCTGGGCGTCGACGTGCGCTGTGACAGCCGCGTGCTCGCGTTGATCGCCGACGAGGCGGACGCCGTTCAGGGCGTGGTCGTGCGGATCGACGGCCGGCTGCACTTCGCGCGCGCGCGCAAGGGCGTGGTCCTGTGCGCCGGCGGATTCGTGATGAACCGCGATATGGTTCGGCGCCACGCGCCTGGCCTGCTGCGCGCGAACGAGCCGATCGGCAGCCCGGGCGACGATGGCTCGGGCATCCTGATGGGCATGAGCGTGGGCGGCGCCGCGATCCACATGGACCAGGCGTTCGTCAGCCTGCCCTTCTACGCGCCCGAATCGCTCATCAAGGGCGTGTTCGTCAACGAACGCGGCCAGCGCTTCATCAATGAGGACTGCTACCACGGCCGGATTGGCCACCATATCATGCAGCAGCTCGGCGAGCGGATCTATCTGCTGCTCGACAGCGCGACTTACCAGCCGCCAGCGGAGTTCACGCGCATCGGTATCGCGGCCGCCGGTGAGACCTGGGAGGAGGTCGAACATGACCTTGGCCTGCCGCAGGGAACATTGAGTGCCACGGTGTCGGTCTACAACCGGCATGCCGCGGAAGGCGTCGACCCGTTGTTCCACAAGGCAGCGAAGTGGCTGCAGCCGCTGATCGAGCCGCCTTTTGTCGCGCTGGATTGCCGCGTCGACTACGCGTTCTATCCGCATTTCACCCTGGGAGGATTGGACACGTTGCCAAGCGGACAGGTGCTTAGCGAGAAGCGGACGCCGGTTCGCGGTCTTTATGCGGCTGGCCGCACCGCCTGTGGTTTGCCGCGCTGGGGTGGGGGCTATAGCTCCGGCATGTCGCTGGCGGATGCCACCTTCTTCGGCCGGCAAGCGGGCAGGCATGCCGCCGGCTCGGAACCCGGCTCCCTGTTTCCGGTTTGACGCATCAATGCCAGGCATCGTTCGGTCAAGGAAGAGCTCGAGCGTCAGGCGGCCGGCGCCCTGATGACGTACTGGCTGGTAGGCACGACGTCGATCTTGTCAAAATCGATGAAGCGATTGCAGCTTTCCATCATGCTGTCGATGTTTTGCTTGAGCCTGGAGTCATCTCCGACAGCGTCGAAGAAGGCGTGTGGATCGGTCATGGCAGCCGCTGGGAAGCATTCCTCGACAATTGCATCGATGACGGGGGCACCAAGGCTCAGAGGGCGCACCACCACGTTCTGCACGTAGAGGAAATTGTCCTGCGTGTCGATGGCGACCTGGGTATGACGCTGATGCCAGATGTCGAGCCAGGCTTCAGGAGAGAGCCGTGGCGGCCGGCGGAGAAAGGCCAGTTGGGAGAATCCGGCCGTGCGCTGGCCCGGCCCGGCAGGAAAGCGGGTATTGCGGATGGGCTGCGACTCGGTCACGAGGTAGGCTGCCATGCGGTCCACGGCCGACTCGATCAGCTCATCGAACGGCCGCCGGAAGTGCTGGATGGCACTGTCCATCCAGACACTGATCAGGCCGTCCATCTGGGGGCGGGTGTTGACCTGACGCAGGCCGTCAGCAGCTTGCACGGCTGCATCGGCCAGATTGACCTGAACGCCGCGCGCACCGAGCGCCAGCAGTTTGTCTGCGATCTCGCCACGCAGACGCCTGTCGAGCGCTTCGGCGTCGCCATTGTTGCTGGCCTTGCCGCGCCAGATTACGTATAGAACTTTTTCCATGTTGTTTGTGCGTAAGGAGCTGGGGAAGAAGCGTGCTGCGGGCCAGGGACAACGGCCGCGTCACGCCGGTATCACTGCGCAGCGGCAAAGCAGTTGGCCGTCACGCGAAACTGTTCGGGGATCGGCGAAGTCACAGCCTCGAAGACGCGGTCGTACCCGGTGGAGAGAATCTGCCAATGGCCATCGCGCTTGACATACTCGTCGCGGTAATAGGCGGTGCCACGAAGCAGCCAGCCTTGCTCTTGCGAGATCACATAGTCTTCGAGATACCAGATTCCCCTGGCCTTGCCGGCGCCCAGCAGCTCGATCTCGGGATGGTGTCCCTGATGCATCGTGAGCAGCGGCGGGTTGTCGAGGAGTTCGCGCAGTCCGGCGACGAACTCGGTGCGACCGTTGAAGCGATACTTCCCGCTGTCCAGCCACGTGGTGCAATCCTCCGCAAGGCAGCTTGCGAGTAGCGGCCAGTCATGGCAGTCGACAGCGCGGAAGTAGCGGTACTTCAACTGTCGGATGGCTTCGATTTCAAGCAGGTCCTGTATGGCATTGTCCATTGCATCTCCTTGCAATCATGGCGTGGAGATGCATGTTGCTGGCAGGCATGCATGCATTCATCGTCCATACGGACCATGCACAATGAGCAGGCGTTGATCCGCGCAACGCACGCTTCGCCGTACCCTGGTTCAGGCGATTGATGCGCCCTGGCCGCCGGGAAACGCTGTCCCGAAGTGTTGTTACGGCGTCGCGCGGTGGTAGGCAGGCTAGGGACTCCAGGGCCGGTCAATGCGCTGGCCTGGTTTGCGACAGGGATGATGTGGACGTCATTGCGCGTGATGGCGGTGCTTGCGCTCGGCTTCGATGGGAAGCCGAAGCGGCCATCCCCGCTCAGACCTGCTTGCGGTACACGACAAAGCCGGATTTCTCGGCGACGGTGTCATAGAGGCGCATGGCGGTCGTGTTCGATTCATGTGTCTGCCAGTACACCCTCTCCACGCGCTGTGCCTTGGCACGCTTGCAGACCTGGTCGATCAGGCAGCGCGCGACGCCCTTTCCCCTTGCTGCCTCGGCGGTGAAAAGATCCTGTAGATAGCAGTTCGGGTTCAGCTGAATCGTACTTCGATGGAGTAGATAGTGCGCCAGCCCAACCAGCTCGCCGGCTTGTTCCGCAACCAACGCGTGCATTGGCTCGTACGCGTCGAAGAAGCGTGACCAGGTTGTAAGCGTGATTTCAGCCGGTAGCGCTGTAACACCGTGCCGGCCGTAGAACGCGTTATACCCGTCCCAGAGGGCTTTCCAGGCAGGAAAGTCGTCCGGCTCGATCGCGCGGATCTTCACCAGGTTGGTGGCTGGGTCGTCTGATTGCATTATTCTCCTTTCCGACTGTCTGCAGAAGGTGAGGCTGCAGTCATCAGCTTACCCGGACTGAGATTGAAACCTGCCGAAAGGCAGCTCTGGCGATCGGCACTTCTCGACCCCCGTCGCGACCCGGGCACAAGGAAAGCACAGCGCGCGGGTCTTGCCATTCCTGCCACCATCATTTCCCTTCCCGCATCGACGGCGTGAAGGTGATTCCCACCAGCAATCCTTCCGGCCCGATGAAGCGACTGGCCACGCCGGTGCTGGAGCGTGAGGTCTGATTGGCTCGCGGCAGGGCTCGGGTAGTCTCGCCCATGCGATATACATCTCCTCTTATCGCATGGCTTTGGCCCATCGTTGCGATGGGTTTTTTTTGGTTTTTTGACGGAATGCGGGGAGGGGGTAATGAGGGGGTTGTCGTGCTTGGCAGGCGCTGGTGTTTCGTCTGGCATAGGCGTTGGGGGTGGCTTTGGTTCGTGATTGGGTTATCGTGCTTGGCAGGCGCGGCTGTTTCGCCGGCGTAGCCGGCGAGTCACTTTTTGTCCGAGCGACAAAAAGTAACCAAAAAACGCGTTTACTTGTCCTGGCGGACGAATATTGATCGTAGTGTGCGAAGAATTTCGTACGGGTATTCGCTTCAGAGTCTGCCCGGCTGCCTGCCGCGTGGAGCACGTCCGTATGCAGGCTCTCCAGCAATGATTGAACGAGCCCCGAAACTGTCCGTGGCCCGACACTGCCACCGTTATCGCATCATCGCCTTCGGCTGCTGCGCGGCTCAGTAGTTGGCAGGCGGACGACATCAACGACACAGAGGCTGGTGCTTCCGCTTCTTCCCTTCTCTTCTCTTCTCTTCCCTCGGTTTTCACAGAGTGCGCGCAGCGCAGCCGTAGGCGTCCTACCGATGGCGCGGTTAGCAGGAGCCACCAAGTAATCCGGGGTCGCTCATCTGACGTATCTATCCTGATTATCTACGCGGCAGGCAGTGTGGCTATGCCCTGTACCGTCTTCACCACCACGGGCCGTTCGTCGACCCCGAAAACGCGTTTTTGGTTACTTTTGTCGCGAGACAAAAGTGACTCGCCGGCTACGCCGGCGAAACAGCAGCGCCTGCCAGGAGCGACAACTCCCGCTCAATCAAAACCCCGCCGGCTGCGCCGGCGAAAAAGCAGCGCCTGCCAAGAGCAACAAATCCCGCTCAATCAAAACCCAACCGGCTACGCGCGCGAAACAGCAGCGCCCGCCAAGCACGACAACCCCCACCCTCCCCATTACCCATTTTCCCTTCGCGGAACTGCCGCGCAAGATCGGGCATGTGCGCTCGCCCTACTCCCTAGTCCGTTCGGATTACGTTCCCAGAATTCCGTGCATTAAGCTCACGCCCGTCGCCGGAATGAGGGAAGCCGGCTCCTATAATCCCCGACGACATAAACGCCCGCAGAGCACGCGTACCGGCACCAGGGCCTGCCCCGGGGCCGAATGAGAAAGATAGAGACAAAAGGAAATTCTGATGGAGGTGACCCGGAATCCGGGGTCAGTCGGCCCCTTCGCGCAGCTGGAGCTGTCGCCTTCCGATTTCAGTGCAATCCTCGGACAGATCTACCAGGGCCCGATGGAGAAGGTGCCGTGGGGAAAGGCGCTCGAGCTGATACGCAAGCAACTCCGCGCGAACTATGTCACGCTGATCTTGCGCTCGCCGGCCGCGGACCGTTCGGGGCTGATGGTCAATGCGTCCGAGCACGGTACTACGCAGCCCGGCGAAGCTTCCTACAACAGCTATTTCTACTCTCTCGACCCCTTCGTCGGGTTGCCGCCCAATCGCGTGGTCACCATCGACGAGCACCTCGGCCAGGCCGCGTGGTGTAGCAGCGAGCTGTACCGGCAGTTCCTGCATCCTCTCGGCGTGCGCTTTGTACTCGGCGCGGACCTGCGCACGGACGATGGTGTGGAGTGTCGACTCCGCGTCTCCCGCAATATGGATGCACCGGATTTCAGTCCGTCCGAGAAGGCGCTCTGCATGGCATTGCTGCCGCATCTGAAGCGCGCCGTGGATCTGCACTCGCGAATGGATATGGTCGAGTCCGAGCGCAATGTCTGCGCCGGCGCCATCGATCGAATGCTGGTCGGCATGGTCATGATTGATGAGTCGGGCACGATCATCAAGACCAACGCGGCGGCGGACGAGATTCTGGCTGCCAGGGACGGCATGCGTGTCGCCGCGGGAACGCTGGAAGTGAGCTACGGGCAGGAGAACCGGAAATTCCAGCGCCTGCTGCGTCAGGCCATGCTGGTGCACCGGGGCGCGGCTACGGTGGCGACGGATGCGATGTCGGTCACGCGCCCATCCGGCAAGGCCCGGCTGGGCCTGCTGATCCGCACCATACCATTGAGTGAATGGTCGGAGGACAACCGGCGCCGGCCCGCGTGCGTGGTCTTTATCCGCGATCCCGAGCGCAAGTCGCAGGCCTCGCGTGACATGGTGCGACAGTTGTTCGATTTCACGCCGGCCGAAACAGAGCTCGCCTTGCAGCTCGCCAACGGGCTGACGCTCGATGAGTCCGCGGAAGAACTCGGGATCAGCAAGAACACGGCACGCGCGCATCTGCGGGCAATCTTCTCGAAGACGGGTGTCACGCGGCAGGCAAAGCTGGTGCGGATGCTGCTGGGCAGCGTGATATCACTCGGCTGAACCGGCCTGCAGATCACGGCATGAAGCATGCCGGGCCCGGAATCTCGCGAATGGGGGCGTCCTTAGTCCCATCAGACGATGGCGCCTGCCAATGCCGATGGAACCATGAATGCCGGCCAGGCACATGCCAACACACCACCACACAAGACACCAACAAGGAGACCGCAGAGCCGCGCGGACACCACGCCGGCACTGCTGCGTCCCCTGTCCGCGGCATCACGCCGCATCCATATGCGGGGAGAAAGTCATGACAACACTGGATGAATCCACTACGCCGGTCGCCGCGCCACTGCGGCTCGCCAACCCTGAAGCCTTCGCCTGGCAGGCATGCTGTGATGCGGTCATCGTCGGCTTCGGGGCGGCCGGTGCCTGTGCGGCGCTCGAAGCCGCGGCTGGCGGGCGCAAGGTGATCGTTGCGGAGCGCTTCGAAGGCGGCGGTGCCAGCATCAAGAGCGGCGGCGTGGTCTATGCCGGCGGCGGCACGCCTTACCAGGCCGAGGCCGGCTATCACGACACGCCCCAGGCGATGGCGGACTATCTGCGCCAGGAGGTCGGCGACGTAGTCAGCGAATCGACGCTGCAGTCATTCTGTGCGCGCAGCCGGGACATGATCGGCTGGCTGGAGGGACTTGGTGCCGGGTTTTCTGCGGCCATGCCGCCACGCAAGACGTCGTACCCGGCACAGCCCTATTACCTTTATTACTCGGGCAACGAGGCCGTGCCGGCCTATGCGCGCTTCGCGGAGCCCGCGCCACGCGGACATCGCACCAAGGGACGTGGCATGTCCGGGCGCGCGCTTTACGGCGTGCTGCAGCGTGCGGTGCAGGGCAGCGCGAACGTAACCGTGCTGCGCCACACGGCGGCGCGCAGGCTGATTACAGATGCCAGTGGCGCGGTGATCGGCGTCGAGTTGTGGCAGGTGCCGCCCGGGCGGCTGCAGCGCAGGCATGCGCGCCTGGCACGCTGGGCGGAGCAGGTGCACAACATGTCGCCGGCGCTGGCCGATGCGCTGCGCGCGCGGCTGCTGCGGCTGGAATTGCGTCATGCCCGTCCTTACGCGGTGCGGGCCGACGCGGTGGTGCTGGCCAGCGGGGGCTTTATCTTCAACCAGCAGATGGTCGCGCAACATGCGGGCAAGTACCGGTCGAACTGGCGCCTCGGCGCCACCGGTTGCGATGGCAGCGGCATCCGGCTTGGCCTGTCGGCCGGAGGCGAGGCACGGCACCTGGAGCGCGTATCGGCATGGCGCTTCATCAATCCGCCCTTCGACTGGGCGCGCGGCTGCGTGGTTGACGCGCGCGGCGTGCGCATCGGCAACGAAGAGGTCTACGGTGCCACGCTCGGACATGCCATGTGCGAGCACCACGACGGCCGGGCCTGGCTGATCCTGAACCGCAAGCTGGCACGCGCGGCCTTGCGTGAATGCCTGAGCGGGAAGCTGTGGGCCTTCCAGGCCGTGCCGGCTGCGCTGCTGATGCTGGCCGGCGGCCATCGTGCGTCTTCGGTGGACACGCTCGCGGATCGCCTCGGCATGCCGCGCGCCGCGCTGCAGGCAACGCTTGCGGACTATAGCGCGGCCGCGCGCGGCGAGCGGCCCGACCCGGCAGGCAAGTCCTCCGCCATGTGCGCGCCGCTTGACGAGGGCCCTTGGCTTGCCATCGATATCTCCGCGCACAGCCGCGTGTTCCCGTGCTCGTCGATCACGCTGGGCGGGCTGCGCGTCGACGAAGCGTGCGGACAGGTGCTGTCGGCAACGGGCGCGCCGGTCAGCGGGCTGTATGCCGTAGGCCGTACGGCGGTGGGGCTGGCGTCAAACCATTACGTGAGCGGCCTGTCGCTGGCCGACTGCATCTGGTCCGGGCGCAACGCAGGCCGGCACATTGCCGCCTGTCAGCGTACGCAACTTCCGCAGGCCGTTCCGGCATGAGCCGGCGCACTGGATGAGAGCTGGTCCCTCCGGCCGGCGCGCTTCGCGGCGTCGGCTGGAAGGAGGAATGGCTGCGCGAGGAAGCCGCTGCGGGCAAACGAGGAAGCTGGCCCGTGGTTTTGCGCCATGCCGGTTCGCACGGTCAGGCGCATGGCCACGGGGCGGACCACTGCGCTTCAGCGCTGCGAGGGGATGTTGCCACCGTCGACAACGAGTTCGGTACCGGTGACATAGCTGGCCTCGTCGGACAGCAGGAAACGGACCACGCGCCCGATTTCCGCGGGCGTGCCGAGGCGGCCGAGCTGGATGCGACGCTCGAAGCTGCCCGGGGGCAGGGCGTCGATGGCGGGCTGGAGCATCGGGGTGTGGATCTGTCCCGGAGACACCGCATTGATGCGGATGCCGTCGCGGCCAAGACTGTCGGCAAGCGAGCGCACCAGCGAGAGCAGGCCGCCCTTGGAGGCGGAGTAGGCCGGGATCAGCGCGTTGCCCAACGTGGCATTGATCGACGCGATGCCGACCACCGCGGCGCCGGCTTGCGCGCGCAGGTCAGGCAGCATGGCCTGCACCAGCAGCGCCATGGCGCGCAGGTTGACGTCGAGCACGGCGTCCCAGCGCGCCTGGGTCAGGCCGTCGATTCCGCTCTGGTCGACAACGCCGGCCGCATGCACCATGCCGCCCAGCGGTGGCAGGGCCGCACGGGTGCGTGCGAGCGCATCGCCGATGCCATCGGCGGCCCGCAGGTCGATGCCGATACCGAAGGTCGGCACGTCATAGCGTTCGGCAAGCGCGGTGGCGACCGCGCGCGCCTTTTCCTCCTGGATATCCCAGACGGCCACGGGCCGGCCGACAGCGGCCAGGGCCGCCGCGCAAGCCTCGCCGATGCCGGAGGCGCCGCCGGTTACCACGACCGCGCTGGCCGGAGTGTTGAGGGTCACGCGCAAGTCATTCGCGTTGTCAGGCTGGATGGTCACTTGGTATGTCTCCCGTCATGGTTGGTCTACAGCTGCGACAGACGCCGCTGATGTGCGCATTGTTTCGGGTGGCGCCGGAAGCAACATAGTCCAAATGGATTAAAACGGGCACATCGGGGGGCAATTTTTGGTTCCTCGCGGGAATGCGGGGAATGGGGAGTGATTGGGGGTTGTCGTTCTTGGCAGGCGCGGCTGTTTCGCCGGCGTAGCCGGCGAGTCACTTTTGTCTCGCGACAAAAGTAACCAAAAACGCGTTTTCGTGGTCGACGAACGGCCCGTGGTGGTGAAGACGGTACAGGGCCTAGCCAGACTGCCTGCCGCGTAGATGATCAGGATAGACACGTCAGATGAGCGAACCCGGATTACTTGGTGGCCCCTCCTAACCGCGCCATCGGTCGGACGCCTGCGGCTGCGCTGCGCGCGGCTCGGCTGAAAACAATAAGGGCACGGGAGGGGACGGGAAGCACCGCGCCTGCGCACTGATGCCCCGCGCATACCAACCAGGACGCGCGCGCAGCGCAGCCGTAGGCGTCCCACCACTGACGCTGTTGGAACGCTGTACCGGAGCCCTACATGGGGATCGTACAAAAGCCGGTTATCGCAGGCACTGGTTCTGACTCACCAGGCGTAGCAGGTTCGAACGAGCAACCATGCTGCCTGAGACCAAGGCGGCTTGAACCACTGCCGCCGTGGAATTGATGCCAGCGGCTAGCGACGCGTTTTTTGGTTACTTTTTGTCGTTCGGACAAAAAAAGACTCGCCGGCTGCGCCGGCGAAACAGCGGCGCCTGCCAAGGACGACAACCCATTAACGAACCAGAGCTCCGCCGCCCGCTTCGCCAGCCAAACCGCAGCGCCTGCCAAGCACGCTAACCCCATCATTCCCATTCCCCGCAATCCGGCAAAGAACCATTTCTTCAACCCTGGCGGCGTGCCGGCCCCCCGTGCACGTCGCCGCCGCCTCAGCCGAGCGGAATGATGCTGTGCAGTACGGTCTGCACCAGCGCCGCCTGCCGCGTCACACCAGTCTTGGCGAACACGGCACGCAGGTGCGCACGCGCGGTATTGCGGCGGATGTCGAGTTCCTGCGCGGCTTCGTCGAGCGACAGGCCCTGGGTCAGCAGCAGGACGAGCGACGCCTCTGCCCGGGTGAACTCGAACATATTGCGCAGCAGATCGGTCGACGCCAGGGCCTTTTGGTCAGGGTCGCGGATCAATACCGCCACGGCCGGCTGGCGCGGCTGCTGGGACCACGTTTGCGCGGCGATGGGACGCACCAGCAGTCCCAGCTTGGCGCGGCCGCCCTTGCGCGGCACCGAGAGCCCGATCGGTATGCCAGGCTGCACCGAGTCGCGCAATGCCGTGGCCTGGCGGACCAATGCCTGCAGCTTGCGGTTCTCCTGTGGCGAGTCGACTGTCAGCTGGCCGTTGCAGACCACAAGGCCGTCCTTCTCCGCGAGCAGTTCGTCAGCCATGCCGTTGGTGGTGAGGATCTGGCCGGCATCGTCCAGGACCACCGAGCCGATCAGCAGCCGGTCGACGGTGCCGGCGTACAGGCGCCGTTCGGATTCGGTCGTATTGAGGTTGGCGTGGATCCGCACCGCGCGCTGCAGGTGCGGCACGATGCGCTGGCAAAGTGCCTTGTCGGCATCGGAGAAGTCCTCGCTTCCGTGCGGGCGGCACACCCGCAGGCGACACTCCTCTCCCTGCTCGGCGCGGATGTCCACCCCCATGATCCGCAGCACGTCGTAGGGCTTGTTGAAGAAGCGATAGATCTCGCTCTCCAGCCACCTCGCCTCGCCGATCAGTTCATAAACAGTCAGGACCCGCCCGGTGGGCAGGTTGACGAACGGATCGATCGCGTAGAAATGCTGCGCATAGGCGCCGGTGCCCACGGTGGTATCGACCGCACTCGAAGTAATCATCTGGCCGGGTGAGGTACTCGAGGGCGGGCGCAACACCAGTGTCACGTAGTTGGCGTCCAGCAGGTGTCGCAGGGCGTCAAGCAAGGACTGCCACGGGATCTCGAGCAGCGGGCCGTCGTACACCAGGCCGATCAGATCGCTGATCTCGTCCATGTCGAGCTCGGACTGGCCGGGACGCCGGGCGTCGATCCAGGAGGGGCGTGTCATCGGTCTTGTCTCAATTCTGCCGTGCAATGGCCGCTTCGGCGTCGCACCGAACCGGTCATTCGGTGCCACCGCCCTGCGGTCGGCCGGAAATAATAGCGGCTTGTCCGTGCGATTCGCAGTGGGTATTTCCCCGGACGCGGGTCCCGGCGGATGCCCGTCATGTGACGAAATATCGTCCCAACAGACTAGCTTTGGGCCGTGCCGTGCCATGTCGCTCGCAAATGCGCCGAATCTAGTCCGTCAGGACCATGCCCCCGGGCCGGCCCTGTCAAAACAATACGGCCGTGTGCAAACAGTCATCACGGAGCAGACATGGACGCGCAGCAAACCTCGCAGACAACCCCGCCGGGCAGCCGCTTTGCCCGCGGCTGGCATTGCCTCGGGCCAGCCTCTGACTACAAGGACGGCAAGCCCCACCGGCTGGATATCTTCGGCACGCGCCTGGTGGCGTTCACCGGGGAGGACGGGCGTATCCGGATCCTCGACGCGTGGTGCCCGCACATGGGCGCGGACCTGGCCCTGGGTGAAGTGAAGGGCAATGCCATCGTATGCCGCTTTCATGGCTGGCGCTGGAATGGCGAAGGTGCCTGCGAGCACGTGCCGTGCGCAAAGCGCATTCCGCCCAAGGCACGCACACGTGCGTGGATGGCCTGCGAGCAGAACCACCTGCTGTTCATCTGGCATGACCCCGAGGGCGCGCCGCCGCCGCCCGAGGTCGCGGTACCGCGCATCAATGCCTGCTTCAGCGGTGAGTGGACCGGCTGGACCATCCGCAAGATGGTGATCGGCAACCATTGCCGCGAGCTGGTCGACAACCTCGCGGACGTCGCCCATTTCGGGCCGGTGCACGGCTCGCCCGCCGTCTATTTCTGCAACACGTTTGACCGCCACATCGGCTACCAGATGTTCCGCGGCGAAGAGAGCGAACTGCTTGGCAGCGGCCTGGTCGCGGACAGTGCGTACTTCGGGCCGGCCTACCACGTGACGCGCATGACCGCGGAGGTGGACGGCGGGACCATCGACACCATCCTGCTCAATTGCCATGTGCCGATCGACGCGCAGAGCTTCGAGCTGCGCTACGGCGTCATGGTCAGGAAAGTGCCGGGGCAATCGGAGGAGCAGAACCAGCAGATGGCGCAGGCCTACGTGGAACAGGCGCAGGCCTCCTTCTTCCAGGACGTGGAGATCTGGCACAACAAGATCCGCGTGGACCGCCCCGTGCTCAGCGACGCCGACGGTCCGGTCTATCAGCTGCGCGAGTGGTACCGCCAGTTCTACACCGACGTTGCCGACCTGCCTGCCGACCTGGACCGCAAGAAGGTCTTCGAGCGGCGCGACGGTACCTGGCGCACGCTTGACGAGGTGCCGGCCGAGGCCGTGAGCAAGCTGCACCTGATCTGATCAAGGAGAGGTCACAAGGAGAAATCATGCGACTGGAAGGAAAGGTGGCGCTGGTCACCGGCGCCGGGTCCGGCATGGGGCGCGCCATGGCCGAGCGCTTTGCAGCCGAGGGCGCCGCGGTGGTGGTCGTCGATCGCGATGCGGGCGCCGCGCAGGCAACCCTTGAGCGGATCGGCAACGCGCACGGCATGGCGCGCGGCTGCGACGTCGCGGACAGCGCGGCGGTCGCGGCGCTGCATGACGAGGTCGCGCGGCGCTGGGGGCGGCTCGACATTCTCGTCAACAACGCAGGCATCGGGCAGGTGCCCGGAGACGGCTTCGAGCACTACCAGGCGCGCGCGGCCGAGCGCGGACGGCAACTGGCGGCCGGCGAAACGCCCACGGTCCATACCGACATGATCGTCGACCTCAACGATGCCGGCTGGCAGCGCGTGGTGGACGTGAATCTCAATGGCACGTTCTATTGCTCGCGCGAGGCAGTACGGCTGATGACGCGCGCGGGCGGTGGCGGCGCCATTGTCAATATCGCCAGTGTCTCGGCGCTGAGCGGAGAAGGCCCGCTCAGCTACTGCGCGTCGAAGGCGGCCGTGCTCGGTCTTACCCGATGCCTGGCGCGCGACCTGGGCCCGCGAGGCATCCGCGTCAATGCGATCTGCCCCGGTCCCACCCGCACGCCGATGATGCAGTCGATCAGCGAGGAATGGGCGCGCAGCCTGGAGCGCGCGATCCCCCTGGGCCGCATGGCCGAGCCAGAGGAGATTGCGGCGGCGGCACTGTTCCTGGTGAGCGGCGACGGCATGCAGATGACCGGCCAGACGCTGTCCGTCAGCGGCGGCATGGCCATGATTTAACGGTGCGGGCAAGAGGGCAACGCAATCGGATCGCGCAATCGGATCGTTGTCCTGCCCGCGGATAAGGATGAAGGGGGAGAACAGTATGCAAGTGAAGGGTCGTTTGCAGGACAAGGTAGCGCTGATCAGCGGGGCAGGCACGGGAATCGGCGCCGCCACGGCAGCGCGTTTTGCGGCCGAAGGGGCGAAGGTGATGCTGTGCGGAAGGCGCGAGGCGCCGCTGCGCGCGGTGGCCGAGGAGATTCGTTCGCGCGGCGGCGAGGCCGAGTGGGTTCAGGCCGATGTGACCAGCGAAGCGGACGTGGAGCGGGCGGTGGCACAGACCGTCGCCCGCTTCGGCGGCCTGCATGTGATGGTCAACAACGCAGTCAACTACACCTGGGGCGTGCTCGACGAGGTCAGCACCGAAGCCTGGCGGCAGTGCCTGAGCGGAAGCCTCGACGTGGCCTTCTTTGGCACGCGCGCGGCGCTGCGCGTGATGAAGGCGGCAGGGGGTGGCGCCATCGTCAACCTCGGTTCCGTGGTGGGCCTGCTCGGCAGTCCGGGGCTGTCGGCCTATGGCGCTGCCAAGGCCGGCGTGCTCAATTTCAGCCGCGCCGTGGCGCTCGAGGGCGCGGCCCACAACGTACGCGTCAACGTGGTGATTCCCGGCGTGGTCTGGAGCGAGGGCACGCGCGAGGCACTTGCCAGCGAGGAAATGGCCCGCGGCACCGCGCGCTCCGTGCCGCTGGGACGCGTGGGCGAGCCGCAGGAAGTCGCTGGCGCCATCCTGTTCCTGGCCTCGGACGAGGCATCGTATATCACCGGGCAGAGCCTGGTCGTAGATGGCGGCAAGACCTGCCGGCTGGATGTGGGCGCTACCGACTACGTGTCGCAGACGTCGACCGAGCGCCGTGCCGAGCCGCAGGCAAGCTGAACGTATCCGCCGACTGACCAGGGAGAGGCAAGTGACAACTGACATGGCGCCGGATTCGGCGCAAACGCAATCGCTGCAGGCCCGGCTCGACCGGCTGGAGTCGATCGAGGAGATCCGCATGTTGCCGGCCAAGTACGCGCTGGCGCTCGACATGCGCGACCTCGATGCCTGGACCAGCCTGTTCCCGGAGGACGTGGCGGTGGGCAAGGACCAGGTGGGCCGCGAGCATCTGCGGCGCTGGATTGACGACACGTTGCGCAATCAGTTCACCGTGACGTCGCACCACATCGGCGGGCACATCATCGAGTTCCAGGATGCCGATCATGCGAGCGGCGTGGTGTACTCGAAGAACGAGCATGAGACCGGCCCCGAATGGGTCATCATGCAGATGCTCTACTGGGACGACTACGAGCGCATTGGCGGGCGCTGGTATTTCCGTCGCCGCCTGCCGTGCTATCTCTACGCCAGCGACCTGAACAAGCCACCCATCGGCGACAGGAAGATGCGCTGGCCGGGCCGTGAACCCTATGAAGGCTCCTGGCATGCGCTGTGGCCGTCGTGGAAGGCCTTCTGGAATGCCAAGCCGGGCGAGCTCTTGCCCGGCGTCTCGGAGCCGGTGCCGCTGGATCAGTTTCTTGCGGCGATGCGCCGCGGATCCTCGCTACCGAAAGTCCGCACGCGCTGACGCGATGCCGACACCAGAAGAGGAGTTCCAGAGATGAACGCCAGCCTGTTCGAGCCCCTGCGGCTCGGCGATATTGCACTCTCCAACCGCATCGTGATGGCGCCGATGACGCGCAGCCGCGCCGGCGCGGGCGACTTGCCCACCGGGCTGCACCAGACGTACTACGCGCAGCGCGCGGGCGCAGGATTGATTGTCGCGGAAGGCACCTACCCGAGCCGGCACGGCAAGGGGTATTGCCGTACGCCGGGGATCGAGACCGCCGCGCAGATCGGCGCCTGGCGCGAGGTGACCATCGCCGCGCGCAGCCAGGGCGCGGCAATGGTGCTGCAACTGATGCACGTGGGGCGCGTCGCAAGCCGCCATAACAAGGCGGCGGACGCGCAGACGGTGGCGCCTTCGGCCATCCGTGCGCGCGGCACCCTTTATGCCGACGGCCACGGCCTGGTCGAGATGGAGACGCCGCGCGCGCTGGCCGGGCACGAAATCGCGGCCGTGATCGACGAATACCGCCAGGCAGCCGTCAATGCAATGGCTGCCGGGTTTGACGGCGTCGAACTGCATTGCAGCAGCGGCTACCTGCCGATGCAGTTCCTGCTCGCTTGCGCCAACCGGCGCAGCGACGGCTACGGCGGTTCGCTGACCGCCCGCCTGCGCTTTGTCGTGGAAACGATCGAAGCCATGGGAGGCGCGATCGGCCCGGGCCGTGTTGGCCTGCGCATCTGTCCCGGCAACCCGTACAACGACATGCACGATGACGACCCGGTGGCCACGTATGGCGCGCTGCTCGATGCCGTGGCACCGCTCGGGCTGGCCTACCTGCACGTGAGCCGCTCGCCCGAGCGCGCACTGGATGCCTTCGCGCTGGCGCGCCGGCATTTCGGTGGCGCGCTCATCGTCAATGATGGCTTCGACGGCGCGAGCGCCGCGCGTGCCGTGGCCGACGGCACCGGCGAGGCCGTGTCGTTCGCGCGCCATTTCATCGCCAACCCGGACCTGCCCGCGCGCCTGCGGCATGGCGCACCGCTGGCCGCATTCGACCGCACGCTGCTGTACACGCCCGGTGCGCGCGGCTACACGGACTACCCGGTTGCAGGACTTGCGACGCGCGGGCAGACCGATCACCAGGGAGGCTTGCAAGCATGAGCGATTGCCCGCCACTGTTTTCCACCGCTTCGACGGTACCGGCGATTTCGGCAATATCGACCATTCCTGAAGCCGTCGCGCACACGGCGCGGCTGTACGGGGATGCGGTGGCCATCGAGGAAGACGGCCAGCTGATGCGCTACGCCGCGTTGCACGAGGCCGCGCGCGTCGCAGGGCGGGCGCTGATGGCGCTCGGCCTGGAGCCCGGCGAGCGCGTCGCCGTCTGGGCGCCCAACCTCCACGAGTGGATTGTCGCCGCGCTCGGCATTCACATGGCCGGCGGCGTCCTGGTGCCGCTCAATACCCGGTTCAAGGGCGGCGAGGCGGCCGACATACTCGCGCGAAGCGGTGCGCGCGTGCTGTTCAGCATCGGCGATTTTCTCGGCGTCGACTATCCGGGAATGCTGCACGGGCATGCACTGCCTGCCTTGCGGCATCATGTCATTCTGCGCGGCGAGCGCGAAGGCTGTCTGTCGTGGGAGGCCTTTCTCGCGCGCGCCGGGGACACGCCCGCGGAACTGCTTGACTTGCGTCTGGCCGCGCTGACACCTGACAGTCCCTCCGACCTGCTCTACACGTCCGGTACCACGGGCAAGCCCAAGGGGGTGATCAGCACGCACGGGCAGAATCTGCGGGCCTTCTCCGAGTGGTCGGCCATCGTCGGCCTGCGCACAGGCGACCGTTACCTGATCATCAATCCGTTTTTCCATGCGTTCGGCTACAAGGCCGGCTGGCTCGCGGCCGTGATCCGCGGCGCAACCATCCTGCCATTGGCGCAGTTCGATGCGGAAACGGTGCTGGCATGCGTCGAACGTCACCGTGTCAGTTTCCTGCCGGGCTCGCCGACGCTCTACCTGAGCCTGCTTGCCCATCCACGGCTGCGCGCATACGACCTGTCGTCGCTGCGCGTGGCTGTCACCGGAGCGGCATCGATCGCGCCCGAACTGATCCGGCGCATGCGCAAGGTGCTCGGATTCGACGTCGTGCTGACCGCATACGGACTGACCGAGTGCTGCGGCCTGGCCACCGTCTGCCGGCTGGGCGACGCCCTGCAGACCATCGCCAATACCAGCGGGCGTCCGCTTGCCGGCGTGGAGATCCGTTGCGTGAACGCGCAAGGCAACGACGTGGTTGCCGGGGAGCAGGGCGAAGTGTGGATCCGCGGCTACAACGTCATGCGCGGCTACTTCGATGACGAGGCCGCGTCACGCGAGGCCGTCGACGACGCGGGCTGGCTGCACACCGGCGACATCGGCAAGCTGGACGCCGCCGGAAACCTGTCGATCACCGGCCGGCTCAAGGACATGTTCATCGTCGGCGGCTTCAACTGCTATCCGGCGGAAATCGAGCACCTGATCGGCACGCATCCGGCGGTGGCGCAGGTCGCGGTCGTCGGTGTGCCCGATGCGCGCAT
The DNA here is from genome assembly GCF_057073755.1 of Cupriavidus sp. C3SS-1. Taxonomy (NCBI): domain Bacteria; kingdom Pseudomonadati; phylum Pseudomonadota; class Betaproteobacteria; order Burkholderiales; family Burkholderiaceae; genus Cupriavidus; species Cupriavidus sp. C3SS-1. The sequence goes on along the minus strand of NZ_CP172700.1, from coordinate 2,011,666 downwards.
GGGGGAGGTCGGCAGCGCCTTCGTGGTACTGCGCGAAGGCGAGAGTCTGAGCGGCGAGGCCTTGCTGGAATGGTGCCGGCCGCGCCTGGCCAACTACAAGGTGCCGCGCTCCGTGGCGTTTCTGGCGGCGCTGCCGACCAACGCCGCGGGCAAGGTGGTCAAGCACGAACTGAGGGCGGTTCAGGCGATGGCCGGCGCCTGAGCTGGGAGCCGACTACCTGAAGATGAATCCGCGAACGATGGCGGGTGGATGCCGTTCGGCATCCCCTGTTCCTCACCCCATCCCGACCACGCTGGAAAGCAGCATCTTCACCAGCACCGCCTGCCGCGTCGCCCCGGTCTTGGCAAAGATCCCCCTCAGGTGCGCGCGCACCGTATTCTTCTTCACGCCCAGCCGGGCCGCGGCTTCATCCAGCGTCAGCCCGTCGACCATCAGTAAAGCCAGTTCGATCTCGGTTGGCGTCAGCTGGTACAGCTTGCGCAGGCTGGCGTGGGTATTGCGCGGCGAGCCGGCCGGATCGCGGATGAATACCGCCACCGCGGGCCGCAGCGCCTTGTCTTCGCTGCGGTAGCTGAGCGGGATCGGCCGCACCAGCACACTCAGCGGGGTGGCCGCGCCGGGCCGGTTCAGGGTCGTGACTTCACTGCGATGCGCGGCGGCCGCGTGGGCCTGCGCCGCGCCTTCCACGATCTTGCGGAACTTGCGGTTCTCCACCGGACAATGCGCTTGCAGGCTGTTGTCGGTCAGGTAAAGACCGTCGCGCGCCTGCAGCAGCCGCGCCGCGACGTCGTTGCTGCGGATCACCTTGCCGTGTTCATCCAGGATCACGGTGCCGACCAGCAGGCGGTCCACGGCTTCGGCGTACAGGGCGCGCTCGGACTGCAGCACGTCGAGCGCGGCATGCAGGTCCACCGCGCGCTTCAGGTGCGGCAGCAGGCCGTGCAGCAGCGGCTTCTCGGCTTCGCCGAAGTCCTTTCCGGCGCCACCGCGGCTGATGAACAGCGCGCATTCCACGCCATCCGGCGTGACCAGGTTGGCCGCCAGGATATAGCGCAGGCCGAGCGGCTGAAGGTACTGCGTATAGAACGGGTGCGCCAGCCAGCCCGCTTCGCCGAACAGTTCGTCGGCGCTGAAGAGGCGGTCCGGATGCAGGTCGAGGAAGGGGCACAGCGCGTAGTACTGCTCGCTGTACGAGGGCTCCCCCGGCAGGTGCGGGCCGATGCCGGAGGCGTTGACGATCAGGCCGGGCCGGTCGCTGGCGGGGTGGCGCAGCACCAGCGTGACGAAGACGGCGTCCAGGCGCTGGCGCATGCTTTCGAGGAAGCCCGCCCAGGGCACGGCCTCGGTCGGGCCCTGGTAGAGCTGGGCGAGCAGGGCGCTGAGTTCGGTGGCCGGCAGGGAGTCTGGCAGCATGATGACGGTCGCTCGATGCAGGGCAACAGGAAAGGCGGGCATCCCGCCCCTCCCATCGTACTGACCGAGGCAACCGCCTCATCGTCCATTCAGCCTAGGGTTTCTCCCGCAGCCAGGCCACGATCCGCTCCGCTGCCTGTTCCGCCGTATCGGCCGTGGTGTCGATGCGCAGTTCGGGCCGCTCGGGCGGCTCGTAAGGCGAATCGATGCCGGTGAAGTTCTTCAGCTCACCACGGCGCGCCTTGCGGTACAGGCCCTTGGGGTCGCGTTGCTCGGCCACCGAGAGCGGTGTGTCGATGAACACTTCGACAAACTCGCCGTCGCCAGCCAGCGTGCGCGCCATCTCGCGTTCGGAGCGGAAGGGCGAGATGAACGACACCAGCACGACCAGCCCGGCGTCCAGCATCAGCCTTGCCACTTCCGCCACGCGCCGGATGTTCTCGACGCGGTCCGCCTCGGAGAAGCCCAGGTCCTTGTTCAGCCCATGGCGCACGTTGTCGCCGTCGAGCAGGTAGGTGTGGTGCCCCAGCGCATGCAGGCGCTTTTCCACCAGGTTGGCAATGGTGGACTTGCCCGCGCCTGACAGCCCGGTGAACCAGACGATGCGCGGCGACTGGTGCTTGAGCGCGGCGTGAGCGTGGCGATCCACGTCGATCGCCTGCCAGTGCACGTTCTGCGCCCGGCGCAGCGCAAAGTGCAGCATGCCGGCGCCGACCGTGTTGTTGCTGAGGCGGTCGATGATGATGAAACCGCCCAGCTCGCGGCTGCGTGCGTAGGGGTCGAAAGCGACGGGCTGGTCCAGGTGCAAGTTGCACACGCCGATCTCGTTCAGTTCCAGCGTGCGCGCGGCCAGGTGTTCGAGCGTGTTGACGTTGACCTTGTACTTGGGCTGCCCCACGGTCACGCCCACGGTGCGCGTGCCGAGCTTGAGCAGGTAGGGGCGCCCCGGCAGCATGGCATCCTCGTTCATCCAGACCAGCGTGGCCTCGAACTGGTCGGCCACCGCGGGCGGGTCTTCCGCGCAGGCCAGCACGTCGCCGCGGCTGACGTCGATCTCGTCGGCCAGCGTCAGCGTCACCGCCTGGCCGCGCATGGCGTGCTCGCAGTCGCCGTCGGCGCCGACGATACCCGTTACGTGGCTCTCGCGGCCGGAAGGCAGCGCGCGCACGCGGTCGCCTCGGCGGATCTCGCCGGCGCTGACCGTGCCGGCAAAGCCGCGGAAATCCAGGTTCGGGCGGTTGACCCATTGCACCGGCAGCCGGAACGATTCGTCCTGCGCGGGCACGTGGTCGATCGGCACGCTCTCCAGGTGATCCATCAGCGTCGGGCCCTGGTACCACGGCGTATTCGCGCTCGGCTCGGTGATGTTGTCGCCGCGCAGCGCCGACATCGGGATGCAGACGATATCGGTGAGCCCGATCTGCTTCGCGAACTCGCGGTACTCCTTCTCGATGCGCGTGTGGACTTCGCGCGAATAGTCCACCATGTCGAGCTTGTTGACCGCCAGCACCACGCGCCGGATGCCCAGCGTGGCGACCAGGTAGCTGTGGCGGCGCGTCTGCGTCTGCACGCCGCGGCGCGCGTCCACCAGCAGGATGGCCAGGTCGGCGGTGGAGGCACCGGTGACCATATTGCGCGTGTATTGTTCATGCCCGGGCGTATCGGCCACGATGAACTTGCGCTTGTCGGTGGCAAAGAAGCGGTACGCCACGTCGATGGTGATGCCCTGTTCGCGCTCGGCGGCCAGGCCGTCCACCAGCAGCGCGAAGTCCAGGTTCTCGCCCTGCGTGCCCACCTTCTTCGAGTCCGCCTCGAGCTGCGCAAGTTGGTCCTCGAACAGCATCTTCGATTCATACAGCAGCCGGCCGATCAGCGTGCTCTTGCCGTCGTCGACGCTGCCGCAGGTGATGAAGCGCAGCAGGCTCTTGCTCTGCTGGGCGCGCAGGTAGTGGGCGATATCGGCGATAACGCCCGATGCGCCGCCGGGTTGCACCTTGGCGGGCGCGTTGTCGATCAGGGTGTCCATCAGAAGTATCCCTCCTGCTTCTTCTTCTCCATCGAGCCGGCCGAGTCGCTGTCGATCAGCCGTCCCTGGCGCTCCGAGGTGGTCGCCAGCAGCATTTCCTGGATGATGCCGCCGAGCGTGTCGGCCTCGCTCTCGAACGCACCGGTGAGCGGGTAGCAGCCCAGCGTGCGGAAGCGGACCTTGCGCATCTGCGGCGTTTCGCCGGGGCGCAGCGGCAGGCGCTCGTCATCGACCATGATCAGCGTGCCGTCGCGCTCGACCACCGGCCGCTCCTTGGCGTAGTACAGCGGCACGATCGGGATGTCGTTGAGGTAGATGTATTGCCAGATATCGAGCTCGGTCCAGTTCGACAGCGGGAATACGCGCAGGCTTTCGCCCTTGCGCTTGCGGGTGTTGTACTGGCGCCAGAGTTCGGGGCGCTGCATCTTCGGGTCCCAGCGGTGCTGGGCGGTGCGCACCGAAAACACGCGCTCCTTGGCGCGCGACTTTTCCTCGTCGCGGCGCGCGCCGCCGAAGGCGGCGTCAAAGCCGTAGTGGTCCAGCGCCTGCTTGAGGCCCTGCGTTTTCCACACGTCGGTATGAACGGCCGAGCCGTGCTCGTGCGGGCTGATATTGCGCTCCAGCCCTTCCGGATTGATGTGCACGCGCAGGTCCAGGCCGAGCCGGTCGACGGTCTGGTCGCGGAAAGCGATCATCTCGCCGAACTTCCACGTGGTATCGACGTGCAGCAGCGGGAACGGCGGGCGCGCGGGGTGGAAGGCCTTCATTGCAAGGTGCAGCATCACGGAGCTGTCCTTGCCGATGGAATAGAGCATGACGGGGTTTTCGCATTCCGCCACCACCTCCCGCATGATGTGGATGCTCTCCGCCTCCAGTTGCTCCAGGTGGGTCAACATCGGGTTCTCCTCTTGGTTGCGCCGGCCCCGTGCAGGGATCTTGCCGAGGCCTGGCATGGACACAAGGTAGCGAGCCGGAGCCCCGCGCCACTTCGTCCGGGCGGACTAGGAAATGGCGGAGTGCGGCGCGCATTTCCTAGTCCGCCCGGACGAGGAGAAGCCTGGCCTGCACTGGGTATCGTTGCTTCGCTGATGAACGAAGACGAACCACGGGAGCACGCAGATGGCGACCTCCGCCGAAGAACAACTGCTGAGCGGCCAGACCTGGGCCGAGTTTTGCGAGGTGCTCAAGCGTAGCGGGCAGCAGATCCTGCGCGCGGAGGCACCCACTGACGCGCTCACGCGCGCCGAGGGCTTCCGCTACCTGAGCCGCTTGCTGCGCATTGCGCTGGAGATGCACGTCGAGTTCGCCGATCCGGCGTTTCCCGGTTTCTTCTCGCCATCGCATGAAACCGCCAAGATCGGCGCGGACAACCCGGACAACCTGTACCGTTATGCGCGCCTGGACGGCAGCGCCGCCTACCGCATCCGCGGCCGGCGCGGCACGGTCGCCTACCTGAGCTTCGGCACCCAGAAGGGCGGCTACGAGACCGACGGGCACATGGTCCAGACCGGCTTTATCGACAGCAGCAAGCTGGTGGTGGAAGCGGACGGCAGTTTCGAGATCATCCTCAGCGCGCAGCCGCAGGCGGGAAACTGGGTGCGCATGGAGCCGGCCACCAATGCGCTGGTGGTGCGCCAGACCTTCCTCGACCGCAAGGCGGAAACGCCGGCCGAACTGCGGATCGAGCGCATCGACGGCAACGGCAAGCCGCCCGTGCTCAGTGCGGAGCGCCTGCACGGCGGCCTGCTGCGCGCGGCGGGCTTTGTCGAGGGCACCGCCCGCATCTTCGCGGACTGGGCACAGGGCTACGGCGGCCATGTCAACGCCTTGCCGCCCGCGGACCAGGCGGTGTGCCAGGCGGCCGGCGGCGATCCCAACATCTACTACTACCACTCCAGCTGGCAGCTGGCCGACGACGAGGCACTGGTGGTCGAGGTCGACCGGGTGCCGGCGTGCGAGTTCTGGAACTTCCAGATCAACAACTACTGGATGGAGTCGCTCGACTACCGCTACCACGACATCTGCATCAACAAGCACGGTGCGCGGCTCGACGCCAACGGCGGCGTCACCGTGATCCTGAGCGCGCGCGATCCGGGCCTGCCCAACTGGCTGGAGACCGCGGGCCATGGCAACGGCACCATGTGCTGGCGCTGGGTCGGGGCGGCGCAGCCGGTGCATCCGCGCGCGCGCGTGGTCAAGCTTGAATCGCTCAGGGAGGAGAACGCATGAACACCATCGCATCCGACGACACTTTCGTGCTTGATGTAGAACGTCTGCTGGCACAGGCCAGCGAGCAGGCCGGTGGACTGACCGACTTTGGCCCCGGCAATTACCGCGAAGCGCTGGAGGTGCTGGCCGATTCGCTCGCACGCGAGGCCGGGCTGACGCCGCAAGGCGCGCAGATGCTGCAGGGCAAGCTGCAGGCGCAACTGGTGAACCGGCTGGTGATCCAGGACTATTGCCGGCGCTATCCGGAGATCCTGCAGGAGCGCGTGGACGATCCGCTCGTGATCGTCGGCCTGCCGCGCACCGGCACCACGCTGCTGCAGCGCATGCTGGCGACGGACGCGCGGTTCTGTTCCGCCGCCTGGTGGGAAACGCGCTACCCGGCGCCGCTGCCCGGCGAGGACGCGCGCGACGCCAGCCGGCGCATCGCGCTGGCGCAAGACGAGGTCGCGCAGATGATCCGCTTCATCCCGGACATTCTCGCCATCCATCCGCTGGACGCAATGGCGGCCGACGAGGAATTCATGCTGATGGAGCATTCCTTCCTGTGCGCGATGGATTCCTATGCCAACGTGCCGGCGTATACCGCCTGGCTCGCGCGCCAGGATCGCACCGAAGTCTATGCCTACCTGAAGACCATGCTGCAGTTCCTGCAATGGCAGAAGCGGCAGCGCGGCGAGGCGCCGGCGCAGCGCTGGGTGCTGAAGACACCGCAGCACCTGCACACGCTTGAAATCCTGTTCCGGGTATTCCCGGGCGCGCAGGTCGTGCTGACCCACCGCGATCCAACGCAGACGATTCCGTCGATGGCCAGCATGGCCCATACGCTGTGGAAGATGTATGCCGACGCGCCCGATGCGGTCGCCGTGGGGCAGCAGTGGAGCGAGCAGATGAGGCGAGGGACCGAGCACGCCATGGCCGTGCGTGACAGCCTGCCGGCCGAGCGCTTCCTCGATGTGCGATTTGAGGATACGGTGAGCGATCCCTTTGGCGTGGCGCGGGCGGTTTATCGCTTTGCGGGCATGCCGCTGACCGAAGCTGCGCGCGCGGGAATGTGGGCATGGATGGAAGGCAATCCGCGCAATCAGCGGGCGGCGCACAGCTATACACCGGAGCAGTTTGGGCTGAGCCACGCGCAGTTGGAGCGCGACTTCGCGGGCTATCGGGCGAGGCATGTCTTGAGGAGCAATTGAGGAGTCGAGGATTTTTTGTGCTTGGCGGGCGCTTGCTGTTCTTGGGTGGGATTTGGTTATCGCTCTTGGCAGGCGTGGCAAAAACGCGTTTTCGTGGTTGACGAACGGCTCGCTGGGGTGAAGACGGTACAGCGCATAGCCAGACTGCCTGCCGCGTAGATGATCAGGATAGATGCGTCGGATGAGGGAACCCGGATTACGTGGTGGCTCCTGCTAACCATGCCCTCGGTTGGACGCCTACGGCTGCGCTGCGCGCGGCTCGGCTGAAATCAATAAGGGCGAATAAGGACAATATGCGAAGCACAGCACCAGCGACATTGATGCCCCGCGCACACCGACCAGGATGCGCGCGCAGCGCAGCCGTAGGCGTCCCACCTCTGACCCTGTTGGAACGCTGTACCCGAGCCCTACATGGGGATCGTACAAAAGCCGCTTATCGCAGGCACTGGTTCTGAATCACTAGGCGCCTGAGACCAAGGCAGCTTGAACCACTGCTGCCGTGGAATGGACTGCCAGCGGCTAGCGACGCGTTTTTTGGTTACTTTTTGTCGCTCGGACAAAAAGAACTCGCCGGCTACGCCGGCGAAACGCTTGCCAAGCACGACAACCCTACCTCGCAGCACCCAAAAGACCCAAAACCTTGAAGGAGACAACCCCATGCTACTGAAAGACAAAATCGTCATCGTATCCGGCATCGGCCCCGGACTGGGCATCAAGCTCGCAGTGGAAGCCGCGCGCGAAGGTGCCCGCGCCGTGGCCATCGCCGCTCGCACCGCGGCGAGGCTGGACGAAGCCCAGGCCCGCATCGACGCACTGGGCGCCGACTGCGAAGTGCTCAAGGTCGTGACCGATATCACCGACCGCGTCCAGTCCCGCCACCTGGCCACCGAGACCATGCGCCGCTTCGGCCGCATCGACGCACTGGTCAACAGCGCCTACCAGCACGGCAATTTCCCCGAGCCGGTGGAAGCCGCCGACCTCGACGTCTGGCGCCAGGTGTTCGACACCAATGTGTTCGGCACCATGACGCTGACGCAGGAGGTGGCAGCGCTGATGAAGCCGCAGGGCGGCGGCGCCATCGTGATGATCAACACCCAGGCCACGCGCAAGCCGATGCCCGGCGAGTCGGGCTACGCAGCCTCCAAGGGCGCGCTGGCGGTGGCGGTCAAGTACCTGGCGCGCGAACTCGGTCCGCACGGCATCCGCGCCAACAGCGTCTTCATGGGCTGGATGTGGGGCGCGCCGGTGCAGGGCTACGTGCGCCATGCCGCGGCCGAGCAAGGCGTCAGCGAGGACGCTATCATCGCACCGGTGGCTTCACAGATCGCACTGGGCCGCATGCCGACAGACGACGACTGCGCGCGCGCAGCGCTGTTCCTGGTGTCGGACTACGCCCGGGCGATCACCGGAGCCTCGCTGGATGCCAACGGCGGCGATTTCATGCCCTGACCCGCGACCCCTGAGCCCCCGAGCCATAGCCATGACCCGCTACATTGCCTTCAACGGCGACGCCGACGGCCTGTGCGCCCTGCAGCAGCTGCGCCTGGCGAACCCGGGCGACGCGACCCTGGTCACCGGTGTCAAGCGCGATATCCGGCTGCTGGAGCGCATCGGCGCCGCGCCGGGCGACGCCGTGACCGCGCTGGATATCTCGCTCGACCAGAACCGCGACGGCCTGTTGCGGCTGCTCGCGGCCGGTGCAAGCGTGGAGTACTTCGACCACCACCATGCCGGCGAGCTGCCGGCGCATGCCGGCCTGCGCGCCCATATCGACGAGGGGCCGGAGGTCTGCACCTCCATCCTGGTCGACCGCTACCTCGGCGGGCGCCACCGGCGCTGGGCGATCACCGCCGCGTTCGGCGACAACCTGGCTCCCGTGGCCCGCGCGCTGGCGGCGCAGGCCGGGCTGGATGCGGACCAGACCGCCGTGCTGGAGCACCTGGGTACCTGCCTGAACTACAACGCCTATGGCGAGTGCCTGGCGGATCTGCATTTCGATCCCGCCGAGCTGGCGCGCCACATGCTGCCGTTCGAGGATCCGCTCGCATTCGCGGCGCAATGCGGGGCCTATGCGGCGTTGTGCCACGGCTACGAGGAGGACATGGCGCACGCGCGGCGGCTGTCTCCCGCGCACGAGGTGCCCGGTGCCGCGCTGCTGGTGCTGCCCGACGCGCCCTGGGCGCGGCGCGCGATCGGCGTGCTGGCCAATGAGCTGGTGCGCGGGCGCCCCGGCGACGCGATCGGCCTGCTGTCGCCGAAATCCGGCGGCGGCTTCGCCGTCAGCGTGCGGGTGCCGGCGCACAGCGCTACCGGCGCGGCCGATTTCTGCCGCGGCTTCGAGACCGGCGGCGGCCGGCGCCTGGCCGGTGGCATCAACCACCTGGCCGACGCCGAGGTGGACCGCTTCACCCGCAGTTTCGCCGATTGTTTCGGCGGGCTCGCCGTTGTCAGCCCGGCGGGACAAACTCCGTAACCTCCAGCTCGAATCCGGTGACGGCGCGGTACGGCACCGGATGGCTGAGCAGGCGCAGCTTCTGCACGCCCACATCGCGCAGGATCTGCGCCCCGACTCCCAGCGCGCGTTGCGCGAACGCCGGCGCGGGTGCGGCCGAGGGTGGCGCGGCCAGCCGGTCCAGCCGCTGCTGCGGCGACTCGCGTTCGTCCAGCAGCACCAGCACGCCGCAGCCCTCGGCGCCGATGCGCGCGAGCGAACGTTCCAGGTTCCAGGCAGGGTGGGCCGGCGTGCCGAAGCCGAGCACGTCCCGCTGCATTTCCACGGTCTGCACGCGCGTGAGCACGGGCTCGCACGGGTCGGGCTTGCCCAGTACCAGCGCGAGATGGAGCGCGTCGACCGGCGCGTCGTGGTAGGCATGCACGGTGAAGCGGCCGTAGGGCGTGTCGAGTTCGCGCGATTGCGTGCGGTGCAGCGCGCCCTCGGTCAGCAGGCGGTGGTGGACCAGTCCGCTGACCGACACCACCGGCAGGCCATGGCGCCGGGCGTAGGCAAGCAGGCCGGGGCCGCGCAGCAGTTCGCCGTCATCATCGAGCAGCATGGCATAGGCGCCGGCCGCGACGCGCCCGGCCAGCCTCGGCAGGTCGGAGCAGGCCTCGGCGAAGCCCGCGCGGCGCAGCACGCCGTCCGGCTGCGCCACTACCGGGAAGATGTGCCCCGGCTGGACCAGGTCCCGCGGCTGCGCATGCGCAGCCGCCGCAACGCGCAGCGTCAGGGCCCGGTCCGCGGCGGAAATGCCGGTGCTGACGCCAGTGGCCGCCTCGATCGACACCGTGTAGCGTTCGCGCTGGCGCTGGTTGGCCGCCATCGGCGGCAGTTGCAGCCGCTGGCGGCGCGCTTCGGTGATGGCCATGCACACCAGGCCGCGCGCCTCGGCGGCCATGAAGTTGACGTCGGCCTCGGTGGCGCGCTCGGCCGCGACCAGTACGCAGCCGGTGGCTTCCCCGGTTTCGTCCTCGATCACGAGCACGCGCTGGCCCGCGGCGAGTGCCGCGAGCACGTCGGCCATCGGGGGCAGTGCGCTGGGCGTGCTCATGCTGCCTCCTGCTGGCTGGCGCCGCTGTTGTCACCCCAGGCCTGTCGCAGCGCCGCCGCCGCCGCATCGAGCGCCTCGCTGGCGGCGTCGATCGCGCCCTGCATGCTCATGAAGCCATGGAACTGCCCGGGCCAGCGCCGCACCGTGGCGTTGCCGCCGGCGCGCTGCAAGGCCTCGCCATAGGCTTCGCCCTGGTCGCGCAGCGGATCGAATTCCGCGGTGATGATGGTGGCAGCCGGCAGGCCGTGCAGGTCGCGCTGGTGCAGCGGGCTGGCGCGCACGTCGGTGGCATCCGCGCGATGGGCCAGGTACTGGGCGCGGTACCAGTCCAGTTCCGCCGCGCTGAGGAAGTAGCCCTCGCTGCATGCGCGGTAGCCGGCGCTGCCGGTGGCGGCGTCGGTGCAGTCCAGGTAGGGGTAGAGCAACAGCTGGTGGCGCAACGCGATGGCGCTGCCGCGCAGCTGCTGGCATGCCACGGCCGCCAGGTTGCCGCCGGCGCTGTCGCCGGCCACGGCAATCCGGGCCGGGTCGGCGCCCAGTTGCGCCGCATGCGCTGCGGCCCAGCGCACGGCCGCGACGGCGTCTTCGGCGGCGGCCGGAAAGCGTGCCTCGGGTGCCAGGCGGTAGTCCACCGACAGCACCAGCGCACCGCCGCGGCGCGCCAGGGTGCGGCAGATATTGTCGTGCGAATCGAGCCCGCAAAGGACAAAGCCGCCGCCGTGAAAATAGACCAGCAGCGGCAGCCCCGCGCTGTCGTCGGGCCGGTAAAGGCGCGCCGGCAGCGGCCCGTCGGCGCCCTCGATGGTGAGGTCCTGCTGCGCGGCGATGGCGTCACCGGGGGCGAAGCCCGGCATGGCCGCCAGCGCGGCGCGGTAGTCGGCGGCGCGCAGCGTCGTGAAATCGGGGCGGGGCATGGCGGCCATGGCGTCAAGCATGGCGCGGGCCTGGGGGTCGAGCGGCATGGTGTCTCCTCGAATGTTGTGTGGATATCTGGTTCAGAGCGCGAACGCCGGCGGCGTGCCCGCGGCAATGCCTTGTGCGCGTGCCTGGGCCGCGTGTACTGCCTGCTCGTGCGGCAGGATCCAGAACTTGCCGGCGGCCACGCCATCGAGGATCACGCGCGCGGCCTCGTCCGGGGTCAGGCCGGCGGCAATGCCGCTGCGCAGTGCGCCGTTCATCTGGTTCACCTCCTGCGGTCCCGCGCCGTTCAGGTCCCCGGCAATGCCGGTGGCCACCGGGCCGGGGCAGACCACCGAGACCTGGATCGGCAGGCCCGCCGCCTGCAGTTCCATCGCCAGTCCTTCGCTCAGTGCCACCACGCCCTGCTTGGACAGCGTGTAGGGCGCGAGCCACGGGCCGACGGCCAGGCCGGCCATCGACGCCACGTTGACGATGTGTCCCGCGCCTTGCGCCGCCATGCGCGGCACGAAGCAGCGCAGCGCGTGCAGCACGCTCCACAGGTTGACGCGCAGCACGCGCTCGAACACCTCGGGCGCCAGCTCCCAGCAGCGGCCGGTGGCGAGCACGCCGGCGTTGTTGATGAGCAGGTCGATGCGGCCCAGGCGCAGGAAGCTCTCAGTGCACAAGTGCTCGATCTGCAGCGCGTCGGACACATCCGTGGGAATGGCGATCACGGTCGCCCCGTTGCCGGCAAGCGCCGCGCGCGTCGCTTCGAGCGCATCGGCGTCGATATCCGCCAGCGCCAGCGCATACCCCTGCGCCGCAAGGGCATGTGCCAGCGCGCGGCCGATGCCGCCGCCGGCTCCGGTGATCACTGCGGCCTGCAGCCGCGGGTTTGCCGCCATGGTGGTCGTTCTCCGTGAAAAGACGGCGGCGCGGATCGCCGCCCATGGCTGTCTTTTAGCGGCAGCCCGCCCGCGCGGCATCGTCTGTTTGGGTAGTGCGTGGCGGCTCTGTGGGCTGGCTGGGGGTTTGCCCCTGGCCGGGTAAGCCGGGGTCTGTCCTTAGTCTGTTTGGAGTATGTGCTCGCGCCGCCGTGGCGTGAGGATTTGCCTTGTCCCGCAGGACTAGTCCGGCCCGCATGCGATGCCGTTCTGGACTAGGGCAAACCATGAAGGCAAGGGGCAAGCCGCGACGCCTTGCCGTCCCTATGAATTCGCGGCAAAAAAAGGGCCAGAGAGCCCGCAGCGGGCCAGCCGCGCGGCATGTCCGACGCGCTGCGCGCGCCACAATGGAGACAGAGGAAATGCTGATGGAGGTTAGCCAGAACCAGGCGGCCGCACACCTGTTTGCGCAAACCACGGTGTCGCTGTCGGAATTCAGCGCCTTGCTGGGCGATATCTACCAGGGCCCGATGGAGCAGGTGCCGTGGGGCAAGGCGCTGGAGCACATCCGACGCCAGCTCGACGCCAACTATGCCACGCTGATCCTGCGTTCGCCGGCCACGGACCGGCCCGGTCTGATGGTCAATGTGTCCGAGCACGGGGGCTCGACGCTCGCGGGCGAGACCTCCTACAACAACTACTACTACGCGCTCGATCCGTTCATCGGCCTGCCGTCGGACCGCGTGGTGACGATCGACGAGCACCTTGGTCCGGGCGTCTGGTGCCAGAGCGAGATCTACCAGCAGTTCCTCAAGGACATCGGTATCCGCTACATCCTGGGTGCCGACCTGCGCACCGATGACGGGATCGAATGCCGCTTCCGCGTTTGCCGCAATATTGACAGCACGAACTTCTCTGCCGCGGACAAGGCGCTGTGCACCGCGCTGCTGCCGCACCTGAAGCGCGCGGTGGACCTGCACTCGCGCATAGACGTGGTGGAATCGGAGCGCACGGTCTATGCCAGCGCCATCGACCGCATGCTGGTCGGCATGGTGATCCTGGATGAGTCCGGCACCATCATCAAGACCAATGCGGCCGCGGACGAGATCCTTGGCGCCAGGGACGGCATCCGCGCTTCCAAGGGCGGGCTCGACGTGGAATACGGGCAGGAGAACCGCAAGTTCCAGCGGCTGCTGCGCCAGGCGACGATGGGCCACCTCGGCACCACGCCGGCGCTGATGGAAGCGATGTCGATCACGCGCCCGTCGGGCAACGCCAGGCTGGGCGTGCTGATCCGCACGATTCCGCTCAGCGAGTGGTCGGAGGACAACCGCAAGCGTCCGGCATGCGTGGTGTTCATCCGTGATCCGGAGCGGCGCTCGCAGGCGTCGCACGACGTGGTGCGGCAGCTGTTTGATTTCACGCCAGCGGAGACGCAGCTGGCGCTGCAGCTTGCCAATGGTCTTACGCTCGATGAAGCCGCTGATGAACTCGGTATCAGCAAGAACACGGCACGCGCGCACTTGCGTGCGATCTTTTCCAAGACTGGGGTGACTCGTCAGGCTACGTTGGTGAGGATGCTGTTGAGTAGTGTGATTTCGTTGGGGTGAAGGTTGGTTCTTGGGGGGATTTGGTTGGCGTGCTTGGCAGGCGCTGCTGTTTCGCCGGCGCGGCCGGCAGGGTTTTGATTGAGCGGAAGTTATCGCTCTTGGCAGGCGCTGCTGTTTCGCCGGCGCAGCCGGCGAGTCACTTTTGTCTCGCGACAAAAGTAACCAAAAACGCGTTTACGTGGTCGACGAACGGCTCGCTGGGGTGAAGACGGTACAGGGCATAGCCGGACTGCCTGCCGCGTAGATGATCAGGATAGACACGTCAGATGAGCGAACCCGGATTACTTGGTGGCTCCTCCTAACCAGGCCATCGGTCGGACGCCTACGGCTGCGCTGCGCGCGGCTCCGCTGAAAACAGTAAGGACAATATGGGGAAGTGGCGGAAGGGGAAGGGCCGGGAGAGACGGGAAGCACCGCACCAGCGACGTTGATGCCCCGCGCATACCGAACATGACACGCGCACAGCGCAGCCGTAGGCGTCCCACCACTGACGCTATTGGGACGCTGTACCCGAGTCTGGTCGGGGATCGTTGAAAAGCCGGGTAACGTCAGCCACTGTCCCTGACTCACCGCGCGTAGCCGCGTGGAACGGCTGACCACCGTGACAGGCGTCCAAAGCCGTTTGAACCACTGCCGCCGTGAAATTGATGCCAGCGGCCAGCGACGCGTTTTTCTGCCTACTCTTTTGTCGCTCGGACAAAGGAGTAGGTCGCCGGCTGCGCCGGCGAAACAGCGCCACCTGCCAGGCCCCACACACCAATCAACACTTCCCACTGAGCACCAGCGCAAAACCCTCCGGGGTCTCCAGCACCGCGCGTGTCTCATGCGGGCCCTGCGCCGCAGGCAGCGTCACAGTAGCACCGGCGCCCACCAGCCGCGCGATCGCGGCGCCGATCTCCTGTCCTTCCTCGATCCTGAACGCCAGCGCCGGCTGGTCCACCAGCCTCTCTTCGCCGGCCACGAGCGCCAGCGTCAACGCGCCCGCGTCGAGCGCGCAATAGCGGTCGCCATCGCGGAATTTCACGGGCAGGCCGAGTGCTTCCGTGAAGAACGGCAGCGCGGTGTCGATGTCCGCAACGGGGTAGAGCAAAAGTCTGGCTTGCATGGTCTCCTTGTCCCTTCGATGAACGGGCGGGTTGCCCGTGGCCAATGATAGGGATGCGCCATCGAGTGCTCATAATCCAATCAGACGATGTTGCAACGCCTTGCGCCGACCAAACTGCAAGCACACAGGCCGCTTCCGGCCCGAGGCGCGGCACCCGGCGGCGTCCCGGCGGCGGTCCTGGACCATCAATAGAAGGAAGGGGACTGCAATGCGTTTTTCGCTGATCTATGAAGCACAGACCGTCGATGCCTCGCGCGCCGGCGACCACAAGGTGTTCGATGAAATCATGGAACAAGTGGTGCTGGCCGAGGACATGGGCTTCGACGTGGTCTGGGCGGTCGAGCACACCGCGCTCACCAACTACGCGCACATGAGCGCACCGGAGACATTCCTGGCCTTCGTCGCCGGGCGCACGCAGCGCATCGGCATCGGCCATGGCGTGGTATGCCTGCCGCCCGCGATGAACCATCCGGTCAAGGTGGCCGAGCGCATCGCCACGCTCGACATCCTCTCCGGCGGCCGCGTGCACTTCGGCGTGGGCAAGGGCGGTACCCAGCAGGAGGCCGGCACCTTCGGCTACGACCTGAACACCCTGCACCCGATGATCGACGAGTCGATGTACCTGATCCCGAAGATCCTGACGCAGGACGAGATCGAGCACGACGGCGAGTTCATCAAGATCCCGCGCCGCCCGATCCATCCGAAGCCGCGCCAGGACCCGCATCCGCTGATGTACCTGGCCTGCACCAATGCCGAGACGCTGCAACGCGCCGGTGCGCGCGGCATGGGCGCCCTGGTGCTCGGCTTTGGCGGCCCGGAGGATGTCGCCAAGAAGAATGAAATCTACCGCAGCGCGTGGGAGAGCCGCAAGGCCGAGGACCAGGTCGGCTTCCGCCCGCATCAGCACCTGGCGGCACTGTGCCCGACCATCGTGCTCGACGATGGCCTGGCCGCGCGCAAGATCGGCATCAAGGGGCAGCGCTATTTCATGGAGTCGCTGTCGTACTGGTACGCCGGCGGCGAGCGCCCCGACCCGTCGAAGTGGGACGACGAGCACGTCACCGCCACCGACGCGCAGGGCAAGGCCGTCATCAACACCAAGTTCGCCTCCGAGAAGGTCTCGGTGGACTTCAGCGACCCGTCGATGATGATGCTGAACCCGAACCACGCCTACGGCACCGTGGAGGACTGCATCGGCTACGTGCAGCGCCTGATCGACGCCGGCGCCGACGAGATCCTGTTCATCTGCCAGATGGGCACGGTGCCGCAATGGGCGCAGCTCGAAACCATCCGCAATATCGGCGAGCACGTGATCCCGCACTTCCGCAAGCAGGGCCGCAAGCTGAGCGCGGTGGCCTGATCGCGAAGCGCTGGCTTCGCCAGGGCTTGGCTTGCGCCCCTCTCCCGCTTGCGGGAGAGGGGCCGGGGGGGAGGGCAGGCGCATGCACGAAGCGCTGCATGAATAGCTAGTCCCATCAGACGATGGCACCTCGCCCGCCCGATGCAAACATCAACGCCAGCCACAAAACAAAGCTAAAGGAGACCCGCGGTGCCTCAACACAACGACCCCAAGGACCTGGCCGCACGCCTGATCGCGCGCGCCGAACAGATGATTCCCGCGCTGGCCGGCCGCGCCGAACAGGCCGAAGCCGAGGGGCGCATCCCCGCCGAGACCATCGCCGAGATGCAGGCCGCGGGCTTCTTCAAGGTGCTGCAGCCGCGCCGCTACGGCGGCTACGAGCTCGATCCGCAGACCTTCTTCCGCATCCAGATGGCGCTGGCCAAGGGCTGCATGTCCACCGCCTGGGTCTACGGCGTGGTCGGCGTGCACAACTGGCAGCTCGCGCTGTTCGACGAACGCGCGCAGAAGGAGGTGTGGGGCAACGACCCCGCCACGTTGATCGCCTCGACCTATATGCCGGTTGGCAAGGTCACGCCAGTCGAAGGCGGCTACCGCTTCTCCGGCCACTGGAAGTTCTCCAGCGGCAGCGAACTGTGCGACTGGATCTTCCTGGGCGGCCTGGTGCCGCCGGCCGAGCCGGGCGGCGCCTATGACTACCGCACCTTCCTGCTGCCGCGCTCCGACTACAAGATCGTGCGCAACTGGGACGTGCTGGGGCTGCGCGCGACCGGCAGCCACGACATCGTGGTCGATGACGTGTTCGTGCCGGACTACCGCACCCATCGTGCCGTCGATGGCGCCATGGGCACCAGCCCGGGCCTGGCGATCAACGACGTGCCGCTGTACCGCCTGCCGTTCGCGCAGATTTTCGTGCGCGCGGTGTGCACCGCCTGCATCGGCGCGCTGGAAGGCACGCTTGACGATTTCATCGGCTATGCGGACGGCCGCGTCAGCAGCAACGGCGGCAGCAAGACCGCGGAGGACGGTGGCGCGCAAATGGCCTGCGCCAACGCACAGGTGGCCATCGACGAGATGCGCACTGTCCTGGAACGCAACTTCAACGAACTGCTTGCCGTCGCGCGTGACGGCGGACAGGTGCAGACGCCGCGCCGCCTGCATTTCCGCTACCAGTCGTCGCAGGTGGCCGAACGCTGCGCGCAGCTCGCCAACGGCCTGCTGCGCTATGCCGGCGGCAACGGTATCTACCGCTCGAACCCGATGGTGCGCCGCTTCCTGGACCTGCACGCCGCGCGCGCCCACTACGCCAACAACCTGGACCGCTTCGGCCAGAACCTGGGCGGCGTGATGATGGGCCGCGCCAACACCGACTTCTTCATCTGAAGCCGGCCGACGGCAAGGGAGCACATCATGACTCAGAGCACAGCGCGCATGCAGCCGAAGGAGTTTGACGTGGTAGTGGTCGGCTCGGGTGCGGGCGGCATGCTGGCCGCCTGCCGGGCCGCCGACCGCGGGCTGTCGGTAGTGGTACTGGAAAAGAGCAGCCAGTACGGCGGCACCTCGGCGGTGTCGGGCGGCGGCATCTGGATTCCGCTCAACCACCATATCGCGCCGGCCGGTGGCCAGGACGACTATGCCAAGGCGCTGGAGTACGTGCTCGCGTGCACCGGCGAGCATGGCGACGCCCAGCGCATCCGCGCCTATCTCGAGCACGCGCCGCGCATGCTGCAATACCTGGAGCAGCAGGCCGGCGTGCGCTATTACACGCTGCCGCGCTACGCGGACTACTTCCAGAAGGAACCGGGCGCGATGCCGGGCTACCGCGCACTGGATCCGATGCCGTTCGACGGCGCGCGGCTGCGCGAGGAATTCGACCGTTTGCGCCCGCCGTCGCCTGGCACGCTGGTCGGCGGCCGCGTAGCCGTGACCTCGCGCGAGGCGCACGCGCTGCTGTGCCGCTCGCCCGGCTGGTTCGGCCTGGCGGTGCGCCAGTTCGCCCGCTACTGGCTCGATTTCGGCTGGCGCCGCAAGACCCGGCGCGACCGCCGGCTCACGCTCGGCAACAGCCTGACCGGCGGGCTGCGGCGGGCCATGATGGATCGCGCGATCCCGCTGTGGCTCGATACCGCGCTGCAGGACCTGATCGTGGAAAACGGCATGGTGCGCGGCGTGCGCGCGCTGCAGGACGGGCGCGTGGTGGAGATCCGCGCGTCACGTGGCGTGATCCTCGCCGCCGGCGGCTTCGAGCGTAACCAGGCCATGCGCGAGCAATACCTGCCGCAGCCGACCCGGACCGACTGGAGCGCCACGCCGCCGAACAATACCGGCGACGCCATCCGAGCGGGACAGGCTGCCGGTGCCGGCGTGGCGCTGATGTCCCATGTCTGGGGCGCGCCTACGGTCCATGTGCAGGGCGAGGAGAAGCAGCGCGCGCTCTTCATCGAGCGCGCCATGCCCGGTTGCCTGGTGGTGAACGGAAACGGCCGGCGCTTCGTCAACGAGGCCGCGCCGTACTCCGAATTCGTGCCCGCCATGTACCGCGATCATGAAAAGACCGGCTGCAGCGTGCCGGCCTGGATGGTGTTCGACGCCACGTTCCGGCACAAGTACCCGTGCGGCCCGATCCTGCCGGGCTCGGTCATGCCGGACCGCAGCATTCCGGCCAATATGTCCGGCATCCTGGTGCGCGCCGATTCGCTGGCCGAACTGGCACGGCAGATCGGCGTCGATGCCGACGGGCTTGCGGACAGCGTTGCGCGCATGAACCGCTACGCCGCCACGGGCGTCGACGAGGAATTCGGCAAGGGCGACAACGTATTCGACACCTACTACAGCGACCCGGCGGTGCAACCGAACCCGTGCCTGGCGCCGATCGGCAAGGCGCCGTTCTATGCCGTGCGGCTCGATGCCGGCGATATCGGCACCAAAGGCGGGCTGGTGACCGATGCCAGCGCGCGCGTGCTGCGCGAGGACGGCAGCGCTATCACGGGTCTGTTCGCCATCGGCAATACCAGTGCCTCGATGATGGGCACCAGCTATCCCGGCGCGGGCGCCACCCTGGGCCCCGCCATGACCTTCGGCTTTATCGCTGCCGACCTGCTCTCGCAGCGGGCCCCGCAGCCGGCCGCCGAGCACCACGCTCAAACCGTACAGGAGGCCTCATGAGCGCCAATCCCGAAACCAGCGCCGCGCTGCGCGACGACATGCTGATGGCGATGCGCCGCATGGCGCGCTCGGTGGCGGTCATCAGCTGCCGCGAGGGCGAGCGCCGCTATTCGATGTCCGTGACCGCGGTCGATTCGCTGTCGGCGGATCCGCCTTCGCTGCTGATCTGCATCAACCGCAACTCGTCGATCTATCCGCCGCTCGATGCCGGCGCGGATTTCTGCATCAACCTGCTCGCGGCCGACCATCGCGACATCGCGGTGGACTGCAGCGGCCGCCTCAAGGGCGAGGAGCGCTTCACCAGCGGCGAGTGGGAAGACGACGTGCTCGGCGTGCCGTGCCTGCGCAACGCCCAGGCCAACCTGGTGTGCAGCCAGGACGGCCGCTTTGACTACGGCACGCACGCGGTCTTTATCGGGCGGTTGCGCGAGGTGCGGCTGGCGGGCGAGGTGTCGCCGCTGGTCTACGTCGACGGCGCCTACACCACGTCCGCGCCGCTGAGCGCGCTGTGCCCGGCCTGAACCGGCAGCGCAGGACCATGAGTGCCGGTTCCGCCATGCCGGCCGCCACCTGACACAACAGCCTGCCGCCGGGCGGCAGGCACACACCAACGAGGAGATTTCCCATGAGCCGACGTACTGAAGGCAAGATCGCAATCGTCACCGGCGCCGCCAGCGGCGTCGGCAAGGAAGACGCACTGCTGCTGGCGCGCGAAGGCGCGCGCGTGGTGCTGACCGACCTCAACGAGGAAGCCGGCCACGCGCTGGCCCGCGAGATCGGCGAGACCGCGCTGTTCGTGCCGCACGACATTGCCAGCGAAGCCGGCTGGCAGCAGGTGATGGCGCGCACCGAGCAGCGCTTCGGCGCACCGAACGTGCTGGTCAACAATGCCGCCATCCTGATGCTCGGCACGGTCGAGGACACCACGCTGGAGCAATGGCAGCGCGTGATGCGCATCAACGCCGACGGCTACTTTCTTGGCTGCAAGTACGGCGTCGCCGCGATGAAGGCGGCCGGCGGCAGCATCGTCAATATGTCGTCGGTGGCGGCGCTGGGCGGCATGGGCGCGTTCTGCGCCTACAGCGCCAGCAAGGGCGCGGTGGCCGCGCTGACGCGCGCGGTGGCGGGCCACTGCAAGCAGAGCGGCTACAAGGTGCGCTGCAACTCGATCCATCCGGACGGCATCCTCACGCCGATGACCGCGGCCTTCCTGCCCGGCGGCGCAGCGGCCCTGTCGGAGGATATCGGTGGCGCCGAGCCGATGCAGCGCATGTGCCATCCGCGCGACGTGGCCAACCTGGTGCTGTTCCTGGCCTCGGACGAATCGCGCTTCATCAACGGTGCGGAACTGCGCATCGATAACGCGCAGACCATCATGGGCGTGGCCTGACCCCGCCCCGAGCCGAACAAGGACATCATGGCGCCAGTACCATTCCACCGGCTGCAGATCGCCGAAGTCGTCACGGAAACGGACCAGGCGCATTCGCTGGTATTCGCGTTGCCTGACGGCCTGCGCGATACCTTTGCCTACCGTCCCGGGCAGTTCCTGACGCTGCGCGTGCCGGTCGACGGCAAGCCGCTGCAGCGCTGCTATTCGCTGTCGAGCACGCCGGAGGTGGACCACGCCCTGCGCGTGACGATCAAGCGCGTGCAGGGCGGGCGCGTGTCCAACTGGATCTGCGATCATCTTGGCGCGGGCGACACGGTCGAGGTGATGGCGCCGGCCGGCGTCTTCACGCCGCCCACGCTGCACGGCGATTTCCTGTTGCTGGCCGGCGGCAGCGGCATCACGCCGGTGCTGTCGATCGCCAAGGCGGCGCTGCGCCACGGGCGCGGCGCGGTGACGCTGGTCTATGCCAACCGCGACGAGCGCTCCATCATCTTCGCGGACACCCTCGCGGCGCTGGCACGCAGCCACCCGGGCCGGCTGCGCGTGATCCACTGGCTGGACAGCGTGCAGGGGCCGCCGACGCAGCGCCAGCTCGAAGAACTGGTGCGGCCATGGAGCCTGGCCGAGTGCTTTGTGTGCGGTCCCGGTCCGTTCATGGACGCGGCCCAGGCAGCGCTGCAGGAACTTGGCGTGCCGCGCGGCAAGCTCCACGTGGAGCGCTTCCTGTCGCTGCCCGATGCACCGGTGGCAACACCGGCCGCGCAACCGGCCGTGACGGATACGGCCAACCCTGCGCCCGCGATGCGCGGCGCCGCGCTCACCGTGCTGCTCGACGGCGATACGCACCAGGTCAACGTGGCGCCGGACGAAACCGTGCTCGACGCGCTGCAGCGCGCCGGCGTGGCCGCGCCCAATTCCTGCCGCGCCGGCCTGTGCGGCGCCTGCATGTGCCAGGTGACGCAGGGCGACGTGACGCTCGGCGAAAACCATGTGCTCGACCGTGCCGACCTGGAGGCGGGCTGGACCCTGGCCTGCCAGGCGCGCGCGGCGAGCGACGAGATCCACCTGAAGTTCCCGGACTGACATGACTGCCTCCGACACCATTGATGCCATTGCGGACCCGGCCGGCCTCGACGCCGCCGGGCAAGAGGACCTTGCCGCGACCATTCCCGAACTGGTGCGGCGCGCGGCGCAGCGCCACGGCGAACGCACCGCCATCCAGGAAGACGGGCTGCGCATGAGCTACGCCGGGCTGGATGCGTGCCGGATACAGGCGGGGCGGGCGCTGATGGCGCTCGGCGTGCAGCCGGGCGACCGGGTCGCGGTGTGGGCGCCGAATTTCTCGGAATGGATCATCGCGGCGCTGGCCACGCACAGCGTGGGCGCGGCGCTGGTGCCGCTCAATACGCGCATGAAAGGCATGGAGGCGGCGGCCGTGCTAGAGGACAGCGGCGCGCGCCTGCTGTTCTGCGTCGACGATTTCCTCGGCGAGCGTTATCCGCAGATGCTGGCGCCGCACCGGCCGGCCACGCTGGAGCGCCTGGTGATCCTGCGGCCGGGGCGGGACACGGCGCTGGGCGACGGCGAGCTGGCGTGGGATGACTTCCTCCAGCTGGCGCAGCAGGTGGACACGGCCGCATTCGCGCAGCGCGAGGCCGGCGTGCGCGGCGACACGCTCATGGACATCATGTTCACCTCCGGCACCACCGGGAGGCCCAAGGGCGTGATGACCGCGCACGCCCAGAACCTGCGCGCCATCGATGGCTGGGCCGCGATCACGGGTGTGCGCGCCGGTGACCGCTACCTGATCGTCAACCCGTTCTTCCATACCTTCGGCTACAAGGCCGGCTGGCTCGCGGCGCTGTCGCGCGGGGCCACCGTGCTGCCGCACCTGGTCTTCGACGCCGAGGCCGTGATGACGCGCGTGGAGAACGAACGCATCACGGTGCTGCCGGGGCCGCCGACGCTGTACCAGACGCTGCTGAATGCGCCGCGCCTGCGCGAGTTCGACTTGTCGTCGTTGCGCGTTGCCGTGACCGGCGCCTCGGCGATCGCGCCGGTGCTGATTCAGCGCATGCGTGACGAACTCGGTTTCGACACGGTCATCACCGGTTACGGCCTGACCGAGTCGTGCGGCTTTGCCACGCTGACCCGTGCGGGCGACGATGCCGAGACGGTTGCCGGTACGTCGGGGCGCGCCATGCCGGGGGTCGAACTGCGTTGCGTCGATGCGCAGGGCCAACCGGTCGCTACGGGTGAGGCGGGCGAGGTGCTGGTGCGTGGCTACAACGTGATGCAAGGCTACTTCGGTCTGCCCGAAGCCACCGTGGAAGCTATCGATGCCGATGGCTGGCTGCATACGGGCGACGTCGGCTCGCTCGATGCGCGTGGCTACCTGCGCATCACGGATCGCATCAAGGACATGTTCATCGTGGGTGGCTTCAACTGCTACCCGGCGGAAGTGGAAAAGCTGCTGGTGGCCCATCCGGCGGTGGCCCAGGTCGCGGTCGTCGGCATGCCGCATGATCGGCTGGGCGAAGTCGGACGTGCGTATGTGGTGCTGCGCCACGGCGCGCGGCTGGATGCCGAGACCCTGATCGTCTGGGCGCGCCGGCACATGGCCAACTACAAGGTGCCGCGCGAGGTGCAGTTCGTGACATCGCTGCCGGTGAGCGCGGCTGGCAAAGTCTTGAAGTATCAGTTGCGGGAAGCCTGATGAGCGAGGGATTGGATATGAACGAAATTGCCAGTATTGCTGACCGCCTTGCGCGGCTGGAAGCCGCGGATGCGATCCGGGCGCTCAAGCTGCGCTACCTGCGCGCGTGCGATGACAAGGACACCGAAGCCATGCGGGGCTGCTTCGTGCCGGACAACGCGCATATCCACTATGACCGGATCGGGAGCTTTGCCGGGCGGGATGCGCTGGTGCAGTGCTTTGCGGAGCTGGCGTGCCGGCCTACTCTGAGGGAAATGCATTTTGCGGGGCAGGCGGATATACGGGTAATGGATGCGGATACGGCGCAGGGGAGCTGGGATCTGGCGTACCTTGCGCTGGATGATGCCAATGGCTCGCGTACGTTCCTGACCGGACGCTATGCGGATGAGTATGTGCGGGTCGACGGGGTGTGGCTGATCCGGTCGACGGTGTTTGCGACGGGGTTGTTGTCGCAAGGGGAGTGATTTCGGGGGATGTGATTGGTTTGCTGGCGTCGCTGGCAGGGAGTTTGTGGTGATTGGGTTATCGTGCTTGGCAGGCGCCGCTGTTTCGCCGGCGTAGCCGGCGAGTCACTTTTTGTCCGAGCGACAAAAAGTAACCAAAAAACGCGTCGCTTGTCCTAGCGGACGAATATTGATCGTAGTGTGCGAAGAATTTCGTACGGGTATGAGCTTCAGAGTCTGCCCGGCTGCCTGCCGCGTGGAGCGCGTCCGTATGCAGGCTCTCCGGCAATGATTGAACGAGCCCCGAAACTGTCCGTGGCCCGACACTGCCCGGGTTATCGCATCATCGCCTTCGGCTGCTGCGCGGCTCACTAGTTGGCAGGCGGACGACATCAACGGCGCCGAGGCTGGTGCTTCCGTTTCTTCCCTTCTCTTCCCTTGGCTTTCACTGAGTGCGCGCAGCGCAGCCGTAGGCGTCCTACCGATGGCGCGGTTAGCAGGAGCCACCAAGTAATCCGGGTTCGCTCATCTGACGTGTCTATCCTGATCATCTACGCGGCAGGCAGTGTGGCTATGCCCTGTACCGTCTTTACCACCACGGGCCGTTCGTCGACCACGAAAACGCGTTTTTGGTTACTTTTGTCGCGAGACAAAAGTGACTCGCCGGCTACGCCGGCGAAACAGCCTCGCCTGCCAAGAGCGATAACTCCCACTCAATCAAAACCCTGCCGGCCACGCCGGCGAACCAGCAGCGCCCGCCAAGAGCAAAAACTCCCACTCAATCAAAACCCTGCCGGCCACGCCGGCGAACCAGCAGCGCCCGCCAAGAGCAAAAACTCCCACTCAATCAAAACCCTGCCGGCCACGCCAGCGAACCAGCAGCGCCTGCCAGGAGCAAAAAACTCAGCCCACTCCGGCAAGCCCCTCCAATCCCCCTCTACTCCACAATCGCCGGATGCACCCCCGGCGGCCCCCCCAATGCCTGCCGGTACGAAGGCGGCTGCACCCCCTCCGCATCAACAATCCCATACCCCATCGCCGCTTCCGCCACGATCAGCACCTGGCCCGACTTTTCCATCAGGCCAGGATCGCGATACAGCGCGTCAATGACCTTCCCGGTGAACTCCGGAGTCTCCGCCACCGGCGCAAACGACGCGTACTTGTCCGGATGCTGCTCCCACACCCGCAGCGTGCGCGCGGTGCGCAGCGGCCCCATCCACAACGAAACCGCCGCAACCCCATGTGGACGCAGGTCAACCGCCATGTCATGCGCGAATTTGTCTATCCCCGCCTTCTGCGCACCATAAGCCGGCCCGTGCATATAGCAATTGGCACCGAAGGAAGACGTAAAGACAATCAACCCCCGCCCGCGCGCTGCCATCATCGGCGCTGCATGCCAGCTCGCCACGTAGCCTGAACGCAAGCCTACGTCCAGAATCCCGGTCATCTCCAGCGGCTTCTGCCAGAACGGCCCCGGCATGATGAGTTCGTCATGCAGAAAGGTGGCGTTGTTGACGAGGATGTCGATCTGCCCCGCCTCCTCGCGCACGCGCGCAAACAGCTGTGCCACCTGCGCATCGTTCCGATGGTCGCACGCGACCGCGATGCCGCGGCCGCCCAGCGCATCGATCTCGCGTGCCGTGGCGTGGATGGTGCCGGGCAGCGACGCGCTGCCTTCCTGCTCGGTGCGCCCGGTCACGTACACCGTGGCGCCGGCCGCGCCAAGCGCCAGCGCGATGCCCTTGCCGGCCCCGCGCGATCCGCCCGTGACGACCGCGACGATGGCCTGTTCCGCCTGCTTCATGTCTGTCTCCTGTATCAGTGATGAGCGGGCGACATTCGGACTGCCCGCGCTCGCTAAAGCTTGGGGCGGCCGTCGCCCGGGTACATCCTTCGTTCGGACTAAGCGGTACCACGGGCGGCTACTCCACGCGGACGATGGCCGCCGGCGCGGCAAGGCTGACGATGTCTGCCATCCCAACGGCCGGCCAGGCGCTCAGCAATGGCGCCGCCGGTCATAACCAAGGAGTGAGCCTGGCCATGTCCGAACTGGAACACAAGCAAGCCATTCACGCGCTGACCTGCCGCTATGCGCAGGCGGTGGACCGGCGCGATTTCCCAAGCCTGGCGGAACTGTTTACGCCCGATGCCCGGCTGACCGGGCCGGGCTTCCGCCTGGACGGACCGCAGGCGATTGCCGGCGGCATGTCGGCAATCGGCCAGTACAGCGCCACGCAGCACCACGTGCACCAGCAACTGGTGACGCTCGATGGCGATACCGCGACCGGCGAGACTTACTGCGTCGCCAACCACCTGTATGAGCAGGACGGCGTGCAGCGCAAGCTCGACTGGGGCATCCGCTACCAGGACCGTTTCGAGCGGTCGCTGGGGCAGTGGCGCATCGCATCGCGCGAACTGGTGGTGGACTGGACGCAGGACCTGCCGCTGCGGGGGGCATGATGACGAACGCTCGTGTACTGGAAGGCAAGACAGCCCTCGTCACCGGCGGTGCCGGTGGCATCGGCGCGGCCAGCGCGCTGGCGCTTCTGCGCGATGGCGCGGCGGTGGTGCTGATGGGCCGGCGCCGCGAAGCGCTGGAAGCGGCACGGCGCGACCTGCTCGCGCAAGTGTCCGGCGCCACGAT
This sequence comes from Cupriavidus sp. C3SS-1, assembly GCF_057073755.1. Taxonomy (NCBI): domain Bacteria; kingdom Pseudomonadati; phylum Pseudomonadota; class Betaproteobacteria; order Burkholderiales; family Burkholderiaceae; genus Cupriavidus; species Cupriavidus sp. C3SS-1. The sequence continues at coordinate 1,985,042 of NZ_CP172700.1, read as the reverse complement.
CGCCATCAGCGCCGGCGACGCTTGCCGCGAGGACGACGTGCAGGCTGCGCTCCGCCAGGCGTGGGCGCTCGAGCGCCGCCTCGACATCGTCGTGGCGACCGTCGGCGGCGGCGGCTTTCGTCCCATGCTGATGCATGACTCGGCGTCACTGATGGCGGAGCTGGAGCTCAATATCGCCAGCGCGTTCCTGGCCGTGCGCCACGCCTCGCCGCTGATGGCGCCGCATGGCGGCTCGATCGTCTGCATCTCGTCGAACGCGGCGCGCATGACCTGCCGCTGGCTGTCGGTGTACTGCGCCGCCAAGGCGGGCCTCGAAGCCTTCGTGCGCGGCGCGGCCGAGGAACTGGCCGGATGCGGCATCCGCGTCAATGCGGTGCGCCCCGGGCTGACCCGCTCCGGAGCCACCGGGCCGATGTTCGACAATCCGGCCATCCTCGACAAGTTCGTCGCCCAGATGCCCCTTGGCCGCGCCGGCGAGCCGGACGATATCGCCAGTGCCGTGCGCTACCTGGCCGGGCCGGAATCGGGCTGGGTCACCGGCCAGAGCCTCGCCGTCGATGGCGGCAGCGAGCTGCGCGGCAATCCCATCCTCGATGAAACCGTAGCGGCGATGTATGGCGAAGCGGCACTGCGCGCGGTGCTGGCCGGCACGATTCCCGACGCGGCGTGAAGCAGGCTATCCAAGGAGAGAAACGATGAATCAGGTCAATGGCAAGGTCGCGCTGATCACCGGCGCGGCCAGTGGGGTGGGGCGCGCCGATGCGCTACTGCTGGCGGCGGAAGGCGCGCGCGTGGTACTCGGCGATGTCGACGAGGACGCCGGGCGCGCGCTCGCGCGCGAGATCGGCGATGCGGCACTGTTCGTCCGCCACGACATCGCCAGTGAAGATGACTGGCGCCAGGCGCTGGCCGCCACGCTGGACCGCTTCGGCCGGCTCGACGTGCTGGTCAACAATGCGGCCATCTGTCCGCTGGGATCGGTCGAGGAGACCTCGCTCGACTGCTGGCGGCAGGTCTTGCGCGTCAATGCCGACGGCTATTTCCTCGGCTGCAAGTTTGGCGTGCAGGCGATGAAGGGCAATCCGGGCGGCGGCTCCATCATCGTGATGTCGTCGGTGGCGGCGCTGGGCGGCTTGCCGATGATGTGCGCGTACAGCGGCGCGAAAGGTGCCGTGACAGCGCTCACGCGCAGCGTGGCCGTGCACTGCAAGCGCAATGGCTACCGCATCCGCTGCAATTCCATCCACCCCGATGGCATCTGGACGCCGATGACGCAGGCACTGGTGCCCGACCTGGACCCGGTGGCGCTGGGTATCGGCACGGACCCGATGGCGCGCATGTGCGAGCCGGAGGATGTGGCCAACCTGGTGCTGTTCCTGGCATCGGATGCGTCGCGCTTCATCAATGGCGCGGAACTGCGCATCGATAACGCGCAGTTGATCTCCGGGCTGTAAGGCCGGGTGCGGCGGCCCGCTTGCGCGGACCGCCGCTGTGCCCGCTTACTGGTACTGCGCCACGATCTCGCTCACCGTGCGCAGGATGTCGCGGCGGCGATAGCCGAGCAGGGCGGTCTCGGCCGCGTCCGGCTCGTAGTAGAGCGTGTTGCCACGGCCGAAGCAGATCGCCGAATCAGGCAGCAAAGGATGCTCCTGGTCGATGACCGGCGGCACCGGACGGCCCGCATCCCGAAAGAACGCGCCGAAGTAGTCCTGGAAGCTCAGGTTCTCGTCGCCGACGAGATAGGCCTTGCCGTTCTCGCCGCGCAACAAGGCACCTTCGATCGCCTCCGACAGCGACATGGCCGAGATGAAATTGACGCCGCCCGGCGGCGCGAAGTCCGGCATCGGCGCAAAGCCGCCCCTGGCGTAGTCGGTATAAGCCTTGAACATCGGGACCGTCAGGCCCGGCACCGTGCCCACGATGAACGGGGCATTGACGCTGCTGACGCGGAACGCATCCGTCGCCAGCGCCCGCACGCCTTCGTCGGCCAGCTTGCGCGAGCGGATGTACGGGTTGTCCTCGACCAGGCGCGGTGCCGCCTGCGGATAGAAGCTGCCGACATGCACTGCGACGCGGATGCCGGCATCGCGCGCGGCGCGGAAGAAGCGCGGCACGCCTTCGACGTTGGCGCGCTCCCAGTGTGCGGCTTCGTCGCCGCCGGGCGGCACGTGGCGCACATCGTTGCCGGCGGCGAATACCAGTGCATCGAAGGCACCGAGCTGCGCCGCGGGGAGGTCATTGGCGATGTAGTCGCAGCGCAGGAAGTCCAGTTCGCCCAGCGGGGTGCCGGACGCGGGGCGGTTGCGGCCGGCGACGGTGACTTCGTGTCCGCGGCTGCGCAGGTGCAGGGCCGCGTGGCCCCCGATCATGCCGGCGCCGCCGACGATCAGAATCTTCATGCTTGTCTCCTTGGTGGGATGGTGTGGCCGCGTGGCGGCCATCAGAGGTTCATGCCGTTGCCGCCGATGACCGGCATGTTGGTCCACGCGCCCTTGGGGTCGCGGTACCAGCCTGCGGCGGCCAGCGCGCCGCCGTTGACATGCAGCGCCGTGCCGGTGATCCACGCGGCGCGCGGGCTGGCCAGGAACAGGATGCCGTCGGCAATGTCCCGTGCCGTGCCGAAGCGGCCCAGCGGGATCCAGCGCGGGATATGGTGCTGATGCTCCGCTGCGACCATCTGCGACACGGGAACTTGCGGGGTTTCGGTGGTCTCGGGGGCGATCAGGTTGACGCGGATGCCCGCCGGCGCCAGCTCCAGCGCCAGGCTCTGCGTGAAGCCGGTAATGGCGGCCTTGAAGGCACCGTAGACGCTGCAGTAAGGAATGCCGCGGAACGCTTCGATCGACGACACGCTGACGATGCTGCCGTCCGCACTGCGTCGCAGCAGCGGCAGCATGGCGCGCGTGACGGTGAAGACGTGGCCGAGGTTGGCGGCGTAGAGACTGGCGATCTCGTCGTCGGTGTAGTGCTCGAACGGCTTGGCGATGCGCAGGAAATCGCCGACGTTGTTGACCAGCACGTCGAGCCGCCCGAAGCGCTGCTCGATCTGCGTGGCGGCATTGCGTATGGTGCCGGCATCGGCGGCGTCGCCCTGTACCACCAGCACGTCGGCGCCGGCCTTGCCCAGCAGCGTGTGGGCATGGTCGGCGCGCTGCGCGTCGATCTCGATGATCGCCACGCGCGCGCCCTGATCCAGAAAGGCTTGCGCGGTGGCGAGCCCGATGCCGGCGCCGCCGCCAGTGACCAGCACGGTCTTGTCGGTGAAATCCATCTCGGTTGCTCTCCTTCGGTTGCACTGCGGGAATGCGGGCATTTGATCCGCGGAGGCTGGGACGGACATCGTCCGATTGCAGGTCAGGGAAAACACCGAGGACCGTCCATGGTCGGGCAGCGTCCCTATAATCTGCGCTGCCCCCAGGTGCCGCAGAGCGCCGGCGGGTACACACGTGGTGTGGAATCAGGAGACAAAGTATGTTGATGGCGACCGTTGGGGCGCAGGAAATGGCGTCGCCCTTGCTTGCGCAGTCGGGCTTGAGCGTCACGCAATTCGGCGCGCTGCTGGCCGCGGTCTATGAAGGGCCGATGGAACCCGTGCCCTGGGGGCACGCGCTTGAAATGCTGCGCAAGCAACTTGACGCCAGCTATGTGAGCTTTATCCTGCGCTCGCCCGCCAGTGACCGCAGCGGCCTGGCGGTGCATGCTTCGGAGCACGGTACCTCGCTGGAGGCGGAGGCGTCGTACAACAGCTACTACTACGCGATCGATCCCTTTATCAACCTGCCCACCGACCGGGCGGTGACGGTAGACGAGGCGCTGGGAGCCGGCAACTGGTGCCGCAGCGAGATCTACCGCCAGTTCCTGCAGCCGCTCGGCGTCCGCTACCTGCTGGGCGCGGATATCCGCACCGACGATGGCGTGGAGTGCCGCCTGCGCATCTGCCGCCAGGTCGACGCAGAGGATTTCTCCGAAGTCGACAAGGCGACCTGCGGGGCCATCCTGCCGCACCTGAAGCGCGCGATCCGGCTGCATTCCCGGCTCGATGTGGTCGAATCGGAGCGCTCGCTCTATGCGGGCGCGATCGACCGCATGCTGGTGGGCATGGTGATCCTCGACGCCGCGGGCAAGATACTCAAGAAGAATGCGGAGGCCGACGAGATCCTGGCGGATAACGACGGCATCCGCCTGAACGGGAACACCTTCGAGATTGCCTACGCTCAGGAAAGCCGCAAGTTCCAGTACCTGCTGCGCCGCGCGCAACTGGGACACCACGGCACCGAACCGGCGCTGGCGGAAGCCATGTCGATCACCCGACCGTCGGGGCGCGGCAAGCTAGGCGTGCTGATCCGCACCATTCCGCTGAGCGAATGGTCGGAGGAGAACCGGCACCGGCCCGCCTGCGCGGTCTTTATCCGCGATCCCGAGCGCAAGTCGCGCGCCTCGCACGAGGTGGTGCGCAAGCTGTTCGACCTCACGCCCGCCGAAACCGCGCTGGCACTGGTGCTTGCCGACGGCATGACGCTCGACGAAGCCGCCGAGGCACTTGGCACCAGCAAGAACACGGCACGTGCCCACCTGCGCTCGATCTTCTCCAAGACGGGAGTGACGCGGCAGGCCACGCTGGTGCGCATGCTGCTGAGCAGTGTCGTGACGCTCGGCTGAACGCCGCCGCGCGGTACCACGGCAGACCGATCGGCGGATGAGCGCTGCCGTCCGCGCGCCCGGCAGGCGAGGAGCATTGCATGCGTCCGCCTCGTCACGGAACCCCCGCCGATCGGCGATACACGCTTCCCGGCCGCGCCAGGCGAGCGCGCGCCCGGCATTGCGCGACTGGCCTTCCTGAGGCGGCCGCCCCACCCCAGCGCAACGTCCAGACCATGATAGGGGGCCGCCAGCGCCTCATCGACGTCGACAGGATCCTCGCGGTTCCGGCCAGCCGGTACCTCGTCCGCCGCGCCAGCGCCTGAATCCGGCACCGGATCGGCTAGTCCCACTGGACGATGTGCCGGGTAGCCGTGCACGGAAGAATAGGTCTCATCAGCCAGCAGTGGCAACGAACCTGAGGAGACCCGCATGTTGGATATCCGTGCGCTTGGCTACATCGTGGTCGAGTCCACCGACCTGGGGCAATGGCGGCAGTATGCGGAGCAGGTGCTCGGCATGACCTGCTCCGGCGCCCCCGGCGGTGCCCTGTACGTGAAGATGGACGAGCGCGACTACCGCTACCTGTTGGTGCCGGGCGCGCGCGACCGCTACCTGGCATCCGGGTGGGAACTGGCCGACGAGCTGGCCTACCGGCACGCGCTCGAGACGCTGCGCCAGGCCAGCGTGGAAGTCGTGCATGCCAGCGCCGCGGAAGTGGCGCAGCGCCGCGTGCAGGCCATGGCATGGTTCACCGATCCGTCGGGCAACCGCCACGAGATCTCCTGGGGCATGCGTTCGGACTTCCTGCGCTTTGTCTCGCCGGTCGGCGTGCCCCGCTTCATCACCGATCCGATGGGCGCGGGCCATGCCGTGCTGCCGGCACCGGCATTCGACGAGACCTACGCCTTCCTGCGTGACGTGATGGGTTTCGGCCTGTCCGACATCTTCCGCGTGCGCTTTACCAGCGATCCCAACGAGCCGGAAAAGCGCATCCATTTCATGCACTGCGCCAACGGCCGCCACCATAGCCTGGCGATCTTCGAGATGCCTTCCGAGGCCGGCTGCATCCACGTGATGGCCGAAGTGCCGGACATGGCCGAGGTAGGCCGTGCGCTCGATCGCGTGCAGCAGCACGGCGTGAAGCTGTCCGCCACGCTGGGCCAGCACTGCAACGACCGCATGACCTCGTTCTACATGAAGACCCCCGGGGGCTTCGACCTCGAATACGGCCATGGCGGCCTGGTGGTGGACTGGGGCCACCACGCCGCCTACGAAGCCACGCGCGTGAGCCTGTGGGGACACGACTTCAGCATCGGATACCGCTAAAGAGCGCCAAACACCGCTACAACGCCATGACCAAGACTATCGACAAGACCATGAGCGCGGCCGACGTGGTCGGCCAGCTCCACGATGGCATGACCATCGGTATCGGCGGCTGGGGCCCGCGCCGCAAGCCGATGGCGCTGGTGCGCGAGATCCTGCGCTCGCCGCTGAAAGACCTGACCGTGGTCGGCTACGGCGGCCCCGAAGTGGGCATGCTGTGCGCGGCCGGCAAGGTGCGCCGTCTGGTATTCGGCTTCGTCTCGCTCGACGTGATTCCGCTCGAGCCCTACTTCCGCCAGGCGCGCGAGCGCGGCCTGCTGGAGGTAACCGAACTCGATGAAGGCATGCTGCAACTCGGCCTGCGCGCGGCTGCCGCGCGCCTGCCGTTCCTGCCGACGCGCTCCGCGCTGGGCACCGACGTGCTGGCGAAGAACCCGCAGCTGAAAACGGTGCGCTCGCCCTATGCCGACGGCGAGGTGCTGGTGGCGATGCCCGCCATCGCGCTCGACGCCGCGCTGCTGCATGTGAACGAGAGCGACGTGCTTGGCAATACCCGCATCGACGGCCCCGATCCGTTCTTCGACGAATGGTTCGCGCGCGCTGCGCAGCGCTGCTACGTGAGCTGCGAAACGCTGCACCCCCGCCTCGAGGAAGTAGACCTGGCACACGCTCGCAACAACCCGTTCGAACGCTCGCTGGTGACGGGCGTGGTGCACGCGCCCGCCGGTGCCCATCCCACTTCCTGCGCGCCCGCGTATGGCTGGGACCTGCCCGCGCTGAAGGCGTACTGCGCCAGTGCCGAGGCCGACGACGGTTTCCGCAAGTATCGCGATGAGGTCGTGGGCGCCAGCGAGGCGGCCTACCTGGAGCGCATCGGTGGCCTCGGCCACGTGCATGACCTGCCGCTGCCCGTCCTTTGAACCGCCGTTTGAACCCGCCAACCCAAGGAGCGACCGTGAGCGCCACTTATGAATTCACCCGCGCGGAGCTGATGATCGCCGCCGCCGCCCGCGCCTGGACCGACGACGGCGAAGTGCTGGCCACCGGTATCGGCACCGGCCCGCGCATCGCCGCCGGCCTGGCGCGGCTTGCGCACAACCCGGGCCTGCTGATGACCGACGGCGAAGCCTACCTGGTCGAGACGCCGGTGCCGCTGGGCCCGCGCGAGCCCGGCTACAAGGTACGCGCCAGCGGCTGGATGGGCTATTCGCGCGTGTTCGACTGCCTGTGGGGCGGCCGCCGCCACGCGCTGGTGATGCCGACCCAGATCGACCGCTTCGGCCAGGCCAATATCTCGTGCCTGGGCGGCACGCATGCGCAGCCCAAGACCCAGCTGCTGGGCGCGCGCGGCTTTCCCGGCAACAGCATCAACCACGCCAATTCCTTCTTCGTGCCCGGGCACAGCACGCGCGCGTTCGTCGGCGGCGAAGTCGACATGGTCTGCAGCGCCGGCTACAACCCGGCGCGCCAGATCGAAGGCATGCGCAGCTTCGTCGACCTGCGCGTGATCGTCACCGACCTGTGCGTGATGGACTTCGGCGGACCTGACCATGCCATCCGCGTGCGCTCGCTGCACCCGGGCGTGAGCCTCGAGCAGGTGCAGGCGGCCACCGGCTTTGCGCTGGCCAATGCCGCCGGCGAAGCCTTGCCGCAAACCGCGCCGCCGACGGCCGAGGAACTGCGGCTGATCGCTCTGCTCGATCCGCACAACCTGCGCGCCACGATCGTGCGCGGCAACCCTTCCGGACGCGCCTGAGACCGACATGACAACGCCAGCCATCGAACCCACCGAAGCCGTTGCCCTGGGGCCCAACGCCGAGGTGCTCTACAGCGTCGCGGACGGCATCGCCACCGTGACCATGAACCGGCCGCAGTACCACAACGCGCAGAACTCGAAGATGACGTATGCGCTGGACGAGGCCTACCGGCGCGCTGCCGCCGACGACGCGGTCAAGGTGATCGTGCTGCGCGGCGCCGGCAAGCATTTCTCGGCCGGGCACGACATCGGCACGCCGGGGCGCGACATCAACGAATCGTTCGAGCGTGCCTCGCTCTGGTATGACCACGTCAACAAGCCCGGCGGCGAGTTCCTTTATGCACGCGAGCAGGAGGTCTACCTGGGCATGTGCCGGCGCTGGCGCGAACTGCCCAAGCCCACGATCGCGATGGTGCACGGCGCATGCGTTGCCGGCGGGCTGATGCTGGCCTGGGTGTGCGACCTGATCGTGGCCTCGGACGATGCCTTCTTCGCCGATCCCGTGGTGCGCATGGGTATTCCCGGCGTGGAGTACTTCGCGCATCCATACGAGCTGCACCCGCGCATCGCCAAGGAATTCCTGTTCCTGGGCGAGCGCATGGGCGCCGAGCGCGCCGAGCGCATGGGCATGGTCAACCGCGTGGTGCCGCGTGAAGCGCTGGAGGAGTCGGTCTACGGCATGGCAGCCAAGGTCGCGCAGATGCCGCGGCTGGGCCTGACGCTGACCAAGCAGGCGATCAACCATGTGGAAGACCTGCAAGGCAAGCGCACGGCGATGGACGCGGTGTTTGCCTGGCACCACTTCGCCCATGCGCACAACGAACTGGTCAGCGGCGACAAGCTCGGCGGCTATGACGCGCGTGCTATGGCGGCCTCGCAACGCACCGGCGGCGAGGACAAGGCATGAGTAACACGAGCCTGCACACCGTGCTGTGCGACCTGCTGGGCTGCCGCTATCCCATCGTCCAGACGGCGATGGGCTGGGTGGCGGACGCGAAGCTGGTCGCGGCCAGCGCCAACGCCGGAGCGTTCGGCTTCCTGGCCGGCGCAACGATCCCGCCCGGCGAGGTCGAGCGCGAGATCCTGCGGGTCCGCGCGCTCAGCGACCGGCCGTTTGGCATCAACTTCCACATGTTCCAGACCAACGCGGACGAAGTCATCGAGATGGCGATCCGTCACCGGCTGCGCGCGGTCAGCTACGGCCGTGGGCCGGACGCGAAGATGGTCGGCCGGCTCAAGGCGGCGGGCATCGTTTGCATGCCGACGGTCGGCGCAGCGAAGCACGCGGCCAAGGCGGTCGAACTGGGCGCGGATGTGGTTACGGTGCAAGGCGGCGAGGGCGGCGGGCATACCGGCGGCACGCCGACGACCTTGCTGCTGCCACAGGTGCTGGACAGCGTCAGCGTCCCCGTGGTGGCGGCTGGCGGTTTCTACGACGGCCGCGGGCTGGCCGCGGCGCTGGCCTACGGCGCGGCCGGCGTGGCCATGGGCACGCGTTTCCTGATGTCGGCCGAGTCGCCGGTGCCGGCACAGACGCTGGAGCGCTACGTCAAGGTGCGCGACCCGGGCCAGATCCGCGTGTCGCTGGCCATCGACGGGCTGCCGCAGCGGATGATCGACAACCCCTTGCTGCTTGAACTGGAGAAGGCAGGTCCCTTGCGGCGCACCTGGCTGGCGCTCGCGGCCGCGCGCAAATGGCAGGCGCGCACCGGTATGCGCAGCGCGCAGATGCTGGCCACCGCCTGGCGCGCCATGCGCGAGCAGGACTACAGCGCCGCGCAGACGCTGATGGCGGCCAACGCGCCGGTGCTGATCCAGCGCGCGATGGTGGAGGGCTGCCCGGACGAGGGCGTGCTGCCGAGCGGCCAGGCAGCCGCCGCCATCGGCGCGATCGAATCGTGCGAGCAGATCGTTGCCGGCATTGCCGCGCAGGCGCAGGCACGGCTTGCGGTGCTGGCGGGGGCGGGGCTGGCTGCAGCAGCCTGATCCACAGACAGAGGACACCAATACATGAACCACAAGACTGCGCCTTTCCGCATCGACACCGCCGACGGCATTGCCGAACTGGTGATCGACCATCCGCCCGTCAACGCGCTCGACAACGCCGGCTGGCACGCGCTGGCCGCCGCCATCGACCGCCTCGGCGCCGACCCCGCCGTGCGCGTGATCGTGCTGCGCGGCGAAGGCCGTGGCTTTTGCGCGGGCGTCGACATCAAGGAGCTGTCGGCGCACCCGGAGCGCATCGTTGACGTCAACGCCGGCAACTACGCCACCTTCCGCGCTGTGCACCGCAATCCCAAGCCGGTCATCGTGGCCGTGCACGGCTTCGTGCTGGGCGGCGGCATCGGCATCTGCGGCGCGGCCGACATCATCGTGGCGTCGGAGTGCGCGCGCTTTGGCGTGCCCGAGATCGACCGTGGAGCGATGGGCGGCGGCGCGCACCTGCAGCGCATGTTCGGCGTGCAGAAGGTCAGGGCGATGTACTTCACCGGCGAGATGATCGATGCCGCCGAGGCCTACCGCCTTGGCGCGGTCGAGCGAGTGGTGTCCCGCGCTGGGCTGCGCGACGCCGCCATGACCCTGGCCCGCCAGATTGCGGCCAAGAGCCCGGCCATGCTGCAGCTGGCCAAGGAAGCGCTCAACGGCGTGGAAGACGGCAACCTCGAGGACAAGTACCGCTGGGAGCAGGGCTTCACGCTGCAGGCCTATATGAGCGCGGACTCCGGCGAGGCGCGCGCCGCCTTCGTCGAAGGCCGCGAAGCTGCGTTCGCGGGTTCTGCACAAGGGGCGCGCAATGCAGCTTGAATACACCGACGCCCAGGGCGCGTTCCGCGCCGAGGTGCGCGACTGGATGGCCGCGCACGTGCCGCGCACGCCGCTGGCCAGCTTCGATACCGAGGAGGGCTTTGCCCAGCACCGCGCGTGGGAAGCCACGCTCAACCAGGGACGCTGGAGCATGGTCACGTGGCCGGCCGAACTGGGCGGCCGCGGGTGCGACCTGATCGAGTGGCTGATCTTCGAGGAAGAGTACTGGCGCGCCGGCGCGCCGATGCGCGTCAACCAGAACGGCATCTTCCTGCTCGGGCCCACGCTGATGGAGTTCGGCACCGAGGCGCAGAAGGCGCGCTTCCTGCCGCGCATGGCCTCGGGCGAGCATATCTGGGCGCAGGGCTGGTCCGAGCCGAACGCCGGCTCCGACATGGCCGCGATCCGCTGCAGCGCGATCCGCGATGGCGATGACTATGTGATCAACGGCCAGAAGATCTGGTCGACGCGCGCGGTGTGGGCGGACTGGCTGTTCGGGCTGTTCCGCACCGATCCGACCTCGACGCGCCACCACGGGCTCACCTTCGTGCTGGTGCCGCTGAATACGCCGGGCATCACCGTGCGCCCGATCCGCCAGCTCAACGGGCAGACCGGCTTTGCCGAGATCTTCTTCGACGACGTGCGCGTGCCGGTGGAGAACCGCCTGGCCGCCGAAGGTGCGGGCTGGCAGGTGGCGATGGCGACGGCCGGCTTCGAGCGCGGCCTGATGCTGCGTTCGCCTGCGCGCTTCCAGGAAACCGCGCGTGCGCTGGTCAAGCTGTACCAGGCCAACCGCGAGGCGGCGGACCGCGACCCCTCGCTGCGCGACGCGGTGTTGCGCGCATGGATGGACGCCGAGGCCTACACGCTGTCCACCTACGCCACCGCCAGCCGGCTGGTGCGCGGCGGCCATATCGGCGCGGAGTCGAGCACGAACAAGGTGTTCTGGTCCGAACTGGACATCCATATGCACGACACCGCGCTGGCCATCCTCGGGCAGGCGGCGGAAGTCGCGCCCGCTGGCCAGCCGCCTGGTTCGCTCGGGCACTGGCTGGACGGGTTCCTGTTCTCGCAGGCCGGGCCGATCTATGCAGGCACCAACGAGATCCAGCGCAATATCGTCGCCGAGCGCCTGCTCGGCATGCCGCGCGCATAGCAAAGCATCAGGGCACCCGGGGGAAACACGATGGATTTCACACTGACTGAAGACCAGGAACAGTTCGCCGAGGCGATCCGGCGCTTCCTGATGACAGAGATGACGCCGGAACTGACGCGCGAACTCTGGAACACCGACACGGGCCGCTCCGATGCGCTGTGGCGCCAGCTTGCCGACCAGGGACTGGCCGGCCTGATGGTGCCGCAGGAGCAGGGCGGACTGGCGCTGGGAGAGGTGGAGTGGGCGCCGCTGGCGCAGGCATGCGGCTATTTCGCACTGCCCGAGCCCTTGCTCGACACCGCGCTGGTGGCGGCCGGGCTGCTGCGCGATGCCCTGGCCGTCGCTCCACATGCGTCGGCGCGCGAGCGCTGCGCGACGTTGCTTGAGCGCATTGCCTCGGGCGATGCCCGCGTGGCGGTCGCGCATCCGCAGGAGCGGCTGGTGGCCGACGCCCATGTCGCCGACGCCATCCTGTGCGCTCACGAAGGCGCTGTCCACCTGCTGCGGCAGGACCAGGTCACGCTGACGGCGCGTACCGCGCTCGATCCTTCGCGCCGGCTGTTCGAGCTGGCGTGGACGCCGACCGCGGAGACGGAACTGATCCCCGCCGGCACCGGCCTGTGGGACATGGCGCTGAACCGCGGTGCGCTCGGCGTGGCCGCGCAGCAGCTGGGGCTGACGCAGCGCATGCTCGACCTGGCGATCGACTACAGCGCGCAGCGCAAGCAGTTCGGCAAAGCCATCGGCGGCTACCAGGCAGTCAAGCATTTGCTGGCCGACGTGGCGATCCAGCTTGAGTTCGCCAAGCCGGTGCTGCTGCGCGCCGCGGCCGCGCTCGCGCATGGCCTGCCCGATGCGGGCTTGCACGTTTCACATGCCCGCGTAGCGGCTGCGCGCTGTGCGTGGACCGCGGCGCGCCAGGCTATCCAGGTGCATGGCGCGATGGGCTACACCTGGGAACTGGACCTGCAGATCTTCACCAAGCGGGCCTGGGCGCTGGCGGGAAGCTGGGGCGACCGCGCTTTCCACAAGGCACGCGTGGGCGCGCACATCCTGGATGGCGCATACGACATCGGCGCCGGAGCGACCTTCGCCTGAATCCAAAGAGAGCAATGAACATGAAAGACGCCTATATCGTTGATGCCCTGCGCACGCCCACCGGGCGCCGCAAGGGCGGACTGTCGCACATGCACGGGGCCGACCTGGGCGGCTTCGTGCTGGCCGAGCTGGTGCGCCGCAACGGCATTCCGGCAGAGGATTACGACGACGTGGTGTTCGGCTGCGTCGACACCATCGGGCCGTTGGCTGGCAATATCGCGCGCAGCGCATGGCTGGCCGCTGGATTGCCGCTGACCGTGCCGGGCGTGACCGTGGACCGCCAGTGCGGCTCCTCACAACAGGCCGTGCATTTTGCTGCGCAGGCGGTGATGAGCGGCACGCAGGACGTGGTGATCGCCGGCGGCGTGCAGACCATGACGCAGATCCCGATCTCGTCGGCCATGCTGGCCGGGCAGGCACTGGGCTTTGCCGACCCGTTCTCGGGCAGCAAGGGCTGGCAGGCGCGCTTCGGCGATGCGCCGGTATCGCAGTTCCACGCCGCGCAGCGCATTGCCGACCACTGGAAGCTGTCGCGCGAGGCCATGGAAGCCTATGCGCTGGAAAGCCACCAGCGCGCGGCCGCGGCGATCGAAGGCGGCCGCTTCACGCGCGAGATCGTGCCGTGCGAAGGCGTGACGAAGGACGAGACGCCGCGCCCCGATACCACGCTGGCGAAGATGGCCACGCTGGAACCGCTGATGCCGGGCAGTGCGCTGACGGCGGCGGTGTCCAGCCAGACCGCCGATGCGGCTGCCGCGCTGCTGATCGTCTCGGAGGATGCGCTCAAGCGCTACCAGCTCACGCCGCGCGCGCGCATCGCGCATATGAGCGTGCTGGGCGACGACCCGCTGTGGATGCTGACCGCGCCGATTCCGGCGACGAAGCGCGCGCTGGAACGCAGCGGCCTGCGCCTGTCGGACATCGACGTGGTCGAGATCAACGAGGCCTTTGCCTCGGTGGCGATGGCGTGGCTGGCCGAGACCGGCTACGCGCCCGAGCGCACCAACCCCAACGGCGGCGCCATCGCGCTGGGCCACCCGCTCGGCGCCACCGGCGCGCGCCTGATGACCACGCTGCTGCACGAACTGGAACGCACCGGTGGCCGCTATGGCCTGCAGACCATGTGCGAAGGCGGCGGCCTGGCCAACGTCACCATCATCGAACGGCTGTAAGGAGAGCGCCATGGGAATCTGCGACGGACGCACCGTCATCATCACCGGCGCCGGCGGCGGGCTGGGCCGTGCCTATGCGCTGGCATTCGGCGCCGAGGGCGCCAATGTCGTCGTCAACGACATCCGGCGCGAAGCGGCCGAGGCGGTCTGCGCGGAAGTCCGCGCGGCCGGCGGCACCGCGCTGGCCAGCGATGACGACATCACGCAACTGGCCACCGCGCAGCGCATCGTCGATGCCGCGGTCGAAGCCTTCGGCGAGGTACACGTGCTGGTCAACAACGCCGGCATCTGCCGCGACCGCATGTTCCTCAGCCTCACCGAGGCCGACTGGGACGATGTGATGCGCGTCCACCTGCGCGGCCACTTCTGCCTGGCCAACCTGCTGGCCAAACGGTGGCGCGACGCGGCCAAGGCCGGGCGCGCCGTCGACGCGCGCATTATCAACACCAGTTCGGGCGCCGGCCTGCAAGGCTCGGTCGGGCAGTCCAACTACGCCACGGCCAAGGCGGGCATTGCGGCGCTGACGCTGGTGCAGGCAGCGGAACTGGGCCGCTACGGCATTACCGCCAACGCGCTGGCGCCGGCCGCGCGCACCGGCATGACCGAGCAGGTCTTCGCCGACATGATGAAGGCGCCGGAGGGCGGCTTCGACTACTACGATCCGGCCAACGTCGCGCCGCTGGTGGTGTGGCTGGGCAGTGCGGACTCGGCGCAGGTCACCGGGCGCATGTTCGAGGCGGCCGGCGGCATGGTGTCCATGGCCGACGGCTGGCGCACCGGGCCGAAGGCCGACAAGGGCGCACGCTGGCAGCCGGCGGAAGTCGGCGCGGCGGTGGCCGGACTGCTGGCGCAGGCGCAGCCGCCCCAGCCGGTCTACGGAACCTGAGCGCGACGGCCATGGATTTCTCCATTTCTGTCGAACAGCAGATGGTCCGCGACAGCGCGCGCGACTACCTCGCCACGCATAGCGATTCGGCGGCGGTGCGGCGCGTGACCGAGGCCGGGCCGGCACACGACGACGCGCTGTGGCGCGCAATCGCGGGCGAACTCGGCTGGTGCGGCATCGCGCTCCCGGAAGCCGTGGGCGGTGCTGGCCTGGGCGCGCCCGGGCTGGTGCTGCTGCAGGAGCAACTGGGCCAGCGCCTGGCCTGCGTGCCGTTCTGGTCCACGGCCTGCGTCGCGGCGCCGTGGCTGCAGGGCAGCGTCGCGCACAGCGCGCCATGGCTGGAACGGCTGGCGGTTGGCGAGTGCCGTGCCGCCGCCGTGCTGCCGGGCGACGGCGGATGGCACTACGACGGGGTTGCCATCACTGCGCAGGCAAGCGCGGACGGATTCGCACTGGGCGGCGGCGCCGCGCAGGTCGCCGACGCCGCTGGCGCCGACTGGCTGCTGGTGCCGGCCCGGCTTGAAGACGGCACACCCGCGCTGTTCCTGCTGGAACCTGGCGCGCTGGCGGAAGATGCGCGATTCGCACTGGCCGCGCTCGACACGCTCGACCGTACGCGCCCGCTGGCCTCGATGCGGCTGGACGGCCTGGCCGTACCGGCAAGTGCCTGCCTGGCACGTGGCGACGCCGCGGCGCAAGGCCTGGCGCAGGCGTGGTGGCACGGCAAGCTGATGCTGGCGGCCGAGCAGCTCGGCGCGGCCCAGCAGTGCCTGGACCTGACCGTTGCCTATGCGTCGGAGCGCATCCAGTTCGGCCGCGCCATCGCCTCGTTCCAGGCGGTCAAGCACCGCTGCGCGCAGATGATGGTGCTGGTCGAGGCGGCGCGCTCGGCAGTGTATGGCGCGGCGCAGGCATGGGAAGCCGCTGACATGGCGGATGCCCGGATTGAAATCGCCGCCGCCGCCGTCGCCGCCGACGAAGCGCTGCGCTTCGGCGCGCAGGAGGCCATCCAGCTGCATGGCGGCGTCGGCTTCACCTGGGAATACGACCCCCAGCTCTATTTCAAGCGGGCGCAGGCCGCCAGCCACTGGCTGGGCGGTGCGGGTGCCGCGCTCGCCTACCTGGCCGATTTCGTCGATACGCCGATAGCGGCTCGCAAGACTGGAGGACAGCATGACCTCGCATGAAGAGTCGGCATTCCGCGCCGAGGTGGCCCAATGGATGGCCGCCAACCTGGCCGGTGAATTCGCCTGCCTGAAACACCGCGGCGGTCCCGGCGATGAAGATGCCTTCCCCGAGCTGCGCAAGGCGTGGGAACGGCGCCTGGCCGAAGGCGGCTGGACCGGCCTGGGGTGGCCGCGCGCGCATGGCGGACGTGATCTGCCGGTGATGCAGCAGGTGATCTTCCACGAGGAATACGCGCGCGCCGGCGGCCCGGGCCGCATGGGCCATATCGGCGAGGGCCTGATCGGTCCGACGCTGATCGCCTTCGGCACCGAGGACCAGAAGGCGCGCCTGCTGCCCGGCATCCGCAACGGCACCACGTTCTGGTGCCAGGGCTATTCGGAACCCGGCGCGGGCTCGGACCTGGCCAATGTGCGCACGCGCGCGGTACGCGATGCCGCCAGCGGCGACTGGCTGGTCAGCGGCCAGAAGGTGTGGACGTCCCTCGCACACGATTCGGACTGGATCTTCGTGCTGGCGCGCTGCGAGCCTGGCTCGCGCGGCAGCAAGGGCCTGGTCTTCCTGATGCTGCCGCTGGACCAGCCCGGCATCGAGATCCGCCCGATCCGGCAGATGGGCGGTGGCGCCGAGTTCAACGAGGTGTTCTTCGACGGCGCGCGCGCCGCGGGCGCCGACGTGCTGGGCGAGCCCGGCGACGGGTGGCGCATCGCCATGGCGCTGCTGGGCTTCGAACGCGGCATTTCCACGCTGGGCCAGCAGATGCAGTTCACGCATGAGCTGGAGTGGGTGGCGCAGACCGCGCGCGACAACGGCAGCAGCCGCGACGCACTGGTGCGCCAGCGCATCGCGCGCGCCTGGGCCGGACTGCGCGTGATGCGCGCCAACGCGCTGCGCATGCTGGCGGGCGCCGCGCAGGCGGGCCAGGACGGTGGCACCGCGTTGCAGCGCGAGGCGCTGATCTACAAGTACTACTGGTCCAACTGGCACCGCGACCTGGGCCAGCTCGCGCTGGACGTGCTGGGCCCGCTGGCCAATGTGCTGGATGCCAGCGACGCGCGCCGCACGCGCCTGCAGCAGATGGCGCTGTTCTCGCGCGCCGACACCATCTACGCCGGCACCAACGAAATCCAGCTCAACATCATCGCCGAACGCGGCCTCGGCATGCCGCGCGAAGCCAGAGGGCAGTCATGACACAGAACTACGAAGCACCGGCCGCGCCGGCCTATGTGCCCGGCCACCAATTGCTCGCGGGCAAGAGCGTCCTGATCACCGCGGCGGCGGGCGCCGGCATCGGCTTTGCCGCCGCGCGCCGCTGTGCGGAAGAGGGGTGCCGCGCGCTGATGATCTCCGACGTCCATCCCAAACGACTGGACGAAGCGGTAGCGCGGCTGCGCGAGGAAACGGGACTGCAGGCAGTCTACGGCCAGCTCTGCGATGTCTCGGACGAAGCGCAGGTGCGCGCACTTGTGGCTGCCGCGGAAGAGGCGCTTGGCGGCACCGACGTGCTGATCAACAACGCCGGGCTGGGCGGCTCGCGGCGCCTAGTTGATATGGACGATGCCGAGTGGTCGCGCGTCATCGATATTTCCCTCACCGGCACCTTCCGCATGACGCGCGCGATGTTGCCGCACATGCAGGCGCGCCGGCGCGGGGCCATCGTCAACAACGCTTCGGTGCTCGGCTGGCGTGCGCAGAAGGAGCAGTCGCACTACGCCGCGGCCAAGGCCGGCGTGATGGCGCTGACGCGCTGCAGCGCGATGGAGGCCGCCGAGTTTGGCGTGCGCATCAATGCGGTGGCGCCCAGCATCGCGCTGCACGACTTCCTGAAGAAGTCGGCGCCGGCAGATTTGCTGCGTCAACTGAGCGAGCGCGAGGCGTTCGGGCGCGCGGCGGAAGTGTGGGAGGTGGCCAATGTGATGGTGTTTCTGGCTAGTGAGTATGCGTCGTACATGACCGGGGAGGTGTTGCCGGTGAGTAGTCAGAGGGCTTGAGGAAACAGCAATGCCAACAATCTTTCGCTCCGCCGCGGACATCCACGCTGCCGTCGGCCAGCGCCTCGGCGAGAGCGCCTGGACCCGCATCACCCAGGACCAGGTCAACCAGTTCGCCGATGCCACCGGCGACCACCAGTGGCTCCATGTCGACCCGGAGCGCGCCGCGCAAGGCCCCTACGGCGGCTGCATTGCCCACGGCTACCTGACGCTGGCCCTGGTCAACCAGTTCCTGCCGGAACTGGTCACCGTCGAAGGCATGAAGTTCGGCGTCAACTACGGCTGCGACAAGGTCCGCTTCCCGGCGGCAGTGCGCGTCGGCGCGCGCGTGCGCGGCGTGGGCGAACTGGTGCGGGCCGAGACCCTGCCGGGCGGCGTGCAATCGGTGGTGCGCATGACGGTGGAGATCGAAGGCGAGGCCAAGCCCGCCTGCGTGGCCGAGACGATCAGCCGCTACTACTTCTGACCAGAGGGAATCGAACATGAATGAAGCAGTCATTGTCGCCGTCGCGCGCACCCCCATCGGCAAGGCCTTCCGCGGCGCGTTCAACGATACCGAAACGCCGTTGCTGGGCGGGCACGTGGTGCGCGCCGTGGTGGAGCGCGCAGGCGTGGACCCGGCCGAGATCGACGACGTGCTGATCGGCGCCGCCGCGCAGCAGGGCACGCAGGGCTACAACCTGGGCCGCCTGTGCGCGGTCGCGGCAGGTCTGCCCGACAGCGTGCCGGGCATGACCATGGACCGCATGTGCGGCTCGGGCCTGATGACGATCGCCGCAGGTGCTCGTGCGATCCAGTGCGGCGAGGCCGACATCATCGTCGCCGGCGGCGCGGAATCGATCTCGCTGACGCAGAACAAGCACAAGAACAGTTTCCGCGCCCAGTCCGAAGCGGTGCTGGCGCGGCAGCCGGCCGCGTATATGGCCATGATCGAGACCGCCGAGGTGGTGGCGCGCCGCTACGGCATCAGCCGTGCCGAGCAGGACGCCTACGCCTGGCGCAGCCAGCAGCGCACGGCCGAGGCGCAGCGGCGCGGCGCGTTCGACGACGAGATCGTGCCGCTGGAAACGCGCCGCGCGCTGTTCGACAAGACCGGGGCACAGACCGGCCACGAGAGCGTGACGCTGGCACAGGACGAATGCAACCGGCCCGATACCACGGCGGCCAGCCTGGCGGCGCTCAAGCCGGTCTGGAGCGGCGGGCAGGCGGTGGCCGAGGGCGAGCACATCACCGCGGGCAATGCCTCGCAGTTGTCCGACGGCGCCGCCGCGGTGCTGCTGATGAGCGCCGACGAAGCGCGCCGCCGCGGCCTGCGTCCGCTGGGCCGCTATCGCGGCATGGCGGTGGCCGGCTGTGCGCCGGACGAAATGGGCATCGGCCCCGTGTTCGCGGTGCCGAAGCTGCTGGCGCGCTACGGCATGACGGTGGCGGACGTCGGGCTGTGGGAGCTGAACGAGGCCTTTGCCTCCCAGGTGCTGTACTGCCAGCAGAAGCTGGGCATCCCGGATGCGCGGCTGAACGTGAACGGCGGCGCGATCTCGGTCGGGCACCCGTTCGGGATGTCGGGCGCCCGTATGACCGCGCACGCGCTGATCGAGGGCCAGCGCCGCGGCGTGCGGCAGGCGGTGGTGACGATGTGCATTGGCGGCGGCATGGGTGCTGCCGCGCTGTTCGACGTCCTGTAAGTAGAACCGGCGGGAAAGCGGCGGCGTTCCAACTTCAAATCGCTGCCGAAAGCAGCGCCCGGCACGGACGGCCCGCCACGAGGCCGCCTGCCACCACTCCAAACGGAGGAGACATCATGAAACGACTGATCGGCATCGCCATGTCGCTGGCCGTGCTGGCCACCGCGGTGTGGGCCTTCGCGCCGCGTCCGCTGCCGCCGTTCCCGGCCACCGCGCTGCGCCCCGACGGCCTGCAGATCAACGGCATCGCCCGCGCCGGCGAACGCCTGGTCGCAGTCGGCGAGCGCGGCAACATCCTGCTCAGCGATGACCAGGGCCGCTACTGGCGACAGGCCGCGGTGGACAAGCCGCAAGGCGCCACGCTGACGCAAGTCGCCTTTGCCGACGGCCGCCAGGGCATCGCGGTCGGCCACAGCGGCCTGATCCTGCGCACCGAAGACGGTGGCGCGCACTGGCAGCAAGTCGCCTTCGACGAACAATCGTCCGACCCGCTGCTTGGCGCACTGGCACAGGCCAGCGGCCCATGGTTCGCAGTGGGCAGCTTCGGCCGGTTCCTGGTCTCGCACGACCAGGGCAGGCATTGGGAAGCCGCCGCCGACAAGGTTATGCAGGACCGCCACCTCAACGCCATCGCCGCTGACCGGCAGGGGCGCCTGATGCTGGTCGGCGAAGCCGGCCTGGTGTTGCGCTCGACCGATGGCGGCAGCCACTGGGAGCCGCTCAAGACCCCCTACGACGGGTCGCTGTACGGCGTGCTGCCGCTGCGCGACGGTGCCTGGCTGGCCTTCGGCATGCGCGGCAACGCGCTGCGCAGCGAGGACTTCGGCACCAGCTGGCAGGCCGCGGAAACCGGCCTCAGGACTTCGTTCTTCGGTGGCGCCGAACTGGCCGATGGCCGCATCGTACTGGCCGGGCAGGGCGGCATGCTGGTGATGTCCGCCGATGGCGGGCGCCACTTCGCGGCGCTGCCGGCCGGCAGCCCGCAGACCCTGGCCGCGCTGGTCCCGACCCGCAAGGACACGCTGGCACTCGGCGGCAATGGCGGCCTGGCCGGCGCCACGCTCGCCGCCAATCACTGAACCCGCCCGACCGGACGCGAGAACGATCATGACCCGCCCCCATTCCCCCGGCCGCCTGGGCCGCTTTGTCGACGCCTGCGCCAGCGTGCTGTTGCGCCAGCGCCGCCTGCTGATGTTGCTATGCCTGGCCGTGACCGTGGCGCTTGGCTTCTCCGCCACGCGCCTGCGGCTCGATCCCGGCTTCAACAAGATGATCCCGCTGCAGCACCCGTACATGCAGGTGTTCACCAAGTACGCGAGCACCTTCTCCGGTGCCAATACCGTGCTGGTGAGCCTGCGCTGGAAGGGCGACGGCGATATCTACAACGCCGCCTTCATGGACAAGCTGCGCCACGCCACCGATGAAGTGTTCTTCATCCCCGGCGTGGACCGCTCGCGCGTGTTCTCGCTGTTCACGCCGAACGTGCGCTACACCGAGGTGACCGAAGCGGGCTTTCGCGGCGACGTAGTGGTGCCGGGGCGTTTCTCCGGTGCGCCGGACGAACTCGACAAGGTCCGCCGCAATGTGGCGCGTTCCGGCCAGATCGGCCGGCTGGTCAGCAACGACCTGAAGTCCGCGCTGATCCGCGCGGAGCTGCGCGAGACCGACCCGGCCACCGGCAAGACCATCGACTACGGCTCGGTGGCGCGCCAGCTCGAGAAGATCCGCGCGCAGTTCAGCGGCACCGATGTCGAAGTCAACGTGGTCGGCTTCGCCAAGCTGGTGGGCGATGTCGAGGACGGGATCGCGGGCGTGATGGGCTTCTTCGCACTGGCCTTTGCCGTCACGGCGCTGCTGCTGTGGCTGTACACGCGTTCGCTGCGCATCACGGTGCTGGCATTGGCGGTGGCGCTGCTGCCGGTGTGCTGGCTGTTGGGCCTGCTGCCGCTGCTGGGCTACGGCATCGATCCGATGTCGATCCTGGTGCCGTTCCTGATCTTCTCGATCGGGGTCTCGCATGCGGTGCAGATGACCAACGCCTGGAAGCAGGAGGTGGTGCAGGGGCTCACTGCACTGGATAGCGCCGGCGCGGCCTTCCGCAAGCTGTTCATTCCAGGCACGGTGGCGTTGCTGACCAATGCGCTGGGCTTCATGGTCATCATGCGCATCGAGATCGATATCGTGCGCGAGCTCGGCATCACCGCCTGCCTGGGCGTGCTGCTGATGATCGTGACCAACAAGGTGTTCCTGCCGATCCTGCTGTCGTACACGCGGCTGGAGCCGTCGGCGCTGGCACGCGCGCAGGTGCAGCGTGCCCAGGCCGGCGGCGGGCTGTGGCGCAGGTTCGGCGCACTGGCGCGTCCGGCGCCCGCACTCGGGGTGTTCGTGGCGGCGCTGGCGCTGCTGGCCGTCGGTGCGATCGAGTCGCGCGGCCTGAAGATCGGCGATGTCGGCACCGGTGCGCCGGAGCTGCGTGCGGATTCCCGCTATAACCGCGACAGCGCGAATATCGTGAGTCAGTACAACATCGGCTCGGATGCGTTGACCGTGGTGGCGGAGCCGACCGGCTTCGACGACGGCTGCCTGCACTACCCGGTGATGAGCGCGGTGGAACGCTTCGAGATGCATATGCGCGGCGTGTCCGGCGTGCAGTCGGTGATCAGCGTGTCGTCGCTGGCCAAGGTGGTGATCGGCGCCTACAACGAGGGCAATCCGCGCTGGGAAGCGCTGCCGCGCAGCAGCGACGGCCTGAGCCAGGGCGCCAAGGCCTATGACCCGGACAACGGCATGAACACGTCCAACTGCCAGGCCATCCAGGTGCTGATCTACACCGCCAACCATGAAGGCGCGACGATTGCGCACATCATCCGGGAGATCCGCCGCTTCAACGCCACCGACAAGACGCCCAACGTGGCGTTCCGCCTGGCCGGCGGCAATATCGGCGTGATGGCGGCCACCAACGAAGCGGTGGAAGAGGCCGAGGTGGCGATGCTGCTGGCGATCTTCGGCGCGATCACGCTGCTGTGCCTGCTGACGTTCCGCTCCTGGCGCGCGGTGCTATGCATCATCGTGCCGCTGACCCTGGTGTCGGTGCTGTGCAATGCGCTGATGGCGCGGCTCGGCATCGGCCTGAAGGTTTCGACCTTGCCAGTCATCACGCTGGGCGTGGGCGTGGGCGTCGACTATGGCATCTACCTGTACGAGCGCATCCAGCACCAGATCCGCGAAGAAGGGCAGTCCTTGCCGCAGGCCTTCGCCGAGGCCATGCGCCAGCGCGGCTCGGCGGCGCTGTTCACGGCGCTGACAATGTGCATCGGCGTGGGCACCTGGGCCTTTGCCGCGCTCAAGTTCCAGGCCGACATGGGCATCCTGCTGGCCTTCATGTTCCTGGTGAACCTGTTCGGCGCGGTATCCTTGCTGCCGGCGCTGGCGGCGTGGCTGGGGGTGGAGGACGAGGAGCGTGCGCGCGCCGCGGCCAGCACTGCCGCGGTGGCCGCAAGCGGCCAGACAGCAGCGCCGGCGCACGCGCTGAAATCGGACGCGACCTGAGCCACGAAACCGACACCGGAGAGACAAGATGCGCGATACCCAGGCATCCGCCGCAGCGGCCTTCACGCCGCTGCGCATCGGCCCGCTCACGCTGCGCAACCGCTTCATCAAGGCGGGCGCGAACGAAGGCATGACGCCACACGGCCTGCCCACGCAGGCGCTGGTCCGGCATCACCGCGATCTTGCCGCGGGCGGCGTGGGCATGACCACGGTCGCCTACGCGGCCGTGGCCGACGACGGGCTGACTTTCCCGCACCAGATCAGCATGCGCGCGGAGCAAGTGCCGCACCTGCGCGTGCTGACCGACGCTGTGCATCGCGAAGGCGCGGCGGCCTGCCTGCAGATCACCCACGCGGGCTCCTTCACGACCATGCGCCACGGCGGCAGCCGCGCGCCGGGCAGCGCATCGTCCGGCCTCAATGCCTTCGGCATGATGCACGGCGTGTATTTCCAGCGCGCCATGCGCGAGGCCGACATGGCGCGGGTCGCCTGTCAGTTCGCCGAGGCGGCGCGGCTGGCGCGCGAGGCCGGTTTCGATGCGGTCGAGATCCACATGGGACATGGCTACCTGCTCAACCAGTTCCTGTCGCCGCTGAGCAACCGGCGGCGCGATCCGTTCGGCGGCAGCGTGGAGAACAGGACACGCTTCCCTGCGGCGGTGCTGCGGCTGGTGAAGGATGCCGTCGGTGCCGGCCTGGCGGTGTGCTGCAAGCTCAGCGTCAGCGACTGCGTGCCGGGTGGCAACCAGCCCGGGGACTCCGCCGCGACCGCGCGCATCCTCGAGGCGGAGGGGGCCGATCTGCTGACGCTCAGTGGCGGGCGCAACGTGGAAAGCCCGTGGGCGCTGTTCGGCAGCCCGATGCCGACGGCGCAGATGAAGGCCGCGGCGCCCACCGCGCTGGCCCGCCTCGGCATCACCATGCTTGAGAAGCGCACGCCGCGCGACCTGGCCTTCCGCGAACTGTATTTCCTCGAAGCATCGCGCGTGGTGAGGCAGGCGGTGCGCATGCCGCTCGCATACGTTGGCGGCGTCAAGTCGATCGGCAATGTGGCGCAGATCATGGAAGAGGGCTTCGACGGCATCGCGCTGGCACGTGCGCTGATCCATGATCCCGCGCTGGTGGCCAACTGGCATCGCGGCACGGTGCAGCGCTCGGCCTGCGACAGCTGCAATGGCTGCGTGGCCCGTATCTACGACCCCGCCGGTGTCAGCTGCGTGCATGGTCCCGGCAACGACCCGGCGCTGGCGCGGATGGTCGCAATGCAGTAGTCCGATGGGACGATGAGCCGCCGCCCGGACGCTCTTATCTTGAAGTTCCCACGGGATATCAAGGAGACACCATGAGCACGAACGGCATCAGCGGCTACAAGATCGAATCACGCCCGCCCGCGGAGCGCTACGCGCGCGGCTGGCACTGCCTCGGGCTTGCCGACGCCTACCGCGACGGAAAGCCGCACACGCTGGACATCTTCGGCCGCCGCCTGGCCGCGTTCGCCGACTCGACCGGCGCCATCCGCGTGATCGACGGCCACTGCCCGCACATGGGCGCCGACCTCAGCACCGGCACCGTGCAGGGCGACAACCTGGTGTGCCCGTTCCACGGCTGGCAGTGGGGCGGCGACGGGGGCTGCAAGTCCATCCCCTACTGCAAGCGTGTGCCGCCCAAGGCGCGCGTCGGCGCCTGGGAGACCTGCGAGCAGAACAAGTTGCTGTTCATCTGGAACGATCCGGAGGGCCGCCCGGCGCCGCCGGAAGTGGCCATCCCGCGCATCGACGCCTGCTATTCGCCGGAGTGGTCGGACTGGGCCATCGACGAGATGGTGATTGGCACCAACTGCCGCGAGCTGGTCGACAACATCTCCGACATGGCGCATTTTGGCGTGGTACATGGCTCGCCCGTCGACTACTTCGCCAACCTGTTCGAAGACCACAAGGCCACGCAACTGATGATCGGGCGCAGCGCGCGCCTGTCCGGCGACGCGCGGCTGACCGCGCTGTCCACGTATTTCGGGCCGGCTTACCACATCACCGAGATGACCGGCCAGATGGGCGACCAGCAGATCCACTCGATCCTGCTCAACTGCCATGTGCCGATCGACCTGAACAGTTTCGTGCTGCGCTATGGCGTGCTGGTGAAGAAGATCCCGGGGCTGTCCGAGGAACAGAACCGCGCCATGGCGCAAGCCTATGTGGAGCAGGCGCGCGCTGCGTTCTACGAGGACGTGGCGATCTGGGACCGCAAGATCCGCATCGACAACCCGTTGCTGTGCGAAGGCGACGGGCCGATGTACCAGATGCGGGACTGGTACCAGCAGTTCTACACGGACGTGGAACAGGTGCGCGCGTCCAGCGTGGCGCGGCGCGTGGTCGAGATGAACCTGGCCAACATCGAGCAGCCGGTGCTGCGGCACGTGTTCGAGGGTTGACCATGAGGACCGTGGTGGTTACCGGCGCCGCGTCCGGCATGGGCGCGGCGGTGCGCCAGCGCATGCTGGCCGACGGCTGCCGGGTGATCGGCGTGGACCTGCGCGACGCGGACATCCTTGCCGACCTGTCCACCGGGCAGGGGCGCGCTGGCGCCATCGATGCCGTGCTGTCGTGCGCGGGCGGCCGCATCGACCAGTTGGTGTGCTGCGCCGGGCTGGGCCCGCATGTCGACCCCGCCACGCTGGTGGCGTCGGTCAACTACTTCGGCGTGGTGGCCTTGCTCGACGGTTTGTTCGAGGCGCTATGCCAGGGCTCGGACCCGGGCGCGGTGGTGGTGTCGTCGAATTCGGCCACGCTGCAATCGTGGGAGGGCAGTCCGCTGCGCGATGCCTATCTTGCCGGCGACGAGGACGGCGTGCTGGCCATGGTGGCAGCCGCCGCGCAGGCCGAAGCCACGCGCGACCAGGCCGGCTTCATCGCCTACGCGAGCTCCAAGCATGCGGTCACGGCCGCCGCGCGGCAACGCGCCGCGGCGTGGGGCCGGGCGGGGGTGCGCCTCAATGTGGTTGCGCCGGGCGCGGTGGAAACGCCGCTGTTGCAGGCGGGGCTGAACGATCCGCGCTACGGCAACGCCATCCGCGACTTCGTGTCGCCGCTGGGCCGCCGTGCCCGGCCCGAAGAGGTGGCCGCGCTGATTGCCTTCCTGTGCGGGCCGGATGCTGCCTACCTGCACGGCAACGTGGTGTTCATCGACGGCGGACTCGATGCCGCGCAGCGGCCGCTGATGTTCTGAAGCGCACGCTGGAACCCGTCCTCCTGTCTGACGGAACCTTACGAGTCCCGCCGCGTATCGACGCGCGGCGGGGCATAGTCTGCGCAGACGTTGAGGGAATGCCGTTCAGCTCAGGCTCAGGATTTCGCGAGCCTGGGCCGCGGTCGCGACAGGGCGGGCATACGCTCGCAAAGCTCGGCAACCTGGCGCACGAGCGCGGCATTGGACGGGGCGAGCCTGTTCTTGTCCATGCGCACATTGTCCTCTAGCCCGGTGCGGCAGTGCCCCCGAGTTTGAGAGACCAGCGAGCCATCGTCATCTCATTGCCGGCCGTGAGCGGCCACCGGTGGACACCTGCGTGATCATGCCCGGCGCGTGCTTGCGAATGCCTTCCAGCACCAGTGCGAAACGATCTGGATTTGACGTAGGGGTTTCGTCATCGTTGCGTACGTGGAGATGAACCAGGGTCGCGCCGGCTTCGAATGCCGCCTGGCACGCCGCACGCCGCACGCCGCACGCGGAGCGGAAGGTCGGCTGTGGGCTGGTGCGCTGCCTGCGCGCGCGGCGGCCCGCGGTCACGATGACGCGGACCGGCGGTGTGAGGCTTCAGCAAAAAAGCCCTTGCCGTGCGGCAAGGGCGGGTGTGGGAAGAACGGCCGGGCGAAGGGTCCGCCCGGCCCGGCGGTGTGCCGCGATCAGGTGCCCGATCCGCGCGCTGCGTCCGGCGAGAAGAGCGCCTCGCTGAATTCCGGGCTGCTGTTGAGCTTTGCCATCGGGCCCTCGTTGGTCAGGCGGTCGGCCAGGTAGGCGCCGGAGATCAGGTCGTGGTAGAACACCGTGGCGGCAGAGAAGCGGCGCGCATCATAGGCGTAGACCAGGGCCTGCAGGTTGGTGCGCCACAACTGGCCGCGGCCATCGTAATTGTCGGCGGCCACCGACTGCCAGGTGTCTTCGTCGAGATACAGCACACGCTTCGCATACTGGTGGCGGAAGCCCGGCTTCAGCGTTGCCTCCAGGACCCATACGCGATGCAGCTCGTAGCGCATGACGTCCGGGTTGGCGTGGCCATTCGTCAGCAGGTCCTTGTACTTGACCGAAGCGCTCATCAGCTTGTAGCTGTGGTACGGGACGTAGATCTCCTTCTTGCCGACGATCTTCCAGTTGTAGCGTTCGCCCGATCCGTTGAACAGGCGGTCGTCATCCACCGTGCGGAAGCCGCCGGGGCCCTGGGGCTGGTCAAAGCCGAACTCCGGCGCCTGGCGTACCCGGCGTGTGCCCGGGTTGTAGATCCACGTGCGGTTGGTGTCCGAACCTTCCTGGTCCCAGACGGTGTACCCCACGATCACCTGGCCGCGGTCACGCAAGGGCAGATCGGTTGCCGTGCGGAAGAAGGTGCGTTCGTTGAGGGGGTTCTTCGGGTCAAATTTGCCGTTGTTGCGCGGTGAAAAAATGCTGTACGAGACCCGGCCCCATGCGATCGATCCGTTCGGATAGACCACGGCCTGGTCGTACTGGGCCTTCTCGGTGCCGATGGCCGCGGAGAATCGCTGGTTCCACAGCAGTTCCATGGCCGTCTTCGGAATCGGGTACGGCACCTGCGGTCCGGCATCCTTCAGGCCATTCGCATCGGGCGTCATGCTGACGGTAGTCGCGTAGGTGCGGATGTCCTTGTACGCGGCGTCCTCGTAGCGAAAGTCGCGATGGCTGGGGTACACCGGCATCTTGAAGGTCTCGGGGTACTTCTTGAACAGCGCCTTCTCGCCTTCGCTCAGGCGCTCGGCATACTGCGCCATGTTTTGCGCGGTGATGACGAACAGCGGCTTCTCGTCGGCATACGGATCGGGATAGCGGTCGCCACGCTGGTATTTGACGTGAGGCGGAGTGCCCTGCCACTTGCCCGACCAGGCCGGGATGTCGCCGTCCTTGCTGCCGGCACGCTCCGCGCCCATGGGGGTAAGGGTGCTGTCAAGCTGCTTGAGTTCTTCCGGGGTGGCCGCTGCCCACGATGCCGCGGCCAGTGCCATGCTGGTGATCAGCACGCTGCCGCGCAACAGGTGTTTTGTTGGGGATGTCATTGAAGTCTCGCTCCTTGTAAGGGATTGCCCGGCGGCGCCCGCGCCGGTACGGAAGCCGTCGGCATTTTCCCGACGGCGGCCGCAGGACCGATTTGATGGGCTCTACGGCGCATTGTCGCGGGACCGGGCACGCGGGGCGTGTGTCGGTGAAGACAGGGTAGAGAGCGGGGGCTGATGGTGAATCGTTGGAATGGACTAGAGGGTTTCCCTAGCCTAGGGTGGGGCGTTCTTGGCACGCGCCGCGGTTTCGCTGGTGTAGCCATCGATGAAGGTCAGCCTTGGCCGAGATCGGTGCGCCTCTGTTTCATTGCAACACCTCCACTGCTTACGCAGCGTCTAGTGTTGCATCGACGAGTTGAATCCACGAACCATATGGGGCGATGGACATACGGGTGGACCTCACCTAGCGACTCCGAAACTTCAATGAAATCTGGGTCTGATGCGTTACTGCCGCCGGCGGCGACCGTCTCCAAGGCCTCAACGAGAACGCTGTAATCTCTCGGGTGCCACAGAATTGCAAGAGAAGCCGAGTTGCCATCAAGGGACGTCGCCGTTATGACTACACCTTGCTTCTCGATCTTGCAGCTTTCAAAGGTCGCGGCAAAGTCATCCCGTACCACCAAGACTCTCCTTCCGGGAAAAGTCGCCCTTAACTGTGCCACTTTCTCAGTCAATGCTTCATACATATCGTGGTTGTACATTGACGCCCCCGAGCCGTTACCGCGAATCCGAGGCGTTCAAATGCGCCCCAAGCTTATCGTTGCAAAAAGCTACTGTAGGGCGCAACCTGGGGTTCGAATTGATCTAGCCCAAACCGAAATAGGGCTGCGAGCGCTTCGTGCCGCTCATCTCGCCACGGCGGAGGGGAGATCAGCACACTGTGGGCGCCGCTCGAATGAAATGCCCGCAGCGAGCGGCTCCAGGAAGCTGCCGGAAAGGATCGACGCCTCCTTATCTTCGCAACGAAGTGCAGATAACCACCCCCTCGATCTTCGACGACTGTTCAATAATTTTGAATGACTGTGACAGCGATACGTCATTCTCTCCGGGGTGACGGTCGCTATAGTTCTGCACATGGATGGCGAAACAAGAACCAGCAAGCCAATCAGAGCGCCGGATGCGCGGTCCGGCAACACCTCAAACTTATTGAATTACCCTTTTATATACCGGAGAACATCATGTCGAACGCCAAACTGCAAGTCCTGACCCCGCGCAACAGCCAGCTCATCATCATCGACCATCAGCCCCAGATGGCCTTCGGCGTGCAGTCGATGGACCGCCAGACCATGAAGAACAACGTCGTGGGCCTGGCCAAGGCAGCAAAAATCTTCGACGTGCCGACCACTATCACCACGGTGGAAAGCGATTCGTTCTCTGGCTACACCTACCCCGAACTGCTCGACGTGTTCCCAGGCAAGCAAACGCTGGAGCGCAGCTCGATGAACTCGTGGGACGACCAGAAGGTGCGCGACGCGCTGGCCGCCAACGGCAGCAAGAAGATTATCGTCGCTGGTCTGTGGACCGAGGTCTGCAATACCACGTTCGCCCTGAGCGCGATGCTCGAAGGCGACTACGAGATTTACATGGTGGCCGACGCTTCTGGCGGCACGACGAAGGAAGCACACGACTACGCGATGCAGCGCATGATCCAGGCCGGCGTGGTGCCGGTGACGTGGCAGCAGGTCATGCTGGAGTGGCAACGCGACTGGAAGAACCGCGAAACGTACGACGAGGTCATGGCCGTGGCCAAGGAGCACTCGGGCGCGTACGGCATGGGCGTTGACTACGCCTACACGATGGTGCACAAGGCCGCCCAGCGCACGCAGACGCCGCACCAATCGATTGCTCCCGTGCATGCGCCGGTGACTGAGTACTGATATCCAAGGTCGGTGGCGCGGCATTGAGAGCCGGGCCACCCCGAATACGCGCACTGGAAGGGCGGCAACCGCTATGGCACGCGATCACAAACTCAGTCGCAAGGTGGAAATGGCCGCGGTCGCCTTCGCGACGGGATTTTCGGCTCACGGGCACACCTCTTCGTCCCTCGGGGTAGTGGCTGGAACGCTGGCGGTTTGCGCCCTGGTCGCACGCAGCGCGTTCAACAAGTGCTCGCCGAAGGCGGACCTGGTGTTGCTGCCCCAGACATGATCAACGTCGCGGTGCGCGTTTAGCTGGGGGCGGCATCACTTGCATGGTCGAGTATTTCGACGCCGGCACCGGGACGCGCTCAAGAGCGTTCCCACGGCAAGCCTAATCCGGTGTTCCCGGACGGGACCATATTGGCCTTCCGGGCGGGAAACATTCCGATGCGCTCCGATGAATGGTTCACGGCGACACAAGTCATCGACATTTTTTCCGCTTTCCTGAACCGCACTTCGCTGCCGGCGTTAGTTCGGTGGAGACCAGCTCCAGGCTTCCGAAATACCAAACTTCTGGTGGGGCGAGCCCCCTGATCGCATACGCTTGAACTGCAAATGTATCCATCGTTAAACCAAGAACAGCGCGTTCTATGTGACCGGTTCAATGCCAAGTTCACCGAATGCGGGTGCCAGCGCGGACGTAGCCGGAGAAGTCAACCTTTCTGCATTACCCATTAAGCGACCGGGAAGAGGGCGTCGATCTTTCGCAATCGGTACTAGTGTGACCGGCAGGGAAAAGTGTCCCTTATCCCTGCCCCTTCAGCAATTTCTTCAACCCCAGATAGACCGCCCGACGCTCCTCCGGCTCCAACTGCCGGATTACGTCCGCCTGCCCGCGCCGGGCCAGCGGCATCACCTCGTCATGCAGGGCAATCCCGGCTTCCGTCACGCTGCAGATCAGCTTCTTGCGCGGCGTGTTCCCTTCCGTCTCCAGCAACACAAGCCCCCGTTCCTCCAATAGCCGCAGCGTGCGGCTGACCAGTGCCTTGTCCGACGTGGACTGCACCACCAGTTCCGCGAAGGGCAGCCGCCGCGCGTAGGCCAGCAGCGCCAGGATGCGCCATTCCGGCACGGTCAGCCCGAACTGTTCGGCATAGGGCTGGGTCACCGTGCTCCTCAGCCGGGTGATGAGCTGGCTCAGCATGGTGGTCAGGAAGTTGTCCACCGTCAGGCCGCTGCCGGCTTCGTCCAGGTCCGTCCAGGGGCTGTCGTCCGTGCGGGGCGCCGGCTGAACTTGCTGGCCTGTTGCAGGCCCGGTTTTTCGGGTCATCGAGTTTTTCCAGTTGAGATGGATTGGACGCATGTGCCGCGCGGGCGGGCTGCAAGCGGCGCGGAGGGCGCCTGATTGTCTCACGGGCGAACGCTTTGCCCGCTTGTGCGCACATTGCGCCTTAGCTTTCGAAAAATGTAAACGTTTTTATGTCAATAGGTGGTTAACGTAAGTTGAGTAGTCAATAAACCCGACCTACGATAGGTGGTTCCTGTAGTGAACATGCGTTTTACTAATAAAACATCCGTAGAGATGTTTCCCATCGAGCCACCCCCTGTCTTCGCGTTGAGCACAACCGACCAGATTCCCGCCGCGGAGCGCCCCCACAGGAGCTGTTGATGAAACGAGACCGCCGACTTTTCCTTGCCGCCACTGCCTTGGCGACACTGGCGCTTGCCGCGGGCAGCGCGGCCGCCGCCGCAGCCTATCCGACCAAGACCGTGACCATGGTGGTCGCCTATCCGCCGGGCGGCGATACCGACGCCATGGCGCGACTGTATGCAGACAAGTTGTCCGCGCGCCTCAAGCAACCGGTGATCGTGGAGAACCGGCCCGGCGCGGCGGGTGTAGTGGGAACCTCGTTCGTGAGCCGCGCGCCGGCCGACGGGTACACGCTGCTCTATACGCCGAACCCGTTCACGCTAGCGCCAATGGTGCTCAAGCTGGCCCCGGCGGCCAGTTATGACCCGCTGCACGGCTTCACGCCCGTGATCCAGACCGCGGTGCAGGCGGTGCTGCTGGTCGCCAATCCGGCCGCCGGCGTCAAGACGGTGCCGGAGATGATCGCCGCCGCGAAGGCCGGCAAGAACTTTACCTATGGCAGCCCGGGTGCGGGCTCGCCGATGCACATTGCCGGCGAGATGCTGAACCGCGCCGCCGGCGTGAAGATCCAGCACGTGCCGTACAAGGGCGTGGCGCCGGCCGTCAACGACGTGGTGGCCGGTCACGTGAACTTCGCCTACGTCACGCTGGGCCCGGTCGCGCAGTACATCAACACGGGCAAGCTGATCGCGCTGGCCATTACCGATGCCAAGCGCTCGGCGCTGCTGCCGAACGTGCCGACGCTCGCCGAGCTCGGCTACAAGGACGTGGTGGTCGGCGCATGGCATGGCGTGATGGCGCCCAAGGGCACGCCGCCCGAGGTGGTGAAGGTCCTCAACGCGCAGCTCAACGACGTGATCAAGCTGCCGGACGTCGCGGAAAAGATGGCGACCTTCGGCGCGCTGCCGGTGGGCGGTGCGCCCGCGGCGCTCGAGAAGGTCAACGTGTCGGACTATGAGCGGCTGGGCAAGGTCATCCGCGACATGGGCATTTCGGCGGAATGACGCAGCACGCAGCAGAACCATGCAACGCAAGACGCAGGAGGCCGGCATGAGCCAGTCCATCGTGGGAGCATCCACGCCGCAGGTGACCGCGCGGGAGAAGGTCATGGGACGCGCGCAGTATGCCGGCGACATCAAGCTGCCCGGCATGCTGCACGCCAGGGTGCTGCGCAGCCCGCACCCGCACGCGCGCATCGTCAGCATCGATACCTCGGCGGCGAAGGCGCAGCCGGGCGTCAAGCTGGTGGTGAGCGGGCGCGATACCCCGACGCGCCTGTGGGGGCCGCACCGCAAGGAGCAGCGCATCCTGGCCGTGGGCGTGGTGCGCCATGTCGGCGAGGAAGTCGCGGCCGTGGTCGCGGTCAGCGAGGAAATCGCCCGCGATGCGCTGGACCTGATCCGCGTCGAGTACGAGCCGTTGCCGGCGCTGCTGAGCCCCGAAGCCGCGCTGGCCGCTGGCGCGCCGGAGATCCATGCCGGCACGCGCAATATCGGCCATGAGATGCACATCGAGCGCGGCGACGTGGAAGCCGGCTTCGCCGAGGCGGCCGCGGTGTACGAGGCCACCTACGACATGCACTCTCAGTACCCGGGCTACCTGGAGCCGATGGCATCCGTGGCGACGCAGGACGGCAACGGGCGACTGACCGTGTATGCGTCGACGCAGTCGGTATTCCTCGCGCGCAGCCGCCTGGCCGAGGCGCTCGATCGCCCGGCGTCGACCATCCGCGTGGTGCAGGCCACCACGGGCGGCGGCTTCGGCGCCAAGATCGTAGAGGAAAACAACAGCCTGATTTGCGCATTTCTGGCAACGAAGCTTGATCGTCCAGTACGGATGGTCAACAATCGTCTCGAAGATTTCCAGGGCGCGCGTGCGAGCGTGCCGGCGAGGGTGTGGCTGCGCATGGGCTTGTCGGCCGACGGCCTGATCGTGGCCAAGGACGTGCGGATCATTGCCGAGTGCGGCGCCTTTTCAGGGCTGGCAGGCGATGTCATGCATGTCAGCGCTATGCGCAGCGACAACATGCACCGCGTCACCAACGTGCGCTCCCATGCCGTGCTGGCCTATACCAACAACCCGCCGCGCGGCGCCTTCCGCGGCTTCGGCGGGCAGCAGATGCAGTTCCCGCTGAACTGCCACCTGACCGTGCTGGCCGAGATGATCGGCATGGATCCGATCGAGGTGCACAAGCGCAATGCCATCGGCCGTGGCGAGACCAGCGTGCATGGCTGGCAGATCGGCAGCACCGGCATGCAGGAATGCCTGGAGACGACGCGCAAGGCCATTGGCTGGGACGCCAAGCGCGACGCGCCGCGCGGCACCGGCACGCGTCGGCGCGGCGTGGGCATTGCGGCGGCGATGCACGTCAGCGGCAACCGCACGCTGGGCAACTGGGACGGCTCGACCATCCTGCTCAAGCTCAATGAAGATGGCCGCGTGATGCTGCAGACCAGCGAATGCGACATGGGGCAGGGCGCCAACACCATGCTCAGCCAGCTCTGCGCACAGGAGATGGGGATTCCGCTGTCGCACGTGACCGTGATGGCGCCGGATACGGATACCTCGCCGTTCTGCCTCGGATCCCTGGCGTCGCGCGTGACCATCATCTCGGGCAACGCGGTGCTGCGCGCCGCGCGTGAAGCAAAGCAGAAGGTGATGGCGCTGGCGGCGGAGAAGTTCGGCGTGGATGCGGAAAGCCTGCTGTATGCCGATGGCCGCGTCGGCGTGCCGGGTCAGCCGGACAAGTCCGCCACGCTCGCCGAGATCGCGCGGCTGCATATCTTCCGCCACGACGGCGAGGGCATCCACGTGCGCGCCACCTACGACGCGCCGACTGTCATGCACGACGCCAACTACTACGGCAACGTCGCGCCCGCCTATTCGTTCGCGGCGCAGGCGGTGGAGGTCGAGGTCGATACCTGCACGGGCCGCGTGACCGTGATCGACAGCTTTGTCGCCGACGACTGCGGCAAGGCGATCAACCCGCTCGCGGTGCATGGACAGACCCACGGCGCCACGGTGCAGGCAATCGGCTGGACGCTCTACGAGGAACTTCGCTACGAAGACGGCCGCCTGCAGAACGGCAACTTTGCCGACTACACCATGGCTACGGCCGATGCGCTGCCGATGCTGCGCACGGATCTCGTGGAGTCCAACGATCCCAATGGCCCGTTCGGCGCCAAGGGCGCGAGCGAAACGGCGATCCTGCCCGGCGCGGCGGCCATCGCCAACGCGGTGCATCACGCCATCGGCATACGCATCCACTCGCTGCCGATCACGCCCGAGAAGGTGCTGGCCGCGCTGCGCGAGCGCAATGAGACGGAGAAGGAGAGGGAGGCCACCCATGCGTGATTTCGAATTCCTGGAACCGGCGACGGTCAGTGAAGCCAGCCGCATGCTGGTTGAC
This sequence comes from Cupriavidus sp. C3SS-1, assembly GCF_057073755.1. Classification (NCBI taxonomy): domain Bacteria; kingdom Pseudomonadati; phylum Pseudomonadota; class Betaproteobacteria; order Burkholderiales; family Burkholderiaceae; genus Cupriavidus; species Cupriavidus sp. C3SS-1. Next base: position 1,949,601 of record NZ_CP172700.1, on the reverse strand, counting down.
CTTGGCGACAACTGCCGCGCTTACGCGGGTGGCACTGCGCTGATGCTGGGCATGCGCCAGCGCATGCTGACGCCGAGCCACGTGGTTTATCTCGGCAACCTGGACGCGCTGCGCGGCATCACGTTCGATCCGCGCCAGGGCCTGCGCATCGGCGCACTGACCTTGCATGCCGAGGTGGCGCGTTCGCCCATCGTGCAGGCGCACTACCCGATGCTCGCCAGCATGGCCGCGCGCGTGGCCAATCCGCAGGTGCGCAACCAGGGCACCATCGGCGGCAATCTTTGCTATGCCGATCCGGCCACCGATCCGCCAGGTTGCCTGATGGCGCTTGGGGCGCAGCTCGTGCTGAGCGGGACCGCTGGCGAGCGCGTGCTGGCGATCGAGGATTTCCTCGTTGACTACTACGTCACGGCACTGATGCCGGGCGAGATCGTCACCGGGATCCGCTTGCCCGCACCGGCAGCGGGCGCGGACGGGCGCTTCGCGCGCTTCCTGCGCACGGCGGCAGAACACCGGCCGCTCGCCAGCGTGGCGCTGTCGGTGCGGCGCGAAGGCGATGTCTGCGTGGAAGCCCGGCTGGCCGTCGGTGCTTCCACGCCGATCCCGGCTCGCCTGCATCGCGCCGAGGCGCTGCTGGCCGGCAAGGCCGTGACCGCGGATCTCGCCGCCGAGGCCGCGGACATCGTAGCCGCCGATATCAACGCGGTTGCGGATATGCGCGGTTCGGAGGACTTCCGCCGCCACATCGTGCGCACCGTCGCACGCCGCACCATCGCCGAGTTGTTCGGCGTCGCTGCGGACTGAGGAGTTGCCATGAGCAAGATCACCATCGATGTCACCGTCAACGGTGAAGAACACACCGTCGAAGTCCCGGCGCGGCGCATGCTGTCCGACCTGCTGCGCGACGACCTGAACCTGACCGGCACCAAGCGCGGTTGCGAGACCGGCATCTGCGGCGCCTGCACGGTGCTGGTCGACGGCGAGGCCGTCAAGTCCTGCCTGATGCTGGCCGCGCAGGTGCGCGGGCGACACGTCATGACCGTGGAAGGACTGGCCGCCGACGGCGAACTGCACCCGCTGCAGCAGTGCTTCATGGAATGCGGCGGGCTGCAGTGCGGCTACTGCACGCCGGGCTTCCTGATGACGTCGTGCGCGCTGCTGGCCAACAACCCCAACCCAACGGAAGAGGAAGTCCGCCGCGGCCTGAACGGCAACCTGTGCCGCTGCACGGGCTACGTCGGCATCGTCGAATCCATCCTGTCCGCCGCGGAGAAAATGCGTGGAAATTGAAAAGACCCTGGTCACCACGGCGCCGCCGGCGCGCGTGTGGGAACTGCTGCTCGACCCGAACGTGATGGGCGCCTGCGTGCCCGGCATGGAATCGATCGAGGTCATCAGCGATGTCGAGTACATCGCGCACATGGCGGTGAAGATCGCCTTCATCAATGCGCGCTTCCGCCTGCATACGAAGATCGTGGAGACGCGCGCGCCGCACTACCTGCGCACCGAGGGCACCGGCGAGGATGCGTCCGTTGCCAGTTCCCTGCGCCAGTCGAGCGAGATCTTCCTGACGGAGCAGGAGGATGGCTCGACGCAGTTGCGCATCACGGTCCAGGTCGATGTGCTGGGCCGCCTCGGGACCTTTGGCCTGAGCGTGATGAAGACCAAGGCCGACCGCATGTGGGACGAGTTCGGGGCCAACCTGCTGGCGCGCCTGTCGCGGCAAGGGGCGCAAGCGGTGTCGACCGCGGCACCCGCCGCGGTCGCTGCGCAGCAGCCCGCCACCATGCCGGCGGTCGCCGTGCCGGCGCCGCTCGCTGCCCACAACGGCAATGCCGCCAGTGCGCCGGCCGTGAGTGGCAATGGCGGCGGGCTCCTCGCGCGGCTGTTCGGCCGTGCGCCGGTGCAGCGCGGGCCGCACTCGGACATCTGCGTGGAACTGCGCCGCCGTGACGAAACCATCGTGGTGCGCTGGCCGGCCCAGTATGGGGAGCAGTGCGCTGGCTGGTTGCGCGACTACCTGAAATAAGCGCGGGGTTTGTCGGCGTGATGGGTACCCTACGGGGCTCAGGCGTGATATATGGGACAGCTACGGATGCGCGGAGTGGCGGGAGGCCGCTCCCGCCGCACCTCGCACTGCATCAAGATCGCCATCATTCGCCATAGCAGAGACAAACCATGACCACCGAATCGCCGCCCGATGACGCCCAGGACAAGTACATCGTGCCGGGGCTGGAGCGCGGCTTGCGGTTGCTGGGAGAGTTCAGCAGCCGCGAGCGCACGCTGTCGGCCGCGGAACTGGCGCGGCGCCTGAAGGTGCCGCGCTCGACCGTTTTCCGCCTGCTGGCCACGCTGGAAATGATGGGCTTTGTCGAGCGCACCGATGGCGGCCGCGAATTCCGGCTCGGCATGGCGGTGCTGCGCCTGGGCTTTGACTACCTGGCGTCGCTGGAACTGACCGAGCTGGGCCGCCCGCTGCTGGACCGTCTGCGCGACGAAATCCATTACCCGTGCAACCTCGTGGTGCGCGACGGGCGCTCCATCGTTTATGTGGCCAAGTCCGTGGCGCCGCGTCCGTTTGCCAGTACGGTGAACGTGGGCACGCGGTTGCCGGCGCATGCCACGGTGCTCGGGCGCGTGCTGCTCGAAGACCTGTCGCTCGACGAGCTGCGCGCCCTGTATCCCGAATCGCGGCTGGAGGTGTTCTCGGAAAGCACGCCGCGCACGGTGGAGGAACTCTACGACATGGTGCAGCGCGACCGCGAACGCGGCTATGTGCTGCATGAGGGCTTCTTCGAGGCCAGTATCTCGACCATTGCAGCGCCCGTGCGCGACCGTACCAGCAAGGTGGTGGCGGCGCTGGGCGCGACGATTCCGGCATCGCGCATCGATCCGGAGCAACTCGACAACATGGTGGAAAGGGTCAGGGGAGCCGGCGCCGAACTGTCGCGGCTGCTCGACTATCGTCCGCCCGAACCGCCCCGGCCGTTTGGCCTGGGCTGAAACCATCTACCGATGCAGCGAAGTCATTTCTGTCAGGCCGTCGAGCAGGCCGTGGTCCCAGGCCGGCGCCGCTGGCTCGCCGCCATGTCGGCGGGTTTGCTCGTAGCGGCCGGCCTGGCGGCGCAGAACGCCGGGGCCGCCTGCGCCACCGTGCGCATCGTCGTGCCGTTTCCGGCCGGCGGACCGGCCGACCAGTTGGCGCGCACGCTTTCGCACGGGCTGCAGCAGCGGCATGCGAACGTTCCGTACATCGTCGACAACAAGCCCGGCGCCAACGGCAATATCGGCATCGACGCCGTGCGCCGTGCCGCGGGCGATGGCTGCACGCTGCTGGTCGTGCCGGCCGGCAACCTGACCATCAATCCGACGCTGTTCCCCGCGCTGCCGTACCAGGTGGAGCGCGATTTCCGGCCGGTATCGCTGCTGGCCAGTTCGCCCAACGTGCTGGCCGTGCATCCGTCGGTCAAGGCGAACTCCGTGCAGGAGCTGATCCGGCTCGCGCGGCAGTCGGCGCAAGCCGGGACGCCGCTTGGCTATGCCAGTCCCGGGGTTGGCAGCGGCCTGCACCTGGCCGGCGAACTGTTCCGGCACAAGGCCGAGGTGACGCTGCTGCACGTCCCTTACAAGGGCACGACGCAGGCCCTCAATGATGTGGTGGGTGGCCAGGTGCCGCTGCTGCTGGGCACGTGGCCGACGCTGGCGCCGTTTATCCAGTCGGGCAAGCTGCGCGCGCTGGCAGTGACGCAGTCTAAACGGTCCCCGGCGGCACCGGGCGTGCCGTCGCTGGCCGAGCAGGGGGTGACCGGCATCGACGTCAGTTCCTGGTACGCGTTGCTGGTGCCGCGCGCCACGCCGGCGGCAGCCGCCGACGGGCTGGCCGCCGAAGTGCGGTCGTTGCTGGGCAGCGCTGACGTAAGGAAGGAACTTCAGCGCCAGGGCATGGAGCCTCTGGCCAGCACGCCGGAAGCGCTCGCTGCCCGCATCCGCGAGGAAACGGCCGCCTGGGCGAAGCTGATCCACGAATACGGCATCAAGCCCGAATAACGGCGGGCCGTGCTACCGCGTCCGGCTGCTTCCGGTGCGCTCGCCGAGCAGGGCGGACAGGTCGCGTGCCGCGGTCTTGACCTCACGCTCCACGCGTTCGCGCAATGTGCCGTCGGCCTCGAAGCGCTGCTGCGGACCGGCCACGCTGATGGCGGCAATCACCTCGCCACTCGCGTCGCGCACGGGTGCGGCGCAGGAATCGATGCCGGGTTCAAAGGCGGAGAAGCTCCACGCGCAGCCGCGTTCGCGGTCGGCGCCCAGGATCTCGCCCAGGCGTGCATGCGTGGACGGGCTCTGGCCCGTCACGGTCGGCAGCGGGTCGTCTCCGAGCAAGGCGCGCAATGCCTCTGGCGGCAGATCCGCGATCAGCATGCGGCCGGGCGTGGTCAGGTGCGCGGCCACGCGGCTGCCAACCTGGATATTGCTGACCAGCGAGGTATTGGGCATGTCGCGCAGCAGGTAGAGCGCATGGCCGCCATCGCGCACGACCAGGTAGGCCGAGAGCTGCAGCGAAGCGCTCAGGCGCGCCAGCACGCGCCGGGCAAACGTCGTCAGGTCATTGGCCGCCAGCACGCGCGCGGACAGCTTCAGGAAGCCGAAGCCGATCTCGTGCCCGCCCTGGGGCAGGCGTTCGAGCATGCCTTCATGTTCGAGCGTGGCGAGCAGCCGCATCACCGTGACGCGGTTCACGTCGATGCGCCGGCCGACCTCGCTGAGGTTGGCGGTCGAGCCGCCTTCGGCAATGAAGCGCAACAGCCGCAGGCCGCGGATGACGGGGGAGACCAGTTGCGGGCTGGCGTCGTCGGTATCGGCAATGTCGTCGGTTTCGGGGCTTGGTGGCTTGGGCATGGTTATCGGGAAAGGCAAACGGCCGCGCAGGCGCGGCCGTGAAAACTGCTGGCATTGCTGGAACCGCCTGTCGGTCTGCTCCCTCTCCCGCAAGCGGGAGAGGGAGCAGACCGTCGGCAAGTCGCGCATATCGCTAATCGCTAATCGCTAATCGCTTATCCCAGCGCAACGTTCCAGGCGTCGTAATCGTACACCCAGTCGGCATTGCCACCCTCCTTGAGCCAGGCATTGCTGCGCGAGCCGATCTGGATGCGGCTGGTGCGCGCATGGCGCGCGCGCTGATAGCGCGCCAGCGCGGCCGGCACGGCGGCATAGCCGTCGCCCGCGGCGTCGGCCAGGCAGCGCGCCAGCACTACGCCGTCCTCGATCGCCATGCCCGCGCCTTGCGCCATGAACGGCATCATCGGGTGGCACGCATCGCCCATCAGCGTGACGTGGCCGTCCGACCACGACGGCAGCGGATCGCGCACGTACAGGGCGGAGATCAGCACGTCATCGCAGGCGTCCAGCAAGGCGCGCGCTTCGGGGTGGAAATCCGCGTAGGCGCTGCGCAGGTCTTCCACGCGGCCCGGCGTGGTCCAGGACTCATGGCGCCAACTTTCCTGCGCCACGGTGGCAAAGATAAAGATGTCGCGCCCGCGGTTGAGCGGGAAGGTGACGATCTGCGAGGCCGGATCCGTGCCCCACCACTTGGTGAAGGCGTTGAGGTTGGGCACGCCAGCCAGGCGCTCGGCCGGCACCACGGCGCGGTACGCCACGACGCCGGTGAAGATTGGGCTTTCCGGGCCGAACAGGGCGGTGCGCACCATCGAATGGATGCCGTCCGCGCCGACCAGCACGTCGACCTTGTCTTCGCTGCCATCGGCAAAGCGCACGGTGATGTCGCCGCCATTGCGATCGATCGCCACAGCCTTGTGGCCGAGCCGCACATGGGCGGCCGGTAGCGCGCTTTCCAACGCGCTCATCAGGTCGGCGCGGTGCATGGTCAGTTGCGGCGCGCCATAGCGCTGCTCGGCCTCGTCGGACATGGGCAGGCGCGAGGTTTCCTCGCCCGTGTCCCAGGTACGGCTGATGCGGTGGGTCGGGCGCGCGGCGGTTTCGCGCAATGCGTCGCCGACGCCAAGCCCGTCAAGCGCGCGCACGGCGTTAGGGGTCAGGTTGATGTCGGCGCCAACCCGCGCGAAGCGGGGGGCCTGTTCATACACGGTCACATCCATGCCGAGCTTGCGCAAAGCAATCGCCGCTGCAAGGCCGCCGATGCCGGCGCCGTTGATGCCGATCTTCAATGAATTCATGTGGTCTGCCTCTTGTCTGCCAGTGATGGGGGCGCCAGCGCGGATTACGCGAAATCCGCAGCTGCCGGCATATGTTCATAAATGAACGTATTGTTCATAAAAGTTTATGCGCGAAAAATGCCGCGCGTCAAGCCATACATGGAACAAGGAGACAAGGAGGCCTGCGGTAGACGGGAAACGGGGGCTTGCAAAGACAAAGGCCCGCTTCGGCGGGCCTTCTGTCCGTGGCAGGGCTCGGGTGGCGCTAGAGCCCGAGCATCAGCTTGGCAATGATATTGCGCTGGATCTCGTTGGATCCGCCGTAGATCGAGGCCTTGCGGTAATTGAAATAGCGCGGCGCCAGCGCGGCGGCATACTCGGGCCCGACGCGGGGCGGGGCCTCCCGGCCCTGGATCTCGGCCCAGGTGTCCTGCACGAAGGGCAGCGCCGCCGGACCGGCTGCTTCCACGGCCAGTTCGCTGATGGCCTGCATGGCCTCCGTCCCCAGCAGCTTGAGCATGCTGGACGCCGCGCCGATCGATTTGCCCGATTCCACGCCGCTGAACAGCTTCAGTTCCACCGCCTGCAGTCCGGCCGCCCGCAGGTGAAGCTGGGCCAGCTTGCGGCGGAAGCCAGCGTCTGCGAGCAGCGGTCGGCCATCATCGCCGGGCTGGTCGGCGGCGATCGCGGCGACTTTTGCCAGTTGCTTGCCCAGGGTCGGGCCATAGGTGCCGCCGCGCTCGAACTCGAGCAGGTACTTGGCGTATGTCCAGCCCATGCCTTCTTCGCCAATGCGGTTCTCGACCGGCACGCGGACGTTATCGAAGAACACCTGGTTGACTTCCTGCTGCCCGGGCATCGGGCCATCCAGCGTGGGTAGCGGAGCAACCGTGATACCCGGCGTGCGCATGTCGACCAGCACGAACGAAATGCCCTCCTGGCGCCGCGCGTCGCGGCTGGTGCGCACCAGGCAGAACATCCAGTCGGCCCATTGCGCATGCGTGGTCCAGATCTTGGAGCCGTTGAGCACGTAGTGGGCGCCTTCGCTGTCGGTGGCAAGGTCCGCGCGCATCTGCAGCGACGCCAGGTCGGAGCCGGAATTGGGCTCGGAGTAGCCCTGGCACCACCACACATCGGACTTCAGGATGGGTGGCAGGAAGCGCGCCTTCTGCGCTTCGGTGCCGTATTTCATGATGACTGGCGCGACCATTTTCAGGCCCATCGGCGACACCGGCGGGCAGCCGGCCGCGGCCAGCTCCGACTGGAAGATGTGGCGCTGCGTCGGCGTCCAGCCCGGGCCGCCGTAAGCCTCGGGCCAGTTGGGCGCGGCCCAGCCGCGCGCGTGCAGCGCCTTTTGCCAGCGCACCTGGCCGGCCTTGTCCAGGTAGCCGTTCTTGGTTTGCGCCATCATGGCGCGCAATTCGGGATCGAATGCCTCGCCAATCCAGGCGCGCACTTCGTCGCGGAACTGCAGGTCTTGCTTGGAGAATTCGAGATGCATCGGCGGGCCTCGCTGAAGGACGGAAGGATGCTTGGGGTTGGGTAGCGCAGCCTCAGGCTGCAGCGGGATAGAGCAGGTCGGCGTAGCGGCCCAGGTGGTGCTCGGCCGAACCGAACTGCAGGTCGATGGCCGTCACGCGCTTGAAGTAGTGCCCCACCGCCAGCTCGTCGGTCACGCCCATGCCGCCATGGATCTGCACCGCGGCCTGGCCGATGAAGCGGCCGGCCTGCCCGGCCTGCGCCTTCGCCGCGCAGGCTGCCAGCGCGCGCTCGCGCCACTGCGCCGTGGCCTGCATGGCCGCGACCTGGGTCAGCGCCACGGACTGTTCGAGCTGCATCGCCATGTCGGCCATGCGGTGCTGCAGCACCTGGAAGCTGCCGATGGCGACGCCGAACTGCTTGCGCTGGCGGGCATAGTCGATCGTGTCCGCCAGCATGCGGGCCATCGCGCCATTGGCTTCCGCGCTCAGCGCCATGAGCGCGGCGTCGCTCAGCTGCTCGATCAGCGGCAGCGCCTTGCCTTCGGTGCCGAGCAGGTGACTGAATGGCACCCGGACCTGGTCGAACCGCACGTCGGCGGCGCGGTTGCCGTCGATGGTCGGGTACTCGCGCAGCGTCACGCCCGGCGTATCGCGCGGCACCCAGAACAGGCTGATGCCATCGGTGTCGCGCCGTGCGCCACCGGTGCGGGCACTGACGACGAAGTGCGTGGCGAACGGTGCGCCAACCACGGCGGACTTGTGGCCGTCGAGTACGTAGCCGGCGCTGTCGGCGACCGCGCGGGCCTGCACGTCGTGCCGGCAGTAGCGGCTGGCCGGCTCGGCGTGAGCCCAGCCCACCAGGGTTTCTCCGCCGATGATGGCTGGCACCCATTGTTCCGCCAGTGCCTTGCTGCCTTGCAGCAGGGCACCGCCGCCCAGCACGACGGTGGACAGGTACGGTTCGAGCACCAGGTGGCGGCCGAATTGTTCCAGGACGATCAAGTGTTCGGCCGCGCCGCCGCCCAGGCCGCCCAGCGCCTCGGGAAATCCGGCGCCAAGGATGCCTAGCTCGCGCGCGAACTCGCGCCAGCAGTCGGGGCGCCACCCGGCGTCCGTGCGGACGGCGGCGCGCCGTGCTTCGAAGTCATAGTGATCGGCCAGGTAGCGCGCGAGCGTGTCGCGCAGCATTGATTGTTCTTCGCTGAACTGGAAATCCACCGCGGCTCCTTTCGGCAAGGGATGGGCTCGGAATGGGAAGGGGAGTTGCCATGAGGCAATGACATGCTGCGACGGCCATCTTCGGCGCAAGCTTGTCGCGTGCGCATCGTCGCATCGGACGAAGCCCCGGGGGCCTGCTCTTGCCGCACTGCGGCATGGCGGGCCCCGTCCCGTTCGTCGTTTCCGACGATGCCCGAGTCTGGCCCGGCTCATGAGAATGCATCCAGCACAACCGCCGGAGACGCGGCGGCACCCATTCGAATTCCAGGAGACCACCATGCACCCGTATGTCCACGCGCAGCGCACCCCAGACAAGCCGGCCGTCATCATGGACAACGGCACCGTGGTGACGTACCGCGAGCTGGACGAGCGCTCCAACCAGGTGGCCCGTCTCTATCGCGACCACGGCCTGCAACCGGGCGACCGGGTGGCCTTCCTGATCGAAAACCATCCGCGGCTGTTCGAGCTGTGCTGGGGGGCCCAGCGCAGCGGCATCACCTTCATCTGCCTGAGCACGCGCCTGAACGTGGCGGATGCCGCCTACATCATCCGCGACAGCGGCGCGCAGATGCTGATCACTTCGCACGCGCAAGCGGAAGTGGCCGCCGCGTTGGCGGAACAGGTCCCGGGCCTGAAGGGCTATCTGATGCTGAACGGCACCTTGCCGGGCTACACATCGTACGAAACCACGCTGGCACAGTATCCGGCACAACGCATCGAGGACGAAACCACGGGCGGCGACATGTTGTATTCCTCGGGCACCACCGGGCGTCCGAAGGGCGTCTACGCGCCACCGGGCAGCCAGAACATCGACACCCCGACGTCGCTGACCACGCTCACAGAGAAGCTGTATGGCTTCGGGCCCGGCATGCATTACCTGTCGCCGGCGCCGCTGTACCATGCCGCGCCGCTGCGCTACAACATGTCGGTGCAGGCGCTGGGCGGCACCTCGGTGGTGATGGAGCATTTCGATGCGGAACAGTTCCTGCGGCTCGTGCAGGAGCATGGCATCACGCATACGCAGGTGGTGCCGACCATGTTCTCGCGCATGCTGAAGCTGCCGGCGGACACGCGTGGCGCCTATGACGTGTCGTCGCTGCGCGTGGCCATCCACGCTGCGGCGCCGTGTCCGGTGCAGGTCAAGGAGCAGATGATCGAATGGTGGGGGCCGGTCGTGTGGGAGTACTACGCTGGCACCGAGGGCAATGGCGTGACGGTGGTCAGCTCGCCCGAATGGCTGCAGCGCAAGGGCACGGTCGGTCGCGCCATGATCGGCAAGCTGCGCATCTGCGATGCGGACGGCTCGCTGATGCCGGCGGGGCAGCCCGGCACCATCTATTTCGCCGAGGGACGCCAGTTCGTGTACCACAACGATCCGGCCAAGACCGAGGAGTCGCGCCATCCCGAACACGCGGGCTGGAGCACCATCGGCGATATCGGCTACGTGGACGAGGACGGCTACCTCTACCTGACCGACCGCAAGGCCAACATGATTATCTCCGGCGGCGTGAACATCTATCCGCAGGAGGCCGAGAACCTGCTGATGACCCATCCGAAGGTCATGGACGTGGCCGTGATCGGCGTGCCGAACGAAGATTTCGGCGAAGAAGTCAAGGCCGTGGTGCAGCCCGCCAGCATGGCGGAGGCAGGGCCGGAACTGGCCGCCGAGTTGATCGCGTTCTGCCGCGAGAACCTCTCCGGCATCAAGTGTCCGCGCACCGTGGACTTCGCAGCCGAACTGCCGCGCCTGCCGACCGGCAAGCTGCTCAAGCGGGTGCTGCGCGACCGCTACTGGGCCGGCCACGGCAACAAGCTGGTTTGAGGCAGACCGGCACCGCGATGGCCTGCCGCGGCCTCGCTTGCCGACGCCCGGGTCGGTTTACGCCATAATTCCCTGTTCATTCCCAGGCACGGCCGCGCCATCACACCGGCCGGCCTGCAGTACACAGGGCGAGGCTGAACCCGGATGCGGAGCACAAACTAGCCAATGGCGAGCAAAGAGGAGACTGCCCCGCGCCCGGCGCCGGGCACGGGCACTGGCACCCTGGTCGCGAAACTGCGGCCGCCCCTGCTGACCCCTTACCAGGTAGAGCGATCGGCCATCTGCGACACCGTCTGCGCGGCCGGCTTCGTGCGGCTCGTGCTGGTGCGCGCGCCGGCAGGCTTCGGCAAGACCACGGCCATGCTGCAATGCCGGGCGCGGCTGGAATCGACCGGCGTGCCGACGGTCTGGCTGACGCTGGACCGTGCCGACAATGACGCCACGCGTTTCATCGGTTCGCTCGAGGTGGCGCTGTCGCAGGTGCTCGAAGGCGGAGCGAAGCGTCCCGCCGATCATGCCGGCGTGGATGCCGGCGAGCAGGCGCTCGCGCTGATGGACCGCGTGGCGCGGCATCCTGGCGCCTTCACGCTGTTCCTGGACGACTTCGAAGCGCTCCAGAACCCGGCCGTGGTCGGGCTGGTCTGGCAACTCGTCGAAAGCCTGCCGCCGGGCGCGCGCGTCGTGGTTGGCACGCGCTGGGTGCCCGAGACCGGCCTTGGCCGCCTGCGCGCGCGCGGCGAACTGCTCGAGATCGAACCCGCGCAACTGCGCTTCAGCGCCGTGGAAACCGAATCGTTCCTGCGCCAGGCGCGTGGCCTGAAGCTGGAGCAGGCCGCCATCAGCGTGCTTCACCGGCGTACCGAAGGGTGGCCCACGGCGCTGTGGCTGGCTTCGGTATCCATGGAGCGGCGCGCGCAGCCCGAGACCTTTATCGCGGGTTTCTCGGGCTCGAACGCGGCCATTGCCGATTACCTCGTCGAGGACGTCTTTCACCACCTGCCCGAGCCGGTGCGCGATTTCCTGTTGCGCACGTCGATCCTCGACCAGTTGTGCGGACCGCTGTGCGACGCGTTGTACCAGGCCGGCCCGCAACCTCCGGCGTCCGTCGAAGGGGAAGCGCCGGCCGGCAACAGCGCGGACATCCTGGCCTGGCTCGAGCGTGCCAACCTGTTCCTGCTGCCGCTGGAAAGCGAGCGCTATGGCGAGCGCGGCACGGCCGAGCAGCCCCAGCAGTGGTATCGCTATCACAGCCTGTTTTCCGGCTTCCTGCGCGGACAGCTCGCGCAGACGCTGCCGCAGGCCGTGCCCGGACTGCACATGGCGGCGTCGCGCTGGTATGAAGGCCAGGGACGTCCGGTGCCGGCCATCGAGCATGCGTTTGCCGCCGGCGCAGTGGCCCATGCGCTGCAGCTGCTGGACAGCGCCGCGGGCGAACTGCTGGCGCAGGGCCGCATGCGGCTGCTGACGCGCTGGCTGGAGGTAGTGCCGCCCGACGAACTGGCGCGCTGGCCGAAGCTGCAGATCGCGCGCGCGTGGGCGGTGTCGTTCACGCGCGGGCCGGCGCAGGCCATTGCCTTGCTGCAGGCCGCATCCACCGAAGGGGCGGCCGGTGAACTGCTGGCGCATGTGCGCGCGTTGCGCCACATGCTGCTCAATATGATGGATCGCTTCGACGACGCCCGTGCCTTTGCGCGCAATGAGCTGCCGCCGCTGCCGATGGGCTACGCGTTTCCCGATGCCATCCTCGCCACGTCGATGGGTCGGCTGGCGGCGGTCAGTGGCGACTACGCCGAGGCGCGCCGTCTCCTGGCCGTCGCGCGCCAGGTTGTGCGCGGGTCGGACAGCAACTTCAACAAGATCTTCTCGGAGTCGGTGGAAGGACTGATCGACCTGCGCCAGGGGCGGTTGCAGCAGGCGCTGGGACGCTTCCGCATTGCCGCGCGCACCATGCTGCCGAACCGGTTCGGGCCGACCAACGGCAACGCCATGGCCTGCATCCTGCTGGCCGAAGGACTCTATGAGAGTGGCGATTCCGACCGCGCCGGCCGGCTGCTCAATGTCTATCTGCCGCTGTCGCGAGACCTGGGCCTGCCGGACCAGATCATTACCGGACACCTGGTGCTGGCGCGCATTGCGTTCGAGCGCGGCGAAGCCGACCAGGCCCATGAATGGCTGGCCGCGCTGGAGCACCTCGGGCACCATCGTGGCCTGACGCGCCTGGTCATGGCCGCGATGCTCGAACGCGCGCGGCTGGCCTTGCGCCAGGGCAACCGGCACGCCGCCGAAGAAGCCTTGCAGCGGGCGGCGGACCCCGCGCTGTGGCGTACGCGCCCGGGCGTCAGCTCCTTTGCCAGCGATGTCGAAGACATCACCGTCGGCCGCTTGCGGCTGGCCTTGCATGTCGAGCCGACTGCGCAGGTGCGCGAGGCGCTGGAGCGCGAACTGGCGGCGGCGGTGTCCAACCAGCTGATGCGGCGCGCGCTGAAGCTGCGCATCCTGCTGGCGCAGGCGTACCAGCGCACGGGGGACGGCGCGCAGGCGCTCGTGGCCATGGGCGAAGCGTTGCGCTTTGGCGCGGCGGAAGGCTTTGTCCGTATTTTTGCCGACGAGGGTGACGAAGTGCGCCGCCTCCTGGCGCAGGCCTGTTCGAGACAAGGCGCAAACTTGCCGTCGGCCTATGTGGAAAAGCTGCTTGAAGCGTGTGGCATGGGCCCGGACGCGGCCCCGGCGAACCAGCCCGCGCCGGCGCCACTGGTGGAACCGCTGACGCCGAAGGAGCAAAAGGTCCTGCAACTGCTGGCCGAAGGTTTTTCCAACGTCGCCATGGCGCAGCGGCTGTTCGTGTCGGAAACCACCGTGCGCACGCACCTGCGCAATATCAGCGCCAAGCTGCACGCCAGCAACCGCACGCAGGCAGTGGCCATCGCCAGGCAGCTCGGGCTGCTGTGAAAAAAGGCGCGCCGGACCGGCGCGCCTTGCTACCTGCTCAGATACCCATGAACTCGGTGAACGCCTCCAGCGGCGCGCGTGGCGTGCGCAACTGGTTGGCGGGCGCTTCAGGATCTTCGTAGCCGATCGCCATGCCCGAGAAAAGCATCCGCTCGGGCGGCAGCGACAGGAAGTTGCCGAGGGTCTGCGGATAGATTGCCCAGCATTCCTGTGCGCAGCTGTCCAGGCCTTCCTCTCGCAGCAACAGCATCACCGTCTGCAAGTACATCCCCAGGTCGGACCATTGCGGCGGCCCCATGCGCCGGTCGACGCTGCAGAACAGCGCCAGCGGCGCACCGAAGAAGGCAAAGTTGTTGGCGAACTGCGCCAGGCGCCCGCGCTTGTCTTCGCGCGGGATATCCAGGCAGCGGTAAAGCGCCTCGCCCACTTCGAAGCGGCGGTCGCGGTAGGGCGAGGCCAGCTCGCGCGGATAGATGTCGTACTCGCGGTCTTCGCCGCCGGGCGCTTCCGCCACGCGCTGGCGCATGATGCCTTTCAGCCGATCCATCTCCTCGCCGCCCACCACGTGGAGGTGCCACGGCTGCAGGTTGCCGCCCGATGGCGCGCGTGCCGCGGTGTTCAGCACGCGGCGGATGGTATCGGGATCAACGGGCTTCGGCAGGAAACCACGCACGGATTTGCGGCTGTCGACCGCCTGGCTGACTTTCATCCTGGCTGCTCCTCAGGCGAACGGCGGCTCGCCGCCCCATTCGAAGAAGTCCGGCATGTCTGCCGAAACGCGATCGGGGAAGGCGGCGGGGCGCTTTTCCAGGAACGCGCTGACGCCTTCCTTGACGTCGGCCGAACGGCCGCGCGACTGGATCGCCCGGCTGTCGAGCTTGTGCGCCTCCATCGGGTGGCTGGCGCCGGCCATGCGCCAGATCAGTTGACGCGAGATGGCCACGGACACCGGCGCTGCGTTATCGGCGATCTCCCTCGCAATGGCGCGTGCGGCAGGCAACAGGTCGTCGGGCGCATGGAGCGAACGCACCAGGCCGCGCTCGAACGCTTCCTGCGCCGAGAACACGCGGCCGGTGTAGCACCACTCGAGTGCCGTCGAGATGCCGACCACGCGCGACAGGAACCACGAAGACGCGGCTTCCGGCGTAATGCCGCGCCGCGCGAACACGAAGCCGAACTTGGCATCGGTGGAGGCCAGCCGGATGTCCATCGGCAACTGCATGGTCACGCCAACGCCGACTGCCGCGCCGTTCACCGCGCCGATGACCGGCTTGAGGCTGCGGAAGATGCGCAGCGACACGCGGCCGCCGCCGTCGCGGTGGGCGGTGTCGGGCTTCGCGCCATAGCGCTTCTCGAAATCGAAGGTGGAGCTGCCGCCCGACAGGTCCGCGCCCGCGCAGAACGCGCGGCCGGCGCCGGTGACGATGACGGCGCGCACGTTGTCGTCGGCATCGGTGGCGTCAAAGGCGGCGATCAGGTCCTGCATCATCTGGCCCGTAAAGGCGTTGAGCTGGTCGGGCCGGTGCAGGGTGATGGTCGCTACGCCGTCTTCCACGGCGTAGCGCAGGGTCTCGAAGGTCGGGATGGGTTGGGTCATGGCAGTCAGGCGGCGTGGGTAGGTCTGGCCCACACTAGTGCAGAATGCGTCTCCCGCAATCGTCGTTTTCGACGAAGCTAAGGCGCGCCGGGGCACCTTAGACTGGCCCAGCGTGGCGCGGCCTGCCCAGGTAGCAGGCCGCGCGGCTCCAAACCAAGGACAACCATGAAGACACGTATCACCGAAATGCTGGGCATCCGCTACCCGATCATCCAGGGCGGCATGCAATGGGTGGGTTATGCCGAGATGGCCGCTGCCGTCTCCAATGCCGGCGGCCTGGGCATCCTGACCGCGCTGACGCAGCCGACGCCCGAGGCGCTGGGCGAGGAAATCCGCCGCTGCCGCGACATGACCGATCGTCCCTTCGGTGTCAACCTCACGCTGCTGCCGTCGATCAACCCGCCGCCGTATGCGCGTTATCTCGACGTCATCATCGAAAGCGGCGTGAAGGTGCTGGAAACGGCCGGTAACAACCCGAAGGAACACATTGCGCGCGCCAAGGCCGCTGGCCTGAAGGTGATCCACAAGTGCGTGGCAATCCGCCATGCGCTGTCGGCCGAGCGCCTCGGTGTCGATGCGGTGTCGATCGACGGCTTCGAATGCGCGGGCCATCCCGGCGAAGACGACGTGCCGGGCATGGTGCTGATTCCGCTGGCGGCGCGCCGGTTGCAGATTCCCGTGATCGCGTCGGGCGGCATCGCCGATGGCCGTGGCATGGCGGCGGCCCTGGTGCTGGGCGCCGAAGGCGTGAACATGGGCACGCGCTTCTGTGCCACGCGTGAAGCGCCCATCCACGACAACATCAAGCAGGCATTGGTTGCGGCCAGCGAGCGCGATACCAACCTGATCTTCCGGACCATGCATAACACCGCACGCGTGCTGAAGAACGCCGTATCCGACGAGGTGGTCAGCATCGAACGCCGTCCGGGCGGCGCAGAGTTCGAAGAGGTGCGGCATCTGGTGACCGGCCAGCGTGGCAAGGCGGCGCTGGTGGCGGGCGAACCCGATGGCGGCATCGTCAGCGCGGGCCAGTGCGTGGGCCTGATCGACGATGTGCCGAGCTGCGAAGAGCTGGTTGCACGGATGGTGGCGGAGTGCCGCGAGCAGCTCGGTGTCGCCTCGCGTTATTTCGGCTGAAACCATGGCGGAAGGGGACATTGCCGCCATGGCAACCAATGACAATGCGGCGGCAGGTGCCGCCGCGGAGGCAGTGCCCGAGGGTTTCGTGGCGTTGCGCGAGCTGGACGGCTACATGGGCCACTTCGGCCAGTTGTATGTCGATCTGCCGCGCCGCACCTTGGCCGTGCGCGTCGGCAAGCATCATCTGAACAATCTCGGCATTCCGCACGGCGGCATGCTGGCCACGCTGGCCGATACCGCAATCGGCATGATGATGCAGATCGAGACCGAGCGAAAGAACGCCGCCGTCACGGTCAACCTGAGCCTGGATTATCTCGACGCCGCGCGTGTCGGCGACTGGCTCGAGGCGCGCGTGGAGTTCGACAAGCTCGGTTCGCGCCTGCGCTATGGCACGTGCCGCGTGATGAGCGGGGAACGCTGCCTGCTGCGTGCCACCGCCATTTTTGCGGTGCTCGCGCCACGGACCTGAGCAGGGGCGCGCGGTTCGTCGCTTCCGACGACGCGCGCACCGGATCACGCCAGCACAATTCGAGCATCGAGGTTATACGGCTGGTCATTGTGCCGGCACCGTTCAAGGAGATCACATGGCAGAGGCATATATCGTTGGTGCGGTACGTACCGCGGGTGGGCGCAAGGGCGGCAGGCTCGCAGGCTGGCATCCGGCCGACCTGGCGGCGGAGGTGCTCAACGCGCTGCTCGACCGCACCGGTGCCGATCCCGCGCTGATCGAAGACGTCATCATGGGCTGCGTAAGCCAGGTCGGCGAGCAGGCCGGCAACGTGGCGCGCAACGCCATCCTGGCCTCGCGCCTGCCGGAGAGCGTGCCGGGCACCTCGGTCGACCGCCAGTGCGGTTCGTCGCAGCAGGCGCTGCACTTCGCCGCGCAGGCGGTGATGTCGGGCGCGATGGACATCGTCATTGCCGCGGGCGTGGAAAGCATGACGCGCGTGCCGATGGGCCTGTCGTCGCAGCTGCCGGCCAAGAACGGCTTCGGCGTGCCGAAGAGCCCGAACATCGAGCAGCGTTACCCGGGTGTGCAGTTCAGCCAGTTCACCGGCGCGGAAATGATTGCGCGCAACTACGGCTTTTCGCGCGAGGACCTGGACTGTTACGCACTGCTGAGCCACCAGCGTGCTGCCGCCGCGACGCGTGCGGGCCGCTTCAATGCCGAAATCGTGCCGGTGGAAGTTCGCCTGGCCGATGGCACCCGCAACGGCGAGATGCATACCGCCGACGAAGGCATTCGCGCGGATTCCACGCTGGAATCGATCGGTAGCGTCAAGCTGATCGCCGAAGGCGGCCGCGTGACCGCGGCTACGGCCAGCCAGATCTGCGATGGCGCGGCGGGCCTGATGGTGGTCAACGAAGCCGGCCTGAAGAAGCTCGGCGTAAAGCCGCTGGCCCGCGTGCACCACATGACCGTGATCGGCCATGACCCGGTGATCATGCTGGAAGCGCCGCTGCCTGCGACGCAGCATGCGCTCAAGAAGGCCGGCATGAGCATCAACGACATCGACCTGTACGAAGTGAACGAGGCGTTCGCGCCGGTGCCGCTCGCGTGGCTCAAGGCTGTCGGTGCCGATCCGGAACGTCTGAACATCCATGGTGGTGCCATCGCCCTGGGCCACCCGCTGGGCGGCTCGGGCGCCAAGCTGATGACCACGCTGATCCATTCGCTGCATACGCATGGCAAGCGCTACGGCCTGCAGACCATGTGCGAAGGCGGCGGGCTGGCCAACGTCACCATTATCGAGCGTCTGTAAGCGCTGCGCCGGGCAACCGGTATCCGCGCGGGTCGGCGGAGGACAAGGGGTAAAGGGAGCAGGACCGGCGGCGCGGGCATGTCAAAGTGCCTGCGCCAGTCGCCGGAGCGGCAGTTGCCAGAGCATATGGCATCGCCACTGTTCCGACTGGCGTCGCAACGACGCTGGCAGAAAAGAGTAAAGGGAGAAGGACCGGCGGCGCGGGCATGTCAAAGTGCCCGCGCCACTCGCCGGAACCAGGCTCCAATCCCAGCCCGGATGCTCCGGGACTTCATCCGGCAGGACCTGTTGACGGCGCTACGCGCAGCGATCTCAGGCGAACGTCTGCGCGCTGCGGCGGTCCGGCAATTCCAGATGCGGCACGCTGTTGAAGCTCAGCAAGCGGCGCGTGTCGCGGCCGACAATGATTTCGCAGAATGCGGTATTGCGGAACTGAAGGTTCAGCTCGATGGCCGTTTGCGCGGGCGCGCCCAGCAGGTCCGCGGCGGCCCGGCCAATGGCGCCGCCTGAACTGACCACCAGGATGGCATCTTCACGCGAGGTGCCTTCGCATGCCTGCGTCAGCGCGCCATTGATGCGCGCACCGAACTCGGCCCAGGATTCCGGCATGTCGGCCAGCGTGTCCTGGGTCCAGGCCTGATAGGCCGCCCTGAACGTGCGCCAGTAGTCATGGTAGTCGCCGTTCTGGTGGGCGCGGTGGTCGGCGCCGCCGGTATAGGCGCGATACAGCGCCTCGCCGTCGTACTCGTTCAGGCCCGGATGCGATGCCATCGAGGATCCCGCCATGCCCATCGCCGACAGGATTTCAGAGGCCGTGTCCTGCTGGCGCACCAGCGTGCCGGCCACGATGCGCTTGAGGCTGAGGCCCCGATCCCGGAAGTACTCGCCGAGCCAGCGCGCCTGCTGCCGGCCGGTTGCGGAAAGGCAGTCGTAGTTGGCCGCGCCGAACGAGGCCTGTCCGTGCCGGACGAGGAAGAGGGTTGCCATGGAGAACCTCGATATTCGATTTGCTGGCGCTCCGCGAAAGCGCGGCGCACCGGCAGGAAGGGCTGGATGCGCGGACGGGCCAGCCAGTGTGTAGGCGTGATTCTAGGGAGCTGGCATGCGCCTTCCAAGCAAGGCGCATGGAAATTCATAGCGGCTATCGCCGGCCTGCATTACCTGCGGCCGGGATCACGCGGGCACCTGCAATCAGGGAGTCAGGCCGGCGCGACTTCCACGCCCAGGTAGCCGGTCAGCATGCGAGTCATCTCGACCGGCAGCCGTTCGTCATCCAGGTGGAACGGCCCCGAGTCGTTGAGTACCGCGTTGACGAGCATGCTGAATACGGCTTGCATGGCAAAGCGCACTCGCTGCTCGGCCTCGGCCGCTGGCAAGGACAGGCGGGGCACAAGCAGCAACACCATGCGCTCGACTACCGCGTCGCCGCTCTGGCGATGGGGCAGCCATTCCTCCGGGCGAGTCGATGCATGCCGCAGCGAAGCTCGGATGACACCACGGTTGGCAATGACGCCGAGCACCAGGAAGCGCATGGCCTTCTCGAGCACCGTGTGCGTCGGGATGTCCTCCCAGCGTTGCTGGCTCAGGTAGCGTTGGACAGACTCGGCGGTCTCCTCGATCACCAGGGCGCGCAGGGCTTCGAAGTAGGCCATCTTGTCGCGGAAGCGGCCGTAAAAGGCACCCACCGACACCTGGCACGCCGCCGCGATCTGGGCCACGGACACCGCTGCAAAGTCCCGCTGCGCGAGCAGTTCGCGTCCAGCGCCGAGTAGTGCCTGCTCGGTTTCGCGCGCGCGGCGCTGGCGCGGGGGCTGCAGGATCGAGGGGGTCTCCACGCGCGGAAAGGCGGAAGAGGGGAAGGTGCCTCCTGGTGTCATGTCTCGCATAATTTTATTTAGATAATTCGAATTATGGTTCGGTTTTAACCATACGGGCAGGGTGGCCAGGACGTCAAGCTTCTTCTTGCATTTCGGCCTCGCGCGTCACTTGCTTTCCCTGCGCCGACGAGCCGCCGCGCGCTGGTTGTCAGCGAAAGCGTGGCTCGAGATCCTCGCGCATCCAGGCCAGGAATGCGCGGGTGCGGGCCGGCAGCAGGCGCGCGTGCGGATAGATCAGCGAGAGCGGCCAGGCGGGCAGTTCAAAACGCTCGAGCACGATGCGCAACTGCCCTTGCCGGACCAGGTCGTCGACCTGGTAGGACAGGAAATGGCCAAGGCCCGCGCCAGCCGCGCACGCGGCCACCGCGGGCGCCGTCTGGTTGAATTCCAGATTGCCCGCGACCGGCACCTGGAATTCCTTGCCTTGCTGCTGGAAGGTCCACCAATGTGCGCTGGAGCCGGTCACGCGAATGCACGCGACCTGGGCCAGTTCATCCGGATGTTGGGGCACGCCATGGCGGCGCAGTACTGCGGGCGTGGCCACGACCACCCGGCGGATGTGGCCGACGGTCTGCGCGACCAGCGTGGAATCGGCCAGCGGACCGATGCGCACGCCGACATCGAGGTCCTCTTCCAGCAGGTTGACGACGCGGTCCGTGAATGACATCCGGCATTGCACCTTCGGGTAGCGCTGCGCAAAGCGGGTCACGGCGGGTGCCACATACATCTGGCCGAACAGCATCGGCGCTGTCAAATGGAGGTGACCGGTCGGCTCCACGTGGCGCTCGGTCAGTCCGGTTTCCACCTCGTCGATGGTGGCAAGGATGCGCCGGCAACTGTCGAGATAGCGCCGGCCCTCGTCGGTGAGCGACAGGCGGCGCGTGGTGCGGTTCAGGAGGCGTACCTGCAGCGCCGACTCCAGCGCGGCCAGCGTCCGCACTACCGCGGGCAGCGAGGAATCCAGCGACGCGGCGGCGGCGGTCAGGCTGCCGTCGTCGACGATGCGCACGAAAGTCTGCATGGCTCTCAGCTTGTCCATGACGGCACACTACTCCGATTATCGGAGTAGTCAAATACGATTGTTCGTCTTTATTGCACGCCTGCAGGTTCCCACAATAACCCCATCTACCCAGCCAATGGAGCCTGGCATGTCAAATCCGACCGTCCCATTTCCCCCGCCCTCAACGCAGCTGGTCCTGTATCGGTCCCCGCTGTCGGGCCACGCGCATCGCGCGGAACTGATGCTTTCGTTACTGGGCTTGCCATATCGGCTGGTGGACGTCGACCTGCGCGGCGGCGAGCACAAGCGAGAGGCGTTCCTGCGCCTCAATCCGTTCGGTCAGGTGCCGGTGCTCGATGATGGCGGCACGATCGTCAGTGACTCGAATGCGATCCTCGTCTACCTGGCCACGCGCTATGACAATGGCAACTGGCTTCCGCATGATCCGGCCGGGGCCGCGGCGGTGCAGCGCTGGCTGTCGGTTGCCGCTGGCGAGATTGCATCCGGCCCTGCCGCTGCGCGCCTTTCGGTGCTGTTTGGGGTTGCGCTACCGGTCGAGGAGGCACGCGCCCGCGCCACCCGCCTGTTCGCGCTGATGGAGCCGATCCTGGCCCATCAGCCATTCCTGGCGGCCAGTCACGCCACGCTCGCGGACGTGGCGGCATACAGCTATATCGCGCGGGCGGAGGAGGGCGGCGTCGCCCTGTCGCCCTACCCGGCGCTCAATGCCTGGCTGCGGCGCATCGAGACGCTGCCGGGATTTGTCCCGATGCAGGTGTCGCGCGTCGGGCTCGCCGCCTGACCACGAGCAAGCGCACCGCCCGAAAAGTCTTCGACGACCCAGGAGTCCATCATGGAACTGTCCCTACGCCCTGACCAATCACCTTTCCATGCCGGCGAGATTGCCGCCCAGGAGCGGACAGGCGTGCGCGAGCAGATGGCCTCTGCCGGGCGGCGCATGATCCGTGCCGAGATGCCAGAACAGCACCGGACGTTCTTCAGCCAGCTGCCCTTCGTGGTTGCCGGCGCGATCGATGACGGTGGGCTGCCGTGGGCGACGCTGCTGATCGGGCAGCCTGGGTTCGCCTATTCGCCGGATCCGGGCCATCTGCGCATCGATGCCTTGCCCATGGCCGGCGATCCCCTCGCGCAACGGCTGGAGGAAGGGGAAAGCATCGGATTGCTCGGCATCGAGCTGCCGACGCGGCGCCGCAATCGCCTGAACGGCACGATTGTCGAGCGCGATGATCGTGGCCTGTCCGTGGCCGTCGAGCAGAGCTTTGGCAATTGCCCGCGCTATATCCAGTTGCGCGACCTCGGCCCCGCACAGCATGCGGAGCCGCCGGCAGTTGCGTGGCAGGGCGGGGAACTGGACGCGGCGTCGATTGCGCTGTTGAGCCGTGCGGATACGCTGTTCATTGCCAGTCACTATCAGGCGAAGCCAGGCGAGGGTGACGGGGCCGCCCACGGCGAGGGCGTCGATGCGTCTCACCGCGGCGGCAGGCCTGGGTTTATTCGGGTGGACGACGCGCGCACGCTGACCTTCCCCGATTTCAATGGCAACAACCTTTTCAATACCATTGGCAACGTGCTGGTCAATCCGCGTGCCGGGATCCTCGTGCCGGACTTTGGCAACGGTACCCTGCTGCATATCAGCGGCGACGCCGAAGTGATCTGGGATGGCGCTGAGTTACAGGGCCTTACCGGTGCGGAGCGGCTGGTGCGACTACATGTGGCCGCCGTCGTGCTTCGCGAGCATGTGCTGCCATGGCGCTGGCAGCTTCGTGAGTACTCGCCCTGGCTGGCAAACACCGGAACCTGGAAGGAAGCGGCCGCCCTCGGATCATGATGGGCGGGCGGCAAGGTCCGGGTCCGGGGGATGCCTGTGAAAGGCCACATGAATGTCATAAAAACGTCACAATGGCGGCTGGCCATGGCCTGTGGCGGCTGCTGCCGCAAGGGATCGCGCCATGGCTCATACAAGGAGAAACAAGACATGAAGATGTCGAAGAACGAGCCGCAATCCCGTCCGGACCGCTTCCGGCGCGCGCTGCTGGCCTTGGCGGTGGCACCGCTTGCCATCGCCGCGGGGACCGCGCAAGCGGCGTGGCCCGAAAAGCCGATCCGGCTGGTGGTGGCGTTCCCGCCGGGAGGTCCGGTCGATACCCACGCGCGCCTGCTGGCGGAGAAGCTGCAGCCGCTGCTTGGCCAGTCGATCGTGCTCGACTACAAGGCCGGCGCCGCGGGCAATATCGGCTCCGACAACGTCGCCAAATCAGCCCCGGACGGCTACACGCTGCTGCTGGCCAATACCGGGCAGATGGCCATCAACAATTCGCTGTATCCGAAGCTGCCGTACGGCATGCCGAAGGATTTCGCGCCGGTGGCGCGTACCGCGCTGATCCCGCTGGTGATGGTGGTGAACAACAACGTGCCGGCCCGCAACCTCAAGGAGTTCATCGCCTATGCCAAGGCCAACCCGGGCAAGCTGAATTTTGCGTCGGGCGGCAACGGCGGCATCTCCCACCTGATGCCCGAGTTGTTCAAGCAGGCCTCTGGCACGTTCATCGTGCACATCCCTTATAAGGGCAGCGCGCCGGCATTGACCGACGTGATGGGCGGCCAGGCGCAGATGATGGCCGATTCGATTCCGCTGTTCACGCAATACATCAAGGCAGGCAAGGTGCGCGCGCTGGGCGTGACGTCGAAGCAGCGCTCGCCGGCGTTGCCCGATGTGCCGACTCTGGAGGAGGGCGGCCTGAAGGGATTCGAGGTGGTCGGCTTCTACGGCATGCTGGCGCCGGCGGGCACGCCAAAGGACATCGTGGCACGCCTGTCGAACGCTTTGCACACGGTGCTGACCGACCCGGATACCAAGTCCAAGCTGGAGCTGCAGGGCGCCGAACCCGCCTGGCAGTCGCCGGAGGCGTTCACCGCCACCATCTTGGCCGAACAGAAGCGCTGGGGGCAGGCTGTGAAGGTGTCGGGCGCGAGGATCGACTGAGACGCTCGGTCGCAGAAAGCTGAACGGGCGCCAGTTCTTATTGGCGGGTGCGGTGCTTCAGCGCGGCGCAGTTTCCGACGAGCGTGGTGACGCAGCAAGCGTCGCCCCGCCAGTCTCCCCACATGACGGCGTCGTCGGGCCCCGCCACCAGCCAGCGTTCACAGCGGCCAGGCCGGGGGGTATCCACGCCAGCGTCGCGAGTCTCTGTAGACTGTGGCTTGGCGGGCGGCTGCACAATGTCTTGCCAGACGTAAGCCGTACCGCCAGGCACCGCCTGCACGGTCTGCGGCGGCCCCCACTGTGCCTTGGCCTCATCGATCGGTACGCCCTTCCAGGAATCGAGCAGGTTGCGCATCGTGTCGCTTTCGATGCTGGCGCAAGCGCCAGCCAGGATCATGGCCAATGCGGCGGCGGCCGCGGGTGCAGTGCGAAGGATCGCGGCCCTGGACGCGCGCTGGGCGAGAAGAAGGAAACTTGAGGCCGGCATGGGCGACTCCGCGGCTGCAATCAGGGCGCCAGGCCCCTCAGCAAAGGCTAGCGGAGCCGATTCGGCCGTTGCAAGCGCGCTATGCGCGCTGGGGCACGGAGGCCCGGAACTTTGGCGCGTCAGTCGTCGAACAGGCCCGGCGTGGGCGCGTGCCTGGCCGACGGCTTTCGGGATGCCAGCTGGCGCAACGCTGTCGGGCGGGCATGATCGTCATGCGCGGGAGACTCGTAAAAGGTCAACTCGAAGCTGCGTGTAGACACTAGTTGCACGACATTGGGCACCCACTGCTGCAGGCGCGAAGCCAGGATCTGGTAGGTATCGAGTTCGAAACGCGCTGGCGCGGCAAGCAGCGCCGCGGCGTCTTCCCGGCTTCGCGCCGAGCCGAGGTAGCACCAGTCCTCCACGACATGCCACCAGGTTTGCGCTCCCGAAACTTCAGGCCAGGCAACGGGGCCGCTGAAGGGCCAGGGTTTGAGCTCCGATCCAGCCAGGGCCGTGGCGATTCTCGCGCGGTGACGGCGGTAGTCTTCTGCGCCGACGCAGGCGCCCTCACATCGGCGAATCTGGCGTGCGAAGCAGGGGCTGCCCGCGCGGGTCGTCTTCTCCAGCGAAAGCGTTGCCTGGCAGAGGCGATGCTCGTCTGCCAGCCGGCGCAGCCAGCCGTGCGCTGCGCCACGGCTGGGGAATGCGCCGTACAGGTGGCCGCGTCGACTGAAATCCGTATCGATATCCGAGCGCAGGCGTGGCACGGGCAATTCAGGGGGGAGTTCCCACGTGTACAGCCGGGTGTTCCGGCGCAGCAACTGGTTGTGGACGGGCTGCATGGACCTTACGAGGCTCGCTTCGAGCAGCAGGGCGCCGATCTCTCCGCCGGTCTCGCGCCATTCCACGCGCCGGACGAGCCGGGCCAGGCGCATGTCGGTGGCGACGCGGTAATCGCCCGAAAAATGCGCGCCGATGCGTTGCCTCAGATGGACGCTCTTGCCTATATAGAGCGGCGCATCGTTGTCGCCATAGAACAGATAGACACCCGCGGTATCGGGCACCTCATCCAGCGCCGTCTCTTCGAGGCCGGCGGGCAGGCTCGCGCGCCGGATCAGCGCTTTTGTGGCGGCAGCGACGAGTTCGACGGAATAGAGCGTATGGATCTTCTGCCAGAACTGCCAGAGCAGTTCGGCATCGGCCAGCGCCCGATGGCGTGCGCGGGGCTCCAGGCCGAAGCGGGCGACGATCGCATCCAGCCCGTGCTTGGCCGCCGACGGGAACAGAGAGCGCGAGAGCCTGACCGTGCACAGGACATCGGCACGGAACGTCAGTCCGGCGCGCCGGAACTCATTCTTCAGGAACCCGTAGTCGAAGCGCGCGTTGTGAGCGACGAAAAGGCGGCCTTGCAGACGCTCGGCTAGGGTCTCGGCGATCGAAGCGAAAGTGGGCTGGCCACGGACCATCTCGTCCGTGATGCCGGTCAGGCGCTGGATGAATGGGGGAATGGTGGTGCCGGGGTCCAGCAATGTGTCCCATTCCAGAATCCCGTCCGGGCCGACTTCGACCACGCCGATTTCTGTGATCCGGTCGTGCTGGGCATCGGCGCCGGTGGTTTCCAGATCCACGAAGACGATCGGTCGCGACAGTGCCGCCGCGAGAGACTGTGCATCGGCGTACGTCGCTTCCGCCGCCGGTGTATCTGTGAGAAGGGGAGAAATGTCCTGCATGAACGGATTCTAAGGGGCCCGGCGACGGGCGTCAGGGCGTTCTCAAAAAACGCTTGCCAAGCGCGTAGTGCTGCCGTATTATTCGGCCCCTCGCAACACAACGCGGCGCTGCAAAGCAGACGCAGCAAGGGTTGCGGGGTTGATCGGGTGGTTCGGTGGCGCGAAGTTGGCGCGACGAACGGAGCAAAAAAGATTGCTGACCTGGTTGACGAAACGAAGAAAGTGCTACATAATCTTGTTTCTCTGCTGCAGACAACGCAGCGCGCTGAACGGCAAAGCCGGCAGCGAAGTTCTTTAACAACCAAACAACCGATAAGTGTGGGCGCTGGGTAGCGGACGCACGAAGTCTTCGGACTTCGGAGCTTCACAAGTTATACAGTGCTCGCACAGCAAAACGTGACTGGATTTTCGGATCTGGTCAGTCAGTTTTCTGAGAGTGAGCGACCGCTCGAAAGAGCGAGGACCTTCGGGTCCACACAGAGATTGAACTGAAGAGTTTGATCCTGGCTCAGATTGAACGCTGGCGGCATGCCTTACACATGCAAGTCGAACGGCAGCACGGGCTTCGGCCTGGTGGCGAGTGGCGAACGGGTGAGTAATACATCGGAACGTGCCCTGTCGTGGGGGATAACTAGTCGAAAGATTAGCTAATACCGCATACGACCTGAGGGTGAAAGCGGGGGACCGCAAGGCCTCGCGCGATAGGAGCGGCCGATGTCTGATTAGCTAGTTGGTGGGGTAAAGGCCTACCAAGGCGACGATCAGTAGCTGGTCTGAGAGGACGATCAGCCACACTGGGACTGAGACACGGCCCAGACTCCTACGGGAGGCAGCAGTGGGGAATTTTGGACAATGGGGGCAACCCTGATCCAGCAATGCCGCGTGTGTGAAGAAGGCCTTCGGGTTGTAAAGCACTTTTGTCCGGAAAGAAAACCTCTGCCCTAATACGGCGGGGGGATGACGGTACCGGAAGAATAAGCACCGGCTAACTACGTGCCAGCAGCCGCGGTAATACGTAGGGTGCGAGCGTTAATCGGAATTACTGGGCGTAAAGCGTGCGCAGGCGGTTTGATAAGACAGGCGTGAAATCCCCGAGCTTAACTTGGGAATGGCGCTTGTGACTGTCAGGCTAGAGTATGTCAGAGGGGGGTAGAATTCCACGTGTAGCAGTGAAATGCGTAGAGATGTGGAGGAATACCGATGGCGAAGGCAGCCCCCTGGGACGTCACTGACGCTCATGCACGAAAGCGTGGGGAGCAAACAGGATTAGATACCCTGGTAGTCCACGCCCTAAACGATGTCAACTAGTTGTTGGGGATTCATTTCTTCAGTAACGTAGCTAACGCGTGAAGTTGACCGCCTGGGGAGTACGGTCGCAAGATTAAAACTCAAAGGAATTGACGGGGACCCGCACAAGCGGTGGATGATGTGGATTAATTCGATGCAACGCGAAAAACCTTACCTACCCTTGACATGCCACTAACGAAGCAGAGATGCATTAGGTGCCCGAAAGGGAAAGTGGACACAGGTGCTGCATGGCTGTCGTCAGCTCGTGTCGTGAGATGTTGGGTTAAGTCCCGCAACGAGCGCAACCCTTGTCTCTAGTTGCTACGAAAGGGCACTCTAGAGAGACTGCCGGTGACAAACCGGAGGAAGGTGGGGATGACGTCAAGTCCTCATGGCCCTTATGGGTAGGGCTTCACACGTCATACAATGGTGCGTACAGAGGGTTGCCAACCCGCGAGGGGGAGCTAATCCCAGAAAACGCATCGTAGTCCGGATCGTAGTCTGCAACTCGACTACGTGAAGCTGGAATCGCTAGTAATCGCGGATCAGCATGCCGCGGTGAATACGTTCCCGGGTCTTGTACACACCGCCCGTCACACCATGGGAGTGGGTTTTGCCAGAAGTAGTTAGCCTAACCGCAAGGAGGGCGATTACCACGGCAGGGTTCATGACTGGGGTGAAGTCGTAACAAGGTAGCCGTATCGGAAGGTGCGGCTGGATCACCTCCTTTCCAGAGGCGCGCGTTCTGCGTGCTCAGTGTCCACACTTATCGGTTTGTTTGCTGTTACAGCCAAGGGTCTGTAGCTCAGGTGGTTAGAGCACCGTCTTGATAAGGCGGGGGTCGTAGGTTCAAGTCCTACCAGACCCACCAAGTTATCCGAGGGGGGATTAGCTCAGCTGGGAGAGCACCTGCTTTGCAAGCAGGGGGTCGTCGGTTCGATCCCGTCATCCTCCACCATCGCTCTGACGAGTGAGTTGCGGAAAACCTGGAATTGGTTGTCAAAGGAAAGCATTTATTGAGTGCTTCCCTTTGGCATTGCCAAGCGATCGCGGGTCTGCCCTGCGAATCGGCTGTTCTTTAACAATATGGGATGTAGTAAAGGTGTCGCGCGAGCGTTGATGAGACGCTGCAGTAACCAACGCGATACCGGGTTGTGATTGTATCAACCAAAATGTATTTAAGTGATCGAAAGATGACTTGGAATACGGCACAAATGCGAGAACTCACCTGTAGCGACTGTCTCACTGAGACACACTCGTTATAGGGTCAAGCGAACAAGTGCATGTGGTGGATGCCTTGGCGATCACAGGCGATGAAGGACGCGGTAGCCTGCGAAAAGCTTCGGGGAGCTGGCAAACAAGCTTTGATCCGGAGATGTCCGAATGGGGAAACCCGGCCCGCATGGGTCATCCCTGGCTGAATACATAGGCCAGGGAAGCGAACGCGGCGAACTGAAACATCTAAGTAGCTGCAGGAACAGAAATCAACCGAGATTCCCAGAGTAGTGGCGAACGAAATGGGAAGAGCCTTGTACTCTTTAGCAGTGTTGTTAGCAGAACGGGATGGAAAGCCCGGCCATAGCAGGTGATAGCCCTGTATGCGAAAACAGCGTTGTGGAACTAGGTGTACGACAAGTAGGGCGGGACACGTGAAATCCTGTCTGAAGATGGGGGGACCATCCTCCAAGGCTAAATACTCGTGATCGACCGATAGTGAACCAGTACCGTGAGGGAAAGGCGAAAAGAACCCCGGGAGGGGAGTGAAATAGATCCTGAAACCGCATGCATACAAACAGTCGGAGCCTGGAAACGGGTGACGGCGTACCTTTTGTATAATGGGTCAGCGACTTACATTCAGTGGCAAGCTTAACCGATTAGGGCAGGCGTAGCGAAAGCGAGTCCGAACAGGGCGTTCAGTCGCTGGGTGTAGACCCGAAACCAGATGATCTATCCATGGCCAGGTTGAAGGTGCGGTAACACGTACTGGAGGACCGAACCCACTAACGTTGAAAAGTTAGGGGATGAGCTGTGGATAGGGGTGAAAGGCTAAACAAATCTGGAAATAGCTGGTTCTCTCCGAAAACTATTTAGGTAGTGCCTCGTGTCTCACCTTCGGGGGTAGAGCACTGTCATGGTTGGGGGGTCTATTGCTGATTACCCCGCCATAGCAAACTCCGAATACCGAAGAGTGCAATCACGGGAGACAGACATCGGGTGCTAACGTCCGGTGTCAAGAGGGAAACAACCCAGACCGCCAGCTAAGGTCCCCAAATATAGCTAAGTGGGAAACGAAGTGGGAAGGCTAAAACAGTCAGGAGGTTGGCTTAGAAGCAGCCACCCTTTAAAGAAAGCGTAATAGCTCACTGATCGAGTCGTCCTGCGCGGAAGATGTAACGGGGCTAAGCTATATACCGAAGCTGCGGACGCACAGCAATGTGCGTGGTAGGAGAGCGTTCCGTAAGCCTGTGAAGGTGTCTTGTAAAGGATGCTGGAGGTATCGGAAGTGCGAATGCTGACATGAGTAGCGATAAAGGGGGTGAAAGGCCCCCTCGCCGTAAGCCCAAGGTTTCCTACGCAACGTTCATCGGCGTAGGGTGAGTCGGCCCCTAAGGCGAGGCAGAGATGCGTAGCTGATGGGAAGCAGGTTAATATTCCTGCACCGTCGTATGATGCGATGGGGGGACGGATCGCGGAAGGTTGTCCGGGTGTTGGAAGTCCCGGTCCCTGTAGTGGAGAAGGCGCTTAGGCAAATCCGGGCGCGTAATTCAAGGCTATGGGGCGAGCGGCCTAGTGCTGCGAAGCAATTGGAAGTGGTTCCAAGAAAAGCCTCTAAGCTTCAGTCATACGAGACCGTACCGCAAACCGACACAGGTGGGCGAGATGAGTATTCTAAGGCGCTTGAGAGAACTCGGGAGAAGGAACTCGGCAAATTGGTACCGTAACTTCGGGATAAGGTACGCCCTGGTAGCTTGACTGGCCTGCGCCAGAAGGGTGAAGGGGTTGCAATAAAATGGTGGCTGCGACTGTTTAATAAAAACACAGCACTCTGCAAACACGAAAGTGGACGTATAGGGTGTGACGCCTGCCCGGTGCCGGAAGATTAAATGATGGGGTGCAAGCTCTTGATTGAAGTCCCGGTAAACGGCGGCCGTAACTATAACGGTCCTAAGGTAGCGAAATTCCTTGTCGGGTAAGTTCCGACCTGCACGAATGGCGTAACGATGGCCACACTGTCTCCTCCCGAGACTCAGCGAAGTTGAAGTGTTTGTGATGATGCAATCTCCCCGCGGCTAGACGGAAAGACCCCATGAACCTTTACTGTAGCTTTGCATTGGACTTTGAACCGATCTGTGTAGGATAGGTGGGAGGCTTTGAAGCGTGGACGCTAGTCTACGTGGAGCCGTCCTTGAAATACCACCCTGGTTTGTTTGAGGTTCTAACCTTGGCCCGTGAATCCGGGTCGGGGACAGTGCATGGTAGGCAGTTTGACTGGGGCGGTCTCCTCCCAAAGTGTAACGGAGGAGTTCGAAGGTACGCTTGGTACGGTCGGACATCGTACCTAAAGTGCAATGGCAAAAGCGTGCTTAACTGCGAGACCGACAAGTCGAGCAGGTGCGAAAGCAGGACATAGTGATCCGGTGGTTCTGAATGGAAGGGCCATCGCTCAACGGATAAAAGGTACTCTGGGGATAACAGGCTGATACCGCCCAAGAGTTCATATCGACGGCGGTGTTTGGCACCTCGATGTCGGCTCATCTCATCCTGGGGCTGTAGCCGGTCCCAAGGGTATGGCTGTTCGCCATTTAAAGAGGTACGTGAGCTGGGTTTAAAACGTCGTGAGACAGTTTGGTCCCTATCTGCCGTGGGCGTTGGAATCTTGACGGGGGCTGCTCCTAGTACGAGAGGACCGGAGTGGACGTACCGCTGGTGTACCTGTTGTCTCGCCAGAGGCATCGCAGGGTAGCTATGTACGGAAGAGATAACCGCTGAAAGCATCTAAGCGGGAAACTCGCCTGAAGATGAGGATTCCCTGGCGGCTTGACCGCCTTGAAGGGTCGTTCGAGACCAGGACGTTGATAGGCTGGGTGTGGAAGCGCAGTAATGCGTTAAGCTAACCAGTACTAATTGCCCGTAAGGCTTGATCCTATAACCAGTGTGTTTTAGCCTGGTGAGAGAATCGCCTGTGCCGTGCGTTGACAAGCACAACCCAAGACTACAGAACTACATCCCGAATTGGTGAGGTTGACCGCGTCAGCCTCACAACCCCTTATGCCTGGTGACCATAGCGAGTTGGAACCACCCCTTCCCATCCCGAACAGGTCCGTGAAACGACTCCGCGCCGATGATAGTGCGGATTACCCGTGTGAAAGTAGGTCATCGCCAGGCTCTTACAATGCAAAACCCCTCGACAGCATGTGCTGCGAGGGGTTTTTGCTTTGGGTTTCGCGTTCGTGAAGCCTCCGCGAAGACAGGCTGCATTTTCGCCAGCCCGTTCTAAAGTTCATTCCACTGTTGCGACCGAGCGGTTCCTCCTCAGTTGTTCCCGAGCACATGCAATGCGCGATGCGCTGCAACTTACCGAAACGCTACCCCAGCACCGGAGTGGAAAAAGAGCCAGCCGCGACCGGCTTCACGGGTAACCGGCCCGACCGGGCGTAATCAGTCTCCGGAAAACTTTCCGAACCCGCCCTATAATGATTGATATTACAACGATTGATCGAGCAACAACATGACGCCAAAGGCACAGCCACGGCATGGCAGCGGCCAGGTCCTCCCGTTTCGCGAGTCGCTGCTCGCCATGCTGGGGGTAGCCTTCGTGTCGATGCTGGTGGCGCTGGACCAGACCGTGGTTGGCACCGCGCTGCCAACGGTCGTTGCCGAGTTGCAGGGCTTCGAGTATTACGCCTGGGTGGCGACGTCATACCTGCTGTTTTCCGTCATCACCGTGCCGATTTTCGGCCGGCTGGGTGACTACTACGGCCGCAAGCCTTTCGTGCTGGCATCCATCGTGGTGTTCTCGGTGGCCTCCGCCCTGTGCGGCATGGCGACGAGCATGCCGTTCCTGGTGGCGGCGCGCGGGTTGCAGGGGATCGGGGGAGGCATGCTGGTGGGTACCGCCTTCGCGTGCATTCCGGATCTGTTTCCGGATTCGCACGTCCGGCTGCGCTGGCAGGTGCTGATGAGCGCGGCGTTCGGCGTGGCCAATGCCGTCGGACCTTCGCTGGGCGGCATCCTGACCGAGTTGTATGGCTGGCGCGCCGTCTTCTATGTGAATCTGCCGGTGGGGGCGCTGAGCCTGTGGTTCGTATGGCGCTACCTGCCGCATCTGCGCCAGCAATCGCACAATGGGCCGATCCGGGTCGACTGGCTCGGCGCCTTGCTGATCGGCGTGGGGCTGGGCGGCATGCAGATGAGTGTCGAACTGCTGCCGCAGCGCGGCGTCGACTGGCTGACCGCCGGGCTGCTGGTCGTGGCGGTGGCGGCGCTGATCGGGCTGTGGCAATGGGAGCGCCGCTGCGCCAATCCGATCCTGCCGCTGGACATGTTCCGGCACCCGGGCGTAGCACCGCTGTTTCAACTTGCGGTGCTGGTCGGCTTCGCCATGTTCGCGCTGCTGATCTACGCGCCACTGCTGCTCCAGGGCGGGTTCGGATACTCGCCGCGCGAAGCGGGGTTGCTGGTGACGCCGCTGGTGGTTTGCATCACGGTCGGCAGCATCGTGAACGGGCGCATCATCACGCGCATTCGCCATCCGAATGCCATGCTGTTTGCCGGCTTCGGCATGCTGGCCGCCGCATGCCTGGCGCTGTCACTGGCCACGCGCAGCATGTCACATCCGTTGCTGCTGACGATCATGTTGCTGGCGGGGTTCGGACTCGGCTTCATCATGCCGAACCTGACGGTATTCGCTCAGCAGACGGTGGGCCGGGAACACCTGGGCATTGCCACGGCGATGCTGCAGTCGCTGCGGATGGTCGGCGGCATGGTCGGTACCGCGATGGTTGGCACGATGGTGACGCGTTCCTATACCGCTGGCGTGGAACATTCGCTGGCGACCGGTAATGCACTGGACTGGCTCAGCCGCATGTCGGATCCGCAGGTACTGATCGACAAGGCCGCGCAGGCCGGGTTGCTGACCGAACTGCAGCAGGCGGGGCACAATGGCGCCTTGCTGCTGGAGCAGGCGCGTGTTTCGCTTGTAACGGCAATCCACCTGGGGCTTGTCATTGCCGCAGTCGCCGCGCTGGTTGGCCTGTGGCGCGCACGGCGCGTGCCGCCGGTCAGGCTGGTGCGCGCCGGCCAGCAACCGGCCATGGCGGCCGACTGAAACGGCCGCCGGACGGCAAGCAGCACGCCGCAGCCTAGGAAACGGGAGAATGGATGGAACTTGAGCGACAAAGTCTTGCGGTGCTACAGCAATTCGGGCGGACCTACCGCGCCTATGCGTCGGCGTTCGAGCAGCGTATCGGGCTGCCGTTGCCGCGCTGGCGCATCCTGTTTGCGCTGCAGACGCAGGAGGATGCGATCGCGCAGAAAGCATTGGCCGAGCGCGTAGGCATGGACCCGGGCGCACTGACCCGGCAGCTCAAGGCGATGGAGGAGCTGGGCTGGGTGCTGCGCAATACTTCCGAGCGCGACAACCGCGTCACGCATGTCACGTTGTCCGTGGCGGGCAGGGCCATGGTGGAAGACAAGATGCCCCGCCGATCGGCCTTTCTACAGGACGTGCTCGAGAACGTCCCCGAGTCGACCATGCTCGAACTGTCGAGAGGCCTGGCCCAGCTGGAGGCCGGCATCGCCGGTGCAGTCGCCCGCGCGACGGAACTGGCGGACGCAGACTGAAGGCATCGCGCGACGGATCTTGCTAAGTCGGCAGCAAGATGCCCTGGCGCGCCGCGCACTCGAATAGCTCGCGATCATTGCTGGCCCCGAGCTTTTGCATCGCGCAATTCTTCTGGCGGCTGATGGTCTTGACGCTGCGGCACAGGATGATAGCGATCTCGCTGACCGAGCGCCCGCTCAGATAGAGCCGGATGACTTCGGTCTCGCGCACCGACAGGCGTTGCGCAACCTGCTGGCCGGGTTCGTGAGGACTGTCCAGGCTGGTCTGCGACAGGATATCGAGCGCCGACTTGCCAGTGTAGTGAAAGCCTCGCTGGATGCGGGCGACGACGGTGATCAGTTCGGAAAGCGGTGCGTCCTTCAGCATGAGCCCCTGCACGCGTGCATTGAGAATCGAACGCAGGATCAAAGGGTTGGTGATCATGGTGAGCACAATCACGCTGACCGAGGGGTAGTGCCGCCGCAGCGTGGAGATCAGCCGGATGCCATCCGAGTCCTTGTGGCCCGGCATGTGATAGTCGGTGATCACGATGTCCGGGCGCAGGGTCTCGACGCTGGTCAGTAGTTCTGTGGCGCTGTTGACCATGCCGCAGATCACCCAGCCCGGCTGCGTCTGCAATTGGTCGCGGACGGCAGCGCAGACGACCGGGTGGTCGTCGGCCAGCAGGATTCTCAGTGTCATGGCGCGGTCCTTGTCGTGGAGATGGCAGCTGTGCTGCGCCCCAAAAAATCGCCGCACGCCATGGCGGCGCGCGGCGCGAAGGACGCATCAACATCTGCGCACGTGCCAGGTCTCGAGCCAAACGGGAGGCGGCCGCGACACGGCTAGTGCGAGGCCAGAATACTGGCCCGGCAGCCGCGGCGGACTGAGAAAGTTCGCAAAATTTTGCAGACAAACGTTGCGATGCCGTCGGCGGGATGGCACCGCGATGCGCGTGTGGCCGGGTACGGGCGGATAGCAGCGGTGCGCGCGAAACGGCTCGCACGCGAACGGTGTTTGCGCTACCGCAAACGGATGCGTGCCGGACGCCGCCGGCTGTCCTGCCCGGTCGCCGCTCAGGCCGCCGCGGCGTGCCGTGGCGACTCCTGCCGGCTCTTGCGCCGGCCGTCGATGGCCTTGAGCGGATCGCGCAGCACGGCATTGCCCACGTCCATGATGTCGCGCAGCGCGCTCTTGTCGTGGGCGCGTTCAGGGGCCCAGAAATGCAGCGCGGCCCATTCCGGGAAGCTGCTCGGCGGGGCCAGCAGGCGCGTCTTGCGATCACGCGTGACCAGCGGCACGTTGAAATCGAGCACGGGGCAGATACCGCCGGCCGAATGCAGCAGCGTGATCTGCGTATGCCAGGACGGCACGACGGTTTCACGATGTCCCGGAGTGCTGGCCTGGCGTGCGAGGAAGCTGCGCAACGGACTGCCGGCTTCGCAGTCTTCCTGCAGCAGGATCCAGTCGCTTTCCGTATCGTCCGCGCTGCCGGCGCGCATCGCACTGACCAGCCGGCGCGGCGTGGCCAGGATGTTATGCGGCAGGACCTTTTCCGGGTTATGCCCGCCGTCGACTACGAAGGCGCAGTCGAGCTCGCCGTTGTCCAGGCTCTCGGACAGCGTGGCGTCGGCGATCACGGGCCTGGTCACGAAGCTGTCATGCGGAAACTGCTCGCACAGCGTGGTCAGGATCTCGGTGATCACGGGGTCGCCAATGGACGAGGAAAACCCGATCGACAGGCGCCGGCCGTGGCGGCTTTTTGCCGGGGCCAGTTCGTTCGGCCGTACCAGCACACTCCATTTGGCCAGGATCTGCCTGGCGGTCTGTTCCAGGCGCAGCGCGTGGGGCGTTGGCTCCAGCGTGCCGTTGCGCTTGACGAAGAGCGGGTCGCCTGTGATCTCGCGCAACCGTGCAAGGCTGTAGGCGACCGTCGGAACGCGGCCTTGCGTGCAGGCAGCTACCGCGCTGAGGTCACGGTACTCCATCACCAAAACAAAGACGTGCAACAACTTCGTGCTGACATGGCGCATTCTGACTTCTCCCGATCCATGGATTCTGTTTTCGTTTTTCTTTTATTTTCTGGCACGACAATGTGACAGCATGGCGCGGCCATAGCCTGTCGCGCCGCGAACCTAGCGAACGGGTTCGCGAGCGGAAAAAGGGATTTCCGTGGCTGTGGGAACAGGAACCGGCAAGCGCTGGTTGTGGCGGATCAGGCTACCAAGAAGCATGACACAACTCCTAAATGTGCGACTCGCGTCGACAAATGGCGCAGTGACTCCTCAATCCTTCAGGCCCTTGCTTGCCGACAGTTCTGGATGCGTCACCGGGCGTGTGAGTGCCGGTGTAGAACTGGCGCGCCGCCCGTCTGTCCGCGTTCCGTGGAGCGCTGTCTGCGGGCGTACGAAATTTAGTTGATGCCGAGGAATCTTAATACAACAACTGGAAAGTTCCTAGGAAGTAACTGACATTCCGATATGCAACGCTCACATTTCAGGAGCGCTTGTCCGGACATAAGAACAAGGCGCAAAGCGGCCGAAAACCGCCACGCATAAGGGGACAGCGCTTTGATTGGGCTCGCTCCATCGGCCGATGGTCAGCGCAACGACCGTGCCGGATTCGGGCGAAAATTCGGCGATCGCGACATACGGCCATGCTGGATTCCAAATTGGAAAAACCAAAGCAGGCGGCCAAGGCAGGCGCATTCCGCTGACGACAATCATCCGTGCATCCTGTGACGCGTCAGTGCAGGCGACGTTTGCAGATACTGCCCTCGCACGAAAGCCGGCCAGCACAATTTTCTTAACTCGCCCAGCAAAGACGTTGAATTGCCTTTTGGCTCGGCAGTGGGCTAACGTACGGGGCAGGGTCGGGCTCGGTTACCGGCACGCATAAGACTGTTGCGTAGCGGGAGAGAATCGGTGAACAGACGGTATTCGGAAGAGCAGATCCGCAGCTATCTGGCCGAGGCCGCCAGCGGCGTGCCGGTGCGCGAGTTGTGCGCGCGGTACGGCTTCAGCGATGCGTCCTTTTATGGCTGGCGCGCCCGCTATGGGCAGCCCGGACAGGGCGATGCACGCGAAGGGCGTAAACTGCGCGAGTTGCAGGAGGAGAACACCCGGCTCAAGAGCATGCTGGCGGATGCGCTGCTCAAGCTCGAGCTCCTGCGCAACCGGGCGGGCCGCAGCGGTAGCGGGAAGGAACGTTGACCGCAGCCCCGCTACCCCGCTAACCCAGCGCTGATCCCATGCGGATCGAGCAGGCGTGTTGCCTCATCCCATTCGGGCAGGGCGCTGTCCCGGAGTCACAGTTTGAAGAAGTTGATTGGTTGCAAGGTATCGATGGTGGCCTGTGCAGGGCTGCTTGCCGTACAGGCCTGGGCGGCGTCGGATGCGTCGCTCCCGGCGCCGATGGTCGCGCCGCCTCCGCCCCGCATGCTGGATCCCGCCACGGCAACCGTGGACGCCACCGACGGCACCTTGTCGGTATCGCAGCGCCAGCGCTGCCAGTCGCTGCTGGATCAGATCAACGCGCTTCCCTCGGGGCCACAGTGGTCGACCGGCAACTCGTCGGTCACCACGGCTGACGGGCGCACGTATCCGACGCTGGAGCGACAGGCGGACCGCAAGCGTCTGGAAGAGGCATACCGCCAGGAATGCGCGCAGCAGCAACGGTGACGACAGCGCGGGCTGCACCAGCCGGTACAAAGGGCAGGACCGCCAGGCCGCAATAGCGGCCATGGCGGGACGCGGTCGTTCGACTGCATTTTTTGTGGAGAGCGAACAAGCACCGCTTACGTCATATCCTGGCCTGATGTCTTGGGCTGATGCTGATTGGCCGAAGCTTCTCGCCGGACGGGGGGAGGCGCGTGGCGGATCGCTGACAGACCGCGATGACCCGCCTCGTGGACTGAGTCAGAACGGGTGCGGGTCGTCGCCGGCCGCGGCATGTGCCATGGCGGCCCGAGTCTGCCGCGGCATCGGTTCCAGGTCCGCATAGACTGCGGCCAGGCCGTCGCGGTCGATCAGCTTCAAGCGCCGCTGCCGGACCGAGATCAGTCCCACCGACGCAAAACGCGACAACAGGCGCGACACCGTTTCCAGCGTCAGCCCGAGCAGGCTGGCGATGTCCGATCGCGACATCGCCAGCGTAAGCGGGCCGTCGGCGCCGCCGCGGCGGCGGTGCTCGGTGTCCAGGTCGAGCAGCAGCATGGCGAGCCGCTGGGCAGCTTTCATCGAGCCGACCGCGACCAGCAGGACGCGCTCGCGTTCGGACTGACGACGCATCACGGCCAGCACGGAATCCCGGAAGGCAGGGTCGGCCATGTGCGTGCGCAGCGCCTCGATCGACACGACACAGCACAGGGTGTCCTGCAAGGCGATGGCGCTGACGCTGTAGACCGGCGCCTCGTTCGGCTCCAGGCCCAGCACATCGCCTGACATTGAGAATCCCGTGACCTGCCGCCATCCCAGGGGCGATTCATAAACCTGCTTGGCACTGCCTTCCCGCAACGGAAACAATGCAGCCACTGGGCGGCCCTGGCGATAGAAGGCATCGCCGGCGGCTACCGTGACGTGAGCGGGCTGCAAGGGCTTCTGCGCACCCGGCGACCGATCGGCCGTCGAGGCATCACGGCAGACATGGCGAAAGAGGCAGAGCGAGCATGAGGGCGAGTCGGGCATGGGCATGGATGCCTGAGGCGACGGCCTAGTATAAATGCGCGGCAACGCCTGCTATCTCCCCGCGATCTGTATTCTTTCGTGGTTCTGCTTGAAACTTTTCGATTGGTGGGGAGCCGCGGCCGCACGTCAAGTGGGCGCCGTCTGACGATGCGGAAAAGCCACGCTGCGTGCGGTCTTGGCTGGCCCCATGTGCTATGCTGCATCGCAACAATACGCAGAACGTCCGGGGGAGATGCATTGCACGCAACCAGGAGTTCTCATGGCCAAGAGCCTTGCCATGGACTGGCAGGCGCAATTCCGGCGATTCAGCCGGGCGCAGGCCCAGACCGAAGCACAAGTCAAAGCGTGGCTGGAACGCGTTGAATCGTTGAGCCATCTGGCGCCGCGGCGCCGTATCCGGACACCGCATGGCGCTCCACTTTCGCCACGGCATCCGGCGCCGCAGTTGCCGGGCAGCTGGGAATCCCACCGCCTGAGCCTGGCACCACTGGCCGGCGAGCTGGTGCCGCGGTTGTCCTATCACCTGTATGTGCCGGCCAGCGCCAGGCACCGCTTCCGCGGCCCCTTGCCCCTGGTGGTCATGCTGCACGGCTGCCGCCAGACTCCCGACGAACTCGCCGCCGGCACGCGCATGAACGCGCTGGCCGAGCGTGAGGGCTTCATCGTGGCGTATCCCCAGCAGCCGCTGCGGCGCCAGCTGCAGCGCTGCTGGCAATGGTTTGACCTGGCCGACGGCGAGGGAGGTCGTGAAGCGCAGGCCGTCGCGGCGCTGATCGAGACGCTCTCGCGGCGCCTCGATGTGCGCGAGGACCAGATCTTCGTCGCCGGGATGTCGGCCGGCGCCGCCATGGCCGCAGTGGTGGCCTTGCGCTACCCGCAACTGGTCGCGGCGGTAGGCCTGCACTCCGGGGTCGTGGTCGGTGAAGCGGACAACCCGCACGCCGGTCTGAGGGCCATGCGCCACGGGTCGACCGCCGACCCGGCATGGCTGCTCGACGCCGCGGGGGCCACGGCGGGCGGCCCCGAACTGCCGGCGATCGTGGTGCACGGCCTCGACGACGATGCGGTCCATCCGGTCAATGGCCGCCTGCTGGCGCGGCAGTTCCTGGCCTACAACGGCCTGGAAGACCGTCCGGGCGGCATTTCCGAGGCGCAGGCGCGCCTGCCGGCCGGACATTTCCATGAGGCGCGCTTCGGGCGCTGGAGCCGCGATCTGGTCACGCTGGTGGAAGTGGAGGGGCTGGGCCACGCGTGGAGCGGCGGAGACGGCGACTACAGCTATCACAGCGCCGTTGGCCCCGATGCCAGCGCGATGATGTGGGACTTCTTCCGCGGACACCGGCGCTAGCGCGCGTACACCCATGAAAAAAGGAGGGCGCAAGGCCCTCCTTCCTCTCATCCAGGCACGGGCCGGTATCAGCTGCGCGCCGGATCCTTGACGAACAGTGCCGTTGCCATGCCGATGGCGCATACCGCGACCACGTAGTGCGCGGGCGCGAGCGGATCGTTCTTGAGCATCAGCGTGACGACCATCGGCGTCAGG
Organism: Cupriavidus sp. C3SS-1; assembly: GCF_057073755.1. NCBI lineage: Bacteria > Pseudomonadati > Pseudomonadota > Betaproteobacteria > Burkholderiales > Burkholderiaceae > Cupriavidus > Cupriavidus sp. C3SS-1. The sequence continues at coordinate 1,909,043 of NZ_CP172700.1, read as the reverse complement.
CCGCCAAAGATCGCATAGGACAGGTTGTACGAGAACGACAGGCCCGAAAAGCGCACCTGCGCCGGGAAGGCATTGACCAGCACGAACGGCACCGCGCCGATGGTGCCGACCAGGAAGCCCGCCAGCGCGTACAGCGGCACCAGCAAGTCGGGCCGGGTATGGACGGTGGTGTAGAGCGCGTAGGCGCTGGCGGCCAGCAGCAGGCCGCCGAAGAACAACGTGCGGCGTGCGCCGAACCGGTCGGCGAGCGCGCCCGAAACCACGCAGCCGACCGTCAGGCACAGCGTGGCCACGCTGTTGGCGACCAGGGCCGTGCGCGCGTCGAAGCCATAAAGCTTCTGCAGGAACGTGGGGGTCATCAGGATCACGACCACGATGCCCGCGGACAGCATCCACGTCAGCAGCATCGACACCGCGATGGCGCCGCGGTGATCGCGCACCACCGACTTCAGCGGCATTTCCGCCGCCAGCGCCTTGCGCTTCTGCAGTTCGGCGAAGACCGGCGTTTCATGCAGCCAGCGGCGCAGGTACATCGACGCGATGCCGAATACGCCGCCGATCAGGAACGGCACGCGCCAGCCCCAGTCAGCCAGCTCCGCCGGCGTGAATACCGAATTGATGCCGGTGGCCACCAGCGAGCCGAGCAGGATCCCGGCGGTCAGCCCGCACGTGAGCGTGCCGCACGCATAGCCCACGTGGCGCGCGGGGACGTGTTCCGACACAAAGACCCAGGCGCCGGGCACTTCCCCGCCCACGGCGGCGCCCTGCAGGATGCGCAGCACCAGCAGCAGTACCGGGGCCATCAGGCCGATGGTGTGGTAGGTCGGCATCAGGCCCATCAGCAGCGTGGGCACCGACATCAGCAGGATCGACAGCGTGAACATCTTCTTGCGGCCCAGCAGGTCGCCGAAGTGCGCCATGATGATGCCTCCCAGCGGACGGGCCAGGTAGCCCGCGGCGAAGATGCCGAAGGTCTGCAACTGCCGCAGCCAGTCGGGTACCGACGGCGGGAAGAACAACTGCCCGATCACCGTCGCGAAAAACACGAAGATGATGAAGTCGTAGAACTCGAGGGCGCCGCCCAGTGCGGCGAGGGAGAGGGTTTTGTAATCCTGCCCGGTCAGTCGTCGCGCGGGCCGGGCCTGCGTGCCTGCGATCGGGGCGGTACTGCTGGTGGTAGACATGAATGGACTCGCATGGATGGCATCTCATGCGAAGCGCACAACACGGGTCGCGTGGAGGGTGTGGCCGGAGGGGTACAGCGCGGGAGAGGCAGGCACTACGTGGCGGGTAAGCCGCAGGCTTGCGACGAGACGCTTCGCAAAGGCGTAAAGATATCAGATCAGCCCTTGTCGTGTTGACAAGACAAAAGACGATTGCTTTGCTTTGCGTCTAAGCATTGCCATAATGTCAAAAAAAAGTGAAATCCGGGGCACAAAGTGCTGTGCGTCACTCGGGGCGGGGTTGGATTCATCGGGAATGACATGGAAATCAAGAATTCCATCCAGTTCGCCACGGCTACGCCGCGGCGACGGCTGGCCGTGCGCGCGGCCGGCGGCGTGCTGGCCGCGTTGGCCGTGTTTGGCCTCGCGGGCTACTTTGGCGGTCCGCCGCTGATCAAGTCGCTGATTGAAAAAAACGCCACCGAGGCGCTCGGCCGCAAGGTGACGCTGGGGGCGGCGCATGTGCGTCCGTTCGAACTGGCGGCGACGCTGAACGACCTCACTATCTATGAGCGCGACGGCAAGACCCCCGCCGTGACACTGGGCGAGGTGGAAGCCGACACCTCGCTGGCCTCGGCCTGGCACCTCGCGCCGGTGGTGGACTCGCTGCATATCGATCGCCTGGCCGTACATGTGACCCGCGAGGCCGACGGCCGCCTGAGCTTTGCCGATATCCAGGACAAGCTCGCCGCCCAGCCGCCGAAGCCGCCCGATGCCAAGCCGGCCCGCTTCTCGGTCAACAACATTGCCGTCACGGGCAGTTCGGTGGCTTATGAGGACAAGGTGGCCGGCTCTGCCGTGAAGGTCGACAACCTGACGCTGACGCTGCCCTTCCTGTCGAACCTGCCGCACGACGTGGAGATCGTCACGCGGCCCACGCTCAGCGCGCAGATCAACGGCACGCCGCTGGCCCTCGATGGCACCGTGCTGCCTTTTGCCGATTCGCGCGAGACGCACCTGAACGTCAACCTCGACGGGCTCGATGTGGCGCGCTTCATGCCGTTCGCGCCCAGGCTCAAGGATGCGCGTGTCAAGCACGGACTGCTCGACACGCGCTTGACTGTGGGCTTCCGCCAGCAGAAGGACAAGCAGGACATCTTCGTCTCAGGCACCGCAGCCCTGCGCGAGCTGGACGTGCGCACGGCCGCCGGCGCGCCGCTGGTCAGCAATGGCAAGCTGGCGCTCGATATCGACCGCGTGGAACCGCTGGCACAACGCGCCCATCTGCGCAGCGTCGATATTGAAGGGCTTGACGTGGCCGCCGTGCGGCGCGCGGACGGTTCGCTGAACCTGGTCACGGCCTTCGTGCCGCAAGCCGCGCCTGAAGCCAAGGCCGCGCCGGCATCGGCGCCGACGGCGGCAGCAAAGCCGCAAGAGGCGGGGTGGCGCTACGCCGTCGACCGCGTCACGCTCAAGCAAGCCCGCTTCGGCTTCGAAGACGCGCTGGCGCCGTCCGGCCCGGGCAAGCTGGCGTTGGGCCCCATCGATGCCGAGGTGAATGGCCTGGCCAGTGCCGACGCCGACAAGGCGACCAGGCTGCAGGCCACCATCACAGTGGCCGATGGCCAGACCATCACGCATGTGGGCGAACTGTCGTTGCGGCAGCGAACGCTGGCCGGCACGCTCGAAACTTCGGGGCTGCAGCCGCAGGGATTTGCGTCCTGGTGGCCGCACGCGCTCCAGGCCCAGTTCGGCAAGACCGCGGTCAACGCGGAGCTTCATTACCGGATGTCGTGGGCGCAGCCCGTGTTCCAGTTCGTGCTCGAAAAGTCGCGGCTGGAACTGGCGCCGCTGCATGTGGCGACACGCGAGCCGGTGGTCATGCCGGCGGCCGTGGCAGCGTCGGGCCAGCCCGCGGCGCGCCAGGCGCGTGCGGAACGCGTCGAGCGCCGCAACCGCCGTGCGCGCGCGACCGACACCGAGGGCGCAAACCTGCCCTTGATGCAGGCCGACAAAGTGGTGCTGGACGATATCGGCCTGGACCTGGCCAAACAGACCTTCGAGGCGGGGCAGTTGGCGATCACCAAGCCGCAGATTGCCGCGACGCGCGACCATCGCGGCCAACTGCTGGAAATGGCACGCATATGGGCCAGCGAATCGGCACGCCAGACCGAAGCCCAGCGCAAGCAGCCGCCCGCGCCGGCCGCGAACAGCGCGGCACCGGCGGCCGGCGGTGGCTGGAAGGTGCGGCTCGGCAAGGTCGGGCTCGACGGCGGCTCGGCGCGCCTGGCCGACTACGCGCCCGCGGAGCTGAACCGCGGCCGGCCAGTCATCCACCAGTACCGCAATATCGGCCTGACCACGGGGGCCATCGCCTGGCCGCTGACCCCGGCGGCGCTGCCGGTCAAGCTGCATGCGGAGTCGGGCAAGCGCGGCGTGATCAATATGGAAGGCAACGTGCTGCCGGCCGCCCCGGCCAGCCAGTTGCAGCTCGACCTGCGCGAGATCGACCTGGCACCGGTGCAGCCCTACGTGGGCGATCGCCTCAATGCGGCGCTGCGCAGCGGCACGCTGACCGTCAAGGGCCGGCTGGCCGTCAGTGCGCCGCCGGGCAAGCCGATTGCCGCCGGCTTTGCCGGCAACGCGCAGGTGGCCAATGTGCGCACCGTGGACCGAGTCACCGGCGACGACTTCCTGCGCTGGCGCTCGCTGGCGGTGTCGGGCATCGATTTCGCCATGGACGACAGCAAGGGCCCGATGCGCGTGGCGCTGAACAATATCGCGCTGTCGGACTTCTATGCCCGCGTGATCCTGAACGCCAATGGCCGCCTGAACCTGCAGGACGTGATGGCGGGCGGCGCGGCCAAGGGCGAGGCGCCGCCGGCCACGAGCCTGACGCAGGCGAACCCGGCATCGGCACCGGCGGCATCCGCGCCCGCCCCGGCGCCCCCTGCGGCACCCGCGCAGGCGGCCGCAGGCCCGAAGCCGCAGGTACGTATCGGCGGCGTATCGGTTGACAAGGGCAACATCAATTTCTCGGACTTCTTCGTCAAGCCGAATTACAGCGCCAACCTGACCGGCATGAAGGGCTCGGTGTCCAAGGTGGCGTCCGGCGACCCGACACCGGCCGACCTCGTGCTCAATGGCCGGCTCGATGACGATGCGCCGGTCAGCATCAGCGGCAAGATCAATCCGCTCGGCGAGCAGCTCTTCCTGGACATCGCCGCCAAGGCCTCGGGCGTGGAACTGACGCGCCTGACGCCGTATGCGGCCAAGTACGCTGGCTATCCGATCACCAAGGGCAAGCTGACCGTCGACGTGGCCTACAAGATCGACCAGGGCAAGCTCGACGCCAGCAACCACCTGTACCTCGACCAGCTCACCTTTGGCGACAAGGTCGACAGCCCGGACGCGACCAAGCTGCCCGTGCTGCTGGCGGTGTCCCTGCTCAAGGACCGCCACGGCGTGATCGACATCAACCTGCCCGTGTCAGGCTCGCTGTCGGATCCTGAGTTCAGCGTCGGCGGCGTGATCGTGCGCGTGATCCTTAACCTGCTGGCAAAGGCGATCACGTCGCCGTTCGCGCTGATCGGCTCGGCGTTTGGCGGCGGCAGCGGCGAGGAACTCGGCTACGTGGAATTCACGCCCGGCACCGCGACGCTTGCGCCCGCGGCCAGGGACAAGATTGCCACGGTGGCCAAGGCCCTCAACGACCGTCCGTCGCTGAAGCTGGAAATCAGCGGCCGCATCGACCCGGCCACCGACGAGGCGGGCGCCCGCCGCGCCTGGCTGGACGCCCGCGTGGCCGAGCAGAAGCGGCGCGACCTGCGCAAGAGCGCGCAGGAAGGCGACGAAGCCGGCGACAGCGAAGCGGGCGAGCAAGGCGCCGACGTCAAGGTGTCGAAGCAGGAGTACCCGAAGTATCTCGAAGAGGTCTACAAGCGCACCTCGATGAAGAAGCCGCGCAATTTCGTCGGCTTTGCCAAGTCGCTGCCGCCCGAGGAAATGGAGAAGCTGCTGATGGCCAATGCCACGGTATCGGATACCGATCTCAGGCACCTTGCGGACCAGCGCGCGCTGGTCGTCAAGCAGGCGCTGGAGCGCGACGGCAAGGTGCCGGAAGACCGGCTGTTCCTGACCGCGCCGCATCTGAGCGCCGAGGGCATCAAGGACAAGGGCACGCCGAACCGGGTGGATTTCTCGATCCGCCAGTAATCGCATCGCTGGCCGGCGCCGACAGGTGCCGGCATCCCCTCGAACTCGCCGCTCGTAAAAACCGCGTATCATTCGGCCCGGAAAATGTATCGGGCCGCGTGCGGCCGCGCTTAGGAGAAAGTTTTGCAGCAGGATCAGCTTGAAGCAGCAGTGGCCTACAAGACCTGGGTTTGCGTGATCTGCGGCTGGGTGTACGACGAAGAACTGGGCTGTCCGGAAGACGGCCTGGCGGCCGGCACCCGCTGGGAAGAGGTACCCGATGACTGGCGCTGCCCGGAATGCGACGTGGGCAAGGCCGAATTCGCCATGATCGAACTGTGACGTTGCCGGCCCGCGCCGCATGCGCCGGCCACGCGGATGGCCGCTGCGGCTAATGCCTGGCCGCGTGCTTGCAGAGGCCGGCGCGTTGCCGCGCGCAGCGCCGATAGCGCATTCGGTAGGGGTGGCTGCACCGCCACACTGCAACCAGGACAGTCAAGCACAGCAGTACCGCCATTACGGCGGCCATCAGGCCGATCGACATGCGCGGCCCTCCTCTCTCTCGACAAATAGCCGAGCCTGGCGGCTCAGATCAGCAGCGGCAACGCCTCCAGTACCAGCACAGCCACCAGCGCGCCGATGAGTGCGCCCATGGTGCGGCAACTGATACGCAGGAACCTGGCGGTCACCGGGATCGAGCCCATGGCGATCACGCCTACCAGCGCCATCGGGATCAGGAATACAAGATCGTGCGCCTGAAAATGCCACATCATGGCGGTCTCCTGTCTCTCTGCCTTACGACTCCAGTATAGGCAGTGTGTGGCGAATAGACGGCCGCTTGCATCGGGATTGACCCGTATGCGCAACGGCAGTCCTGCTGAGATACGCCGCCGCGCAACGCATACCGCGTACCGTTCATGCCACCTGCGGGCATGCCGCACGAGCGGAGCGCGGACGCTGGCATCTTTTTCGCCCTGCCGGGTCTAACTCTGCGACCCGCGTGTCCTATCCTGTGCAAATACGCGGGCCTGTCCCGCGAATACAGAGAGGCGGAGGTGGCTATGGAACTTCACATGCATTCGCACCATTACGTGCGGCGCTCGCCGGACTGGACCGCAGCCGCGGTATCGGGGCTGGCGGCCGGCGCGTTGCTGCTGGTGCTGGAACTGTTCTGGTCCACGATGGTGTCGGGCGTGAATCCGTGGGGCACCACGCGCATGATCGCCGCGATCCTGATGGGCCGGGACGTATTGCAGACCTCGCTGTTCAGCGTGGGCACCGTGGCGGCGGCACTGCTGATCCACTTCGTGCTGGGCGCGGTGCTGGGGATGGTCCTGGCCATCATCATCGCGCCGTTCCAGCTGGATTCGAGCGTTCGCATGATCCTGCTCGCTGGCGCCGTCTTTGGCGCGGTGGTCTACGTGTTCGACTTCCATGTCATGACGCGCGTCTTCACGTGGTTCGCGGACGCGCGCGGCTGGTACACGCTGGTGGGCCACATGATCTTCGGCATGGTGGCCGCGGTGTGCTACTGGAAGCTCGAAAGCAAGGACGTATCGCATTGAGCGCCGGATGCGGCAGCGCATGGCGGCGGATGTGCGCCGCACTGCAGCGTCGCTGATTTAGCCGCGTGCTTTTGCCACTACACGGGCGGCGCGCGACCACAACGGTGGATGGGAGATGATGTCCCATCCGCCGTTTTTTCCATGCGCGCAGCGCTTGTGCGAGACCGCACGGTGGCTTGTGCGATGCGCAAATCGTGGCGCCCGTGTTGCCTTGCAGTGACCTGATGGCATGCACTAGTCTTATCTCAACCCTGCGTGACTTCCGCATCCCTCGTACGTGCGAGGAGGAGGGTGGATATGGCGATGGCCATCGCACTCGTAGTCATCGTCGTCGCTTCGGTGCTCTTTCATTTCCTGAGCCCGTGGTGGGCGACCCCGCTGGCGTCCAACTGGAAGCAGATGGACGACACGCTTACCATTACCCTGGTCATCACGGGCATCTTCTTCATCGTCATCAACCTGTTCGTCGGCTACATCGTCTGGCGCTTCCGTCATGGTGCGCCGCGGCAGAACGGGCACAACGGGCATCGCGCCAGCTACCATCCCGAGAGCCGCAAGCTGGAACTCTGGCTTACCGTCGGTACCGCGCTCGGCGTCATGGCGCTGCTCGCCCCGGGGCTGTTCGTGTACGCAGACTACGTGCGCCCGCCGCGCGACGCGATGGTGCTGGAAGTCATCGGCCAGCAGTGGCAATGGGCCTTTCGCTTTCCGGGCAAGAGCGGCCAGCTTGGCACCTCCGACCCGCGTTTCATCAGCGGCACCAATCCGCTGGGCCTCAATCCCGACGATCCGCGCGGGCAGGACAACGTCGTCATCAGCGGCCCGGAAGTGCACCTGCCACTGAACCGGCCCATCAAGGTGCTGCTGCGCTCGCGCGATGTGCTGCACGACTTCTACGTGCCGCCGTTTCGCGCTCGCATGAACATGGTGCCGGGCATGGTGACCTCGTTCTGGTTCACGCCGACGCAGGCGGGGCGCTTTGAAATCCTGTGCGCGCAGCTCTGCGGCGTGGGCCACTACAACATGCGCGGCATGGTGGTGGTGGAGGACCAGGCCGCCTTCGACTCATGGCTGGCGAAGCAGCCAACCTTTGCGATGACGCTCGCCAAGGCGGCAGCGCCATCGCCGCCGGCGCCGGCCGGGGTGGCCAGCGGCGCCGACGCGGCACTGGCGGCAAAAGGCCACGCGCTGGCACAGAGCAAGGGATGCGCGGGATGCCACAGCATTGACGGCAACCCTGGCGTGGGACCGACGTGGAAGGGCCTGTATGGGCGCACCGAAACATTCTCCGACGGCAGCACCGCGCCGGTCGACGATGCGTTCCTGAAAGAGGAAATCACCGATCCGCAAGCTCGCCTGGTCAAGGGGTTCGGCCCGGTCATGCCCAAGATAGCGCTGACCGAAGAGGAGTTAAGCGCCGTGATGGCCTATATCCGCGCGCAGGGCAGCGGCGCCGGCACGGGCGCTGCACCGCCGGAGTCGGCGTCGGCCGGAGCACCGACGGGGGCCACCGCGGCGGCCGAGACCAGCTCGCAGGCGGCATCGTCGGCATCCGGCACGTACACGACATCGAATGCCGCCGTGGTGCCGCCGACCGCCTCGCCCAGGGCGACGAAGTGAGGAGAAACGCATGGCTTACGCCGATGATGCCGGCCACCACGGACCGCAGAGCTTCTGGACCCGCTACGTCTGGAGCCAGGACCACAAGGTGATCGCCGTGCAGTACACCATCACGGCCATCGTGGTGGGGCTGGTGGGCGTGGCGCTGTCCAACCTGATGCGCATGCAGCTCGGGTTCCCCGGCAAGTTCGATTTCATCGACGCCAACCGCTACTACCAGTTCGTCACCATGCACGGCATGATCATGGTGATCTACCTGCTGACCGCGCTGTTCCTCGGCGGCTTTGGCAACTACCTGATCCCGTTGATGGTGGGCGCGCGCGACATGGTGTTCCCGTTCCTCAACATGCTCAGCTACTGGGTCTACCTGCTGTCGGTGCTCGTGCTGCTGGCCAGCTTCTTCGTGCCGGGTGGCCCGACCGGCGCCGGCTGGACGCTGTATCCGCCGCAGGCGATCCTGCCCGGCACGCCCGGCTATGAGTGGGGCATCATCCTGATGCTGGTGTCGCTGGCGATCTTTATCGTAGCGGCCACCATGGGCGGGCTGAACTACGTCACCACGGTGCTGCAGGCGCGCACCGAAGGCATGACGCTGCTGCGCATGCCGCTGTCGGTGTGGGGCATCTTCATGGCGACCATCCTGGCGCTGCTGGCGTTTCCGGCGCTGTTCGTCTCGGCCGTGATGATGCTGCTCGACCGGACGCTCGGCACCAGCTTCTTCATGCCGGCGATGGTGTCGATGGGCCAGCAGCTCAACTACAAGGGCGGCAGCCCGCTGCTGTTCCAGCACCTGTTCTGGTTCTTCGGCCATCCGGAGGTGTATATCGTCGCGCTGCCGGCCTTCGGCATCGTCTCGGACCTGGTCAGCGTGCATGCGCGCAAGAGCATCTTCGGATATCGCACCATGGTGTGGGCCATCCTGGCGATCGGCGTGCTGTCGGTAGTGGTGTGGGCCCACCACATGTTCGTGAGCGGCATGAACCCGTACTTCGGCTTCTTCTTCGCCACCACCACGCTGATCATCGCCATTCCCACGGCCATCAAGGTCTACAACTGGGTGCTCACGCTGTGGCGAGCCGATATCCATTTCACGGTGCCGATGCTGTTCGCCATCGCGTTCATCAGCACCTTCGTCATCGGCGGGCTGACGGGGCTGTTCCTTGGCAATGTGAGCGTGGACATCCCGCTGTCGAACACCTATTTCGTGGTCGCGCATTTCCACATGGTGATGGGCGTGTCGCCGATCCTGGTGGTGTTCGGCGGCATCTACCACTGGTATCCCAAGGTGACGGGGCGCATGCTGGACGATACCCTCGGCCGCGTGCATTTCTGGGTCACCTTCATCGGCACCTACGCCATCTTTTTCCCGATGCACTACCTGGGCGTGCTGGGCATGCCGCGGCGCTACTACGCGTACGAGAACTACGCGTTCATCCCGGAATCCGCGCACGTGATGAACATGTACATCTCGATCGCGGCCTTCATCGTGGCGGCGGCGCAGCTGTTGTTCGTGTTCAACCTTGCCTGGAGCGTCTGGCACGGGCGCAAGGCGGACGGCAACCCGTGGCGCGCCGCGTCGCTGGAATGGCAGACGCCGCAGACGCCGCCCGCGCATGGCAACTGGGGGCCGCACCTGCCGGTGGCCTATCGCTGGGCCTATGCCTACAGCGTGCCGGGCGCGAAAGAGGACTTCATCGCGCAGAATGCGCCGCCCGAGGCCGGCGGCGCCGAGCCTGAACCGCACCCCAGACGTGGAGCCGTGGCATGAATGCCGATGCGGTCTACAAAGTCAGCCGCGACGACTTCGGCGGCAATCCGTCGGGCGGCGGCCACACCCGCGACGAGCACGCCCGCCGTGCGCCCGCGAGCATCGGGCTGTGGATCTTCATGGGCGTGGTCACGGTGCTGTTCGCGCTGTTCCTGACCGCCTATGCCATGCGCATGGACAGCCCTGACTGGCAGCGCATTGCGCTGCCGTGGCAGGTATGGCTGTCCACCGCGCTGCTTGCGGCAGGCAGCGTGGCCATGCAGGCGGCCGTGCGACTGGCGCGCGCGAGCCGCATGGCCGGGGCGCGGCAGGCGCTGCTTCTGGGCGGCGTGGGCGCGGCGGCGTTTGTCGCGTCGCAGCTATGGGCCTGGGAGGCGCTGCAGGCCGCCCATGTCGGTCCCGCGAGCAACCCGGCGGGCAGCTTCTTTTACCTGCTGACGGCCATGCACGGGCTGCACGTGCTCGGCGGCCTCGCGGGCTGGGCCTACGCGTCCGGATTCCGGGGCAGCGGTGAAGGCGCCGTGCTGCGCATGGTGCTGTGCGCCCGGTACTGGCATTTCCTGCTCGCCGTGTGGGTGGTCCTGCTGGCCGCGCTGGGCTGGCTCACACCGGAGATCGTGCGCTACGTCTGCGGCACCGCGTAGCGCGGAGGAGAGTCCCATGTCTTCGAACGTCTCATCGGAGCCCGCCGCGCCGGGGGCCGTAGCCTCGGGCCTGCGTGGCCTGGTGGCGGACTGGTCGTCCGACCAGCGCGCCTTCAAGGTGTCGTGGGGCAAGGCGATGATGTGGATCTTCCTGCTGTCCGACACCTTCGTTTTCAGCTGCTTCCTGACGGGCTACATGACGGTGCGCATGGCGACTACGGTGCCCTGGCCCAATCCCAGCGAAGTCTTCGGCCTTCGTATCGGTGGCCACGACGTGCCGCTGCTCCTGATCGCGATCATGACGTTCGTGCTCATCACCAGCAGCGGCACCATGGCGATGGCGGTCAACTTCGCCTACCGGCGCCAGCGGCGCCAGTGCGCGCTGCTGATGCTGGCGACCGCATTGCTCGGCGCAGCTTTTGTCAGCATGCAAGCCTTCGAGTGGACCAAGCTGATTGTCCAGGAAGGTGTGCGTCCCTGGGGCAACCCGATGGGCGCGGCCCAGTTCGGATCGACCTTCTTCATGATCACGGGCTTTCATGGCTTTCACGTGACCTGTGGCGTGATCTACCTGCTGATCGTGGCGACCAAGGTCTTGCGGGGCCGCTACGAAGTCTCGGGAAACTACCAGGTCGTGGAGATCGCGGGCCTGTACTGGCACTTCGTGGACCTGGTCTGGGTCTTCATCTTTGCATTGTTCTACCTCTGGTGAGGCTTGCCATGGCTTCGACTCCCACTCCCGCCTCTCCTGCCTCTCCCGGCGCTGCGCACGGCCCCGACGACGCCGCCCACACTGGCCAGCAACATCCGATCAGCCTCTACCTGAAGATCTGGCTGCTGCTGTTCGTGCTGTCCACGCTGTCGTACATGGTGGACTACGTGGGCTTCACCGGCTACCTGCGCTGGACCCTGATCCTGCTGCTGATGGTGATGAAAGCTGGGCTGATCGTCGCCGTCTTCATGCACATGGCCTGGGAACGCATGGCGCTGATCTGCGCGATCCTGGTGCCGCCGCTGTGCCTGCTGATCCTTGTAGGGCTGATGGCGGAAGAGGCAAACTACACGTTCCTGACGCGCGGTATCTTCTTCCATTGATCCTCCTCGCACGCATGCATCCTGCCACCGAAGCCATCCTGCGTTTCAACCAGGGCCGCGACCCCGAGCGCTTCACGCGCAAGCTGGCCGCCATCGCCGCCGACCCGTTCGCCTTCTTTCGCGGCACCAATCACCTGTACGTGGCATCGCTGGGCCATGCGGACGCGCTGCTCGACGCGCCGACCACCTACGTCTGCGGCGACCTGCACCTGGAGAATTTCGGCAGCTTCAAAGGTGACAACGGCCTGGTCTACTTCGACCTGAACGACTTCGACGACGCGCTGGTCGCGCCGCTGACCGTGGACGTGATCCGCGTGCTGTCCAGCGTGCTGGTGGCGGCCGGCCAGATCGGCCTCTCGGACGAGGACGCGGAGCGCGCCTGCGAGGCGATGCTGTCCGAGTATGCGGCGGTATTGGAGGGTGGCAAGCCGCGCTGGCTGGAGCGCGCCACGGCGACCGGCATGGTGGCCACGCTGCTGCGGCGGGTCAAGCGCCGCCGCCGCGGCGAACTGGTCGCGGAGCGCGCCGAGACGCGCAAGGGGCAGCAGCGGCTGATCTGCGACGGCCGGCACGCCTTGCCCGCCGACACCAGGGACCGCAAGCGGGCCTTGCAGGTGTTGGACGCCTACTCCGGCCAGGCGCACGGCCACCGCTTCCGCGCCGAAGACGTGGCGCGGCGCGTGGCCGGCATCGGCAGCCTGGGGCTGGAACGCTACGTGGTGCTGGCGCGCGACGAACGCGCCGGCGGCATGCCGCGCCTGATCGACATCAAGCGCGCGGCGCCGTCCGCCTGGCAGGACCTGCCCAACCGCGCGCAACCGCGCTGGAGCAGCGATGCCGGGCGCGTGGCCGCCACCCAGACGATCATGCAGGCGGCATCGCCCGCGCTGCTATCGTCGGTGGACAAGGGCAAGGCGTCGTATCTGGTGAAAAGCCTGCAGCCGACCGCGGACCGGGTCAACCTGGCGCACTGCGATAGTTTCTCGTCGCTGCGCGAAGTGCTCGCGACCATGGCGCATGCCGCGGCGTGGGCGCACCTGCGCGGCTGCGGACACCACGCGGCCGACCGTATCGAGCAACTGCAGGAATTTGCGGCCGGCACGCGCTGGCGCAAAGGGGCGCTGCGGCTGGCACGGCATGGCCATGCCGTGTCGCTGGCCCAGTGGAAGGCCTACGCGGAGGACTACCGCAAGGCCAGGGGCAGCGCCGTCGGCGAATCCGCCAACGGCGCCCGATAAGCCATCCAGGCAGGCCGTACAGAAGGACGGGGACTCAGACCTGCGTGATGAACTTGGTCACGAGGTAGCCATCGAAGGTCTCCATGCCGCCTTCGCTGCCGATGCCGGAGTCCTTGATGCCGCCGAACGGCGTTTCGGACAGCGCCATGCCGAAATGGTTGATGTTGACCATGCCGGCCTCCAGGCCGTTGGAGACCTCGGTCGCGGTCTTCAGCGAGTTGGTGAAGACATACGACGCCAGGCCGAACGGCAGGCTGTTGGCGCGGCGCAGCACCTCGGCCGTGTCCTTGAAGCGCGTCACCGGCGCCACCGGGCCGAACGGCTCGTCGACCATCAGCCTGGCGTCGTCCGGCAGGTCCGTCACCACGGTTGGGGCGAAGTAGTAGCCCTTGTCGCCGAGGCGCGAGCCGCCGGCCACGACCTTGCCGCCACGCTGGCTGGCATCGTCCAGGAACTGTTCCATCGAGAGCACGCGGCGCTCATGCGCCAGCGGGCCCATCTGCGTGCCTTCTTCAAGCCCGTCGCCAACCTTGATCGAGCCGATCACCTCCGTAAAGCGGGCCAGGAACTTGTCATAGGCCTTTTCCTGCACGTAGAAACGGGTCGGCGAGACGCACACCTGGCCCGCGTTGCGCAGCTTGAACCGCGCCAGCATCTCGGCGGCCGGCTCGATATCGGCGTCGTCGAACACCAGCACCGGCGAATGCCCGCCGAGTTCCATGGTTACGCGCTTCATGTGCGCGCCGGCCAGCGCGGCCAGCTGCTTGCCTACCGGCACGGAACCCGTGAACGAGATCTTGCGCACGATCGGCGATTCGATCAGGTAGGTCGAGACCTCGCCTGGCACACCCCACACGATGTTCAGCACGCCCGGGGGCAGGCCGGCATCGTGGAACAGCTGCGCCAGCGCGACCACGGCGCTGGGCGAGTCTTCCGGCCCCTTCAGGATCAGCGTGCAACCCGCGCCCACCGCCGCCACGATCTTGCGGATGGCCTGGTTGAACGGGAAATTCCACGGCGTGAAGGCCGCGCACACGCCGATCGGCTCGCGCACCACGATCTGGCGCACATTGGGCTGGCGCGGCGGAATCACGCGGCCGTAGATGCGGCGGCATTCCTCGGCGTGCCAGTCGGCATGTTCGGCGCAGACCAGCACTTCGCCGACCGCCTCGGCCAGCGGCTTGCCCTGGTCCAGCGTGATATTGCGGCCGATGTCCTTGGCGCGCTCGCGGGCCAGTTCGCCCACGCGGCGCAGGATCTTCGAGCGTTCCAGCGGCGAAGTCTTCTTCCAGCTCTCAAAGGCGCGCTGGGCCGCGGCCAGGGCGCGGTCCAGGTCGGCGCGGCTGGCGTGCGGCAGCTTGCCCAGGACTTCCTGGGTGGCGGGATTGAGCACATCCTGCTCGCGCCGGTCGCCGCCCTTGACGAATTCCCCGTCGATATAGAGGGCAAGATCCTGGTACATGCGTGTTCTCCTGGTGGTCGTGTGGGACATTCCGGCGGTGCGTGGGTGCGCTGCCAAGTCCGCTAGCTTAACGTGTCGGCGCCGATCGTGCTGGCGATCCGGCCGACTCCCTGGGCGGGGAAGTACTAGCGCGTCCATGCGCAAAGCGGCCGCGATGGGGCCGCATCTTCACTACACTTTACGAAAAAGGCCGCACGGGTTCCCTAGTGCCCCCGGCCGCATACCAGGAGCCACGCCATGGATGGAAACTCGGGCAAGCGTGCCAGCGGTGAACGGAAACCCATCGCGCTGGCGCTCCAGGGCGGGGGCATGCACGGGGCCTTTACATGGGGCGTCATCGACCGGCTGCTCGAGGACGGCAGGCTGGAGATCGAAGGCATCAGCGCCACCAGCGCCGGCGCCATGAACGCCGCCGTGCTGGCCTGCGGGATGCTCAAGGGCGGACCCGACGGGGCGCGCCAGGCGCTGCATGATTTCTGGCTCGCCATCGCGCGCTCGGCCGAACGCTACAGCCCGTTCCGCTGGGTGCCGTGGATGAAGGGCGGGCACAGCTTCGGCCTGGACAACTCGCCGCTGTATGCCATGGCCGACATGGTGCTGCGCCTGATGTCGCCGTACCAGTTCAATCCGCACAACATGAACCCGCTGCGCGACGTCCTGGCCAGCCAGGTGGATTTCGAGGCATTGCGCCGGGAAGGCCCGTGCCATCTGTTCCTGTGCGCCACCAACGTGGAAACCGGCAAGATCCGCATTTTCTCCGGGGCGGACTTGTCGATCGACGCCGTGCTGGCCTCCGCCTGCCTGCCGACGCTGTTCCAGTCGGTGGTCATTGACGGCCAGCATTACTGGGACGGCGGCTATGTCGGCAATCCGGCCATCTTCCCGCTGATCTACCAATGCAAGACCAACGATGTCGTGATCGTCCACATCAACCCGATCGTGCGCCCGGGCGTGCCCAGGACGGCTGCCGACATCCTCAACCGCGTCAACGAGGTCAGCTTCAACTCGTCGCTGATGCGCGAGATGCGCGCCATTGCCTTCGTGACCTCGCTGATCCAGCAAGGCAAGGTCGACCGGGCCGAGATGAAGGAGATGCGCATCCATTCGGTCCGCAACGACGAGACCATGGCCGCGCTCGGCGTGTCGAGCAAGTACAACGCGGACTGGAAGTTCCTTTGCTACCTGCGCGACAAGGGCCGCGACCATGCCGGCACCTGGCTGGAGCGCACCTATGACCTGGTCGGGCAGCGATCCAGCGTGGATATCAGCGGCGAATTCCTCTGAGCGCGCCGCAACACGTCCGTCAGCACGCCAGTCCGTCAGCCGGGCACCGGCTGAGCCAGCCGCAGCGCCAGGTTGTGCCTGGCGCGCGCTTCATAGCGGTCGTGGAACAGGTCGGTCAGGTAGAGGCGTGGGCGGGCCAGCAGGCGGCCCAGATACTTGCGTTCGGCCGCATCGTAGGCCAGGTCGTCCAGGTCGGCGCGCTCGGCGCGCAGCAGCGTCCCGTTGCGGCGGAACCGTGCCCCGTGGCTGCCCAGCGTCGCCAGGTCGATGTCGACCGCATAGCAAGCGGCCAGCCCGTCGGGAACGCCGGTGTGCGTGGTGTCCAGGATCATGGCCGCAATTGCGTCGGCGCCCGCAATCCGTCCGTCGGCGCAGCGCAGGAACCAGTCGGCGCTGCGCGCCTCGTTGTCGCGCGCGCCCGGCACGTAGATGACATCGTGGCACCAGAGCGCGAGTTCCACGGCGTCGGCATCGGGAACCTGCGCGCAGGCCCAGTCCAGGTCGCGCAGGCAGCGGCGCACGTGGTACAGCGTGTGGTAGTAGCGGCCCGGCCCCGAGTAATGCCCGCACAGTTGCGCATAGGTGTCGTGCGCGCGCTGGCCGCCGCAGCGCGACCACAGGGACTCGAAGCGGGCCTGGAACCGGTTCATGGGCTTCCTTCGCGGCGGCGCCGGTTCAGCCGACCTCGTCGAGCAAGGCCTTGGCCTGTTGCAGGTCGGGCGTTTCGAAGCCTTCGCGGAAGGCGCCATAGACGCCAGCCAGTACCTGGCGCGCGGCATCGGGCTTGTCCTCTTGTTGCCACAGCCGCGCGAGGCTCAGCGCGGCGCGCAACTCGAGCGACCTGGCGCCCTGCTCGTGCGCAATGGCGACGGCCTTGCGGAAGCAGGCTTCGGCCTCTTCCCGTGCCAGCCAGCCATGGTCGGACCCGGCCAGGAGCAGTTCGCCCTTCAGGCGCAGCAGCGTGGACGCGTCCAGCCGTTCGCCGGTGTGCTCGGCAAGCGGCATGGCTTCGTCGAGCAGCGCCAGGCCGGCGCGGTATTCACCCGCCATGCCGTGCGCATCGGCGAGCAGCCCCAGCAGGCTCGGCCTTGCCAGCGATGCGCCGGTCGCGGCATAGGCGTCGAGACCCTGCCGCATCTGCGCGATGCCCGCCTGGTGATCGCCACGCTCGGCCACGGCCCAGCCCTGCAGCACCGTGCCCCAGGCCAGGTAGATCGGAAAGCCTTGTTCGCCGGAGATGGCGATGGCGGCTTCGGCAAACTCGCCGACCTTCTGCACTTCACGCCGGCACAGGTGCACCTCCGCCGCGAAGACCAGGCACAGCGCCAGATTGAAGGCGTCGGGACGCTGGCGGGCCAGCGCCAGCGCTTCGAGCGAGCGCACCCGCGCCCGGTCCGGCAGGCCCTGGTACCAGAGGATCCAGCCCAGCGTGGCCATGGCGTGAACGGTGGGGTCGCGACCGTAGCCAAGCAGGAAATCATAGGACGACTGGTCGGCTGGCTGCACCGCCAGCACTTGCTCCATGTGGTCGCGGGCGACGCTGATCTGGCCCAGGCGGAACGTGGTGGACCCCTGCACGCGATGGCCCTCGGCGAGCTGGTCGGGTTTGTGCGAGCGCTCGGCCATGCCAAGCAGCCGCTCGCCGAGCGGCAGCGACACGTTGTATTGCGCGCGCAGCTGGTAGAACGCCCATAGCCCGAGCTGCGCGGAAAAGACCTGCGCCGTGGGTTCGCCCCCTTTGCCCCCTTTGCCCGCTTCGCCTTGTTCGCCCTGTTCGCACAGCGCGAGCGCTTGCCGGTAGTTGGCTTCCACTTCGTCGGCAGCCTGGCCGCGCGTGGCGATCAGCGCGGGCCCCAGCGTCAGCAGCAGGGACAGCTCCTGCCGCACGCGTTCAGGCGTGTCGGGCAGCCGCTTGAGCAGCGCAAGGGCCTGCTTCAGGTGGCCGATCGCCTCGGGCAGGGCGGAGCGTTGCACGGCTTGCTCGCCCGCGCCTTGCAGGTACTCGATCGCTTTCGGCACGTTGCCGCTGAGGCTGTAGTGGTGGGCCAGCTCGCCGCAGTAGTCCTTCAGCCGGCCCTGGAACAGCGACTCGATCGCCAGCGCGGTACGTTCATGCAGTGCGCTGCGCCGCTCGGTCAGCAGGCTGTGGCCGGCGACCTCCTGGGTCAGCGCGTGCTTGAAAGCGTACTCCACGTCGGGAAAAGCCGGCTGCTCGTAGATGAAGTCGGCGGCCTGCAGCGCGGCCAGCAGCGGGCGCAGCGCCTCGTCGTCCTGCTGCGTGACGCGGCGGATGAGCCCCAGCGGGAATTCCTTGCCGATCACCGCCAGCGTCTGCAGCAGGTCCTTCTGCGCCACGGGCAGCCGGTCGATACGCGCGGCCAGCACGCCTTGCACGGTAGTCGGAATGTGCAGCAGGGCCGGCGCCTGTTCGATGCGGAAGTCGCCGGGCAGCCCCAGCAGCACACCTTCCTCGCTCAGCGTCTGGACCACTTCCTCCATGAAGAACGGGTTGCCTTCGGTCTTGTCGAGGATCAGCCGTTTCAGCGGGACCAGGCTGCGATCGTCGCCCAGCAGCGCGGTGAGCAGGCCCTGGGCCTCGGCCGGGCCCAGCGGCTCCAGATGGAGCTGCGTGTAGGCGCCGCGCGCATGCCAGTCGTGCGCATACTCGGGCCGGTAGTTCACCTGCAGCAGGATGCTCGCCGCGGGCACATGGTCGACCAGGATGTCGAGAAAGCCTTCGGTCTCGCTGTCGAGCCACTGCAGGTCCTCGAAGATCAGCGCGAGCGGCTGGTTCTGGCTCTCGCGCACCAGCAACTGGGCAATGGCTTCGAAAGTACGCTGGCGCCGGATCGTGGCGTCCATGGTCGGCAGCGCCGAATCCGGGTCGCTGCTGCCGAGCAGGTAAAGCAGGTAGGGCAGATGCACCTCCAGCGAGCGATCCAGCGTCAGCAGCCTGCCGGTGACCTTTTCGCGGCAGCCGCGGTCGTTGTCCTGCGCGGTGACCTGGAAGTAGTTCTTCAGCAGCTCGATCAGCGGCAGGTAGGCAAAGGCCTTGCCGTGCGATACCGAGAAGGTCTCCAGCACCAGGCAGCCCTGCCGCGACCTGGCCTTGAATTCGTGGAACAGGCGGGACTTGCCCACGCCGGCCTCGCCGACCACGCCGACGATCTGCCCGTTGCCGGCCCTGGCCCGCTCCAGCGCCGCGTGCAGTTGCTCCAGTTCGGTCTGGCGGCCGACGAAGCGGGCCAGCCCGCGGTGCGCCGCGACCTGCAGGCGCGTGCGCAGCGCCCCGAGGCCGAGCACCTCGTAGACGGCCAGCGGATCGCGCACGCCCTTGACATGCGTGGTGCCGAGCGGCTTGAACTCAAAGTAGCCTTCGGTGAGCTTGTGGGTCGACTCGCTGATCAGGATCGACGCCGGCGTCGCCACGCCTTCCATGCGCGAGGCGATGTGGATGGTGTGCCCGACCGGGTCATAGTCCGTGTGCAGGTCGTCCTTGCGGATCGAGCGCACCAGGACCTCGCCGGTGTGGATGCCGACGCGGATCTGCAACGGAATGCCCAGTTCCAGGCGGACGCGGTCGCTGTGGCGGCGCATCGCCTCCTGCATGCGCAGTGCCGCGTACAGCGCGCGCAGCGCGTGGTCTTCGTGCGCGATGGGCGCGCCGAACAGGGCCAGGATGCCGTCGCCCAGGAACTTGGCGACATAGCCTTCGTAATGGTGCACGGCCTCCATCATCAGCGTGGCGACCGGGTCGATCAGGCGCCGCGCTTCCTCGGGGTCCAGGTCCTGCGTCAGCGCGGTCGAGCCGGCCATGTCGGCGAACAGCGCGGTGATGGTCTTGCGCTCGCCCTCGGCATCGCCGCGTGCCTCCATGGCCGCGCGTTCGGCAAGGATGCGCTGGGCCAGGTGCGGTGGCGTGTACTGGACAGGCGGGGTGGCCGGCGCCGGCACGGACGGCCGCCCGGCCGGAGCACCGGCCAGCGAGGCGCCGCAGCCGCGGCAGAACTTCGTCATCGGGCCGGCGGGCTCGCCGCATTGGGGACAGGCCCGTGCCAGCACGGCGCCGCACTCCTCGCAGAAGTTGGCCTTTGCGAGGTTCTCGAACCCGCAATTTGTGCAGCGCATATCGCCTCCTGCGCGCCGTGGCCCGGCGCATTCCGGCGCATTCCGGCTCCGATCCATTAGACGCGCGATCCGGGCCGTTGGCAAGGCGGCAACGCGCGGCGTCGGGATCGCGTATGCTGGCAGGCTGACCGCCTCGAGCCGGGATGACGCATGGACGCGACGCATGGACGCGCGACACAAGGACGACATGAAGCCTGACGCCAGACTGACCACCGGCCCCATCGGCCGCACGCTGCTGCTGTTTTCGCTGCCGGTGCTCGGCAGCAACATCCTCCAGTCGCTCAATGCCTCGATCAACTCCGTCTGGGTCGGGCGCTACCTCGGCGAGGCGGCACTGACCGCGACGTCCAACGCCAACATCATCCTGTTCTTCCTGCTCGGCGTGGTGTTCGGCATCAGCATGGCCAACACCATCATGATCGGGCAGGCCGTCGGCGGGCGCGACCTGGACGAGGCGCGCAAGATCGTCGGCACCAGCACCACGTTCTTCGTGCTGCTGTCCGTGGCGGCGTCGGTGTTCGGCTACATCTTTACGCCGGACATCCTGGCGGCCATGCAGACGCCGCACGACGCCGCGCCGCTGGCAGTGACGTACCTGCGCATCATCTTCATCGCGCTGCCGTTCATGTACTTCTACAACTTCGTGATGATGACGCTGCGCGGCGCCGGCGATTCGCGCACGCCGTTCTACTTCATGCTGTTGTCCGCGGTGCTCGACGTGGTGCTCAACCCGGTGCTGATCTTCGGCATCGGCCCGCTGCCCGCGCTCGGCATTGCGGGCTCGGCGCTGGCCACGCTGATCGCGCAGCTCACGAGCCTGGCCGCGATGATCGCGCTGCTCTACCGCCGCCGACATTTCCTGCTGCTGCATCGCGAGCAGCTGGGGCTGCTGCGGCCGGACCCGGCCATCATCCGCTCGCTGGTGGCCAAGGGCCTGCCGATGGGCCTGCAGATGGTGGTGATCTCGTCGTCGGCAATCGTGATGATGTCGCTGGTGAATGCATACGGTTCGCAGACCACTGCGGCCTACGGCGTGGCATCGCAGCTCTGGACCTACGTGCAGATGCCGGCGCTGGCGGTCGGTGCGAGCGTGTCGTCCATGGTGGCGCAAAACGTCGGTGCGGGGCTCTGGCACCGCGTCACGCGCATCACGCGCATGGGCATGCTGTTCAACCTGGCGATGACCGGCGCGCTGGTCGGGCTGGTCTACCTGTTCGACCGCAATTCGCTGGGGCTTTTCCTCGGCACCGACAACGTGGCCATCGGCATCGCGCGGCAGATCAACGTCGTGGTGCTGTGGTCGTTCATCCTGTTCGGATTCACCATCGTGATCTTCGGCACGGTGCGTGCCACCGGCGCCGTGATGGCGCCGCTGGTCATCCTGTTCCTGTCGATGTGGGTGATCCGCCTTCCGTTCGCGTGGGCGCTGGGCAAGAGCTGGGGCGCGGACGCCATCTGGTGGAGTTTTCCGCTGGGATCGGTGGTGTCGGTCGTGCTGGCGGTGGGCTACTACCGCTTCGGCAACTGGCGTACCAGCCATATGCTGCCGGTGTCGGCCCATGCACCCAAAGCGGTGGGGCAGGCCCCCGACACCAGCATGGGCACGCCCTGCGAAGACGCGGGCCAGGTATCCGATGCGGATGAAGCGCCGCCCCGTACCGTCGAAACCGTGCGTTGAAAGGCAATCGAAAGATCGGCATGGCATCGTTGCGCCCGTTGCCGACTTTGCGGTAACGGGCG
This sequence comes from Cupriavidus sp. C3SS-1, assembly GCF_057073755.1. NCBI lineage: Bacteria > Pseudomonadati > Pseudomonadota > Betaproteobacteria > Burkholderiales > Burkholderiaceae > Cupriavidus > Cupriavidus sp. C3SS-1. The sequence continues at coordinate 1,887,142 of NZ_CP172700.1, read as the reverse complement.
CGTTCGTCCGCGTGCGCCAGAATGCCTTCCTCAAACCGCGTCGATGCCGCATGGCAATGGCGCGCGTCCCGCCGTCGTAGTTCTCCCTTTCCACGCCGTCCAGCCTGGCGCTAATACATCATGTCGTGATGCATTGGGGCGCATGCACATTCGCATGGACACGCCTGTCTGATGCGTGGCGCATTGGTGAATACCCCTAATTGAAGACAACTGAAAGGCGGCTGAAAGATCGCCTCTTTAAGGTTCCGGTCACCGTCGGGGCATGCGCTTGCATGCAGCAATTCGCGCAGCAGAGCCAGCGCGCGACACCGGCAGCATTCGTGAACTTTGAGGAGAATCGTTTTGCGCATACGTAGCCAAAAGGACTTTGCCTCCGGCCTGATGTTTATTCTGGTCGGTCTGGGCTTTTCCTGGGTCGCACGCGGCTATTCCATGGGAACCGCCGCGAAAATGGGCCCCGGATACTTTCCGTTCCTGCTCGGGTTGGTGCTCGCCGTGCTCGGCGCGCTGGTGCTGATCTCGTCGCTGTCGAGCAACGGCGAGCAAGACCATCTCGCACGCTGGGACCTGAAGACCCTGCTGTGGATCCTCGGTTCCGTGGTGCTGTTCGGCCTGTTGCTGAAGCCGCTCGGCATGGTGCTGTCCGTGTTCGTGCTGGTGTTGGTGTCGTCGATGGCCAGCCACGAGTTCAGCTGGAAGGGCGCCTTGCTCAACAGCGTCGTGCTGGTGCTGATCAGCCTGGGCGCGTTCGTGTACGGCATCAACCTGCAGATGCCGGTGTGGCCTGCATTCATCACCGGTTAAGGGGAGCGCCGAGATGGAATTGATTGAACACCTTTCACTGGGATTCTCGACGGCGCTGTCGCTGCAGAATCTCGCCTACGCGTTCCTGGGCTGCGTGCTCGGTACGCTGATCGGCGTGCTGCCGGGCCTGGGGCCGCTTGCCACCATCGCCATGCTGCTGCCGGTGACCTACACGCTGCCGCCGGTGGCCGCGCTGATCATGCTGGCCGGTATTTACTACGGCGCCCAGTACGGCGGTTCGACCACCGCCATCCTGGTGAACCTGCCCGGTGAATCGTCGTCGGTGGTAACCACCATCGACGGCTACCAGATGGCGCGGCGAGGACGCGCGGGTGTGGCGTTGGCGACTTCGGGCCTGGGCTCGTTCTTCGCCGGCTGCGTGGCCACGCTGATCCTGGCCGCGTTTGCCACGCCGCTGTCGGAACTGGCATTCAAGTTCGGTCCCGCCGAGTACTTCTCGCTGATGGTGCTGGGCCTGATCGGTGCCGTGGTGCTGGCGTCGGGTTCGCTGCCGAAGGCCGTGGCCATGATCGTGCTGGGCCTGCTGATGGGCCTGATCGGTACCGACGTGAACTCGGGCGCTGCGCGCTTTTCGTTCGACGTGCCGGAACTGACCGACGGCATCGACTTCGTCGCGCTGGCCATGGGCATGTTCGGTTTCGCGGAAATCATCGCGAACCTGGAGCAGAAGGAATCGCGCGAAACCTTCACCGACGCGGTCACCAATCTCTGGCCGACCAAGGAAGACTTCAAGCGCATGGCGCCTGCCGTGCTGCGCGGCACGATGCTCGGTTCGGCGCTGGGCATCCTGCCGGGCGGTGGTGCGGCACTGGCTTCGTTCGCGGCGTACTCGCTGGAGAAGAAGACCTCGAAGTACTCGCATGAGTTCGGCAAGGGCGCCATCGAAGGCGTGGCGGGTCCGGAATCGGCCAACAACGCCGCGGCACAGACCTCGTTCATCCCGCTGCTGACGCTGGGCATTCCGCCCAACGCGGTGATGGCGCTGATGGTGGGTGCGATGACCATCCACAACATCCAGCCCGGCCCGCAGGTCATGACCAGCAACCCGGCGCTGTTCTGGGGCCTGATCGCCTCGATGTGGATCGGCAACCTGATGCTGATCATCCTGAACCTGCCGATGATCGGTATCTGGGTGAAGCTGCTGACCGTGCCGTACCGCTTCCTGTACCCGGCGATCCTGGTGTTCTGCGGCATTGGCGTGTACTCGGTCAACAACCAGACCTTCGACGTCTTCATGGCGGCTGGCTTCGGCGTGCTCGGCTACCTGTTCCTGAAGCTCAAGTGCGAACCGGCGCCGCTGCTGCTCGGCTTCGTGCTGGGACCGATGATGGAAGAGAACTTCCGCCGTTCGCTGCTGCTCTCGCGTGGTGACTTCAGCGTGTTCGTGACCCGTCCGCTGTCGATGGGCCTGCTGATCGCCGCTGCGGCGCTGGTCGCGGTGGTGGCCCTGCCGTCGATCAAGGCCAAGCGCGAAGAAGCGTTCCAGGAAGAGTAGCCCCGGCGCTCCGGAACCACGCCGTCTCGCTGCGGCGTGCATCAAGCAAGTATTCGGGGTGCCTTCGTGCACCCCGTATTTTCTTGCGGCGCAGCCTGCGCTGCGCGAAGTTCGCAGAAGTAGAGAGTGCCCGACTGCGGCAGCAGTCATGGGCCGCGCAAGATGAACAGGAACTCCGCTCCGGCCCTTCACCGGATCCCAGCATTCCGGTGTCGTGGGGTGGGAGCTTCGCCCGCGCTCATGAAACCGTTTTCCCTTGACCGGGTCCTTTCCCGGATTTTCATCCTCAAGCTCGTCCACGCAAGTCCTTCGACCGTGATGAACCTGGTCGACCGGCTGCGCGAGTACGGCATCGAACTGAACATCCGCTCGCTGCGCCCGATCCTGCGCAGCCTGATGATCGCGCGTGCGATCACGGCCGAACTGGTCGAGGGCAGCGGCCGGGTGTACTGCATCACCGACAGCGGCCGCGACGAACTGGATCGCTACCTGTCCCATCTCGATATCCTCAAGCGGGATGGCGGTGCCGACGGCTGAGACAGCTACGTCCACACGAGAAAAATGGGCCCGCTTTCGCGGGCCCATTGCATTGCAGCCTGGCGTTGAAGAATTACTGGCTCGGTTGGGTCACCAGTTCCAGGCCAGCCTGCGATTCGTCATCGCCGCGCGCGACCAGCACCTTGATGCGGTTCGGCAGCGTAGCCTTGATGCCGTCCACCGGAAGCGTGGTGATCAGCCAGTCGGCATTGTTGGCCAGCGTCAGCGTGCCCGAATCGAAGATCACGGTCTTGCTGCCAGCCGTGGTGATGCGCAGCCGGTAGGTGCCGCCGTTCAGGCTGATCGAGTCCTGGCCCGATGCAGGTACCGCGGACTTGAATGCCACGGCGGAGAACGTCGGGCCGACGGAGTTCAGGTCAACCGCCGGCACGGTCACGTAGATGTCCACGTTCTGCGCGTTGAACGATGCGTTCAGTGCCCTGACACGCGCCTTGTCCGAGAACAGGCCCACTTCGAACGGATCATCGATCTGTATCACGTCCGCCGCGCTTTCGCTGCCTGGCATGGCAACTGCCGTGTACTTGTGGCCCGTATGGGTGTTGATGGTCGTATGCCCCAACTCGGTATTGGTACCGGCCACGTTGAACGCAAACAGCTGGTTGCCTTCGTCGACCGTGCGATAGGTCGACACGAACTTGTAGGGCTCGTTCAGCAGATTGGTTTTCACGCCGTTCTGCAAGATGTCGACGTTCGGGCCGCCCGGTATGGCATGAATCAGGCGGACCGTCGGCTTGCTGAGGCCGACGCGGGCGGCAATGCCGTCGTCACCGCCTCCGCCGCAGGCAGACAGGACTGCCGCACTTGCGATCGCGAGGCCAAGGATAAGACTGGTTTTTCTTGAGCGGAACATAAAATCACCTCTCTCCGTTGCGTTGGTTTGGGGCGAGTGCCAGGAACGGCCGCGGCGTTGCGGCGGCTGCATAGGGCAGGGGATGCCCTTCAGGCCGTTGACGCCGTTTCGCGAGTCAGGTGGCCTTATTGCAACGATAGAAAGGAACTTTCAGCGGAGGCAGCCGCAGGTATCCGAAACCGGTGTCGGAGGATTCCCACAGGAGAAGGGGATGGGACGGTATGCGAGGCGCTGTCGTGACTGGCGGCGCACGACACCGTATCCCGAATTGGGGCTAGCTTTTGGGCCAGGCCATCACCACCTGGTTCCTGCCATTTCTCTTGGCCTCGTACAGCCCCGCATCGGCCACTTCGACCAGCCGGCTACTGGGCTGGTTCTCTTCCGGCACCAGCACCGCCGCGCCGATGCTGACAGTCAGGCTGCCGCCCGCGCCCAGCCCGTTGTGGGCGATGCCGAGCGCTTCAACCGCACGCCGCGCTTTTTCCGCGAGCAGCCGCGCGCCGCCGGGCGAAGTCGAAGGGAGAATCATCGAGAACTCTTCACCGCCGAAGCGCGCGGGCAGGTCCGTGGGCCGCGAGCAGTTGTCGCGCAGTACGGCGGCGACGCGCCGCAAGACCTCATCGCCGGCGACGTGCCCGTACGTATCGTTGTAGGCCTTGAACGCATCGACGTCGATCATCAGCAGGGCGAGCTGGCTCTTGTCACGCTGGGCCCGCTTCCACTCGGCGTTCAGGTATTCGTCGAAATAGCGTCGATTGGACAATCCCGTGAGGCCGTCCGAGTTGGTGAGCCGCTGCAGTTCAAGGTTGGTCTCGAGCAGTTGCTGCTGGCTTTGCCGCAGCGCGCGGTAGGCCTCGTCGCGCTGCTGCAGGTTCAGGTACGAGCGCGAGTGATAGCGGATGCGCGCGATCAGCTCGATGCTGTCCGGCAGTTTCACCAGGTAATCGTTGGCGCCCGCGGCGAAGGCCGCGCTCTTCGTCGCCGCCTCTTCCTTGGTGGACAGCACGATGATCGGGATATCGCGCGTGGCGGCGTAGTCGCGATAGCGGCGCACCAGCGTCAGGCCATCCACGCCGGGCATGACCAGGTCCTGCAGGATCACGGTGGGGCGGGTGCGCTCGGCCACGGCCACGGCGTCGTCCGGCGTCGCGCAGTAGTGGAAATCGATGTCGGGCTCGGAGGCCAGGGCGCGGCGGACAGCTTCGCCGATCATGGCCTGGTCGTCCACCAGCAGCACCATGACGGGATAGGTGTGCGCTGGGGTAGTGTCGGTGATGGCGTGGTTCTCGAGTTCTTGCATGCTGGCTTCCCGGATGGCTCGACCCCAAAATGTTCCTGGATGAGGCATCGGCGATCTTGTGTCGTCTTCTCTGTTGTCTTCGCTACAGTGCCCGGCTCGGTGCCGGCCACAGGTGGCTGCAGGCCTGCACCAGGCGCGGCGCAACGGCCGCGAGCGGCAGGATCTCGCTGGCGGCGCCGATGGCCGCCGCCGCCTTGGGCATGCCGTAGACGGCGCTGGTGGCCTGGTCCTGCGCAATCGTCAGGCAACCCTGGTCGCGCATGGCCTTCAACCCGCTGGCGCCGTCGCGGCCCATGCCGGTGAGCAGCACGCCAATGGCTTGTCCGCGCCAATGCTCCACCACGCTTTCAAAGAACACGTCGATGGAGGGGCGGTAGAGATAATCGCTGGGCTGCTCGGTATAGGCCATGCGGTTTGACCCTAGCAGCCGCAGATGGTTGTTGGTGCCGGCGATCAGGACCGTGCCGGCCTGCGGCACTTCGCCGGCGACGGCTACGCGCACCGGCAGCGCGCACTGTCCATCGAGCCATTCCGCCATGCCGGGTGCGAAGGCTTCGTCGACATGCTGCACGGCCACGACGGCCGCGCAGAAATCCGCGGGCAGGGCGGACAGCAGCGTGGCCAGCGCCGCCGGGCCGCCGGCCGAGGCGCCGATCGCAACCAGGCGCGACGCTGCCGGCCGGCCTGTTACTTCGGCCACGGCTGGACGCGGTGCCACCCGTCCCGTCACCAGCCGCCCGACATTGCGCATCTTGCGCAGCAGCGGGCCGGCGGTCAGCCTGGCATCGGATTCGGTCAGCGTGGGTGTGTCCACGGCATCGATGGCGCCATGCCCCATGGCGTCGAACACCTGGTTGGCGTTGCGGCCCAGGTCCGTGGTAACCACCACGATCGGGCACGGCGTGGCCGCCATGATGCGGCGCGTGGCCTCCACGCCGTCCATGACCGGCATCAGCAGGTCCATCAGGATCAGGTCGGGCGGGTGCGAAGCCGCGAGCTGGATCGCCTGTTCGCCGTCCCCGGCGACCCATGCAATCTCGAAGGCGGGATCGAGCGCGATGGCGCGGCGCAGCGCGGCCACGGCCAGCGCCGAATCATTGACGATGCCGACTTTCATGAAGTTGCCTCGCCGATCAGGTCGTGCACCGCATCGAGCAGCGCAGCGTCATGGAAACTGCCTTTTGCCAGATAGTAATCCGCGCCGGCCTCCAGGCCGCGCTGGCGATCCTGCTCGCGGTCCTTGTACGACACCACCATCACCGGCAACTGCTGCAGGCGCGGCTCCTTGCGGATCAGCGTGACCAGTTCGATCCCGTCCATGCGCGGCATGTCGATATCGGTGATGACCAGGTCGAAGGGCTCGGCGCGCAGCACGTTCCAGCCGTCCATGCCATCCACGGCGACCACCACGTCGTAGCCGCGCCCGGCCAGCAGCTTGCGCTCCAGCTCGCGCACGGTGAGGGAGTCGTCGACCACCAGCACGCGCTTGCGCCGCGCCTGCGTGGCGGCCATACCTGCCTGGCGTACAGGCTCGATGCGTCCGTCGCTGACGAGCTTCTCGACCGAGCGCAGCAGGTCATCCACGTCGAAGATCAGGACCGGCGTGCCGTCATCGGTCAGGGCGCCCGCGGCAATATCCTTGATCTTGCCCAGCGCCGGCGCGAGCGGCTGCACCACCAGCAGGCGTTCGCCCAGCATGCGGTCGACGGCAATGCCGTACACGCGGTCCTGTTCGCCGAGGATGACGACGGGAATCTCGTCGCCGTCGAGCGCGCGTTCCGGGCGCTGCAGGACCTGCGCGGCACTGACCAGCCCGACTGCGCGGCCCGCGTGCCGGAAATGCTGGTGGCTCTCGGTCTGCGCCACGTCCTGCCGGGCCACCGTGGCGGCGCGCAGGACGTGGCCCAGCGGGAACGCATAGGCTTCGCCGGCTACTTCCACCAGCAGCGCGCGCACCACCGACAGCGTCAGCGGCAGCTCCAGGTGGAACTGCAGGCCGCCCCCGGGCGGCTGCGCCAGGCGCAGGCTGCCGCGCACGCGGCGCACCATTTCCTGCACTGCATCCAGGCCGACGCCGCGGCCCGAGACTTCGGACACGGTCTCGCGCAGGCTGAAGCCCGGCAGCAGCAGGAACTCGAGCAGCTCGGCCTGCGACAGCCGCGCGGCGGTGTCCTCGCTCGCCAGGCGCCGCCGCACGATCGCGTGGCGCAGCAATTCGAGATCCACGCCCGCGCCGTCGTCGCCGATCTCGATCACGAGCCGGCCGGCATTGTGCCGCGCCTGCAGCAGGATGCGTCCTTCGGCGGGCTTGCCGGCGGCCACGCGCACCGCGGACGGCTCGATGCCGTGATCCACGGCATTGCGCAGCAAGTGCGCCAGCGGCGCATCCAGGGCCTCGAGGATGTCGCGGTCCACCTGCGTGCCGGCGCCGACCAGTTCCAGGTGCGCAGCCTTGCCGAGCGAGCGCGCAAGATCGCGCACCATGCGCGCGTAACCTGCCAACCCGTCGGACAGCGGGCGCATGCGGCAGGCCAGCGCGGTGTCGTAGAGACGCCGCGCCAGCCGCGCAGTGCGGTGCTCGTACTGGTCCAGCTCTTCCTGCCGCTGCGACAGGTCTTGCGCGCCGTCTGCCAGCAGTTGCCGCGCATCGGACAGGGCGGCCATGGCGCTGGCGTCGGCGCCGCTGCCCGCGAGCGCGCCGCTCAGTGTGTCCAGGGCCTGCAGCGCGCGCGCCTGTTGCCGGCGCGCCTGCAGCATGGCCCGGCCGAACGGGCGCAGCCAGTGCGATTCCACCATGGCCTCTCCCGACAGCGCCAGCAACTGGTCGAGCGACTCGGCGCCGACGCGCAGCATGCGCTCGTGCGATTCCGGGGCGGCTCCCGGTGGCACGGCTGGCTGGGGCGGCGCGGCGGGGCTGGGCTCGGCGTCGGCCGACGCAACTGGCGGCTCCGCCGCAACCGGTGCTGACGCGCCTTCTCCGCCCGGCAACGCCTGCAAGCGTTGCACCACGGCGAGGATCTCGGCGCGGCCCTGGCGGTCGGCCCAGGCCGGGTCGCCATCAGGCGGCTGGCCGATCCGCTGCAGCAGGTCGGTGCCTTGCAGCAGCGCATCGATATGCGCGGCGCTCAGCGCCATGCCGGCTTGTGCGGCCACCAGGCAATCTTCCATGGCATGCGCCAGGTGCACTCCGCCATCGAGCCCGACAATGCGCGCCGCGCCCTTGATGGAATGCGCCGCGCGCATGCAGGCGTCTAGCTGGCTGGCGGCGGCGGGGTCGCGTTCCAGCGCGAGCAGGCCCGCATTGAGCACCTCGGCCTGGGATTCGGCTTCGAGCGCGAACAGTTCGAGCAGCGAAGCGTCGCGCAACTGGTCGGGGTTCATGCCAGGCTCCGGGTCAGTGCCTGGCGCACCAGCGCGGCATCCAGCAGGCCGACGCTGCGGCCGTGGTCTTCAAACAAGGCCTGGCTGTAGCGCGTGGAGGCCCGCGCCAGCGTGGCCGGCAGCGGCCGCAGCGCACTGCCGGGCACGCGGCGCACGCCGCTGACTTCGGCCACCGGCAGGGCGATGGCGCCGCGGCCCTGGCCGAGCACCAGGAAACGCTGTCCGTGCCGCGCGTTCGCCTGGGCATCGGGTGCCTCGTCCATGCCGAACAACCGGGCCAGCGACAGGCAGGCCAGCAGGCTGCCGCGCACGCTGGCCAGCCCCAGCACCGCGGCGTCGCGGCGATGCGGGAGCGAGTGCACGGGGCACGGCGCGGTGACTTCGCCAATGGCCTCGGTGGGCAGGGCCAGCCATTCCTCGCCGACGCGGAACACCAGGCAGGACAGGCCGGTGCCGGACGACGCCGCATCCGGTTCGCGGTCGGCCGGTGCGTCGGGCAACCGGGTCATGGCATGTGAATCGAGCAGGACCGTGGCCGCGCGGGAATAGGTCGGACAGTTGCGGCAATGGACGTGCGTGGCCAGCAGCGCGCAGCTGCCGTCGCCCCGCACGCCGATGCGGCGCCAGCAGTCGTCTACAGGCGTACTGTCGACAGGTGTGTTGGCGGAAAGAGTCAGGTCGTCAGCCATGGCTAGCCGGTACGGGTATGGCGCTGGGCGCGCTGGCGCAGGCGCGCGGCGCCGGCGTGGTCGCCCTCGGCTTCGAGCCGCGCGGCCAGGTGATAGAGGGCCTCCTGGTGGCCCGGGTCGAGATAGATTGCGCGGCGATAGGCGTCGCGCGCGCTCGGCGTGCGGCCGGCGGCGTCATGGAGCACGCCCAGCAGGCAACAGGCATCCGCGCTCGGGCCCTGGCTGGCGATCAGCGCTTCGCAGGCCGCGGTGGCGGCGTCCAGTTCGCCGCGATCGGCAAGCGCCGAGATGCTGGCGAGCGCATCGGCCGGCTCGGCGGCGCGAGGCGGTGCGGGCTTGCGCAGCGCCGGCGTGGGGCGCGCATGAAGCCTGGCCGGCCTCGGCGGCATGCGGGCAGGCGCCGGCGCCAGCGCGGTGCTGCGCTGGATCGGGCGCACGCTCCGTGCTTCCTCCGTGGGGGACTTGCGGAACGCGAAGGCGAGCGGCACGCCGGCGGACTGCAGCCCTTGCGCGCTGAGCAGGCTGGCTTCGGCCGGGCCCACGAAGATCATGCCGTCGCTCGCGGTCAGCCGGGCCAGGGTCTGGACGGTACGCCGCTGCACGTCGGCATCGAAATAGATCAGCAGGTTGCGGCAGAAGACGAAGTCGTAGGGCGCCTCGCCGGCCAGCAGGTCGGGGTCGACAATGTTGCCCAGGCGCGGCTGCACCAGTTCGCGCACCCGCGCGTCCAGTGCGAAGCCGCCCGGGCAGGGCTTGAAGTAGCGGTCGCGGAAATCGAGCGCGGCGCCGCGGAAGGCATTGCCGCCGTAGAGGCCGGCACGTGCGCGCGCCAGGGCGCGGGCGCTGATATCCAGCGCGTCGATGCGGAAACGCGCGGGCGCAATGCCGGCGTCGAGCAGGGCCATGGCGATGGAATAGGGCTCTTCGCCGCTCGCGCAGGGCAGGCTCAGCACACGAATCTGCCGCGTGGGGTCGCCGAACACGCGCTCGGCCGCAAAGCGCCCAAGCGCCACCAGGGCCTCCCGGTGCCGGAAGAACCAGGTCTCGGGGACCACCACGGCTTCAATCAGCGCCTGGAACTCGTCGGGGTGGCTGTGCAGCAGGTTCCAGTAGGCCGCCACATCATGCGCCTGCAACGCGGCCTGGCGCTCGCGCAGCGCGCGTTCGAGCGCGCCGGGGCCGATCGAGCGCGCATCCAGCCCGATGCGCGCCTTCAGCAAGGCCTCGATATGGGTGGCCGTGCTCATGGCAGGCACGCGTCCCGCGCCGCGTCGAACAGCATGGCGTGGACATCGTCGGGCAGCAGCGCGTGGACCCGCACCCATTGCACCAGGCCGCGCTGTTCATCGGCGCGCACCGGCCCCAGGTAGCGTGCCGTGCCGGTGTCGATGCCCGTTTCGATGAACGATTCCGGCGCGCAGCGCAGCGTCTCGGTGGCCTGCTCCAGGCGCAGCCCGAGCAGGCGCGGCGCATCGCCTTCGCCTTCGCGGCGGCGGTAATGGACCAGCACCGTGCGCGTGCTGGTGCGCTGCGCCGACGCCACGCCCGTGGCCAGCGCGCACAGGTCGATCACAGGCACCGCCTGCCCGCGCCGCGACAGCACGCCGGCCACCCAGGCAGGGCTGCCGGGAATCTGCTTGAGCGCGGTCAGCGGCAGCACCTCGGCGACCTCGGTGGCATCGATCGCATAGTGGTCATGGCCAAGCCGGAACAGCAGGAACAATTTCATCGGCGCGTGGCCTCCCGCCCCACGGCGCTATACCTTGAAGCGTGAAACGCCGCTGCGCAGCTCGTTGGCCACCAGCGTCAGCTCGTCGATGGCCTGGCCCGACTGGCGCAGCGACTCGACCGTCTGCTGCGCGGCTTCGGACAATTGCATCAGCGCCTGGTTGATCTGCTCGGCGCCTCCGGCCTGCGCCTGCATGCCTTCGTTGACCATCTGCACGCGCGGCGCGAGCGACTGCACCTGCCCGATGATCTGCGACAGCTGGTCGCCGACCTGGGTCACGTCGGACATGCCGCGGCGCACTTCTTCCGAGAACTTGTCCATGCCCATCACGCCGGCGGCCACGGCGGACTGGATCTCGCGCACCATCTGCTCGATGTCGTAGGTGGCGACGGCGGTCTGGTCGGCCAGGCGGCGGATCTCTGTGGCCACCACCGAGAAGCCGCGGCCGTATTCGCCGGCCTTTTCGGCCTCGATCGCGGCATTGAGCGACAGCAGGTTGGTCTGGTCCGCCACCTTGGCGATGGTGGTGACCACCTGGTTGATATTGCCGGCCCGTTCATTGAGCGTGGCGAGCTTGGCATTGACCGAGCCGGCCGCGTCCATCACGTGCTGCATGGTGGCTTCCATGCGCGACAGGCCGACCTGGCCGGTCCCGGCGAGCCCGGCGGTCTGCTCGGCCGCGTTCGAGACCTCGTTGATGGTGCGGACCAGGTCGCGCGCCGTGGCGGAAATCTCGCGCGAGGTGGCGCCGATCTGCGTCGTGGTCGCGGCGGTTTCCGTGGCGGTGGCCTGTTGCTGTCGCGCGGTCGCGGCAATCTCGTTGACCGAGGTGGTGACCTGGATCGCGGAGCGCTGGGCCTGGCCGACCAGCGAAGTCAGCTCGCCCGTCATCTGGTTGAAGCCTTCCTCGACGTCCTGGAATTCGTCGCCGCGCTTCAGTGCCATGCGCAGGCGCAGGTCGCCGCCGCGGATGCCGGCCAGCAGGCCGACGATCGAGCGCATCGGCACGGTGATGGCGCGCAGCAGCAGGTAGCCACAGATGACCGCCACCGCCAGCGCGACCAGCAGCGCCACCTCGATGCCGACCTTGGCCGAGTTGACGGCCGCATTGATGCCGTGCGCGGAACGCTCGTTCACGGCATTGTTGTCGTCCACCATGGCCTGCGCGAGCTTGCGCACATCCTGCCAGGCCTGGTGGGCATCGCCGCGCAGCAGCGCTTCGGTGGAATCGACGCCTTTCCCGCTGGTCGCTTGCAACAGCGGCAGCGCCACCTGCTCATACCTGGCCTTGGCCGTCTTGTACTGGTTGAAGGTGGCGCGGTCGTTGTCGCGGGTGATGGTGGTCTCGTACTGTTGTTCGAGCCGCTCCAGCCGCGCGCGGACGTCGGCCACTTGCTGCCGGTACTCCTGGCGCTGGCTGTCGCCGGTGGCCTTGATGGTTTCCCAGCCCAGCACATAGATCTCGCCCCAGGCGCCGCGGATGCTGGTGCTGTATTGGAGGCCCGGCAGGGCGTCCTTGAGCATCAGGTTGGTTTCCCGCTCGATCGACGAGAGCCGGTTGTAGGCCACAACCCCCATCAGTGCCATGACCAGCAGGATGAAGGTAAAGCTTGCCAGGATGCGCTTGCGGATGGTCCAGTGGTTCAAGGCTTGGTTCCCGTATTCCGTGTTCTTCTTCAGGGCAGCCGCGGCGCCCGGCCGGCAGTGCGGCAATGCGCGGTAGGGTACTGTAACCCCGGGGCGGTTTCAACGCCGCGCGACTGGCAGGAGCCGGGCGTTGCTAAGCCGCATTGGCGCGCACGCCGGAATTCCCGAAGCGCTTGCTTTTTTCATGGTTTTCGTCACACTTCCCTGAATTGCAGATCTGGTAACAATGTCGATAATTGCAAAAGAGGCAGGGATGGTGGCCAAGTCGGGGGCGAAAGCGGCTGGCGCTTCGCCAGACGGGGAGACCGATCCGCTGACCGGGGTCGGGAATCGGGGGGGATTCTTAAAGCGGCTGGAGGCACGCCTGCAAAGCGAGGCGGTGCCCCGCTGCGCATTGCTGTTGATCGGCATTGATGATTTCCGCGCCTTCAATGACATGCACGGCCATGCCGAGGGCGACCTGATCCTGCAAGGCGTGGCACGCCGGCTGCGCGACGCATCGCCGCGCGATGCCGTGATCGCCCGCGTCGGCAGCGACGAGTTCTCGGTGCTGCTGCCTTCCATTTCGGATCCGACCCTGGTTCGTCACGTCTGCGCTGCAATCCTTTCCATGCTGTCCTCGCCGCACGAATACAGCGGGCGCCGCCATCACGTGCTTGCCAGCGTGGGCGCGTGCGTGCTGCCGGCCGCCGGCGATCTAGCCTCCGACGCGCTCGCGGCCGCCAGCCTGGCGCTGGCCCGTGCCAAGCACGATGGCGGGCGCACCATCCGCTTCTTCAAGCCGCAGATGCGCCAGGACGTGACCACGCGGCTGTCGCTGGTGCAGGCGCTGCACGAGGCTTACGCGCAGCGTCAGTTCGAGCTTCACTACCAGCCCCAGGTCGACTTGCGCGACGGCCGCATCATGGGCGCCGAGGCGCTGCTGCGCTGGCGCCATCCGACGCGCGGCCTGCTCGCGCCGGCAAGCTTCATCGATGCGCTGGCGGCCAGCAGCGTGGCCAGCGACGTGGGCATGTGGCTGCTGCAGACTGCCTGCGCGCAGGCGCGGGCGTGGGCGCTGACCTTGCCCCAGGCGCCGCGCGTGGCCATCAACCTGTTCGCCGCGCAACTGGCCGAAAGCCGGCTGGTGACCGAGGTGCGCCATGTCTTGCGCGCGCTGGAACTGCCGCCGTCCAGCCTGGAAATCGAGATCACCGAGACCATCGCGCTGCAGCAGGGCGACGAGGTGTCCGACCAGCTCCAGGCGCTGCGCCGCGACGGCGTGACCCTGACCTGCGACGACTTCGGTACGGGTTACGCCTCGCTGAGCTTCCTCAAGTCGTTCCCGGTGGACCGTCTGAAGATCGACCAGTCCTTCGTGCGCAACGTGACGCAGGATCCGGTGGATGCCGCCATCGTCCGCTCCGTCATCAACGTCGGGCAGAGCCTGCAGATCGGCGTGGTGGCGGAGGGCGTCGAAACGGTCGAACAGCGAGACTTCCTGCTGGCCAATGGCTGCTGGGAGGCGCAAGGCTATCTGTACAGCCGGCCCGTCCCCGCGGAGCGGCTTACGGAGCACTTGCGCGAGCAGTCAGGGAACTGACACCGGAACCGCGCGCGCCCGTTGTTGCCAGGGCGCTGGCGGTACTGGGAGACGGCGAGAGTCAAGGAGTTGTTTCCACCTTTGACGGCCGCTTGCACTGCCGCCTTCATCCGTACCGCCGGTTCCGGCCTCCATCGTGCTTCGCCGGCACGCATCCTCCCAGCGTGTCGCGGCCAGAGGAAATAACCGCTTACAAAGTCTTGTCCGCGCCGGACTCCCGGGGACGTTGCTCCATGTATGGTGACATCAGGACGGCCGCCGGCCGCCGTGGGCCTTGCGCCGTGGGCCTTGTTCTCCCAGCTTCTCGAATCCATGTATCGCTCACCTGCGCCTGACCGAAATTCCGCCATTGGCCCTCGCCGCCTGAAGGCCAGCGTCACAACCTGGCTGCCCATGCTGGCCGTGACGGCCGGCCTGGCCCTGACCTTCGCGCCATGGCCGGGTCATGCCCAGCCTTCGCCGCTTGGCGAGCCAGGAGCGGTGGTCGAGCAGACCGATCCGCCATCGCGCGTCGCTACCCTGACCGAGGCGGCGGGCAACCTCAGCTTTGCCCCGGCCGGCTCTGACGAGTGGGCCGCGGCCGGCCTGAACCGGCCGATCACCACCGGCGACCGCCTGTGGGTCGACAACGGCGGCCGTGCCGAGATGCATGCCGGCGCCGTGACCGTCCGCCTGGGCAGCGCGACGGCCGTCAGCGTGCTTAACCTGGACGACAACGCCACGCAGGTCAAGCTCACGCAGGGTACGCTGCAGTTGCGGGTGCGCGCGTTGCCGCAGGACCAGCCGGTGGAAGTCGACACGCCCAACCTGGCCTTCGTGCCGCGCGAGCCGGGCGACTACCGGCTGGACGTGTCGCCCGATGGCAGTGTCACCACCGTGACCATGCGCCATGGCCGCGCCGTGATCTATGGCGACAGCCGCTCGCTGGAGATGAACCGCGGCGAGCGCATGAGTTTTGGCGGGACCGACCTGGCCGATGCCGGCCCGGGCAACCTGCCGCCCGAGGACGATTTCGACCGCTGGACCGCCGCCCGCGATGCGCGCGAAGACGCGTCGCCCTCGGCCCGCTACGTGCCGCGCGACATGCCCGGCTATGCCGCGCTGGACGGCTACGGCGACTGGCAGGAAGACGCCGGTTACGGCGCGGTATGGTTTCCGCGCGCGGTGGATACGGGGTGGGCGCCATACAGCACCGGCCACTGGGCCTGGGTCGCGCCGTGGGGCTGGACCTGGATCGACGATGCGCCGTGGGGGTTTGCGCCGTTCCACTATGGGCGCTGGGCCTATATCGGCAGCCGCTGGGGCTGGGTGCCGGGACCGCGCGTGCCGCGGCCGTGTTACGCGCCGGCGCTGGTCGGCTTTGTGGGCGCCGGCCCCAACTGGAGCGTGCGCGTGGGCGGCGGCCCGGGCGTGGCCTGGTATCCGCTTGGCCCGCGCGACGCCTACCGGCCCGTGTACCGCGCGAGCCCGGCCTATGTCACGCGGATCAACCGCGTGAACGTCAATTACCTGTCCAACGACTACCGCTTCCGCGGCGAGCAGCGCCCGAACCGTGATGTACCGGGCGCGATCCGCGGCATGCCGGCGCGCAATTTCGTCGAAGGCCGGCCGGTACCGCGCAATCTGCGCGGCAATGAATGGCGCAACTTGCCGCAGGGCGAGGCCCGCGGCGCGCCGCCGGTAGCGCCGGTCAAGGGCAGCCTGCTCGGCGCGGCGCCGGTCCGCCAGCTTCCGCCACAGGCGCGCCAGGGGTTCGAGCGCCAGGCGATTGCGGCGCGCCCGCCCGGACAACCCGCGCATGACGAACTGGCCCGGCGCTTCGCCCGCGAAGGCGGCGTGGTGTCGGGCGCTGGCCCCGTATGGCGCGGCGGCGACACGCGGCCACGCGGCAGGGACGCGCAGCAAGTCGCGCCGAACGTGCGCATGAGCCAGGCTGCCGTGGCCGCGCGGCCCGCCATACCGCCGCAGCGCCACGACGACGATGCCGGGCGGCGCCCGCCGGCCGGTGCCGAACGCGGCGCCCCGGCGATGGGCGGCGATCCCTGGCGTGGCAATGGCCGCGGTTTCACCACGCGGCCCGACCAGGTGCAGGGGCTGGTCCAGATGCCCGACGCCCAGCGCCAGGGGCAGGAACTCCAGCGCCAGCAGCAACAGGTGATGCAGCGCCAGCAGATGGAACAGCAACGCCAGCAACAGGAGCAGCAACGGCAGGGCGCCGACCTGCGCCGGCAGCAGCAACAGGCGCAGGAGCGCCAGCAATGGGAGCAGCAGCGCCAGGGCCATGAAGCGCAAGACCAGGCGCAGGCGATGCAGCGTCAGCAGCAACAAGCCATGCAGCGCCAGCAGATGGACACGCAGCGACAGCAGGCCGATCAGCAGCGGCAGCAACAGGCCGTGCAGCGCCAGCAGATGGAGCAACAGCGGCAGTTGCAGGAGCAGCAGCGCCAGCAGTCAGAGCAGCGCCACATGATGGAGTCGCAGCGCCAGCAGGCGGAGCAGCAACGGCAGATGGCCGAGCAGCAGCGCCAGCAGCAGGCGGCCCAGCGCCAGCAGATGGAACAGCAGCGCCAGATGCAGGAGCAACAGCGCCACCAGCAGGAGCAGCAGCGGCAGATGGCCGACCAGCAGCGCCAGCAGCAGGCCATGCAGCGCCAGCAGATGGAGCAGCAGCGCCAGATGCAGGAGCAGCAGCGGCGGGCACAGGACCAGCAACGCGCCGCGCAGGAACAACAGCGCGCCGCCCAGGAGCAGCAGCGCGCGATGCAGCAACAGCAGCGTGCCATGCAGGAGCAGCAGCGCCAGCAGCAGGATCAGCAGCGGCAGATGCAGGAACGCCAGCGGCAGCAGCAACAGCAGCAGCAACAGCAGCAACAGCAGCAGATGGAACAGCAGCGCCAGCAGCAGCGCGCTCAACATGACCGCGGGCATCAGGAAGCCCGCAACGACGGCCGCTAGCAGAACGGCGACAGCACAAGGCAATGCGGGCCGTCAGGGGTGCAGCCTGACGGCCCGCATCGTTATGTCAACGTCTTACTTCGCCAGTTCCGACAGGCGCACCGGCGAGATCTTGCCGTTCTGCACCCAGCCCACCACGGTATCGGCGACCGAACCGCCCTTGGCGTCGATGCCTTCCACCTCGTTCGGGTTGGCGTCCTTCGGCAGCGCCTTGACGGCTTCCGGCATCTTCGCGCGGATCGCAACGGCATCGCTGGTGGTGCCGGCCAGCTTCATCGCGCCGGCCAGCGCGTACACCATGGTGTAGTTCAGCGACATCTCGGTGGTGGCATCGCGTCCGTCATGCAGCTTCTTGTACTTGGCATTGAACGTCTGCGCGGCCGGGCGGCCGTCGTTGACCAGCGGCAGCACGCCGATCGAGCCTTCCAGCATGGCCAGGCCGTTGGTGACCTTGGCCATCTCGTCCATCTTGGCCTGGTCCATGATGATGAAGCCGCCCTTGAAGCCTAGTTCGCGGGCCTGCTTGACCACCAGTGCGGTCGGCTCGGACGGCCCGCCGACGAACATCACGTCCGGCTTGTCGGTGATGGCACGCGACACGCCGCTGTAGAAGTCGGTGGCCTTGGTATAGGACATCGGGTTGTTGCCGACGACCTTGCCGCCCGCGCCTTCCCAGGCCGGGACAAAGGCCTGCACCCACGCCTTGGCGTAGTCGTGGTCGGCCGGCGCCAGCGCCACGTTCTTGCCGTAGCGCTTCATCTGCGCCTTGACGAAGGGCTCGATGTAGCCGGTGTAGGCGGGCGGGATGCGGATGGTCAGCTTGTTGCCGGCGTCGGTGATGCGCGGCACGCTCGAATAGGCCATGACCAGGAACTTCTCCTGCTCGTTGAAGGCCTGCAGCGCGAAGATGCCGCCCGAATGCGGCACGAACACGGCGGGGGTCTTGTGCTGCTGCACCAGGCGGCGCGCGTTGATGGCGGCTTCGGCGGGCGAATACTTGTCATCGAGCGCCACGACTTCGAGCTTCACCTTCTTGCCCTTGACCTCCAGGCCCGAGGCGTTGATCTCGTCCACGGCCATCTGCACGCCGGACAGCACGTTCTTGCCATACAGCGCCGCGCCGCCTGATAGCGGCCCGGTGTAGCCGATCTTGACGACTTCCTGGGCCAGTGCTGCGCCGGAGGCCAGCATGGCGGCGACGGCGGTGGCGGCCAGCGGGAAAATGCGGCGGATGATGTTGCTCTGCATGTCTGTCTCCTTGATGGATTCTTACTGCGCTTGTCCGGGTTGATAGAACCGCGGCTTGCTAGCCGCCGATGTATGCCTTGCGAATGCCTTCATCCTTCAGCAGCGAATCGCGGTCGCCCTCCATCACGATGCGGCCGCTTTCGATCACATACGCGCGATGTGCAATCCCCAGCGCCGCGTACGCGTTCTGTTCCGCCAGCAGCACCGTGGTGCCCGCGCGGTTGATGCGCTGGATGATCTCGAACATCTGCTTGACCACCAGCGGCGCCAGGCCCAGCGAAGGCTCGTCGAGCAGCAGCGCGCGCGGACGGCTCATCAGCGCGCGGCCCAATGCCACCATCTGCTGCTGGCCGCCTGACAGCGAACCCGCGGGGTCGTCCTTCTTTTGCCGCAGGATCGGGAACATCTCGTACACCTCTTCGAGCGTCTTGCGGATACCGGCCGAATCGCGCCGGTGCACGTAGGCGCCGAGCGTCAGGTTCTTCTCGACGCTCATGGCCGGAAACAGCTTGCGGCCTTCCGGGCAATGCACGAGTCCGGCCTGCACGATCTGCGACGGCTTCATGCCCGAGAGCTCGCGGCCGTCGAAGCGCATGCTGCCGCCGCTGATGCGGTGGATCGCGCTCATCGCCAGGAAGATGGAACTCTTGCCCGCACCGTTGGCGCCGAGCAGCACCACCAGTTCGCCGGCGCCGGCATGCAGCGTGATGTTGTCCAGGGCTCGGAAGCTGCCGTACGACAGCGAGACGCGTTCAAGCTGCAACATGGTCGGCTCCCAGGTAGGCCTCGATGACATGCGGATCCTGCTGGATCTGCGCCGGCGTGCCTTCGGCGATCTTCTCGCCGTAGTTCAGCACCATGATCTTGTCGGCCAGGCGCATGATCATGTCCATCTTGTGTTCGATCAGGCAGACCGTCTTGCCGTGGCGGACCATCTTGCGGATCAGTTCCGCCAGGCCCACGGTTTCCTCCGGGTTGACGCCGCCGGCGGGCTCGTCGAGCAGCAGCAGTTCGGGGTCGGTGGCCAGCGCCAGCGCAAAGGCCACACGCTTGCGCGCTTCCTGCGTGATATCGGCGGCGATCTCGTGCGCCAGATGCGCGAGGCCGACGAAGTCGAGCGCGGCTTCGGCCTTGTCGCGGCACAGGCGCTCTTCTTCACGCAGGCGGCGCGTGTTGAACAGCACATCGCCAAGGCCCGAGCGCGTGCGCAGGCGGTGGCCCACGATCAGGTTGTCCAGCACCGTGGCGCGGTCGAACAGCGCCGTGGCCTGGAACGTGCGCGCCACGCCGAGCCGCGCGATCTGGTCGGCGCGCAGGCCGGCCACATCCTGCCCCTTGAACAGGACCTGCCCGGAACTCGGCGCGTGCGTGCCGGCGATCAGGTTGAAGAACGTGGTCTTGCCGGCGCCGTTGGGGCCGATGATGGCGTTGATATGGCCCTGCTCGAAGGTCACGGAAACATCGTTGACCGCGGTCAGGCCGCCAAATTTCTTGGTCAGGTTGCGGATCTCAAGCACGGTCGGCTCCGGCGGTGGTGGCTACGGGTGCGGCGGCGGGGGATGCGGCAGGCCGGCGGTTGCCGCGGCGCGCGGCGGCAGCCTTGCGCGCCTGCTTTTTCAGCCAGGAGCCGACGATGCCGTCCGGGAAGAAGATGATCAGCAGGATCAGCACCGGGCCGAACACCAGCATGCGGTAGTCCTGCAGGAACTGCAGCGTCTGCGTGACCCACGGCACCAGCAGCGCGCCCAGCAGCGGCCCGAACAGCGTGCCGGTGCCGCCGACCAGCATCGCCATCACCATGTCGAAGGTCAGGTCGGTGCGCGCGATATCGGGGCCGAGGAAGCGCACCTGGCCCGCATAGAGCGCGCCCGCGAAACCGGCATAGCCGACCGACAGCACGAAGGACAGCACCTTGGCGCGCATCAGGTCGATGCCCAGCGCCTCGGCCAGCGCGTCGCTGTTGCGCACGGCCATGAAGCTGCGGCCCAGCAGCGAGGTGACGATGCGATGCATCAGGTAAGTGCCGATCACCAGGAAGGCCAGCACCAGGTAGTACTGCGCCGGCACGCTGTCGAACGTGACCGGGCCGATCGCCGCCGGCACCGGAATGCCGATCAGGCCCACGGTGCCATGCGTCAGGCTTTCCCACTTCTCGATCAGCAGGTAGATGATGTAGCCGATGCACATCGTGAAGATCGAGAAGTAATGGCCTTTCAGCCGCAGCGATACCAGGCCCACCACATAGCCGATCGCCATGCTGACCACGCCGGACAGCGCGAACGCCAGCCAGAACGGCACCTGGTGGTCGACCGTCAGGATGCCCAGCGTGTAGGCGCCGATGGCCATGAAGCCGCCGTGCGCGAGGTTGAGCTGGCCGGTGTAGCCGGTGATGAGGTTCAGCCCCAGCGTGGCGATGGCGTAGATGAACGCCAGCGTCATCACGGTCAGGTAGTAGCTGTTGGGCGTGATCAGCGGGAACGCAATCGCCAGCGCCAGCAGCAGGATCCAGCCGGTCTTTCCTTGCAGTGCTTTCATCGTCGTAGTCCTCAGGCCGCCTTGCCGGCGAACAGGCCTTGCGGCCGGATCGACAGGATCACCACCAGCAGCACGAAGGCGATGATGTCCTTGTAGTCGGTCGAAACATAGAAGCCGCCGAAGCTCTCGGCCATGCCGATGATGAGCCCGCCGGCAATGGCGCCCGGGATGCTGCCCATGCCGCCCAGGATGATGATGACGAAGGCCTTGGTGATGACCAGGTTGCCCATGCTCGGGTAGACCAGGTTGATCGGCGCGTAGAGCGTGGCGGCGATGGCGGCGAGCGCGCCCGAGATGGCGAACACCAGCAGCGTCACGCGCGTGGCGTCGATGCCGACCAGCGCGGCGCCTTCGCGGTTCTGCGCCATGGCCATGATGGTGGCGCCGGTCATGGTCCGCGTGAGGAACAGGTGCAGCAGCACCATCAGCGCGAACGCCGCGGCGATGATCAGCAGGCGCTGAAGCGGCGCGGTCAGGCCGAACAGTTCAACGACCTGACCGTAAGGCGTCGGCATGCGGTGGAAATCCGCGCCCCACAGCGCCTGCGCGCCGGCTTCGAGGAACAGCAGGATGCCGATGGCCGCGATCATGTCGTGCAGCTCGGGCGCATTGCGCAGCGGATGGAACACCAGCCGGTCGGCCAGCATGGACAGCATCGCCACCACCACGGCCGCGCCGAGCATCGCCAGCCAGTAGTTCAGGCCGAGCGTGGTCATCAGGTAGTACGAGACGTAGGCGCCGGCCATGTAGAAAGCGCCGTGCGCGAAATTCGGCACGTGCAGGATGCCGTAGACCAGCGTCAGGCCAAGCGCCACCAGGCTGTACACGCCGCCCAGCGTCAGGCCGTTCAGGATCTGTTGAAGGAACAATGCCACAGGCTCACCTCGTGAAGTTCACGAAACAGGGCACGCGCCGGCCGCAAGCGGGCGCGTGGGTTCATGGCGGCAGCCCGTGGGCTGCCGCGCATGTGAAAGAGGGGATCAGTCGAGGATCCGGGCCGCGGCGAGCGGTGCCGGGGCCGGGTGGGCGCCTTGCGCCAGTCGGGGGTGGTGCTCGCGGACAGATGCGTACTGCGGGTGTTGCATGGTTGTCTCCTATGCGATGCGGTCTGCGCTGTTGCGCCGCGGTGTGCCGGTCGTTGCCGGCAACGCCGTTGCGTGGAAGTGACAATTCCCGCACGGTCGTTCGTTTTCAACGACTTTTGCATGGGGTCGAAGGGGAGTCAAGGAAACTGGCCCAGTATTCCGCACAGCGAAATAGCTGCGCGCCACGGGACTCGCTGAGAGCGCACGGTCTAGAGGAAATCCCTGACAGGCTCGCCCGGTGCGCGATGCGCGGGCCACCTTGGTCGGCGGACCGGGCCATCCATGGCACCTATGACCCCTATGTATTCGCTACATAGCCGGCTTGAGCGAGGCGCGAACTGGTATCTAGTGAAGCTGGACAACATCCGGCTTTGCATGAAGCGCTCCACCTCCATCCCGGCCCCGCCGCCCGATGCCGCCCACGTCATGCCCGCCATGCCTTGCGGTGCGGCGGAGCCCGCTGAAGACCGCAACTTCGTCACCGCGCTGGCGCGCGGCATGGAGTTGCTGCGCGCGTTCGGGCCGCATGACGACTACCTGGGCAACGCCGAGTTGTCGCGCCGCACGGGAATCCCGCGGCCTTCGGTGTCGCGCCTGACCTATACGCTGGCCTCGCTCGGCTACCTCGCCTATATCGAGTCGACGGAGAAGTACCGGCTGGGGCAGGGCGCGATGGTGCTGGGGCATCGCTATATTTCCGGCGCGGGCATCCGCGACATCGCGCAGCCGCTGATGCAGTCGCTTTCGTTCGCGACCGACTGCACCGTTGCGCTGGCCATGCCCGACCGCCACGCTATGGTCTACCTCGAATCGTGCCAGCCGCGCGGCGCGCTGGTGATCCGGCTCGCGCCCGGCGCGCGCCTGCCGATGGCTACCTCGGCGATGGGACGCGCATGGCTGGCGGGGCTCGACCAAGCGCACCGCGAAGCCGCGCTGGCCGAACTGGAGCGCCACTATGGCGCGCGCTGGGCGCCGGTGCGCGGCAAGATCGAACGTTCGCTGCGCGACCACGCGCGGCGCGGTTTCTGCGTGGCCCATGCCGAGTGGGACCGTACCGTCAGCGGTGCCGCTGCGCCGCTGCGGCTCGAAGGCAGCGGCGAGGTGCTGGCGCTGAATATCGGTGGCGCCGCGGCGCGGCTGTCACCCGAAATCCTGGAAGGCAACCTGGGCCCGCGCATCCGCGACCTGGCCCAGACGCTGCAGGCGCGGTTGTGGCAGGCCGGTGCCGGGCAGCAAGGATCGACACGACCCGCGCCGGCAACACCCGACGCGCGTGAAGCCAACTGAAAGACAACACAGACACGAGGAGACACACGCATGCAAGTCAAAGACAAGACCGTCGTCGTGACGGGCGGTGCCACGGGCATCGGCCGTGCGCTGGCCCTGGCCTTCGCGCAGGCCGGGGCGCGCGGCGTGGCCATCGCCGATCTGAACGCCGCCGGCGCTGCCTCGGTGGCCGCCGAAGTGCAGGCGGCCGCCCCCGACTGCAAGGTATTCGGGCAGGCGGTGGATGTCGCCGATGCCAGCGCCGTGCAGGCGCTGACGGACGAGGCGACGCGCCGCTTCGGCCAGGTCGATGTGTTCTGCTCCAACGCCGGCATCATCCTGCGCAAGGGGCTCGACGCCAGCGCCGGGGAATGGCAGCGCATCTGGGACATCAACGTCATGGCGCACATCCACGCGGCCAAGGCGGTGCTGCCGCAGATGCTCGAGCGCGGTGACGGCTACTTCGTCAATACCGTGTCGGCCGCGGGGCTGCTGTCGCAGATCGGTTCGGCGCCGTACGCGGTGACCAAGCATGCGGCCATCGGCTTCGCGGAATGGCTGTCGATCACTTACGGCGACCGCGGCATCAAGGTGAGCTGCATCTGCCCGCAGGGCGTGCAGACCAACATGCTGTTCGGCGAGAACGGCGAGCGCAAGGGCTTCCTGCAGGAGGGATCGGTCACGGCCGAGCATGTGGCCGATGCCACGCTCGCAGGCATGGCCGACGAGCGCTTCCTGATCCTGCCGCACCCCGAGGTACTGGAATACTATCGCCGCAAGGGACAGGACTACGACCGCTGGCTGCGCGGCATGCGCCGCCTGCACGAGAAGGTCATGCAGGAGTTCGGCGGTAGCGCCGTGTAGTCCCGGATTCTTCCACAGAACAGCCGGCGCCCACGCAGGCGCCGGACCGCCAGGAGACAACCGATGCGAGTCAGTTCCGTTGCCGTGGCCGCGCTCGCCGCTGCCGCTGTGTTCAGTGCCCCCGCCGCGCAGGCGCAGGCGTATCCGAACAAGCCGATCCGGATGGTGGTCGGGTTTCCCAGCGGCGGCGCGCCCGACACGCTGGCGCGCATCGTTTCCGAGAAGATCTCGCCTGCGTGGGGGCAGCCGGTCGTGGTGGACAACAAGCCCGGTGCCGGCGGCAATATCGGCGCCGAGGCCGTGGCCCATGCGCCGGCCGACGGCTACACGCTGGCGATGGGCACCGTGGGCACGCACTCGATCAACGGCGCGCTCTACAGCAAGATGCCATATGACATGGTCAAGGATTTCGCGCCCGTGATCCTCGTTGCCACGACCCCCAATGTGCTGGTCGTGCATCCGGACGTGCCGGCGAAGAACGTGGCCGAACTGATCGCGATGGCCAAGGCGAAGCCGGGAGGCCTGACCTTCGGTACGCCTGGCGTCGGGACCTCGCTGCACGTGGCCGGAGAGATGTTCAACGCGATGGCAGGCGTGAAAATCACGCACGTGCCCTACAAGGGGCGGGCCATGGCGATCCCCGACCTGCTCGGCGGCCACATCACGATGATGTTCGACAACCTGCCGTCGGCGCTGCCCGTGGTGAAGGAAGGCAAGCTGCGCGCGCTCGGCGTCACCAGCGCCAAGCGCTCGCCCTCGGCGCCGGACATTCCCACGCTGGCCGAGCAAGGCCTTCCCGGCTTCGAGGCGGACTCCTGGTTCGCGATTTTCGCGCCAGTGAATACGCCCAAGGATGTGGTTGCGAAGCTCAATGCGGAACTGAACCGGATCTATTCGCTTCCCGACGTGCAGGCAAAGCTCCGGACGCTCGGTCTGGAGCCGGTGCTTGGTACGCCCGAGCGGCTGGCGAGCTACCAGCGGGCGGAGATCGCCAAGTGGGCGAGGGTGGTGAAGGAGTCGGGGGCGAAGGCGGAGTGAGGGGTTAAGACGTTCGGGGGGCTTTGGCAATGACGGTCCAACCGCCCTCCGATCGTGCAATGACCAAAGACGTCAGGCGTCGGGTTCCGGGGTGGCCTGGGTGTGCTGGGCGGTGTCGGCATCGCGTAGCCGGCTCAGGCTGATCGCCGCGCCGAGCGTAGCCATGGCCACCGCCACATAGAGCGCGAAGCGCGCGCCACCGGTCTCGTCCAGGCTGAACAGCAGGGCCACCACGGCGGTGCCGGTGGTCTGCCCGAGCAGGCGCGTGGTGGCTTGCGCTCCGCTCGCGCCGCCGCTGCGTTCGGGCGGCGTGGCGCCGATCATGGCGCGATTGTTGGGCGACTGGAACAGGCCGAAGCCAAGCCCGCATATCGCCATGCGCCAGACGATATCGAGGCTGCTGGCATCGCGGCCGAGCCATGCCAGGCCAAGCAGGCCGGCCGCAAGCAGCGCCAGCCCGAGGCCCGCCAGGATGCTGGCGGGATAGCGGTCCGAGAGGCGGCCCGACAGCGCCGCCATCAGCGCCACCGTCAATGGCCAGGGCGTGATCAGCAGCCCCGTTTCGTGCAGCGAGCGGCCCAACTGGTACTCGAAATAGAACGGCAGCGCCACGAACGCCAGCATCTGCGTCATGAATGAGCAGAACGACGTGCCGACCGCCAGCGTGAAGGCCCGGCTGGCAAACAGGTCCACGGGCACGAGCGGCGCCTGGCGGCCGTGCTGGCGGCGCACCAGGATCCAGCCCAGCACGATGGTGAGGCCTACCGCGGCGGCACCGGCGTAGCGCAGGCCGCCATGGCCGAGACCATCGACGCCGAGGATAAACAGGCCGAACACCAGCGCGGACAGCACGGCGCTCGGGTAGTCGAAATCGCGCGGCTGCGGCGCCGTTGCCGGCAGCGCGCTGCGGCTGAGCGCCAGCGCGAAGATCGCCACGGGCACGTTCACGGCGAATAGCCACTGCCAGCTCGCCAGCGACAGAATCAGGGCCCCGAGCGA
Source organism: Cupriavidus sp. C3SS-1 (assembly GCF_057073755.1). Lineage (NCBI taxonomy): Bacteria > Pseudomonadati > Pseudomonadota > Betaproteobacteria > Burkholderiales > Burkholderiaceae > Cupriavidus > Cupriavidus sp. C3SS-1. Next base: position 1,861,096 of record NZ_CP172700.1, on the reverse strand, counting down.
CGGGCCCACCGCCGTGGTCACGCCGACCACCAGCGCATTGAGCCCGATGCCGCGGCCCAGCCGCGTCGGCGGATAGATGAAGCGCACCAGCGCCGTATTCACGCTCATGATGCCGGCCCCGCCCAGGCCCTGCAGCACGCGCGCCGCGACCAGCATGGGCAGGCTGACTGCCAGCGCGCACAGCAGCGATCCAACCAGGAAAGTGGCCAGCCCGGCGCGGTACACACGCTTGTATCCCAGGATGTCACCCAGCGACGACAGCGGCAGCAGGCACACCGTGACCGTGAGCTGATAGGCGTTCACCACCCAGATTGTGTTCGAAGGCTCGGACTGCAGCTGGCGCGCGATCGACGGCAGCGCGATATTGGCAATGGAGCCGTCCAGCACGGCCATGATCAGCCCGCAGAAGACGGTGAGGATGGCCCAGGTGCGCTGCGGCTGGGGGAGGCCTTGATGTAACGGCATGGGGAAGACAATGGCGGCAAGGACGCGCCCGCGAGGCCGGGTGCGGCGCCCTCATTATCGGCGCGCCGGTCGTTGCCCGCAAATCGGCGGATTGTGGTAGAAGTCGCGCCGCCGGAATCAGGCGCTGTCGGGCGCGGCGGCTGCGGGGCCGTCGCTGGCGTAGCGCAGCGCCAGCGCCTGCAAGGCCTCGCCGGCTTCTGCAATGGCCGGACTCCAGTGGCGGGAGCCAAGGCAGAGCTGCTCGACGGCGCGGCAACGGGCATGCAGCGCGGTCTGCAGGACGATCCTGAAACCGCTCGCGGCGCGGTGCGTCCAGGCCTGGAGTGCGTGCAGGTCCCTGGCGGCCAGGATCTGCGCAAGCTCGGGCAAGTCGGTTTGCAACTGCTCGCGCAGCAGGCGCGTATAGCGTTCCTGGTCGGCACAGGCGTCCGGCAGCTTGCGCGCGTGCAGTTCGCGCAGGGCTTGCAGCGCGTCGCCCAGCTCTCGCAATGACGCGGGTTTGGTGATGTAGCCGCTGAAACCGCGCTGCTGCCAGTCCTCGGCCTGCTCCTGCTGGGCAAGCGCGCTGAACGCGAGCACCGGCAGGTCGGGATGCAGGGCGCGCAGGGCATCCAGCAGGGCGTAGCCGTTCATCAGCGGCATATGGATGTCGGTCAGGACGGCATCCACATGGGTCGACTCCGCGACCGCCAGCGCCTGCTTGCCGTTGTCGGTGATGATGGGACGGCAGCCCAGGGCGCGGAGCTGCTCGGCGATCACCGTCTGGTTCAGCGGATTGTCCTCGGCAACGAGGATGTCCAGCCCGGTGATGTCTGGCAAGGGGCGCCACGCCGGCGCGGCGGGCTGGCCGGGGTCACCCGCGGCGGGTGACGGCGCGGAGCCATCCTGCGGGCCCGCGGCAGCGGATGCCACGCTGGCGAGCAGGGCGTCGTGGCTGAAGCTCGTTACCTCGAAGATGCCGGGCGCGCTTTGCCGGGGCCGATGGGGACCGTCCGGCGTCAGCCAGACCACGGGCGCGGCACTGAGCGCCCGCAGCGCAGCGAAGGCCTCCGGATGGTATTCCTCCGTGGCGACGATGACTTGCGGATGGTGGCTCTCCAGGTGCTCGCGCGCGGCGGCCGGCGATGCCAGCAAGTGGGTTCGCCAGCCCGCCGTCGCCAGCCAGGCTTCCAGGCATTCGCCGGTCTTCGCGTCAGGGCATAGCACCATCACGCTGCCGCGCCGTGCGGGCACGGCATCCGGGCGGTTGGCCGTCGCCGCGTCGTCGCCGGCGGCCGGCAAGGGCACGGCAATGGTGAAGGCGCTGCCCACGTCCTGCACGCTCTGCACGCCGATGCTGCCGCCCATGAGTTCGCACAGCCGCGCGCAGATCGAAAGGCCCAGGCCGGTGCCGCCGTGGCCGCTGGTGGCGACGGCATCGCCTTGCACGAACGGCTGGAAGACGCGTTCGGCCAGTGCGGGCGGCATGCCGATTCCCGAATCGCTGACGCGGCAGGTCAGCATGGGGCGGCCGAGCGCGTCCGGGCCGTAACTGCCACTGAGCGTGATGCGGCCGCTTGTGGTGAACTTGAAGGCGTTGTTCAGCAGGTTATTGACGACCTGCGTCAGGCGCATGCGGTCCCCGCACACTTCGCGATCCAGTTGCGGTTCCAGTTGCAGGCTGAACCGGATGCCGCGCTCGGTGGCCATCGGCGCGTATGTCAGCGCCAGGCTTTCCAGTGCATCGGCCAGCCGGAAGGGCTTGCTGAGCAGTTGTAGCTTGCCGGCATCGATCTTCGAGAAATCGAGGATGTCGTTGACGATGCGCCGCAGCCCTTCCGCGGCGGTGCCCAGCGCCTGCAGCCGCGGCGCGTGGCTTTCGAGGCCGGGGCTGCGCGCGAGCAGTTCCAGGTTGCCGATCAGGGCATTGAGCGGCGTGCGAATCTCGTGGCTCATGGCGGCGAAGAAGCGCGAGCGCGCGCGCATCATGGCCTCGGTAGCTTGCTGTGCGGAACGCAGTTCCTGTTCCAGCGCGCGCGCCGCCTCCGAATGGGTCCGCCGCAACAGCTGGCGGCCCCAGTAGCGCGCAATCAGGACGATGGCGCCGATCAGCAGCAGCCCGACGCCGAGGATCACCGCCAGTCCCGGGGCAAGCGCAGGCATCAGCAAGCCATACGGCACGAAGCACACCAGCGTGCCGAACGCCGGCTTCAGCGGCTGGACCATCAGCACGCCCCGGCGCGTGTAGTGCGACAGGTTGCGCGGTTGTCGTCGCGCTTGAGATATGGCGTCGCGGATCACCGGCGCCTGGACCGGCAAGGCCGGCGCGGCGACGTCGATGGCCTCGTCGGCCGCGTTGAGCAGGGCCAGCAGCGCGGTGTCTGCGGTGCGGTCGAGTTGCGCCAGGAAGTCCCCGACCGGCACGCACGTCGCGATCAGGACGGTCGGTCTATCGCCCGAATAGGTCGCTGCGATGCTCAGCATGGCCATCGTACCGGTGAGCGGATCCCGGATCGGGCCGGCCCAGACCTGCGCGTCGCCATGCGGCACTGCATGGCCGGTGCGGTCCAGAAGGGCCTGCGTGATGGCGTCGCGCAGGGCGTCGATCAGCGCGGGCCGGATCGGCGTCGTGGCTTGCGCGGCAGGGCGCCGGCGCGCGAGGACGGCGGCGCTGTCGTCCTCCAGCGACAGGACATAGACCGGCTGGTCCAGGCCGAAGGCCTGCTGCGTGGCCAGCGTATCGAGCGCAATCTGCTGCAGGCGTGCAAGCTGCGCCGGCAGCGAAGGTCCCCAGGCATGCCGCGTGGCGGCCGTTGCGAGAAGGTAGTAGTCGTGTCCGGCGAGCGGATCGGCGACGCGGGCAACGCCGGTCGCGCGGACCGACGCCATCGCGGCCGCGTCCGCCATCTGCGCGGGACCTGGTTCACGGTAGCGGCGCACACTCAGGATGCTGCGCTTCACGAAGGCCGCCTCGCTTTCCAGGCGCTCAGAGAGGGTGGCGGCATAACGGCTAACCTGGTTTTGCTGACGGCTCAGGTGCTTGTCTGTTTCCAGCGCCGCCAGCACGATGCCGGTGAATACCACCAGCGCGATCAGCACGGCAATGGTCGCCGAGTAAAGACGCTGCTGCCGGCGAGCCTTGTCGGCGAGCGTGTCGAAGGCGCTCTCCAGCGACACGCGGGTACTGTCCAGAAGCTGCTGCATGGGCGCTCAGATCAGACCGTTCTCGTAGGCGAAACGGATCAGGTCGGTATTGGTGTGCGCGCCGAGCTTGCGCATGGCGACCGTCTTCTGGCTGGAGATGGTGCTGACCGAACGCCCGAGCTTGGCGGCGATGACGTTGAGCTGCATGCCCTGCGCATAGAGCCTGATCACTTCCAGTTCACGCATCGTGAGATCGGTGGCGGGTGCGTCCGTCATGGCCGCGTTGTCGAGGATCGCGCGTATGGACGGCGAGTAGTAGCAGATGTCGCTGCTCATGACATGGACGCACGCGCGCAAGGTTTCATCGAGTTCGTCTTCCTTGCTGACAAAGGCGCGCGCCCCCAGCCTGATGGCTCGCCGGATGATCGCCGCATTCGACTGCGCGCTGACCACGACGACGCGCGTGCCGCGATGGCACCGCGCCAGCCGATGGAGCAGGTTGAAGCCGTCCAGCGTGGCATTGCCGTGGCCCATGCAGAAGTCGGTGATCGCGATGTCGGCCGGTTGCCTGTCGAGCGCCTGCACCAGTTCCGAGCCGCTCGCGCAGGCGCAGGCGACCTCGAAGCGTGCGGATCGCTGCAGGCAATCACGCAGCGCGGTGACGACCAGCGGGTGGTCGTCGGCAACGGCGACGCGTATGAGCGGTTCGTTCATGGCAGGCCTCCGGCGCCTGCGCGCGGATCATGGCGGCGCGCGCGGTTCCTGGCAAGGGGGAGGGCGGAGCTGGGGTAAGGGGTGCTGCGTTGCGGCCGGCGCAACGCCGGCCGATGCCTACAGTCAGGAAACATTTGACGATGACCTCGTAATTGTGGACGCCAACCGGCAATGGCCGATTGAGACGAGCTATTGCATCCCTACAATCCCCGAGATTCTGGCTATCTTATATGCGCCGTTGAATCGTATTTCGGCTAGTTTATTTCGCGCTTTAAGGGTCGCCTGATGCTGGCGTGCACGAATGCTGAGGCAGCGCAATCCTCAGGTGGCGTGGCAGGCGCCGGCGCGGCGTCGGCCTTGCCACCTTGCCGCCTGCGCCTAGAATGAATTCGGCAACACGAAGGATGCCTGCCGGCACGTGTGTGCCGCCCGGCGGTGCGTGCCCCGTGCGGCGGCCATTCGGTGCAGCATGCGCCCACGCCGTTCGTGGCGAAGACCGGGCGCAAGCGCTGAACCCCCGGAACAACAACTCACAGTGGGTCGATGCATGCCACCGGCATGCCAGCCATTTTTTGCGTCGCGCCTCCTGCGTGATGCACGCTCCCGCTGCGCGCATGCGGCGATCTCATGACCTGACGGAGGATGCCATGGCTACGAGACCGTTTTCCGATTTTTCCCCGGAGGAACAGCAACAGTTCGCGCAGGTATGCAGGCAGATGGGCATGGTCCCGGACGACTTCGACATCACCGACGAAAGGAATGGCGATGCGCTGCGCCGCATCAGCGTGCGCCGGCTGAGCACGGACGCTGGCAGTGCCTATGAAGCGGGCGCGGGTGGCGAATGGGTCGAGGAATTCGAGAGCGATCTCGAATGCGGCCTGTTTGGCCGGGTGACCGTGTAGCGGATAGGGGAACGCGCCGGCGCTCAGGCGGCGGCGCCCGCCGCCTTGCGGTCGAGATCGCGGTGATACATGGTGTGGCGGTACAGGCCATAGCAGCTGGTCGCCGTGAAGCCGAGCTGCTGCACGAACAGGCCATAGGTGCCCGTCACCAGCGCAAAGACGCTCCAGACCAGGTTCGAGCACAGGTACGCGATCCATCCCCAGCGCGACGCGCGGTTGTGCAAGGCCACCAGCAGCGACCCGCTCATGGCCAGGGCGCAGCCTGACCATTCAAGTCCGTTGAGCAGATTGGGAACGATTTGCGGGGCGAAATCCATGTCGCGTGTCTCCTGATTTTGTGTTCATTTTTTGCATACAATCTGCCGCGAACTTTAGCGGGGAACGCAGGCGTGTGCAAGTGTTTTCAGGTTTGCATGGAAGGTTGGAATCTGCGGCGCAAGGCCCGTATTGGCCGCAGGACCGTCAATTCGCGAACAAACTTGGACGAAGCTGGAACTCAGGACCGGCCGCGATCGGCGGCGCGTGCCACCACCGAGGCACCGGCGCTCAGTTCCTTGAGCAGCGCAAGCGATGCCTGGCCGGCGGTGCGGAACGGGTCCAGCTCCGCGCGCGCGGAGAATTTGAGCAGGGTGGCGGTGTTGATGCGGGCGGCGTTGACATGGCCCATGGCCCAGCCGGTGAAATCGCGCTGGCAGATGTCTTCGAAGTGCAGCAGCACGATGTCATGGTGGCGCGGATCGCGCGTGATCGCCTGGAACAAGCGGGACACCTCCTGGCGTTCGCCCTCCAGCGCTTGCAGGAAGACGCCATTGCCATGGCACAGCACGCCGGTGATGCCATGGCGCGGGTTGCGTTCCAGGGCGGTGGCCAGGATGGCGTCGAGCATGGCGGCGTCGATTGCCTGGCGGGCGCGGCTGGCATAGAGCAGGCGGACGAGCATGCGGCGGCTCCGGATGGTGGCGCTATTTGCCGTTGCGGTTGAGCAGCGCGAGGAACTCCCGGCGCAGGCTGCCGTCCTTCAGGAAGGAGCCGCGCATCACGCTGTTGGTCATCTTGGCGTCGGTATCGCGCACCCCGCGCCAGTGCATGCAGAAATGCTCGGCCTCCATCACGATGGCCAGGCCGTCCGGGTTCATCTTTTCCTGCAGCAGGTCGGCCACCTGCGCCACGGCTTCTTCCTGGATCTGCGGCCGGCACATGATCCACTCGGCCAGGCGCGCGTACTTGGACAGGCCGATCAGGTTGGAATGCTGGTTCGGCATCACGCCGACCCACAGCTTGCCGATGATCGGGCACAGGTGGTGCGAACAGGCGCTGCGCACGCGGATCGGCCCGACGATCATCAGTTCGCTGAGCTGCTCCACATTCGGAAACTCGGTGACCGGGGGCGGCTTGGCGTAGCGCCCCGCGAAGATTTCCTTCAGGTACATCTTGGCGACGCGGCGCGCGGTTTCGCGCGTGTTGTGGTCCTCGTCCACGTCGATCACCAGCGCGCGCAGGACCTCTTCCAGGCGTGCCTGCACTTCTTCCTGGAGCGCATCGAGCTCGCCCGGCTCGATATATCGGGCAATGTTGTCGTTGGCGTGGAAGCGTTCCCGCGCGGCCAGCAGGCGTGCGCGGATGCGGTCCGATGTGGCGGACGACAAGCCGGACTCGCCGCGCGCCGGAGTGGCTTCGCCGGGTACCTTCTTCGCGCCGTGATGCGCCGCGTCCTTGTCTGTCATGGAGAGCCGCTTCAGTGTAGAAAAAGGGCGGATGGTGCTGCCCGCCCCGGGCCGGCCGGCGTGGTGCGCCGTGCTTCACTATATGGCAGATGTCCGGCCCCCACAACCTGCGGCAAGGGCGGCAAGCGATGCCCGGTGCACACCGCGCAAGGCCTCCGTGAATTGTTGATGACAACGCTAAAGTGCGGCACGCAAGCCGCCGACAAACCCACATAATTTCCGAACCGCGCCGCCTGACCGGCAGCGGTTCTTCCCCCGACGGGGTATCTTCCAGGGACCACCGAGTGATCTTGCCGATTGCGTTTCCTTGCAGCAGCCTGATGTTGCTTCATGTCGCCACGGTGCCGCTGCCCCAGCCGACAATGGAAGCCGGGGTGGTGGAGCATCACAGCCGCGCCGTGCGCGTCAGCGCGCCGCGCCGGCGCTGGGAAGGGGCGCTGTCCCGGCGCGCAAACCTGGTCCAGTTCGGTCCCCACGACTGAAGCCGCGCCAGGCAGCCCGGGGCGCTCAGCGCGCCAGCGCAAGCACGGCCAGCGTCGGCACCATGGCTGCCGGCATGACAATGGCGCCGAGCCGCAGGAACTGGCTGGCACTGACCATATGGCCGTCGCGGCGCAGGGCGGTCAGCCAGAGCAGCGTGGCCAGGGAGCCGGTCGCCGACAGGTTCGGCCCGAGATCGATGCCCACCAGCACCGCGCCGGTCACGGCATTGGACGCATGACCGGCCGCCAGGGCCGACGAGGCGATCAGCCCGGCCGGGAGGTTGTTGGCGACATTGCCCACCAGCGCCACGGCACCGCCGATCCCCATGAGTCCGCCGAGGCTGTCGCGCTGCGACGCCGCCTGGATGACCCCGGCGAGCCAGTGGATGACGCCGGTATGCTCCAGCGCCGCCACCATCACGAACAGGCCAGCCACCATCGGCAGCACACCCCACGAGATTTCCCGCAAGGCCGGCCCAAGCAGGTCGCGCCGTGTCGCGCACACCATCAGCAGCGTGGCCGCCCCGGCCGCGCACGTGGGCCAGCCCAGGTCGCTGCCGCGCAGCGAGGCCACCAGCAGCGCCACCCCGGTCAGCACGATGCCAAGCGCCGTCAGCCATGCCTGCAGGCTCAGCGGCGGCACCGGCACGTCGGCGTCGATCCGTTCGGCCAGCGCCGTGCGCTGCGTCCAGTACAGCGCCGCCAGCGTGGCCGCCACGGCCACCAGCGATGGCAGGGCAAAGTGGGTCAGCCAGCCGGCCAGCGGCGGCATGCGCGTGCCGAAGATCACGAGGTTGGCCGGATTGGAGATCGGCAGCACGAAGCTGGCCGCGTTGGCGATAAAGGCGCAGGCGAACAGGTGCGGCAGCGGGTTCCTGACTCTGGCCGCGCGCGTGGCGGCCAGCACCGCCGGTGTCAGCACCACGGCGGTGGCGTCGTTGGACATGAACGCGGTGACCAGCGTGCCGAAGCCGTAGACCAGCAGGAACAGCCTGCGCGACGAGCCGCGCGCGCGCCGCACGGCCACTGCGGCCACGTGGTCGAACAGTCCGGTCTTGCGCGCCAGTTCGGAGATCACCATCATGCCGGCCAGGAACAGGTAGACATCCAGGCCACGCGCGACGGCGGCCCATGCGTCGGGCACGGCCAGCAAGCCGCTCAGGCAAAGGATCACGGCGCCCGCAACGGCCCAGAAGGCCTCGGGCAGGCGCAGCGGGCGCATCAGCACGCCAGCCGTAGTGAGGGCGGCGATCGACCAGATCCATACCGCGCTGACGCTAGACATTGTGGTTCTTGTTGTTGGAGGGTTGGAAGGGGCGGGGACTAAAGGCTCGTCCGGTCGTCGCCGCGCGTGGCGGGCTGGCCGGGCAGGCCCACGGCTTCGCTGTTCACCGGGGCGGCGGAAGCATCCTGTGCCGGATCGGACGCGATTGGCGGCGCGGGGAAGCCGAGCGAGGCGATCCCCTTGCCTTCGGCATATTCGGCGTACATCCAGTCTCCCGTGCTGCGCACCACGCCGGACGGGGGCGTGGCGTCGGCCAGCGGGATGCCTGCGAGCCGGCCTTCCATATACGACGCCCACATCGGCAACGCGGTGGTGGCACCGAACTCGTGGGCGCCCAGGCTGTGGCTGTCGTCAAAGCCCATCCATGCCACCGTGACCACGTTGCCGGCGTAGCCGGCGAACCAGCCGTCGGCGGCATCGTTGGTTGTACCGGTCTTGCCCGCGATGTCCCCGCGGCGCAGGTAGCGGCGCACGCCGGCGCCGGTGCCGTCGTCCACCACGCTGCGCAGCAGGCTGTCCATCACGAAGGCATTGCGCTCGCTGATGACGCGCGGCGGCTGCGCTTCGGTATCCGCGGCGAACAGCACCTTGCCGTCACTGTCGGTAATGCGAGAGATCAGATACGGCTCGACCCGATGGCCGTGGTTGGCGAATACCGAATAGGCGGCTGCGAGCCGCAATGGCGATGTCGTGCCCGCGCCCAGCGCAAGCGGCAGGAAGCGCGGCAGCCGCCTGGGCGAAAAGCCGAAGCGGCTGGCGAACTCCACCGCGTACGGAATGCCGATGGCCTGCAGCGTGCGGATGGCCGGCAGGTTGCGCGAGTCCGCCAGCGCCTGGCGCACCGTGACCGCGCCGAGGAAGCGGCCGTCGTCATTGGACGGCTGCCAGCGCGAGCCGTTGTCAAGCGGCGCGTCATTGATGAGCGTGCCCGGCGACATGCCGCGCTCCAGCGCCGCCGCATAGATGAACGGCTTGAAGGTCGAGCCCGGCTGGCGCAGCGCCTGGGTCGCATGGTTGAAGCGGTTCGCGCCGAAATCGGCGCCGCCGACCAGGGCCTCGATCGCCCCGGTGTCGCCTTCCAGGGAAACCAGCGCTGCCTGCGGGGCGCTGTCCGGACCGGCGATGCGATGCCGCTGCCCGTAGCCGTCCAGCCCGCGCCGCACGGCGTCGTAGGCCATGGTCTGCCGCACCGACGATACCGTGGTGTAGACATTGAGGCCGCGCGTGTACGCTTCGTCGCCGAACCGTTCGCGTGCAAGCTGGCGCGCGAGTTCGGCGACATATTCGGCGTGTCCGGCGAACTGGCCGGCGCTGTCGGGGGCAATTTCCAGTCGGGCGGAGCGCGCTTCGCGGTACTGGTCCTGGCTGATCATGCCCAACGCCAGCATTCGTCCGAGCACGTATTCCTGCCGGCGCTTGGCGCGCGTGAAGTTCGCGACCGGGTTCATGGTGGACGGCGCCTTGGGCAGCCCAGCCAGCATGGCGGTCTCGGCCAGCGAAAGCCCGTCCAGCGGCTTGCCGAAATAGGCGTGGGCCGCGCTGCCGAAGCCGTAGGCATGCTCGCCCAGGTAGACCTGGTTCATGTACACCTCCAGGATGCGGTCCTTGGAGAGCGTACGATCGATCTTCCAGGCGAGCAGGATTTCGTACCACTTGCGCGAAAGCGTCTTCTCGCGCGACAGGTAGAAATTGCGAGCCACCTGCATGGTGATGGTGGAGGCGCCCTGCGCATAGCCGCGACCCAGGTTGGCCAGCGCGGCGCGGAAGATGCCGGGGATATCGATGCCGTCGTGCTCGTAGAACTGGTCGTCCTCGGCGGCCAGCAGCGCCTGCGTCATCTGGCGCGGCATCTTTTCGAACGGGATGAATTCGCGATGCTCGCTGCCGAATTCGCCGATCTGCACGTTGTCGCTGGTGAAGATCCGCAGCGGCACGTCCGGGCGGTACTCGCGCAGGGCATCGACGGGAGGGAGTTGCCGCAGGCTGACCACCGCGGCGAAACCGGCGAGCAGCACGCCGGCTGCAGCCAGCGCCAACGCGGCGCCACCTGCCTTGACTGCGAATTTTTTCATGCGCGCATTCTAGCGGAACCGGGCAAGCGGAAGCGGCACTCCGGTCTCGTCGTGGTCCGGCGGCGGTGCGCGCGGGGTATCCGGGAGCGTGGCATGCTGCACCTGGCGCGCAAATTCGCACAGCGTCAGCCAGGTTTCCTCGCGCTCGACAATCGTGAAGTGATCCGTGCCAGGCATGGTCTGCAGCATCACCGGCCCCGGCCACGCGGCCACCAGGCGCTCGGAGCAGGCATGCGGCACCACGTCATCGGCCTCCGCGAGCAGCACCTTGGTGCTCTGGACCACTTTCTTGCAATGTGAAATGGAATCGAAATGGTGGCGCATCAATTGCCGCAGCGGCACGAGCGGAAAGCGCTGGCGCACCAGTTCCAGCATCGAGTCATAGGGCGTGATCAGCTGCAGACTTTCGAAGTCCTGCAGGTCGGCGAGCTGGATGGCGACGCCAGTGCCCAGGCTGCGGCCCACGACGTGCGCCCGCGTGCCGGGAAAGACGCGGCGCAGGTGCAGCAGGAACTGGCTGGCATCGGCGACCGCGGCGGCTTCGGAGGGCTGGCCGTCGGAATGTCCGAGGCCGCGATAGTCGAATGTCGCGAAGCCCATGCCGGCCGGCAGCCAGCGGGCGAATTGCAGGGTGTCGAGCACATCCTCGCCGCGGCCCGGCAGGTAGAACAGGAGATCCCGCACCGTGTCGCCCGGTGCATGGTAGATGTAGCCGCGCAGCACGCCGCCCGGCACCAGGTGCGAATAGCCGACGATGCCGTCAGGCAGGTCGCGTGGCGGACGGCGGCGCGCGTCGAACAGCAGGCGCGCCTGGTTGACCGTGAGATAGGTCCAGTAGCAGGCAAAGCCGCCCGCGGTCACCAGGGTGGCGGCCAGCGCGCGGCGCATGAGGGATGACATATCGGGGTCCGGAATCCGTGGCGCTCGGGGGCACGGCGCACCGGGCCCCCCAGGTGGAGCCTAACCGATTTTTGCGCAAGTCGAGGCGCGTTCCGCTGCCAGCCCGTTCAGTTCTTGTACGATACGGCTCATAACGCCGCGCCACCACAGAGCGCCGGCAGGAGCCCAAGGCATGAGTGAACAGAAGCACGAACAATTGCGCGCCGAGGAGGCGCAGGCCATGCAGCGTGTGGTCGATGCGACCCGTCAGGTGCAGGTCGCCTTTGCCGCCCTGCAGTCCCAGTATCCCCCGGAAGGCAGCGGCAAGCCGTCCAAGATGGCGCTGCAGACGTTCGACGCCGCGCTGCAGGCGCTGGAAGACGCCCAGGCGACCTTCGATGAAATCCTGAACGACCTGCTTGACGAGGCGCGGTAGACGCGCGCCGTGAAGGCGCAATCCCCCGGGGCAGCGTCGTTATCGCGGACTCCCGCCGAAGGTCGCATGCGTGACTGGGAGGCGGGCCTGGTCCGCCAGGCGCTGGAGCGCCATCGCGGCAACATCAGCCTGGTAGCGCGCGAGCTGGGGGTGTCGCGCAATACGATTTACCGGCGCCTGCGCGACGCATCGTGGCGCGGGACTACGGGGCAGTACCGCGGAGCGCTCCTACAGCGCGGGCTGCAAGGCCAGCAGCGCGGCCTCTTCGTCGCTGAACAGTTCCGAGCGCGTCAGGAAACGCTGGCCGGTTCCGCTCTCCAGCGAGAACATGCCGCCCGCACCGGCCACGACATCGATCACCAGCCGCGTGTGCTGCCAGTACTCGAACTGCGCGCGCGTCATGTAGAACGGCACGCCACCGATCTCGCCGAGGCGGACGTCGGCATCGCCGACGATCAGGTCGCCGGCGGCGAAGCACATCGGCGCACTGCCGTCGCAGCAGCCGCCGGACTGGTGGAACATCAGCGGACCATGCCGCGCGCGCAGCGCGCCGATCAGCGCCAGTGCGGCCGGCGTGGCGACGACGCGTGGCACGGGACTGCCGGGATCAGCGTGGGCTTGCGGCATGGTCGCTCCCTCAGCGCGAGAAATCGAGCACCACGCGGCCCTCGACCTTGCCGTCACGCAGGCGGCCGAGCACATCGTTGACGTCTTCGAGTCTTGCGGTCGACACCGTGGCCTTCACGTCGCCGTGCGCGGCGAAGTCGAGCGATTCCTGCAGGTCGCTGCGCGTGCCGACGATCGAACCGCGGATGGTGATGCCCTTGAGCACGACGTCAAAGATCGGCGTGTCGAAATCGCCCGGCGGCAGCCCGTTGAGCGCGATGGTGCCGCCGCGCCGCACCATGCCGATCGCTTGCGAGAACGCCTTGGGCGAGACCGCGGTGACCAGCACGCCATGCGCGCCGCCGATTTCCTTCTGCAGCCACGCGGCCGGGTCCGTGTCGCGCGCATTGACCGCCACCTCGGCGCCGAGCCGCCGCGCCAGGTCGAGCTTGGCGTCGTCGATGTCGACCGCGGCCACGCGCAGGCCCATGGCCCGCGCATACTGCACGGCCACATGGCCGAGCCCGCCGATGCCGGAGATCACCACCCACTGGCCCGGACGCGTGTCGGTGACCTTCAGGCCCTTGTACACGGTGACGCCGGCGCACAGGATCGGCGCGATCTCGACAAAGCCGACCTTGTCGGGCAGCAGGCCCACGTAGTTGGGATCGGCCACCACATACTCGCCATAGCCGCCGTTGACCGAGTAGCCGGTATTCTGCTGTTTCTCGCACAAGGTTTCCCAGCCCTGCAGGCAGTGCTCGCAATAGCCACAGGCGCTGTACAGCCATGGAATGCCGACGCGGTCGCCTTCCTTCACGCGGCTGACGCCGCTGCCCACGGCGGACACGTAGCCCACGCCTTCATGGCCGGGGATAAAGGGCAGGGTGGGTTTGACCGGCCAGTCGCCGTCGGCGGCGTGGAGGTCGGTATGGCAGACACCGGAGGCCTCGATCTTTACCTGGACCTGACCGGGGCCGGGTTGCGGCACGGGCACTTCATCGATCGTGAGTGGGGCGCCAAAGGCGCGCACCACCGCAGCTTTCATCATCGCTGGCATATCGACTCCTGGTTGGATGCGGTGCCCGCAGAGGCGGGCACCGACGCGATCATGGCACGCGTCCGGCGGACCGGGAATTCAATTTTTCCGCCAAAACGCGATGCCTTGCCCATCGTCAGAAGAAGCCGAGGGCGTTCGGGCTGTAGCTGACCAGCAGGTTCTTGGTCTGCTGGTAGTGGTCGAGCATCATGCGGTGGTTCTCGCGGCCAATGCCGGACTGCTTGTATCCACCGAATGCGGCATGCGCGGGATAGGCGTGATAGCAGTTGGTCCACACGCGGCCGGCCTGGATGCCGCGGCCCATGCGGAACGCGCGCGCGCCATCGCGCGTCCAGACGCCCGCGCCGAGACCATAGAGCGTGTCGTTGGCAATGGCCAGCGCTTCCTCTTCGTCCTTGAAGGTGGTGACCGATACCACCGGCCCGAAGATTTCTTCCTGGAAGATGCGCATCTTGTTGTGGCCCCTGAACACGGTGGGCTTCACGTAGTAGCCGCCTGCCAGGTCGCCATCAAGCTGGTTGCGTTCGCCGCCCGCCAGGCATTGCGCGCCTTCCTTGCGGCCCAGGTCGATGTAGGACAGGATCTTTTCTAGCTGCTCGGCCGACGCCTGCGCGCCGATCATGGTGCCCTTGTCGAGCGGATGCCCCTGCCGGATTGCCGCCACGCGCTTGAGCGCGCGTTCCATGAAGCGGTCGTAGATCGATTCCTGGATCAGCGCGCGCGAAGGGCACGTGCACACCTCGCCCTGGTTCAGCGCGAACATGGCAAAGCCTTCGAGCGCCTTGTCGAAGTAGGCGTCGTCGGCGGCCAGCACATCCTCGAAGAAGATGTTGGGCGACTTGCCGCCCAGCTCCAGCGTGACCGGGATCAGGTTCTGCGACGCGTATTGCATGATCAGCCGGCCCGTGGTGGTCTCGCCGGTGAACGCGACCTTGCTGATGCGCGGGCTCGATGCCAGCGGCTTGCCCGCTTCCAGGCCAAAGCCGTTGATGACGTTGAGTACGCCCGGGGGCAGCAGGTCGCCGATCACCTCCATCAGCACGAGGATGGACGCAGGCGTCTGCTCGGCGGGCTTGAGCACCACGCAGTTGCCCGCGGCCAGTGCCGGCGCGAGCTTCCACGTGGCCATCAGCAGCGGGAAGTTCCACGGGATGATCTGCCCGACCACGCCGAGCGGTTCGTGGAAATGGTAGGCGGTGGTCTCGGCGTCGATCTCGGAGATGCCGCCTTCCTGCGCGCGAATGCAGCCGGCGAAGTAGCGGAAATGGTCGACCGCCAGCGGCAGGTCCGCCGCGGTGGTCTCGCGCACCGGCTTGCCGTTGTCGATGGTTTCGGCCACGGCCAGCAGCGTCAGGTTGGCCTCGATGCGGTCGGCGATGCGGTTCAGGATATTGGCGCGCTCGGTGGTCGAGGTGCGGCCCCAGGCCGCCCTGGCGGCGTGCGCGGCGTCGAGCGCGGCATCGACATCTTCCTGCTTCGAGCGCGGCACGCGCGTGAACGGCTTGCCGGTGATCGGCGTGATGGCCTCGAAGTACTCGCCGCCTGCCGGTGGAACCCACGACCCGCCGATGTAGTTTTCGTACTGCTGCTTATAAGGGTTGCTGACGCCCAGCTGGGCGATCTCGGCCATGTTCATGTCTCGCTCCGTCTTGTG
This sequence comes from Cupriavidus sp. C3SS-1, assembly GCF_057073755.1. NCBI lineage: Bacteria > Pseudomonadati > Pseudomonadota > Betaproteobacteria > Burkholderiales > Burkholderiaceae > Cupriavidus > Cupriavidus sp. C3SS-1. Next base: position 1,845,694 of record NZ_CP172700.1, on the reverse strand, counting down.
AAGTCGTTGGTCGGCACGGCGATGCGCCGCGCGCGAGGCAGATATCGCAAGAGGTGTGCCGGAGCCAGGTCAGATGGCCAAAACGCCGTGGATTCAGGGTTCCGGAGGTTTCAGGCGCCGATGCCGAGGCGCCGGCTGTGCCAGTGTGGCGGGGCGGCTGTTCCGCGCTGGCACAGCTGTTCCAAAACGGAACAGTCGTCGTCCCGTGGCTGCCTCAGCGCGGCTGGAACACGATGATGGCCATGCCGAGAAAAGCAACACCGACGCCGGCCAGGTCCCACGCGCTGGGCCGCAGACCATCGACCAGCCATAGCCAGAGCACGGCCACGCCGATATAGACGCCGCCGTAGGCCGCATACACGCGCCCGGACGCATCGGGATGCAGGGACAGCAGCCATGCGAACAATGCCAGCGACAGCGCGCCCGGCAGCAATACCCAGGCGCTCGCGCCCTGGCGCAGCCACAGGTAGGGCAGGTAGCAGCCAAGGATTTCGGCCACGGCGGTGAGCAGGTAGAGCGTGATGGTTTTCATGCGGCAGCGTGGTCTCGGCTCAGGTGCCGCACTGGGTAGTCGCGGGACTGGAACTCGATGATCAATCGCGCAGTATACGGGCACGCATGTCCCCGTCTGGCCGTCGGCTGGCCTATGCTTGGATCGAAGATTCTTCGACTGATCAGGAGATGGCGATGTCCCTGCGCTTGCCGCGTGCCGTACTGGCTGCCGGCATTCTGGCCATGTCGGTCACCACAGTGTGTGCCCAGGGCACAGTGCCGCCACGCGTCCAGAGCTATCCGGTGCCGGCCGGCGCGCATCCGCACGACGTTGCGCCTGCGCCTGATGGCGCGGTGTGGTACACGGCCCAGAGCACGGGCGAGCTTGGGCGGCTGGACCCGGCAACGGGCAAGACCATCCATATTGCCCTCGGCGAAGCGTCCGCGCCGCATGGCGTGATCATTGGGCCCGATGGCGCTGCATGGGTCACGGATGGCGGTCAGAATTCGATTCTCCGGGTCGATCCCGGGAACCATGGCGTCAAGCGTTACCCGCTTCCGTCGGGACAGGCCAATGCCAACCTGAACACCGCGGTGTTCGATGCGCGGGGACATCTGTGGTTCACCGGGCAGAGCGGGGTTTATGGCGAGCTCGATCCGGCCAGCGGCCGCATGCGCATGTTCGACGCGCCCCGCGGGCAGGGTCCGTACGGCATCGCCGTCACGCCGCGGGGCGATATCTACTTTGCTTCGCTGGCCGGTGACTACATTGCCCGCATCGATACGGCCTCCGGTGCCGCGCACGTCGTTATGCCGCCTTCGCCACGGTCCGGGCCACGCCGCATCTGGTCGGACTCGAAGGGCGTGCTATGGGTCAGCGAATGGACCGCGGGCAAGCTTGGCGCCTACGATCCCGGCACGGGGCGCTGGCGGGAATGGACGCTGCCTGGCGCCAGCCCCCATGCCTATGCGATGTATGTGGATGAGCAGGACAAGGTATGGCTCAGCGACTGGGGCAAGAACGCCGTCCTGCGCTTCGACCCGCAGACTGGCCGGTTCGAGACCTTCGCCAGTCCGAGGCCGGATGCCAATGTGCGCCAGATGCTCGGGCGTCCGGGCGAGGCCTGGGCGGCGGAATCCGGCACGGACCATCTGGTCGTGTACCGCTTTGGCGCGGGTGGGCCGAGATGAGTGGGTGGTCGGAGCGTCAGCGGCGGGCCGTCTCAGAACTCGACCGTGGCGGACAGCAGCACCGTGCGCGTGCGCAAGCTCACCGGCGCCGCCGGTCGCCTCCATACGAATCCACAATGATCATCGTGCGATCCAGCACGCCCTGGTCGTCGAAGTAGGCGCTGAAGTGCGCAGGCTGGTAGCCGCTTGCATAGAGCCGGTACGACCATGCCTCCCGCTTCATCAGCGGGTAGTACTGGACTGGCTCGCGCGGCATGCCGAAGCGTTCCGCAATGTCGCGCTTGGTCCAAACGCCTGGCCTGGCTTCGTAGATTTCTTTCTCGGTCAGCATCTGGCGGAAGTTGACGAGCCTGCCGTTGCCATCAAAATCGGCGGCGTAGACCTCGAATCCCAGCGGCTGGTGCGAATAGATCCAGCGCACGCTGCCGTCGGCGAGCTTGTAGACCTCCGTGGGTTCGCCGAATGTCTCGCGCACGGAGCTTTCGGGGCTACCGACCATTTTCTGCGCGGTCTGGATCGGTTGCAGGGACGCACAGGCGGACAGCGCGACCGCGGCGCCAGCCACCCAACTGGCTAAGCGATAAGCCATGGACATTCTCCAATGCCGAATGGTGATGTTTTTTTCGGCTGATACCCGATTCAAGCATAGTTCCCTACATTCCGGACCCCGCTCCCGCACTGCCGTTGCCGCCTGCACCGCCACCAGTCCCCCCTGCGCCCGGCGCCGGCTGGAATCCGGGCGCGCTTCCCGACGATGCACCGCCGGTCATGCCCGGCCCCGCGCCGGATGTTGCGCCGGGTTCGTCCCCCTCTCCGCCGCAAGCGGCGAGGGCCAATACGGCAAGCAATGCCGCGAGACATGGACTCGACATCACGTGCTCCCAATGTCGCATCGGTGAAAAAAGCCTGGCATTGCCAGGAGTTGCGGATTCGTCTGACTAAACGCGTGGCAGCCCGTGTTTATTCCATTCCGGGTTGCCGTAAACGACGAAAGGCCGCGGTTGCGACCTTGTCCGTGAACCCGGTGGGATGGCGTCCCATAAAACAAGATACCCCGCACATGGCGGGGTATCAGTTCGTGACCCGGCTTCCCGGGAGGGGGCAGGCTTACTGCGGCCCGAGCTTGCGGATCAGCGCGTCGAGCTGCGCCATTTCCTCTTCGTTCAGGTCCGTCAGCGGCGCGCGCACCGGACCTGCGTCGTGGCCGACCAGGCGGGCGCCGGCCTTGACGATGCTCACCGCATAGCCCTGGCGGCGATTGCGGATGTCCAGGTAGGGCAAGAAGAAATCGTCGATCAGGCGTCCGATGGTGGCATGGTCATCGGCTGCAACAGCGCGGTAGAAGTCCATCGCGGTGCGCGGGATGAAGTTGAACACGGCCGACGAGTACACCGGCACGCCCAGCGCCTTGTAGGCCGCGGCATAGACTTCCGCGGTCGGCAGGCCGCCCAGGTAAGCCAGCCGGTCGCCCAGCTTGCGGCGCACGCGCACCATGGCTTCGATCTCGCCGACGCCGTCCTTGAAGCCGATCAGGTTGGGGCAGCGGTCCACCACGCGTTCCAGCAGGTCGGCGCCGATGCGCGAGTTGGCGCGGTTGTAGACGATCACGCCGATGTTGACCGCCTTGCAGACTTCTTCGATGTGGTTGGCAATGCCTTCCTCGCTCGCTTCGGTCAGGTAGTGGGGCATCAGCAGCACACCCTTGGCGCCCAGGCGCTGCGCTTCCTGCGCATAGGCGATGGCCATGCGGGTCGGGCCGCCGGCGCCGGCCAGGATGGGTACCTTGCCCTGGCAGGTTTCCACCGCGGTGCGGATCACATTGGAGTAGTCGTCCGGCGTCAGCGAAAAGAACTCGCCAGTGCCGCCCGCGGCGAACAGCGCCGAGGCACCGTAGGGTGCCAGCCATTCCAGGCGCTTCACGTAGGTCTCGGGGCGGAAGTTGCCTTGCGCGTCGAAGTCGGTGACTGGGAAGGACAGCAGGCCTTCGGAAATGATCTGCTTTAGTTCTTGCGGTGTCGTCATGTCTCTCATCCTGGGCCGAGGCCGGCAATTTGATGATGGATAGGGCAGGGCGGTGTTCCGCAGTCCTGCTGTGGCGTTATCAATGTACGTCATCGTACAACTAGCGATCGAAGAAGACAAGAGCAAACGTCACGATGTTGGGGAAAACCCCGTGCATGGACATGCGGCAACCTACCTGCGCGGCCATGAGGATTGCCCGGGAACCCTATGTCTTGTAAGGAAAGGGAAAGGCGGTAATACAAGATATCCGGCGGTTTCAGGGTAAACGCGCACTACGATCGACGGATCATCTCCTTATAATCCTAGTCATATGACGACATATCTCAGTTGGCCTTTGACGGGTTTGCTGGCATATGGCCACAGGAGACCCGATGAACGCAAGCCCTACCCCCACTGCCACGACGGCCGCTGCCGGCAGTGCAGCCGCCGCGCGCCGCACCAATGTCCGCTACTGGATCCTGGCGATGATCTTCATCGTCACCACGGTCAACTATGCCGACCGTGCCACGCTGTCGATCACCGGGCCCGCGATGCGCGAGGCCTTCGGCTTCAGTGCCGTGCAGATGGGCTATATTTTTTCCGCCTTCAGCTGGGCCTATGTCATGGCGCAGATCCCCGGCGGCTGGCTGCTTGACCGCTTTGGCGCGCGCCGCATCTATGCGGTCAGCATCTGCCTGTGGTCGATCTTCACGCTGCTGCAGGCCTGGGTGGGCGTGTTCGCCTCGATGGGCGCGGTGATGACGGCGCTGTTCATGCTGCGCTTTGCCGTGGGCCTGGCCGAGTCGCCGGCGTTCCCGGCCAATGCCAAGGTCGTGGCGAGCTGGTTCCCCACTGCCGAGCGCGGCACGGCGTCCGCCATCTTCAACGCCGCCCAGTATTTCGCGGCGGTGGTGTTCACGCCGCTGATGGCATGGGTAACGCACAGCTGGGGCTGGCACCATGTCTATATGTGGATGGGCGTGTTCGGCATGGCGCTGGCCGTGCTGTGGCTCAAGGTCATGCGCAGCCCGGCCGATCATCCGGCGGTCAATCGCGCGGAACTCGAGCATATCGAGCAGGGCGGCGGCCTGATCCACATGAATGAAGGGGCAGGGCGCGCCACCGGCAAGGCCGCAGTGCCGGCGGGCTGGTTCTATGCGCGCCAGTTGCTGGGCAACCGCATGCTGGCGGGGGTGTACCTGGGCCAGTACTGCATCAACGTGCTCACGTACTTCTTCCTGACCTGGTTCCCCGTGTACCTGGTGCAGGCGCGCGGCATGTCCATCCTCAAGGCGGGCTTCGTGGCGTCGCTGCCGGCGATCTGCGGTTTCCTCGGCGGCGTGCTGGGCGGCATGATTTCGGACGCACTGCTGCGCCGCGGCCATTCGCTGACCATTGCCCGCAAGGTGCCCATCGTGGCCGGCATGCTGCTGTCGGTCAGCATGATTGCCTGCAACTATGTCGATGCCGAGTGGCTGGTGGTCGGCTTCATGGCGCTGGCCTTCTTCGGCAAGGGCATCGGCGCGCTGGGCTGGGCCGTGGTGGCGGATACCGCGCCCAAGGAAGTCATCGGCCTGGCGGGCAGCATCTTCAATACGTTCGGCAATATCGCCGGCATCGTCACGCCGATCGCGATCGGCTATATCCTGAGCGTCACCGGCTCGTTCAACGGCGCGCTGGTGTTCGTCGGGGTCCATGCACTGGTCACGGTGCTGAGCTACCTGGTGATCGTCAAGGACATTCGCCGCGTGGAACTCAGGCACCCGCAATAACCGCAGGAAACACAGCATGTCCGAACATGATTCGCGCGCCCCGGCCGCCCAGCCGGTCCAGGCGCCGCTCTATATACGCATCCATCCGGCAGACAATGTGGCCATCGTCGCCAACGACGGCGGCCTGCCGGCCGGCGCCGAGTTCCCGTGCGGGCTGGTCCTGCAAGAGGCCGTGCCCCAAGGGCACAAGGTCGCGCTGTCGGACCTGAAGCAGGGCGATGCGGTAATGCGCTACAACGTGGTGATCGGCTACGCACTGAAGGACCTGCCGCGCGGCAGCTGGGTCAACGAGCGCGTCATCGAAATGCCTGTGGCGCCCGGCCTCACGGACCTGCCGGTCGGCACGCGCCTCCCGGCGCCGCTGCCGCCGCTGGAAGGCTATACCTTCGAGGGCTTCCGCAACCCCGATGGTTCGGTCGGCACGCGCAATATCCTGGCCATCACCACGACCGTGCAGTGTGTGTCGGGCGTGGTCGAGCATGCTGTGCGGCGTATCCGCGAAGAGCTGCTGCCGCGCTATCCCAATGTCGATGACGTGATCGGGCTGGAGCACACCTACGGCTGCGGCGTGGCCATCGACGCGCCCGATGCCGTCATCCCGATCCGCACGCTGCGCAATATCGCGCTCAATCCGAATTTCGGCGGCACCGCGATGATGGTCAGCCTCGGCTGCGAGAAGCTCCAGCCGGACCGCCTGATGCCGGCGGGCACCATCCCGATCCAGACCGGCGCGGGCGAAGTGCAGGTCGGCGTGGTGTGCCTGCAGGACGAGCAGCACGTCGGCTTTGCCTCGATGATCGCGTCGATCATGACGATGGCCGAGACGCACCTGGAGCGCCTGAATGCGCGCCGGCGCGAAACGTGTCCGGTGTCCGAGCTGGTGGTCGGCGTGCAGTGCGGCGGCAGCGATGCGTTCTCCGGCGTGACGGCCAATCCGGCGGTGGGGTTTGCCACGGACCTGCTGGTGCGTGCCGGCGCCAGCGTGATGTTCTCCGAGGTCACCGAAGTGCGCGACGGCATCGACCAGCTCACCGCTCGCGCCGCCACGCCGGAAGTGGCCGAGGCGATGATCCGCGAGATGGCCTGGTATGACAGCTACCTCGAACGCGGCCGCGTGGACCGCAGCGCCAACACCACGCCGGGCAACAAGAAGGGTGGCCTGTCGAACATCGTGGAAAAGGCGATGGGCTCGATCATCAAGTCGGGCAGCGCACCGATCACCGGCGTGCTGTCGCCCGGCGAGAAGCTGAAGCAGAAGGGGCTGATCTACGCGGCCACCCCCGCGAGCGATTTCATCTGCGGCACGCTGCAGCTGGCCGCCGGCATGAACCTGCACGTGTTCACGACCGGCCGCGGCACGCCTTATGGCCTGGCCGAAGTGCCTGTCATCAAAGTCGCCACGCGCAGCGACCTGGCGCGGCGCTGGCACGACCTGATGGACGTGAATGCGGGCCGCATCGCCACCGGCGAAGCCACCATCGAGGATGTGGGCTGGGAGCTGTTCCGCCTGATGATCGACGTGGCCAGCGGCCGCAAAAAGACGTGGGCGGAGCACCACAAGTTGTATAACTCGCTGGCGTTGTTTAATCCGGCGCCGGTGACCTGACCCGGGGCGCCGGCCGGGCGATACGCCGCCCCCTCGGACGTCCTCCCACATGGCTTCACGGGCAGCGTCAGCATCACCGAGGAGACCGGCCCGGGCGCGCCATACGATAAGTAGTCGGCCTTGGTGGGATGGTCGTTCGCCAGCGGCGACACAATCCGGTTCAATGTAACGCCGATCCTTGGCTTCGTTACCGGTGGCGCCCACGGTCCAATTGCCGGGTTCGAGGGAAGCGTCACCATCGGCAAGTTCCGACTACTACGTCGAGGGCGAATACCTGACTGGGACGGGCGAGACGTCGGCGTATACCTTCAAGGATGCCTTTCACGATCGGTTCGTGGCTCGGTCCTCGACGGGTTTCCTTGCCCTCGCGACGGCGTGGGAAATCCGGTCCCTAACGACGCCGATCGCCTGCTTGAGTGCATAGACATCCTGGAAGTAGCGCTGCGGCAGCTGTATCTGGCTGGCGTGCGCATCGATGTTCTCGATCTCTTCGCGCCATTGCGCGACCTGTTCCGCGGTCGGCTTTTCGTTTCTCCAGATTTCATCTTCCAGCGCCTTGATCTCGTGGTACCAGACTACGAGCCGGTTCTTGTACCGCGCCTCGATCATGCGCGGCAATGCTTGCAGCAAGCCGAGCAGCAAAGCCATGAAGGGCAGCAGGATCAGCAGGCGCCGTTCGATGAAGCTGGCAAGCCAGAAAGGCAGGTAGCGCTGCAGGAAGGGGCGTCCGGACTTGAAGTAGCGCGTGCTTTCGTCCGAAATCGGAAACTCGCTCGTATTCAGGTTGGGAAACGTACCCAGCCGCGTGAAGTAGTCCTCGCCGCCATGCACGGACCGAGCGGCCTCCAGCAGCAGGTAGACCAGGGCGGGGTGCAGCGTGTCCTTCGAGACCAGCAGGGCCGTGGCGGCCAGCAGCGTGACGTCCGCCTGCGGAAGATCCTTGGCGATGCTGGTCGATGCGCGCGGGAACGTGAGCTTGGAGAGAGCGGGGAATCTCTGCACCAGGGCGTCGGCCTGGGCGAAGTTCATCAGCTTCAGGTCGCTATTCAGCAGCTTCTGCTGCATCTCGGCATCCGGCCTGCCGATGAAGAAGGCGGCGTCGAGTTCGCCATTGCGCAGGCTTTGATAGGCCTGGCCGGCGTCCATTTCCAGCAGCGTGCTGTTGCTCGTGTTCACATCACTATGGTTAAGCAATACGCGCGAGACATTCAGCAGGCCGCTGCCGGGCACGCCGATCGAGATCCGCTTGCCACTGAGCTGTGCGAGCCGGTCGATCGTGGCCTTGCCACGATAGAACACCCAGATCGGCTCGTAGGATACGGCGGCGATGGTCTGCAAGTGGTCGGTTTCCTGCGGGGTAGTGGTGCCCGACTGGATAAAGCCGACGTCGTATTCGCTGTTGGGATCGGTCAGCCTGGAAAAATTTTCGACCGACCCGGCCGAACTGCGGATATCCAGCGTGATGCCATCACGTTTGAGCAGTGGGGCATAGCGATCCGCGAATCCGCGGTAGATGCCCTTGTCCGCACCGGTCGTGATCACGACGGTGCGCTGGATGGCGGGTTCAACGACGACCGCCACGCCCCAGCTCAGTGCGGCGACCAGCACGATGGCGGCGGTGACGACAAGGCGCCGGCGCATCGGTGTCATGGGCGCCTTCTGGCTGCGTCGGAGCGCTGGGTTGGGCCTGGGCATTGCTTGGCTCTCTTGTCAGGTTTGCTTCTGTGTCGCAAGGCGTGGGGCGCCATACGATATCAGATTGTCCTGTCTGAGGCCGGCGGCGGCGTGAGGGGAGGCCTCGCGTCCTGCTCCGTCTCGATATTCAGCGCCGAGATCGTCTGCTCGCGGCGCGCCAGCGCGCGTAGCGATCGTTTGCTTACGCGCAATTGCCATTTCATGGGTGACGACGACCATCGTTATGCCCGAGCGTCTGCATCACGACCATGCCGGCCTCGAGGCGGATCTCGCGGACCTTCGCGGCACGGTCCAGCAGCTGTTTGCGCATGCCGATGCCGGCGCGCCTATGTCATGAGCGGATCGATTGCGCGCGCCTGGCGCGCGGTAGCGCAGGCCTGCGTCGCTGCACTGTCCTGCAACGGCGACGGCAATGGCGGCTGCGCGCCGGGGCGCCGCAGCGGGCTGTCCGGCATGTTGATCAGGTAGTGCGCCTCGCGCCGCAGTTGCGCGGCGAAGCTCGCCACCACCGGCGGCATCGGGGAATCGGCACGGTAGGCCAGGCAGACGGTGTGGCTCGGTAGCGGGTCTTCGATCGGCAGGACAGCCAGCCCATTCGTGCCGGCCAGCCGGCCCTGCATGAGCTGGCGCGCCACCATGCACAGCAGCCTGCGGTCCTGCAGCAGGGCCTGGATGATGCCGAAGGTGTCGCAGCGCACGGCCACGTGCGGCAACGGCAGGTCCTGCGCGCGGAAGGCGTCCATGATGGCCGCCCCGGGGCCGTGCATGCGGCAGGTGGTCAGTATCCACTCGGAACCGACCAGTTCACGCAACGTGCGCGCATGGCGCAACGGGTGGTCCCGGTGCGCGACCACGACGGAGTCGTTGTTGTAGAGCGGCTCGCAGATGAAGTCATGCTCGATGCCTTCGTCGGGAATGGGGCTCACCGCCACGTCGATCAGGCCCGCGCGCAGATCCTGCAAATGCACCGCATAGCGGCCGCTGTCGATGTTCACCTGGACTTCCGGATGCTGGCGGCGGAAACGGTTCAATGCGGCGGGCAGCAGCAGGTGCGCAGGACCGCCGGTGACGCCGATGCGCACCGTGCCGGTCCGCGCTCCGAGCATCTGCGTCATCTCTTCCGTGGCCCGACGCGCCTCGGCGGCTATCAGCCGCGCTCGGCGCAGGAAGGCCTCGCCATAGTGCGACAGCACGACCCCGCGCGTCGTCCGGGTGAGCAACGGCACGTGCAGTTCCTCTTCCAGCTGGCGAATGCTCTTGGTCAGCGCCGGCGCCGACACGTCGCGCGACCGCGCGGCGGCGCGGATGCTGCCGCCTTCCGCCACCGCGATGAAATCCTGGATCTGGCTGAGTCGCATGCGGGCAATCCGGTTTCGAATCGGTGTCGGCTGTACCTTATGGCGTACCCGTAAATGGGGCAAGGTCATGGCCTATATTTCCAATATGTGGAAATAGATTCCACTTTTTGACACTGGGCGGCGCGCTGTCCAGACTGGTTAAAGAGGAAACGCCATGAACCTGCCCGTCGAACAATTCATTGCCGAGCGCCGCCGCGAGGATCCGTCCTTCGGGGGCTTGCTGGCCAAGGGTTTTGCCTTGCTGCGCTGCTTCATCGACGAGCCGCGCCCGCTTGGCAATGGCGAACTCGCGCAGCGCCTGCAACTGCCGCGCGCCACGGTGTCGCGCATTTGCCGCACGCTGTTCGAGCTTGGCTATCTTGATTGGGATCCCAAGCTCGACAAGTACTTCGTCAGCGCGCAGGTGCTGGCGCTCGGCTACCCCTACCTGACCGGGCTACCCGTGCGCCACGTGGCCCGACCGCTGATGCAGGAACTGGCCGACCGCATCGAGGGCGCCGTGTCGATGGGCGTGGCGCACCGGCTCGACGTGACCTACCTGCAGTCCTGCACCCACAACGAAGGCACGCCGGCCCGCCCCGGCACCGGCGCCGTGCGCTCGGTGCTCAGTACGGCAATGGGCCGCGCCTACCTGTGCACCTTGTCAAAGGCGGAGTTCGAAACGCTGATGATGGCCGCGAGCGAGGAGCGGCCCGACGAATACGCGGCCTTCTACGACACGCTGTGCCACAACGTCGCCCACTACCCGAAGCGCGGTTTCGCGATCAATGAAGGGGATGCGGGGATCGGCGTGCACGGCGTGGGCGTCTACTCGCGCATCCGCTACCTGAACCGTCCGCTGCTGTTCAACTGTGCCGTACCCGGCTCGCAGGTGAAGCGCGGGATGATGGAAAAGAAAGTGGCGCCCCTGCTGAGGGAGATGGTCCGATCCATCGAGGCCGCCAGCGGCCTGCACCCATAGCAGCCGCCCCCTGGCCACAAGACCTGGAGACTTCCGTATGGTTGACCTGAATTCCCTGCTGTACCCGCGTTCGATCGCGGTGGTCGGTGCGTCCACCCAGCCGGACAAGGTGGGTGGCATGCCGATCCGGCTGCTGCGCGAACTCGGCTATGCGGGACGCATCTTTCCGGTCAACCCGTCCGCGGCCGAAGTGCAGGGCCTGCGGGCGTATGGCTCGCTGTCCGATATCGGCGAGGCGGTGGACCTGGCCATCGTCGCGGTGCCGGCGGTTGCCAGCGAGGATGTCATGGCGCAGCTTGCCGGCAACGGCGCGCGCGCCGCGGTGGTCTTCACCTCGGGCTTCGCCGAGGCAGGCGAAGCCGGCGTGCAGAGGCAGGCCCGGCTCGCAAGCCGCGCGCGCGAGGCCGGCGTCACGCTGCTCGGTCCCAACTGCCTGGGCGCAATGAACCTGCGCGAGCGCATGTTCGCCACGTTTTCGCCGATCGCGCTGAGCGGCACGCCGCCGGTCGGCGAAGTCGGCCTGGTGAGCCAGAGCGGCGCGTTCGGCGCCTATGCGTATGCGCTCGCGCGCGAAGCGGGCCTGGGCCTGAGCCACTGGGTCACGACCGGCAACGAGGCCGGGCTGCAGGTGGCCGATGTGATCGCCTGGCTGGCCGATGATCCGAATACGCGCGTGATCCTGGCCTACATCGAAGGCTGCCGCGACGGCACGCGCCTGCGCCAGGCACTTGCCGCCGCGCGTGCGGCCGGCAAGCCCGTCGTGATCACCAAGGTCGGCACCACCGCGGCCGGCGCGCGCTCCGCGCAATCGCACACGGCCAGCCTGACCGGCGAAGACGCGGTGTACCAGGCGGTGTTCGACGCCTACGGCGTGCACCGCGCGCATACGCTGGAAGAGTTCTTCCGGCTTGGCTATGTGCTGTCGCGCGGCCGGCGGCCGTCATCGTGGCAGCGCCCGGACGGGTGCGAGGCCGCTGCCGCCACGCCGCTGGCGATCGTCACCGTGTCGGGCGGCGTGGGCATCATGATGGCCGACCGCGCCGAACAGCTGGGCCTGCCGCTGCCCCCGATGCCGGACGCGGCGGCAGCGGCCCTGTGTACCGCCATCCCGTTCGCGAGCACGGCCAACCCGATCGACGTAACGGGGCAGGTGGTGGCGCAACCGCGTGTCTTCATGGACGCCATGGCCAGCGTGGCACGCAGCGGGGCCTATGGTTGCGTGACCGCATTCCTGGCCGGTGGCGCCAATGCCCCGCGGCTGTGGCCGGAGCTGCAGCAGACCATCGGCGCGCTCGCCGAAGACCCTGAGGCGGCGCCACTGCTGATGGCGGGCATCGTCGACGACGACAAGCGCGCGTGGCTGGAAGCCCGCGGCTGCCTGGTCTTCCGCGAGCCAGGCCATGCGGTGGAGGCGGTGGCCACGCTGGCGCGTGCAGCGGCCATGGAACGGGAACGCGGCGCGGCCGATCAGCCTCCGCAACCCGCATCGCACGCCGGTCTGCTGCGCGATGTCCCGCCCACGGCTACGGCGCTGTCCGAGTACGAGGCCATGCAGCTGCTTGCTGGTGCCGGGGTACCGGTGGCCCCGCATGACCTGGCGCGCGATGCTGAAGAAGCCGTGCGCATTGCCGCACGCCTGGGCTACCCCGTGGTGGTGAAGCTGTGTTCGCGCGACATCCTGCACAAGAGCGATGTGGGCGGCGTGGCACTGAATCTCGCCGATGCGCAGGCCGTGCGCGACGCCTTCGGCCGCATGGTGCAGGCCGTCGCCGGCGTGCGCACGAACAGCGGCGCGCCGGTCCCGTTCGAAGGCGTGCTGGTGGCGCGCATGGTGCGCGGCTGGGGCGAGGTGATGGTGGGTGTGCGGCGCGATCCGGTGTTCGGGCTGGTCGCGCTGGCGGGCATCGGCGGCACGGCCGTCGAGATCTTTCGCCAGACCGCCTGCGGCCTGGCCCCGCTGTCGCCTGCGCAAGCGCGCGACATGCTGCGCCAGAGCAAGGCCGCTGCGCTATGCGAAGGACACCGGGGCCATCCGCAAATCGTCCTGGATACCGCTGCACAGGTACTGGCCAGTGTGTCGCGGCTTGCTGCGCAACTGGGCGACCGGCTCGATACGATCGAGATCAATCCGTTCATTGTCACGGCGCAGGGCCTCGTAGCCGCCGACGCTGTCGTGACGCTTCGCCAGTCCGGTCCCCCCGCTCCATAGACACACAGGGAGCGCATTGCAACACGATACGGTGGCAAGGATGCCCGCACAGACGGGCGCCTGCTCCGCGGCAGTACCTCAAGACATCAAAGGAGACAAGCATGCATTTGCAGACGCACTTGCCGGCACGGCGCATGGTGCTGCGCGGACTGGGCGCGCTCGCCGTGACCGCAATCTGCGGGGGAGCACCCGGCGCGCATGCGGGCCCCTATCCCGACAAGCCGATCCGGCTGGTCGTGCCGTTTCCCCCGGGAGGCGGGACCGACGTGGTGGGCCGGCTGCTGGCGGCGGGACTGTCGAAGGAACTCGGGCAGACCGTGGTGGTGGAGAACGTGGCGGGTGCCACCGGCACCATCGGCTCGGCGCAGGTCGCGCGTTCCGCGCCGGATGGCTACACGCTGGTACTCGGTATCTCCGCCACGCATGCGATTGCGCCGGCCATCTTCCCGAAGCTGCCGTATGACCCGTTGCGCGATTTCGTGCCGGTCAGCCGGTTGTTCTACGGCGGCAATGTGCTGATCGCCGGCCCCGGCTTCACCGGCCGCGATCTGCCCGCGCTGATCGCGGCGGCGAAGCGCCCGGGCGCGGACCTGACCTATGGCTCGTGGGGCACGGGCTCGGGCGGCCACCTGGCTGGCGAGAGCCTCAACGTACTGAGCGGCATCCACCTGCGCCACATCCCGTACAAGGGCGTCAACCCGATGCTGACCGATGTGATCGGCGGCACGCTGCCCGTGGCCATGTCCGACCTTGCCGGCACGCTGCCGCTGATCCGCGGCGGGAAGGTGAGGGCGCTGGCCGTCACCGGCTCCGAGCGCTCGCCCGCGTTGCCGGAGGTGCCGACCTTTACCGAAGCCGGCGTCGCGTTCGGCGTCGATAGCTGGTTCGCCTTGTTCGCCCCGGCACGCACGCCGTCCGGCATCGTCGACAAGCTGGAGCGCGCTACGGTAGCCGCCATGGCCAATCCCGCCATCAGGGCGCAGGCCGATGCACTGGGCATGCGCTACGCACCGCAGCCACGCAGCGCCTTTGCCGCGCAGATGCGCAGCGATGTGACGGCCTGGGCGGCGCTGGTCAAGTCGAGCGGTGCCGCGCAGGAATGAAACGCTGCCCGCGCCAGCACGCACCCGTCCCCGATTCACATTAACCGAGTCCCGCATGAACCATCCCGCGCCACAGTTCTTCTCCACCCCCGTCTATGGCTCCAGCCAGGAGGCGCTGGTCGCCGCGGCGGCCTTGCCGGTCGTGATCTACGGCTATCCGCTGATCGAGACCTTGCGCACCTGCCGCGTGCAGACCGCCGTCAGCGCAGCAACCGGCTACGGCCGCGCGCCGGTCAACACGCTGTCCGCCAGCGCGCGCCAGTGGACGCATGAAGACCGCGACGTCGTCACGCCTGCCAATGACCTGCTTTATTTCTGCGGCTGGATCAACCTGGCCGACGGCCCGGTCACGCTGCGCGTGCCGCCGCTGCCGGAACGCGACCGGTACTACGTGGTGGAACTGCTGGACGCCTGGACCAACAATTTCGAGAACCTGGGCCCGCGCAATGTGCCGGCCGAAGGCGCCACCGTCACGCTGGTCGGGCCCGGCCAGACGGCAACAGGCAGCCATGTCGTGGCCTGTCCGACTTCGCTGGTCTGGCTGCTGGGCCGCGTGCTGGTGCAGGGCCCCGGCGACCTCGCTGCCGCCCATGCCTTCGAGTGCGGCTTTGCGCTCGACGCGCCGGGCAAGGCGTTGCCCCAATGCGTGCGCGCCTGGAGCGAGACCGGCAATGAGGCGCTCGATTTCTTCCAGAACCTGTTCAACGCGCTGCGCGAGATCCCGCCTGCCGAACGGGAGCAGGGCGTGCTGACGCTGCTGCGCAAGGCAGGCCTGAGAGCAGAGGACGAGGTGGACCTCGCCGCGCTACGCGCTGAGGTCCGTGCGGGCCTGGAAAACGCGTACCGCCAGGCCATGCAGCTGATCGAGGCGCATACGCGCAGCCAGGGGCGCAAGAGCTGGGGCTACAGCCTGAAGCTCGGCGTCTATGGCGATGACTGGCTGCAGCGCGCCTGCACCGCCATGAAAGGCCTCGGCGCGCTGCGGGCCGACGAGGCGATCTACGCGATGGCCGACTTCGACGCGGTCGGTGAGCGATTGCACGGGGAACACACATACGCGTTGCGCTTTGCGCCCGGCATGCTGCCGCCCGCGCAGGCCTTCTGGTCGGTCTCGCTGTACGGCGAGGACCGCTTCTTCAGCGCCAACGAGATCGGCCGCTACGCGGTGGGCGATCGCACACCCGGCCTGCGCATGGAGCCCGACGGCAGCCTGGTCATTCCCATCTCGCACAAGCGCCCGGGGCATGCCGACAACTGGCTGCCGGCGCCTGCGGGTCCGTTCTACCTGATCCTGCGTCTCTATCACCCGGCACCGGCCTTCATCGAAGGCCAGTACCGCATCCCGGCCGTACGCCGCATTTCCTGATGAGCGGAGGGGGAAGATGAACACTGACACGAAATCGCGGATATCGCGCCGGGCCATGCTGGCACGCGCACGGGACCTGTTGCTTCTGGGCGCTGCGCCGGCACTGGCGCCGTGGGCTGCGCTGGCGCAGGGATACCCGGCGCGCACGGTGCGGCTGATCTCCCCATACGGCCCCGGCGGGTCCAACGATACCTCGGCCCGGCTGCTGGCCGAAGCGTTGAGCCGCAAGTACGGCCAGCAGTTCGTGGTCGAGAACAAGCCGGGCGCCGGCACCCGCGTGGCCAACGAGACGCTGGCGCGCGCCGCGCCAGACGGCTACACGCTGCTGTGGGCGGCGGCGCCGTTCGCCATCAACACGGCGGCCGGCCTGCCGCAGCAATACGACATCCACAAGGATTTCACCGCGGTGGGCCCGCGTGTGATCGGCCCCATCTTCCTGATCGTCAAGGCGGATTCGCCGCTGCGCTCGGTCGCGGACTTCGTGCGGATGGCGCGCGCAAAACCCGGCGGCGCTACCTTTGCGTCGCCCGGCGCGGGCTCGGGGCCGCACCTGACGGCCGAGCTGTTCGCGGCCCAGGCGAAATTCAAGGCGCTGAGCGTTCACTACCGCGGCGACACGACCGCCTACACCGAACTGCTGGCCGGCCGCGTGGATGCCACGCTGACCGCAATCACATCTGCGCTCCCGTTTATCAAGGCGGGCCAGTTGCGGGTGCTGGCGGTGGCATCGGAACAGCGCACGCCGGTCTATCCGGATGCGCCCACCTTTGCCGAACAGGGCTTTGCGGGTGTGGTCGGTTCTGGCTGGTTCGGCCTGATGGCGCCGGCGCGCACGCCCGCCGCCATCGTTCAGCAGCTCAACCGCGATGCCAGCGCCGTGCTGGCCGACAGCGACGTGCGCAACAAGCTGGCCGCGCTCGGCTTGCAAGCCGAGCCGGGCGACAGTGCCACGTTTGCGCGCTTCATCGATGCGGAGGTGAGCAAGTGGAGCGCCGTCATCAAGAGCAGCGGCGTGGTGCTGGAATAGGATAGCCGCGCCCCTGGGCGCGGGCTGCGCGGCGTGGCTCAGTGAAGGCCAAAGGTATCGGTCGCGCCGGTCTCCAGCATGTCCGCGGCGGTGCCGTACAGGCTGCGCGAGACATAGCTCCTGACCTGGCCGGCACGCTGGCGCAGCCATGCGGCCTTGAGCCGGCGCGCTTCGGCCAGCGTGGGCGCATCGCCCGGGGCCAGCGCCAGCACGTCGATCACGTGCAGTGCGAGCTGGGTGGCGCCCCGTGCCGCGAGTGACTGCGCATGGCGGATCAGCGCGCCGTGGTCGGCCACGGCCGCGGCAATCTCCGCTGCGCATTCCTGCGGCGCAGCCGGGTGCAGCGTGGTCGCATTGCGGTCCCACCAGCCGTTCTCCGAGCGATAGATGTCGCGTGCGATATAGCTCGGGTCGCCATACGTGGGCCGCATCCACGGCGTGTCGAACAGTTCCGGCGGCGGCTTGAGCGCGGCGAGCATCTGGCGCTCGTTGCAGCCGTCGTTCATCAGCCGGACTACCTCGGCGCGCAGCCAGCGCAGCGCGCGCGCCGTGTGGGTCAGCACGCGCTCGCATTCGTCCACACCGCGCAGCGTCGGTCCGAATTCGCGCACGACGGTGCGCGGCTGCAGCGCGGCCATGCGTTCCAGCGTCTCGGCCCAGCGCACGGTGTCGCGCAGCGTGCGGAACGGCGTGCCGATGTTGGGAATGGAATCGATGACAGCCGGGCCGCCGTACAGCAGCCGGCGTCCCGGCAGCCATACCGCGACGGCATCGTCGGTCTCGGACGGTGCCCACAGGATCTCCGCGCGGGCATCGCCGTGGCCCAGGGTCAGGCCGTCCGCAAAGGTCTCGGTTGGCGCGGTGTGGCCCAGTTTGCCCGCCAGGGCGCCGGCGGACCGGCGGAACTGGATCTCCGCCATGCGCTCCTGCATGCGGCTGGTTTCCCGGTAGCGCGCCTGGCGTGCCAGCACGTTCACGTGGGCCAGCAAGCGCGGTGCTGTTTCGCCGCGCGCCGCGGCGTGGTCCAGCCACTGCCGCACGCCGGCGTTGTAGCCCATATGGCCGTGGCTGTAGCAGATCGCCAGCAGCGGCAGGCTGGTCTGCGTGCGCAGCGCGTCAATCATGCCGGCGGTGACGCGGCCGCCCGGGCCGCTGTCGACCACCAGCAGGCCACCACCGACATCCGCAACAAAGCTCTGCCCCTGGCCGTGCAGCAGCCAGACACCATCGTCGACGGCTTCGATGCCGGTGCCGGTCACCAGTGCGACGGCCTTTTCCTCGAGATCCTGCATGCGTGACTCCTTAGCGAAAACTGGGTTTGCGGCACCCCTCGTGCCTTGCTGTGGCGGTTTCCTCCAGCGGTAATTTCAGTCGAGGCGACGGCGCATGGCGATTGGGGAAACTCCGCTCCGCACCTGGCCGCCGCTCGCCACCCCAGCGCTGGCGGGGGATGGCAGCCGTTCACCGCGTCGCGGTGTGAACCGCTGGTTGGCAGCCGGCGTTGCACGGCAGTTCCCAGCCGGCGCCCGCTGCGCTATGCCAGCAGCAAGGGCCGGAGCGCCGTGGGGTGCTAACTGCAGGTTTGCGCCAGCGCGAACCTGACAGCTGCCCGGATCCGTGTGCATGCCGCATGATCCTTTCGCATCATCGCAACGCCGGCCGCGCCGGCATGGAGTGGATCGGATGGCAAGCCGTCAAGACCTGCCGCTGGCAGGAATTCGGGTAGCGGAGTTCGGGCAGTTCATCGCGGCGCCAGGCGCCGCCATGATGCTGGCCGACCTCGGGGCGGACGTGGTCAAGGTGGAAGCGCTGCGCGGCGACAGTGCGCGGCGCTTCGACGGCACCAGCGCGCAGAGCCCGATGTTCATGGCGTACAACCGCGGCAAGCGCGGCATCGCGCTGGACCTGCGCAGCCGCGGCGGCGTGGAAACGGCGCGGCGGCTCGCGCTGGCCAGCGACGTGGTGCTGCACAACACGCGCCACGGCGTGATGGAAGCGCTGGGGCTGGATGCCGCCACGCTGCGCGCCGCCAGGCCGGAACTGATCCATGCGTCCATCAGCGGCTTCGGCACGCGCGGGCCGTCGCGCTCGCGGCCCGGGCTCGACATTGCCGCGCAAGCCGAAAGCGGCATGATGTCCGTGACCGGCGAAGCGGGCGGACAGCCGTTGAAAGCCGGCTTTGCGCTGATCGACGCAGCCACGGCGCTGGCCGCCGGCAACGCCATTCTCGCCGCGCTGTTCCGCCGCCTGCGCACCGGCATGGGCGAAACCATCGAGACATCGCTGCTGCAGGTTGGCGTGCAACTGCAGGCGCAGCTCTGGGCGGAGTACCAGTGTTCCGGCGCGCTGCCAGTACGTAGCGGCAACAGCCAGCCCAAGGCTGCGCCTGCGGCCGATGTCATCGCGGTAGCCGACGGCCATGTGGTGCTGTCCGCGTATCTGGACGAGCACTGGGCACGGCTGTGCGAAGCGATCGGCAGTCCCGCGCTCGTGCACGATCCGCGCTTCGCCAGCAATGCGTTGCGCGTGCAGAACCGCGCGGCGCTGCTGGCGGTGCTGCACGATGCGCTGCGCCACCTGAGCGGCGACGCCGCGCGCGCCTTGCTCGAACGCCACCAGGTGGTCGTCGGCGTGGTGCGCGATTACCACCAGGTCGGCGCCAGCGCCGACGTGCGTGCCAGCGGCATCCTGCGCAGGGTTGGCAACGGCGAGGGTGGCTGGCTCGAACTGCCGGGGTTGCCGTTCACGATGGCGAGCCTGCCGGAGGACGACATTCGCGTTGTGCCGAAGCTGGGCCAGCACACCGCCGAAGTGCTGACCGAGCTTGGCTACGATGCCGTCGAGGTCGACGCGCTGGTGCGCGCCGGCGCCATCGGCATCGGCAGCGCGCAAGGAGAGCTCGCATGAGCGCAACCGAAACCCCGGCGCCGGTGCTGCTGGAGCGCCATGCCGGCTGGACCGAGATCGTGCTGAATCGGCCCGCGCGCCGCAATGCCGTGGATGGCGCGCTGGCGTGCGCATTGGCTGCGGCGATCGACAGTGTCAATGCCGACGCGTCCACCCGTGCGGTCGTGCTGCGCGGTGCCGATGGCGCATTCTGCTCGGGCCTCGACCTGCCGGCGCTGCAGGCCGAGCCGGACGGGATGGCGAAGTTCGCGCAGGTCTGGGAGCGCGTCCACCTGTCGCTGCTGCAAAGCCGCAAGGCATGGATCGTGGCGCTTGAGCGCCATGCGATCAACGGCGGCGCGGCGCTGGCACTGGCCGCCGACCTGATGGTCTGCGGCGCCGGCGCCTTCCTGCAGATCGGCGAGATCCGCCTTGGCATGGCCGCGCCGCGCAATGCGGCATGGCTCGCGCTGCGGCACGCCGAAGCGGTGGCGGCGCGGTTGTGCCTGCTGGGCGACAGGGTGCCCGCTGCGGAGTTGTTGCGGCTCGGCATCGCAACGGAAGTCACCGCCGACGCGCAGGTACTGGACCGCGCGTGCGGCATGGCAGCGACCATTGCCGCATTCCCGGCGGACGGCGTGGCTGCGATCAAGCGCGGCATGCGCGCCGCCAGCACGCGCATGGCGCTGCCGCAGTGGCTCGGCGCGTGCCGCGATACCCATGACTGAAGCGAGATCCCGCATGAGCGATTCCACCATCCATGACAGCGAAGCCGCGCTGCACGAGTTCCGTCGTGAAGTGCGCGCCTTTGTCGTCCAGGCATTGCCGCACGCCGTGCGCGAGAAGGTGCGCCTGGGCCTGGAAGTCGGCAAGGACGAGATGATCGACTGGCAGCGCCGGCTGGCAGAACGCGGCTGGCTTGCACCGCACTGGCCGCGCGACTGGCACGGACTGGGCTGGAGCGCCGAGCGGCGCGCCGTGTTCCAGGAGGAACTGGTGCTCGCCCACGCGCCCGAGACCGGCGGTATCTCCATCGAGATGATCGGGCCGATACTGATCCGCTATGGCACGCCAGCGCAGCAGCAGTATTTCCTGCCGCGCATCCTCAGCCTGGAGCACTGGTGGTGCCAGGGGTATTCGGAGCCCAACGCCGGCTCCGACCTCGCCTCGCTGAAGACGCATGCGGTGCGCAAGACGCGCGCGGACGGCACCGAGGTCTATGTCGTCAACGGCAGCAAGATCTGGACGTCCTATGCGCAGTACGCGGACTGGATCTTCTGCCTGGTGCGTACCGACAGCGCGGCGCGCGCACAGCAGGGCATCAGCTTCCTGCTGATCGACATGCGCAGCCCCGGCATCAGCGTGCGCCCGCTGGTCGGCATCCACGGCTGGCACCTCTTCAACCAGGTGTTCTTCGACGATGTCGAAGTGCCGGCCGACAACCGCGTCGGCGACGAGAACGCGGGCTGGTCGATTGCCAAGTCGCTGCTCGAACATGAGCGCCTGAACCTCGCCCGCGTGGCCGAGAACCGGCGCCGCCTGGCCAAGGTACGTGCCATCGCCGCGGAGCTCGAAGAGGGTGGGCAGCCATTGACGGAGCGGCCGTGGTTTGCGCGCCGGTTCCGCGAACTGGACGTGCGGCTCGAAGCGCTGGCCGCGACCGTGCTGCGCTTGCGCCGGCGCGCTCGCGCGGGTGAACGGCTCGGGCCCGAGACCGGCATGCTCAAGCTGCTCGGCAGCCGCCTGATCCAGGACATCGAGAACCTGGCGGTCGACGCGCTGGGCCCGGACACGCTGCCCTACGACCGTGCCGCGCATTTCGAACCGGCGGCGCCACGCCCAGGGCAATCCGCGTATGCGGCAGCCGCTTCGGCCAGGCGTTTCGTGACGCGCGGCTACACCATTGCCGGCGGCTCCAGCGAGATCCAGCACGAATTGCTGGCCAGGCAGGTGCTCGGGCTATAGCCCCCCGGCCACCCTCAGTTTGCGAAAGGAAAGGACCATGAGCGATTCCCACGACCACGATCACGACCCCGACGACCGCCGCATGCTGCAGGAAAGTGTGCAGCGCTACGTCGAACGTGACTACGGCTTTGAACAGCGGCGCGCGGCGCTGGCCGAGCCCGGTGGATTCTCGCGCCGGCACTGGCAGGCGTTTGCCGGCTTCGGCTGGCTCGCGCTGGGCCTGCCCGAAACCTGCGGCGGATTTGGCGATGCCGCGGACCAGGCGGCGCTGGCGGAGGCGCTTGGCAGCGCGCAACCCGCCGAGCCGTGGCTGGCCAATGCCGCGTTGTGCGGGCCGCTGCTGGCCGGGTGCTTCGACCCCGCCCATGCCGCCACCGCCGCGGCGATGGCGGACGGACGCACCATGCTGGCGCTGGCCGCGTGGGAGCCGCAGGGACGCTATGACGCGTTCGACGTCGACACATCCGCGCGGCCGCACGGCGCTGGCGACCGCCCGGCGGGCTGGACGCTGGATGGCCGCAAAACGCTGGTCCTTGCCGGCGGCAGCGCGGACATCCTGCTGGTACTGGCGCGCACCAGCGGCCAGCGCCGCGAGCGCGACGGCCTGACGCTGTTCGCCGTGCCGGCCGGCTCGCGTGGCGTCGCCATCGAGCCACTGCCGACCTATGACGGCCGACAGACCGCTCATGTCACGCTCAGTCGCGTGAGCGTTGACGACAGCGCGCGCATCGGCGCCGTGGGCGGCGCGTGGCCGGCGGTGGACGCGGCGATCGATCGCGCCACCACCATGGCCTGCGCCGAAGCCGTGGGCACCATGGCGCGTGCGTTCGCGCTGACACGCGATTACCTGGCCACGCGCGAACAGTTCGGGCGGCCATTGACCGCCAACCAGGTGATCCGCCACCGGCTGGTGGACTTGTACGTCAGTGTCGAGCAGGCGCGCTGCATCACCGAAGCCGCCGCTGCGGCACTGGAGGACAGTCCGCCCGCGCGGATGCGCGCGGTCTCGCTGGCCAAGGCCTTCGTCTCGGTTGCCGGACGCGCACTCGGCGAAGACGCGGTGCAGTTGCACGGCGCGGTTGGCATGACCGACGAGATGGAAATCGGTCATTGCTACAAGCGGCTGGCCGCGCTGGCCAACCTGTTCGGCGATGCCGACTGGCACTACGAACGGCTTTCGGCCCTCGATCACGCGACCCAGGCGCTTGCCGCCTGAGTCGCTTTGCCTGGGCGCTGCGCGCCCTCTGACGACACGCCGGCAATGCACCGGCTTGGGCGGCCAATGCGCCGCAGTGGAGACCCCATCATGTTCAGCCATCACACCGGTACCCGCTGGGCCGGCGCGGCGCTCGCCGTGCCGCTGGCCCTGGCCAGCGCCGCCGCCGCGCACGCCGAGGCCCCGTATCCCAACCGCCCGATCCGCATGGTCCTGCCATCGGGCGCGGGCACCGTGACGGACCAGACCGCGCGGCTGATTGCCGAGCGCCTGAGCACCGCGCTCAGGCAACCCGTGGTGATCGACAACCGCCCCGGCGCCAACGGCATCATCGCCAGCGAGACCGTGGCGCGTGCCGCGCCCGACGGCTACACGTTGCTGTTCACGTACTCGGCAACGCTGACGGTGAATCCGTGGACCACCCTGGCACTGCCGTATGACCCGCTCAAGGACTTCACGCCGATCGCGCGTCCCAGCGCGCCCGGCGGCAACCTGCTGGCGGTCAGCGCCAGCGTGCCGGCGCGCAACCTGCAGGAGTTCCTGGCCTACGTGAAGGCCAGCAAGACCGAACTCGCGTACTGCTCATGGGGCGTGGGCTCGGGCGGCCATCTGGCGATGGAGTACCTGAAGGCCAAAACCGGCGTCCGGCTGCGCCATATCCCGTACAAGACCGCCACCCAATGCAGCAACGACCTGGCCGCCGGCCACGTGACCATCGGCATCACGGATTCGATCTCCTCCATCCCGCTCCTGAAGTCCGGCCGTATCCGTGGCATCGCGGTCTCGGGCCCGGAGCGGCTGTTGCCTACGCCTGACGTACCGACCATGACGGAGCAGGGCGTGCCGTTCCAGCAGGCGAGCTGGGTGGCGCTGTTCGGGCCCAGGGGCCTGCCGGCGCCGATCGTGACGCGGCTCAACGCCGAGGTCAACCGCATCCTGCAGTCGCCGCAAGACCGTGCACGCTTTACCGCGATGAACCTGAAGCCGGCCACGCCGACGAGCGCGGCGGAACTGGCCACGCTGCTCAGCGCCGACCTGGCCGCATGGGGCGAGGTGGTGAAAGTGGCCGGACTGGAGGCGCAGTGAGCGCACCGCAAGACAAACCAGCAACGAGAACGGGAGAGATCGAGCGTGAAGGCCAGACAGTGGGTGGCAATCGGGATGGGGATGGCGGGCGCGGCGCTGGCCGCCGGCACTGCGGCGGCGGGCACGATGCAGCTGTTCGGCGTGGTGGATGCCTCGATCGAATACGCGAAGGGATCGGAAAGCGTGGTGCGCATGCGTGAAGGCCAGCAGGCTGCGTCGCGCTGGGGCATCCGCGGGATCGAAGACCTGGGTGGCGGGCTGAAGGCGAACTTCCTGGTCGAATCGGGCTTCAATATCGACACCGGTACCGAGTTCTTCGGCAACAACCGGCTGTTCGGGCGGCAGGCCTACATGGGCCTGTCGGATGGCTGGGGCGAGTTCCGGCTCGGCCGCCAGTACACGCCGTCGTTCTATGCCCTGCTGCGGCTTGACCCGTTCCTGCTCAATGGCGCGGTGTCGCCGTTCAACCTGCTCAGCGCCACGGCATCGCAGGGCACCGGGCAGGTTGCCTACGGCGCGCGCTTCGACAACGGGGTGCAGTACTTCTCGCCGAACTGGGGCGGCTTTTCCTTCACGGCCGCCGTGGCGCCGGGCGAGGTGCCCGGCGCATCGCGCTCGGGCCTGAACTTCGGCATGAACGCGACTTACGAGGCAGGGAACGCCTATGCGTTCTACAGCTACCAGGGCATGTACACGGGCGCCAACGTGCCGGTCGATCCGTCGCTGACGTCGAACCATTTCGTCGGCGGCTCCTACAGGTTCGCGCCGGTCGAGGTCGGCTTGCTGTTCAACGCGGCCAGCAGCAACCGGCCCGATACGCGTTCGGCACGGCACTATGGCGTGACGCTGAGCTGGACGGTGACGCAGCAGGACACGTTCAAGGCTGCGGCAGTCAAGCGGCAGATCCTTGGCGGCGGACAATGGCCGCTGGCGGTGACGCTGGGCTGGGACCATGACCTGAGCAAGCGCACCACGGCTTACCTGCGTGCGGTGCTTGTGCACAACAGTCCCGGCGGCAGCGTCACCAACAACAGCATCGCGATCGATCCGGGCAGCGGGGACGATGCCCGGTCCGTGAGCGTCGGCTTCCGCCACCGGTTCTGAAGACCGTCAGTCCCGCACGGGCTGGCCGTCCTTCAGGCGCCACAGAGCTAGCGGATTGCCGTCCTGCAGCGCGGCGGGAAGCAGTTCCGCCGGCACGTTCTGGTAGCACACCGGCCGCAGGAAGCGATCGATTGCCGTGGTGCCGACCGAAGTCGTGCGCGTGTCCGACGTGGCCGGGAAGGGGCCGCCGTGGACCATGGCATACGACACTTCCACGCCGGTCGGATAGCCGTTGAACAGTACGCGGCCGACCTTGCGCTCCAGCACCGGCAGCAGTTGCGCGGCCAGCGCGTAGTCGCCGCGGTCGGCCTGGACGGTGGCGGTCAGCTGGCCTTCCAGCTCGCGCGTGACGGCAAGCATTTCGCCGATATCGCGGCAGGCCACCAGTACGGTGGACGGGCCGAACACCTCGGCATGCATGCGCGGATCGGCGACAAAGCGCTGCGCCGTGGTCTCGAACACCGCCGCGCGGGCCTGGTTCGGCCCCGTGCTGGCCTGGCCGCTGGCGGTACGCGCGAGGCCATCGATGGCCGACAGCTTGCCGATGCCTTGTTCGAACGCGCGCTGGATGCCCGGCGTCAGCATGGTGCCGGCCGGCTTGGCCGTCACGGCGGTGCCGGCCGTGGCGCGGAACGTATCGAGCGCCGGGCTTTCCAGCGCCAGCAGCAGGCCGGGGTTGGTGCAGAACTGGCCCACGCCGAGCACCAGCGAATCGGCCAGGTCGCGCGCGATGGCTTCACCACGTGCCGCCAGTGCCGCGGGCAGCAGGAAGACCGGGTTGATGCTGCTCATTTCCGCGTAGACCGGGATCGGCTGGGCGCGGTTGCTGGCAACCTGCATCAGCGCCAGGCCGCCGGCGCGCGAGCCGGTGAAGCCCACGGCCTGGATGGCCGGGTGGGCCACCAGTTCGGTACCCACG
The DNA here is from genome assembly GCF_057073755.1 of Cupriavidus sp. C3SS-1. NCBI lineage: Bacteria > Pseudomonadati > Pseudomonadota > Betaproteobacteria > Burkholderiales > Burkholderiaceae > Cupriavidus > Cupriavidus sp. C3SS-1. The sequence goes on along the minus strand of NZ_CP172700.1, from coordinate 1,819,737 downwards.
GTGTGGCCGGCGCCGGTCAGCAGCGAGAACACGCCTTCCGGCAGGCCGGCATCGGCCACGGCCTGCCGGATCGCGCGGCCGACCAGTTCGGAGGTGCCCGGATGCGCGGGATGCGCCTTGGCTATCACCGGGCAGCCAGCCGCCAGGGCCGATGCGGTGTCGCCGCCGGCCACGGAGAAGGCCAGCGGGAAGTTGCTGGCCCCGAACACGGCCACCGGCCCGATGGCGATCTTCTGCATGCGCAGGTCGGGCCGCGGCGGCGTGCGCTCGGGCAGCGCGCTGTCGAGCGTGGCGTCCTGCCAGCGGCCGGCGCGCAGCACCGTGGCGAACAGGCGCAGCTGGCCTGTGGTGCGGCCGCGCTCGCCTTGCAGGCGCGCGATCGGCAACGCGCTCTCGGCATGGGCGCGTTCGATCAGCGCGTCGCCAAGGGCTTCGATCTGGGTAGCAATCGCTTCGAGAAAGCTCGCGCGTTGCTCGGGCGAGGTGGCGCGAAAGGTATCGAACGCCGCTTCGGCCAGCTCGCAGGCACGCGCCACATCGGCGCTGCGGGAGCCGTGGAAGACCGGTTCCAGGGTCTCGCCGGTCGCCGGGTTGATGGCGTGGAAGGGTTCGTCGGTGCCGCGCACGGCGCTCGCGCCGATCAGCATTTCGCCGGTGATGGTCATGTCTGGATTTCCTGCAAAGGGAAGAGGGGGCGGAGGCCGCGGTCACACAGGCCGATCCGGTCCCGGTGTGACGCCGCGAGGTGTCATCTCGTAAGACATCATATGACATGAGATGGCTGGCCGCAACCCGTGCGGCCAGCCGCCGGCTCAGGCGGCGGCGGAAGCCTTGCGCAGCCGCTCGCGGCTGTTGGTCAGGTGCATGCGCATGGCGGCCTTGGCAGCTTCCGGATCGTGGCGCTCGATGGCGTCGTAGATATTTTCGTGCTCGATATGCACACGCTCCAGGTACTGGGCGCGTTCCTGGCTGTTCACCTGCAGGCGGCTGCGCGGGATCAGCATGGTGCCCAGGTGGCCCATGATGTCCGTGAAATAGCGGTTGCCGGTGGCGCGGGCAATGGACAGGTGGAAGTCGAAATCCGCGCTGACGGCATCGCTGCCCTCGGTGGCGCCGCGCGTCATGGCGTCGAGCGCGCGTCGCATGGCGGCAAGCTGCTCGTCGCTGCGGCGCGTGGCGGCCAGGCCGGCAGCCTCGGCCTCCAGGCTGACGCGGAATTCGAGCATGGCCAGCACGTCCATGGCGGTGCCCATGGTCGCCAGGTCGATGCGAAACGGAGAGGCCGTCTCGGCCGGACGTGCCAGCACGAAGGTGCCGATGCCATGGCGCGTTTCCACGAGCCCGCTGGCCTGCAGGCGCGACAACGCTTCACGTACCACGGTGCGGCTCACGCCGAAGCTCGTCATGACCTCGGATTCGGTCGGCAGCTTGTCGCCGGGCTTGAGCTGCCCCTCGCGGATGCGCTCGGTGAGGCCGCTCACCACTTCCTCGGCCAGCGTACGGCCGCGGCGGCGCTGGGGGGCGGGAGTCGAGATCTGGGCGTCGGACATGGGCGTGGGCAGGCGTAGGGAAATTGCGGCCTTGACCGGGCCGGAATGTGGTCATTATACTCGGTCATAAGTTATACGACGACTGATAACGGACTGCGGCCGAAAGGATCCGTAGTCCGGGATCTGCCGATACAGGGATGCCGCAGCCGACGCCGCTGCGCCACCGAAAGCCAATCAGATTCCGGAGACAGCCCGCATGAACGCATCGCAAGCCGCCATCCACGGCAACCAGGCCGCAACGCCGGTGGTGACTGAACTAACCGTAGTGCCGGTTGCCGGCCACGACAGCATGTTGATGAACCTGTCGGGCGCGCATGGCCCGTACTTCACCCGCAACATCGTGATCCTCAAGGACAGCGCCGGCAACACCGGGGTCGGCGAGGTGCCGGGCGGCGAGGGCATCCGCCAGACGCTCGAGGACGCTCGCCCGCTGGTGGTGGGGCAGGGCATCGGCCAGTATCAGGCGATCCTCAACCAGGTCCGCTCCACGTTCGCCAGCCGCGACGCGGGCGGCCGCGGCTTGCAGACGTTCGACCTGCGCATCACGATCCACGCCGTGACCGCACTCGAAGCCGCACTGCTCGACCTGCTGGGCAAGCATCTGCAGGTGCCGGTGGCCGCGCTGCTGGGCGAAGGCCAGCAACGCGATGCCGTTGAGATGCTGGGCTACCTGTTCTACGTAGGCGACCGCAAGAAGACCTCGCTCGACTACCGCACCGAGCCCGACGCCGGCAACGCATGGTTCCGCGTGCGCAACGAAGTCGCGATGGACGCCAAGGGCGTGGTGCGCCTGGCCGAGGCCGCCTACGAACGCTATGGCTTCAACGACTTCAAGCTCAAGGGCGGCGTGCTCCGCGGCGACGAGGAGATGGAAGCGATCATCGCCCTGCACGAGCGCTTCCCGAAGGCGCGCGTGACGCTCGATCCGAACGGCGGCTGGCTGCTGAAGGACGCCATCCGCCTGTGCCGCGACAAGCACGGCATCCTGGCCTACGCGGAAGACCCGTGCGGCGCCGAAGACGGCTACTCCGGGCGCGAGATCATGGCCGAGTTCCGCGCCGCGACGGGGCTGCCAACCGCCACCAACATGATCGCCACCGACTGGCGCCAGATGGGCCACGCGGTGCGGCTGCAGTCGGTGGACATCCCGCTGGCCGACCCGCACTTCTGGACCATGCAGGGCTCGGTTCGCGTGGCGCAGATGTGTGCCGAGTGGGGTCTGACCTGGGGGTCGCATTCGAACAACCACTTCGATATCTCGCTGGCGATGTTCACCCACGTGGCCGCTGCCGCGCCAGGCCGCATCACCGCGATCGACACGCACTGGATCTGGCAGGACGGCGAGAACCTGACGCGCGACCCGCTCAGGATCGAAGGCGGCATGGTGCAGGTGCCCAAGACGCCGGGGCTTGGCGTGGAGCTCGACATGGACGCGCTGGCTCGTGCCCATGCGCTCTACCAGGAAAAGGGACTGGGGGCGCGCGACGACGCCATCGCCATGCAGTTCCTGATCCCGGGCTGGAAGTTCAACAACAAGGCGCCCTGCATGGTCCGCTGAGAACGCCGCCGTCGCGATCCAATACTGCAGCACCAAACCAATTCCAAAGGAGACAACAATGATCCATCTTTCCACGCTGCTGCGCCGCTGTGCGGGCGCGGGCATGGCTGCAGCGGCCCTGGCCGCCGTGACCGTGGCAAGCGGTGCGGCCATGGCGGCCAGTCCGGCCTGGCCGCAAAAGCCGGTATCGGTGGTGGTGCCATTCCCGGCCGGCGGCTCGACCGACACCATCGCGCGCATGCTTGCTCCGCCGCTCAACGAGAAGCTGGGCCAGCCTTTCGTCATCGATAACCGTCCCGGCGCCACGGGCGCGATCGGTGCCACGTTCGTCAAGCGCGCGCAGGCGGACGGCTACACCATGCTGGTGGCGTCGATCGGCGTGTTCGCGGTGAATCCGTTCCTGCAGAAGAACCTGGGCTACGATCCGGCCAGGGATTTCGACCTGCTTACCGTGGCGGTGCGGGCGCCCAACGTGCTGGTCGCCACGCCGAATTTCCCGGCGAAGAATTTGCAGGAACTGGTCAGCTACATGAAGAAGAACCCGGGCAAGGTCGCCTTCGCGACCTCGGGCGCGGGTTCGTCCGACCACCTGACCGCCGCGCTGTTCTGGCAGAAGAGCGGCACCGAGGGTCTGCACGTTCCGTACAAGGGCGGCGCGCCGGCAATCTCGGACCTGCTGGCCGGACAGGTCGACGTGTCGTTCCAGAACATCAACGCCGTGCTGCAGCATATCCGCACCGGCAAGTTGCGCGCGCTGGCGGTGACGTCGGACAAGCGTGCCGCGGTGCTGCCCAATGTGCCGACCATGGCCGAAGGCGGCGTGAAGGACGTCGAGGTCTATTCGTGGCAGGGTATTGCCGCACCGCGCGGGCTGTCGCCCGAGGTGAAGAGCCGCCTGCATGGCGCGCTGGTCGGCGCGCTCAACGAGCCGAAGATGCGCGAAAAGCTGGCCGAAAGCGGCTTCGAGGTGGTGGCCAATACGCCGGAGCAGTTCGCGCAGTTCGAGAACCAGGAACTCAAGCGCTGGAAGACGGTGATCGAGCAGGGCAAGATCACGATGGACTGAGCTGGGCCAACAACCGCGTGATCGTGCTTGGCGGGGAACTGCAGGGCGCACAGACGTGGCGGCGCCTTGCCATGCCGTTTAATCGCAGTCCCGTTTGGGGGGGATTTTCGGGTCGCATGCGTAACGGTCAAGCAGTTTTGACTGTCGGGAAATCGCTTCACGGTGGTAAAGTGTTGCCCCGTTAATACATTCATCGCATTTCGTCAATGTATTAACAATTGCGTTGGCCGGGGTAGTTCCACGAATCGCGCAATTCTTACGGCACGCAAGCCGGGCACGCATCCGGCGCGGCCGATCTTTCCAGCACAGCAGAGACATCCCGTGAATTCTCCCTCCCTCGACGCATTCCTGGCCGGCGTAGCCCGGCGCGACCCCGGCCAGCCCGAATTCCTGCAGGCCGTGAAAGAAGTCATGATGACGCTTTGGCCGTTTGTCGAGCGTCACCCGCGCTATGCCGACCAGGCGCTGCTCGAGCGCCTGGTCGAACCCGAGCGCGTGATCCAGTTCCGCGTGGCGTGGACCGACGACCAGAACCGCGTGCAGGTCAACCGCGCGTTCCGCGTGCAGCACAGCTCGGCCATCGGCCCGTTCAAGGGCGGCATGCGCTTTCACCCGACGGTGAACCTGTCGGTGCTGAAGTTCCTGGGCTTCGAGCAGACCTTCAAGAACGCGCTGACCACGCTGCCGATGGGCGGCGGCAAGGGCGGTTCCGACTTCGACCCGAAGGGCAAGTCGGACGCCGAGGTGATGCGCTTCTGCCAGGCCCTGGTCACCGAGCTGTTCCGCCACCTGGGTCCGGACACTGACATCCCTGCCGGCGACATCGGCGTGGGTGCGCGCGAAGTCGGCTTCATGGCCGGCATGATGAAGAAGCTGTCGAACCAGTCCGCCTGCGTGTTCACGGGCAAGGGCCTGGCGTACGGCGGCAGCCTGATGCGTCCGGAAGCCACCGGCTACGGCACGGTGTACTTCGCGCAGGAAATGCTTCACCGCCGCGGCATGGGCTTCGACGGCCTGCGCGTGCTGATTTCCGGCTCGGGCAACGTTGCGCAGTACGGCGCTGAAAAGGCTATCGAACTGGGTGCCAAGGTGCTGACGCTGTCGGACTCCGGCGGCGTGCTGCATTACCCGCAGGGCATGACCGCTGGACAGCTTGCCGAAGTCATGGCGTTCAAGAACGAAGAGCGCGGCCGTCTCTCTGACTTTGCCGCGCGCCATGGCCTGACGTTCGAGGCAGGCCGCACGCCGTGGCACGTGCCCGCCGACGTGGCGCTGCCGTGCGCGACGCAGAACGAACTCGATGGCAACGACGCCGAGGCCCTGCTCGGCAATGGCGTCATCTGCGTGGCCGAAGGCGCCAACATGCCTTCCACGCTGGAAGCCGTGGACCGCTTCGTTGACGCGAAGATCCTCTACGCGCCGGGCAAGGCCAGCAACGCCGGTGGCGTGGCCACGTCGGGACTGGAGATGTCGCAGAACGCCATGCGGCTGTCGTGGCACCACGCGGAGGTCGACGAGAAGCTGCACGCGATCATGAAGGATATCCACCAGAACTGCATTCACCATGGCCAGAAGGACGGAGGCTATGTGAACTACGTCGAAGGCGCGAATATCGCGGGCTTTGTGAAGGTTGCGGATGCAATGCTGGCGCAAGGGGTGATTTGATCTTGTCGTTCCTGGAGGGCCGCCAAGCACGACAAGCCAATCATCCCAAAAATCCAATCTCCCTCTGCCGTGGGGGATAACCCCACTCACCAACCCCCGCATCTTCAAGCTATCATCCCGCTCGACAGGCCCTCGCCTGTCAAAAAACAAGCGGCGCCGGATCAACCTCCGGCGTCGTGCGACATCGCAGGAGAGACCGGCTCGCCGCTTGGCGGGTCCGGCGCCGACGGAGCAACCGCCCCGGAAACTCTCAGGCACCGAGGACTGTGGCGTCGCAAGTACAGATCTGGAGAGAGGCGCTTCGCGCCCACCGAAGGGGACGGCATGGTCGTTGGCCATGCCGAAGCTCTCAGGTACCACGGACAGATGGGGCAGGGGACCGGCAACGGTCAAATTCATCCTTGCTTCAGGACAATCTGTCATGTCTCACATGCTCGTCATCGGCGCCGGCATTACCGGCGTCACGACCGCCTATACCCTCGCGAAACAGGGCTATCGCGTCACCGTGCTGGACCGTCACCACTATCCGGCGATGGAAACGTCATTCGCCAATGGCGGCCAGCTTTCCGCCTGCAACGCGGAGGTCTGGAACAATGCCGGCACGCTGCTCAAGGGCTTCAAATGGATGATGCGGCGCGACGCGCCGCTGCTGCTCAATCCGCGTCCGTCGTGGCACAAGTACTCGTGGCTCGGTGAATTCGTCGGCAACCTCCGCAACTACCGCGCGAATACCATCGAGACCACGCGCCTGGCCATCGCCGCGCGCCAGCACCTGTTCGACATGGCGGAGCGCGAGCAGATCGATTTCAATCTGGAGCGCCGCGGCATCCTGCACTTCTATCACGACCGCCCCAGCTTCGAGGCCGCGGGCCGTACCAACCAGATGCTGGTGGAAGGCGGCCTGGAGCGCTACGCCGTCACGCCGGAAGAGATCCGTTCGATCGAGCCGACCCTGCAGGGCCATTACTACGGCGGCTACTACACGCCGTCCGATTCCACCGGCGACATCCACAAGTTCACGCGCGGCCTGGCGCGCGCATGCGAGCGGCTTGGCGTGACGTTCCTGCACGGCGTCGACGTGAAGGCCGTGGACCTGCGCCCGGACGGCGTCACGATGCGCGTGGGCGCATCGGAAGCCGCCATCGCTTCGGGGCAGGATGGCGGCGAACACGAAATCAAGGGAACCGCCGTAGTGGTCTGCGCCGGCGTGGGCAGCCGCCATATCGCCGCGATGCTGGGTGACCGCCTCAACGTCTATCCGGTCAAGGGCTATTCGATCACCGTGCATCTCGATGACGCGCGCAGCGTGAAGAACGCGCCGTATGTGAGCCTGCTCGACGAGAGCGCCAAGATCGTGACCAGCCGGCTGGGCGTGGACCGTTTCCGCGTCGCCGGCACCGCCGAATTCAACGGCGACAACCGCGATATCCGGGCGGACCGCATCGCACCGCTGGTGTCATGGGTGCGGCGCAATTTCGATATCGAGACTTCGCGGGCGGTGCCATGGGCGGGCCTGCGGCCGATGATGCCCGACATGATGCCGCGGGTCGCGCGCGGTCGCGCCACGCGCGTGTTCTACAACACGGGACACGGACATCTGGGCTGGACGCTTTCTGCCGCCACGGCCGCGATGATCAGTCACACCATCGCCGCCAGCCACCCGGTTCACTGACTTCGCTCAGTCCTCCGCCGCCCCGGCCGGCGCCATGCGGCCGGCCGCGCGGTGCGCCACCAGCTTCTTGTAGAACGCCGCGCGGCTGATGCCGATGGCCGCGGCCGCGCGCGGCGCGTTGCCGCGGCTGGCAGCCAGCGCCTGTGTCAGGAATGCGGCCTCGTACTGCGCCATGGCATCGGCGTAGCCCTGCGGCGCCGGCGGCAGCAACGGCGCTGGCGTATCCGTCACCACCGGCTGCGTGGCGGGCGCTTGAGCCGGTGCCGTGACCGCGCGCCGGCCAAGCAGCGGCGCCAGCATCGATGCATCGACCTCGCCGCCGTCGTGCATCATCACCAGCCGTTCCAGCGTGTTGCGCAGTTCGCGGACATTGCCCGGCCAGTCGTGCTCGCCCATCAGCGCGAGCGCGGAGTCGGACAGCACCGGCGCATCGCGTTCGGTGCGCCGGCAGATTTCTTCCAGGATCGCGTAGGCCAGCGGCAGCAGGTCCGCCTGGCGCAGGCGCAGCGGCGGCAGGCAGATCGGCACGACATTGAGGCGGTAGTAGAGATCCGCCCGGAACTTGCCCGCCTCCACCAGCGCGGGCAGGTCGGCCGACGTCGCGGCAATGATGCGCACGTCCGAGCGGATGATGCGGTTCGAGCCGATCGGCTCGATCTCCTTGTCCTGCAGCGCGCGCAGCAGCTTGCCCTGCAGCGAGAGCGGCATGTCGCCGATCTCGTCGAGGAACAGCGTGCCGCCATCGGCCAGCTCGAACTTGCCGACACGTCCCTTGCGCTCCGCGCCGGTATAGGCGCCGGGCGCGGCGCCGAAGAATTCAACTTCCAGCAGCGCGTCCGGAATCGCCGCGACGTTGACGGTGACCAGCGGCCGGTCGGCGCGCAGCGACCCGGCATGAATGGCGTGGGCCAGCAGTTCCTTGCCCGTACCGGTTTCTCCAAGCAGCAAAACCGGCGCATCGACCTGCGCCGCGCGGCGTGCCAGGCGCTTGAGCTCCAGCGTGGCGGGCGAATTGCCGACGAAGCTCGCGAAGGTGTACTTGGCGCGGCGCGTCTGCTCCAGCGTGCGTCGCGTGGCGGCCAGTTCGTCGCGGGCGCGGGTGTAGTGCGACAGCAGCGGCGTCAGGGCCTTGAGTTCGTCGAACAGGGCAAAGCCCACGGCGCCCACGGTATTGCCGTCGTCGTCCTTGATCGGCAGGCGCATCACGATCATCGGCTCGCGCGCGGCCTCCATGATGTCGAGCAGGATCGGCTTGCCGGTGGCCACCACCTCGCGCAGCAGGCTGTTGGGAATGACCCGCTCGCAGTCGAGCCCGATCGCGTCCCGCGGATCGGCAAAGCCGAAACGCGCCGCATAACGCTTGTTGATCCACACCACGCGGCCCTGCACATCGACCACGATCGTACCTTCGCTGAAATTCTCGAACGTGCGGAACAGCGATTCCATCGCGCGGCGCGCCACGGAATCGTAGTTGCCCAGGACGTTGTCTCCGGCTTCGCTGAGTGTTTCCATTTGTTCTTCTCGATTTGGAGACGAAATAGTCTCACAGTGGAGTCTTTTCTCGTCAGTTATTTTTGAGCTATCTCGAAATCAAGACGGGTGAATATCTGATTGTCACGCAAATGATCTAAAAGATGATGTTGATCCACTTTTTGTCCTGGCATGTTCCCTGCGATGTCACCCCGTCCCGGATGCGCGGACCCGTGCCGCGTTGCCTGCCACAGATGTAAGTGACTGGGCGCCTTCGGGTGCCGGGGCCTATATTTCCCCAGACCAAGAACAAACTCGCGGAGACTTCATGTCCTTTGTGATCGTCGTTGCTGCTTTAGCCTTCCTGATGCTTGCCGCCTACCGCGGCTACAGCGTCATCCTGTTTGCCCCGCTGGCGGCGCTAGGCGCCGTGCTGCTGACCGAGCCGTCGGCGGTGGCGCCGGCCTTTACCGGCATCTTCATGGAGAAGATGGTCGGCTTCGTGAAGCTGTACTTCCCCGTGTTCCTGCTCGGCGCCGTGTTCGGCAAGGTAATCGAGCTGTCCGGCTACTCGCGCTCGATCGTCGCGGCCGCCATCCGCTACATCGGCAGCTCGCGCGCGAATGCGGTGATCGTCGCGGTCTGCGCGCTGCTGACCTATGGCGGCGTGTCGCTGTTCGTGGTCGTGTTCGCGGTCTATCCGTTCGCGGCCGAGCTGTACCGGCAGAGCAATATCCCGAAGCGGCTGATGCCGGGCGCGATCGCGCTGGGCGCGTTCTCGTTCACGATGGATTCGCTACCCGGTACGCCGCAGATCCAGAACATCATCCCGACCACTTTCTTCAAGACCACCGCGTGGGCGGCGCCGGTGCTGGGCGTGGCCGGTGCGCTGTTCATCATCGTGGTGGGCCTGAGCTACCTCGAATGGCGCCGCCGCGCCGCGATGGCCAAGGGCGAGGGCTATGGCACGTCGCTGCTGAACGAGCCGGAACCGGTGGAAACGGCACAGTTGCCCAACCCGCTGCTGGCGCTGGCGCCGCTGGTGCTGGTGGGCGTGGCCAATTTCGTGCTGACGCGCATGATCCCGCAGTGGTACGGCGCGACCAGTTCGCTGGAGCTGCCGGGGCTGGCCAAGCCAGTGAGCATCACGACCGCCTCCGTGGTCGCGATCTGGGCCGTGGAAGGCGCGTTGCTGCTGGGCATCCTGCTGGTGGTGGTGACCGCGTTCGGCACCGTGCGCCAGCGCTTTGCCGAAGGCAGCAAGATGGCCGTGGGCGGCGCGCTGCTGGCGGCCATGAACACCGCATCGGAATACGGCTTCGGCGGCGTGATCGCGGCGCTGCCGGGCTTCCTGGTGGTGGGCGACGCGCTGCGCGCGATTCCGAATCCGCTGGTCAACGCGGCGGTGTCGGTGAGTGCGTTGGCCGGCATCACCGGTTCGGCGTCGGGCGGCATGAGCATTGCGTTGGCGGCCATGGGCGACACCTTCATCCAGGGCGCGCAGGCAGCGGGCATTCCGCTGGAGGTGCTGCACCGCGTGGTGTCGATGGCCAGCGGCGGCATGGATACGTTGCCGCACAACGGCGCGGTAATCACGCTGCTGGCCGTGACCGGCCTCACGCACCGCGAGTCCTACCGCGACATCTTCGCCGTCACCATGATCAAGACGCTGGCGGTGTTTTTCGTCATCCTGGTCTACTACACGACCGGACTGGTCTGACCGTTTCCTGTCTCTACCGAATTCGCATTGCCATGACTACCCTGAACGGAAAGACCGCGCTCGTGACCGGTTCCACGAGCGGCATTGGACTGGGCATTGCCCAGGCGCTGGCAGAGGCCGGCGCCAATATCGTGCTCAACGGGTTTGGTGACGTGGATGCCGCGCTCAATGCTATCCGCGCCACGGGCCGCGAGGCGGCGCACCACCCGGCCGACATGCGCAAGCCCGATGAAATCGGCGCGATGATCGCCATGGCCAATGAACGCTTCGGCGGCGTGGACATTCTTGTGAACAACGCCGGCATCCAGCATGTATCGCCGGTCGAAAGCTTCGACGCACAGAAGTGGGACGACATCATCGCCATTAACCTGAGTTCCGGCTTTCACACTACGCGGCATGTGCTGCCCGGCATGCGGGCGCGCAATTGGGGGAGGATCATCAATATTGCTTCGGTGCACGGGCTGGTTGGATCGGCTGGTAAATCCGCCTATGTGGCCGCCAAGCATGGGCTGGTGGGACTGACCAAGGTAACGGCGCTGGAGACGGCCGGCACCGGCGTGACCTGCAATGCCATCTGCCCGGGGTTTGTGCTGACACCGCTGGTGCAGAAGCAGATCGATGATCTCGCTGCGCGGGAAGGGCTTTCGCCTGATGCCGCCCGCATTCGGCTGCTCGGCGAGAAGCAACCCTCGGGGCAGTTCGTTACACCGGAGCAGCTTGGCGGGCTGGCGCTGATGCTGTGTTCGCCGATGGCGGCCGAAGTGCGCGGGGCGACGTGGGTGGCCGATGGGGGTTGGACGGCGCAGTAGGGGTTCCGGCCATTGGCGGATGGGTGCATGCCGGACACCCCGGCACCCATCCGAATTTCAAGCCATCTTCCCAATCGTCTTCCGAAACCGGTTCAACGACATCGCAAACAACACCGTCCCGATCACCAGCAACGCCAGGAACGGCTTCCATACCACATCCAGCCCTGCGCCGCGAAACAGAATCGCCTGCCCGAGCGCCACGAAATGCGTGGTCGGCGCCGCCAGCATGATGTCCTGCACGATCTGCGGCATGCTCTCGCGCGGCGTGTTGCCGCCCGAGAGCATCTGCAGCGGTAGCAACACCAGCACCATCAGCATCCCGAACTGCGGCATGTTGCGCGCCACCGTCGCCAGGAAGATGCCCATTGCCGTGGTGGCGAACAGGTGCAGCGCCACGCCCGCCATGAACAGCGGCAGCGAGCCCTCGATGGGCACATGCAGCGCGCCGCGCACCACGAACACCAGCGACAGCATGGCCGCCGCCATCACCACCATGCCCATCGACCACACCTTGGCCAGCATGATCTCGGTCGGCGTCACCGGCATGACCAGCAAATGCTCGATGGTGCCGTGCTCGCGCTCGCGGATCAGCGCGGCGCCGGTCAGGATGATCGACAGCATCGTGACGTTGTTGATGATCTGCGTGAGCCCGCCGAACCATGACTGCGTCAGGTTCGGGTTGAAGCGCGCGCGCAGTGCAAGGTCCACCGGCGGGGGCGCGGCACCACGGTATCGCTGCACGAACTCGTTCACTTCTTCCGTGAAGATGCGCTGGATGTAGCCACTGCCGCTGAACGCCTGCGTCATGCGCGTGGCGTCCACGTTCAGCTGCACGGCGGGCGAACGGCCGGCCAGCACGTCGCGCTGGAAATTGGGCGGGATGTCCAGCGTGAACGTGTAGTCCCCGGCGTCCATGCCCTTGTCCATCTGCGCGGGCGAGATCAGCAGCGGCGGCGCGAACTGGGGCGGATAGAACGCGGAGACGATGCGCTCGGCCAGCGGCGAGGCGTCTTCATTGACCACCGCGACAGGCGCCATGTGCAGCGTCTCGGGCACGGCGGTGGCACCGGTGTAGACCGACACGCTGAACACATAGATGATCAGCACCAGCATGGTCGGGTCGCGCACCAGGCTCCACAGTTCCTTGATGCCGAGGCGGTAGATGTTGGCCAGGTGCCGCATGGTCAGCGCTCCTGCTTCTTCAGCAACGCCGCGGTGGCGGCGAAGATCACCGGCACCGCCACGAGCATCGGCCAGAACGATGCGAGCAGGTCGTGCAGCCCCAGCGCCTTGTTGAATACGCCGCGGCTGATGGTGAGCATGTGCGTGGCCGGGTAGGCCAGGCCGGCCAGCCGCGCGCTCCCCTCCAGCGACGAAACTGGCACCAGCATGCCGCAGAACTGCACGGCCGGAATCATGGTGCCGATGATGGCGAAGAACATCGCGGCAATCTGGCTGCGCGTGAAGGTCGACGCCAGCATGCCGATGCCGGTCGCGCAGAATGCATAGATCAGCGCGGCCAATGCCAGGGCCGGGAAGCTGCCCTTGACGGGCACGCCGAAGACGGTAACGGCCAGCAAGGCCATGAGCAGGAAATTGAACATGGCCAGCGCCACGTAGGGCAATTGCTTGCCCAGCAGGAATTCCGTGCGCGTGACGGGCGTCACATACAGGTTGGTGATCGAACCGAGTTCCTTTTCCCGTACCACGGCCAGCGCGGTCAGCATGGCCGGCAGCATCAGCAATAGCAGCGGGATCACCGCGGGCACCATCGCGGGCAGGCTCTTCACGTCGGGGTTGTAACGGAAACGCGTTTCGAGCGTGGCAGTGCTCACTGCGTCCTGCCCGTAGCGGTGGCGCATCTGGTCAAGCAGCCAGCCCTGGTGCATGCCCTGCACATAACCCTGCACGGTCTCCGCGCGCGATGGCATCGAGCCATCGATCCATACGCCAACCTGCGCCCGCGCCCCGCGCTGCACGTCGCGCGCGAAGCCGGGCGGAATCTCGACGGCCAGCGCCAGTTCGCCGCTGCGCAGGCGCCGGTCCATGTCGGCGTAATCGGTGATCGGCGCACGCTCGATGAAATAGCGAGAGCCCGACAAGTTCAACGCATAGTCCTGGCTCAGCACGGTCTGGTCATGGTCGAGCACGGCAAAGCGCAAGTCCTCCACGTCCATGCCGATGCCGTAGCCCATCGCGAACAGCAGGACCAGCGAGCCGACCAGGGCCAGCGTGGCGCGCACCGGGTCGCGGCGCAGTTCGAGCGCCTCGCGCCACATGTAGGTGAAGGCGCGCTGCGGGCTGAAACGCTGGCGCTGCGGGACGGGTGCGGGAGCGGTCAGCGGCGCGGCCTCGGCTGGCGCTTCCGCAGGTGCAGGCGCACTCGCGTCGGTCAGGTAGGCGATGAAGGCTTGTTCCAGCGTCGCGGCGTTGCGCCGGCGCACCAGGTCCGCCGGCGTGTCGCTGACCAGCACGCGGCCCGCATGCATCAGCGAGATGCGGTCGCAGCGCTCGGCCTCGTTCATGAAGTGCGTGGAGATGAAGATGGTCACGCGCTCATGGCGCGACAGGCCGATCAGCAGCCGCCAGAAGCTGTCGCGGGCCACGGGGTCCACGCCGGAGGTGGGCTCGTCCAGGATCAGCAGTTCGGGCTGGTGCACCATCGCCACGGCCAGCGACAGGCGCTGGCGGATGCCCAGCGGCAGGTTGGCGGGCAAGGTGTCGAGCACGTTGGCAAGCGCGAAGCGCTCCACCATTTCAGCGACGCGCGCGGGAATTTCCGCGGCGGGCACGGCGAACAGCCGCGCATGCAGTTCCAGGTTCTGTCGCACGGTCAGCTCGCCATACAACGAGAACGCCTGCGACATATAGCCAACGCGTTTGCGGGTGTCGATGTCCTTCGGGTCGATCTCGTGGCCGAACAGCCAAGCCTTGCCCACGCTGGCCGGCAGCAGGCCGGTCAGCATCTTCATCGTGGTGGACTTGCCGCAGCCGTTGGAGCCCAGGAAGCCGAAGATCTCGCCACGGCGGATACGGAAGCTGACCTTGTCGACGGCGACGAAATCGCCGAAGCGCATGGTGAGATCCCTGGCTTCGATGGCGATATCGGCTTCGTCGCCGGCCTCCAGCGGTGTGATGATGACTTCGGTGTGGCCGCGCCGTCGCGATTCGGGCAGCAGGGCAATGAACGCGGCTTCGAGCGATGTGGTGCCGGTGCGCGCGAGCAGTTCGGCGGGCGTGCCGGTATCGAGCACCTTGCCGGCATCCATGGCCACCAGCCAGTCGAAGCGCTGCGCCTCGTCCATGTACGCGGTGGCTACGATCACGCTCATGGCCGCACGCGTGGCGCGGATTCGGGCGATCAGGTCCCAGAATTGCGCACGCGCGAGCGGGTCCACGCCGGTGGTCGGCTCGTCGAGGATCAGCAGGTCCGGGTCGTGGATCAGCGCGCAGCATAGCCCGAGCTTCTGCTTCATGCCGCCGGACAGCTTGCCGGCCGGGCGGCCCAGGAACGGGTGCTGGCCCGTGCTGCGCGTCAGGTCGTCGATGCGGCGACGGCGCTCGGCGTCGTCATGCCCGAACAGGCGGCCGAAGAAATGCAGGTTTTCTTCCACCGAAAGCGTCGGGTACAGGTTCTTGCCGAGCCCTTGCGGCATGTAGGCGATGCGCGGGCATACGGCGTCGCGATGCTTGCCGCTGCGCATGTCGCCGCCGAAGGTTTCCACCTCGCCTTCCTGTACGGCGCGGGCGCCGGACAGCAGCGACAGCAGGCTGGACTTGCCCACGCCGTCGGGGCCGATCAGGCCGATCATGCGGCCCGCCGGAACATCGAGGTCGATGCCGTCCAGCGCTACGGTCGAACCGTACTTCAGGCTGACGCCGGCAATCCGGGCAATCCGGGGCAGGGCCGCGTCCATGGTTACTGCGGCACCTTCACCGCCAGGTTGGCCGGCCACTCGGCCTTCGGATCGAGCTTGACCCAGGCCACGCCGGGCACGCCGGTCTTGACCTGCTTGAGGTGCTTCTTGAGCAGTTCACGGTCGATCTGGGCCTTGACGCGGAACATCAGCTTCTCGCGCTCGCTGGCCGTCTCGACGGTCTTGGGGGTGAACTGCGCGGTGCTGGCCACGAACGAGACCGTGGCGGGGATCACATAGCCGGGCGCGGCGTCGAGCAGGATGCGCGCCTCGGCGCCCAGCGGCACGCGACCGGCCACGGTCGCGGGCAGGAAGAAGGTCATGTACACATCGGACAGGTCGACCAGGTTCAGCACCTTGCCGCCCGCGCCAAGCACTTCGCCGGGCTGGGCGATGCGGTACTGCACGCGCGCGTCGCGCGGCGAGGTGAGCTGGCTGTCGGTGATGTCCGCCTCGATGCGCGCCACCGTGGCCTTGGCCGCGATGATGGTCGAACGCGTGCCGACGAGCTGCGCGCGCGCGGCTTCGATGGCGGCCTGCGCCGCCGCCACCTGGGCCTTCGACGCCGCCACGGCAGCCTGCGCGCTGCGCACGCGCGCGCGGTCGTCGTCGAGTTCCTGGATCGACGAGGCGCCTTCGCGCGACAGCGTGCTGGAACGCGCCAGGCGTCGCTGAGCCGCGTCCAGTTCGCTTTCGCGCTGCGACACCACGGCCTGGGCCGCGACCTTGTCGCTTTCGCGCACCGCCACCTGCGCCGCTGCGCTGGCGGCGGTATTCACCGCCTGCTGTTCCTGCGCGCGCGCTTCATCGCGCTGCGCTTCGAGCACCTTGACCTGCATGCGCGCGAGGGGAGCTCCGGCGGCGACGAAATCGCCCTCGTTGACGAGGATGCTGTCGATGCGTCCGGCGAGCTTGGTCGCCACGTCGATCTGCGTGGCTTCGATGCGGCCGTTGCCGCTGGCGAATCCCGGTCCCGGGCCGGTATCGCGCATGGCATTCCAGCCATACACGCCTGCCGCGACGGCCAGCGCCACGGCGGCGACGGGAATCAGCTTGCTGCCAGAAAGTTTCATGATGGCTTGTTCGAGGGGGCGGACACGGCTGGCGCGTCAGCCACGTTGTTGTCGCTGGTCTGCGTACCGCCGCCCAGCGCGGTGTAAAGCGCTACGCGGCTCGTCAGCAGCGCGCGGCGCGTCTGTACCAGCAGCTGTTGCGCGCCCAGCAGGTCGCGCTGGGCATCGAGCACCTCCAGGTAGGGCGTGGCACCGTTGTCGTAGCGCAGCCTGGCCAGCCGCTCGCGCTCGGACTGGAGCGTCAGCGTGGCCTGCAGGTCGGTGACCTGCTCGGCAAGGCGTTCGCGCGCGGACAGCGCATCCGAGACGTCGCGGAATGCGGCCTGGATGCTCTTCTCGTACTGGACGATGGCCTCGTCGCGCCGCACCTCGGCCAGCTTCAGGTTGCTGCGGTTGCGCCCGCCATCGAAGATCGGCAAGGACAGCGATGGGCCGAAGCTCCAGGCGCGGCTGGGGCCGGTGAACAGATCGTTCAGTTCCACGCTGGCCGTACCGAAGCTGCCGGTCAGCGTGATGCGCGGGAAAAACGCGGCCCGCGCGGCGCCGATATTCGCATTGGCCGCGGCGAGCTGGTGTTCGGCGGCGATGATATCGGGGCGGTTGGTCAGCAGTTCGGAGGGCAGGCCCGGTGCCATGTCGCGCAGCACGATGCTGTCGTCGAAGCGGCCAATCATCGGCGGCAGGGCCACCGGCGCGCCGACCAGCACGGCCAGCGCATTGGCCTGCGCCGCGCGTTCCTGCCGTAGCTGCGAACCGAGCGCGCTGGCCTGGCGCCACAGTGCTTCCACTTGCGTCAGGTCGAACTTCGAGGTCGAGCCCATTTCATAGCGCCGCCGGAATATGCGCAGCGATTCCGCGCGCGACGCAATGGTCTGGTCCGTGAGCGCGATGCGCTCGTCCAGTTCGCGCAGCACCAGATAGCCGTTGGCCACCTGGCCGATCAGGCTGACCGTGGCCGCTTCGCGTGCGGCGTCGCTGGCCAGGTAGTTCTCCAGCGCGGCGTCCTTCAGGCTGCGCACGCGGCCCCAGAAGTCGAGTTCCCACGCATTCATGCCGATGCCGGCCTCGAAATCATTGACGGTCAGCGGACGGCCGGTCGGACTGAAGGCGCCCGGCGTGCCAGAGCGCGTGGCGCTGGCGCTCACGCCGATGCTCGGAAACTGCTCCGAGCGCTGGATGCCGTATAGCGCCTGGGCTTCCTCCACGCGCAGCACCGCCGCGCGCAGGTCGCGGCTGTTGGCCAGGGACTGGTCGATCAGCGCCTGCAGCGCGGGGTCGGAAAAAAAATCGCGCCAGGCGGTCGCCGCGGCAGGCGAGGGCTGCGCGGCGCCGGCTTCGGCCCCCGCATAGGTGGCGGGGACCGGTGCCACCGGCCGCTCCAGTGGCGGCGCCATCGACACACAGGCGGACAAGGCCATGGACAGGACGGCTACCGTGACGGCAGCCCGCCCTGGCGGGTAATTTCGGTGTGGCAGTGACTGCCGGGGAGCGGGAGGGGGGGCGGATCGTCTGGGAAGATCTGCACCCATCGCTCAGTCTCGGAGCGACGGGTCCTGTGGCCGGCGGCGTGTCTGGATCGGGACGCGCCGCGGCGCGCGCTTGGGCAGCCGCCGTTGTGCGCGGGTCAGGACGAGGGAGACGATGGCGGGGATGGCAAGGAAGGCGACTGCATACACAAGGACTGGGGCGCTCATTTGCACGTTCCGGTAATTAACTACAACATTACTGTAACGATCTTGTTGCTTCTCCCTCTTGATAAAAATCAAGGCGCACCGGACCGGAAGCGCGGTGTGCCTTGTTGCTCGATGTCTGCACGCCGGCCGGGCGGCATGGTGGGCGGCCTTAGCCGGCGGATACCGCCGGCTAAGGCCGTCGCGAAGGGGCCGCGCTCAGGTCGACTTCGGCTTGAGCAGGCTACCGGCTTCCTGCATGTTCTGCTGCGCGCGGTTGCCGATCACGGCCATGGCGTCGGCCTGCGACTTGCGGGCCATCTCGGCCAGTTCGCGCATGTTTTCCAGCGCCTGATGCAGGGCCTGCTGCACGAACTCGTTCTGGCGGCTCATGGCTTCGGCAGGATTGCCGCCGGTGTTCATCTGCTGCGCGGCCGACTGGATCTGCTGCATGGCCTGGCCGAAGATCTCGGCCTGCTTCTGCATCATCGCCTGCATGCCTTCATAAGCGAGCTTGTTGGCCTCGCCAAGGGCCTCGATGTCCTTGCGCCGTGCTTCCATCACGGCGCCCATGTCCATGCCGGGAAGCTGGAACTGCTCGAGCATCCTGGTGAAATCCGCGAAGGGGTTGGGAGGGGTATTCATTCGGTCACTCCTTGTCATCGGGGGGAAATCGGAGGTGGTTCATGCGGCCTGTCTGTGATTACTCTAGGTGGTGGAGGGGGCGGCCCGCAAGGAGAGGGAAGGGGCCGCACCGGCCATTCGCGTGGTCATCACGCACACCGCTCCGTCGCCGGGTATTCGAGAAAACCCTAAAGTTTGGGCCCGCCGCTGCCGTTCCCGTCCATAGCCCGCCATGACATGGCGGGTCACGAGAGCGAAAGGCGGCGTTCGAGCGCCCGCACTTCGCCTTATCGAGGTCCAGAAGTCCAGATCAGGTAGAAGCGAACAATGAAGAATTTCGGAATCGGGGTACGCCTTGGCGTAGGTTTTGGCGTGGTGCTGGTGCTTTGCGCGTTGATGTCAGCCTTTGGCATCCTGCGCCTGCAGCAGGTGGCGGAGCGCACGCATGACATGATGCAGCAGCCGCTGACCAAGGAGCGGCTGGTCAGCGACTGGTACCGCCTGATGCATACCAGCGTGCGCCGCACCACGGCGGTGGCCAAGAGCGCCGATCCGTCGCTCGGCGCGTTCTTCGCCAAGGAAACCAAGGCATCGCTCGAAGGCATCGCGGCGCTGCGCGACAAGATGCAGCCGATGCTGACGTCCGAGGCCGAGAAGGCCGCGTTCCGGAAGATCCTGGAAGTGCGCGAGCCGTACAACGTCTCGCGCGACAAGATCACCAAACTCAAGCAGGACGGCGATACCGAGGGCGCCAACGAGGTGCTGGAGAAAGAGTTCGTGCCGGCAGGCGATGCCTACCTGGCCGAAATCCAGAAGCTGCTCGACATCCAGCGCACCAGCATCGACGCCACGGCTGCCGAGATCAACACGATCTACGTCAACGCCCGCAACAGCCTGGTCATACTGGCCGTGCTGGTGCTGGCCATCGGCGTCGCGTTTGCGGTGTGGCTCACGCGCGGCATCATCGGGCCGCTGGGACATGCAGTCGATATCGCGCGCACGGTGGCGTCGGGCGACCTGACCAGCCGCATCCGCGTGGACAGCCAGGACGAGACCGGTCAGCTGCTCAACGCGCTGGGCGAGATGAACACCAATATCCTGCGCATCGTGCGCGATGTGCGCACCGGCACCGAGGCCATCGCCTCGGGCACCAGCCAGATCGCGGTGGGCAACACGGACCTGTCGCAGCGTACCGAAGAGCAGGCGTCCTCGCTGCAGCAGACCGCGGCCAGCATGGAAGAACTGACCAGCATCGTGCGCCAGAACGCGGACAACGCCAGGCAGGCCAGCTCGCTGGCGGTGAACGCCTCGGAGATCGCGGCCAAGGGCGGCGACGTGGCCGACAAGGTGGCCGAGACCATGGAAGAGATCAACGGCGCGTCGAGGAAGGTGGTAGACATTATCGCGGTGATCGAGGGCATCGCGTTCCAGACCAATATCCTGGCGCTGAACGCCGCGGTGGAAGCCGCGCGCGCCGGCGAGCAGGGTCGCGGCTTTGCCGTGGTGGCGGGCGAGGTGCGCAGCCTGGCCCAGCGCAGCGCCACCGCCGCCAAGGAGATCAAGTCGCTGATCGGCGATTCGGTGGATCGCGTGGAGAAGGGCTCGGCGCTGGTGGCGCAGTCGGGCCAGACCATGCTGGAGATCGTCGAGGCGGTCAAGCGCGTGACCGACATCATGGGCGAGATCAGCGCCGCGTCGGCCGAACAGAGCGCCGGCATCGAGCAGGTCAACCAGGCCGTGACGCAGATGGATTCGGTCACGCAGCAGAACGCCGCGCTGGTCGAACAGGCCGCGGCCGCCGCGGGCTCGCTGGAAGAGCAGGCACAGCGGCTGAAGCAGGCGGTGGCTACGTTCCGTATTGCTGCCTGATGTAGCAGGGCTGTTTGCTCGCTTCTCCCGCTTGCGGGAGAAGCCCGGGGAGAGGGCGGCGTTAGGGCACCTTCCGTAGTGCCTTGCTTGGTGGTCGCTTCTGTCCTTTCTGGCGCCACTTCCCGCAAATGGAATAGAGAAACGAACTACGACGTTCACTTCGCCTTCAAAAACTCCCCCACCTCCAGCACCACCAGCTCGTTATCATCCGCACGATTCGGCTCACGGCTGCTGGAGAACGGCAGGTTATTGTCATTGCCCACGACGATGTGGGTGGCATCCACGACATCCACGTTCTCGATCGTGAAGAACGGGAAGGCCAGCACGCCATCCGTCAGCGGCTTGCGCGCCAGGTGGTTCGGGTCGGCCATGCGCAGCAGGTCGATATAGCCGATCTTGCGCACTGGCGCGCCAGCGTTGGCGTCGGTCAGTTCGATCTTGTAGACGCGCTTGAACTTCGCCACGTCGTCGAAGCAGTCGGTGCGCTTCTGACCCGCGGGGCAGGCCTTGTCGGGCGTGCCTTCGCCGTTGTCGCGCTCGATGACCAGGCCGGTGGTAGCGTCGATCATGTTGAAGTCGCCGATCGCATGATGGCCGGCTTCCAGCACGTATTTCCAGTGGCGTCCGGTCCAGGCGCGTTGCTTCACGTCGAATTCCAGCACGCGCAGATAGGGCTTGCCGTCTTCGGTTTCATAGCCGCGGCTGGCTTCGTTCCACAGCGCGCCTTCAAGCAGCGCGTACAGCTTGCTGCCATCCGGCGATGACGCCATGCCTTCGAAGCCCTTCGAGCGGCGTACCTCGAACTTCACCGCGCCGTCGGGCGCGCCCGGCGTAGTCATGGCCGGATGGTCGGGGGAACGTACGACCTTGCCATCCACCTGCGTATCGAACACCGCCTGCACCTTGCCGTTCAGGTCGGCCTGGATCAGGAACGGGCCGAACTCGTCGCCGATCCAGAGCGAGCCGCCGGCGAACTGGAAGCTTTCGGTGTCGAAATCCGAACCGGTCAGGTAGCGTGCCCTGGTGCCCTCATGCACGATGCGGAACGGCACCTTCTT
Organism: Cupriavidus sp. C3SS-1; assembly: GCF_057073755.1. NCBI lineage: Bacteria > Pseudomonadati > Pseudomonadota > Betaproteobacteria > Burkholderiales > Burkholderiaceae > Cupriavidus > Cupriavidus sp. C3SS-1. The sequence goes on along the minus strand of NZ_CP172700.1, from coordinate 1,798,016 downwards.
GTCCGGGTCGTGCAGGAACACGGTCTTCAGGCGCTGAAACCTGCCGCTCGCGAAATCGACCTTGTAGTGGTTCAGGTACAGCATGAAGTCCGGCGAGTTGGCCTTGGCACCCGCGCCGTTGTCGGTCAGCACCCAGAAGGTGCCGTCGGCCATGCGCTTGATGCCGGAGTGGCCCTGCGCAGGCTGGCCGCGGAACGGCAGCGACACGCCGGTCGGCCGGCCGTTCGACTTGCCCTCTACGGTGCCGGGGGCATCGGCGCGCTGTGCGGTGGTGAACTTGCCGCTGAGCTGCAGGTCGGCCGGCGCGTCTTTCGGCACAGGCAGGTAGCTCTGGGCTGGCAGCACCGCATGGCCGGCGAGCGTGGCAGGGTAGGCGGTCTGCGCCTGCAGCGACGGCGACAGCGCAAGGCAGGCCAACATGATGGCGCTGGCCAGGATGGTTTGACGGAACATCAGGCGGGCTCCTTGCCGGATTTGTCGTTCAGCGCGGCACCCGCCGCACTGGCAAAAGCGCCCATTCTGGCCGTCGAATTTGACAAATTTGTGATGCCGCCGCCTCTGGTATCCGACCGTTCTGCTTCTATTTCCCGCCGTAGCGGCCCACCACGCTGGCGCCGCCGCGCGCATGCCCCTTCAGTGCTGCCATGAGTTCGTCACGCGTCAGGCCCGCGGGCAGCGCGCCTGGCTTCAGATCGGTCGCGACCACCGTCACGATGTAATGGTGCGGGACATCGCCAGGGGGCGGGCAAGGTCCCCGGTATGTGGCCTCGCCGGCAATGTTCTTGCCGACGGTGATGCCCGGGCCATCTTTCTGCCCCTCGCCCTGCTGGAGGTGGCCGCGGTCCGCCGCGATGTTGTAGGCGACCCAGTGCGAGACCCCCAGGCCCATCGCGCCATCGGGGTCGAACATGAAGATCGCCACGGAGCGCGTGCCTGGCGGCAATCCGGACCACGCGATCGGGGGCGATACGCCCTGGCCGCCGCAGTCTGGCTGGCCGCCACCATGCGCCGCGGGAATGGCAGCGTTCTCGGAAAATGCGCTCGACGACACGGTCATCGGTGCGGCGCTGACGATCGATGCGCAGGCCAGGCCGAGTGCCGCCGAGGCGGATAACAGTAATGGCTTTGCTTTCATGGAAGGGTCCTGTTCGAGGTTGACGGGTCAAGCTGGACGACTGCCCCTGATTCCACGGTAGGTCGGTTTCGAAGGGATGCCCAGCCTCCGGCATCCCGGCCAGGGCCAGCACGCCTGTGAAGGATCGCGCCAGGCACTGTGCGCAAGGCCGCCGCTAGCGGACGGACTCGGCATGGCTGCCCGCGCCAAAGCGCTTGCGCAACGCGCGGTTCGCGTTGACGAGGTGGCCTTCGGAGACTTCGACCACACCGCGCAAGTAATCTTCGCTGGCATCGAGCAGGGCCGCGTACATGTCGCGGCACAAATTTCGCGCCGTGCGGCCCGGCCAGTCCGCGGGAAGCATTGGCTCGGGCAGGTTGGGGTCGCGCAACAGCACGCGGCGGTATTCGTGCAGCAGCAGGGTGCGCACGAAAAACGCATCGGCCGGCAACATGCCGTGTGCGTCGGCCAGCACCGGCGAGAAGCGGCGCAGCAGCGCCTGCCACGCGGAGGCCACGTCGCCGAGCTTGAAAGTCTGGTGCATCAGCGTCTGCAGCGGGCGGATCGAGAATGCCTCCAGACTGGTCGCTTCCATGATCGCCACGAAATCCTGCGCCTGCGCGGCGCGGAGGATCTCGCCCAGCGAGCCCGCGTCGGCATTCGGGTGCGCATACACGCCCGGGGCGATCGCGCCGAAGCCCTCCCACAGCAGTTCGCGCTTGAGCCGCTGGCGGATCGTCGCGCGCGCGTCGCCACGCACCAGCGCCAGCGTCCAGCGGCCGTCCCAGTCGGGCGCGTCGCCGGCATAGATGCGCTTGCCGGCATGAACGCAGCGCTGCAAGCCGGCCTCCGACAAGCCGTAGTAGCTGCGTCGCCCGATCCGCGTGGCATCGAGCCAGTCATCGGCCGCCAGCCGGAACGTGGCGGTGCGCACCAGCCGGTCATTGATGCCGAACGGCGCGGCGAGGCGGATCAGGCTGCCCAGCCATAGCGCCTGCGGCCGTGGCGCCACTACATCGCCGAACAGTGTCACCAGCATGGAATTGGCCCCGAGCTTGAGGCCACGCGCAAGCCGCACGACCTGCGGGGAAACAGGGTCCATCTCCGATCGGGGGGCCATGCCTGCACCTTAAAGTGATACACAAGCGTCGATTGTTTGAATCAAATTGTATCACTATGATCCACTGCAACCGAATGATTTGACGCAGGTCAAGACCCTACAGATCGGAGTACGGCATGTACGCACAGTTGGTGGAAACCGGGGCAACCAGGCTCCGCGCGATGGAAGAGATGGACCCGCAGGAACGCGAGTTCCAGGCGCGCGTGGACGCCGGCATCAAGATCGAAGCCAAGGACTGGATGCCCGAGGCTTACCGCAAGACCCTGATCCGCCAGATCTCGCAGCACGCGCATTCCGAGATCGTCGGCCAGCTGCCGGAAGGCAACTGGGTCACGCGTGCCCCGACGCTCGAACGCAAGGCCGTGCTGCTGGCCAAGATCCAGGACGAAGCCGGCCACGGCCTCTACCTGTACAGCGCCGCCGAAACGCTGGGCGTGTCGCGCGACGCGTTGCTGGGCGACCTGCACTCCGGCAAGGCCAAGTATTCGAGCATCTTCAACTACCCGACGCTGAGCTGGGCGGATATCGGCGCCATCGGCTGGCTGGTCGATGGCTCGGCCATCATCAACCAGGTGCCGCTGTGCCGCTGCTCGTTCGGGCCCTATGCGCGTGCCATGGTGCGCGTGTGCAAGGAAGAGTCGTTCCACCAGCGCCAGGGCTACGACATCCTGCTCAAGCTGTGCCAGGGCACGGCGGAGCAGAAGCAGATGGCGCAGGACGCGCTGAACCGCTGGTGGTGGCCGGCGCTGATGATGTTCGGCCCATCCGATGCCGATTCGCCCAACAGCGCGCAATCGATGCAATGGCGCATCAAGCTGTTCTCCAACGACGAGCTGCGCCAGAAGATGGTGGACCAGACCGTGCCGCAGGCCGAGCACCTCGGCCTGACCGTTCCCGATCCGGACCTGAAGTGGAACGAGGAGCGCGGCCACTACGATTTCGGCGCCATCGACTGGGACGAGTTCTACAACGTGGTGCGCGGCAATGGCCCGTGCAACCGCGACCGCCTGCGCACCCGCGTCAAGGCCTGGGACGACGGCGCCTGGTTCCGTGAAGCGCTGGTGGCCCACGCCGACAAGCAAGCGCGCGCCGCCGCCTGAGCATTCCGGCGCCACGGCGCCGGCCAACCCCGCAAACCTGACAGGAGAGTTGCCATGAAAGAGTGGCCGCTTTGGGAGATATTTATCCGCAGCCAGCACGGCCTGGCCCACAAGCATGTGGGCAGCCTGCACGCGCCGGACGGCGAAATGGCGATCAACCATGCGCGTGACGTCTACACGCGCCGCAACGAGGGCGTGAGCGTCTGGGTGGTGAAGGCCGCCGACGTGGTCGCCAGCAGCCCTGGCGACAAGGGCCCGCTGTTCGAGCCCGCCAACAGCAAGGTCTACCGTCACCCCACCTTCTTCCCGATGCCGGAAGAGGTCAAGCACATCTGATTCCAGGCGCGAGGACGCATCCACCATGGACCCACACAAGTTCGAATACCTGCAGCGCCTGGGCGATACCACGCTGGTGCTCGGCCAGCGCCTGTCGGAATGGTGCGGCCGCGGCCCCGCGCTGGAAGAAGACATCGCGCTCACCAATGTGGCGCTGGACCTGATCGGGCAGACCCGCCTGTGGCTCGGCTACGCGGCCGAAGTGGAAGGCGAGGGCCGCAGCGCCGACCAGCTTGCCTACCTGCGCGACGCCCACCAGTTCCGCAACCTGCTGCTGGTCGAGCAGCCCAACGGCAGCTACGCCGATACGCTGGCGCGGCAGTTCCTGTTCGATACGTGGCACTACTTCGTGCTGGAGCGGCTGCAGTATTCGACCGATGCACGTATTGCCGAGATCGCCGCCAAGTCGCTGAAAGAGGTGACCTACCACGTGCGCCGCAGCGCCGACCTGGTGGTGCGCCTGGGCGATGGCACGGAAGAAAGCCATCGCCGCATGCAGAATGCCATCGATGACTTGTGGATGTTCACCGGCGAACTGTTCGAGTCCGATGCCGTGGATTCAGCACTGGTCGCGCAGGGCGTTGCGGTGGACCCGGCCACGCTGGTCGAGCCGTGGCTGCGCCACGTGAGCGAGGTGCTGGAAGACGCTACGTTGCGCCTCCCGGCCGGCGGATGGTCGCAGTCCGGTGGTCGCCACGGCCGCCATACCGAACACCTCGGCTACCTGCTGGCCGAGATGCAGTTCCTGCAGCGCGCCTATCCCGGCGCGCAGTGGTGAGCGCCATGTCCGCGCAAGTGCTGGAACGCGCCAGCGTGGCGCAGGTCTGGGCCTGGCTTGAGCAGGTGCCGGACCCCGAGATCCCGGTGATCTCCGTGGTGGATCTGGGCATCGTCCGCGACGTGGCCTGGATCGACGAGACCTGCATTATCACCATCACGCCGACCTACTCGGGCTGCCCGGCCATGACCGTGATCCGAGACGATATCGAACGCGTGTTGGCCGCGCAGGGCGTTGGCCACGTTCGCGTGCAGACGCGCCTGGCGCCGGCCTGGACCACCGACTGGATGAGCGCGCGCGGCAAGGCCAGCCTGTCCGGCTACGGCATCGCGCCGCCCGCCCAGCAGGTGGTCGACATCAGCGGCATCAGCCGCAAGGCGTCGCCGGCACTGGTGGTCGCGTGCCCGCACTGTGGCTCTCGCCATACCCGCCTGGTCAGCCAGTTCGGCTCGACCGCCTGCAAGGCCCTGTACCGCTGCGGCGACTGCAAGGAATCGTTCGACTACTTCAAGGCGCATTGAGCCGCATCGAGCCAGGAGCCCGAAATGAGCAAATTCCATGAACTGACCGTCGCCAGCGTGACGCGCGAAACGCGCGATGCCGTGGCGGTGACCTTCGCCGTCCCTGACGATCTGGCCGATACCTACCGCTACGTGCAGGGCCAGCACCTGACGCTGCGCGCCGGCATCGGCGGCGAGGACGTGCGCCGCTCGTACTCGATCTGCTCCGCGGTGCAGGACCGGCGCCTGCGCGTGGCCATCAAGCGCGTGGAGGGCGGCATGTTCTCGAACTGGGCCAACGATGCGCTGCAACCCGGCATGACGCTCGACGTCATGCCGCCATCCGGGCATTTCCACGTGCCGCTGTCAGAAACGCACAGCAAGCACTACGTTGCCTTTGCCGCGGGCAGCGGCATCACGCCGATGCTGTCGATCATCAAGACCACGCTGATGACCGAGCCGGACAGCCGCTTCACGCTGTTCTACGGCAACCGGGCATCATCCTCGGTGCTGTTCAAGGAAGAACTCGAAGACCTGAAGGACAGCTACCTGGAGCGCTTCAACCTGGCTTTCGTGCTGAGCCGCGAGCAACTCGACATCGACCTGTTCAACGGCCGCATCGACGGCGACAAGGTGCGCGCGCTGCTGCGCCACTGGGTGCGCCCCCAGGACATCGACGTGGCCTTCATCTGCGGCCCGCACGCGATGATGGAAGAGGTCTCGCAGGCGCTGCAGGAAAGCGGCGTGGACAAGGGACGCATCAAGCGCGAGCTGTTCGCCACCAGTATTCCGGCGGCGCGCCCGGCGGCCCATGCGCACAAGCAGGTCGGCCAGCAGCAGTGCGAAGTCACCGTGATCCAGGACGGCCGCACGCGCCAGTTCACCCTGGAGAAGAACAAGGAGACCATCCTCGACGCCGCGCTGGCGCAAGGCATAGAGCTGCCGTACTCATGCAAGGGCGGCGTCTGCTCGACCTGCCGCTGCAAGCGCATCGAGGGCGAGGTCGACATGGACGTCAACTTCGCGCTCGAAGACTACGAAGTCGCGCGCGGCTTCATCCTGAGCTGCCAGAGCTACGCCGTCACCGACAAGCTGGTCATCGATTTCGACCAGGAAACCTGAAGCGTTTCCAGTCCCCACTCAAGCCATTCAAGAACCTGTTTTCCGGAGCAAGCCGTGTCCCATCCGTTTTTCACGCGTCACCAGGCCCTGCTGGACCAAGCCACCCAGGCGATCGCCGAGCGCGGCTACTGGAGCCCGTTCTCCGAATCGCCCAGCCCCAAGGCCTATGGCGAGACCGCCAACGCTGACGGCAAGGCCGCCTTTGAAGCGCGCCTGAACAAGCCGTTTGCGCTGACGCAGCCGGGCACCGTCGGACAGGCTGGCAAGGAAGTCTCTCCCTACGGATCGGAACTCGGCGTCACCTATCCGAAGCCCGATCTCGACCAGCTTTTCGCCGGCATGGCCGAAGGCATGCCCGCCTGGCGCAAGGCCGGACCCGAGGTCTGGGTCGGCGTGTCGCTGGAGATCCTGCACCGCCTGAACCGCCGCAGTTTCGAGATCGCCTATGCGGTCATGCACACCACCGGCCAGGCCTTCATGATGGCGTTCCAGGCCGGCGGCCCGCACGCGCAGGACCGCGGCCTGGAAGCCGTGGCCTATGCATGGAACGAGATGCGCCGCATTCCCAAGCGCGCCGTCTGGGAAAAACCGCAAGGCAAGAACGACCCGCTGCGCATGGTGAAGCAGTACACCGTGGTGCCGCGCGGCGTGGGCCTGGTGATCGGCTGCTGCACGTTCCCGACCTGGAACGGCTATCCCGGCCTGTTCGCGAGCCTGGCTACCGGCAATGCCGTGGTGGTCAAGCCGCATCCGGGCGCGATCCTGCCGCTGGCGATCACTGTGGAAGTGGCGCGTGAAGTCCTGCAGGAAGCAGGCTTCGATCCGAACCTCGTCACGCTGGTGGCCAACGACCCGACCGAGCGCATGGCGTCGACCCTGGCGCTGCGCCCGGAAGTCCGCCTGATCGACTTCACCGGCAGCACCGCCAACGGCGACTGGCTGGAGCGCAATGCGCATCAGGCGCAGGTGTACACCGAGAAGGCCGGCGTGAACCAGGTCGTCATCGACTCGACCAGCGACTTCAAGGGCATGGTGCGCAATATCGCGTTCTCGCTGGCGCTTTACTCGGGCCAGATGTGCACGGCCCCGCAGAACATCTATGTGCCGAAGGATGGCATCGATACGCCGGAAGGGCGCCTGAGCTTCGATCAGGTTGCCAGCGCCATCGGCGATGCCGTGGGCAAGCTCACGGGCGACGCCGCCAGGGCGGTGGAACTGCTGGGCGCGATCCAGAATGACGGCGTGGTGCAACGTATCGAGGCGTCGCGCACGCTGGGCGAAATCGTCATCGACAGCCGCGCGCTGCAGCATCCGGAGTTCCCTGGCGCGCGCATCCATACGCCGCTGGTGCTGAAGGTCGATGCGAGCGATGAAGGCAAGATCATGCAAGAACTGTTCGGCCCGATCTCCTTCGTAGTCGCCACCAACGACACCGCGCACAGCATTGCCGTGGCGCGCCGCGGCGCGAAGGAGCATGGCGCGCTGACGCTGTCCGCGTACACCACCGACGATAGCGTGGCCGATGCCATCCGCGACGCGGCCGAAGATGCCGGCGTGGCGCTGTCGCTCAACCTGACCGGCGGCGTGTTCGTCAACCAGTCGGCGGCGTTCAGCGATTTCCACGCCACCGGCGCCAACCCGGCCGCCAACGCGTCGCTGTCCGACGCGGCGTTCGTGGCCAACCGCTTCCGCGTGGTGCAGAGCCGCTCGCATATCTGATCCCCTGCACGAATTACCGTAGTTCCCCGCGCCTGCCCCCATGCATGCGGCGCCACGATAACGATGGAGTAGACAATGGTTCAACGCACCTCCCACCCCGACGAGCTGGAGCCGATCGAGCGCGCCAGCCGCGATGAATTGCAGGCGCTGCAACTGGAACGGCTGAAATGGAGCGTGCGCCATGCCTATGACAACGTGCCGCACTACCGCAAGGCGTTCGACGCAGCGGGCGTGCATCCGGACGACCTGAAGCAGCTGTCGGACCTGTCGAAGTTCCCATTTCTGGGCAAGCAGGATTTGCGCGACAACTACCCGTTCGGCATGTTTGCCGTGCCGCGCGAAAAGGTGGCGCGCGTGCATGCCTCCAGCGGGACGACGGGCAAGCCGACCGTGGTGGGCTACACCGCGCGCGACATCGACACCTGGGCCAGCGTGGTGGCGCGCTCCATCCGCGCCGCGGGTGGCCGTGCGGGTGACCTGGTCCACGTGAGCTACGGCTACGGCCTGTTCACGGGCGGCCTGGGGGCGCACTACGGCGCCGAGAAGGCCGGCTGCACGGTGATCCCGATGTCGGGCGGACAGACCGAGAAACAGGTACAGCTGATCCGCGAGTTCCAACCGAACATCATCATGGTCACGCCGTCGTACATGCTGAACCTGATCGAGGAGATGATGCGACAGGGCATGGACCCGGCCGAAAGCTCGCTGAAGATCGGCATCTTCGGCGCCGAGCCGTGGACCGATGCGATGCGCGCGGAGATCGAGGCGCGCGCCGGCATCGATGCGGTGGATATCTACGGCCTGTCCGAAGTCATGGGTCCGGGCGTGGCGTGCGAATGCATCGAAAGCAAGGACGGCCCGGTCATCTGGGAAGACCATTTCTACGCGGAGATCATCGATCCGGTGACCGGTGAAGTGCTGCCCGACGGCGAGGAGGGCGAGCTGGTGTTCACCTCGCTGACCAAGGAAGCGCTGCCGGTCATCCGTTACCGCACGCGCGACCTGACGCGCCTGCTGCCGCCGACGTCGCGCTCGATGCGCCGCATCGGCAAGATCACTGGGCGTTCGGACGACATGCTGATCATCCGTGGCGTGAACGTGTTCCCGTCGCAGATCGAGGAACTGATCCTGAAGGCGCCGGCACTGGCGCCGCAATACCAGCTCGTGGTCACGCGCGACGGGCACCTCGACAAGCTTGAAGTGCGCGTCGAAGCGCGCCCGCAGGCCGGCGGCCTCGGCAGCGATGACCGCGCGACGCTGGAGCGAGAACTCAAGGACCAGATCAAGACCTACGTGGGCGTCACCACGCGCGTGCAGGTGTTGGAGGCCGAGGGCATTGAACGCACCAGTACCGGCAAGGCGCGCCGCGTGCTGGACATGCGGCCGAAGGCCACGCACGAACAGCCGGTCGGAGCGATCTGACAGCCCAACGACCGATAACGCATACCGATGGTTCGCTCCCTCGCCCGCTTGCGGGAGAGGGAGCAAACCTTCGAGAGCAATCAAGCAGCAGTTCTGACAAGACGATGGCGCCCGCCAAGAGGCGCCACGCCGACCCTCGCGCCAAAGGAGACCAAATGGACGCGCAACGACTGGAGACCCTCCAGCAACACCCCGACTTTATCAAGTTGGCCAGCAGGCGGGCACGCCTGGGCTGGATGCTCACGGTGGTGATGCTGGCCATCTACTTCGGATTCATCCTGCTGCTCGCCTTTGCGCCGGCGGCGCTCGGCACCCCGTTTGGCGGCGGCGTCATGACGCTCGGCATCCCGGTCGGCGTGGGCATCATCGTCGCGGCCATCGTGCTCACCGCGGTCTATGTCCGCAAGGCCAACACCGAACTCGACCCGATCAACGAGCGCCTGCGCAAGGAGTGCGAAGCATGAAGCCGATTCTCCGCAATCTGTCCATGGTCGCCATGGGCCTGGCCAGCAGCGCAGCGCTGGCCGCTCCCGCCATCCAGGGCGAAGTCACGCGCCGGCCACTGAACTGGAGCGCCATCGCGATGTTCACGCTGTTCGTGCTGTTCACGCTCGGCATCACGCGCTGGGCGGCGCGCCGCACGCGTTCGGCATCGGACTTCTATGCTGCCGGTGGTGGCCTGACCGGCTTCCAGAACGGCCTGGCGATCGCCGGCGACATGGTCTCGGCCGCATCGTTTCTCGGCATCTCGGCGATGATGTTCGACAAGGGCTACGACGGGCTGATCTATGCGCTCGGCGTGGTCGCCGGCTGGCCGATCATCCTGTTCATCGTTGCCGAGCGGCTGCGCAACCTGGGCCGCTATACCTTCGCCGACGTGGTGTCCTACCGGCTGTCGCAGAAGCCCGTGCGCATCACGGCCGCATTCGGCACGCTGACCGTCGTGATCATGTATCTGGTCGCGCAGATGGTCGGCGCCGGCAAGCTGATCGAACTGCTGTTCGGCACCAGCTATGAATCGGCCGTGGTCATCGTCGGCGTGCTGATGGTGCTGTACGTGCTGTTCGGCGGCATGCTGGCGACCACATGGGTCCAGATCATCAAGGCCGTGCTGCTGCTGGGCGGGGTCACGTTCATGGCGGTCATGGTGCTGTCCCATTTCGGCTACAGCCCGGAAGCGATGTTCGCGGGGGCCGCGAAGGTGCATGAGAAGGGCCTGGCCATCCTGTCGCCGGGCGGCCTGGTGTCCAACCCGATCGATGCCATTTCGCTTGGCGTCGGCATGATGTTCGGTACGGCAGGCCTGCCACACATCCTGATGCGCTTCTTCACCGTGGCGGATGCGCGGGAAGCGCGCAAGTCCGTCCTGTATGCGACCGGCTTCATCGGCTACTTCTACGTGCTGATCCTGGTAGTCGGCTTTGGTGCCATCGTCATGGTCGGTGGCGATCCGGCGTACCGCGATGCGGCGGGCAAGCTGATTGGCGGCAGCAACATGGTGGCGGTGCATCTCGCCCATGCCATTGGCGGAGACTGGTTCCTCGGCTTTATCTCGGCGGTGGCGTTCGCAACCATTCTCGCCGTGGTGGCAGGCCTGGCGCTGTCCGGTGCGTCGGCGGTGTCGCACGACCTGTACGCCAACGTGTTCCGGCAAGGGCGCGCCAACGAGAAGGACGAGATCCGTGTCTCGAAGGCGGCCACCGTCGTGATCGGGCTGCTGGCGATGGTGCTGGGCGTGCTGTTCGAGAAGCAGAACATCGCGTTCCTGTCCGGGCTGGTGCTGGCCATTGCCGCATCGGTCAACTTCCCGGTGCTGTTCCTGTCGATGTTCTGGAAAGGACTGACTACCAAGGGCGCAGTGGCGGGGAGTCTCGCAGGGCTGGGGTCTGCGGTGGCACTGCTGGTGCTCGGGCCTACGGTGTGGGTGGGCCTGCTGCACCATGACAAGCCGGTCTTCCCATATGCCAACCCTGCGTTGTTTTCCATGACGCTGGCATTTGCCTGCGCATGGCTGGTGTCGGTGCTGGACAAGTCGGCGCAGGCTGCGGCGGAACGCCGTCGCTTCGGGGCGCAGTTCGTGCGGTCGATGACGGGGATTGGCGCGGCGGGGGCGTCACAGCATTAAGCGGGAAGGGGCGTACACACGTGCCGGCAACGCGCTGGCATGAACTGCAAAGTGGATGACGCGCTTTGCATGGCCGGGAATTGCTGCACGCCTTAGTCTTGTCACCGGAGACTGGCCGCGGCGAGTCAGGGCGGCGGCTGATTTGCCTGTGCCCACGGCGCGGCAAACCGATGCTTCACAAGGAGGACGCCCCATGACCTACTCGATTTCCCGTGCCGACCTGGACACCATCACCGATTCGGAGCTGGCTCGCAGCACCACGAAACTCCTGCCGCAGTGGACGGATATCCCCGCGGAATTCCGTGATGGCAACGTCTACACGCGGATGGCGGAAGCGCGGCTGCTCGACTATCCGATGCCGGACGTTTCGATTTCATTCCTTCCCGGCTTTCGGGATGACGGAGCTTGCAAGGCGATTGACCGCTGCCTCGACGCGCACCTGAAAGCCTTTGCGCCGCGGCACGAGCACCGGATTGCCGGTGTCGGCTACATGCTGTCGAAGATCTGCACGATCACGGCCGCCTGATTGCCGAAGGCAGTGCGAGCGGCCGCTGTGCCTGTGCCGCGCCGGTCCACACCAGCGCCGTCATCGCCATGGCGATGCCTCGCAAGGTCTTGCTTTGCGTGAGCTTCATATTGGTGTTCTGATTTTCTGTCTTCTGGTTTTATGCGCTGCCGCGCAGGCGGCAGGACGAGCGCATTCCCACGAGGGCTGGCGGGCGCCCGTGCGGCAACGAAGGTATTCGGGCGGGGAGCTGCCTGATGGCGTCGGGTCGACGCCCCAGGCGGTGTCAGTCGAGGTTCAGGTTGATCCTGGACACCAGTTTCTGCCAGCGATCGATGTCGCTGTTCACCAGCTTCTGGAATTCGGCCGGGGTGCTGGTCGTGGCCGCGAAGCCGAGCTGCGCGAGCGATGCCTTGATCTCCGGCTTGGCCACGGCGCGGGCGATCTCCGCGTTCAGCTTCTGCACGACTTCGGGCGGCGTGTTCGCGGGCGCGAGGATGCCGAACCACTGGTCCACGTCATAGCCGGCCACGCCAAGTTCGCTGACCGTGGGCACGTCGGGCAGTAGCGGCGAGCGCACCTTTGACGTGACGGCGAGCGCGCGCAGCTTGTTGCTCTTGAGGTAGGGAACGGTGTTGGGCAGCGTGTTGATGCTGACTTGCGCCTGTCCGCCCAGCACATCGGCGATCGCAGGCGCGCAGCCCTTGTAGGGCACGTGCAGCATGTCGATTTTCGACGACATCTTGAGCAGCTCGCCAGCCAGGTGCTGCGGCGTGCCGTTGCCGCATGATGCATAGCTTGGCGGCGTGGCGCTCTTGCCGGCGGCCAGCAGGTCCTTGAAGGTGTGGATGCCGGAATTCTGCGGGACGGAGATAACCGACGGGACCGACGCAAAGGTGATGACCGCGCTGAAGTCGTTCTTCGGGTCGAACTGCAGCTTCTTGAAGACACCGGGGTTGATGGCAAAGCTGCTGTTGACGATCAGCAGCGTATAGCCATCGGCCGGGCTCTTGGCGACGAACTCGGCGCCGATGTTGCCGCTGGCGCCGGGCCGGTTGTCGACCACAACGGGTTGTCCCAGGGTTTTGCTGAGGTCGTTGCCGATCAGCCGCGCCAGCGCATCCGTGCCGCCGCCGGCCGGGAATGTGACGACCATGCGGATCGGCTTCTGCGGAAACGTGCTGGCGATATTGGCTTCGGCCCGCCCGGGCAGGGTGCCCAGGCTGCCCGCGACAAACAGCAGCGATGCCAGACTACGGACGACGGATAGGGGTCTCATTGGTATGTATGCCTCGTCGGCTAGGGTGGGGGAAAGGGAAGGCCAGGTCAATCGGGATCAACGCGCACTGCGCCCGGGCATTCGCCGGCAGGCCGCGTCAGGGCGACGGCCGCGGCGAGCGCTTCGGCGCTCTCTGCATGGATGCGGTACAGCGGTTCGCCCGCCGCGACGGACTCGCCGATCGTGCACAGCAGGTCGATGCCCGCGCCCGCGCGACGCGGCGCGCCCGCCGCCCGCGCAATGCCCGAGATCTGCCAGCCGTTGATGGCGCCGACACGGCCGGATGCCGGGGCGATGGCGAGATGGGTATGCGAACCCGGCGCCACGGGATCGGGGCGGATGCCCTGCGCGGCGGCAATCCGGTCGAACGCGGCCCTGGCATTGCCGTCGTCGAGCAGCGCGGTGGCAATGCGCAGGCCTTGCGCCGGCGACTCCACCCGCGGATCGAAGGCGATGATCTCGCCCGCGAAGCGCAAGGCCTTTTCGCGCAGGTCGGCGGGGGCGTCGGGGTGGTTATCGAGGACCAGCCGGACGTCGCGGACTTCCAGCGCAGGGCCGATGCCGCGGCCGATCGGCCGGGTGCCGTCCGTGACGCACGCGCGGACGTGCAGGCCCAGCCCCTTGCCGACTTCATCGAACAGCGACGCGAGCGCCTCGGCGTCGGCGCGCGTGGACAGCTTGGTCTGGGGACCATAGGGAATATCGACGATCACGTGGGTGGCGCCGGCGGTGGCCTTCTTCGACAGGATGGACGCCACGGCCCAGCGGCGCGAATCGAGCCCGAGCGGGCGTGTGATGGCGTTCATGACGTCGTCGATGACCGAATGGTTCATGCGGCCGTTCCAAGCGATGCACGCGCGCGCTTCGGCCACGCAGCGGCGCACGTCGTCATGGGTCAGGTCCACGCGCGCGATGGTCTCCATGGCATCGGCCGTGCCGGCCGCCGACGTGATCGCGCGCGAGGAAGTCTTCGGCATCGCCAGCCCGTAGGCGGCGACGATCGGGACCACGATCAGCGTGATGCGGCTGCCCGGGACGCCGCCCATGGAATGCTTGTCCACGACGATCGGCTCGTCCCATTCGATGCGCGGGGTGAAGCGGGTGCGCGCGCGGGCCAGCGCGACCACCTCGGCGTCGTCGAGCGAGCGCGTGGCGGCGGTCAGGAAGGCCGTGAGTTCCTGCTCGGTGTAGCGGCCCGCAATGGCATCGCGCAGGATGGCTTCGTAGGCGCCTTCATCCAGTGGCCGGCCGTCCAGCTTCGCGGCCAGGTGGCGCCGGCTTGCAGGATGCGCGGCGGCATCGGCATGGAGGCCGTGCTTCAGGGCATCGGTGAAACGCGCCACGCCGAGATCCAGCGTGCTGTCGTTCGAGACCGTGACGCACCGGACGCCATCGGGCATCGGCGGCGCCTGGCGCGACACGCGACGCAGCACGTCATCGCCAGATTCGCGCCCGCGCGCGGCGATCCGCTGCGCCAGCACCTCGTGCGGCGCGGTCACGTTGACCACGACGAAGCGGGGCAGCTGCCGCGCCAGCATGGCGATCACGCCGCGCGAGCCGTTGGCGACGACGTGTTTGCCGGCCTCCAGCAGTCCCACCAGCCACTGCGGCAGCCCGTAGCGCAGCCCGTGCGCGTTCCAGGTCACCAGGAACTCGCCGTTGCGTTCGCGTTCGGTGAACTCGTCCTCGGCCACGCCTTCATGGTCTTCACCGGGCGATCCGCTCGGACGCGTGATGACGCGCCGCGCAAACACGTACTCGCTGTGGTCGAGCGCGGCGCGCGCACCATCGATGAGGGAATCCTTGCCTGCGCCGCTGGGGCCCACTACAAGGAAGAACGTGCCGGTCTCTTTCATGATTACCTTAGACGTCGAAGATATTTTCGTATGCTAGCACCGGACCGGAGGCTGTCAAGATAAGTTCGATGTCTAAGTTATTGCAAGCAACGGGCCAGCTCCCGCAAACCGAGTGTGTACGCGGTATTTGCGGCCTTCTAGGGGAAAACACCGGGATCTGTGATGCGCGGTGGCAGTGCGGCATGCATCGCCGTCGCGCACGCTGCACTGATGTAGTGATTGCTGAACGGCGGGAACGCGATGAAGCCGCGCGCGAACCGGGCGGACGATGGCGGGAAGCGCTATCATGTGCACCGTCCCGCTCCTGGCGCTTGCGGCAGGGGCGGCTCGCAGCGCTTCCCTATGTCACCGCTATGGCCACGAAAAAGCAGGAATCCCCGGTCACGATCACGCCGCCCGATGAAGTCGACGAAGAGCGCCTTGCGCACCTGGTCAAGGACGCTGCGCGCGCCTATATCCGCTCGTTGCAGCTGCGGCTAGCCCAGCATTCCGTGTCGTATGGACACTGGACGATCCTGCGGATCCTGTGGCGCCATGACGGCATGTCGCAGCGCGAACTGAGCGAGCGCGCGGGCGTCACCGAGCCCACCACCTTCTCGGCCGTCAAGGCGCTGGAAGCGCTCGGTTATGTGGAGCGCATGCACCTGCCGGGGAACAAGAAGAAGGTGCACGTGTTTCTCAGCAAGGCGGGCCGCGCGCTGCGGCGCAAGCTGGAACCGCTGGCCGAGGAAGTCAATGCGATCAGCGTCGATGGCGTGACGGAAGAGGATGTGCTGACCACGCGCCGCGTGCTGATCTCGATTGCCGAGAAGCTGGTGGCCGACGAAGCGGCGCTGGCGGAAAGCGGCCGCAGGATGCCTTCGACGCAGGAAGTGGGGCGGCTGCTGTCGGATCTCTGAGGCCGCCATGCAAAAAGTCCCTCGCCGGACCGGGCCGGCAAGGGAAGAAGTGCCCTCGGGTAGACGAGGAGCGGATTCAGGCGATATTGAGGACCAGCAAGCGGACAGTCAGGCGTCGTCGAGACCGATATCGACGGCCGGCGCCGATTGCGTGATCTTGCTGGTCGAGATGTAATCGACGCCGGTTTCCGCCACCGCGCGAATCGTTTCCAGGCGGATGCCGCCCGAAGCCTCGACCTTGGTCCGGCCGTTGACGATCTGCACGGCTTCCTTCATGTCGGGCAACGACATGTTGTCGAGCATGATCACATCCACCCCCGCATCCAGTGCCTCGCGCACCTGCTCGAGACGATCGCACTCGACCTCGAGCTTGGTCAGTACCGGGAGCTTGCGGCGCACGCGCTCGACAGCGGCGGCAATGCTGCCGCACACGGCGATATGGTTGTCCTTGACCATCACGCCGTTGTCCAGGCTCAGGCGGTGGTTCAGCCCGCCGCCACACGTAACGGCGTGCTTTTCCAGCGCGCGCAGGCCCGGCGTGGTCTTGCGGCTATCGATCAGGCGTGCCTTGGTGTGCGCGATTTCCTCGACATACCGTGACGTCAGGTTGGCGATGCCGCACAGCCGCTGCATGATATTGAGCGCCGTGCGCTCGGCGGTCAGCACGCTGCGCGCATTGCCGCTGACATTCATCAGCACCGCGCCCTTGCCGACCTTGTCGCCATCGGCCACGCGCACGTCGATGGAAAGGGTCGGGTCATAGCGGGCGAAGATGCGCGCGGCCACGTCGATGCCCGCGATGATCATCGGCTCGCGCGCATTCATGCAGAACGTGCCTGTCTCGCCTGGCTCGATCATGGTCTGGACCGTCAGGTCGCAGATGCCGATGTCCTCGGTCAGCCAGAGATCGATCAGCTTGTCAGTGGAGAAAATGTCGTACATGTGGCGCTCCTGAGTGGTCGGTTGTCGTACCCGATTTATCTTAGATATCGAAGTACATGGCGCAATCCTAGCACTTGTACGTCTCCTGTCAACAAAATTCGATGTCTAATATTATTGGACGAGGCACCATTGGCCGCGCCCGGACATGCCGGGCAAGCGGGGTGGCCAGTGGGAAAGCGGTGGTTCTGCGGGAGGGGAATGGAAGGAGGAGGTATTGCCGGCGTCAGTTCGAGCCGGCGGTCGAGCGCAGTGGCGGCGGCTGCGGGGGTGCCGCAGCCGCAATGCAACGGATGCCGCCGCCGTCAGCCGGCGTTGTCGGCCTGTGCCTTGTGCCTGGCCGCCATCTTGTCCTGCTGTCCGGGCGGCACGCCCTCGTAGTGGCTGAACTGGATGGTGTAGCTGCCATGACCGCCGGTCAGGCTGTTCAGGCGCGACTGGTAGTCGTTGAGTTCCGACAGTGGCACCTTGCCGGCCACGATCACCGTGTTG
Organism: Cupriavidus sp. C3SS-1; assembly: GCF_057073755.1. Taxonomy (NCBI): domain Bacteria; kingdom Pseudomonadati; phylum Pseudomonadota; class Betaproteobacteria; order Burkholderiales; family Burkholderiaceae; genus Cupriavidus; species Cupriavidus sp. C3SS-1. Next base: position 1,780,710 of record NZ_CP172700.1, on the reverse strand, counting down.
GCGGCGCCCGTGCGCGTGCCATGCACCTGGCCACGCTTGGAGGAGAGGTCTCCGATCACGTCGCCCATGGCGCTGTCCGGCATCATGACCTCGATGTCGACCACCGGTTCCAGCACGCTGGGCCGGGCCTTGAGCACGGCGTCGATAAACGCCTTGCGTCCGGCGGCGGCAAATGCCACTTCCTTGGAATCCACGGGGTGGCTCTTGCCGTCGAGCACGGTCACGCGCACATCCTGCATCGGAAAGCCGGCCAGCGGGCCGCAGTCCAGCGCCTGGCGAATGCCCTTTTCCACGGCCGGAATGAACTGTCCGGGAATGGCGCCGCCCTTGACCGCGTCGACGAACTCGAAGCCTTCGCCGCGCGGCAGCGGGTCTACGCGCAGCATCACCTCGCCGAACTGGCCGGCGCCGCCGGTCTGCTTCTTGTGGCGATGATGGCCTTCTGCCGAGCCGCCGATGGTCTCGCGATACGCGATGCGCGGCGGCCGCGTGACCACCTCCAGCTTGTACTGTTCGGTCAGCCGCTCCAGCACGCAGCGCAGGTGGAATTCGCCCAGTCCCAGCAGCACGGTCTCGTTGGTGCCGGCCGGATGCTCGATGCGCAGGCATGGGTCTTCGGCGGCCAGCTTGTGCAGCACTTCGGCCATGCGCTGTTCATTGCCGCGGCGTGCGGGCTCGATCGCCAGGCCATAGATCGGCGTCGGGAACTCCAGCGGGATCAGGTGGATGTTGCCGTCTTCGGTGGCGTCATGCAGCACCGCGTCGAAGCCGATCTCGTCGACCTTGGCCACCGCGCAGATATCGCCCGGTCCGGCGTGCGGCACTTCCTCGTGTTCCTTGCCCTGCAGCAGCAGCAGGTGCGCCACCTTGAACGGCTGGCGCGCATCGCCGATATAGAGCTGGCTGTCGCGCGTGACCGTGCCCTGGTGGATGCGGAACACGGCCATCTTGCCGACGTAGGGATCCATCACGATCTTGAAGACGTGCGCCAGCACGTGCTTGTCGGGCACCGGTTCGGCACGCACTTCCTGCTTGCGCTCGGCGCCGTCGCTGCCTTCGCCGACGCTGCGGTAGAACATCGGCGGGTTGCCTTCGGTCGGGTTCGGCAGCAGCCGCACGAAGGCGTCCAGCAACTCGGGCACGCCAGCGCCGGTGGCCGCGGAGGTGAAGCAGATCGGCACCAGGTGGCCTTCGCGCAGCGCGCGCTCGAACGGCGCGTGCAGTTGCTCGGGCTGGATGGCCTCGCCTTGTTCCAGGTAAAGCTCCATCAGCTCGGGATCGATCTCGATCACCTGGTCCACCAGCGCGTCGTGCGCGGCCGGCACGCTCAGGAAGTCGGATTCCCCGGCGGGGTTGAAGAAGCAGTCCACAACCTCGCTGCCGCCCGCGGCCGGCAGGTTGATCGGCAGGCATTCCTTGCCGAACGCTTCCTGGATGTCGGCCAGCAGCGCGGGCAGGTCGACCTTCTCGCCGTCGATGCCGTTGATGATGATCATCCGGCACAGCTTGCGCGCCTGCGCCCAGGCCATGGCGCGCCGCGTGGTCATCTCGATGCCGGTCTGGGCATTGATGACGATGGCCGCGGTTTCCACCGCGGGCAAGGCGCTGATGGCCTGACCGGAAAAATCGGGGTAGCCCGGAGTGTCGAGCAGGTAGATGCGGGTGTTGCGGAAGTCGACGTGCAGGACTGCGGAGGTGAGTGAGTGATGGAACTTGCGTTCGAGCGGATCGAAATCGCTGACCGTGGAGCCCCGCTCGACACTGCCGGGGGCATGCAGGGCGCCTCCCCGGTGCAGCAGCGCTTCGGCCAGCGAGGTCTTGCCGCACCCTGCATGGCCGAGCAGGGCGATGGTACGAATTGCGTCGGGACTATAGTGCATGGCAGCTCTCGTCCGGCAATGGCAGTCAGGCCATTATTGGCGAAAATTGCTGGAAGCACCATATGCGCGCGGCCGGCGAACGGGTGGCAACAGACAAAGGTGTTTCTCGTCCGTCACACGGGATCGGGACCAGCCGGACGCTGCGTTGCAGCATATCCCGCCGGTCCGGCCGTTGCGGCACCGCTCAGATGACTTCGTCCTTCAGGTGATACCAGTGGTACAGGAAGCGCTGCCCCATGCGGCGGAACGGTGCAAACGCCTGGGACTCCACCATCTCGCGCACGTTCGGGAACGGCAGCGCCGAGCCGAAGATCGGCAGCGGCGGCAGCGACGCCCCTTTCCCGGCGATCAGCGCCGCCAGCCGCTTGCCGGCCTGCGCGGAATACATCACGCCATTGCCGCCATAGCCCATCGCGTAATAGATCGACTGCGCGGGATCCGGCTGCGTGATGCGGGGCATCATGTCGTGGCTCACATCTACCCAGCCCCACCACGAGTAGTCGATCTGGATACCGCGCAGCGCCGGGAACTTGCGGTACATGTCGTTGATCAGCTTCTGGCGGTACTGGTCCTGCGGTGCATCGCTGCCGGTGATCGCGCTGCGGCTGCCGATCTGCAGGCGGCCATCGGGCATCAGGCGGTAGTAGTGGCGCAGGATACGGGTGTCGGTGATGACCTGGGTCGTGCGGAAATTGCACGCCGCGATCTCGTCCGGCGTCAGCACGCGCGTGACGATGGAGTTCGACAGGATCGGGAACAGCCGGTTCTTCAGCTGCGGATGCAGTGACTGCGAGGTGTAGCCGCCCGTGGCGACGCCCACCGCACGGGCGCGCACGATGCCGCCGGGCGTGCGCAGGTAATGCACGCCATTGCGGGTTTCCCAGCCGGTCACCGGACTCGACGGATGCACCTTGACGCCCAGCGCGCGCGCGCGGCGCAGGTAGCCGAAGGCCAGCTTGCCGGCATGGATGCCGATGCCCTCGGGTTCATGCATCGCGCCCGCGGCTTCCTTGTCGTCGACATACTCGCGCCGCACGGTGTCGGCGTCGAAAATGCGCGCGTCGTACTTGAAGACCTCGCGCAGGATCTTCGCTTCCTTCTCCAGCGCGGGCATGGCCTTGTCGCGATGGGCGATATACAGGTGGCCACCGGGCTGCGGATCGCAGTCGATGTCGCGGATCAGGTCCTTGAAGGTCTGCATGCCGGCGCAGACTTCTTCATGCAGTTGCAATGCCGTGTCAAGGCCGTAGCGCTGGATCCACTGCGAGCGCTTGAGGCGGCCCGAGGCGCATTGCGCCTGGCCGCCGTTGCGCGTGCTGCAACCCCAGCTCACGCGGTTGGCTTCGAGCACGACCGCCTTGATGCCGTGTTCCTGCGCCAGGAAGATGGCGCTGGTCAGCCCGGTGAAGCCAGAGCCGATGATGGCGACGTCCACGTCGATATCGTGCGTGATCGGGCCATCGTCGGCAGGCGGCTCGCCGGCGGTGCCGATCCAGTAGGTCGGCGCGTATTCGCGGCCCTGGCCCGGCGTGGGCGTGTGCAGCGGATCGTAGGCCGGGTCGTACGGCCGCGACGGCGCGGTGGCATTGCCGCCGGTGTTGTCGCCGCTATTGTCGCCGGTGAGGATGTTGCGGGTGGCTACAGCTTCCATGGCGCGTCTCCGGTGCTCAGGCAGCGTTGCTGACCGGCGGGCGATCCTTGCGGTAGGCGTTCTTCACGGCGATCTTGCCGTCGCGGAACGTGAATACGTCGACCATGCGTGCCTCGATGCGCATGCCGTCGGCACGGGTGCCGCGGAAGGTCGATTCGCTTACGCCGCGGTCGCCGGAGACGAAGTGTTCGCCCTCCGTCCACGAGGCGTCGGGAAAGGTCTGCCAGGCCAGCACGAAGCCGTCGCGCACGGCATCGCGGCCGATAAAGCTGCGCCCGAGCACTTCGCCGCCGGCCACGCCGTGGAAGGCGCAGTCGTCGGCCATGAAGCCCATCAGCGCGTCGATGTCGTGCCGGTTCCAGGCGTCGTTGAAGGCTTGCAGGAGGTCGGTGCCGACCGGGTTGTTGCTGGGCTTGTTCATTTGCGTCTCCTTGGTATCGCGTGACGATGCGGCGGCGGGGGGCAGCGCATCGGCCATGACTTGAGGATAGGGAGAGCGCGCGTTGCGCTGTAGGACCAGTTGGCGGGAATCGCTTGGGCCAGCGGTTGCCGGACAACGGAGGGCGCGAGGCAGCGCAGGCGGCGGCACGGAAATGCAGAAAGGGCGACTGCCCGGCGCAACGGCCGGGCGGTCGCCCTTTTTCCCGACGCCAGGCGGATCAGGCGGCCGATGCGCCCCGCGCGGGGAGGCTGGCGTGCAATTCGCGCGCCACGCTGGCCAGCACCCGGATACCGGGCTCGATGCGTTCGGGTGCGATCGACGAATAGCCGAGCCGGAAGCCATTGCGCGGCGCCGGTTCGCCCATGAAGAACACGCTGCCCGGCTCGATCAGCACGCCTTGCAACTCGGCCAGGCGCGCCAGCGCATCGGCATCGAGCCATGACGGCCCTTCGATCCAGCACGACGCGCCGCCGGCAATGGGCACCGGGCGGAACTCGGGCATGTGGGCGGCCAGCGCCGACAGCACCGTTTCGGCACGTGCCCGGTGCGCGGCGGACAGGCGGCGCAGGTGCGCGTCATAGTGCCCCAGCGACAGGAACAGCGAGAACGCGCGCTGGATGTAGGCGGACGGGTGCCGCAGCATCAGCCGCCGCACGCCGCGCAGTTCGGCAATCAGCTCGGCGGGACCGACGATGTATCCGATGCGCAGCCCCGGCGCCAGGCTCTTGGACAGGCTGCCGACGTAGATCACGCGGTTGTTGCGGTCCAGGCTCTTCAACGTGGGCGTGGGGTCGCCTTCGAAGCGGCTCTCGCTTTCGTAATCGTCCTCGATCAGCACGAAGTCCGCGTCTTCCGCCTGCCGCAGCAGCGCCTGCCGACGCGCCAGCGGCATGGTGACCGTGGTGGGGCACTGGTGGCTGGGGGTGACGTAGACGTAGTCGCAGGCGCGCAGCGCATCGGACGGGATGACGCCTTCGGCATCGATGGGCAGCGGGATCAGCTTCGAGGTATGGCGGCCGAAGATATTGCGCGCGTCGGGATAGCCTGGCTCTTCGATGCCCACTGGGGTATCGGCGCTGGCCAACAGGTCGGACAGCAGGTAGAGGGCCTGCTGCGCGCCCACGGTGATCACGATCTCGTCGGCGCCGGCCCACACGCCGCGGCGTGGCAGCACGCGCGTGCGGATCTGCTGCACCAGCGATTCGTCGTCGCGCACGATCATGTCCTGCGCCCACTCGTGGATATCGAGCACGCTCAGCGCCTTCAGACAGCACTCGCGCCAGTCGGCGGTGGGGAACAGCACCGGATCGTACTGGCCGTAGATGAACGGGTACGGGTAATCGCGCCAGTTATGGCGCTTGACGATATTGCGCTGGTGAGTCGGGCGGAAGACGAAGCGGCGATCCCAGTCGGGCCGCGCGCTGCCATGGGTGTCGGGGGCAGGCGCGCCGCGCAGCGACGCGACGCCGCTCACGCGCGCGCCAAGGATTTCAGGGTTGACGAAATAGCCGCTGCGTTCGCGCGAGATCAGATAGCCTTCGTCCACGAGCTGCTGGTAGGCCAGTACCACGGTATTGCGCGCCACGCGCAGCTGCGCGGACATCTCGCGGCTGCTCGGCAGCGGAATGCCCAGCGGGAGCTGTTCGTCCAGGATCGCGGAGACCAGCATCTGGCGGATCTTGCCTTGCAGGCTCAGGCCGGAGTGGGCGTGTTGCTGGAAGAGCTGGTCCCACATGGGAGGGGTCAGCTTGTTGGTCATAAGGGCACGTCTTGTTTGTGGATTGCCAACCGCCCAAAAAAGGGCAAAGGCGCGGAGGACAGAGTATCCCATCCCCGCGCCCATGCCCATCTCCACTTCAGGCCCGGTCAAAACTCATGCAGGTCCGGCCGGGGCATTTCGGCTAGGGGGGCGACCTGCGGGACGCCTCGACGAAACAGGTGACGCACGATATAGGCAGACACCAGCAGCCCAAGGCTGGCCACACCCAACGCCAGCGGCGTGCGCTGATCGGGAATGAACGCCATGGCCACCACGATCGCCAGCATGCCGAAGATCGCAAACCAGGTCAGGTACGGGTAGCACCACATCCGCACCTTGAGCAGGTGGGGTGCTTCACGCTCCAGGCGGGCACGCAGCCGCAGTTGCGATACCGCGATCAGGATGTAGACGAAGATGGCAACCGTGCCGTACGAGTTGACCAGGAAGGCAAAGACCTTGTCCGGCGAGACATACGACATGATCACCGCCCCGTAGCCGAACAGCGTGGCGACCAGGATGGCGCGCGTGGGCACGCCGTTGCGGCTAACGCGGGCCAGGGCGCGCGGTGCATCGCCGCGGCGCGTCAGCGCGAACAGCATGCGCGACGACGCGTACAGCCCCGAGTTCAGCGCCGACAGCACGGCGGTCAGCACGATCGCGTTCATGATCTGCGCGGCGGCCGGAATCCCCATGACGTTGAGCGCGCTGACGTACGGCGTGGCGATGCCGGTGGCATTCCACGGTACCAGGCACACCACCAGCAGCACGGAACCGACGTAGAACACCAGCACGCGCGTGATGACGGAGTTGGTCGCCTTTGCCACGGCCTTCTGCGGCTCCGCGGTTTCGGCCGCGGCGATGGTGACGATCTCCGCGCCGAAGTAGAAGCCCGTCGCCGCGACGGCGCCGGTCAGCACCGGCACGATGCCATTCGGCATGAAGCCGCCGTTTGCGGTCAGGTTGGCCACGTTCATGCCATGGGCGCCGGGCGCCAGGCCGAGCACATACACGCCCGCCACGAACAGGAACACCATGATCGCGGCCACCTTGATCGACGCGAACCAGAACTCGAACTCGCCAAAGGACTTGACCGAGATCAGGTTGGTCAGCGTGAGCATGATCAGCAGCACCAGGCTGATGGTCCAGTTGGGCACGTCGGGCAGCCAGTAGCGCACCAGGTCGGCGCCGGCCACGGCTTCGAGCGCCACGACGATGACCCAGAAGTACCAGTACATCCACCCGGTCAGGAAGCTGGCCAGGCTGCCGACGGCGGGGCGGTCGCTCCAGGCCTCGCGGGCGTATTCGTAGAACGAGCCGCCGCCGGGCATGGCGCAGGCCAGTTCGCCAAGCATGCGCATCACCAGCACCACGAGCAGGCCGGTGATCAGGAAGGAAAGGACCGCGGCGGGACCGGCGGATTTGATGACGACGCCACTGCCAACGAAGAGGCCGGCGCCGATGACGCCGCCCAGGGCGATCATGGTCATGTGCCGCTGCTTGAGGCCGTGCGATAGCCCGGAAGAGGGCTGCGGTGTTTGGGTCATGTTGTGTCTCCTGTACTGCTGACTGCTTGTCTGTCAGCCGCCACGGCGTCTTTCTGTCTGTAATAGTCGGCGCTGCGCGTTCTCGCAGGCCTATTACCGTGGTCGGTCACCCCATTTGGTGCGCAAGGGCGGTGTAAATCATCTGTGCATGGATTTGTATCTCCGGGTTTACCTTGTAAAACGGAACATATTGTTCCGATAAATGTTTTCGTACTCGGAATGTAGGTCCTCTGACGTGGAAGGTCAACCGGAAATTTCAAGAATTGATATGATTTGTATCTGAAACTGAAACTTGACTATGATGGGAGCCAGGCATGAACGATATGCGTCTTGCCAAGAGCGACAGCAAGCCTGACGGCGACACGCCGGCGCTGCGTCTCTTTGGCCTGCTGGAAGTCATTGCCACCAAGGATCACGCCTTCAACCTGCAGGCGCTGGTGGAAGAAACCGGACTGCCCAAGCCCACGCTGCACCGCATGCTGCAGCAGCTGGAGGCGGCCGGCATGGTCCAGCGCAACGGCGACGGCCGCCACTATGGCACTGGGCTGCGCCTGCGGCGGCTGGCGGAAAACCTGCTGCTGAACAACACCTCGCACGGCGCGCGCCATATGGTGCTGCGCAAGCTGGTGGAAGAGGTGGGCGAGAGTTGCAACCTGACCGCGTTTTCGAGCGGCGAGGTGTTGTACCTGGACCGCGTGGAGACGGCGGCGCCGTTGCGGTTCTACCTGCACCCCGGCTCGCGCGTGCCGGCGCACTGCTCGGCCACGGGCAAGCTGTTCCTGGCGCAACTGGCGCCGGCGCAGCGGCAGCGCCTGCTGGCGCACGCGGAGCTGGAACGCTACACGGCCAACACGCTGACCGACCACGCGGCGCTGGAAGCGGAAATCGAACGCGTGAAGCGCGACGGCTACGCGATGGATGATGAGGAATTCCTGCCCGGCCTGCTGTGCATCGGCGTGCTGGTGCCGGCGGCGGACGGCGGGAAATCGAACCTGGGGCTGGCGCTGCAGGCCCCGGTGATGCGCCTGGCGCACGAGAAGGCATTGCAGATGCTGCCCGCCCTGCGGCGGGCGGCCAGCGCGCTGGCGGCCATCGAAGCCGAAAGCGGCACGGAATGGGGCGGCGCGGACGAGGACGAGTAGGGCAAGCGGGCGACGCCGGCTCCCGGCCTGTCCTGTTGTCCGCGCAAGCCAGGACAAGCAAGGCAAGAGAAGAGGAGCACGACGTGACGCAGAAGGAGTTTGGCCGGCCGGACCGCATGGTCCCGGTGCGCAGCCTGTTCGGCATCGATTCCGGCCTGATGGTGCCGGCGTTCAGCGAACGCGATGACCATGTGCCGGAGATCGACCCGGCCTACCGCTTCCAGCCCGAGGTGACGCTGGCCATCCTGTCGGGCTTTATGCGCGACCGGCGCGTGATGGTGCAGGGGCTGCATGGCACCGGCAAATCGACCCATATCGAGCAGGTGGCCGCGCGCCTGAACTGGCCGTGCGTGCGCGTGAACCTGGATGGTCACATCAGCCGGCTCGACCTGGTGGGCAAGGACGCCATCGTCATCCGCGATGGCCAGCAGGTCACCGCTTTCCAGGAGGGCATCGTGCCGTGGGCGCTGCAGCGGCCCGTGGCGCTGATCTTCGACGAATACGACGCGGGCCGGCCCGACGTGATGTTCGTGATCCAGCGCATCCTGGAACGCGACGGCAAGTTTACGCTGCTGGACCAGAACCGCGTCATCCATCCCCATCCGTCGTTCCGCCTGTTCGCGACATCGAATACGGTGGGCCTTGGCAACCTCAATGGCCTGTATCACGGCACCCAGTTGCTCAACCATGCGCAGATCGACCGCTGGAACGTGGTGGCCACGCTCGACTACCTGCCGCATGTGGAAGAGGCCGGCATCGTGCTGGCGCGCGTGCCGGAGCTGGACCATCCCGACGGCCGGGCGCAGGTCGATGCCATGGTGGCACTGGCGTCGCTGACGCGCCGCGGGTTTGCCGCGGGCGATGTCTCCGCGCTGATGTCGCCGCGCACGGTGATCAGCTGGGCCGAGAACTGCCTGATCTTCCGCGATCCGGCGCTGGCCTTTCGCCTGACCTTCCTGAACAAGTGCGACGAGGCCGAGCGTCCCGTGGTGGCCGAGTACTACCAGCGCTGCTTCGGCGCGCTGCCCGGCGAAGCGGCGGGACAGCCGGCCCAGTCGGAGCCGGCGCAATGAGTGCGGCGGCGGGCGCGCAGCGGCTGCGCCGTCGCCAGCGCCAGGATGCGTTGTCCGGTGCTGCCGTGCGCGCGCTCACCGGCGACGCCGCGCTGCACTTTCGCGATGGCCGGCTCTGGCGTGCGATGCGGCCCGTGCCGCAGCATGCGCCGCACCTGCGTACCGATCCGGACACCGACAGCGCGGCCTGCCTGCGCGGCGCCGCGGATGGCGCCGCGCTGCGCCTCGCGCATTCCGATTCCGCGCTGCACCGCAGCCATTGTCCGGCTGACCCGGTCGAGCGGCTGCTGTTCGAACTGCTGGAGCAACTGCGCTGCGAGACCTGCGTGCCGCGCGGCATGGTCGGCATGGCCGCCAACCTGCGCCATCGCTTCCAGGCCTGGTCGCGCGCATTTCATCGCTCGGGCCTGACCGAGGGCCAGCTCGGCATCTTGCTCTATACCGTGGCGCAAATCGCCTGGTCGCGCCTGAGCGGCGAGCCGGTGCTCGATGAAACCGAAGACCTGATCGAGGCCACGCGCGCGGCCATCGTGCCCGTGCTGGGCACCTCGCTGGCGGGACTGAAGGTGTATCGCCATGACCAGGCTGCGTTTGCCGTGCATGCGCTGGCACTGGCTCGCGCGGTCGCGCAGATGATCCGCAGCGAAGCGCCGCATGTGGGCGAGGACGACGACAACGCCGCATCCGCAGCGCGTGCCGGGTTTGCGCTATGGCTCGATTTCGAAGAGGAGCGCGTGGAGGAATTCGCCGTCGCCGACAGCGGCCACAGCCGCGTGCTGGCCGAGGCCCGCGACGGCTACCGCGTCTTTACCACCCGCTACGACCGCGAGGTGCCTGCCGCGACGCTGGTGCGGCGCGCGTTGCTCGACGAGTACCGCACGCAGCTCGACGCCCGCATCGCGCGCGCGGGTGTGAACGTGGCGCGCCTGGCCCGCCGGCTGCGTGCCGCCCTGGCGCAACCGCGCGTGGACGGCTGGTCTTTTGGCGAGGAGAGTGGCCGTATCGATGGCCGCCGGCTGTCGCAGTTGGTCAGCTCGCCGGCCGAGCGCCGCCTGTTCCGCCAGGAGGCGTACCGGAGCCATGCCGATTGCGTGGTGGGTTTCCTGGTCGACTGCTCAGGATCGATGAAAGCGCGCGCCGAGCCGCTGACCCTGCTGCTCGACCTGCTGGCCCGCGCGCTTGACGAGGCGGGCGTCGCCACGGAAGTGCTCGGCTTCACGACGGGCGCCTGGAACGGCGGGCGTGCCCGGGCCGACTGGCTGGCGCGCGGCCGCCCCGCGCATCCGGGCCGCCTCAATGAAACCTGCCACATGGTGTTCAAGGACGCCGCGCGCAGCTGGCGCCGCGCCCGCACCGACATCACCGCCTTGCTCAAGCCCGACCTGTTCCGCGAGGGCATCGACGGCGAAGCCGTGGAGTGGGCCTGCGCGCGCCTGCATGCCACCGGCAAGGCACGCCGCATCCTGCTGGTGGTGTCGGACGGCAGCCCGATGGATACGGCCACCGGCCAGGCCAACGACGCCTGCTACCTCGACAACCACCTGAAGGCAGTGGTCGGGCGGCACGCGGCGCTGCGCGACGTCGAGGTACTCGGGCTTGGCGTCGGGCTCGACCTCAGTCCCTATTACCGGCATGCGCTGGCACTGGACCTGTCGCAGCCGGTGGATACGGCGATCCTCGACGAAGTGGCGGACCTGCTCGCGGCGCGGCGCCGGTAGCTCAGGCGCTCGGCGAACACTCGCCCTGCGGGGCGGCGCTGTCCGCTGCCGCACGGGCCGCGGTGCGAGGTTGCCACGACACGGCGATATCGCCGCGGATAAACGTCTGGCAGGCCAGCCGGTGGCCGCTTGCCAGTTCCGCTTCGGTCAGCAGCTTCTTTTCCTTCGGCTTGATGGCATCCGTATGCTCGTGGCCGGTTTCGATGCGGCACTTGCAGGTCCCGCACAGCCCGCCGCCGCACTTGAAGGGAATGCCGCCCTGTTCGCGCAGCGATACGCGCAGCAGGTTGCTGTCCGGCGGTGCGCTGACCGTCTTGCCCTGGTTGGTGAGGAAGGTGATCTGGATCATGGCGATGAGGTGTGGCGCGGCAAATGAGGGGAATCAGGACAGTCCGCCCGTGGCGACGGGCGTGGGCACCAGCGTGATGTCCATGGTGCCGAAGCGGGCCAGCTCGCGCAGCGCGGCGCGGGCGGCCTCCAGCGTGGCGTACTTGTCGAGGAACTTGGTCGAGACCAGGTTGACGATGCCGGGCGGCGTTTCCTCCAGCACGCGGACCTTGGTGTCGGCGGCGAGTTCGGCAATGACGAAGCGCGCCGTGCGCTTGCCGTAGAACAGGTAGTCGTAGGCCTCGACCGCCGTCATGCCGTCGGCGGGCTCGGTGCGGAACTGGCCGGGGCGGCTCGTGAGCAGGACGAACATGTCAGGCGTCCACGCTGTCGGTCGCCACGGCGGCCACCGTGGTCGTGGCCACGGTGCCGCTGGCAGCCGGGGCCGCAGCGGGCAGGTCGTCCTGGGCCAGTTCGATGTCGTGCTCGATCCACAGCTGGCAGGCCAGGCGATAGCCCTGTTCCAGCCGCTCGCCGAGCTGCTTCTTTTCTTTCCAGTTGGGCGGCGGCAGGTGCTCGGCCCCGGCGATCACGCGGCAGGCGCACTTGGAGCACTTGCCCATGCCGCACTCGTAGCGCAGGTTTGGATAGGGGAACTGGCGGATGCCCGCGCGGACCACCAGGTTGGTCTGCGGCTTGACCTCATCGGTGAAGGTCTGGCCCTGCTTGTGGAAGGTAACGGTCGGCATGGTACGGAGCGTGCTGGCCGGAAGCTGCCGCGAGGGCGGCGTCCGCCCGGATTCAGGAACGTAAGGGAAGCTTCAGTGCGGTGTTGCCTGGGTCTGCTACGACCACAACAACATCGCGGCCACGGTCGAGCAGGCCAGCCCGATCAGGACCGGCATCAGCAGCGCGCGCACCGCTTCGAGCACCGGCACCCGGGCAAAGCCGGCCACCGCGATCAGCGACGACCACGCCACCAGCGTGCCGCCGCCGGTCCACACGGCGCCCATCTGGCCGACTGCGGCGAGCGTGGCGGGATCGAATCCGACCACCGGGCCGAGCGCACCGGCCAGGGTTCCGGTCAGCGGCAGGCCCGCAAAGCCCGAGCCATCGATGCCGGTGATCATGCCGACCAGCAGCACGCCGAACGCGACCAGCACGTGGTTGTCCGGGATGGTGTGCTGGTAGGCCTGGATCAGCTCGAACAGCAGGCTTGGCGCCTTGCCGGGCGGCAGGCCGAGGATTTGCGCGGCGGTTTCGCCGGCACCGACGAAGAAGAAGCCCGCGATCGGCAGCACCGAGCCCATCGCCTTGAAGGCAAAGACGAAGCCGTCAGTAATGTGTTCCGGACACACGTCGAGCATGCGGCGCGGGCCTTCGGCGGCAAGCGTCGCGAACATCATCAGCACCGCCGCCACGCCGCCTACCAGCGCGGCCGCGTCGCCGCCCTTGAGATCCTGCACGCTGGTGCCGAGCTTGGGCATCACCATGATGACCACCACCGCGAGGAAGGCGAGGGGCGTCACGATCGCAAAGCACTTCGACCATTTCACGCGGCGCAGGGCCACCATCGACAGGCTGGCCTCGATGTTGCTGTCGGTGGCCAGCGGCTCGGCATGGGCCGTGCCGCGCGCAATCTCCGCCTTGTCGAACGTGCCGCCGCCATCGGCCGGCGCCGCGGTGCCGCCCGCACGTGCCTGCCAGCGGTCGAGCAGGGCGCCGCTGGCCGGCACGATGTGCTTGCGCATCGACAGGTAGCCCAGGCACAGCGCGATGCCGCCGGTGATGATCGACAGCGCCAGCGCACGATCGGCCACCACGGCGGCGCTCACCGCCGCGCCGGCGGCCTTGGCGCTGATGCCGGGCGCCACGCCGATCACGTAGTCCGACGACAGTGCCATGCCCTGGCCGGCGATGGCGATGGCCATCGCACCCGCCAGCGGCGGCAGCCCCGCCGCGATGGCCGCCGGCAACAGGATGGCCGACACCAGCGGCACCGCCGGCGTGGGCCAGAAAAACAGCGAGATGACATAGGTGATGCCCGCCAGGATGAAGAAGGCCGAATGCCCGTTCTTCATCACCATGCGGAAGGGCTCGACCATGCGGATGTCCGAGCGCAGCGTCTTGAGCGCATTGAGCAGCGCCGTCATGAATGCAATCACCAGGAAGATGTTGAACAACTCCCGGGCGGCAACCAGGCTGGCGGAAAACACGCCACCCAGGGCCGAGATCGGGCTTCCTGTCAGGGCAAAGACAACGAGGGCGGTGCCGATGATGGACGGCACCACGACATTGGCGCGCAGGATCATCGTCAGCACGATGACTGCTACCCCTGCCAGATAGATCCAGTGCGCGGCACCGATCACGACTTGTTGTGACATGAAAACTCCCTGGGGGCGGAGGGGTTGTGGGGGCGATTTCCCGGCGAAGCAGAAAATCACGTTGGTATACTATATTCCAAAAGAGGTAGCAGCCAAGCAGATTTTCATCGGGATTTACGCGTAGCCATGTCGGCAAATGTCGCCTTGCTGCCGCAGGAACCCCATGGTTGTGGCTTCCACCCCGCTGGTGACGGCGAATTTGCAGTTTGCCTGAATATTGTCAGATATGTAGACTGTATACCGTTTTGCGAGGGTTTGGCTCTCAAGCGCTTCCAGGTCATTTCTCTAATCCCCCAACAGCGGAGTTTCCATGCAGCACATTACAGACGCGATGATTGACGCCCATGTCAGCGCCGAAGACGCCCGGCAGGTCATGGAAGCGGCTTTCGCCAGCTTCGGCCGAGGCGATGCGGCGATGCAGGAGCGCATACGCACCGAGGCGGGCGGCGTCAAGCTGTCCACCCTGGGCGCGGTGATCCCGCAACAGGGCGTGGCCGGCGCCAAGGTCTACACGACCATCAACGGCCAGTTCTCGTTCGTCATCCTGATCTTTTCGACCGAGGACGGCAGGCCGCTCGCCTCGTTCGATGCCGGCGCCATCACGCGCCTGCGCACGGCCGCGTGCACCACGCTCGCCGCGCAACGGCTGGCGCGGCCGGGCGCACACACGCTGGCCCTGTTCGGCGCCGGCACGCAGGGCATGCAACACGCGCGCCAGCTCAGCGCGACGCTGGGGCTGGAACGCATCCTGTTGTCGGACCCGCATGCCGATGCCGGCATGCCCGCGCGGCTGGCGGAACTGTGTGGCATCCCGGTGGCGCTGGCCGAGCCGGATGCCGCCGTGGCGGAGGCCGACATCGTCGTCACCGCCTCGCGTGCGACCACGCCGCTGTTCCCCGGCGCGTCGCTGCGGCCCGGGGCCTTCGTGGCTGCCATAGGCTCCAGCTTGCCGCATACGCGCGAACTGGACGACACCGCGCTGCGCCGCGCCGCCGCCGTGGTGGTCGAGTGGCTCCCGCAGTCGACCCGCGAGGCCGGCGACATCGTGCTGGCCGATCCCCAGGCGCTGCCGGCGGAAAAGCTCGTCGAGCTGGGCGATGTCGTGCTCGGCAAGGTGTCGGCGCGGCAGCGGGACGACGACATCGTCATCTACAAGTCGGTCGGTGTCGGCCTGGAAGACGTGGCGCTGGCCGGCTTTGCGTGGTCGCGCATGGCTGGTGCAGCGGAGCTTCGCGCGGCCTGAGTCCTCTTCGGCTCGCCTTTGCGCCGGGTAAACCCCGTCGTGATTTGTCAACGAAGCACTTGCTGCCTCAAGCTATCTGTATATAGTATACAACCATGCCGACGTGATCGATCCCCAAGCGATCCAGGCATCCCCACCCACCGAATCGCCTTGCATCCGCCAACCAGGAGCCCCGTCATGGCCGAACTGATGAACCGCGAAGTATTCCGAGCCGCCCTTGAAGAAGCCATCAAGGGCAAGAGCGCCAACAAGGCGCCGTTCAGCGTGGCCTGGGCCAGCGGCAAGCTGAGCCGCGCCCACCTCGCACGCTGGGCCGAGAACCACTACCACTACGTCGGTCCGTTCGCGGATTACCTGGGCTACATCTATGCCCGCACGCCGGACCGCTACACCGAGGCCAAGGACTTCCTGCTCGCCAACATGTACGAAGAGGAGATTGGTGGCGACCGCCATACCGACCTGCTGATCCGCTTTGCCGAAGCCTGCGGCACCACCCGCGAGCGCGTGATCGATCCGGACAACATGTCGCCGACCACCCGCGGCCTGCAGGCCTGGTGCTATGCGGTGGCCATGCGCGAGGACCCGATCGTTGCGGTGGCCGGGCTGGTGGTTGGGCTTGAATCGCAGGTGCCGTCGATCTACCGCAAGCAGACCCCGACGCTGCGCGACAAATACCAGTTCACCGACGAGGAGGTCGAGTTCTTCGACCTGCATATCGTCTCGGACGAGATCCACGGCGAGCGCGGCTACCAGATCGTGCTCGAGCACGCCAACACGCCCGAGCTGCAGCAGCGCTGCCTGAAGATCTGTGAAATCGGCGCCCAGATGCGCTTGCTGTACACGACGGCGCTCTACCACGACTACGTCGCGCAAGAACTGCCGCTGCCCGAACTCGAGATGGCTGCCTGAGCCGCGCCGCGCAAACCGGACCGACGATGAACGTATTCCTCAACCATATCGACGGTGAATGGACGGCCTGCCAGTCGGGCCGGACCTTCGACAACGTCAACCCGGCCGACACCGGCGATCTCGTGGGCCGCTTCCAGGCATCGTCGGCGGTGGACGCGCGGGCGGCCGTCGCGGCTGCGGCCGCGGCCTTCAACGGCTGGAAGAAGACCCCGGTCGGCAAGCGCGCTGCGGTCCTGAACCGCGGCGCCGACCATCTCGAAGCCAACGCCGACAGCATCGCGGCCGAGCTGACCCGCGAAGAGGGCAAGGCCCTGGCGCTGGCGCGCGACGAAGTCCTGCGCTCGGCCCAGACGCTGCGCTTCTACGCCGTGGAAGGGCAGACCTTCACCGGCGAAGTGTTTCCCAACGATGACCCCGAGCAGCTGGTCTACAGCCAGCGCGAGCCGCTCGGCGTGGTAACGGTGATCGCGCCGTGGAACTTCCCGGTGTCGATCCCGGCCCGCAAGATCGCGCCTGCACTCGTGACCGGCAATACGGTCGTGTTCAAGCCGTCGTCCGAGGCGCCGCTGTCGGGCTACCGGCTGGCCGAGGCGCTGATCAAGGCGGGGCTGCCCAAGGGCGTGCTGAACTTCATCACCGGCAGCGCGGCCGAGATCGGCGCGGCCATTACCGAGGCGCAGCCCGTGCGCGCGATCTCGTTCACCGGCTCGTCGCGCGCCGGCGAGCAGATCCATCGCGCGGTGCCGCTGACGACCCGCACGCAGATGGAGCTCGGCGGCAAGAATCCGCTCATCGTGATGGAGGATGCCGACCTCGACCGCGCGGTCGACCTGACCATCAAGGGCGGCTTCTCGCTGTCCGGGCAGGCATGCACCGGCACCAGCCGCGTGCTGGTGGCCGACTCCATCAGGGCCGCGTACACCGAGCGGCTGCTGGCCAGGGTGGCGACCCTCAAGGTCGGCAGCGGCATGACGGCCGGCATGGACCTGGGCCCGCTGGCTTCGCAGAAGCAGCTCGAAAGCGTGCTGCGCTACATCGACATCGGCAAGTCCGAGGCGACCTTGCTGTGCGGCGGCCAACGGCTGACCGGCGGCGCGTTCGACCACGGCTTCTATGTCGCGCCGACCGTGTTCACGGACGTGACGCAGTCGATGCGGATCGCGCGCGAAGAGATCTTCGGGCCGGTGATCGCCATCCTCGGCTTCAGTGACTACGCCGATGCCATCGCCAAGGCGAATGACACCGAGTACGGGCTGGCAGCGGCCATCGTCACCAGCAACCCGCGCTATATCCACCACTTCGCCACCGACATCGAGGCCGGCACGGTCAAGGTCAACCGCACCACCACCGGCAACCTGGTCAACGCGCCGTTCGGCGGGCTCAAGCGCTCGAGCACGTCGACGTTCCGCGAGTCGGGCCGCACGGGGCTGGAGTTCTATACGCAGATCAAGACGGTCTACCGGGGCGCCTGAGCCCGCCGTCGCAAGGAGTCAGACATGAAGAAAGCCATCAAGCTGGAACTGCGCGAGGCGCGCCACATGATCGCCGCGGCCATCCGCCGCTCGGAGGAAATCGGCGTGCTCGAGTCGATCTGCGTGGTCGACGAGGGCGGCTATCCGCTCGTGCTGGAGCGCATGGACGGCGCCCGCATCACCGGGCCGCAGATCGCCTGGAACAAGGCCTTCACGGCCGCCGGGCATAAGCGCTCCACCCATCTGTTCACCACGCCGCCCAACGGGCCGGCGCTGCCGGGCAACGAGGCGTTCGGCATCCAGTGGAGCTTCGAAGGCAAGTTCGCCGCGTTCGTGGGCGGCTTCCCGATCGTGGTCAACGACGAGGTGATCGGCGGCATCGGCCTGTCCGGCGGCAACGGCGAGCAGGACACGCAGGCCGGCGTCGCGGCGCTGCAGGCGCTGGCCGAGCTGCTGGCACCGCAGGAACTGAAGGTGCTGGTGCAGGCCGATATCAAGAAGTAAGCGCAATAAGCAAGCGCATTCCGGCGCCACGCCACCCATCACCCTTGCGCGGAGGTTCCATGTCGTACCGCATACAGATCGCCGAGACGCAGCAGGTCTTCTTTGTCGAACGTGGCGAAACGCTGCTGCAGGCCGCCGGGCGTGCGAGCATTGCCTTGCCGCACGACTGCCAGCTCGGGGGGTGCGGCACCTGCCGCATCCGGCTGCTCGACGGGCAGGTGCGCTATGACGAGGAGCCGTTCGGCCTGGCGCAGGACGAGGCCGCTGCCGGCTACGCGCTGGCCTGCCAGGCGCAGCCGCTGGGCGACCTGGTCATCAGCACCGCGCGCGAAGAGGAGGCCTGTGCAGAGCCGGCCCGGCACCGTGCGGTGGTGCGCGGCGTGCGGCCGTTGTCGGCAGACGTGCTGCATGTCGAGCTGGAGTTGCCGGAGGCCGGCGCGCTCGACTATCGCCCGGGCCAGTACCTGAAGCTGGTCACCGGCGATGGGCTCGCGCGCAGCTTTTCGATGGCCTCGGTGCCGAGCGCGGGGCGGGTCGACCTGCATGTCCGCCGCATCCCGGGCGGCACCTTCACCGATGGCGTGCTGCCGCGGCTGAAGGCCGGTGACGGCCTGGATGTCGAACTGCCGCTCGGCTCCTTTTTCTATCGGGCCCGGGATTACCGGCCCTTGCTGATGGTGGCCACCGGCACTGGGCTGGCGCCGATCAAGGCGATCCTCGAATCGCTGATGGACGATCCCGACTGCCCGCCCGTGTCGCTGTACTGGGGCATGCGCCAGCCAGATGACCTGTACCTGCACGCCGACATCCCGGCCTGGGGCGAGCGGCTGTACGACTTCCAGTACGTGCCGGTGCTGTCCCGCGCCGGCGATGGCTGGCAGGGACGGCGCGGCTACGTGCACGACGCGGCGCTGGCCGACCTGGGCGATCTCAGCGAGCATGCCATCTACCTGTGCGGATCGCCGAACATGATCCGTGACGCGCGCGCCGCATTCCTCGCGCGCGGTGCCAACCCGGACCATCTCTACGCGGACAGTTTCACGTTCCAGCACGATTGATAAGACATGGCGGTATACAGCCGGAGGCTTGGTATACAATGGCGGCCAAACCGTCCGTTTCCACTTCCGCCAATCCATGGCCAATACATCGCCCACTGCCTCGACTGCTCAGACTGCCGAGCCGCTCAGCCTAGGTGCCAGCCATTCGCCACTGTTCGCGCTTGTCACCGACAAGCTGCGTGAAGGCATCCTGAACGGCCAGTACGCGCCGGGCGAACGGCTGGTGGAAAACCGGCTGTCGGCCGAACTGGGCGTGTCGCGCATTCCGGTGCGCGAGGCCTTGCGCGCCCTGGCCAGCGAAGGGCTGGTGCTGATCGAGCCGCGCCGCGGCGCGTCGGTCGCGAGCCTGTCGCCGGTGATCGCGCGCGAGATGGTGGAAGTCCGTGCCACGCTCGAAGGCCTCAACGCCAAGCTGGCGGCGCAGCGCCGCGACCCGGCACTGATTGCCGAACTCGAGGCGGTGTTGCGCAACGGCATGGATGCCGCCGCGCAGGGCCGCACGGAAGAGTTGCTCGCGCTCAACAGCCGTTTCCACGAAGTGCTCGGCACCATCGCGGCCAACAGCGTGCTGCAGGAAATGATGCGCTCGCTGCGCGAACGCACCGCCGTGCTGTTCGGGCCGGCAAACGTGGTGCGCGCGCGCCAGAACTGGGACGAGCACGCCCAGATCCTGCAGGCCGTCATCGCTGGGGATGCCGATCTCGCCGCCTTGCTGGCGGCACGCCATGTCCATAGTGCCGCCAAGGCGGCCGAACTGCCGCTCGAAGGGCAGGGCGGGGCCCACAGCCAGGCCGCCTGAGGCGCGTCCTCCGCCAGCGGCCACCGCTCTCGCCGTCTTCCGCGATACATTTTCCGTCCCTCCCTCCCTCCCTCCCGCCCGCGGCGCGCAAAAGCCGGCGCATGCCGCCAACGTTGCCGGTCCGTTCGGGACCCGGAGATCCGACTATATTGAATTGCGCCTCCGCGTCCTGATGGGTGCAGTCCCATTGCCAGGGCGGTTTTGCATGCCCGGTAACAGATGCATTGCGCACCGCGTTATGGCGCACCGCACCAATTTTGTGTATACTGTAGTCAATTAGATTCAATTGGGATTTACCATGAAGTCGCCCGAGCAACGTTATCTATCGCAACCCGTCGGTCAGCAACTGCTGCGTTACTACGCGGCGCGCGACGCGGTCCGGCATGCGACGCCGCTGGTGCCTTTGCATCTTCGCGATATCGGCCGTTTTTTCCGCGCGCTGGTCGGGCACTCGCCCCGCCACAATCACTGCTGATCGGGTCACCCTGGGCTGATCGAGTCGGCTGCCCCAGTCGCTGCGGAGCAGCCGCTAACCTCTCCGGCAGGTGTTCTTCCTGCCGACTTCCTTCCCCTCGTAGATATCCTGCTCGCTGACGACGCGACACGGAAGTGTCACGCTCGTCCATAATCTCTTGCTGTTGCGGCGATATTGAATATAGTATACCGAAACACAAATAGCAGTCCCTCCGTAGTCTCTCCCAACGCCCCCACCGTGCATCGCCCGCACGGATAACGACACAGGAGTCGACGTGAACCTGCCTCACCGGAGCCCCGCCGGCCCTGCGCCGTTGTGGAAGATGGCGCAATGGCTAGCCGCCGGGGAAGTCTCGGCGGTGGAACTGGTGGACGCCTGCGAGGCCGCCTGGCATGCGTGGCATGGGACCATCAACGCGCTGGTGCTGACGGATTTCGACGCTGCCCGCGCCGCCGCGCAGGAAAGCGACCGACGCCGCCGCGCCGGCGAGGTTCGGGGCGTTCTCGACGGCATTCCGTTCTCGATCAAGGAATCGTTCGACGTTGCCGGCTGGCCGACTACCTGTGGCAACCCGGCCTTGCGCGGCCATGTGGCGCGGCGCGATGCCGTGGTCGTACAGCGCCTGCGCGACGCCGGCGCCGTGCTGCTCGGCAAGACCAACGTCCCGCTCGGCCTGCGCGACTGGCAGAGCTACAACGACATCTACGGCACCACACGCAACCCGCATGATCCGTCGCGCACGCCGGGCGGCTCATCGGGCGGCAGCGCGGCGGCGGTGTGCGCGGGGTTGTCGGCCTTCGATGTCGGGTCGGATATCGGCTCCTCGCTGCGCAATCCGGCCCACTACTGCGGAGTATTTTCTCTCAAGCCCAGCCATGGCCTGGTGCCGCTGGATGGCCACGGCACGGGCCCGGCGCGCTTTGGCGAGCAGGACATCAACGTGGCTGGTCCGCTGGCCCGCAGTGCGCATGACCTCGATCCCGTGTTGCGCGCCATCGCAGGCCCGCACGGCGATCTGGCGTCCGCATACCGGCTTGTACTGCCCACCTGTGCGCACCGCCGGCTGGCCGATTTCCGCATTGCCGTGCTGCCCACCCATCCGCAGGCAGATGCCGACGGCGAGGTCGCCGCGCAGATCACGCAGCTTGGCCACTGGCTGGCGCGGGAGGGCGCGCGCGTGGACTGGCACGCCCGGCCGGATTTCGATGCCGCCGAGTTGTGGCATGCCTATGTGACGCTGCTGCGCGCGACCACCGCGGTCCACATGGATGACGCGGCCTATGCCGATGCGCTTCGCCATGCCGCCGATATTCCCGTGGGCGAGGCTTCCTACGCGGCGCTCCAATACACGGGCGCGACGCTGAGCCATCGCGACTGGCTGCGCCTGCAGGCGGCGCGCGAACGTTTCGCGGCCGCGTGGCGCCGCTTCTTCACCGACCATGACGTGCTGCTGTGCCCGGCCGCGACAACGACCGCGTTCGCGCTCGATGAAGCGGGCGAACCATGGACCCGCACGCTCACCGTCAACGGCGATGCGCAGCCCATGACCACGCAACTGTTCTGGGCCGGCCATTCCGGGTTGTGCGGACTGCCTTCCGCGGTTGCGCCGATCGGGCCGGGGCCGAGCGGCTTGCCGGTCGGCGTGCAGATCGTCGCCAGCCGCTACCAGGATCTCACCGCCTTGCGTTTCGCGGCCCTGCTCGAAGAGGCTGGCTACGCTTTCCGGCCCCCGCCGCAGCCCTCCATGCTGCAGGCGAACCCCCACCACTAAAGCAGACCTACACCACAGGGAGCGATCATGTTTGACTGGTTCCGCGATTTGTCGCGCATGGAGCGCAAGGGCTTCTATGGCGCTTTCCTCGGGCATGCGGTCGACGTGTTCGACTTCATGATCTATTCGTTCCTCATCTCCACGCTGCTGGGTCAGTGGGGCATGAGCAAGTCGACCGCCGGCGCCATTGTCACGTGGACGCTGGTGTCGTCGCTGGTGGGCGCCATCGGGGCCGGCATCCTGGCCGACCGCTATGGCCGCGTGCGGGTGCTGCGCTGGACCATCATCGTGTTCGCCATTGCCTGCTTCCTGTGCGGGCTGGCGCAGTCGCCGGAGCAGCTGATGCTGTTCCGCATGATTCAGGGACTGGGCTTCGGCGGCGAGTCGTCGCTGTGCATGGTGCTGGTGACGGAGATGATCCGCAACCCGGCGCACCGGGGCAAATACTCGGGCTTCACCGCCAGCAGCTATTCCTTTGGCTGGGGCGCGGCGGCCATCGTCTACGCGCTCACCTTCAGCGTGCTGCCGGCGGAGACCGCCTGGCGCGTCTGCTTCTTCCTCGGCATCCTGCCGGCACTGGTGGTGATCTACCTGCGCCGCAATCTCGAGGAGCCCGAGGTCTTCCTGAAGACCCGCGCCGCCGGCCGGCAGCAGACGGCACTGGGCGGGCTGGGCCGGCTGTTCCGCGGGCCGCTGCTGTCCAGGACGGTGCTGTGCAGCCTGCTGTCGGGCGGGATGCTGGGCGCGTACTATGCCATCGCCACCTGGCTGCCGACCTTCCTCAAGACCGAGCGCGGCCTGTCGGTATTCGGCACCAGTTCCTACCTGGCCGTGACGATTGTCGGGTCCCTGATCGGCTATGTTGCGGGCGCCTATGCCACCGACCGCTGGGGCCGGCGGCTGACCTACATCGTGTTCGCGGCAGGGGCCTTCGTGGCGGCGCTGGTCTACATGGTGATCCCGGTGTCGAACACGTCGATGCTGTTCCTCGGCTTCCCGCTAGGGATCCTGATGCAGGGCGTGTTCGCGGGCATCGGCGCGACGATCTCGGAGTCCTTTCCCAACGATATCCGCGCGACGGGTTACGGCGTGTCATACAACGCCGGGCGCGTGATCGGCTCGCTGTTCCCGCTGTCGGTGGGATGGCTCAGTTCAGGCCGCACTTCGTTGCCGATCGCGATCGCGATTGTCGCCGGCGTGGGCTATGCGATGGTGGTGGTGGCTGCGATGCTGTTGCCTGAAACCACCGGCATGGACCTCGGGCAGGCCGGTGGCGGCGAGGAACCCGAAGCGGCGCCGCTGGCGCAGCCCGCGGGGAGCGCGGCCTGAAGCCGTGCGTGCGAGGGATGGTGAGCGGTGCTCAGCCAAACTGGCTGACGAGCGCCGGCACCATCAGGCTCGCGCCGATGCCCATCAGCACGCCGAACGCGATGCGCCGCGTGGTGGTCGCGGAGAACGGCGGCGGAAAGCGGCGTCCCAGCAGCGTGGCGAGCACCACCACCGGCACGCCGATCGCGGCTTGCAGCCACACCTGCGCGTCGAGCTGGCCTTGCCACGCCGAGAAGAGGGTGCGCACGCTGGAGGTCACGGTAAAGACCAGGATCAGCGCGCAGCGGATCTCCACCGGCTTCATGGGCTGGCGGTAGAACTGGAAAATCAGCGGCGGGCCGGACACGCCGAACATGCCGCTCAGCAGGCCGCCGAAGATGCCGCTGACAAGAAAACTGCCATCGCCCGAGCGCCGCGCCAGCGGCTCGGGCCGCAGCGCCGAACTCAGGCCGCCATACAGGATCACCGCGCCCAGCAGTATCTGGAGCAGCGTGGCCGCGGTGCTGCTGAGGTAGTCGAGCAGCATCACGCCTGCGACCACCGACGGAAGGATACCGATGGCCGCGGCAAGCACCGCGCGCCGGTCGATATGCTGCATCTTGCCGGGCAGCGCGCATGCGCTGTTGGCCAGTGTCACCAGGCTGACCACGGCCGCGACCGTCGCCACCGGAGCCAGGCCCAGTCCGCTCGTGGCGCCCATCACGATCATGCCCAGGCCAAAGCCTGTCACGGTCTGAAAATACGTTCCCGCGCCGAGCAGCGCCTGCAGGCCCAGCACGGGTATCAACCATTCCGGCTTCATGCTGCGGCCTGCTCTCCGGAAGTTGCCTGCTGCGCCGAAGCGGCCTGCGCCTGCACCACCGTGACAGCGATGACATGGAAGACATCTTCCTCGCTGCAACCGCGCGACAGATCGTTGGCGGGCTTCCTGAGCCCCTGCAGCATCGGGCCGATGGCCTTGGCGCCGCCGAGGCGCTCGGCGAGCTTGTAGCCGATATTGCCGGCTTCAAGATTGGGGAAGACCAGCACATTGGCGTGGCCGCCCACTTGCGAATGTGGAATCTTGCGCTCGGCAATCTCCGCGACGATCGCGGCGTCGAGCTGGACATCGCCATCGATGGCCAGGCCGGGGCGCTGCGCGCGCACGCGCTCCGTGGCCGCGACTACCTTGTCGACGGCCGCGTGCTTCGCGCTGCCGCAGGTCGAGAACGACAGCATCGCCACGCGCGGCTCCTCGTTCAGCAGCGAACGTGCGCTGTCGGAGGCGGCGATGGCGATCTCCGACAGTTCCTCGGCATCGGGGTTCACCACCAGTCCGCAGTCGGAGAAGATCAGTCCGCCCTTGAGCGCGTGGAACGGCTCGCACAGCATCATCAGGAAAAAGCTCGACACCAGGCGGAAGCCGGGCGCCAGACCGATCAGCTGGATCGCCTGGCGCACCACGTCGGCGGTAGTGTGGACCGCGCCGGCCACCGAACCATCGGCATGGCCCTGCCGCACCATCAGGTTGGCGAAGCAAAGCGGATCGAGCACCGCCTGCCGGGCCTGGTCCAGCGTCATGCCCTTCTTTTGGCGCATGGCATAGAGCGCCTGCGCGAAGGAGGGCGCCAGTGCCGAAGCGGCCGGGTCGACGATGTTCATCCCGTCCAGGACGATCCCATGCTCTTGCGCGGCGGCGCTGATCCGCTCCGGGTTGCCCACCAGGATGACCTGCGCGATGCCCTCGCGCGTGGCCCGCCCGGCGGCCTGCAGGATGCGCGGGTCTTCGGCCTCGCACAGGACGATGCGGCGGGGCGCGGCGCGCGCGCGGTCGATGATGCGGAGGATGGGCTTCATGGCGGGTTTGGCTCGGTAGGACTGAAAAAAGGGCCAGCGCTTCACGCTATGCCCTTGGTGTTCTTCCCTCTCCCGCTAGCGGGAGAGGGCGCACCCGAGCGCCAGCGAACGGGTGCAGCTTCGATCAGACGTAGTCCTTGTACTTGTCCAGGTAGCGCACCGGCTTGGCCAGCGCATCGCGGCGGAACGGGTCGCCGAGTTCACGCGTGCACAGGACTTCGATGATCGTGGTCTTGCCATGATTCATCTGCAGGTCGATGGCGCGCTTGAGCGCGGGGCCCACGTCTTCCAGGCGGTCCACCACGATGCCTTCGGCGCCCATTGCCTTGGCGATTTCGGCAAAGCTCTGGTTGTCGAGCTCGCCCGCGACGAAGCGGCGGTTGTAGAAGTCCACCTGGTTCTTCTTCTCGGCACCCCATTGGCGGTTGTGGAAGACCACGGCCGTCACCGGGATGTTGTGGCGCACGCAAGTCATGGTTTCCATCAGGCTCATGCCCCAGGCGCCGTCACCGGCATACGAGACGGCCGGGCGGTGCGGCGCGGCAACCTTCGCTCCAATGATGGTCGGGAACGCGTAGCCGCAGTTGCCCCAGCTCATCGCCGCGAAGAAGCTGCGCGGCTTCTCGAAGCGCAGGTAGCTGTTGGCCACCGAGTTGATATTGCCGATGTCGGTGGACACCATCACGTCTTCCGGCATGGCCTTTTCCAGCTCGCGCAGGACCTGGCGCGGGTGCAGGTAAGTGCCGCCGTTGAAGGTGCGCTCGTTCTTCTGCTCCTCGATCATGTCCAGGCTGTACGGGTCGCGCTCATGCGTCCATTCGTCCAGTTCCTTTTCCCATGCGGCCTTTTCGCTGGCGATTTCCGTGGCGCGGGCGTCGCGGGTGCTGTCGCAGGCGAGCGTGCGGCCGGCCAGGCGCTGCGACAGCGCGATGGCGGCGGCCTTGGCGTCGCCGCAGATGCCGACGGAGATCTTCTTCACCAGGCCCAGCATCTTGTGGTCGGCATCGATCTGGATGATCTTGGCGTTCTTCGGCCAGTAGTCCATGCCGTGCTGCGGCAGCGTGCCGAACGGCCCCAGGCGCGAGCCCAGCGCGATCACCACGTCGGCGCGCGAGATCAGCTTCATCGCAGCCTTCGAGCCCTGGTAGCCCAGCGGGCCGCACCACAGCGGGTGGCTGGCGGGGAAGGAGTCGTTGTGCAGGTAGCTGTTGACCACCGGTGCGCCCAGGCGCTCGGCCAGTGCCTTGCATTCCTCGATGGCATCGGCCATCACCACGCCGCCGCCCGAGATGATCACCGGGAACTTGGCCTGCGCCAGCAGTTCGGCCGCTTCGTTCAGGCTCTGCTCGCCGCCGGGACCGCGATCGAGGTTCTGCGGCTTCGGAATCTCGGCGGTGATCTTGCCGTAGAAGTGGTCGCGCGGAATGTTCAGCTGCGTCGGGCCCATCTCGGCCTTGGCGCGGTCAAAGCAGCGCGCGGTGAACTCGGCCATGCGGGCCGGGTTGGTGACGTGGCCCTGGTACTTGGTGAACTCCTGGAACATCGGCAGCTGGTTGGCCTCCTGGAAGCCGCCCAGGCCAATGCCCATGGTGCCGGCTTCGGGCGTGACGATCACCACGGGGCTGTGCGCCCAGTACGCAGCGGCAATCGACGTCACACAGTTCGAGATGCCAGGACCATTCTGGCCGATCACCACGCCGTGGCGACCCGACACCCGGGCAAAACCGTCGGCCATGTGGCCCGCACCCTGTTCATGCACCACCGGGATCAGGCGGATGCCGGCCGGGGCGAAGATGTCCATCGCATCCATGAAGGCGGAGCCCATGATGCCGAACATATCGGTGACGCCGTTGGCCACCATGGTTTCCACAAACGCTTCGGACGGCGTCATGGTCTGGGGGCCGGCCGGCACCTGGGTCTCGGTGGCCGAGCCACCAGAAACTGCGGGGTGCGAGGTCGTGTCGAGGTCGCGCATGGGTGTCTCCTGTGTGACTTAATAAAGTGGAACTATTCGTTCCGGAAAATTGTTGTTGGGGGAAATGTAGGCGCTGGATCGTCACTGGTCAATAGAAAGTTTTATTTTTTGGAATTTACCGAGCAAAAAAACGAGACGAGTTCATCAAAAAGTGTCTTATGAGTATCAAAATGCCGATATCTCCAACGGCGGGGTCGTTCCGGAACCGGAATGTCCGGACAAAGCCCGTTCCCTCCCGGCCTTCCTATATACTTTCAGTGTGCTAACAAACCGGTGAGTGATATGGCTCCAAGAACAAAGCGCGGTGCAGCCGTGGATGACAGTGCGGCGGTGCCGGCGATCGGGGCGGAGAGTGACCCTGCCAAGGACCTGTTATGGGCGCGGCCGGGTTTCCTGGTGCGGCGCCTGCACCAGATCCACGTCGCGATGTTCTTCGAGGAATGCAAGTCGCCCAACATCACGCCGGTGCAGTACGCGATCCTGACGGTGTTGTCGGTGTTGCCCGGACTGGACCAGACCTCGCTGGGCCAGGAGGTGGGGCTGGACCGCACGACCACGGCGGACGTAGTCCGGCGGCTGGAGGAGCGCGGTCTGGTCGAGCGCCGCGACAATCCGGCGGATCGCCGCACGCGCCATGTCTACCTGACCAAGGAGGGCAAGAGCGTGGTGACGGCACTGCGCGCCGACATGGCGCGCGCGCAGGAGCGCATGCTGGCGCCGCTGAAGCCGGCGCAGCGCGAAGTGTTCATGGAACTGCTGGCCACGCTGGTGGAGGCGAACAACCAGTACAGCCGGACGGTGTTGAGGAGTATGTAGGGCGACGGCGGGGTGGCAGCAAAACGACAAGGCGGGCGCCAGGCCCGCCTTGTATTTCTGGGGAGATGCCTCAGACGGGATACACCAGATCGTTCGCGATGATCGTCGTGTCGTAGATCACCTGGCGTTCGCGCAGCAACAACCGGCCTCCCGTACGCTCGAAGCGATCGTGGTAGGTGCCGGCCATATGCATGGTGGTCGGCCCCTCCACCAGCGTCTGCAGCAGCAGGAAATTGGCCTGCGCGATGATGTCGCCATCCGCCGTCTCGTCGATCACGCGCGTGTTGGTCACGAGGTGCAGGTTGTAGCGCGGCGCGAACATCTGCGTATTGGCAATGGCCGCGGCGCGGTCCCGCATCATGCCGATACCCTCGGCATAAACAAGACCGACCGGCAGATTCAGTTCGGCATTTTCGCGTGCTGTGATGCGGTAGAGCGCATCGTCGGTGAAGAACCGCGGCCACTGCTCGACCAGCCCGGCGTCGAGCACCGCGCAGTATTCCGCATGGAAGTTTTCGATCTCCAGGCGCAGTTCGATGGCGCGCGCGGTGCCCAGCGTGCTTTCGCGATAGACGGCGTAGTGCATCGGTTTCATCGTTCAGAACCCCATCACGCTGCGGTAGTACTGGTACATGGCGCGGATCGCCGATTCCGAGATCAGCGAATTCGACGTGCCCACGTGGTTGGCATCGAGCTTGAGCACATTGACGTCGGTGGTCGAGCGGCGCACGCCTTCCTGCACGAACTTCATGGCCTCGTTGTCTTCCAGGCCGAGGAAGCCGGCCGGCCCCATCAGGTTGCCCTGGCGCAGGCGGTGCTGGGTCATTTCCTCGGTGTCGTCCTCATAGCCGAACATGGTCCACAGCATCAGCATGCTGTCGGGGCCGTTGGGAACGATGTGGCGCACGCCCAGCGTATTCATCTCGCGCTGCACGATCAGGTTCGGCCAGATGGTCTGCATGGTGACGGACCAGGGGGAGTCGAATTCCTTCACGTACTCCAGGAAGCGCTCGTCCTCCAGGCGCATGCCTTCGTGGTACGAGCGCATTTCCTTCTTGTTCTCGTCGCTGACGGCCGCGTACTTGTCTTCCTTCTTGGCCGACGCCATGGTGCCGTGGCGGCCATGCACGGGGTCGGCGATCATGGCCGATTCATTGCCCGCCACCAGCAGGCCGAACACCACCAGGAACGAATGCAGCAGCGTAGCGTGGTACGGGTCCTTCAGGTTCTCGTGGTACATCTTCCAGTTGCACGGCAGCTCGTTCTTGTAATAGCCGAGCACCTTGAGCGGCTTGCCGTTGAATACCACGTCGAAGTCCTTGAGGATCTCCGGCGTCATGTATGCCTCCAGGCTTTCCATGTCCTCCGCGTACGAGGCAAAGATCACGCCGTTGCGCGTGGCCACGTTCAGCTTCACCAGCCCGTGGTCTTCATTGCGGAAGTCCTTCGGCATGCCGCCCGCGCGATTCACGCCGCGCTTGAACGGCACGCCCTGCAGGTTGCCCTTGAGGTCATAGGACCACTGGTGATAGGGGCAGACGAATTCCTTGGTGTTGCCCTGGCTGTGGCGGCAGAACTCCGCGCCGCGATGGGCGCAGCGGTTCTCGAAGACATTGATCGAACCATCTTCCGCGCGCGACACCACCACGGGCGTGGCGCCGACGTAGGAGCGCTTGAAGTCGCCCGATTTCGGGATCTCCGCTTCCAGCGCAACATAATTCCACGAGCGGCCGCGGAAGATCTTGTCGAGCTCGAGATCGTAGACCGGCTGGCTCGTGTACACCCAGTCCGGGATAAAGTGCAGGCCGTCTTCGGGCCAGCGGCAGTCGGCCAGGCCGGTGTCCTTGCGTCCCAGCTTGTGCTGGATCACCGCTTGCGTCTGGTACATGGGGCGTTCCTTTCAGTGTGAGGTGAGGCTGGCGGTGCGGCCTGGTGCTTGCACCTGCACGTCGCGCACGAGCTGGCGCAGCGGCAGGCCGGCATCGCACAGGCGGGCCATGTGTTCTTCGACGGGCACGCCGAACAGTGCGCGCAACTGGCGCAGGTCGCCGCCGGCGTTGACGGCGATTGCGTGGCGCAAGCGGCCGTCCAGCGTGCCAAGCAGCATGAACTTCGGGTTTGCCGCGTCGCCGCGCGGGCGTTCGCGCCACGTATAGCGGATGCCGGCGTGGGCGGCGCCAAGCATCTGCACATTGCAGCCGAACTGGTCGGTCCAGAACCACGGCGTGGCTGCGGGCGCGGCCTGCAGGCCGAGCATCGACGTGGCGGCAATGCGGGCCTGTTCGTTTGCGGACTGCCAGGATTCCATGCGCATCTCCGTGCCGAACAATGGCTGGAACTGGCTCGCGCAATCGCCGGCGGCGTAGATGTTCGGTGCGCTGGTGCGACCCTGTTCGTCGATGCGGATGCCGCCATTGCCCGCATGCAGCGCCAGCCCGGCGCTGATGGCAAGGTCGGTGTTCGGCGTCAGGCCAATGGCTACGACGAGCGCCGGCACCCGCCAGGTGGTGGCATCGGCCAGCCGTACCCGCACGCCTTGTGGCTGCGGTTCGATTGCGGCGATCTGGCAGCCAAGCCTGAGGTCCACGCCGCGTGCGCGGATGCGCTGCGCGAGCCAGTCTCCCAGCTCCGCCGGGACGGCGCGGCCTAGCAGCCGGTCGGCGCTTTCCAGCACCGTGACCTTGAGGCCGAGGTCCACCGCGGTCGACGCCGTTTCCAGGCCGAGGAAGCCGCCGCCGATCACCAGGATCTCGTCGGCGCGCTGCATGGCCTCGCGCAGGGCACCAGCGTCGTCCAGCGTGCGCAGGTAGTGCACACCGGGCGTGCCGGGCGGCAGCGCCGGCAGCGTGCGCGCGCTGCCGCCGGTGGCGAGCAGGCAGGTGCCGAAGCGGATCTCGCTACCGTCCGCGCAGGCGGCGACGCCGCGCGCGGGGTCGATCGCGGTCACCGTGGTGTCGAGACGCAGGTCGATATCGCCTTCGGCGTAAAAGCCCGCGGGATGCACGCCGATCTGGCCTTGCTGGCTGGCATCGGCCAGCACCGCCTTGGACAGCGGCGGCCGTTCGTACGGCGCGTGCCGTTCGCCGCCGACCATGACGATGCGCTCCGCGTGACCGAGCTTGCGCAACTCGGCCGCTGCCATTGCGCCGGCCTGCCCGGCACCGACGATCAGGATGGAAGCTTGCGGGGACATGCGCGGGTCCGTCACAGCTCGACCCAGACCCGGCTGTCTTCGAACTTGACCGGGTAGGTGCGGATATCGGTGGCGGCCGGCGCGCACATGGCCTTGCCGGTACGGATGTCGAAGCGGGCCTGGTGCAGCGGGCATTCGATGCAGCCGTCTTCCAGGTAGCCGTCGGACAGCAGGGCGTACTGGTGCGTGCAGACGTTGTCGGTGACGAAGTACTCGTCGTCGCTGCGAAAAACAGCCAGCTGGCGCTCGCCCAGTGTGAGCGGCATCACTTCATCGTTCTGCAGCGTGCCGGCGTCGTTGATTTCAATCCATGCCATGAAGCTCTCCGTTGCTGATCTGTCAGTACACTGACTATAACGATCAGTGTACTGATGTTGTTTGAACGAACTATCCTCGTTAACCCTGTCCGGAACCGGCGGCACCGGGCCGTGCCGCACCGGTCACCGCGGCGACGGGCCGCGATACAGGGCGAACGCGCCAGCGCGCCTCGATCTCGCCCATGATGCCGCGGCGGAACGTGAGCACGCAGACCACGAAGATCAGCCCCGTGACCATGCTGACGGACTCGCCGAGCGCGTCGAACCAGGAGATGCCCGTCAGCGCGGCCAGGGCCGTGCCGGCATCGCCGAGCTTGTTCTCCAGCGCGACGATCACGAGTGCGCCCAGGATCGGTCCGGACAGCGTGCCCATGCCGCCCACCAGCGTCATCAGGATCACCGAGCCCGACATCATCCAGTGCACATCGGTCAGCGTGGCAAAGCCGAGCACCAGCGTCTTGAGCGCGCCGGCCAGCCCCGCGAGCGCGGACGAAAGCACGAAGGCCAGCAGCTTGAAGCGGTCCGCGTCATAACCGAGCGAGACCGCGCGCGGCTCGTTCTCCTTGATGGCGCGCAGGATCTGCCCGAATGGCGAGTGGACGATGCGCATGATGCCCAGGAACGCTGCCGCGGTGATGGCCAGCACCAGGTAGTACATGGTCATGTCGGATTCCAGCGAGACCATGCCGAACAGGCTGCCGCGCGGCACCGCCTGCAAGCCGTCCTCGCCGCCGGTGACCGGCGCCTGCAGGCAGAAGAAATAGAACATCTGCGCCAGCGCCAGCGTGATCATGGCGAAGTAGATGCCCTGCCTGCGGATCGCCAGCGCGCCGAATGCCAGGCCCAGCAACGCGCCGAATGCCGTGCCGGACAGCAGGCCGATTTCCGGCGTGACGTGGAGCGCCTTCATTGCATAGCCGCATGCATAGGCCGCACCGCCGAAGAACGCGGCATGGCCGAACGACAGCAGGCCGGTGAAGCCGAGCAGCAGGTTGAAGGCGCAGGCGAACAGCGCGAAGCACAGCAGCTTCATCACCAGCACCGGATATGCTCCCAGGAACGGGGCCGCCGTCAGGACTACCAGTAGCAGCCCGTAAGCGTACGTAGCGCGGTTGTCGCGTGCCGTCATCATGCTTCCTTTCCAAAGAGGCCGGCCGGGCGCACCAGCAGCACGCAGACCATGGCCACGAACACGACCGTGGCCGAGGCCTCGGGGTAGAACACCTTGGTCACGCCCTCGAACACGCCGAGGCCAAGGCCGGTGAAGATCGATCCCAGGATCGAGCCCATGCCGCCGATCACCACCACGGCGAACACCGTGATGATCAGGTTCTGGCCCATCAGTGGCGAAACCTGCATCACCGGCGCCGCGAGCACGCCCGCCAGTGCTGCCAGGCCCACGCCGAACGCGTAGGCCAGCGTGACCAGCAGTGGCACGTTGATGCCGAATGCTTCGACGATGCGCGGGTTTTCGGTGCCGGCCCGAAGGTAGGCGCCAAGCCGGGTCTTCTCGATCACGTACCACGTGGCAAAGCAGACGCCCAGCGAAGCCACCACCACCCAGGCGCGGTAGTTCGGCAGCACCATGAAGCCCAGCCCCGTCACGCCGGTGAGCGCGTCAGGCGTTGGATAGGGCAGGCCCGAGACCCCATAGGCGGAGCGCAGCAAGCCTTCCAGCAGCAGGCAGATGCCGAGCGTCAGCAGCAGCCCGTAGAGATGGTCGAAACGGTACAGGTGGCGCAGCATGGTGCGTTCGAGCACCACGCCGATGGCGCCGGTCGCCAGCGGCGCCAGCAGCAGCATCAGCCAGTAGCCGATGCCCAGGTAGTTCAGGCCCATCCAGGCCAGCACCGCGCCGAGCATGAAGAGGGCACCGTGGGCAAAGTTGATCACGTTGAGCAGGCCGAAGATCACGGCCAGCCCGAGACTCAGGATCGCGTAGAACGATCCGTTCACCAGCCCCAGCAGCAGCTGGCTGAGCAGCGCCGGCAGGGGTACTCCGAACAATTCCATTGGAAACTCTCCTTACACGCCGAGCAGCGCGTTAAGCGTCGGCATCTTGCGTTCCAGGTCCGAAGACTCGAATGCCTCGACGATGGCGCCGTGCTCCATCACGTAGAAGCGGTCGGCCAGCGGTGCGGCGAAGCGGAAGTTCTGCTCCACCATCACCACGGTGTAGCCGCGCCGGCGCAGCATCGTGATCATCTTCGCCAGCCTCTGCACGATCACCGGCGCCAGCCCTTCCGAGATCTCGTCGAGCAGCAGCACGCTGGCGCCGGTGCGCAGGATGCGCGCGACCGCCAGCATCTGCTGTTCCCCGCCCGACATGCGTGTGCCCGGGCTCTTGCGCCGTTCGAGCAGGTTGGGGAACATCTCGTAGATCTCGGCGACCGTCATCGGCTCGCGCAGGCCCACCGCGCCGGGTGCGCGCGCGAACTCGGGCGGCAGCAGCAGGTTCTCCTCGCACGACAGGCTCGAGAAGATCGCGCGCTCCTCCGGGCAATAGCCAAGTCCGAGCGGCGCGATGCGGTGCGTCTTCATGGCGATGGTCTCCTGGCCATGCACGCGCACCGAGCCCTTGCGCTGGCCCACCAGGCCCATGATCGCGCGCAGCGTGGTGGTGCGCCCCGCGCCGTTGCGGCCGAGCAGCGTGACGACCTCGCCGGGGTTCACCGTCAGGTCCACGCCGTGCAGGATGTGCGATTCGCCATACCACGCGTGCAGGTCGCGGATCTCCAGTGCGGGGGTGGTCGCCCGTGTCATGCGGCCTCCGCGCGGACGTGGAGGTCCGCGGCCTCGTCTGTGGTTCCCATATAGGCTTCCTTCACTTGCGGATCGTTCGAGACTTCGTCGTAGCTGCCTTCGGCCAGGATCGCGCCGCGCTGGAGCACGGTGATGCGGTCGACGATCGAGGACACCACGCTCATGTTGTGCTCGACCATCAGCACGGTGCGCCCGGCGGACACACGCTTGATCAGCGCGGTCACCGTCTCCACGTCTTCATGGCCCATGCCCTGCGTGGGCTCGTCCAGCAGCATCAGCTCCGGGTCCATGGCAAGCGTGGTCGCGATCTCCAGCGCGCGCTTGCGGCCATAGGCCAGCTCGGCGGTCGGCAGGTGCGAGAAGCTCGCCAGGCCGACCGCATCGAGAAGTTCCATGGCGCGGCCATCCAGCTGCGACAGGGATTGCTTGCCCCGCCAGAAGTGGTAGGCCGTGCCAAGCTTGCGCTGCAGCGCCACGCGCACGTTCTCCAGCACGCTGAGTTGCGGAAACACCGCCGAGATCTGGAATGACCGGATCACGCCCATGCGCGCGATGTGCGCGGGCCGCAGCGCGGTGATGTCGGTGCCGTTGAAGTGGATGGAGCCGGACGACGGCGCATGAAACTTCGTCAGCAGGTTGAAGCACGTGGTCTTGCCCGCGCCGTTCGGGCCGATCAGCGCATGGATCGACCCGCGGCGCACGCGCAGGCTGACATCGTTCACGGCCGTGAAGCCCTTGAAGCTCTTGCTCAGGCCGCGGGTCTGCAGGATGACTTCAGCATCGGTCATGGGCGCGCTCACTTCTTCACCAGCGCGCAGTCGCTGGCGGACAGCGGGCGGAACGCCTCATCGCCAGGAATGGTGCCGAGGTACTTCACCAGGTCCCAAGGGCCTTTGGATTCCGCCGGCGTCTTGGCCTGGGCGAGGTACATGTCATGCACCATGCGGCCATCGGCGCGTACCTTGCCGTTGTGGACGAAGGCATCATTGACGGGCAGGGCGCGCATCTTGTCGGCCACGGCGGGGCCGTCGACGGTCTTCGCGGCCTCGACGGCCTTCAGGTAGTGCAGCACGCCGGAATAGACGCCGATCTGCCCGTGCGTCGGGTAGGCCTTGTGGCGCTTGTAGTAGCGCGCGACAAAGTCTTTCGATTTGTCGTCCAGGTCCAGTCGGAACGGATCGACGTAGGTCAGGCCCTGCGCGGTGTTCAGGCCCAGGCTCTTGATGTCGGTGATGAAGGTGGACGGCGTGATCACGGTCTGTCCGGCCTTCACCAGGCCGAACTCGCCGGCGGCTTTCACGCCGTTGATCATGTCGTTGCCCGCATTCGCCAGCACCACGACCTTGGCCTTCGATGCCGATGCGGCAACCACCGGGCTGCTGAAGTCGCTGGCGTTGAGCGGATGCTTGGTGCTGCCCACGTTCTTGCCGCCGCTGACCTCCACGGCCTTGCGGAAATCCGCTTCCAGCGACTGGCCGAAGGCGTAGTCCACGGTGATGTAGTACCAGCTGTTGCGGCCCTGTTCGATCATGCGCTTGACCAGCGGATACGACACCGAGTATGTATCCCACGCCCAATGGAAGCCCGTGGGCGAGCAGTTCTGGTTGGTCAGCGCCATCGCGCCGCCGGTCGAGACAATGTCGATCTTCTGCTTCTGCCGGGCGACCTCCTGCACCGCCAGCGCCGTCGACGAGTTGGGGAAATCGATCACCATGTCGACCCCGTCCGTGTCGAACCAGCGGCGCGCCAGCGAGGATGCGATATCCGCCTTGTTCTGGTGGTCCGCCGACAACACCGTGACCGGCTTGCCGAGCGCCTTGCCGCCGAACTCTTCCACGGCCATCTGCGCGGCAAGCACCGAGCCCTTGCCGGAGAGATCGGCATACGAGCCGGACATATCGGTGATGACGCCGATCTTCACGCCATTGGCATCCGCCCAGGCGGGGGCGGCAGCAGCAAGGCCCAGCAGGGCCGACGACAGGGCAAGCGTGCGGAGGGTGCGAGGTTTGGACATGGGGGCTCCCGGTTGTCTTCGTGGATAGTGAACAGGGTTGCGATGGTTGTAGCCTGCGGTGCCCCGGCTTCATCGCCGTGCCCGGGCACTCGGTCATGAACTCAGTATGCTGAGGATGGGGCGGTAAAGAGGCGGATCGCTCCGCCCATTGCCATGTTTGTGCGGCTCAGACCGACAGGTCACGCCCGCGAGTCTCGGGCACGAACAGCATGCCGATCACAAAGGCCGCACCGGCAATGACCACCGGATACCAGAGCCCGTAGTAGACGTCGCCGCTCGACACGTTCATCGCGGTGACGACGAACGACAGCATGCCGCCGACCCAGCCGGCGCCCAGGTGGAAGGGCAGCGACAGCGAGGTGTAGCGCACGCGCGCCGGGAACAGTTCCACCATGAAAGCCGCCATCGGCCCGTACACCATCGCCAGGAACAGGATGGGCACGAGCAGCAGCAGGAAAAGCATCGGCATATTGATGCGCGCGGGATCGGCGCGCTCGGGCCAGCCGGCGGTGATCAGCGCGCGCTTGATGGCATCGCGGTCGAAGCCCTGCAGCGTCCGCGTGCCGATGTGGACCTGGGCCTGCGCCGAATCCGCGGCCGGCACGAAGGTGTAGCCCACGCCAAGGTCGGTCAGGTAGCCCCGGATCTTGTCGCAGTCGGACACCGGATCGCCAAACAACCGGGCCTTGCAGTTGCCAGCGGTCACCTGGATGGTGCCTTGCTGCTGGAAATGCTCTAGTGCCGGGTTGGCGTAGTGCGTCAGGCCCTTGAAGATTGGCTGGATCGTGACGGCGGCCAGCAGGCATGCCGCCATCATGATGTACTTGCGGCCGATGCGGTCCGACAGCCAGCCGAAGAACAGGTAGCACGGCGTGGCGACGACGAGCGCGATGGCGATCAGCATGTGCACGGTTTCGATCGGCACGTGCAGCGTCTTGTTGACGAAGAACATCGTGTAGAAATGACCCGTGCCGAAGATAGCGCCGAGGCCTGCTGCCACGGCAAACAACAGCAGTACGGACTTCAGGTTATGCCATTGCGTGAAGCTCTCGCGGATCGGCGCTTTCGACGTTGCGTTGCTGGCCTTCATGCGCGCGAATACCGGCGACTCATGCAGCTTGCCGCGGATGTACACGGAGATCACCAGCATCACGAACGACACGATGAACGGAATGCGCCAGCCCCACGCGCGGAATTCCGCCTCGGTCAGGAAGGTCTTGAGCAGGTACACGACCAGCAGCGACGACAGCAGCCCGAGCGTCGCCGTGGTCTGCAGCGAGCTGGTGTACAGGCCGCGCTTGTGCACCGGTGAATGCTCGGCCACGTATGTCACCGCGCCGCCGACTTCGCCGCCCAGTGCCAGCCCTTGCAGCAGGCGCAGCAGCACCAGCAGCACGGTGGCGGCAATGCCGATCTGCTCGTACGTGGGCAGCACGCCGACGCCGACAGTGGCGATGCCCATCAGCAAAATGGTGACCAGGAAGGTGTACTTGCGCCCGATGATGTCGCCGAGCCGCCCGAACAGCAGCGCGCCGACGGGGCGGATCAGGAAGCCCGCGCCGAACGTCGCCAGGCTCGCAAGAAAGGCGGCGGTTTCATTGCCCTTGGGGAAGAACAGCGCGCCGAAGTACACGGCCAGCGCAGCGTAGATATAAAAGTCATACCACTCCATCAACGCGCCGAAGGAGGAGGCAAGGATGACCTTGCGCTCCTCCGCGGTCATGCCGGAAGCGGAGGCGCGCGCTTCATCGCGGGTCAGGCTCATAGTCATGGCGGGGGTCCTATGGTGAAGCCAGTTGTCTCATTTGTCTTTATTCTTCCCGGTCGTGCAGGCGCATGCCTGCTTCCGGTGCATCAGTCAGTATGCTGATGAGATGCGCAGTGTGCTGAGCAATATGCGGGCCAGGCAACAGAAGCCGGAATCCCTGCAATGCCCTGTTTTTAAGTAGCTGGCTAATATTGTCAGCATACTGAGCATGTGGGGCAGTGTACTGAGCGTGTTGGGTCATCGTTATAGGTGTTAACCCTCCGGAATCGCTGTCTGGACTTTTGCAATTCCGCTGACTAGAATCCGCAATTAGTCAGTGTACTGAACAATCGGCGCGAAACCCCCGCTGCGCCGTTGATGGTGCGCTGCAACCCGTCATCAGGAGCCCCCACAGCATGACAAGAGTGAAGAAGATCGCCCTGGAAGAGCATTTCATGACGCCAGGGTTCCAGGCCTACTCCAAGGCATTCACGCAATATATCGACCCCGCGGTGTTCGCCGACCTGGGCCGCCGCCTTGCCGATTTTGACGATCTCCGTCTCGCGGAGATGGACCGCGCGGGCATCGATATCACCGTGTTGTCGCAGACCGGTCCTGGTGTGCAGGGCGAAGCCAACCCGGAACTTGCCGTGGCGCGCGCAAGGCAGAGCAACGATTTCCTGGCCGAACAGATCGCGCGTCATCCGACGCGCTTTGCCGGCTTTGCCGCGCTTCCCATGCACGATCCCGAACAGGCGGGCAGGGAGCTGGAGCGCGCGGTGCGCGAACTGGGCTTCAAGGGCTCGCTGGTCAATGGCCACACGCACGGCCGCTATTACGACGATCCCGCGTATGACGCGTTCTGGGAGCGGATGCAAGCGCTCGACGTGCCGTTGTACCTGCACCCGACCGATGCCTATGTGAAGCCACAGGTGCTGGCCGGCCATCCGGAACTCGATGGCGCCGCCTGGGGCTGGGGCGTGGAAACGGCATCGCACGCGCTGCGCCTGCTGTTCGGCGGCGTGTTCGACCGCTTCCCGCGGCTCAAGATCATTCTCGGCCATATGGGCGAAGGCCTGCCGTTCCAGCGCTGGCGCTTCGACAGCCGCTTCGCGGTGTACTCGCACGGGGTACGGCTCGCGCGCGCACCGTCGGAGTACATCGGCACCAATATCGTGATCACCACGTCGGGCGTGTGCTCGCACGGCGCGCTGTCCGGTGCCATCGCCGAAATGGGGGCGGAAACCGTGATGTTCTCCGTCGACTACCCATACGAATCGACCGAGGTCGCGGCGAAGTTCATCGAGGAAGCGCCGCTCGACGACGCGACGCGCGCGCTGGTCTGCCACGGCAACGCCCAACGCCTTCTCAAGCTGTAACCGCTGTCACCGCTGACAGCGCTGACACCGCACTACGCAAGGACACCCATGCAAAAAGTCTTTCGCATCGGCCAGATCGTGCCGAGCTCCAACACCACGATGGAAACCGAGATCCCCGCCATGCTGAGCGCACGGCAGCAGATCCGCCCCGAACGTTTCACCTTCCATTCGAGCCGCATGCGCATGAAGAAGGTGGTCAAGGAAGAACTGGCGGCGATGGATGCCGAGTCTGACCGCTGCGCCGTCGAGCTATCCGACGCGCGCGTGGATGTGCTCGGCTACGCCTGCCTGGTCGCGATCATGGCGATGGGCCATGGTTATCACCGCAAGTCGGAACAGCGCCTGAAAGCCCACACCGTTGAGAACGGTGGCGATGCGCCGGTAATCACGAGTGCCGGCGCGCTGGTCGATGCACTCAAGGTGATCGGCGCGAAGCGCATCGCCGTGGTTGCCCCGTACATGAAGCCGCTGACGGAATTGGTGGTGGATTACATCCGCAACGAAGGCTACGAAGTCGTCGACTACCGCGCGCTGGAGATTCCCGACAACCTCGAAGTGGGCCGCCACGATCCGGCGAAGCTTCCGGCCATCGTCGCGCAGATGAACATTGCCGACGTCGATGCCATCGTGCTGTCCGCCTGCGTGCAGATGCCGTCGCTGCCGGCGGTAGCGAAGGTCGAGGCGATGACCGGCAAGCCGGTGATCACGGCGGCTATCGCCACCACCTATGCGATGCTGCGCGCGCTGGACCTGGAGCCGGTCGTGCCGGGCGCGGGCGCGCTGCTGTCCGGCGCCTACTGAGGGCCGCGCCATGAGCACCTTCCTCTACGGCGGCAATGTCCAGGCCAATGGCATCCGCCAGCACTACCTGCGCTACGGCGGCAACGATGGCGAACGCGCGTCGCGCGACGCCGTGATCATCGTGCCGGGCATCACGAGCCCGGCCATCACGTGGGGCTTCGTCGGCGAGCAGTTCGGCCAGCGCTTCGATACCTATGTGCTGGATGTGCGCGGCCGTGGCTTGTCGGAAGCGAGCGACACGCTGGACTACAGCCTCGATGCGCAAGCTGCCGACGTGATCGCGTTCGCGCAGGCGCTCGGCCTGCAGCGCTATGCCATCGTCGGCCATTCGATGGGCGGGCGCATTGGCGTTCGTGCCGCGCGGCAGCACCCCGCAGGCCTGACGCGGCTGGTGATGGTCGATCCGCCGGTCTCCGGCCCCGGCCGCCGCGCTTATCCCGCGCAGCTGCCGTGGTACATCGATTCAATCCGCCTCGCGCGCGCTGGTGTCGACGCGGAAGGCATGCGCCGCTTCTGTCCGACATGGACGGACGAGCAACTGCGCTTGCGCGCCGAGTGGCTGCACACCTGCGACGAGCGCGCAGTCCTGGCGAGCTTCAACGGCTTCCATGAAGACGACATCCACGCCGACCTGCCGCACGTGTCCGTGCCGACGCTGCTGATGC
Source organism: Cupriavidus sp. C3SS-1 (assembly GCF_057073755.1). NCBI lineage: Bacteria > Pseudomonadati > Pseudomonadota > Betaproteobacteria > Burkholderiales > Burkholderiaceae > Cupriavidus > Cupriavidus sp. C3SS-1. The sequence goes on along the minus strand of NZ_CP172700.1, from coordinate 1,739,724 downwards.
GCGCCGGCCGTGGCGACGTGGTGCGCGACGAAGACGAGCAGGAAATCCGCACGCTGCTGGCGGGCGTGCTGGTGAGCCACGTCGCCGATGCCGGCCACATGATCCCGTGGGACGACGAGGCCGGCTTCTATCGTGCCTTCGGCGATTTCCTAGGTGCCGCGCTGCCGTAATGAAAGCCTGTCACCCACCACGTCTCGCAAGGAGCCGACATGCCCGTCAGTGACCACCAGATGATCGATGCCTGGACCCAGGTGCTCAAGCTGTCCAAGCTCGAACGAGGGCAGAGCGTGACCATCCTCACCAGTGCCGCCACGCATCCGCAGACCCTCTCGACTGCGCTGATCGCCACGCAGGCGATGGGTGCGATCGTCAACCGGATCGACCTGCCGCCAGTCAATGGTGAGAAGGCGTTGAGCCGCGATGCGCTGGCCTATCTCGGCACAACACCGCTGACCGGCAACCGCGCCGCCATCGCCGCGCTGAAGGCGAGCGATCTCGTGCTCGACCTGATGACGCTGCTGTTCTCGCCCGAGCAGCATGACATCCTGAGCGGTGGCACGAAGATCCTGCTGGCCGTGGAGCCGCCCGAAGTGCTGGCGCGCATGGTCCCGACTGAAGCCGACCGCGAACGCGTGAAGGCGGCTACCGAGCGGCTGGGCCGCGCAAAGGAAATGCACGTGGTTTCGGCTGCCGGCACCAACCTGCGTTGCCCGCTGGGCGAGTTTCCCGCCATCAGCGAGTATGGCTTCGTCGACGAGCCCGGGCGCTGGGACCACTGGCCCAGCGGCTTCGTGCTGACGTGGCCTGACGAGGGCGGGGCGAGCGGCACCATCGTGCTCGATCGCGGCGATATCCTGCTGCCGCAGAAGACCTACGTCACCGAGCCGGTCACCCTGACCGTGGAGAACGGCTTTGCCACGCGCATCGAAGGCGGCCTGCACGCGGAGCTGCTGAGCGAATACATGGCCTCGTTTCGCGACCCGGAAGCCTATGCGATTTCGCACATCGGCTGGGGCCTGCAACCGCGCGCGCACTGGTCGACGCTGGGCCTGTACGACCGAGAAGCGACCATCGGCATGGATGCGCGCGCGTTCGAGGGCAACTTCCTGTTCTCGCTCGGCCCGAACAATGAGGCCGGCGGGCAGCGCACCACGACCTGCCATATCGACATCCCGCTGCGCCGCTGCACCGTGCGCCTCGACGGCACAGATGTGGTGACCGAGGGCAAGGTCATGGACGGCTTCCAGTACCCCAAGGAGTAGCACCCCATGCACAAGGAAATCGGCGCCTACCAGCGCCAGGGCTTCGGCAACCAGCTTGAACTGGCACCGCCGTTCGGCCTGCTGATTGTCGACTTCGTCAACGGTTTTGCCGATCCGGCGGTGTTCGGCGGCGGCAATATCCGCGATGCCATTGCCGCCACGGTGCCACTGCTCGCGGCGGCGCGACGCGAAGGCTGGGCCATTGCGCATAGCCGCATTGTCTATGCCGACGACGGCGGGGACCACAATGTCTTCTCGATGAAGGTGCCGAGCATGCTGACGCTGAAGGAGCATGAGCGGAACAGCGCCATCGTTGACGAGTTGATGCCAGCGCCGGGCGAACTGGTGGTGCGCAAGACCGTGCCGTCGGCCTTCTTCGGCACCTCGCTGGCCGCATGGCTCACGCAGCGCGCGGTGAAAACACTGGTCGTGGCAGGCGCCGTGACCAGCGGTTGCGTGCGCGCCAGCGTCGTGGATGCCATGCAGTACGGGTTCCGCCCGCTGGTGCTGTCAGATTGCGTTGGTGACCGCGCGCTCGGTCCGCACGAGGCCAACCTGTTTGACATGGAGCAGAAGTACGCCACCGTCATGCCCCGGGGGGCCGCGCTGGCCGCGATCGGCGTGCAGGAATGAGCCCAGGCATGGCGTTTGCGCCGCTTGCCATGCGGTGAAGCCGCAATTGACAGGCCGGGGCGCGGTTCTTTAGCATTTTTGCTCAGCATGCTGAGCAAGTCGGGACCCGCGGCGGCACATTCTGAAGACAGGATATCGATGGAACCGAATCATTCGTTGGAAGGGCAGGGCCAGGGGGTGGGCGCCCGCGTGGCGCGCAAGGAAGATGCCCGGCACCTGCATGGCAAAGGCAGGTTCGTGGCGGACATCGCCATGCCGGACCTGCAGGAGGTGGCATTCCTGCGCAGCCCCGTTGCGCACGCCCGGCTGCTGTCGGTCACCAAGCCGCAGTCGCTGGCCGCATCGGTGATCGTGCGCGAGGACATGCAGAGCGCGAAGGACATCGTCGCCGACTCGGCCTTTCCTTCATACAAGCCTTCCGCGCAGCCACCACTGGCGAGCGGCAAGGTACGCTTTGTCGGCGAGCCGGTGGCCATGGCCTTCGCGCCGACCCGCGCCGACGCCGAGGACATCGCCGAACAGGTCGCGCTTGAACTGGACGAGCTGACGGCGCTGACCGATGTCGCGCAAGCACGGCAGCTTGCAGGAGCAGTCCGTGTGCATGAGCACTGGGCCGACAACACCTTCCTGACGCTGACGGCCGACAAGAACTTCGAAGCACGGCAGCGCGAGGCGACGGTCGTTGTGAGCCGCAAGATCGACCTGGCCCGCCAGTGCATGGTGCCGATGGAAGGCAAGGCCGTGCTGGCCTACTGGGACCACCAGTTCGATCAGCTGGTCGTTTACAGCGCCACGCAGGTGCCGCATATGATCCGCACCATCCTGAGCCACTGCCTGGGGCTGGAGCAGGAACGCGTGCGCGTGATCTCGCCCGATGTGGGCGGGGCATTCGGCTACAAGTGCGTGCTGCAGCAGGAGGAGCTGTGCATCGCGTGGCTGGCCATGACGTACAAGCGTCCGTTCCGCTTTATCGAGGACCGGCGCGAGCACCTGACCGCCGGCGCCAATTCGCGCGAACACCACTACGAGCTGACCGCTTACGCCGATGCGCGTGGCAGGCTGCTGGCGCTGGACGCAAGGATCGCCATCGACGGCGGCGCCTATTCGGTGTGGCCGTTCACCATCGGCCTTGAACCGGGGCAGGCAATAGGCAACCTGCCGGGGCCGTATGCGTTCGATGGCTATCGCTGCGAGACGGTCTGCGTGGCGACCAACAAGCCCGGCTTCGTGCCGTACCGCGGCGTGGCCCGCACGGGTGTGTGCTTCGCAATGGAACTGCTGATGGACGCCATCGCACGCGAGGTCGGCCGCGAGCCGTGGGAAGTTCGCAGCGAAAACCTGGTGCCGCCGCAAGCCATGCCCTACGTCAACGTGACCAACAAGCACTTCGACGGCGGTGATTATCCGGCCAGCGTGCGCAAGGCGATGGAGATGATCAACGTGCCGGCGATCCGTGCGCGCCAGAAGGCTGGTCCCGAGGGAAGCCGCTACGTGGGCGTGGGTTTCGGCACCTACACCGAGCAATCGGCCCATGGCACGTCGGTGTTCGCGGCGTGGGGCACGCCGGTGATTCCTGGCTTCGACTCCGCCACCGTGCGCATCACGCCGGACGGCGGACTGGAGGTGCGCGTCGGCGTGCATTCCCACGGGCAAGGCATGGAAACCACGTTTGCGCAGATCGCAAACGAGATCCTCGGCATCGATGTTGCGCGAATCAAGGTCGTTCATGGCGACACGGGCCTGACGCCGTTCTCGACCGGCACGTATGCATCGCGTTCGCTGGTGATGTCGGGCGGCGCAGTTTCACGCGCGTGCAAGGCGCTTTTGCCGCGCTTGCTGAAAATCGGCGCGCACATGCTGGGCCAGCCGGAGCAATCCGCGCGCTTCGACGCGGGCTTCGTGCGCGCTGGCGAGGGCAGCATCGCCGTTGACCGCATTGCCGATGCCTGGTACATCAACCCCCACCTGTTGCCTGCCGACGTCGATGCGCAGGGGCTGGAAACCACCATGGGCTTCAAGCCGGCGGTCGACACGGGCAGCTTCACCTACGCCACGCATGCGGTCGCTGTGGAGGTCGATATCGATTCCGGGCATGTCGAGATCCTCGACTACGTCGTGGTCGAGGACTGCGGCACCATGATCAATCCGATGGTGGTGGAAGGGCAGACCTACGGCGGCGTGGCGCAGGGCATCGGCACTGCCATGTTCGAAGAGATGCGCTACGACGGCAATGGCCAGCCGCTCGCTTCGACGCTGGCGGACTACATGCTGCCGGGGCCGACCGAGATCCCGTCGATCCGCATCCATCATTTCGAGACGCCGTCGCCGCACACGGAGTTCGGCGCGAAGGGCATGGGCGAGGGCGGTGCCATCGCCCCACCGGCCGCCATCTTCAATGCGGTCAACGATGCGTTGCGCGACTTCGGCGTCGAACTCAGGGAAACCCCGCTGACCCCGAGAAAGGTGCTGGAGGCGCTGGACGCCGCCGCGGCGCAATCCGAAAGCAGGAAGGCTGCCTGAACCATGAAAGCCGTTGCCTTTACCTATCAAGCACCCGGCTCGCTGGCCGATGCGCTCACCCGCCTCGGCGCGGGCACCGATGTCGCCAAGACCATGGGCGGAGGCCAGTCGCTCGGCCCGATGCTGAACCTGCGCCTGACGCGCCCGGATGCGGTCGTCGATGTCTCGCGGCTGCCGGAACTGCGCGAGGTCACCGTCACGTCGGACTACGTTCGCATTGGCGCCTGCGTGACCCATGCGCAGATCGAGGACGGCGTGTTCGAACCGCTGCGCGGCACCATGCTGCAGGCGGTGGCGGGCGGCATCGCCTACCGCGCGATCCGCAACCGCGGCACCGTGGGCGGCAGCCTGGCCCATGCCGACCCTGCGGCGGACTGGGTGGTCACCATGACGACGTTGGGCGCGCAGATCGAGATCGCCTCGGCCGCGGGGACCCGCGTCGTGCCGATGGATGCCTTCATGCTTGGCGCCTACACCACGGTGCTGGAGGAAGGCGAGCTGATCGCCGCGGTGCGCGTGCCGCCGGCCAGCGACGATACGCGCTGGGGCTACCAGAAGCTGTGCCGCAAGACCGGCGAGTTCGCCGAGGCGAGCTGCGCGGCTTACTTCGACGCCAGCCGCCGTTTCGCGCGCATCGTGCTGGGCGCGCTCGACGGGCCGCCGGTGGTGCTGCGCGAGCTGACCCGAGCGGTCGCGGCGCAGGGTGCCGCGGCACTGACCGCGCAGGCCGTGGATGCGGCCATCGCCCGCGCCGCGCCGGACAAGGACGCGATCGACCGCAAGCTGTGCCGTACCGTCGTGACGCGCTGCGTCACGCAAATGCTGAACTGAGGAGCCCTGTGCAAACCATCGCATTCACCGTCAATGGCCGGCAGGTATCCGGCGCATGCGCGGACCGTACCCACCTGGGCGACTTCCTGCGCGATACCCATCGCCTCACCGGCACCCACCTTGGCTGCGAGCACGGCGTCTGCGGCGCGTGCACGGTGCTGGTCGATGACAGGCCTGTGCGTTCGTGCATCACCTTCGCGGCCGGTTGCCAGGGCGCGGACATCGTCACGGTCGAGGGCTACGAGGACGACGCCGTGATGGCCGATCTGCGTGTCGCCTTCAATCGCCATCATGCGCTGCAGTGCGGCTTCTGCACGCCGGGCATGCTTGCCACGGCGCGCGATATCGTGCTGCGCCTGCCGGATGCCGATGAGGCGACCATCCGCCATGAACTCTCGGGCAACCTGTGCCGCTGTACTGGCTATATGGGCATCGTTGCCGCGATCCGTTCGGTGCTGGTTGCGCGCCGGTCGGCAAACGCAGGTGCGGTACGCGCGCCCGCCCCGGCCATCGCCAAGGCGTTCACTGGCTTTGCCGTTTCGGACGAGGCGCTTGGCGCCGAGTCCGCGCAGGCTGGCCCCGCGGCCAATGAGGCGGGACGCGCGGCTGATCGCAAAGGGTGGTCGCGTATCGAAGGCGCCTTTACTGTGCCCTATGCAGTCGATGCGGTCTGGGCGTTCATGGCGGACCTGCCCGCCGTGGCAGGCTGCCTGCCGGGTGCCGTGCTGACCGAAGTGGAGGGCGAGAAGGTCAAGGGACACATCGCCATCAAGTTCGGCCCGATGTCCGCACGCTTCGAAGGCGCGGCACGCCTGCAGCGCGACGACAGCCAGAAGCGCGGCGTGCTCAAGGGGGCGGGGCAGGATTCGCTGAGCAACTCCAAGGCCGCCGGCGATATCGCGTACCAGCTCACCGCTCGCTCGGCCGGCGAAACGGACGTGGCGGTGGACTTGCAGTACTCGCTGCAAGGGCCGTTGGCGCAGTTCTCGCGATCGGGGCTGGTACGCGATTTCGTCCGGCGCATGATTGCCGACTTCGGCAAGTCGGTGGCGCGCAGGATGGACCCCACGCTCAGCGAAGCGGAGCGCATGAAAGTCGTGCAGCTCAATCCGGTGGCGCTGTTCTTTAGCGTGCTCTGGGAACGCGTGAAGGGACTCGTCGGCAAGCGCGAGCGCTAAGCGCGCCAGCCCGTCGCTATGCCGGCGCGGGCCGGCCTACGCGCTGGTCGATCTGCCGCCGCATTTCATCGGCAAGCGGATGCAGGTCATTGGTCGAATCCGCGGCAACCAGGCTGTAGCCGAGTCCCTGGTCCGCCCAGGAATACCCCGCCACGCCGGCCTGGCGATGCGCTTTCATCGGCGTGTTCCGTTCCACTTTCATCGGCCGCACCAGCATCGCCACGCGCATGCCGTGTCCGTCGTCATACATGAAGAGCCCGGCCGGCCCGTGCTCGGTTGCTACAAGGCGTCCGCCCATGTAGCGGTAGCCGGAGCGCGTCAGGTCCGGCACGGCAACGGGGCGCTGCAGCCGTGCCGACACCCACCTGACGAGATCGGCGTTGTCGTGCGCGCTGATTTCCACGGGCCGGTTCGGGTCGGAGGCAAAGACCTGGTAGCTCGCCGTGGCCTCGCGCGCCAGCGCGGCAATGCCTCCCGTCGCCGGCTCGGTGGCGCCGCGCCCCATCCAGCCGGCCATGCCCCCCACGCACAGCGCGATAAAGACCGACGCGGCCAGGCGCCACGGCGCGGTGCTGCGTGGGCGGCGTGCGGCGACCATGTGGCGCAGGTTCAGCTCGGGCGGAATCGGCTCGTCAGCCACGGGCGCGAAGGCAGCGCGCAACTGCTGGCGCTGCGCGATATAGCCCTCGACGCGATGCGCGACTTCCGGGTGATCGCGCAGGTAGGCTTCGATCTCCTTGCGGCGCGCCTCGTCCAGCGCGTTGTCCACGTAGGCCTGCAGGTCTTCTTCCTGCACGGGCCGGTTCTCGTTCATTTGACCCTCCGCAATGCCGTCTTCTGTGCCGATCCCGATGCTGCCGCGGCACTGCCATCCATGACCTTCAGCAACCGCTCCCGCGCGCGCGACAGGCGCGACATCACGGTGCCGATGGGAATGTCGAGCACCCGTGCGGCGTCCGCGTACGACATGTCTTCGACCGACACCAGCAGCAGCACGCTGCGCTGGTCCGCCGGCAAGGTATCGAGCGCGCTCATCAGGTCGCGGTAGTGCAGGCCGTCTTCCTGCGTGGCGCGCGCGCTCAGCGACTCCGCCACGTCTTCGATGGCGATATGCAGGTTGCGCGAGCCCGCCTGGCGGCGCAGCGCCGTCATCGCCTGGTTATGCAGGATGGCGAACACCCAGCTGCGGGTATCGCCCTGACCGCGACGGCTGTCCCAGTGCGTGATGATCTTCTCCAGGCAGTCCTGGACGAGATCGTCGGCGGCAGCCGGTTCGCGCATCAGCGCGCGCGCGTAGCGCCGCAACGCCGGAATCATCGGCTCGACGTGCTGCAGCAGGTCTTTCACGGCCAGTCCTCTCCGGTAAGCGCGGACAACGTGGCCACGCCTACATCGCCTGCACTTGCACGGGTGCCGCAGGCTTGCCATTGACGGCCGGCGCGATCACAAGATAGCGCCGCGCGTCGCTGCCGGCAATGCCCTGTACGAACTGACGGATCGGTCCGATCGCGTTGACGATGGCCCCGCCGGCGGGATTCGCCGTGAAGTTCGCCAACGGTTCCAGCGGCCCGGTGCCATCGGCCTGGCCAGCCAGTGCGAGCACATACGCCTGCTTCGGTTGCAACCCCGTTGCGGAGGCTTGCAGCACCTGCAGCAGGCCCTGGTCGAACAGTGTCACGGTGGTTGGGGCGCTGTCGCCGGCGACCGGCTTGCCATTGGCCAGCGCGACCATCTTCAGCTGCGTGGTCTGTCCCGCCGCGCCAAGCGGCTGCAGCCCTTGGGTGCCTGCGCCCTCCGGCACGGCACGGGGAACGTAGGCGATGGCCTGTGGGGCCTGGCCAACGGGCACGTTGGCCACGACCTGATTGGTGGCCGTATCGATGGCCGCGAGGCTGTCCGCGTTCTCCAGGCCCACGTAGATGCGGGTGCCGTCGCCGGACGGCCACAGGCCATGCGGCAAGGCGCCCACGGGGATGGTCGCGACCGGGCTGAAGTCGTCCGTGCGGAACACCTTGACCTGGTTCAGCCCGCCGATGGTGACGTAGGCGAACGTGCCTGCCGCGGTGTGCGCGAAGTTCACGTGGTTGGTGATCGCGCCGGTCTCAAGGGTCTTGAGCAGGCCGAAGGGCGGGCGGGCGTCGAACACCTGGGTCTTGCCGATATCCTTGAGCGTGAACCAGACCTGCTTGCCATCCGGCGTGGCGGCGATGTTCGGGCAGAACGGGCTGTCCTGCTTCACGCGCGCGACGACCTTGTGATCGGCCACGGTGACCACCGCGACTTCCGGGTTGAACGACGAGCAGATGTAGCCGTACTTGCCGTCCGGCGAGAAGATCTGCATGCCAGGGCCCGCCGCGACGGTGATGCGGGTCTTCTCCGCGAAAGTTTCGGCGTCGATGACCGAAATGTAGTTCTCGCCGCGCACCGTCACCCACACTTCTTTTCCGTTGGGGGTATAGAAGGCCTCATGCGGCGAACGTCCCACGTAGGTCACGTGCTTGACGGCATTGGTCGCCGTGTCGATGAACGACACCGAGTTGGAGCCGATCGACACCACCGCCAGCGTGCGCCCGTCTGGCGAGAAGCCCAGGCCATGCACGAGCAACTGGCCGCGGTAGAGCGGGCTGAGGTTGCCCGGTGTCGGATCGCCCAGGCGAATCACGCCGAGCAGCTTGTTGTCGGCCGGGTCGGTGACCGACACGGTGTTGGAGAACTGCTCCGCCGCGTAGATGCGGTCGCGATGGCTGACGGGCACGTCGGGCGCACTCAGCGGGCCGGGGGCCTGGCCGGCCAGTGTGACGCCTGGCAGGCCGAGCAGCAGCGTGAGGGAAAGGGCGGCTTTGACGATCTTGGCGGAGTTCCGTTTCATGGCTTGGTCTTCTTGTCAGTGGGCGTGCGTGGCGTGGCTGTGCCCGGCCGCTTGAGGCGGCGCGTCGGTGCTGGCGGGCTGGGTCGGTGCGGGGGCGGAGGGTGGCAGCGGCTGGCCGAGCGCGAGCCGCATCGCGGCGATCTCCTGCAACTGCTCGACGACGATTTCCTGCGCAATGCGGCGCAGCTGTTCATTGCGCCCGTAGCGCAGCTCGGCCATGGCCATGTCGATGGCGCCCTGGTGATGCGGGATCATCATCGCGGCAAAATCCTGGTCGATATTGCCGCTGGGCGGCACGGCCATGCCGTCCATCATCCGCGTCATGGCGGCCTCGTTTTCGGCGGCGAACTTCTGCTGGTCGGTGGTGGACTGGGCATTGGCGGCGGCAGGAAGCAGAAAGGCTGCCGTCAATGCCAGGATGGCCCAGGCAGGGGCGGGGGATCGCGGTAAGCGGGGCGGGAGTGCCATGGTTCCTCGTGGTTCAGGCGGTCCGGGAAGGGACTCATGCCTGAGTAGACGCAGGAGGGGGCGGGTTTATTCCGCCGCGAACCGGATTTTTTTCAGGGGGGGATTGGCGGAGCATCGCCGCATGCGATGTCCCCGCCCCGGTTCAATCCGGCTTAATCTGCGCCCGCGCAATAATCGGCTTCCACCGCTGCTGTTCCTGCGCGATGAAATGCGCGAATTCCTGCGGCGTGCTGCCCACCACCAGCGCGGCATCGGCGCTAAGACGCTGCATTGACGCCGGGCTCTTCACCGCCTTGGCCGCGGCGTCGGCGAGCTTGTCCGTGGCCGGCTGCGGCAGGCTTGCCGGGGCCAGAAGACCGTACCACTGCGTCATCTCGAAGCCTGGATAACCCTGCTCCGCGACGGTTCCGACATCAGGCAGCTGTGGAATGCGCTGCGTCGTGCCCGTGGCGATGCAGCGCAGCTTGCCCGCCTTGATGAACGGCAGGATGGCTGGCGCGCCCACGGCTGCCGCGTCAAGCCTGCCGGACAGCAGGTCGGTAATCTGCGGACCACTGCCGCGGTAGGGCACATGGGTAATGAAGGTGCCGCTGGCAGCCTTCAGGTACTCGAAGGCAAGATGCCCCGCGCTGCCATTGCCGGCCGAACCATAGTTGAGCTTGCCAGGCTTGCTCTTGGCCAGTGCAATGAACTCCTTCAGGTTCTTCGCCGGTACGTCTGGATGGATCACGTACAGGCTCGGCACCTTGGACAGCAGCGACACCGGACGGAAATCCTTGTTCGGGTCGTAGGGCAGCTTGGCGAAGATATAGGGATTTACCGCGAGAGTGCCGATATGGCCGAGGATCAGCGTGTGCTGATCGTCGGCGCGCGCCACTTCTCCCATGGCGACGTTGCCCGCGCCGCCGGGCTTGTTCTCCACGAACACCGACACGCCGAGCAGGCGGGTCAGTTCAGCGGCGGTCGAGCGGGCCACGATCTCCGAGCTGCCGCCCGGCGCGAACGGCACCACCAGGCGGATGGGCTTGGCGGGCCACGCCTGCGCCCGGACAAGCGAAGGCGCAAGGGCGCCGGCGCCCAGCGCGGCGGCAAGCTTCAGTACGTCGCGGCGGACAGGGTCAAACTGGGTCATACATTTCTCCGGGAATTCCTGATGACAGGGCGTGCAGCGGGTGAGCGGCGCTCACCTCATTCGGGCTTGACGTTGCCGTCCTTGATGACCTTGGCCCACAGGCGGGTCTGGTTGTCGATATAGCGGGCAGCTTCCGCGGGCGGCGCCGCCACGACCTCGCCGCCCAGCTCCGCGATGCGCTTGCGCACGTCAGGGCTGTTCATGACTTTCTGCAGCGCCTCGGACAGCTTGCCGGTAATGGGCTGGGGCGTACCGGCCGGGACGAACGCGGCATTCCACTCATAGACTTCGTAGCCGGCCACGCCGGCTTCCTCCATGGTCGGCACCGACGGCAGCGCCGCCGTGCGCGTGTGGCTGGTCACCGCAAGCGGCCTGAGCTTGCCAGCCTTGATGTGCTGCAGGCTCGATGCCACGTTGGCGAAGAACAGCGGCACCTGGCCGGCGATGACATCCGTCATGGCCGGGCCACCACCCTTGTAAGGGACGTGCAGCAGGTCCACGCCGGCGCGCTGCTCGAACAGCACGCCGGACAGGTGCTGGGCCGAGCCGTTGCCCGACGAGGCGAAGGCCACCGTGCCAGGCTTCTGTTTGGCCATGGCCAGGACATCCTTGACCGAGTACGCGGGGAATCCCGGCGTGGCAACCAGCACATTGGGATAGCGCGCCAGCACGCCAATCGCCGTGAAGGCCTTGGCGGGGTCATAGGGCAGGCGCGGATACAGGCTCGGGTTCACCGCGTAGGAAGACGCATCGACCATCAGCGTGTAGCCGTCGGGCGCGGCCTTGGCGACGTAGGACGCGCCGATCTGCCCGCCGGCGCCGGGCCGGTTTTCCACGATGACGGACTGGCCCAGTTCACGCCCGAGCCCGGGCGCGATCAGTCGTGCCATCAGGTCGGCGCCGCCGCCGGGCGGATAGGTCACGACTATGGTGATGGGCCGGGTCGGCCACTGCGCGGCCGATTCGGTGGCTTGCGCGAGGGCAGGACTCAGCAGCAGTCCGGCCGCCACGGCGGCTGCAATGCGTGTTGTCGAAGGCTTCAAACTGGTCTCCACATCAATGGAAGTGCTTTCTTCATGGGTCACCGGATGTCCGCCTGGTAGCGGAAGGCGTGGGCATCGCCCCTTGTCAGCCGGTACTCGGCACAGTTGCCCTGCAAGTCATAGGCGCGTCGCGTCACCAGCGCGCACGGATGGCCATGCGGCAAGTCCAGCAGGTCAGCCTCTCCGGTATCCAGCGTGCAGAAGGTCACCTCGTCGACGGCGCGATGGATGGTGACGCCGCATTGCGAGCCCAGCAGCGGATAGAGCAGGTCGCCCCATTCGGCTTTGGGCAGGCGCTGCAATGGCTCGCACCGCGGCAGCGGCAGCCATATCGATTCCAGCAGGCGCGGCTTGTCATCGAGCCAGCGCCGCCGCGAGATCGCCAGGCCGCGCGCGCCGGCATCGAGCCCGAACAGGGCGGCCATGCTCTTGTCCAGCCGCGCCGCGCGGCACGACAGGATTTCGGACCGGGGAATCGCCACGCCCGGCGCCCCCGTGTCTGCGCGGAAGCGGAAGAAGCGCATCATGCTTGCGCCAGTGAGCCCGTTGCGCACGAAGGTGCCTTTGCCCTGTACGCGTTCCAGCAGCCCTTCCTGCACCAGGACGGCAATGGCTTGCCGGATGGTGCCCAGCGCCGTGCCGAATTCGGCGGCAAGCGTGCTTTCCGCCGGAATCGCCGCGCCGGGCTGCCAGTCGCCGTCGACGATCTTGCGCTGCAGCTGCGCCGCAATCCGGCCATAGCGGCTGACCCCCGGGGCGGTCGCGGCACTGTGCAGCGAGTCGTTGTCTTGCATCTGGCGTCCGTGTTAGATTGATGTCCTCTAGAGGACTAGATTAGCCGTGGGTCGCCTGTTGCCATATAAGGGCTTACCCGCAGGCAAGGAATGGGTGACGATGATGCGTAATGCGATGCCGCTGGTGGATTGCCACTTTCACCTGTTCGATGCCGGGGCCGGCACGCCGTCCGCGCGCTATCGGCCCGCTTATGCCGCGCGCATCGAAGACTGGCAGCAACTGCTCGCCCCGATGGGAGATGCCTATGGCGTGGTCGTGCAGACCAGTTTCCTTGGCACGGACAACTCCGTACTGCTCGCGGCACTGCGCGCGCGCTTGGATCGGCTGCGCGGCGTGGCCGTGGTGGACCCGTCGGTCTCGGACGAAGCGCTGGCTGACATGCGCGCGGCAGGCGTACGTGGCATCCGGCTCAATCTTTTCGATGACCCGGACTGGGCACGCATCGGCACGGCGCCGTGGCGCGCGCTGTTCGCGCGGGTGGCGGCACTGGGCTGGCATGTGGAGTTGCATACCGCGAACGGGCAGGGCGGCGCGATGCTGGCCGAACTCGACGCCGCGCTCGGGGATTGCCGCGCACCGGTGGTGCTGGATCACTTCGGCAGGCCCGGTGAAGACGGTCTCCGCGACGGCGTTTTCGCTGTGACGACACAGGTGCTGGCGCGCCGGCAGGTATGGGTGAAGCTGAGCGCTCCGTACCGGCTGCCGCCTGGAACGGACTGGCGTTCGCTGGCGAAGGCATGGGGCGGGACGGTGGGGCATGACCGGCTGTTGCTGGGCAGTGACTGGCCGTGGACCAACCATGAATCCGCTGCGCGCGCGGAGGAATGCGCGGCGTTGTTCGACTGGCCGTCGGAGCCCGGTGCCGGCGGCGAGGCATCCAATGACTGCGGTGCCGCTGAAACGCTACGCTGGCGGAATGCAGCGGCGCTCTACGGTTTCGACCTTTAAGGCCTCCGTGTCTTCCATACGCTTTCGCCCCGGGGCCCTCGTCACCTGTTCCAAGGGAACGAACCGGCCCATTCCCGGTCCATCGTAATCGTTCAGTTACAATGTTGTACCGCAGCACGGCTGGCGCTTCCTCCGTGAAGTGCCGTATCAAGCCCTGCTGAACGCCCCCGACCATGCGATTTCTGTTCCTGCTGCTGACTGCCATGTGCCTGTCGCTGCTCTCTTTTGGAGCGGCGGCGCATGCGCACGCGGATTTGCAGGGGAATGTCGCGTCGGTAGCCGTCCAGGCTGCCGCCGTGCCCGACAAGGTCACCGAAGTTGCGGCCTTGCCATCCGTCGACGAGATGGGTCGGGTGATCGCCCCCGGCGATGACGGCCTGCACGACGAAGACGCCATCGACGACCCGCCACCGGGCTACTGCAATATCTGGTCGGCCGATCTGCTCGACCCGCTTGATCTGCTGGACGAGATCGAAGAGTCCAGCGCCTTGTTTGACCTGCCCACCGCGAAGCTTGTGCTGCCCGCGGAAGATTTCTGGCAGGCACCCTCCGGGCGCACCGCGCCGCCCGCCACGGCTTTCTTCAAGCCGCCGATTTCCCTCGCCTGATCCTGTTCGCCTCCGGCGCGCGGCATTGCCGCGTCCGGGGTGCGCCCCATTGCCTGGCCAGAACTCCCGGCGCGCCTTCGCGCTAGCCGGCTGAATCCGTTGCGGTCGTCCGCCTTTTTCGCATTGCGTGCGCGAGGGCGGGGTCGCGGCGTGGCGCGGGCAGCCGTATCGCTTGCTTTCCAGACTCAATGACAAACACCAAGCTGACCCTGATCGCGTCGCTGTCGCTGGTGGCGTTCGCCGCCGCGCCGGCGCAGGCCAGCGACGACCTGCGCCCGCCGGCCGCCGTCGTCCTCGCCGCCAGCAACCCCGCGCCCGCGCCGTCCGCCGTCCCCGCCGGCCCGTCCTACGGCCTGAACGATCTGCTGGGCATGGCGCAATCCACCAACAAGGGCGTCGAGGCCGCGCAGGCCAACGTCGATGCCGCCAATGCCGCCATCACCAGCGCACGCGCCTATCCGAACCCGCAGGTCGAGGTGATGTATGGCCGCCTGCAAGGCAAGCAGCCTGGCGTTACCAGCGGCAATGCGCCGACCTACGCCATCACCCAGAAGCTGGACTACCCGCACCAGCGCAGCCTGCGCGAGGACATGGCCTCGCGCGGCCTGGAAGCATCGCAGGCGCTGCGCCAGGGATTCCGCGCCGAGCTTGCCGCGCGCGTGAAGACGGCCTACTTCGAAGTGCTGCGCCGCGAGAGCGAGCTGCAGGCCGCTTCCGAAGACCTGGCCATGACGCGCCAGATCCATTCGCGCGCGCGCTTGCGCGTGGAGGTGGGCGAGGCGCCGCGCTATGAACTGATCAAGGCCGAAACCGAACTGCTGGCCGCGCAGAAGAGCCAGCAGACCGCCGAGCTGCGCGTGAACCAGGCCAAGGCCGCGCTGCGCCAGCAGGTTGGCGGCGCGATGCCCGCTCAGTTCGGGCTGGACGGCAACCTGGGCCACGCGCCCGAGGTGCCGCCCCTGCCGCAGCTGCGCGGCACCCTGAGCGCGAGCAATGCCGAACTGAACCAGCGCCGCATGGAACTGGAGCGCGCGCGCCTGGGCGTCGATTACCAGCGTTCGCTGCGCTGGCCGGAAGTGGCCGTGCGCGCGAGTACGGACCGTCAGCCGGACAACAACGTCTCGCAGATCGGCCTGGTGCTGACCATTCCTCTGTGGGACCGCCGCAGCGGTCCGGTGGGCGAGGCCACGGCCCAGGCCACGCAGGCCCGCAGCGCGCTGGAAGCGCGCGAATTCGAGCTGGCGCAGGAACTGGAGACCGCCTACCGCCAGTACGAGATCACCCAGTCGCAGGTGACCGCGCTGGAGTCCGGCATCGTGCGCGAGGCCGAGTCCGCGCTCAACGTGGCCGAGTCGGCGTACCGCTTCGGCGAGCGCGGCATTCTCGACTACCTGGACGCGCAGCGCGTGCTGCGCGGCGCGCGCAATGACCTGATCGCCGCCCAGTTCGACCTGCAGGTCGCCGCCATCCAGATCGAAAAGCTCATGTCGACGGCGCCGGGCACCACGCCCGCGGGCCAGCCGTCCTCCACCATCCAGAACCGATAACCATGCGTCCCAATTCCCTGCTTTCGCTGACGGCCGTCGCCGTCATGGTGTTTGCCCTGGCGGGCTGCTCGAAGGAGCCTGTGCAGGCCACCGAGGCGCCCAGGCTGCCACCCGGCGTGGTCAAGCCCGAAGCCAACCTGATGAAGACGCTGAAGGTGGCGCCCCTTGCCACGTCCCCGTTCAGCGAGATGCTGCGCGTGGCCGGCCGCATCGATTTCGACGAGCAGCGCGTGTCCCGCGTCGGCGCCAGCGTGACGGGGCGCGTGACCGACCTGTACGCAGCCCTGGGCGAGGAGGTCAAGGCCGGCCAGGTGCTGGCCCGCCTGCACAGCACCGAACTGGGCGCCGCGCAGATGGCCTTCCTGAAGAGCGAGGCGCAGCACGAACTGCAGGCCCGCAATGCCGAGCGCGCCCAGCAACTGTATGCCGCCGACGTGATTGGCCGCGGTGAACTGCAGCGCCGCCAGAGCGAGCTGTCGATTGCCTCGGCCGAGATGCGCGCTTACCGCGACCAGCTGCGCGTGCTGGGCATGTCGCCGGCGAGCATTGCCGAGCTGGCCAAGAACGGCAGCATCAACTCGCATTCCCCTGTGTATTCGAGCATCAGCGGCACGGTGGTGGAACGCAACGTGGCGCAGGGCCAGGTCGTGCAGCCGGCCGATGCGCTCTACACCGTGGCGGACCTGTCGCGCGTGTGGGTGGTGGCCGAAGTGCCCGAGCAGCAGGCCGCGCAGGTGGCCGAAGGGCAGAGCGTGGAGATCGAGGTGCCGTCACTGGCCAACGGCAAGGGCGCACAGACCATTACGGGCAAGCTGATCTATGTGGGCCGCACGGTGAATCCGCAATCGCGCACGGTGCTGGTCCGCACGGAACTCGACAATCGCGAGGGTCGTCTTAAGCCGGCCATGCTCGCCAGCATGCTGATCGCAAGCAAGCCGGTCGATCAACTGGTGGTGCCGGCGTCGGCGGTGGTACGCGAAGGCAATGACGAACTGGTCTACGTCGAGATGGCGGACGGACAGTTCCGCCAGACGCGCGTCAAGCTGGGCGCGGAGAGCGACGGCATGCGCGTGGTGCTCAATGGCGTCAAGGCCGGCGACCGTGTCGTGGTGGATGGCGCATTCCATCTCGACAACGAGCGCAAGCGTCTCGAACAGGGCTGAGCACCATGATGAAATCCCTAGTTGAAGCGGCCATCAAGCAGCGGCTGGTGGTATGCGTGCTGGCCGTGGTGCTGTTCTTTTTTGGCCTGCGCGCGGCCACCAGGCTGTCGGTCGACGCGTTCCCGGACGTGACCAACGTGCAGGTGCAGATCGCCACCGAAGCGACGGGGCGTTCGCCCGAAGAGGTGGAGCGCTTTGTCACAGTGCCGGTGGAGATGGCCATGACCGGCCTGCCCGGGCTGGAAGAGATGCGCTCGCTGAACAAGGCCGGCCTGTCGCTGATCACGCTCGTGTTTACCGATGCCACGGACGTCTACTTCGCGCGGCAGCTCGTCATGGAGCGCCTGATCGAGGTATCCGGGCGCATGCCCGAAGGCGTGACGCCGGTGCTCGGGCCGGTCTCGACCGGCCTTGGCGAGGTCTACCAGTACACGCTGGACCGGTCCGACGACGGCAACCGCGAGCTGACGCAGGAAGAACTGGCCGAGCGCCGCATCGCGCAGGACTGGGTGGTGCGCCCGCTGCTGCGGTCGATCCCCGGCGTGGCGGAGATCAACTCGCAGGGCGGCTACGTGCGCCAGTACCAGGCGCTGGTCAACCCGGAGCGCATGCGCCACTACGATGTCTCGATCCAGCAGGTCTACCAGGCTCTGGCTCGCAACAACGCGAACTCCGGTGGCGGCGTGCTGCCGCACTACGCCGAGCAGTACCTGATCCGCGGCGTGGGTTTGGCCAAGGGCGTGGACGATCTTGGCAGCATCGTGCTGAAGGAAGTCGCCGGCACGCCGGTCTACCTGCGCGACGTCGCCACCGTCACCATCGGCCATGAGGTGCGCCAGGGCGCGCTCGTGAAGAACGGCCAGACCGAGGCGGTCGGCGGCATCGTCATGATGATGCGTGGCGGCAATGCCAAGGAAGTGGTCAGCCGCGTGAAGGCGCGCGTCGCGGAGATCAACGCCAAGGGCATGCTGCCCGGCAAGCTGCAGATCGTGCCGTACTACGACCGCAGCGAACTGGTCGATGCCGCGCTGTGGACGGTGACCAAGGTGCTGCTGGAAGGCGTGGTGCTGGTCGTGATCGTGCTGTTCCTGTTCCTCGGGGACGTGCGGTCGTCGGTCATCGTGCTCGCCACGCTGGTGTTGACGCCGTTGCTGACCTTCATCGTCATGAACCGGATGGGGCTTTCGGCCAATTTGATGTCGCTGGGGGGGCTCGCCATCGCGATCGGCCTGATGGTGGACGGCTCGGTGGTGGTGGTCGAGAACGCGTTCGAGCGGCTGGGCCACAAGGAGCCGGGGCTGACCAAGACGCAGATCCTGGTGAAGGCCGTGCAGGAAGTGGCCACGCCCGTGATCGTCGGCGTGGGCATCATCATCCTGGTGTTCCTGCCGCTGATGACGCTGTCGGGCATGGAAGGCAAGATGTTCGCGCCGCTGGCGTTCACGATCTCGATCGCGCTGGCGATCTCGCTGTTCCTGTCGCTGACGTTGTCGCCGGTGCTGAGTTCGTACCTGCTCAAGGGCGGCGCGGAGCATGACACGAAGCTCATCGCCTTCATGAAGCGGCACTACCTGCGCATGCTGCACTGGGCGCTGAGCAACAGCCGCAAGACGGTGATTGGCGCAGTAGGTGCCTTTATGCTGACGCTGGCCATCGTGCCGCTGCTGGGCACGTCCTTCATCCCGGAAATGAAGGAAGGCTCGATCGTGCCGGCCATCGACCGCGTGCCGAATATCTCGCTGGAAGAGTCGATCAAGCTGGAGAAAGAGGCCAACAAGCTGGTGCTGAGCGTGCCCGGCGTGAAGTCGGTGGTGTCGGGCGTGGGCCGCGGCGAAAGCCCGGCCGACCCGCAGGGCCAGAACGAATCGACGCCGATCGCCAGCCTCAAGGACCGCGACGAGTGGCCCGATGGCTGGACGCAGGATGACATCGCCAACGCCATCCGCGAGAAGCTCAAGGCCATCCCTGGCGTGCAGATCGTGATGGCGCAGCCGATTTCGGACCGCGTCGACGAGATGGTCAGCGGCGTGCGTTCGGACGTGGCGGTGAAGGTGTTCGGCGACGACCTCGACAAGCTGCGCGAACTCGCGGGCGAGATCGCGCGGGTCGCCGGCGGCATTCAGGGATCGCAGGACATCCGCATCGAGCGCGTGTCGGGGCAGCAGTACCTGTCGATCGAGATCGACCGCCAGGCGATTGCGCGCTACGGGCTCAATGTGTCGGACATCCACGACATCATCGAGATCTCGATCGGCGGCAAGCGCGCCACGGACATCTTCGAAGGCGAACGCCGCTTTGCCGCGGCCGTGCGCCTGCCCGAGGAATTCCGTGGCAATGTGCAGGCGATCCGCCAGTTGCTGGTGTCGACGCCCAACGGCATCCAGGTGCCGCTGCAGAGCGTGGCGAAGATCGAGGTCAACGACGGCCCCGCGCAGATCAGCCGCGAAATGGCCAAGCGCCGCGTGGTGGTGATGATCAACGTGAAGGATCGCGACCTCGGCGGCTTCGTGGCCGAACTCCAGCAGGCCGCCGGCGCCAAGGTCAAGCTGCCGGAAGGCTATTACCTCGAGTGGGGCGGCCAGTTCCAGAACATGGAACGCGCCATGGGCCACCTGAAGATCATCGTGCCGGTGACCATCGCGGCGATCTTCTTCCTGCTGTTCCTGCTGTTCAACTCGCTGCGTTTTGCCACGCTGATCATTACGGTGCTGCCGTTCGCGTCGATCGGCGGCATCATCGGGCTGTTCGTCACCGGCGAATACCTGTCGGTGCCGGCGTCGGTGGGCTTTATCGCGCTGTGGGGCATGGCGGTGCTCAATGGCGTGGTGCTGGTGTCGTACATCCGCACGCTGCGCGATTCGGGACTGTCCTTGCATGAGGCGGTGGTGCAGGGCGCGACCCAGCGTTTCCGGCCGGTGATGATGACGGCGACCATTGCCATGCTCGGCCTGGTGCCGTTCCTGTTCTCGACCGGCCCCGGCTCGGAAGTGCAGCGCCCGCTGGCGGTGGTGGTGATCGGCGGATTGATCACGTCGACGTTGCTGACGCTGGTGATGGTGCCGACGTTGTACCGCTGGTTCGACGACCGCAAGACGGACCCGACCCGGGATGTGCCGGTCTGACGCGGTCATGCCGTGATGCGGTCGCGATGATCGGAAAAAAGGCGCTTCGCAGGTTACGCGAAGCGCCTTTTTCTTTGGCTGCTTGCCCGTGTGTTACGACACCGAAATCACCTTGATGTCTTCCCATTGCGGATGCAGCAGCCGCAGCGTGGCCAGGATGGCCTTCGGGTCCTCCGCATGGCGCTCGGACAACGCGACGGCTTCCGTGGTGGTGATGACCGGCTTGCGGCCCTTCTGGCGATATTCGATCTCGACGCTCTTGGTGACAAATGACATGGCTGGCTTTCCGGGAAGTGGTTGCCTGGCCCGGGGACGACGGTCAGGCAGGAACAATAACGGCAGGCCGGCGCGAGACTTTTGATTCGGGCAAATACGGAGTGTCAGGTCATTCCCGGAAGGCGCCCGTTCAGGGCCGTTCGGTGGCGAAGTACAGCAAGGCCAGGATCGGCAGCGCGACACCGATGCCACTGGCCAGCGGCCAGCCGCCGTGCGCATACGCCCAGCCGCCAATTGCCGAGCCCAGCGCGCCGCCGACGAAGAACATGGCCATGAACACGCCGTTCAGCCGGCCGCGGTGCTCGGCGCTTAGCGAGAAAATTGCCCGTTGGCTGACCACCAGGCTGGCCGAGACACCAAAGTCCAGCACGATGGCGGCGACGGTCAGCATGGCCAGTGCAAACATCGATCCAGGCGTGCCGGCCAGCCCGAGCAGGAACGATCCCGCGCCAAGCAGCAAGGCAAGGGCCGTCATGCGCCGCCCGCGACCGCGGTCCGCCAGCCGCCCGGCGATGGGGGCGGCGATGGCACCCGCCACGCCGGCCAGTGCGAACAGCGCAATGCCGCGCTGCGTCAGGCCGAAGCCTGGCCCGGAAAGGTAGAGCGGCACCGTGGTCCAGAACAGGCTGAAAGCGCCAAACATGCTGGCCTGGTACGCGGCGCGCCGGCGCAGGACTGGTTGCGTGCGCAGCAGTTGCCACATGGAAGCCAGCAATTCGGTGTAGTGCACGCCCGGCGGCGGCGCGCGCTGGGGCAGGCGGCGCGACAGGATGAACGACAACAGCGCCATGACCGCGGCCGACAAGGCAAAGATGGCATGCCAGCCCCAGAGGTCGGCCACGATGCTGGCGATCGGGCGGGCCAGCATGATGCCCAGCAGCAGGCCGCTCGTGACATTGCCCACCGCGCGTCCGCGCGCATGGTCGGGCGCAAGGTGGGCGGCAAACGGCACCAGCACCTGCACGGCCACGGAGCAAAGCCCGATCAGCCAGGCCGCCAGCAGGAAGGTAAGCGCATGCGAAGCATAGGCCGCAGCGGCTAGCGCCACGGCATTGCCGGCCAGCAGCCGGCATACCAGGCGGCGGTTTTCCACCAGGTCGGCCAACGGCACCAGCAACAGCAGCCCGAGGCAGTAGCCGGCCTGGACCAGCGTGACGATCAGTCCGGCCGAGCCGGGCGACAGCCGAAGCGCAGTCGCAATCGGCCCCACCAGCGGCTGGGCGAAGTACAGGTTGGCGACGGTGATGCCGCAGGCGGCGGCGAGCAGCGGTATCACCCAGGCGGGGACGGACTGCGGCGGCTCGATCGGGCGCGTGCCCGATGCGGTGGCCCCGCCGGTTTCGGATTGGACGGTCATGGCGATCTTCAGCTGGGCGGCAGCGGGTGCCGGTTCTGGTGTGTCCGGCGCCCGTTCGACATGGCGCCGGCGCCACCTTTACATCCGGGGCTGGATGCAGGCGGCTTGTAGTGGGCGGCAGGTTAGCACTGATGCGGCCGCCGTGCAGGCGGCCAATCGCCACGGTTCCAAAGGGGGATGGGAACAGGGGGATGCGTGGGACGGCCTGGTACGCGCACGATGCGGACCATCCGGAGCGCCGGATGATCCCGCGTGGCTCCCCGTCAGCGCCGCTTCAGCTCGCCCAGGTAGTAGTTGACCTCGGCCAGCAGCGTGGTGTGGAAGGTCTCGGGCAACTGGCGGTCGTCGGTCATGCACAGCAGGTCGTCGACGCGCCTGCGGAAGGCGCTTTCCACGCCGTCGCGGCGTTCCGCCGGCATGCCCGCGCACAGTGCGGCCAGGAACTCGCGCAGCACCAGCAGGCGCGCGCCGTACTGCACCATGGCATCGCCCTGGGTCTTCAGGCTGCGCGAAAACTGGTCGGGAACGGCGTCCGGCGCCGCTGACTCGTGGGTCGGCTCCGCGGCGTGTTCCGTGCAAGCCTGCAGCTTGCCGGTCAGCATGGATTTCCTGAACATGGCGGGCCTCCGTGAGAGCCACTAACGCCCGGCGCGCGCCAGACGACGGTAACGTGAATCTTGATGCCCGCGACAATGCCAGACTGTTCGCTAGCCGACACTCGAATCTTGGGGGCGGAAGGTTGTCCTTTGCGGTGCATCAACGATCCTGGCGCCAGGCATTACATCGGGCGACCCGCTGCCGTTAAGGCCCGAAAGACCGCGCCGCGCAATGTCCGCCAAGGCGCGCACCGTGCCCGCGCACGCAGGCGGGCCGGGAGTATCGGGGGTTCAACCAGCCGGCAATTCAAGTATCCGCCATGAGTCAGTTTATCCATACGATCAAGTTCAGGATCCTCCTGGTGTTCGGCGTCTGTATTGCGCTGATGCTGGGCATCGGGCTGTTCGCGCTGCAGACCATCGCCAGCCTGAACCGGAACATGCAAAACGCCTACGAGCAGAACACCGTGGCCATCGGTCAGCTGGCGGAGGTGCGCGTGGCGCAACTCCATATCCGTCGCTTGCTGTGGAAAATCCGCGCGACATCCGAGGGCGCCACCAGCGAAGACATGGCGTCGGTCCAGGCGCATCGCACGAAGATGCAGAAGGGCTGGCAGGATTACTATCCCGCCCGGGTCACGTCCGGGGACGAGCGACACGTCGCCGACGCGCTCGACGCCGCGCTGGGCCGTTTCGCGGATCTGGTCGCGCAGGAGGTGCGCCTGCGCGAAAGCGGCGACGCCGCCGCGGCGGCCCGCCTGCAGGACAACGAACTCGGCGCGGCCGGCGACAAGGTCGGCGAGCTGATCACGCGCAGCGTGGGGGTCAATCTCGAACAGGCCGCGGACTATAACCGCAGCAGTCTTGCCCAATCGCATACGGCGCTTTGGACCACGGGCGTGTTGATCGCGCTCGGCCTGCTGGTAACGGTGGCGGCGTCCTACCTGCTCCAGCGAACGATCACGCGGCAACTGCGCCGTTCCGTGGAAATCGCCGACGAGATTGCCGCGGGACACCTCGACCAGCGGATCGAGATCCGTTCGCGCGACGAGTTCGGACTGTTGCTGGATGCGATGGCGCGCATGAGCCGCCAGCTCGCGCAAACCGTGCGCGGCATCCAGGTGTCGAGCGAAGCCGTGCGCGTGGCCTCGCGCGAAATCTCCAGCGGCAATATGGACCTGTCGGCGCGCACGGAGCAGCAAGCGGCTTCGCTGCAGGAAACCGCGGCCAGCATGATGGAAATTTCGCAGACGGTCCGCATGAACGCCGACAACGCGGCCCAGGCCAATACGCTGGCCGGCAATGCCCGGGACCTGGCGCATGCCGGCAATACGGCGGTGCAGGCCATGGTGCAGACCATGGCTCGCATCAGCGGCAGTTCCGACCGGATTTCGGACATCACCACGCTGATCGAAGGCATCGCGTTCCAGACCAATATCCTGGCGCTGAATGCCGCGGTGGAAGCCGCGCGAGCGGGCGAGCAGGGGCGCGGTTTCGCCGTGGTGGCGGGCGAGGTGCGCGCGCTGGCACAGCGCTCGTCGGCCGCGGCCAAGGAGATCAAGGAGCTGATCGAATCCTCTGCCGGCATGGTCCAGGACGGATCGCGGCAGGCCGCAGAAGTCGGCCACACCGTGGGGCAGGTGATCCGCGCCATCCAGCAGGTCTCGGACATCATGGGCGAGATTTCCGTGGCATCCGGCGAGCAGAGCCAGGGCGTGGAGCAGGTGCACGTGGCCATCAGCCAGATCGACACGGGTACCCAGCAGAACGCCGCGCTGGTGGAGCAGTCGGCGGCCGCCGCGCAATCGCTGGAAGAGCAGGCCAATGCCATGGCCGATGCCGTTTCCGTGTTCCGGCTTGCCGGGGCGGGCGGGGGCGGGGCCATGGCAGGCCATGTGCCGCGCGTGCCGCCAGCCACCGCCAGGGGCGCGGCAGAGGCCAGCCGGAGCCATGCGCCGGCGCTTGCGCGCCAGGCGGCTGCTGCACCACGAGCGGCCCGAGCCGAAGGTGCCGTCCAGGATGACGATGACTGGCAGACCTTCTGAAGGGGCACAATCGCCTAAATACGGCAGGACAGCGACAACTATTCGAGGCTTTGCAGCGATGGCACATCCCTAGAATCTCTGGCGTGGCATCTTGCTACACCCCCCGATTTCCAGCCCTCCTCGCGAGGGCTTTTTTTCGTCCTTCATGGTCCAGGGCGGTACATGAAGCCGGCACGTTGTTCCAAAAATGGAACACAGTGTGCAGCCGGCGAGGCTTCTGGGGGCGTGGTGAAAACCGCATAATGCCGCGTCACGGCCATTGCATCCGCTTCGCCGCGATGCGGCCGCAGATCCCCCGTCCCAATCCCGCCACACTGCCATGGTTAGCCCCCTTGCATCGCCTTGCCTGCCCAGCCGCCGTTTCGCGCTGGTTGCCGTCGCCCTGACCGCCGCGTTGTCGAGCGGCTTGTCCCATGCCGGGTCGTGGTTCGAGCCCGTGCGGCTGGGCGCGGCCGCGGGGGCTGGCAATGACGCGGCCATGGCGCGGGTGGAAGCCCGCTGGAACCTGAAGCAAGACCTCTGGGCCACGTCGTCGCAGTCGTTGCGCTTGCGGCTCGGTGTGGAAGCGTCGGCGGGCGTCTGGAATCCGCATGGCGGCGGCGGCCATGCTTTAGGCGATCTTGGCGTGACCCCGATCCTTCGCCTGCAGGGCGCAGGATCCAGTGGCGTCTTTGTCGAGGCCGGCGTTGGCATGCATGTCCTGTCGCGCACGCACCTTTCCGATGAAAAGGTCTTCTCCACGGCATTCCAGTTCGGCGACCGCGTGGCCGTCGGCTACCGCTTTGGCGACGCGCTGGACTCGGAGCTGGCGCTGCGCCTACAGCATTATTCGAACGCCGGCATCAAGGAGCCCAACCCGGGCATCAACTTCTTCCTGCTCCAGTACTCGGCGCGCTTCTGAGCCCGCCGGCATGGTTTTCCTGATGGCAGCAGGGCGGGGCGCCGGCGCGTAGAATGTCGCGCTGCCACCTGTCCAGGAAATCCACATGACTTTCGTCTTGTCCCACCGAATCCGTGCGGCGCTTTCGGCGGCAGCCCTGTTGCTGGCTGCCGGTACGGCGCTGGCAGCCGATCTCGAAATGCCGCGGCCGCGCGGCAAGGACGAAGCCCCGGGGGCGCCGGTGGCCTGCAGGAAAGCAGTGCGGGAAAAGCTGCCGAATCCCGACCACTTCAAGTGGGATGGCAGTACCTATCGCAAGGTCGCCGAAGACGCCTACAGCGTGGTGGCCGATGTCGAGTACATAGGCACCGACGGCGCCCAGCGCAAGGCCAAGGTCCAGTGCGACGTGATCCGGGCGCCGGGCGATCAGTTCGTCGTGACCAAGGTCCGCCTGCCCGAATAGGGTTGCGAAGCCTTGTCCCGGGCCAACTGAGTCACAGTACAGCGTCACCAGAAGCCGCTGGCCTCAAGCCATGGCGCTTACGAAGGCCTCGAACGCGCTGGCGTCCACCGCCGGACAGAAGAAGTGGCCTTGCCCATAGTCGCAGCCGGCCGCCAGCAGGATGTCACGCTGCGACTCGGTCTCGATACCCTCCGCAATCACGCGGATGCGCAAGGCATGCGCCATGCTGATGATGGCGCGGCACAAGGCCACGTCGTCCGGACCCCGCGTCAGCGAGCGGATAAAGGACCGGTCGATCTTGATGTAGTCGATGTCCAGGTGCCGCAGGTAGGACAAGGACGAGTAGCCGGTGCCGAAGTCGTCGAGCGCGATCTCGATGCCGGCCGCCTGGAAGCGCGAGAGCTGGTCCATGACATCGGCGTTCTGCTCCATCAGCGAGCTTTCGGTGATCTCGATGATCAGGCTGCCCACCGGCACGTTCCTGCGCTCGATCATGCTGGACCAGGACTCGGGCCCGTTCGCCGGCGCGCAGAACTCCATGGGCGATTTGTTGACCGAGAGCTGGAAGTCCTTGCCCAGCAGCAGCTGCCAGCGCGCCAGCTGGTCCAGCGCTTCGGTCAGCACCCAGCGGCCGATGTCGATAATGAGGCCGGATTCCTCAGCAACGGCAATGAAATCGGCCGGGTGGATCGGCCCGCGCGTCGGATGGTTCCAGCGAATCAGGGCCTCGGCCTTGCAGACCTTGCCCGTGCGCAGTTCGACAACGGGCTGGTAGTGCAGCGCGAACTGCCCGGCCACCAGCGCCGTGCGCAGGTCCTGCGTGATGCGCAGGCGCTCCTTTTCCGCCTGCAGCAGCGCCGGGGTGAAGACCTTCCAGCGATTGCGCCCCTCTTGCTTGGCGGCGAGCATCGCCTGGTCGGCGCACACCTGCAGGGCCTCGGCGTTGTCCGCGTCCTTGGGGCAGGTGGCCACCCCGATGCTGGCCGACACCACCACCAGCTCGCCGGCCAGGTGGTATGGCGCGGCAATTCGCTCCAGGATCGCCTGGGCAATGTCCTCGGCAACGCCGGCATCGCCCACCGCGGGCAGGATCACGGTGAATTCGTCGCCAGCCAGCCGCGCCACCGTATCTGACGCGCGCACCGATGCCGCAATGCGCCGCGCTGCCTCCAGCAGCAACAGGTCGCCCTGGTCGTGGCCGAGGGTATCGTTCACCTCCTTGAAGCGATCCAGATCGATGAACAGCAGCGCCAGCACATCGTGCGTGCCGCGCGAACGCTCGATCTCCTGCTCCAGCCGTTCGAAGAACAGGCGGCGGTTGGGCAGATCCGTGAGCGCGTCGAAATTCGCCTGGTGCAGGATGACTTCCTGCGCCTGGCGCTTCTCGGTCATGTCATGGATCAGCGCGACGCGGCGGCGCTCGCCATACGCATGGGCCAGGTAGGTATCGACGGTCAGGTAGGCAGGAAACTCGCTGCCGTCCTTGCGGCGGATTGAGAGCTCGCCGCTCCATCTGCCCCTGGCCTCCACGGTTGCACGCAGGCGTTCGACCAGCCCCGCCGCATTGCCTTCGCCGCTGATGCTATAGCCCGAGCGTCCCTTGATCTCGTCGACCGAATAGCCGGTCGCGGCGGCAAAGGCCGGATTCACGTCGATGATGGTGCCATCGAGCGACGTCACCACCATGGCTTCGCTGCTGGACGAATAGACCAGCGAAGCCAGCCGCATCTCTTCCATATGGCGCCGTCGCTCGGCCATGGAGCGGCGCAGGCTGTAGTACAGCAGGCCCAGCAGCAGCGTGGAAGCCATGGCACCGGCCAGGGCAATGCGGCGATAGACCTCGTAGGGCGCCAGCACCAGGCCGACTGACTCGCCCACCACGAAATTGAGCCCGAATTCCGGCATGCGGTAATAGCCGAAGACCCGCTCCATGCCTTCGGAGCCCGATACCGCCCGATAGCTGCCGGACAGCGGCGAGTCGCTGGCGAGGTACGGCCTGTTGCTGACTGCCCTGGCCAGCGAACCCTCCAGGGCTGGCACACGCGCGATGACCTGGCCGGAATTCTTGATGACCGACGCCACTTCGCCGTCGCGGTTCGTGAACGTCTGCGCAAAGCTGGCGAACTGCTCCGGACTGACCGAGACCACGATCACGCCGTCGAAGCTGCCCTCGCGCAGGATGGGGCGCGTGAACTGGATCGACCACTTGCGCGAGACCTTGCCCTTCACCGGGTCGCTGATGAAAAGCATGTCGCTCCCGCCCGCCTGCTGATGGACCCGGAAATGCTCGCGCCCGCTCAGGTCGACTTTCTCGCCGGGCGCGGGCGGGGCGATGGACGAGTAGACGAGCAGGCCATGCTTGTCGATCACCGCCACCTGGAACGAGAGGTCCACCACCAGGTTCTCCCGCTCACGCACCATGTCGGTGAACCCCCGCGGGCCGGCCAGCCAACTGGCCCGCAGGTCGAGGAGAAACTCGGACAGCCGCAGGATGCCGGATTTCGAGTACGCGCTGAACGCCTGAGCCTCGGCCTGGGTGCGCTGTGCGGCGTCATGCAGCAAGCGGTCCCGCTCGCTGACGAGTTGAAACGCCACGAACGCCCAGGTGGCAATGAGCCACGCCGCTGCACCCAGGTTCAAGGGGGAAAAGACCTGCCGCAGGCGCCGTTGCGCCTTGCCATATCGGGTGGTCGAGGGTTCTGGCATCAAATGGGGTTCGCCGCACAGCGAGGAATCGACATCGATAGCAGGCTAGTCGAGGTCAGCGAACCCGACAAGAGCCCGCGGCGGTTCCGGGCTCGGTTTGACCATCGTTATATAGACGTCTATATTACGCTGCATGAACCATTCGCTGCTTCTGCTGGATGCCTTCGCCGTGCATCCGGGCCATCCGGTATCGCGAGCCTTGTCCGGCGTGCTGGAAAGCGCCGCCGCAGGATGTTTGCCGCGCTTTGCCCAGTGGCTGGGGCTGTCGCCTGCAGAGTTCCGTGGCATGCTCGACACCTGGTTCCCCGGTGCCGCTTCGGCCGGATGGGAGCCCGACGCGCTGCCGGTGGACCTCGCCATGCTGCCGTGCGAGTTCGGCGACATCGTGGAAATGCTGTGGGACGGCCGCTCGCAAGGGGCGGATGGCGTCCATGTCCGCTGGGCCGCGCACGCGCTTGCCTGCGGCTGCTTCGGCCGCACCCATCTCTGGCGGGACATGGGCCTCTCAGGCAGGGACGATGTATCCCGCCTGCTGCGGCAGACGTTCGAGCCAGTCTTTCTTGCCAACACCGCGGACATGAAGTGGAAGAAGTTCTTCTACCATCGCGTCTGCCAACGGCTGGACCTTCATCCTTGTCCCGAGCCCTCCTGCGCGGGCTGCGACCAGTTCGCGAATTGCCACGGCGCCGAGATCCGCGTGGCCGTGCCAGCGGTGGCGGCCGTGCCGATGGCCGGCAAGGTGGGCTGAGCCGCCTGCCCGGCGTTGCACCGGGCGGCAGGCCGGACCCTGCGCGGGGTCTGGCGGTCTGTTCGTCAGTTCAATTGAGGCTTGCCGTAGCCATCATGGGGGATGGCTGCCCCGGCGCTGGCTGGGCCGTGCGATGCCCCAGGCGTCCAGCAGAGGCTGGAAGCTCGGACCGCCTTCGGCGTCGCGCGGGGGCACGCGACGCGCCGGAGGCAAGGCCCGGCCGGTCAGGCCGAACAGGCGCTCGGCCTGCGTCATGTCGTCAGCGGCCGGAAGCTGTTCGACGATGCCCATCTGCCGGGCGGATTTCAGTGCGCGCGTGAGTTCGGAAGCGGAGAGGCGGCACGCGCTGGCGAGTTGGTCGCGGCGCAGGGGGCCAGCATCCCGCAGGCAGGCCATCAGCGCGAGTACACAATCCCGGGTTGGTCGTTTCATGGTGGCTACGTCGGAAGAGCTTGCCCCGCGGCCCAATCCTTCGCTGGCCACGCCGCATCGAGCTACCCATTCTTCCGTAGCCCCAGCGCCTTGCCAATCGCATATCACAGTTGTTCACAATTGGCGCGCGCGTCTGGCGACGATCGTCGCCGTGGCTGCCGCGTTCAGGCCGCGGCGGCCAGAGCCGCCAATGGCTCGTCACGGCGGGCGCGCATCTCGCGCACCAACGCCTGTGGCGGCATCGTTGCCGCCGGTCTCGGCCGGCACGCCGACCTGGCGCGCGTGGAGGCCATCAGCATGCCGAAAACACGCGCGCTCAGTGACGGGTGGGCGGAATGTCCTGGGACGCAGCGCCCTGCGGCAGCAGAGTGCCATGCTTGCGCCAGCGGCGCTCCTGGGCGCGCTGCACTGCGGCGGCGATTTCATGGAGTTCCGCCAGGCGCGCTTCAAGTGCGTCGGGGTAGATGTCGTGCGGGCTGAACCTGAGACGGAAGGGCATGGTGTTGTCTGTCGTATTGGATAGATGGTTCGGCTGCGACGCCGCCCGGCATTGACCATTATCCCGGGGCATCGGGCGCGCTCGCCTGGCTGTTTCCAGTATGGACAGCACACAGGGCCGCACGCCAGGCCATCGTTGGCCGATTGACCTGACTCAACGCATTTCGCGCAATGACCTGTTGCGCGGGTTCCGTCCGCGGCGCGCCGTTCCAGCGGCATTCGATTTCCGCCGCCCTCTGACACCGTTGTAGGACGAATGCGGACTGCCCGCACGGTTTGCTGCTTGCTACGCTCAACTTAGCTGTCCGAACCCTTCATTTCGTTGCGGGCATGCCCACATCCACACGAAGCAAGGAGAATCGTCATGAGAAAGCTGTGCGCACTATTCGCCCTCGCCGGCATGCTGGTGATCACGGGCTGCAATACTATCCACGGTGCCGGCAAGGACATCGAACGCGGTGGCGAGAAGGTGCAGGGCGCCGCGGACAACACCAAGCAGAAAATGTAGCGCGGCCAGTCGTCAACCATCCTCAGGGGGCCCTTTGCGGTCCCCTGATTTATTTGCGAGTCGCGCTTGCGCAAGCGACGAACGGGTCACTGTGCCGTTGTGGCTTCCGGCGCTTGCGGCGCAGGGTCGATGCGATGGCGGCGCCAGCTTGCCGGCGGCAAGCCAAATTCGCGCTTGAACGCCCGGCAGAATGCCGCTTCGGAGTCATAGCCGACAATGCCTGCGACTTCGCCGATCGACTGGCTGCCATTGCGCAACGCCGTGGCGGCAATACGCAGCCGCCAGTGCGCCAGGTACTGCATCGGCGGCTGGCCGAGCAGGTCGGTGAAACGCTGCGCGAGCGCCGAGCGCGACAGGCCCACGCTACCCGCCAGTTCATCGACGGTCCACGGATACGCCGGGCGCGCGTGCATGCGTGACAGCGCGCGGCCGACGTAGCGGTCGCGCAGCGCCGCCAGCCAGCCGCGTTCACTTTCCGGCATGCCGTCGATGCAACGCCGCACCGCCTGCACGAACAGCAGTTCCGACAATTTCGCCAGGACCGTGGCACTGCCGGCCCGGGGCTCGGCCGCTTCCGACGTGGCGAACGCCAGCGCCGAGACCAGCCATGCGGATTCCACGCCGCGGTCCAGCCCCACCTTGAACAGGCGGGGCAAGGACGAGAGCAGCGGGTTGCCCAACATATCGTCGAAGGCAAGGAAGCCGCACACCATGCGCGTGGGGGTGCCTGCGCCGCCATAACTCACTCGCATGACCTCGCCGGGATTGCTCTCCATCATCCCGGCAACCAGGGGTCCGGCCGGGATCGGACTCAGGTGGAGATCGCTGCCGAGCACATGGGGTTCTCCTTGGGGCACGACCAGCAGTTCGCCGGCATCGACGCGCAGGCCTTGTCCGTCGCCGTCGGCCAGGCGGGCCCAGCAACTGCCTTCGGTGATGAGATGGTAGGACACGACCGGCCCCGTGCCAGGCAGGAAGGCGGCGCGCAGGCTGCTGTCGGCTTCGGAGATCAGGCACCACGGCGCCTTGAAGTCGCCGTTGAGAAAGACGGCACCGCTCAGTTGCACCGCGCGCAGGAGATCGGACAAGGCATCCACGGTCACTCCTTTCGCAAATCCGGCCAAATCCGGCGTTTTGCGCAAGAAAGCCGGAGGCCCGGTCAATGAAGCGGGCTGGCCGGGCTCCGATACTAGCACCGTGCCTGTCGCCAAACAACGGCGCGGGTACCCCGGCAATTCCGCAGGAGACCTATGCCATGGAAACGATCACCGCCCCCGATGCCAGCGCAGGTGCGCAGTCTGACTGGCTCGCGCTTGCCGCCTCGCTCGGCCGCACCTTCGACGAACGCGCCCCGGCCATCGATGCCCGAGACGCCTTCGTCAGCGCCAACTACGACGATCTCAGGGCGCAGCGTTTTCTGGCCGCGGCTGTGCCGCAGGAGTTCGGCGGCGCGGGCCTTTCCCATCAGGAACTGGGAGAGGTGCTGCGCGAGCTGGGCAAGTATTGCGGCTCGACTGCACTGGCCTTCGCCATGCACACGCATCCGGTGGCCACCGCGGCCTGGCGCTGGCGCAACCAGAAAGCGCCGGTGGAAGGGCTGCTCAAGCGTGTGGGCGGCGAGCAGATCGTGCTGCTTGGCAGCGGCGGGTCCGACTGGCTGCAGGGCAGTGGCACGGCGACACGCGTGGACGGCGGCTTCCGCATCGACGCGCACAAGGTGTTCGCCAGCGGTGCGCCGGTGGCGGACCTGTTCATGACCTGCGCCGTCCATGATGATCCGCAGGCCGGCCCTACCGTGCTGCATTTTCCGCTGCCGATGAAGACGCCGGGCGTGCGCATCGTGCCCACCTGGCGCGCCATGGGCATGCGCGGCACTGGCTCGCATGATGTGGTACTCGAAAACGTGCTGGTGCCGGACAGCTCCATTGCCGCGCGGCGCCCGCAAGGCGTGTGGCACCCGATGATGCATACCGTGGCGATGATCGCCTTGCCGCTGATCTATGCGGTCTACGTCGGCATTGCCGAGGCCGCGCGCGATATCGCGCTGCGTTTGGCGAAGCAGCGCCGCCTCTCGCCGCATGTGGTCGAACTGGCCGGCCGCATTGGCAATGAATGGGATGTCGCACGACTGGCGCTGGACGACATGTTCGCCGCCGCGGCCAGCCAGGCGCCGGGTGCCGTGACCACGAACCGGATCATGTGCGGACGCGCGCTGGCGGCGCGCGCGGTGCTGGCGACCGCCGACCTGGCCATGGAGCTGGCCGGTGGCGCGGGCTTCTATCGCGATGCCGGACTGGAACGGCGCTTCCGCGATGCCCAGGGCGCGCGCTTCCACCCGCTGCAGGCGGGCGCGCAACACGAGTACGCGGGCCGCATGGCGCTTGGTCTCGATATCGACGCGCCGCCCGGAGACGTGCGGGCGGCCGCGCAATGATGCCCGCGCTTGCGCCGCTGCCGTATGCCACCGAGGCCAGCAACGACAGTGGAGAGGAAGACGAGGACGATGCCAGGCAGGGCGCGCACTCGGCGGACGCGGTGCACTCGGTGCGCCGCGCCCTGCGCCGCGCGCTGGGGCAGTTCGCCACCGGCGTGGCGGTGGTGACGGCAACCGGGTCCGATGGCCGGCCCGTTGGCGTCACCATCAATTCGCTGGCCCCGGTGTCGCTGTCGCCGCCGCTGCTGCTCTGGAGCCTGGCGCTTGGCTCCGGCAGCCTGGCCGCGTTCCGCGCCGCGCCTTGCTACGCGGTGAACGTGCTGTCGCACACGCAGCAGGCCTTGTGCGAACGGTTTGCCACCAGCGGCATCGATCGCTTCCAGGGGGTGGCGCTATCGCCCGGGCCGTGCGGCACGGCGCTGATCGACAACGCGCTGGCGTGCTTTGTGTGCCGTCCGCGCAGCGCGCGCAAGGTCGGCGACCATGTGCTGTTCATCGCGGAGATCGTGTCCTACCGCATGAACCGGGGCGAGCCACTGGTCTTTCACGACGGTGGCTTTGCGGGCCTCAACGCTGCTTGCCCGCGATGACCAGTGCGATGCCGCCGAGCACGGCGGCGGCGCTGACCGCGAGCCGCAGCGACATGGTTTCGCCGAGCAGCGCCAGGCCGCCTGCCGCCGCGATCACCGGCACGCTGAGCTGGACGGTCGCGGCGGTGGCGGCCCTCAACCGCGGCATGACTGCATACCAGACCACATAGCCCAACCCGGAAGTCAATGCGCCGGACACCAGCGCACACGCCAGCCCGGCGCCATCCAGGCTGCGCTGCGCGTGCATCAGCAACGCCAGCGCAAGCGCCGGCGGCACGGCGCGCACGAAATTGCCGGCGGTGGTGGCAATGGCATCCGCCGCGCCGCGCCCGCGCAGCGAATAGATGCCCCAGGCGATGCCGGCCACGATCATCAGCAGCGAAGAGCCCGGCGGCGGTGCGGCCAGCCCTGGCAGCACCAGCCATGCCAACCCCCCCAGCGCCAGGGTCAGTCCCAGCCATTGCCCCGCGCGCAGCCGTTCGCCGACATAGAGCCCGTAGCCGGTCATGGTCGCCTGCACGGCCCCGAACAGCAGCAAGGCGCCAGTCCCCGCGGAAAGGTGCAGGTACGCGTAAGAGAATGCCGCCGCGTAGGCGAACAGCGCCAGCGCCGATGGCCAGTTGCCGCCGCCGGCCAGCCGGCCCGGGCCATGGCGGAATAGCAGGATCAGCCACAACGCTGCCGCTGCGCTGACGACCCGGACCAGCGTGAAGCTGGCCGCGTCGATGGCCGTGCCCTTGAGCGCCAGCCGGCACAGGATCGAATTGCCGGCAAAAGCCAGCATGGTCACGGCCGTCAGCAGGGCGACGCGGCCCTGCGGCATGGCGGGCGCCGCGGCGACCGGCTTAGCCTGCATGCGCGTCGTCCAGCGAGAACGAGGCGAGGTGTTCGATCGCCCGCACCAGCGCGGCATGGTCCCAGCCCGCGCCGCCCATGCCGACGCAGACATTGAACAGCTGCTGGCAAGAGGCCGTGGACGGCAGCCCGACCCCCAGCGTGCGCGCCGTGGACAGCGCAAGCGCCAGGTCCTTCTGGTGCAAGGCGATGCGGAAGCCCGGCTCGAACTTGCGCTGCAGCATGCGTTCGCCGTGGACTTCCAGGATGCGCGAACTGGCGAAGCCGCCCATCAGCGCTTCACGCACGCGCGCCGGGTCGGCGCCGGCGCGCGCTGCCAGCACGAGCGCTTCGCTGACAGCCTCGATAGTCAGCGCGACGATGACCTGGTTCGCAACCTTCGCTACCTGGCCGTCGCCCGCCTCGCCAACCCGCGTGATGTTCTTGCCCATAAGCTGCAGCAGCGGCAGCACGCGGTCGAAGGCGTGCTGCCGCCCGCCCGCCATGATCGACAGCGTGGCGGCACGCGCGCCCACCTCGCCGCCCGATACCGGAGCATCGACATAGTCGGCGCCGAGCGCTTCGACCTTCCTCGCAAATTCGCGCGTGGCAATGGGCGAGATCGAACTCATGTCGACCACCGTCGCACCGCGGGACAGGCCGGCAGCCACGCCGTTCTGCCCGAACAGCACGCGTTCCACGTCGGGCGTGTCGGGCAGCATCAGGATCACGACTTCCGACTGGCGCGCGACGTCGGTGCCATTGGCGCAGGCGTGCATGCCCGCAGCCTGCAGCGCCTGCGGCACGCCGCTGCGGCTGTGCGCGAACACGGTGTGGCTGCCTTGCAGCAGGTGCTGCGCCATGGGCGTTCCCATCACGCCCAGGCCGATAAAGCCGATCTTGCTCATGTTCTTGTCCGGTGGGTTGCCATGGCCCGGCTGCGCGGCCCGCGCCGCATGCAGCGTCGTGATTGATCATAGTCACTGCAGAGCCACCACAAACAGCCGGATCAGCGGGCGGCGCCAGCCGGTGTCGCAAGGATGGCGCGAATGCGCGCCAGGTACTGGTCGCCGACCGCGCGGTGCGTGCGCGCCGCTTCCTGTGCGAACTCCCGGCGCGAGGGCGGCCGGATGCCGAGGCTGCGGCAGATGGTGGACAGGTAAGGCTTGCGGGCGCCTGCCAGCCGGCCCGCCGCGGACTGGAGCGCGGCATCGCCGATGCGCGCGCGCAGCCACGCGAGCACCTGACGGTCATAGTCGTTCTGGACGCGGATCAGATGTTCCATGGGGCCTCCTCATACTGTTCATCCATACAGGTACTGTAAATATATACAGTAATCCGTTGGAGGCAAGGAGAATGTTCGGATGCCGCCTGGGAACGCCGGATCCACAGATCCTTAAAGTGCGGAGGGTTCCACCTCGATCAACGCGTCCACGACCACCACGCCATCGGCGTTCACCATCACCGGATTGAGGTCAACCGACCGGATCGCGCCGCCAGCCTTTTGAACCAGCTCTCCGACCTGCACTGCCAACCGGCACAGCGCGGCGATATCCACCGCCGGTTCGCCGCGCACGCCGTGCAGCAGCGGCGCGATGCGCAGCGTAGCCAGCGCCCGGGCCACGTCCGCCTGCTGGCAGGGCGCGAGCAGCACGGCGGTGTCGCGCAGCACCTCGACGTACTTGCCGCCGTCGCCCACCACCAGCACCGCGCCGAATACCGGGTCCCAGTGCGCGCCGATCATGCATTCGCGCTGGCCGCGCGACATGCGCGCGACCACCACGCCCTCGCAGGTGGCGCCCATGGCCTGCAGCGTGCGAGTCTGGGCCGTGAAGGCGCTGGCCACCGATTCCGGGTCGTTGCAGTGCAGGGCCACCAGCCCGTGCTCGCTCTTGTGCGGCACCTGCGGGGAACTGGCCTTGACCGCCACCGGGCCGCCGATGCGTTGCCAGGCCGCGACCGCGGCATCCACGTCGTGGCAGACGTAGTGTTCGACCACCGGCATGCCGGCGGCTGCCAGCCGGGCGAGGCTGCCGGCCTCGCTCAGCGTCCCGCCGGCTCCGGCGCTTGCCTGCCGCGCGGGAACCGCCGGCAGCCGGGGCTCGCCCTCGGCGGCGATCTGGCGCAGGCGCTGCTGGTGCGATACCAGTTGCGAGAAGGCGGCTAGCGCTTCGGTGGTGTTGGCGTAGGTCGGCAAGCCGGCTTCGCGGAAGACATCGGCCACGGGCTGCTGCCAGACCGCGACTGCGATGGGCTTGCCGGCGGTGTCGGCAAACGCGGCGGCGTCGCGTGCAAAGCGCGGCACATCGTAGCCCATGCCGGAGACGGGAATGTCGAGCAGGAACAGGTCGGCAGCTGGATCGCTTGCCACTACGGGCAGCACTTCGCCGAACAGTGCGCTGTTGGAGAGCAGCGCCGCGGTGACATCGACCGGGTTTGTGGTCGTGGCAAAGCCGGGCAGGCGTTGGGCGAGCGCGGCCCGCGTGGCCTCGGACAGCGGCGCGAGCGTCAGTCCGAAAGTCTGTGCCGCGTCGGCGGCCATGACGCAGCTCGCGCCCGAGTTGCTCACCACCACCAGCCGCTGCCCGCCGGTATCCCAGCCACGCAGGTACAGCGGCGCGCAGCGCGCCAGTGCGTGCGCATCATTCACGCGCCAGATGCCGTGGCGGTCCAGGAAGGCGTCGACCGCGCGGTCTTCGTTGGCGATGGCGCCCGTGTGCGACGCCGCGGCGCGCTGGCCGTCCCGCGAGCGGCCGGCCTTGACCGCCACGATGGGCACGTTGCGGGCCCGCGCCACGCGCGCGGCTTCGGCCAGCACCTCGGGATCGGCCAGGCTTTCCAGGTACAGCAGCACCAGCCGCACGCCGGGATCCTGTGCGACGGACAGCGCCAGTTCGCTGACCGTGACGTCGGCCTGGTTGCCGGTGGCGTGCATATGGCGCACGCCGATGCCCTGGCCGCGCAGCAGCCCGTAGACCATGGCCGCCACGCCGCCGCTCTGGCTGACGACCGCTACCGGCCCGTCTTGCGGCGCCACCTCGATGAACATGGTGGAGAAACTCGCGATGGCGCCGCTGCCAAAGTTGGCCAGCCCCTGGCTGTTCGGACCCACCAGCCGCAGGCCGCTGGCGCGCGCGGCGCGCACCATCTCGTCCTGCTGGCGGCGGCCTTCGGCGCCGGCCTCGCCAAAGCCGGATGCGATCACGATGGCCGCCGCCACGCCGAGCCGCGCGCAGTCACGCACGGCCTGCACCGCGGCCTCGCCGGCGACGATGATGATGGCCAGTTCGGGAACTTCCGGCAGCGCGTCGAGCGACGGGTAGGCACGCAGGCCCTGGAGGGAGTCGCGCTGCGGATTGACGGGGTAGAGCGTGCCGGCGTAGCCGTGCGTCTTCATGTAATGGATGGGCCGGCCGCCGATCTTGTGGATATTGTCGGAGGCGCCGATCACCGCAATCGAGCGTGGGGAGAGCAGGGACTGGAGTGGGGCGGTCATGAGCAAGGCGTGCGAGTTGAGAGAGATCAGTCGATCGTGGCGCCCGAGGTCTTCACGACCCTGGCCCACTTGTCGATTTCCTGCCCGATAAAGCGGACGGTGGCCGGGGAATCGGTCCATTCGGCGGCGAAGCCCTGCGTGGCGAAGCGCGCGCGCACGTCCGGGTCCTGCAGGACGGCCTTGAGCGCGCCGTTGAGCGCGCCCAGGACAGCGGGCGGCGTGCCGGCCGGGGCCAGCAGCGCGTTCCATGCGCTGGCCTCGTAGCCGGGCAGGCCGGCCTGCGCGATGGTCGGCGTGTCGGGCGCGGCCGGCGAGCGCGTGGCGCCCGTGATGGCGAGCGCCTTGAGCTTGCCGTCGCGCACGAACGGCATGGCCGACAGCATGGTGTCGAACATCACGGTGGCCTGGCCACCCATCACGTCGGTCAGCGCGGGGGCGCTGCCCTTGTAAGGCACGTGCGTCATGTGGATGCCCGCCATGCTGTTGAACAATTCCGCGGCGAGATGGGTGGACTGGCCGTTGCCGGAACTGGCAAACGTGACCTGTCCCGGCCGGGCTTTGGCCAGCGCGATCAGCTCGGCCACGCTGGTGGCGGGGGTGGCCGGTGCGGTCACCAGCACCAGCGGGCCCTGCGTGAGCAGGCTGACCGGCGCGAAGTCCTTGCGCGTGTCGTAGCCGGGCTTGCTGAACAGCGTCATGTTGATGGCGTGCGCGGTCGTGGCGACCAGCAGCGTGTAGCCGTCAGGCGCGGCCTTGGCCACGGCTTCGGCGCCGATATTGCCGCCGGCGCCGGGGCGGTTCTCCACCACCAGCGGCTGGCCCAGCTTCTCGGACAGCTTCTGTCCGACCACGCGGGCGACGATATCGGTCGGCCCGCCCGGCGGATAGGGCACCACCAGCCGGATCGGCTTGTTGGGGAACGACTGTGCCTGCGCGGCCGGCAAGGCCGTGGCGGACAGGGCCATACAGGAAATCAGGGCGAGCGTGTGCCGCCGGGATCGATTCGGTGCCAAAGGTCACTCCGGTTGTGGATGCCGGCCGGGACGGACAGGCGCTGCCGGCAAGGCGCCAGAGGCGGCGCTGGTTCGCTATTCGCGCCGGAAACGCAGCAGCGTGCCTTCGCCGAAGCGCAGGAAGCCGGCCCGCACCCGCTCGCCGATCGCTACGCCGGGCTCGGCATGGCCCATCACGCGCGGGCCTTCGTCGAGCGTGGCCAGCACCAGCGTGTAAGGCGCTAGCGCACGGAACGCTTCGTCTGGCGCACGGCTGATCTCGGTCACGGCGTGGACTGTCGCCAGTCCCCCGGCATCGCGCCAGCGCAGGTGCAGCCCGCCGCAGGCACGGCATGCATGGCGCTCCAGCGGCTGCCATGCGCCGCAGTCGTCGCAGCACTGGTAGCGCACCACGCCGGCATCGAGGCCCGCTGTGTAGGGATGGGTCATGGCAAGGCCTCCAGTACCAAGCTGACGTGGGATGACAGCACACCGCCATCGGCATGGAACAATGCGCGCCGGCGCGTGCCGGCCTGGTGCTCGCCGGCACGGCCGGCGAGCTGCCGCGCGGCTTCGGCCAGGTGCATCAGGCCACCGGCCACGCCCGAGTGCCCGAAGGCCAGCAAGCCGCCGTGCGTATTGAGCGCCAGCGGGCCGCCGCCACCGAAATCGCCCGCACGCAGCCGCGCCTGCGCTTGCCCGCGTTCGGCCAGGCCAAGTTCTTCCAGCAACATGACCAGCGTGATGGTGAACGAGTCGTAGATCGCGAGGTAGTCGATGCTCTCCACGCCGCCGCCTGCCTCGGCAAACGCGCGCCGCGCAGCGTCGGCGGCGCCGGTCAGCATGACATCGTCGATGGCGCTCAGATGCTGGTGCCGATGCGCTTGCCCCGCGCCCGCGATGCGCACCGGCGTGCCGGGTCCAGGCTCGGCGGACACGACCACGGCGACCGCGCCGTCGGAGATCGGGCAGCAATCCGACAGGCGCAGCGGCGTGGCGATCGCGCGCGCTGCACGCGCGTCAGCCAGCGACAGCGGTTCGCGCAAGTGCGCATCGGGGTGGCTTGCGGCGTGTTCGCGCATCAGCACGGCAAAGCCCGACAGCGCATCGGCATCCATGCCAGCTTCATGCAGGTAGCGCGAGGCCAGCAACGCGTAGTAGGCCGGCACCGAAGCGCCGTTGGGCACCTCGACGTGCGGTTCGCCGACCTGCGCCAGCGTCTGGATCGACTGGTCGCGGCTCTGGCCGCTGAGGCGGTTTTCGCCGGCCACGACGAGCACGTGGCGGCAGCGGCCGGCGCGCACCAGCTCATGCGCGAGCATCGCCATCACGCCGCCGGTGGCCCCGCCCGCGGCCACGCCGTGCGCGTAGGCGGGCGTGAGCGAGGCGAACTCGCAGAAGCGGTCGGCCAGCATCAGGTGCGGCAGCGTGGTGGCGTAACCGCACAGCACGCCGTCGATGTCCGCGCGTGCCAGCCCGCTGTCGGCCAGCGCGACATCGGCGGCCTGCGCCATCAGCGTCAGTGGAGTGCTGCCCTCAATGCGGCCGAAGCGCGTATTGCCGGTGCCGCGTATGAAGCCTTTGCGCGCCATATCAACGCTTGAGCAGCGGGCATTGCGACTTCGACACCGGCATGAAGGCCTGGTCGCCCGGCACCGTCGCCAGCACCTTGTAGTAGTCCCACGGATACTTGGACTCGGCCGGACTCTTCACCTCGAACAGGTACATGTCATGGATCATGCGGCCGTCTTCGCGGATGCGGCCGTTCTTCGCAAAGAAGTCGTTGATCGGCATCGACTTCATCTTCTTCATGACTGCGGCGGTTTCGTCGGTGCCGGCGGCCTGCACGGCTTTCAGGTAGTGCATGACCGACGAATAGGCGCCGGCCTGGCTCATGTTCGGCATCTTCTTCAACTTCTCGAAGTAGCGCCGCGACCAGGCCCGTGTGGCGTCGTTCATGTCCCAGTAGAAGGCCTCGGTCAGCACCAGCCCGGCCGCCGTCTTCAGGCCGATCGCATGGATGTCGTTGATGTACAGCAGCAGGCCGGCCATGCGCTGCGCGCCGTTGCGGGTCAGGCCGAATTCCGAGGCGGCCTTGATCGCGTTGACGGTGTCGCCGCCCGCATTGGCCAGGCCTACCACCTGCGCCTTGCTGGCCTGCGCCTGCAGCAGGTAGGACGCAAAGTCGCTCGCGCCGATGGGGTGGCGCGCGGCGCCCAGCACCTTGCCGCCGGTTTCGTTGATCACGGCGGTGGCCGATTCCTGCAGCGTGTGGCCAAAGGCGTAATCGGCCGTGAGGAAGAACCAGGTCTTGCCGCCACGCTGCACCATGGCGCGCGCGGTGGTGTTGGCAAGCGCATAGGTGTCGTAGGCGTAATGCACCGACACCGGCGTGCACAGGTCGTTGGTGATGCGCTCGCTGCCCGGGCCGGAGAACACCACGATATGGTTCTTCTGCTTGGCCACGTCCAGCACGGCCAGCGCCGGCGCGGAGGCCGCCACGTCGAGGATGGCATCGACATGGCCGGTGTCGAACCATTCGCGCGCCTTGTTGGCGGCGATGTCGGCCTTGTTCTGGTGATCGACCACCACCAGTTCGATCTTCTTGCCCAGCACGTTGCCGCCGAAGTCGTCAATGGCCATCTGCGCCGCAGTGGCGCTGCCGCGGCCGGTGACATCGGCGTACAGGCCGCTCATGTCGAGCAGCATGCCGATCTTGACCACGTCGTCGGAGATCGCGGCCTTTGGCTGGGCCTGCGCGCCGGCGCAGGCAAGCGCGGCGGCCACGGCGAGCGTGCCGGCGGCCTTGCGGAACATCGAATGGCGTTGCTTCATGGGGTCTCCCTGGCTTGTCGTGCGTGTCGTACGATGTCGTGTGATGCGGTCAAACCGTGGCGATGGGCGTTACCGGCGAACCTACCGCGCCGGGCAAGCGTAGCGGCGGGGCGGTGAGCTGGAAGCGCGTGCGGCCATTGGCGCGCAGCCAGTCGGCCAGTTCGCGCAGGTACCACAGCTCGCCCAGCGGCAGGCCCAGCTTGAACAGGCAGTGGTGGTGCAGCGGCAGCAGCGGGTGATGCTTGTCGCCATCGGGCGCGGGGCGGGCAGGGTAGCGCTCGACGGCATAGTTGTCGGCGACCAGCGCCGCGATGCCGCTATCGGTGATCCATCGCAGCAGCTTCTCGTCGCGCCCGTCCAGCGCGCAGCAGCTGTGGTGCAGCACCGCTTCGTCGGGCTCGCGCTGCATCGACAGCACGATTTCGGCAAAGCCGGTGCGCAGCAGCAGCATGTCGCCGGGCTCGACCCCGGCCTTGGTTGCGTCCATGGCACGCATCAGGTCGTCGTAACCGACGTTGCGGAAATCCATGCCGAAGATGTGCGCCAGGTCCACCAGCACGCCGCGGCCCTGCATGCCGCTGACCGCGAAGTTCTCGATGCCCAGCGCCTGCGCCGCGCTGTGGTCGTGGCCGTGGCCGCACGGGTGGGCCGCGAAGTGGTCGTCCTCGGCATAGTCCATCGGGCCGACGATATGCTCGTTGGCGCGGTAGCCGTTGTAGTAGACGCGTTCGGGCCGGCCGTCGCCATCGGCATCGAACAGCGCGCCCACGTGCGCGAGCGAATCCCATTGCGTGCTGTACTGCAGGCACATCAGCACCTGGTCGTCGCTGAGCACGTCGATGGCGGCCGGATCGACCTTTGCCAGCGGAAAGTTCACGTAAGGAATATCGTCGCGGAACGTTGGCCGCAGCACCGGCGCGTGGCGGCGCGGGTTGAGCTTGTTGCCGCCCGGGTAGTCGAGCGGCAGCGACAGGCAGAAGCTGCGGCCAGCCTGCACCTCGCGCGCCCCCTTCACGACTTGCTCGGGGCCGATCAGGTTGATGCGGCCCAACTGATCGTCGGGCCCGAAATCCCCCCAGTTGGAACCTTGCGGACGTTGCTTCCAGCGCATGTCATGCCTCCTCTCGGGCGCGTGGCCGGGCGGCCGGCCGTTGTTGTTCGGTAGCGGGGACGGCGCTCGTGAGCGGGCGCCAGTTCTGCCGGATGGCTTCGGCCTCGCGCCGCAGCGCGCGCGCCATGGCGGCTTCGC
This sequence comes from Cupriavidus sp. C3SS-1, assembly GCF_057073755.1. Classification (NCBI taxonomy): domain Bacteria; kingdom Pseudomonadati; phylum Pseudomonadota; class Betaproteobacteria; order Burkholderiales; family Burkholderiaceae; genus Cupriavidus; species Cupriavidus sp. C3SS-1. The sequence continues at coordinate 1,696,666 of NZ_CP172700.1, read as the reverse complement.
GGTCGCTGATGCGTTCATTGAGCGCGGCGATGCTGATGGCGCCAAGCGGATAGCCGTCGGGGCCGGGTAGCGCGATGGCGATCCCGCCCATGCGCTCGACCACCACGTCCAGCAGCACCGCGTAGCCGCGTTCGCGCGTGGCCTCGATATGGCCGAGCAGCATCGGACGGCTGAAACGCGGATAGCGGCGCATGGCCGGCGCGATGCCGTCGAGCACGGCCTCGACCTCCGCGTCGGGCAGGGCAGCCAGCAGCGCCAGGCTGCCGGCGCCGATGCCCAGGGGCCGGCGGCTGCCGATCTCCAGGTAATTCGCGCGGATCGGGAAGGTGCCCAGCCGCAGTTCGATGCAGACCGACTCGCAGCCGCTGGGCACGGACAGGATGGCAGTATCCTGGAATGCGTTCGCCAGCCGGATCAGCGCTGGCCGGACCAGCGGGCGCAGGTCGGTGCGCTGCACGGTGGTGGCATGCATCGTCAGCCATTCCGGGCCCGGTGTGAATGCCTTGGTGGCAGGGTCGCGTTCCACCAGGCCTTCTGCCACCAGTGTCTCCAGCAGGCGCAATGCCGATGCCTTGTCGACGCCGGCGGCGTTGGCAAGGTCGGTCAGGCGGCTGTTACGGGCATCGGTCAGCGCGCGCAAAAGGCGGCAGGCCTTCTGCAGTGAAGTGCTGGGAGTGCTCACGCCGGGTTGTCTCCTGTCAGGTTTTCGTGAAATGAAACCTGTGGGAGCGGTTATAGGCCAAGCCGCAAGGCCCGTCATTCTGCGTCGCGGAAAAATTTTGCCCGTTGAAACTCCGGGCCAGTCGTTGAGGCGAGGCGGGGGCGCCACTCCATGGGCAAAACTCGTGACGTCAAATTGTATTTGACATTTTGTCAATGACCATTGGGATTGTATAGCCAGTTTATCGAGGCAAAATGCCGGGTTGACCTCAACCGGAGACAACCATGACCAACGAAGCTTCCGTCGTCCGCGCGGTTCGCCACGGCGACGTGCAGGTGATCAGCCTGTGCAATCCGCCGGTCAACGCGCTGGGCGTGGCGGTGCGCCAGGGCCTGAAGCAGGCCATAGAGCAGGCGCAAGCCGATGCCGGCGTGCGTGCCGTGCTGGTCGTGGGCGAAGGCAAGGCCTTCATCGCCGGGGCGGATATCCGCGAATTCGGCAAGCCGCCGATGCCGCCGTCGCTGCCCGAGGTCTGCAATCAGATCGAAGCGAGCGGCAAGCTGGTGGTTGCCGCCATCCATGGCCCGGCGCTCGGCGGCGGGCTGGAAGTCGCCATGTCGGCGCACTATCGCCTGGCGTTGCCGGGTGCCAAGCTCGGGCTGCCCGAAGTCAACCTGGGCCTGCTGCCCGGTGCCGGCGGCACGCAGCGCGCGCCGCGGCTGATGGGCGCCAAGGCCGCCGCCGAACTGATGCTCAGCGGCAAGCACCTGTCGGCCAAGGCCGCGCAGGCCGCCGGCCTGGTCGATCGCCTTGCTGAAGGAGATGATCCCGTGGCCGCCGGCCTGGCCTATGCCAACGAACTTCTCGAGCAGGGCGCCGCGCCGCGCCGCACGCGCGACCTGGCCGTTGCCGACAAGGCCGCCGCGCTGGCTGACCTTGACGCCCTGCAGGCCGAGACCGCGAAGAAGAGCCGCGGCCTGTTCTCGCCGCTGAAGATCATCGAATGCGTGCGCGCCGCCGTGGAACTGCCGTTCGACGAGGGCGTGGCGCGCGAGCGTGCGCTGTTTGTCGAATGCCTGAACAGCCCGCAGCGCGCGGGCCTGGTCCACGCGTTCTTTGCCGAACGCGAAACCGCCAAGGTGCCCGAAGCGCGAAGCGCCGCGCCGCGCGCGCTTAACCGCGTCGCCGTGATCGGTGGCGGCACCATGGGTGCTGGCATCACCGTGGCCGCGCTTGACGCCGGCCTGCCGGTGGTGATGATCGAGCGCGACGCGGAATCCATCGCGCGCGGCCAGGCCAATGTCGAGAAGGTCTACAACGGCCTGATCGCCAAGGGCCGCATGACCGAGGAAGGCAAGGCCGCGATCCTGTCGCGCTACACGCCCAGCACGTCGTATGAAGCGATTGCCGACGTTGACCTGGTGATCGAGGCTGTGTTCGAGGACATCGAAGTCAAGAAGGCCGTGTTCCAGGAGCTGGACCGCGTGTGCAAGCCGGGCGCTGTGCTGGCCACCAATACCTCGTATCTCGATATCGACGCGATTGCGGGCAGCATCTCGCGCCCGCAGGACGTGATCGGCCTGCACTTCTTCAGCCCGGCCAACATCATGAAGCTGCTGGAGATCGTGGTGCCGGCCAAGGTCAGCCCCGACGTGGTGGTGACCGCGTTCGAACTGGCCAAGCGCATGAAGAAGATCCCGGTGCGCGCGGGCGTGTGCGACGGCTTTATCGGCAACCGCATCCTGGCGGTCTACAAGCAGGCCGCCGACTACATCATGGAAGACGGGGCGAGCCCCTACGAGATCGACGAGGCCGTGCGCGGCTTCGGCTATCCGATGGGCCCGTTCCAGGTGACCGACCTGGCCGGCGGCGATATCGGCTGGGCCACGCGCAAGCGCCGCGCCGCCACGCGCGACCCGAAGGCGCGCTACGTCGAGGTTGCCGACCGCATCTGCGAGCGCGGCTGGTTCGGCCAGAAGACCGGCCGCGGTTTCTACCTCTACCCGCAAGGCGCGCGCGTCGGCCAGCCCGATCCGGAAGTGCTCGCCATCGTCGATGCCGAGCGCCAGAAGAAGGGCATCGTGCCGCGCAAGTTCACGGCCGAAGAAATCATGCGCCGCTATATGGCAGCGATGGTCAACGAAGGCGCCAAGGTGGTGGAAGAGGGCATCGCGCTGCGTCCGCTCGACGTCGACGTGACGTTCCTGTCCGGCTACGGCTTCCCGCGTTTCCGCGGCGGCCCGATGCAGTACGCCGACATGGTCGGCCTGCCGAAGATCCTGGAAGATATCCGGACCTTCGCCAAGGAAGACCCGCTGTTCTGGAAGCCCGCGCCGCTGCTGGAAAAGCTGGTGTCGGAAGGCAAGGATTTCGCCAGCCTGAACCAGGCGCGCTGAGCCCCGGGCTGGCCACTGTAGTTCATTGCGACGCGGCCAACCCTGCCACGTCGCAGCCCATGGAGACGAGCAATGCAAACTACGACGGAACAATCCCAGGGCATCGACTTCCCGCTGGAAGGGGTCCGTGTGCTGGACCTGTCGCGCGTATTCGCGGGGCCGCTGTGCGGCCAGGTCCTGGCCGACTTCGGCGCCGAGGTAGTCAAGGTCGAACACCCGGGCCGCGGCGACGACACGCGCGACTGGGGCATGCGCATCGGCAAGACCGAGACCACGTACTTCAACAGCATGAACCGCAACAAGCGGTCCATCACGCTGGACCTGCAGAGCAAGGAAGGCGTGCAGATCGTCTACGACCTGCTGCCGCAGTTCGACGTGGTCATCCACAACTTCAAGACCGGCGGCGCCGAGAAGCTGGGCCTGGGCTATGAGCAGCTCAAGGCAATCAAGCCCGAGCTGATCTATTGCGCGGTGTCCGGCTACAACAGCAGCGGCCCCGAGGCCAAGCGCCCCGGCTACGACCTGGTGATCCAGGGCGAGGCCGGCCTGATGGCGCTCAACGGAGAAGCCGACACGCCGCCGCTGAAGTTCGGCGTGGCCGTGGTGGACCTCATGACCGGCATGTACGCCGCCCAGGCCGTGCTGGCGGCGCTCTTCCGCCGCGAGCGCAAGGGCAAGGGCCAGCTCATCGAGATGGCGCTGTATGACTGTGGCCTGATGGTCACCGGCTACTACGGCCTGGATGCCATGCTGCTTGGGCGCGACCCGGCGCGCTACGGCAATGCCCATCCGTCCATCGTGCCATACGGCATGTTCGAGTCCGCCGACGGCCCGCTGATCATCGCCGTAGGCAACAACAGCCAGTTCGACAAGTTCTGCCGCCAGGTGATCGATCGCCCGGACATCGTCGAGGATCCGCGCTACGCGACCAATGTCGAGCGGGCGAGGAACCGCGAGACGCTGACCCCGTTGATCACCGGCCTGATCCGCAGCTTTGCGCGCGACCTGCTGCTCGAACGCATGACGGCCTGCGGCATCCCGTGCGGCAAGGTGGCCGGCCTGCACGAGGCGCTGACCAGCGAGCGGACCCGCCAGGGCGGCCTGCTGCGCGACATGCCGCATCCGGTGGCGGGCAGCACGCATGTGTTCGCGCCGCCGTACCGCATCGACGGCCAGCGCTTGCCGATCCGCAGCGCGCCGCCCACGCTGGGCGAAGGCACGCGCGCCGTGCTGCAGAACCTGCTGCAGCTGAGCGACGCGCAACTGCAGGACTTGCAGGCGCGCGGCGTGCTGACGCTGCCGGAAGCACCGGGCAACGCCTGATCACTCGGGCCGCGTGGACGTCATGAGCGTCGGCGCGATCCAGGCCTGGCAAGGGGGCCCAATGGAGACCTTGCACTGACTCAAACTGGAAGAACAAAGTGCGCATTCAACATCTCACCCGTATGGTCCATTCCCGCCGTCGTGTCATCCTGGCACTGGCCGCAGCGCCGCTGCTGATCAGCAGCGCGTTCGCGCAGGCGTGGCCGGCCAAGCCGATCAAGCTCGTCGTGCCGTTCCCGCCGGGCGGCCCGACGGACACCGCGTCGCGCATCGTCGGCCTGAAGCTGGGCGAGGCCCTGAAGCAGCCCGTGATCGTGGAGAACCGCGCCGGCGCATCGGGATCCATCGCGGCCGCGCAGGTGGCCAAGAGCCCTGCCGATGGCTACACGTTCATGATGCTGGCCACGCCGACGCTGCTGGCCCCGTACCTGTACAAGAAGGCCGGCTACGACACCACCAAGGACTTCACGCCGGTGGCCACGGTCTATGACCTGCCCATCGTGGTCGTGGTGAATCCCACGCTGCTGCCCAACGTGACCGACCTGTCGAAGCTGATCGCGCAAGCCAAGGCCCAGCCCGGCAAGCTCAACTACACCAGCTCGGGCGCCGGCAGCTTCGGCCACCTGAGCATGGAACTGCTCAAGCAGATGGGCGGCTTCGAGATGCAGCACGTGCCGTACAAGGGCGGCGTGCCCGCGATCAGCGACACCATCGGCGGCCAGGTGCCGATCATGTACGCCGACCTCGTCGCCGCGCTGCCGCATATCCAGGCCGGCAAGCTGCGCGCCATCGCGGTCGGTTCGCCGCAGCGCGTGGCCATGCTGCCGGACGTCAAGACGATCGCCGAGCAGGGCTTCAAGGGCTATGACGCGGTGTCGTGGGGCGGCCTGTTGGCGCCTCCGGGTACGCCGAAGGACATCGTGGACCGCGTCTCGACCGAAGTCGGCAAGATCCTGGCGGACAAGGATGTCCAGGACAAGCTGCTGAAGGCCGGCGCTATCGCCAGCTATCAGAATCCGGCGCAGATGGGGCAGCGTATCCGCCAGGATTACGCCAAGTGGGGCAAGGTGATCCGCGAGAAGGGGATCGCGGTCGAGTAAGGGGTGTTGGGGGTGTCATTACCAACACCCTCAAAATACCCGTATGTTTGCTCCCCTCTCCCACGCAGTGGGAGAGGGGAGAAACCCGTCAGCCTTCACCGCCCCGGCCCGCGCTCCAGAATCTTGTACAGATGCGAGCGCGAGATCCGCAGTTGCTCGGCGGCACGCTTCTTGTTGCCGCCATGGCGCGCAATCGCGTCAACCACAGCCGCATAGGCAAGCTCGCTCATGCCCCCAGCCGCCTCGTTCACCGGCAACGTCGCCGCTGAGGCAGGCACGCCAATTGCGTCAGCATCTTCATGCGGATACGCCCGCGCCAGCGGGTGCACCGCCGCATCGCTCTCCACACCCGCCAGCCCGCGCGCCGCTTCGCCGCGCGCAAAATCCACGACGCGCAGCGTGCGGCCGTCGCAGAACACCAGCGCTTCCTCGATGCGCTGGCGCAACTGACGCACGTTGCCGGGCCAGGGCTGGCCCGCGAGATGCCGCGCCACATCGAGATCGATCTTCGGCAAAGGCACGCCGTTGCGCGCGCAGAACGCGCTGACGAAATGCTGTAGCAACGCGGGAATGTCCTCTCGCCGCTGGCGTAGCGCAGGAATGCGCAGCACCACGCCGCTGAGCCGATAGTAAAGATCGAGACGGAACCGTCCCGCATCGATCAGCGCGGGCACATCGCGATTGGTGGCCGAGATCAGCCGGAAATCCACCCGCTGCGCGCGGCGGCTGCCGAGACGTTCGACCATATGGTCTTCCAGCACGCGCAGCAGCTTGACCTGCATCTCCATCGGGATGTCCGCGACCTCATCGAGGAAAACAGTGCCGCCGGCCGCGAGTTCGAGCTTGCCGGCCTGTCCCTGGCGATGGCTTCCGGTGAAGGCGCCGGGCGCGTGGCCGAACAGTTCTGATTCGATCAGCGTGGCGGGCAGCGCCGCCAGGTTGAGGCTGACCAGCGGGCGTTCGCCCACCGGTTCGCGTCCGGCACCGTGGATGGCGTTTGCCACGAGCTCCTTGCCCGTGCCGCTTTCGCCGAGGATCAGCACCGGCACGTCGAGCCGTGCCACGGTCTGGATCTCGCGGCGCAGGCGCTGCATCGGCGCGCTTTCGCCGATCAGGCCCAGCGCCGGCTGCGTGTCGCGCAGGCCGTCCAGTTCGCGCTGATAGCGTGCGACCTGCGAGCGCAGTTCGGACAGCTCGTCGTGCATGCGGACCATGGCCTCCGGACCCTTGAACAGGACCTGGCCGATGGCCCCGACCACCTCGCCGTCCTGCCGGATCGGAATGCGGTTGACCACGCGCGTGATGCCGTTCATCTGCTGCAGCTGCCCGATCTCCGCCTTGCCGCTCGCCGCCACCTGCGGCAGCCGCGAATTCGGGATGACCCTGGCGGCCGGGCGCCCGATGCCTTCACCGGCGTCCAGACCCAGGAACTTCTCGTGTACGGGACTGATGAAGCGCACGCGGCCGTCCCGGTCTGCCACGGTGATGGCCTGGTAGGGGTCGGTCAGGAAGTGGTCGAGGATCGCGCTGGCGAAAGGCACCGTGCCAAGGAAGTCGAACAGCACCGCGTGCGTGTCCGCGCGGTGCAGCAGGATCAACTGATTGCCGCCGTCCTCCAGGCACAGGCCGATGTAGCGGTGCTCCCCTGCGTCCACCGGAAACAACCGGCGGCCATGAGCACGATCCGTGGCCCGGTCACAGGCGGTCTCGGCGGCATCGGCCGTGGCGGAGTCGGCACAGACGCCGACCGCTGCGACACGTACACCATCCGAACCGCGAACCACGGCGCCAAGCGCACGGGCGGCTGAGGTTGTCCCTTGTGTTGCTGTTGAGGACATGGGTTGTCTCCGCGTGTGTCCTCACTGCGGACACATTCTGTCTTTGTAGCGGACATCTTAGATGCCATGAAGAAAATCCTCAATGAAATCAAGACGAGCCGGAGTGTCTTCAACATGGCACGGGTCGTGCGGTAGTGAACGCGACACATCCATCTTGAAGACCCCCGGAGACAACCGTGACCTGGCAACCCGAAATCGACGAACTGGCCTACCGCCGGCGGCTTGCCGAGCGCATGGGCGGCGAAGACAAGGTCGCGCGCCACCGCGAGGCCGGCAAGTTGACTGTGCGGGAGCGCATCGCCCGGATCGCCGATGAAGGATCGTTCCGCGAGGTCGGCGGCCTCAGCGGCAGCGGCCGCTATGACAGCAATGGCCGGCTTGTGGACCTTGTGCCCTCCAACCTGGTTATGGGCCGCGCGCAGGTCGGCCGACGGCCGGTCGTGCTGGTCGGCGACGATTTCACCGTGCGCGGCGGCGCCAATGACGGCGCGGTGGGAGACAAGCTGATCCACGCCGAGAAGATGGCGCATGACCTGCGCCTGCCGATGATCCGGCTGGTCGACGGCACCGGCGGTGGCGGCTCGGTGCGCAATATCGAGATCAAGGGCCATACGCTGATCCCCACCATGAAGGTCTGGCAACACGTGGTGCAGAACATGTCCGTGGTGCCGGTGGTGTCGCTGGCGCTCGGATCGGTCGCGGGCATGGGCGCGGCACGCGTTGCCGCCAGCCATTACTCGGTGATGGTCAGCGAGACCTCGCAGCTCTTTACCGAAGGCCCACCCGTGGTGGCGCGTATCGGCCAGCAGCTCACCAAGGGCGAGCTGGGCGGCAGCCATATCCACACGCGCAATGGCGTGGTGGATGACGAAGTCGCCAGCGAGCAGGAGGCTTTCGAACACGCACGCCGCTTCCTGTCCTACCTGCCAGCGTCGGTCCATGAATTGCCGCCGCGCACCCAGTCCACCGATGATGCCGCGCGCCGCGACGAGTGGCTGCTTGCCGCCATTCCGCGCGATGGCCGTGCCGTCTACAAGATCCGCCCGATCGTGCAGGCGCTGGTGGACGACGGCTCCTTCTTCGAGACCGGCCGGCAGTGGGGCTGCGCCATCGTGACCGGTCTGGCGCGGCTGGACGGCTGGCCCGTGGCGGTGATCGCCAGCGACCCGTACTTCCACGGCGGTGGCTGGGATAGCGCCACCGCCGAGAAATTCACGCGCTTCGTCGACCTGGCGCAGACCTTCCACCTTCCCGTGGTCAACCTGGTTGATACCGCCGGCTTCCAGATCGGCCTGGAAGCGGAGCAGGCCGGGACCATGCGCCATGGCGTGCGCGCGCTGGCCGCGGTGTACCAGGCGACCGTGCCGTGGTGCTCGGTCATCCTGCGCCGGGCGTATGGCATGTCCGCCGCCGCGCACCAGCACATGGGGCGCTTCAACTGCCGCTACGCCTGGCCTTCGGCCAACTGGGGCGCGATGCCGATCGAAGGGGGCCTTGAAGTCGCCTACAAGGCCGAGATCGAAGGCGCCGACGACCCGGTGCAGAAGCGCGCCGAGATCGAGCAGCGCGTGCGCAGCCTGACCTCCCCATTCCGCAGCGCGGAGGCCTTCGTGATCGAGGACATCATCGACCCGCGCGAAACCCGCACGCTGCTGTGCGAGTTCGCCAACCTGGCCGCGCCGCTGCGCGAAGCCGGCATCAGCCGGTTCGGCATCCGGCCCTGAGCAAGATTCACACACCGTTGGACCGGCCGCAGAAGCCGGGCCGCAATCTGTACAAGGAGACCGAATTGAAGAAGCTGCTGATCGCCAACCGCGGCGAGATTGCATTGCGCGTCCTGCGCGCCGCACGTGACCTGGAAATCGCCACCGTCGCGGTGTATTCGCAGGACGATGCCAGCGCGCGGCACCGCATGCTGGCCGACGAGGCCATTGCCCTCGACGGCTGGGGGCCGGCCGCGTACATCGACATCGCGGGGATCATTGCCGCGGCGAAGACTTCCGGCAGCGATGCGATCCATCCGGGCTATGGGTTCCTGAGCGAGCGAGCGGACTTTGCACAGGCTTGCGTCGACGCGGGCATCACCTTTGTCGGACCGACCATCGAGCAACTCGCCCTGTTTGGCGACAAGGGCCGGGCGCTCGAACTGGCGATGGACAGCGACGTCCCCGTGATGCCGGCAACGCGCGGCAGTGCATCGCTCGACGAGATCACCAGATTCTTTGACGCGCAGGGCGACGCCGGCGTGGTCATCAAGGCGGTCGGCGGCGGCGGTGGCCGCGGCATGCGCGTGGTGCGGCGGCGCGAGGAACTGGCCGAAGCCTATGCACGCTGCCGGTCCGAGGCGGCCTCCGCCTTTGGTGTCGATGCGCTCTATGCCGAGCGGCTGGTCAGCCGCGCGCGCCACATCGAAGTGCAGATTGCCGGCGACGGTGCCCATGTCATTGCGCTGGGCGAGCGCGACTGTACCTTGCAGCGCCGCTTCCAAAAGCTCGTCGAAATCGCGCCAAGCCCTGTTCTCCGGCCGCAGTTGCGCGAGGGCATCATCAAGGCCGCGCTGCGGCTCGCACGCCGCGTGAACTACCGCAGCCTTGGGACCTTCGAGTTCCTGGTCGAGGAAACCGCAGCGGGCGAGCAGAAGGACTTTGTCTTCATCGAGGCCAATCCGCGCCTGCAAGTCGAGCACACGATCACCGAGCAGGTCACTGGCGTGGATCTCGTAGCGCTGCAGATCGGGCTGGCTGCGCGACGCACGCTTGGCGAGCTTGGCCTCGACGCCGCCGCGCCACCTCAGCCGAAGGGCTATGCAATCCAGGTCCGCGTCAATGCGGAAATCACCGATGCACAGGGCCTGGCGCGGCCAGCGCATGGCCGGCTGGAACGCTTCGACCCGCCTTCCGGTCCCGACGTGCGCGTCGATTCGCATGGCTACACGGGCTACGAGCCGTCGCCCAACTTCGATACCCTGCTGGCCAAGCTGATCGTGACCAGCGCGGCCCCGAAGTTCGATGCCGCGGTACGACGCCTGCAGCGCAGCCTTGCGGAGTTCCGCATTGTCGGCGTGCCGACCAATATCGACCTGCTGCGCGCACTGGTGCAGCGCGATGACTTCCTTGCGCAAGACGTGCATACGCGGCACTTCGAAGCGATCTTGCCGGAACTGGCGGCATCGGCCGCGGCCATCGCGGACGCCGGGCGTGCGCACGAGGCGATGCTTGGCGGCGCAGCGCGCCCAGCGTCGCACACGCCCCGCGCATCGGAGCCCGAGGAAGAACTGGAAGACGGGCTGGTCGCGATCCGCGCGCCGTTGACCGGCCGCGTGGTGGAGATCTCCGTCGCAATTGACGAGATCGTCAAGCCCGGCCAGACCGTGGCGGTGCTCGATGCCATGAAGATGGAGCACGCGATTGCGGCCGAGTGCGGCGCACGCGTGGTCGACCTGCGGCTGGAGAAAGGCGCGCTGGCGTCGGAAGCCCAGATCCTGATCGTGCTGGAGCAGGTTGAAGCCGATGGCGTATCGGTTGTAGCGGCTCAGAAGGTCGATCCGCACGCGATCCGCGCGGACCTGCAGCGCGTGCTGGACCGACATGCCATCCTCGAAGACGCGGCGCGCCCCGACGCTGTCGCCCGGCGCCGTTCTCGCGGCCAGCGCACCGCCCGCGAGAACGTGGCCGACCTGTGCGATGCGGATTCCTTTGTGGAATACGGCGCGCTGGCGCTCGCGGCGCAATCGTCGCGCCGCACCAGAGAGGACCTGATCGCCAACACGCCCGCTGACGGCCTCATCACCGGCATTGGCAGCATCAATGGCGCGCTCGTCGGCACGGACCGCGCGCGCAGTGCGGTGATGGCGTACGACGCGACGGTGCTTGCCGGCACGCAGGGTAAGCGCAATCACATCAAGACCGACCGCATTGTCGAGGTCGCGCTGCGCGATGAACTGCCGCTCGTACTGTTTGCCGAAGGCGGTGGCGGCCGTCCCGGCGACGTGGATTTCCCCTCGGTGTCCGGCCTCTACCAGCCGTCGTTCGCCGCGTTCGCGGAGCTGAGCGGCGAGGTGCCGGTGGTCGGCATCGTGTCGGGCCGGTGCTTCGCGGGCAATGCCGCGTTCCTCGGCTGCTGCGATGTGATCATTGCCGACAAGTCCGCGAACATCGGCATGGCTGGGCCGGCGATGATCGAAGGCGGCGGCCTCGGCATCTTCCGTCCCGAAGAGGTAGGCCCCGCGCCCGTGCAGTTTGCCAATGGCGTGATCGACGTGCTGGTCGAGAACGAGGCCGAAGCCGTGCAGGTCGCCAGGCACTACCTGTCGATGTTCCAGGGGCGCGTCGAACACTGGAGCGCGCCGGACCCGCTGGCGCTGCGCCATGTCGTGCCCGAGAACCGCCTGCGCGTGTACGACACCCGCAAGGCCATTGAAGGCATTGCCGACGCGGGCAGCGTGCTGATGCTGCGCGGCGGCTTCGGCGCCGGCATCCACACGGCGCTGGCGCGCGTGGAAGGGCGGCCCGTGGGCATCATGGCCAACAACCCCTATCACCTTGGCGGCGCCATCGATGCCGATGCGGCCGACAAGGCGTCGCGTTTCATGCAGCTGTGCGATGCGCATGGGCTGCCGATCGTCTCGCTGATCGACACGCCGGGATTCATGGTCGGCCCCGAGTGCGAGGCGCGTGCGCAGGTGCGCCATGTATCGCGCATGTTCCTGACGGCGGCCAAGCTGCGCGTCGCGCTGCTGGCGGTGACCTTGCGCAAGGGCTATGGCCTGGGCGCGATGGCCATGGCGGGCGGCGGCTTCCGCTCGGCGAACTTCACCGTGTCGTGGCCCACTGGCGAGTTCGGCCCGATGGGTCTGGAAGGCGCGGTCCGGCTGGGCTTCAAGAAGGAGCTGGAAGCGGTGCCGGACGGCCCCGAACGCAAGGCGCTGTTCGAGCAGCTGGTCGCGCAGTCGTACGAACGCGGCCACGCGATCAACACGGCTGCGGCGGTGGAGATCGATGCCGTGATCGACCCGGCCCAGACGCGCAAGTGGATCGCGCAGGGCATTGCGTCGGCCGAGGTGCGCAGCCGCCGCGAACGCCGCGGGTTCGTCGACGCGTGGTAAGCGCGATGGCAGAGGCATCACGGTATCCGTCCATCACAGCCAGGGAGTTTCCATGATCATGAAAGAACCTGACCCGGCGCAGCTCGCGCTGGGCGGGCTGCGCGTACTCGAGATCGGCACCGGTGCGGCGCTGGCGTACGCGGGCAAGCTGTTCTCCGACTTCGGCGCCGAAGTCATCAAGGTCGAAAGTCCGGCGGGCGACGCGTGGCGGCAGATGCCGCCGCTGGTCAGCGTGCCCGGCGCCGCCCAGCCGGAAAGCGCGCTGTTCGCGTGGCTGAACACCAACAAGCGCAGCGTCACCGCCGATGCGGCAGACGCCGATGACAACGCATGGCTGGCACACCTCGCGCGCACTTGCGACGTGGTGCTCGACGCGCGCGCCCTGGATGAAGGGCCGGGCATCGTTGCCACGCCGGTCTGGTCAGGCGCGGCCGGCGGCCATGAGCCGGTCGAGGTAGCCCTCACCTGGTTCGGGGAGAGCGGCCCCTACAGCGGGTATGCGGGCGCGGAAGCTGTGTGCCGGGGCCTTGCCGGCGCGATCCACGGCAGTGGTCCGCCAGACGGTCCGCCCCATATGCCGCACGACGTGCAGACCGCGATCGTGGTCGGCCTGAGCGCGTTTTCGGCCGCTGTCGCCGGTCTTATCGGCAGCGCGCAGGGCAGCCGCCGGTACGTGCTCAGTGAACACGAATGCGCCTTCAGCGTAGTCGAGATGGAGGCCGGCATGGTACCCGACAAGCGCCACCCGTTGCGTCGTCTTGGCGTCAACCGCTTCTGCGGTACGCATCCGGCCGGCATCTTCGAGACCGCGCAAGGCTGGATCGGCATCTTCACGCACACGCTGCCGCAGTGGAAGGCGCTGTGCGACGCGATCGGGCGCCCTGAACTCGGCGGCGATCCGCGCTTCGCGAACGGCCAGGAACGCATGGCGCGGGCGGACGAGATCGACGATCTGCTGATTCCGGCCTTCCGGACGCGTACGGCAAGGGAATGGTTCGAGATCCTCGGGGACAAGAAGCATCCGACGGTCATCGTGCCGACGATGGACGAGTTGCTGCGCCAGGACGTCCATCGTCAGCGCCATGCGTTCGTGCCGGTCGAAGCCGCGGGCGTTACGTTTGAAGGCCCGGTCGTGCCGCTGCGTCTCGATGCAGCGGGACCGTTGCATGGCGGTCCCGCGCCAATGAAGGGGGCTCACGATGCCTTCTATCGGGCAGCCGGACTGGATCATCAGCCGCACCGGACACTGCGCAGAACCTCCTGCGCGGAGCTGCCCTTGCAAGGTGTGCGCGTGGTCGACCTGACGATGGGCTGGGCGGGTCCGCTTGCATCCCGGACGCTGGCCGACTTCGGCGCGGAGATCATCAAGGTCGAGAGCACCGGCTATCCCGACTGGTGGCGCGGCGCAAACTTCACCGAGGAGTTCTATCGCGAACGGCTGTACGAGAAGAACACCAACTTCAACCTGATGAACCGCAACAAGCTCGGCATCACGCTGGACCTGACGCGGCCCGAGGGCAGGCAGTTGCTGCTCGACCTGGTGGCGGGCGCCGATGCCGTTATCGAAAACTACTCGGCCGAAGTCCTGCCGAAGCTCGGGCTCGACTACGAGGCGCTGCGCGCCGTCAACGAGCGCCTGGTCATGGTGTCGATGCCAGCGTTCGGGCTTGGCAACGCGTGGAGCAACACGCGCGCGTATGGCGGCACGCTGGAACAGGCCAGCGGGCTGCCGCTCCACACCGGGCACCCGGATGGACCGCCGGCCATGACGTCCTACGCCTACGGCGATCCGATCGGCGGACTGAATGCCGGCGCCGCGATGCTGCTCGCGCTGTTCGCGCAGCAGTCGACTGGCAAGGGCCGGCATCTCAACCTGTCGCAGGTCGAGGCCATGTTGCCGATGGCCGTACCGTTCATCATCGAGCAATCGGTCAGCGGCGCGGTATCGCCGCGCCAGGGCAACCGCCATCCGTTGAATGTGCCGCACGGCTGCTTCCGTTGCGCGGGCGACGATGCGTGGATCGTACTGACCGTCACTGATGCGGAATGGCCCGGCCTGTGCCGCGCCATCGGCAGCGACGATCTGGGTGCGGATGCGCAGCTTGCCCACGCAAGGGGGCGCCGTGCGCAGCAGGACAGGATCGACGCAGCCATCGCGGCGTGGAGCGCGGGCCGCGATCCGGAGGACGCCATGCGCGTGCTGCAGCAGGGCGGGGTTGCCGCAGGCGTGGTTCGCCCCATGTCGCAGGTGCTGCAGGACGCTCACCTTCGCGCACGGGGCTTCTGGCGTGACTTGCAGCGCGCCCACAGTGGCACGTACACCGCCAGCACACCGTGGTTCCGCACCTGCCACGACGCCATGCCGGTCCGCAGCGCGTCGCCGACGCTGGGGCAGCACACCGAAGAGGTGCTCGCCCGCGTGCTGGGGCTCGGCGCGGCGCGGATCGCGGAACTCGAACGCATGGGCATCACCGGCAAGACCGCGCAGCCGAAGTCATCAGGCAAGGCCGCGTAGGTCGACAAGGCATTCAGGAACACCCAGCAAAAACAGGAGACAAGCATGCAGGAACTCAATTTTTCTATGCGCTGCCGCCGGGCGTCAGGCCGCTTCAGAGTGGCTGCTGCCGCGCTGGTCGCGTTGACTTGCACGATCGCGGGGCCGGCCGCCGCCCAGAGTGCGAACTGGCCGAACAAGCCCATCCGGATGATCGTGCCGTTCCCGGCCGGATCGTTCACCGACACGGTGGCGCGCGTGCTGTCCGAGCACCTGAGCAAGTCGCTCGGCCAGCCGGTGATCGTCGACAACAAGGCCGGCGCGAACGGGCTGATCGGCGTGGCCGAGGCTGCCCGCGCGGCGCCGGACGGCTACACGCTGCTGGTCACCAATTCCAGCAGCATCACCATCAACCACCAGGTCTACAAGAAGAGCAACTACAAGCCGAAGGACTTCACGCCGGTCACGCTGGTGCTGGAGGCGCCGTTCATCCTCGTCACGAATCCGGAGTGGTCGCAGAAGAACGCAGTCGGCACGTTGCCGGAGCTGGTGAAGTTCGCCACGCAGAATCCGGGCAAGATCAGCTACGGCTCGGCCGGTCCCGGCAACATCGCGCACCTGAGCTTTGCGATGCTGAATAACCGGACGAAGATCAAGACCACGCATATCCCATACAAGTCCGCCGCCCAGGCGGAGATGGCCGTGATGAGCGGGGAGCTCGAGACCGCTTTCGACACCTGGAGCGCGCTGCCGCAGATCAAGGTCGGCAAGCTCAGGCCGCTCGCCGTCAGTTCGTCCAAGCGCATGACGCAACTGCCGGATGTGCCGACGCTGGAGGAGCTTGGCATTGCGCCGTTCAACGTGACGTTCTGGATCGGCATGCTCGCCCCGGCCGGCACGCCGCCGCAGATTGTCCAGAAGCTCAATACCATCACGCATGGCCTGCTTGAGGACAGCAAGGCGAAGGCGGCGCTGGGGCAGCAGGGCGAGGTGGTGATGATCGACCCGGCCACGTTCGCGAAGCGCATCGAGAAAGAGGACGCGAGCTGGGGAACCGTGATCCAGCGAGAGGGGATTACGCTGGAGTGACCCCCGCACGGCAGTCAAGGCAGCGGCTCAAGGGCCGCCGCCTTCATATTGCCAAAGCGATTGCCTGAACTCTGTCCAACTCCGATAATCATTCACCTCCCATCCAGATTCCCAGGCATGAGCCGCATCCGCACCCTGAGTTCCCTCGTTGCCGAGGCCGGCCAGCCGGCTCGCAGCAAAGCCAAGGCCGTGCCGGCGGAGCCTGCGCCGTCGGCCGGCCCGCAGCAAAGCGAGACCGCGATGCGCATGCTGGAAATCGCGGAGCGGTTGTTTGCCGAGCACGGCATCGAACAGGTGCCCCTGCGGCAGATCGTGGTCGAATCCGGCCAGCGCAACCGCTCGGCATTGCACTACCATTTCGGCTCGCGTGAAGCACTGGTTGCCCATCTGCTCAATATGCGGCTGGCCCATATCAACGTGCTGCGCAACGCCCATCTGGACGAAGTCGAGGCCGACGGCAAAGCGGGCGACGTCCGCGCGATCGTGTATGCGTCGATCAGCGCGCTGGCCGATACCGTCGTCACGACTACGTGGGGAGGAAGCTACCTGCAGGTTGCCGCGCAGACCATGTTCAGCCCGACGCTGTTCAGCGCGGACCTGCTCGACAAGAACGCGCTGACCGGCCTGGTCCGCACGCGGAAAATGATCATGGCGGCATTGCCTGATGTGCCGGCGAAGGTGATGGACTACCGCCTGATGTGGTTCAACCACGGCACGGTCTTCTCGCTCGCGGACTGGTACCAGCGCGCGCGCGGCGAACACCGCGCGCCGCCGGTCGACGA
Source organism: Cupriavidus sp. C3SS-1 (assembly GCF_057073755.1). Lineage (NCBI taxonomy): Bacteria > Pseudomonadati > Pseudomonadota > Betaproteobacteria > Burkholderiales > Burkholderiaceae > Cupriavidus > Cupriavidus sp. C3SS-1. The sequence continues at coordinate 1,679,879 of NZ_CP172700.1, read as the reverse complement.
ACTGGCCGACTATTGCACTGCGGGGCTCACCGGGCCCGTGACACGGACTTCCGGCGGCACCCGCCGCGGCGGCAAGGCGCGCACGGACTGAGCGGCAGCGGCGACCCCGCTACGGTCTTTACGACACGCCGTTGACGCGCCGGATCGGCGGATAGGCGAAGCTCTTGTCCAGGTGCGACTGGCGCGGCACGTACAGCCGCAGCGTGACGTAGAACGGCTCGGCGGGCGCCGGCAGCCAGTTGCCCCGCAGCGCCAGCGCATCCGGCGCGCGCTCGCCCAGGAACAGGCGCAGGCTCCCATCCGCTTCATGACGCAGGTCCGGTGAGCGGTCCCCCAGCGAATACCGGCACAGCGCGTTCTCCACCAGCATGCAGTCGGACTTGCGGTAAACCGTGAGGGACCAGAACGCGTCCACCTGCGGCAGTCCGCTGGCAGGAAAAACCAGTTCGTAGTCGCAGCGGCCATCCAGTGGCTGCCCTTCGCCATCGCAATCCGCGATCAGGTACATCGCTTCTTCCATGCCCAGCGCGCCGATGTAGTTGCGCGCGACCAGCGCACGTTCCAGGTAGCGTTCGCCGAATGTCGACAGCAACTCGACCGGCAGCGACCAGCCGCCGCCGAGGTCAGACGGAATCGGCGCACCCAGTTCGGCCTCGAGTTCGGATAAGGCAGCGGCCATTGCGCTGCGCTGTGCCTCATCGGGTTCCATCGCGTCGCAGTCTGCGCCGATGCCGACGGCTGCAAAGCGGGCCACATGGACCGCCTGGCTGGCCGGCGGCGGGTTGTCGCGCAGCATCCGGTTGACCACGGCGGTAAAGCGCAGCGGGTCGCCCACGCGCTCGCCGGGCTGCATGCCCACGTCGAACGCGCGCGCGGCCGGCGTGCCGTCGAGGCGCGTCAGGCTGACGGCATCCTGCAAGTGATGCACGGCTGGCAGGTCCGCTTCGCCATCGACCAGCCAGCGGCCGATCATCCAGACTGCGTCGGTCGGGCACGCCAGCGGCTGCATGCCGGGCGGGATCTCGCCTTGCCAGCGCGGCCCGTGGAGCAGATAGCGGCCCGCGCCGGTGCCGGTGGTCCGGCTGCCGACCGCATCGAACGGGTTGGTGTAGGCGTCGAGCAGGCCGAGCACGTAATAGCGCCCGCCCGTGTCCGGCACGCTGAGGCAGACCGGTCCTTCGGACAGGTCGAGCCAGGCGTTGGTATAGAGCGTGTCGTTGTTGGGCGTAACCACCTGACGGTGCTGCGGCCCAAGCAGGACGCGCGTGTGGAAAAGCTGGTTGACCCAGCGCAGCGGGGTGTCGGGGGTGTCGCCGGCAAAGACCCCGTCGGGGCCGCGGCGCGGGCACGTTGCGGCGCGCATGCGTGCCATCTCGTAAAGCGGATAGGTGTACACGACGGCATCGCGCAACAGCGCGGCGCGATCGGAAGAGGGATGCGGGGCGTTCATGGCGATCAGGTTCCCAGGCGATTTTAATCTATCGTATTAAACGGTCGGGGACAGCTTAGGCGGCGGGCGCTGATGCGGGCATTGGGGTTTCCACCATCCCGCTCGGCGCAATCGCTCTGCTACATTTTCCGTCAGTGATTAATGCGTCGTATTAAAATGGGCGGCCCGGCACTGCCGGCGCTGCCCTGCCAGTGGAGACAGCATGACGATTCACAGCGCAGTCAGCGCCGTCCGGCGCCGTACCTTGTCGATGTCCATGCGCACGCTGGGGGCGGCGGCCCTGGCGCTGACGCTGCTGCCGTGCGCGGGGCAGGCCATCGAAGCTGCCTATCCAGCCAAGCCGATCCGCATGGTGGTGCCGTATCCGCCCGGCGGGTTGACCGATACGCTCGCGCGCACGGTGGCCGACGGCTTGTCGCGCCGGCTGGGCCAGCCCGTGGTGGTCGAGAACCGCGCCGGGGCAGGCGGCGGCATCGGTACCGATTACGTCGCCAAGTCGGCACCGGACGGCTACACCTTGCTGATGACGATTCCGGGGCCCATCACGGCCAATATCGTGCTCTACAAGCGGCTGCCCTATGACCCGCGCACCGACTTGCGGCCGATTTCCGACGTGGCCGTCGCGCGCACGGTGATGGCTGTGAACGCATCGGTGCCAGTGAAGACGGTGGCCGAACTGATTGCCTATGCGAAGGCGCACCCGGGCAAGCTGGTGATGGGTTCCTGGGGGCCGGGCACTCAACCGCATACGATTCAGGCGTATCTCGGCAAGACTTACGGGATCGACATGCTGCATGTGCCGTACCGGGGCGAGGGACCCATGATCACGGACCTGCTCGGCGGCCAGGTGAACCTGACGGTGGGCTCGGTCACTTCGCTGAGGCAGCACATTGCCGATGGCCGGCTGCGGGCGCTGGCGGTAGTAGGCGCCAGCCGTGCGCGCGCGCTGCCGGACGTGCCGACTTTTGCCGAGGCCGGCTACAAGGACAGTGCATTCGCGCTGGTCGGCCCCGTGACGCTGATGGCGCCTGCGAAAACACCCGATGCGCTGATCGAGCGACTGGGCCGCGAGGTCAGCGCGCTGGTCAGGAGCGCCACGGTGAGCAAGAAGATCGACGAGATGGGGGCGGAGCCGCTGGGCAACTTGCCTGGGGAAGCGGTGAGCGCCTACAAGGCATATTTGCCGGTGGTTCTGAAGCTGACGGCGGACACGGGAGTGTCGCTGGAGTGATTCGCGTGCCGGCACACCGCATGCGCCGGCGATTGCCAGCCGCTTATTTGCGCGCCCTGGCGCGCACGGCTTTCTTCACCACGCCGGCACGGGGCGCTTCCTTGACGGCCGCGGCGCCGCCGCCATGCATCTGTTCCAGCCACGTCAGCGCATCGACATAGGACAGGAACTGCTCGAAGTATGCGGGCGACATCTCGCGCATCAGCGTCAGCGAGCGATGCACGAGATGGCTGGAATTGAGCGGACCCGCATGCTCGGGCACCCGCTCCAGCGATTGCTGCAACTGCTGGCTCGCGCTGACGCGCGTCCAGGTATCCCGGAAGTAATCGATCAGCTTCGGCTCGGCTCGCAATGCGTCGCGCGGAGCGCTGCGCGGCGCTGCGCCAGGAGCTGGGGCAGCATCGGGCAGCGGGGCCTGGCTCGCGATGTAGTCGACTACCTCCGCCAGCGCGCCGCGCGTGGGCAGGCGTGGTCGAGGCGCATCGCCGGTGTCCCGGGATGCCTCGCTTTCCACGGCCGCACCGTATGCGCTGACCAGTTCGGACAGCCGGCCTTCGAGCAGGCGGCGCGCATCGCCACTGTGGCCAGCCGCGCGCCGTGCCATCGCTTCGATCAGGCGAAACCGGACCGGGTCGACGCGGTCGGCGCCGCGTTCGCGCCAGGCGGCCAGCGTGTCGAGCACGGCGTCGTTAGCCATGCGGCTTCCCCGTGCCCATGGACACGCGCGGAACGGGGGCGATTTCCACCCGCCGGTTGCGGGCGCGGCCGGCTTCATCGGCGTTCGACGTTACCGGCTGCTCGGCGCCGAACGCGGCCGAGAACACTGAGGCGGCCGGGATGCCCGCATCGATCAGCGCGCGCGTCACCGTCAAGGCGCGCTGGGCGGACAGCTCCCAGTTGTCGGCAAACCGGCGGTTGCGTTCGCGCACCTGCTGGTCGTCGGTGAAGCCGCTCACCATCAGGATCTCGTCGCGCGAGCGCAGGTAGGCCGACAGCGGCCCGGCCAGGCTCTTCAGCACGTCACGGCCCTGCGGCTGGAGCTGGTCGGAGTTGAGTGCGAACAGCACGCTGCCATTGATGCCGATGCGGCCGTTCACCAGCGTCACGCGCCCAGCGGCGAGTGGGGCCGCCAGCGCCTTTTCCAGGCTTTCGCGGCGCTGCATTTCTTCCTGGCGCTGCTTCGCTTCCTTCTCCAGCCTGGACGTGAGCTCCATCTGGGCGCCGATGACGCCCAGCAGGATCAGCACGAATGCGCCCAGCACCACCGACATCAGGTCGCCAAAGACGGCCCAGGTCGGTACGGACGGCTCGACGCCTGCGTCGATGTCGTCGTCTCTCATGCCGCCTCTGCGTTGGATGCCTGCTGTCCGGCAAGCTGCTGCAGGTCGTCAAGCACCTGCTTCTGCGAGCGCATGCTGAGGTCGACGACCTCGCGCGCCTGCGCCACGTAGTAGGCCAGCTGCTCGTCGCTGCGCGCCATGGATTTGTCGAGCGCGGTCTCGATGCGCTCCAGATGCGCCATCAGCTTGTCGTTGGACTCGCTGAACATCTGCACGGCCACGCCCAGCGCCTCGCCAAGGCTGGCCACTTCGACGGCGCTGCCCGTGACCTGCGCAGCCACGGTGGCGAGCTTGCCGGTTTCCGATTCGACCTGGTCGTGGAAGCGCGTGCCGACACGGTCGAGCAGGTCGGCCGTGGTGGCAACGAGGCTGTCCACGGCCTCGCGCTGCTCGGTGGAAGCATGGTTGACCGCATCGAGCAGCGTGCCCAGCGTTTCGAGCAGGCGGCCGCGCTCTTCGAGCATCGTGTTGTCGCGGGCCATGCTGTCGGTAAGCTTCTGGCGCAATTCGGCGATGACCTCGGCCGCCGCCTTGGGCGCTTCGGTGGCGGCCTGCACCAGGCGGGAGACCTCGGCGATGGCGTGGCTGGCCTGTGCCTGCGTCTGGGCCGCGATGTCGCGCGTGGTCCGGGCCAGCGTATTGCAGAGTTCCTGCTGGCGGTTGGTCGTGTGCGTCGTGGTCTGCTCCCATTCCTGTCGCAGCGACGCGGCCATGCTGCCGAGCGTCTCGGTCCAGGCGGTCATGCGCTGCTCGTCGCGCGCGGCCATTTCGGCCTGCAAGGCGACGGCGGCCTTCGGGGCCTGCTCGGCGGCCTGCACGAGGCGGTCGATTTCGGCGATGGTGGTGCTGGCGTGCGTGCGCGCTTCGGCCGAAATATCGCGTGCCGTCTGGGCCAGTGCGTCGGTGATGGCCTGCTGGCGGTCAGCGGATTGCGCGCTCCCCTGTTCGATCTGGGCGCGCAGCGTTGCGGCCATGCCGGCTAGTGCCTCGGTCCATGCGGCCAGGCGCTGCTGATCGCGCGAAGCCAGTTCTTCCTGGAGCGCGACCGCGGCCTTCGGGGCCAACTCGGCGGCCTGCACCAGGCGGTCGATTTCGGCGATGGTGCTGCTCGCGTGCGTGCGCGCCTCGGCGGACATAGCGCGAGCGGTTTGCGCCAGCGTTTCGGTGATCTGTTCCTGATGGCTGGCGGCGTTCGCGCTGGCCTGCTCCATCTGCGCGCGCAGCGTCGCGGCCATGCCAGCCAGTGCCTCGGTCCATGCGGCCAGGCGCTGCTGGTCGCGAGACGCCAGTTCTTCCTGCAGCGCGACGGCAGCCTTCGGGGCCAACTCGGCGGCCTGCACGAGGCGGTCGATCTCTGCGATGGTGCTGCTGGCGTGCGTGCGCGCCTCGGCGGACATAGCGCGCGCGGTCTGCGCCAGCGTTTCGGTGATCTGCTGCTGGTGGCCGGCGGCATTCGCGCTGGCCTGTTCCATCTGCGTGCGCAGCGTCGCGGCCATGCCGGCCAGTGCCTCGGTCCATGCGGCCAGGCGCTGCTGGTCGCGAGCGGCCAGTTCTTCCTGCAGGGCAACGGCAGCCTTGGGGGCCTGCTCGGCCGCTTGCACCAGGCGCTCGATCTCGGCGACGGTGCTGCTGGCATGCGCGCGAACTTCCGCCGACATGTCGCGCGTGGTCTGCGCCAGGGCGTCGGCGATTTCCTGGTGGCGGCTTGCGGTGTGCGCGCTCGCCTGTTCCATCTCGCTGCGCAGGGTGTTGGCGATGGCGCCAAGCGTTTGCGCCCAGACCTGCAGCCGCTGTGCATCCTGTGCCGACAGTTCCTGCTTCAGTTCGGCATGCGAGCCGGCCAGCGCCCGCACCATCGAGGCCGCGTGCTGCTCGAACGCTGCCGCCGCACTGGCGATGGCTTGCTGGCTGTCGCCGGCGATTTTCTCGCTGACGCGCGCTTGCTGCGCCAGCGCAGCATTCCAGGTTCCGGCGGCGCTGGCCGCCGTGGCGTCCAGGCGGGCGGCCACGCTTTCCAGCAGGGCCGCCGAGCGTTCATCGAAAGTCTGCGTGAAGCCTTCGAGCGTGGCGCGCAGGTCGCCGGCCTGTGCTTCGCTGGTGCGCTGATGACCGGCCAGCGCCTGCTTCCACAAATCCGCGACGGTCGCCGTGCTGTCCTCGAAGCGGCTCGACAGGCCATCGAGCTGTTGCTTCACGGCGTCCGAGACCGTGGTGTGCAGGGCCGCCGTTTCGCGTGCGATGCCCGCCATGGTGAATTCGACGGCAGGCTGGATGGCCGCGCTGGCGGTGCGTGCGCTGTCGGCGATGCTCTGCGTCAGCGATTGCCGCACGGCATCGGCCAGCCGGCCGTACGCGGCGTCGGTGCGGTCATGGAACGCGGCCTGGCTGGTGGCGAGCCGTTCGGACATGGCCTGGTGCTGCTGTTCCATGGTGGTCATCATGCCCTGCAGCCGGTCGACCAGCGTGGGCATCACGTCCGCCTGCCGCTGCAGCAGGCGGAACGCTTCTTCGCGCTGGTGGTTGCGCGAAAACGGGCGCAGCGTGGTGGCGATGCGGGCGTCGAGCGCCTGCGCGGCCTCGATGCGCTCGCGCCGGCACAGCGTGGAAAGCAGGCCCAGCATGGCCGAGGTGGCGACACCGGCCACCGACGTGCCGAACGCAAAGCCCAGGCCTTTGACCGGGGCGGCCAGCGATGCGCGGATGGCATCGAGGTCCGCAGCGCCTTCCAGCGCGATGCCGGTGCCCCGAAGCGTCGCGACCATGCCAAGGAACGTGCCGAACATGCCCAGCAGGACCAGCAGGCCGACCAGGTACGGCGTCAGGGCCGGGCCGGGCAGGGCGGCGCGCTCGCCTTCGACGCGCAGGCGCACGGCATTGCGCAGGCCCGGAGGCAGCAAGTCGACCCATGCGCCAAGGCTGGCGGGGGCTTCGGACAGTCCCGCAACGGCTTGGGCCAGCGTGCCCGTGGCCTGGTGGTAGCGCTTGAGTTCGAACGCACCGGCCAGGTAGAAGCCGCCGATCAGCAGCGTGACGGCCAGCGCCAGCGCGTTGGTGCCCGCGTAGCCGGCGCCAATCCAGCCCACGACGGCCAGGCCTGCCAGGAAAACGACGATTTGGATAAGGGTTCTGGTCATAGTGGTTGGGTTAGCTGTCACGCAGCGCCGCCAGCAAGGCTTCGACGGGTTGGTAACGGATGTCCAGCTCGGCGCGCAGCACGCTCTGCATATCGTTCTGGAAGACGGCGAGCCAGGCACCGGGCGTCACGGGCGCCGGGACGCCCGTCGGCCGCGCCCCGGCCAGCGCGGCTTCCTCGGCCTTGCGCAGGCGCGTGAAGTGCGCTTCGAGCATGCCCGGAATGGTTCCCAGCAGCGCCTGTTCGCGCGCCCCCAGCACGCGTTCCATGACGCCATCTACCATCGCCAGCCGTGCCATGCCGGAGGACCGGGACGCCAGCACCGTGCGCAGGCGAGCGCGCAGGCTGGCGATTTCCGTCTCCATGGTCTGCTGCGAAGTGACGTATCGCTGGCGGAACGCTGCATAGTCGATGACGGTGCCTGCCGGCTCTGGCAGCGCCTGGCGCGGGCGTCCGCGTGGCCGGCTGCCGGCCGCCTTGTCATCGGCAATGGCCGTGGCCAGCGCGGTGCGCACGCGGGCGCACTCGGCTTCCTCGGCCCCGGCCGCGTGCGTTCCGGCCGAGGCCGGCGGATTGCCGTTCAGCGCCGCGGACAGGGCGATCGCCTCCGTCCAGCCGAGCCATTGGCTGAGCTGGGCCGAAAGCGACTGGCCGGATTCGGGGGCGTCATTGCCTGTCAGGCGAACCAGCAGGCGGATCAGCGTCGGACCGCTGAAGCCTGCGCGCCGGGGTGCTTGGAGCATATCGCCAGAGCGAAAAATCCAGCATTTTACTCGGACGCGGGTGCGATTTCGCCGCATTTGTGGCCAGACCGGACTGGCTGGCCCCAAAGCGGCGATTTGATGGGGCGGTTCACGCAGGCTTTGCCTTTGCCCGCCGCCCGAAAACGAGCGCGAAACCGCCGCGAAATGCGCAGGGGAGGCTAGCCGAACGTGAATGCGTAAGCCTGTGCGCCGGGGTCCAGGAAGCGGATTTCGAACGTATGCTCGCCCACCTCGCCGGCCTGCCGCACCAGTTGGTAGAGCCGTGTCTGCGTGACGGCGCCGTTGCCGCCTGCATCGGTATCGGCGCCATGGCTCGCGCCAGGCGGCTTGCCGTCGATCGTCACCACGAAGCGGACCGCCCGGCCATTCGCCGCTGGCCCCAGCACCAGGTGCAGGTCGCGCGCGTGGAAGCGGTAGCGGATGGCGCCATCGGCCCGGTCCAGCGTGGCCTGCTCGGGGCCGATGGTCCATTGGCCGGACAGGCCCCACTCGTTCAGGAGCAGCTTGCCCACGGTATACTGCCGAGATGCGTCTTGCCGCATCGCGCCCGGCGAGGCGAAATTCACCGCCTGGCTGTAGCCGATATAGGTTTCGTCGGAGCGGACATTGCGCAGGTCCGGCGCCGCCTGTGCGCCGCCCGCTTCGGGCTTGACGACATCGCCAGTCATGGCGCGGTGACCGGCTTCGGCCAGCAGGGTCTGGACGACCCGTTCCGATGTTGCGTAGTCGCCCTCGCCAAACTGGTGGTGGCGGATATTGCCGCGCGCGTCGACAAAGTAGGCGGCCGGCCAGTAATTGTTATGGAACGCGCGCCAGATGCGGTAATCGCTGTCCACGGCCACGGGAAAGGGAAGTCCGCCACCGCGCGACGCACGTTGTCCGGCGACTGCTCGAACGCGAACTCGGGCGTATGCACGCCGACCACCGTCAGGCCCTGGTCCTTGTACTTGTCAGCCCATGCGCGCAGGTAGGGCAGCGTGCGGATGCAGTTGATGCAGGAATAAGTCCAGAAGTAGACCAGCGTGACCTTGCCCTGCAGTTGTTCGCGCGACAACGGCGGCGAATTGAGCCATTGCGTAGCGCCGTCGAGCGGCGGCAACCGGCCTTCCACGCGCAGGCCGCCCGGGAAGCCCACGCCGGTGTCATGGGCGGCCAGCAGCATGTCGGTGCGGCGGCCCGGACCTGCGGTGTCGTTGGTGTCGTTGGCGGCCTGCGGCGCGGGCCGGTCTTTGTGCAAGGCGTCGACCAGCGCCTGTTCGAGCCGCACCGGGCCGCTTGCGGGCAACTGTGCAAGCAGGCCGGTATCGGTGCCGAGTCCGATCGCCAGCACGCCGCCGAGCACGCCGGCACCCAACCCGCGGCGCAGCCACTGGCTCGCGCCCAGGGATCGCTTCATGAGCGCGAAGACGCGTCCGCCGAGGCCCAGCGCCGCCGCCAGCGAGGTCGCCGCGCCAGCGGCATAGGCCGCGAGCGGCAGGGACGTCGAGACACTGGCGCCATGCAGCGCGGCCCCGGTCAACACCAGGCCGAGGATCGGCCCGGCGCAAGGCGCCCACAGCAGCCCGGTGGCGATGCCGAGCAGCAGCGATCCCCAGGGCGAGTCGGAGGCCGGCCCGGATGCGCTGCCGCCCGCCAGCCGGTTGCCGAGCGCCACGACGGGGCGCGCGAGCATCTCCGCCACGCGGGGCAACAGCAGCGACAGCCCGAAGACGGCCAGCAGCGCCAGCGCGCCGATGCGGCCATAGGCATTGGCGCGCACGGCCCACGCGCCACCGGCCGACGCCAGCGAGGCCACCGCGGCAAAGGTCAGCGCCATGCCCGCCAGCAACGGCAGCCGGCTGCGCACGAATGGCTGCCCGGCCCGGCTGAGGACAAAGGGCAGGACGGGCAGGATGCAGGGGCTCAGGATGGTGAGGACTCCACCCAGGTAGGCAAGGATCAGCAAGGTCATGACGGGTGCCCTTTCGCTCGGGATTGGCTTGGCCCCTATCAGACCGGGCCGGAGTCGCCGCCATGTGTCGCCATGGCGCGGTTTTGTACCGCTTTGTGCGGCCGCAGCCGCCAGATACATGGCGATACACGCAAGACGGGCCACCCTCATACAATGCTGGCAAAGCAGGCTGCCCGATCCCTTCCACTTTTGCCGAGGCCACAACGATGGACGCACACGTCGACCACATCCTGATCGTCGATGACGACCGCGAGATCCGCGAACTGGTCTCCGCCTATCTGACCAAGAACGGCCTGCGCACGACGGTCGCGCCGGATGGGCGGCATATGCGGGCGTTCCTGGAGGCCAACACCGTCGACCTGATCGTCCTGGACGTGATGATGCCCGGCGACGACGGGCTGGTGCTGTGCCGCGAGCTGCGGGCCGGCAAGCACAAGGCGACGCCGATCCTGATGCTGACCGCGCGCGACGACGAAACCGACCGTATCGTCGGCCTCGAGATGGGCGCCGACGACTACCTGGCCAAGCCGTTCGCGGCGCGCGAGCTGCTCGCGCGCATCAAGGCGGTGCTGCGCCGCACGCGCATGCTGCCGCCCAACCTGCAGATCACCGAGGCCGCGGAAATCCTCGCGTTCGGCGACTGGCAGCTCGATACCACCGCGCGCCACCTGATCGACCAGGAGGGCACCATTGTCGCGCTGAGCGGGGCCGAATACCGGCTGCTGCGCGTATTTGTCGACCATCCCCAGCGCGTGCTGAACCGCGACCAGCTGCTGAACCTGACGCAGGGCCGCGAGGCCGAGATGTTCGAGCGCTCGATCGACCTGCTGGTCAGCCGCCTGCGGCAGCGACTCCATGACGATGCGCGCGAACCCAGGCACATCAAGACGGTGCGCAACGAGGGCTATGTGTTCGCCGTGCCCGTCGAGATCCGGGAGGCACGCCAGTGACGTTGCCCGCACGCCACTGGGCGTGGCCCCGCACGATGGGGGCGCGGCTGTTCCTGATCCTGTTCGCCGGGCTGCTGATCGCCCACGGCCTGTCGTTCGCCGTGCTGTTTTCGGAACGCTATATCTCGGCGCGCCAGGTGATGCTGGGCACGCTGGAAACCGACGTCTCCACGTCCATTGCCATTCTGGACCGGCTGCCGGCCAACGAGCGGCCGCAGTGGCTGCCTCGCCTGAACCGGGGCAACTATCAGTACATCCTTGGGCCGGGCCAGCCCGGCATCCCCGAGATGTCCCAGCGGGGACAGGACATTGCCGACCGCATTATGGAGGCCAGCGGCGGCCGCTTTTCGGTCAAGGTGGAATCCATTCCGGGCGACGGCAAGCAGTTGCAGGCGCACCTGACGCTCAGCGACGGCAGCCCGCTGACCATCGACGTGCATCCGCGCATGACACCGATCGCGCAATGGCTGCCCTATGTGCTGGTGGTCCAGCTGTTGCTGCTGGTGCTGTGCTGCTGGTTCGCGGTGCGGCTGTCGATCCGCCCGCTGGTGCAGTTGGCCGATGCCGCCGATGCGCTCGAACCGAACGCGAAGACGGCGCCGCTCGACGAGAGCGGCCCGACCGAGCTGGCGCGCGCGGCGCGCGCGTTCAATGCCATGCGCGAGCGCATCGCAACGTTTGTGGAAGAACGCGTGCAGATCCTTGCCGCGATCTCCCATGACTTGCAGACGCCCATCACGCGCATGAAGCTGCGTGCCGAGATGGCCGAGGAATCCGAGGAGAAGCGCAAGATGGTGAGCGACCTGGCGGAGATCCAGACGCTGGTGCGCGAAGGGCTTGCCTATGCGCGCTCGGCGCACGGCGGCGGCGAGAAGACTTCGCGCATCGACCTCGGGTCGTTTGTCGAGAGCCTGGTCTATGACTACCAGGACACCGGCAAGGCGGTCACGGTGCAGCAAAGCATCGGCTGTGCCATCGAAACGCGCCCACAGGCGCTGCGCCGCATCCTGACCAACCTGATCGACAATGCGATCAAGTTTGGCGGGGCGGCGGAACTGAATGTGCGCCGCGACCAGGATGCCGTGGTCATCGAAGTGCTGGATCGCGGTGCCGGCATTCCGGAAGACAAGCTGGACGCGGTCTTGCAGCCGTTTGTCCGGCTGGAGAATTCACGCAGCCGCGAGACCGGCGGCACCGGGCTGGGCCTGGCCATTGCGCAGCAGCTCGCGGTGGCGATAGGCGGGTCGCTGCGGCTGCGCAATCGCGAAGGCGGCGGGCTGGCGGCGGAAGTCAGGCTGGGCTGAACAGGCGTCGGGAGACGCGCAAGGCCGCGCCGGGGCCTTTGTATGCGGCTGTATCACAGCCGCCCGGCGATACGTGGGCACACGCACCGGGCCGCTACGCAACAAGCGCGCGATACATCGGTCGACTTCAATGGAGGTGTGCCAGCGCGATGGACGCGCCGGCCACATTGCCCCAACGACCAGAGAGCGCGACCGGCGTCGCGTCCCAGCTCAATCATGCGCACCTTCCTTCGCGCCGCCATGGCAGCGGCCCTCCTCATTGCCATCTATGTCTTCGGCACCGGGTTCAGTGCCTCCGCCGGCCCGGCCGTCGCGGACCCGGGCAAGGCGCCCGAGTTCACGGACATCGACCACTGGCTGAATTCGCCACCGTTGTCGATGCGAGAGCTGCGCGGCAAGGTCGTGCTGGTCGACTTCTGGACCTACTCGTGCATCAACTGCATCCACACGCTGCCTTACGTGAAGCAGTGGCATGAGAAGTACAAGGACCAGGGGCTGGTCGTGGTCGGCGTGCACACGCCGGAGTTCGCCTTCGAGAAATCGACGGCCAATGTGCAGGAGGCCATCAAGCGCTTCGGCATCCGCTATCCGGTCGCGCAGGACAACGCGTATGCCACATGGTCGGCATTCCACAACCAGTATTGGCCCGCCACCTACCTTATCGATGCGCAGGGCCGCATCGTTTACCACCACTATGGCGAAGGCAACTATGCCGAAACCGAGGCGGTGATCCAGAAGCTGCTGGCGCAGCGCGCGTCACCGCCCGAGGATGCAAAGTCGAAATCGGTCGTTGGGCCGGGGGCCGATCGTTCATAGACTTCAGGCAGGGCCGGCGGATTCACCGTGCGGCCGTTGCAAGGAGTGTGCGTGGCGGATGTGCTCGACTGGATTACCGTGATCGGCGCGGCCGTTGTCGTGTATGCGGCCCTGCGCTACCCGATTTATCCGCCCGGCTTCTACGACGACGAGCCTTCCCGGTCGAGGGCGCGGCAGTCCCAATGAGGCCGCAAGCAGAAAGCGCCTGACACACGCCCGTGCCGGCGCTTTCCGCTGTATCACTGCATCAAGGCGTCAACCCGTCAACGCACCTTGCCGAGAATGCCCTGCATTTCGTCGGCATTGAACGCGCGCAGCGTTTGCGTGCGCACATTGCCCTGCGCGCCGATGGACATGCCGAAGGCGGTGATCGCCGCGTCATCCGATGCTTCCAGTACCAGCGCGATGTCATAGGCGCCGAGCGTCCAGTAGATGTCCTTTACCTGCACGCCGAATTGCGCCCCCATTTCGCGCACCGCGGCGGCGCGTTTTGTGGTTTCCTTCACGGTACGGATGCCCTGGTCGGTGAAGGTTGCCAGCACGAGATATCGGTTCATGGTGTGTCTCCGGCTAGATGGAACGGCGCCGCCGGCGCAACTGGCGTTGACGGTGGCTAGGGGCTTTGGAGGCAGGAGGCAGAGCGATGAAGCCATCGCGCCTTGCGGGATAAGGCCCCCTCGCACCTGAGCAATCCCGGCATCACGCAAGTTGCAAGCCACTCGCCGTACCAGGCGGCTTTCCGGTATTCAGGGCTGGCGCGCAGCACGGTTTGCGGCTCGCGCCGTTGCACACGCGATACGGCGGGTCAGTCGCTTTCCGCATCTGCCGCACCGGTGTCGAGTCCCTGCATGTTGTCCAGCAGCTTGAGCAGGTAATGCAGCGTGTGCGTCAGGTCGTTCGTGGAAAAGCCCTCTAGCGCGCGCTCGTAGTAGTCGCGGATCTTCGGCTGCGCCTGGTGCAGCCACACCTCGCGTCCCGTTTCGCTCATCCGCACCAGCCTGGACCGCCGGTCGCGCCCGTCGGGCGCCAGGCTCACGTGGCCGTCCCGCTCCATGCGGCTGACCAGCCCGGACAGGTTCTGGCGGCTAACCATCAGGTAGCGCGCCAGGTCGCCCACGCTCATGCCGTTGGCGGCCTCCGGCCGCGACAGCGCACCCAGGACCGCCCACTGCTGCGTGGTCAGCCCCTCCGCTTCCACGGCGCGCGAACCGGTCTTATGCAACATGTTTGCGCATTGATAGAGGCGGAAGAACAGCCGATTGGCCAGTTCCATCCGCGCGTCTGGGGCGATTGCGTCGCCAAATTCCGGGTTAACCATGATGCCATCCAATGATCGAGAGCCTTGCGCACTGACGCGACACCACCTAGTATATGTCAATATATTGACCTAATTCAGTGACGATGCGTGACGCGCTGGCGGCACGATATCACTGGAGACCTCGTGGGAGAAAGCTGTGCAAGGACTCAAGGGCAAGACGGTCATCGTGACCGGGGGTGGCGGCGGTATCGGCGGCGCAACGTGTTTGCGCTTTGCGCGGGAAGGCGCGGCAGTGGGCGTGCTGGATCTCAGCGTGGAGGCGGCACGGAAGGTGGCGGCGCGCATCGCTGAGGCCGGCGGGCGCGCGCTGGCAATATCTTGCGACATCACCGACCGGGCCAGCGTGGATGCGGCGGTGGCAGCGGTGCAGCAAGAGTTCGGTCCCGTCGACGTGCTGGTCAACAACGCGGGTTGGGATGTGTTCAAGCCCTTTACGCGAACCGAACCGGCGCAATGGGAGCGCCTGATCGCCATCAACCTGACCGGCGCGCTGCATATGCATCACGCGGTGCTGCCCGGCATGGTGGAACGCAAGCAGGGACGCATCATCAACATCGCCTCGGACGCGGCGCGCGTCGGGTCATCCGGCGAAGCCGTCTATGCCGCGTGCAAGGGCGGGCTGGTGTCGTTCTCCAAGACTATCGCTCGCGAGCATGCGCGCCACGGCATCACGGTCAACGTGGTGTGCCCGGGGCCGACGCAGACCGCGCTGTTCGAAGACTACAAGCAGGGCGCCGGCAACCCCGAGAAGCTGGTGGAAGCGTTCACGCGCTCGATTCCGCTGGGCCGCATCGGCCAACCCGACGACCTGCCCGGCGCGATTGCCTTCTTTGCCAGCGACGACGCGGCATTCATCACCGGACAGGTACTCAGCGTGTCCGGCGGCCTGACCATGAACGGCTGATTGCCGGCTCTGCACAAGGTATCCGACAGGAGACAGAACATCATGCAATACGAAGACATCCTCTATGAAGTCCGCAACGGCGCGGCCTGGATCATCATCAATCGCCCCGAGAAGATGAACGCGTTCCGCGGCCGCACTTGCGACGAGCTGATCCACGCGATCAACCGCGCCGGCTACGACCGCGAGATCGGCGCGATCGTGCTCGCGGGAGCCGGAGACAAGGCCTTCTGCACCGGCGGCGACCAGTCCGCGCATGAAGGCCAGTATGACGGCCGCGGCACCATCGGCCTGCCGATGGAAGAACTGCATAACGCCATCCGCGACGTGCCCAAGCCCGTCATCGCGCGCGTGCAGGGCTATGCCGTGGGCGGCGGCAACGTGCTGTGCACGATCTGCGATTTCACCATTGCCTCCGAAAAGGCCGTGTTCGGGCAGGTCGGGCCGAAGGTCGGCTCGGTCGACCCGGGCTATGGCACGGCCTTCCTGGCTCGCGTCGTCGGCGAAAAGAAGGCGCGAGAAATCTGGTACCTGTGCCGCCGCTATCCGGCCGCCGAGGCGCTGGCGATGGGGCTGATCAACGCCGTGGTGCCGCACGGGCAGCTCGATGCCGAGGTGCAGAAGTGGTGCGACGAGATCATGGAGAAGAGCCCGACCGCCATCGCCATCGCCAAGCGCTCTTTCAACATGGACACGGCCCACCAGAGCGGTATCGCCGGCATGGGCATGTATGCGCTGAAGCTCTATTACGACACCGAGGAATCGCGCGAGGGCGTCAGGGCCTTCCAGGAAAAGCGCAAGCCCGAGTTCCGCAAGTACGCGAAGTAATTCACCGGCAGGCAGACCGAGCAGACATCATGAATCCCTACCTCAATGAAGACCTGCAGGCGCTGGCGGAGCATGCGCGCCGGTTCGCGGATGAGCGCATCGCGCCTGGTTTCCTGGAGCGCGACAAGACGCGAGTACTTGACCGCACGCTGATGCGGCAGATGGGCGAGATGGGCTTTATCGGCCCGGAACTGCCGGAGGATTGCGGCGGGCAGGGCATGGGTTGCCTGGCCGCCGGGGTGATCCACGAGGCCGTCGCGCGCGCTGACCTGAGCATGTCGTACGTCAACCTGCTGGCCTCGCTCAACGGGCAAATCCTCGCGCAGCATGCGTTGCCCGAGGTGGGGAAGCCCTGGCTGCGGCGGCTCACGCGCGGCGAGGCCCTGCTGGCGATCGCGCTGACCGAGCCCCGCGGCGGGTCGGACGCGGCGAGCCTGCGCCTGCGCATGGAGCGCGTGGGCGACAGCTTTGTGCTCAATGGCGAGAAGACGTCGATTTCCGCGGCGGACCAGGCCGATGCGGCCGTGGTCTTTGCGCGTACCGGCAGTGTCGAGGATGGCGCGCGCGGCATCTCGGCCGTGCTGGTGCCAATGGACCTGCCGGGGGTCACGCGCAGCCGCTTCGATTGCCATGGCCAGCGTGCGATCGGGCGCGGCTCGATCTTCTTCGAGAACGTACGCGTGCCGGCGGTTCACTTGCTGGGCAGCGAAGGCCAGGGCTTTGTCCAGGTGATGCAGGGCTTCGATTTCTCGCGCGCGCTGATCGGCCTGCAGGTGCTTGCGGTAGCGCAGGCGGCGCTCGACGAGACCTGGGAGTACGTGGCGGAGCGCCAGGCCTTTGGCAAGCCGCTGTCGGCATTCCAGGGCGTATCGCATCCGCTCGCGGATTTCGAGACGCAGGTCACGGCCGCGCGCCTGCTGTGCCTGCAGACGCTGTGGCTCAAGGACCAGGGGCTGCCGCACACGGCCGAAGCGGCCATGTGCAAGTGGTGGGCGCCGCGGCTGGCCTACGACGTGGTGCACCAGTGCTTGCTGTCGTTCGGGCATGGCGGCTATGACCGCGGCGTGATGGAGCAGCGCCTGCGCGATGTGCTGGGCTTCCAGATTGGCGACGGCACGGCCCAGATCATGAAGACCATCATCGCGCGCGGCCGAGCCGGGCGCGCCGCGGTGCCGGCCTGAAGCAGCGGGCAGGCCGGGCTATCCAGACAAGAACACAGGAGACAAGCCATGGATTTCGACGCGGTACTGATTGCGCCGCGCCGCGCGGCGAGCGTGGCGGCGGGGCTGTGGCACGACCGCACCATCAATGACTATTTCGATGCCAGCGTGGCGCGGTCGCCGGACGCGGCCGCGTTGACGTCGCTGCAGGTGGAAAGTGGGGCGATCAGGCGCTTCACGTGGCGGCAACTCGATGCGGTGGTCGCGCGTATCGCCGTGGGGCTGAGCCGGCTCGGGATCGCACGCAACGATGTGGTGTCTTGCCAGTTGCCCAATGGCTGGGAAGTCACGGCGCTGTACCTGGCTTGCGCGCGCATCGGCGCGGTGCTCAACCCGCTGATGCCGATCTTCCGCGAGCGCGAGCTGGCGTTCATGCTGGCGCACGCGGGCAGCCAGGTCGTGGTCGTGCCACGGCGGTTCCGCGGCTTTGACCATGCGGCGATGCTGGACGGGTTGCGCGGATCGTTGCCGGACTTGCGCCATGTGGTGGTGGCAGGGAGTGATGGCGCCGACGGGTTTGAGGCCATGCTGTGCGGGCCCGATCGAGAGGAAGATCCCGACGCGCGCGCCATCCTGACGCGCCATCGTCCGGGCCCGGACGACGTCACGCAGCTGATCTATACGTCCGGCACCACGGGGGAGCCCAAGGGCGTGATGCATACGGCCAACACGCTGCTGTCGAATATCCTTCCGTATGCGGAGCGGCTGCACCTGGGTGCCGGCGACGTGGTGCTGATGGCTTCGCCGATGGCACACCAGACCGGCTTCATGTACGGCCTGATGATGCCGGTGGTGCTCGGCGCGCAGGCGGTGCTGCAGGACATCTGGGATCCGGTGCAAGCGGCGCGGCTGATCCGCGAAGCGGGTGTCACCTTCACCATGGGATCGACACCCTTCCTGACCGATCTGGCCCGCACGGTGGCGGAAGGCGAACCCGTGCCGAGCCTGCGTACTTTCCTGTGCGCGGGGGCGCCGATTCCCGGTGCGCTGGTGGAGCGCGCCCGCGCGGCGCTGGGCGCCAGCATCGTCTCGGCCTGGGGCATGACCGAGAACGGCGCGGTGACGACCACGCTGCCCGATGATGAGGAAACGCGCGCGTCGACGACCGATGGCGTGCCGTTGCCCGGCGTCGAGGTGAAGGTGGTGGACGGGCTCGACGCTTCCTTGCCTGCTGGCGAAATCGGGCGGCTGCTGGTGCGGGCTTGCTCGAATTTCGGCGGCTACCTCAAGCGGTCCCGGTTGAACGCCACGGATGCCGAGGGCTGGTTCGACACCGGCGACCTGGCGCGCATCGATGCGCAAGGCTATGTGCGCATCGCGGGGCGCAGCAAGGACGTGATCATCCGCGGCGGCGAGAACATTCCGGTGGTGGAGATCGAAACGCTGCTGTATCGGCATCCCGCCGTGTCACAGGTCGCCATCGTCGCGTATCCGGACGAGCGGCTGGGTGAGCGTGCCTGTGCCGTGGTCGTGCCCAGGGAAGGGCAGGGTTTCGACAAGCAGGCGATGGTGGATTTCCTGAAGGCGCAGAAGGTGGCGCTGCAGTACATCCCGGAGCGATTGCTGGTGTGCGACGCGTTGCCGGCGACGCCTTCGGGCAAGGTCCAGAAGTTCAAGCTACGCGAAATGCTTCAGGCGCCGACGATCGCAGGTCAATAAAGCAATTAACCGACAAGAGGTCCGCCCATCTGCACGAGCGGGGCGACGCAATGCGTCGTCCCGCCAACGGGCGCTAGCGACCAGCGGGGAAGGGTTGGGTCAGCCCTAGCAGGCGCCTGAAGCGGCTGCGCCAGGTGCTTCCCGTCGTGGCGCCTGATCGGCAGCGCGTCACGCGCAAGGTGGCCGGGGTGACGGCGTATAGCTCCACGCGGCTGGCTTCGGGCAGCGTAAAGCTCTCGCTGGCGGCCAGCGAGGTGTCTTTCGGATCGCCGTCGCGGATGAGCCACAGCTCGCCTTCGGTGCAGCGCACCGCGACGCTTTCGCCCGGATCCGCTACTACGCGCAGCGACGCGCGGGCGGGCAGGGTGGCTGTCATGTCGTTGCTGACCAGGAACATGGCGGTTCTCCCGTTTCACTGCAAAGCCAGGTCTGGCAGCACCAGCCGTGGTACAGGTTGCTCGGCCACCGGTCGGATGAAGCTGGCGATGCGGGCGATGACACTGGCGTCCTGCAGGATGCGCCGGTGCCCCAGGCCCTCCGTCGTCACCAGTTGCGATTGCGGCCACGCGCCGGCAATGGCGGCGCCGTCCTCCCAGCGCACTTCGCGGTCGTGCCGGTCAT
The DNA here is from genome assembly GCF_057073755.1 of Cupriavidus sp. C3SS-1. Lineage (NCBI taxonomy): Bacteria > Pseudomonadati > Pseudomonadota > Betaproteobacteria > Burkholderiales > Burkholderiaceae > Cupriavidus > Cupriavidus sp. C3SS-1. Next base: position 1,660,393 of record NZ_CP172700.1, on the reverse strand, counting down.
GGACGATCAAGGTCGGCGGCACGGGCCGGGTCCGGCCCACCTCCGGCACGTTGAAGGCGGACCACGGCATGCCCAGCCATTGCTCGCTGGCGCGCTGCATGCGCGCGAGCACGCGTGGACCGATGCCGAGCCGCCAGGCCAGGGTCGCGCAGGCAGCCTGCATATCGGCCGGGGGCCCCAGCATGACGGCGGCGCGCACGGGCAGGCCTTCGCGAATCGCCAGCGCGGCGGCGGCACTGCCGAGCGAATGCGAAACCACCGCATGCACCGGGCCCGCGTGCCACGCTGCCGCCAGCAGCGAGCGCGACATCTCCAGCACGGAAGTCTGTGTGCTGCCGCGCACGCCGGCATCCGAGGCGCCATGCGACAGCGCATCGAATGCCACCACGCGCATGCCGGCTGCCAGCAGCCCATCGACAACGGCATGCCACTGGCCTGCATGGCCGCCCCAGCCGTGAGCCAGAAGCACGACAGGGCCCTTGTTGCCCCAGCGGTAGATGCGCACGCGCCGGCTCGGCCCGTGGCCAACGACCAACGCCCAGTCGGCACGCGCGCGCTCGACTACGCGCAGCGCGGCGCCGTTCGGGATCGCATGCCGGGGGCCAAACCACAGCCTTTCCAGCGCTCGCGCGGTGCCGACCGGGTCGAGCAGGCTGCCGGCCTGCCAGCGCAGTCGCGTCAGGGCGTCCTTCGCCCATTGGCCCGGAGCCGTGATCTTCTCGGCGGAGCCTGACGTCGATGATGAAAGTCCCTGCCTCACAACACACCTCCAGCGGATTGGGCGCGCGGATCGGTCCCGATCAGGCGGTTCGTGCCTGGTGGCGTCTGCGCTGTTATAAAGAACGACCAGTCGTGCTTTTTTTGGGGAAATCGCGTGCCGTCGTTCGGGATCCTTCGTGGGTAGTCAGTTCGCCGTCGGCGTCCGCGGACGGGCGCGTTCAAGCAGGCCGGCAAATGCGCGGCGCGCCATGGCTTCGGCGTCGGCGCGGCCCAGCAGCTTGGACGATTGCTGGAACGACATGCCGATGCCCACCATGTCGAAGGCGAACTGGCGTGCGTCGACCTCCGGCGCCAGCTGGCCTTCCTCGATGCCGTCCGTCACCACGCGGGCGATGGTGCTGTGCCAGTCCTTCAGCGACTGCACCACCTGGTCGCGGATCGCGCCCGGCTTGTCGCGGTATTCCTGGCCAAGCGCCATGAACAGGCAGCGCCCCTGGGTCACCGTGCCGCCCAGCCATTCCAGGTAGCCCTCGAAGAGCGCCTCCAGCCGCGGTACGCCGCGCGGCTGGCGCATGGCGGGTCGCGCGACCATCGCGGCGAAACGTTCCGTGGCCAGCTCCAGCACGGCCTGCTGCAGCGCTTCCTTCGACTTGAAGTGCGCGTAGAGCCCGCTCTTGGACATATTCGTGTCCGCCGCCAGGCTCGCCAGCGACAATTGTTCGAATCCGACCCGGGCAGCGGTGTCGAGCGCCTGCGCGATGATGGCGTTGCGCGTAAGTTGGCCTTTTTGCATGAAATGCAGAATAGCACGACCGGTCGGTTTGTCAATCAAGTCATTCCTGCTTTAGCGGGAGTCACTCACTTTGTGGTCCTCTCGCGTCAACGCAATCGGTACATCGTCGTTAGTCTCAGGGCGGTGCGACGATGCAGTGCAGTATTCGACCCATTGACAGCGAGCGTTTGTGCCGGAAAACCTCGTTGCAAGAAATCTGCACAAAGTGTTTGGGCAGTTACATACGGAATGCTTTGCGTGCTCTATACTCGAATGCACGTCCGCGCACTTTTTTTTCACTGGTGACTGGAGACCGACATGAACAGTACAGCCGTGCCAAGAGGCGCTAGCGAACCGTTCCGGCAACTGCGGGCGTTGCGTCGAGCGCGCAAGCTGAAGCAGGAAGACGTTGCCCGCAAGGCGGGGATTTCGCGAGAAGCTTACCTGCGTGCAGAGTCTGGCCAGGCCGATCCGCGCATGTCGACCTTCCTGGCGGCATGCGAAGCCCTCGGGCTCGAAGTCGTCCTGGCGCCGCAGCATCTTGCTGCCGACGTAAACGCATTCATCGCCAGCCGCAATGGCGGCGTCACGGCAGCCTCGATGGCCGGCCAGCCGGCCGCCGCGAGCGCACCGGCGACCGCGGCCAGCCCGGCTACCGGTGGCTTCGGCTCCGGTACAGGCGAGGGGCACTAGCCGGCCTCCTGATGACCCTGCCCGACCGGCCACGTTCCAGACGTGGCCGGCGGAAGCAGGGAACGCCGGACAGGGGGGCAGCAACCGGCACAGTACGAACTGGACTGTGCCGGTTGCTGTTGTCTGGATTTCGGCGTTTTTTCGTTCCTGAACACGATCCCCATATCAGGCGGCGGCGGCCTGCTGCTGCCAGTATCGCCTCGCCTTAGGCCGCCATGCGGCTCGCAAATGCCTCCGCCGCGCTGAGCCATGGGTCACTATTCCTGAAGTGACTCGACCCGCGCCTGCGAAGCCGCAGCGCTTGGTGCTCCAATAACCCCCGCATCGCCCTTTTCCCGACTAGAACATCCTTGAGGCCGTCTTATCGGCAACGGTTTGACACGTCCGTTGCTGACGATTACGATATGGTAAATGCATTACGCATGCCGTAATTTTGCCTGAGGAGTCCTGCAAGGACAAAACTCCCAGGACCGCGGCACAGCCGGATACCGGCGTGACCAGGAGACACCGTGGACACCAGCTCCCAGCCCCGTACCTTCGCGTACCAGCCTTGTGCCGAACAGCGCATGCCGCTGGAAGGGCGCGGTTTGCCTGGGTCGCATCCTGTTGCGATCGTGGGTGCGGGTCCGGTCGGGTTGGCCACGGCGATCGATCTCGCGCAGCGGGGCGTGCCGGTGGTCTTGCTGGACGACGACTGCGCGCTGGCCAGCGGTTCACGCGCGATCTGTTTCGCCAAGCGCACGCTCGATATCCTGGATCGCCTCGGTTGTGGCGAAGGCATTGCCGCAAAGGGCGTCAGCTGGCATGTCGGCAAGGTGTTCTTCGACGCGTCGCTGGTGTACCAGTTCGACCTCCTGCCGGAAAGCGGACACCGACGGCCGGCCTTCGTCAATCTGCAGCAGTACTACCTGGAAGGCTTCCTGGTCGACCGCGCCGCGGAACTGCCGGGCATCGACCTGCGCTGGCGGCACCGCGTCTGCGGCGTGGAGCAGGACCAGGATGGCGTCCGGCTGACCGTCGAGACGCCGGATGGCTGCTACCGGTTGCACGCGCGTTACGTGGTGGCCGCCGACGGCGCGCACAGCGCCGTGCGGGCGCTGATGGGACTCGAAAGCAAGGGCCGCGTCTTTCGCGACCGCTTCCTGATTGCCGACGTGAAGATGTCGGCGCCATTCCCCGCCGAACGCTGGTTCTGGTTCGACCCGCCTTTCAACCGCGGCCAGTCGGCGCTGCTTCACCGACAGCCCGATGACGTCTGGCGTATCGATTTCCAGCTTGGCTGGGACGCGGACCCCGACACGGAGAAGCAGCCGGAGCGCGTCATGCCGCGCATCCGCGCGATGCTGGGCGACGATGTCGATGTCACCCTGGAGTGGGTCAGCGTCTACACCTTCTGCTGCCAGCGCATGGATGCCTTTCGCCATGGCCGCGTGCTGTTTGCCGGCGACGCCGCGCACCGGGTGTCGCCATTCGGCGCTCGCGGCGCCAACAGCGGCGTGCAGGATGCGGAGAACCTGGCGTGGAAGCTGGCGCTGGTCCTGCAAGCTCGTGCCCCGGACGCGCTGCTGGACACCTACGCCAGTGAACGCGAGGCCGCGGCCGACGAGAACATCCGGCATGCAACGCGGTCGACCGATTTCATCACGCCCAAGAGCGCGGTGAGCCGTACGTTCCGCGACGCCGTGCTGCGGCTTGCCCGCCATCATGCGTTCGCGCGGCAACTGGTCAACAGCGGCCGGCTGTCACAGCCAACGGTGCTGGATGGCTCGCCGCTCAATACGCCCGATGCCGACAGCTTTGCCGGCGCCATGGTGCCGGGCACTGCCTGTGCCGATGCGCCAGTCTCCGCCGGCACGCCCGCCCGGGCTGCGTGGCTGCTTGGCGAAATGGGCGCGGGCTTTACGCTGATGGTGTTCGGCAACGGGGAGGGCGTTTCGCTGGAAGCGCTTGCCGCCGCGCCGGTGCCGTTGGCCGTGCTGTGCGTCGTTCCCGCAGGCGAGCACTGCGTGGACCCGACAGGCCTGCATGCCGTGACCGATACCGAAGGCCTGGCCGCGCGTCGCTATGACGCCCACCCAGGCACCTGTTACCTGCTGCGCCCCGACCAGCACGTCTGTGCGCGCTGGCGCCGTTTTTCCGCGGATGCCGTGCTCCGCGCCCTGCAACAGGCGATCGGCATGCCGACCGCCGACCATGACCATGCCACGGCCTAGCACGGCATGCCTCCCGACTCCGCCACGAACCTCCCGACCCCCGACGCTGATCCGACCATGAACCTCACGCACACCCAGCTGGCCGAACACGGCTACATGTCCGGCTTTGCCAACGAATTCGCCACCGAGGCGCTGCCGGGCGCACTGCCCGTGGGCCAGAACTCGCCGCAGCGCGCGCCGTATGGCCTGTATGCCGAGCAGCTGTCCGGCACGGCCTTCACCGCGCCGCGCGCCCATAACCGACGTTCGTGGCTGTATCGCATCCGTCCGGGCGCCGTGCACAAGCCGTTCACGATGGTGGAGCAGTCGCGCTTCCTGAGCCGCTTCGACGAAATCCCGGCGTCGCCGAACCAGATGCGCTGGAGCCCGCCGGCCATGCCGGCCACGCCGACGGATTTCATCGACGGCATCGTCACCATGGCCGGCAACGGCGGCCCGGAAGCCATGACCGGCTGCGGCATCCACCTGTACCTGGCCAACCAGTCGATGCAGGACCGCTTCTTCTACAACGCCGACGGCGAAATGCTCATCGTGCCGCAAGAGGGCCGCGTGCGCTTCGTGACGGAACTGGGCAAGCTCGATGTCGAGCCGCAGGAGATCGTGGTGATCCCGCGCGGCGTGCGCTTTCGCGTGGAACTGCTGGACGGCACGGCCCGCGGCTATATCTGCGAGAACTACGGCGCGCTGTTCAAGCTGCCGGACCTGGGCGTGATCGGCTCCAACGGCCTGGCCAACCCGCGCGACTTCATGACGCCGGTGGCCGCCTACGAGGACCGCGAAGGCGATTTCGAACTGGTCGCCAAGTTCCAGGGCAACCTGTGGCGCGCCGATATCGGCCATTCGCCGCTCGACGTGGTGGCCTGGCATGGCAACTTCGCGCCTTACAAGTACGATCTGCGCCGCTTCAACACCATCGGCTCGATCAGCTTCGATCATCCGGACCCGTCGATCTTCCTGGTGCTGCAGTCGCCGTCGGACACGCCGGGCGTGGACACCATCGACTTCGTCATCTTCGGACCGCGCTGGCTGGCGATGCAGAACTCGTTCCGTCCGCCCTGGTTCCACCGCAATATCGCCAGCGAGTTCATGGGCCTGATCACCGGCGTGTACGACGCCAAGGCCGATGGCTTCGCACCGGGCGGCGCCAGCCTGCACAACTGCATGAGCGGCCACGGCCCCGATGCCGATACGTTCGCCAAGGCGACCTCGGCCGATACGTCCACGCCGCATCACATCACCGACACCATGGCGTTCATGTTCGAGACGCCTGGCGTGATCCGGCCCACGCCTTACGCGGAGCGCTCGGCATCGCTGCAGCAGGACTACTACACCTGCTGGCAAGGGCTGAAGAAGCATTTCAATCCGAACGAGCGCTGAGCAGGCCAGGCGCCACATACCTAAAACGAACAACGGCAGGCGGCAGCGTCCGCTTGCCACAGACATTTCCGGAGTACCTTATGACCGCCCCGACCACCAGCTGGATTGAATCCGCCAACGACGGCAAGACCCATTTCCCCCTGCAGAACCTGCCGTTCGGCATCTTCTCCGTGAAAGGCCAGGCCGCGCGCGTTGGCGTGGCAATCGGCAATGTTGTGCTGGACCTCGCCGCACTCGACGAAGCCGGCCTGCTGCCCGCGGCAGCCAAGGGCAGCTTTGCCGCCGCCAGCCTGAACCGCTTTATCGCGCTGGGCAAGCCGGTGTGGTCGGCAACCCGCCAGCGCCTGACGGCGCTGCTGTCGGACGCCGACGCCGCCCTGCGCGACAACGCCGCGCTGCGCGATCGCGCGCTCGTGCCGATGGACCAGGTCACGCTGCACCTGCCCGTCGAAATCCCGGGCTATACCGATTTCTATTCGTCCAAGGAGCACGCCACCAACGTCGGCCGCATGTTCCGCGACCCGGAAAACGCGCTGCTGCCGAACTGGCTGGAAATCCCCATCGGCTATAACGGCCGCGCCAGCTCCGTGGTGGTGAGCGGTACCGACCTGCGCCGTCCGAACGGCCAGATCAAGCTGCCCAACGAGGCGCGTCCGGTCTTCGGGCCGTGCCGCAAGCTGGACTTCGAACTCGAAGTCGGCTTTATCGTCGGCAAGGAATCCGCGCTGGGCGAGCCGGTCAGCACCGCCGATGCGCCGGACCACATGTTCGGCATGGTGCTGCTCAACGACTGGAGCGCGCGCGACATCCAGCAGTGGGAATACGTGCCGCTCGGACCGTTCAACTCCAAGGGCTTCGGTACCTCGATTTCGCCGTGGGTGGTGACCATGGAAGCGCTGGAGCCGTTCCGCCGCGACAATCCCGCGCAGTCGCCGGAGCCGCTGGCGTACCTGCAGCAGCACAGCAAGAACGCCTACGACATCGCGCTCGAAGTGGCCCTGCGCCCGCAAGGCGCCGCTGCGCCGAGCACGATCTGCCGCACCAACTTCAAGGCGATGTACTGGACCATGGCGCAGCAGCTGGCGCACCACACGGTGTCGGGCTGCAATGTGCGCGTGGGCGACCTGATGGGCTCGGGCACGATCAGCGGCACCACGCCGGATTCCTACGGCAGCCTGCTGGAACTGACGCGCAACGGCGCCGAGCCGCTCAAGCTGGCCGACGGCAGCAGCCGCGCCTTCCTCGAGGACGGCGACGAAATCATCATGAGCGGGTTTGCACAGGGCAACGGCTTTGTCGTGGGCTTCGGCGAAGTCTCCGGCAAGATCCTGCCTGCGCCCAAGGCCTAAGCCGGACCAGGCGGATCAGGCGGTGCCGGGCAGCGCCACGTCGAGAATGACCGCCGCCCGGCCGGAAAGCAATCGCTTGCCGCCACCGCTGACTTCAAACGTGTAAAGCACGTTGGCGCCTTCGCCGCTGACGCGATGCGCTTCGATGGTCAGCGGTCCGTCAATATCGTCGAGCCGTTCGACGTCCAGCACCAGCTTGCGCACGCTGGCCAGGTAGCCCATGCGCGGCCGCCGCGCGCCTTGCTGCAGCACTGCGCCATGCACGGCCATGGCCTGCGCCGCGTATTCCACGCCGCACACGGTGGCCAGCCGGCCATGCGCGCGCAGCGGATTGTCGGCGCTGCGGTGGCTCGTGGCCTCGCAGCGGATGAATTCCGCATTCCAGTCGAGCACGCTGTCGAGCAGGCACATGCTGCCCTGATGAGGGATTCGGGCCGCGATCCAGGCGTGGTCCAGCGGCGTGTGCGGCGCTGGCACGTTATCCGCCAGTCCCAGGCCGCGCCGCTGGTTGCACGGCGACTTGCAGCTGCAGGTCTTCCAGATAATCGATCACGACCGTGCCGGCCGGCTGCATGGCGACAGCGCGCAGCAACGGCAGCGCGCGCGCAGTCGGTATCGAGCGGCGCAGGTTCTCCAGCGCGGCATCGTCCATCTGCGTCACGGGGGCGTGCGCCAATCCCACTTCAATCCGTGCCAGCGATCGTTCCGACGCGCGCGGCGACAACAGCAGCGCCACGCCGAACGGCGCGGCGATGGGCCGCAGCGTGCGCAGCGGTTCCGGGTAATCGGAGTCGTAGGCGATCAGCAGGCACGGCTCCTGGTCGGCGGACACCTGGGCGGCCGCTTCCAGCAGGCCGGCGGCGAAGCTCGCGTCCAGCGCGCTCAGCACATTGGCCGGGCGCATGGCGCGCGTGGCAATCGACCAGTACCCGGCCGCGACGTTGTGGACCGAGTTGTGGAAGCGCGTGGGCGACATCAGCGGCTCGGGCTGCGCCAGGGCTTCGCAGATCGCGTGGAAGTTGTGGCCGTCCGCGCTCGACGACGTGATTACCGTGGGCAGGTCCGAAGCCTCCATGCCGCCAGCGTCCACGGCCTGTTGCCCGATGCCAAGCGCGAGCCTGACGGCGGTGCCGCTGCGGCGCCGCTCGGCCGGCGGCAGGATGGCGGGCGGCGCCAGTTCGGTCGGCGCGGGCTGGTAGGGCTCGCGGCCGGCGAGCACGCCTCCGGCCTGTGCCCAGTTGCCGAGCCCCGGGCCCAGCACGCCGATGCCTTCGATAAAGGCGAGAAGCGGTGCGCCCATGGTCATTGCCCGCCGGTTGCGCGCCCGAGCAGCAGGCTGCAGTTGGAACCGCCAAAACCGAACGCGTTGCTCAGCACATGCCGCAGCGGCTGTTCGCGGCTGGCGAGGCGGTAGTCGAGCGCCAGCGCCGGATCCACCTGCGTGGTGTTGATGCCGCCCGGCAGCAGGCCATGGCGCAGCGCCAGCGCACAGATCACCGCTTCGAGCGCGCCCGCGGCGCCGAGCGTATGTCCGGTGGCGCCTTTGGTGGAGCTGCACGGCGTACCCGGCAATAGCGCGTTGAGCGCGCGCGCCTCGGCGGCGTCATTGGCGCGCGTGGCGGTGCCGTGCAGGTTGACGTAGTCGACCTGTGCCGGCGCGACGCCGGCACTGGCCAGCGCCTGCGCCATGGCCATGCGCGCGCCCAGCCCCTCGGGATGCGGCGCGGACATGTGGTGGGCGTCGCTCGATTCACCGATGCCAAGTAGCAGGACGGCGCCTTCCGGTGCCTGTTCCGATTCCGGCGCGCGCTCGACCAGCACGAACGCTGCGGCTTCTCCGATCGAGATGCCGTTGCGGTCGGCGTCGGACGGCCGGCACGGCTGGTCCGACAGCAGTTCCAGCGAATCGAATCCATACAGCGTGGTGTGGCACAGCGAGTCCACGCCGCCGACCACGGCCGCGTCGATCAGTCCCGCCTCCATCAGGCGGCGTGCCGAGGCAAAGACCTTCGCCCCCGACGAGCATGCCGACGACACGGCGGCGGCCGGCCCTTTCAGCCCGAAATACGCGCGCACGAAGCCGGGCAGCGAATATGGACTGTGGGTGCCTGCATAGCTGAACCCCGGGGGCAGTGCCCCGGTCTGCGGGTCGCGCTGGCGGTAGGCCAGTTCGGTCTGCAGCACGCCGGCTGTACTGGTGCCGAGGAACACCCCGATACGGTCCGCGCCATACCGCGCCACGGCTTCCCTGACACGATCGGCGAAGCCGTCCTGTTCCAGCGCTAGGAACGCGAGGCGATTGTTGCGGCATTCAAAGTCCGCCAGCGCAGGGGGAAGGGTGACAGCCTCCACGCCCGGGACTTCTCCGGTCCAGGTATCGAGGCGGACGTCTGCGAACCGGCAGGGCGCCAGGCCGCCGCGTTGTTCGCGCAGGGCGCTCAACGTGTCGTCAAGCCCGGTGCCGATGCAACTGGTGGCAGTGAAATGCGAGAGATGGAGCGGCGACACAGGGTGTGGGAAGTGGGATGCGCAGGGGTGAGGCCATTGTATCAAGCCGTGTGCGGGTCCTTTGCCGCCATGCCGGCGGGCAGTGTCACGCATTGCAGCCCGGCGTTGGCAATGGCCGCCAGCAGGCCGGGCAGCACCGTCGTGCAGTGCGGCCTGCCGGCAGTGTCGACGCCACTGTTGCCATCGTGCAGCAGCAGCACGTCGCCGGCGCCCAGGTCGCGCGTGAGCAGCCGGGCGACGCTGGCCGCGCGGTCGCCGTTGCGCGTGTCAAAGCCGCGACGGGTCCACGCGGCAAGCCGCAGGCCTTCGGCGCACAGCAGCGGTTCGAGTAACGGGTTGCGCAGGCCGGCGGGGGCGCGGAAGAAGCGCGGCGCTTGTCCTGTGATATCGGCCAGCAGTTGCTGCGCCTCGCGGATCTCCCGCCGCATGCGCCATGGCCCGAACAGCGCGAAATCGAGCCGGTGATGCATGCTGTGGTTTTCCACCGTGTGACCCCTGCGCACGATTTCGCGCACCAGTCCCGGATAGCGTGCCGCGCGTTCGCCGACGCAGAAGAAAGTGGCGTGCGCGCCCTGGACGTCGAGCAGGTCGAGCACGCGTGGCGTCATTTCCGGATGCGGGCCGTCGTCAAAGGTCAGGGCGACGCTGCGGCCTGCCGCGCGCGGCAGGCGCAGCACGTTCGGACCCAGCCAGGTGCTGCGCGGCCACAGTCCCACCGCCGCCAGCGTGGCATGGGTGGTGCCGACACCGGCCGCGGCCCATCCCAGCGTGGAAGGATCGGCCAGCACCGCGGCCGCTGCCCCCACATGCACCAGGCCCGCGCCGTACAGCAGCATGCCCGGCCTCCATTGGCGCGTGGGGACTGGCCGCTGATTGTGTGCCGGGACAGGCGGGTGGGTTGCAGGTTTCATCACAAACGTCTTACGGTTGTCCGGCCCTGGCGCGGCGGCGGTTCGCCGGCGCGCGCGCCAGGATGGCCGAGAAGCACAGCGCCAGTACCGCCCCGGGCCCGACGGTCAGCCCGAATGCCTTCAGCAGTGGCAGGTCCGACCAGGCCAGCAACCCGAAGGCCGCCACAGTGGTCAGGTTTGCCAGCAGCAGCGATACCAGTGTATGCGCCGAAATGGCCGTCGTCGGCCCCGTACTGGCCGCGCCATTGAAGAACAGCGCGTAGTTCGATCCCACCGCCACGAGCAGCAGCAGGCCCACCAGGTGCAGCAGGTTGAGCGGCTGTCCCAGCGCGGCCAGCCCGCCCATGACAGCCAGGGCGGCGGCAGCCAGTGGCAGCACGGTCGCCAGCACGCGCCTGGGCGAACGCAGCGCCACCGACAGCAGCACCAGGATGGCGAGCACGCCACCCAGCGACAGGTGCAGCGCTTCGCGCATATAGCCGCCGTAGAGCTGGTCCGATTCGCGCTTGAGGTCGACAAAGAGCGCATGGCTGACGCCGGCGCGGTCCAATGCCGCGCGTATCGGCTGGCTGTCCAGCACGTCGGTGGCTTTGGCCGACGCTGGCGCGCGCAGGGGCAGGGTGGCATTCCACTGGTCGCCGTGCCGCGTGAGCAGGGCATCGATGGCCAGCGCCATCGAAGTGCCTTTCAGGTCTTCGCGCCGCAGCGGCGCAGCCGTGCGGGCCTGGCCGGCCTCGGCCAGGAATGGGGCGAACAGCTCGCGGCGCACCGGTTGCTGCGCGACCGCCGCGTCCAAACGCCGCGCCAGCTCGTCAGGCTGCGGCAGGCTCGCCTGCCGCGCGCGCTGCGTGGCGGCGCTGGGCAGGTAGCGCGCCGGGCTCTCATAGCCGCCGATGACGCCGGAAGCGACCAGCGGGTCCAGTTGCCGCGCCACGCGCTCGGCGCCTTGCAGCACGGACTCCTGGTCCGGGCCGGACAGCACCACCAGGTAGCGCACATCGGGCGCGCCGAGATCGGCGCGCAGCGAGGCGTCGAGCGCCTGTTCCGCCGCCGGCACGGGACTCAGCGCCGACAGTTCGCGCCCCCACAAGGTTTCGTGGCGAGCCCACAGCACGGCACAGGCGGCCATGGCGATCACCGCGACCAGCCAGCGCAGCCGGCGGGCACGGGCCAGCAGCGCGGCCAGGCGCGTGCCGAGCGGCGTGACGTCGCGCAGGTGCAGGGTGGCCGGAACCAGGTGCGGCAGCACGAAGCGCGTGACGAGCGCGGCCGTGGCCAGGCCAGATATCGAGTACAGGCCCAGTTGCGCCAGCCCCGGAAAGCCCGACAGCAGCAGCGAGGCAAAGCCGCACACCGAGGTCAGCACGCCGAGCCGCACGGTCGGCCAGAAGCCGGCAATCCAGGCGCGGTTGTCGCGCTGCCCGCCACGCGTGTACTGCGCCGACTGGACGAACAGGTAGATGGAGTAGTCCACGGCTTCGCCGATCAGCGTGGTGCCGAAGCCGAGCGTCAGCCCGTGCACCATGCCGCCAAAGCCGAGGCTGACCGCCGCCACGCCGGCCAGCGCGCCGGACAGCACCGGAACCAGCCCGAGCACGAGCAGGGGCACCGACCGGTACACCACCAGCAGCAGCGTGACGATGATCGCAACGCCGATGGCAGACAGCCGTTCCACGTCGTGCCGGATCGTGTCGCGCGCCTTGACCGAGAACACGCCGGGCCCCGTCATCACGAGCCGGTACGGCCCCGCATTGGCTGCGTCGGCGAAGGCCTCGCGGATCGCGTCGATGGCCCTGGCCTGGCCATCGGTATCGGAACCCGCGCTGGCCGTCTGCGCGAGCAGCACGGCACGCCGGCCATCGCGCGAGACCCAGGCGCCGCCATGCATCGGCACGCGCTGCTGCGCGTCGAGCTGCGACATCACCGACATCACCTCGCCCGTGGGGTCGCGCGGCAACAGCGATTTGGTGAAGAGCCCGGCAGGAGAGGCCAGCAGGTCGAAGGTGTCCGCGACGGCCGCCGTGAGCCCCTGCTGCGAAAACCGTTCGGGCGTGACCGTCGGGCTCAGCAGGTAGCGGTGGTTGTAGAGATAGCGCTGGTCGGCCGCCTGGTTGACGGGCTCGCCGTTGCTGATGGCGGAGAAGCGCGCATCCTTGCGCAGGTGCGCGGCCATGGCGCGCGAGACGGCCGCGCGCCCGTCGGCATCGCCGCCTTCCACCCCAACCAGGATCAGGCGCGAGACCAGCCCTTCGCGCAACTGGTCGACCAGCAACTGCTGTTCGGCGCTTGGCATGCGCGGCAGGAAAGCCGACAGGTCGGCGGTAAAACTGGTGCGTGTGACGACGGCCGCGCAGCCCAGCAGCCAGGCCAGCCAGAGGACCACGGCCAGGCGCGCGGCCGGCAGGGCGGTTGGACGCGGCCCGCCGCGCGGCGCGGGCATCATGGCCTGGCGGCGGGGCGGATCTTCATGACCGAGTGGTCGCCGTCGGCCTGCCGGATTTCCACGCTGTCCAGCGCGTCATGGGCGCCTTCGATGCGCACCTGCGTGATGATGGCCGCCATGCGCGAATCGGCCGGCGTCAGGGTAAGCGTCCAGCGGCTCGCGCGGCCTTCCACGCCGAGCTTGTAGTAACGCTCAAGCGAGGAACGGTTGCCCGCCAGCGTGCCGCGGATGCTTTCGATAAAGGCGGCGATTTCCGGGTAGTTCTGCAGCGGCATGGTGAAACGCTTGCCGCCGCGCTCCACGGTCATCATGTCGCCATCGAGCACCAGGTTTTCAGGCTTGGGGGCGACTGTGCGCTTCTCCAGGTGGTCCGGCGCGACGAAGACGAGTTCGCCGCTCGATTCCACCGGGCGCTCCAGGATGGCCAGGTACTTCTTCTCGGTGAACTGCACGCGGCCGGACTTGCGCTGCGCGAGCGCGGACATGAGCTGGTCGACGCCCCAGGCTGCCGAGCCGCTGTCAGCGGCGAACGCGGGAATGGTCATGCCGGGCAACAGCGCAACACCCAGCACCAGGGCTGGCAGGATCAAGCGGATTCGGCGCATGGGGTCAGGGCTCGTTGCCGGGGGGCGGCTGCCCGGACAGCGGGGGGCCGGCGTGCCAGAAGTCGTAGAAGTTGAACCAGTTATAGGGCGCGCTGCGGCAGAACTGTTCGAGCAGCGCGACGTAGCGCTGCAGCGCACCTTGTACCTCCGCCTCGCGGCGCCCGCGCGGAACCTGCGAGAAATCGGCCAGCCGCACGAAGTGCACATCATAGCGATTGCCGCCGCGATACAGGCCCGTGATAAAGAACACGGGCCGGCGCAGCATTGCCGCCATGCGCAGCGGCCCGGTCGGGAAACCCGTCGGCGCGCCAAGGAAATCGCACTGCTGGACCGGGTCGGTGGCGCGCTGCGACAGCGTGCGGTCGGCCAGCATGCCGATCATGTAGCCGCGATCGAGGTAGTCGCGCACCTTGAGCATGGCGTCGACCTTGCCGAGCGTGATCATGTCGCGCCGCATGGCCGGGTTGATCGACTGCAGCACGTCGTTGAGCTTGTGGGCGTTCTCTTCGTACATGGTGATCGCGACGCGCATGTCCGGATGCTGGCGGCCCATCGCGCGGATCACTTCGAAGCTGCCCAGGTGCGCGCCGAGCAGGAACGCGCCCTGGCCGCGCGCAATGGTCTCTTCGAGCTGCTTCTCGCCGTGCAGGCGGATGTCGAACAGGTCGAAGCGTCCGTTGAGCAGGTAGATGCGGTCGTGGATCGTCGACGCGAACGTGAAGACGTGGCGGAAGCCGTCGATCCAGCCGGCCTCGCGGCCGAGCGCGCGGTCCATGTAGGCGCGCGATGCATGGCGCGCCGCCGGCGAGCACAGCGTGAAATAGGCCGCGATCAGCCGCAGCACCACGCGTCCGGCCGGTCGGCCGAGCGCCAGCGAGATCCAGGTCATGATGCGCAACAGCGTGACGTTGCTGCGCTCTTCGCGGCTGGACCAGTTGGCGTCCAGCGGCTGTGCCTTGCGCAGCCAGGTCAGCATGGCGATGCCTCCTGTCGGCCCTGGGCGGCCCGCATGGTCAGCGTGCCGCTGGCCACATCGCGCCCGCTCGCGCTCAACGTAAAGCGGAGGGAGGCCGGGCTGGCACCGGACGCTTCGGCCTGCCACTGGTGATCGACCTCGACGCGTTCACCGGGTCGGACCGGGCTGAGGAACTTGACCGTGCCGACCTGGGTGACCGCCACCTGGCGCCCCAGCGCCGCGCCGATCTGCAGGATGGCATGGTCCAGCAGCACGACGCCGGGCACCACTGGGTTGCCCGGGAAGTGGCCGGCCAAGGCCGGATGCCCGGCATCGATCACGAAGCCCGGTGCATGGCGTTGCGCAAGCTGGGCCGCGACCAGCGGCGCCAGCGCTTCGCGCGGCAGCTTGCCCGCGGCGTTGCGCGGCAGCTGGTCAACCAGGCAAAGCGGGCGGGGCAGGAAGGCGGCATCGATGCGCCCGCGCAGCGCTTGCAGGATCTTTGCGGGCGCCACGCCAGGGGCCACGGCCAGCGCCACCAGGCGCACCACGCGGCCGGCGACCTCGTCTTCGTGGACATCGTCGGGCAGGAAGAAGGTACCGTCCTGCACGCCTTCGATGCTCGCGAGCTGCTGGTTAAGGTAGGCAAGCGAGGTGCGCTTGCCCGCGATCTTGATCATGTCGGCCTTGCGGCCGTGGAGCCGGAAACGCGTGGCGTCGATCGGTTCGACGGCATCGCCGAGCGCGACGGGCTGGTCGATGTGCCCGCCGGAGGCCCACGTCACGGTTTCGAAGCCGGTGTCGGCGCAAGGGTCAAGACGGTTGTCCAGCGTGATGCCCGGCAGCGGCGTCCATGCCTCGGTGTCGGCCGTCGCCCGTGTGGCAAGCGCGCCGGTCTCGGTACTGCCATAGATCTCCAGCACAGGTGCCGCCAGGCCGGTCCGCGCCTGTTGCGCCAGGGGGCGGCCCAGCGGCGCGGTGGCGCAGAGCACCAGGTCGGCCGGCGGCAGATCGCCGGCTGCCTGCAGCAGCGCGCGCAGGTGCACCGGCGAAGTCACCAGCGTGCGTGGCCGCGGTGCGGCATGCAGGGCGGCGCGGATATCGGCCGGATAGAAGGCCGGGGCCGAAGCCAGTGCCGCGCCGCCTTGCAGCGCCAGCATGACGGTTGCTTCCAGGCCGAACATGTGCTGCGGCGGCAGCGTACCGACCAAGGTCCAGGCGCGGCCATCGAGCAGCCCGAGGCGCTGCGCCGTGGCGCGGGCGCCGCGTACCATCGCGCCCCAGGTCTTGGCGTGCGCGACGGGCTGGCCGGTCGAGCCGGACGTGAACACGTAGGCCATCAGGCGATCGGCGGGGATCTCGGGGATGGCCGCTTGCGTAGCAGACGGCGTGCGCTCGTCCGCGGCGGCATAGAAGAAGCGGGGCAGCGCCACGTCGCAATCGGCGTCGTCATGCAAGCAGAAGACATCAGGCGCGAAGGCCGCCAGCTGCCGCACCATGTCCGGCGTCTGCGACGGCGGCAGCAGGCTGACCTTGCCGCACAGCAGCGCGGCGCAGAGGCCGACCGCGAAGCGGTAACGGTCGGCGCATGCATTGAAGACATGATGGCCGGCAGGCAGCCGTGCGGCCAGCGCGTCGACGTCGGCCAGGAACCGGCTGGCCGTGATGGCCTGCCCGCTGGCGAGCGCGACGACGCTGTCGGATGACGGGTGCGAAAGCAGTGGGAACGTGGTCATGGGCAACCCGCGTTCAGTGCGACGCGCCGGCACGGCTGGCGCGCTCGGCCATGACGGCCCGGTAACCGCGCACGGCATCGAGCACGCCGGTATGCTTCGCCGCCGGCAGCAAGGCGCGGCGGCACGCGGCCTCGGCCACGAACATCAGCGCGACCAGCAAGGGCGTGCCGAGGTTGGCGAAGGTCGACCAGGCGGGCATCGGCGCCAGGGCGAACAGGATCAGCGATACGGCCGCCGTCAGCGCGAAAAACAGCGTCCAGGCCTGCGTGACACGGCTCGTGTAATGCCGCATGTCGGGCGACAGCGGCCCATGCACGGCCGCCGCGAACTCGGTGCACAGCGGCGTGCCGCCGCGGCGCAGCGTACGGCCGAACATCGCGGCGAGTGCCAGGTTCGCGCCAAAGTGCTGCAGGAAGTAAGTCCAGCCGAAATGGGCGGCCAATGGCATGCGGCCGACCCACAGGGCGATGCCGCAAGCGGCCAGAAGGATCAGCCAGGGCAGGCGCCGGGCACAGCGCCAGGCGGCGGCCAGGGCAATCAGCCCGAATGGCGCCAAGCCCAGCATCAGCGCCCCGACTTCGGCGCCCGGCGGCGTGTGCGCGGCGTGATGAAGAGCCGACTCATAGGCCAGGAAACCCACGGGCGCGGCAATCCAGCCAACGCGCTGAGTCAGCGGCGTGGCGTCGCAAGACGTTGCAGCGAGGTGGGGAAGGTGGCTCGAAGACATTGACGATTATTGTGGTGCAAAATACTCTTTTCTTGCCACCGAACCGGCACTTCGGGTGGTTTCCGGCGTGCCCGGACGGCAAGGCGAACGTTTTATACCTTAAAAGACCCGGCGGGCGCAGAGATGTTTCAGCAAAGTCGCTCCAATGTTGTTACTAAACTTCTCGTAGGTAGTGCGATGTGCCGCGCTTTGGTAGCATCGCCCCGCCATCTTCCGGCGCCTTTTGTGGCGCGGAAGAAGACCCTGACGAACATGAACGAACTCCAAACGGAACTCGCCAGCCTGATCATTGGCGAACTCGATATCGCGGACCTTAAACTGGATGAAGTCACGGCCGAAACGCCGCTGTATGGTGAAGGCTTCGGGCTCGATTCCATCGACATCCTCGAAATTGCGCTGCTGGTGTCCCGCAAGTACGGCGTGGAATTGCGCTCGGACAATCCCGACAACAAGACGATCTTCGCATCGCTGGGCAGCCTGGCCGACTATGTCGCTGCCAACCGCACGCGCTGAGCGCGGCGCAACTGGAAGTCCGCCAGACAGGGAGCAGCACATGGCGCAAGAAGGCACGCCGCAGGTCACGCGCAGGGTGGCGCTGGTCACCGGCGCGAGCGGTGCCATCGGCGGCGCCATCAGCCATGCGCTGGCGCGCGCCGGACATGAGGTCTGGGTACACGCCAACCGCAACCTGGACCAGGCGGAAGCCGTGGCGGCCACCATCCGCGCCGCGGGCGGCACCGCCAGCGCCATTGCCTTCGATGTGACCGATGCCGAGGCCACCGAGGCGGCGTTGCAGGGCATCCTCGCCCACGGAACCGTCCAGATCCTGGTCAACAACGCCGGCATCCATGACGATGCGCCGTTGCTCGGCATGAGCCGCGAACAGTGGCGCCGCGTGATCGAGGTCTCGCTGCACGGCTTTTTCCATGTTACCCAGCCGCTGCTGATGCCGATGATGCGCACGCGCTGGGGCCGCATCATCAATATGGCCTCGGTGGCAGGCGTGATGGGCAACCGCGGGCAAGCCAACTATGCCGCGGCCAAGGCCGGCCTGATCGGCGCCACGCGCTCGCTGGCGATGGAGATGGCGTCGCGCGGCGTGACGGTCAATGCCGTGGCGCCGGGCGTAATCGAATCCCCCATGTCGGAACTGGCGTTTCCCGCCGAACGCCTCCGCCAGATCGTGCCGGCGGGCCGCGCGGGCACGCCCGAGGACGTGGCGGGGATGGTGGCCTACCTCGCTTCCGATGCCGCAGCCTACGTGACCGGCCAGGTGCTGTCGGTCAATGGCGGCATGGCCTGAATATCTCGCAATCATGGCCGTGCCGTCTCCCACCCATCTGGTACTGATCCCGAGCTACAACCCGGGCGCCATGCTGCGGCAGACGCTGCGCGCCGCGCGCGAGGCCTGGTGTCCGGTCTGGGTGGTGGTGGATGGCAGCACCGACGGGAGCGTGGCGTGGTTGCAGGAGCAGGCCCGGAACGATGCCAGCCTGCGCGTGCTGGTCTTGCCGGAAAACCAGGGCAAGGGCGCCGCGGTAATGCACGGCATCGAGGCCGCCGCCGCGGAGGACTTCACCCATGTGCTGGTGATGGACTCCGATGGCCAGCACCCGGCACACCTGATCGGCGAGTTCATGGCGGTGTCGATGCGCGAGCCCGACGCGATGGTGCTTGGCCGGCCGGTATTCGACGCAAGCGCGCCGGTCGAACGCGTGTACTGGCGCCGCCTGTCCAATTTCTGGGCGGACATGGAGACGCTGTGGGCAGGCGTCGGCGACTCGCTGTACGGCTTCCGCGTCTATCCGATCGCGCCGTTGCGCGCCGTGATGCGGGAAAGCCGCTGGATGCGCCGCTTCGACTTCGACCCGGAAGTCGCCGTGCGCCTGTGCTGGCGCGGCGTGCGGCCCGTCAACCTCGACGCGCCGGTGCGCTACTTTGACCGGAGCGCGGGCGGCGTTTCCCATTTCCGCTATCTGCGCGACAACCTGCTGCTGGCCTGGATGCACCTGCGGCTGACGGCGGGCTGCCTGGTGCGCCTGCCGCGGCTGGTCTGGCGGCGCCTGCATGCGCCGGCCGGCGGCAACAACTCGCATCCGCCGAACCGGGCCGCCTGACAGGACCTGCCCGAACTGTTGCCGGTTGCGTCGGCATCGTCCTTCTGCACTACGATGGTTTCAGGCACTGCCCGGGGTGGCGATGCGGCGGCCATGCCGCGCGTGGCGGGTGCCAAGGCAAGAAGGAGAAGACCATGAAAGCGCATTCTTCGGACCATCGGTTGCAGCTTGCGTGGCTGGCGGCAGCGGCGCTCGCGTCATCGCTTGCGGCCGGGCTGGCCAGCGCCCAGGAGCCGGCCGCAGCCGGCATGGAGATGATCAATCCCGGCACGGTGAAATGGGGCGAGGCGCCGCCTTCGCTGCCCAAGGGGGCGAAGCTGGCCGTGCTCTATGGCGACCCGGGCAAGGACGGCCCGTTCGTCGTCCGGCTCAAGACGCCGGCCGGATACAAGGTGCCACCCCACTGGCATAGCCAGGCCGAGAACCTGACGGTGATCTCCGGGACGCTCTATCTGGGAGCCGGGGACAAGATGGACATGGGCCATGCCCACGCCCTGAAAACGGGCGGCTTCCACTACCTGCCCGCCAAGGCCCATCACTACGCGTTCAGCAAGACCGAGACGGTCGTGCAGATCCACGGCACCGGCCCGCTGGACATCAACTATCTGGACCCAAAGGACGATCCTGCCGGCAAGTGACAATGGCTTCCCGCGCCGATAGCCGAGCCGATACCAAGGGCTAGGGCCGCGCGCTGGCTACGGCACGGGCCAGCCGGCCGAGCGTGGCCAGCGCGGTTTCGGCGCGCTTGTCCCACTCATGCCCGTAGTTGAGCCGCATGCAATTGCGGAAGCCGGCCCGCGCCGAAAAGATCGGCCCCGGCGCAATGCTGATGCCGTGCGACAGTGCGAGCTGGTGGAGGGCCAGCGTATCGGTGCCTTCGGGCAGTTCGATCCACAGGAAGTAGCCGCCCGCCGGCCGCGTGGCGCGCGTCCCGGGTGGAAAGTGGCGCGCCACGGCCTGCGCCACGGCGTCCTGCCGCAGCATCAGCGCGTGCCGCAGCTGGCGCAGGTGGCGGTCATAGCCACCCTTTTCAAGGTAGGCGGCAATAGCGGCCTGCGCGGGCGCGGAGCCGGCCAGCGTAGTGGTCAGCTTGAGCCGTGCAACGTCGCGCGCAAAGCGGCCCGGTGCGGCCCAGCCCACGCGGTAGCCCGGAGCCAGGCATTTTGAAAACGACGCGCAGTGCATGACCAGGCCGGCCTTGTCGAACGCCTTGGCCGGCGTCGGGCGGCGCGTGCCGAAGTAAAGCTCGCCATACACATCGTCTTCGATCAGCGGCACCTCGTAGCGCGCCAGCAGTTCCACCAGCGCCTGCTTCTTGGCTTCGGGCATCAGCGAGCCGAGCGGGTTCTGGAAATTGGTCATCAGCCAGCACGCCTTGGGGCGGTGGCGCTGCAGCGCCTGTTCCAGCGCGCCCAGATCCATGCCCTCGCGCGGATGCGTGGGCACCTCGATCGCGGACAGGCCGCAGCGCTCCAGCGCCTGCAGCGCCGCGTAGAACGTGGGGCTTTCGATCACCACAGCATCGCCGGGGCGCGTGACCGCCATCAGGCACAGGTTCAGCGCTTCGAGCGCGCCGTTGGTGACGACGATCTCGTCGGCCTGCACGGTCAGGCCGTCGCCCAGGTAGCGCAGCGCGATCTGGCGACGCAGGCTCGCATTGCCGGGCGTCAGGTCGTCCACGCTGCTCCATGGGTCGAGCTTCTGCACCGTCGACGCCATGGTTTTGGCCAGCCGTTGCAGCGGAAAGAGCAGGGGACTGGGGAAGGCCGAGCCGAACGGCACCACGTCGCGCCGCATGGTCGATTCGAGCACCTTGAAAACCAGCTCGCTGACATCGATCGGTCCGGACTCCTCTGCCGGGGCGGAGGGTGTCTCCGCTTCAGGCGCCAACTGGCGCGAGCCCGTGGCGACGTAATACCCGGATCGCTGGCGCGCACGGATCAGGCCGCGCGCCTCGAGCAGGTAATAGGCCTGGAACACGGTCGACTGGCTCACGCCGCGGCCTGCGCTGGCCTGGCGCACCGACGGCAGGCGGTCGCCCAGCCGCAGTACGCCGGCATGGATCGACTGGGCGATGTCCTCGGCCAGTTCTTCATAGCGTGTCATCGGGCGCGCGCCGGTGGTCATCTGATCTTGTCCTTTTTGCGATTAGGGCAACTGTAATGGACGCTGAGGACAAGTACCAGATTGTGGCCTGGCCAGCCATGCGGATCCCGGGTCGAAGTGGCGCAACTGCGACAAACGGTCGCGCATTGGAATCCACTGCTCCGGTCATTTCCGACAGTTTTGCTTCTGTTGCACCGGTGGCAAGGCCTCTAGCATTGGCCGGCCAATTCCCGGATGCGGCCCGCCACGGACCGCGCCTGTCTCGCCCCCAAAGCCATGGACCCCACCAGCCTGCTGCTGCTTACCTTCCTGCTGTCGATCGGCGGTCTGTTCGCCTTTATCTGGTCCCTGAGGAAAGGCCTTTTCGATCTGGAGTCGAGTGGCGCCCGGACCATCTTTGCCAGCGGCGAGGTCGGCCGGCCCGAAGACCCGTCAGGGCCTGGCGCAACCCTGGCGCCCGACGCCGACCTTGCCGAAGAACTCGCGGCGCGCGCGCGGGCCGACCGCTCCAGCGCCTTGCCAGCCCTGATGCTCCTGAGTTGTGCCGTGGTCTGGCTGGTGGTCGCGTCCTTTGCGGGGCTGGTCAGCTCGCTCAAGCTGCACCTGCCGGACTTCCTGGTCACGCAGGCATGGCAATCGTTCGGCCGCATGCGCGTGCTGCACCTGAACGCGGTCGCCTATGGCTGGGCGCCGATGGGCCTGCTCGGCCTGGCGATCTGGATGATGCCGCGCCTGCTGCGCACGCCGCTGAGCGGGGGCCGCTTTGCGCTGGTCGGTACGTTGATCTGGAATGCCGGGCTCGTGGCCGGTCTGGGAGCGATTGCCAGCGGCATCAACGCAGGCATGGAATGGCTCGAGATCCCGTGGCAGATCGGCCTGCTGTTCGCCGTGGGCGGCATGCTGATCGGCGTGCCGCTGGTGCTGATGCTGCAGCGGCGCCAGGTGCATCACCTCTACGTGTCGGTGTGGTACATGGGCGCGGCGCTGTTCTGGTTTCCGGTGCTCTATATCGTCGCCAAGGTGCCGGGCGTGCATTTCGGCGTGGAACAGGCGACCATGAACTGGTGGTTCGGCCACAACGTGCTCGGGCTGTTCTACACGCCGCTGTCGATTGCCGCCGTGTACTACTTCCTGCCCAAGGTCATCGGCAAGCCGGTGCAGTCGTACAACCTGTCGCTGCTGGGCTTCTGGACGCTGGCGTTCTTCTACGGCCAGGTTGGCGCGCACCACCTGATCGGCGGGCCAATTCCCGGCTGGCTGATCACGCTTTCCATCGTGCAGAGCGTGATGATGATCATCCCCGTGGTGGCCTTTTCCGTGAACCAGCACCTGACGCTGAAGGGCCATTTCGGCGTGCTCAAGCGCTCGCCTACGCTGCGCTTCGTGGTGCTGGGCGCGATCATGTACACGCTGGCCTCGGTGCAGGGCTCGTTCGAGGCGCTGCGCTCGCTCAACGCCATCACGCACTTCACGCATTTCACCGTGGCGCACGCGCACCTGGGCATGTATGGCTTCGTGTCGATGGTGATCTTCGGCGGCATCTACTTCGCCATGCCGCGCATCGTCGACGCGCCGTGGCCGGAACCGGCGCTGATTTCCGCGCACTTCTGGCTGGTGGCTGGCGGGTTTGCGGTCTACCTCGTGACGCTGACGATCGGCGGCGTGCTGCAGGGGCTGGCGCTGCTGGACCCGGCGCGGCCATTCATGGAGTCGGTCGCGGTGACCCTGCCATGGTTGCAGGGCCGCTCGATCGGCGGCGCGCTGATGACGCTGGGCCACCTGGTGTTTGCCTGCCACTTCGCGCTGATGGCGTTCCGTCCGGCCACGCTGCGGCAGGGCGATCGCGTGGTTTCCGAATCCCTGGCCTGAACGACCGACGACGACCGACGACGATGGAAAACGAACTGAAGCTCGTAGGCGGCGCCATGGTGACGCTGTCGCTGGCCACCTGCGCCATGATCGTGGTGCCCTTCCTGCAACTCAAGGACGTGCCCGCGCCGAAGGAACTCGCGCCCTACACCAGCGCGCAATTGCGGGGCCGGCAGGTCTACATGGCCAACGGCTGCATCGCCTGCCATACCCAGCAGCCCAGTTCCACGGGCGCGGGCATTGCCGACGCGCAGCGCGGCTGGGGCCGGCCCTCGGTCGCGGCGGACTATCACTATGACGACCCGCCGCTGCTCGGCACCATGCGCACCGGCCCCGACCTGTTCAATATCGGCGTGCGCCAGCCCAGTGCCGACTGGCACCTCGGGCACCTGTACCAGCCGCGCGCGTATGTGCCGGGCAGCATCATGCCGGCCTATCCGTTCCTGTTCGAGACCAGGGACAGCGATGCCGTCGGCAAGGACGATCGCGTCGTTTCGCTGCCGCCCGGCGCCGCCCCGGCCGGGAAGGCCGTGGTCGCCACGCCGCAGGCACTGGACCTGGTGGCCTACCTCACCGGGCTGCGCCACACCTATCCCGTCCTGACCCCGACCGAAGCGAGCCTGGCCAAGGGCCTCGTACTCGCCGCCAGCACCACGAAGAACCATGCCGCAGATCAAGCCCCCAAGCAGCCACAAGACTGAACACGCCGACCCGCACGAGCAGCACAACCCGGTGCCGAAGATCGTGCTGGGCCTGGTCGCGGGACTGGTGGTCTGGGCCGCCAGCTATATCTGGACCGAGCGCGCCGACGGCCTCGCCCAGCTTGGCGATCGGCGCAATGCGCAGGCGCTGGCCCAGGGCGCTGCCGCTGGTGGTGCCCGCGTGGCCGACGGCAAGCAACTGTTCGCGGCCAACTGCCAGGCCTGCCACCAGGCCACCGGCCAGGGCCTGCCCGGCGTCTTCCCGCCACTGGCCGGATCGCCGCTGGTGACGGGTGATCCGGTGGTGCTGTCGCAGATCGTGCTGCACGGGCTGACCGGGCCCGTCGAGATCCTGGGCACGACCTATAACGGCGCCATGCCGGCCTTTGGCGAGCAACTCGGCGATGCCGAACTGGCCGCGGTGCTCACGCATATCCGCAGCGAGTGGGGCAACAAGGCGCCCGCCATCGACGCGGCGGCCGTTGGCGCGGCGCGCAAATGGAGCGCATCTCGCAAGGACCCTTGGCATAGCGACGAACTGCACAAGCTCGCCGGAGCGCAGTGATGCCGGGCGGCTGGCGGGGCACCCTGTTTGCGACTGCCCTCGCCAGCGCACTGGCGCTCTTCGCCTTTGCCCACGTGACACGCGGCTTCCGCGTTGTGACGTCGGATGGTGCAAGGCAATTCGACCTGGCGCGAGCCCCCGTTGCACTGCCGGATATCGAGCTGGCCGATGCGTCCGGACGCCGCTTCTCCCTGCGCCAAACCGGTAATGCGCAACGGCAGACGCTGGTCACTTTCATCTACACACACTGCCTCACGGTCTGCCGCAGCAGCGCGTCAGGGCAAGCCTACCTGCAAGCGCAGCTGATTGCGCGCGGCGTTGCCGGGCGCTACCAGTTGCTGGCCATCAGCTTCGATCCGGGCCGTGACACGCCTGAGGTACTGAGTGCCTATGGCCGCAAGCAGGGGACCGATCCCGCCGTCTGGCGCATGGCCACGGTGGCGGACGCCGCTGACTTGCCGGCCTTGCTGAAGGCGTTCGGCGTGGTCGTGCTGCCGGATGGCCGCGGCGATTACGTCCACAATGCCGCGCATTTCCTCATCGACGCGCAGGGCCGGCTCGCCCGCGCCTACGACATCGACCGCCCGGATGCGGTGCTGGCCGACATCGTCCATGCGCAGCGCTGAGCGGCCCGCGGTGGTCTGGCTGCCCGGCGCGGCGCTGGCCGTGCTGGCGCTGCTGCGCGGGTGGCTGGAGGCCTCGATGTTCCGGCATATGGCGATCGAACTGCCATCGCTCCTGGCACTCGGCATGGTTGCGGCCGCGTTGTGCGGCCGGTTTGCGCGGGTCATTGCATGGAACCGGCGCGGCTTGCCGGGGCTGGTTGCCGCCACGGCCATCGCCAGCTACTGGATGCTTCCGGTCGCACTGGATCTTGCCGTGCTCGATGCGCGCTGGTCCGTTGCGAAAGTGGCGAGCATGATCGCGGCTGGCGCCGCGCTCGGTATGTCCTGGCCGCGTGCCGGGATCGTGCTGCAGGCATTCTTCGCGATCAACTGGAGCGCGATGACGCTGGTGGCGGGACTGCTCTACCAGGACGCGCCGCAACAGCTTTGCAGCGTGTACCTGGCGGATCAGCAAGGTGCGGCAGGACGCGCGCTGGTTGTCTTTGCCGCGGCCGGGCTGGCGGCCTGGATGGTCTGCGTGATCCGCAGGCTCGGCCGCGACGAGGGCGGATTGCGGATCTGAGGGCCATCGATCAGCCGCGGGCGGCCTCGGCTTGCTGTCTGCGCAGGGCGATCGCCGGGTTCTGGTAGACCGCCGTCTTGAACGGTTCGAAGCCGACGCGCTCGACCACATCGATAAAGCGCTCTGCATCGCTGTCGCGCATGGCAAGGTAGCTCTGGATCAGTAGCTCGATGACCTCGGGGATCTCGTCGCGTGCGAACGACGGCCCGATGATGCGGCCGATCGCTGCGCCGGAAGGCCCGCCCTGGCGTCCGCCGATCGTGACCTGGTACCACTCTTCACCGGCCTTGTCGACGCCGAGGATGCCGATATGGCCCACGTGATGGTGCCCGCACGAATTGATGCAGCCGGAAATATTCAGGTCCAGTTCGCCGATCTCGTAGAGATAGTCGAGATCGTCGAAGCGCTGCTGGATTGCTTCGGCCAGCGGGATCGACACGGCATTTGCCAGCGAGCAGAAGTCTCCGCCGGGGCACGCGATGATGTTGGTGAGCAAGCCGATATTGGGCGTAGCCAGGTTCCACGTCTGCAGCTGTTGCCACAATTCATGCAAGCGCGTGCGGCGCA
The DNA here is from genome assembly GCF_057073755.1 of Cupriavidus sp. C3SS-1. Classification (NCBI taxonomy): domain Bacteria; kingdom Pseudomonadati; phylum Pseudomonadota; class Betaproteobacteria; order Burkholderiales; family Burkholderiaceae; genus Cupriavidus; species Cupriavidus sp. C3SS-1. The sequence goes on along the minus strand of NZ_CP172700.1, from coordinate 1,634,271 downwards.
CGTCGGCGATGATCAGGTTCTGCTCATGCGAGACGCGCAGTTCGCCGCTGCCGTAGCGGTCGGCGAGGTCGGCCGCGGCTTCCATCTGGTCGGCCGTGATATCGCCGGGCGGCGTGCCGGTTGCCTTCAGCGACACCGTGACGGCGGCATAGCCGGGAACGCGGTGCGCATGCACGTTGCTGCGCAGCCAGCGCGCATAGCGAGGATCGGCCGCGGCAAGCGATGGGTTCGGGTCTTCGTCGTTGGCTGCGGAAGGCGCGTAGTCCGGGGTGGTGAAGCGCATGGCGATCTCGCGCACGAAAGCGGCGTCGACCGTATCGGGACCGCCGCGGATGCCTTGCCAGTGTTCGTCGACCTGTTGCGCGAAGACTTCCGGCGTGAGGTCTTTCACGAGGATCTTGATGCGCGCCTTGTACTTGTTGTCGCGGCGGCCATGCAGGTTGTAGACGCGCAGGATGGCCTGCAGGTAGGTCAGCAGGTCGGACCAGTGCACGAATTCCCCGATCACCTTGCCGACCATCGGCGTGCGGCCCATGCCGCCACCGACCCAGACGCGGAAGCCCGTTTCGCCATCGCGCTCGACGGCCTGCAGGCCGATGTCATGCACGCCCACCGCGGCGCGGTCCGTGCTAGCGCCGCTCACGGCAATCTTGAACTTGCGCGGCAGGTAGGCGAATTCGGGATGGAGCATGGACCACTGCCGGATGATTTCGCACCACACCAGCGGGTTCACCACTTCATCGGGCGCAATGCCGGCGAAGTGGTCGGTAGTGGTGTTGCGGATGCAGTTGCCGCTGGTCTGGATCGCGTGCATCTGCACCGTTGCCAGTTCGGCCAGGATGGCCGGCGCGTCTTCCAGGCGCGGCCAGTTGAACTGCATGTTCTGGCGCGTGCTGAAGTGGCCGTAGCCGCGATCCCAGCGCCGCGAGATTTCCGCAAGCTTGCGCAGCTGCCGCGAGACCAGCATGCCGTAAGGGATGGCAACGCGCAGCATCGGCGCATGGCGCTGGATGTAGAGGCCGTTCTGCAGGCGCAGCACGCGGAACTCTTCCTCCGAAAGCTCGCCGTTCAGGAAGCGCGCGGCCTGGTCAGTGAACTGCGCAACGCGCTCGTCGACCAGTTGCTGGTCCGTGGAATCATAGAGGTACATGGGGGCTGGTCTCGCATCGCTCTGGGCCTACCACGCCGGCAGGCGTGGACCAGACTCAAGGCTAGCGATGAGCCCCTCCCGCGCACAGCAGCAGTCGGGTGCTTTTTTTGCCGTAGCAGTGCGGGAGTTCAGCCCCAGTGCCGCACGCGACCTGTATCCACGTGAACGAAATCCTCTTGCGCATAGAAGCCCACACCACCAACGCCGAGCGACATGGCGGCATCGCGCAAGTCCGCCAGCGCCACGCCGGGGAGGCGGATGTCGATGGCCTTGCCGTCCATATGCAGGCTGTGCTTCGCGACGCCGCCACCGCCCGTGCGGCGCAGCCGCGCGTTGGTGAGGGGACTGCGATAGCCCGAAATCACCTGGAACGGCGACTCGCTGCCGAGTGTCTGGCGCAGATCAAACAGCAGGCCAAACAATTGCGGATCGATCACGCCGACCTGGCCGGAATAATGGTCGCGCAGGAAGCGGTTGAGCGTGGTTTGTGCCTGCGGGAGCACCTGTTCGCCCAGCGCATACACCAGCGACAAGTGCTCGCCGGTATGCGTATGGTCGAATGACAGGCTGCGAGCGCCGGGCGCGGTGGCCAAGGCCAATTGCGGCGACAGCGCGGCCAGGCCGGCGCCAATCGCCAGGCCGCCCGTGTGTTGCAGGAAGCGGCGGCGCGAAGGATTGCGAGAGTGTTTCATGTCGGGTTCTGCGTTGGCGCGGGGCGGGCAAGGGCGTCCGGTGTAGCCGGTGCCGCGGCAGGCACACTGGCCGGCCGGCGCGCCGCGTTCTGCCGCAGCGCCTGGTCCAGCAGCTTGTCCTGGCCGTAAATGTCAGCCAGGAAGTATACCCGGCCATCGGCGCGGGCAATCGCGGTGCCATAGGCCAGCACCACGGGCAGCGGCTGCTGTAGCGCCACCGTGTTGGACTGGCCCTTGGTCATGGCCTGGCGAATACGTGCCTCGTCCCAGCCCGGCATGTCCTTGAGCACGAACTGCGCGAGCGCCACGGGCTCTTCCACGCGGATGCAGCCATGGCTGAAATCGCGCCGGTCGCGCTTGAACAATTGCGGCGTGGGCGTGTGGTGCAGGTAGATGTTCTGGTTGTTCGGGAACACGAACTTGATGTCGCCGAGCGCGTTCATCGGGCCGGGGCGCTGGCGAATGCGCATCTGGCCGTTCAGCACGGCCTCGAGGTTGGCATCGGACAGCGTGGTCACGGCCTTGCCGTTGGAGACGAACTCGAAGCCCTGGCGCGTGAAGTACCCCGGGTCGCGCCGCAGCCGCGGAATGGTCTCGGAGCGTGCGATCGACGGCGGCACGTTCCAGTACGGGCTGAACTCGATGTAGCGCATGTCCTCCTTGAACAGCGGCGTACGCGTGTCCAGCGCCTTGCCGACGATGACCTTCATCTCCAGCTTGATGTCGAGCTTGCCGTCGTTGTACTCATAGGCGCGCAGCATGAACTCGGGGATGTTCACGACGATCACGCGCGGTCCCTCGGCGAGCGGGGTCCAGCGCAGCCGCTCCATGGTCAGCTCGATCTGTCGCACGCGCGCCGCCGGCGGGGTGTTGAGCTGGGTCAGGGTGGCGGCGCCGATGGTGCCGTCCGCCTCCAGGCCATGGCGCGACTGGAAGGCCTTGACGCCGTCCACGACGGCGCCCGAATAGCGTTGCGGCACGGGCGCGTCGGCAGCCATGTCGCCAAGCGTCTTGAGGCGGCCAGCCAGTTCGCCAATGCCGCCGTAGGCCTGTCCGCTCGTCAGCTTGCCGCCAGGCAGCCCCGGTAGCGGATGTTCCCAGCCAGGTTGCGCCGCGAGCTTGCGATAGCGCGCCAGCGCATCGCGCAGCGTGCCGTAGAGCGGGAAGGACGGCGCGGCTTCGCGGATGGCGTCGGGCAGGCGATGGCTGGCCACGGCGGCGCGCAGGTAGCTGTCGGGATCGAACGGCGCCGACGCCGGCGCCGTGAAATTGGCGTGCACCTTGCGTGGATCGACGCGCCCGCTGTGCAGGTCCGACAGGTAGCGCCGCATGGCGTCGCTGAGCGCGTTGTCGAGTTTCTCCACGGCGTCCGGCGCCGTTTGCGGGTTGGTGGCGGCCTGCGCCAGCGCGCGTTTCAGGCCGTCGGCGTCGTAGTCCTTCGGCGTCAGGCCATCCGCCTCGGCGCCCGCCAGCGCCGCCACGGCGTGTTGGGCGTCGGGCGTCGGCCGTCCGCCGGCGAACCATAGCGGCTGCGCGCCAGCACTCGCGGCGCAGGCCAGCAGCCAGGCAGCGAGCGTGCCGCCGATCCAGTGGCGGGCATGGCGTGCGGGAATGGAGGACAGGCGCTTGCGAGGCGTGGCAGGTGTCATGGAGATCGGGTAGATGTGGCTTGCCCGCCTATCGTAGCCGAATAATGCGGGAATCCGGGCGGCCGGGACCGTGCAACAACACTCTTCAGCGCGTGCAAAACTGCTGAAGCCGCCCTTGTCACGGTGCCCCGGCACCTATGCAAACGCCCGCTGCGAGCAGCGGGCGTTGGGGCGAGGACTGCCTGGCGTCCGGTCCAGGGCTACTTGCCCAGTTCGTGGCCGACCACGCCGCCCACCACGGCACCACCCACGGTGCCGGCGGTACTGCCGTGCGTGAGTTCATGCCCCGCCACGCCGCCGGCTACCGCACCCGTCGCGGTACAGCCGGCCAGGCCCATGCCAGCGCTGATCACCAGCGCGATTGCAAGTTTCCACATGGTCATCTCCCGTACCGTGCACAGGTGACCCCAGCCACCCGCGCTTCTGACTACAGCTTAGGCAGGACGATCCAGCGGGCCTTTCAGGCGCTTGCCGATTGCGGTGTAGGAATTATCGGACGGCGGCAGGTGCCGTCCGCATCGCTCATTCCCCGGAGAAGCGGCGCAGGCGCTTGATCAGCGACGAGGTGTCCGCGCGGCCGCAACCCATCTGCTGCAGGTCGGCGTAGAACTGGTCGACCATTGCGGTGACGGGCAGGCTGGCGCCGTTGCGGCGCGCCTCGTCGAGGCAAAGGCCCAGGTCCTTGCGCATCCAGTCCACGGCGAAGCCGAAGTCGAACTTGTTGTCGATCATGGTCGGGCCGCGGTTCTCGAGCTGCCAGGAGCCGGCCGCGCCCTTGCTGATGACGTCGAGCACCAGCCGCATGTCGAGGCCGGCGCGCTCGCCGAAGGCGATCGCTTCGGACAGGCCCTGGATCAGCCCGGCGATGCTGATCTGGTTGACCATCTTGGCAAGCTGGCCCGCTCCTGCGTCACCGACGCGCGTCACGGCGCGCGCATACGCGCCGATGACCGGCTCGGCGCGCGCGTAGGCCTCGGCGTCGCCGCCGCACATGATGGTCAGGATGCCTTTCTCCGCGCCGACTTCGCCGCCCGACACAGGGCCGTCGACAAAGTGCAGGCCCCGCTCGCGCGCCGCCGCGTAGAGTTCGCGCGCCACATTGGCGCTGGCGGTGGTGTGGTCCACGAAGATGCAGCCGGTGGGCGCGGTGAAGAAGGCGCCGTCGGGGCCGATCAGCACCGAGCGCAGGTCGTCGTCGTTGCCGACGCACGAGCACACCACGTCCGCCTGCCTGACGGCCAGCGCCGGTGTTTCCGCCGCGTTGCCGCCAAATTGTGCGACCCAGGCCTGCGCCTTGGCGGCGGTGCGGTTATACACGGTGACTTCATGGCCCTTGGCGGCAAGATGGCCGGCCATATGGAAACCCATGACGCCAAGCCCGAGAAATGCGACGCGCATGCTGCGACTCCGTAACTGAGTGGATATTGTTGGATATTCGGTGACGCGCGGCGGCTGCTGGCGGCTCCTGTAGCAGGCACCACATGGAGACGCGCCGCGCGGGGAGGCATTGCCTCTGGCGCAGAGTATACGGCTGCCGCAGCGATTGTTGCCGGTCATTGCCGGTCGCTGCCGGTCGCTGCCGGTCGCTGCCGGTTGTTGACGGTTGTTGCCGGTCGCCTGGCAGAGGCGAATACCGCGCTATCCCTGGCCCAGGATTGCCTTCCTGACCAGTTCCGACTGCCGGTTGCAGTGCATTTTCGTCATCAGCATGGCGATCTGCTTGCGCACGGTATTGACCGACACGCCCACCGACGCCGCATGGGCGGCGGCGGTCTGGCCCGACGCCAGTGCGGCCAGCACCCGCGCCTCGGCCGGCGTGATGCGGAATACCGCGGCCAGGCGGTCGGGGTCGGGCGGCGCGCCAGCGGCGTGGCGGCGCTGCATCCGCAGCAGCACGCAGCGCTCGCCGGCGACGCTCAGGGAGGGCACGGCCACGGCCATGTCGATCGACACCGTGGCGCCGCCACCGGCGGAAACCGTCATGGCTTGCCGCATTCCGCTCTGGCTGGCAGCGGCGACCTGCCGCAGCAGCATCGCGCGGACGCGCGGGTCGGCATGCCAGAGCACGCCATGGCGCGGGGCGAACAAGGCGCTGGCGAAGATCTCGCGGGCCAGCGGCGATTCGCGGATGACCGCACCGCTGGCGCCGACCAGGCAGATGGCCTCCTCGAACGAGGAGAAGGCTTGTTCGAGGCTGGCGAGGTGGCGGTTCACGGCATGCTGCCCGATCCGCTGGGGCGTAGGGTCGTCCAGGGCATCCACCGCATCCCGGTGCGGCGCAACACGGCTTGTTTGCTCAATTCAAGGTCCCGTGATTGCCCAGGCGCGCGTGCCGGGCGGTTTCCTGTCATGGTGGGCGAAATTCGGCCAATGCCAAAGCCCCAAACGGGGGGATGGCGATTCTGGTTTGCTATACCGCGCCGGATCTGTGCGGCCGCATCGTCTCGGCCAGGGAGCGCGCGACGGGGGGGGGGCAGGCGTGCCGGGAGCCGTGGCCTGAATGTGGGTACCCCGCCCAGGCCGCTTCCGGCCGGCGCCTGCCTAGTCCGGCTTCACACCCGCGTCGCGAATCACCGTATTCCACTTCGCCGTTTCCGCCTTGATCCGCACACCGGTCTGCGCCGGGCTGGTCCACGTGGCGATGGCGCCTTGCTTGAGCAGCGCATCCTTGACCTCCGGCTCCGCCAGGATCTTCTTCAGGTCGGCGCTCAGGCGATCGATCACGGGCGCCGGCGTGCCGGCCGGCGCGACGATGCCGAACATGGAGCTCACCTCGAAGTCGTTCAGGCCCGCTTCGGCGGCAGTAGGCACGTCGGGCAGGGCGCTCACGCGCTGGGCCGAGGTCACCGCGAGCGCGCGGATCTTGCCACCCTTCACATAGGCCTGCGCGGCGGGCACCGTTTCCACCATGCTCAGTACCTGGCCGCCGATCAGGTCGGTCATCGCGGGGCCGCTGCCCTTGTATGGCACGTGCAGCATGTCCACGCCGGCCATGCGCTTGAACATCTCGCCTGCCAGGTGCTGCGGCGAGCCGTTGCCGGCCGAGCCATAGGTGATGGTGCCTGGCTTCGACCTGGCCAGCGACACCAGTTGCGGCAGCGTGGTCGCGTTGACGGAAGGGTTGACCACGAACACCAGCGGCACGGTGCCGACGATGGCCACCGGCGCAAAGCTCTTTTCGATGTCGTAGGGCACGCGGCTCTTGTACAGCGCGGCGTTGATCGCATGGCTGGTCAGCGCACCCATCAGCAGCGTGTAGCCATCGGGCGCCGACTTGGCGACCAGGTCCGCGCCGATATTGCCGGCGGCGCCGGCGCGGTTGTCGACCACGACCTGCTGGCCAAGCGTTGCCGACAGGCGCTGGGCCAGCGTGCGCCCGATCACGTCGGTGGCGCCGCCGGGCGGGTAGGGCACCACGAGGCGGACCGGCTTGTTGGGATAGTCGCCGGCAGCGGCCAGCGACGGGGCCAGCAGCAGGCTGGCGCACGCCAGCGACGACAGCAGCAGCGCGCGGCGCGGCGCGCGAACGCCCCGGCCGGGCATGGGGGAAATGCCGGACATGTGAGTCTCCTGTGCCGGGATCTTGTGGGAATCGGGGGGAAGCCGCGGCGACTCCTGGTGCCGCATCGCTGATGATGCCCGGCTCGTCATCGTGGCCAAGTGTAGGGTGGACCTCTTGATTGATGAATCAGAATTTTTCTATCGACTGATCTGGAAATTGGATTAGTCAACCTGGGCGCGCAACCCACTTGCAGCGTGGGTGCCAGGCCGGCTAAGCTGCGCGTCTCGATTATCAATAATCTTATTGGAGACGCAGGATGCCTTCCTCCCGAGACCCGAAGCAGTCGCCGGACACGCCCGCAAGCACCCAGGGCCTGGCCAAGGGCCTGACCAACTACGGCGACACGGGCTTCTCGCTGTTCCTGCGCAGGGCGTTCATCAAGGGGGCGGGCTTTACCGATGACGCGCTGTCGCGGCCGGTCATCGGCATCGTCAATACCGGCAGCAGCTACAACCCGTGCCACGGCAACGCGCCGCAACTGGTGGAGGCGGTCAAGCGCGGCGTGATGCTGGCGGGCGGCCTGCCGGTGGATTTCCCGACGATCTCGGTGCATGAGAGCTTCTCCGCGCCGACCAGCATGTACCTGCGCAACCTGATGTCGATGGACACCGAGGAGATGATTCGCGCCCAGCCCATGGATGCGGTGGTGCTGATCGGCGGCTGCGACAAGACTGTGCCGGCGCAGCTCATGGGCGCGGCTTCGGCCGGCGTGCCTGCCATCCAGCTGGTGACCGGGTCGATGCTGACCGGCGCGCACCGCGGCGAACGGGTCGGCGCCTGCACCGACTGCCGCCGTTACTGGGGACGCTACCGTGCCGACGAGATCGATGGCACTGAGATTGCCGACGTCAACAACCAGTTGGTGGCCAGCGTAGGAACCTGTTCAGTGATGGGCACGGCCAGCACCATGGCATGCGTGGCGGAAGCGCTCGGCATGATGGTGAGCGGCGGCGCGTCGGCGCCGGCGGTGACGGCGGACCGCGTGCGCGTGGCCGAGCGCACCGGCACCACGGCGGTCGCCATGGCCGCCGCGCGCCTGACTCCGAACCGCATCCTGACCGGCAAGGCCTTCGAGAACGCGTTGCGCGTGCTGCTGGCCATTGGCGGGTCAACCAACGGCATCGTCCACCTGACGGCGATCGCCGGGCGCCTGGGCATCGACATCGACCTGGCCGGACTCGATCGCATGAGTCGCGAGACCCCGGTGCTGGTGGACCTGAAGCCGTCGGGCCAGCACTACATGGAGGACTTCCACAAGGCCGGCGGCATGCTCGCGCTGCTGCGCGAGCTGCGTCCGCTGCTGCATCTGGACACGCTGACCGTCTCCGGCCGCTCGCTCGGCGAGGAACTGGACGCGGCCCCGCCGCCATTCGCGCAGGACGTGATCCGCACCGCGGCCAGCCCGATCTATCCGGCCGGCGGCCTGGCGGTGCTGCGCGGCAACCTGGCGCCGGGCGGCGCCATCATCAAGCAATCGGCCGCCAACCCGGCGCTGATGGAGCACGAGGGGCGCGCCGTGGTGTTCGAGAACGCCGAAGACATGGCGCAGCGCATCGACGACGACGCGCTGGACGTCAAGGCCGACGATATCCTGGTGCTCAAGCGCATCGGGCCGACCGGCGCGCCGGGCATGCCGGAAGCCGGCTATATGCCGATTCCGAAGAAGCTGGCGCGGGCCGGCGTGAAAGACATGGTGCGCGTGTCGGACGGTCGCATGAGCGGCACGGCGGCCGGCACCATCGTGCTGCACGTCACGCCGGAAGCCGCCATCGGCGGGCCGCTGGCGCTGGTGCGCAGCGGTGACCGGATCCGCCTGTCGGTGGCGAACCGCGAGATTGCGCTGCTCGTCGACGACGCCGAGCTGGCCCGCCGCGCGGCGGAGCAGCCGGTGGAGCGCCCGCGCGCCGAGCGCGGCTATCGCAAGCTGTTCCTGGAGACCGTGACGCAGGCCGACCAGGGCGTGGATTTCGACTTCCTGCGTGCCACGCAGACCGTCGATATCGTGCCGAAGCAGGGCTGAGCCATGGGCGCCACTACTGCGGCGGTCACCGATATCGAGGGCGGCGACGCGATTCAGCAGGTCGTCGAGACGCTGGAGGAAGACATCGTCTTCGGCCGCCTGCACCCGCGCGAGCGCCTGACCGAAGACGCGCTGATGGCGCGCTTCGGCCTGAAGCGCCACATGGTCCGGCAGGCGCTGGCCGAGCTGGAGCTGATGGGCGTGGTGGAGCGGCGGCGCAATGCCGGCGCGTTGGTGCGCGCCTTCGATGCGCACGAAGTGGTGGAACTCTACGCCCTGCGCGAGGTGCTGGAGTGCCATGCGGCGGCGCTGATCGCCATGCCGGTGCCACCGCAGCGACTGCAGTCCCTGATCGACGTGCAGCAGCGCCACGATGCCGCCGTGGCGGCCGACGATGCGCGCGCCGTCTTCCGCATCAACCAGCAGTTCCATCGTGAACTGTTCGCGCTGTCCGACAACGGCGTGCTGCAGCAGGCCATCGGCGAATACGCGCGGCGCACCCACCCGATCCGCTTCGGCTCGCTGGCCGCAGCCGCTTACCGCGAACGCGCCCGGCAGGAGCACTGGGCCATGATCGAAGCGCTGCGCGAAGGACGGCGCGACGACCTGGTGGCGCTATGCCGGCGGCACCTGCTGCCGTCGCGCGATGCCTATTTGGCGGCGGAGAGGGCGCGCGGGCAGTAAGTTGGCGTCGCACTAGCCCCGGTGAGCGTGCCGGTATTCGCCCGGCGTCATCGGCTGGACCTTGTTCCAGCAGGAACGGAAGGCCTGCACGCTCGCAAAGCCGCACTGGCCGGCGATGTCCTCGACCGGCAGCGAAGATGCCTCCAGCAGCCTGCGGGCCTTGTCCATGCGTAACGCAAGCTGGTACTGCTTGGGCGTCAGCCCGGTTTCCCTGGCAAAGATGCGCGACAAGTGCCTGACGCTGGTGGCGAAGGTCCCGGCGAAAGACGGATCCGACACACTGACAGACAAGTCCGTGGAGATGGCATCCTGCACCGCATGAACCAGCGCATTGCCGTGCGAGCGGGAGCGGAATTTCGAATCGAGCTCCGGATCGCTGCCGAAGCGCCGGAACGGCACCACATTCTCGCGCGCCACGCGGATCGCGGCCTCGTCGCCGTAAATGCCAGCCACGAGTTGCAGGGCCAGGTCGATGCCCGAGGCGACGCCCGCCGAAGTCCAGATATTGCCGTCGCTGACGAAGATGCGGTTGTCCACCACCGATGCGCCCGGATGCCGCGCGCGCAGCCTGCCGACATGGGCGTGGTGCGTGGTGCAGAGCCGCCCGTCGAGCAAGCCGGCATCGCCGAGCAGGTAGGCACCCGTGCAGACGGCGGCGATGGTAAGTCCGTCGTCCTCGCGTGCCGCCACGCCGCGCAACCAGTCCGCCGTATTGCGCCATGCGGGCGAGCGGGTCAGCGTGTCCGTCATCTTGCTGCCGATGGCCAGCACCAGGTCGCCTGGAACCAGCCGTGATGGCAACGGCCCGACCCGGCCAAGTTCGATGCCCTGGAATGCCTGCACGCTGGAATGCGGCCCGACGCAGCGCACGGCCAGCTTGCCGATGCCGAGTTCGGCAACCGTCGCAAGGATCTGCAGCGGTCCGGCCAGGTCCAGCATGTGAATCCCTGGGAGCATGAGGAAGTAGGCGGTTGGCATGGGGCGGGATCGGCCAGGAGAAGCTAGCCGAAATATTGCCACAGGCGTGGTTCTATCGCACCGTTTTCGACCATACATGATTCCGGAATGGCCGAAAATTTGCCATGGATGGCGGGCCCGTTGCTGGCGGATGGCCGCCGCACGCCATAGCATGGCAATCATCACCCACCGCTCGCAGCCCGGTAACCCCCGCGCCGTGTGCTATCCGGAGACCGATTCCATGTCTTGCCATTTCCCCACGCCGGCGCTGCCGGATTCCTTCCGGAGCCGTTGACATGGCGACCGCCCCGCTGTCCCGCGCAATCACGCTGCTGCTCGTCGCCACCGGCTTTGCGGTGATGTTCGCGTCGACCGCTGTAAAAGGCGTCTACCAGGTTTACTTCGTGCAACTTGCCACGCACTTTGGCCAGGGCCGTGCGCAGTTCGCGTGGTCGGGCGGGCTTTTCATGCTGGCCACCGGCTTTATGTCGCCCGTGGTGGGCGCACTGAGCGACCGCGTCGGGCCGCTGCGCACCGCGGCGATCGGTGCGTTGGCGGCAGGCCTTGCATATGCCGGCGCGGCCTGGTGGCACCAGTCGCTGGTCTGGTTCAGCCTTGCGTTCGGCATCGTCGGCGCTTTCGGGCTGGCGGCGATGACCTTCGTGCCGATGGGCGTGCTGGTAGACCGCCTGTTCGAGGCGCGCCGGAAAGGCCTGGCCTATGCCGTGGTGACCAACGGCACGGCGATCGGCTTTATCGTGCTGTCGCCGCTCTGGATCTGGCTGCAGCCACAGGCGGCGTGGACGACGGTGTTCGGCGCGGTAGGCATGGTCTTCGCAGTCCCTGTAGCAGGCACGCTCTGGCTGCTGTCGCGCTGGGAACCGCCCGCGCCGGCGGTTGCTGCGGCGCAGGCCTCGGCCTGGGCCATCGTGCGGCGTGATCCGGTGTTCTACGTGTTGGCCGCGGGGTTCTTCGGCTGCGGCGCGACCATGGCCTTCATCGACGTGCACCTGCTGGCGCACTGGCAGGATCTTGGCGTGCCGCGCCTGGAAATGGGCTACGCGCTGAGCGCGCTCGGGGTACTGGAACTGGCCAGCGGCATTGCCTCCGGTGCGCTGGCGCTGCGCTTCGACAAGCACCGGCTGCTGGCCGGCTTCTACGCCATGCGCTGCGCGGCGATGCTGTTGCTGCTGGTGCCGCGGGCGGGCGTGCTGCCGTTTGCGCTGCTGTTCGGCAGCAGCTACCTGGGCACGGTCATCCTGACGTCGATGTTCTGCTTCGAGCGCTACGGCAGCCAGGTCAAGGGCCGGGTGTTCGGATTGCTGTTCCTGGTCCACCAGGTCGGCGCGTTCCTGTCCGTGCAGTTGGGTGCGCGCTCGTTCGAGGCCACCGGCAACTACGTGCAGACGATCGCCGCGCTGGGCGTGGTGACCGGCTTTGCGGCCGTATGCGCGTGGCTGGGATTGCGTGGCGTTGCCGGCGTGCCGCCGGCCCTGCACGTCGCGGCAGGCGCCCGGCGCTGAGCACGGTGCGGAGATTCAGCCAATGTCCGCGATCCGACTTCTGTTTGTCGTTGCCTGCCTGCTTCCGCTCATGCTGGCGGCCCTGCAGGCGGGCCGCCGCACGGGCATGGTGGCGGCGTGGTCCGGTATCGCATTGCTGGCCGCGCTGCTTGGCCTGGTGGACGTGTCCGCCTACGTGCAGGCGCGCGTCGACGGGGTACTGTTCGCGGCAGCCTGTGGCGGATGACGGTGACCGACGCGCGGCAATGCAGCGGGGCGGCGTGACCGCCCCGTGCGGGCACGAGGTTCAGCCGATGATGTCGAAGTCGCCGAAATGTTCGTCGTTCAAGGTCAGGCCGAGGCCGGGGAGGTTGTCGTCCAGCTGCAGGTAGCCATTGTCCGGTGCCGGGTCGCCCTTGAAGATGTAGTAGAAAAGTTCATTGCCGACTTCCACGTCATGCACCGGGAAGTACTCCGACATGGGCGAAGCGGTGGAGGCCATGGTCAGGTGGTAGTTGTGCATCTGGCCGGCATGCGGGATCACCGGTACCGACCAGGCTTCGGCCATGGCGTTGATCTTCTGCGCCGCGGTGATGCCGCCCACGCGGTTGGTGTCGTACTGGATCACGTCCACCGCGCGGCGCTCGAGCAGGTCCTTGAAGCCGTACGAGGTGAACTCGTGCTCGCCCCCGGAGATCGGGAACGGGCTCAGCTTCTTCAGCTCGGCGTATCCCTCGATATCGTCGGCGATGACCGGCTCCTCCAGCCAGCGCGGGTTGAACTCGGCCAGGCGCGGCACCATGCGGCGCGCGTATTCGAGCGTCCAGCCCATGTAGCACTCCAGCATGATGTCGACGCCGTCGCCCACCAGTTCGCGCAGCAGGCGCACCTGCTCCAGGTTCTTCTGCATGCCGGCGGGGCCGTCCTTGGGGCCGTAGCCAAAGCGCATTTTCATCGCGGTGAAGCCCTGGTCCAGATAGCGCCGGGCTTCGCCCAGGAAGGCGTCGCGATCGTCGTTGTTGTAGAGCTTGGAGGCATAGCACCAGATCTTCTCCTTGGTGCGTCCCCCCAGCAGCTTGAACACGGGTTTGCCCACCGCCTTGCCCATCAGGTCCCACAGCGCGATGTCCACTGCCGAGATCGCGGCCATGCCGATGCCCTTGCGGCCCCAGGCATGGGTGCGGCGGTACATCTTCTGCCACAGGTATTCATTGTCGAACGGGTCCTGTCCGATCACGATCGGGGCCAGGTACTGGTCGATGACCTGCTTGGCCACGCGTGGCGCCAGCGCGCAGTTGCCGATGCCGACCAGGCCGATGTCGGTCTCGACCTCTACCACCAGCCAGCCATGGAAGCGGAACGAGCCCATGGCGTCGCCGCGGTCGAACAGGATGTCCGTGGCGTTGGTGCAGAAGTGGGCCTGCGGGGGCACGGTCTTGCCCTTCCATTCGAATACCCGGGCGCGGACGTTGGTGATCTTCATGATGTGGCTCCTTTTACGGCAGAAATACGGTTGGTGTCGGGCTGGCGTGCCGGCGCCGTGACTGCGCGCGCGAGTGCGCCCTCGGCCGCGGTCTCGGCGGCCATGTCCAGGTTTGCGTCGTGGCCGCGGGCCGGCGGGTATGCCGGCGCCGCGTTCGAAGGGCGGCCCTAGGCCGACCTGTCAGGATGCGTGCTCACTGCTGCGCGGCGGCACGTCGTTGCGCACCCATCGTGCAGGCAATCCGGAACGCCTGCAGAATCGCGCCGGGATCGGCCCGGCCTTGCTGCGTGATGTCGAATGCGGTGCCGTGCGCCGGCGTGGTGATCGGCACCGGCAGGCCGCCCTGGACCGTGACGCCGCGCGAGAAGCCCATCAGCTTGATGCCTATCTGGCCCTGGTCGTGGTACATGGTGACAATGGCGTCGAACTGGCGCTGCGCCGGTCCGCCTTGCACCTTGAGGAAAATGGTGTCGGCCGGGAAGGGCCCCTGCGCCGCCACGCCGCGTGCCTGGGCATCGGCCACGGCCGGCGCGATCACGTCGATCTCCTCGCGGCCAAAGGCGCCGTTGTCGCCGTTGTGCGGATTGAGGCCGCATACCGCGATGCGCGGCACGCGCATGCCGGCATTGCGCAGCGCCTGGTCGATCAGGTCGATCGCAGCGCCCACGCTGTCGCGCGTGATCATGCCCGGCACGTCCTTGAGCGCCACGTGCGAGGTCACGCGCGAGGTCCAAAGGCCATCCAGCACATTGAACTCGCAGAAGGCGCCGCGATGGCCAAGCTGCCCGGCAAACCAGTGCAACTCGTCGTTGTGGCCCATACCGGCGGCATGCAGCGAGCTTTTGTTGAGCGGGCCGAACACGATGGCGTCGGCGTGGCCGGACTGGGCGAGTTCCAACGCCAGCGCGAGCGTGCCCAGGCTGTAGCGGCCGCCTTCGGCGCTGGCGGCGCCGCGCGGATAGGCCGGCTTGCCTTCCAGTTCCCAGTGGTACAGGCGCGGGCCGGCGTCAGTGCCGTCGAAACCGAGGCGGCCGGTCTCGGGCAGTGCAAGGTCGACGCTGGCCAGCCGCAGGGCGTGGCGCCATTCGTCGCGATCGGCAATCAGCAGGATCTGCGCCTGCGCTGCGTTCGGGTCGGCCAGCAGCCGGGCAACCAGTTCAGGGCCGATGCCGGCGGGATCGCCGAGCACCATGGCGAGGCGGGGGCGTTGAGTCATGGCGGATGCGGTGAATGCGGGTTCAGTCGAGCTTGACGCCTAGTTCGGCGATCAGCTTGCCGTAGCGGGCATATTCGCTGCGCGAGAACGCGTCGAACTGGCTGGCATTGAGCGTGCCGGGCACCGCGCCGACATCATTCAGGCGGCGCACGGTGTCGGGGTCCTTCAGCACGGTGGCGAGCGCGGCGCTGATCTTCTGCAGCGTGGCGGCAGGCGTGCCAGCCGGCGCATAGACCCCATACCAGGCATTCATCTGGATGCCTGACACACCGGCTTCGGCCAGCGTGGGCACGTTTGGCAGCAGGGGCGAGCGCTGGTCCGCGGTCACTGCGAGCGCGCGCAATTTGCCGGACTTGATATGGCTGATCACCGAAGGCATGGTCTCGAAGCTCATGTCGACCTGGCCGCCCATCAGGTCAACCAGCGCGCTGCTGCTGCTCTTGTACGGCACATGCAGCAGCTGCCCATGGATCTGGCGGGCAAACGCCGCGCCGGCAAGATGCTGGGTGCTGCCGACGCCGGAGGAGCTGTAGCGGAACTTGTCCGGACTGGCCTGGATCTGGGCCACCAGCGCCTTTACGTCGCGAGCCGGCACCTGGTTGTTGACCACCAGCACATTGGGCACGGAGGACACCAGCGCGACCGGAGCCAGGTCCTTGAGCGGATCGAACTGGAGCTTGAGCAGGTGCGGCGCGATCGCCTGCGAGGTGACCACGCCCATCAGCAGCGTATTGCCGTCCGGCGCCGCCTTGGCGGTGATGTCGGCGGCAATGGTGTTGGAGGCGCCGGGCCGGTTGTCGACCAGCACGGGCTGCTTGAGGATGGCGGCCAGCTTGTCGGACACGATGCGTGCCATCACGTCGGTGCCGCCGCCCGGTGCCGCCCCGACCATCAGGCGCACGGGCCGGGAATCCTGTGCCTGGACTGCGCCCACGGCTGCGGTCAGGCCGATCAGTCCGGCGCAGGCGCCGGAGATCCATCGTTTCATGCTTGTCTCCATCCTGGTTGTCAGTCTTTGCTGCCTGGCCAAAATATACGGACAGCAGTGCTAATCAACTACTGAGCATTTTTGAATGGGTGATCACCTGTGGGAATACCTCTGCGCATTGCCGGCGGATTTCAGCAGGCCGATCAGTTCCCGTGCCGCCGCCGACAGCGTGCCGCCGCGCCGGGTGACGATGCCGAAGGTCTGGTGGCGCGACTGCAGCCGCACCGGCAGGATGCGCAGCATCTTCTTGTGGGCAAACAGCTCCGCCACGCTGGTGGGCAGCAACGACACCAGCCGTTCGCCGCGCTGGAGCAGGGAGACGGTCACGAACGTGGACGAGGTTGAGATCACGTTGGCGGGCAGGCTCAGGCCAGCCAGATCAAATTCGCGCTGCAGCAGTTCGTGCATCGGCATCTGTCCCGGGTAAACGATCCAGCGGTAGCCGGCCAGGTCGGCCAGTGCCAGGGTCTTCGCGCGAGGCGCCGGGCGGCCATGGCCCACTACCACCGACACCGGCTCTTCGCCTATGGGCTGGTAGTGGTAGCGGTCGGGCTGCCCGCTCACCAGCGCCCGGCCCAGCACCAGGTCGAGGCGGCCGTCGTCCAGCAGGTCGAGCAGGCGCACGCTGGTGTCCTCGACGAGGTGCAGCGCAAGCCTGGGCTGGGCGGCCTGCATGGCTTCTAGCGCCGGCACCAGTACGTCCGGCACCGCGCCCATGATGGTGCCCACCGCCAGATGGCCGCCCTGGCCGGAACGGATCTCGGCCATGTCCTGGCACAGGGCGCCCAGGTCGGTGACCATCAGCCGCGCATAGCGGATCACGCAATGGCCGAACGGGTTCGGGCGCATGCCACTGCGCGAACGTTCGAACAGCGGCGCATCCAGCATGCCTTCCAGTTCCTGCAGCGCCTTGCTGGCCGCGGACTGGGTCGTGGCCATGGCGGCGGCGGCCTGGTGCAGGCTCTTGTGTTCGTCCAGCGCGATCAGCAACTGGAGCTGCTTCATGCGCAGCCGTGACATCAGAACGTCGAGCGTGGTCTTCATGGGGCAGGGCGGGCGTGAAGGACGGGAGTGAAGGACGGGGGTGAAGGAAAGCGAGGGCGAGTCGAAAAAGCGATCACATAATGGAAACGATTCAATATACATCGCGGCCAGCCGCGCCGTATATTGGGCGCCTGCCGGCAGTTGCCGGCTCCCCTCAAGAAGGAGACCACATGAGCACGTCCGCCGCACGGCCGGCCCATCGCGGGGTATTCCCGGTGGTGCCCACCATCTTCGACGCGCACGGCGCGCTGGACCTTGACGGCCAGCGCCGCTGCATCGACTTCATGATCGATGCCGGTTCGCACGGCCTCTGCATCCTGGCCAATTTTTCCGAGCAGTTCGTGCTCGGCGACGACGAGCGCGGCCTGCTGATGAAGACCGCGCTGGAGCATGTGGACGGCCGCGTGCCGGTGATCGTCACCACCACGCATTTCAGCTCGCGCATCTGCGCCGAGCGCAGCCGGGCCGCGCAGGACGCCGGTGCCGCCATGGTGATGGTGATGCCGCCCTATCATGGCGCCACGATCCGCGTGCCGGAGCGCGGCATCTACGAGTTCTTCGGCGCGGTGTCGGACGCCATCGACATTCCCATCATGATCCAGGACGCGCCGGTCAGCGGCACCACGTTGTCGGCGCCGTTCCTGGCACGCATGGCCAGGGAGATTGCCAACGTCTCCTATTTCAAGATCGAGGTGCCGCAGGCCGCGGCGAAGCTGCGCGAACTGATCGAGCTGGGCGGCGACGCCATCGTCGGCCCGTGGGACGGCGAAGAGGCCATCACGCTGATGGCCGACCTGGAGGCGGGCGCCACCGGCGCCATGACCGGCGCCGGCTTTCCGGACGGCATCCGCCGCATCATGGACGCCTGGCAGGCCGGTGATGCCGAACTGGCGGCGCAGCACTACCAGCAATGGCTGCCGCTGATCAACCATGAGAACCGCCAGGGCTGGCTGGCCACGGCAAAGACGCTGATGCAGGCGGGCGGCGTGATTGCCTCGGACGCGGTGCGGCACCCGTTGCAGCCGATGCATCCCGCCACGCGCGAAGGGCTCCTCAGGATCGCGCGCCGGCTGGACCCGCTGGTGCTGCGCTGGGGGCGCTGAAGGCGCGCGCGGGACTAGGGGCAGGACTAGAGCAGGACTAGAGCGCGGAGGCAGCCCGCAAGGCATCGATGATGACGCTCATCGAGGCCGTGACGGAGCGGCCCCGCCGCGTCACGATGCCGTATGGCCCGAGCTTGCGCGGCAGCGGCAGCGGCAGCACGGCCAGGGCCTCCAGGCTGCGGTAATACGCCGCGACCGATTCCGGCAGCACCGCGATCAGTTGGCTGTCCGCCAGCAGCGACGTGGTCATCAGCACGGCGGCGGTTTCGATGGTGGAGGGCGGGGGCGCTACGCCCGCGTCCTCGAAGGAGCGGTCGAGCAGGGCCCGCATGGGGCTGGGGCGCGGCTGCATGATCCATGGATACCTGGTCAGCTCGGCGAAGGAAGGGCGTCGCCGGCGGACCAGCGGATGCTGCGGTCCGACCACGATCGCCAGTCCTTCCTCGCCCAACTGCTCGAAGTCGAGTCCGCTGCAGTCCCAGCCTTCGGGTACGCGGCCCAGCACGATGTCCAGCTGGTCGCGTTCCAGCAACTGCACCAGCAGGTCGCTGGTGTCGACCTGCACAACCACTTCGAGCTTCGGATGGTCGCGGTTGAGGCCGCGGATCACTTCCGCTAGCAGGCCCGGCGCCGGCGCCATGACCGCCCCCACGCGCACGCGGCCGATCTTGCCGGATTCCAGTGCCATCAGCTCGTCGCGCAGGCCGGCCATGTCGGCGAACACCAGCTTGGCATAGCGTGTCGCCGCGCCGCCGAAGCGCGTCGGCCGCAGCCCACGCGCATGGCGCTCGAACAGCGACACGCCCAACAGGTCTTCCATGTCCTGCAGCATCTTGCTCACCGCCGGTTGCGTCAGTGTCAATGCCTCGGCGGCCTGGCGCAGCGAGCCGCGTTCCTCGATGGCCAGCAGCAGGCGCAGGTGCTGCATTTTCAGGCGGCCGTGCAGGGTGGTGACGGAAGGGATCATCGGGAAGATAGCGGGCGTGGCGACTGCGGGGGCGGGGCGGGCGATCCGCGATTGTTTATCGCCGGCCGGAACAGCGTCAACTGTTGACCATGCGCCCGCTTTCTGCGCAGCGCCCGGAACCGGGCATCAACCAGGATCGCCCGGTTCCCCGCTGCCGGGGCTGTCCACCGGACCGGGCGCCGGCCGCGCGGATGGCGCGGCCGGCTTCTCGCGCAGCGAGTTCCACCGGGCCCGCCGCGTTCCTCCCGCGCTCAGGGGCGGGCGCACGAGGTTGGCCTGCCACGCGTGCTGCATGATCTGTTCGATCTGGTTGAACGCCTGCTTGGAAATCACGGCTTCCTCACGCATGGACGCCAGCGAGTGCTCGCCCTTGCGCAGCGCAAACAGCATTAGCAGGCGCCGCTCCAGCGCCACCGTGTAGTCGCCGAACTGCTCGCGCATCTGCGCGAGGCCTTCGCCGGCGGAGTGGAAGCGCTCTTCGAGCACGCCGTCCAGCACCGTAGTCATGCGCGCGCCGAACACCGGCGTGAGCAGCGAGCGGTTGTAGCGGCGCAGGCGGTCCAGCACGGTCTGCCGGCAGATCAGCAGCTCGAAGCGGTCGGCCAGCGCGCGCGCGAGCGGCCGGTCCAGGCCCAGCCATTTATGCAGGAAGAGCGCGATCCGGTAGCCCAGGTGGTACTGCAGGATGGCCCGCGCCGCGCGGTTGTAGCCGATGCGGCCTTGCTCGCGCGCGGCGTCGATCATGTGCGAGGTGTTGCGCATCATGGCGTCGAGGTTGGCCACCGAGATCACGCCATCGCCGTATTCGGGAATCAGCTCGCGTTCGCGCGTGGCCAGCGTGACCAGGCCGATGGTCAGGCGGTCGCGCTCGGACAGCGCGCTGTCGAAGTCGAACTCGGGCGAGCCCAGTTCGATGCCGCGCCGGTAGTGCTGCGCGACTTCGCGCGCGGCGGCCGGCGGCAGGTCGAAGGTGTCGGCCACGCGGCCCAGCATGGCCTCGACCTCCTCGGTCGACAGGCGGATGGCCTGCTGCTGCAGCGCGCGTTCCTGCGGCGACAGCTGGTTGAGGCCGAGCCGGTGGATCAGCCAGCGCAGCGTGGTGCCGTTCAGCAGCAGGCTGACCAGCACGAAGCCCGTGGCCAGGATGGCGACGAAGTGGCGCACCGGATGCGGCAGCGCGGTGTTCTCGGCGATGCCCAGCGCCAGCACCAGCGTGACCGCGCCGCGCAGGCCGCCCCATGCGATCGCCAGCTTGAACGGGCCACTGATCGGCGCGCTCAGCCGCAGCCATGACAGCACCGGCAGCAGGCCGAACAGGGTCAGCAGCCGCGCCGCCAGCGCGGCCACCACCAGCACCGCCAGAAGCCACCCGTGCTGGATCGTGACACCAGCGAGCAGCGACGGCACGCGCACGGCGGCGAGCAGGAAGACCACGGCGCCCGCGATGCCCGCGAACTGTTCCCAGATCATGCGCAGGTGACGCCAGTTGGCCGGCGTCAGGCGCGTCGGGCCGAGCGCGCTGACCATCAGGCCGGCACAGACCACGGCCACCACGCCGGACACGCCGAGCAGCTGCTCGGCCAGCAGGTACAGCGGGTAGGGCAGCGCCAGCGTCAGCGCGCTTTCGGCCATGGCCAGCCCCGCCAGGCGCGGCAGCAGCTCGGCCACCAGCCGGCCGGCCAGCGTGCCGCACAGC
The DNA here is from genome assembly GCF_057073755.1 of Cupriavidus sp. C3SS-1. Lineage (NCBI taxonomy): Bacteria > Pseudomonadati > Pseudomonadota > Betaproteobacteria > Burkholderiales > Burkholderiaceae > Cupriavidus > Cupriavidus sp. C3SS-1. The sequence continues at coordinate 1,613,558 of NZ_CP172700.1, read as the reverse complement.
ACGCCGCCGACGAACGACCACGCCAGCTCGCGCACGCCGGCGCCGAGCGTGGCCTGCGCGCCGTGGCCCGTGAGCATGGCAACGAGCACGCCGACGATGGCGATGGCCGCGGCGTCGTTCAGCAGGCTCTCGCCCTCGACCAGCCGGATCAGGCGGGCCGGCGCGCCCACGTCACGGAAGATCGCAATGACGGCCGCGGGGTCGGTGGTGGCGACCACGGCCCCGAGCAGCAGGCACGCCGCCAGCGGCATGCCGCTCGCGGCCGCGGTGGCCAGGCCGATCACGCCGGTGGCGACGATCACGGCGACCACGGCCAGCAGCAGGATCGGCGCCGCGTCGGGCAGCATGCTGCGCACGTCGGCGGTCAGCGCGGCATGGAATAGCAGCGGCGGCAGGAAGATCCACAGATAGGCCTCCGGCGGCAGTTCCGGGTCGATCAGCGGATGCAGGAAGTGCCGCGCGAATTCCGGATGCGCGGCATCGATGGCCACATACCCCGCGCCAATGGCGATGCCGATGGCCGACAGCAGCGTCGATTCCGGCAGCACGAGGCGCGCGGCGGCGACCTGCACTACGGCCACGATCGCCAGCAGGACGCCGGCCAGCACCAGGACGTCGACGAGCAGGCTCATGCATTCACCTCGGCACTGGCCGCTTCCGGCTGGCTGCGCAAGTGGGAGAGGTGCGCGCGCACGGCATCCGCAAGTTCCGCCGCGGCGGGCGACAGGCTGCGGTTGCGCGGTGTCACCAGCCCGATCGACCGCTCCGTCACTGGCCCAGTCAGCAGCCGCTCGACAATGCCAGGCTGCCGCACCGTGCCGGCGGCGATTTCAGGCAGCGCCGCCACGCCGAACCCGCATTCGACCATGGCGGCGATCGTGGCCAGGTGCTCGGCCTCGAACACCGGCTGGAAGCGGATGCGGTTCTGCAGGAAGGCCCACTCGGTGTACTGCCGCACGCTGCTCGGGTGCGTCATCGACACATGCGGCGCGCTGGCGGTGTCGGCCCAGCGCAGCGTGCCGCGTGCCAGCGGATGCGCGGACGGGATCAGCAGCACGAAGCGATCGGACAGCAGGGGCTCGTAGTGCAGGTCGGCCTGCTGCGGATCGGCCGCGGTCAGCGCGAAGTCGACATCGCCCGAACGCACCATGTCGAAGGCGGGTCCGGACAGGGTGTCGAACACCTTCAGCGCCACTTCGGGGCGGGCGCGGTGGTAGTCCATCAGCACGCGCGGCAGCATGCGCGCCGCCAGCGAGGGCAGCGCCGCCACGGCCACCTGGCCGCGTTCGGCGCTGGCAATGCCCGTGACCGCGTCGATCGCGCCCCGGAAGGCCGCCTGCAGCAGCGCGGCCTGCTGCATGAAGACCTGGCCGGCGGCGGTCAGCCGCACCGTGCGCGTGGTGCGGTCGAACAGGCGCACGCCGAGCGATTCCTCGATCCGCAGGATCTGGGTCGACAGCGCCGATTGCGACAGGTGCAGCTGCGTGGCCGCTTGCCGGAAATTGAGCGTGCGGCCAAGCACCAGCGTGGTCTCGATGTCACGCATCGACAGGTTGATCTTCATGGGCCGGGTCGGTGGATTGATCTCTAAAACAGATCATTTTATCCATAGAATCAACTTCATCAATCAAAGCGGCTTCTCTACACTGCTGCCATTCCCCATTACGGCGGTGGCCAGCGTGCCTGCCGCCTTCGCCATGCCAAACGACGCAATGCACAATCCTGCCCCCTCCGTCCCGCCTGGCCGCCCTGGCGCCGCCCATGCCGTGGTAGTCGGCGGCGGCACCATGGGGGCCGATGTCGCCGTGGTCCTGACCCGGGCGATGTGCCGTACCACCGTGATCGAGCCCGATCCCGACCGCGCCGGCGCGCTGCCGGGCCGCGTCGCCGCCAACCTGGCGGCGATCGGCCGCGCCGAAGGCGCCGAGCGGCTTGCGGTGGTGCCGGACCTGGACGCGGTGGACTGGCCGTCGGTGGATATGGTCATCGAATGCATCCCCGAGCGCCTCGAACTCAAGCAGGCGCTGTTCGCGGACCTGTGCGTCCGCGCGCGCCCCGATGCGGTGCTGACCAGCAACAGTTCCAGTTTCCCGATCAGCGCCATCGCCGAGGGTTTGTCCGGGCGCGAGCGGATGCTGGGCCTGCATTTCTTCATGCCGGCGCACCTGGTGCCGCTGGTGGAAGTGGTCATGGGCATGGGCAGCGACGAAGCCTGCGCCGATGCGCTGATCGCCTTCATGCGCCGCTGCGGCATGGTGCCGGTCAAGGTGCGCCAGGACCTGCCCGGCTTCCTGGCCAACCGGCTGCAGCACGCGCTGTCGCGCGAAGCGTTCAGCCTGATCGACCGCGGCATTGCGTCGGCCGAGGACGTGGATGCCGCGGTGCGCTTCGGCTTTGGCTTCCGCTTCCTGGCCGCGGGGCCGGTGCTGCAGCGCGACCATGCCGGCATCGATGTGCATGCCGCCGCCGGGGCTACCATGTACCCGACGTTCTGCAATGACGACCATCCCGCGCGCTGCCTGAGCGAGCGCGCCGCCGACGGCCGCCATGGCATGAAGCGCGGCGAAGGCTTCTACGCATGGACGCCCGAAACCATTGCCGCCGAACGCGCTCGCTACGACCGGCTGCTGCGCGCCGGCCTTGACCTGATTGCCCCCGAACTGCCCGAGATCCAGCCATGACGCAAGCCACCCAAGCCACCCAGGCCCCCATCCAGCAGCCGCTGGCCAGTTCGCCGCTGATCATCACCGTGGCGCCAAACGGCGCCTACAAGCGCGCTGCCGACCATGCCGCGGTGCCTTTGACCGCCGCCGCGCTGGCGGCCGACGCGAAGGCGTGCCTGGACGCCGGCGCGGCCATGATGCACATGCACGTGCGTGACGCAGAAGGGCGCCATTCGCTCGATGCGCAGACTTATCGCGAGGCGCTGGCCACGGTCAGGCAGGCCGTGGGTAATGACCTACTGGTGCAGGTCACCAGCGAGGCCGCCGGCGTGTACAAGGCCGCGCAGCAGATGGCGATGGTGCGCGAGCTGCGTCCCGAAGCGGTATCCGTGGGCCTGCGCGAAATCGCCGTTCCGGACGTGAGCGAGACCGAGCTGGCCGACTTCATCGGCTGGCTCGCGCGCGAGCGCATCATGACGCAGGTGATCCTGTATGACGCGGCGGATGTGCAGCGCTGGCAAGCCATGCGCGAACGCGGCATGGTGCCCCCTGGCGCGTGGTCGGTGCTGTATGTCCTGGGGCGCTATTCGGCGGGACAGGTATCGTCGCCGCGCGACCTGCTGCCGTTCCTGCAGGTTGCCGACGGAACCCTGCCGTGGTCCATCTGCGCGTTCGGCCGCGAGGAAAATGCGTGCGTGACCGCCGCGGCAGCGTTTGGCGGCCATGTCCGCGTGGGCTTTGAAAACAACCTGTACCTGCGTGACGGCAGCCTGGCGCCGGGCAATGCCGCGCTGGTCGAACAGGCCGCCCAGGGCGGGCTGATGCTGGGCCGCCCGCTCGCCACGGCCGCGGACGCCCGCCGCATCTATGGCGAGATGCGCTGAGCGCTGACGGCTCAGGCGCCGTCGGAAAAGGAATCGGGCGTGCGCGGACCGCTGCGCCCGCCGTCGGTGAACGGATCGGGGGTGCGCGGGTTGCTGCGCGCGCCATCGGTGAAGACATCGCGCGGGCCGTGGATGCTGCGTGCGCCATCGAGGAAAGGGTCGGGTGCGCGCGTATTGGCGCTCGCGGTCGTGGCCACGCTGGCAAGCGTGGCGGCCATTGCCGTGGCCATCAGGGTATGTTTGAGCAGTCGCATGGTGTATCTCCTTAGCCGGCCGGTCAGGGCTTGACCAGCCATGCGGCCAGTCTAGGCAGGCGTGCCGCACAGCAGCATGACTGCGCCATGACAATGGTGTCATGGGCCCGCGCCGGCGGGGCGCAGGCCGCGTTTCGCGGGACGCTTCGCCAAACACGGTAAAATCCCCGGAATCACACCGGCGCCGCCTGGCGCCGGTCTTCCATTGCACCGCCGGAATCGGAGACATTGCGGCGGGCTTCTCACACTACTCATGCCTGAGTCTGAATCAGCCAAGCTTGCCGCGATCACGTGGATTCGCGAGCAAATGGACAACTACGCCCTCACGCTTGACGACCTGATGGCCGCCGGATGCTTTGACGGAGTGCCGTCGGCCGGAGAGGTCGCGGCCGCGGATCCCGAGGCAACGCATCAACAAGCGCCCATCGACGCTGCTGCGGTGCAACCGCCGCCAAAGAAGGCCACTCTGCTTTACCGCAATGCAATGGGACAGAGCTGGGACGGTACCGGGGAGTATCCGGACTGGCTTCAACGCGCGGTGAACGCGGGCCAGTCGATCGATTTCTACCGCGTCGAGTGAGCCACCTGCCGTCCTGGCAGGCGCGCGGGACGTGTCAGGGCAGGGCGGGGAAACCGCTGAAAGGGCCGGCGAACGCGGCCGTGGACGCCATCGCGGCAGCATGCCCATAGTGGGCAAGTGCCGTGATCGGCAATTCTGTCAGCGCGCCCAGGGTACTACATCCTTGGCGCGCGACGCAGCGGCTGTGCGGGCCGCTGCTCTCGCCCTGGACGGGCTTCTCTTTCTCGGCGTTGCCGTCGCGGTCGTGCAGTTGCAGGGGCGCGCCGTCACTGTCCGGGGCGCTCATGACGCGAACGGCGCCATCCGCGCAATGCGGTGCCGGAACGAGTGCCGCTTCGGCGCTCGCCTTGGCCGCCGCATGACGCTCCGCCAGCGACAAGCCAGCGGCCTGCACCACGGCACAGGCTGGCGTCTCGGATGTCGCGTGGCTTGCACCGGGCAGGGCCGCCAGCGGAAGACACAGCAGGAAAAAGCGGAGAGTGAGGCGTTTCATCGAGGGAGCGTGGAACCAATAGGTGCGTTCGGTGTCGCTGGCCATTTTACCGGGCCCGCTGACGCGGATGCGTCACCTGCAGATGACATTTTTGACATCTTGCGCCGCGCACGGCCGGACTCGGCTAGCGTTATGCCTGCGGCGCAATGTTGCCCGCCGAAAGGACCCGCATGCGTATCCTGATTGTCGAAGACGAGCCCAAGGCGGGCGATTACCTGCAAAAGGGGCTGACCGAATCCGGCTTTGTGGTTGACCTCGCGCGGGACGGCATCGACGGCCTGACGCACGCGCGCGAGCAGCCCTATGACCTGATCGTGCTCGATGTGATGCTGCCCGGCCTGGACGGCTGGAGCGTGCTGCGCGAGCTGCGCCGCGAACGCGATACGCCGGTGCTGTTCCTGACCGCGCGCGACGAGCTGCAGGACCGCCTCAAGGGCCTGGAACTCGGCGCCGACGACTACATGGTCAAGCCATTCGCGTTCGCCGAACTGGTCATGCGCATCCGCACCATCCTGCGCCGCGGGCCGCTGCGCGAAAGCGAATTCATCGAGCTGGCCGACCTGCAGATCGACGCGATCCGCCGCCGCGTCACGCGCGCGGGGCAGAAGATCGACCTCACGTCGAAGGAATTCGCGCTGCTCTACCTGCTGGCGCGGCGCCGCGGCGAGGTGCTGTCGCGCTCGCTGATCGCCTCGCAGGTGTGGGACGTGAACTTCGACAGCAATACCAATGTCGTGGATGTCTCGATCCGCCGGCTGCGCGCCAAGGTGGACGACCCGTTCGAGCGCAAGCTGATCCACACGCGGCGCGGCATGGGCTATGTGCTCGACGAAGGCGAGCCGCGCCTGGGCGACGCGTGAAGCGCCTGACGTCCTCCCTCACGGCGCGGCTGACGCTGGCGTATGGCCTGGCCACGGCGGCGATCCTTGCAGGCGTCGCGGCCTACCTGTCGGGCGCGCTGTCGGCGCAGTTGCAGGGGCGTGACGAAAGCGAGCTGGTCGGCGAAGTGCTGCTGGTGCGCCACCTGCTGCGCGAGGTGAGCAATGAAGACGAGGTCCGCGCCGATACGCACCGGTTCGCCGATATCGCCATGGGGCATGAGGGTTTGATCCTGGTGGTGCGCACGCCGCAAGGCGAGCCGCTGGTCACGCTCAATCCGCGCAACGAGGCCATTCCGGCGCTACCGGTGCTGCCCGTCACCACGCAGCCGCAGAAGTCCATGCTGCAGCCCTGGCAGCCGAAGAGCGGGGCGGCGTCGTCAGCCATCGCGGCGCTCGGCCAGCTGGGCGATACCGGCCGTTCGGTGGAGATCGTGGTGCTGCGCGATGCCGGCTATCGCGTGGCGCTGATGCGCGAATACCGCCACCGCTTGCTCGCGGCAACGCTGTGCGGCGCGGCCGTGGCGGCGGCGCTGGGCTTCGTGCTGGCGCGGCGCGGATTGCGGCCGCTGCGTCGCATGGCGGCCGATGCGGCCGCGGTGACGACAAGCCGCCTGGCCACGCGCCTGGACGTCGGCAGCGCGCCGGCCGAACTGCGCGAACTTGCCGGCGAACTCAACGGCATGCTGGCACGCCTGCAGGACAGCTTTTCGCGGCTGTCCGCGTTCTCCGCGGACCTGGCGCATGACTTCCGCACGCCGATCAGCAACCTGGTCGGACAGACCGAAGTCACGCTGGCGCAGAGCCGCAGCGTGGCCGAGTACGAGGCCTTGCTCGAATCCAACCTGGAAGAATACGAGCGCCTGTCGCGCATGATCGAGAACATGTTGTTCCTGGCGCGTGCCGACCACGCCCAGGTCGCCATGGGCGTGCGCGCACTGGATGCGCGCGCGGAAATCGACAAGGTCGCCGAATACTTCGAGGCGGTCGCGGCGGACCGCAACGTGAGGGTGTCGGTGAATGGCGCCGCCAGCATTCACGCGGACCAGACGCTGTTGCGCCGCGCGGTCACGAACCTGCTCGACAATGCCTTGCGCCATGCTCCTGCAGGCAGCACGGTACGCGTAGAGGTTTCGCGTCGCGCGGGCGAAGAGGGCGGCGCCACCTCCATCCGCGTGGTCAATGCGGGGCCGGCAATCGCTCCCGAGGTGTTGCCGCATATATTCGGCCGCTTCTTCCGCGCCGATCCGTCGCGCCGCAATTCGGCGGCTTCCACCGGGCTCGGCCTGGCCATCGTCGATTCGATCATGCGCTTGCATGGTGGCCGCGCGCTGGTCAGCAGCACGGATGGCGAGACCGTGTTCGCGCTGCTGTTCCCGGCAGGGAACGAGCCCCGGCCACACGTGGCGGGTTGACACCATCGCGGCTTGTGTTGCCTCAGGCCTGCCTCACCACCTCCGCCACGCTAGCCACCAGCGCCGCGATCTTTTCATCCTCGCCGGACTCCCTTCGCCACATTACGCCCACGGGCGGCAGGTCCCAGCTCAGCGGGTGCGGCAGCGTCGTTGCGCCTTCAGCCTCAACCAGCTCGGCGGCGACGCCTCTTGGCACGATGGTGATGGCGCCCAGATGGCTGCGCAGCACGGTGGCCATGGTCTTGATCGAGTAGGTTTCGACGATCGGCGTAGGCTGCGCCACGCCAGCCACCGCGAACATGGTGTTGATGGTGCGGCGGATCGGCGTATTGGGCGGCGGCAGCAGCCAGTCGCGTTCGGCCAGGCGGCCCCAGTCCAGCGCGCTGCGCGCCAGGCGGGCCGCCGCCGGGCTTGGCACCACCAGCACCGGCTCTTCGCGGTAAAGCGGACGCTGCGCGATATCCTCGCCTGGCACATAGAACGTGCGCGCGATCACGCAGTCGAGTTCATGGGCGCGCAACGCGGCCACCAGTTCGTCCGTAGTGCCCTCGCGCACCAGGACCGAGATGCGGGGCGAGCGCGCCAGCCCGAAGGTGCAGGCGGCGTCGAGCACCGGCCGCGCGATGTACGGAATCACCCCAAGGCGCAGCCGCCCCGACAAGCCGGCCTCGATCACGGCAAGCTCGCGGCCTAGCGCATCCGCGTCGGCCAGCGCCAGCCGGGCGTGCGCCAGTACGCTGAGGCCGGTCGGCGTCGGCGCCAGCCCCTGGCGCGTGCGCGTGAACAGCGGCACCGCGAAGATGTCCTCGATCTCGCGCAGCATCTTGGTGACGGCCGGTTGCGACAGGTTCATCTCGGCGGCGACGCGCGAGACCGAGCGCTGCCTTTCCAGCGCCAGCAACAGCGGCATGTGCCGCAGGCGCAGCCGCGAAATGACGCGATGGACCAGGTTGTCGGAAGCGAGGGACATGGTGAGCGGCGGCGGGGTAGTCGTATAACCGATCGGTAATGCAATGATAACCAAAGACGTCATTGCGGTTATTTCATGATCCTATACTGGCCGGAATCCCTGGAGCCCCTGGAACCCATTTCATGTTCACTACCCGTCCGGAAATCGTCGGCACCTTTGGCGTGGCGGCATCGACCCACTGGCTGGCCACGCAGACCGCCATGGGCGTGCTGGAGCGTGGCGGCAATGCCTTCGACGCGGCTGCGGCGGCCGGCTTCGTCCTGCAAGTAGTGGAGCCGCACCTTAACGGGCCTGGCGGCGAAGTGCCGATCCTGTACTGGAGCGAGCGCGAGCGCCGCGTGCGCTCGGTCTGCGGGCAGGGCGCCGCGCCGGCGCTGGCGGATCCGGCGCAACTGCGCGCCATGGGACTCGAACTGATGCCCGGCATCGGCCTGATGCCCGCGACGGTGCCGGGCGCGTTCGGCGCCTGGCTGACCATGCTGCGCGACCACGGCACGTGGTCGCTGGCCGACGTGCTGGCGCCGGCCATCGGCTACGCGCGCGATGGATTTCCGCTGGTGCCGCGCATCTCGCGCGCGATCCTTGCCGTGCAGGCGCTGTTTCGCGACGAATGGCACAGTTCGGCTGAAACCTGGCTGCCCGGCGGCAAGGTGCCGCGCCCCGGCAGCCTGCATACGCTGCCCGCGCTGGCAGCGACCTACACGCGCATCGTCGACGAAGCGCAGCAGCGCAGTGACACGCGCGAAGGCCAGATCGACGCGGCCATGGACTGCTGGTACCGCGGCTTCGTGGCCCGCGAGATCGACAGCTATTGCCGCAACACGCACGTGCGTGACACCACCGGCGACAAGCACACGGGTCTGCTCCGGTACGACGACATGGCCGCATGGCAGCCTGACGTGGAAGCGCCCGTCACACTGGACTTTGGCCGCTATACCGTTGCCAAGTGCGATATCTGGAGCCAGGGGCCGGTGTTGCTGCAGCAGCTTGGCATGCTGCGGCAAGCGGACCTCGCACAGTACGCCCCGGACTCGGCGGAGTTCGTCCACCGGATTGCCGAAGCCTGCAAACTGGCCATGGCGGACCGGCTCGCGTGGTATGGCGATCCGCGCTTCGCGGCCAGCCCGCTTGCCGCGCTGCTGGACGGCGGCTACCTGGCCGGCCGCGCGCAGCGCATCGGCGAGCAAGCCTCGCGCTCGATCGACCCTGGCATGCCGGGCGGCATGGCCCCGCGCCTGCCCGACCTGGAAGCCGCGGTGCGCACGCTGCAGCGCGCCGACGTGCGCTTTGGCGTGGGCGAGCCGACCTTTGCCGAGCTGCCGCCGGTATCCGAGTGGGCCGAGCGCGAACTGTTCGTCGGCGACACCTGCCACGTGGACGTGATCGACCGGCACGGCAATATGGTGGCCGCCACGCCGTCCGGCGGCTGGCTGTCATCGAGCCCGACCATTCCAGCGCTGGGCTTCGCGCTCAACACGCGCCTGCAGATGACCTGGCTCGAACCGGGCCTGCCAAACTCGCTCGCGCCGGGCAAGCGGCCGTGCACGACGCTGTCGCCTTCGCTCGCGCTGCGCGACGGCGAGCCGTACATGGTATTCGGCACACCCGGCGGCGACCAGCAGGACCAGTGGTCGCTCGCGTTCTTCCTGCGCCACGCGGTGCATGGCATGAACCTGCAAGAGGCCATCGATGCGCCCGGCTGGCATATCGACCATTTCCCGGGCTCGTTCTGGCCGCGCCAGACCGTGCTCAACCGGATCACCGTGGAATCCCGTTTCCCCGAAGCCACGCTGGCCGCACTGCGCGACCGCGGCCACGAGGTGCGCGTGGGCGATCCGTGGTCCGAAGGGCGCATGTCCGCCTGCACGCGCGAACGCGACGCGCAGGGCCGCCTGGTGCTGCGCGCCGGCGCCAACGCGCGCGGCATGCAGGGCTATGCCGTCGGACGCTGAATCCGGCCATCCATCAACAGAAGAGGGCGCGTGCAGCGGCATGCTGGATCGCGCGAGACCGAGGAGAGAAAGACCATGACATCCATCCTGAAACGACTGCTGGGCGGCGTTGCCGCGCTGGCGTTTTGCGTCGCCGCGCAGGCCGCGGATGCCTACCCGCAGAAGCCGATCACGCTGATCGTGCCGTGGGCGGCGGGCGGTTCCACGGACATCCTCGCGCGCGTGCTGTCGGAGCACCTGACGCGCTCGCTAGGGCAGCCGGTGATCGTCGACAACAAGCCGGGCGCGTCGGGCAATATTGGCTCGGCCATGGTCGCGCGTGCCAAGCCCGATGGCTATACGCTGCTGGTCGGCTCGATGAGCACGCATGCCATGAACCCGGCGCTGATGCCCAACATGCCGTTCCGCGGCGTCGAGGATTTCACGCCGCTGCGGCTGCTTGCCTACGTCACCAACACGATGGTGGTGCACCCGTCAGTGCCCGCGCAAAACCTGAAAGAGCTGATTGCCTACGCCAAGGCCAACCCCGGCAAGCTGGCCTATGCGAGCGCCGGCCCTGGCTCCACCAATCACCTGAGCGCGGTGCTGTTCGAGCGGATGGCCGGCGTGCAGATGCTGCACGTGCCTTACAAGGGCGGTGCGCCTGCGGTGGTCGATACCGTCGCCGGCCAGACGCAGGTGCTGTTCTCCGCTGGCACGCAGACGCTGCCGCACGTGAAGGCAGGCAAGCTGCGCCTGCTGGCCGTGACCGAAGCGAAGCGCTCGCCGCTGTTGCCGAATACACCGACCGTGGCGGAGACCGTGCCCGGCTATGAACTGGCCGTCTGGTATGGCGCCTTCGGTCCGAGGGGCATGCCTGCCGACCTGGTCGCGCGGCTGAACCGCGAAATCAATACGGTCATGGCGCTGCCCGAGGTCAAGAAGCAGATGAACGCGATTGGCGTGGAGACTGCCACGTCGACCCCGCAGCAGTTCGGCACCATCCTGCGCAACGATGCGGACCGCTACGGCAAGCTCATCCGCGAACTCGGCATCCATGGGGAATGACGTGAGTGCCGCCCTGGATCACGCCGCGGACCTGCTGGTCTGCGCCAATGGCCTGTGCGATGCGCTGCAGCGCGCTGCCAGCCCGGCGGAAACGCTGGATGCAGTCGGCCAGGCGACGCTGCGGCTGCTCGGCCCGGGCCTGCTGACCATCAACGCGTGGCATGCGGGAACGGCGGAGATCGAGCGGATCTGGTCATCGGATCCCGCAGCCTATCCGCCGGGCGGGAAGAAGTCGAAGCCCGACAGCCCATGGCGCAGGCAATTGCTCGAAGCCGGGCAAGTCTTCGTCGGCGAGGGCGACGCGGCGCTGGCGGCCGTGTTCGACGATATCGCGCTGATCCGCTCGCTGGGATGCACGGCCGTCGTCAACGTGCCGCTGTGCAAGGCCGGGCAGGTTTTCGGCACGTTCAACTACCTGGCCGACCGTGCCGCCTGGGACGCCCGCGAAATCGCTGCGCTGCGCGTGCTCGCGAATCTTGCGGCGCCCGCGGTTCACGCCACCCTCTGATCGGTCCGTCCCATGCTGATCTAATTGACCGGATCCCGCACCAGCACACTGCGCACGCCTTCGCCGGCCCCCATCTGCTCATCGCGACGATGCGCAAGCCGGTACAGCACCGGCAGCACCAGGAGCGTCAGCGCCGTCGACGACACGATCCCGCCGATCACCACTGTCGCCAGCGGGCGCTGCACCTCGGCGCCGGTGCCCGTGGCAATGGCCATCGGGATGAAGCCGAGCGAGGCCACCAGCGCCGTCATCAGCACCGGCCGCAGCCGGCTCAGCGCGCCCGAATGCACGGCCTCGTCGAGCGCCAATCCTTCCTCGCGCAGGCTGCGAATAAAGGAAAGCATGACCAGCCCGTTCAGCACCGCCACGCCGGACAGCGCGATGAAGCCGACCGCCGCCGAGATCGACAGCGGAATGCCGCGCAGCCACAGCGCCAGGATGCCGCCCGTCAGTGCGAACGGAATGCCGGTGAACACCAGCAGGCCGTCCTTCAGGTTGCCGAACATCGCGAACAGCAGCACGAACACCATCAGCAGCGCCAGCGGCACGACAATCTGCAGGCGGTGGGTGGCCGACTGCAACTGCTCGAACGTGCCGCCCCAGGCGATCCAGTATCCCGTGGGAATCGTCACGCGCTCGGCAATTGCGGCCTGGGCATTCGGCACGAAGCTGCCGACATCGCGTCCGCGCACATTGGCGCTGATGACGATGCGGCGCTTGCCGTTCTCGCGCGAGACCTGGTTCGGGCCGGGCGCGATGTCGAACGTGGCGATCTCCCCCAGCGGGATATAGCTGGTGCGGGGCGCGGTGTCTGACGAGTTCATGCGCACGCCGTTGCCGGAGACGGGCCGCGTGTCGGGCGGCAGCGGAATCGGCAGGCGGCGCAGGGCGTCGACATCGGCGCGCACATCTTCGGGCAGGCGCACGGCAATGCGGAAGCGCCGATCGCCCTCGAACAGCGTGCCGGCATCGCGCCCGCCAATGGCGATGGCGACGGTGTCCTGCACATCGGTCATGTTTAGCCCGTAGCGCGCCGAGCGTGCGCGGTCGATCGCGACGGTCAGCACGGGCAGGCCGGTGGTCTGCTCGACCTTGACCTCGGCGGCGCCCGGAACCGATTGCAGGGCGGAGGCGATCTTCTGCGCCGTGGCTTCCAGCACCGCGTTGTCGTCGCCGAACAGCTTGACCGCGACATCGCTGCGCACGCCCGAGATCAGTTCGTTGAAGCGCAGCTGGATTGGCTGCGAGAACTCGTAGCGGTTGCCGGGGATGGTCTCCAGTTCCGACTGCATCTGCGCCAGCAACTGGCCGCGAGTCTTGCGCGGATCCGGCCATTCGCTGCGCGGGCGCAGCATGATGTACGCGTCCGATGCGTTGGGCGGCATCGGGTCGGCGGCGATCTCGGCGGTGCCCGTGCGAGAGAACACGCGTTCGACCTCCGGGAATTTCTCCTTCAGGCGTGCCTCGACCTGCTGCTGCATCGCCACTGACTGGCTCAGGCTGGTGCCGGGGATGCGCAGCGCCTGCACGGCGATGTCGCCTTCGTTCAGGTTCGGGATGAACTCGCTGCCAAGCCGCGTCGCGACCAGCCCGCTCAGCACCACGGCAACCGCGGCAAAGGTCAACACCACCGGCGTATTGGCGAGGGCGCGGCTCAGCGCGGGCGCATAGAGATTGCGCGCCCACTGCATCACGCGATTCTCCTTTTCCGCAACGCGCGCGCCGATGAACAGCGCGACGGCTGCGGGCACGAAGGTCACTGACAGCAACATGGCGCCGGCCAGCGCCAGCACCACCGTGATCGCCATCGGGTGGAACATCTTCCCTTCGACGCCGGACAGCGCAAAGATCGGCACGTAGACGATCATGATGATCAGCTGGCCGAACACGAGCGGGCGGCGGGCTTCCCGGGCCGCGGCAAACACCTCGTGCAGGCGTTCGCTGCGCGTAAGCGGGCGGCCGTGGTGCTGCTGCGCATGCGCCAGGCGCCGCACGCAGTTCTCGACGATGACCACCGCGCCATCGACGATGATGCCGAAGTCCAGCGCGCCCAGGCTCATCAGGTTCGCGCTGATGCGGTAGGTGGCCATGCCGGTGAAGGTGAACAGCATCGACAGCGGAATCACCAGCGCGGTAATCACCGCCGCGCGGATATTGCCGAGGAACAGGAACAGCACCGCCACCACCAGCGCAGCGCCTTCCAGCAGGTTCTTCTTCACGGTGGCAATGGCCTTGTCGACCAGCACCGTGCGGTCGTACACCGTCACCGCGCGCACGCCGTCGGGCAACGAGCGGTTGATCTCGGCCATGCGCGTGTCCACCGCGCGCGAGACCGCGCGGCTGTTCTCGCCGATCAGCATGAACACGGTGCCCAGCACCACTTCGCGGCCGTTGTCGGTCGCGGCGCCGGTGCGCAGTTCGCGCCCCAGGGCGACCTCGGCCAGGTCGCGGATGCGGATGGGCTGGCCCTGCGCGGTGCCGACGATCACGTCGCGGATATCGTCCATGGACACGACCTGGCCCGGTGCGCGCACCAGGTACTGCTCGCCGCGCCGTTCGATGTAGCCAGCGCCCACGTTGCTGTTGTTCTTCTCCAGCGCCAGCACCACGTCCTGCAGGCTCAGGCCGTACGACGCCATGCGTTCCGGGCTCGGCGCCACCAGGTACTCGCGCGCGAAGCCGCCGATGGTATTGATTTCCGTCACCCCGGTGACGGTGCGCAACTGCGGCTTGATGATCCAGTCCTGGATCTCGCGCAGGTCGGTCGGCGTGTAGTGCGTGCCGTCGGGCTTGCGCGCGTTGTCGTCGGCTTCGACGGTCCACAGGTAGATCTCGCCAAGACCCGTGGAAATCGGCCCGAGCTGGGGCGTGGTCCCGCCGGGCAGCTTCTCGCGCGCTTCCTGCAAGCGCTGGTTGACCAGCTGGCGTGCGAAGTAGAGGTCGGTGCCGTCCTGGAAAATCACGGTGACCTGCGACAGTCCGTAGCGCGACAGCGAGCGGGTCTGCTCCAGCCCGGGCAGGCCCGCCATGGCGGTCTCGACCGGGTAAGTGACGCGCTGCTCGGTTTCCAGCGGCGAGTAGCCGGGCGCCTCGGTGTTGATCTGCACCTGCACGTTGGTAATGTCGGGCACGGCGTCGATCGGCAGGCGGCTGTAGCTGTACAGGCCCAGCAGCGCCATGCCGAGCACGCCCAGCAGGACCAGCCAGCGCTGTTCGATGGCAAAGCGGATGATGCGTTCAAACATGTTCAGCTCCTGCCGGTCAGTGGGCGTGTTCGGCGCCGGCCTTGCCCTGCTCGGCCTTCAGCACGAAGCTGTTGCGCGCCACGTAGCGGGCGCCGGGCAGCAGGCCCTGCACGATCTCGATGCGCTTGCCGTCGCTGCGCCCCGTGGTGACCTGGCGCGCTTCAAAGCCGCCGGGAACCTCGACATAGACCATCGGCTGGCGGCCTTCGGTCTGCACGGCTTCGCTTTCCACCACCACCGGAACTTCCGTCTCTTGTCCGGCCACGCTGACGGTGACGAACAGGCCGGGGCGCCATGCCATGTCGGGGTTCGACAGTGTCACGCGCGCGGTCGCGGTGCGCGTCTGCTGGCCGAGCAGCGAGCCCACGTAGGACACGGTGCCGGCGGCGGTGCCGTCAAACGCGGTGGAAGCGATGCTGACCTTTTCGCCGAGGCGTACCTGGCTCAGGTCCTTGGGCGCGATCACGAACTCCGCCCAGACCGTGGCCAGGTCGGAGATCGTGAAGACGATGGTATCCGCCGCGACCGCTTCGCCAAGCGCCAGGTGCTTCTCGACGACGATGCCGTCGAAAGGCGCGCGCAACTCGAACTGGTTGAGCCCGGCCGCCGTCGGCCGCGCGCCGATGGCGGTGAGCTTCTGCGTGGCGTTGTGCACGGCGATCTCGGCTTCCTGCAATGCGGTGCGCGCGGCCAGGAAGTCCTGTTCGGCGGAGATCTTCTCTTCCCACAAGCGCTTTTCGCGCGCATAGGTGGTGCGGGCCAGTTCCAGCCGCTTCTGCGCGGCCAGCAGTTCGCTGCGCTGGTCGGAAAGCTGCGTGCTGGCCAGCACGGCCAGCAGGTCTCCCTTCTTTACGCGCTGGCCCAACACGGCGGGCACGGCTTCGGCAACCCCGGCCACGCGCGGCACGACGTGGGCGGTGCGGTCTTCGTTGAAGCGGATCTCGCCGGGAAACTGGACCGCGGCCTGCACGCGGCCGGGGCCGGCGGCGCGCAGTTCCAGCCCGGCATTGCGGATTTGTTCGGGCGTCATCGTGATACGGTCGGCGTCGTGGACGGCGGTGGCGGGCGCGGAGGCAGCGTCTTTGCCGACCTCCTTGCCCTTCGGTTTTGTTGCCTGCTCGCTGTGGTCGTGGCCGGCTTCATCGTGGCCGTCGCCGGTGCCGCGTCCGGCGAACAGCAGTGCGGCGCCGGCCAGCACGCCGGCCCCGATGATCGCGGCGATCGCGTTGCGTTGAGTCTTGGTGATTGCCATGGGGGAATCCTTGGTGGGCCGCTCAGCGGCCGAGCATGCGGTCGATAGCGGTGGCGGCCTGGTAGGTGGCGGCCACGGCGCCGAGATAGCGCACGCGTGCCTGCAGCAGCGTGCGCTGGGCGTCCAGCACTTCGAGATAGGCGAACTTGCCCGCTTCGAATCCTTGCGCCGCCGCCTGGTAGGCGCGCTGCGCGGCCGGCAGCACGGTCTGGCGCAGGGTCAGCGCGCTGTTGCGCGACAACGCCAGCTGGCTGGATGCCTGGCGCAAGTCGCTGGCCAGCCGCACGCGCGTGGCGCGGCTTTCGTCGGCGGCCTTGTCGGCCTGGCGGATGGCGGTGTACAGGTTGCCCTGGTTGCGGTCGAACAGCGGCAGCGGCAGCGAGACGCCGAGCACGGGGTAGTAACCGCGATCCGATGCATTCTCGCGCTTGGCGCCAACGCTCAAGGTCACGTCGGGATACCGCCGGCTGCGCTCGACGTTGACGATCGCCTGGCGCCGCGCCATCTCGCTCAGGCTGGCGCGCATTTCGGGCGCGGCATCGAGTGTTTCGTCGAGGGCGTTGGGCAACGGCCGCGATGGCAGGGCTTCCAGGTCGCCGCTTGCCGAAGAGAATGCCGGCGCCTGGCTGCCCCACTGCGCCGCCAGTTGCTGGCGCGAGGTTTCCAGCGTGGCGCGGGCCTCGGCCAGCTCCAGTTCGGCATTGGCCTGCTCGACTTCCGCACGCGTCTGCTCCACGGGCGAGACCTTGCCCGCGGCCACGCGCCGCGCCGCGGCCTGCATCCCGCGCGTGGCAATGCCCAGCGAGCTTTCGGCCAGGCCGACTCGCTCCTGCGCCACCAGTACCTGGAAGAAGGCGCCGATCACCGCGGCGCGCAGACCGGCCTCGGCGCTGCTCAGTTGCGCGGTGGCCAGTTCGCGGGCCTTCTGCGCGGCGTCGATGCGGGCCGAGCGCTTGCCGCCCAGCTCGATCGGCAGGCTCACCTGCGCGGTGGTGGTGCGCGACGCGCTGCGCGTGTCTTCCATTTCGTAGCCGATGACCGGGTTCGGAATGGTGCGCGCCTGCGTGATGGCGCCTTCGGTGGCGTCGAGTTCCCGGCGGGCGGCGGAAAGGGCAGAGTTGCGGGCCGTGGCCAGTGCGAGGGCGGCGTCCAGCGTCAGGATGCCCTGCGGTTCGGTCGTGTCGGGCGGTTCTGCGGTGCGCTGCAAGCGCGGTGCAGGCGGCATGGCCGCATCGGCGGCGGCATGCGCAAGCGGGGCGAGCAGTGCGGCTGCCAGTCCCAGCGGTATCACTACGTGTTTCATCGGGTATCACCAGATCGAAGCCAGGGAACACCGGCGCGATACCGTCACGCGCGCGAATGCGCACGCTGACGGCGGTCACGCCGCGAGATCCGTCGATCCGGGATGCCGGCCCTGCGCGGTCAGCGCGGGCGCGGCAAAGGCAGAGGATGGGCCATGGCCCCGAACCGGCGGATTACGCCAGTTGCAGCCACTGGGGCCGATCCGGTTCGCGCGCGGGTACCGACCCGTAGTTCACGGGCAACACGCGGTAGCGAACGGTAATGAAGTGGTAGGACACAGGCTGTGTCGCAGCCGGCACCATGACGTGCGAGCCGGCGAAATGGCATATCGCACAATCGGCATCCGGCAGTTTGGTGCTGCTCTTGCCGTGGGCGCCGGCCTCATGCTCATGCGCGTGATGGCCGAAATGCCAGCCCGGGGCGGCGCCGGTCTCCTGCTGCCGCAGCTGCTCGCGCCCGTGCTCGCAGAATGCGGCCGCGCTCGCCCAGGTGAACTGGAGCGGCAGCAAAATAGCGAACAGGAGGATCAGCAGGCGGCGCATGGCCGGGATTATAGCGGCGCACAGCAGCCCTCTGGCAAGCGCAGGCTGGGTCACCCTGACGCGAACGGGCCGCGTCGGCGTCATGCTTGACTCTGTAGCCGCTACAGGGTCTTCAATGACATCAGGTCAAACCAGCCGGAAAGAAGAAATGGCTCGCACGACACCTGAAGACGCCTTGCCACACGAACACACGCGCAACAAAACGGACGCTGGCCATGGTCACGCGCATGAGCATCACGACCATGATCATGACCACCAGCACGAGCATGATCATCACGAGCACGCGCCGCAACCGGCCGCGTGCTGCGGTGGCGGCTGCGGCACGGCGATCAGCGTCGCGCCCGTGGTGCCCGCGGCGATTCCGTCCGGCGCGCGCTCGGCCAGCTACCGGATCGACGCGATGGACTGCCCGACCGAGGAAACGCTGATCCGCAACAAGCTCGGCGGCATGGACGGCGTGGCGGCGCTCGATTTCAACCTGATGCAGCGCGTCCTGACCGTGCATCACACGCTGGCCTCGGCCGATCCTGTCGTAAAGGCGATCGCGAGTCTCGGCATGAAGGCGGAGCCGCTTGTCTCGGAGCAGTCTGCGCCGTTGCCCCTCGCGGAGCACAAGCCTTGGTGGCCGCTGGCGCTCGCCGGCGTGGCCGCAGTCGGGGCCGAGGCCACCGAATGGCTGGGGCTGTGGGATCCGTGGCTGCCGGCGCTGCTGGCCATCGCGGCCGTGGCCTTGGGCGGGCTGACCACCTACCGCAAGGGCTGGATCGCGCTGCGCAAAGCCAACCTGAATATCAACGCGCTGATGAGCATTGCCGTGACCGGCGCGCTGGTCCTGCGCGAATGGCCGGAAGCGGCGATGGTCATGGTGCTGTTCGCGCTGGCCGAACGCATCGAGGCCGCTTCGCTGGACCGGGCGCGCAATGCCATCCGGGGCCTGATGGCGATGGCGCCCGAGCAGGCCACCGTGCTGCAGGCGGATGGCAGCTGGGCTGCCGTGCCGGCGGCCGGCGTGGTCGTAGGGGCGCTGGTAAGGCTGCGCCCCGGCGAACGCGTCGCGCTGGACGGGCGCGTGGTGCGCGGCCAGTCCGCGCTGGACCAGGCGCCGATCACCGGCGAGAGCGTGCCGGTCGACAAGGCCGCCGGCGACGCGCTGTTCGCGGGCTCCATCAACCAGTCCGGCGAGATCGAATACGAAGTCACCGCGCCCGCCGACGATTCCACGCTGGCCCGCATCATCCACGCCGTGGAAGCCGCGCAGGCCAGCCGCGCGCCGACGCAGCGCTTTGTCGACCAGTTCGCGCGCCTCTACACGCCGACGGTGTTCGCCATCGCGCTGGCCGTGGCGGTGGTGCCGCCGCTGGCCATGGGCGGGCCGTGGGTGGAGTGGATCTACAAGGCGCTGGTGCTGCTGGTGATTGCCTGCCCGTGCGCGCTCGTGATCTCCACGCCCGTGACCATCGTCAGCGGCCTGGCGGCCGCGGCGCGGCGCGGCATCCTGATCAAGGGCGGGGTCTACCTGGAGCAGGGCAAGGACCTGTCATGGGTGGCGCTCGACAAGACCGGCACCATCACGCACGGCAAGCCCGTGCAGACGGACCAGGCAATGCTTGTCGATGACGCGCCCGCCGCGCGCCCAATTGCCGCGAGCCTGGCCGCGAGGTCCGACCATCCCGTGTCGAAGGCCGTTGCTGCTGCGGCGCAGGCGGATGGCGTCGGCTTGCTGGATGTGACGGAATTCGTGGCGCTGGCCGGACGTGGCACGCGCGGCCGTATCGATGGCGATGACTACTGCCTGGGCAACCACCGGCTGATCCACGACATGGGCGCGTGCTCGCCCGAACTGGAGGACCGGCTCGAAGCCCTGGAACGCGAGGGCAAGACCGTGGTGCTGCTGGCGCGCCTTGGCAAGGACGGCGCGGCAGTGGCGCAGGCCATGTTCGCGGTGGCCGACACCGTGCGCGACACCAGCCGCCAGGCCATCGCCGAGCTGCACGCGCTGGGCGTGAAGACTATCATGCTGTCCGGCGACAACCCGCATACCGCGCAGGCCATCGGTATCCAGGTCGGCATCGACGAGGCGCGCGGGAATCAGTTGCCGCAAGACAAGGCGGACGCCATCGCCACGCTGGCGGCTGACACGCATGCGGCACGCGGCAAGGTCGGCATGGTGGGTGACGGCATCAACGACGCGCCGGCCCTTGCGCGGGCCGATATCGGCTTCGCCATGGGCGCGGCCGGCACCGATACCGCGATCGAAACTGCCGACGTCGCGCTGATGGATGACGACCTGCGCAAGATCCCCGCGTTCGTACGGCTGTCGCGGCGCACGTCGCGCATCCTGTGGCAGAACATCACGCTGGCGCTGGGCATCAAGGTGGTGTTCCTTGCGCTGACGGTGGCGGGGATGGGAACGATGTGGATGGCGGTGTTCGCCGATATGGGGGCGAGCCTGCTGGTGGTGTTCAACGGGCTGCGATTGGCGCGGCGGTAGAAGGCTTCGGCGCCACAGAGGGAATGGTCAGGCCTGGCCGTTTGCTCCCCTCTCCCATGCAATGGGACAGGGGCCGGGGGAGAAGGCGGGAGCTTCCACGAAGTCCCTGCCCGGAATTTCAGGGCTGAATAATCAGCTCGCCGCTGCGTCCTTCAATCTCCCCCCACGTCACCGGCAACGCCGGCAGGGTATCGAGGTCGATGTGCCGGTAATACGCAGCCATCGACACCAGCTCATGCCCCTGCGCCCTCCAGCCTTGCAGCAGCCGACGGAACACCGGCGCCAGCTTGCCGCCTTCCAGCTCCGTATGCAGCGTGAAGACATGGTCGCGCATGCCGCCCGCGCCTTCCGTCAAACGCAGCACGGCCTCATGGACGTTGTCCTCGGTCAGGCCATCGACGCCGATCATTTCATCGAGCGTCGGCAGCGTGGTCGGCATCTGCACATGGCGGCAGGCGACCCCGCCGATGGTCGGGATGTATGGCGCCGTGCCGCGCCCGTCCGATGCATAGGCCATGCCCCAGTCGTCGATCTGCCGGAACGCCTCGTCGTTCATCTGCCAGCCGGCGGCGCCGTGCGTGGGCGGCGCTTCGCCGAAGATGTCGGCATAGCGGTCGAACGCGTTCTGCATCTGGCGACGGGTCCAGGCCGGGTCGCGCTCGCGCACGTTGTCCTGCCAGTAGACGTGGTCCCAGGTATGAATGCCGCATTCGTGGCCGGCCGTGCGCGCCGCGCGCATTTCGGCGGCCGCCTTGCGGCCGATGTCCGGTCCCGGCAGCAGCACGCCGTACATCAGCGTGCGCAGGCCGTAGTTGGACACCACCGAGGTGCGCGACACCTTCTTCAGGAACCCCGGCCGGAATACGCGGCGCAGCGCCCAGCCGGTGTGGTCCGGGCCCAGGCTGTACAGGAAGGTGGCCTGTGCCTGCACCGCATCGAGCATGGACAGCAGCGCCGGCACGCCTTCGCGCGTGCCGCGCAGCGTGTCGACGTCAACCTTGAGGGCGATTCTGGCCATGGGTCCCGGCTCAGTTGGCGCCGTCGACGAGGGTGCGCGCTTCCACCACCTTGTCGCGGTACGCTTCGAAGATCCGGCGCAGCGCCTGCTCCATCGTCACCTCGGGTTTCCAGCCCAGTTCCTGCATGGTGTTGTCGATCTTCGGCACGCGGTGCTGCACGTCCTGGTAGCCCTTGCCGTAGAAGTCGCCCGACGAGGTCTCGACGATCTGCGTCTTGCGCGCCTCTTCGGCGTACTCGGGGTAGTCGGCGGCCATCTTCAGCATCATCTCGGCCAGCTCGCGCACCGAGTGGATGTTGGACGGATTGCCGATGTTGAAGATCTTGCCGCTGGCGACGCCGTCCTTGTTCTCGATGATGTGCATCAGCGCCGAAATACCGTCGGAGATATCGGCAAACGCGCGCTGCTGCGCACCGCCGTCAACGAGCTTGATCGGCTCGCCGCGCACGATATGGCCCAGGAACTGCGTGACCACGCGCGAGGAGCCTTCCTTCGATTCGAAGATCGAATCGAGCCCGGCGCCGATCCAGTTGAACGGGCGGAACAGCGTGTAGTTCAGGCCCTGCTCCATGCCATAGGCGTGGATGACGCGGTCCATCAGCTGCTTGGAGCAGGCGTAGATCCAGCGCGGCTTGTTGATCGGGCCGTAGATCAGCGGCGAGGCTTCCGGATCGAACTCCTCGTCCGCGCACATGCCGTAGACCTCGGAGGTCGACGGGAACACCAGGTGCTTGCCGTACTTGACGGCGCTGCGCACGATCGGCAGGTTGGCTTCGAAGTCGAGCTCGAACACGCGCAGCGGGTTGCGCACGTAGGTGGCCGGCGTGGCGATGGCCACCAGCGGCAGGATCACGTCGCACTTGCGGATGTTGTACTCGATCCACTCCTTGTTGATGGTGATGTCACCCTCGAAGAAGTGCATGCGCGGATGGTTGACCAGGTCGCCCAGGCGGTCGGACGACATGTCCATGCCGTAGACCTCCCACGACGTGGTTTCCAGGATGCGGCGCGTCAGGTGGTGGCCGATGAAGCCGTTGACGCCAAGAATCAGGACCTTTTTCATCGGTTTTCCTCGTTGGATGGTTCGGTAAGAATGGTGGCCAGCGACGCAGCGGTGACCGGCGTGGACGCGGCGTCGAGCAGGGTGTCAATGCGCACCTGGCCGCCGTCGCCGCACAGGCCGACGATCTGGCCCTGGCTGACGTGCAGGCCGGGACGCCAGCCGGTCGGCAGCGTCGGCGCGGACAGCGGGCGGCGCGCCTGCGCCACGACGAAGCGCTGGCCGGCAAGTTCGGTGAACGCGCCGGGGTAGGGCGGCGCCACCGCGCGGATCAGGTTGTAGACCTCGGCCGCGGGGCGGCTCCAGTCGATGCGGCCGTCTTCAGGCCGGCGGCCCGAGAAGTAGCTGCCTTCGGCCAGCACGTTGGGCAGCTGCGGCGTGTTGCCCGCCATCATGGCCGGCAATGCGCGCCAGAGCGTTTGCTCGGCGGCTACGGTGACCTTCTCGAAGACCTCGCCGGCCGTGTCGTCCGGCAGGATCGGCACGGAAGTCTGGTCGACGATGTAGCCCGCGTCGGGCTTGGCGTCCATCGCGTGCAGCGTGGCGCCGGTCTCGGTCTCGCCGTGCAGCACGGCCCAGTTGACCGGCACGCGGCCGCGGTACTTGGGCAGCAGCGAGCCGTGCATGTTGAACGCGCCCTGCGGGGCCAGCGCCAGCACGCTGGCCGGGATCATCGAGCGGTAGTAGAACGAGAAGATGACATCGGGCCTGGCGTCGCGCACGGCCTGTGCGATCGCCGGGTCGGTCGGGTCCTCGCCGTACTGGAACGGGATGCCCAGTTCCGCCGCCGTATCGGCCACGCGGCGAAACCAGATGTTCTCGTCGGCGCGGTCGCGGTGCGTGATGACCAGCGCCACCTCCACGCCGCGCGCATGCAGCACGCGCAGGCAGCGGTCGCCGACGTTGTGGTAGCCAAAGACAACCGCGCGCATCATGCCTCCGTCCGTTGGCGGGCCGGGTCCGCTTCGAGCACGGCCTTGATGCGGTAGCGCGGGCGGTCGCGCACTTCCTGGTAGATGCGGCCGACGTATTCGCCCAGCAGGCCCAGGCCGAACAGCAGGATGCCGATCAGGAAGAAGTTCATGGCGAACAGGGTGAACACACCCTGCACTTCCGAACCGAACAGGAACCGGCGGATCAGCAGCACCACGAACAGCACGCCGGACAGCAGCGACAGCACCGTGCCGATGGCCGAGAACCACTGCAGCGGCACGATCGAGAAGCCAGTCACCAGGTCGAAGTTCAGGCGTATCAGCTGGTACAGCGAGTACTTGGATTCGCCGGCGTGGCGCTGCTCATGGCCCACCTCGATTTCCACCGGGCTCGACGCGAAGGTGTAGGCCAGCGCGGGAATGAAGGTGTTGACCTCGCGGCACGCGTTGATGGTGTCCACCACGTTGCGGTCATAGGCGCGCAGCATGCAGCCCTGGTCCGTCATGCGGATGCGGGTGATTCTCTCGCGCAGCCCATTCATGGCGCGCGACGCATAGCGGCGGAAGGCCGTGTCGTTGCGCTGGCGGCGGATGGTGCCCACGTAATCGTGGCCTTCGCGCATGGTCTGCACGAGGCGCGGGATTTCCTCGGGCGGGTTCTGCAGGTCGGCGTCCAGCGTGATGACGATCTTGCCGCGCGTGTGTTCAAAGCCGGCCAGGATGGCCATGTGCTGGCCAAAGTTGCCGTTGAACAGCACCACCCGGGTCACGTCCGGGCGCTTGTGGAACTGCGCGGCCAGCATCGCCGCCGAGCGGTCGGCGCTGCCGTCATTGATGAAAATGATCTCGTACGAGTCGCCAAGGCCGTCGAGCACCGGGTACAGGCGGTCGAACAGGGCTTGCAGCCCGTCCTCTTCGTTGTAGACCGGAATGACGACCGAAACCTCGACCGGACTCATTTGGAGAGACGTTTGCATGTTTCGCTAAGAGTTGCGCAGACCCGTTCCACATCGGTGGCCTGCATGGCGGGGAAGAGCGGCAGCGTGACGATGCCGCGCCCGATGCGCTCGGCGTGCGGCAGCATGCCTTCGCGCCAGCCAAGGGAACGGTAGTAGGTGAAAAGATGAATCGGAGGATAGTGCACGCCGGTGCCGATACCGCGCTCGCGCAGGGCCTGCATGACGTTTTGGCGCGCCTGGGGCGCACCGCCTTCCAGACGTTCGGTGGGCAGCACCACCTGGAACATGTGCCAGTTGGTGGTGGCCTGATGCGGATCGAGCGGCAGCGGCAGTTCGATGCCCAGTTCGGCCAAACCGGCATCGGCCGCGCAACGGAAATAGGTCTCGGCCAGTTCCGCGCGGCGTGCGGTGATGGCATCGAGCTTGCCGAGCTGCGCCAGGCCGATCGCGGCGTTGACGTCGGTCAGGTTGAACTTGCCGCCCGGTTCCTCCACGTCCATGCCATCCATGCCGGAGCGGATCACGCCCTGCAGCCGCAGGCGCTCGGCGCGCACGGCCTCTTCGGGCGTATTCATCACCAGGCAGCCGCCTTCGACGCTGGTGATGTTCTTGTTGGCCTGGAAGCTGAAGCTGACCAGGTCGCCAAAGGCGCCGATGCGCTGGCCTTGCCAGCGCGAATCGATGGCCTGCGCGGCGTCTTCGATCACGCGCAGCTTGTGCTTGCCAGCGATCGCGTAGAGCCGGTCCATGTCGACCGGCAGGCCGGACAGGTACACCGGCATGATGGCGCGCGTGCGCGGCGTGATGGCCGCTTCCACGGCGTCCAGGTCGATGTTGCGGGTGCGCGGGTCGATGTCGACGAACACGGGCTTCGCGCCGACCGCCAGGACCACGTTGGCGGTGGCGACCCACGTGATCGGCGTGGTGATGACTTCATCGCCGGGGCCGATGTCCGCGATGCGCAGCGCGATCTCCATCGTCGCCGAACCATTGGCGAAGGTGCGCACGGGACGGCCGCCGAAGAGCTGGGACAGCGCGTCCTCGAACGCCTGCATCTTCGGGCCGGAGGTGATCCAGCCGGAGGCCAGCACCTTGCCGACTTCGGCAATGGTGTCGGCGTCGATCTCGGGCCGGACGAAGGGAAGGAATTCGGAAGCGGCGGTAGCGGTCATCGGATAGCTTGCCAGTAAAGATGCAACACAGTGGGGCGCCGGATCACGAGCGCGCAATCAGGAATACGCCGGCCAGGATCAGCAGGATGCCGCACACGCGCAGCGGGCCGATCATCTCGCCGAACAGCCAGTACGCGGCAAGCGCGTTCACCACATAGCCGAGCGAGAGCATCGGGTAGGCAATCGACACGTCAACGCGCGACAGACCCACGATCCACACGCCCACGCTGACGACATAGAGCGTCAGCCCGGCCAGCACCGGCCACTGGGTCAGCACGCGCAGTGCCGTCACCAGCAGGGTGCTGCGCTCGATGGTGATGGCGCCGACGGCGTTGACGCCGGCTTTGAGCAGCAACTGCGCGGCGGCATTGAGCAGCACGCCGGTCAAGATAAAGGCAAAGGTCGATAGCGTCATGGCGCCCGGTTCAGTCCTTGGAGGGTTGCGGCCGGGCCTGTGCCGGCAGCGGGAAATTGGCAACGACGATGCGGCGCTTGTCCTCGGCGATCGTGTTCATGGGCACGCCGCGTGCGGTGAGGTCCCCGAACGTGTCGGCCGACATGATGGCGATGGCGTGCGGTCCTTGCTTCCAGCGCTCGACAAAGGCATCGACGGTCGGAATCCATTTCTGCGGTTCCCGGCCGACGCCGAACTCAAGCTCGTCGGGGTGCTCGACGAGGATGGTAGTCCGGCGCAGGTAAAACGGCAGCGTGTGGTCCAGCAGTCGCACGCTGTAGATCGGCATGTCGGGGGTCAGCACCGCGTTGATCGCCGGCACCAGATCGGCGCCCGAAGCCGGGCGGCCCATGGCTTCATGCCCGCGGAAGGCCAGTGTCGCGCACAGGAACATGGCCACAGCATAGGCGACGATGCTGGGGAACACGCCACGCGAGCGCACCAGGTGCCGTGCGAGCAACGTGCCCGCCAGCATGCAGGCAAAGGCCAGGCCGATCCACAGCGCGAATTCGCGGTAGACCACGTTGGGCGTGCTGGGCTTGTCCAGCGTTGCCACATAAGGGGTGGCCAGCAAGCCAAGCACCGCCAGCACCAGCATGAAATTCACCTGGCGCAGCCACGAGCGTTCCGTGGCGGTGTCGAGCGCCACGCCGGCCAGGATGCCCAGCGCCGGGAAGATCGGCACGATATAGCCCGGCAGCTTCGAGCCCGACAGGCTGAAGAAGATGAAGATGGCAATGGCCCAGATGGCAGCCAGCATCGCCGGCTGGAACGGCCGCGGGGCGCTGCCGCGCGCCACGCCGGCGCGTTCGCGCACGGCCTGCCACATGCCCGGAAAGGCGCCCAGCCACGGCAGGAAGCCCGCAACCAGCAGCGGCAGGAAGTACCATAGCGGGCCCTTGCGCGAATGCACGGTCGAGGTATAGCGCTGCCAGTGCTCGTGGATAAAGAAGAAATTCAGGAATTCGGGGTTGCGCTCGGACACCAGCCAGAACCAGGGCACGGTGACCACCAGCATCAGCACGATGCCGGACAACAGATGCAGGCGGCGCCAGAGGCCAAAGTCGCGCGTGACTAGGGTGTAGACCACGAGCACCAGTCCCGGCAGGGCAATGCCGACCAGGCCCTTGGTCAGGATGGCCACGCCCATGGCGACCCAGCAGGCCAGCATCCAGTTGCGGCGCGCGGCCGGCGTGGCGTCCGGGTGCTGGGCCAGCAGCATGAAGGCGAGCACGCAGGCCATGGCACCGGACAGCGTCATGTCGAGCGAATTGAAATGCGCGGCCACGTTCCACATCGGCGCGGCGACCAGCACCAGGCCGCTCAGCAGGGCCGCGCGCATGCCAAACCAGCGGTGCGCGGCGAGCATGGAAACCAGCAGACCGATGGCGCCGGACAGCGCCACGCACAGCCGTGCCTGCCAGTCGCCAATCCCGAACAGCGAATAGGACAGCGCTGTCACCCAGAGATGGAAGGGCGGCTTTTCGAAGTACTTGAGCGCCTGGTAGCGGATCGTGACCCAGTCGCTGGTGGCAAACATCTCCCTGGCAATTTCGGCGTAGCGGCCTTCGTCCGAGCGCAGCAGGTGGCGCATGTCGAGCGTGCCGAACCAGACCAGCAGGATGCCGAGGCTGATCGCGGCGATTACGCCAACTGACAGCCCGGCATAGCGCGCGGTCGATGAACTACGCATAGAACTCCCTGGAATGATCGACGGATGAATCGCTTGCGTCGCGTGGCGCGACTGGCGAAGCCGACCGTTGCGGGGCCCCGCGCTTCGCTGGCATCAGCGGTCCGCGCGGGCTCTGCATTCAGTCGCTTCCTTACTACGGTTTGTCCGGTCGAGGACCGTCCGCCATGCAGGCCTGCTCGCAGGTGCCGGGCATGGCGGGAAGTCGTCACAACGCGTGCCGGCGCGTGCCGGTGGACAAGCGCTGGCGACAGGCCTCGTTTTCGGGCCAAGTTGTGACGCAAGCGTATCTTGTTCGCGGTGCTCGTACCGTCCCTCTCGCGGGCGGCAATGGTAGCACGGGCGAGGGACCCACCCGCCTTCCGAAGCTATCCTGAGGCGCAAGGAACTGGCGATGGCACGGTCCGTCGCCGTCAGGCTGGTTGGGCAAAGGGGGTGCGGCGGGCACTGCGCAAGCGGAGCGCCACCCCAAGGAGCAGGATGCCGCACACAATGGCCCACGAGCCGATCATCCAGAGCACAGCGAGCGCCCCGGCCAAGGGTCGCCACAGCACCAAGAACGCGAACCCGATGCTGACCAGCCCGGTCAGGATCAGCGACCATTCGTTCGGGATCTCCTTGCGCAGGCGCACGGCCGCAACCATCTGCAGCACGCCCGTGGCCAAGGTCCACGCGGCAATATAGATCAGCAGGGACAACGCAGTAATCGTCGGGCTCAGCCAGGTGAGCGCGCCGACACCGAGGCCGAGCAGGCCCTGCAGCGCCAGGATCCAGCGGTCGCTGCTCTCGCGTTGCTTGCCGGAGATTGCCATCAGCAGTGCCATCAACCCGTCGGCTGCCACGAACGCGCCGAAGATGATGATCAGCGCGGCCAGCGTGGCGATCGGGGCGAAGAGCGCGCAGAGGCCGAAAACGAGCGCCAGCAGACCGCGCAGGGCAATCACCCACCATAATTTCGCGTAGTACTGAAGCATGGAATTCTCCTGCAAGGTGCCGGAACGCCGGAACGCCACGGGCCCGGCCCCGTGGAGCCGGATGGGACAGTGGGCGGGAAACGCGCTGGCGCTGGCACAGACCGCGTGCCGGCCAGGCCAGTCAGAAGCAGACGGCAAGACCATTCTAGACAGGGAATGATGTGAAGACAAAGGCGCAGCATGTTCGGCGAAAGGCGGCAGCGGTGGCATTGGCGCTGCTCTGGGCCGGCTGCGCCTGGGCGCAAGAGCGGCCCGCCGCCCCGGCACCCCACGCTTCCTTGCCACCATCGCCCGGCGCCGCGCTCTGCGACGCGCAGTGGTTCCGCTCGGGGTCGCACGTGCAGATGGAGGGGGACGGCGCGTTGCCGATGTCGATTACCATGACCTTGCGCGACGTCGGGCGCAGTGCCTCGGGCTGCCACGCCCAACTCGAAATCAACTCGAAATCGGCCATGTCCGCGCTGATGGGACCGCCTGTCGTCATGGATCAGGTGCATCAGGTCAATATTGACCGGCGCACGCCTGCCGACCAGACCAGCATTGAAAGCCAGCACGCCGTCATCAACGCGCGAGCGCGCTACGCGCGCATGTTTGGCGAGGCGGCGTTCAAAGGCCGTGGCGTGTTCAACTATGCCGGCATGAGCCTGCGCGAAGGGGCCACGCTCGAAGGCGAGACGTTCGAATCGAGCCTGTCGCTCAAGGTCTATCCGCTCGGCTCCGACGAGGTGGTCAGCACCATGCACGTGCCGCACGCCTCCATCCATATCAGTTCGCGCCAGGTTGGCCGCCGCCAGATGATCAATACCGTCATGGGCCGCAAGGAATGCCTGCCCGTCACCTATGACAAGCGCACGTCGCTAGGGCCGCTGCTGGTGGGGGAGGAAGTCGTGCAGGTCGAACCCACGGTCATGCATATCACCGACTGGTACTGTCCGGCCGAGGCCTTCGTGTTGCGTACCGAAGTCATGCAGGACGGCAAGGTGCAGCGCATCGACGTGACGGCGATGGAGCAGGATACGCAGGCACCGTAGCCTGCATCACCCCCCAGACGCAAAAAAGCCCGTGCTATGCACGGGCTTTTTTTGCATTGGTGCCGGGTATCAGCTGGCCGGTGCCGCTGGAGCCGCCTTCTTCTTGGCCTTGGTCTTGGACTTCTTGGCCGGCTTCTTGGCGTCCGGAGCCGGAGCGTCGGTCAGGTCGCTGCGCGTGCTCTTGTTGGCGCCCTGGCTGTACGGATCAAACTTGTCACCGGACTTGGCGCCCTCGGTGTACGGGTCGAATTTCTGACCAGACTTGGCGCCCTGCGTATACGGGTCGAACTTCTTGCCACCCGTTTGCGCCTGGGCGGCTACAGCAGCCGTGCCCAATGCGAGCACGATGGCAGTCGCAACGAACTTGTTCATGATTTCTCCTGAGTCCAGCCTGGTTATGCCACCCCGTTGGGCGGTTCTTCTCGGTTGCCCCTCTGGCGGGGACAACCGGTTTCAGTGTCGCCAAGCTATCGCCACGCTGTCAACTTGGTACCTACCCGGCGGTAAGCATTCATGGAAACCATGGATTGCCGTATCCGTGCGCCTATGCCGGAAATCACGGCGTCACTCCGTGGTGGTGTCGGACGGGTGCTTCCATGCCTCCCGCACCTGGTTCGACGGGGCCAGGGCGAGGTTGATGTTGCGGCTGCCGATGGGTTGCTGGAACCAGCGCTTCTGCAGAGACGCGATGCCCGGACCCGCGAACGTGGTGGCCAGGGTCTGGTCGACGACCTGTTTCCATTCCGGATCGGCCTTCGACATCATCAGTGCGTTCTGCTCGGTCGAAAGGGCGGGGCCGACGATCACCCACTGAGCCGGGTCCTTGGCGCGTGCGCGCAGGCCGGCAAGCAGGACGTCGTCCATCACGAAGGCTTGTGCGCGACCCGATTCCAGCAGCAGGAACGATTCGCCATGGTCCTTCGCGTAAATGTCGCGATAACCGTATTGTTGCTTCATGTGCCGCACATGGCGGTCGCCGGTCGAGCCGGCGCTGGTGACCACGGTCTTGCCGCGCAGGTCCTCGAACGACTGGATGCCGGAGTCGGCCCGCACCAGCATGCGCACGGTCGAGACGTAATGCGACACGCTGAACGCTACCTGCTTCTGCCGCTCCAGCGAGTTGGTATTGGGGGCGCAGTCCAGGTCCACCAGGCCATTGACCATTGCGGGGAAGCGGTTCTGCGGCGTGAGCGGCATCCAGCGCACCTTCAGGTCCTTCAGGCCCAGTTTCTGGCGGGTTGCTTCGGCTACGCGCAGGCACAGGTCGACCGCATAGCCGGCCGGCTTGCCCTTGTCATCGGCGAACGAGAACGGCAGTGCGGACTCGCGATAGCCGAGCACGATGGTGCCGCTGTCGCGGATCTTGTCGAGCACCGGACTTTCGGCGCGGGCGCCGAGCGGGGCGAGTGTGGCCAGCGACAGCAGCAGGGCGGCCAGGGGACGGAACAGCTTGCGAGGAGCGAACGAGCGGGCGAACGACATAGGGTGCGGGGAAGGCGTAGTCACGCCAGTTGCAGCAAAACCGGAAGGGTATACCCGCGCTCTGCCTGGAGGAACGACAACTTTTTCATAAGCAAATGCTTCGCCGTTAAGACATTGAACATGGCGATTCCGAAAAAGGCATACCTCGGTGATTTGTGTAACGATTACTCAAATTGTGACAAATGAGGCGCAAACAGATGCCGGGAAGGCGGTAAAATCGCCCCCATCGCATTTGTAACGTTCTTATAACAATCAATGAGCCCCCGTCCTTCGCGCCTCGCGTGCATTGACGCCCTCAAGGCCGTCAGCTCGCAACTGATCGTGCTCCATCACCTGGCGTTCTACGGCCCCATGTCCGATTCGGCCTATTCGCTGGCGCCGGATGTCCTTGACTGGCTGTCGCAATACGCCCGCATCGCGGTGCAGGTCTTCCTGGTGGTGAGCGGTTTCCTGGCGGCACGCAGCCTTGCGCCACAGGGCAGGCTGGTGATCCGGCAGCATCCGTTGACCGCGGTCTGGCGCCGCTACCAGAAGCTGGTCACGCCGTATGCGGCGGCGATCCTGGTCAGCATTGCGGGGGCTGCCATTGCGCGGACGTGGATGGTCCATGACTCGATCCCCGCGCCGCCGCACCTGATGCAGTTCCTTGCCCATGTGCTGCTGCTCCATAACGTGCTGGATGTCGATGCCTTGTCGGCGGGCGTCTGGTACGTGGCGATCGACCTGCAGCTGTTCGCGCTGCTGG
This sequence comes from Cupriavidus sp. C3SS-1, assembly GCF_057073755.1. Taxonomy (NCBI): domain Bacteria; kingdom Pseudomonadati; phylum Pseudomonadota; class Betaproteobacteria; order Burkholderiales; family Burkholderiaceae; genus Cupriavidus; species Cupriavidus sp. C3SS-1. The sequence goes on along the minus strand of NZ_CP172700.1, from coordinate 1,581,565 downwards.
TGACGGCGCTGTGGCTGGCGCGCAGCGTGTCGGGCCAGGGTGCCCAGGCGGGCGTGGTCGTGGTGTCGGCTCTGGCGGTGGCCTCGTTGTTCTGGTTCAACCGCGATGCCGGGTGGGATATCTGGGCGGTGTATTTCTTCGGTGCCTACGGCATGGGCACGCTGGCGTACTGGGCCTCCAATGCCGAACGGTCGGCCATTCCGCTCCTGTTGCTGGGGGCGCTTGGGCTCGCGGCACTGATCGTCGATTTCCGGCTGCGGATCGCGGTGGCGCTGGCCACGGCATTGCTGCTGGCGGTGGCCAGGCGCGGCGGCTGGCTTGAAAGCTGGCCGCGCGCGGCGGTGGTGGGCTTCTTTGGCCGGATCTCCTATTCGGTGTTCCTTGTGCATTTCCCGGTCTGCCTGATTGTGAACGCGGTGGTTTCCCGCCTGGCGCCGGGGAACCCGGTGCTCAACGCGCTGGGCATGCTGTTCGCCTGGCTGGCGAGCAATGTTGCCGGAACCTTGTTTTACCGCTATGTAGAAAGTGCCAGTCCGTTCGCCGCGCTGCGTGCGCTCGTGCCGGGCGGCCGCCGTGGCGCGCCGAAGGAATCGACCACCTGACCCTGGGGCCGGACCGCCGCACTCCCGCGCGGACCGCAACGGACATCAGCGGCACGTAGCCATCCCGGCACGTGCCGCTTTTTCGTGGTGCGTGCGCGCCGCGCGCGGCGATACCGCTTGCCCGTTCATGGTGCGGCGCGCGACCGTTGCCCGCGTGCGACGGCCCACGCAAGGGACGGCAACGGGCATTGGGGATGGCATGGAGATTGCCTAGTATGGAAGCGTAAACCTGACCGTTTGGTCAGGATTCCATCATGGAATCGAGGGCTGTCATGTCCGACCATATCGTCCTGACTTCGCACGCGCGCCGCGACAAACCGGCCGAGCCGATTCACTGGGGAGCGCCAACGGCAGCGGAACGCGGCCCGGTGATTGCGAGCCTGACGGACCCCGAGCGGCGCAATGTGATTGGCACGCATTCGGGCGCCTATGCCATCTACCGGGCGCTGGCCGTGGCTTCGGGCCGCCTTCAGCGCGACCACCGGCCGGACCTGACCGATACCGCGCCGGCCGAGGCAATCGGCCCGCACCCGCAGTGGGCGGATGCGGACAAGATTGTCTCGCTCGACCCATGGGGCCATCTCGTTTCCAGTGTCTTTGCCGACCGTATCGCCGCGGGCGTGGACATCCGCCCGACCATCGCCGTGACGCGCGCGCACATCAACATGCCGGAGCTGGCCTCGGCGATTGCGGCGGGGCGGCTCAGGCCTGATGGCGACATCCTCCACGCCAACGGCGACGTGAAGGTCACCAAGGCGGCAGTGGATCCGGTCTGGTACCTGCCCGGGCTCGCGCGCCGTTTCGATATCAAGGAAACCGTGCTGCGGCGCAGCCTGTTCGAGCAGACCAGCGGCATGTTCCCCGAGCTGGTGACGCGGCCCGACCTGAAGGTATTCCTGCCGCCGATCGGCGGCATGACGCTCTATTTCTTCGGCGATATCGCCAAGCTCGGCAAGCCCGACACCCACGTGGCCTGCCGCGTGCATGACGAGTGCAACGGCTCGGACGTGTTCGGCTCCGACATCTGCACCTGCCGCCCCTACCTCGCGCATGGCATTGAGGTTTGCATCGACATGGCCCAGCAAGGGGGCGTAGGCTTGGTGGTCTATAACCGGAAGGAAGGACGCGCGCTGGGCGAGGTGACCAAGTTCCTGGTCTATAACGCCCGCAAGCGCCAGGTCGGCGGCGACCGCGCCGAGACCTACTTCGCGCGCACCGAGTGCGTGGCCGGTGTGCAGGACATGCGCTTCCAGGAACTGATGCCGGATGTCTTCCACTGGCTCGGTATCCGGCGCATCGACCGCTGGGCGTCGATGAGCAACATGAAGCACGGTGCGCTGGTGGCCCAGGGTATTGAAGTGGTCGAGCAGGTGGCCATACCCGAAGCACTGATCCCGGCGGACGCGCGCGTGGAAATCGACGCCAAGGTGGCGGCCGGCTATTTCACGCACTACACGCCGCCTGACGCCAACGAACTCGCCCTGGCAAAGGGCAGGGGGTTGAACGAATGAGCACGTATCCCGAAGCGGACCGGCCGGGCGGATCGACCGACGGCCACGGCAGCGGCTGGTACAGTCCGGTGCCGGCGGGGCATCCGGCTGCAGCGCTGCTTTGTGCCGAGGCGGTCCGCACGCATTGCGCGGCCGTCACCGAGCACGTGGCGGCCGGCCAGTCCGAACTGTTCACCTGGCATCCCGACCGGGTCCATGCGATCGCGGACTATGTCGCCAGCACCATCCGCCAGCGCTATCCGGACCTGCGCGTGCCGTACCACAGCCGCTGGCGCCACTTCGAAAGCGGCGGCTCCGGCGAGCGGCTCGACCGCTGGCAGATCCTGTGCGAGCGCGCCGCGCTGAGCGGCCCCGAGCACCGCGAGGACCGCGCCCGGATCGGCATCGACCTGGTCATTCCCAGCGTGCTGCTGGATGCCGGTGCCGGCCCCGACTGGCGCTACCGCGATCCGGCCAGCGACCTGATCCTGACCCGCTCGGAAGGGCTCGGCGTGGCCAGCTTCGACCTGTTCGCGCGCGGCGGCTTTTCGGCCGAGCCGGGCGATCCGCTGCGCGCCGATGCCGAGCGGCTGATGCGCATCGACGCCTCGACCATCGCCACGGCCTTCCAGGTTGCACAGCACAATCCGCTGGTGGGCCTGGAAGGGCGCGCCGGGCTGCTGCGCCGCCTGGGTGAAGTCATGCAGGCCACGCCAGCCGTGTTCGGCTCGCCGGCGCGCCTGGGCAACCTGTTCGACTACCTGAAGGCCAATGCGGTCGATGACCGTATCGAGGCGAGCTTCATCCTGAGGACGCTGCTGGTGGCGCTCGGTCCGGTCTGGCCGGGGCGGGTGGTGCTGGAGGGGGTCTCGCTCGGCGATACCTGGCGGCATCCGGCCGCCCCCGGCGGGCTGGTGCCGTTCCACAAGCTGACCCAGTGGCTGACGTATTCGCTGCTGGAGCCGCTCGAGGACGCCGGCCTGATTGTCACGGGGCTGGCATCCCTGACCGGGCTGCCCGAGTACCGCAACGGCGGCCTGCTGTTCGACTTCGAGCTGATGGTGCCGCGCGACCCGGGATTCGCGGCCGTGGCGCACGAGGTGCAGGAGCCGGTCATCGTCGAATGGCGTGCGCTCACCGTGACGGGGCTGGATCTCGTGGCCGATGGCGTACGCCAGGCGCTCGGGTTGACCGAGGCGGCGTTCCCGCTGGCGCGCGTGCTCGAAGGCGGCACCTGGGCCGCGGGACGGCGCATTGCCGCCAAGCGCAGGCCCGGCGGGCCGCCGCCCTTCGCGATCTACAGCGACGGCACCGTGTTCTGAGCGCCGTGATTACGCCGTAGCGCTTGCCCGCCGGCCGATGCCGCCCGGCGGTGCAATCCCTGATTCACCCGCGATTCCCCGCCAGCCCGATTGCATAGGAGCGTCATCATGAACGACGTGTCTGCCGTCCCCGTGGCGCCGGCCGAAGCCGCCAACGCCCCCGCCGTCACCGCCCCCGTACTGGTAGTGGACCACCCGCTGGTCCAGCACAAGGTCACGCTGGCGCGCAGCGAGGAGACCACGACGGATAACTTCCGCCGGCTCGTGCGCGAGATCAGCCAGCTCCTGACCTATGAGGCGACGCGCGACCTGCCGATGGAGACCATCGCCATCAAGACACCGATTGGCCCCACGCGGTCGCCGGTGCTGGCGGGCAAGAAGCTTTGCCTGGTGTCGATCCTGCGGGCGGGCAATGGTTTCCTGGACGGCATGCTCGAACTGCTGCCCGCCGCGCGCGTGGGCCATATCGGCCTGTACCGCGACCCGGAAACGCTGGAGCCCGTCGAGTACTACTTCAAGATGCCCGAGGATATCCAGGAGCGGATCGTGATCGTGGTGGATCCGATGCTGGCCACGGGCAATTCGGCCATCGCGGCGCTGAACCGGCTCAAGGAGAGCGGCGTGACCATGCTCAAGTACGTCTGCCTGATTGCGTCGCGCCCGGGGCTGAACGCGCTGCAGGCCGCGCATCCGGACGTTGCCATCGTCACGGCGGCCATCGACGAGGAGCTGAACGAGCACGGCTATATCGTGCCCGGCCTTGGCGACGCCGGGGACCGCCTCTACGGCACGCGGTGATGGACGGGCCCGCGACGGCCACGGCGCGGCGCCTGCCGCTCGCGCGCGAAGCAAGCGGCGGGCGCATCCGGCAGGAGAACGAGGCCATGATCCTGCGCGCGGCCGAGCACGTGTTCGCACGTGCCGGATTCGCGGGGGCCACCATGGCGGAGATCGCCGTGCGCGCCGGCGTGCCCAAATCCAACCTGCACTACTACTTCCGCACCAAGCAGGCGCTGTATCGCGCGGTACTGGCGCACACGCTGCAATTGTGGCTGTCCGAGACCGAGGCCATCCGCGCCGAACTGCCGCCGCAGGTGGCGCTGGAAGCGTACATCCGCGCGAAGATGCGGCTGTCCGCCAGCCATCCCGATGCATCGCGCGTGTTCGCCAATGAATTGCTGCACGGCGCGCCGGAGATCGGCGAAGTGTTGCGCCATGCGCTGCGCGAACTGGTGGCGCACAAGGCCGCGGTCATCCGCCAGTGGATCGCCAATGGGCAGATGGCCAGCGTGGATCCGCAGCACCTGTTCTTCACCATCTGGGCGGCGACCCAGACCTACGCCGATTTCGAATCGCAGATTTGCGCCGTGCTGGGCGTGAGCCAACTGGGCCGGCGCGATTTCGAACTGGCCACCGAGCATCTGGTGACGCTGCTCTTGCGCGGTTGCGGGCTGGGGCCCGTGGCTGCGCCGCTTGTCCGGGGCGTGCCCACGCCGTAGGTGCCCTGCCTGCTCCGCATCGTCGCGCCGAGCCCGAACCCTGAACTACGAACCATCCGATCCTGGAGCGACCATGCTGGAACTGATCCTGCGCCACTGCACGCTGCCTGACGGGCGCCATGACATCGATATCGGCGTCGACAACGGCCGCATTGTCGCGGTGGAAGCGGCGCTCGCCGCGCAGGCCGCCACCGAGGTCGATGCCGCGGGGCAACTCGTGACGCCGCCGTTTGTCGATGCGCATTTCCATATGGATTCCACGCTGTCCTACGGGCTGCCGCGCGTGAACCAGTCCGGCACCTTGCTCGAAGGCATTGCGCTGTGGGGCGAGCTGAAGCCGCTGCTGACGCAGGAGGCGCTGGTCGAGCGCGCGCTGGCGTACTGCGACTGGGCCGTGGCCAAGGGGCTGCTGGCGATCCGTTCGCATGTCGACGTGTGCGACCCGCGCCTGCTTGCCGTGGAGGCGCTGTTGCACGTGCGCGAGCGCGTGCGTCCCTACCTCGATCTCCAGCTCGTGGCGTTCCCGCAGGACGGCGTGCTGCGCGCGCCGGGCGCGCTCGACAACCTGCGCTGCGCGCTCGACATGGGCGTGGAGGTGGTCGGCGGCATTCCGCATTTCGAGCGGACCATGGCGGACGGCTCGGCATCGGTGCGCGTGCTGTGCGAATTGGCCGCCGAACGGGGCCTGCGCGTCGACATGCATTGCGACGAGAGCGACGACCCGATGTCGCGCCATATCGAAACCCTCGCCAGCGAGACCGTGCGGCTGGGGCTGCACGGACGCGTCGCCGGCTCGCACCTGACGTCGATGCATTCGATGGACAACTACTATGTGTCCAAGCTTCTGCCGCTGATGCGCGAGGCGGGCGTCGCCGCGATCGCCAACCCGCTGATCAACATCACCTTGCAGGGCCGCCACGACAGCTACCCGAAGCGGCGTGGCATGACGCGCGTGCCCGAGTTGCTGGCGGCCGGCGTGCCGGTCGCGTTGGGGCATGACTGCGTGATGGACCCCTGGTACAGCCTGGGCAGCGCAGACATGCTGGAGGTGGCTCACATGGGCCTGCATGTGGGGCAGATGACCGGGCAGGACGCCATGCGCAGCTGCTTTGCTGCGGTGACGACCGCGCCCGCGCAGATACTGGGCCTCGATGGCTATGGCCTTGCGCCGGGCTGTCGCGCGGACCTGGTCCTGCTGCAGGCGCGCGATCCGGTCGAGGCCATCCGCTTGCGCGCGACGCGTTTGCTTGTTGTGCGCGGCGGCAAGACCGTGGCCAGCACGCCGCCGGCCACGGCTACGCTGCATTTGCCAGATCGACCGCCGCAGGTGGACTTCGTCGCCAGGCGCAGCGAGGCGGCGCGCGGGCGCTGACATGCAGAGATTTTTTACCGAAGAGTGTTGACAAGGTCTCTGGTGGTCAGCATAATTGCGTTCTTCGCATCGCAGCAGAAATGCAGTGAAACGAAGCCCAGATGGCGGAATTGGTAGACGCACTAGGTTCAGGTCCTAGCGGTGGCAACACTGTGGAGGTTCGAGTCCTCTTCTGGGCACCAAATTCAGAAAAGGCCCGCAGCAATGCGGGCCTTTTTCCGTTTACGGCTGGCTATTGGCGGGTGTCGGCAGGTGTCGCGGCGGATGCGGTCGCCGCGCGAGGGCCGCGCGGCTTGCTGGCGCTCAATCTTCGATGGCCTCTTCAGGTTCATCGGCGCGCCGCACGCAATTGCGGCCATCGGTCTTGGCGCGGTACAACGCGGCATCCGCCGCGGCAAACAGTTGCGGCCAATGGATAGCGCCGCTGCGGGCAGTCGCCACGCCAAAGCTGGCGGTGACCGGCAGCCGTGTACCGTCAGCCAGTCGGATCGGTTCGGCGCAGATCGCCGTGCGCAATACCTGCGCCATGGACGCCGCGTCTTCGGTCCCGGCGCCAGGGACGAGCACCGCGAATTCCTCGCCGCCAAAGCGCGCCAGCGCGAATGCGGGATCCACCCGGTCGCGCATCAGGTCCGCCAGCGCACGCAGCACCTCGTCTCCGGCGGGGTGGCCGTGCCGGTCGTTGATTTGCTTGAACCGATCCACGTCCATCAGGATCAGGCTCACCGTCTCCGGTCCGGCAGGATCGGACGGCTGCACGGCAACATGCTCCAGCGCGCGCCGGTTCAGCAGTCCGGTCAGGCTGTCGGTGCGGGCCAGATGTTCGAGCTGCTCGGTGAGCGACGCGCGCTCGCGCAGCTTGCGGCGCAGGATGTCGAGCGCATCGAACAGGCGGCGCATCTCGCGGCCGGTCGTTGGCACGCCAAAGCCCGGTCGGCTGCGGCCTTCGGCCAGCGCAATGACCGCATCGCGCGCATGCAGCAACGGCAGGAATACCGAGCGCTGTGCGAACACCAGCAGGTACCCAAGCACCAGGAGGATCAGCGCGGTCGCGCTGCCGGCGATTGCAAGGACGCGTAGCGCGCGCGTGCGGTCGACCTCGAAATGCGCGATTACCTCGTCCAGGAACGCGCGGCGCAGCCGCTCCAGTGGCTCCAGTGTCGGCACATAGCGGTTGGTGAATTCTGTCGGGGTCATCGAGTAATGCCCCGACAGGCGGCCTTGCGCCACCATGCTGTCGACCATGGACAAGCCGTGGCCGAAGAACTGGTGGCTCGCGTCGGCGTACGCCTGCTCGAGTTGCGGGGTGTCGCCATACATGTTGTAGGCCGGACCGGCGAGTTCCCATAGCTCCAGCAGCCGCCCGCGCGAGCGCGAGGTATCGGCGAGGCTGCGGATCGGGATCGGCTGGTGCGCGGCAACGGGCGCCATGATCTGGGAGGCCGCGCGGCCGCCGTACTCGCGCAAATCGCCGAGCATCTTGCCGGTGAGCGCGGGCGCGGCCAGGCCCGGGTGGCATGCCGACAACTGCCTGACCTGCCAGCCGATCAGCGGCTGCAGCGCATCGACGGCCTCGAACATGCCTTCGATGGCGTGCTGGAGTTCATCCATCTGCCTGTCTTCGCGCTGCCGGCTGGCCAGGGCATCGACCTCCGTGCGGGCCCGGCGCAGGCGCTCGCGCACGCGTTCCACCATCAATGGCGGCAGATGGTGCTGGTGCAGGCCCGCGGGCGCCGCCGGCGGCATCAGCAGCCGCGTGAGCGCGGCGTCGCTGCGAGCGCGGAATTCGCGCAGCCGGTCGCGCGCGGCACTTTTCTCCGCGGGGGCTTCGCCGAGCACACTGTTGGCGGGGCCGCGTTCGGCCGACAGCACATTGGCCGCGTCCAGCAGGACACGGTATTCCGAGATGTCATACAGGTTCTGGCGCGCCGCGGCGAAATCGCCATACGAATGCGCCATCAGCAGCGCAGCCAGGCCAACCGTACACAGCGCGGCAATGGTTGTCACGGCAGACAGCTTGCGCTTCAGGCTCCGGCTTCGGCCTGCTGCCAGCGGATGGCTGGCGCCGGTGTTCCCGGCAGGGCGAAGTCTTCGCCAGAACGCCATGGTGGTCTCCTCCCGCGCCTGTTCGGTCAGGAAGGCAGGCATAGGAAATCGTTGAGTTTTCGACATTATTGACGAAAACCATCAGGGCTTCGGGCAAAGCCGACGCCATTGCTCCACTAAACGGGACGACCGGGCGGCTGTCCGGAACGCAAGCTCAGCGGCCGCGCGAAAGCGGACATTCGCCGCTTTCCCGATGGCGGGCATATCGCCTATGCTCAAACAAATCGGGCAAGCTTGGATAACGTCCGAAGGTGGTTGCCATGACTGAGGTCTTGTCATCATCAAGAGAGAGGGAGGCAGGGGCATGCCCTGCGTGGCACGACTGTGCCGCGACACCGCATGGGGTGCGTCAACACCCCCTGCAATGCTGCTGCGTGCTGGCGATGCTGGTGTGTTCCGTGGCCAGGGCCGACGAGGGTGCCCCGGGCACCGATTCGATCCTCGGCTGGCAGCATGTGCAAGCGAGCGACTTTGGCGGGATGGCACCGGCACGTGGTTCTGCCTCGTCTGCCGTTGAACACAACGCGTACTCCCCGCGCATCGAGGTCACGACAGGTGCTGGGCCGGATGACGACGCGCCCGGCCTCGCGGCCATCGACGTCGATACTGAGCGCCTGCGCTACGGCCCGCGGCGGATCCTGGTTCATGTCGACGACATCACCACCGCCAGCGGCTTCGTGGACAGCCGCGTGCGCACCATGGCGGTGGCGCTGGACGCCGTCGTGCCGCATGCCGGTGGCCTGACCATCCAGCCGCGCGTGCAACTGGCGTATCAACCGGGCACGCCGGCCACGGGCACGCAGGCGCCCGACATGCTGGGCGATTCCAGTGCCACGGGCTTCGGCGTTCGGCTCTACGGCGCCCAGCCGACCCGGCTCGCGGGCGTGTACCCGTTCGTCGAAGCCGACTGGTGGCAGGACAGCCGCAAGCAGACCATCAACATCAACGGCACGAAGATCGATACGGACCTGCTGCGCGGCCTGTTCTCGTTCAATATCGGCGCGCACGGCAATACCGCATCGGGCGTGAAGCTCTGGTTCAAGGTGAAGGCGGGGCGGAATGCCGGCGGCACCGTGGGCGCGCGCTATCGCTGGTAGCCGTCATTGCCGCACAGTCGATTGGCCTGCTGATTGAAAATTTTTCGCGGAAGGGGCTTGCACAAAACCCAAACTGGGTTACAATCTATGTCTCGCGTGCGGCTGTAGCTCAGTTGGATAGAGTACTTGGCTACGAACCAAGGGGTCGTGGGTTCGAATCCTGCCAGCCGCGCCACCTATGTAGAAAGAAAAGGGCTTCCGGAACCGGAAGCCCTTTTTCATTTCCGGCGCACGCATTCGTTTCATCGCGTCATGCAACGCTTGTTGGGCCCGGGGAGTGTCAACTTGTTCCGTTGCGATTTCAGGCGTGCGCCTTCGAGCCATGCAACTGCATCACGGCTGGACCGCTACGCCGTAGCTTGCACGCCGCCCGCCGGGATGACTGGCGCCGTTGCTCGAGTTCGCAGCGAACCTCGGCCATTTTGGCGAGCAATTCCAACGCTTGCGCCGTTCTGCATGGTGCGTCATTTGGCACTACAGTGAATGAACTTCGGCGATTCAGCCCGGGTTCCCATTTCAGCCAGTGACGAAGACCTCGCACCGATGCCCGTACCGACTCCCTTGCCCTTCACGCCCACCCGCCTGACGTTGCGGGATGGCCGCCATATCCTGCTTCGCGAAATCTGCGATCAAGACCGCTCGGGGTTGCTCGCCGCGTTTTCGCGGTTGTCGGCCGACGCCCGCTACACCCGCTTCATGGCGCCCATGCGGGAGTTGCCCGAGGCCATGCTGGAGCATGCCACGCACCCCGAGCCGGACCATGAATGCGCGCTCGTCGCCTGGAGCGAGGCGGAAGTCGGGGAACAAAGCGGCCGTCTGGTGGGCGGTGCGCGTTTCGTGGCCGCGCCCGGCAGCGATGTCTGCGAGTTCGCCATCACGCTCGATGACGACTGGCATGGCGCGGGCCTGGGGCGCATCCTGATGTCGTCGCTGATCGAGACGGCGCGTGCGCGTGGCTATGCGCGCATGGAGGGATTCGTGCTGGCCATGAACACGCCCATGCGGCGCCTGGCGCGCCGCCTTGGTTTTTCCGATGTCGGGTGCCCCGATGACGCGACCCTGCGCATCGTCACATTGCAGCTGGACCAGCAGGCCGATGCCGCAGACGCTGGATGAAGTGGATGGTGACGGGGCCGTAGTGAACGGAGGGAGGTCGCGATGTCTGTATTGTTGCTCGGCAATATCGAGCCCGGCACGACCGAAGACGAGATCCGCGCATTCCTGGTCAAGTACGGATTGCCGGCATTCGATGCCCTGGAGCACGTGCCCGGCGATGGCAGCAATCCCGCGGTCATGCTGACATTCAGCGCACTGGACCCGGCCACCCTGCGCAAGCTGCTGACGCGGATTCACGGCATGTTCTGGAAGCGCCGGCGCCTGAGCGCGCTGGCGATGACGGAACGCTACATCTGAGCGATGCGCGGCGGCCGCCGCGCATCGTCATCATCGTCCTCGATGCCGCATGGTCAGAGTTGCGCGGCGTGGTGCCGGATGTGGTCGGCGATAAAGGTGCTGATGAAGTAATAGCCGTGGTCATAGCCGGCATGCCGGCGCAGCGTCAGCGGCTGGCCCGCCGCCGCGCAGGCGGCCTCGAACGCCCCGGGATGGAGCTGGCTCGCCAGGAACTGGTCCGCCAGGCCCTGGTCCACGAGGATGCCGGCCGGGAAGGGCGCTGCCTTCTGGGCCGCCATCAGCGCGCTGGCATCATGTTCGGCCCAGCGGCCGCGGTCCGTGCCGAGATAGCCGGTGAACGCCTTCTCTCCCCACGGGCACTGCATCGGCGCGGCGATGGGCGCGAACGCCGACACCGAACGGAAGCGCCGCGGATGCCGCTGAGCCAGCACCAGCGCGCCGTGTCCGCCCATGGAGTGACCGAAGATGCCGACGCGGTCCGGATCGACCGGCAATTCGCGGCTCGCGAGATCGAACAGCTCCTGCGCGACGTAGCTTTCCATGCGCCAGTGCGTGTGCCACGGCGCCTCGGTCGCATCGACATAGAAGCCCGCGCCCACACCGAAGTCCCAGGCATCCGCCTCGCCCTGCATGCCGGCGCCGCGCGGACTGGTGTCCGGCGCAACCAGGACCAGGCCGTGCTCGGCGGCAAAGCGCTGCGCACCGGCCTTGATCATGAAGGTTTCCTCGGTGCAGGTCAGCCCCGCCAGGTAGAACAGCGCCGGCAGCCTGGCGCCGGGCTGCGCCTGCGGCGGCAGGTACACCGAGAAGCGCATCGGCAGGCCGATGGTGGTCGAGGCGTGCCGGTAGAAGCGCTGCACGCCGCCATGGCAGCCGTGTTCGGACAACAGTTCCAGAGTCACGGCCGGCTCCTCAGTACAGCACCACCGAACGAATCGACTCGCCGCGCTTCATCAGGTCGAAGCCTTCGTTGATGCGGTCCAGCGGCAGCGTGTGCGTGATCAGGTCGTCGATATTGAGCTTGCCATCCATATACCAGTCGACGATCTTCGGCACGTCGGTGCGGCCGCGCGCGCCGCCGAAGGCCGAGCCTTTCCATTCGCGTCCGGTCACGAGCTGGAACGGGCGCGTGGAGATCTCCGCGCCGGCCTCGGCCACGCCGATGATGATCGATTTGCCCCAGCCCTTGTGGCAGCACTCCAGCGCCTGGCGCATGACCTGCGTGTTGCCGATGCATTCGAAGGAATAATCGGCGCCGCCGTCGGTCAGCTGGATGATATGGTCGACGACGTTGCCCACGTCCTTCGGGTTGACGAAATGCGTCATGCCGAACTTGCGCGCCATGGCTTCGCGCGCGGGGTTCAGGTCGACGCCGATGATCTTGTCGGCACCGACCATCTTCGCGCCCTGGATCACGTTCAGGCCGATGCCGCCGAGGCCGAACACCACCACGTTGGCACCGGCTTCCACCTTGGCCGTGAAGATGACCGCGCCCACGCCGGTCGTCACGCCGCAGCCGATGTAGCAGACCTTGTCGAACGGCGCGTCAGGGCGGATCTTCGCGAGCGCGATCTCCGGTACCACGATGTGGTTCGCGAACGTCGACGTGCCCATGTAATGGAAGATCGGCTTGCCGTCGATCGAGAAGCGCGAAGTGCCGTCCGGCATCAGGCCCTTGCCTTGCGTCGAGCGGATGGCCTGGCACAGGTTGGTCTTGCGCGACAGGCAGAACTTGCACTGGCGGCATTCCGGCGTGTACAGGGGGATCACGTGGTCGCCCGGCTTGAGCGAAGTCACGCCCGGGCCGACGTCGGTAACGATGCCGGCGCCCTCATGGCCCAGGATCGCCGGGAAGATGCCTTCCGGATCGGCGCCGGACAGCGTGTAGTAGTCGGTGTGGCAGATGCCGGTGGCCTTGATTTCCACCAGCACTTCACCGGCGCGGGGGCCTTCCAGGTCCACCTCTTCGATGGTCAGCGGGGCGCCGGCTTTCCAGGCGATAGCGGCTTTGGTCTTCATGGAATCCTCCTGGGAAAGAGAAAGTGGTCGGCCCGCCTGGGCCGGAGGCATGACTATACGGCCTTACGGGGAGACACAGGCATCACTTCTTCGATGTGCCTGGCCGCTGATCGGCCGCATCGTGCGAGATGCCCTACGAAAGTGGGGTGAGCAATCGCCGGATCGTTCCGTTGCTTGCTTGCTGGAGACATTGGCGCTCGCGGTTGCATCCCGTCCCAATGACCCACCCGTTGCCCCCACATCGCAAATAGTAATGAAGACTCTGACCCTTAACCAACGGCTCTGGATTCCCTTCGGCCTGATCTGGATCGCCATGCTCGGCATCTGCACGTTCGAGGCGTTCGCGACGCGCGCGGAGATGTTCGCCGGCCGCCAACGCGAGATCCAGAGCGTCGCCGAGGCCTCGGTCAGCTTGATCGCGTCCGTCGAGAAAGAGGCTGCCAGCCAGGGCATGTCCCTTGAAGACGCGCAGAAGCTGGCCAAAGAGCGCCTGCGCCCGCTGCGCTTCGGAACCGACGGCTATGTCTCGGTCACGGACTTCTCGGGCCGCTCGCTGATGCACCCGTTCAAGCCCGAGAACGAAGGCAAGAACCTGACCGGGATGAAGGATCCCAACGGCGTGGCCATCTACGTGGAAATCGCGAAGATCGCCAGCGGCCAGGGCTCGGGCTTCCTCAACTACATGTGGCCGAAGCCGGGCGCGAGCGCGCCGCTGCCCAAGGTCAGCTATATCAAGGCCTTCAAGACGTGGGAGTGGGCCGTCACCACCGGCGCCTATGTCGATGACATCGAGGCGGCATTCCGGCAGGCACTATTCCACTCCTTACTGATGCTCGTGATCGTGGGCGGCGCGGCGACCCTGCTGGCCGCCTGGCTGCTGCGCGGCGTGCGCCGCGACCTCGGCGGCGAGCCCGCCTATGCCGCATCGGTCGCCAACAGCATCGCGGATGGCGACTTCACGCGCCAGATCGACCTGCGCCAGGACGACACCTCCAGCCTGCTCTATGCCATGCAGCGCATGCAAGGCAAACTGGCCGGCACCGTGAGCGGCATCCGTGCCTCGGTCGATTCGGTGGCCACGGCCACCGCGCAGATCGCCGCGGGCAATTCGGACCTGTCCTCGCGTACCGAGCAGCAGGCGGCCTCGCTGCAGGAGACGGCAGCCAGCATGGAAGAGCTGACCACCACCGTGCAGCACAACGCGGACAGCGCGCGCCAGGCGAGCGGACTGGCCGACAATGCGTCGGAGATCGCCAATCGCGGCGGCGAGGTGATGGAGCAGGTCATCGCCACCATGACGCAGATTGCGGACAGCTCTGGCCAGATTGCCGACATCATCGGCGTGATCGAAGGCATCGCATTCCAGACCAATATCCTGGCGCTCAATGCCGCGGTGGAAGCGGCGCGCGCGGGCGAGCAGGGGCGCGGCTTTGCCGTGGTGGCGGGCGAGGTGCGCAGCCTGGCGCAGCGTTCGGCTGGCGCGGCCAAGGAAATCCGCACGCTGATCAGCACGTCGGTCGATCGCGTGCGCAGCGGTTCGGACCTGGTGACGCGCGCGGGCGCGACCATGACGGAGATCACGCAGTCGATCCGCCGCGTGACGGACATCATGGGCGAGATTGCGGCGGCGTCCGTGGAACAACGCACGGGCATCGAGCAGGTCAACCAGTCGGTCGCGCAGATGGACCAGGTGACCCAGCAGAATGCCGCGCTGGTCGAAGAAGCCACGGCGGCGGCCCACTCGCTGGAAGAGCAGGCGGCAGCATTGCGCCAGGCCGTCGCGGCGTTCCGGATTGCACGGCATGACGGCGGCAATGCCGGCGCGCCGCGCAGGCCCGCTGCGGCTCTGCGCCAGCCAGTCGCGCAGAAGGCGCAGCCACTGCGCGCGGCGCGCGCTGACAGTGCCGGCGGCGAAGACTGGGAAAAATTCTGAACGCTGCAGATTAACGCGGCTGGGCGGCCGACGATGTGGCATTGCGGGTCGAGCCGGCCGAGCCCGCGCCCGTCTGCGCGAGCTGAAGGTCATGCCGGCGCCCCAGCCACCAACCCAGCAAGGCCCACGCCAGGGCCAGCGCGGCACCGGCCAGCGCCACCGTGGCGGCATGGCCGGAGATCGCGTCGATCGCTGTCTTCACCCACGCGCTCACTGCATCGCCCGCGCGGTACACCGCGGTGTCGATGACGTTCTTGGCCTTGTACTTGGTTTCCGGGTCCACTACGGTGAACAGCATTTCCCGGCCTGGCCGTAGCAGCGCGTACTCGCCGACGCGGCGCAGGATCATCACGCTCGCCAGCACGCTGAAGGTCGGTAACATCGCCAGCATCAGGAACCCGGCTACGACCGCGAGCGGCACCATCGTCAGCAGCGCAGAAACCCCGTAGCGCCGCGCTACGCGGCCCGAAAAGAACAGTTGGACGATGATCGTCAGCGCCTGCACGACGGCGTCGAGCGCGCTGAAAACCTGCGTCTGCCGCGCGCGCTCCGGAAACGACTCCGCCACCAGGCGTGCCTGCTCGAAATACAGGAAGGTGCTGGCCGTGGCCAGCAGGATCACGAACAGGCTGATGCCCAGCAGGTAGCGCGATCGCATCACCAGCGACAGGCCGGCCCACAGTCCGCCGCCGACAGGGTGTGCCGGATCCGCGGCCACGGCGTCGCCGGGTTTGGCCACGCCAGCGCCGGCGCGGCGGCGCCAGCCGAACAGCCACCCCACGCCCGGCAGCGTGGCGGCCAGCAGGGCAGCGGACAGCAGCATCAGCCCGGTAAGCCCGATATGCACCACCAGCCAGCCGCCCATCACCGGGCCGGCCAGGCCGCCCGCGCTGGCGCCGGCGGCCAGCAGCGCGAACAGCCGCCGGGCCTGCTCGGGCCGGAACACATCGGCCATCAGGCTCCATGCCACGGACACTACGAACAGGTTGAAGACCGACAGCCAGACATAGAACACGCGTGCCAGCCAGACGCTGTCCGGCACCGCGCGCGTGGCCACGGCAAAGCCGACCAGGTTGGCAATGAAGAAGCCATAGACCCAAGGCACGAAGCGCCGGCGCGGCAACCACGCGCAGCATGCGCCATAGAGCGGAATGGCGGCCAGCATGACCACGAACGTAGCCGTGAACAGCCATTGCAGGTTCTTGACGCCGCCGGCAATGCCCATGGTCTCGCGCACCGGGCGCAGCATGAAATAGCTGGCAAACAGGCAGAAGAAGAACAGGAAGCCGGCGACGACGGCACCCGTTTCGCCGGGGTGGAGGCCAAGGCCATGGCGCAGCCGGGCAAGCGTCCCGGTGGCGGCCTGGCCCGGATGGTGGTCCATGGGCTAGGCGAGCAACGCCGCGATACGCTCGCGCAGGCCGGCATCCGGCATGCGTCCGAGCGCGGCGCCCAAATTGTCCGCCATGTTCCGGGGCTTGGATGTGGCGGGAATGGCCGCGGTCACGGCCGGATGGCTGACCACGAACTTCAGGAAGAGCTGGCCCCAGGAGTGGCAGTCGATTTCCCCGGCCCACGGTGGCAGCGGCCTGTCCTTGACCGCGCGGAACATGCGGCCGTCCTGGAACGGCCGGTTGATCAGCACCGCCACGCCGCGCGACTGGCACAGCGGCAGCAGCGTACGCTCAGCGCCGCGCTCGGCGAGCGAATAGTTGACCTGCACGAAGTCGACGCGTTCACTGCGCACGATCTGCGCGAGCGTCTCGTGGGCGTCCTCGCGATAGTGCGTGATGCCGAGGTAGCGGATCTTTCCCTGTTCCTTGAGTTGCCGCAGCCAGCGCAGGTTCTCGCGCCAGTCGATCAGGTTGTGGACCTGCAGCAGGTCGACCTTGTCGGTATGCAGGTCGGCCAGCGAACGCGCCCACTGCGCCTGGGCCGGTGCGCCGGCGGGGGCCGACACCTTGGTCGCCAGGAAGACCTTGCCGCGCGCGCCGGCGCTGCGCAGCAGGTCGCCCGTCACGGTTTCCGCGCTGCCGTAGCTCGGCGCGGTGTCGATGATCGAGCCCTGGTTCTGCAGCAACAGGCCCATGACTTCGGCAAGCGGCGCGCGCTCATCGGCGCCGGTGCCGACGTTGAAGGTGTCGGCCGTGCCCATGCCGATCACGGGGAGCGCCTCGGTGCTGCCGGGGATGGTCCGCCGCATCGGCGCCGCTACCGTGGATGCCGCGGCGGTGCCGGCGCTGGCCGCAAAACCGGGCACGGCGGCCAGCCCGGCGGCTATCGCGAGAAATGAGCGGCGGTCGATCGACATGGATGGATTTCCACGCAAAAGGCACTCACTGACCATAATCCTCCGGGTTTGCCTTGTAAAGTATCAGGCCTGCGTACGCACCCCACTCCGGGTGGGGCCGGATTGCAAAAACTACCTGCTGCCCGAACAATCCGGCCGATAAGGGGAGTCGGCCGCAATGGCCCGCAATGGCCCGCAATGGCCCGCAATGGCCCGCCGGGGCCAGGCGTTGCCAGGCGCGGCCGGGTTTGGCCCCTCACCCAGAATCAAACGGGAGACAGGCAACATGCGTACCCGGGGCGCAATCACCGGCGCGGGCCCGGCCGTGCTGCTGCCTGGCCATCTGCTGCAGCATGCCGAACTGGCCTATGTGTGCGCATCGCAGGCGGCGTCGCGCATGCTTGCGGAAAACTATGTCGGCCTGCCGTTCGGGCCGCTGGCCGCGTGAACATGGCCAGTCCTTTCCTTCAACGTTGGCTTCCCTGTGCGGGGTATCGACCACGATGACAAGTCTTCTGGGCGTGCTGTTTGACGGCCTGGCCTACGGCAGCCTGCTGTTCCTGATCAGCGTCGGCCTGTCGGTGACGATGGGGCTGATGAACTTCGTCAACCTCGCGCATGGCGCCTTTGCCATGCTGGGCGGCTATGTGGCCGTGCTGCTGATGAACCGTGCCGGCGTGCCGTTCCTGCTGGCGCTGCCGGCCGCCTTCGCGGGCGCGGCGGCGGTGGGCTGGGTGCTGGAACGCACGCTGTATCGCCGCCTCTACCAGGCCAGCCATCTCGACCAGGTGCTGTTTTCCATCGGCCTGACCTTTATGGCGATGGCCGGCGCTACTTACCTGTTCGGCCCGGGCCAGCAACCCGTGGAACTACCTGAGATGCTGCGCGGCCAGGTGCGCGTGGGTGGACTGGAACTCGGCGCATACCGCCTGTTCCTGATTGGCGTGGTGTTGGCGATTACCGCGGCGCTTGGCTGGCTGGTTGCGCGCACGCGTTTTGGCGCGCAAGTGCGGGCCGCCGTCGATCACCAGCAGGCCGCGCGCGGCCTCGGCATCAACGTGGGGCGCGTGTTCAGCCTGACCTTCGCGCTGGGCTCCGGGTTGGCGGGGCTGGGCGGCGGGCTAGGCGTGGACGTGCTGGGTCTGGACCCGGCGTTCCCGCTCAAGTACATGGTGTATTTCCTGCTCGTGGTCGCCGTGGGCGGTGCCGGGTCGATCCGCGGTTCGCTGCTCGCGGCGCTGGTGCTCGGCGTCGCGGACGTGGCCGGCAAGTACTACGTGCCGGCCGTCGGCGCCTTCGTCATCTACGCGATGATGGTGCTGCTGCTGGTCCTGTTCCCGGCCGGACTGTACGGGAGACGCGCATGAAGACGCTGATGCGGTCACTGCGGCCACCCGCTGCCCCGCGCGAGGCCGGCACCCCGGCGCCCGCCGGGCGCAAATTGCCGGACGGGCGCTGGCATCCGGCCGAGTTCGTGTTCTGGCTGCTGCCAGTGTCGGCCTTCTTTGCGTTGCCGGACTACCTGATCCTCGGCAGCCAGATCCTGATCACCGGGCTCTTCGCCTTGTCGCTGGACCTGATCCTGGGCTATGCGGGCATCGTTTCGCTGGGGCACGCGGCATTCTTCGGCCTCGGTGCCTATACGGCCGGGCTGCTGGCCGCGCATGGCTGGGGCGAGCCACTCAGCGGCCTGCTGGCGGCCGCCGCCGTGGCGGGCGCGGGCGGCTGGCTCTGCAGCTTCCTGGTGGTGCGCGGCGGCGACCTGACGCGGCTGATGGTGACGCTGGGCATCGGCCTGATGCTGTTCGAGGCGGCCAACAAGGCCGCCTTCGTCACGGGCGGCGTGGATGGCTTGTCCGGCGTGGCCGTGGATCACCTGTTCGGGGTATTCGAATTCGACCTGTTCGGCAAGACCGCCTACCTGTACAGCCTGGCGGTGATGTTCGTGCTGTTCCTGCTGTTGCGGCGCCTGACGCAATCGCCGTTCGGCCTGTCGCTGCGCGGCGTGCGCGAAGGCGTGCGGCGCATGCCGGCTCTCGGTGCGGACGTGCCGCGCCGGCTGCGCGCGGTGTTCACGCTGTCGGCGGCGATTGCCGGCGTGGCCGGTGCGCTGCTGGCCCAGACCACGCAGTTTGTCGGCATGGACGTACTGGGTTTTCCACGTTCGGCCGAGCTGCTGGTCATGCTGGTGCTCGGCGGCGCCGGACGCTTGTATGGCGCGTTGGCGGGCGCGGCGCTGTTCATGATTGCCCAGGATGTGCTCGCCGGCATCAATCCGGTGTACTGGCAGTTCTGGATCGGCCTGATGCTGGTGGTGATGGTGCTGTTCGCGAAGGGAGGCATCATGGGGGCGGTCGATGCGGCGCGTGCGTGGCTGGCCGCGCGCGCGGGGCAGCAGCCCGAAAGCGGTGCGCAATGAGCGGGCTCTTGCGGACCGAAGGCTTGTCGCGCCAGTGGGGCGGGTTCGTGGCGAACAGCGACATCTCGCTCAGCTTCGCGCCCGGCGCGCGCCATGCGCTGATCGGCCCGAACGGCGCGGGCAAGACCACCTTCATCAACCTGCTGACCGGAGCGCTGGCGCCCACGTCCGGGCGCATCTGGCTCGGCGGGCAGGACATCACCCGCTTGCCCCAGCATGCGCGCGCGCGCCTGGGCATGACCCGGACCTTCCAGATCAACACGCTGTTCCCGGGGTTGACCGTACTCGAATCGGTGGTGCTGGCCGTGGCCGAGCGCACCGGCGCGGCGCGCGAGTGGTCGCGCACGGTGGCGTCGCAGCGCGCGCTGGTGGACGAAGCCATGGCGGTGCTGGCCAACCTGAGGCTCGAGAACGAAGCGGATGTCGAGACGCGCCGCCTGCCGTATGGCAAGCAGCGGCTGCTGGAGATCGCACTGGCACTGGCCACGCGGCCATCGATCCTGCTGCTCGATGAACCCGCGGCGGGTATTCCGTCAGCGGAAAGCGCCGAGCTGTTCGCCGTCATCGCCGCGCTGCCGCGCGAGATCACGATCGTGTTCATCGAGCACGACATGGACCTGGTGTTCCGCTTTGCCGAGCGCATCACGGTGCTGGTGGGCGGCAAGGTGCTCACCGAAGGCACGCCGGCCGAAATCGCCGCCGATCCGCGCGTGAAAGAGGTCTACCTTGGGGAGTCGGCACATGGCTGAGTTGCTGCGGGTGGAAGCGCTGAGCGCGGGCTACGGCGACGCCGTGGTCATCGACGGCATCGACCTGGCCCTGGATGCCGGGGACAGCCTGGCGCTGCTGGGCCGCAATGGCGTGGGCAAGACCACGCTGCTCGCGACGCTGATGGGCTTCACGCGCGTGCGCCGCGGCACGCTGCGCTGGCAGGGGCGCGACCTGGCACGGCTGCCGCCGCACCAGCGCGCCCAGGCCGGCATTGGCTGGGTACCGCAGGAGCGATGGGTGTTCCCGTCCCTGACGGTGGAAGAGAACCTGAGTGCCGTGTCGCGGCCCGGACACTGGACGCTTGCGCGCATCTACGATCTGTTTCCACGCCTGCAGGAGCGCCGGCGCAACCTGGGCAACCAGTTGTCGGGCGGCGAACAACAGATGCTGGCGATTGCGCGCGCGCTGATGCTCAATCCTGCCTTGCTGCTGCTCGATGAACCGATGGAGGGCCTGGCCCCCATCATCGTGCAGGAGCTGCAGCGCGTAATCGGCACGCTGATCGGGCAGGGCGGGATGGCGGTGATCGTGGTCGAGCAGCATGCGCGGCTGGCGCTGGCCATGACACGGCGGGCCATGGTGCTCGACCGGGGCAGGGTGGCGCATGCGTCGGACAGCACCGGCCTGCTGGCGGACAAGGAACGCCTGGACCGGTTGATGGGCGTTGGGTAGCGGCCTTGCGGGTGGCCGGGCGGCCGGCGCAAATGTATCAAGGGCGTTCACGATGGTTTGCGGAAACCCGAACTGCCGCTATGCTGCGCAATCTGTGCCGGCCAGTTCCGTTCGGCGCCCCCGCAGGACCGTGACGCGGCAGCAGATCCGATCCCGAGACCCGATATGACGCTTTACCAGATCAAACCGAAGTTCCAGGCCTGGCTGCGGCCCACCGTGGAGCGGCTTGCCGCCGCAGGCGTGACGGCCAACCAGGTGACGCTGGCGGCAGCGGCCGGCTCGCTGGTCGTCGGCGCGCTGGCCGGCGGACTGGCGTGGCTGCCCGGCGTATTCCTGCTGATGCCGCTGTGGCTGTTTGCGCGGATGGCGCTGAACGCGATCGACGGCATGCTGGCGCGCGAACACGGGCAGCAAAGCGTGCTGGGCGCGTACCTGAACGAACTCGGCGACATCGTTTCGGACCTGGCGCTGACCATCCCGTTCGCCTGGGCCATGCCGTCATCGGGCGGCGAGGTCATGCTGTTCGCCATCCTGGCCGTGGTGTCCGAGTGCGCGGGCCTGGTCGGTCCGCTGGCAGGCGCCACCCGGCGCTATGACGGCCCGCTTGGCAAGAGCGACCGCGCGCTGGTTCTCGGCGCGCTCGGCCTCTGGGTCGGCTGCGGCCTGGGCCTGGCGACATACGGCCATTGGTTCTGGATCCTGCTGTCGCTACTGTCCGTGGCGACCATCATCAACCGCGTTCGGCGCGGCGTGCAGGAGGCTCGCGAGAGCCAGGCCCGCCAGTCGGCTTCCTGACCTGTGGAGACGCGCCGCGTGGAACGTACCCCGATCGAATCGCGCTTTGCCACCCATGACGGGCAGGAACTGTTCTACCGGCACTGGCCAGCCGCGAGCGGAACGCCGCGCGGGGCCGTGCTGCTGTTCCATCGCGGCCACGAACATTCCGGCCGCGTCGCGCACCTCGTCGAGGAACTGAACCTGCCGGACCACGACTTCTTTGCCTGGGACGCGCGTGGCCACGGACGCTCGCCCGGCGAGCGCGGCTACAGCCCGGGGCTTGCCTGTTCGGTGCGCGACATCCAGACCTTTGTCGACCATATCGAAGCCGCGCACGGCATTGGCGTGGAACGCCTGGCGGTGGTCGCCCAGAGCGTCGGCGCGGTTCTGGCCGCGACCTGGGTGCATGACTACGCGCCGCGCATCCGCTGCCTGGTCGCCGCCTCGCCGGCGTTCAAGGTCAAGCTCTACGTACCATTCGCGCGTCCCGGCCTGAAGCTGATGCATCGGCTGCGCGGCAAGTTTTTCGTCAACAGCTACGTCAAGGCAAAGTTCCTGACGCATGATCCGCAGCGCGTGGCCAGCTACGACGCCGATCCGCTGATCACGCGGCCGATCGCCGTCAACATGCTGCTCGAGCTCTACGATGCGGGCGAACGCGTCGTGGCCGATGCCGGCGCCATCACCGTCCCCACGCAGTTGCTGATTTCCGGGGCGGACTGGGTCGTGCATCGCGGTCCGCAGGACGCGTTCTTCGACCGCCTGGGCTCGCGCGTGAAGGAGCGCATCGTCCTCGACGGCTTCTACCACGATACGCTCGGCGAGCGCGACCGGGCATCCGCCGTGGCCGCGGCGCGCAAGTTCATCGTGCGCGAATTCGATACGCCCTCGGCGCCCGTGTCGCTGCTTGGGGCCGACCGCCGCGGGCCCTTCAAGGATGAGTCGGACCGGCTCGCCGTGCCGCTGATGGCGGCAAGCCCCGCGGGCATCTACTGGGGCACGGTGCGCGCCGGCCTGCGCCTGGGCGGCATGCTCTCCGAGGGTGTCCGGCTGGGCCACCAGACCGGCTTCGATTCGGGTTCGACGCTCGACTACGTCTACCGCAACAAGGCGACGGGCCGCTTCGGCATCGGTCAGCTCGTGGACCGCAACTACCTGGATGCCATCGGCTGGCGCGGCATCCGGCAGCGCAAGCTGCATGTGGAGGAACTGATCGGCGAGGCCATTCGCCGCCTGCAGGCCGCGGATGCGCCGGTGCGCATCGTCGACATCGCGGCGGGCCATGGCCGCTATGTGCTGGAGGCGCTGACGTCGCAGCGCGGCAGCATCGACTGCAATGCGGTGGAGAGCATCCTGCTGCGCGACTACAGCGATATCAACATCGAACAGGGACGAAGCCTCATCCGCCGCAAAGGGCTTGATCCGATTGCGCGCTTCGAGAAGGGCGATGCCTTCGATGCCGACAGCCTTGCCGCGCTGGACCCGGCACCGACCCTGGCCATCGTATCGGGCCTGTATGAGCTGTTCGGCGACAACGCGATGGTCGGGCGTTCGCTGCGCGGGCTGGCGCAGGCGGTGCGGCCGGGTGGCTATCTCGTCTATACGGGCCAGCCGTGGCACCCGCAACTCGAGTTCATTGCGCGGGCGCTGACCAGCCACCGTGCCGGATCGGCATGGGTGATGCGCCGTCGCTCGCAGGCCGAGATGGACGAACTCGTCCGCGACGCCGGCTTCGAAAAGCTCGCCCAGCGCATCGACCCGTGGGGCATCTTCACGGTCAGCCTGGCGCGAAGGAAGGGCGAGGGGCGCTGATGCGGGGCGACGGCGCACACCTTGGCCCCGCGGCGCAGGATCGGAGTCCGGCGCCCGCGCCGGGCCGGCCCTGGGGCCTGGCCGTGGGTTTGCTCGCCGGCATGGGTGTGCTGTTCTTCTCCAGCTACGGCCTGGCCAACTGGCTGGCCAGCCAGCATGCGGACGTGCCGTACTTCCACTTCGGCTGGGAACGCGGGATTCCGTTCGTGCCGTGGAGCATCGTGCCGTACTGGTCGATCGACCTGCTCTACGGACTCTCGTTCTTCCTCTGGTCGACGCGCGCGGACCTGCTGACCCACGTGAAGCGGCTGCTGGCGGCGCAGCTTGTCTCGGTGGCCTGCTTTATCGTATTTCCACTGCGCTTCGCCTTTGCACGTCCCGAAGCGGACGGGCTGCCGGGGCAGCTGTTCACGCTGCTCGGCGGATTTGACAAGCCGTTCAACCAGGCGCCGTCGCTGCATATCAGCCTGCTCGTGATTCTTTGGGTGGCCTACGCCGCGCACCTGCGGGGCGGCTGGCGCTGGCTGATGCACCTGTGGTTTGCGCTGATCGGTGCGTCGGTGCTGACGACCTACCAGCACCATTTCATCGATGTCCCGACTGGCTGGCTGGTCGGGTGGTTATGCGTATTTGCGTTTCCGCTTGAGCCGGCAGAGACTGCCGGCTCACCGGATGCCCGGCTTGCGCGCCGCTACGGGATGGCTGCGATGCTGCCGGGGCTCACCGCCGTCGCGGCCTTGAGCGTGTCGGTTGTGGCTGCTTTCATGCTGGCGTGGGCGGCCATTGCGCTGGGCTGCGTGGCCGTGATTTACCGTGCCGGCAGGCCGGGAGCATTCCAGAAGCGCGTCGATGGCACGCTCCCGATGTCGGCCTGGTGGGTACTGTGGCCCTATGTGCTCGGGGCCTTCGCCAACTCGCGCTGGTGGACAAGGCGCGAGCCCGCCGTCAGCCGGTTGACCGACGGCGTCTGGATCGGCCGCCTGCCCGGTGAGGCAGAGCTGCGCGAATCGGGCGCCGATGCCGTGCTCGACCTGACGGCGGAATTGCCTCGGCTGGTGACAGGCGTCTTGTACCGCTGCGTGCCGGTGCTGGACCTGACCGTGCCATCGCAGGCGCAATTGCATGCCGGCGTCGAGACCATCGAGGCCTGGCGGCAGGCAGGGCGCACGGTGCTGGTCAGTTGCGCGCTTGGCTACTCGCGCAGCGCGCTGGTGGCTGCCGCATGGCTGGGCGCGCATGCGCAGCTGCGTGATGCGCAGCAGGTGCTGGCCCTGTTGCGCCAACGCCGGCCCGCAGTGGTGCTGGGCCCGCAGAGCGCGGCGGCCTTGACGCGCTTCCTGCAAACCACCGTAGCCGGCCCCCAGGTTTCCGACTCGCAAGGAGCCGACCATGCTGTCTGAAGATTCCCGTCCCGAGCCCGATCCCGGTACAGCGGCCTGGGTGGCGCGTATCACCGCTGCCGCCATGCACGCCGCCGCCCGGCTGAATGGCGCCGGGCTGGTCCTGGCGATGGCCAACCTGCTGCTTGCCGGTCTGTTCGCGCCCGCCGCGCTGGTCTACCTGATCCTCGGGCTGGTGGTGGCGCTCATGGGTGCCGGGCAACTCTGGCTGCTGGTCCGTATCGAGCTGGACCGCCGCCTGTTCGAGGCGCTTGCCGTCGCGGCCGACACCGCCGAACTGGGCGCGCTCGACCAGGCACTGTCCGCCCTCGGCTGGCAGGCGCCTGGACGCGCGGGCCGCTCGCTGGCGGAGCGCTCGCGCGCGACGCTGCGTTTCCTGAAGTTCGCCGGCGCACTGGCGGCGACCCAGTTGCTGCTCGCGCTTCTTTTGTTGCTATTGAGATGACTTCGCCATGACGTGGCTTTCACGACTGGTGGCACGCGCCATCATCCTGTTTGCACAGATGCTGACCGGCATGCAGGCGCGCTGGAACGGCTGCCTGCCCGCAGCCGTGCAGCGGGTCTATTTTGCCAACCACAGCAGCCATGGTGACTTCGTGCTGATCTGGGGCTGCCTGCCGCCGGACCTGCGTGCGGTGACCCGGCCCGTGGCAGGCGCGGACTACTGGGAAGCCTCGCCGGTGCGGCGCTTTATCGGGCGCGATGTCTTCCGTGCCCTGCTGATCGACCGCACCGGCGGGCGCGATGGCGCCGGCCCCGACCCGGTGGCGCAGATGGAGCAGGCGCTACGCGCGGGCGCCTCGCTGATCCTGTTTCCCGAGGGCACGCGCAACACCACCGACGACCGCCTCCTGCCGTTCAAGAGCGGCGTGTTCCACCTGGCCAGGGCATGCCCGGACATCGAGTTCGTGCCGGTATGGATCGACAACCTCAACCGCGTGATGCCGAAGGGCGAGATCATCCCCGTGCCGCTGCTATGCACCGTGACCTTTGGCGCGCCGCTGCGGCTGCAGCCCGAAGAACCGAAAGAATCGTTCCTGTCCCGCTGCCGGCAGCAACTGCTCGCGCTGGCACCGGTGCTGGAGTAAGACCATGTCCAATATCCAGGTTATCCACGACACCCGCATGCTGTTTGGCGGGGTGCTGTGCGTATTGCTGCTGGCCTCGCTGGTGACCGCGCTGCTGCGCTGGCGCGTGGCGGGCGGCGCGCCTCATACGGTGATCGACAACCTTGCGGCACGGGTCTCGGCGTGGTGGTGGATGGTGGCGATCCTCGGCATTGCCTTCGCCATGGGGCGCACGGCGATCATCGTACTCTTCGGCTTGTTGTCGTTCTACGCGCTGCGCGAATTCATCACGATCACGACGACCCGGCGCGGCGACCATCGGGCCATGGTGGCCGCATTCTTCGTCTTCCTGCCGGGACAGTACCTGCTGGTCTATACCGGCTGGTACGGGCTGTTCTCGATCTTCATCCCGGTCTATGCCTTCCTGATCCTGCCGATCCTCTCGGCGCTGTCATCGGAGACGACGCGCTTTCTCGAACGGTGCGCGGGCGTGCAGTGGGCGGTGATGATCTGCGTGTTCTGCATCTCGCACGTCCCCGCGCTGCTCACGCTGCCGATTCCGGGCTACGAGGATCGCAACCTGCTGCTGATCGCGTTCCTCGTCATCGTGGTGCAGGGCAGCGACGTGCTCCAGTACGTCTGGGGCAAGCTGCTCGGCAAGCGCAAGATCGCACCGCTGCTGTCGCCGTCGAAGACGGTCGAAGGCTTTGTCGGTGGCGTGGCCAGCGCGACGGCGCTGGGGGCCTCGCTGTGGTGGATCACGCCATACGGCTCGCCGCTGACGGCCGGCGCAATCGCGCTGGTCATCGCGCTGATGGGCTTCCTCGGCGGCCTGGTCATGTCGGCGATCAAGCGCGACCGCGGCATCAAGGACTGGGGCCACATGATCGAAGGCCACGGTGGCATGCTCGACCGCCTGGACTCGGTGGTGTTCGCCGCCCCGGTGTTCTTCCATGTCACGCGCTACTGGTGGGTGCCCTGAGCGGCGCGAAGGTGGGACCATGGGGCGGCGAGGGGTTTACTTTCCCGAGTCCTTGACGTCGGCGAACTTGTCGAACTCGATGTTGTACAGCTCGCTGCCGCGCTTCTCCACCTTGCGGATGTAGACGGTCTGGACGACGTCGCGCGTGGCCGGATCGATCAGGATCGGCCCGCGCGGGCTCATGATCTTCATGCCCTTGAGCGCGCCGATGATCTTGTCGCCATCGGCCGCGCCGCTGGTTTTCTTCAGTGCCTCGTAGATGGCGGCCATGCCGTCATAGGCCGCGACGGTCATGAAATTCGGGCGGCCCGCGCCGGGATTGGCAGCGGAATAGGCGCTCAGGAACGCCTTGTTCTCGCGCGAGTCGTGCGCCATCGAATAGTGGAACGAGGTGATGACGCCGAGCGTCGAATCGCCCATGGCGGGCAGCACGTGGTCGTCGGTCAGGTCGCCGGTGGCGATCACGCGGATGCCGGCCTCCGCCAGCCCGCGCTCGCGAAAGCCCTTCATGAAGGCCACGCCCTGTTCGCCGGCCGGCAGGAACAGGAAGACCGCCTCGGGCCTGGCGTCCTTGATGCGCTGGATGAACGGCGCGAACTCCGGGTTGCGCAGCGGCACGCGGATCGATTCCACGACCTGCCCGCCGCCGCCGATGAAGTTGGTCTTGAACGCGGTTTCCGCATCGATGCCCGGCGCATAGTCGGCTACCAGCGTGACCACCTTGCGCACATTGTTCTTCACGGCCCACTTTGCCATCGGCGCGGAGATCTGCGGCAGCGTCATCGACACGCGCGCAATGTAGTTCGACTTGGTGGTGATGACGGACGACGCCGCATTGAAGATCACCATCGCCTTCCTTGCCTGTTCGGCGACGGGCGCCACCGCCAGGGCTTCCGGCGTCAGGCCGAAACCGGCCAGGATGTCGACCTTGTCGCGCACCACCAGTTCCTGTGCGAGACGCTTGGCGACGTCGGGCACCGGGCCCGTGGTGTCCTTCATGATGACCTGCACCTTGCGGCCCGCCACGGTATCGCCATGGAGCGACTGGTAGGCCTTCACGCCGGCTTCCATCTGCTTGCCGTAGTCGGCGAAGCTGCCTGAGAAGGGGGCGATCAGGCCGATCCTGACCGGCTCGGCGGCAAGGGCCGGGGCCGACAGCAGGGCGACGGCGCCGCAGGCCGCAATGGCGCGCTGCAATAGCGGGAAGCTCATGGATTCTCTCCTCGAATCAGGGCGTGTGCGGCACTTGCGGCCGCATCGAGGAGGCAGTGTAGGAGGGTGCCCGGGCCAAGGCAATCCCGATTGATACGGGTGCCCTGGCCCGATTCAGGCGGTTCAGACGACGGTGGCGAGCGCCAGCGTCAGCAGCAGGGCGATGACCGAGATCAGCGTTTCGCAGACCGACCAGGTCTTGAAGGTCTGGGTCACGGTCATGTTGAAGTACTCCTTGACCAGCCAGAAGCCGCCATCGTTCACGTGCGACAGGATCAGCGAGCCGGCGCCGGTGGTCAGCACCAGCAGTTCGGGTCGGGTGCCCGGCACGCTGGCCGCGATGGGTGCGACGATGCCGGCGGCGGTGGTCATGGCGACGGTGGCCGAACCGGTGGCGATCCGGATCATGACGGCCACCAGCCAGCCCAGCAGCAGCACGGAAACGTGGGCGTTGGTGGCCACGTCGACGATTGCATTGGACACGCCCGAGTCGCGCAGGATGCGGCCGAAGCCACCACCCGCGCCAACCACCAGCGTGAT
Organism: Cupriavidus sp. C3SS-1; assembly: GCF_057073755.1. Classification (NCBI taxonomy): domain Bacteria; kingdom Pseudomonadati; phylum Pseudomonadota; class Betaproteobacteria; order Burkholderiales; family Burkholderiaceae; genus Cupriavidus; species Cupriavidus sp. C3SS-1. The sequence continues at coordinate 1,552,770 of NZ_CP172700.1, read as the reverse complement.
GATGGCCGTAGGCGCCACGCACTCGTTGGTGAACTTAAGGATCGCCTCGCGGTTGAAGCCGCGTGCCTTGCCGAAGGTGTAGAAGCTCACCAGCGCGGCGATCAGCAGCGCCATGACCGAGTTGCCGATCAGCTTGAGGAAGTCGTTGGCGAAAGTCTTGGGCGTGGTGAACAGGTCGGCCCAGCTGCCGATCAGCATCAGGATCACGGGCAGCAGGATGGTGAACACCGTAATGCCGAAGCCGGGCAACTGGTGCGAAGCCTTGACGCCTTCGTCTTCCTCGGTGAACTGCGCGGCCAGCGGATTGACGTCGGGCAGCTTGACGTAGCGGTCCATCAGCTTGGCGAACAGCGGGCCGGCAATGGCCGCGGTCGGGACCCCCACGATCAGCGCGTACATGATGGTCTTGCCGATATCCGCGCCGTATGCCGTTACGGCCAGGAGGGCAGCGGGGTGCGGCGGGATCAGGCCGTGCACGACGGACAGGCCGGCCACCATCGGGATGCCGACCAGCACCATCGACGTGCCGGTGCGCTTGGCCACGTTGAAGGCAATCGGGATCAGCAGCACAAAGCCGACCTCGAAGAAAACCGGCAAACCGACGATAAAGGCGATGGTCACCATTGCCCAGTGGACGTTCTTCTCGCCGAAGAAGTCAATCAGCGTGCGCGCGATGCGTTCGGCGCCGCCGGACTCGGCCATCATCTTGCCGAGCATGGTGCCCAGGCCGATCACCAGGGCAATATGGCCCAGCGTGCCGCCCACGCCGGCTTCGAACGACTTGATGATGTCGCCCATCGGCATGCCGACGGCGAAGCCGAGCAGGACAGAGACGACAACCAGGGTGATGAAGGGATTCAGCTTGAAGCGCGCGATCAGTATGACCAGGGCGATCACTGCGATCAGCGCGTACACCAACAGTGTGGTTCCGGTGACGGCACCCATGTTGTCTCCTTTGTGTGGAAAATGGCCGCTTGTGGCGGCAGTATTTGTAGTTCAGTTCATGTCCCGCCCGGATTGCGGGCGGGGAAAACGCAATCAGGCAATCAGCGGGCAATCAGCGGGCGATCGGCTCAGGCCGCCGGCTTCTTGTACGCGATGCAGTCCACTTCGACCTTGCAATCCACCACCATGCTGGACTGCACGCAGGCCCGGGCGGGCGGGTTGGCGCCGAAGTATTCCTTGAAGATCTTGTTGAACGCGGCGAAGTCGCGCGCGTCGTCCAGCCAGACGCCGCAACGCACCACGTGCTCGGGGCCGTAGCCGGCCTCGGCCAGGATGGCCAGCACGTTCTTGATGGCCTGGTGGGTCTGCGCAATGATGCCGCCGTCGATCAGTTCGCCATTGACCATCGGCACCTGGCCGGAAACATAGAGCCAGCCGTCGGCCGCCACCGCACGGGCAAACGGCATATGCTGGCCGCCCTGGCCGGTGCCGCCTTCTACGCCAAATCGCTTGATATCCATGAAAACTCCTGAAATCGGTGAAACAAAAAAGGGGAGATCAAACCGCCGGCCGGGAGCCGCGCGGCAGGAACCGGCCGGCGCGCACGCCGGTGGGCTGGCGCTGCTGCCAGGACAGCTCGCCGTTCACCCAGACCGCGGCAATGCCTTCGGCCGGTTGCATCGGATCGGTAAAGCTGGCCGCGTCGCGGATCGTGTTGGCGTCGAACAGCACCAGGTCGGCCCAGTAGCCTTCGCGCACGAAGCCGCGGCCGGTCAGGCCGAAGCGCTCGGCGGACATGCCGCTCATCTTGTTGACGGCCACCGCGAGCGGGAACAGTTCGCGGTCGCGCGCATAGTGGCCAAGCACGCGCGGGAACGCGCCCCACAGGCGCGGATGCGGCAGCGGGTCGTTGGGCAGGCCGTCGGAGCCCACCACGGTGGCCGGATGGCTCAGGATGCGGTCGACGTCGGCGTCCTCCATGCAGTGGTAGACGGCGCCGGCCGGCATCAGGCGGCGCGCGGCCTCGTGCAGGTCGACCTGCCATTCGGCCGCGATATCGGCCAGCAGGCGGCCGCCCATTTCCGGCGCGCCTTCGGACCACGTCACCATGATGTCGAAATCGCTGGTCACCTGCTTCAGGTCCAGCGTCGACGAACTCGCGGTGTAGGGGTAGCAGTCGCAGCCCACGGGCTGCCAGCGCTGGGCGGCGTCCAGCGCGCCAAGAACTTCCGAGCTGCGGCCCCAGTTGGGCACGCCGGCGCATTTCAGGTGCGAGATCACCACCGGCACGCGCGCATGGCGGCCAATGCGGAACGCTTCGTCCATTGCGTCGAGGATCTCGGCAAACTCGCTGCGCAGGTGCGTGGCGTAGAGCGCGCCGGCATTGGCGAGCGGCTCGGCCAGGGCCAGCACTTCCTCCGTGGTCGCCGAGAAGGCGTTGGCATAGGCCAGCCCGGTGGACAGGCCCAGCGCGCCATGCTGCAGGGCTTCTTCCAGCTGTGCGCGCATGGCGGCAATTTCGGCGGGCGTGGCGGCGCGGTCCAGCTTGTCCATCTGGTTGCTGCGCAGCGCGGTATGGCCGACCAGTGCCGCGACGTTGACGGCCGGCCGCGCGGCATCTACGGCTTCCACATACGAGCGGAAGTCCGGATAGCGGAAGGCGTCGGCATGCCCGAGCAGGTTCATCGGATCGGGCGGATCGCCCGACAGCACCACCGGTGCCGCGCTGATGCCGCAGTTGCCGACGATCACCGTGGTCACGCCTTGCGACAGCTTGGGCGTCATCTCGGGCTGGCGGACCACGTTGGTGTCGTCATGCGTGTGCACGTCGATAAAGCCGGGCGACAGGACCAGGCCGTGGCCTTCGACCACGTGCGCGGCGGTGTCGGGCTCGATGGCGCCGGCCTCGTCGATGCGCGCAATCAGGCCGTCGCGCAGGGCCACGTCGGCCATGCGGGCCGCGGCCCCCGAGCCGTCGAGCAGCGTGACGCAGCGGATCAGGGTGTCGAACAGGTGTGGCATAGGTTCAGTCTCCCAGCGGCTGGCGGCCGTCCGGGCCGGCGCCTGTGTCCTGGCCGCGCTCGCCGCCGGGGCCGCGGTGAGCGTCGAGCACGTATTTCAGGCGGCGCAGCCGTTCCTTGCTCTGGTCCGGCTGCAGCAGCGCGCACTGCGTGGCCAGCACGTCCAGCACCAGCAGCATCGCGTAGCGCGAGGCCGACGGCTTGAAGATGAAATCGGTCTCCAGCGTTCGCACGGGCAGCAGCACGTCCGCACGCGCGGCCAGCGGCGAGCCCAGCGCGGTCACGGCCACCAGCGTGGCGCCGTACTCGCGCGCGATATCGCAGCTCGCCAGCATTTCCGGGACGCTGCCGCTGGCGGAAAACGCAAGCACCACGTCGTCGCGGCCGAGCGTTGCCGCCACCATCTTCTGCAGCAGCGCATCCTGGTAGCTGGCCACCGGCTGGCCAAGCCGCGCCAGGCGGTGGCGCGCCTCGTCGGCCATGAAGGACGAGCCGCCGCCCATGCCAAAAGCGTAGACCATGCGTGCGCCCAGCAACAGGCGCGCGGCCTGATCGATGCGGTCGGCATCGATCAGCTTGCGGTTGACTTCGAGCGCGCCCAGCACGTCGGCATGGATGCGGTCGGCCAGGGTGGCGGGGGTGTCGGCCGGCGCCGGCGCGCCATCAGGCTGCAGGAAACGCATGCCGACCGCGGTAGCCTGGGCCAGCCGCAGCTTGAGGTCGCGCACATCGCGACAGCCGATCGCCTTGGCAAAGCGGGTTACGCTGGCTTCGCTCACGCCGGCCTTGCGCGCCAGCTCGTTGATGCTGGCCGCCGCCGCGCCGGCAAGGTCTTCCAGCACGATTTGCGCCACTTTCTGCTCGGCCAGCCGCAACGCGGGGCCGCGCTCGGCAATGCGGGTCAGGATGTCGAAGGGCGCGGTCATGGCTCGGAAAGGTCTTGGGGCCGGCGAAGGGCTATAACTGATAGTGCCCGTCCGGTTGCGAGCCACCAGGCTCGCCATCCGGGAACGGTGTGTTACTTTATAACAAGGATGAAATATCGTAATTTCAGGGATATCATTACGTCAATCAGATTTTTTCAGGGTGATGACAGGCATGCGTGAAACAAAGTACCAAGCCGGCACGATCGATCCGCTCAACAAGGCGCTGGGCCGGCTGGAGGCCCCGCTTGCGCCCGAAGACGCCGGCCAGACCGGCTGGGGCCTGCTGCAGGAAGAGCTAAGCCTTCCTGCGGCGGTGCTTTACGAGGAGCGCCTGTCTCATAACCTGCAATGGATGCGCCGCTTCATGGATGAATACGGTGTGCAGCTTGCACCGCATGGCAAGACGACCATGGCGCCCAAGCTGTTTGCGCGCCAGCTTGGGGCGGGCGCCTGGGGCATTACGCTGGCGACGGCGCACCAGACCGCCGCGGCCCATGCCCACGGCGTGCGCCGCGTGCTGATGGCCAATCAGCTGGTGGGCCGCCGCAACATGGAGATCATTGCCGACCTGTTGCGCGATCCTGGCTTCGAGTTTTTCTCGCTGGTCGATTCGGCTGACCTGGTGGACCAGCTCGGCGCATATTTCCGCGAACGCGGCCAGACGCTGCAGGTGCTGCTGGAGCTGGGCGTGGAGGGCGGACGCACCGGCGTGCGCGACGCCGCGCAGCAGGCCGACGTGCTGGCGGCGCTGGCGCGCTGGCCGGACGCGCTGTCGCTGGCGGGCGTGGAGATCTATGAAGGCGTGCTGAAGGAGGAGGCGGAGATCCGCCGCTTCCTGCAGCGCACCGTGGCGGTCACGCGCGAGATTGCGCAGCAGGGCCGCTTTGGCCGCAGCCCGGTGGTGATGTCGGGAGCCGGCTCGGCCTGGTACGACGTGGTGGCGGAAGAATTTGCCCGCACCGATATCGGCACGCCGATCGAGGTGGTGCTGCGCCCCGGCTGCTACCTGACCCACGACGTGGGCGTCTACAAGGCTGCGCAGGAACGCATCCTGGCAAGCAACCCGGTGGCGCAGAAAATGCGCGAAGGCCTGCTGCCCGCGCTGCAACTGTGGGCCTATGTGCAATCGGTGCCCGAGCCCGACCGGGCCATTATCGGCATGGGCAAGCGCGACGCCGCGTTCGATGCCGGCATGCCGATTCCGGCGGTGATCTACCGCCCGGGCAGCGCCGCGCCGGTGGCCGTGCCCGCGCACTGGGAAGTCACGGGCATGATGGACCAGCACGCATACCTGCAGATCCGCGCGGGCGACGATATCCGGGTCGGCGACATGATCGCCTTCGACATCTCGCACCCGTGCCTGACTTTCGACAAGTGGCGCCATATTCCCGTGCTGAACGGCGACATGCGCGTCATCGACATTGTCCAGACCTTCTTCTGAGGCGAGCGCGCCATGAGCATCGATATCCTGGCCTATGGCGAGCCGCTGGTGGAGTTCAACCAGCAGCCCGACGATCCGACCCGCTACCTGCAGGGCTTTGGCGGCGACACTTCGAACTTCTGCATTGCTGCCGCCCGGCAGGGGGCGACCACGGGCTACATCACGGCGGTGGGTGCCGACAGCTTCGGCGAACGCCTGATGGCGCTGTGGACGCACGAGCGCGTGGACACGCGTTACGTCCGGGTGGACCCGGTTGCGCCGACCGGCGTGTATTTCGTCAGCCATGACAGCCATGGCCACCGCTTCGACTACCTGCGCGAGGGTTCCGCCGCGGCCCGTTACCATCACGAACAGCTGCCGCTGGCCGCGATCGCGCAGGCCAGATTCCTGCACCTGTCTGGCATCAGCCTGGCCATCAGCACCAGCGCCTGCGATGCGGGACTGGCCGCGATGGAGCATGCGCGCAAGGCCGGCGTGAAGGTGTCGCTCGATACCAACCTGCGGCTGCGCCTGTGGTCGCTGGCGCGGGCGCGCGGCATCATGCGCGAGGCGTTCTCGCTCACGGACGTGTGCCTGCCGAGCTGGGACGACATCACCGTGCTGACCGGTCTCGATGACCGCGACGCCATCGTCGACTACCTGCTCGGCTGCGGCGTTGGCCTGGTGGCGCTCAAGCTCGGCGAAGAGGGGGCCTACGTGGCCACGACCGAATCACGCACGCTGGTGGAGCCGTTTGCCGTCAAGCCGGTCGATGCCACCGGGGCCGGCGATTGCTTTGGCGGCAGCTTCATTGCGCGGCTTGCAGCGGGTGCCGATCCGTTCGAGGCTGCCCGCTTTGCCAACGCGGCTGCCGCGCTGTCCACCACGGGCTATGGCGCAGTGGCGCCGATTCCATCCGCGGAAACCGTGCTAGCCAGGCTGGCGCAGTCGGTGTCCGTGATTGCCTGATTGATGCATGGATCGACTGATCCACGGATATTCTTTCTTCTCTGCAACCATCCAGACTGCCATGCAAGTTCAACCTTCCCCGCTGCTCGCGCGGCTGGCCAATGTGCCGGTCATTCCTGTACTGGAGTTCGGCTCCGTAGACGAGGCCCTGCACGTCAGCGAAGCGCTGGTGGCCGGCGGGCTGCCGCTGCTTGAAATCACGCTGCGCACGCCGGTGGCCATGGACGCCATGCGTGCCGTGGCGGCGAAGATCCCGGGTGCGTGCGTGGGTGCCGGCACGGTACTGACCGTGGAGCAGCTCCATGCAGTGCGCGATGCCGGCGCGCAGTTTGCCGTGTCGCCTGGCCTGACGCCCGCGCTGGCGGCAGGGGCGCAGGGAGCCGGCATTTCGCTGCTCCCCGGCGTGGCCACGGCCAGCGAGGCGATGGCCGCGCTGGAAGCCGGCTTCACCTTCCTGAAGTTCTTCCCGGCGCAGGCCGCGGGCGGCGTGCCGATGCTCAAGTCGCTGTACGGGCCGCTGTCGCAACTGCGTTTCTGCCCGACAGGCGGCATTGACGCGGCGCTGGCGCCGAGCTACCTCGCCTTGCCGAACGTGGCGTGCGTGGGCGGTTCCTGGGTGGTGCCCAAGGACGCCGTCGCCGCCGGCGACTGGGACCGCATCCGCAAGCTGGCCGAACACGCCGCGTCGCTGCGGCTGCCCTGAGATTCGGACACCACAGCTTCCGGCATGAAAGCAAAACGGCACGCATTGCGTGCCGTTTTGTCCTTTGCGCCGAGCCTTTCCAAAAGGCCTTGGCCTCTTACTTGTGGCTGTCTGCCGCGCCTTCCAGTTTCTGGCCGCCGCGCTGGAGATCCTGGCCGAGTCCGGCCATGGTATTGCAGCCAGCCAGCAAGGTCGCGAACAGTACGCACCAGATCCAACCTTTTTTCACGCCGGGCTCCTTTGAGTTCATGGACATTTCCGGGCAGATTTTACCCGCCGGTGCCGCTTGGCATCACATTGATGTGTGGCAATTTGTAAATCGTACCCGGCCGCGTCGCGCATTACGCGCATCACGCGGCCGGCCCCAGCAATTCCCGGGCGCGCTGCTGGATGGCCCAGTGTGTCTGTGCCAGCCAGTTGGCAGGAAACGGCTGGGCGAGCAAATAGCCCTGGACGCTGTGGCAACCCCAGCCGTGCACCTGTTCCAGTTGCTTGCGCGTTTCCACGCCCTTGGCGCAAACCATGGCGCCTGCCTTGCGCGCCAGGGTGCAGGCAGCATGCAAGCCCGCCGCTGCATTGGCGGGCTGGTGGGCGTGGCCGAGGCTGCGCACATCGAGCGTGACACGGTCTGGCCGCAGCCGGCCAAAGGTCTCAAGGCTTTCCGGGCGGTCGTTGAAGTCGCCGAGCGCAAGTTGCAGGCCGCGCCGGCGCAGCGCTTCGAACCGGCCGATCAGTTCCGCGTCATCCGGCACGTTCGTGGATGGCACTTCGATGCAAAGCCGTTGCGGTGCGATGGCCCCGGTATCGAGCGTGCGCGCAAGCGCATCGACCATGTCCAGTTGATGCAGTTGCGCACTGGAGGCCAGCAAGGTGAACTGCAGCGGGCCAATATCCGCCGCCGCGCGGGCCAGCGGCGCCAGGCTGCGAAGCAGCCAGTTGCCCACCGGTCCCATCAGCCCGAGACTATCCAGCGCTGGCAGGAAGTCCTGCGGCGCGACCCTGCCGAGTGCGGGATGGCGCCAGCGCAGCCGCACCGAGTAACCGCTGATCCGTGCGCCCTCGAAATCGGCGCGGGGCTGCAGGTGCAGGCCCAGTTCGCCGCGTTCCAGCGCGTGCGGCAAGGCGGTGAGCACCTGATCCTCCGCGGGCGGCCCGGCCCGCGCGGCGCTGGCCAGCCCGTCTCCCCCCTGGCGGCAGATCCGCAGCATGGCGTCGATGGCATGCTGCAGGCTGCGTTCGGCGGCTACGTCGGGGTGGTTGAGCGACACGCCAACGCTGCAGGACAGGAACGGCTCGGCGCCGTCGAGCGTGAAAGGGCGGGCCAGTTCATCGGCCAGGCGCTGTCCCAATCGGACCGGGTCCGGCGTTGAGGCCGGCAGCAAGGTAAGCACGGCAAGATCGGCCGAACCCAGCCAGTACACGCGGGCTTGGGGATGAAGCCAGCGCGTCAGTCGCGCCAGCACGAGCTGGCGCAGCCGGGCCGCCCCTTTGGGCCCGAGCGATTCGCACGCGCTGGCAAAGCGATCCAGTCGAATGGCGAGAATGACTAGTTGCGCGCCGCCGGAAGATGCGCGGCAATCCGCCAGCGCAGCCACGAATGCGGCCGGCTGGACCATGTCGTACGCATTGCCGGCACGTTGACCGGCGCTGTTGTCGGCGTCGTCTTGGCGCATGCGGTCAATATGCCGGCGTCAGCCGGTGGTTTCCTCTTCGGGGCCTTCGGACGGCGGCACGCGCGAGGCCAGGACCTTGTCGATGCGCTTGCCGTCCATGTCCAGGATTTCAAAGCGCCAGTCTTGCCACTGGACGCTGTCCGCGGTTTGCGGCAACCGGCCGAGCAGCAGCAGGAGCATCCCGGAGAGCGTGTGGTAGCGCTCTTTCTCTTCCTCGGGCACCTGGCGCAAGCCGATGCGGTCCTTCAGTTCGGGGATGGGGATCAGGCCATCGAGCAGCCAGGAGCCGTCTTCACGCTGGATCGCCCATTCCTCGTCCACGCTATCGGGCTTGAATTCGCCGGTGATGGCTTCGATCAGGTCCTGCAGCGTGACCAGCCCGAGCACCTCGCCGTACTCGTCGATCACGAACGCAATCTGGCCACCGGAGCCGCGGAAGTTCTCCAGCAGTTCCATGCCCGTGACGCTCTCGGGCACGAAGACCGCCGGCTGCACCACGGTCATCAGGTCGGCTTCCTCGCCGCGCAGGCGGCGGGCCAGCAACTGGCGCGCACTCACCACGCCAACGATGTCGTGCATGCCGCCGCGCACGACCGGAAAGCGGGAATGGTCCGATTCCTCGATGCGCTTGAGGTTGTCTTCCAGCGGCACTTCGACGTCCAGGTACACCACGTCCCCGCGCGGCACCATCAGCGAAGCCAGCTGGCGGTCGTCGAGGCGGAACACATTGCGCACCATGGTGTGCTCGTGATGCTCGATGACGCCGGCCTCCGAGCCCTCGACCAGCAGTGCATGGATTTCTTCCTCGGTCACGCCCGGGCCGCGATTGGTATTGACGCCAAGCGCACGCAAGACCAGGCGTGTCGACCCGGACAGCAGCTTGACGAACGGCGTGCTTGCCACGGCGAGCCAGGCAATCGGCCGTGCCGCCAGCCGGGCGATGGCCTCGGGGGCCAGCTGTCCCAGGCGCTTGGGCACCAGTTCACCCAGCACGATCGAGAAATAGGTCAGGCCAGCCACGACGATGGCCGTTGCCACGTAGCCCGCAGTGGGCTGTGTCAGCCCGAAGCCCTGCAACCATACGCCCAGCGGCTGCGCCAGCGTGGATTCGCCCACCACGCCGTTGAGCACGCCAATCGACGTAATGCCGATCTGGACGGTGGACAGGAAGCGGGTCGGGTCTTCGCCAAGCTTGACAGCCTCGATCGCTCCGCGGTCGCCTTCTTCAATCCGGCGCTGCAGACGCGCCTTGCGGGCGGTGACCAGCGCGATTTCGGACATGGCGAACAGACCGTTGAGCAGAATCAGCGCCAGCAGTATGGCAATTTCCATCAGGGGGCGCGCCCTTCGCGCGCGGGAATCAAAAGGTCTAGCATACCATTCGCCTGTTACAACCTGTCTCGGGGTGATGTGGACTGCGCCCATGCAGGTGTGGCAAAGATCGTGGCTATTTGCGATTTGTTACTGGCGCAAGCAAGCCGGTCCGTTATCCTCTGTCTGACAATAATCTCCACAAAAGGAAAAACATAATGTTCCGAGGACTTGCGCTGCTATTGGCGAGCACGGCATTGCTGGCCGGCTGTGTGGTCGCGCCATACGACGACGGTTACGGTGCCGGGCACGGTGGCTGCCCGCCTGGCCAGGCCAAGAAGGGAAACTGCAGGGTGGATCAGTACGGTAACCAGAGCTTCTGTCCTCCGGGGCAAGCCAAGAAGGGCAACTGCTGACGCGCGGTTGTCCCCCTGCGCTCGGGCGCTGGGGCGCCACGAACATGCCGCCGGATCCATGGTGTCGGCTGATGAGGTTGTTCCGCATTGGCATCGGGCGTCCGTGAATCTTGCTGATTACCTTCAAGGTAGTCGCCGGGCAACGTGTCTCATGCTGTAATACGTCACATGGAGACGCTCACGCCCGGTTCCGAAACCGCCCTCGATTTTCCCGGCCTGCTGCGATACTGGCGCGGCAGGCGCGGCTATAGCCAGCTTGCACTTTCGCTGGCGGCGGGGGTGTCGCAGCGCCACATCAGTTTCCTCGAGTCCGGCCGCTCCAGGCCTAGCCGCGCGATGGTGCTGGCGCTGGCCGAACGGCTCGGCGTGCCGCTGCGCCAGCGCAACCGCATGTTGCTGGCGGGCGGTTTTGCTCCGGGATATAGCGAACACGCGCTCGCCTCTGCGCCTCTGCAGATGGTCCAGCAGGCCATTTCGCTGATTCTTGCGAAGCAGGAGCCGTTCCCGGCCGTGGTGCTCGACCGCTTCTGGAACCTGGTCGACGCGAACCCGGCCTATCGCCGCATGTTCGATGTGCTGCTCGACGGCCGAGTGCCTGCGGCGCTGGAGGAGGGCGGCGAGCGCATCAACCTGATGCTGACCGTGTTCGATCCGCAGGGCTTGTGGCCGGCGATCGAGAACGCCCGGCAGGTAGGCCGCTACCTGCTGCGGCGGGTCTGGCAGGAGCTCCAGGTCCAGGCGAATGACCAGTCCGCGCGCGAAACCTTCGCGCGCATCGCAGCCTGGCATCCGGACATGGTGAGCCCGGCCGGTGCGCTGCTGCCTGATGAGGACGCGGCCGAGGGACCGCCACCGCCAGTGCTGCCGGTCACGCTGTGTGCCGGAGCGTTCCGCGCCTCGTTGTTTTCCACCATCACGACGCTTGGCATTCCGCAGGACGTCACGCTGCAGGAAATGCGCATCGAGTGTTTTTTTCCGGCCGACGAGGCCACGCGCGAGGTGTTCGAGACGCTGGCGCACGATTCGCCTCCGCGGCGTCAGAAGCGGTAGCGCAGGTACACCGTGCTGAAGCTGGTGCCAGGGTTGGGCTCCTTGATCCCGGCATTCGAGATGTGCTGGTAGCGGTAGCCGACCGCGAACTGCTGCGCCTTGCCGAACGCCACGCCGACACCTGCGTATTCCGAGAACTGGAAGGCGGTGGAGTACACGTGATCGTCGGAAGTTCGGGTCTCGGTCAACAGGCGCACGCCAAGCGACAGTTCCAGGAACGGCACCCAGCTATAGCGCTTCCACTGCAGCCTGGCCACGGGCGAGAAGCCGAACTCCCACGGGTTGCGGGGGTTGTTGCTGCTGGTGCTATGCCAGCGCGCGACATTGACCTCCCAGAGCACGTCGGCCAGCAGGCCTTGCGGGTTGCCCCAGGCAAAGCCGGAGTCCCACTGGAAGGCGGCTTCGATTTTCTGGACGTCATGGTTGGTATCGACGCCATAGCCGATCTGGACCGCAGGGATCGGTGGGGCCGCCTGGGCCAGGCCGCTCCCCAGGGCTATGCCCGAGACGGCCGCGATCAGGGCCGCCCGCCTCAAACATCGTGTCCGCGAAGACTGGTGGCGCAGGGGTGCAGTCGCGGAACAGCCGGGGCGGGCATCGGGCAGCGATCGCATAGGTTGGCTCGTTATTGTCTGGCTCGTTATTGTCGGGGGACGGCCCCGGACCGTGCCGCATAAGCGCGTCCGGGACCGGGCGGTGACGCGCACAGTCACTTTTTCATCACACCTAAGGTAGTTGTAGTACACGGCGGGCCACGTTGCACGCCGAAGAAAAAAGAACAGTCGTGCTACCATCACCCCGCCGGCACTTTTCGCGCCTTGCTATCGAGGCTCGGGCGCGGACGTCGGCACCGTTACGTCTTCAGGGCGGGGTGAAAGTCCCCACCGGCGGTATGCCGCAGCGTACGTTTCCGTACGATGCGGCGAGCCCGCGAGCGCCTGCATATTGCGTGCAGGGTCAGCAGACCTGGTGCGAGGCCAGGGCCGACGGTCATAGTCCGGATGAAAGAAGATGGGCGCAAGCCTGCCTGCCGTCTCGGGCGCAAGGGCATCGAGGTCACGCTTGCCGCGGCCGGACGCATGGGTCCGCGCACGGGTGCGTGCCGTCGTGCCGCATGCTCGCCGGGGTTGCCAGCGCGCTTCCGTTGATCCTCCCCTGGAACGCCCACTGATCAGGTAGCAAGGAGCGTTTCATGTCAAACCTTTCCAACGAATCCGATTCCATCACGCTTGCGTCCGACGCGGACGAGCGTCCTTTGGCCCTGCGCATTGCGCAGGCGCTCGACGCCATGCGCGAAGGCCGCCCGGTTGTGCTGCTCGACGACGACGATCGGGAGAACGAAGCCGATCTCATCCTGGCCGCCGAGTGCCTGACGCCCTTCAACATGGCCATGATGATCCGCGAATGCAGCGGCATCGTGTGCCTGTGCCTGACTGCCGGCAAGGTGCGAGAGCTTGGGCTGCGCCCCATGGTGGAAAACAATCGCAGCCAGTACGGAACGGCGTTCACCGTGTCGATCGAGGCGCGCGAAGGCGTTACTACCGGCGTGAGCGCAGTGGACCGCATCACGACCATTCGCGCGGCAATCGCGGACGATGCCGGGCGCGATGCCCTGGTCAGCCCGGGCCATGTGTTCCCGCTGGTCGCCGTGGATGGCGGGGTCCTGGTGCGGCGCGGGCATACCGAAGGCTCGGTGGAACTGGCCCGGATGGCCGGCCTGTCCCCCGCCGCGGTCCTATGCGAACTCATGAATCCCGACGGCACCATGGCGCGCCGGCCCGAGGCGCTGGCGTTCGCTGAAATGTACCGGCTGCCGGTGCTCACGATCGCCGATCTGGTTGCCTGGCGCGAGATTCACGGTTGATTGCGGACGATGCGCGCTTGAATTCGCGCCGCGCGGGTCGGCAAGCGCGGTGGCATATGCGACAATGCGGCTCGTTTTTCCCGTCAATTCGAGGGTGATTCAATGATTTTCCGCATTGTCCGATGCGCTGCCGTGCTGTGCGGCTGCGCCATGGGCCTGAGCGCCCACGCTGAATCCGGGATGGGCTACGAGAGCCGTCCCGCCGCTGCCACCGGCCTGTACCAGTGCCCGCAGGCGTCCGGAGACATGGTCTTCCGCGCCACGCCACGGGAAGGCTGTACCGTTGCCGCTGCGCCGGAAGCGGCGGCACCGGATCCGCAGCGCTGGCTTCCGCTGATGGGCGCCAACGGCGTGATTTCGTACTTCGACCAGGTTGCCGTCAAGCGTGCCGGGCCGGAGGTCGGCGTGGTGGTGATGCGCAATGCGCCGACCGGGGTGATCCGCACCACGAATGGCGAACCTATCCGGTCGTCGCTCAAGCGCATGGTGCTCAACTGCGCATCGTCGATGGTGGCCGTGGTGGAGCAGACGCTCTACAGCAAGCGCTTCGCACGCGGCGAGGCGCTCTACACGATCCGCTCGCCGCAAGCTACGCGGTTCCAGCCGGCGGCCACCGGGTCGGTGGCCTCGGAGCTGATGCGCCGGCTGTGCCGTTGACGACCTGCCGGACTTTATTCAGCGACCTGGCGTGACTTCCACTGGCCGTCCTTCTGCTTGCAGAACCAGCCGCTCCAGTGCTCTTCGGCGGTGCCGCGCTTGAGGTCGGTCTTGAGCCTCCGGCATGACTGGCCCTGGTCGGTCTTGCTCATGACCGGCGTCAGCGTGCCGTCCACGGGCAGGCGCTTGCCGCTGGCCGGAAACTGCCAGGTGATCGACTGACCGTCAGCGGTGTCGTTCAAAGCCTTGCCGATCGACTTGGCGAACGATGCCGCTTCATCCTTGTTCAGCTTGCCGATGATGGTGCCCGACAGGTAGTTGTCGAAGTAAGCCTGGGCGGGAGCGGACACGGCGAACATCAGCGTGGCGCCCAGGGCGCTGACCAGGGCAACGGTGGGGAGGCGTCGGGCTTGCCGAGACAGCATGGTCGTTCCTTTTCGGTTCGTTGGCGCGGCGTGCCGTCGCGCGGGCCAGTGCATTGTAAGCCCAACCAGCGCGCCGATGACGACTGGCGGCGCCTCTTGCGACGCTTGCGCAGGGGCGTGGTTGACAGGGGATTTTCACTGGCCTAGCGTTGATTGTTGCCACGGATGCTTGCACGACGCCATCCGCATCGACAGGCAAACGGGGCACAACGCGCAATCACCGCGAGAGGAGTCCCCATGAAGCTGCGCCACCTTACCCTCGGCCTGGCCTTCGCCGCCGCGTTCGGCGTCGTGCATGCCCAATCCCCGGCTGCGAAGAGCGGAAAGTTCGACCCGTACACGGACGGCGCCAAGGCTGGCAAGTTCGACCCCTACACCGACGGCGCCAAGACCGGCAAATTCGATGTCTACACCGAAGGCGCGAAGTCCGACAACGTGACATCGTTGGCCCCCGGCGCGCGTACCGACCAGCTTCAGCCGATCGACGATGCCAAGCGGGTCGGCAAGGCTGACCCGTACACGGACGGCGCCAAGGCCGGCAAGTTCGACACCTACACCGACGGTGCGAAGCAGTAGCAGTAGCGCCTCGTAGCTGGCCGGGGCCCACGCCGCGCGGTAGTTGCTGCTGTCCGCACGGTGTGACGCGGACGTCCGCGACGATGGCGCGATGCGCCTTTGCCGCGGCAGGGGTTTCATTTTGTTGCAAACCTTGCGTGATCGAAACGTGACTTTTTCGTCTCGAATTGTTAAGGTTTATTGCACTTCGCACCCAAAGCGAGACCGGGCCGGCTGGCTCGGTTTTTTTCGTGCCCGGGCCGGCCGTGACCGTCGTGTCAGGTCTGTCTCTTGCTTGGCGGACCCATGAGTCGCCCGCCAGGCTGTCCGCCATTCCGGCCGCAAGAGCCGGTTGCACCGTCCACATTTCCAATCTGGGCATTCATGTCATCAAACGCCACGCTACGCCTGTCCGCCCCTTCGCCTGCACGGCCTTCCGACAGTGTCCGCTGTCGCGGTGCATCGGCCGGCACGCGTGCGCGCGTGGCTCGGTGGCTGGGTGGCGGCGCCCTGGCAATGCTTGCCATGGCGGCGCATGCCTTCGATTTCGATACGGTCGCGGCGCGGGCACGCCAGCTGGCGGCGTCTCCGTACAAGGCCCCCGCACAGAACCTGCCGCGTGAACTGCGCGAGCTGTCCTACGATCAATACCGCGAGATCGAATACAAGCCCGAGCGCTTTGCGTGGCGCAATACGCGCCTGCCGTTCGAGCTGTCTTTTTTCCATGAGGGCATGGTGTTCGACCAGCCCGTGCGCATCCACGAAGTGGTCAGCGGCAGCGTGCGCGAGTTCCGCTTCGATCCGGCCGCGTTCAACTACGGGCCGCACAAAGTCGATGCCGCGCGGATCAGGGGTTTGGGCTTCGCCGGTTTCCGCGTGCTGTATCCGCTCAACCAGGGCAAGCGCAAGGACGAACTGGCTTCGTTCCTCGGCGCGAGCTACTTCCGTGCGCTCGGCAAGGATCAGTGGTATGGGCTCTCCGCGCGCGGACTTGCAGTGGACACCGGGCTCAATTCGGGCGAGGAGTTCCCGCGTTTCGTCGAGTACTGGATCGAGCGGCCCTCGGCTTCGGACAAGCAGCTGACGATCTACGCGCTAATGGATTCGCGCCGCATCAGCGGTGCCTACCGCTTCGTCATCAAGCCCGGCGAAGAGACCGCGATGGAGGTCAAGTCCCGCCTGTTCCTGCGCGAGAACGTGACCAAGCTTGGCCTGGCGCCGCTCACCAGCATGTACCTGTACGGCGAGAACCAGCCTTCGTCGCAGTCCGACTTTCGTCCGGAAGTCCACGACTCCGACGGGCTTTCGATTCATCTCGGCACCGGGGAATGGGTCTGGCGGCCGCTGGTCAATCCGAAGCGCCTGCTGGTGACGTCGTTTTCCGCGACCAATCCGCAGGGCTTCGGGCTGATGCAGCGCGACCGCAGCTTTGCCAGCTACCAGGAGATCGGCGCGTGGTATGAGCGGCGGCCGAGCGGCTGGGTCGAGCCGCGCGGGAACTGGGGCTCGGGCAGGGTAGAGCTGGTGCAGATCCCGACGCCCGACGAGACCAACGACAACATCGTCGCCTACTGGGTGCCCGACAACCCGCCCAAGCCCAGGCAGCCGTTTGACTACGAATACCGCCTGATGTGGCAGAAAGATGGCGAGCAGATGCCGCCGCTGTCGTGGGTCACGCAGACGCGCCTGGGGCAGGGCCTCACGCGCAAGCAGGACGACACCAGCTTCTCGCTGGTGGTGGATTTCGAAGGCCCCGCCTTCCGCAAGCTGCCGGCCGATGTGCGCATCGACCCGGTGGTGTCGGCCGATGCCAATGCCGAATTGATCAAGACGTCGGTGCAGCGCAATGACGCCACCGGCGGCTGGCGCATGACCATGGTGATGCGCCGCAAGGATGTCAACAAGCCGGTTGAGTTGCGCGGCTATCTTCGCAACGGCAATACAACCTTATCCGAGACGTGGAGCTACATCTTACCCCCAGGCTAAAGCAGCGACCGGCCCAGGCGGCGGCATGCGAGCGCTATGTCGACCGCCTGCCCGTATCCTCTGAATTGCGCACGGAATTGCTGGCCGATCCGCCTGCGACCGTAACCGCCGCAACCACCGGAATCGCCATCGATCCACGCGATGCCCAGGCTGCGATCGAGCAACTGCAATCCAGGCTATCGGCGCGCGAACCCGCCAAGGGTGAATCCCCCGCGCCAGGCGGGTCGACCTACGCTTCCGTAGCGCGTCGTTTCTCGCTGGCCTACGGCAATCCGCAAGCCGCCGGCGAGCCCTTGCTCAAGCGCAGACCCGACGGCACCGTCCATGTCGATACCGGACCGGAGCCGGAACGCAGCTCGATGGTGCCGCGCCAGTGGCCGCCGCATATCGTCACGGGCTGGCTGCGCAACACCTGGCGCCGCATGCTGGGCCGCCCGCAGGTTCCCGAAACCTGGGACACCCTGCACGACGGCCCCGATGCCGAAGGCAAGTGGCATCCCGCCGGCTCGCACCGGCGCTGGTTCCTGCTGGGGCTGGTGATCGCGCAGACGGTGCTGGCCACGTACTTCATGACCAAGGTGCTGCCCTACCATGGCGCCGACCCGCTCGAGATCGCGATCCTGGTCTTGTTCGCGGTGCTGTTCTCGTGGGTTTCGGCCGGCTTCTGGACGGCCATGATGGGTTTCCTGGTGCTGGCGAAAGGCGGCGACCGGCACCTGATCTCGCGCTCGGCCGCACCCGATGCACCGCTTGCGCCCGATGCGCGTACGGCCGTCATCATGCCGATCTGCAATGAGGATGTGACCCGCGTCTTTGCCGGCCTGCGCGCGACCTACGAATCGCTCGAGCGCACGGGCCATCTGGCCAATTTCGATTTCATCGTCCTGTCCGACAGCGGCAATCCGGACCTGCGCACGGCCGAGGTCGACGCCTGGATGGAAGTGTGCCGCGCGGTCGGCGGTTTCGGTCGCATCTTCTATCGCTGGCGCCGTCACCGCGTCAAGCGCAAGACCGGCAACGTGGCCGACTTCTGCCGTCGCTGGGGCCGCAAGTACCGCTATATGGTGGTGCTCGACGCCGACAGCGTGATGAGCGGCGATTGCCTGGCCACGCTGGTGCGCCTGATGGAGGCGAATCCGGGTGCAGGCATCATCCAGACCGCACCGCTGGCAGTGGGGCGCGAAACGCTCTATGCGCGCGTACAGCAATTCTCCACGCGCGTGTACGGTCCGCTGTTCACGGCGGGGCTGCATTACTGGCAACTGGGCGAATCGCACTACTGGGGCCACAACGCGATCATCCGCGTCAAGCCCTTCATGGAGCACTGCGCGCTGGCGCCGCTGCCCGGGCGCGGGCCGCTGTCGGGCGAGATCCTGTCGCACGACTTTGTCGAAGCCGCATTGATGCGTCGCGCGGGCTGGGGCGTGTGGATTGCGTACGACCTCCCGGGTTCGTACGAGGAACTGCCGCCGAACCTGCTGGACGAGGTCAAGCGCGACCGCCGCTGGTGCCAGGGCAACCTGATGAATTTCCGGTTGTGGCTGAAGCAGGGCTTTCACGTGGTGCACCGCGCCGTGTTCCTGACCGGGATCATGGCCTACCTGTCGGCGCCGCTGTGGTTCCTGTTCCTGTTGTTGTCCACGGCGATGCTGGCCCGCCATGCACTGGTGCCGCCCGAATACTTCACGCAGCCTTACCAGTTGTTTCCGACCTGGCCCGAATGGCATCCGGAGAAGGCGCTAGCGCTGTTCTCGGCCACTGCCACGCTGCTGTTCCTGCCCAAGCTGGCCAGTGTGCTGCTGCTGGTGCGGCAGGCCCGCCAGTATGGTGGCTTGTCGCGCCTGGTGCTTAGCATGCTGATCGAGGTCGTGCTGTCCGCGTTGCTGGCGCCGACCCGGATGCTGTTCCACACCAAGTTCGTCGTGGCGGCCTACAGCGGCTGGGGGATTTCCTGGAAATCGCCGCCGCGCGAGGACGCGGAGACCTCCTGGGGCGAAGCGCTGCGCCGGCATGGATGGCACACGATGCTCGGGCTCGCGTGGGGTGCGCTGGTGTACTGGCTGAATCCGTCGTTCGTGCTGTGGCTGTTGCCGATCGTAGGTTCGCTGGCGTTGTCGATTCCGCTGTCGGTCATGTTGTCGCGGGTGTCGTTCGGCCGCGCATCGCGCGAGGCCGGGCTGTTCATGATTCCCGAAGAAGCCATGCCGCCCAGGGAAATCGTCGAGACCCAGCAACACGTGGAGCAAGCGGCCGAGACGCCCGACTTCGTGGATGCCGTGGTGGATCCGGTGACCAATGCGCTGATGTGTGCCACGGCATCGGCCCGTGTCGTGCAGCCGGCATCCGTGAAGGAGCGTCACGCCGCACTGGTGCAGCACGCACTGACGAGCGGCCCGCGCGCGCTGACGGCGTCGCAGCGGCATATCCTGCTGGGTGATCCGTTTGCGCTGTCAAGGCTGCATGAACTGGTCTGGGGATCGCCGCTGGCCGATGCCGGGTGGAAGGATATCCGCCTGCTGGCCCGGCGCGCCCCGAACGTGCTGCCGCTGCGTCCGCGCGCCGCGTGATACGGAGCCGGGGCGCGGTACGCCCGCGCGGCGCATCGAAGTTGCGCCGCGGTCCTCAGCGCAGGGCCGCGGTGCAGATCGGCGCGTTGATGTAGACGTCGCCCACGCGGCGTTCGCCGCGATCGTTCCGTGTCATGTAGCGGAACATCATGCTGACGCCAAGCTTGGTCAGGATTTCCACGTCGCGGTTGGCGCAGATATTGCGCTGCAGCGGCGCCGCGTAGTTGACCTCGAAGCTTGCAAGATCCAGCATCGGCCCACGGTAGTTGGTCAGCTCGAGCTGGAACAGGACGTGTTTGCCCGGCGTCGACTGGCAGCGGCGCAGCCGGGTTTCCCCATCGATTTCTATCGGCAGTGCATCGTTGAGCTGACGGCACGCGCGCGCGAGCACGCTGTCGGGCCGATTGGTATTGCGCAGCAGTTCGGGTACGCCCGCGGCGCCGGTATTCTGCCCGGTGGCGGCGCCCTTGAGCATGCGGGACAGTGCGTCGGCTTCATCGAATACGGGGGCGGGCGCCGTGGCCGAGGCGGGCGTGCGCAGCGGTGTCGGCGCGCTTTGCGCCGGCCCGGGCCGCAGCAGTACAGCCGCGAGAGCGGCTGTGCCTAGCGTAGCGGTGAACGGCGTGTGTCGTAGTCTCATGCAGGATAACGTTGCCGGGGCAAGCCTGTCGCCCCTCTCTGCGCGGCCGCCGGTCTGTCGCATGGACAGGGCCAACAGGCTCGCATTGTACCCTCCACCCCCATTCGCGTGAAAGCAGCGCCACACGTTAACTCGTGCGCGGCTTCGCAAAATTGCCAGTCAGTCCAATACTGCCAAGATTAGGATATTTGTCGAACCCGATGTTGGCGGGGCATGGCAAGGCGCCGCCGCGGCGGGGCGGCAGATGTTACCGGCAGCGAAATTTGTCATTCCAGCCAGTTTTGTCATGCTGTGCAACAATTCGCGGTCTGGCGGCTGGCTGGCACGCCGCCGCCGGCACGGACTTCCGGAATTCACACTGATGCCTCAATCCTCCAGCAGCCACAAGGCTGCGCGCTTTCCCGTCTGGCTGCTGATCTGTGCTTCGCTGACGGCCATTGCGCCGTTGTCGATCGATATGTACCTGCCCAGCTTCCCGGCGCTGTCCGCGGACCTGCACGTGGATATCGGCCAGGTACAGCTGACGCTGGGCACTTTCCTGGTCGGGCTGGCACTCGGGCAGGCATTCTACGGACCGATCAGCGACCGCTTCGGGCGCAAGCCGCCGTTGTACGTCGGACTGGCCCTGTACGCGCTGGCCGCGGCGGGCTGCGCCATGGCGCGCAGCGTCGAGTCGCTGATGCTCTGGCGTTTCCTGCAGGCGCTGGGCGGCTGCGCCGGCATGGTGATGGCCCGCGCGGTGATCCGCGACCGGCTCGAGGCCCACGAATCGGCCCGGGCCTTCTCGTCGCTGATGCTGGTGATGGGGTTGGCGCCGATCCTCGCGCCGATCATCGGCGGAGCCATCCTGACGACGCTGGGCTGGCGCGCCATCTTCTGGCTGCTGACGCTTGCGGGCCTGCTGATCCTGGCGCTGGTGCACTTCCGCATGGAAGAGTCGCTGCCGCGGGAACGCGCCGCGCGGCTGCATCCCGGTACGGTCGCAGCCAGCTATTTCGAGTTACTGCGCGACCGCGAGTTCCTGGGCTATTCGCTGGCAGCCGGATTCGGGCAGGCCGGCATGTTCGCCTATATCGCCGGGTCGCCGTTCGTGCTGATCGAACTCCACGGCATCGACCCCTCGCACTATGGCTTTGTCTTCGGTGCCAATGCGTTCGGGCTGATCGCCATGTCGCAACTGAACGCGCGCCTGGTGCAAGGGCGCACGCTTGACCGGGTGCTCGGCCGCGCGGTGCTGGCACCGTGTGCCGCGGGCCTGATGCTGGCGGCCGCGGCGCTGGCCGGCGTACTGGTGCTGCCCGTGCTGCTGGCCGGGTTCTTCGTCTTTATCGGATCGCTGGGCTGCATCACGCCCAATGCGTCGGCGCTGGCGCTGACGCATCAGGGGCATCGCGCCGGCACGGCCTCCGCGCTGATGGGCACGCTGCAGTTCTCGCTCGGCACCGTGGCCGGCGCCGCCGTCAGCCTGTGGCACGATGGCACGGCCCTGCCGCTGGCAGTGGTGATGGCCGCGTGCGGTATCGGTGCGGTAGCGCTGCGCGCCTGGGGGAGCGCGCGGCCGTCTGCAACGGCGGTAGCCTGAGCGTCAGGCCGCGGCGTTTTTCACGACCACCATCTGCGCCGGCATGGGCGCGGCGTAGCCCGCCTGGCCAAAGCTTTCGCGGATGATGCGATTGGTGTCGAAATACACCTGCCAGTAGTGGTCGTTGTGGCAGTAGGGACGTACCGCCAGGACCGGCCCCACCAGCGTGAATTCCAGGATCTCGACGTCGACCGGAGGATCGGCCAGGACGTTCGGAATCGCGCCGATACGCTCCTTGAGCAGCGTCATCGCCGCGGCGGCGTCGGTACTGCCGGCGAGCTGGGCCTTCAGTTCGACGCGGCGGAACGGGTTGATGCTGAAATTCTGGATGGTGTCCGAGAAGATCTTGTTATTGCCGATCACCGTCAGCACGTTGTCCGGCGTGTCTAGCGTCGTGGCGAACAGGCCGATCTCGCGCACCGTGCCGGTGACCCCGCCGATGGTCACGAAATCCCCGACCTTGAACGGTCGCAGCACGACCAGGAACGCGCCGGCCGCGAAGTTGGCCATCAGGCCCGACCAGGCCATGCCGATGGCCACGCCGGCTGCGGCAATCAATGCCGCGAAGGTCGTGGTCTGGATGCCGAAGTAGCCCAGGATGCCGATCACCAGGACCACATTCAGCGCGACCGTTACGATCGAGCCGACGTAGCGCAGCAGGGTCGGATCCACCTGCTGCTTGCCCAGCCCGCCCTGGACCATGCGCACCACCACGTGGATCAGCCAGCGGCCGATGATCCAGAAGGCCAGCGCGGCCAGGATCTTGACCCCGAACTCCGTGGCATAGGCAATCACCACGATCCTCAACTTTTCCAACGTTGACGCATCCATCGGCATTCCCCTGGTCGATTGGCCGGCAAAGGGCCGGCACCAAACGAAGAACTGCGAAGACTGGCTGGCAAATCTTGCACGCTG
The DNA here is from genome assembly GCF_057073755.1 of Cupriavidus sp. C3SS-1. NCBI lineage: Bacteria > Pseudomonadati > Pseudomonadota > Betaproteobacteria > Burkholderiales > Burkholderiaceae > Cupriavidus > Cupriavidus sp. C3SS-1. The sequence goes on along the minus strand of NZ_CP172700.1, from coordinate 1,530,145 downwards.
GCGCGTCGCAAGATGACGGGCACGGCAATTATTGCCATGCCGTCCGGGGAAGTTCAAGAAAAGAATTGTCAGGAACGGCGCCTGCGCGCGCGTTCCTGCGGCGGGCTTACCAGTTGGTTTCGCGCTCTGGCGTGGCCGAGATGCGATGCAGCGTCAGGTCGGCGCCGTTGAATTCGGCTTCCGCATCGAGGCGGATGCCGACCAGCTTCCTCAGGGTGCCATAGACGATAGTGCCGCCCGCCAGGGCGATCACGATGCCGAGCAGCGTACCGATCAGCTGCGCGCCCAGCGAAACACCACCGATCCCGCCCAGCGCGTGCTGGCCGAAGATGCCGGCCGCAATGCCGCCCCAGGCGCCGCACAGCCCATGCAGCGGCCACACGCCGAGGACATCATCGATGTGCCATTTGTTTTGCGCGAGCGTGAACAGGTGGACGAACAGCACACCGGCCACTGCGCCGGTGATCAGCGCGCCGAGCGGATGCATCAGGTCGGAACCCGCGCAGACGGCGACCAGGCCTGCCAGCGGGCCGTTGTAGGCAAAGCCCGGGTCGTTGCGGCCGGCCCACCAGGCGGCCAGCGTGCCGCCGGCCATGGCCATCAATGAATTGATGGCGACCAGCCCGCTGATCTTGTCCACGGTCTGGGCGCTCATGACATTGAAGCCGAACCAGCCTACCGCGAGCACCCATGCACCGAGTGCCAGGAACGGAATGTTCGACGGCGGGTGCGCGCTGATGCGGCCATCCTTCTGGTAACGGCCGCGGCGCGCGCCGAGCAGCAGTACCGCGGGCAGGGCGATCCAGCCGCCGACCGCATGGACCACGACCGAGCCGGCGAAATCATGGAACGGGGCGCCGGTCAGGCTGGTGATCCAGTCCTGGATGCCGAAACGATGGTTCCAGGCAATGCCTTCGAAGAACGGGTAGACAAAGCCCACCAGGACAAAGGTCGCGACCAGTTGCGGATTGAAACGCGAACGTTCCGCAATGCCGCCCGAGATAATCGCGGGAATGGCCGCGGCAAAGGTCGCCAGGAAAAAGAACTTGACCAGTTCGTAGCCGCTCTTTTGCGCCAGCGTATCGGCGCCTGCCATGAACTGCACGCCGTAGGCGACGGTATAGCCGATAAAGAAATAGGCAATGGTGGAAACCGCGAAGTCCACCAGGATCTTCACCAGCGCGTTGACCTGGTTCTTCTTGCGCACCGTGCCCAATTCCAGGAAAGCGAAGCCGGCGTGCATGGCCAGCACCATGATTGCGCCAAGCAGGATAAACATGGCGTCGGTGCCAGTCTTCCAATTGTCCATAGGTCCCTCATGCTCAAAATGGGAGCATGGGTATGCAAAAACCATTCCAGAACTGGCCGCATACTGGTGCCATTTGCACCGCCATGGTGGAATCCGCACCGGATATCCGCAGGGGCGGCCCGGATTCCAGGGGGCGAGGTGGTGCAGATCTTCGATAACGAAAGGAGCCAGATCGTCCGTGCGCGCCAGAATGATGCAGCCGGCAGGGGCTTTTATGAACCTTGACGGTGCATTGCACCATAGCGGTGAATGATGGGTGCTGCACCACGATGCCTTGCTAGGGGGCGACAGGCCGGAACCGCCCGCTTGCGCTCCAGTCCGAAATAACGCAGAGAAAGACGCCGGAACAGAGCGGGAAATCGCCCGCTAACCGGCCTCAAGCAAGGATTTCCGGGTTTTTTCGTTGCATTGGTGCCACTGGGGATTGCCCAAGGCGCGAAGGGCAGATTAGACTGCGCCGATCGATGCAATGCCTGCTGGCAGATACATCGGTGACGACGACCAACAAGGGAAATCAGCCATGAATAAAGGTGAACTGGTATCGGCCATCGCCGCGGAAGCAGAACTGAGCAACGCCGCAGCCGAGCGTGCGCTCAACGCAGCGCTGGACAGTATCAAGAAGGCAGTGGCAAAGGGTGATTCGGTAACGCTGGTGGGTTTTGGCAGCTTCAGCTCGGGTAAACGCGCCGCACGCACGGGCCGCAACCCGCGCACGGGCGAAACGATCAAGATTCCGGCCGCGAAGACCGTCAAGTTTTCTGCTGGACAAGGTTTCAAGGACGCCGTGAACAAGAAGAAGTAAGCGGTTTGCGTCCGGAGTAGCGAGAGAGCGGCCTGTCGGGCCGCTTTTTTATTGGCCGCGCGCGTGGCGCTCCGGCCATATCAGGCGCCTGCCCAGGCCACATCAGCCCCGGCGCCCCCGAGCGCCGGTTTACGGGTTACACTGCCGCGCCTCGGCCCCCGCAACTTGCACCACCATCATGAACGACCAGTCCCACCAGCTTTCCATGACCGTGCTGATGACGCCGGACATGGCCAATTTCTCCGGCAACGTGCACGGCGGCACCATCCTGAAGTACCTGGACATGGTGGCCTATGCCTGCGCCAGCCGCTACGCCGGCCGGTACGTGGTCACGCTGTCGGTGGATCAGGTGGTGTTCCGCCAGCCCATCCACGTCGGCGAGCTGGTGACCTTCCTGGCCGCGGTGAACTTCACCGGGCGCAGCTCCATGGAAATCGGCATCAAGGTGGTGACCGAGAATATCCGCAGCAAGCTGGTGCGCCACACCAACAGCTGCTATTTCACGATGGTGGCGGTCGACGACAACGGCGCGCCCGCCGAAGTGCCGCCGCTGGAGCCGCGCGACGAAGTCGAGCGCCAGCGCTTTGCGGCGGCCCAGCAGCGCCGCGAACTGCGCCAGGAAATGGAAAAGCGCCGCGACGCCATCAAGGTGACCGGGAGCTGATTTGGCCATGGCGTGCATGCTTTCCCTGCTTGCCGGTGCCTGCCTGACGGCGGGCGGCGCCCATGCGCTGGCCGAGGAAATCGGCAGCGTCAATACCAATTTCCGCATGACCGGCTCGGACAAGGTGGTCATCGAGGCGTATGACGACCCGATGGTGCAAGGCGTGACCTGTTACGTGTCACGCGCGCGCACCGGTGGCATCAAGGGTACGCTGGGCATGGCGGAAGACCCGCCCGAGGCGTCGATCGCGTGCCGCCAGGTGGGGCCGATCTCGTTCAAGGCGCCGCTGCGCCAGCAGGACGACGTGTTTTCGGAGCGCATGTCGATCCTGTTCAAGACCCTGCATGTGATCCGCGCCGTCGACCGCAAGCGCAATACGTTGGTCTACCTGACGTATTCCGACCGCATCGTCAGCGGCAGCCCGCAGAACAGCGTGACGGCCGTGCCGGTGCCCGCCGCGACCGCCATTCCGGTCAAGTAAGCGCGCGAACGCCCGGCTATCCGGGTTGCCGGGCCCCGCTCATGCTTCTGGCCCGAACAGCTTGCGCAGGTTCGACTTCAGGATCTTGCCATTCGCGTTGCGCGGCAGCAGGTCGGGCAGCACGAGGATCCGTACCGGCACCTTGAACGCCGCCAGCCGTTCCGCGACAAACGCCTGCAGCTCGGTTTCGGTCGCGTCCAGGCCGGGCTTCAGGCTGACCACTGCCCCCGGTTCCTCGCCCAGCACCTTGTGCGGAATGCCGACCAGGGCGGCATCCATGACCGCCGGGTGCTCGTACAGCGTACTTTCCACCTCGATGCAGTAGATGTTCTCGCCGCCACGGATCAGCATGTCCTTCATCCGGTCGACGATGTAGAGAAAGCCCTCGTCGTCGATCCTGGCGATATCGCCGGTGCGCAGCCAGCCATCTGCAAAGGTCTGTGCGGTGGCCTCGGGCTTGTTCCAGTAGCCTCGCACCACGTTCGCGCCACGCACCATCAGCTCGCCGGCTTCACCGGTTGGCAGCGCGTGTCCGCGCCCATCCACGACCTTCATTTCGCCAATCGGCAGGGCCGGACCACTGCTGTCCGGACGCACCACGTATTCTTCCGCGCTGTGGCTCGTGAACGTGGCGGAAGTTTCGGTCATGCCCCAGCCGATCCCCGGCGCCGACTGCGGAACGGTTTCGCCGATGCGACGAACGAGTTCCGGCGAGGCCGGCGCGCCGCCGTAGCTGATGCTCTCCAGCGACGACAGGTCGAAGCGGGCGCGCTCCGGGTGCTCCAGCAGCTGCCAGGCGATGGTGGGCACGCCGCCAGCCGTGGTGCAATGCTCGCGTTCGATCAACTCGAGCGCGCGCAAGGCATCCCAGCGATGCATCAGCACGATCTTGCCGCCGCTCGCCAGCGCATTGTTCAGCACGGCCATGCAGCCGGTCACGTGGAAGAACGGCACGGACAGCAGCGCGGCCTTCTGTGGTGCCGCGGGGTCGGGTGCGGGAATCGGCTCGCCGCGGCGCAACAAGTTGCGCAGCGGGCTGAACAGGCCGGCCACGGCGACGCTGGTGGCATTGCGATGCGTGCCCAGCGCGCCCTTGGGTTTGCCGGTGGTCCCCGAGGTATAGAAGATCGTTGCGTCGTCTTCCGGCGTGATGTCCACGTCCGGAAGCGGTAGCTCGGGCAGCGTTGCCCAGGTCGCGGAGTGGCCGGTCACGGATTCCAGCGGCACGACCTTCGGATCTGCCTCGAGCGAGCCCGCGCGCGATACGTAAATGCGCTCCAGTCCGGGGCAGCTGGAAAGATGCCCTGCCAGCCGATCCAGCCGTTCCGCGTCGACGATGGCCACGCGGCTGCCTGAATCGGCCAGTCCATATTCAAGCTCGGCGCCGGTCCACCATGCATTCAGCGGCGTGACGATGGCGCCCGTCAGCAGCGCGCCGTAGAACGCCACCGGCCACTCGGGCAGGTTGCGCATGGCGACTGCCACGCGGTCGCCGGGTCGGACGCCGTCACGCGCGAGTGCCTGCGCGACATGCAATGCCGCGCGCCGGAAGGCTGCATAGGTGACGCGCTCGTCTTCATACACCAAGAAGGTGCGTTCGCTGAAGGCTTGTGTGGCCTGGAACAGGTCGCGCAGCGTGGGCGGCGCGTTTTTCCAGACCGTAGTGGGAATGCCGCGAATGACGCGCGTTTCCGTTTCGAACGGAGCGCCCGGCGCGGTAAGCCGGGCGTGGGCCGCGGCCAGTGACATGGCGGGCCAGCTGGCGGACGGCTCGAAATTGCTGGACATGACTGCCTCCCGGACTGCAATGCAGGTAGGGGACGGCGCAACACGCCGTCCTTCAGGGGAAATGCAGGAAATGCAGGAAATGCAGAGTCACGGGGCTAGCGCGCAATACGGCCGCGCCGCCTTGCGTCAGGGCCTCAGATCGTGACGCCGCCGTCAACGACCATGGCCTGGCCCGTCATGAAGGTGCTCGCGGCCGAGGCCAGGAAAACGGCCGCGCCGGCGATCTCGACCGGTTCGCCGATACGGCGCAGCGGCGCACCCTGGGTCGATTGCTTGTAGCGCTCGGGGTCTTCCCACAGCGCGCGTGCGAAGTCGGTCTTGATCAGTCCGGGCGCAATGCAGTTCACGCGCACATTGTACGGGCCGAATTCCACGGCGAGGTTGCGCGCGAGCTGGAAGTCGGCGGCCTTCGAGATGTTGTACACGCCGATGGTCGGCGAGCCGCGCAGGCCGCCGATGGACGAGACGATGATGATCGATCCGTCCTTGCGTTCGATCATCTGCGGCGCGACCATCTGGATCAGCCAGTGGTTGGAGATGACATTGTTGTCCAGCACCTTGCGGAACTGGTCGTCGGACACGCCGCTCATCGGACCGTAGTACGGGTTCGACGCCGCATTGCAGACCAGGACATCGATCTTGCCGAACGTGCGGTTGGTTTCATCGACGAGGCGCTGCAGGTCGTCCTTCGAGGAGATATTGGCCGGGATGGCGATCGCGGTGCCGGCGCCGTGGCGCGCATTGATCGCGTCGGCCACTTCCTGGCACGCCTCGAGCTTGCGCGACGATATGACCACCTTGGCGCCCTGGACCGCCATCTGCTCCGCAATGGCGCGGCCGATGCCGCGCGATGAGCCCGTCACGATCGCGACCTTGCCCGACAAATCGAACAATGACATGGAGTCTCCTGATATCGGTGCGGCCCGTTCGGGGCCTGCCTGTGTTCTGTTGGACAGCGCCCCTTGGGGCCTGCCGGCACATTATGGTTGGGGCCTCTGGCCCAGTCCACAGGCAAGCGGCCGCCTGCGGGCCCATATCAGTATTCTTTCTGCGGGCAATGCGCGGCATGCATGAGCGCGTCCGCACAGCGCCGGGGTTCAGCCGTGCAGCAGCGTGGGCAGCACACGTTCGAGCCGGTCGCGCGAGTCGGCGTCGAGTTCCACCTGGAAGCGATTGACGAGCGCATCGATGACCTCGTCGGCCGAAGTCATCGTCTGTCGCCGCAGGTTGCCCCTGGCTCCGCGTTCGGCCAGTTCGCCATTGGCTAGGGTCAGGCGCAAGTCGCCGGCGGTGCGCGCCAGCATCAGCCGCTGTGTAAAGATGCTGTCCGGATGCGTGCTGATGTACCAGTTTCGCGGAATGAAATCGATCCACGGCTGCGGCGACAAGTCGAAGCGATAGACCTTGAGCCAGCCGTCCGTGCCGCGCACTTCCAGATCCTGGCAGTGGAACGCGCCGGGCATGGCGTCTTCCGGCGCCGCGACCAGGCGGTACGGGAACGACCTGAGGGCCGGCGCGGACAGGGGAAGCGCCTGGTAAGGCGTGGGGCCGCCAAAGCCTACATCGGCGAGATAGCTGCGATGCGCCACTTCCACGCGCAGCAGCATGTGCGAGGCCGGGGTTTGCACCGTGTCGGCCACGCCCCAGCGCACGCGTGCGGCCAGCGGCGTCACGGCGTAGCCCAGGGAAGTCAGTGCGGCGGCGAGCAGCGTGTTGAGCTCGAAGCAATAGCCGCCGCGCCGGCGCGTCACGAGCTTGTCGAATACGGCGTCGATATCGATTCGCACCGGGCTGCCCAGCAGCGGGTCGATGTTCTCGAACGGGATGTGCGCGAGCTGCGCGGCAATCAGCGCGTTGAGTCCTTCCAGTGTGGGCGAGGGCGGGGCGCCGATGCCCAGGCGGTCAAGGTAGGCATCGAGGCGGGTGGGGTCGAGCATGATCATTTCGCGTACCGGTTTCAGTTGAGCGCTTCGAGTGCCGCAAGGTCCAGCAAGTCGACGCTGCCGTACCGCAGGCGCAGCAGGCCGCGCGATTCCAGCTCGCGCAGCGCCTGGTTGACCGTCTGCCGCGACAGGCCGAGCATCTGCGCCAGCTGTTCTTGCGGAATCTTCACGGTCTGGGTGGCGGGTAGCGTAGTGGAGGCTGCGCCGTCCGCAGGGTGAGGCGGGTTGCCATAGCCGCGCGCAATGGCGGCCAGCCGGCGGGCGATGCGCGCGGCTGGCGGCAGCAACTGCATTTCCTCGACATAGTCGAACACCATGCGCGTCTTGGCGGCCAGCAACAAGCCGAACTCGCGCCACCAGGCTGGATGCTGCGCGAGCCGGCGCTCCAGGCTCGCGCGTGGGACATGCCACAGCAGCGCGGCGTGTACGGCGCGCGCGTCGTGGGTGCGCGGCAGACCGTCGAACAGGCAGATCTCGCCGAACCAGGCGCCCGATTCCAGCAGGCCAAGCAGCGCTGCCTTGCCGGATTCTCCGGCGGCATCGACCTGCATGGTGCCGCCGGCCACGCAATAGAGCCCGTCGAACGCGTCGCCGCGCGCAAACAGGGCTTCGCCCGCGGCCAGCCGGCGCCAGCTGCCATCGTCAAGAAGCGCTTGCCGCAACGCCTCCGGCAACTGGGCAAACCACGGGCTGGCGTGCAGCGCGGCAGCGGCGTCCGGGCGCGAAAGTGCCGCACTGCCTCCAGGTGTGGCGCGAGGGAGGCCTGACGGGCCGCGCGTGTCGCCGGGGGGCTGAGCCATGCCCATGTTGTCTCCTGTCTTGTTCTGTTCGGGTTGTCACGTACCGCGCGGCGCGTCCGACTGTCAAAAATCGGACAGACGCAGCCGGACCCGCCCACTACTATAAATCCGAACCCGCAACACAGCCGGGGCGCCGGGGTTGCCGCAGCCACCGGACCGGAGCAAAGGAGACCCTTCATGAAAACCCTGGTCGAACACCTGGCCAACTACGCCGCTTATCACCGCGACGCGCGCAACGTCGCCACGCATTTCATCGGTATCCCGATGATCGTGCTTGCCGTCACCACGTTGCTCGGGCGGCCCGCCATGCCGCTGGGGGAAGGTTCGGCCTATTTGACGCCCGCCATGGTTGTGTACGCGCTGTCATGCCTGTTTTACCTGCGCCTGTCGGCGGGCTTCGGCATCGCCATGACGATCGTTCTGGCGCTGTTCGTGTACGCCGGCGCGCATCTGGCGGCGCTGCCCACGGGGCCATGGCTTGCCGCCGGCGTGGGGTTGTTCGTCGCCGGCTGGATCATCCAGTTCATTGGTCACTACTATGAAGGCCGCAAGCCTGCCTTTGTCGATGACCTGGTCGGGCTGCTGGTCGGCCCATTGTTTCTGGTGGCGGAAACCGCGTTCGCGTGCGGTCTCGCGGCGGATACGCGCGATGCCATGCTGGCGCGCGCGTCCTGACGCGGCGGCTTGCAGCGGCGCCGGTCAGGCCATGCCGGCCGGCAGCCGCAGGCGCGCGGCCAGCCCGCCCAGTGTGCTGGTGCCGAGCTCCAGCGATCCTTCATACATGGCCGCTATCTCGGTGACGATGGCCAGGCCAAGCCCGCTGCCGGCGGCGCTTTCGTCCAGGCGCCCGAAGCGGGCCGCGGCCAATCCGCGCGCGTCGGGCGGCATGCCGGGGCCATCGTCCTCTACCAGGATTTCGAGGGCCGCCGCGCCGGTATCCTCACGCAGGCGGATGCGCACCTGCGAACGCGCCCACTGGCAGGCGTTGTCGAGCAGGTTCCCCAGCATCTCCACCAGATCCTGACGGTCGCCGGCGAAGTGTCCTTCGCCCTGCACGTCCATGTCGAGCTGGCGCGCATCATGCAGGCGCATCAGCGCGCGTGTCAGTTCGCGCACGGCGGGGCCTGCCTCGATGCGCTCGCCGCGTGCGGCCGCGGCGCCCGCCGCGCGCGCGCGGGCCAGGTGGTGATCGACTTGCCGACGCATGGCATCCACCTGGCGCGATATGGCCGCGGCGGCAGGGTCCGGCAGGCTGATGGCTTCGTTGGCAAGCACCGCCAGTGGCGTCTTGACGGCATGGGCCAGGTCTGCCGCCTGCCGCCGCGACCGTTCCAGCGCCTGCGTGTTGTCATCGAGCAGCGTGTTGATCTCGCTGACCAGCGGTTGCACCTCGGTTGGCCATTTGCCGCCCAGGCGGCGCTCGCGCCGCGCCTGCATGGCCGCGAGCGCTTGCCGCAGGCGCTTGAGCGGCGCCAGCCCGAAGCGCACCTGGGCAGCCACCGCCAGCATCAGCCCCATGCCGAGCGCGCCCAGCGACCAGGCCAGCATGGTGTTGAAGGCGCGCCGTGCCGCGCGCAACTCGGTGCGGTCCAGCGCAACGGATACGTCGACAGGCGTGTCGGACGAGGCCAGCACGATGCGGCGCGACACGACCAGCAGGGACTGCCGGTTTGGCCCGGCACGCACTTCCGCAGGGGTTCCGGCGACTTGGTGCGCGGCCTTTTCCGGCATCTCGGTATCCCACAGCGAGCGCGAACGCAGCAGCGCGCCGGATGCGCGTGCCTGCCAGTAGGCGCCGGAATAGGGGAGTTCATAGCGGGGATCGGCAGGCGCGCGCGTCAGTTGCAGCCGGCCATCGGGGCTCCAGTCGAGAGCGGCCGTCAGGCTGGTGAGCTGGTGCTCGAGCTGCCGGACATAGGTGTCGTTGACATGCCGCTCGAACAGCGTCGACAGCATCCACCAGCTGGCCCCGAGCGCTGCGGCCAGCCAGACGGCGGCCACGGCGAGCAGGCGTAGCGCCAGCGAGTTGCGCATCCTGTCCCTTACACGCCGCCGGCAGCGGGCGGGCGCAGCCGGTAGCCTTGCCCGCGCACGGTTTCGATCACGTCGACGCCGAGCTTGCGGCGCAGCCGGCCGATGAAGACTTCGATGGTGTTGCTGTCGCGGTCGAAGTCCTGCGCGTAGATGTGCTCGGTCAGCGTGGTCTTGCTGACGATCGAGCCCGGATGGTGCATCAGGTAGTCCAGCACCTTGAACTCGTGCGCGGTCAGCACCACGGCGGCGCCGTCCACGGTCACGGTGCCGGCGCGCGGATTGAGCAGGACAGGTCCGCAGCTGAGCTCCGGAGCCGGCATGCCGTGCGCGCGCCGGATCAGCGCGCGGATGCGGGCCTGCAGTTCTTCCATGCGGAAGGGCTTGGCCAGGTAGTCGTCGGCGCCGGCATCGATGCCCTCGACCCTCTCCGTCCAGCTGTCGCGCGCGGTGAGGATCAGCACGGGAACGTTGACCTGTTCCGCGCGCCAGCGGCGCAGCACGCTCAGGCCGTCCAGGCGCGGCAGGCCCAGGTCAAGGACCACCGCGTCGTAGGGCTCGTTCGCGCCCAGGTGCCAGGCGTCGACGCCGTCGGCCGCCATGTCGACGGCATAGCCGGCTGCGGCCAGGCTCGCCTGGACCTGGCCGGCGAGCGTCGGTTCGTCTTCCACCAGCAGGATGCGCATGATGTGGGGCTCCGGATGCGTCAGGGCTGCTTGCGCGCCTGCTCGAGGTTGCGGCCTTTCGCCTTGAGCAGCGCGCCGGTGCGCGCATCGTATTCCAGCTTGGCCACCGAGCCGCCCGGCAGCAGCAGCTTGACCTCGTACTGCCAGACGCCGTCGTCGCGATCGAGTTCGACGCCGATGACATCCCCGGCGTACTGCTGCGATACCGCCTCCAGAATGCGCGACAGCGGCAGGATTTCGCCGGACTGCACCGCTGCGCGGGCGCGGTCGGCATCCTTGTCGGCATGCGCGGGGCCGGCGATCCCGAGCACCAGCGCAACGGTGGCCGCGGCCAGCACGAACACAGGGCGGCGCGCGTGGCGGGAGCGGGCAGGGCGGGACGCGCGAATGCTGTTCATGGCCTGAAGTTTGCCTCAAAACGGCTGAACGCCGGCTGAACGGATGCCTCAGCCGGCGTTCAGGTGCCGCTCGCGACAATGCTCGCCAACCGTTCGAGGAGTCCACCCCATGTCGCGCCAACCGTTTTTCGCATCCCTGTCACCGTCGACACCAAAGCGCTCCGCGGACCGGCGCGTGGCACTTCTGGCGGCCGGCGCGCTGTTCTCGCTGCTCTGCGTTTCGAGCCTGTTCTGGATGCACGCCGACTTCGTGGCGATGCTGCGCGAGTGGTCGCGCGCCGATGCATGCTTGTCGCTGATCGCCCTCGGCACCATGGTTGCCGGCCCGCTGATTGCAGCGTGGCTTGGCGAATAGTCCCTGAAAAACAGGGGTAACGGGCGTTGCCGGGGATTGCTGACGCCGCAAATTTCTTGCCGCCGAAGACGCCTGACCGCGCGAAAGTGGGGGACGTAGTGCTCCGGCGCGTTCGCGCTGAGGTTAAGCCGCGACAAAACACCGGGTTTTCACGGGGTTTTTGGCGTTGCGCGCATGAAAACCCTTTGACACACGGATGTTTCCGCTATGATTCAGTGGCGCCGGCATGGGGTATTGGCAACGCGATGCGAAGCCGTCGAATGTCCGGCTCTGATCTGTTCAACTCTCGTAAATCGACATGGCGACCAAAGCGAAACCGACCGCGAAGACGACTGCAACCAAGCCCGCTGCCAAGAAGGCCGCGGCAACGAAGGCACCCGTGAAGGCTGCCGCCAAGAAGGCCGCGCCGGCCAAGAAGGCTGCTCCGGCTGCCGCGGTGACCCCGCGCCCGCTGAAGGACACCTTCAACAAGTCGAGCCTGGTCGCTCACCTGGTAGCCCAGACCGAGTTGGAACCCAAGACCGTGAAGACGGTGCTGGCCCATCTGGAAAACACCATCGTCAGCGCGCTGAACAAGAAGGGCGCAGGCGAATTCACGCTGCCGGGCCTGCTGAAGGTGACCGCGCAGCAAGTGCCGGCCAAGAAGAAGCGCTTCGGCAAGGATCCGTTCACCGGTGAAGAGCGTTGGTTCCCGGCCAAGCCGGCCAGCGTCAAGGTGAAGGTTCGCCCGCTGAAGAAGCTGAAGGACGCTGCCGCCTGATCGGCCAGTTGATCCGCATGAAAAAGGAGCCGCTCGCCGGCTCCTTTTTTTATTTTGCCGGATAGGCATCGCCCGGCACGGCCGGTCCGCCAGACTCGCTTCGACTTAACCCAGGTCAAACTGGCGGCGGGAGTGATTGACTAGAATCCAAAGCGTCATGGGTGCGGGGGCGCTCCCCATGGCAACTGGCTCCCGGTGTCTTCCCGGAAGCCCTGCCCGCTGCCAGCGATGGCCGCGGGCTTTCTTTTTTCTGCGCCGAGATCTGACCACGGCACGCGTCAGCCGCCCACGATCTGCTTGGCATAGCTGGCGCGTTCCATCTCGCAGACTTCGACGCTGATCTGCACGCTCTGTACTTCGGCGTTGGCGGGGCGCACCGCTTCGGCGATGACGTCGCAGACGGCCTGGCCCAGTGCGCGCCTGACCGCCAGTTCGCGGCCATCCAGGATGGACAGCCGTGCGTGCACGAATGCGCGCTCGGCGGCCTGCACGCCCTGGCGGAACGTGGACAGCGTGATGCAGCGTGACTTGATATCGGCCTCGCCGAATTCGCCGGACGCCAGCAGCGCGGCGTTGGCCTCGTCGAGCAGTTCTTCGGGCGAACAGTTGAGGCGCGTGTTTTCGGTGATTTCGATGACGAGATGAGGCATGGCAAGGTAGGGTAGGCGGTACAGGCCGGGCCGCTGGAGAACCCGGGGCGAGTTGCCATGATAAGGGCATTCGGCCGACATGCACGGTTGCCTGAGGTAAGCTTGCATCAGCGCCTGCGGCGTCGGATCGGACACAAGTACACCTATGGAAACCATCAGCTTCGAAATCTTTCTGCGCCTGTTCTTGGGGTTGCTCGCTGGCGCCGTGATCGGCCTGGACCGCAACCTGCGCGGCAAGGCCGCCGGCATGCGCACGCTGGGGCTGGTATCGCTGGGCGCGGCAACGGCGGTATGCCTGGTAACGCAGTCCGGACACCCGATGGACGCCGTCTCGCGTGTGCTGCAGGGCCTGCTGACCGGCATCGGCTTCCTGGGCGTGGGCGTGATTGCACGGCATGGCACGCACCAGCGCCCGCAGGGGCTGACCACTGCGGCGGCAATCTGGTTGTCTGCCATCCTTGGCGCGGCGTCGGGTGCGGGTTACTACGTGGTCGGTGGCCTGTCGCTCGTGCTCGGCATGGCGCTGCTATGGATGGGCGGACGCCTGGAAACGCGGCTGCATCGCGTGCTGGATCCGATCAATGGCGACCAGCATGGTGTTCGCGACAACGACGCGGGCAAGCAGCGCAGTACCGACGACCGCGGCGATCACGAAGACGATCTCTTTCCTTGAAGCATTGAGCGATCGGGAACCTTGCGCCGCGGCAAGTTGCCAGACCCGACAGGGACGGCGCTCTTCCCGGGGCACCGTTTCCGGTCAAACGACCACAGGAGCCCCATGAAGCCGATTACGCTGTTTGGCGCGCCGACGGATGTCGGCGCGAGCACCCGAGGCTGCACCATGGGTCCGGAGGCACTGCGCATCGCCGACATCGTCCCGGCCCTGGCCCGGATGGGGTTGGATGTGCGCGATGACGGCAATATTGCCGGTCCGGTCAATCCGCTGGCAGCGCCGGTGCAAGGCTTGCGCCACCTCGATGAAGTGGTGGCATGGAACCGCGGCGTCTTTGAAGCCAGCACGCGCGTACTCGAAACGGGCAGGGTGCCGGTGCTGCTGGGCGGGGACCACTGCCTGGCGGTGGGGTCGGTGAGCGCCGTGGCGCGCCACTGTCGCCAGGCGGGCCGCAAGCTCGTGGTGCTCTGGCTCGACGCGCACGCGGATGCCAACATCGGATCCAGCACGCCGACCGGCAATATGCACGGCATGCCGGTGGCCTGCCTGTGCGGCGACGGCCCTGCGCCGTTGACCATGCTTGGCGGCCACGCGCCGGCGGTCTTGCCGCAGGAAATCCGGCAAGTAGGCATCCGCAGCGTCGACGCGCAGGAAAAGCTGCGGCTGCATGGGCTCGGCCTGAAGGTGTTCGACATGCGCTATATCGACGAGTACGGCATGCGCCAGACCATGGAGCAGGCGCTGGCCGGCGTGGACGACGACACGCACCTCCATGTGAGTTTCGACGTGGATTTCATCGACTCCGCCATTGCGCCGGGCGTCGGCACGATGGTGCTGGGCGGGCCGACCTATCGCGAGACGCAGCTGTGCATGGAGATGATCGCCGATACGGGACGGTTGTCCTCGCTGGACGTGATGGAGCTCAACCCTGCCTGCGATGTGCGCAACGAGACGGCAAGGCTGGTGGTGGACTTCCTGGAAAGCCTGTTCGGCAAGTCAACGCTGCTGCGGGCACGCTGACGGCGCCTCGCGGCGATGCAACAAAAAGGGTGCCGCGGCACCCTTTTTTCATCAGGCGGTTGTTGCGCTCAGGCGTGCAGTGCCGCGGCGGCGGCCGGCTGCACAGGGGGATCGAAGCGGGCTGGTTCTTCGCGCGCCAGCCGCTGCAGCTGGGCCAGCTTGGCCCGCAGGCCTGCGTCGAGCCGCGGCGGCGGCATCAGCGTGGACGGGCAGGCCACGCCAAGAATATCCAGCGCCTGCCGGAAGTTCGCGACCGTGAGGCCCTGGGCCGGGTCGACGCTGACCAGATGCTCGCGCTGCGCTTCGGTCATCGATTCGGCCGGTGCGCAGGACACGATCGCATACGAAGACGGCAGCGCGCGGCGAGCAAAGTAGGCGTCGATCTCCGCGCCGTGACCGCCCGCCACCGGCGGCGTCATGCCTTCTACCTGCAGGTCCAGCTGTTGAAAGATGGCGGCCGGCGTGCCGCGTCGCCAGGCGTCCGACACCACCACGCGGGCCCCGGCCAGGCCGAAGAGCCGACGGATATAGCCCAGCGCGATGGGATCGAAGAAGTGGACATCGCGCAAGGTGCCCGAGTCGGGAACCCCGCCGAGCCGGGCCTGGGACCGGTCGGAATACAGTACGCCAGGTACGTCCAGCATGATGAGTCGTTCGGACATGATTTCCTTGGGGGGTTACCCATCGGGTTGGTGTGAGCAAAGATTACTCGGCAACCCGCGGCCTGCGCGTAACTCGGCCGGCCCCAAATGAAACATATCTGTAACTTCGTCGCGGAAGTCGTAAATGCCGGTTACCTCTCAATGTCAAATGTTTCCGGCTGACACATCTTTAGGTCTGCGGCGTCCACCCGGCTAAAAGCGGAAGCGCGCCACGTCCTGTTCCAACCCGGCTGCGAGGGCGTCCAGGCGTTCCGCCTGCGCGGCAACGGTATCTACCAGCTCTGCGTTCCGTTGCGCGGTTTGTTCGAGCTGGCTGACCGAGTGTCCGGCCGTGCGTACGCCGATTGCCTGTTCGTCGGCCAGTCCGCACAGTTGGCTGGCCAGTTCGTGGCTATGGCTCACGGCGGCGTCGATGCGCCCCATGGCGTTGACCACTTCCGCGGTCAGCTGCGTACCGCGCTCGATCTCGCGCGTGGCGTTGCCGACGATGCCGCCGATTTCGCGGGCCGAGCTGGCGCTGCGCTGCGCCAATGCCCGGACTTCCTGTGCCACCACCGCGAAGCCGCGCCCGGCCGGGCCGGCGCGGGCAGCTTCGACGGCAGCATTCAGCGCAAGGATGTTGGTCTGGAACGCAATGCTCTCGATCAGCGTGACAACCTCGGCGATTTGCCGTGAATGCACGTGCACGGCTTCCATGGCGCCGCTCATCTCGCGCACGACAGCCGAGCCGGAGTTCGCTGCTTCACGCGCTTGCTGCGCGACGCCGCTGGATTCAGTGGCCTGCGCATGGGCCTGTTCGACCAGTCCGGCCAGGCGGCGCACGCTCCCGGCCGCCTCAGCCAGCGCGGTGGCCTGCTGGTTGGTGCGTGCCGCGAGGTCGTGGTTGCCGGCGGCAATGCCGGCGCTCGCTGCGGTGATGTCCGCGGCGGAATCGCGGATGCGCGCCAGCACGCCGGCCAATTGGTCGCGCATGCGCGACAGCAGGCCCAGCACGCTGTGCGCGTCACCGTTGCGCAGACGGATGTCGCCGGTCAGGTCGCCGGCCGCAATGCGCGTGGCGGCCCCCGCCGCGTCCGCGGGTTCGCCGCCAAGCTCGGTGGTGAGGCTGCGCGCGGCAAACCATGCCAGACCGGCGGCAGCGAAGAGGCTCGCGGCCAGCAGGCCGATCATCAGCGCCTGCGCCGCGGCCTGGCGCGAGCCCACGCTGGCCATGGTGTCGGCAGCCTGCCGCTCCTGGCGCGCGCGCGCATCTTCCATCATGCCGCTGAGCTTTGTGAGTTGTTCGCCAACAAAATGGCCATCTACGGAAACCGCGCTGTCGAACTGCAACGGGTCCAGCGGTTGCTGCCGTACCAGTGCAACGTAGGCCTGCAGCAGCTTGCCCGCCTGAACGCGTTCGGGCTGCAAGCGCTCGGCCTGTGCCGGTGCGGCGTGCCGGATGCCGTCGAGCGCCGCATCGAGCCGGCCCAGCGCGGCATCGATGTCGGCGGCGGCTTCATCGCGCTCTGTGCCACTGGTCGCCATGGTTATCGACAACTGGGCGCGGCCGAGCCGGGCCAGTGCCGATTGCGCGCGCTCGGCGGAGATCGCGCCGTGCATGTCCTGTCGATACAGGGCGTCACTGCGCTGGCGCAAGTCAATGAGATTCACAATGCCGGTCACGCCGACCGCGGCGCCGAACAAGTACACCAGCGCGAACGCTGCGCACAGTCGCGCCAGCAATGGCAGGCGCGCAAATCGCGATGCCCGGTGGACACGGCCCGTCGGACGGAACAACTTGAGTGATTGCAACACGAATACGACTCCGGCGGGCATGGTGCCCGCATGACCTGTCCGTCGGATCGCGCAGGTGCTGCTGGCACTGCCGCTGACACCGGAATCCCGGACATTGCTGACCCAGGCCGGGCAATCGCGCTTATGGGAGGCGTGGAGTGCGCGAGCCTCGGCCGGCACGGATAGTCGGACAGGAATGTGACGCTGGCGTGACAGTCTGGCGGTGTGCCCCGATGTCATATTGCGGTCACATTACTGTCATGAAATACGCGCCGGGCGCTTGCCCAGTAATTTTTCCGGTCACTTTATGCCAGGCTCGCCTGCCGCCATGCCTTCCGATAGCCGCCCCGAGGCGGGCTGTTCCATGCCATTGCAGTGGCCGTCGCTGCCACCCTTGCACGCCGTATTTCAGCCCATCGTGCAGACTGAATCGGCGGAAATACTGGGCTACGAAGCACTGATCCGCGGGCCGGCCGGCTCCTCCTATGCCAGTCCGGAGGCACTGTTCAGGCTGGCGCAAAGCCCGGCGGGCACCATTGCGCTGGAGACGCAGGCCGCGCGGACAGCGCTGGCGGCCTGGAGCGTGCTCGATCTGCCGGGCAAGCTCTTTCTCAACTTCAGCCCGCTTACCCTGCGCCATTTGCTCGCGGGACGCGGCAGCGGCTTTTCCATGCTGATCGGTGCCGGTATCGCGCCGGCACGCATCGTGATCGAGGTCACGGAACAGACGCCGATCGGCGATGCGGCCAGCTTCGGGCAGGCCATGGCCGTGCTGCGCGAACTTGGCATGCAATACGCGCTGGATGACTTCGGCACCGGCCATGCAAACCTGGACCTGCTGGCCCACCTGTCTCCGCAGTTCGTGAAGATCGACAAGTCGCTGGTCCGCGGCGTCGCCTCCTGTTCGCGGCGGCTGGAGATCCTGCGCGGCGTATTGCGGATGATGGGGGCGTTTGGCGGCCGCGTGATCGCTGAAGGCATCGAGGACGAAGACGAACTGGCCGTGGTCCGCGACCTGGGCGTGGCGGGTGCGCAGGGCTACTACCTTGGCCGGCCGGAGGCCGAACCGCCCATCCACGTCGGCACGCAAGTCAGACGGGTGCTGACGTCGCGTCAGATCGCGGTGTTTCCCCAGATGGTCCGTTCCGGCTGGTCGGGCATCACGGCAGGTCGTCTGTTGCGCGCGGCCCCCGCGGTCTTGCCCGGGACGGCCAATGATGACGTGCTGCGCGTGTTCCAGTCGCAGCCGGAACTGCCGGCCGTGGCGATCGTCAGTGAAGACCAGAAGCCGCTGGCCATTATCAACCGGCAGAATTTCATGGATCGCTACGCGGCGCCATTCCATCGCGAGCTGTACGGTAAGAAGGCCTGCATTACGCTGGCGAATTGCGAGCCAGCCTGTTTCGACCTGCATGCGGGGCTGGAAACCATGACGCAGATACTGGCCGGCGAGAACCCGCGCTCGCTGGCCGACGGCTTTGTCATCACCAGCCAGGGACGCTATATGGGCCTGGGCACCGGGGCGGACCTGGTCCGTGCCATCACCGAGATCCGCATGGAGGCGGCGCGCTACGCCAACCCACTGACCTTCCTGCCAGGCAATATTCCGCTGAACCAGCATATCGATCGGCTGATCGAAGCCGGCAATGCGTTCTACGCTTGCTATGTCGACCTGAACCACTTCAAGTCCTACAACGACAAGTACGGTTACTGGGAAGGCGACGAGATGCTCAAGGGCGCCGCAGCCATCCTCACCGAGGCTTGCGACCCGGCACGCGATTTTCTGGGGCATGTCGGCGGCGACGATTTCCTGGTGCTTTACCAGAGTGCGGACTGGGCGGTGCGCGTGGGTGCGGCCATTCGCCGCTTCAATGATGCGGCGCGAGACATGTACACGCCGGCAGACCGCGCCGCCGGCGGGATCCACGCCCAGGATCGCAACGGTCAGCCGGTTTTCTTCCCGCCCGTATCGATGGCGGCCGGTGTTGTGCGCGTGCAAGCAGAGGCGGTGAGTGGATGCCAGCGCGTGGGCAGCCAGCAGATAGGCGCTGCTGCGGCGGCGGCCAAGCATGAGGCCAAGCGGGCGGCCAACGGCATTGCCGTACTCGACTTCAGGACGCTGGCAGACCGCCTGCCAGCATAGTCGTCAGGTCAGGGCCAGTTCGAGGGGCGGGTTGCCCGATTGCGGATTGGGGAGCCGCATGGAGCCGCCATCGTCATGGACGTCCAGGCGATAGCCATGCGCGTAGACCACCGTGATCGAAATGCCAGTCTCGGGACTGAGCCGCAAGGTCTTGCGCAGGCGCGACATCAGGCCGGCCAGTGCGCGCGACAAAGGCGGCAGTTCATGGTGCCAGATGGCCTGTTCGATGCGGCGGTTGGCCAGCACGCGCCCGGCGTTGGAGAACAGCAGCATGGCCAGGTCGAATTCCTTGGGCGTGAGGGTGATGCGTTCGCCGTTCAGCGTCGCGAAGCGGCCTACGCTGTTGAGCTGGTACGGGCCCGCGCGCACCACCAGACCCTGTCTCTGGCGGTCGCCTGTCGCGCGCCGGCGCAGCGCGGCCATGCGCGCCAGCAGCACGCGCGTGCTCAGCGGCCCACAAAGGTAGTCATCGGCGCCGGCGTCCAGGGCCTCGACCAGTGCCTCCTCGCTGCCGCTGCCGCCGCCACCCAGCATCATGATCGGCAGATCCCGCGAGCGTGCGCAGCGCACGGTGCGGATGACATCGATGGCAACGGTGTCCGGCAGTTCGTCGTGGATCAGCAGCATGTCGTAAGAAGCCAGGCTGACGCCCTGGATGAGCGCGCGCGGCGAGGCAAAAACATTGCATCGGAAGCCTGAGCGGGCCAGCAGGTCCGGCACGGATTTCAGCTGCGCTGACTGGCCGCTCAGCAGCGCGATGTTCATAAGGTCAGGCATACGGTGGAGGCAGGTGTCTGGAGGTCGGGATTGCCGAAAGGCACTGATTCGAAAGCGTATAAAGGCAAACGGCGCATAACAATCGGACAAATCCGATTCCAGCCGGAAAATTGAGGTAGCGCAGAAGCGGCGCCGGATTGCGTTGCGCGCTTTTCACGTGGGGGCGGGCACTCGGTGGGGGCGTCGGCGCCGCAGCCGGCACTTTGCTGTGCCAAAATAGGGCTTATCGTGATCCGGTTCCGCATGGTGAGAACCTGGGAAGCCTGCAGATGCTAAGCGCGAGCGTTGTCGCGACGGTCATCCTGATATTCCACATCATCGGCGTACTGGCCGCCTTGCACGCCGTCATGACGGTGCGTACGGCGCCGGGCGCGATCGCCTGGGCAGGGTCGCTGGTGATGATGCCGTATTTCGCGCTGGTGCCCTACCTGATCTTCGGCAGGAGCCGGTTCGCCGGCTACGTCAACGCGCGCCGGTTCAACGACGACCGGCTGCGGGAGATCCGCCATGGCATGACGCCCGCGGACCGCGAGGCGCGCAGCGCCTGCGTGGTGCATGCGCCGGAGCAGGTCTGCATGCGCGCGCTGCCGCGGCTGACCGGCATGCCTTGCCTGGCCAATAACGATGTGCGGCTGCTGGTCAATGGCACGGCTACGTTCGAAGCCATTTTCAAGGCGGTGGCGGCCGCCACGCAGGTGGTGATTGTCCAGTTCTTCATCGTCCACGACGACGTGCTTGGCCGGCGCCTCCAGGCGCTGCTGTGCGAGCGCGCGCAGGCGGGCGTCAAGGTCTACTTTCTCTATGACAGCATCGGATGCCACGCCCTGCCGCGCGGCTACGTGAAAACGTTGCTGGCCGCCGGCGTCGAGGCGCGTGCGTTCTCCACTCACCGTGGCTTTGTCAACCGCTTCCAGCTCAATTTCCGCAACCACCGCAAGCTTGTCATCGTCGATGGCGCGCAGGCGTTCGTCGGCGGGCACAACGTGGGCGTGGAATATCTTGGACTGCGCCCGCCGCTGGCGCCGTGGCGCGACACCCATATCAGCGTGCGTGGCAGTGCCGTGCTGGACCTGCAGATGGCGTTCGCCGAAGACTGGTACTGGGCCGCGCGCGAAGTGCCGTACCTGCTGATGCCGCCGCCGGACGAGGTCGGCCGCATGACCTGCCAGGTGGTGCCGACCGGTCCCGCCGATGCGCAGGAAACGTGCTCGCTGTTCTTTGTCGAGGCGATCCAGGCGGCGAAGCACAGGGTCTGGATCACGTCGCCGTACTTCGTCCCGGACGAGGCGGTCTTCGCCGTGCTGCGGCTGGCGGTTCTGCGCGGAGTGGATGTCCGCATCCTGATCCCGGCGCGGCCGGATCATCTCGTAGTCTTTGCCGCGTCCACACTTTACGCGCACCAGGCGGTGACCGCCGGCATCAAGCTGTACCGCTACCAGCCGGGCTTTCTCCACCAGAAAGTCATCCTGATCGACGACGAAGCCGCAGCAATTGGCACGGCGAACCTGGACAACCGCTCATTCCGGCTGAACTTCGAGCTGATGGTCATGACCGCCGATCGGTCGTTTGCCGGCCAGGTCGCCGAGATGCTGGAGGCAGATTTCGCCCAGGCGCGGCGGATCGGCGTCGAAGAGTTTCTCAGGGCCCCGGCGCCATTGCGCGTCGCGATGCATGTGGCGAAGCTGTTTGCGCCGATCCTCTAGCCACACCACCGGAACCGCGCCGTTGCACCTATTGTGTACACTGTTCACTATTGGCAGGGCAAGATAAGAACAGCATGTACTGGGGGAAATCATGAGCCGGATTGCTTCACCTACGCCGGCCCGCGCGACGTATCGCCACGGCGACCTGCGCCGCGCGCTGCTGGAGGCCGGCATCGCCCTGGCGCGCGAAGGGGGACCAGACGCCATCGTCCTGCGCGAAGCCACGCGTCGCGTCGGCGTGGTGCCCAACGCGGCCTACCGGCATTTTTCCAGCCGGCAGGATTTGTTGCAGGCCGTGCGCGCGGCGGCGCTATCCGCACTGGCCGTGGCCATGGAAGCCGAAATGGGCGATATCCGCCCCGGCAGCGGCTCGGCGGCGCTGGCTCGCGCCAAGCTGCGAGCGGTCGGCACCGGCTATCTGCGTTTTGCCCTTGCCGAACCCGGGTTGTTCCGAACAGCGTTTTCCGTACCGGACGATGTCGAGACCGATGCCGACCCGGCGAAAGCGGGCGACAGCGGGCTAAATCCCTTTGAATTGTTGTCGGCTGCGCTGGATCAGATGGTCGATGCCGGAGTCCTGCCTGCCCGGCGCCGTCCCGGCGCCGAATACCTGGCCTGGTCAGCGGTGCACGGCCTGTCCATGTTGTTGCTCGATGGGCCCTTGCGCGGGAGGGAGCCGGCGCAAGCCGAGGTGCTAGGGCAGCGTTTGATCGATATGGTGGAGCAGGGACTCCAGACGCCGGGCTGAGACCAACTGGCTCAAAAAAACTGCCACGACGGCGGGAACCATCGTGGCAGGGCAAGGAACCAGGAAGGGGGGCCCTGGCTCGTCGGGGCACCCGCGGGATGGGTGCCAGGCAAATCTATTCCGTTAGTTCTCATTCGAAAATCGGATAAGTCCTAAATTGGTTCAGGAATTGTGTCTTTGGACACCATGTCGGGGAATTCGCGGGCGGGAAGGAAGCTTGGGGGAATCGACCCGGGGCGCAGCCTGTCTAACAGGGACAAGCGGACAATCCGGCCCGCAAGCAGGCTTTGGATGGATCATGCGATACATGGTCAACAGGATTTTTACAGCAGCAACCGTGGCCGCGCTATTGGCGGGATGCGCGGTGTATCCGGACTATTACGACAGCACCTATCCCGCTTATCCGGCTTATGCGGCTGGCCCGGCGTACTACAGCGGATATCCCGTGACGCCTGGCTACCCTTATTACGGTCCGGGCTACGGTGGCTACTATGGCAGCTTTGCGTACATCTACGGCGGGGGGCGATGCTGCTGGTATGGCGGCCACGGCGGCGGCTGGCACGGTCACGGTGGAGGCTGGAATGGCGGCGGTGGCGGCGGCTGGCATGGCGGTGGCCGTGGGGGCGGCCGAGGCGGCGGCTCACACGGCGGACACGGGCGCTGAGCCCAACGCGGACCGCCGAAAAGTATGCTTACCCCGCCAGAAAAGGAGTGTTGCCATGAGCACACGTGTACCGGACAATGCGCCGAAGCCCGGCCGCGCGCATGGCAAGCGCGCGCCCGCGACGCCTGACGACCAGATCGAGCGTGACCTGGACGAGGCCCTCAAAGAAACCTTTCCGGCCAGTGATCCGGTTGCAGTGGATCCCGAGGTGTTGCGACAGCAGAAGAAGCCGTCGCGGAGCAAGGCCTAAGGCAACTGCCGCAACTGTCCGATGACGGACATCAAACGGCCATGCGCCACGATGACGCCGGATTCATCCTGCAGCGCCTCCTGATATCGCTTGCGGAACGCGCCATCCCCTTTTTCACTGAACAGCCTTTCGGCGGCACGCGCGACGGCGCGGCAGGTTTCATCGTGGTGTTCGGCTGACTCCAGTTCTTCGTCGATCTCGATGATCAGGCGCGACAGCGGGTCAAGCCAGCGAAAGAAACTGTCTTCTGTCACCCGCTGCACGAACAAGCCTGCGGGGATGGGGCCGTTCAGGCGCTCGTACTGGCCGCGGTCGTAGCCGATGACTTCCTTGTGGACCTGCAGCAGCGCCGCGCGCAGGGCCTGCAAGCCCGAGCGGCGTGTTTCCTGGGTCGCTAAAAATTGTTCGTTGGGCATGCCCTTCTCCATGTTCATGGCCCGTGGGCAGGCAAGCGGAGTGCATCCGAAGCGAAAGCCGCCGATGCCTGCAGAGAATTCAGAGCGCAGCGCGGACAGTTCCCTGTCGGTGCCCGGTTTGCCTGCCAGTATAGGCAGGCCGGTCAGCCCGCCGCGCTAGCGATATACCCGGATTGCAGTGCAAACAAAGCGGCCATCGCACGACCGCCGGCCTTGATCGCCGGCCGCCTTTGTACCTATTGCAGTGCGGATTCCGCCCCCCCGCCGGCGTTGTCAGCCAACAGCCGCCAGGCCAGGCGTGCGGCCACGCGGGCGCTCTGTTGGTCGCGGTCATACTGCGGGTTGTATTCCGCCAGGTCGGCCACGCGCAGCTTGCCGCTGCGGCGAGCGAGCAAGGCCACTTCCTCCACCACGGATAGCGGCACGCCATAGGGGGCCGGTGCCGACACGCCCGGCATCACGGCCGCCGGCAATGCGTCGAGGTCGATGGTCAGGTACACGTGGTCCGTGGCAAAGATGCGCGCTTCCAGCTGCGCCAGGCGCGATGGCAGGTGACGCTCCTGCATGTCGACGTCTTCCACATAGCAGACGCCCAATGCATCGGCGCGGCCGAAAAGCGCCGGCGTGTTGCTGAGGCGGCTGACGCCCAGGCAGACGTAGTCGAACGGCTGTGCGCGTTCTGCGCACGCGTTGGCGATCTGGTCGAACGGCGTGCCGGAGCTTGCAGGCCGGCTGGTGCGCAGGTCGAAGTGGGCGTCGATATTGATGATGAGCACACGCCCGTCGTCGTCCTGTGCGTCCAGATGCGCGCGCAGCCCTTGCCACGTGCCCCAGGCCACTTCGTGGCCACCGCCCAGCACCAGCGGAAGGCCGCCGCGCGCCAGCACGGCGCGCACGGTTTGCGCCAGCGCGAGCTGGGCCGATTCCAGGTCGCCGTCTTCACATCCGACATTGCCGGCGTCGTACAAGGCCGGCAGTCCGTGTGCCGGGACGTTGGCCAGCGCACGGCGGATGGCGTCCGGGCCTTGCGCGGCACCGGGGCGGCCCTGGTTGCGCAGCACGCCGGCGTCGCAACTGAAGCCCAGCAGCACCGGCGCGCCGCCCAGCGGTGTCGGGTCTGCCGTTTGCAATGCCTGCACGATGCGGAACAGGCGCGTGGTGTCGCCACGCTCGCCGCTATCGACGCGGCCCTGCCAGAGGTTCGGGGACAAAGCCATCCTCACGCCCGCGTCAGCACGGCCTGCAGGAAGCCGCGTGTGCGTTCCTGCGTCGGCGCCGAGAAGATGACCGATGGCGGGCCGGCCTCGATGATGCCGCCGCCATCCATGACCACCACCACATCGGCCACTTCGCGGGCAAAGCCCATTTCATGCGTGACCACCACCATGGTCATGCCTTCGGCGGCCAGCACCTTCATCACCTGCAGCACTTCGCCGACCAGTTCCGGGTCCAATGCCGAGGTCGGCTCGTCGAACAGCATCACGCGCGGTTCCATCGCCAGTGCGCGGGCAATGGCCACGCGCTGCTTCTGGCCGCCCGACAGGCTGGCTGGCATGGCGTGGGCCTTGTGCGCAAGGCCGACCTTCTCAAGCAGGCTCATGGCCTTGCGCTCGGATTCATCGCGCGAGACGCCGCGCAGCATGCGCGGCCCCACCGTGACGTTGTGCAGCACCGACAGGTGCGGGAACAAGTTGAACGACTGGAACACCATGCCCACTTCCGTGCGCAGCTGGTTCAGCTCGTGCTCGCCAATCAGCTGGCCTTCGGTCACGAGACGCTTGCCGACGATGTCGATGGTGCCGGCCTCGGGTTGTTCCAGGCCGTTGCAGCAACGCAGGAACGTGCTCTTGCCCGAGCCGCTGGGACCGATCACGACCACGACTTGCGATGGCTCCACATCGAAGTCGATGCCGCGCAAGACCGTATGGCCGCCGAACGATTTACCCAGGTTGCGGATCCGGATGATTGCGGAATCGCTCATTGCACCATGCCTCCCATGCGCAGCCGTTGTTCTGCGCGTTGCAGGATCAGCCCGGCCGCGCTTGTCAGGATCAGATAAACCAGTGCGATCGCAAGATAAACTTCCAGCGACCGGTACGACACGCTGATGATCTTCTGGCCTTCGTGCATCAGGTCGGCAATGGTCAGCAGCGACACCAGCGCCGAGTTCTTGATGAGCGCGATGAACTCGTTGCCCAGCGGCGGAATCATCCGCACGATGGCCTGCGGCAGGATCACCGCGCGCATGGCCTGGCCGGAAGACATGCCAATCGAGCGGGCCGCTTCCATCTGGCCCTTGTCCACGGACTGGATCGCGCCGCGCACGATTTCCGACACATAGGCGCCGGAATAGATGCCCAGCCCGATCACGCCGCACACAAAGGCCGGCAGCAGGATGTTGAACTGCGGCAGCCCGAAGAACAGCAGGAACAGCTGCACCAGCAGCGGCGTGCCGCGGATGAACGTCACATAGGCCGTACAGATGCCATAGATGAAGCGACGCTTCGGGTCGAGCCGGCCGATGCCGACCAGCAGGCCCATGATGCAGCCGAGCACGAGCGCGCACGCGGTCACCTCCACGGTGACGATGGCGCCGTGGAGGATGTCAGGCCAACCGGCGAAGACAGGAGAAAAATCCAGTTCCATGATGATGTTCCGCGCGGCTTACTTGGCGGCTGGGTTGGCGGTGTTGCCGAACCACTTCTGGGTCAGCTTCGCGTAGGTGCCATCGGCCTTCACCTTGGCCAGCGCGGCATTCAGGGCGCGGGTCAGTTCCGGGGTGTCCTTGCGCACGGCCATGCCGTATTCCTCGGTGGTCAGCGGCTGCTCGACCATGCGCAGGCCGCCGCGGGTCTTGACGTACTGCATCGCGGCCGGCTTGCCGGTCACGGCGGCGTCGGCACGGCCGATCTCGACCAGGTTGAACATTTCCTGGTTCTTCTCCACTTCCACGCGCTCCACCTTCGGATACGTGTCGCGCAGGAAGCTGACCGACTTGGTGCCCACCTGCACGCTGACTTTCTTGCCGTTCAGGTCGGCCGGGGTATGGATGGAGGTGTTGCTGCTCTTGACCAGCGCCACCAGGCCGCCGGTGTAGTAGGGCTCGGTAAAGTCCACCACCTTGCGGCGCTCGGGGGTGATGTAGATGCCGGACACGGCCATGTCGAAGCGGCGCGAGACCAGCCCCGGGACCAGGCCCTTGAAGTCGATGTCGGTCCACTCCACCTTCTTGCCCATGACCTTGGCCATGGCCTCGACGAGTTCCACGTCAAAGCCGGTGCGCTTGCCGTTCTCCACGAATTCCATCGGGGGGAAGGTGGCGTCGGTGGCAACGCGCAGCACGGCGCTGTCCTCGGCGTGGGCGGCGGTGCCGAACGTCAGGCTGATCAGGGCCGTCAGGCCGGCCATCAGGCATTTGCGACGAAGGTTCATGGAGGTCTCCTTTTTCTCGGGAACGAGGGGTCAGCCGTCGCAGGGGGGGTGTCGACGGCGGCGGTAATGGTCTGCTTGGTGTTCAGTAGGACTGCAGCCGGGCGGAAATCCGCATCGCTGCTGCCACGGTCATTTCGATCAGCTCTGTTTCGCGCCCTTGCCGGCGTGTCGCCGGCACCATTAGGGTGATGGAGCCTAGCGCATCGGCCTTGCCGCGCCGCGAGAAAAGCGGCGCGCTCACGCCCCACACGCCGGGGTCCACCGCGCCTTCGCTGACGGCGTAGCCGGTCTCGCGAATCGCGCTCAGTTCGGTCAACAGCCGTTGGGCTTCGTCCGGCTCGCACAGGGCGTGGACGAGCCGCTCGCGCGCCTCGTCGCGCATGAATGCCAGCAGCGACTTGGCTGATGCACCGGCGCGCAGCGGCACGCCGCGGCCCTTTTCGAACGAGCAGCGCAACGACTGGCGGCTTTCCACCATCTCCAGGCACACGGCGTGATCCTTGACGGCGACGATCAGCCCCACGCTTTCATCGGACTGCTGGGCCAGCAGCCGCATATCGGGCAGGGCTTCGCGGGCCAGGTGCGAGGCCATGTCGAAGCCGAGCGCAAGTTGCAGGCTGATCGGCCCCGGCGCGTATTCCCCGTCGGACTCCAGCACAAAGCCCCAGCGCTTGAGCATCAGCAACTGGCGGTAGAGCGTGCTCTTGGGCAGTCCGGTCTTGGCAACGAGCTCGCGCACCGAGATCGGCGCGCCATGTTGGGCCAGCGCCGCCAGCACGAACAGCACGCGATCGGCGCCGCCCGCGGGCTGGCCGGATTCGCCAGGGATGGAGGTCGGGGGCGTCGCGGCGCCCGGGTTGTCGACAGCATTCAGCATAGGGCCGAAGAATAGGACTTCATTCCCAAAAATCAAAACCATGAATCCCAAGGAATGGGAATGATGGGCTAGGGATAACCCTTAAATTCGCACATTGAATGCGCCAGGTGCGCGTGGCGCCATGCGGCGGCGCCAGCCAACGGAAGCGCTAGTCGACTCACTTGGGTGATGACAGTTCGGTCCGCCCGGCGGCATAGTTTTATCATTTCGCGGTTCCCCCTCAAGACGGTCGCCGGAACGGCGCAAGGGCAGGGGGCGAGCTACTACCACGCAGCATGCATGATGACAAGAGACGTTCGCCTGCGGGCTGCTTTGGCCAATGACCTGGCGATCATTGCGCATGTACTGACCCAATGCGGTCTGACGCTCGCCGAGGCAAGTGACATGCCCCGGCTGTTCCATGTGGCGGAACTCAATGGCCAGGTCATCGGCTGCGCGTACGGCGAACAATACGGCCGCACGCTGGCCGTGCATACCGTTGCGGTCCTGCCCGAATTTCGCGGACGACGGCTGGCCACGTATATCGTCAGCGCATTGCTGATGCGAGCGAGAGCCGGTGGCTGCCTCAATGCCGCCGTGCTGACGAACCAGCACCCGGGCTTCTTCGCGCGCCACGGCTTCACCCTGACCGCGGTCGACAGCCTGGTACGGGAAACGCAATTGCCGCTGGCCGTGCTGCGCAGCTTCGGAGAGCGAACCCATTACATGGCGCGGCAGCTGACCTGAGCCGGGTCGACGATGGCGGGTGGCTGGGCCGGTCGCCTGCTAGACTTGCCCCATCACCCCCGCCCCTGTATCCCACCGTGAACCCGTCCAATCTGGTACGCCAGCTGTCCTTTCTCCGCGAGATCGACAAGCTGAAGAGCGTCGTACGGTTGTCGCCGCTGATTGACCAGTCGCGCCGCGAGAACAGCGCCGAGCATTCCTGGCATCTCGCCATGTACGCCCTGGTCCTGTCGGAGCATGCGGCAGCGCCCGTCGATGTGTCTCGCGTCGTGAAGATGCTGCTTATCCACGACATCGTCGAGATCGATGCCGGCGATGTGCCGTTCCACGTCCCCTCGACCCATGCGGGCCAGGCCGAACGCGAGCAAGTGGCGGCCGAGCGTATCTTTGCCTTGTTGCCGCAAGCGCAGGCGGCGGAGTTTCGCGATCTCTGGTTCGAGTTCGAAGCCGGCGAAAGCGACGACGCAAAGTTCGCCAAGGCCTTGGACAGGTTTCAGCCGATGCTCCACAACGCGGCGACGGAAGGCGGTACCTGGGTCGAGTGCGAAGTCACCGAAGAACAGGTCATTGCGCGCTGCCAGCCGCCGATCGAACGCGGTGCGCCGGCGCTCTGGGAAGCCGCTGCCAGGCTTGTTCAGGAACACTTCCGCAAGCCCGACGCCGAAGGAGCCACCGACAGGCGGTAACGCGCGTTCCCCAGCCTTACCCGTTGAGCAGCCGAAGGATTTCCTCATGCACGCGGGCGTCGCCACAAGCGACCACGGCTCCGCCATGTTGCGGGTCGCCGCCGGTCCAGCTCGTCATGATCCCGCCGGCGCCTTCGATGATCGGGATCAGGGCCTGCACGTCATAAGGCTGCAGTCCCGCCTCGACCACGGCGTCGACCTGGCCCGCGGCAACCATGCAGTATCCGTAGCAATCCCCGCCGTATCGCTGCATCCTGGCTGCCCGCGCCACGCGCTGGAAAGCATCCCATTGCTCGCCGGCCTCGAACATGTCGGGCGTGGTGCAGAGCAGCTTGGCCTCCGACAACGACTGGCAGGGCCGCACCCGCAATGGCTTGCCATTCAGCCAGGCCTGGTTGCCGTTGCCCGAGAAGCGCTCGCGCGTGAACGGCTGGTCCATGATGCCAAGTACCGGATGCTGGCCATCATTGAGTGCGATCAGCGTTCCCCAGAGTGGCAGGCCGGTAATGAATGCGCGGGTCCCGTCGATCGGATCGAGTACCCACGTGAACGGCTCGGTCCCGGCGACTCGCTGTTCCTCTTCGCCAAGGATGCCGTGGTTGGGATAGGTACTTCGGATCAGGTCGCGCATGGCGCGCTCGGCTTCCCGGTCCGCGACGGTAACGGGATCGAAGCGTGCGGCGCCCTTGTCCACCACTTCCAGGGCTGCACGAAAATGGGCGAGCGTGACAGTGCTTGCTGCATCGGCCAGGCGGCCGGCGAAGGCGAGAAATTCGGCGTGCTGATTTGCGTGCATGGGGCGTGGCGAATTAAAGGTGCGGCATAGGGAAAACGTGCCTGCGATTGTAGTCGCTGGTGTCGTTTCGCTCTCTTCCGTTCCTGCCCTAACCTGGAGGATTAGAAGCCTTCTCTTCGTTGGTGGTAATGGCCGACTCGTGCCGGTTATGTCACACGAACGCCGTCGACCAGTCGTTTCATCGGAGTTCATAGTTGAAATTATGAAATCCGATGGTGAAATCGTCATCGCGCGTCGGCACCCCAATCCCAAATAAAAACAACGGTTTAGACATGCCGCACGGCGTTGGTGCGCTTCTTGCGATGTCGGCGTACAACTGGGGCGAAGGAAATCGCGCCCGCAATCTCGTATTGAAATCGCCATTGCAACGGCGACAAGCGTTTGAGGAGGAGTGCACGGTGACGTATTACGGAAAGATCGAAGCAGGCGGGGAGCGCGAGGCCGCCGCCGAGGGAAGCACGCTGCAAGGTCAGTCACGCGGCGAAGGCGGACATCGCGCCGAGGCGCTTCCGCGGCGTTCCCATTGGGCGTGGGCCGTCGCCAAGGGACACCACGACTGGATGGATTCGCACACGCCCTTTGCCCGTCACGAATAAAGCTCCCTTCGCCTTGGCGCGCCGACAGGTGGAGGCTGCGTCTTCCTAACCGCTTTCTATTCGCCCCATGAACTACACCCCAATCAAATCCCTGCTGATTGCCAACCGTTCCGAGATCGCGATCCGCGTGATGCGCGCCGCGGCCGAGATGAATATCCGCACCGTGGCGATCTATTCGAAGGAAGACCGCCTCGCGCTCCATCGCTTCAAGGCGGACGAAAGCTATCTGGTTGGCGAGGGCAAGAAGCCGCTGGCGGCCTACCTCGACATCGATGACATCCTGCGCATCGCCCGGCAGGCGAAGGTGGACGCCATCCACCCGGGCTATGGCTTCCTCTCGGAGAACCCGGATTTCGCGCAAGCGGTGATGGACGCCGGGATCCGCTGGATCGGCCCGTCGCCGGACGTCATGCGCAAGCTGGGGAACAAGGTGGCGGCCCGCAACGCGGCGATCGAGGCGGGCGTGCCGGTGATGCCGGCGACCGATCCGTTGCCGCATGACCTGGACGCGTGCAAGCGCCTGGCGGCCGGCATCGGCTACCCGCTGATGCTCAAGGCGAGCTGGGGCGGTGGCGGGCGCGGCATGCGCATGCTGGAAAACGAGCAGGACCTCGAAACCGCGCTGCCGGCCGCGCGGCGCGAGGCCTTGTCGGCGTTCGGCAATGACGAGGTCTATGTCGAGAAGCTGGTGCGCAACGCGCGCCACGTCGAAGTGCAGGCGCTGGGCGATACGCACGGCAACCTGGTGCACCTGTACGAGCGCGACTGCACCGTGCAGCGCCGCAACCAGAAGGTGGTGGAGCGCGCGCCGGCGCCGTACCTCGACGACGCCGGCCGGGCCGAACTGTGCGACGCGGCCATGCGGCTGATGCGCGCGGTTGGCTACACGCACGCGGGCACGATCGAATTCCTGATGGATGCCGACTCCGGCCAGTTCTATTTCATCGAAGTCAACCCGCGCATCCAGGTCGAGCACACGGTCACCGAGATGGTCACGGGGGTCGATATCGTCAAGGCGCAGATCCGCATTACCGAGGGCGGCCATATCGGCATGACCGAGAACACGCGCGATGCCGACGGCAAGATCGTCGTGCGCGCTGCCGGCGTGCCGGAACAGGCGGGCATCTCGCTGAACGGGCATGCCCTGCAATGCCGGATCACGACCGAAGACCCCGAAAACGGCTTCCTGCCGGACTATGGCCGGCTCTCCGCCTACCGCAGCGCGGCGGGCTTCGGCGTGCGCCTGGACGCCGGAACGGCCTATGGCGGTGCCGTGATCACGCCGTACTACGATTCGCTGCTGGTCAAGGTCACCACCTGGGCGCCGACGGCGCCCGAGTCGATCCGGCGCATGGACCGCGCGTTGCGCGAATTCCGTATCCGCGGCGTCGCGTGCAACCTGCAGTTCCTCGAGAACGTCATCAACCATCAGGCTTTCCGCTCGGGCGAGGTCACGACGCGCTTTATCGACAAGACGCCGGAACTGCTGGCCTTCGCCAAGCGGCAGGACCGTGCGACCAAGTTGCTGCGCTATCTGGGCGATGTGTGCGTCAACGGGCATCCGGAAATCAATGGCCGCACGCTACCTTCGCTGCCATTGCCCAGCCCGGTGCTGCCCAAGCTGGATACCGCTGGCGCCCTTCCGACCGGCACGCGCGACCTGCTGCGCGAGCTTGGCGCGGAGAAGTTCTCGCGCTGGATGCTTGAGCAAAAGCGTGTGCTGCTGACGGACACGACCATGCGCGACGCGCACCAGTCGCTGTTCGCCACGCGCATGCGCACCGCGGACATGCTCCCGATCGCGCCCTTCTACGCGCGAGAACTGCCGCAGCTGTTCTCGATGGAGTGCTGGGGCGGGGCCACCTTCGACGTGGCGCTGCGCTTCCTGAAGGAAGACCCGTGGCAGCGCCTCGAGCAACTGCGCGAGCGCGTGCCCAACATCCTGTTCCAGATGCTGCTGCGCGGCTCGAACGCCGTCGGCTACACCAACTACGCGGACAACGTGGTGAAGTTCTTCGTCCGCCAGGCCGCCAGCGCCGGCGTGGACGTGTTCCGCGTGTTCGACTCGTTGAACTGGGTGCGAAACATGCGCGTGGCCATCGACGCCGTGGGCGAGAGCGGGGCGCTGTGCGAAGGCGCAATCTGCTACACCGGTGACATTTTCGACGGCTCGCGCCCCAAGTACGACCTGAAGTACTACGTCGGCATCGCGCGCGAACTACAGGCGGCCGGCGTGCACGTGCTGGGCATCAAGGACATGGCAGGCATCTGCCGTCCGCAGGCTGCGGCAGCGCTGGTGAAGGCGCTCAAGGAAGAGACGGGCCTTCCCGTGCATTTCCACACGCACGATACGAGCGGTATTTCGGCTGCCTCGGCGCTTGCGGCCATCGACGCCGGCTGTGATGCAGTCGATGGCGCGCTCGATGCCATGAGCGGGCTCACCTCGCAACCGAACCTGTCGAGCATCGCCGCGGCGCTGGCCGGCAGCGAGCGCGACCCCGGACTCGACCTCGAGCGCCTGCACGAGGCATCGATGTACTGGGAGGGCGTGCGTCGTTACTACGCACCGTTCGAATCGGAGATCCGGGCCGGCACGGCTGATGTCTACCGCCACGAAATGCCAGGTGGCCAGTACACCAACCTGCGCGAGCAGGCCCGCTCGCTCGGCATCGAGCATCGCTGGACCGAGGTGTCGCGCGCGTATGCCGAGGTCAACCAGATGTTCGGCGACATCGTGAAGGTGACGCCGACGTCCAAGGTCGTGGGCGACATGGCGCTGATGATGGTGGCCAACGACATGAGCGCCGCCGATGTCTGCGATCCGGCCAAGGAGATTGCGTTCCCCGAGTCGGTGGTGTCGCTGTTCAAGGGCGAGCTGGGCTTCCCGCCCGACGGCTTCCCCGCGGAACTCTCGCGCAAAGTCCTGCGCGGCGAGCCGCCCGCGCCCTACCGGCCAGGCGACCAGATCCCGGCAGTGGACCTCGATGCCGCACGCGCCGAGGCGGAAGCGGCGTGCGAACAATCGATTGACGACCGGCAGCTTGCGTCTTACCTGATGTACCCCAAGCAGGCGGTCGCCTACCACGCGCACGTGCGGACCTTCAGCGATACGTCGGTCGTGCCGACACCGGCTTTCCTGTATGGACTGCAGCCCCAGGAAGAGGTCGCCATCGATATCGCGGCGGGCAAGACCTTGCTGGTCTCGCTGCAGGGAACGCATCCCGATGCCGAAGAGGGCAACATCAAGGTCCAGTTCGAGCTGAACGGACAGTCGCGCACGGCGCTGATCGAACAGCGCAGCGCCGCGCAAGCCGGTCCGGCGCGCCACAGCAAGAACGTTGCGGACCCCGACAATCCACTGCATATCGCCGCGCCGATGCCGGGCTCGATCGTGACGGTGGCGGTTCAGCCGGGGCAGAAGGTCGCGGCTGGCACGACGCTGCTGGCGCTGGAAGCGATGAAGATGGAAACCCACATTGCGGCCGATCGCGACTGCGAGATTGCCGCCGTGCACGTGAAGCAAGGCGATCGTGTGGCGGCGAAGGAGTTGCTGATCGAACTGAAAGGCACGGATTGAGGTTCGGTGATTGGCCGGCGTTCGCGCCGGTCGATCGTCATTGGCGTTGAGTGGAATGGGGCAATCTCGCGATTGCCCCATTTTCTTTTCCGGCCTGGCGTGCCCGGCCGCGAAGCGCACCACATGGACGTCTGCCGTCCGGCGCCGCCCCAATCAAGCAGCTCCTCCTGGCCTGCATTGCACTGGTGGAAACCCGGTATGTCGCTTTTTTCAGACGATATTTGGCATCGCTGGCTTCTGGGTTTGCCGGATAAGGACACCGACTTGCCAATTCGCGACTTCCGGGCCGCGGCCGCATCAAGCGGCGAGGGTGTTCCGTAGGATTGCCCCGTCGTAGCGAGGACTGCTGGACAAATCAAACAGATAAGGGCAGAGGAGACAAGGTAATGAGGAAGACGATTATTGGCCTGGCGGCGGCATGCACCTGCGGAGCGGTGCAGGCGCAATCCAGCGTGACGTTGTATGGCGTGGTCGACGTGAACGTCGAGTACGTCAACCACGTCGGAGCGATCCCGTCGGCGAGTAATAACTTTAACCCGGGCCAGGGCGGCAAGGTGATTCGCGAGGACGCCGGTGGCTACTCGGGTTCTCGCTGGGGCCTGCGTGGCACGGAAGACCTGGGGGGCGGGTTGAAGTCGATCTTCGTCCTGGAGAGTGGCTTCAATTCCGATACCGGCACCCTGCAGCAGGGCGGACGGCTGTTTGGTCGCCAGGCCTTCGTTGGCCTGACTGCCCCATATGGCCAGTTCACCTTTGGCCGGCAGTACCATTCCATGTTCTCCACGCTGGCCAACTTTGTGCCGGCGCGCTACGCCACGCAGTATGAGCCCGTTGGCGTGATCGCCGGCGGCAACTTCCGCGAGGACAACACCGCGAAGTACACGGGCACGTTCGGCGGTCTGACCGTCATGGCAAACTGGTCGTTCGGCGTCGGCACGGCACTGCCGCAAGTCATCGGGACGGTTCCAGGTGCGGGCGGCAATGGCGAGGTGCCGGGCCAGTTCCGTCGCGACTCGGCCTATGGCGCCGGGGTGAGCTACCTTTCGGGCCCCTTCGGCGTAGGTGTCGGCTATGACCAGTGGAATCCGACGATGGCGACCGGCAACGGTGCTTTCAAGAAGGCGGCGGTCATGGGCAGCTTTGCCTTCAATGACACGGCCAAGATCATGGGTGGCTACCGCTGGGGCCAGAACAAGAATCAAAACGGTACGCTGATTCTGCGCGACGACTTCTACTGGATCGGCGGTCAGTACCGCTTGTCTTCCACGCTGGACTTCACGCTCGAGTACGACTACCAGAACGTAAAGAACATCGGCGGCAACACCGGGATGGCCAATCCGTGGCAGATCGCCCTGATCGCCGACTATTCGTTCTCGAAGCGTACGGATGTCTACCTGACCACGGCCTACTCCAGGAACGGTGGCCTGGCCATGGAATCGGCCGCGAGCAACTATGCCACCAGCCTCACGCTGAACAGCTACGCCCTGCCGAATGGCAAGACGTCGATGTTCGGCGCTGCCGTGGGTATCCGCCACATCTTCTGAGCCTGCAGGGAGCCAAGCAGGGCTCCCGCATCACATACGAGCGCCAGCGCGCACTGCCGGGGTTATGAGGGCAGGGCGCGCTGGCGTTTTTTTCTTGGGCGTCCGCAAAAGCCAGGGGGTCGACATTTCCGTCCGGGGCGATGCCCAGCGCACGCGCCGGCGTGTCACAAAAGGAAAAGCTCGAGACGTCATCGGCAAAGCGAAAAGTCGCGCCAGGCCAGAAGATTGGTTGTCGCTTTGGCGCGCCTGAACGGCAAGCCGCGGGTGAACGATCAGATCAGATAAAGAACAGGAGACGACATGGCGAAAGCCGTGAAATTCTACGAAACAGGCGGCCCCGATGTCCTTCGCTTCGAGGACGTCAGCGTGGGCGAGCCGGGGCCGGGGGAAGTCCGCGTCCGTCATGTGGCCGTAGGGCTGAACTTTGCCGACACGTACTTTCGCAGCGGCACTTACCAGGTTCCGCTGCCCAGTGGGCTTGGCAACGAGGCCTCCGGCGTGATCGAAGCCGTTGGCGCCGGTGTCACGCACCTGGCGGTCGGCGACCGCGTGACCTATACGGGCTTTACCAACACGCTCGGTGCCTACAGCACGGAGCGGATTATCGCTGCGGCGCCGCTGATCAAGCTGCCGCAATCCATCAGCTGCGAAGTCGCGGCGGCCATGACCATGCGGGGCTTGTCGGCGGCGTACCTGATGCGCCGGATCTACCCGTTCAAGGCGGGCGACGCCATCCTGCTGCATGCCGCGGCAGGCGGCGCCGGGCTGATCATTTCGCAATGGGCCAAGCTCCAGGGACTGACGGTGATCGGCACGGTTTCCACCGACGCCAAGGCCGAAGTGGCGCGCGCCCATGGCTGCGACCACACCATCAACTACAGCCATGAGGACGTGGCGAAGCGCGTGCGCGAACTGACGGACGGCGTGGGCGTGAACGTGGTCTTCGACAGCGTGGGCAAGGACACCTTCATGTCCTCGCTGGACTCGCTCAAGCGCCGCGGCCTGCTGGTGTGCGTGGGGTTTGCCTCGGGCCCGGTCACGGGGTTCGATCCGGCCATCCTGGCCCGCAAGGGCTCGGCATTCCTGACGCGCCCGGGCCTGGCCGACTATATCGCCGACCCTGCCGAAAAGGCGGAACTGGTCGACGAGCTGTTCGGACATGTGGCGGCAGGCCGCATCCGCATCGGGATCAACCAGCGCTATGCGCTGGAGGACGCCGCGCAGGCACATCGCGATCTCGAGGCCCGCAAGACCACGGGCTCCTCCATCTTCGTCATCTGACAGCACGCTGTTGTCTGTCTCGACTTTTTTCGCCTTTGCATAGCAACCTGGATATCCATCACCATGAACTTCCTTGACGGCCACCTGTATCCCGAGAACCAGCAGCCCCTGATCATCACCGCCGCGCCCTATGCGCCGGGCTGGATTCCTTCCGACTTTCCGGAAGATATTCCCGTCACGATGGAAGACCAGATCCAGAAGGCGGTGGATTGCTACGAAGCCGGTGCGCGCGTGCTGCACCTGCATGTGCGCGAACCCGATGGCAAGGGCAGCAAGCGCCTGTCCACGTTCAACGAGCTGATCGCCGGCGTGCGCAAGGCCTGTCCGGAAATGGTCATCCAGGTGGGCGGCTCGATCAGCTTCGCTCCCGAAGAGGGCCAGGCCGCCAAGTGGCTGGACGATGACACGCGCCATATGCTGGCCGAACTCGATCCGAAACCCGACCAGGTGACGGTGACCGTCAACACGGCGCAGATGAACGTGACCGAGCACGCCGGCGTCGACGACTTCAAGGGGGTATCGCGTGGCTTCCCGCACCTCTACGACACCTACAAGGATATGGTCGTGCCCTCGAACCCCAGCTGGGCCGAGGAGCATATCCGGCGCCTGACCGCCGCCGGAATCCAGAGCGAATTCCAGTGCTACAACATCAACAGCTTTGAAACGATCGAGCGGATGATTCGCCGCGGCGTCTACAAGGGGCCGCTGGTGATGAACTGGGTAGCGATCAGCGGTGGCATGGACCAGGCGAACATCTACAACCTGGCCAACATGCTGCGTGCCGTGCCGGACGGCGCCGTGCTGACGGTGGAGAGTTCGGTGCTGAACGTGCTGCCCATCAATATGATCGGCATGGCCCTGGGCCTGCATGTACGGTGCGGCATCGAAGACGTGCTGTGGAACCAGACGCGCACGGGAAAGATGAGCACGGTCGAGCAGATCAAGCAACTGGTGCGCATCGCCGGCGAATTCGGCCGGCCCATCGCGACCGCGCAGCAGACGCGGGAAATCCTGAAGCTGGGGGTGTTCTACGACACCGTGGAAGAAACGCTTCAGGCCAACGGCTTCGCGCCCAATCGTAATGGTGGCCACCAGGGTTTCCTGCGCAAGCAGGAAAACATGGCGGCCTGAGGTTGGCCACGCCAGCCAAGCCGCGAGACTGACTTGCCCGCGTTTCATGCCATGCATGGCTAGTTCACGTCGCCCGATGCGCTGCGTCTTGCGCATCGGGCCGCGTGGCCGTTGTCGTCGGCTCTGCCGATTTGCCAGGCGACGAGCAGGGAACGCGCGCGGGCCAGGTCGATTGGCAACAGACCAGGTATATGGAGGATGACAATGGCATTTCGATTGAAGAAGCTGGTTGCGGCCACGCTGGGCACGGGTGTGTTGCTGGCGGTGTGCGCTTGCGCGCAGGCGCAGGGCGGCGCCTGGCCCTCGCGCCCGATTCAGATGATCGTCGCGTCGTCGGCAGGATCGGGGACCGATGCCCTCGCACGCGTGATGGCGCAACGCCTGTCGGTAGCACTGAAGCAGCCGGTCGTGGTGGACAACCGGCCTGGCGCCGGTGGCGTGATCGGCACCAGCGCGGTGATCAAGGCGCCGGCCGACGGATACACGATCCTCTACACCACGGCAACGAACATGGT
This sequence comes from Cupriavidus sp. C3SS-1, assembly GCF_057073755.1. Lineage (NCBI taxonomy): Bacteria > Pseudomonadati > Pseudomonadota > Betaproteobacteria > Burkholderiales > Burkholderiaceae > Cupriavidus > Cupriavidus sp. C3SS-1. Next base: position 1,491,488 of record NZ_CP172700.1, on the reverse strand, counting down.
CATCGCCCCGGCGGTACTGAAGACCATTCCTTATGATCCGAAGAAGAGCCTGGTACCCATTGCCGAGACGGCCGAGGGTGGCGTAATGCTGCTCGTCAACAGTGACCTGCCGGTCCACAGCCTGCCGGAACTCGTCAAGCTGCTGAAGGCGAATCCGGACAAGTACAGCTACGGTACCTGGTCGGCGGGATCTTCGGGACAGCTGATGATGGAGTGGCTCAAGAAGCAGACCGGCATGGAAACCGCACACGTTGCGTACCGGACTTCGAATCAGCTGTTGACCGACCTTTCCGCGGGCGTATTGACGATCGGCTGGACCGACCCCGGCGCGCCCGTCCCCTTCCTTCGCTCGGGGAAGGTCCGCGCCATCGCCATTGCAGGCAACTCGCGCGCACCGCAGTTCCCCGACGTCAAGACCATGACGGAACAGGGCTATAAATTCGATGCCGTGGGCTGGTTCGGCATGTTCGCGCCAGCGGGAACCGACCCGGCGATCGTGAAGAGGCTGGCCGATGAAGTCAACAAGGTTCAGAAATCCCCTGAGCTCGCCACCATGATGCACACCATGAACTTTGCGCCGCCGCCTGTGAAGACCACGGTGCAGTTCGGCGAGATCGTCGGCCGCGACCTGCAGGTCTGGTCGAAAATCGCGGCGGATACCGGAATCAGGCTCGATTGATCCGCCGTGCCGGGCCCGTGTGGACTCACCGGGCTGCAGGACGAGATGGGCGGACAAGTGTCCGCCCATGTTTGCGCTTGTCGCCCGCGTTGCCGTACCGCTATTCCGTATCGCACCGGACCACGACCGTGCCCAGCTTGGTGCCGGCTTCGACAGCCAGATGCGCTTTTGCGGTGTCGCGCAAGTCGAAGACGCTGTCGACAGCATGAACGGCATCGGGGACGTCTTTCATCCAGCGCCCTAATCCTTCCTGGGCAATCCGGCGCAACTCGTAGGGCAAGCCCGGCAGGTACAGGCCCTGCAGGCAGAGATTCTTGCGAATCAGCGTGACCAATGGAAGTTCGGGGAGCTGCGCGCCGCTGGCATACGAGATCCACTGCGCCTGATTGGCGGCGACCTCCAGGCAAAGCCTTGCATTGTCGACCGCATCGACATCGACGATGTGATCGACACCGTGTCCCTGTGTGGCTTCCAGAATCCGCTGCGCGGCGCCTGGCGCCGTGTAGTCGACCACGACATCGGCGCCACCGCGTGTGGCATGGGCCGCCTTGGGCCCGGAGCTGGTGGTGGCAATGACATGGGCACCGCCCCACCTGGCGAGCTGCACCGCATAGTGCCCGACAGCCCCGGCACCGCCAGTCACGAGGACGAACTTGCCCCGGATCGTGCCGCGCTGGAACAGGCTGATGTAGGCGGTCATTGCCGGAATGCCCAGGCAGGCACCCTGGATAAAGTCCAGATGCGCGGGCAGCGGTGACGTCAAGGCGTGCGGCACGCAGATGAATTCGGCAGCCGTGCCAAAGGCGCGCCCGCGCTGTCCGAAATGCAGCCAGACACGCGAGCCCAGCAGCTTGGGGTCGACACCATCTCCAACCGCGTCGATCACGCCCGCGCCATCGCTGTTCGGAATAATGAGCGGGAATTCCATGCCGCCATGCATGCGGCCGGCCCGCCGGTTCGCGTCGGCCGGGTTGACGCCCGACGCGTGGAGTTGCACGCGGACTTCGCCCGGCGCCGGTTGCGGCGTGGGCAGGTCGCCGTAGGTCAGTACCTCGGCCGCCGGCCCCTGTTTCTCATACCAGATCGCCTTCACGATGCGCCTGTCGCATGACGCAAGACGGCCGCCAGGCCGCGGCCCGCTTGCGAATCAGTAGGGAATATCGCCGATGATGCCGGCGCGCTCCAGCTTGCGCGGTGCCGGGAAGTAATCGTTGAGGGCATAGTGCTGCGTGCAGCGGTTGTCCCAGATCGCAACGTCGCCTTCCTGCCAGGACCAGCGCACCTGGTACTCGGGGATGGTGGCGCGGCTGTTCAGGTATTGCAGCAGCAGCGGGCCGCCGGGCGACTTGTCGATGCCGTAGCGCACGTTTTCCGGGGTGCTGTAGTTGGTGAAGTGCGTCGTGAACGAAGCGCCGACGAAGAGGATCTTCTCCCCGGTTTCCGGATGGGTGCGTACCACCGGATGCTCCACCGGCGGGTGATCCTTGGCCAGCTTGGCGCGGTTCTCCGGCGTCATGACGGCACCGAAGCTGTGCTCGATGCTGGCCCTGGCGCGCAGGCCGTCGATCTTCTTCTTGATGTCTTCCGGCAGTTCCTCGTACGCCTTCACCATGTTGACCCAGATGGTGTCGCCGCCGATCTCGGGGCATTCGATGCAGCGCAGCACGGCTCCCATGGCGGGGTTGGGACGCCACAGGCCGTCGCAGTGATAGCTGTTCTCGTAGCTGTGCGGGTTGTCGCTGCGGTAGACCTTCACCAGACCCGGGTGCTCGGGAACACTGCCGGCGACAGGGTGGTCTTCCAGTTCGCCGAAGCAGCGCGCGAACGCCACGTGTTCAGCGCGCGTGATTTCCTGCTTGCGTAAGAACAGGACCCGGTGTTTGAGCAGCGCCGCCTTGATCTCGGCGAAGAGCGCCGGATCGCGCGCCGCGTCGCCGAGGTTAACGCCAGAAATCTCGGCCCCGATGGCGGGGGTGATTTGCCTGATCTTCATTTCCAAGTCTCCTACGGTGCCGATGCATGCAAGGGAGGTTGCATCGCGCTCGACCGGTTCTTGATTTGCACTCCCGGATCATCCGTCGCGGCGACATTTTCCGCTTGGCCTTGCACGCCGCGAACTTGGCTTTCTACGACAGGGATGACGCCTGAAGCGCACGGGTTATTGTCAGTTGACAATACGTGACAGCCATTTATCATGAGCCGTCAACTTTCTGCGTGGTCCCCGATGTCGTTACTTGTCCGCGCCGCGGCCCTCACCAACTACAGCGAGGTGGCTCGTGCCGCCGGGTTGAATCCGGAGCGGATGATGATGGATGCAGGAATCAGTCCGAGCGTGCTGCACGAGCCGGACCTGATGATTCCGGTCGAGCGCTTCGGGCGGCTGCTCCAGGCGTCCGCGACCCTGTCGGGCAATGAGAGTTTCGGGCTGTGCATGGCCGAATCCCGCCTGTTGTCCAATCTCGGCGCAGTCGGCATGCTGGTCCGCGATCAGGCCACGCTGCGCGACGCGCTTGGCATGCTGATGCGCTACCAGCCGATGCTCAATGGGGCGCAGTCGCTCGGGGTCGAGGAATGTGGCGAACTGGTCATCATTCGCGAGGCGCTGATCGCCGGCAACCCTAATCAGCCGACCCGCCAGCGGGTGGAGCTGGCGCTTGGTGTCATGGTGCGGTTGATACGCCAGCTCATCCGTCCGGACTGGCAGCCGCAACGCGTGTGTTTCGAGCACGCCGCGCCGGCCGATCTCAGTGCCCATCAGCGGTTTTTCGGCCCTTACGTCCAGTTCGATTGTGACTTCAACGGCATCGTCTGCGCCAAGGCCGATCTGGACGCGCGCAACCCCTGGGCCGATCCGGCCATGGTGCGCTACGCGCAGCGGCTGATCGACGATTCCGGCGTGCCGCAACAGTCGACCATGCTGGAAGACGTACGCCGCACGATCCCGCTGCTATTGCCGAGCGGGCGCTGCAGCATCGAGCAGGTGGCCGAACACATGGGCGTGGTATGCCGCACGGTCCAGCGCCGGCTGGCGGAACAGGGCCAGAGTTTCTCGTCGATCGTCAACGACATCCGCATAGAGCTTGCGACGCGCCATGTTGTCGAGAGCGATCGACCGCTGACCGAGGTGGCGACGTTGCTCGGTTTTTCCGCACCTAGTGGGTTCTCGCGCTGGTATCACACGCAGTTCGGATGCAGCCCGAAGGAAAGCCGGGCCGCAAGCGGCGCGGCGCGCCGGCAGGCCGGGGTTTCGGGGGAGAGCGGGGCATAACCCCGGGTGGTACACCAACAATGCAAAGCCCCGGAAAGACATGGTCTTCCGGGGCTTTGCACGTCGGCGCTTCCGTTCAGCCGGCCGCCATTACTCGTTCACCGCCAGCCCGGCATCCGGCACCTCGACCACCGGCGCCTTCTTGCCACCGCGCGCGCGCCATGCGGACCACGTGACCGCGATCACCAGCAGCGCGGAGATCACCACGAACACGCAGCTGATCGGCCGTTCCACGAACACCGCCAGGTCGCCGCGCGACAGCAGCAACGCGCGGCGGAAATTCTCCTCGACCATCGGCCCGAGCACGAAGCCCAGCAGGATCGGCGCCACCGAGAAGTTCAGGACCATCAGCAACGCCCCAATCAGGCCGAAGGCCAGGACTTCCCAGATCTGGAACAGGCTGCTTTGCGTGCTGAACACGCCCACGGCGATAAAGAACATGGCCGACGGGAACAGATAGCGGTAGGGCACCTGCAGCAGCTTCACCCACACGCCGATCATCGGCACGTTGAGGATCATCAGGATGACGTTGCCGATCCAGAAGCTGGCAATCAGACCCCAGAAGATGTCCGGGTGGTCGCTGATCAGCTGCGGACCCGGTGCGATCCCCTGGATCATCAGCGCGCCCAGGATCAGCGCCATCACCGCATCGCCTGGAATGCCGAGGCTCATCGTCGGGATGAAGTCCACCTGCGTCTTCGAGTGCGACGATGCCTCCGGCGCAGCCACGCCGGCGATCATGCCGGTGCCGAATTTCTCGGGCGACTTCGAGATCTTGCGCTCCAGCGCATAGGCCACGAAGGTCGTGATCGTCGGGCCGGTGCCGGGCATGGCGCCGAACAGCGTACCCACGCCGGTGCCGCGCACCATCGGCCAGAACGCCTGCTTCAGCTCGGCCAGGCTCGGACGCATGTCGCGGATGCGCAGCTTGGCGTTGCTGGTCACCGTCTTCATGCGGTTGACGTTTAGGATGAAGTCCGCCACGCCGAACAGGCCCATGGCGATGGCCACCAGTTCGAGTCCGTCGCTCAGTTCAGGAATGCCCATCGCAAAGCGGAACGTGCCGGTATTGACGTCCGTCCCCACCACGCCGCAGAGCAAGCCAAACAGTGTCATCGCCACGCCCTTGAGCGGCGACCCGCGCGACATCGTCGATCCCGCCAGCAGCCCGAGCAGCATGATCGAGAAGATCTCCGCGGGGCCGAACTTGAATGCGATGGCGGTCAGCAATGGCGATGCGAAGATCATCACCAGGATGCCCACCGACGCGGCAAAAAACGAGCAGATCATGGTGATGCCCAGCGCCGTGCCGCCCTTGCCGGCACGCGTCATCGGATACCCGTCGAGGCACGTCACGGCGTGCGGTGGATGCGAGGGCAGGTTGAGCAGGATGGCGCCAATGGCGCCCCCATATTGCGAACCATAGAAGATGCCGGCCAGCATCAGGATGGCGGGCACGGGATGCATCGCGTAGGTCAGCGGCAACAGGATCGAAATGGCGGAGAGCGCGCCCATGCCGGGCAGCACGCCGATCAGGTTGCCGACCAGCACGCCAAAGAACGACCACATCAGGTTGCTGCCCTGGAACGCCACGCCGAAGCCGAACCAGAGGTCATGCAGTGCATTCGATACCATGGCTTCACCTTCCCCAGATAAACAGCGGCAGCTGGATCTGCAGCAGCCAAGAGAACACCACGGCCGCGATCACGCACATCGCCACCGCCAGGCCGGCAGCCTGCTTGATGTTGTTGGTGCGGTCGCCGAGCGCCGAGATGAAGACGATGGCAAACGTCGCCGGAATCATGCCGCCATAAACGCCGAACAGCAGGAACGCGAGCGTGCCCAGCACGATGCAGACCGTGCCGCGCAGGTCGGGCGCCGCATGGCTGTGCCCATGTCCCGACGCCTGTTCGGCTTGCGCCGATGGCGCCGGCTCATTGCGGGCGGACATGGCGATCAGCACGCCAACCAATGTCAGCAGCGTGCCAATGGCCACGGGGAAGAAGCCCGGACCCATATGGCTGAGCGTGCCCGTGCGGTACTGCAGACCGGCAAATACCGCTGCCAGCCCTGTCAGCACCATCAGGGCGCCGCCGTAATAGTCCTTCTTGAAGCTTGGGGCCCGGTTCATTGGTCGGCCCCCCGGCAGCCCTGCGGTGGGCGCTGCATAGTGTGATCGAACATCGTCTGTCTCCTTCGGTGCCCGCGCATGCGGGTCAGGCAAATCTACAAGCGATGTCTTGCAACGGGCTTTCAGGCGGCTTGCGGGAACCTTACGAAATACATCATGACGTGATGTATCTGGCGCGGGAGAGGGTGGCCTCGGTGTAATCCCCTGTATTGAATGTAAGGCGGCGATAGTTGTATTAAGGAGGGGACAGGCATGTCGCCTGATAGGGAGGCAGCACGTCTTTTGGGGATACCGTTGGCGCGCAAGTAGATGGGAAAAATGTGCTTCCGGAGGGGGCCGCCGATCGGAATGCTTAACCGTACCGTAATGATCGGGCGTTGCTCGTTGATTGATGCTGGCCCGCGCGGTTCCTAGAGTTGTCTGCAAATGACCGGCTCCGCGACATGCGGTGCCTAGAACGCCAACTGGAGACAACCATGATCATCTACGGCACCGCATTACTGGCCATCTGCCATCTCGTGGGCCTGTATCTCGGCGACCTGCTGGGCGCCGCCATCGGCGTCAAGTCCAACGTCGGCGGCGTGGGCATCGCCATGCTGCTGCTGATATTCCTGCGGCTCTACCTGCATGACCGGGGCCTGATGCCGAAAGAGACGGAGGCCGGTGTGGGCTTCTGGGGCGCGATGTATATCCCCGTGGTCGTGGCGATGGCCGCACAGCAGAATGTGGTGGCGGCGCTGCGTGGCGGTCCGGTCGCATTGCTGGCGGCCATCCTGTCGGTGGCGGCCTGCGCCTGCCTGATTGCGCTGCTCAGCCGCTCCGGCGACCACGAGCCGCTGCCGCCGCTGCCGGTCGAAGCCGTTTCCCGATAAGCCAGGAGATCGCCATGACTATCGCTTCCCCGGCCACGATGTTCGACAACGTCCTGCTTCACAACGGCCTGGTAACGGCATTCGCCACCGTAGGCATCGTGATGTGGGTGTCTTCCCAGATATCGAAGCGGCTGACGAAAGGGCGCCTGCATGCCTCGGCCATCGCCATCATGATCGGCCTGGCGCTGGCGTACTACGGCGGCGTGGTGACCGGCAAGGAAAAAGGGCTGGCCGATTTCGCGCTGTTCTCGGGCATCGGCCTGATGGGCGGTGCCATGCTGCGTGACTTTGCCATTGTCGCCACAGCCTTCGAGGTGCAGGTGCGCGAGGCCCGCAAGGCGGGCATGGTGGGTGCCGTGTCGCTGTTGCTGGGGACCGTGGTGCCGTTCATCGTCGGCGCGCTGGTGGCACGGGCATTCGGCTACAGCGATGCCGTCAGCATGACGACCATCGGCGCCGGCGCGGTGACCTATATCGTCGGCCCCGTGACCGGCGCGGCGCTGGGCGCCAGTTCCGACGTGATTGCGCTGTCGATTGCCACCGGGCTCATCAAGGCCATTATCGTGATGGTCGGCACGCCGTTTGCGGCCGGCTTCCTCGGACTGAACAACCCGCGCGCCGCGATGGTGTTCGGCGGGCTGGCCGGTACGGTCAGCGGCGTATCAGCCGGCCTGGCGGCCACCGATCGCCGGCTGGTGCCCTATGGCGCGCTGGTGGCCACGTTCCACACGGGGCTCGGGTGCCTGCTCGGGCCGTCGGTGCTGTACCTGGCCACCAAGGCGCTGGTGGGCGGTTGATCAGAAGTTTCACATCGTGCACTGCCTGCAGCCGTGGGTATGGTACTGGCCGCGAGCCTGAGGTGCCGGTCGCGGCCAGCGGACCTCATCCGGTGCACATCTCGCTCTGCCCTGGCCGCACTGGTCTGGTAGACAGGACCACCCGGTTCCATTGAACGGCCTGGCGGCCGGGCATACAGTCGGACTGCCCCTGAAGCAGACAAGACAGGGGTGGAGACTGATATGCCCCTGAGCAGAAGACAATTACTGGCCGGCGCTGCGCTGGCAACCCTCGCCACGATCGCACCCGCCGCGCAGGCCGCCGCGGACAAGCCGATCACGATCGTGGTCGGCAGCCCGGCGGGTGGTACCACCGATGCGCTGGCGCGTTTGATTGCCCGGTCGATGGGCGACACGCTGCATCGCAGCGTGGTGGTCGACAACAAGCCCGGCGCCGGTGGCAATATCGCCGCGCAGTACGTGGCGCGCAGTGCCCCGGACGGTTTCACGCTGCTGATGAGTTTCACCGGCCATACCATCAACGCGTCGCTGTACAAGAACCTGCCGTTCGACGCGGTCAGGGACTTCACGCCGATCTCGATGGTCGCGCGCGTGCCCAGCGTGCTGGTGGCGCGCAAGAGCGCGCCGTTCGACAATACCGCGGGCCTGATCGATTACGCGAAGCGCAATCCAGGTAAGCTCAGCTTTGCCATCGGCGCGCAAGGTTCGTCGCTGCATTTGGCCAGCGAGCAGTTCAAGCAGCAGACCGGCACGGATATTCTCAATATCCCGTACAAGGGCACCAATCCCGCGCTGACCGACCTGCTGGCCGGCACCGTGGACCTGATGTTCGCCAGCACCGTCAATGTGCTGCCGCACGTCAAATCCGGCACGCTAAAGATCCTGGGCGTCAGCAGCAAGCAGCCGCTGGCGCAGTTCCCGGGCGTGCCGGCAATTGGCGGCACCGTGAAGGGCTTCGAGTCATCGGCGTGGTTCGGACTGTTCGGGCCCGCCAAGCTGCCGCAGGCCACTACCGACCAGCTTTATCGCGCGGTCAAGATCGCGGTGGAAGATCCTGCCTACAAGCAGCGCATGGAGGCCGAGGCGGCCAGCGCCGTCAGCATGACGCCCCAGGCGTTCGCGCAGTTTGTGCGCAGCGATATCCAGCATTGGGCCAAGGTGATCCAGGCGTCGGGCACGCGGGTGGAATGATGGCGCAGGATTCAGTACAGGGCGCGCCGCAGACCCTGGCGCAGAAGCTGCTGGCGCGCGCGGCCGGCCGCACGCACGTCACGCCGGGAGAGATTGCCACCTGCCGCGTGGATCTGGCGATGATGCACGACTCGGGCGGTCCGCGCCGGGTGCAGCCGCTGCTGGAGAAGATCGGCGCCCGCGTCTGGGACCCGTCCAGGGTGGTGGTCGTCACCGATCACTACGTGCCGGCCCATGACCTCGACAGCCAGAGGATCGTGCAGATCGCGCGCGACTGGGTCAGGGAAACGGGCGTGGCGCGCTTCCATGACATGGAAGGCATCTGCCACGTGGTGGTGCCGCAGAAAGGCTATCTTCGCCCCGGCATGTTCGCGGTGGGCGGCGACAGCCATTCGTCGACTGGCGGCGCGTTCGGGGCCTATATGTTCGGCATCGGCGCCACCGAGATGCTTGGCGTGCTGGTGACCGGGGAGATCTGGGTGCGCGTGCCCGAGACCCTCCGCATGCAGTGGCACGGCAGGCTGGCCGCGGGCGTGTCGGCCAAGGACATGATGCTGCGCATGTGCACGCAGTTCGGCATGGACGGCGGCCAGTACCAGGCCGTGGAATACACGGGCGCTGCCGTGGCGGCGCTGTCCATGCAGGAGCGCATGACACTGTCCAACATGACCGCCGAGCTTGGCGGCCAGGTCGGCCTGGTCGCGCCGGACGCGGTCACGCGCGACTGGCTGTGCGCCGCCGGGGTCGAGGCCGAAGCCATCGACCTGGCGCGATGGACTTCCGATGCCGGCGCCGAATACCTGGCCACGCATGACTTCGACGCCGCCGCGCTCGCGCCGCAGGTGTCGCGGCCGCATACGCCGGCCGACGCCGGGGACGTCGACACCCTGGGCAATGTGGCCATCGACATCGCCTATATCGGCGCTTGCACCGGTGCCAAGCTCGACGACCTGCGCATGGCCGCGCAGGTGCTGCGGGGCCAGCGCGTGGCACGCGATACGCGGCTGCTGGTGGCGCCCGCCAGCGCCGCCGACCAGGCCCAGGCGGCGCGCGAAGGTACGCTTGCCGCGCTGGTCGGCGCAGGCGCCGAATTGCTGCCGAACGCCTGTGGCGCGTGCGCCGGCTACGGCGAGCACCGCTTTGGCGCAGACACCGTGGTGATCAGCGCCACGGCGCGTAATTTCAAGGGACGCATGGGGGCAGCCTCGTCGCAGGTCTATCTTGGTTCGCCTTACACGGTCGCCGCCTCGGCGATCGCCGGGCGCATTGCCGATCCACGGGAGATGCTGGCGTGAACCTGGCTACATCGCATGAAACGGGTCGCGCCTGGGTCTTCGGCGACGATATCAATACTGACCTGCTGGCACCTGGCGCCTACATGAAGTTCGGCATCGGGGAACTGGCACGCCATTGCATGGAGCATGTCGACCCGGCGTTCGCCGCCACGGTTCGCCCGGGCGACATCGTGTTCGGCGGGCGCAATTTCGGTGCGGGGTCCTCGCGCGAGCAGGCGGTCGAAGTGCTGCGCCACCTGGGCGTGGTCGCGGTGGTGGCGCAGTCGTTCGCGGGCCTGTTCTACCGCAACGGCTTCAACCTTGGGCTGCCCTTGTTCACTTGCCCGACGCTGCCGCGGATCGAGCCAGGACGGCGAGTGGCCTGCGATATCGACAACGCCCGGGTCGTCATCGAAGGGGCGCCGCCGGTGCAATGCGAGGCGATTCCGCCCCACCTGGTTGCCATGATCCGCGATGGCGGGCTGGTGCCGCACCTGGCGCGCAAGATCGCGGCGGGCCAACTTTCCCTGACCAGAACCACACCATGACCTTCAAGCAGCGCCTGCAACAGCCCCGCATCGTCACAGCCCCGGGCGTCTACGATGCCTTTTCCGCCTTGCTGGTGGAACAGGCCGGCTTCGAGGCGGCCTACCTGTCGGGCGCCAGCATCGCCTATACGCGCTTCGGCCGGCCGGACATCGGCTTGCTGTCGCTTGACGACGTTGCCTCGGTCACGCGCAATATCCGCGAACGCGTGGCGTTGCCGCTGATCGTCGATGCCGACACCGGCTTCGGCAACGCGCTCAATGTCGTGCAGACCGTGCGCACGCTGGAGCGTGCCGGGGCTTCTGCGATCCAGCTCGAGGACCAGGCGAGCCCCAAGCGCTGCGGCCACCTCGACGGCAAGACGGTGATTCCCGCAGCGGAGATGGCGGGCAAGATCCGCGCCGCCTGCGACGCACGCCGCGACGCCAATACGCTCATCATCGCGCGTACCGATGCGGTGGCGGTGGAGGGCATGGCAGCGGCGCTGGAACGCGCCGAGCGCTATGCCGAGGCCGGCGCGGACCTGTTGTTCGTGGAAGCGCTACGCGGCCGCGACGACATGTCGGCGGCGATCGCGCGGCTGGGGCCGCGCGCGCCGCTGCTTGCCAATATGGTCGAAGGCGGCAAGACGCCGGTGCTGCCCGCGCCGGAGCTGGAAGAGATCGGCTTCCGGGTCGTGATCTTTCCCGGCGGCACCGTGCGCGCGCTTGCCTTTGCGCTGCGCGACTACCTTCAGAGCCTGGGAGCGCACCATACCACCACGCCTTACCTGGACCGGATGCTGTCGTTCCAGGCGCTCAACGAACTGATCGGCACGCCCGAGATGCTGGCGCTGGGCAAGCGGTACGAGTAGGGCGCGGGGTCGGCTTGCCCTGGCGGTGCCACGGGCGTACCGTGGCGCCATGTTTTGCCACCGCAGTCTTCCATGCCGCTGATGACCTTCGACGCCAGTCCCGACCTGCCGCGCTTCCAGCAAGTCCGCCTGATCCTGCGCGACCGCATACGCGGCGGCTATTACGAGACCGGCATGCCGCTGCCAGGCGAGCGCCAGCTGGCCGAGGAATTCGGCGTGGCGCGCGTGACCGTGCGCTCCGCGCTGGCGCGGCTGCAGGAAGAGGGCATGGTCGCCCGGCTGCGCGGCAAGGGTACGGTGCCGACTTTCCGGCATGAGGCGCCGGCCGCCGCGGTGCAGGGCGGCCTGCTCGACAACATCGTCAGCGTCAGCATGCGCACGCGCGTGACCGTGTTGCAATGGAAGCGCATGCCGGCGCCGCCGGCGGTCAGCGCCGCGCTGGGCCTGCCGCCAGGCGCGCCCGTGCTGAAGGTCGTGCGTGTGCGCAAATTCAAGGCGCAGCCGATCGCCTACACCGAGGTCTTCGTTCCTGACGACCTTGCCGGTGCGCTCGATCGCCATACGCTGCAGGACACGCCGATGCTGGTGGCACTGGAACAGCATGGCGTGCATGTCGTGTCCGCCGACCAGACCCTGGGCGCCGCCGTGGCCGACCTGGATGTCGCGCGCATCCTGCGCATCACGCCCGGGGTGCCGCTGCTGCGCGTGGCGCGCATCGCCACGGACCGGCACGGCCGCCGCGTTCAGTACCTGGTCGGCCTATATCACCCGGAGCGGTACACCTACCAGATGCGGCTGTCGCGCGTGGGCGGCTCCACGCGCGTCTGGATCGACGCGGATGCATCCACGGCGGCGGAACAGGGCGGAGCGACGCCGGCGTTGCCATTGGAGTGAGAGGGCGTGACGCCGATGCCCCAAGATCGCGGCAGAGGATGCGGCAGATGAGGAGGTCCGCACGCGGACGGAATCAGCTCTCGCTTACGCCCGTATCGAGAATGCGCTTGTAGAAGCCGATTTCATTGATGATCGCCACGCCGGTGTTGGCCCTGAGCAAAGCCATCTGCTGTTGCGCCCGCGCTTTGTCTCCCCGCTTCGCCGCCACATAACCCAGCAGCATCCACGGATAATTCGCGCTCGGTTCGATCTGCGTGGACCAGGTTGGCGCATGCGCGTTCAAATAGGCATAACCAATGTCATACCGGCTTTGCGTTGCCGTGGAATCCGCGGATAGCGGAACGTCGTACAACTGCGGAAAGACCTGGGTGACTGTGCCGGGATAGAAGGCCGGACTGACGGTTTGTTCGACATCGGCGGCATAGAAGTTGGTTCCATTGGACAACTGTTGCATGCCAGCCGAGACCGACGCGGCCACTTGCCTGTAGTAACCGGCATCCGTTTCGCCAATCGAGTCGAGGGCGCCGGCAAAGTCGACCAGGCCACGGTAGTTCTCGGTATTGTCTTCGGTGTACGCAATATCCGATTGCCTGAAGACCGGACAATAGCTGGGATCCGTGGGCGGTGCGTAGTCTCGCCGAAATACCGGAATCAACCCGTTCGGCTTTTGCGTCGCGGCGAGGTTTGAGTAAGCAATGGATTTGAGGATTGGCAGGTTATCGCGGAACCATGCGACATCACCAGTGACCTTCAGGTATTCGGACGCCAGCGAAAGGAAGCTCGAGGCATACGAATCATTTGAGTCTGCCGGACATGCAACGGGTAAATTGGTGTCGCCGGCAAATTTTACGTCATTGATGGTGTAATTCGATTTGTCTACGTTCCGGATGTAGACGTTCATGTAATTCCGGACTTCACTGGGCCGTTCCCTGATGAACGGGAGTAATCCGAGATTTGCGAAATACCAGTTCAAGTAATTGCTGCCGATGCCGACCTGATAAGTGCCGGCGAATGGTCCGGTGGTAATCCTCAGTGCATCCAGGTGATCGAGGATTTTGAATCCTGTCGTCGAATTACTTTGCGGAGAAGTGATTTGAGAATTTTCAGTGCGCGCTGCCGGGGTCGAGCTTTCTCCGCCACCGCCACAAGCAGCCAATGCCAATGGAACGGCTGCCATCAATACCATATTTTTTAAATAAAACTGCTCACCGAAAAACTTTGTTTCTTTCACATCCATGCCAGATTTAATTTAATGATTTAAATTTAGAGCGATAATATCCCTTTCCGTCTGGAAGACAGATTATCAAATGCTGGGATTGACCAGATTGACGAACGGACGGACCACGGAAACGCGCGTTGCGCGTAGATAACAGGCGAGCGAAAGTCCGAAAACGCTATTTCGAGGCGAATTCGCCACAAAGTGCCCGATTCACCTCTAAACGACTCGACTGGTCGTAATTCGCGGAAGCGGAATGATAACCGATTGCGTCAGGGCGGCGGTCAAACGCAGATTACCGAGGCATGTCCATCTGGTTGACATCGAGACCATCGCGCCCGGCAGGATCTGCGCCTGAAAGGCCTCACCGCTATCGCCTATGCCAATATCGTGGAGGGCACGGTGGCGGCGTACTATCCGGAAGCGAACGTCCTGGTTCCGCTCGACTTCATCGACCAGGAAAGTGGCACGCCGTCGTACAAGTCGATCCTCGTGCGCGTGGTGCGTTCGGAGGTGATATGACTCGCTTCTTGCCACAAGGAGCGGCGCCCGGATAGGGCCCCCCTGGCTCGCGGGCAAGGCGCCGAGCCGCGGCAAGCGAGCCTCTGTGATTGGACCTTCGGCGGGCAAAGGTCCAAACCTGTATGCAGGTGGCTGGAGAACAATCATGATTGTGCGACCAAAGAAGAACTGGTTCAGCATGTTGTTCGTGTGGAACGGTTCAGTCCTGCAGGCGATCATTCCACAGCTTGTCTTCCTGGCACTTGTCAGTAGCTTCGCCGTGCTGACGCACGGGCGTATTCTGGGCGAGAAGATACCGCTCAATACCGCCCCGTTCACACTCTTTGGCATCGCGCTGACCATTTTCCTGGTCTTCCGGAACAACGCGAGCTATGAGCGCTTCAAGGAAGCGCGGCTGATGTGGGGCAACATGCTGATCTCCGCACGGTCGCTGACTTCGCAGTTGCTGAGTTACATCCCTGAAAACGGTAGCGTCGATCGTATCCAGCTGATCCGTAGCCTGATTGCCTTTGTGTATGCCTTGAAGCATGAGTTGCGAAAGACCGATCCGGGTTCGGATTTCACCAGACTCCTTGGGAAGGATGCCGCCGAGCGCTTGCGGCTGAAGCATTATCGACCGGTCGCGCTCCTCAATGACATCAGGTCGGAGATCGGCCGGCTCCGGTTTGCCGGAGTCGCTTCCGATGCAAGCCTGTGGCTGTTCGATACGCAGATCAATGAGCTCGAGAAGGCCGTGGGCGGTTGCGAACGGATCGCGTCGACGCCGATTCCTTTCGCGTACGGTGTCCTCTTGCACCGTACGGTATATGCATACTGCATCATGCTGCCGTTCGGGCTTGTCGATTCCACGGAATTGTTTACGCCAATCGTGTGTGTCTTTGTTGCCTATACATTGATTGCGCTGGAGGCCATCGCGGATGAAGTCTCCGAGCCATTCAGCACGGCTCCCAATGCGCTGGCGCTGGATGCCATCGCCTGCAACATCGAGCGCTCCGTGCTCGAGCTTTGTGGTGGCGAGGTTCCCGCGCCGAGGGCTCCGGATCGCCATTACCACCTGACCTGAGCGATGCTGCGCTGCCTGGCCGCACGCAGGAGCGCATCCGCTTCGCACATGGGAGCGAGAGCCTCTGCATCCCCTGACCGGCGTCTTATTTCATGTGCGCATCGCCGACCAGGTCGAGCAGCGCCCGGATTGCGCCACGGCTGTAGAGCGGGTCATCGCAATAAAGGCCGCGCGCGGCGTCGGCAGGCGCAACCTCGATGGCATCGCGCAAGGCCTGCTGCTTTTCCCCCGCAAACCGGGCAACCGGCTGTTCGCCTAGCCGCCCGTCGGTGGCGCATAGGCTGGCATCCGTTCGCTCATGGCCTTCAGTGGGACGAGCAGCGCGGCGTGCAGGTACCTGACCGCGGGCGAGAACTGGCGGCGATGCGGGCAGACCAGGTTCAGGGGTGCCAGCTCGCCTGGCTGGCCAGGCAGCAGCAGTTCCAGCCGGCCTTCTTCGACGTCATCGCAGACATCGAGCCAGGACTTGTAAGCGATGCCGCGTCCATCGAGCGCCCAGCGCCGCGCGATTTCCGCGTCGTCGCACATCAGCGCGCCCTTGATGGTGATCTGCCGCCGGGCGCCGGCGACGGGAAAGCTCCAACGGTCATGGACCCGGCCGCCCAGCACATATGGCAAGCACTGGTGCGCGAGCAAGTCATCGAGCGTCGCGGGCCGGCCGTGGCGCCGAAGATAGTCCGGAGACGCCACCAGCACGCGGCGATTGTCGGGCGCGAGGGGCAGGGCGACATAGGTAGCGCCTTCGTTCATGCCATACCGGAAGGCGACGTCCACCGGATCGCGGAAAACGTCGGAGACCTGGTCGGACAGCGACAGCCTGAGCACAAGCTTGGGGTGGGATTCCCGGAACGCGGTCAGCAGCGGCAGCAGGATATTGCGACCAAGGTCTGACGGAGCGGCGATCTTCAGCGCGCCTTGCAATGCGCGCTGCTCGCCGTGCAGGCGGTCCCGGCCTTCCTTAAGCTTGGCCAGCACCTCGTCCGCATACGGCAGGTACTGCTCGCCCTCGGCAGTGAGCCGCAGGCTGCGCGTGGACCGTGCAAACAGGCGGATGTCGAGTTCCTTCTCCAGGCGCTGGATGGCAGCGCTGACCTGTCCGGGCAGCAGGTCGGCCTCGCGCGCGGCGTTCGAGAAGCTGCCCAGCGCTGCGGTTCGCACAAAAAGCTGGAGATCGTCGAGTCTGATCATTTTCACTCTGATCGTGAAAGTCTTGGCGCATTTTCCCAGTTTTTCGACAATGCCGCAGCGACGAAAATGCCAAACATGTCGGGGCCACCCTGGCCAGACACGCAGTCGCAACGATTTCCCCGTATTTCCCGAACCACGAACTGGAGCAGAACATGAACTTCACTGACGCCGTCCTTTCCCGCCATACCGTCAAGGCTTACGAAGGCGGTCGGACCTTGCCCCAGGAACAGGTCGACATGCTGCTGGCGTGGCTGCACAACAGTCCGTCGTCGGTGAACTCGCAGCCGTGGCACTTTGTGGTGGCGTCGACGCCCGAGGGGCGCGAGACGATCGCCAGGGCGGCCACGGGGACGTTTTCCTACAACCACCCGAAGATCGTCGATGCCTCGCACGTGATCGCCCTGTGCATGCGTGCCGACCTGGACGAGGCGCATCTGCGCGCCATCCTGGCGCAGGAGGAAAGCGATGGCCGGTTCAAGACCGAAGGCGCTCGCGAAGGCCAGGACAGGAGCCGGCGTTCGTATGTGGACCTGCATCGCTACGCGCTGCGCGATGTGCCGCAATGGATGGAGAAGCAGGTCTACCTTGCCCTTGGCGGTCTGCTGCTGGGCGCTGGCATGCTGGGGATCGATGCGACGCCGATGGAGGGCTTCGACGCGTCGGCGCTGGATGCGGCACTGAACCTGCGCGAGCGTGGCCTGACCAGCGTCGTACTGGTGTCGCTGGGCCGCCGCAGCGAACAGGACTTCAATGCCGGACTGCCGAAGTCGCGCCTGCCGAAAGAGGCAGTGTTCACGAATATCTGAAGCGGATTCATCCATCGCTGCCGGGTTGGGACATGTGCCCGCGCCCGGTATCAAACTTCAGGTGTCAGGGTCCAATCACTCGCCATTGCCTTCTCAGCAAGTTCGCGAAGCGACGGCGACGGTGGTGGGTGACTCGGCAAGGGGCACAAAGCGCCGTGTCGCGCCGTCGAGTGCGTCGATGCTACCCGTCTCAATGTCGTAGACCCAGCCGTGCAAATTCATGCGTCCCTGTTCGAGCGCAAGTGCCACGGACGGATGTGTGCGCAGATTCGCCAGTTGTGCAATGACGTTCTCACGTACCAGGCCGTCAAGCTTGGCGCGAGGCGTATCGAATTGATGCGCGGAATTGATGGCTTTGGCCGCATCGGAATGACGCAACCAGTTTGCGACCGCCGGCATATGGTCAAGGCAAGTGCAACGCGAGATCGCGCCCATGGCGCCGCAGTCGGAGTGCCCGCAGATCACGATGTCATGCACGCCGAGGACTGCAACCGCATATTCGACGGTTGCCGATACGCCACCGGGTTCCGGCCCGTACGATGGGACGATGTTTCCCGCGTTTCGAATGACGAACAGTTCGCCGGGCTCACGCTGGGTGAGCAACTCGGGCACGACGCGGCTGTCCGAGCAGGTAACGAACAGGGCCTTGGGGTTTTGGCTGGTTGCAAGCTGTTTGAAGAGCTCGACACGTTGCGGATAGACCTCGCGCTGAAAGCGCAGGAAGCCGTCGATGATGTCACGCATGTGGTTCTCCGGATTCGAGTATCGGATGCTGGCATGTGATTCGAATGCCCGCGTCCGGTGCGGCAGTGATTATCGCTGAATATTGCGGCCGGGTACGCGGATGTTGCGGTGCTCAGGAATCCGAGGCACCAATAAGCATGCCGCGTGCTCTTATCGGCGTTCGTGAAGTGTAGTAAGAGTAGCACGGCGCAAGATTAATAAAATCAAGGGATTAGTCCCACGCGTACTAACATTGCGACGATTCTGCGAGTAGTAATGTTGATACTCCCGGTGGGCAAGTAGTAATGTTGGAACGATCGCTGGTCAGTCACATCGTTTCATCTTTAGTACTTTTCGCTCTGACTACGCGGCTTCGCTCTGGTTGATCAAAAGGAGGTGTTCGCGCGAAACACGCCTAAAATAGGGCTGCAATCACCGCCGAGAACCGAATACAAGGTGGCCTTGCCGCAGAGTGAGAGTAGTCGAGCAGGGGACACGATTTCTCCGAATCGCAGTAGTAAAGATGATACTTTCCGCGTGATTAAGCGCGCGGAGGAACATTTCTACGAATTGGTACCGGGATTACTACAGTTCACGTGAATTCAGATTTGCGTGCCCGACTGGTTGAGCAGGGCTACCTGCTGTCGCCCGGTACTCCAGAAGATTTCTCGCGTTTCGAGAACGAGGATATGGCGCGCTCCGCCAGGATCGTCTCGGACGCCAAGATTCACGTCGAATAGTTGTATCTAGCCAAAGAGTTTCCCGAACATTCCTGACCATGCTGCTTGCGGTCAGCCCGCCAGGCCTTCCAGTTCTTGCCGCGAGGGGGCGTATGCACCGGCATGGCCTGCAGCCACTGCCGCGGCGGCAGCGGCCATCCGCGCCTGGGCCGCAAGGTCCGCCCGGGGCTCGGCCAGCACCGCTGCTATCCACCCACCCATGGCGGCATCCCCGCAACCTACGGTGTCGGCAACGTTCACCCGGAACGCCGGTTGTTCCACCACGCTGTCGGACCAGAGCAGGGTCAGGCCCTCGGCCCCGCGCGTGAGCATGATGGTGGCGTCCGGTGCCATGGCCCGCACCTGCGCGAGCGCTGCGTCCAGGGCCAGCGCCGGAAACAGGCCCGTCAGGTCTTCATCCGAGATCTTGACGTAGGACGCCAGCCGAAGCATGTGTGCAAGCGCTTCGCCATAGCCCGGCGCGTTCATCAGCTTGCGGTAGTTCGGGTCGAAGGCAATGCGCTTGCCGGCGCCGGCTGCCTGCGTGGCTTCCTCGCACAGGCCTGCGGCAAGCGGCTGACGCGCCAGGCTGATAGAGCCAAAGTGAATGACTTCCGCCGCCTGACGCCAGCCATGCGGCAGCCGGGACGGATCGAAATGCAGGTCAGCACTGTCGTCCCCCACGAAGAAATACTGCGGAGGATGGCGCGAAGCAACAAAGGCCAGGAAGGGCGAGCGATCGACCCGTTGCAGGAAGCGCATGTCCAGGCCGGCCTGCTCGCTGGCCTGGGCCAGCTCGTCGCCGAACAGGTCCTGGCTGACGGCACCGGCAAAGGCCGTGTCGATGCCAAGGCGCGCGCCGACGCGAGCCACGTTCCAGCAGGAACCGCCTGGCAGGCCGAGCCAGCTTCCGTCGGCCTGTCGAACCATGTCGGTGAGGGCTTCGCCGAAGACGACATAGCGGGGCAAGGGCTTGGACATCGATGACTCCTGGATCTGTGCTTGCGCGAACTGTGCGGCTGGGTTGATATGGGGAAGGCTGAAGGCCGGGCTACGGCGTCCAGTAGACATCCACAGGAGTCCTTTGCTGATGCAGCAGGTAGCTGACCGGCAGCATTGGCGTGGGCTTGCGCGTTGCCGCATCGAATACCTGCTTCTTCCACGGCCCACTGAAGCCCAGCAAGACCCGGTCCGCGCCCAGCAGGGCACTCAGGTTGAGGCTGACGCGGCGATGTGGCGCGGCCCTGGGGCTCAGCCCCAGGTAGCCCGGCGGCTCGTTCAGGGACAGGCCCTCGGGCAGCTCTGGCGCATCGGGGAACAGCGACGCAGTATGGCCGTCGTCGCCCATGCCGAGGATGACGAGATCGGGCTGGCGATAGTTGCGGTTCAGTCCGGCTACGACCGCCGAGGTGTCGATCTCGTCGATCGCCGTGCAGAACGGCGGGACCGGCGGCTGGAACGATGCGCGCGACGCGGCTTGGCGCAGCAACCGGTCGCACACCAGGCGCGCATTGCTGTCGGTGTGGTCGAGGGGCACCATGCGCTCGTCGACGAGCACCACGCTCACGCGCTCCCAGGGCAGGGGGCGCTGCCGGAGGGCCTCGAACAGCGGCAGCGGCGAACGACCGCCGGAGACCGCCAGGCAAGCCTGGCCCTTTTCGGCCAAGGTACGCACCAGTTCGCCGGCCACGGCTCGTGCCATGGCTTCGACATGGGTGGTGGCATCATTGAGTTCGATCTGCCGCATGGCTCCCCCTGCAGGTCCCTGTCATCGCGCGATTCAGTGTTGCGCCGAGGTTCTGGCGTCGCACGCGCGGCGGATCAGCGCGGCTGTCGACGCGTCATGCGGCTGCGCCGGCGCACCTTCCAGTTCGCGCTCGATGGGGCCGGCCAGCTTCTTGCCAAGTTCCACGCCCCATTGATCGAAGGAGTTTATGTTCCAAAGTGCGCCCTGCACGAATGTGCGGTGCTCGCACATGGCGAGCAGGGCGCCCAGGTGGAAGGCATCCAGCTGCTGCAGCAGCAGGGTATTGCTGGGACGGTTCCCTTCGAACACCAGATGCGACACCAGCCTCTCGTCATGCTGCCCGTCGGCGCGTACCTCGTCGGCGGTGCGTCCCCGCAACAGTGCTTCGCCCTGTGCAAAGCAGTTGGCCAGCAGCTTGGTATGGTGGCCGGGGAGGTCGCTGTGAGGTCGCAGGCAGGCGATGAAGTCCACCGGTACCAGTTGCGAGCCCTGGTGCACCATCTGGAAATAGGCATGCTGGCCGTTGGTACCGGTGGTGCCCCATACCACCGCGGCCGAGCCGGTCTCCAGCGCCGCGCCGTCGTGCTGCACCGACTTGCCGTTGCTCTCCATCTCCAGTTGCTGGAGGAAGGCCGGGAGCAGTTCCATGGATTCGCAATAGGGTGCTACGCAGCGGCTGCCCGCGCCCAGGAAGCTGCGGTACCAGACATCGAGCAGGCCGAGAATCATCGGCAGGTTCTGTTCGGGCGGCGCACTGGCGAAATGCCGGTCCATGGCCCTTGCTCCGTCCAGCAGCAGACGGAACCTGTCGAAGCCGATTGCCACGGCGATCGACAGGCCGACGGCCGACCACAATGAGAAGCGCCCGCCGACCCAGTCCCAGAACGGGAACATGTTGACCGGGTCGATGCCGAATGCTTCCACGGCGTCGCGGTTGGTCGACACGGCCACGAAGTGGCGCGCCAGGTCCGCCTGCGTGGCCCCGTGGCACAGGAACCAGTCGCGCGCGGTGCGGGCGTTGGCCATGGTTTCCAGCGTGCTGAAAGTCTTGGAGCAGACGATCACCAGCGTGGTGGCGGCATCCAGGCGAGCCAGCTTGCGGGCCAGGTCACAGCCGTCCACGTTGGCGACAAAGTGCATGCGCGGCGCGGGTTCGGCATCTTGCACCAGGGCGCGGCATACCATGCGCGGCCCGAGGTCGGAACCGCCGATGCCGATGTTGACCACGTCCGTCATGGCACGGCCGTCAAAGCCTGTCCATGCGCCGCTGCGCACTTCATGCGCGAAGCGTTCCATCTGTGCGAGTACTGCCGACACATCGGGTTCTACCGGCACGCCGAGTGCCCGGTAGCCATCGCCGGGGCGGGCACGCAGCGCCATGTGGAGTGCGGCACGGCGCTCGGTGGTGTTGACCGGCTCGCCGGCAAACATGGCATCGCGATGCTCGCACACGCGCGCGTCGCGGGCCAGCTGGAAAAGCAGGGTCAGGGTTTCCTCGGTGACGCGGTTCTTCGCGTAGTCAAGGGTCAGGCCGCAGGCCTCGGCCGCCATGCGCTCGGAGCGGGCCTGGCCGTGCGGGCCCGCGAACCAGTCGCGCATATGGGCAGGACGAATCCTGGCAGCATGTTCACGCAAGGCCTGCCAGGCGGGGAGGGACGTCGACATGGGGCTGCTCCAATGGGGGATAGGCAAATGCGGGGCTCGGGAATTCCAACTACATCTCTTCATGCCAGGCCATGCCGTCGCGCGACAGCAGGGCGCTGGATGCGGCCGGCCCCCATGTGCCGGCGGTGTACAGCTTGGGCGCGGAGTTGGTGTTCTCCCAGGTCTTGAGAATGGGCGCGACCCAGCGCCAGGCCTGGGCCTGTTCATCTCTGCGCACGAACAAGCCCAGCCTGCCGCGGATGACATCCAGCAGCAGGCGCTCGTATGCGCCCATGCGGCGTACGCGCGGACCTGCCCCCGGGCGCTGCAGGTCCAGCGAAGCCGGCACCAGCGCTTGCGTGTCACCGGGCTGCTTGGCCAGGAAATAGAGCCGGATGCTCTCTTCCGGCTGCAGCGTGATGACCAGCCGGTTTCCCGCTGGCGTGCCCAGCGGGCGCGCGAACAGGGCGCAGGGCACGTCATGGAAGTGGATGACGATCTCCGCCACGCGCGATTGCATGCGCTTGCCCGTGCGCAGGTAGAAGGGCACGCCGGCCCAGCGCCAGTTGGCGATCTCCGCCTTGATGGCAACGAAGGTTTCGGTCCGGCTCTCGGACGGGATACCCGGCTCGCTGACATAGCCAGGCACCGGGTTGCCCCCGGCAGCACCGCGGCAGTACTGGCCACGCACGACCTTCTCGGCGACGTCCTCGGGCCGGATCGGCTTGAGCGCCTTGAGGATCTTCAGCTTCTCGTCGCGGATAGCGTCTTCGGACAGGCTGGCAGGCGGCTCCATGGCTACCATGCACAGCAACTGGAGCAGATGGTTCTGCACCATGTCACGCATCGCACCGATGCCGTCGTAGAAGTTGCCGCGCCGCTCCACGCCCAGTTCCTCGGCGATGGTGATCTGCACTTCCTTCACCCACTCGCGCCGCCATAGCGGCTCGAACAGGACGTTACCGAAGCGCACCGCCATCAGGTTCTGCACGGATTCCTTGCCCAGGTAGTGGTCGATGCGATAGATCTGGTCCTCGGCAAAGAACTTTGCCACCGCCGAATTGATCGCCTCGGACGACTCCAGGTCATGGCCCAGCGGTTTTTCCAGCACGATACGGCTGCGTTGGCCGGTGAGCCCGACCCGCGCCAGCTGCTCGCAGATCCTGACGAAGAGGTGTGGCGCGGTGGCCAGGTAGCACACCACCACCGGCGCGGCACGGGCATTCACCAGTTCGGCCAATGCATCGAAGCCTGGCTCCGTGTTGGCGTCGACCTGCAGGTAGACGATGCGTTCCAGGAAGCCCGGCCAGGATGAGGCCACGGTATTGCCCGCCAGTGCGGGCAATACCTCGTCGTTGAGCATGGCAAGGTAGGCCTCGTGGGCCAGCGGCTGGCTGCCCAGCGCGAGTATGCGCCCCTCCGGGTGCAGTGCACCTGCCGCATGCGCGTCGAACAGGGCCGGCAAGAGCTTGCGGCGGGCCAGGTCGCCGGTGGCGCCGAACAGTACGAAATCGAAATCCGGGGCCTGTGTGCCGGTCTTGGTGCTATCCATCATCAAGTCACCTGGAAAGGTCTGAAAGGTGTTCGGGTTTGGCCGGGCGCTATCTCGGCGCCGCCCAGCCCTTGTAGTCGCGGACATTGGCGCGCGTGACCAACGTGGATGGGAGCAGCACCACCGGCTTGGCGGGACGCTGGCCGTTCATCATGCCGACGCCCAGCCGCACCGCGGTGCGGGCAATGGCCCACGGGTCCTGGCTGGCCGAGGCCTGCACCAGCGTGTCGGCCTTCAGCGCCGCCTCGATGTCGGGCGCGCCGTCGACCGATGCGATCAGGATGCCGCGCCGGTTGAGTTGCCGGGCGGCCAGGTCGGCCCCGACCGCCTGCGGGTCATTGATGGCGAAGACTGCGTCCACCTTGGGAAAGCGCGTCAGGTAGAGCTGCATCACGTTGAGCCCGCCTTCGCGCGATCCCTTGGCGTCCTGGTCGTCGGACAGGATGCGGATGTCGGGGTGTTTCGCCAGCACCGCCTTGCAGCCCCTGACGCGGTCCAGCACGGCTGACACCGGCGGCCCGTTCTGGATGATGAGGTTGCCGCGGCCCTTGAGCCGTTCGGCAAGGAAGCCGCAGGCCAGCTCGCCGGCCTGGAGGTTGTCGGTCTGCACGGTGGCGTCGGCACCGGCTGCGGCCACATCCACCGCCACCACCACGATGCCCGCCTTCTTCGCCTTGCGCACGGCCGGCTCGATCGCACGCGCGTCGGCGGCGTTGATCAGGATCAGGTCCACGCCGGCGACGATGAAGCTGTCGATGTGCGAGAACTGCTTGTTGAGGTCATAGTCGGCCGACAGCACGGTGACCTTGGCCTGCGGGTTCACCTGCTTCGCCGCGGCTTCGGCGCCGCGGGCCAGCGCCACGAAGTAGGGGTTGCCGAGCGAGCCCAGCGTGACGCCCACCTTCTTCAACTGCCGTGGCGCGGCCGCCGTGGTGGGCTCAGAGGCCGGCGCTTGTGCCATGGCGCCGGCGATGCCGCATGCGCCAAGCGCGACTGCCATCAGGAATTGCTTGATCACTTCCGTCTCCTGCGCGTGTTCAGGTGCGTGCCGAGCCTTTCTGGCGATAGCGGTCCAGCGCGACCGCGCCGATGATCACCAGGCCCTTGATGATGTACTGCCAGATGTCCGACACCCCCAGCAACACCAGGCCGTTTGACAGCGCGGCAATGATCAGCGCGCCGATCAGCGTGCCGCCGATGGAGCCGACGCCGCCGACAAAGCTGGTGCCGCCGAGGATCACCGCGGCGATCGCATCCAGCTCATAGGATTGCCCGAGCTGCAGGCCGTTGGCCGCGTACAGGCGCGAGGCAGACATCACGCCGCCAAGCCCCGCCAGCAGGCCGGACACGGCATAGACGAACAGCAGCACCCCCCACACCTTGATGCCCGACAACCGGGCCGCCTCGGCGTTGCCGCCCACGGCATAGATCTGCAGCCCCAGCACGGTCCGGCGCAGCACGACCCAGGACACCGCGATCACGGCACAGGCGATGATCACCAGCCAGGGCACACCCAGCACGTCACCATTGCCGATGAAGGCAAAGCCGATGTCGGGGTTGTAGATGGTGCTGTCATGTCCGACCAGCCGCGCCAGCCCGCGCACCGCGGTCAGGCTGCCCAGCGTGACGATGAAGGGCGGCAGCTTCATGAAGGCGATCAGCGCGCCGTTCACCAGACCGAACAGCAGGCCGCACAGCAGGGCGGCGGGCACGCTGAGCGCGGACAGTTCCGGCGTCAGCGAGGTCAGCATCGCCGCCACGGCCGAGATCGAGAGGATGGAGCCGACCGACAGGTCGATCCCTCCCGTCAGGATGACGAAGGTCATGCCGGCCGCCAGCACCAGGTTGATCGACGCCTGCTGCGCGATGATCGACAGGTTCTGCAGGCTGGCGAAGTTGTCGGTCAGCAGCGTGAAGCCGGCGCACAGCAGCACCAGCACAGGCAGCATGCCCAGCGCACGCAGGCGCTCTTGCGTGGTGGCGCCGCGGCGGCTGGCAAGCGTGCGCGCCGCGCCGTGTGAAGAAACGGCGTGTGCTGTCGGTTGGATCGAATTACGCATGGTGTCTCCAGAATCTGTGTGGTGTGCTTGCCGCCGACCGTCTGCGCGGTCTCGGGGGGAGTTGTCGGTTCAGTGCAGCACGGTGGCCGGTGCCGGGTCGTCCGCACCGGTGGCGAGGGCGATGATGCGCTCCTGCGTGGCGGCGGCATCCGGGCAGGCGTGCACCTCGCCGACCAGCCGGCTTTCGCGCATCACCAGCACGCGGTCGCACAGACCTACCACCTCTGGCAGTTCGCTGGAGATCAGCAGGACCGCCACGCCGGAGCGGGCCAGCTCGTCGATAAGGCGGTAGATCTCGGCCTTGGCGCCGATATCCACGCCACGTGTGGGCTCGTCAAGGATCAGCACGCGCGGCTTCGTTTCCAGCAGGCGCGACAGCATCACCTTCTGCTGGTTGCCGCCCGACAGCGAGCCGACATTGACGCGCGGATGCGCCACGCGTATGCCCAGGGAGCTGACGGCGTCGGCCGTGCGCCGACGCGCGCTCGCACGATTGAGCCGACCGCCGCGCAGCGCATCGCGTGCGGCGACGATCAGGTTGATGTTCTCGTGCACGCTCTGGTCAAGGAACAGGCCCTGCAGCTTGCGGTCTTCGGTCAGGTAGGCAATGCCAGCGTCAATGGCCTGGCGGGGATGATTGACGGCCAGAGGCGAGCCGGCGAGGTACACCGCGCCGCTGGTGGGCGTATCGGCACCAAAGACCAGCCGCGCCAGTTCCGTGCGGCCTGCCCCGACCAGGCCGGCAAGGCCAAGGACCTCTCCGGCATGCAGGTCGAAGCTGCAATCCCGCACGCGCCGTCCGTCGGACATATTGCGCACCGACAGCACGATGTCGCCCCCGTGCGTCTCGCCGTGCGTCTTGGTGTAGAAGCCCGACAGGTCGCGGCCGACCATCATCTTGACCAGTGCCGCCTGGGTCAGCTCGGCCTTTTCCAGCGTGCCGACGTAGCAGCCGTCGCGCAGCACGGTAACGCGATCGGCCAGTTCGTCGATCTCGGCCATGCGGTGGCTGATGTAGATGATGGCCATGCCGTCGGCGCGCAGCTGCCGGATCAGCGCAAACAGGCGGTCGGTCTCGCGGGTAGACAGCGGTGTGGTGGGTTCATCCATCACCAGGATGCGGGTCTCGAAATGTACGGCGCGGGCAATTTCCACCAACTGGCGCTGGGCGATCGACAGGCGGTCGACCAGGGTCTGCGGCGTGAAGTCGGCACCGAGCCGGGCCAGCGTGGCCTCGCAAGCCCGCGCCATCGCGGCGCGATCCACCATGCCGTGGCGGTGCAGGTGGCGTCCCAGGTAGATGTTCTCGGCGACGCTCAGGTTGGGCGCCAGGCTCAGTTCCTGGTAGATCACCGCGACGCCGTGGGCGCGGGCGGCGAGCGGCCCGTCGATGACCACCGGATGGCTGGCGATGCGGCACTCGGCACCGTCATCGGCGATATAGGCGCCCGAGAGGATTTTCATCAGCGTCGACTTGCCTGCGCCGTTCTCGCCCATCAGCGCATGGACTTCGCCGGGATAGATCGTAAGCTGGACGTTGCTGAGCGCCTTGACGCCGGGGAAGGTCTTGGAGATGTTGCGCATCTCCAGCAGCGGCGCCGCAGCGGCGTGCCGGGGGGCGGTGATTGCGTCAGACGGTTGCATAGCTGGCCTCCGGAACGATGGCGGACGCGCCCTTGAGCAGTTCTGCGCGCGGCGAGAAGTTCATGAACATCGGCAGGGACGCAGCCCCGACCGCTCCGGCATTGGCGCCAAAGCAGCCGCGCACGATGCGCGCGGCGGGGCGTGCCTCTGGGGCGCTGTCGTCCAGCGCCTGCTGCAGGCGCTCGATCAGCGTGGCCACCAGGCCGCCGTCGATATCGGCATCAAAAATCACCAGCGGCACGTCCAGCACGGCCAGTGCCGATTGCAGCGCAGGCGCCAGCGCATCGACACAGTCATCCACCCATTCCGCCACGGCCGGGTGCTTCAGTTCCACCTGCTGCTGCAGGTCGGCATGGCCGTGCACGGTCACGCCGTGGTGGCGCAGGTGGCGCGTCAGCGCGTTGAGCGAGGCGCGCGAGATCAGGATGTCCCGCTGCCGGCCCGGCATTGCCGGGGCGGAGGCCAGCGTGCTGGGCGGCACCGGCATCATCGCGATGTCTCCGGCATTGCCGGAGACCCCGCGCACGCAGTCGCCGTTGAGCACCACGCCGCCGCCGATCGCCGGGCCAAGGAAGACATAGAGGAAATGCTGGGCGTGGTGCCGGCCGTAGAAGAGTTCGGCCACCGAGGCTGCGGTGCCGTCGTTCTCGCCGAACACCGGCAGTCCGGTGGCCGCCGCCAGCATGGCGGGGAAATCCGCCTGGTCCCAGGCGCGGAAGGTAGCCTGGAAGGCTTTGCCCTGCATGTCCAGTTCACGCAGCCACGCGCCCAGGTTGTAGGGTTGCGCGACACCGATGCCAAGCAGGCGCTTCTGCTCGGCCGGGGTGAGCAGGGCGCGCATGTCGTCGATGTCGCGGCGCACCAGCTCAAGCGCCTGGTCGGGGTGGGGCAGCACCATCTGGTGGGCGCGGCTGGCCAGGATATGCCCGGCAAAGTCGACCATGACGGCCTCGATGCTGCCGCGGTCAAGCCGCACGCCTATGCCAAAGGCCCCCTTGGGCTGCAGGCGGATCAGGCTGGCAGGCTGTCCGCGCTGGCCTTCCACGCGCCGCCCGGAAAGCTGGATCAGGCCTTCGTCGGTCAGGCTCTGCACGATGCTGCCGACCGCTGTATTGGTGAGTTGCGCCATGCGAGCCAGGTCTGCCTTGGATGCTTCCCCGGCCCGGCGCAGGGCCAGCAGCAAGGCACGCTCGTTGTAAAGGCGCAGGCTGGCAGAGTTCACGCCACGGCCTGCCTTGGATGCGGTCATCTTGTCTCCGTCCGATCGGCTCCAGCTGGGGAGCGCTATTAATTAATTCATGTTGAATTAAAGAACAGGGGCGGGAAGAACTCAAGCACGGGAAAACCCGCAAGGCAATTTGGCGACCGTGCTAAAACGGGGGGATTCTCGGAGTCCCTTGTGAGGCCGTGAGCTGCCTGGAATGCGCAATGGCAGCTGTATCGAGGTGTGGGCCTGTCGAGTGGGTGCAGCCAACACTTTCTGGATGTGTGTGTAGTGACTGTCTATGCACTCGCAACGCCCAATTACGCAGGTTGGTGCGCGAGCATGACCCCTTTGGGCTTGCCGGTCGTGCCGCTGGTATAGAACAGCCAGTCAAGGGTGTCTTCGGCGACATCGGTGATCGGCATGCCCGGCGCTGCGAAGAGGGCATGATAGTCAGTGGAGCCGACGACGATGGTCCGTATGCCAGGCTCTGCGTCGACGTCAGTGACGAGCAAAGGCAGGCTCCACTGTCCTGCAGAATCCCACAAGCGCTGAGGGGTGCTTGCTTGCTGGCAATTCCCGGTGCGGAGCAGGGAGTGCCTGCCCCGCCCCCACAGGATCGACGTACTCTTGCCTTGGCCGTTCGCTCCAGAACTGCCGTCCGATGACACTACGTTCGCCCAACTGCGGAAGAGCCCACAGAAAATAAAAGTCTGTCATTGGGGATACTCGGCGCACCGTTGCCAGCGACACACGGTCGACAAATGGCGCACGCCGGTTGCAGGTGCCTCACGCGGCGTCCGGCGCCCCCACCAAGGTCATCAGCGGCGCCATGCATGGACTGGCCGCCGCCAGCGCGCGCTGTTCGTCGAGGATGTCCTGCAGGATGGCATGGGTCGTATCCGGGTTGGCCAGCACCACGCGGAAAACGGCAATCGGGCGCCCACCCCACTGGGTCGACGTCAACTGCGTGCGCGATACGAACGAGCGGCCGGCGTCACGTTGCATTTCCTGGATGCTGATGGTCAGCGCATCCAGCGCGTCCAGGATCTTCTCGCGCCTGTCGGCCGAAGCCGTTGCCAGGGCGCGACCCACGGCCTCGGGCACATGGCGATAGGTCAGGATGCAAAGCTGCGGGTTGCTGTCGAGCTCGAAATCCGGCTGCTGCGCAATCAGCGACGCAAAGTAACGGGCGTTATCGATGCTGCGATCGATCAACTGCGCCAACCCCTTGCGACCCAGCAGATGAAGGTTCGCATAGAGCATGACTACCGCCGCGCCGCGCGATCCTTCGAGCGTATGGCGCCCCAGGTCCACCGAGCCCTTGCGCACGATGTAGTTCGCATGCTGGATGATTTCCTGCGTCCAAGCCGGGCTCCGGAACAGCACCATGCCGGCCCCGATGGGCACGTAGAACTGCTTGTGCGCATCGATGACGACGGAATCGGCACGCCCGATGCCCTTGAAGCGCCAGCGCTCGCGCTCCGACAGCAGCGTTGCGCCACCCCACGCGGCATCCACGTGGAAATGGCAGCCGGCCTCCTGAGCAACATCGGCAATCGCGTCGAGCGGATCGACCGCGCCCGTCTCCGTCGTCCCCGCTATGCCGACGATCGCCATCGGCCGGATGTTGCGCTGCTGCAGGTCACGCAGGGTGTCGCGCAGCAGGTCGATGCGCATGCGACCGTCTGCATCGACCCCGACCGGCACCAGATTGTCGCGTCCGATGCCAAGGACGTCGGCTGCCTTTCCCAACGAGTAGTGCCCGCGCTCCGAGACCACGATGGCAAGCCCGTCATAGCCGTAATGGCGTAGCGCGGCGCCCAGTCCGGCACGATGGATGCCGGAGAAGCCATCACGCGCGCGCAGCAGGTTGTTGCGGCTCGCCCATAGCGCGGTGAGGTTGGCAATCGTGCCGCCAGAGCAGATCGCGCCGAGCGCATGGTCGGCATCGTGCAGCCATGTCGCATAGAACGCGCTGTCCTGCGCAAACACCAGCTTGTGCAGCATACCGATGACCTGGCGCTCGAGCCCCGTCAGCGCGCCGGATGTCTCGATCTTCACGACGTTCTGGTTCAGCGCTGCCACCACCTTGGCCAGCGAGGGCATGAACGACGGCAGCGACGACGTCATGTGTCCGACGAAAGTGGGCGCCGCCACGGGCGTCACGTGCCGAAAAACGTCGTTGAGCAGGTGATCGGCATGCGCTTGCGGCGATGTCGGCGTCTCGGGCAGCTCAACCGACGCGAATACAGCCTCGCGTGTGGCGCACGCGCCAACGGGATCAAAACGCTCGCCCGCGAAGTAGTCCGCCGGATGCTCGGCGATCCATCGCTCCAGCGATTCGAAAGCGCCGCGATCGGCGTCGAACCAGCGCAAAGGGCAGTCGTCGCCCCCGTCCGTGCTTGGTGAGGTCTCTTCGCAAGAGATGTCCGGCTTCGTTTGCATTAGGAAGTTCAATTCCGGGGCACAATGGTTCACCGGGCATTATGCCGGATCGGACGGATACGGAGACAGGGTACCTCCCGGCGCGAACAGCTACTTTCCCAGTGCGGCAGCCGCATGCCAGTACATCGGTTCGGTATACTGAGAACTAAAGACCGCTCCCCCTCATACCCAATGGCACAGTCAGAGAAGAAGAGC
The DNA here is from genome assembly GCF_057073755.1 of Cupriavidus sp. C3SS-1. Classification (NCBI taxonomy): domain Bacteria; kingdom Pseudomonadati; phylum Pseudomonadota; class Betaproteobacteria; order Burkholderiales; family Burkholderiaceae; genus Cupriavidus; species Cupriavidus sp. C3SS-1. The sequence continues at coordinate 1,460,252 of NZ_CP172700.1, read as the reverse complement.
ATGGCCGGCGAAATCAAGGCCACGATTCAGCGAGAAATTGAGAATGGCGACATGCCGCCCGGCACGCCGCTGGACGAACGCATGCTGGCCGAGCGCTTCGGTGTCTCGCGCACGCCGGTGCGGGAGGCGCTGCAGCAGTTGTCGGTGCAGAATATGGTCCGCATCGTGCCGCGGGTGGGCGTGTTTGTGTCGCGCCTGTCGATCACGCAGTTGCGTGAAACCCTGGAGCTGCTTGGCGAGCTGGAGGCCGTAGCGGCGAAGCTTGCCGCGCGCCGCATGGACGACGATCAGCGCGTCAGCCTGAAGGCGGCCCGCGCCGAATGCGAGCAGGCGCATGCCGAAGACGATGGCAAGCGCTTTGCCAGGGCCAATGCGGAGTTCCATGACACGGTCTATGCGGGTAGCCACAACGAATACCTGGTGGCACAGATCCAGGGTATCCGCCGGCTGATGCAGCGCTACCGCCCGCGCATCTTCCAGACCCCGGCGCGCCGGCAGCGTGTGCTGGAAGACCACCAGCGGCTGGCCGAGGCCATCCTCAGCGGCGATGAAACCGCCGCGCACGAGGCCATGCTCGAACACGCGCCCGTGGGCACGACCGGATTCTCCGAATTCCTTTCCACCTTGCCGGCCAGCTACCTCGAGGGCGAGAGCGGCGGCGAGCCGACGGCCACCAGGAGCGCCGCACCCCGCGGCGGCGCCAGGCGTGGCCGCAAGCCCGCCGCCCCGCGGGCAGCCTGATCCGGCAGGCGGGCGGCCCGAATGCTCCCCCTTTCTCATGGGTTCTCATGGGAGGGGTGAGCCCTTCGCGGCGCCCGTTCAGGCGAAAACTCAGAACTTGTGCCGCATGCCCATCGCGATGCCAAACTGGCTCTTCTCGTTCGGCGCGATCTGGTAAGCGGCCGTAGCGCCATTCAGGCTTTCAAAGTTCAGCGATGCATTCTTGGTGTACGCCGTGCTGAGGTAGACATCAGTGCGCTTGGACAATGAGTAATCGGCGATGAAGGTGACCTGCCACGGGTTGCTCGGATTGGTCTGGCTGGTTGCGGTGTACTGCGCCTTGACATTGTCGTAGTAGAACGCACCTATGAGCTGCAATGCCCCGGTTGCCTGGTAGTTCAGCGCAAACCACCACAGGTCGTCGCGCGCAGCGGTGTTGGCCGCGCGCGTGCCGTTGTTGTTGTACCGGTACGCCGCCTGGGCCAGCAGCTCCGGCGTGATCTGGAAGCGCAGGCCCAGCGCTGCCTTCTGCGTGCGGGTGTAATCGGCGGTCTTGGCGCTGTTGATGCTGTCATAGGCACCGGCGACGCCGAACGAGCCGAAGCGGTAATCGAAACCGCCACCGAAGGCCGACGAACCCGTGACGGTTCCGGCCTGCTCGCCAAAGGCCCAGTGTGCTTCGGCCGTCAGCGGGCCCAGGTCGACATGGTATTTCACCATGTTGTCTTCGCGCAGGTTCGAGCCGGCAATGCCAACCACGGGTTCATACGTGGTCGCATACGCCGTGGGCGAGTAGTTGGCCATCATCAGGAACAGCGAAGTATATTGCCGGCCCAGCGTCACTTGCTGCGCGCCGCTGCGCAGGCCGACCCATGCCTGGCGGCCGAACAGGCGGCCGCCTTGCGTGGAAACGCCGTTATCCAGGGTGAAGCCGCTTTCCAGCGCGAAGAGTGCCTGCTTGCCGCCTCCCAGGTCTTCCGTGCCTCGCAGGCCCCAGCGGCTCGGGGACAGGCCGCCCGAATTCACGCCGACCCTGGAATGCCCGTCCGGGCCCGTTCCCAGATTGTTGTTGGTGTATTCGATGTTGGCATCGGCCACACCGTACAGCGTGACGCCCGATGTCTGCGCGGCCGCGGTGGCGCTGGCGACGACGCAGGCAAGGCCGACCAGGTTTCTTTTCATGCTGTTCTCCTCCAATGTCTTGGCTGTCATTTCCGGGATTCGGAAAGTGCCGGAACTATCGCTTATTGGTATGTGTATAACAAATAGTGGTATACGTTAGTGCGTATCAGGAATGCAACGAGAGTGGGGGGCACGTCGTGAAAATGAGGCTCGCGGCCTCACGCGCGGCCGCGCTGGTAGTCGGCGAAGGTCTTTCCTTCGCGCGCCAGCCGGGCCAGCAGCGGTGCCGGTTCCCACCAGAAGCCGTGCTGCGCGTGGAAGCGCTCGATGTCGGCGTACACCTCGCGCAGCCCGATGCGGTCGGCGTAGTACATCGGGCCGCCATGGCGCGCGGGAAAGCCGTAGCCGGTCAGGTAGACGGTGTCGATGTCGCTGGGCCGCAGCGCCACACCGGCTTCGAGCAGCTTCGCGCCCTCATTGACCATGCCGTAGACGCAGCGCCTGATGATTTCCTCGGCGCCGATGGGGCGCCGTGCGATGCCGAGTCGTGCGGATTCCTGTTCGATGAAGGCTTCGACCTCCGGATCGCGCAGCGGCTGGCGGCTCCCGGGTTCATAGCGGTACCAGCCTTTGCCGCTTTTCTGTCCCAGGCGCCCAAGTTCGGTCAGCTTGAGGATCAGGTCGTTCCAGCGCCGGTCCTGCGGCCGCGTCGCCATCTGCGCCTTGCGGGTCTGGTAGCCCACGTCATTGCCGGCCATGTCGTGCACGGCGAAGATGCCCATGGCATAGCCGAAGCCCGTGAGGGCCTGGTCGACCTCATGAGGGAGCGCGCCTTCCTCGACCAGGAAATGCGCTTCGCGCGTGTAGTTGCGGAACAGTGCATTGCCGATGAAGCCGGGGTAGACGCGTGCGAGCACCGCTGTCTTTCCCATGCGCCGTCCCAGATCCATCAGCGTGGCGATCACGTCCGGCGCGGTGTCGCGGGCTCGCACCACTTCGAGCAGGCGCATCACGTGCGCCGGGCTGAAGAAGTGGGCGCCGACAACGTCTTGGGGGCGGCGCGTGACCGCCGCGATGGCATCGACGTCCAGCCCGGAGGTATTGGTCGCCAGGATGGCGCCGGGCTTGCACCGCGCATCGAGTTCGCGGAACACCTGCTGCTTCAGCGACATGTCCTCGAAGACGGCTTCGATCACCATGTCGGCGGACCCGACGTCAGCCAGGCTCACGGAGCCTTTGATGAGCGACAGCCTCGCTTCCATCGCTGACGGTTCCAGCTTGCCGCGCGAGACACTGCCGGCGTAATTGTCGCGCACGCGGCGCAGGCCGGTATCCAGCCCTTGCTGGCTGCTGTCGATCAGCGTGACCGGAGTGCCGATATTGGCCAGCGCCATCGCAATGCCGCCGCCCATGGTGCCTGCGCCAATCACGGCAACATGGTTGACCGGGCGCAGCGGCAGGTCCTGCGGGAAGTCCGGGATATGGGCCGCTTCCGCCTGGGCGAAGCGGACGTAGTCTGCCGTGGCCTGTGCCGCGGCATCGGCGCTCGATGGAATCGTGGTGGTGGTCGTCATGGCGTTGCTCGGCTCATTCTGATTTCGCGCCGGGGGCGGCGAGGGGTTTGGCACGGCCTTCGACGAAATCGCGCAGGCGTTCGGCGGCCTCGGGAGGGCGCGGGATGTTCGAGGTCAGGTACTCGACGAACAGGCCATCGTCATGCGACAGGTCATTGATGCGTGGCAGTACATTGGTGATGCGCCAGTTCGTATCCGCGGTGTTACGGGCGATCAGCGCAGCGAGCTCGCGCGCCTTGCTCAGCGCCTGGCCTTGCGGCACCACATAGCGCACGATGTGTTCGCGCTCTCCTTCCTGGGCAGTAAGCAGGCGTCCGGTCAGCATCATGTCGGCCATCACGGTGTAGCCGACCACGCGCTGGATGCGCACCGTGCCGCCGCCACCGACAAAGATGCCGCGCTGTCCTTCGGGCAGGCCGAACAGCGCCGATTCATCTGCCACGCGGATGTGAGCGGCTGTGGCCAGTTCCAGCCCGCCGCCAACCACCGCGCCGTGCAGCGCCGCGACGAACGGAATGGGCCCGCGCGCGATGCCGTCGAACACCGTGTGCCACGAGTGGCGCGTACGCTTGCGTGGCCGCGGCTGCTCGCCGGAGGCGCGAGCCAGCGCTTCCTTCAGGTCCAGCCCCGCGCAGAAATTGCTGCCGTGGCCAAATAGCACGCCGACATCGGCTTCCTCGCCGGCACGCACGACGGCGTCGTGCAGGGCCCAGACCACCTCTTCGTTGATGGCATTACGCTTATCGGGCCGGTTCAGGCCGATCAGTGCTACGTTGCCGTCGAGTTCATACGTCACCAGTTCAGTGCTCATTTCATGCTCCTTGTTCATTGCGTGGTTCGACGGTGTGGCGGCTACAGGTCCAGCACCAGCTTGCGGGTCTTCGCGCCTGAGCAGCACACCATCATCCGGTTGTTGGCGGCACGTTCGGCGGCGTTTAGCACGAGGTCGCGGTGATCCGGTTCGCCGTCCAGCACGCGCACCTCGCACGTTCCGCACACGCCTTCCTGGCACGAGTACATGGGCTCCACGCCTTCGGCGATCAGGCATTCCAGGATGGTCTGGCCAGGCTGGATCTCGAGGCTGCGGCCGCTGCGCGCGAGCTCCACGGTGAAACCGCCATCGGTGGCGGCGGCCTCGCGCGCGGCAAAGTACTCGCGATGCACGCGCTCGGGCGGCAGCGATGCGGTGGCCTGCTCGAAGGCCTCCAGCATCGGCACCGGGCCGCAGCAATAGATATGCGCGCCTGCCGGCAGGCTCGCGGCAATGGCCGCGACATCGAGGCGATCGGCGCCGGCTTCGCGGTCGAACGTCAGCCGGACTTCGCCACCGGGCTCCGCGCCCATGGCCTCCAGCGTCTCGATGAACGCCGCCTGCTTGCGTGTGCGTGCGGCATAGTGCAGCCGCCACGGACGGCCCAGCTCGCGCAGCCGATGGATCATGCCTAGGATCGGCGTGATGCCGATGCCGCCGGCCACCAACACTGCGATCGATGCCGAATCGTCGAGCGGAAAATTGTTGCGCGGCGCGCCGATGGTCAGCACGTCGCCGGGCCGCAGCGTTTCGTGCAGGTAGCGCGAGCCGCCGCGGCTCTGCGTATCACGGTTGACGCCAATCACATAGCGATGCGGCTCGGACTGGGGGTTCAGCAGCGAGTAGCTGCGGATCAGGCCATTCGGCAGATGCAGGTCGATATGTGCGCCGGCGGTGAACGCGGGCAGGGTGCGCAGGGGCGGCTCCGGCCTCAGGTCGAACGCCAGGATGCCGTCGGCCTCCCAGCTGATGGATTTGACCCGGACTTGCAGGGTGTCGGTGATGCTCATGGATGTCTCCGGTCGAAGTGGGGGCGGACGCGCCAGAGCGGCCTAGGTGGACGCCAGGGCCGCAAAGGATCTGCCGTTCCCGCTTCTACAGTTCTGCGCGGAAGCCCGAGGCGCGGATGATGGGGTCCCAGGTTTCCAGTTCGGCGCGCTGGCGGCGCGCCATCTGTTCGCCGTCGAGGTAGTCGGGCACCACCGCGAGCTGGCTCATCAGCGTCCGGCGTGCCTGCGGTGCGGCCAGGATGGTCTTTAGCGCCGCCTGCACGCGGGCGATCTCGGTCTTCGGGGTTTGCACCGGTGCCCACATGGCCGTCCACGCGTCGCCGAGGCGCACCGGAATGCCCTGCTCTGCCATGGTCGGGATGTCCGGCGCCAGCGCCGAGCGCTTGTCGGCGAAGATGCCCAGCAGGCGTACCTTGCCGGCACGGTGGTGGCGCAGCAGGTCCTGCAGCAGCGTGACCGCCGACGGGATATGGCCGCCCAGCAGGTCGTTGATCATCGGCGGCGTGCCCTTGTAGGGCGTGACAGCCAGCGAAATGCCCGCCGCCTTGGCGAACTGCAGGCCCAGGAAGTGGTTCTGGCCGCCAAGCCCCGGCGTGCCAAAGCTGGCCTGCTGCGGATTGGCGCGTGCCCATCGCACGAACGATTCCGCGCTGGTGGCGCCGCTTGCCATGCCCGCGGCCATGCCGGTCGGGTAGGACACCAGTCCGGCCACGGGCGCGAAATCGCGCCACAGGTCCCACTTGAGCTGCTTGCCGAACACCAGCGTCTGGAACGTGGGCGTGGCATTGGGCGCAATCATGTAGGTCAGGCCATCCGGATCCGCGGACTTGAGCACGTCGGCGGCAAGGCGGCCACCGGCGCCCACGTGGTTCTCCACGATCACCGGCTGGCCCAGCAGCGCAGGCAGGGAATCGGAAAAGTACCGCGCGATGGCGTCGGTGCCGCCGCCGGGCGGCAGTCCCACCAGAATGCGGATGGCGGGTTTGCCGCGCAGCTGCGCGAACGAAACCGCTGGCGCGGCGAGGCCGGCGCACGCCGCCAGCATCAGCCGGCGGCGCGAGCGGAAGCGGGGGCTGGTCATCGTTGTCTCCGTCATCTTGTCAGTCGTGTGACGGTTGCCTCAGGCAGCCGTGGTCAGCGACCGCCAGTCTTCGCCGGCGGGCAGCACGCCGCCGACCGAGACGATCCGGCTGTAGTCGAGCTCGGGGTTGTCGGCAAGCGTCGGGGTCTTGCCGGCCTGGAACTCGCGCACCGACTTCAGCAGCGCCTGCCGCACGCGCAGCACCGCGCCATCGGCCGAGCACAACTGCTCGGTGGTGCGGTCTGCAATCGGGCCCTGGCCGATGAACATGGCGAAGTCTTCGGTGCCAAGGTGTTGCGGAAATCCGGTGGCATGGCCGCGGCGCATCAGGTCGCGGTTCTGGCCCCAGTTGTTGGCGGGCGTGCCCGGCGGCAGCGGCGGGAAGTCCCAGACGTCGGGCGTGGCCGACATGATGGTCATGCCGAGCGGGCGGTGCGGGTTGAAATGCACGAACCAGGCGCGGTGCGTGACGTCGTCCACCGGCGTGGAGAAGAACACCGTGCTCGGGCCCTTTTCATCGGGCGCGCAGATGATCCCGTACCACGGCATGACGAAGTTGTTCACGCGCGCATAGAGCTTGTCGTCCGGCAGCGGGCGCAGAGCCGCGTAGCGGTAGCCGTAAGGACGGTCCTCGAATTCCAGGCGCGGTGCCAGCGCCTGCGTCATGTGCATGCGCTGGTTGCCCGAGCCCGCGGTGATCTGCGTAGTCGATTCATGCAGCACGCCAACGTGCGACGAATCCATCGACGCTTCCACGCCCTGCACCCAGTTGGTCGGCACTTCCTGGCTGGTGACCGAGCGCTGGTCTTCGGGCAGCGACGTGAACGGCAGGTCGGGGAACTTCGGTGCCTGTTCGCCCTTGCCGAGCCACACCCACACAATGCCGCCACGTTCCTGCACGCCGTAGCGGTTCACGCGCACATGCTTGCAGAACTGGGCCTGGTCGCCGACATGGTTCGGGGCTTCGAGGACTTCGCCAGTAGTCCCGAGCTTCCAGCCGTGGAAGATGCAGCGCAGGCCGTTGTCCTCGTTGCGTGCCATCAGCAGCGAGGTCTTGCGGTGCGGGCACAGCTCGTCGAGCACGCCGACCTGGCCGTCGGTGCGGCGGAACGCCACGTAGTTGCTGCCAAGCAGCCGCACGCGCACGGGCGCGCCATCGGCCACCAGCTTCGCCGACGGCACCGCCGGGAGCCAGTAATGCTGGCGGATCATCTCCCCCATCGGCGCGCCGTTCTCGACGCGTGTGAGCAGGTCATTGTCTTCGCGGGTCAGCGGCATCTCAGCACTCCTCGTCGGTGCGGAAGGCGCGCGAGTACAGGCGCCTGCAGTTGCATTCGAAGATGTTCCTGCGCTGCTCGTCCGTCAGCCACGAGATGCCTTCGATGACCGGCTTCATGTCGTCGTAGTCGCGGTCGGTCAGCGGGTCGCGCGCGCTGCCGGTGCCGGGCTTCTCGGTGCCGAACAGCACGTTGTCGGTGCCAGCCACTTTCAGCAACAGGTCGATCGCCTCGGTCGAGTAGTTGCAGGTATCGAAGTAGAGCTTGCGCAGTTGCTCGTCGAATGTGACGGTCTCGCCCTTGCGCACCGACCACGAGCGGAAGCGGCCCATCTGGTAAGGAATTGCGCCGCCACCGTGCGCCACGACGATCTTCAGGTTCGGGAAGTCCTGGAACACCTTCGAGTTCAGCAGCGAGATCACGGCGATGCTTTCCTCATTGATGAACTTGAGCGTGTACGACTCGCGCGCGCTGCAGCTGCCGGCGGAGTGGATCAGGCCCGGCACGTCCAGGCGTGTCATGGCTTCGTACAGCGGATACCAGAACGCATCGCCCAGGCCCGGCGGCGTCGGGCCTTCGCTCTCGGTCGGGTCCGGGTTGATCAGGCATCCGACAAAGCCGAGTTCATTGACGCAGCGCTCCAGCTCGGGCACGGCGCGCTCGGCCGGGGATTCCAGCATGTGCTGCGGCAGGCCGGCCACGCCGCGGAAGCGGTCCGGGAACATGGTGACGAAGCGCGCGATGATGTCATTGCAGTGGCGCGACCACAGCTCGGTCACGCGGCCCGGCTTGACCGAATGCATCTGCAGGTAAGGGCGCGGCGAGATGAACTGCACGTCGGTGCCGACGGCGTCCATGCTGCGCACCAGCTCTTCCGCTGCCTTGCGCACCGAAGCGTCCGGAATCTTCGGCGTGGTGGACGGATTGGCGCGGCCGCCGATCAGTTCCGCCATGTAGCGGAAGCTCTCCGGGGGCATGACGACGTGGGCGTGGGAATCGATGATCATGGTTCAGCCTTGGTTGGCGCCGGCCAGGACGGCCAGGCATTCGAGTTGCAGGAGCATGCCGTGCTGCAGGTCATGCACGACGATGTGCCGCGCGGGGCGGTCTTCAGGGTTCGGGAAGCACTGCAGCCACTCGGCATTGATGGCGTCGCGCACGCTGTTGTCTTTCACATAGATGGTCAGCTTCACCACATCCGCTACGCTGGCGCCGCCAGCCCCGAGTACGCTCGCCAGATTGCGGAACGCGTGAGCAGCCTGTGCGTCGGCACCGGCCGGCAGTGCGCCGGTGGCTGCGTCCTTGCCCGAGATGGCGGAGGTGCAGATGACATTGCCTACGCGTGCGCCGGCGGGAATGGGGGCGTTGTGCGCAAGGCCGGGCACGTCGATCGAACGGAGAGGTCTGGTCATGGGATGCCTGAGGTAATGGGTTGCGGGGAGCGGGGTCAGGAGACGGCGGCATGGCCGCTGTCGAAGAAATGGGCCGGCACCGTCGCGAGAAATTCGGCGAAGCCCGTGGTGCCCGCGGGCACATGGAGCGTCATGGCCGCGGCGGCCAGCTGTTCGTCGCCGGCGCGGATGGCGTCGGCAATGCGCTGGTGTTCTGCCAGCGACTTCGCGATCTGCACGGCAGTCGCGAAGTCGCGCATGCGGTAGCGCTGCAGGCACCGCCGCGCGGCGCGGATATGGCCGGCGAGAATCTCGTTGCGGCAGCCCTGGTAGATCGCTTCGTGAAAGGCCGCGTTCGCGGCGGCGTAGCCTACGGCGCCCGGTGTCGCCGCGACCCGGCGGCCCAGAGACAGGCCTGCGTCGAGTGCGGCGTGCAACGCTTCGTCGCCGCGGCGTGCCGCCAGGCGCGCAGCCAGTGATTCCAGTTCCCCCACGTATTCGAGCATCGCCCGCACCTTGCCCACTGACAGGCGCGCGACCGCTGCGCCCTGGCGCGGGGCGATGCTGACCAGCCCATGCGCGGCCAGTTGCTGCAAGGCTTCCCGCACCGGTGTGCGCGATACGCCAAAGCGCTGCGCCAGCTCGCGCTCGTCGAGCGGTGCTCCGGGGCACAGTACGCCAGCCTCGATTTCGGCCTCCAGCGTGGCGCGAATGTCTTCGGCCCGGCTGTGGCGCCCGGCGGGACGTGGTGGGTTCAGGGTATGGTCGGTCGTTTGCATACGGTTCGACGCCAGCAAGCATCGCTTTGTTGATCGAAAATATACAACAAAAAAATAGTGGTATGCAAAGACGGCATTCTAAGATCGCGTTGGGCACGCTCGGGAATCCTGAGCGTTCGTCTTCTATTCTGAGAGAAAAGACGGCCCGGATTGACGAGGGAGTTTGCCCGCAAGCCCTTCATGCATATGGATTTCTGCCCTTCCAGGAGTCGCGCTCCGAAGTCCGGAGAATGCGGCGTTTCAGTGACCTGTTAGCCGCTTGCATGCCTTGCAGTCCAACGGGCAGCGCCGCGCAGCTAGGGAAATTCCCTACGAATTTTTCAATTATCCGTTTTCTGGTGTATTGAAACGATGGTTGTGGTATGCCAGAATTCGTCAAACACGAGACAACCACCGTTTCCTGGAAGAGACCCCCAACCCATGAAGACCTCTGACTTTCCCGGCGCGCAGGCCGGACAGCCCGAACCGGCGGCGGCAGCCGCGGTGGCTGACGTGACCTGCGTCCTCCGTCCGGCTTCCGTGGCGATCGTCGGCGCTTCGGCGGACCCGCGCTCGTTCGGCGGCTTCGTGCTGGCGAACCTGGAGCGCTTCGGCTACGCCGGTGCGATTCACCTGGTCAGCCGCAGCAGCACCGAGATCAATGGCCGCGCCTGTGTGAAGGCGGTGGACGAGCTGCCCGCCGGCATCGACCTGGCCGTGCTGGCGATTCCCGAGGCAGGCGTGCTCGATGCGGTGCGCAGCCTGGCCGCGAAGGGCACCCGTGCGGCGGTCCTGTTCGCATCCGGCTATGCAGAGACCGGCGAGGCCGGCCGCAAACGGCAGGACCAGCTCGCCGCAGCCGCGCGCGAGGCCGGCATGCTGCTGCTCGGACCGAACTGCATGGGTTTCACGAATTTCGAGGGCAACGTGCCCGTGACCTTCGAAGCGGTGCAGCCCTATCCGTGCGGTGGCCGCCCCGGTATCGGCGTGGTCGCGCAAAGCGGTGCGATGGCGGCGAACATGCGCGATGCCTTCGTCGGCCGTGGCCTGCCGCTGACGGCGGTCGTCTCCACGGGAAATGAGGCATCGCTCGGCGCGGAGGATTTCGTTGCCCACTACATCGACGACCCGCAGACCCGCGTGCTGGCCGTGTACGCCGAACAGGTGCGCCGTCCGCGCACGTTCCTGGCGCTGGCGCGCAAGGCGCGCGAGGCCGGCAAGCCGGTCGTGATGCTGATGCCGGGCCGCAGCGAGCGCGCCCGCGAAGCGGCCCAGTCCCACACCGGCGCACTGGCCGGCGATCACGCCACGGCCTGCGTGGCGCTGGCGCGCGAGGCCGTGGTGCTGGTCGATACCCCTGACGAGCTTGTCGACGCTGCAGCAATCCTGCTGCGTTTCCCGGTGCCGCCTGCTGGCGGCCCGGCTTTTATGACGGGGTCCGGCGCGATGAAGAACGTCGCGCTGGACTTCTGCGACGGGCTCGGGCTGGAACTGCCCCCGCTCGGCGCGCAGACAACGGCAAGTCTCAAAGCCATGCTGCCCGACTACGCCGTCGCCGAAAATCCACTCGACTACACCACGATCGGCGTACGGCAGCCGGGGCTGGTCGGCGAGGTTCTGCTGACCATGCTGTCCGATCCCGCCGTAGGAAGCATCGTCCTCAGCATTCCGGCGGGCCCCGAAGTGGCACAGCGCGACAAGGCCGAGCACATCGTCCCCGCGCTCGCCCGCGCCGGCAAGCCGGCGGTCCTCGTCGTGACCGGCGACAGCGGTCCGATCGAGCCGTTCTTCGTCGATGCGATCCGCGCGAGCGGTGTGCCGTTCTTCCGCTCGCCCGATCGTGCCCTGCGCGCGCTTGCCCGGGTTTCAGCCTACGGCGAGGCGCTGCAGCGCGCCGGCCGCGCGAGCCAGTCCGTACCGGCGGCGGTGCCGCTGCCGGGTGCAGTTCCGCCTTCAGGTGTGTTCGCGGAGTACCAGGGCAAGGCGTGGCTGGCGGCTGCCGGACTGGTCGTGCCGGAGGGCGCGTTGGCAGCCAGCGCGGATGAGGCGGCCGCCATTGCGGCGCGCATCGGCTACCCGGTAGTGATCAAGGCGCAGGCCAGCGAATTGCCGCACAAAAGCGATGTTGGTGGTGTGATGGTCGGCCTCGCCGATGAAGCCGCGTTGCGTGCCGGCTGGCATCGCCTGCAACAGAATATCGCTACGCATCGTCCAGGCCTCACGCTCGACGGCGTGCTGGTCGAGGCCATGGGGCCGCGCGGTCTGGAACTCGTGGTTGGCGCGAAGCGCGACGCCGGCTGGGGACCGGTTGTGCTGGTTGGCCTCGGTGGCGTGTGGATCGAGGCGCTCAAGGATGTGCGGCTGATCCCGGCGGATCTTTCCGAAGCCGATGTCGTGCAGGAACTGAGCCGGCTCAAGGCGGCATCGCTGCTGCGCGGCATCCGCGGTGCGGCTGCAGTCGACGTGGCGGCGATTGCGCGGGCCGTGACCCTGATCGGCGGCCAGATGCGCGCCAACCCTGCCATCACCGAGATCGACGTCAATCCGCTGGTGGCCTATCCCGACCGCGTGCTCGCGCTTGACGCACTGGTCGTCTGTGCACCGCAAGCCTGATCCCACGGCATACCAATCATGAAGCTGACTTTCTCTCCCGCCGACGAGGCGTTCCGCCAGGAGGTGCGCGCGTTCGTCAAGGCGAACCTCCCCGCCGATATCCGGCGCAAGGTCGAACTCGGCCTGCGCCTGGAGCATGCCGATTACGTGACGTGGTTCCGCATCCTTGAAGCGCGCGGCTGGCTCACGCCGGGCTGGCCCGTCGAACACGGCGGTCCGGGCTGGAACCACGTGCAGCGCTATATCTTCGACGAGGAAACCATGCTTGGCGGCGCGCCGCGCATCATCGCCAGCGGCATCCAGATGCTGGGGCCGGTGCTGATCGCGTTCGGCACGCCCGAGCAGAAGGCGAAGTACCTGCCCGACATCCGCCAGAGCAATACGTGGTGGGCGCAGGGCTTCTCCGAGCCGGGTGCTGGTTCGGACCTGGCCGCAGTGCGGACCACCGCGGTGCTGGAACCCGATGGCAAGCACTTCGTCGTCAATGGCCACAAGGTGTGGACTTCCTATGCGCACTGGTGCTCGATGATGTTCGCGCTGGTGCGCACCGACCCGGACGCGGCCAAGCCGCAGGAGGGTATCTCGTTCCTGCTCATCGACATGAACACGCCGGGCGTGCAGGTGCGGCCCATCCGTATGCTCGAAGGCGGCACCGACCTGAACGAGTGCTATCTCGACAACGTGCGGGTGCCGGTGGAAAACCTGGTCGGCGAGCTGCACAAGGGCTGGTCCTACGGCAAGTACCTGCTCGGCCATGAACGGACCGGCATCGCGGGCATCGGCTCATGCAAGCAGCAATTGCAGCGGGCCCGCGAACTGGCAGCCAGCCAGGGGCTGGACGGCGATCCGGTGCTGCAGTCGCGCCTGGCGCAGTTCGAAATCGAACTGCTGGCGCTCGAATTCACCGCGCTGCGCCTGCTCAGCGCCAACCAGCAGAGCCGGGTGCCGGCGGTGGAAGCGTCGATGCTCAAGGTGCGCGGCACCGAATTGCGCCAGGCCATCTACGAGTTGCTGGTGGAAATCGCGGGCCCGCATGCGGTGCCGTTCGAAGAAGCCGCGCTGCGCGGCGAACTGGGCGACCCTGCCAGCCCGCCGGAACTGTCGGCGCTGGCCGCCAACTACCTCGACGCGCGCAAGCTGTCGATCTACGGCGGCGTCAACGAAGTGCAGCGCAACCTGATCAGCAAGGCCTTCCTCGCGGCCTGACACCGTACCGAGACCATGGATTTTTCACTCAACGACGAACATATCGCGCTGCGCGATGCGGTGCGCCGCTTCTGCGATGGCGAATACCCTGCGCATCGCCGCGGCGATGCCGAGACCGACGACGAGGCCAGCGCGCGCTGGGCCGCCATGGCGAACCTCGGGCTGCTCGGCCTGCCGCTTGCGGCGGATGTGGGCGGCAGCGAGCAGGGCCCGACAGAAATGATGCTGGTGGCGCAGGAACTGGGCCGTGCGCTTGGCGGCGGTGCCTGGCTGTCGAGCGTCGTGCTGGCGGGGCAACTGCTCGATCAGGCCGGCACGCCCGCGCAACGGCAGCAGTGGCTGCCGGCATTGGCAGCGGGGCAGGCGCGGCTGGCGCTTGCCATCAACGAGGCCGACGCACGCTATGACCTGGCACGCGTGAGCACGCTGGCACGCGCCGAGGGCGACGGCTGGCTGCTCCACGGCGAAAAGACACTGGTACTCGATGGCGCCCGGGCCGATGCCTTTATCGTGGCTGCGCGTACCGCGGGAGACACCGTCGACGCGCAAGGCGTGACGCTGTTCGTGATTCCCGCCGGTGCGCCCGGGCTGTCCGTGCGTGAGTTCCGCACGCTGGATGGCCGCAGCGCCGCGCATCTCACGTTGCGTGAAGTCAGCGCGGATGCGGACGCGGTGCTGGGGGAGCCCGGCGCCGCATTGCCAGCGATCGTCGCCGCGACCGACCGGGCCAACGCGGCGCTGTGCGCGGAAGCCGTCGGCGCGCTGGAAGCACTGCTCGACCTGACCGCGGAACAACTGAAGACGCGCAAGCAGTTCGGCACGCCGCTGGCGAAGTTCCAGGTGCTGCAGCACCGCGTGGCGGACATGCTGATCGCGCTCGAGCAGTGCAAGTCGATGGCCTGCGTGGCCGCCATGGCGGTGGCCGACGGCGACCCGGTGCAGCGTCGCCGGCTGGTGTCCGCAGCCAAGACGGTGATCGGGCAGGCGGGGCGGCAGGTTGGCCAGTGGGCCATCCAGATGCACGGCGCCATGGGCATGACCGACGAATGCCGTGTCGGCCATTACGCCAAGCGCCTGATGGTCATCAACCAGTTGTTCGGCGATGCCGGACACCACCTGGCTTGTTTTGCCCGGCAGGCCTGAGCAACGGCTGGCTGGTTCACGCAAGAAATACACAGGAGACAAAAGACATGGCCCTCATCCGTATCCTCAGATCCGCTTGCGGCGTGCTGGCGCTGGGACTGGCATTTGCCTGCGGCGCGCAGGCGCAGGAAAAGCAGCCGATCAGGTTCCTGGTCGGCTTCCCGCCCGGCGGCTCGACCGACACTGTCGCGCGCGTGCTGGCCGAGAAGCTGCAAGGCGAACTCGGGCAGACCGTGATCGTCGACAACCGCCCCGGCGCGGGTGGCCGCTTGGCGACCGGCATGCTCAAGCACAGCGCGCCCGACGGACTGACCTACATGGTCGCGCCGAATGCCACCGCGATCTTCCCGACGCTGCTGTATCCGCCGGCCACGCTCAAGTACGACTTGCTGACGGACCTGACGCCGGTCGCGGTGGTGATCTCGTATCCGCTGGCGCTGGTGGTGAGTACCCAGACCGGCGTCACCGATGTAAAGGGCTTCGTGGAATGGGTGAAGGCGCATCCCGGCAAGGCCATGTTCGGCACGGCCGGGCTCGGCGGCCAGACCCACTTCACCGGCCTGCAGTTCGGCAAGTCTATCGGCGTACCGATGAGCGTCGTGCCATACAAGGGCAACGGCCCGCTTGTCACCGATCTGCTCGGCGGGCAGCTCGCTGCCGCCGTGATGACCGCCGGCGACATCCTGCCGCATGCCAGGAGCGGCAAGGTCCGCATCATCGCCGTGTTCGGCGCGGCGCGCTCGCCGCTGCTGCCGGGCGTGCCGACCGCGACCGAGCAGGGCGTGGCAGTTGACAGCGGCGAAGCGTGGGCCGGCATCTGGGCACCCGCGCGCACGCCGAAGGCGGAGCTCGATCGCATGCAGGCGGCACTGGGCAAGGTACTCGCCATGCCCGAGGTGCGCACCACGCTGCAGCAACGGGCCACGCTGAACCCCGACTTCCGGCCGGCCGCAGATTTGGATCGTTTGCAGCGCAAGGAACTTGCCTACTGGGGCCCCGTCATCAAGGCCAGCGGTTTTACGCCGGACCAGTGATGCCGCGCGTGACACCAGCCATCTCCACCTAGTCCCTGCTTTTCATCATGACCCTGAACGGATCCGCCTACATCGTGGGGGCCTACGAGCATCCCACACGCAAAGCCGATGACCTGTCGGTAGCGCGCCTGCATGCCGATGTGGCGCGCGGCGCGCTGGCCGACGCCGGCCTCACCGCCGCCGATGTCGACGGCTACTTCTGCGCCGGCGATGCGCCAGGCCTTGGCACTACCACGATCGTGGAATACCTTGGCCTGAAGCCGCGCCACGTGGATTCGACCGAGTGCGGCGGCTCCGCGCCGATCCTGCACGTGGCCCACGCCGCCGAGGCCATTGCCGCGGGGCGCTGCAACGTCGCGCTGATCACGCTGGCGGGGCGCCCCCGCGCGGCCGGTGCCGCGCTGGCGCTGCGGGCCCCGGACCCGGACGCGCCCGACGTTGCCTTCGAACTGCCGTTCGGCCCGGCCACGCAGAACCTCTACGGCATGGTGGCGAAGCGTCATATGTACGAGTTCGGCACCACCAGCGAGCAGCTCGCATGGATCAAGGTGGCCGCGTCGCATCACGCCCAGCACAACCCGCACGCCATGCTGCGCAACGTGGTGACGGTGGAGGACGTGGTCAATTCGCCGATGGTGGCCGATCCGCTGCACCGCCTGGACTGCTGCGTGATGAGCGACGGTGGCGGCGCGCTGATCGTGGCGCGCCCCGAGATCGCCCGCCAGCTCAAGCGTCCGCTGGTGAAAGTACGCGGCACCGGCGAAGCACCCAAGCACGCCATGGGCGGCAACATCGATCTGACGTGGTCGGCCGCCGCGTGGTCGGGCCCGGCGGCGTTTGCGGAAGCCGGTGTCACGCCCGCCGACATCAAGTACGCATCGCTGTACGACAGCTTCACCATCACCGTGCTGATGCAGCTCGAAGACCTGGGCTTCTGCAAGAAGGGCGAGGGCGGCAAGTTCGTCGCCGACGGCGGCCTGATTTCCGGCGTGGGACGCCTGCCGTTCAATACCGACGGCGGCGGCCTGTGCAACAACCATCCGGCCAACCGCGGCGGCGTCACCAAGGTGATCGAGGCCGTGCGCCAGCTGCGCGGCGAGGCGCATCCCGCGGTGCAGGTCCCCAACTGCGACCTGGCGCTGGCCAGCGGCATCGGCGGCGCGCTCGCTTCGCGCCATACCGCGGCGACGCTGATTCTTGAAAGGGAATGAACACCATGAGCATACCTGCTACTCCGGCTACCGCTGCCAACGCGGCCGCCAAGGCGCCGCCCGCCGGCCCGCGCAAGATTCCCGCGCCGCGCACGCTGCCGGAAAGCCAGCCGTTCTGGGAAGCCGCCAACGCCGGACGCCTGGTGATCAAGGCCTGTCTGGACTGCCGCGCACTGCACTACTACCCGCGCGACATCTGCCCGCATTGCCAGTCCGACCGCACCGAATGGCGCGATGCCAGCGGCTTCGGCACGGTCTACTCGTTCAGCACCATGGGCAAGGGCGAGGCCGCGTGGACGCTTGCCTACGTCCGGCTGGACGAAGGCGTGACGATGATGACCAACCTGGTGGACTGCGACCCGCGCGGGATCGAGATCGGCCAGCGCGTGAAGGTCGTGTTCAAGCCGAGCGATGGCGGCTACGCCGTGCCGATGTTCACCCCGGCGTAAAGACCTGAGGCAACGACCATGGCTGATACCCGACACAACCCACACGGCACCGGCGAGCGCAAGGGCCCGCTGTCCCGCTTCACCATTCTCGACGCCTCGCGCGTGCGCGCCGGTCCTACCGCGGTGCGGCTGTTCGCCGACATGGGCGCGCGCGTGATCAAGCTGGAGATCCCGCCGGGCGCACCGGGCGGCGACGACATGATCGGCGGACGCGACCACAACCGCGCGGACTACGAGAACCTGCACCGCAACAAGGAAAGCCTCACGCTCAACATGAAGGCGCCGGAAGGCGTGAAGATCCTGCATGAACTGGTCCGCCGCGCCGACGTCTTCATCGAGAACTACCGCCCCGATGTGAAGCACCGCCTCGGCATCGGGCCGGACGCGCTACGCGCTATCAATCCGCGGCTAATCTACGCGAGCATTTCCGGCTTCGGCCAGGACGGCCCCTACGCGGGCTGGCCCGGGTTCGATTCGATTGCGCAGGGCATGGGCGGGCTGATGAGCGTGACCGGCAAGCCGGGCGAAGGCCCGATGCGCGTCGGCATCCCGCTCGCGGACCTGTGCGCCGGCCACTTCTGCGCGATGGGCATCCTCACGGCGCTGCTGGAGCGCGAGGCGTCGGGCGAAGGGCAGTGGGTGCAGACCTCGCTGCTTGAAGCGCAGATCGCCATGCTGGACTTCCAGGCCGCGCAGTGGCTGGTCGACCGCAAGATTCCCGAACAGACCGGCAACGAACATCCGCTGACCGTGCCCACGGGCGTGTTCGCCACCAGCGACGGCTACCTGAACATCGCCGCGATCGGCCAAACCATGTGGAAGCGCCTGTGCGAGGCGCTGGAAGTGCCGCACCTCGTCGACGAGCCCGGCCTGGGTTCGGACCCGGAGCGCGTGCGCAACCGCGACAAGGTCAATGCCGCGATCGAGGCGGCGCTGCGCACGCGCACCACCGCCGAATGGACCGAGCGGCTGCTGAAGGCCGGCGTGCCGTGCGGACCGATCCACCGCGTGGATCAGGTATTCGCCGATCCGCAGGTGAAGCACCTTGGCGTGGCCTGGCCGATGCAGCACACCGAGCTTGGCGATGTGGCGCTGGTCGGTCAGCCGATGCGACTGTCGCGTTATCCGCGCGACCTGCCGCCGCAGCCCGCGCCGGAGCAGGGCGCCAATACCGACGACATCCTGCGCGAGCTTGGCTACAACGCGGCACAGGTCGGCGAGCTGCGCGCCGCCTACATCGTTTGAACGAAGGACACTTCCATGGCAAGACTCGTCGCCGCTTTCGGCTCCTCCCACAGCATCATGCTGGTTTGCCAGCGTGAAGACTGGCAACACGGCTTCCGCCAGGTCGATCCGAAGAACCCGCACTACTTCGACCGCGCCGGCAACCCGACAACCTATGAAGCGCTGCTCGCGATCGCCCCGGACGATGCCGAGTCCATGGTGACGCCCGAGCGCATGGGCGAGCGCTACGACCAGGCCGAAGCGGCCATGGACGAGTTGCGCGACCGCATCCGCGCCGCACGGCTCGACGTGCTGCTGGTGGTTGGCGATGACCAGACCGAGCTGTTCCGCACGACCAATAACCCTGCATTCGCGATCTACTACGGCGACACCATCCGCAATGCGAAGCGCGAGGAAAGCGCCTCCGACGGCTGGTACAAGAAGGCCCGCATGGCACGTCAGGAGCCCGACGCCGACCGCGACTATCCGGTCAACGCCGACATGGGCCGATGGATGATCCGCGAACTGTGCGACCGCGATTTCGACATCACTGCGATGGACGGCCTCGAACGCGGCCAGTTCGAAGGCCATGCATTCTCGTTCATCCACCGCCGCTACCTGCAGGGACTGGATCTGCCAGTGGTGCCGGTCATCGTCAATACTTTTGACCCGCCCAACCAGCCCACGCCGCGCCGCTGCATCCAGCTTGGCGCCGCGCTGCGCGAGCTGATTGCAGCCTATCCCGAAGACCTGCGCGTAGGCGTGCTGGCCTCGGGCGGCCTGAGCCACTTCGTGGTCGATGCCGAGCTCGACAACGCGATCATCGACGCCATCCGCCAGAAGGACACCGGCTTCCTCGCCTCGCTGGATCCGCGCCAGCTCCAGGCAGGCAGCTCCGAAATCCGCAACTGGCTGATCGCCGTCGAGGCCGTGCGCGACCTCGATCTTGAATGGGTTTCCTATGTCCCGGGTTACCGCACGCCTGCGCTGACCGGCACGGGCCTGTGCTTCGCCGCCTGGCAGACGCTGGATTGAATAACCGAACAAAAGCCATACCAATGACCATGAGTGAAACCGAATCCAACGTACAACGCCTGCGCCGACTCGATTGCTGCGCGGTATCCGACGCGCTCGACAAGCTGCAGCTGCCGGGCACCGTGACGGGCCTGCCGCAGCGCTCCGGCGCCGGGCGCATTGCCGGCCGGGCCATCACCGTCAAGCTCGGCACCGGCGCGCCGCCGCCCGGACCGACGCGCCATCTCGGCTGCACGGCGATCGAGCAGGCCGGCCCGGACAACATCATCGTCGTCGAGCAGCGCACCGGCGTGGAGGCCGGCAGCTGGGGCGGGCTGCTGTCGCTCGGAGCCAAGGTGCGCGGCGTCGCGGGCGTCGTGGCGGACGGCCCGGTGCGCGATATCGATGAAGCGCTCGATTTCGACTTCCCCGTGTTCAGCCGCGCACTGACCGCGTTCACCGCGCGCAGCCGCGTGGTGGAGCAGGGCACCAATGTCACGGTGCAGATCGGCACTGTGACGGTAGAAGCGGGCGACTACGTGGTCGCGGACCGCAGCGCCGTGATTTTCATCGCCGCGCGCGACATCGCCCGCGTGCTCGAGACGGCCGAAGCGATCGTGCGCAAGGAGTCCGTGATGGCGAAGGCCATCCTGGGTGGCACGCCCATCGGGGAAGTCATGGGCGGCAACTACGAACACATGCTGAAGGGTTGAGAGAGATGAGCGAACAACAGGACATCAACGTCGCGCGCGCCGCGAAGCTGGACACGGCCACGCTGAGCGACGCGCTGGACAAGCTCGGCATCGCGGGCCAGTGCTACCGCATCAAGGCCCGTGGCGAAGGCTTTTCCACGGCAGGGCGCGCCTACACGCTGCTGTACGGCCCGGCATCGAATCCGCCCGGCACCGTCGGCGACTACATCGACGACGTGCCGCCGGGCAGCATCCTCGTGCTCGACAACGGCGGCCGTGACAATGCCACGGTCTGGGGCGACATCCTGACCGAGATCGCGCACCGCCGCGGCATTGCCGGCACCGTGATCGACGGCGTGTGCCGTGACGTCGCGCTGTGCCGCCAGCTCGGCTACCCGGTGTTCAGCAAGGACCACTGGATGCGAACGGGCAAGGACCGAGTCCAGGTGGAAGCGACCAACGTGGTCGTCAATATCGGCGATGCGCGCGTGCAGCCCGGCGACATCCTGCGCGGTGACGCCGACGGCGTGTTGGTCATCCCGCGCGAGCACGAAGCGGCGGTGCTCGACACAGCCGAGCAGATCGAGCACGCCGAGAACGCCATCCGCGAAGCCGTGCGCGGCGGCATGCGCCTGGACGAGGCGCGCCGCCAGTTCCGTTACCACCAGCTGCAGACCAAGGGAGCCTGACCATGGCGGAACACGACGCAACGAGCACAACGATCCGCGAATTCGAGCGGGTCGGCGCCGATATCGTCAACGACGCGCGCGCTTTACCTACCGCCACGCTGCATGAAGCGGGCGGCAAGATCGGCGTGGTCTCGCCGGCCATCAAGCCTGTGGCACCGGAGTTCCGCATCTGCGGCCCGGCGCTGACGGTCCATTCGCCCGGCGGGGACAACCTGTGGCTGCATCGCGCCCTCGACATCGCGCAACCGGGCGACGTGCTCGTGGTGCATGTGAGCGGTGCCTACGAGCACGGCTACTGGGGCGAGATCATGACCACTGCCGCAAAGGCGAAGCATCTGGGCGGGCTGGTCATCGACGGCTACGTGCGCGATGGCGTGCTCCTCGAGGAGATCGGCTTCCCGGTGTTCGCGCGCGGGCTGTGCATCCGCGGTACCGGCAAGGACTACGGCGCGATCGGCTGGCTCAACGCGCCGGTGCTGATCGGCGGCACCCGTGTCGAAGCCGGTGACCTGGTCGCGGGCGACCGTGACGGCGTGGTGGTGGTGCCGCGCGGCCGCGCGGCGGAGGTCGTGGGCAAGGCACGGGACCGCGAGGCCACCGAAGCCGCCATTCTCAAGCGGGTGGAGGCAGGCGAGACCACCATGCGAATCTACGGCTTTCACTGAGCGAGGTCCGACGCCATGAGCGAGACCCCGCAAGGACGGTCACCACAACTGGCCATCGATGGCCATATCGCGGTCATCACGCTGTGCCGCCCCGACGTGGCGAACCGGCTGGAGCCGGAGGACCTCGACCTGTTGCGCGAGTACCTGGAGACCGTGAATGCGGACGGCCGGGTACGCGTGCTGCGCATTGAAGCACAGGGCCCCTACTTCTGCAGCGGGTTCAATATCGGCCGCCTCGGCGGTGCTGACGCCGGAGCGCGCTTCGAGGCGCTTGCCAATGCGCTGGAACAGGCGCGGCCAGTCACCGTTGCTGTGTTGCACGGCGGCGTGTACGGCGGCGCGACCGACCTGGCGCTTGCGTGCGACTTCCGCTTCGGCGCAACCGCTGCCGAGATGTCGGTACCGGCGGCGCGCCTCGGGCTGCTGTTCTACCGCGGCGGCATGGAGCGCTACGTCACGCGGCTGGGGCTGGCCACGGCCAAGCGCATCCTGCTGATGGCGGACAAGTTCGACGCGGCGGGGATGCTGGCGTGCGGCTACCTGGACCAGCTGGAAGACAGCCCGGAGGCGCTGCGCTCGCTGGCGGCACGATGGAGCGAAGAACTGGCCGGCATGGCGCCGCTGGCACTGCTTGGCATGAAGAAGCACCTGAACCGCATTGCCCGCGGCGAACTCGATATCACCGCGCTCGTACACGATATTGCCGTGGCCGATGCTTCCGACGATCTGCGCGAAGGCGCGCTTGCCTGGCGGGAAAAGCGCACGCCGCGCTTTGCCGGCCATTGACCGGGGACGTACACACGATGGCCGAAGCCAATCTTTTCACGCGTATGCTGAACGGCCAGGCCCCGTTGCCGGCTGTCGCCAGCCTGCTGGGCGGTGTCGTCCGCGGGGTCGACCTGGAGGCCGGTTCGCTGGAGTCCGACTACATGGCTACCGAAGCATTCCTCAATCCAGCGGGCCAGGTACAGGGTGGCATGCTGGGCGCCATGCTGGACGACGTGACCGCAATGCTCGTCACCGCGACGCTTGTCGATGGCGAGTTCTGTTCGACGCTGAACCTGAATCTCTCGTTCCTGCGTCCCGCGCAGGCCGGCCCGCTGCAAGGGCACGCGCGGCTGGAGCGGCGCGGCCGCAACGTCTGCAACGTGGCCGGCGAACTGCGCCAGGGCGGACAGGTAGTCGCCACCGCGACAGCCACCTGCATGCTGGTCCGGCCGGAGCATACGGCAAGGTCGTCTTGATGTCCCCCCCACGGCTTCCTCGGCGGCGGGGCGGCTTGTCGAGGCGCGGCCATGAAATCACGCGGTCGGGCGCCTGCGTCGTCGCTTCGGCCACGGCGTGCCATCTCGCCTAACTGAAACAGCCAGAATTGGGATACACCCTATGCGATTCATCAGCTTCACCCACCAAGGCCGAAACAGCTTCGGCGCCATCGCCGCTGACGGCGTGATCGACCTCGGCGCCAGGCTCGGGCAGAGCGACCTGGGCCAGGCGTTGCGACAGCGGCCAGTCGAGGCACTGATTGACGAGGCCGGCAGGCATGCCGCCGACTTGCCGGTTGCTGAAGCGCTCGATGCTTGCCGGCCGGTGGTGGCCGACCCGGAGAAGATTCTCTGCGCCGGCCTCAACTATGCCGAGCATGTCCGCGAAACGCAGAAGGAGCGCACCGAGCGGCCCACCATCTTCCTGCGCGTGGCCGAGTCGCAGGTGGGACACGGGCAGCCGATCCTGCTGCCGCCGGAATCGGCGCGGCTGGACTACGAGGGAGAGATTGCCGTGATCATCGGCAAGCGCGGCCGCCGCATTCCCGAAGACCGGGCCTTCTCCCATATCGCCGGCTTCGCCTGCTACAACGACGGCAGCATCCGCGACTGGCAGACGCATACCTCT
This sequence comes from Cupriavidus sp. C3SS-1, assembly GCF_057073755.1. NCBI lineage: Bacteria > Pseudomonadati > Pseudomonadota > Betaproteobacteria > Burkholderiales > Burkholderiaceae > Cupriavidus > Cupriavidus sp. C3SS-1. The sequence goes on along the minus strand of NZ_CP172700.1, from coordinate 1,436,675 downwards.
CAATGGGGGCCGGGCAAGAACTTCCAGCATACGGGGGGCTTCGGTCCGGCACTGGTGACAAGCGACGAGATTGGCGAGAGCGAGATCCTCACGCTGGAAACGCGCCTGAACGGACAGGTCATGCAGCGAGCCACGACCGACATGCTGATCTTCTCCATCCCGGAGTTGATCGCATATTGCTCAAGCTTCGTCACGCTGTCTCCAGGCGATGTCATCGTCACCGGCACCCCCGGGGGAGTGGGCGCGCGGCGCCAGCCGCCCGTGTTCATGAAGGACGGCGACGTGGTGGAAATCGAGGTCAGCAAGCTAGGCGTGCTGCGTAACCCGGTGCGTTCCGAAAGCGGGGCAAACCGCTAATGCAGCATGCCTGTTCGCCATCGCAGGGGAATGATCTCGTGCGGCGAGGGCGACTGCAGGGCTCGCCCAGGTTCGTCAACAGGCGGAAGAATGTTGGTGATGGTGGTGGAGACGAAGGCCTTCCACGCTCGAAGCTTCTCGCGCCCTGTTCGTCGTCCTCACACAAATTGCGGAAGACCCATCTTTACTTATATGGTCGCCTCCCTTTTGCAAGGGATATTTGTCGATAGCCATTAGGGTGGTTGCGGACTTATATTCGGACTCGATCGCGGAACTAAGTCCGCCGGCCCCGATGGATTTTGCCGCAGAGGTCCTCATCTACGGTACGGACTCAAGGTCCAAGTAAAGTTGCAGGCTTGTCTCTGCGTACGATCTCAGGACTCAACCCCTCCTCGATGCTGACGCTGACGTCCCGGTCCGCCGGATCTGCAGGAAGGCAGCACTGCGCCTGCGTGACTCGGTTGCCTGCGCTGACGCTCGCACGCCGGGCACCTCCTGCTCGCAGCCTGCGGCGGCACGGCGTTAAGCCAACCTCCGTCCAACGCCAGCTTACAACCTAACTGACGCCGGAGTTCGAGCCAGCCAAGGTAAAGAATGAATTCATTCAGCCCGGATTTGGCTAGTTCCCAGGCGGGCGTTGCCGATGCGGGCGTGGATGCGTTGGATTCTGACCTTGCTCTTCTTCCAGTTATTGCTGAGCTTCATTTTTACGGCTCATCTCATCGCACGCGGCGCTAGCCGGGCTTCGTGCCGCTTGAAGTGTTGAGTAGGACGAGAAGGCCGCCGTCGCTCATTGTGGCGAAGCGGGGGAAGCCCATGTCGACCGGAACGCGTCCTTTGACTGGTTCTACGATGTCACGCCTGAGGCGGATTGCAGCGGGGGCATCGATCCAACATTCGCGGTGATTCTGTCATGCACCTCGGGAAAGCGAACTCCATTTCGAGCTGGTTCATTGTTCGGCAAGGTGAACAATGTTTCTATGAATCAAGGCATTGCTTACTCAAGCTGTCACACAAGCGCCTTAATATCCCCGATGCGTCAGGAGGGGCCGCTTGGTTCGGCGGCCGGCCTCAATGTGGACTGACGGTAGGAAACCAACTCGTCCAAACAAAATTCGAATTGACAATGAAGAAAGCTCTCCTTGCAGTGACAGCCGCAGCCAGCGCCATGTCCGGCGCGGCCTTTGCCCAGTCGTCCAACGTGACGCTCTATGGCATCGCCGATGCCGGCATCAGTTTCCAAAGCCACGTCAATGGTGGCACCAACGGCAGTGGCTCAGTCACTGGTGTGACATCGGGTGGCCTGTCCGGCTCGCGCTGGGGCCTGCGTGGGATCGAGGACCTCGGCAACAACCTGAAGGGCATCTTCGTACTGGAAAGCGGCTTCGACATCGACACCGGCAAGTCCGCCCAGGGCGGCCGGCTGTTTGGTCGCCAGGCCTATGTTGGCCTGCAGGGCGATTTCGGCGCCGTGACTCTGGGCCGACAGCAGAACTCGCTGTACGACCTGTTCGGGGCCTATGACCCGATGGCGCTTGGACCGAGCTACTCCCTGAATTCGGTCGACAACCAGTTCAACGGCCGCGCGGATAACGCTGTCAAGTACACCGGCAAGTTCGGTGGCCTGACGGCAACCGGCTTCTACAGCTTTGGCCGTGACGTGAACACTGGCCTTGGCGGTGAAGTGCCGGGCCACTTCAAGGTCGGCACCAACTTTGGCGGTGGTCTGGCCTACGCGAACGGTCCATTCTCGGTGGGCGCTGCCTATGACCAGTTTCAGGGCAGCACCCTGGCTTCAGCGGACCTGACTGCGAAGCGCGCCGCGATTGGCAGTTCGTATGCCTTCGGCGCTGCCAAGGTGTTCGCTGGTTACCGTTGGATGCGCGACGAGGTCACCACGGGTACGGCCCGTCACGATAACCTGTACTGGCTTGGCGCGAACTACAGGTTCACCCCGGCTTTCACGCTGACCGGCGCTGCCTACTATACGGACGCCCGCACTGACAGCAAGGATTCGTGGATGTTCGTGTTGAATGCCGACTACGCATTCTCCAAGCGCACCGACGCATACCTGCTGCTTGGCTATGTGAACAACAAAGGCAATGCAACCTACGGCGTAACCGGCACGGCCAATACGCTGCCGGGTCAAAACCAGACTGGCGCGATGGTTGGCGTTCGCCATCGTTTCTGATACAGCTTGAGCACGCGCATTATCGCGTGCCGATGATAGTTCATATCGACCTTGGCTTGTCACTGGGTTCAAGGACGTTGGCCGGCAGTAATGTCGGCTTTTTTTTATGCGCCAGGTAGGGCGCACGACTTCTTGCTTCTCTGGTCAGTGAGACATTACCCCCGCTTTTAGGGCGATTGTGAGGTGGAATCCGAAGGGCGAGGAGAAGTACCGGTTCGCAGTCTATGCGGGCTGTCCCGATGACGAATCGGTCTGCCAAAGGTGGGGGCACGGTCGAGCCTGCGTTATGGGGGCGAAGGTCTTCTCATTTACCCACCCCACCAAAGGGGATTACGGACGGCACGGTACCGAAGAACAGTTGGTGACCTTGGAATAGCGGAGCTATCACATGCCTACCTAAATATTTATCGCGCATCGCCACGCCGCCGTACCGCTGGAAGGCTCCATGAGCAAGCGATAGCTGCCCTAGTTATGGCAGTGCTCGTCGGTGCGAAGCGCGTTGGTGCACGATGCCATCAAATCAGTGAGACGGTGAAGGTGTTGGGCAAACTGGCGTTCAGTAGGTGACTCGTTGCTGGGCGAAATCGTGCATTCGACTGCGGCACAAAGCGCCGCCCCATTCTGCGTGATCGAGAGCCTTACACTGCGGCGGTCCGTGCTCGGTCGCTCCGCCTTGACTAAGCCTCGCTGACACAGTGCATGCAAGACCCGAGACATTGCACCGGTGTCATGGCCGATCTGCTCGGCGACACCAGTCAGCGTGTCGGAACCGTGCCGACGCAAATAACAAAGCATTAGCCACTGGGACGCGGTGAGATTCGCATCGCGCAACGGTGGAATTAGCCGGTTGTGCAAGGCGCGCTTGAGTTGAGCGGTCGCTGCAAGCAGTTCGGGCAACGACGCTTTACGCGATGGCAAGGTACCCGTACTCATTTGGACAGCTTCTGGAGAGGGCTAGGGGAAGCGGATCGACCTCAAAGGTAATCGGCTATTGAGCAGGCAATATGAGCTGATGGTTCCAGCCCAGATAGGTGACACGTGACTACGTTTCCTTGTATGCCGGCTACTTTCATTGGAACGGCGCTTGCTGATAAGACGTATCGATATGGATACTAACGATTCTTGCATGTGTATGGAACACTGAATCGTAGATGGATTGTCCGATGGGGTGGACAATACAAAACGAAAAACGTGGGCGTCAGAAATGTGTCAGGTTGGGTCCTTCCCCAGGAACAGTGCACTCTTGTGGCAATCTTCCCCAAGGCATTGTCTGGCAATCCGAACAGTCTGTCGGTCTCAAGAAGTTTTTCCTTTGCTCATACTCAGATAGACTGCGCCATCGTTACCAGGGTCCCCCGCCTTGTCCATTCGCTTCTCTCGCCAAGCGGCTTTTACCAATGACGCTTGCGCTGTCCAAGACATCAAAGTGCACGCACGGCTGTGTCATCGCCACACAGCCTGCCGCCAATGCAACGAATTTCCCTTGCAGAAGAGTCGAAGATCGACAAATTTGGGATCCATGTTTTCGTCACGAAACGACCACGCGAGAGCGACGGGCCGAGGGAGTCTGGTCGTGATCAAACAAGGTATATCGGTCGCAGTGGCGGTGGCTGTCTTATTACTGGGGAATCGGGGGGTGTGAGTAACATGGGTAGTTGGCCATCCGCACGAGACTGGATTTTTTCCTTCAAGGCCTTCGTCGCCGCAATGCTGGCATTGTGGATTGCGATGTACCTTGGCTTGCCGCGCCCGTACTGGGCGATGGGGTCCGTTTACATCGTGGCGCATCCGCTCACCGGTGCCACGCGCTCGAAGGCGCTGTACCGCGTGCTCGGCACGCTGCTGGGCGCGGCGGCTGGCGTGGCGATGGTGCCGCCGCTGGTCAGTTCCCCGCCGTTACTGATCGCGGCCGTAGCGATCTGGGTGGCCTGCCTGCTCTATGTGGCCTTGCTGCACCGTACGCCGCGCAGCTATTTGTTCATGCTGGCAGCCTACACCTTGCCGCTGGTGGCGTTGCCGTCTGTCGATAATCCTGTTGGCATCTTTGACCTCGCCGTGGCGCGTGCCGAAGAGATTTGTCTCGGAATTCTCTGCGCAAGCGTGGTGGGTGCAGTGATCATGCCGGCCAGCGTGGCTGGAGTGTTGCACAGCAAATCGCGGCAGTGGATGGCAGATGCCGCGCTGTGGGCCAGCGACATGCTCTCGCCAAGCCCCAGTGCACAGGTGACCCGTCATCACAGCCGACATCGCCTGGCCGCAGACATCCTGGCATTGGACCAGTTGATCAGCCAGCTGAGCTATGACTCCGAGAGCGCCGCGCACGTGCATGCCGCTCGTGAATTGCGCGGGCGGATGACGATGCTGCTTCCAGTGCTGTCGTCGCTTGCGTCGATCGTCGAAGCGATGCGGGTTGCCGGCGGTGTCCCAGCGCCGCTAGCCTTGCGGATGCGCGCGTTGAAGGACTGGATTGAGGGTGGCGGGGCCGATGCACTGCCTCTTGCTCACAGTCCGATGCTGCCTGAACCTGGCCGTGATGCCACGCTCGCCGCGGCCGCGGAAGACCGGCTGCAACAGCTGGCGGCGCTCTGGGATGACTGCGGGACGCTGTGCCGTCGCCTGGGCGCGAAGCATATCGCCATCCAATGGACGCCCAGGTTCGTGCGCTGGGAGGTGGGCCGTGCACGCCATTATGACCACGGCATGCTGCTGTTCTCGACCGTCACGGTGGCGCTTGCGATCTTCGCGATGGGCATGTTGTGGGTCCAGATGGGTTGGGCCGACGGGGCAGGCGCGGTGGCGCTTGGTGCGATCTCGTGCTGCTTCTTCGCTGCGCTCGATGAGCCAGCGCCGATGATCAGATCGTTCTTTCACTGGAACGTGGTTTGCCTCTTGATCTCGCTCGTGATGCTGTTCGCGGTGCTGCCGGTTGCGCATGACTTCGAGATGCTCGTGCTGATGTTCGCGGTGCCATACCTGATTATCGGGCTCCTCGTGGCCCAGCCGCGCCTGGCCATGATCGGCATGCCGCTGGCCGTTGTCACGGCCAACGACATCGGCATCCAGGGCGCCTACAGTGCCAACTTCCAGTCGTTCTTCAACAGCAACGTGGCTGGCATCGCGGGCATTGCGTTTGCGCTGGCATGGACGCTTGTCGTGCGTCCGTTCGGTACGCGTGCTGCCACGCGGCGCCTCGTGCGCGCCGGCTGGGGCGATATCGCCGAGAACGCCATGGGCACGCGGGGCGACTCCCATGCCAGATTGCGCGCGCGCATGCTGGACCGCCTGGCGCAACTGGTGCCACGACTAGCCGCAACGGAGAGCGAGGTATCGAACGACGGCTTCAGCGAAGTGCGTGTGGAACTGACCACGCTGGCGCTGCAGCGGGAGTTGGCAGACATGCGGCCAGACGAGCAGCATGCGGTAAGACGTGTGCTGCGCAGCATCTCCGCCTACTACAAGGCACGCCTTGACGGCACGCTGGATGCACCACCGCTGGCGTTGCGCAAGCGCCTGGCCAATGCGCAACAGAAGGTGCGCTCGCGCATCGCACTGGCCGCGCTTGTCGAAATGCAGGTGGCCCTGTTTCCTCCGGCGCTGCCGGAATCCGTTTCCGGAGAAGCTTGATGCCCGGTGAAATCAGCATCTATGGCGTATTCATTCCCAGCCTGCTGGTGTGGATGCTCGCCGCCTTCATCATCACGAGCGCCGCGCGTGCCGTACTGGCCCGGGTGGGCTTCTACAGGCACGTCTGGCATCGTTCCCTCTTCAATCTGGCGCTCTACGCAATCGTCCTCGGTGGGGTGGTTGGCATCGTGCCTTGGCTGCAGTCATGAAATTCAAACTCTCTTCTCTTTGGCCGGTCCTGCTTACACTGACCGTCACTGCCGTGGGCGTGGTCGTCGTCAAGCACCTTTGGGACTATTACACGGTGGCGCCATGGACCCGCGATGGGCATATCCGTGCCGACGTGGTGCAGGTGGCACCGGATGTTTCGGGGCTCGTCACCCGCATTGCGGTCAAGGACAACGAGCATGTGAAGGCGGGCGATGTTCTGTTCGAGATTGATCGCGAACGCTATGCACTGGCGCTGCGCCAGGCAGAGGCCACCGCGGCGGCGGTACGTGCAAATCTTGCGCAGGCACGGCGTGAGGCCTCGCGCAGCCAGACGCTCTCCGAGGTGGTGTCGAAGGAGATCGTCGAAGAAGGCCACGCCAAGGTGCAGCAGGGCGAAGCCCAGCTTGCGCAGGCAGAAGCCGCCGTCGACGTGGCAAAGCTCAACCTGTCGCGCACGCGCGTACTGAGTCCGGTGGAAGGCTACGTCAATGACCGGCTGCCCCGGCTGGGCGACTATGTCGTGACCGGCAAGCCGGTGCTGTCGATGGTCGATTCGAAATCCTTCCACGTGGAAGGCTATTTCGAGGAGACCAAGCTGCCAGGCATCCATGTCGGGAGCCCGGTCGATATCCGGATCATGGGCGAGCAGCGTGTGCTGCACGGCCATGTGCAGAGCATCGCGGCCGGCATTGAAGACCGGGACCGCACCAATGGGTCGAACCTGCTGCCAAATGTGAATCCGACGTTCAACTGGGTCCGCCTGGCCCAGCGCATCCCGGTACGGATCCAGTTTGACGAGACGCCCGAGGCTGTGCGGCTGGTGGCGGGACGAACTGCCACGGTGTCGGTGAAGGGCGACATCGGCAAGGCGGACGGCCGATCTGGCGCGGCCGCGGAGGCTGGCAAGGATCTCCCGCATGACCAGGTCGCGCGGGCCGGCAAGGAGACGTCGATCACCGGAGCCGTGCAGTGAACCGCTTTTCCCGCGCCACGCTGGTGGCGATGTTGCCGCTGGCGCTGGCTGCCTGCATGACTGTCGGCCCCGATCACAAGGTGCCCGACGATGCAGTCATAAAATCATCGGCTGCGAATGGCCCCTTCGCAGGCACGGACAATGCCGCGGTCTCGATCGGCGAGGTTCCGGCTAACTGGTGGCGTCTGTACGACGATCCGCAAATCGACGCGCTGGTGAAACAGGCGCTGGTCGCCAACACCGACCTGCGCGTGGCGGCGGCCAACCTGAAGCGTGCCATCGCCGTCTATCACGAGGTCGAAGCGGAAAACCTGCCGGAAGCCAGGTTCAAGGCGGGCGTGCAACGCGGGCAGATCGCCGGGGAGCCGCTGCTCCATGAAGAGAAGATTCCTGCGATGAACTTCGGCGACATCGGATTCGAGGTCTCGTACCTGCTCGATTTCTGGGGCAAGCTTGCGCGCGCCGACGAAGCCGCACTTGCCGCCGCACAGGCCAGCCACGCGGCGTTGGACCAGGCCCGCGTGGGCGTCGTGGCGGAAACGGTTCGAGCTTATGTGCAGGGTTGCACGGCCACGCATGAATTGCACGTCGCGGAACACCAGCTTGAGCTGCAGGAGCGCGGCGTCCAGCTGGCGCAGAAACTCGTGGATGCCGGCCGCGGCCAGCCGACAGACTTGCTTCGTGCACAGGCACAGGCCGATACGTTGCGATCGGCACTCCCGCGATATCGCGCCGAGCGCGAAGCTGCCGCATACAGGCTTGCCGTGATGCTGGGCAAGCCGCCTGGGGCGCTTGATCTCAGTAGCATGGCCTGCGAACGCGTGCCGGCGTTGCAGCAACCATTGCCCGTTGGCGATGGTGCCGCATTGCTCAAGCGCCGGCCCGATGTCCGCCAGGCTGAGCGAGAGCTGGCGTCGGCGACAGGGAAGATCGGCGTGGCTACGGCCGACCTGTATCCGCAGATTCGTATCGGCGCTTCGGCAGGCTTCACCGGTATCCTCGATCACCTCGGGCAGGCGCCCACTGCGCACTGGGGGTGGGGACCGCTGATATCGTGGACCATCCCGACCAGCGGCACGCGCGCGCGCATCCACGGCATGGAGGCTGGCGCCGAAGGCGCGCTCGCGCACTTCGACGGGGTGGTGCTGAAGGCGCTGCGCGAAACGCAGAGCGCGCTGTCGGCCTACACGCACGAGCTTGAACGCAATCAGTCCCTGCATGCGGCGCGTGACAAGGCCAACGAGGCAGCACGGCAGAACCGGCTGCTGTGGCAGGCGGGACGTTCGCCCTATCTGCAAAGCCTGGACGCGGATCGTACCCTGGCCAATACCGATGCCGCGCTGGCCGCATCGGATGCGCAGGTGGCGATGGACCAGATCAACCTGTTCCTCGCGCTCGGCGGCGGGTGGCAGGGTGCGCCAGCTATTGCAAGCCATCCTGTCGGAGACGAGGCGCATTGACGGGGGTGGAAAGCGGGACAGACCGACACGAATTCGTCAAAAATTTGTCACTCAGTCAGAGAAGTATCGGCGTGTCCCACTGATATGAGTTTATCCAATAAACATTTCGACTGCTGTGCGAACTTTAGTTCGTAATTTTGAAATTATTGTGCATGAATGATTATAAATTCTGACTTACTCCTGTCACATGACAGTAGCGCAAATAGCGGCAGTGTCGGTGGATGGTTTAGAGCAGGCCGCTGAAGTACCTCCAGCGGAAGTCAGCGCGACGACTGGCCGAAGCGTTGATTTTGGGCACTTCGCTGTCCGGGCGTCGGCGCCATCTTATGTGCACGTCAGTCGCGGGCGAGCTCGGCAATGACCGAGTCCATCACAGGCACCAGGGCCTTGGCTTGTCGCCTGCGACCGACGATTTCCAGCCAGCAGCACTGTCCCCCTGCGCGTCGCTGGCAGTGGGTCTCAGCGCTTTCAGTCCAGCCTCCCAACCAGCCAGACGATGGCAAGATAGGTCAGCACGTGCGCGTACTGGTCCAGGCCAAATGCCCACCAGAACTGCGGCAGATTCGGTGTCAACTTGGCGCGTCGGCCGAGGCGCACCTTCCAGCGATCGATCATGTAGTGAACGACAGCGTCGATGATCCCTAGCCAGAGCCAGTAGCTCATACCGAAGCCGACGAGCAGCACCGCGGTACACAGGCCATGCAAGCCCGCGTGGGCATAACCACCTGGGCTCCGGAAATCGCCCTTGCCGGCCAGCATCCAGCTCGGCTGCCACAGGTAGTCGCAGAGGAGATGCTTGGTGAACAGCGCGAACAGCAGCGGCAACGCCATGGCGAGCCCTCCACCCAAAGTCATGCCGGACCGTTCGCAGAACGACTGCACCCAACGCATAGGGTGGCGACGGACGCCCAGCTTGCCCATACTCAGCCGCAATGGCTAACGGGCTGTCAAGCGAGTTTTGTGCGCACATGGTGGGGGAGCCACCTGGCGGTCGCTTGTGTGCGAACCGATCAAGAGGCGGGGCTTGTCGCGCTTGCCGATGACTTCAGCTGCGCCGATCAAATCCCCCAGGGATTGGCCAGCATCACGCCGGTCCCTTCGAAGTCCTTGCCGTTGCACGTGGCCAAAGTGGCGGCGTGGTGCCGGAAAATGGCGGCAATTTGCGCATCGGCCATGCTGATCGGACGACCTGCTCGTTCACGCTGCACACGAGGGCGGCGTAGTGCACGGTGGCGTTCTCGTCGAATGGCAGCACCCGGTCAGCGAATTCCTCGTCGAGCGATTGGCTCGATCAACAGACCTCAGAGTCCCTGACCATTACTGCCGTGACCGTTGCTGAGTTGCTGTACGGCATTGCTCGTCTGCCTGACGGACGCCGAAAGTCCGGGCTACGGGACGCCGCGGTGCAGATGCGATGACGGCCGGCTGCTAGCACGCTTCGGGCGGAGGGCCAGATTGTCGTTCGCGGCGGAGGGCTGTGTATTTACTAGACATAAGCGCAGTTATGTCTAAAAAATGACATGGAAATTATGAAACACTACGTATTACGTAGTTATACATGTAACGGTTCGCCACTTGATAAAGGTGGCGCTTCACGAAGAGGCGCGGGCAGGTCGTCGGGAAAACAGGCAAAAAATGTTCCTGCGCAAAAGTATTGTTCGGCGTGTGGGTTGCCTGGCAAGAACCCCAGGCGCGTCTCGTTTGGCGCGTCCGGTCAACGAACGCGCTTCGGTGTGCTGGCTCACGGCTTGCCCGCAAACGGCTGCGGCTTGAGCGTCCCCAGGTAGGCGACCAACGCGTCCATGTCGGCATCGTTGATGTTCTTGTACCAGTCGAACGCCATTGGCGGCTTGTAGTGCACGCCGTCCTTGCCGGTCCCGCGGATGGCCCGCGCGATCTGCGCCTTGGTCCAGCCCTTGAGCCCGCTTTCATGCGGCGTCAGGTTGCGAGAGACGCTTTCTCCCCAGGGGCCCTTGAATACCTGGCCGCCGGCACCGAGGCGCGCGTGCACCAGCATGCCTTTTTCGTCGCGAGGCGTATGACAATCCATGCAGTGACCGATGTCGGCGAGGTATTGCCCGTACCTGATCGTCTGCTTGGGAGAGGGCGCCTGAAGGCTCTGTACGGCGGGGCCGTAATTCGGCGGTAACGGGATGTTGTAGCTGGACTTGGCAACGGCGTTCTTCACCGGCGGTTGGGCTCGCAGGTAGGCGATGATTGCGGCGAGGTCCGCATCCGACATGCGCCGGTAGAACTCGATGGGCATGGGCGGCCCGATGACGCTCCCGTCCGGCCGGATGCCTTCGCGGATCGCCTTGGCGAGTTGTGCATCGGTCCATTTGCCGATGCCGGTCTCAGGGTCGGGCGTGATATTGGCCGCGTAGGCCTTGAATGGCGGTTCGTCGAAGACCATGCCTCCGGACAGGCCTCGGGCGGCCAGCGGTTCGCCTTTCTCACCTCTGGCAGCGTGGCAATTGCCGCACGCCACCACACCCTCCATCAGGTACTTGCCGCGCGCGAAGAGTTGATCGTCCCGCGCGTCGGCCGCGCCGATGCGCACCGCGAGCAGCAGGCCCGCGGCCAACCGCAAATACGTCCCCATGACGCCTCCCTGTTATTGTCAAGTGGGCCATGTGCCCACGCATGTTTTGTTGGCCGGAGTATAGGTAGCTTCCGTCCGAACACAATCATCCGATCGGTTGATCCGGAAGACCGGGTGTCGGGTGTGGCAAGGGAGGCCGGAGTTGCCAGTGGACGAACTGGGAGGCTAATCGGCGGGAATGACAGCGGAGGGTTCCACTGATAATGCCTGCGGCTTTGGTGCGTGGAGCCGCATTATTACGCCCAGAACACCTGATGTGGGGAAGGGCGCCTTCAAGAAGCATTCAATGCCCCGGATTCGCCAGCACAGGCCGCCAACAGCATCTCGCAGAATTCCCCGACAATGGAGAAATCGACATCGTCTTGTGCCGGATGAGCCCGATGCGCCGGCGGATCTCGGGCTCGACGATCGGCATGGCCCGCACATGGGCGCCCGGCAGCGCGGAGAGCGCCAGCGATGGCACGATCGCACAGCCAGGCCAGCCTCGACCAGCGCCATCAGGCACGACACGTGCTCCACCTCTTAGGCGTGGGCATCCTTGGCGGCTACTTCGCGGCCTATGCCGACGCGCAGGCGCAGCGCTCGGTACAGCTGGCGGCAGCCGCGTTCCGTGACGTGCGCGACATTTCCTTCGACATTGCCACCGTCGACGCGGTGCGCCAGGCGCCTTATGCCGCGCCGCGCTTCGACACCCTTTCGATCCACGTGAACGGCCATGCGCTTGACCCGGCGAAGACGCTCGGCATGCTCACGCAGCCGATCTCGTTCGCGGGATAGCCGGTGGTCACGATGCCGGTGGCCGATGCGGCATCGCCGCTGCCGCGCGGCGTGAAGGTGATCGCCGCGCCGTGGCACGAGGACCACTGCTTCGCCGCCGCGCGACGCATCGTCGAACATCTCGCCCCACGCTGATTTGCCCTTCGCACAGGCCTGTGGCCAGGCCGGATCGTGCGGCCTTGGCGCCTTTGCCCTGGAACAGAGCGGGCGGGGGTATCGACTCGGGGGGAAGGCATTTCTCCCCGCTTCTTGAGCCGTGGCCGCCGGGGTGTCCCGGTTAGTTAAATCGATGTCCCTATATGTCAAATGACATGGCTCGTCTTCGCAAATAATGAGTGCGTGGGAGCCGGGTCGGTCCGGTTCCGAAATCTCCCTTCCCGGACTTGCCATGAACTTCCTTGACGGACACCTGTTCCCCGAAAACCAGCAACCCCTGATCATCACGGCCGCGCCCTATGCTCCGTCGTGGATGCCGTCGGACTTCCCCGGCGAGATCCCCGTCACCATGGAAGAGCAAATCCAGAAGGCGGTGGATTGCTACAACGCTGGCGCCACCGTGCTGCACCTGCATGTGCGCGAACTGGATGGCAAGGGCTCCAAGCGCCTGTCCAAGTTCAACGAGCTCATCGCCGGCGTTCGTGCGCGCGTTCCCGAGATGATCATCCAGGTCGGCGGTTCCATCAGCTTCGCTCCGGAAACCGAAGGCGCGGCTGCAAAGTGGCTCTCGGACGACACCCGCCACATGCTGGCCGAACTCGATCCGAAGCCGGACCAGGTGACGGTAACGGTCAATACGTCGCAGATGAACGTCCTTGAGCAGTTCGACCACCGCGACATCGCAGGCAGCTCGATGGAAGATCCCGCGGTCTTCAATGCCTACAAGGAAATGACGGTGCCGGCGCAGCCGGGCTGGGTCGAGGAACACGTCCGCCGCCTCACCGCCGCGGGGATCCAGAGCGCGTTCCAGTGCTACAACGTCAACAGCTTCGAGTCCGTGGAACGGCTGATGCGCCGCGGCATCTACAAGGGCCCGCTGGTCATGAACTGGGTGGCGATCGGCGGCGGCATGGACTCGCCGACGGTCTACAGCCTGGCCAACTTCATGCGCGGCGTGCCGGACGGGGCCGTGGTGACGGTGGAAAGCTCGGTGCTCAACGTGCTGCCGGTCAATACCATGGGCATTGCGATGGGGCTGCACGTTCGCTGTGGCACGGAAGACAATCTCTGGAACCAGACGCGTACGCAAAAGATTGGCACGGCGGCACAGGTCGAGCAACTGGTGCGCATCTCGCGTGAACTGAGCCGCCCGATCGCGACCGCCAAGGAAGCGCGCGAAATGTCCAAGATCGGCGTGTTCTATGACACGGTCGAGGAATCGCTGCAGGCCAACGGCTTCGCGCCCAACCGGAACGGTGGCCGTCAGGGCTATCTGCAGAAGGCCGCCTGATCGGGCGCGCATTCCCGCATGCCAGGGCTTGTCCGGGCCGGATCCCTTCTCCGGCCCGGACGGGCTTTAGCGGCCACACAACCGGGTAATGGAAACAATGAATAACGCTGAGCGTCTGCACCACGTCATGGCTGCCGAGCAAACCGTGACGCGCTTGTACTACACCCTCGACCGCAGTGACTATGCTGGTGCCTCCCGTTGCTTCGTGCGCGACGGCATCTGGGAGCGCAGTGGTAATGCGCTCCATGGACACGAGCAGATCCTCGCTTCCCTGAACAAGCGGCCCGCGACGCTGCTGACGCGACACTATGTCAGCAATTTCCTGGTCCTTGAACATAGCGGATCCCGCGCCAAGGTTGCCTTCAACCTGGCTGTCTATCGCTCCGACAAGGGCGAAGCGCCAGCGCTGCCCGTAGCCGGCACGGTACCGGCCATGCTGGCCGAGGTGGAATGCGAGTTGACCTGCAGCGAACAGGGCGACTGGCTGATCCAGCGCCTCGATCCCTTGATCACGTTCACGGCCTGAGGCCGCTTCGTCGCCGATACAGATGCTACGGGTTCCCGTAGCATCTGTCTTTGCATCGGGCCTGGGGCCCAGCCCCGCTGGTCATGTCACGTGCCGCGTTGTTCCACTGTCGTGCGCGAAGCCCGGATCATCGTACTCGCGCGAGATGTCCTTCCTGGTGTAGTCACGCAATTGCGAGGCGGCAAACACGCTGAGTCCCGCACACACCAGCACGTAGACGGCAATCGCATACCCGGTGTGGTAGCGCGCGAACAGGGCCGTCGCGATCAACGGGGCGGGGCCGCCTGCGATGACTGAAGCGAGCTGGTAGCCCATCGATGCACCGCTGTAACGCAATCGTCCGGTGAACGTCTCGGCGATCAATGCCGCCTGCGGGCCGTACATCATCGCGTGCGGGACCAGCGAGAGCACGATCGCGGCGAATACCCACATCGGATTGCGGGTGTCGACCATCGCGAAGAACACGAAGCCGAACACGCCCACCGCCAACGCGCCCGCAATATACATGCGGCGCCGTCCCCACACGTCCGACAGGTGCCCGAAGAACGGTATCGTGAAGAACTCCAGTACGGCCGCGGCCAGCACGGCGGTCAACAGCAGGTTGCGCGACATGCCCAGTGTCATGACGCCATAGGTGAACACAAAAGCGGTGAAAATATAGAAGGGCGCTTGCTCGGCCATGCGGACCAGGGCCGACAGGATGATGTCCTTCGGCTGGCGGCGAATCACTTCCAGCATCGGCGTCTTCTCGATCCGGTGCTCGGCCAGCAGGCGCGCGAAGACTGGTGTTTCGAGCACGGTGAGCCGGATATAGAGCCCGATCGCGACCAGCACGATGCTGAGCAGGAATGGTACGCGCCAGCCCCAGCTCAGGAACTGGTCACCGGCCAGCCAGCTCATCGCCAGCACCGCCAGGTTGGCCAGGAACAATCCCGCCGGCACGCCGAATTGCGGCCAGGAGGCGATCAGGCCGCGATGCGCATCGGAACGCGCCCATTCCATCGACATCAGGACCGAGCCACCCCATTCGCCGCCCACGCCTACGCCCTGGATAAAGCGCAACACCGTCAGCGCCACCGCGCCCCAGATACCGATCCGTGCATAGGAAGGCACGAACGCGACGGCAAACGTCGCCACCCCCATCAGCAGCAGCGTGGCCACCAGCGTGGCCTTGCGACCGATGCGGTCGCCGTAGTGGCCGAAGATGGCAGCGCCGATTGGCCGCGCGATAAAGCCGACGGCATAGATCAGGAACGCCTGCAGCGTCCCGACGAGCGGATCGGATTCTGGAAAGTACAGCTTGGCGAACACCAGGCCGGTGACTGTGCTGTACAGGAAGAAGTCATACCACTCGATCGTGGTGCCGACTGTGCTGGCGATCACGGCGCGACGCAACTGGCGCCGTGCCTCCGATTCAGTGAGGGGCATCGCCCCGGCTTGCGCGGGATCCATTTGCATATCCCCAATAGGCGATATACCGGTATGGACAGCCGGCGCCTGAAGGCGTTCCCGCCGGAGCTTTCTTGTCGAAAATGCCTTCAGCTTCGTACTCGCGAGCCAGATGCAGGGAACGCGTCACTGCATTTGTAACAGTAGACAGGACGGATTCCGCGCAGGCATCATGCGGCTCCTGATCGTCGGAGGACACGACGTTCTCCCGGGCAGCCTTCGCACCCAAGGCTGAGCGGCACCGCCGCGGCCATGGTCACGCTCTTGCGCCACACGAGCCAATCGATGCATCCGGTGGCCAATGCACCTGCCTGCTCCAGGTCCTATCTCACCCGCGGTCGCAGCGTCGGGTGCAACGCCGGTTCTTTACCTGGGCGTGGCATGCCGGAGCGTCCAGCACGATGCACGGCGTGTCCGGAATGACGCCATTCGGGCAGTGAAGCGCTGCCGAGCCCGCCCTATCCTAGAGGCAGATCTCAGCCCCATGACATGCAGGATGGCGGCCTGGCCGACGGCAGGCAGCTGGTGGACGCGATTGACCCCGTCGACACCATGACGGGGCCGAACGTCGAGGATCAGGGCGCCGGCTGGACCAACCAGTACGGCTCGCGCTCATAGTAGCGATGCACATCGATGGCCCATTGTTCATCGACCATGCTGGGCCAGTTGTCCTTGTGAAAGCCCGGTCCGTACTTGATGCGGTTGGCGCTAAGGCCCACGCGCAAGCATTTGGCGTCCGTGTCCATGACCAGCGCGCTCCACGGAATGGCATGCAGCGTCTCGCCCATGCCGAGGAAGCCGCCGGTCGCCAGGACCACATAGGCGACGCTGCCGTGTGGGACGTCGATCATGATCTCCTTGATATCGCCAACGTATTCGTTGTCGGTCGAGTAGACCCGGGTCGCGTCGAAGCTTGATGCCGCCATGACTTCCGGTCCGGGACCCTTGCCAACGCCGCTGCCCACGATCGCGGCGCCCAGGTCCGAGGTGAGATAGCGATTCATGACAGGTCTCCAAGCTGTTGCAGGTGCACTGGCGCAGCAATCTGCATGCCTGCTGGCCAACGACCCTGGCCCGCCCCGCGTCATGCGTGCCGGTCTACCCGCATGACCGCGCTGGCGGCGTCGACCACAGCCGCCAGCGCAAGCATGGCGATGATCACCGTGCAAGCCTGGGGCAGGCGGAACAGCGACAGCTCGAAATACAGCATCTGCCCGAGCCCGCCGGCGCCGACAAAGCCAAGGATCGCCGCCATGCGGATATTCGTTTCCCAGCGGTACAGGATGTAGGCCAGGAACTGGGGCCATACGCCGGGCAGCGTCCCATACACGAACACCAGCGCGGCCGGGGTGCCGCCTTCCTTCAGCGCACGCGCGGGCGCCGGCGGCGCATTCTCGAGCGCCTCGGCGAACAGGCGGCCGAGCACGCCCGCCGTGTGCATGGCGAGGGCGAGGGTGCCGGCAAACGGTCCAAGGCCGACTGCCAGCACGGCCAAGGCGGCCCATACCAGTTCCGGAATCGAGCGCAACAGGTTCAGCAGCAAGCGCGACAACGCGCGCAGCGCATCGCCGTAAAGGCCGCAAGCCGGCAGTGCCAGGCCAAAGCCCAGCACCGCCGCGCACAGCGTGCCTACGGCGGACACGGCGAGCGTTTCGAGCATGCTGACCGCGGTCTTTGCGAGGTAGGCGGACGACACGTCCGGCGGGAAGAACGTCAGGAGGAAGTGCGCCATCTCGGCCGCGGCGTCCGCCGAAAGGAGCTGGCCCAGATCGAGCGACAGGTACGCGAAGCTGCCCGACACCGCGGCGGCCACCGCGATCAGGGTGAGCAGGCAGCGCATGCAGAATTGGGCGGCCCGGGCCTTGTTCGCCATGATTCAGTCGAGCAGCTTGCGCAGCCGCGCGCTGAGCGCGTCCGCCAGCAGCACCAGCAGCAGGAACACCAGCAGGATGGTCGCGGCTTCGCCGCCGTTAAGCAGCTTCATGGCCTGGTCCATCAACTGCCCCAGCCCGCCGGCACCCACGAAGCCCATGACCACGGAAGCGCGGATGGCACATTCCCAGCGGTAGACGGTGTACGAGACCAGTTCTTGCGCGGCATGGGGAATCAGGCCGTAGAACAGGGCCGGCAGGCGCCCGCTCCCGCTGGCAAGCAAGGCATGCACGGCGTGCTTGTCGCTGGATTCCAGGATCTCGGCATAGACCTTTGCCAGCATGCCGCCATAGGTGATGGCCAGGGCGAGGACGCCCGCCGCCGCGCCCAGGCCGAGGGCGCGCACGAAGACCAACGCCCATACCAGTTCCGGCACGCCGCGCAGCAGCAGCACCAGGGCGCGCACGCCGGCGCGCACAGCCATGCGCGGTTTGTGTCCGGTTCCAGGGCCGATGCGCGACACGGAAAGGCTGCTCGTCAGTGCCACGGCAAGCGGTGTTGCCACGACAAAGGCGAGTGCAATCCCCGCGGTGGCAATCGCCAGTGTTTCCAGCGTGGCCCTGACCAAAAGACCGAGAAATTCGCCCGACACCTCGGGCGGCAGGAAATTGCGCACGAAAGCGCCTGCCACCTTGAGGTTGCCGGCGTCGAACAAGGTGGAAGGGCTGAACTGGGACAGCCGCAGCAATGGCCACAGCAGGAGCAGCGCGAGGACGAGTCCGCTGGCGCGCCGCAGCGCATGGGGATCGCGCGGGTGGGCGGTCATCGGCACGCCGGCCTGGATGGGGCGCCGTCGCCGCGCGCGCCTGTGGCGACGCTGAGCGGCGGCTGGCCGCCTTGCACCGGCGGCGTCGTGCTTTCGGAGGCATAGAGTTCGCGCAGCAGTGCATCGGTCACGCGTGCGGCCGGCAGGTCGAAGGCGATCTCGCCCGCCTTCAGGCCGACGATGCGGGGAAACCAGCGCAGCGCCAGGTCCACGGCATGCAGGCTGGCCACCAGCGCCACGGCGCGCGTATCCGCTTCCTTGCGCAGTTCGCCCAGCGTGAGGTTGGCCAGCACCGGGTCCATGGCCGAGACCGGCTCGTCCGCCAGGATCAGTTCGGGCCGCTGGTAAAGCACGCGGGCCACCCCCACGCGCTGCAACTGGCCACCCGAGAGCTGGTCGCACCGGTCGAACAGGCGATCAGCCAGCTCAAGGCGGGCCAGCTGTTCGGCGGCGCCATCGATGTCGGCCGGATAGACCAGCGACAACAACGATTTCCAGGCGGGCCAAAGGCCCAGGCGACCGGCCAGGATGGCGGTGATCACGCGCTGGCGCGGGGGCATCGGCGGGGCCTGGTGCACCATGCCGATGCGGCAGCGCAGTTGCCGCAGGCGCGCGGCGGACAGCGCCCAGGGGCTTTGCTCCAGCACCTCGACCCGGCCCTCGCCGGGTCGCAGCGACGTGGCCAGCAAGCGCAGCAAGGAAGTCTTGCCGGCGCCGGACGGACCGATGACCGCGATCGGCTCGCCGCGGCTGGCCGCCAGCGTAATCTGGCTCAGCGCACGTTGTCCGTTGGCGTAGCGGATGCTGGCGGCATCCAGGCGGAAACTCATCAGGGCCGCATTACTGGATGAGGCCGGCGGCGCGGGCTGCGGTCTCGATGCCGGCGTAGTTTTCCGCGCGGGTGGGGATGTACTTGACGGTCCGCTGCAAGGCCATGATCTCGCGCTGCTCGGGATTGGCGGGGTCAAGCCGCAGGAACGCGTCGGTCAGCTTCTTGCGCAGGGCCGGATCGAGCCCGCCGCGCACGGTCCAGTTGTAGTCGAAGTAGGGCGGCGTCACGGCAAAGACCCGGACCTTGGCCGGGTCCACCTTGTGCTGCTCCACCAGCTTGTCCCATACCGAGGCGTTGAGCACGCCCGCGTCGGCCTTGCCGGCCTGCACGAACGCCACCGTCGCGTCGTGGGCGCCCGAATAGGCGACGGTCTTGAAGTCCTTGTCCGGATTGATGCCGGCCTCCAGCAGGAAGTGCCGCGGCATCAGGTGGCCGGATGTCGAGGACGGCGCGCCGAAGGCGAAGGTGTGCCCCTTGAGGTCGGCCAGCGACTTGATCGCGCTGTTGGCGGTGATGAACTTGCTGGTGAACGCGGCATCTTCCTGGCGCTGGACGATGGGGATGGTGGCCCCCTTCGTCCGGATCTTGCTCTGGACGTAGGTGAAGCCACCCAGCCAGGCCATGTCGATCTTCCCGGTGGCCAGCGATTCGACCACCGCGGCGTAGTCCGTGACGGGCACGAACTGCACCTTCATGCCGGTTTCCTTCTCCAGGTAGTGGCCGAGCGGCGCGAACTTGCGCTGCAGTTCGGTCGGGGATTCGTCGGGGATGGCCGAGACCCGCAGAACCGACTGGGCACTGGCGAGACCGGCAAAGCCCAGCAGGGCGAGCGCGGCAAGGCGCTTAAGCAACGGCAACACGGGCATCTCCATGAGTCATCTCTCCGATCACTGCAGCGTCCGCGAAGCCTTCGCGGCGAAAGATTTCCAGGACCTCGTCCACGGCATCCGGTGCGCACGACACCAGCAAGCCGCCGCTGGTCTGGGGATCGGTCAGCAGCGCCTGATGGCTGGGCGTGACAGACGTGGACAAGTCCACCTCGCCGCCGTAGCTGGCCCAGTTGCGCCCCGAGGCGCCGGTCACCAGCCCCTCGGCGGCCATGCGTTCCACGCGCGGCAGCAAGGGAATGCGCGCCATGTCGAGCCGGGCGCCGATACCAGCGCCACGGCATAGCTCGAGCAAGTGGCCGAGCAGGCCGAAGCCCGTCACGTCGGTCAGCGCGTGGACGCCCCGGACTTCGGCCAGCAACCGGCCGGGCGTGTTGAGCCGGGTGGTGCAGGCAATCAGTTCCTGATAGCCGTCGGCATCGAGCTTGTCCTTCTTCACCGCGGCGGACAGCACGCCCACGCCCAATGGCTTGCCAAGGATCAGCTTGTCGCCCGAGCGGGCGCCGCTGTTCTTCTTGACCCGATCCGGATGCACCAGTCCCAGTACCACCAGCCCGTAGATCGGCTCAAGGGAATCGATGGTGTGGCCGCCCGCGACCGGGATGCCCGCCTGGGCGCAGACCGATTCGCCCCCTTCGAGGATCTTGCCAATGACCTCGGGCGGCAGTTTCTCGATGGGCATGCCGACCAGCGCCAGCGCCATGATCGGCGTCCCGCCCATGGCGTAGACGTCGGAGATGGCGTTGGTGGCGGCGATGCGCCCGAAGTCGTAAGGATCGTCCACCACCGGCATGAAGAAATCGGTGGTGGCGATCAGGGCCTGGCTGTCATTGAGCTTGTAGACCGCGGCGTCGTCGCTGGTTTCCTTGCCGACCAGCAGGGCTGCCGGCGCCGGGAAGCCAACCGAATTCCTGAGGATTTCAGAAAGCACGCCGGGCGCGATCTTGCATCCGCATCCGCCGCCGTGGGAGAAGGCGGTGAGCTTGATCTTGGTGTTGTCTGGCTGGGTCACTGCAGGGCTCCGGGTGATTCTGGTTTCAAGGCGTCGGCGACAAGTTTACTCACTTCCGCGCGTTCGCGGGCCGGCGCGAACAGCGGCGCCCGCTGTGCGCATTGCTGGCGCAGGCGGGTCAGGAACCCGGCATCGCGGCTGGCGCGCTCCAGCACCCGCGCCAGTTGCGCGGCGTCACCGACCGGAAAATAGCCTTCGTAGTCACGGCCGAGCATGCCGATATTGCCCGGAATACGGCTGGCCACCACCGGCACGCCGCTGGCGACGGCCTCGATGATCACGTTTGCGCCGCCTTCCATGACACTGGAGACCACCATGACGCGGGCTTGCCGGATGTGCTGGCGGGTTTGGTCATGGGGCAGGTTCCCGAGCCAGGCATAGCGACGCGGGCCGGGCCAGGCTCGGGTCTGCAGCGCCAGGGCGGCCTGCTCATACGCCTGGTCCAGCGCGCCACCGATCTGGACCAGGCGCACGCGCGAATCGTCGGGGAGCAGCGCCAGGGCGCGCATGGGCGTCAGGGGATCCTTTTCCGCCCGCATATGGCCGACCACCACGACATCGAAGTGATCCTCGCTGGGCGCGGTGGGTGTGCATGCCGGCGCGGATTGGTAGATCACCCGGCACTTGGTGCGCTGCGCGTCCGTTAACTCGGCCAACCCTTCTTGCTGCAGCACCACCAGGTGCGTGGCGAGTTCAAGCGAGCGCCGGGCACAGGCATCGGTGCGGATATCGCGGTACAGATCGGTGCCGGTCAGCACGACGATCCGCGGACGGTCGGGACAGGCCCCGGCGAAGCTGGCGATGGACTCGGCCGAGCGGCGCGCGTGCAGGGCGATCAGGCAGTCGGGCAAGGCGCCGCCGGAGCTGGCCGCCAACCATTCCGCGGCCAGTGTGACCGCATAGTCTTCCTGCAGGAACCGTGACCAGCGATGGGCGGTTTGCCAGTTGCCGTTGTTGGCTTTGCGCAGCGCCGGACTGATAATCGCGACGTTGGCCTTGGGAGGACGCATGACGACAGGTTCCGAGGGGGCGGTAGCAAGAAGGATAAACAAGTTCGGGCTCGATGCGGCGTTTGCCGGGGCGCACCGGCGCACCTGGGCCGTGCTTCAGGGCCTGTCGCCGTCGCAGTGGCAGGTTCCCTACGATGCGGGAATCAATCCGCCCTTGTGGGAATATGCCCATATCGCCTGGTTCACGGAGCGATGGGTGCTGCGCGAGCCGCGTGCAGGGCAGGACGGCCGCTGGATCGCCAGCCTCCCGTCCATGCTGCCGGACGCCGACCGCCTGTTCGATTCCATGCGGGTCGCCCACCAGGATCGATGGCATCTGGCGCTGCCCCCGCTCCCCGAGATTCGCGACTACGCTGCCGCCGTGCTGGCGCACGTTCGCGCCAGGCTGGCCGCATCGGACGATACCGACGCGGCGCTCTATTTTTACCGCCTCGCCTTGTTCCACGAAGACATGCATGCGGAGGCGCTGACCTATATGCGCCAGACGCTGGACTATCCGGTGCATGCCCCGCTGGCCATGCCTGCCATGGCGCCGGACTCGGGGCCGGTCGCCGCAGGCGGCGACGCGTTCCTGATGGGGACGCCCGATGGCGACGGCTTTGCCTTCGACAACGAGAAGTGGGCCCACCCGGTCCGCATTGCGCCTTTCCGTATCGATCGACATTGTGTGAGCAATGCCGCCTTTGCGGAATTCGTGGCCGCTGGCGGCTACCGCGACCCTCGGTGGTGGTCCGACGACGGACGCGCATGGCTGCGGCAGAGCGGCCTGACGCATCCGGTGCGCTGGCGCGAGACGGACGGCGGCACCCCGCGGCAATGGGCGCTGCGCTGGTTCGGGCAATGGGTGCCGCTGCCGCCGGAACAGCCGGTGTGTCACGTCAATGCCCACGAGGCGGAAGCCTATTGCCGCTGGGCCGGCAAGCGCTTGCCTACGGAGTCCGAATGGGAATATGCGGCCACGCATGACCTGATCCAGTGGGGCGGCGCCGTGTGGGAATGGATGGCGGATCCGTTCGCGCCCTATGCAGACTTCTCGCCCGACCCCTACCAGGAGTATTCCGCCCCCTGGTTCCACACGCATCGCTGCGTTCGTGGAGGATCGTTCGCCACGGATGCCCGCATGCAGCATCCTCGCTACCGGAATTTCTACCTGCCGCGCCGCAGCGATCTCTTTGTCGGATTCCGCTGCTGCGGTTGAGGGCGCAGGGCGGTAAGATCGTCTGAAACACGCGCCAAGGAGCATCGGATGCGGTTTCTCTGGCCACACATGCTCTGGCTGCTGGTCTCGCTTCCCCTACTGTCGGCGGCCTACCTGTACCTTATTTCGCGACGCAAGAAGTACGCGCTGGTGTACGCCAGCCTTGCGCTGCCGCGTGCCGCGCTGGGCCGCAGGCAACGGCTGCGGCGCCACATCCCGCCGCTGCTCCTGCTGGTCTCGCTGGGCGCAGCCCTGCTGGCTTGCGCCCGGCCCATGGCGGCCCTCACGCTGCCGTCCGACACCATCACGCTGGTACTGGCCATGGACGTCTCGCGCAGCATGGCGGCGACGGATGTCCCGCCCACGCGGATCGGCGCCGCCCAGCAAGCTGCCCGGGAGTTGATCGTCGGGCTGCCGGCCAGCGTGCGCCTGGGTATTGTCTCGTTTGCCGCGACGGCGATCGTCATCCTGCCGCCCACCGAGAACCGGCAGGACATGGTCGACGCGGTCGATCGCTTTCAACTGCAGCAGGGCACGGCCACAGGCAGCGGACTGATCCAGGCGCTGGCCGTGTTGTTACCCGACGATGGCATCGATCTGGAAGCGATTCTGTTCAGTGGCGAGTCGCTCGCGCCCGGCGCCGCGGGAAGATCGCTGACGGAGGCCGCCGCCGCGGATGCCGTCCGCAAGCGCGAACAGGAAGGGCGGACCACCCGGCCGGGCGCTTACCGGCACGGTGCGGTGATCCTGCTCAGCGATGGCCGCCGTACTACCGGCCCCGACCCGCTGGACGCCGCGCGCATGGCCGCCCAGCGCGGCGTGCGCGTCTTTACCGTGGGCTTCGGTGCGCCGCCGGATAGCCGTGAGGCGGCATCGGGCATGGACTTCACCATGCAGCCGGACGAAACCACCTTGCGCTCCGTCGCGATGCTCACGGAGGGCGAATACTTCGCGGCGGGGTCTGCCGCGGACCTGAAGCAGGTGTATCGCCAGTTGAGCGCGCGCTTTGTGCTGGAGCGCAAGGAAATCGAGATCAGTGCCTTGCTGGCGGCAGCTTCCGCCTTGCTGCTGGTGGTAGCGTGCGGTTTGTCGCTGCTGTGGTTCCGGCGGTGAACGGGCGGCCAGGCGCCGGGCTGCGAAAGGGGGCGGTCAATCGGCATTTACCCAATCCCGATAAATTATCGCTGCCAAATAAATGGCGATAAATGCTCCGGCCGCTATCGGTGTCGAAGACCACGCCGAGGCAAGTGACGCCCGGCAAACGCAACTGGCGGGCCGGAACGAAGGGCGCCTGAGGGAAAGGCGCAGGTAAATGTCCGGTGCCCGGCGCGCCTGCTCAGGGAACGGTTGTTGCTTGAGCATGGCCATTGCCCATTGTCAGTTTCGTCCGTTTGGCGAATGCCCGCGTGATTTTCCCTGGACACCTTTCACTTCGAGCCGCCGCGGAACTGATCCGTGACAGCGTCAATTCATGGATCGATGACTACGCGCCGAGCATGGGCGCAGCCCTCGCTTACTACACGGTGTTTTCGATTGCGCCCTTGCTGGTGATTGTCATCACCGTCGCCGGCGTCATATTTGGCGCGGATGCGGCACGTAATCAGGTGGTCGGTGAATTGACCGGCCTGATCGGCGATCAAGGGGCAGAGGCGATACAAGAGATGCTGGTGGCGGTCAGCAAGCCAGCCGCCAGTACGCTGACGGCCGTCCTCGGCGTACTGGCCCTGTTGGTTGGCGCGACGACCGTCTTTGCCGAGCTGCAGTCAGCGCTCGACCGCATCTGGCGGGTCCCGCAGCGACAGAAGACATCGGGACTGTTCTCGCTGATCCGCACGCGACTGCTTTCCTTCGGCATGATCCTGGGCATCGGGTTCCTGCTGGTGGTGTCGTTGCTGTTCAGCGCTGCCCTTTCTGCCCTGGGGAGGGAATGGGGGCCGCTGCTCGGCATCAACGAAGCGGTCGGACATGTCCTGGACAGCATCGTCAGCCTGGTTCTGCTCACCGTGGTGTTCGCGATGATCTACAAGATCATGCCGCGCACGAAGATACGATGGTTCGACGTGTGGCTCGGTGCGGCGGTGACCGCCGTGTTGTTTACGCTGGGAAAGTTTCTGATCGGCTTGTATATCGGGAAAACCGCCGTAGCCAGCGGTTATGGCGCGGCGGGGTCACTGGTGGTCCTGCTGGTGTGGGTGTATTACGCTGCGCAGATATTTCTTCTTGGGGCGGAATTTACATGGCACTTCGCGCGCCGATTCGGCTCTTTAAAGCACAGTGACCCGCGGTCGCAGGTGCCTGATCAGGATTCGGCACAGGAGGCGGGGCATGGCCTTCCCCATTAACCGGGCTGTCCGGAATGGAGCTGTTCTGGCCGTGATCCCTCGATATGCCGGATCTATGCTTATTACGACCATCGTTGGGAGGTCGCGGAAAGCAGTTCGGGCGCACATAAGAACCTGCTGCAGGGGCTCTTTTTTCCTCTTTCGCGGGCAGAGTCAGCCGACGCGGGTGACGGAACATAGCTTTTTTTAAGGCGAATACCGCTTCTCGACATAAAGAGGACGTCGTCACGGCAGAATCGCTGCTCGCCTTATGCAGACTCCACTACAGGCGCCTGAAACACCGCAAGGGCACTCGTTTGGGCATTCCAAGAGACGCATCCACGACCCCGCGGTCCACGGAAATCCCTGATCGCAATCCACTCATGCGTAATTTAATAAGGGACTATTTCTGAATACCTTTACATTCTTTTCCAGTCATTCATTAGTGGTTCTGCGAGAACATTGAAGTTTTAGTTTTGAAAAAAACACTAATATTTTTTACGTGTTTGTATATGTGGATAAGAGGTTGGTGAAGTATTTACATGCAGGATAGTCGGGTCGAATATGCGCGCACATGAAAGGCCGTATCAACTGTGATACGGAATCGACCGTCAAGCCATTCTTGACGAAAATGATTGGGACCCCGATGTTTGCACTCCGGCTGGAGACGGTTCATGGAACAAGCTCTTGCTCTTACATCAGAATCAAGAGCAAGTTGTCCTCTTTTCGTGTCGATCGGGGAACGCCTTCGCCAGTCCCGTCGTTTCATGGTCAATGTGGTGGTATTGGCCAGGAACATTTTGATGTTCCACGCGTGATACGGAACGAACCGGAAGTCGCCTATGAGCCAGGCATTCGAGAACTGGAATCGCCCGGTGGCACCCAGATTTCTGTGCATGGCACAAGCTTCGCTAACTGCCTCGGCATGCTGCCCTCCATTCTGGATATCCGCGGTTATGTAGGCGGCGCGAGTGCGGTGCATCGAAGGGCATTAAATGCATCCCATGCTCACGAACCGAAGATCAACATACCTCGGCGTAGTCGATGGAGGAGGAATCTTGTCATGCAGAAGGTTCTCGCAGTGTTTGGGACGCGTCCCGAAGCCATCAAGATGGCACCGCTCATTCACCGGCTGCAGCGTTCGCCTGACTTCGACTTGCGGGTATGCGTGACTGGCCAGCATCGGCAGCTGCTGGACCAGGTGCTTCAGCTCTTCAAGATCGTGCCGGACTTTGACCTCAACGTGATCTGCAAAAGCCAAAGCCTTTCCGACATCACCACACGCGTGCTGGCTGGCGTCCAAACGGTTCTTGAGGAATTCACGCCTGACACGATGCTGGTTCACGGAGATACCACCACGACATTGGCGGCGACGCTGGCGGCGTTCTATCGGAGCGTCCCGGTCGGCCATGTCGAGGCCGGATTGCGAACCGGCGACCTGACCGCGCCCTGGCCCGAGGAAATGAACCGGCGCGTGACGGACATCATCGCATCGTGGCATTTCGCGCCGACGCAGCAGGCGCATGACACGCTGTTGCGCGAGGGGGTCAACCCGATCCGCGTCCGGTTGACGGGCAATACAGGCATTGACGCCCTGCTCGAGGTCAAGCAGCAGATCGACGCCGATTCGCAAACGCGCGCGCGCCTGGCCGACAGCTTTCCGTTCCTGGATGAATCGCTACGGCTGGTGCTGGTGACAGGGCATCGGCGCGAAAACTTTGGCGCGCCGTTCGAGCGCTTCTGTACCGCGCTGCGCATGCTCGCCGATCGGAACAAGGACATCCAGGTCGTCTATCCGGTCCATCTGAATCCCCGGGTACGCGAGCCGGTCAATGCCATCCTGAGCCAGCATCCGCGGATTCACCTGATCGATCCGCAGGACTATCAGCCGTTCGTGTTCCTGATGTCGGCCGCTTACCTGATCGTGACGGACTCGGGCGGGATCCAGGAAGAGGCGCCGGCGCTGGGCAAGCCGGTTGTCGTGACGCGTGAGACCACGGAGCGCCCCGAAGCGGTGGTGGCCGGTACGGCGCGCCTGGTGGGAACGGATACCGACCGGATCGTCCTGGCTGTCGAATTGCTGCTGCGCGATCACGAGGTGTATTCCCGCATGTCGCGTGCCCACAATCCATTTGGAGACGGGCGTGCCAGCGAGCGAATTATCAGTGCCCTGCAACAACCCGTTAAGGCGATGTGTACCGCCGCCTTCTCTCGCTCGATGCACGCGGAGCCGGTAACGGACCCGCGCGTCATCCAGCTGGACGGCAACACCGCAACCTGGAGGAAAACATCATGAAATCTGCAGCGACCTTGGCGGCCATCCTTGTTGCTGGCGTGTGGGCCGCGGGGCCGGCGCACGCCCAATTGTCGCCGGAGGCGGCCGCGGTGATGTCCGGGCCGATTCTCTATCTTCCCGCAAGCCCGTCCGATCCGGGCGGGGTGAATGGCTACGACCACGACCGGCAGTTCGTCGGTGTCGAAGCAGACGACCATGGCACGAACCGGGCAAAGCGCGCCAGCCTGATCAAGAAGCCGCAGAAGGCGGTGGCGGGCCCGAAAGTCAACGCCGGCAATTACGCGCTGTCGATTGCCCCGGGGCAGTCCAAACGGTAATGGGCCTGTGGCGCCCGGCTTGGCACAGATGTTCGAGGACGTCCGCCGTGGCTGGATTCCGCCCTGGCATGTCCGGCCTCGGTTTCCCCTTCGCGCTTTGGAGACGAATCGTGTTCCATAAACTGCGTTTGATGTTGCTGCGACTCAGCACCGTGGTGTTCATGGTGCTGCTGGTGGCCGCCACGGGACCCGCCCGAGCCGCCACCAACCTGATTGCCATGGTGGTACCCGATAACTATTCGCCGACCGATCCGCGCATCACCGCGTGGCTCGACGCCGCACTGGAGGAGGGACTGCAGATCAAGCTGATCACCGACACGCAGGTGCTTCAGGGCGTCACGCCCGCCCAGTACCCGGGCATGATCCTGCCGGACCAGGTGCATCCCAATGCCAGCGATGCCATGGTGACGGCGATCGAGACGTATGCGAATCAAGGCGGCAATGTGATGCTCGTCTACGATTTCGGCGCGCTGACCACGACCGGCTTCTATGCGTCGCAACGCAGCCGCTTCAGCAACCTGGCTGGCGTGAACTACGTTCTCTACGACCAGTACGGCGGCAACATGATCGGTCTCGGCCCGATTACCGGGCTGAGCAGCACCTTGCGCGCCATCCAGGTTCCCCCCGGCAAGTCCATGGCCTGGACGACCACATCGTCCAGTGACCCGGTGGAAGGTGTCTCGGGCTATGTCTATGGCTTCCTGACCTATCCAAGCTACGTCACGCAGGGGGCTTACACGGGCAAGGCTTTCCTGACTTCGCCAAACTTCGGACTGGTTGCCGGGCTGCGTTCGTTCGGTTCCGGCCAGGTGCTTTTCGTCAATCTGCCGCTCACGTACCTGAAGGGACAGACCGACGGCATGCTGATGCACGGGTTCGTGCGCTACTTCGGCGAAACCATGATGGACATGCCACGGCTCTCGGCACAGCCAAAAGGCCTGGCCGGTCTGGTGCTGAACTGGCACTTCTGCGCGGGCGACCAGATCGCGCCAGCCTACCAGCTCAAGAACTGGGGCATCTTCAACAATGGCCCGTTCTCCATCGTGATCACCGCCGGACCGGACCAGATCAACTTCGGCGACGGCAAGGGGGTGAACCTTTCCAACAACACCTCGGCGAAACAACTGGTCGCTTACCTGATGAGCAAGGGGCACCATATTGGCGACCATGGCGGCTGGATCCACGACTATTACGGAGACAACGCCAGCGAGACCAACCAGTCGACGTTCCAGCAGTACCTGGTGCTAAACAAGCAGAGCGTTTCTGCCGTGACAGGGATGAATACCGTCGAGTATGCGGCGCCACAAGGCAACACGCCGCAGTGGTCGCTCAACTGGCTGGAACAGAACGGTGACACCGGCTACTACTTCGTCGGCCATACCGGTATGGCGCCCACGCGCAGCTACCGCAATGGCGCCTTGCTGAACCAGACCATTCGCGCGTTCCCGGTCGTGCCGTTCGGATCGAACGCGACGTTCGAGGAGTTCGAGGACTTCAACGTTCCGGCCTCCAGCATCAGCGCCTGGTACAGCCAGTTGACAGACTTCGTGGTGAAGAACCGCACCAGCCGGCTGATCTACATGCATCCACTCGGCGCGGTGGACTACCGGAGCGTGCTCAATGGCATCTTCTCCTATGCCAGCACCCTCAAGGGGCAGGGCGTGTTCAAGTGGTACACCATCAACGAACTCGCCGTCTTCGGGCAGCGGCGCCAGCAAACCACCTGGCAATCGACCGATATGGGCAATAGCTGGAACTTCCAGGCAAGCAACCCGGCCGGGTTGACCGACATCACCTGGGTGCTGCCGAAGATTGCCTACACGCAGCCGGTCGTGACCCAGGGTGCCGCGACCGTGACGTGGGACTCGACCAACTGGCTGGTTACGGCAGGTGCCGGCAATGCCGTGGCGTTCACCAGCGGCAAGCAATGACAGCTGGCCACGTCGCACCATCCGTTTGCCGGACGGCAATGTAACGCCGTCCGGCGATGACCCCGCACACAGTGGATCACTCATGCTTCGATCACTTGGCACTATCCTGCTGCTGGGCGCGGTGTTCTCCGCGATGGCCCATGCTTCGCCGAGCGCCGCCGAGCCGCGCGTTGCGCACGCGGTCGTCGCGAGAAGGGTGGCACCAGCCGACCTCTCGCAAAGCGACAGGGCCGAGGCAGGCCAGGTGAAGGACACAGCAGCGATGGTCGCTGTGCGACAGCCTGCGGGCAGCTACAAGGACGAGCCCGACGATACCCTCGAGCGGCCGCCTGCCCCGGTCTTTGAAGCGCCGGCGACCGGTACGAAAGCGGGTCACATCGCTGTCTCGACCATGACGGGGCTGCTGACCCTGATCATGACCCTCATCGTGCTTTACGCAGTCAGGCACTACATCTTCACGCTGAACCGGCTGTTCGGCAGGCAGCGGCATCCCTATCTCGATATCGATGTCGCGGAATGGCCGTCGTTGACCGTCATGATCGCCGCGCACAACGAGGAAGCGGTGATCGCCGGCTCCTTGCAGTGCCTGCTGCGGACGGACTATCCGGCGGACCGGCTGACGATCATGCCCGTCAATGACCGCTCGAACGACCGCACGCGCGAGATCATCGAAGAATTCGCGGCGCGGCATCCCGGCCGCATCCACCCGTTTCACCGGATCGCCGGGAAACCCGGCAAGGCTGCCGCGCTCAAGGATGCGAGCGAGACCGTCAAGACCGACATCATCGTCGTCTTCGATGCCGACTACCTGCCCCCGGTCGGCTTGCTCAAGCAACTGGTGGCCCCGTTCTTCGATCCCGAGGTCGGCGCTACCATGGGCCGGGTCGTGCCACTGAATCTCGGCAGCAACCTGCTGACGAGGTTGCTCGACATGGAGCGCTCCGGTGGTTACCAGGTGGACCAGCAGGCGCGCATGAACCTCTGGCTCGTGCCCCAGTACGGCGGTACGGTCGGCGGTGTCCGCGTGCGCGCGCTGCGCAGCGTGGGTGGCTGGCACGATGACGTGCTGGCCGAAGACACCGACCTGACGTACCGGCTGCTGCTGGGAAACTGGAAGACGATCTACCAGAACTGGGCCGAGTGCTACGAAGAAGTCCCCGAGGCGTGGCCGGTCCGCATCCGGCAGATCATGCGCTGGACCAAGGGCCATAACCAGTCGTTCTACCGTCACGTCCGCCGGGTGGCTGCATGTCCGGGGCACGGACTGCTGGAACGCCTGGATGGCGTGGCGCTGCTCGCCATCTACACCATGGCACCGGTCATGCTGCTGGGCTGGGCGCTGACGATCTTCCTGTTCTACACGAGCGGGTTCGCGCTGCATAGCACGCTCATCCTGCTCGCGCTGATGTCTTACGGCACGCTGGGCAACTTCGCGGCATTCTTCGAGATTGCAGCGGCCGTTCACCTCGACGGCGGCCGCGAACGCATCCGCTTGCTGCCATTCAACTATTTCGGATTCATCGTGAGTGCCTTCACGATCGCGAGAGCCATGTTCGACCAGGTGATCGTCGATGTCCTGTTTCAACGCAAGCTGTATTGGGACAAGACGAAACGCTACCGCCAGGGCGGCTGAAACGGAGCTGAAAAAATGTGGCCAATCCTGCTGGTCGTCCTGACCTTCCTGGCTTTCGGTCTGCCCCTGGCGCCGGCCTACGTGGAATGGCGGCGGCGCCGCGACATCTCGCCGCTGGCGATCGATGGTGAGCTGACGCTGGACGTGCGCGCCGTAGCGACCGAGTTCCGCGCCATGCTGGATGCCAATCCGGGCGATATGGCCAGGGCAGGGGCGTTGCGCGACGACGTGCTGGAAGTCGGCGTCGACTGGGTACCGACATCCTCGGAGATGGCGCGCAAGCGCTGCGATCGCGTGCTGCTGGCCCAGGGCGACCTGGAGTTGCCGGACAACTTCACCTTTACGCGCGACCTCTATGCGAAGCGCAATGTCCACAGCGGGGAATGGAACCGCCTGCGCGTGGTCGTGGCCGAAGGCGGCCTGGTCCTTCGCGAGGGCAGCGTGCTGGACCATTGGGCGCATGCGCGCTCGGCGCACGTCGCGGCGAACTGCAGCTTGATTGGTCCGTTGGCGGCCTTGCAGGGCGTTGTCGTGGAAGAGGGGTGCAAGTTCACCTCGCTGGCGGGAAGCACGATCCGTTTCGGCAATCCGGATCATCGCAAGGATGCCACCGTCAATGGCCAGCGCCGGCCTGTGCTGGAGCCCCGGGAGCGAACGGGCGCGGGACCATCCCCGCATCTCGGCCGCCGCATCATGGAGCATGACTATTATCTTCCGCCCGGCATCCGCTACGACGGAGACCTGATCGTCCACGGCAACCTGAAGATCGGAAGCGGGACGCGGATTGCGGGGAGTGTCAAGGCAACCGGTTCCATCCGGGTTGGGACGCGTGTCCGCATCGACGGCACGCTGGTGTGCGGTACCGCGCTTTATGTCGCGCCTTGCTGTGCCATCATGGGCCCCGTTGCCGCGGAAGAGTCGGCCAGCATTGCCGAGAACTGCCTGATAGGTCTCTTGTCCAGGCCCACCTCGCTGGCCGCCCCCGAGGTCTATGTCTGGAGTGGGACGACGGTGCATGGCGCGGTGAGCGCGATTGTCGGAGGAAGGGTAATGCCGGCCACCACGGCTTCGCCGAGCGACGAGCATGAATAGATTCTGCGGGCTCCTTCTCCTCTGCGCTTCCATGCTCTGCCTGGATGGCTCCGCTGCGGAACTGCGCCTGACCGGATACCAGCGGCCCGACGGCGCGATCACGACCTACTACGGTGGCGACTCGGTCGATCCGTACTTTGCCATGAAAGCGCTGCTGGTCGCGTCGGACATCGGCCTGGACGCCAACGCCGCCGCGCGCCGGTGGATCAACTGGCTGATGCCGCGACAGCTGAAGAGCGGACAGTTCGAGCGCTACTGCCTGACCCGCGGCCGCTTTGCGTCGTGCCGCCGGGCGGACGCGGACGATGCCCTGCTTGCCACCTGGATGGAGCTGCTGGTCCGGTTTTCACCGCCCGAGGGCATGCCTCCGGCGTGGAAACGGAGCTTTGACAAGGCGAGCCGCCATCTCGACAGTTTGCGAGATCCGCAACTCGGCGTTTTCCATATCGCCGCGGACCTGCCTGTTTCCCTCATGATGGACAACGTCGAGATCTACAGCGCATTCAGGGCCGTGGGCAAATACTGGGAAGACGCCGAGGACACCGAAGCTGCGCAGAAGTGGACGGTGAGGGCCGACCAGCTCGAGCAGAACATCCTGAAGGTGTTCTGGCGGCCGGGCTTTGGCTATCAGGTCAGCACCCAGGAGCGCGACAAGGTCGAATTCTATCCAGACACAGTTGCCCAGATATTTCCTATCCTTGCTGGGGTAGCGCCCGCTGACCAGCCGGCCAAGGTGCGCTACGCGGCCTGGATGGCGCAACACCGCTTTGCCTGGCTGCAGTTGCCGGAGACCGATTATCCCTGGGGCCTGGTGGCCCAGGTGGCCGACAAGATGGGGGACCAGGATGCCATCACCTGCTGGCGCGTACGCGCGACCCAGTTCCGGCACGGGACGCACTGGAACGTCCTGGAGGAGGCGCTATTCCAGGCTTTCGTAGCGCGATTGACCCCGGAGCAGGCCATCGCGCCGGTACCGGCCGGCTTGCGATGTCGGTAGCCCTCCCTTAAGACGGGCGGATTCGTAACGATCAAGCAGGGCTCCCCAGAGTTGCGCCGTAGGCATTGGGGCCATGACCACTGGAGGGTGATGACAATATGCGCCACGGAAAGCTGCGGGGAATCCATGCCGCCCACGGAAGCCGAAACTGGCTTCCCCTGCTGGGCATGCTGATGGCAGTGACTTCGACCAATGCCTTTGCCCAGGTGGAAGGCACCGGGCCGCGCACCTTCGCGCCGCTGCTGACCGGTTTTATCGAGGGGGGCCTCGGGCACGCCAATCTGACCGGCGATAACCCGAACTGGAACGACCAGTACCTCCGGGGCGGTGTAAACCTGACGCCCAACGATTACGTGACCGGCGAGATCAGCCATCAGAGTCACTTCGGCGATCAGGGTACGTTCTTTGGCCTGGGCTACACGCGGACGTTCAATGAGGACTGGTACGCCTTCCTCAGCGGCGGCACCAGTGCGGGTGGCTTCTTCCTGCCGGATTACCGGTTTGACGGGATGCTGTTTCGCAAGCTTCTGCCCAAGAAGAACCTGGTGGCGGGCCTGGGCTTTACTTACTACAAGGCCAAGGAAATCTATGACGACAAGACCTTGCTGGTGGGCCTGACCTACTACTTCGACCAGCCCTTCATCGTCCAGGTCCTCGGGCGGTTCAACCGCAGTGACCCTGGCAATGTCCGGTCCAATCGCGGTGTCATTGCGCTGACTTATGGCCGCGACAAGGATCAGTTCCTCACCTTCAAGTACGAAGGTGGCAATGAAGCGTATCAATTGACTGGCCAGCAAACCTTGCTGAATGATTTCAACAGCCAGGAGTTCACGTTAACGTGGCGCAAATGGATCACCAAGACGTGGGGGTTCAATTTGCGCGCGATCTACTATGAAAACCCGTCTTACAAGCGCAAGCAAGCGGAGGCGGGGATCTTCGTGGAGTTCTAGCCATGATGCATGCATCCACGCCACTTTCCGCCGCGCCCGACAAGGGGGAGTCCCTGGGCCGTACGGTGATCAGTGTCGCACGGCACCGATCGCTGGATCGCCTGAGTCTTTCGGCGCCGACTATAGCGGGTATCGTGCTGGTTCCATTGCTGTTCAACGCGATCGAATGGAGCCTGCACAACGATCTCAGTGCCATCTGGGCCGGCGTCTTCGCCTTCTGGCTCGATAAGCTCGAGATCCAGGGTGCCGTCACGGAGCGCCTGACCAGCGTGGCAGGGCTCGACTTGTCGCTGCCACACCTCGACGTGGTGGCCGGGCTGCCTGACGCGGTGACGTGGCGCATGTCGGCGGCGCTGACGGTCCTTGGCGGCCTGCTTGCCTTGCGCATGCCTGACCGGATGCTGCCGCTGCGCTATTTCCTGCTGTTCGGCATCCTGATCCAGTTCACGGCGCTCGCCTTCTTTGCCTTCATGCCAGAGAAGTTTCCCTACACCGTGGGCAGCTTTATCGACAACGGGATGAAGGCCGCGGTCGGCTTCCTGGTAGTCCTGCCCTGGGCGCATGCGCTGGTCTACTACATCTTCGATTATTCATGGGCGAAGAAGATTGCCCTGACCGTTATCACGCTGGTCTTTGTGGCTGTCGCGGTCCCATTGCAGCTGATGCTGCATGTCTACATCGTGCAGAAGTTCTCGATGTTGTGGCTGCCCGTGTTGTCGTTCCTGTTTGGTCCGACACTTGTCATCTTTTCCTGTATCGCGTTGTACGGGTGGGGGATGAGCTGGCAGCGACTAAGGGGACGATAGGGACAGGCAGTGGAAGCGGGGCAGGGTGCATGGCGGCGGGCACCCGCGGCATCGAAGTGCGTGTCTCGCGTCGCAGGGAGCACCCGTCATGTGTGGCATCGTCGGCGCGATCTCGTCGCGCAATATCGTCCCGGTCCTGGTGGAAGGCCTGCGCCGGCTGGAGTACCGCGGCTACGATTCTTGCGGCCTGGCCGTAGTGCTCGAAGGCGCGCTCCAGCGCGCCCGCACCGTATTGCGCGTGGCGGAGCTGGATGCGCAGAGTCAGGCCTCGGGGCTGGTCGGGCAAGTCGGCGTGGCGCATACCCGCTGGGCCACGCACGGCAAGCCTGACACCGTCAACGCCCACCCGCACATATCGTGCGGGACCATTGCGCTGGTGCACAACGGCATCATCGAGAACTACGAGTCCTTGCGCGAAGAGTTGCGCGCAGCGGGCTACGGATTTGAATCGCAGACCGACACGGAAGTGGTGGCGCACCTGGTCCACCAGGCCTACACGTGTCCGGACAACCCCACGCGCGGCGACCTGTTTGCATCGGTGCGCGCGATCACCCGGCGCCTGCACGGCGCCTACGCCATTGCGGTGGTCTCGAAGGACCAGCCTGACCGCCTGGTCGGCGCGCGGTCGGGCTCGCCACTGGTGGTGGCGCTCGGCGAGAACGAGGCCTTCCTCGCGTCAGATGCCATGGCAGTTGCCGGTACCGCCAACCGCGTGATCTACCTGGAAGAGGGCGATGTCATGGAACTCACGCTCGACGGCGTGAAGGTTCATGATGCGGCCGACCACGCCGTCGAGCGCGAAGTGCGCGAGGTGAGGGCGAGCGCCACGGCGGTGGAGCTTGGGGCATACCGCCATTTCATGCAGAAAGAGATCTTCGAGCAGCCACGCGCGCTCGGCGATACGATCCATGGCGTCGAGGCCATCCACCCGGAGCTGTTCGGTGACTGTGCGGCGCAGGCGTTCGCGCGGATCGACAGCGTGCTGGTGCTGGCCTGCGGCACGAGCTACTACTCGGGCTGCACCGCCAAGTACTGGCTGGAATCGATCGCCCGGATCCCGACCCAGGTGGAAGTGGCCAGCGAGTATCGCTATCGCCAGACCGTGCCCAATCCGAACGCCCTGGTAGTGGTGATCTCCCAATCCGGCGAGACCGCCGATACGCTGGCCGCATTGCGCCACGCCCGGGAGCTGGGGCACGCGCACACGCTTGCGGTCTGCAACGTGGCGACCAGCGCGATGGTGCGCGAGACCGCGATGCGCTTCCTGACGCGGGCCGGCGTCGAGATAGGCGTGGCTTCGACCAAGGCGTTCACGACGCAGCTCGCCGCACTGTACATCCTGACGCTGGCACTGGCGAAGGCGCGCGGGCTGCTCGACGAAGCAGCGGAAGCGTCCGCACTGGCCAACCTGCGCCGCCTGCCGGCCGCGCTGGGCGGCGTGCTGGCGCTGGAGCCTCAGATCATCGCCTGGGCCGAGGACTTTGCAAGGCGAGAGAACGCGCTGTTCCTGGGCCGGGGCCTGCACTATCCGATCGCCCTGGAAGGCGCGCTCAAGCTCAAGGAAATTTCGTATATCCATGCCGAGGCCTATCCGGCGGGAGAACTGAAGCATGGCCCGCTGGCGCTGGTCACCGAGGCGATGCCGGTGGTCACCGTAGCGCCGAACGACGCGCTGCTTGAAAAGCTCAAGTCGAACATGCAGGAAGTGCGCGCGCGCGGCGGCCGCCTCTATGTGTTTGCGGACAGCGACTCGGGGATCGGCTCGGGCGACGGTATCCACGTCATCCGGCTGCCCGAGCACGGTGGCGAGCTGTCACCGATCCTGCACGCGGTGCCGATGCAGCTGCTCGCCTACCACACCGCCTGCATCCGCGGCACCGATGTCGACAAGCCGCGTAACCTGGCGAAATCGGTGACGGTGGAGTGATTGGGGGTGGATAAAAGAGGGTTCGTTCTTCGGCGAATTGCAGGGTGTCGGTCTTGGCAGATGCCGCTGTTTCGCCGGCGTAGCCGGCGACCGCCACCGCTATCGCATCATCGCCTTCGGCTGCTGCGCGGCTCACAAGTCGGCAGGCGCGAGGACATCAACGGCGCAAATGCTGGTGCTTCCGTTTCTGACATCAACTTTGAACAAAAAAGGCGGACCGACGCCGGGGAAACGCCGGTCCGGGCTGGGTCGACAAGCAAAAGTCCGCACAATTGCCGTAACCCAGATTCAAGCGATTGTTTGGCCTTATTCGGCTTTCGCTAAATGTAATGCCCCGTGCCCGGCAAGCCATGCTTTGATGGACACAAAACGTTCGTCATCGAACAGAGCATGGCGGCTCCTCATCATTGCGCCGCCGGCGAATCAGCAGATCCGGGAGCAAGTCGGATAAGGCGGGCGAGTACACCTCAGCCTCAGCGGGGCCTGCATGTCGGCGGCGGCGCTGGCGATCGCCGGGGTCAAGCGAAAATGGCCCGCTTTATCGGCGCGTCTTGTATTGAGGGAGGCTTCCGGTGCCAGGGCCGAAAGAGCCTGCGTCGGTCCGGGGAGGAAGCGGGCACATCAACAGGGCGGATGGCCTGCGTCTAGCACTCGGGCATGCCTGAATAATATTCGCCTGGATTAGCGGGGCGTTCGTTCAGAACGTATTCATTCTGAACGCCGACCTCGCCCCACCGGCATAGCAGGCAGCACTAAGTGGTCTGGCCAGGCTGCTCGTCATCGATCGATGCCTCGAGCAAGTGCCCATATGCATCGATTTCCTTTTGCGTTCGCGCCTGGCTTTCCGCGATCTTCCCGGGCGTCACTTCGCCTTCGATAAATTCGACCGACACCCGTTTCACGCGCGGGTCCTTGTCGACGATCCCTTGCAAGACCTTGTCGAACAGCTTTTCTCCGGCACGCAGGCCCAGTGGCTGCGGCACCAGCACCTTGACCAGCAGGATCTCGTTGTCACCAGTTCCTTGCGCCGCCTCAGCGAGTGCGGATCTCAGGTAGCTTTTCAGTTTCAGGACACTCAGGTCACCGGGTATCCCGATATGCGATACCCGAATCGATTTCTTGGCCATGCCGGTTGCTAACGCGTATTGTCGAAGAGCGGAATATACCGCACGGCCGCGCAGTGCAGGTCCCTGCTTGAGCAGCTTGCCAAAGCGCCAAGGCAGCGCCGTGCCGGGTCCGCGCAATGTTCGGTAGGCCACATCGCGGGTCCCCGCGCGGTTCCGTCCTTCCCTATCCTCATTGCTGATGAGTCCGGCCCCTGTCCACCGTGTCGTCGAGGGTGAGCGCAGGCCATCGGGCCACGCCATCGGGAAGATGGGCTGATCGATGTCGCCATATTTCCCGGCAATGCCGGTATCTGTGCACTGGCTTGCCTGACACGTGCCGTCACGCAGACCGATCCCCGTCCACGCCATAACAAGACTCAATGCTCGAACAACCCGCGTCGACGCGAGACCAGGGTCCCGTGCCGCGCAAGGCTGGAGAGGAAAGGTGATGGCCGCACAGACGGATGGGCAGGCGTCGACAAATGCTCTGGGACTCGGTCCCCGCTTTGCACTGGAAAGGCCAGCACTATCGGTCCGGATCCTGGTGGTCGCCTATATACTCAGCGGCATCATCTACTTCATCTGGCGTAGCGGGACCTTCAACCCGGAAGCGATGGGGTTGTCGCTGGCCCTGTACGCCGCCGAGCTGTTCGGCTTCGTGAACGGCCTGTGCTACGTGATGATGACCTTCCGGATGAGCGACCGGGAGGCGCCGCCGGCGCTGAGCGGCGTCAGCGTCGATGTCTTCGTGCCGACCTACGACGAGTCCGCCGAGCTCGTGCGCAGGACGCTGCTGGCCGCCAAGAACATCCAGTACCCCCATGTGACGTGGCTGCTCGATGACGGCAATCGGGACGAAATGCGCAAGCTGGCGGCGCAACTCGACTGCAAGTATCTCTCGCGCGGCATGAATGCAAACGGCAAGGCCGGCAACCTCAATCACGCATTGCTGTACAGCGGCGGCGAATTTGTCGCTATCTTCGATACCGACCACGCCCCGCGCAAGGACTTCCTGTCCAAGACGCTCGGATACTTCTCCGATCCGGAGGTGGCGTTCGTGCAGACGCCGCAGGACTTCTACAACGTCGACGCCTTCAGCCATCGTGTTGCCGGCGAGGCGGTCTGGAGCGAGCAGTCGGTGTTCTACAAGGTGATCCAGCGCGGCAAGGACACCTGGAACGCCAGCTTCCTCTGCGGCAGCTGCGTGCTGCTGCGCAGGTCCGCGCTCGAAGCCGTCGGCGGCTTTGCGGTCGACACGGTGACCGAGGATATCCATACGTCGATCCGGCTCCACAAGAAGGGGTTCCGCTCGGTCTACCACGCCGAATCGCTCGCCTATGGCCTGGCGCCCCACAACATCGATACCTACCTGAGCCAGCGCATACGCTGGGGCACGGGCGCCATGCAGGTGCTGCGGCGCGAGGGCGTGGTCTTCAGCCGCGGCCTGAGCCTTGGGCAGCGGCTGAATTACCTGGCGTCCATGCTGATCTATTTCGAGGGCTGGCAGAAGCTGGTCTTCTTCCTGACGCCGCCGGCGGTGCTGGGCTTCGGCATGCTGCCGATCATCGGCTCGACGTGGACCTTCTTCGCGATCTTCTCGGTCTACTACCTGGCTTCCCTGCTGGTCTTCCTGGAGCTGGGCAGGGGCTATGTCTCCTTCCTGCTCAACGAGCAATACGGCATGGCGCGCTTTTTCGCGTTCATGCTGACGATCACGGGCCTGTTCCGCAGGCGGGTGTCGTTCGCCGTGACCTGCAAGGACTTCAACAAGCGCGGCAGGACCTGGCTGTGGCTGGCCCCGTCGCTCGGCGTCGGCGTGCTGAACGCCGCCTGCATTCCGGCTGGCATTGCCCGCATGGTGCAGGACGAGATTCCGCTGGGCGCGGGGATCATCTCGATTTTCTGGGCGAGCGTGACGGTCTGGACAGCGATCCTGCTGGCGCGCTTCAGTCTGCGGGTCGGCCGGCGGGCCGGCGGGGATTACCGCTTTCCGCTGCGCATTCCGCTGACGCTGACCATGCAGAACCAGTCGTTCTTCGGCCTGACCGTGGACCTGTCGGCAAGCAGCGCGCTCTACCGTGGCGAAGTCGTGCCGGCACTGCCGCGCGAGGCCAAGGTCGATGTGGAGGTGCACCTCCCCAATGCCGTGGTCCGCTGTGATGCGGCGGCCACCTTCACGTCCCGGCAAGGCGTCTCGGGTCAGGAGGATTGCCTGATCGAGCTGCACCTGCAGTGGGCGTCCCCCGAGGCGCGACGGATGCTTGACACGTTCCTGTTCGGCAGCGGCCTCCAGTTCGAAATGGGCCGGCTGCGCGAACGGCAGGCGCCGCCACTGGCGCGGCTGGCGAGCGCGCTGCGGCGCGATGCCAGCCTGCCGGCCAACGACGAGATCTGGGAGCCCGGCCTGCTGTCGCAGCAAGGCAGCAATGCCGCCTCGCCGATTGCCGTGGCCTACGCGAAGGGCGAGGCCGGGCATGCGCTGTCGATGATCGCGAGCAGCATGGCCTTCGACGTGCGCGCCGATACAGTGCTGCGCCAGCGCATCGCCGGGCGGCAGTCCGAGCAGCACATCAGCCTGAGTCCGGCGGGAATGCTGGAGACCCCGACCGGCGCGATCCATCTCTACAACGCCGCGCCCGCCACGCTGGCGCGGGAACCACAGCAACCACGGCAACAATAGGACCGTTCCAGGGGGGCTGGTGTGGTGCTTGCGCCGGCTTGCCAGGCAAGTTGTGTTGCCAGCGGCCGCGCGCCCCGCCAGAATCGTATCACCACATTCTGGCAACCTCACCGGGGAGGGCCGTGCATGAACCGCAGCCGGCGGCACTGGATCGCGAGCACCCTGGCATTTTCCGCGGGCATCGGGTGCCGCATACGATTCGCGCGGGCCATCTCCCAGCCCTCGTGGACGCTGTGGGATCGCTATGCCAGCGATGCCATCAGTTCGGACGGGCGCGTCATCGAGCACGCCCGCGAGGCCCGCACGACATCCGAGGGCCAGGCCTATGCCTTGTTCTTTGCCCTGGTCGCCAATGACAAGGCTCGCTTCGACCTGCTGCTGGACTGGACGCTGAGCCACCTCTGGACTGACCGCGCACAACCGCCGGCATGGCTGTGGGGGCAGCGCAAGGACGGCAGCTGGGGCACCCTCGACAGCAATACCGCGACCGATGCCGAACTCTGGATGGCTTACACCTTGCTGGAGGCGGCACGCGTTTGGGAGCGCCCGGCATGCCGGCAACTGGGCACGGAAATGCTTGCCGCCATCCGGTCCAGCGACATGGCGCGCCTGGCTGACGGCAGCTTTATCCTGATCCCCGGCAAAAGCGGATTTCGCCTGGCCGAGCGGACCTACCTGATGAATCCGAGCTACGCTCCGGTGCAGCTGTTGCGCCGTCTTGCCTCGCACCAGCCGGAGGGGCCCTGGCAGTCGGTCGCAGCGAATCAGGTCAAGCTGCTGGCCCAAAGCGCTCCTGCCGGCTACGCGCCGGACTGGTGCCGTTTCAGTGAGGGCGCCGGCTTTTCGATCGAGCCATCCAAAGGTCCGACCGGCGGCTATGACGCCATCAGGACGTACCTTTGGGCAGGCATGCTGAATCCGGCGGATCCGTCCGCCGCGCAACTGCTGAACGCGCTGGGCGGCATGGCGAAGACGTTTGCCGCGAGCGGCCGGGTGCCGCACTACGTGAACGTGCAGACGGGCGAGGTGTTCGGCGAGGGCCCCGCCGGATTCTCTGCCGCCGTCTATCCGTTCCTGGTTGCCGCGGGACAGGCGCCACTCGCCGACCGGGTGCGGCTGAAAATGGAAAGCGATATCGAGAGCCAGTGGCCGTCGCTTGGCTATTACGACAGGAATCTCCTGCTGTTTGCCTCGGGGTGGGCGCAGCAGCGATACCGGTTCGACGCGGACGGCTTCCTGCAGTCGGAAGCACATCCCGTCAGGGCGTCAACCTTCGGAGACCGATAGCAATTCTAAGGCCGGGCGGCCGCGTATGGCGTGCCGGCCAAGGTGGCCCGCTCGCGCCAGCATGGCGAGCGGTATCTCGGGTAATGGGGCCGGGCCTACTTCAACAGCTTGCTGAAGTCCAGGTCCAGCCGGGCCAGCGATGCGTCGATGGCGCCGCGCTTGGCCTGGATCCAGGCATCCTGCTGTGCAAGCCGCTGGTCTGCCTCCTTCAGCATGCGTGCCATCTCCGCAGGTTGCGGTCCGCCGCGCGTGACGCGGTGGTTGACGATCGCGACCGGATCCAGCGCCGCGCGAAATTCCGTCTCGCTCATCGGGAAGTCGGTATTGCTGCTGTAGTCGCGCACGGACTCGGCGTAGATGCGCCGTGCCTCGGCGTAGGGGAACGCGCTCGGCCGGATGTCATGCGCCTTTGCGTACTCGACGAGTTCCGAGGCGAAATGGTGGCCGATACGAAATGGCAGCTTGTACTTGCGCATGAGTTCGTCGGCCAGTTCCTGCGATGCGGTCCAGTCGCTGTCGAGTTCCTCCAGCGCGCGCTTCGGGTCGATGACGAGGGCCTGCATGATCCTGTCCCAGCCCTGCAATACGCGGATCGCGCTGTCGACCATTTCGCCGTTGACCACGGCGTCCTTGGCATCCGACATGCCCGGCGGCAGGTTGTGCGCGCGCATGACCGGCCCCATCGCCAGTGTCAGCGCGGTCGAGGCGCGCTCCCGCGTGGAATTCAGCAGCCCGGGATTCTGCTTCTGCGGCATCGCGCTCGACACATAGGTATTGCCGCCACCTTCGCGCAGG
Source organism: Cupriavidus sp. C3SS-1 (assembly GCF_057073755.1). Taxonomy (NCBI): domain Bacteria; kingdom Pseudomonadati; phylum Pseudomonadota; class Betaproteobacteria; order Burkholderiales; family Burkholderiaceae; genus Cupriavidus; species Cupriavidus sp. C3SS-1. The sequence goes on along the minus strand of NZ_CP172700.1, from coordinate 1,393,284 downwards.
AGAATCCAGGGGCGCGGCTGGGCATACTGCGTCATGACGTCCTCGACGAAGCTGCCGGCGTGCAGCGCGATGCTGGTCACTATCGATGCCGCCTCGACCGGCAGGTCCACGGCGCTGATCTGCGATGCGTCATAGGCATTGTCGACCAGCGCGGAAAATCCGAGGTAGCTCGCCATCCTGGTTCGATTCAGCGGCCAGCCGGTGCCGTTCAGCACCGTGGTGCCCATCGGCGAGCGGTCGATGCGGCGATAGGCCTCGCGGATGCGCTCGGCATCGCGGTCCAGCCCCGCCGTCATACCCAGCAGGTAATGCCCGTAGCTGTTCGGCTGCGCCGCCACGCCATTGGTGTAGTTGGGCACGATGGTGCCGGCATGCTTCCTGGCCAGTCCGACGATGGTGGCGGAAGTCTTGTTCAGCTGGTCCGCCAGCGCCAGCATTTTCTCGCGGAGCATCGCCGCGCGCACCGTGGCAAGCATGTCCTGGCTGGAGCGTCCGGCGTGCAACAGCGTGACTTCCTGGCCGGCCGCCTGGATCATCAGCGGCTCGAACGTGATCACGGTGGACGGGCGCTTGCCGCCGGGCTTGTCGCCGTTGGCCAGCACGGTTGCAACCCCGCCGGCGACTTTCGGCGCCAGCGACTTGTCCAGCAGGCCTTCGTCGGCGTTGATGACGGCGGACGCCTTGTTGATCTCGCCAAGCCAGTAGAAGGCGTCATGGTGAACGTTGTCGGCGGCCAGTGCGGCATGGGGGAGTATCGACGCGGCAACAGCGATGAAGCCGGACGACTTCAGGATGCGGGAGGCGTTGTGCTTCCAACGTGCAAGGGGCATGGCTTGTCCTGGATGCTTGTGGGGTTGAAGGCCTCGACGTATCAGATCCCGGCCACGGTATTACGTAGCCTATTCTCGGGTAATAGTCGGTAGCGCGAGTATTGTCTCTTGCCACGGGCCCCGGGCGCCAGGCGCTTATCCCCTCATGGAGGCGCCCAACATGAGCAGGTCCTCCGGATCGAGCGACTCCACCACGTCGAGCGTTTTGACGTTTCGCAGCATCTGGAGCATGCCCTGCCGGAACAATGCAGTGTCGTCGATGACCACCGCCAGGCCGATATCGCGACACGGCCATGCTTGCGGTTCCGTCTGCTCGGCGAGTAGCGCGGGCGTGGCGGCACATGCCTTCGTCTTGTCCATGGTCTTTTCCTGTTTCGTTCTTAAAGCACTGCTGGCGCACAAGAGAAACAGCAACGGACGTGCCAGCCTGTCGAAGGAGCCGTTTGTGCTCCGAGGCAGGGGGATCTTCGCCGAACTTCCGCGAAAACGGCAACTGGTGCGAATGGCGGCACGCTGCCAGGGTGTTACGTGTAACGTAACACGTTCCCTGTTTTTCGCCCGGCTCCTTGGGGACGCGGCCGCCATTGCGCCAGCGTGTCGCGTTGTCCGCCGTCGAAAAAATTTGCACCGGGGGCGGGTGATGGAAATCCGGTTGCGGAGCGTGTGCGAGCCATTCGGAAATCCGTTATCCGTTAAAGCCGATTCAGGGTAGAGCGTTCGAGCGGTTATACTCCGCGCTCCACAACCAACGGGTATTAAATATGGTCGTAGCAACCAAAGCCGCCGCTCCGAAGGCCGCAGTCGCCAAGAGCAAGCCTGCCGCGAAGAAAATCGCCGCACCGAAGCAAAAGGCCAGCGTGCTGGCACGCGAAGCCGTGGCGGCAAAGAAGCGCCTGCTGAAGCTGCGCGCCGACACGAAGAAGGCGATTGAAGCGGCCAAGCGCGAAGTCGCCCAGGCTGCCGAAGCCGCCAAGTCGGCGCTGCGTTTCGAGAAGCAGGCCGCCAAGGACAAGCTCGCGGCGAAGAAGGCAAAGACCGCCGGCGCCGCCAAGGCAACGCGCAAGACCGCCGCCACCAAGGCTGCGCCGAAGAAGGCCGCGCCCGCCAAGGCTGCCGTGAAAGCCGCGCCGAAGAAGGCCGCTGCAAAGCCTGCTGCACCGAAGCGTGCCGCGGTGAAGAAGGCAGCGCCGAAGGCCGCCGCCGCGACGCCCCAGGCTTCGGCCTGATGCTTGCCTGGGCCGGCTAGTCATTCACCTGCCGGCCCATTGACGCCAGAAGGGCGCACGGTCACCGTCCAGGTCCCTGTGCCGCGGGACCGTGCATTGAACCCTCTGGCTCAATCTGCTTTACGCTGTATCGCCCAAACGCGTTTCCCACGCAGCCGGGCGATGCAAGACTGAAAAAATCTTTCCGCGTCCCGCGCGACAAGACGGATGCAAGATACCGACGACACGCTTCCCGAGGGCGAATCCTCCGCCATTCACGAGCCTCGACTCTGGCGAGACAAGGGTTGGACGGCCCGGGTGATCAAGAACGAGGATGGCGATGGCTGGGCGGTCGAGATGATCCGTGATGGCAGCGTCGAACCAGCCCTGGTCGGTCCGTGGACCATGGGACGCAACAAGGTCGATCCGAAGCCGCTCGATGCCACCGCCCACCAGACACTGGTGAAGACCGCGGCGGAAGTCATCCGCCGGCACGAGCAGCAGCTGCACGCGCAGCTCAACAAGCAGTGCCATATCGAAACTGAATCGGGGCCGCTGACGGTCAGGCTGGTTGTCACGCCTGACGAGTTCGAGCCTTACGGCACGCTCACGGCCGTCGACGCCTTTGGCGAGATGGTCGCCACCGTCAAGGTTGCGCCTGACTTCAGGCTGACACGCGAGCGCGCCGCCCGCTGGGCAGCGGATGGCTTCGGCCGGGTGGCCTGAGACCTTTCGCGATCCAGGAAGTCGATCCAGGCGGTGCTCTGACGGCCCACGCTTCGCTACCCCGGCAGATCTCTGCGCGGCCCCGCACACGTCCCATCGCATTGTGTGCGCGATGCCACACGCAATGGCCCCATGCTCGCCGGCCAGCCGTTATATAAAGAACCTGACGGGTCCAGATAATAAGAAACGCTGCTGCTCGCTGCGGCTATGCCGGGGAATTCTGACCCGATACGGCAATTTGCGAGGGGCGTCGTGAGCGAAAACGTCAAGACCAGCGTGCTGTCCTTCGCCCTGCTGGGGGCGATCTTCTATGGCCTGATCACCGTGTTGGGCTTTGAATCCACGATTTCCGACATCGGCAGCCGGCTCATGCAGGCCGCGAGCCAGCTGATGTACCGGCTATTGCTTTAAGCCGCGATCGCGGGACGGCTTTCTGCCGGATCAAAGTAGACACACGAGCAGGGCCAGGCCCGTTACAAACCTTCACAAGGCTTGCTGAACCTTCGATCGTCGTGGAATCCAACAAGGAGACGAGCAGCCAACCTCCGCTGCGCTCGCGCCATGTTGCGCGGCTTACGGAGTCTTACCATGCATTCAATCTCCCGGCATCCGATCGACGACGCCATCAGCAAGATTCCGGCAGTAACGCTCGGCTTCTGGGTCATCAAGATCGCCGCAACGACGCTCGGCGAAACCGGGGGCGACTGGCTGACGATGTCGCTCAAACTCGGCTATCTCATCGGTTCCCTGATCTTTCTTGCCGCCTTCGTGGTGTTGGTCTCGGCGCAGATCCGTGCGCGCCGGTTTTATCCGTGGTTGTTCTGGACCACGATCGTCGCCACGACGACGCTTGGGACGACGCTCGCGGATTTCTGCGATCGTTCGCTGGGCGTGGGTTATGCAGGCGGCGTGGCGATCGTCGCTGCGTGCCTGCTGGCCAGCCTTGCCAGCTGGTACCGCGTGGAGGGCACGGTTTCGATGGATAGCGTCGTGAGCGCGCGTGCCGAATGGTTCTACTGGATCACCATCCTGTTCTCGCAGACGCTCGGCACCGCGCTCGGCGACTGGGTGGCCGGCGAGGATAGGGGCGGCCTTGGGCTCGGCTATGAGGTCGGCGCGGCAATCTTCGGGGGCGGGCTCGTCATCGTGGCCGCGCTTTGGCTCTGGCCCCGTGTTTCGCGTACCGCGTTGTTCTGGGTCGCGTTCGTGCTCACGCGCCCGCTCGGCGCAACACTGGGCGACCTGCTCGACAAGCCCGTTGCGCAAGGCGGACTGCAGTTCAGCCGGTTCTACGCGTCTGGCGTGTTGATCGCCTTCATCGCGGGCTGCATCCTGCTGATCCCGCAACGTGCGGCGCGCCGGGCGGCTTCGCGATAGTGTCGATGCGGGCGCCCGGGGGGCCTAAGCGGATTCCGTCTCTTCCAGACGCTTCGCCGATGCCTGAAGGCCCTCGAAAATCCGGTCGGAAACGCGGGCCGGGAATCCGGCAGGGAGGCTTTCTGCCACGCTCGAAATCACCGAAGGAACTTTGGCAAGCATATCCCGAAGGATCGGCTCCGCGGTTTCGCCGGCATAACACCTGGCGGCCATGGCATTGAAATGGCGGCGCCGGATATCTTTCAGGTGGTAGTGGCGGTTCTTGCCATCCACTGCCATGGCCAGCTTGGCCTTGTGGTAGGAGATGTGATTCGGCCCGTCGCCGATAATCGGCCAGGCAGACAAGACATCGTAGAGTGGCGTGAGGGTGTAGCGCCCGCCTGGCAGCATATGGATGCTGAAGTTCTTGGCGTGTCCGTCGGTTGCGGCCAGCAACCAGAACAGGATTTGCGCGGACAGGAACGTTTCGAGATCCTGGTCAGGCGTCTGCGATTGCCGCAGGATTCCCGTGATGTCTACCATCCCGGGGCCGCCTTCTGCTTCGTATTTCAGATGCGCAGGCACGCCGAGCGCCTGGCAGAAGTCCTCCTGTGGCAATCGCATGATCCAGTCGCCGCTGCGATGTAGCTGCCGGTCGAACCGCTCTACGACCAGCACCTTTTGCTTGCCGAAAGACACTATCTCGCAATCGGGCACCGGAAGCCCGAACGCCCTGACCAGCTGCATGCAGAGCCATTCGTTCTCTACCGAAGTCGTCAAGTCCGCCTTGCGGTTGCCGACCAGGCCGAGCGGCAGCTTGACAATATGCGTGGTCGGCGTGGCGCCATGCGGAAGCAGCCACCGGCCCTCATGGCGGAGCAGGGCGGTTTTTTCCTGGGCGCCGGCAATGGAGATGCGGAAATCCTCGTCCTCCTTCAGCGTGCCGGGCCCCGTCGTCGTGACCGTGTTCTGTAGCAGTCTTTCGATGTCGTCATCGGAAAGCGGGGTGCCTTCGATCCGGTCGACATGCTGCGGCGCCTCATCTTCCTTGAGCAGCTGAACGGCGCCCACGCAATCGCGCCCGATCGCTTCCAACAAGTCGAAGGCATCGGTGGAGCCGGTCTGAAACCGGGTGGCCAGCCGCCTGCGGATGTTGTCGTTATCTGGCAGGAGGTTGTCAAAGTAGTTTCGGACCCGCTCCCCCTTCAAAGGCGAGTCATCAACGCCAAACGGTAGCGACAGGGACAAGGGACGGCCCGCGGCCGATTCCATCCAGTCTTTGTCGTACTGGAGCTCCATCGGACTGTGCGCCGGGATGCGCCAGGTGCCGACCCGAAGACCGTTGGCCCAGACTGACAGCGCCCGCGTGTGTGACTTTCTTCCCACTGCGCTTACCAGTCCGTCTTTTCGGATGCGGGGGCGGCGTCCTTGGACTGGATGATCAGTTCCAGCCCATAAAGGTTCACCAAAGCCAGCAGTTGTTCAGCTGAAATCGCTTTAGGTACCAGTTCCAGGGCGGACAGCCGGCTTTGGCTCAGCCCCAGCCTGGTTGCGGCCTGGCCTTGCGTGAGTTTCCTGGCCCGACGCGCCGAGCGCAAAATCTGGCCCAGTTGGGGAGTCGTTGAAAGCACTTGCGTCATAGGGTAATACCTGCAATACAGATAAATCTATCTTAGCTGCGTTTCAGGTAAAAGCAAGTTACCTGAATTGCGCGTATTCAAGATTTACCTGTATTGCAGGTACATGGCGATTGACGGCGATCCTATGCGGCGCGCAGCATGGGCAGGCCGACCCGTACGGGACGGGACGACCAGGATGCTTCAGTCCATATGCTGTCCGCCGTTCATGGCGAGATTGGCCCCGGTGAGATAGGCCGCATCGTCCGAGCACAGGAAAGCCACAAGTCCTGCCACCTCTTCGGGCTTGCCAAGGCGCCCAATTGGAATCTGCGGCAGGATCTTGCTGTCCATGACGTCTTTCGGCACGGCCATCACCATCTTGGTGGCCAGATAACCCGGAGACACCGTATTGACCGTCACGCCCTTCCTGGCGACTTCGAGGGCCAGTGCCTTGGTGAATCCGTGCATACCGGCCTTTGCGGCGGAATAGTTGGTCTGGCCGAAGGCGCCTTTGGAGCCGTTGACCGACGAGATGTTGATAATGCGACCCCAGCCGCGCTCGACCATGCCCTCGCAAAGTGGCTTGGTGACATTGAACACGGAATCGAGGTTGGTCCTCATCACCGCGTCCCAGTCGGGCTTGCCCATTTTCTTGAAGGCCATGTCGCGCGTGATGCCGGCATTGTTCACGAGGATGTCGACGTGGCCCATGTCACCGAGGATTTTCGCCATGCACGCCTGGCAGCTTTCGAAGTCGGCCACATCGACTTCGTATGCACTCATTTCGCGACCGTTCGCTGCCATGGTGGCGAGCCATTCCCGGACCTTGGTATTGCCCGGCGAATGCGTCACCACAACCTTATGGCCCGCGTCATGCAAGCGAATGGAAATTGCCTCTCCCAGGCCACCCATGCCGCCTGTAACGACTGCGATTTTCTTCGTCATGCTGATTTCTCCTCTGAGAGCTAAAAGACCCCGGGCCCGCGAAGCTCGCAGGCCGACGTGAATGGACCGACAACGGTGATACCCCTGCGCGGCGAGTGTGCTGGCCTCTACGTGGCCCGCGAGGCGGCCAAATAACGGCCCTGACGGTACCGCTGAGTGCTCTCTTGTAAAAATTTCCGGTGAGATCAAGGAGGTTGATCTTAGCGAGGGTTATGGACATTCAGGGTGTCCGGAATGCGCGCCTTGTGGCAGTGCGGCAAGGCGAGGCGACGCTAAGGGTGTCCGCGGCAAGCAGCGCGTGATTTTTTATTAACTTGGCGCATGAGAGCGAGATTCCCTTGTCACGTCGCCGGCGGTAAAATCGACGCGACCTTTATGCGCCGGCTGCGAGAATGCATACCCATTACGATAATCTGAAGATTTCTCGTGACGCCCCGCCCGAGGTTATTCGCGCGGCATACAAGGCATTAAGTCAAAAGCACCATCCGGACCGGAACCGGGATTCATCCGAATCCCATCGGGTCATGACGATTATCAACTCGGCTTACGAGGTCCTGATGGACCCCGCCAGGCGCGCCCAGCACGATGCCTGGATTCTGGCGCAGGAAAAGGCCGCCGCGTCGGCGTCCGTTCGTGCCGCGCAGCGCGCACGGCCGGCTTCCTCAGCCCCCGGGGCATCCAATGGGCCGGCGTCCAGGCCGGTTTCGGCGGCGCGCCAGGCCTCTGCCGCGACCCGGGCTTCGACAGCCGACCGGGCCTCCGGAAATTCCAAGGGCACGACCAGGCCGGCAGGGAACCGCACGTTTTCAAAGTCGCTGTTCGTACTGGTGGTGGCGGGGGTCGCGATCTACCTGATCATTCCGACCTCGCGCACGCCGGTGGAGAATTCCGGGCAGTCCGCGACGTGGACGCCATTGGCCGCGACGGTGCCGTTAACGCCTGCCGAGTCGCGCACGCTTTCCGCCACGCCGGGAAAGCCGCTAGAAGCGCTGCCTCGCTATGCACGCCAGCCCGCGGCGCCGAACGGCCAGTCGTGGCCGGCATGGTCCAGCTACGTTCCAGGCTATCCCATCCGCAAGACGGGTGGATTGTCGTCGCTGACGGTCGACAACTCGCGCAACCCGTCCGACGTCTTTCTGAAGGTGTTTTCACTGGAAGGGGGCAGCCCGGTCCCGGTGCGCTTCGCGCTGATCAAGGCGGGCGCGTCCTTCGAGTTTTCCAATATGGCTTCGGGGAACTTTGATGTTCGCTTCATGGACCTGGATACCGGAAAGCTCTCCAGGTCGGAGCCCTTCGAGCTGGAAGAAATCGCCGAAGGCAATGGCACGCGATACAGCCGGATGTCGCTCACCCTGAACACCGCGCGCAGCGGCAATGCGCGAACCCAGGCAATCGGCGAAAGCGAATTTTAGGCGGGGCGTCGAGTAGCGCAGGGGCGCTCGCCAAGGGGAGGGGATCCCTTGGCTGTTCTGACTGGCGGCCGCCCGAAGGGCAGCCGCGACCGGGCAGGCGAGCGCAGGGTAATCCGTATAGCCTTCTGCACCCGGGTGATAGAACGTCTCGGGGCGCGGCGCATTGAGCGATGCGTCGAGCTTGAGGCGGCGCGGCAGGTCCGGGTTGGCGATGAACAACTGACCGAATGCGACGGCATCGGCTTCGCCGGCGGCCAGCACGCGCTCGGCGGTCTGCTTGGTCATCTTTTCGTTGGCGATGTAGACGCCGCCGAACGCTGCCTTCAGCGCCGGACCGTGGCGATTGTCGCCCAGTGCCTCGCGCGAGCAGATAAACGCGATGCCACGCTTGCCGAGTTCGCGCGCGACGTAGCCGAACGTAGCGGCCAGGTCGGAATCGCCCATGGTGTGCACGTCGCCGCGCGGCGACAGGTGCACGCCGACCCGCTTGGCGCCCCACACCTCGATGCAGGCGTCGGTCACTTCCAGCAGCAGCCGCGCGCGGTTTTCGATCGGGCCGCCGTAGGCGTCGGTCCGCTTGTTGGTGGAATCCTGCAGGAACTGGTCGAGCAGGTAGCCGTTGGCGCCGTGGACTTCAACGCCGTCGAAGCCTGCTTTCTTGGCGTTTTCCGCACCGTGGCGGTAGGCGGCGACCACGCCCGCGATTTCTTCGGTTTCCAGCGCGCGCGGCGTGACGTAGGCGCGCTGCGGGCGCACCAGGCTCACATGGCCGCCCGCCGCGATGGCGCTTGGCGCCACCGGCAGTTCGCCGTCCAGGAAGATCGGGTCGGAGATCCGGCCGACGTGCCAGAGCTGCAGGAAGATGCGGCCGCCGGCGGCGTGGACGGCGTCGGTCACCTGCTTCCAGCCCGCGACCTGCGCATCGGTCCAGATGCCCGGCGTGTCGGCATAGCCCACGCCCTGCGGGGTCACCGCGGTGGCTTCGGAAATGATCAGGCCGGCCGAAGCGCGCTGCACGTAGTACTCGGTCATCAATGCGTTCGGCACGCGCTCGCCGCCAACGGCACGCGAGCGCGTCAGCGGCGCCATGATGACGCGGTTGGGAAGGTCGAGGTCGCCGATGCGGATAGGATCGAAGAGGGTAGGCATAAGGTCCTGGTTTTCGTCGGGAGGGAGGAGCGCACGGGTCTGTGCGATGGCAAGACGCGGGTAGCGTCGGGCCGGTACGAATCAGAGCGTCAGAGGTCCTGATGGATATGGTCGAGAAAGGCCTGGATCGTCTCTTCGTCACGCTTGAAGAAGACCCACTGGCCGATGCGCCGGCCACGGATCAGCCCGGCACGCTGCAGCGTCGCGAGGTGCGCCGAGACCGTCGATTGCGACAGCCCGCAGTGCGCGTCGATCAGCCCCGCGCAGACGCCCATGTCGAGCGGATGCTCCTGCGCGGCGAAGTAAGCTTCCGGCGTGCGCAGGCAGGCCAGGATGTTCCGCCGTACGGGATTGGCCAGGGCCTTGTGGATGGCATCCACATCGATCCCGGGCTTGCCAGGGGCGTTGTCCGGCGAGGGTTGTTTCGGTGATTCGCGAACCATATATCGGGAAGCGACAAACTGTATATCGAAACTATACGATATAAGTGGGCGGTCTGCATGACCCCATGAGCGGTGCGGGTTTGTTCAGCAGATTTTTCCCATGGCCCACGGACTTCTGTCATTCACGGCGCATCGGCACGCTTTTTTCTCAGACCGGTTGTGAAGAGGGCTGCCCAATTGCGCGGGCAGCCCTTGAAGTCCTTAGGCCGGTGACACCGCGGGCCGCGTCAGCCGGCGCGGAGCATATGCTTCTGGATCTTGCCGCTCGTCGTCTTGGGCAGCGCGTCCAGGAAATGGTAGCGGCGCGGCCGCTTGTAGGCGGCCAGCCGGTCCCCTTGCAGCAGGTACGCATCAAGCTGTTCGGCGCTGACCTGCGCGTCCGGGCGCTTGACGACATAGGCGCCGACCACCTGGCCCCACGTCGCATCCGATTCGCCGAGGACCGCAACCTCCAGCACGGCGGGGTGCTCGATCAGCGCGTCTTCCACTTCGCGCGGGTAAACGTTCTCGGCGCCCGAATTGATCATGTAGTCGATACGATCGCGGATCCAGAGGTAGCCGTCGCGGTCCAGGCTGGCCAGGTCGCCGGTGTGGTACCAGCCATGGGCCAGCGCCCGTGCGTTGGCATCGGGCCGGTTCAGGTAGCCGCGCATCATGCACGGACCGCGCACCAGGACTTCGCCCACCTCGCCGGGTTCGCATCGCAGGGATGGATCGGTCGGCTCGCCATCGTCGCGCAGTCGGGCCACCACCAGGTCGTGGCCCAGCGACGGCAGGCCTGCCGAGCCCGCGTGGCTCAGTTGCTCGTGCGGATAAAGCACGGACATGCAGGGGCCCATCTCGGTCGTGCCGTAGACCTGCACCAGGCCGGCGCCGATCTTCCGATCCCATTCGCGGATCAGGTGCGGGGCCATCGAGGCGCCGCCATACTCCACGAGCCGCAGCGAAGACAGGTCGCGCCGCTCCGCGTCGGGATGGTTCAGCAGCATGCCAACCATGGTCGGCGCCGCGAAGAAGTGCGTGACGCGCTCGGCCTCGACCAGCGCCCAGGCCTCGCCCGCATCAAAACGCCGCTGCAGCACCTGCGTGGCGCCGAGTTGCAGGCGAGGCAGGAAGCTCGTGTGCAGCTCGGCGGTGTGGTTGAGCGGGGCCACCGACAGGCCCACGTCCTCGCGCGTCAGGCCCATGGCCTGATGCATCATCGCGTTTTGGAACAGCTTGCTGCGATGGGTATGGACCACGCCCTTGGGCCGGCCCGTGGTGCCGCTGGTGTACATGAGGATGCATGGATCCTCCTCGTGCACGATGACCTCCGGTGCCGTGGCGGGCTGGCCGGCGGCCAGCGTGGACAGGTGGTGCGTGGCAAACGACGGCGCCTCGCCGTCGTCCGCAAAGATCCGCAGCGGCGTGCCGGTGGCCTGCGCCGCGGCCTTTTCCGCGACCGTCGCGACTTCGTGCTCGAACACCAGCGCCCGGGCCTTGCCGTCGTTGAGGATGTAGGCCAGTTCCTGTGCGGCCAGGCGATAGTTGACGGGGTTGAACACCGCGCCGATGCGGGCGCAGGCCAGCAGCGTGAAGACGAACGCCGGCGTGTTGTAGAGGAAGGCCGCTACGACGTCGCCCTTGCCAAGGCCGATCGAGAGCAGGGCATTGGCGTGGCGATTGACTTCGGCATCCAGCCCGGCATAGGTCCACGCGCGCCGCGCCGCACCGGTGCCGGCGACCAGCGCGGTCTTGCGCGGCAGGTAGCGCGCGGGCCAGGAAAGGGTGTCGCCAAGCGTCAGGCCGTCAGTCAAATTTGTGCTCCAGGGGCTCGGGCGAGCGTGCCCGTACGCCCGTTTCGTTCGCGAGAATCGCGAACTATAAGGCGGGGATTACCGGGATGTGAAATAACGATTTCCTCTTTCCTTATGCATGAAGCGGCACGCTGGCGACGGGCGTTGCTGAAATGCGCATCGGGGGCGCCGATCCCGCCATGCGCTGGGCGAGGAAGCTGGCCTGAAGGGCGGTGGCATGGCAAACTCCGCCGCCGGTACGGTAGTTGCTTCGCAGCAGGCAACCAGCCGCCTGCATAGAAGGACATAGCCCCGCTTCCGGAGGAGACGCTGCGATGCCAATGACCGACCAATACCTTTCCGACGCGCCCGCGCGTGCGGAGATCGATGCCCTGCCAGGTGCCACGGTGATTGAATTCGGCACCGACTGGTGCGGCTATTGCCAGCGTGCCCAGCCGGCGCTGGCCCAGGCCTTTGCCAGCTACCCCGGCCTGCGGCACATCAAGGTGGAAGACGGCAGCGGCCGCCCGCTCGGGCGCTCGTTCCGGGTCAAGCTGTGGCCCACGCTGGTGTTCCTGCGCGATGGCCGGGAGGTATCGCGCCTGGTCAGGCCCGCCGATGCCGCGCCCATTCTGGAGGCCATGGCGGCCATTGCCTGAGCCCGCCCGGCTTGCCGGGCAACCCCCGCAGGAAAGATAAGCCTGCTTGCAATCCCCGCTTCAGGAGGGAACAGGTTTCGCTCGTTCCGGCCGATTCTTCAATTGGCGAACCCTGCGGGGGGCAGCACTCCCCGTGGGCGCCTGGTCCCCGAATCCGGCACGTGGCTGCTTCGCAGATCAGCGACGTGGCCGGCCAATCCTAAGCCTTGAACATGAGCGCCGACAGCCCCGAGCAGCGACCCGCCGTCCTAATCGTCGACGACATTCCGGAGAACATTGCCGCCATGGTGGCAATGCTGCAGGACCAGTACCGCGTGCGCGTGGCCAACCGTGGCGCCAAGGCGCTGCAGCTGGCCGCGTCGTCGGCGCCGGACCTGATCCTGATGGACGTATCGATGCCGGAGATGGATGGCTATGAAACCTGCCGCCATCTCAAGTCCAACCCGGCCACCGCGCATGTCCCGGTGATCTTCCTGACCGCCCGCACGGACGAACGCGATGAAGCGCGCGGGTTCGAGGTCGGCGCGGTCGACTACATCATGAAGCCGGTCAGCCCGCCCGTGGCCCGCGCCCGCATTGCCAGCCAGCTCACGCTCAAGCAGGCGCACGATTTCCTGCGCGACCGATCGGCGTACCTGGAGGCCGAGGTTCAGCGGCGCACGCGTGAAATCACGCAGATCGAAGACGCCACCATCATTGCGCTGGCCGCGCTGGCCGAAACCCGCGACAACGAGACCGGCAACCATATCCGCCGGACCCAGCACTACGTCAGGGCCCTGGCCCGCGCGCTGCGCCACGATCCGCGCTTCAGCGCGCAACTGGACGACCGCACCATCGACCTGCTGTTCAAGTCCGCGCCGCTGCACGATATCGGCAAGGTCGGCATTCCGGATCGGATCCTGCTCAAGCCGGGCAAGCTGACCGCGGAAGAATTCGAGACCATGAAGTCCCACACGCTGCTGGGACGCGATGCTATTGCCGATGCCGAGGCCCAGTGCGGCACGGGCGATTCCTTCCTGCGCTATGCGCGCGAAATCGCCCAGTACCACCACGAGAAATGGGATGGCACGGGTTATCCGGAGGGACTTGCCGGCGATGCCATTCCCGTGTCGGCCCGCCTGATGGCGCTGGCCGATGTCTATGACGCGCTGATTTCACGGCGCGTCTACAAGCCGGCCTTCTCGCACCAGGAAGCCGTGCGCATCATCCTGGAAGGCCGCGGCCGGCATTTCGACCCCGGCATGGTCGACGCATTCGAGGGCATCGCCGGCGAATTCCACGCGATTGCACTGCGCTTTGCCGATCCCGCGCACGCGCCGCAGCGCCAGGCCGCGCCTGCCACCTGAACGATGTCCAGGCCCGATTCCCACGCAGGCTTCTGGCTGCGCGGCTCGCTGCCGGCCTACGGTGCGCTGCTGATCCTGGCGGTCTGGCTGGTGGCGTTCGCCGCCATGTCCATGGTGCGCCAGAACGAGCAGGCCAGCGTCGGTGCGCGCCTGGGTGCCACCGTGAAAACCACCGCGCGACAGCTTGAGACCTGGGCCGCCGACCAGCGTCGCCGCGCCGTCTCCATGAGCACGCTGGACGAGACAGTCCGGCTGGCGCGGCCGCTGCTGGCCAAGGGCGCGCAGCCCGGTCCCGAACAATTGCGCGACTTCGTCAACTGGATCACGCCGCTGTACCGCTCCAACGGTTATATCGGCTACGGCCTGATCACGATGGATAACCGCATACTGGTGTCCGACCTGGTCGAGCGCAACGGCAAGACGCTGCAGCCCGAAGCCGCCGCCACCGCGACGCGTGCGCGAGAGAACGGCGCGTCGGTGTCGGCGCCGTACCGCGGGCCGCTGCTCCAGGACGGACTGGGCGGGCCGGCGGGCCACAGTCCGTTCCAGATCGTGTGTTCGCGCCTGTGGGACCATGATCGCGTGGTCGGCGCGCTATGCCTGCGCATCGATCCGTATGCCGTGATGCTGCAGATCCTCAAGGCCGCGCGCTTCGGCAACTCGGGCGAGCTGTATGTGATCGACCGCGACGGCCGCCTCAGTTCGCCGAGCCGCTTCGACGAGACGCTGGCCGGACAGGGGCTGCTCCAGCCCGGCGATGCTTCCATGTTCAACCTGCGCGTGCGCGTGCCGACCGACCTGGGCAACGGCCGCTGGCGCACCGCGGACGATGCGCCGCTCACGAACCTGGCGCAGCAGGTGCTGCAGTCGGAAGCCCTGCAGCTGGCCTTTGGCTACCGCGGCTACCGCGGCTACCGCGGCCAGCGCGCGGCCGGGGCGGGGCTATGGATACCAGCACTGGGATGCGGGCTGATCCTGGAGCAGGACATGGAGGAGACGCTCAGCTCCTACCTGTCCACGCGCACCGTGGTGGCCAGCATGGCGGGCGTGATCATGCTGCTGATCGCCGTGGCGGCCTGGGCCCTGCGCAAGAGCCAGCACAAGCTGGCGCAGAGCGAAGAGCGGCTGCGCGCCTTGCTGGACCATTCGCCGGCCATCATGCACCTGAAGGACCGCAACCATGCCTTCCTGCAGCTCAATCCGTCCCTGGAGGCATTGCTCGGACAGGAGCGGGATGCGCTTCTGGGCAAGACCGACCGCGAGCTCGCGGTCATGCCCGGCGGCACGCAAGAGCGCTGGGAGATCGAAGAACGGGTGATGGCCACCGGCCAGGCCGAAGAGCAGATCTACGCGCTGGCCTCGCCGGAAGGCACCCGACAGCTGCGGATGATGCGTTTCCCGGTGCAGGACCCGACCAGCAAGGCCGTGGTGGGCGTGGGCGCGGTAGGCATCGATATTACCGAGCAGGAGCGTGCCAACCGCGAACTGAAGGAGTTGTCGCAGACGCTCGAGCACAAGGTGTGGGAGCGCACCCGCGAGCTGGCCGTGGCCAACGCGGAGCTGGCCAAGGCCAAGAACGAAGCCGAGTCCGCCGCCCAGGCCAAGGCCAGCTTCCTGGCCAATATGAGCCACGAGATCCGGACGCCGATGAACGCGGTGATCGGCATGGCGCACCTGGCGCTCAGCACCCATCTGGACCCACAGCAGCGCGACTACATCGAGAAGATCCAGCGTGCGGGCCAGCACTTGCTCGGCATCCTGAACGACATCCTGGACCTGTCGAAGATCGAGGCCGGCAAGCTGGAGATCGAGCAGGTCGATTTCTCGCTGGAGCGCCTGCTGCGCACGGTGGGCGACCTGGTCAGCGAACGCGCCGCCGCCAAGCAACTGGAACTGGTGGTCGATGTACAGCCGGACGTGCCCGATTCACTGCGCGGCGATCCGCTGCGCATCCGCCAGGTGCTGATCAACTTCACCACCAATGCGGTCAAGTTCACCGAGCGCGGCGAGATTGCCATCCGCGTCGCGCGCTGCGCCGGCGAACACGCCGAGACGCGGGTCCGGCTGCATTTCGAGGTGCGCGATACGGGCATCGGTATCGATGCCGATGCCATGCCGCGGCTGTTCCGCAGCTTCGAACAGGCCGACAGCTCCACCACGCGGCAATATGGCGGCAGCGGCCTGGGGCTGGCCATCAGCCAGCGCCTGGTCACGCTCATGGGCGGCGCGATCGGCGTGCAGAGCGAGGCAGGCAAGGGCAGCACGTTCTGGTTCGAGCTGTCGCTGCTGCCGGGCACCCGGCGGGCGCCGGCACTGCTGGTGCAACCTGAACTCGCGGGGCGCCGCCTGCTGGTGGTCGATGACCATGGCTACGCGCGCCAGGTGATCGCGTCCATGCTGCGCGGCTTTGGCTTCCGCGCGGACGAAGTCGAATCAGGCGAAAAGGCGCTGGCCGCCATCCAGCATGCGGATGCCGTGTCCGATCCCTACCATGCGGTCTACATCGACTGGCGCATGCCCGGGCTGGACGGCATCGAAACCGTGCGCCGGCTGGCCGCGATGTCCTTGCAGGGCCAGCGTCCGCGCCCGCTGATGATTACCGCCAACGGCCGCGAAGAGGTCGTGCGCGAAGGCCAGCGCAATGGCTTCGAGACCACGCTGCACAAGCCGGTCAGCCCGTCGGTCCTGTTCGACGCGACCATGCGCGTGCTGGCGTCGGAGCCGGGGCGCCTGCCAGACCGGGGTGCGCCGAGGTCCGTGACGGGGCCAAGCTGGACGCTGCCGCATGCGCGCGTGCTGCTGGTCGAAGACAACGAGATCAACCGCGAAGTCGCCACCCACCTGCTACAGCAGGCCGGCATCACCCCCGATACGGCGGCGAATGGTGCGATCGCACTCGAACTGCTGGCCGGCCAGGACTACGACCTGGTGCTGATGGACATGCAGATGCCGATCATGGACGGCTTCGAAGCCACGCGCCACATCCGCGCCAATCCGCGGCTGGCGTCGATGCCGGTGGTGGCGATGACGGCCAACGCATTGCCCGAAGACCGCAGCCGCTGCCTGGCCGCGGGCATGGACGACCATATTCCCAAGCCCATCAGTCCCGCCACCTTTTTCACGACCCTGCACCGCTGGCTGACCGGCACGCCGTCAAGGACTGGCGCCGGCAAGCAGGGAGCCGCAGGCTGGCGTGACGATCCGCTGGGCATGCAGGACGCCGTGGTGGCAGGCCCCGAACCTGACGCGCGGAATGCCGCGCCGGACTGGACCCTAGCATTGGCTGCCACGGGCCTGGTCGATGTCGATGGTGCCGTTGCCCGGGCAGGCGGGCGCGTCGACACGTTCCGCCAGTTGCTGGAACGCCTGCTTTCGGGCTATGCCCGCACACCGGAGCGGATCGCCGTGCTGCTGCGGGCCGGCGAGCGTACCGAGGCCGCGCGCCTGGCGCACACGCTGGCCGGACTGGCCGGCAACCTTGGCGCCAGGCACGTGGCCGGGGCCTCGGCATCGCTGGAGTGCGCGCTGATGGGAAGGTCGTCGGAAGATCCGTCCGCCTTGCTGCAAGCGCTGGAACAGGCGCATGCCAGCCTGTGCGAAGCCCTGTGCGAGCACCTGCCGCCAGATACACCGGAACCGGCCGCCCCGGTTTCCAGCCCATCCGTTGGGCTCGCGGACGTACTTGACCGTCTGCGCCGCCAGCTGGCCGATGGCGCCAGCGAGGCCAGCCTGACACTTGCGGCCCACCGCCAGCGGCTGGCGGAGGCGTTGGATGCCGATCGCTTGCGCCGCCTGTGCGAGGCGGTGGAGAACTATGACTTCGACGGGGCGGTGGAGATTCTGGCTGACGGAGAAGACTAGGGGCGCGCCTTGGTGGATCCGGGGCCAACGAGCCGCAATGGCGCAGTCCGGCGGGGTGACCGCAGCGGCATCAGTAGGGCCGTGCAGCCACCGCGCTGATCAACCGTGGTGCGGGGCACCAGGCATGCTCGCCGCCGTGGCACCGGTCGAACGCTGGTGGGTGTCGGTGCACGGGTGCGCCGCGCGCGCCGCCGCGCGGCCGCGCTCGATGACGGCCCAGTCGGGGCCGGCCATGGCGGGCCACGCCGCCGTGACAGCCGCGGCGCCAAGCAGCGCCAGCAGGATGGTCTTCATTGCGATCTCTGGAAGGAATTGTGCGCGCAGGCGTCGTGGCAGACGAGGCCTGCGCCAATGATGCGTTCTGCTTACGCGTTGGCGTTGGCGTCCGCGAGCGCTGCGCCATGTGCGGGCGGCGCCGACACGCCGGAGTGGTCCATGCCAGCGATGTTCAGGCTGGCACCGGCGCTGTGGCCGCCGTCGGTGAAGGCGTCGCGCTTGTCGGTGACGTGGCCGCCGTCGGTGAACGGGTCGCGCTTGCCGATGGCGTTGGCGCCGTCCGTGAACGGGTCGGGCTTGCCCTGGCGCATGACGTAGCCGTAGCGGTCACCGGAGATGCCACGGTCCTGCAGGCCTTGGGCGGCGGCCTGGCCGGCGATCGCGCTGGCACCAAGGGTGATGGCCGTAAGGAGGAGGGCGTTGAGAGTCTTGTTGTGCATGGTTGCTGCTTCTTCTGACTGATTTCAGGCGGCATTCCCCGTGGGGCTGGTGGGGGCGCGGGGCGGCGGATCTGCCGCCCTGCATGCCGTCCGGGTCGCCTTGTGAGCGGTGCCGTAGTGTTTTTTGTGCGGCACGGAAGCAAGTGTAGCCACGCGCAGCTATTCCGATGATGATTTAAATGGCGATATACAAGTCGTTTTTTTCATCGTCGATGTCTGGCCCGCTCCGCGCCATCAGGGTTACCCCGCTTCGTTGCCGGGCGTGCCGTTCGCTACAGTGCAGTGTTGCACCCGCGCGGAACCACGTGGCCCGAGCCACCGCGTGCCGGTACAGCGTTCCAGGCCGCCCCCATGAATCCTCCGTCGCTCACATCCCAGTCCTTGCCCGAAGCCGCTGCCGTGCGCGCCTTGCGCCACGTCGTGGCCGACGACGCGCACGCGGCCGCCGTCGAGCTGGACGGCTGGCAGCAGCGCTACCAGCAGCTCACGCCGGGCGCCTTTCGCGCCGAAATGTCGCAGGTGACCTATGGCGACGTCCATGTCTTCCGCGAGCAGACTTCACAGAGCCTGCTGGAAGAAGGCGAAGCCGCAAAGGGCTATGTCGCACTCGCCTTGCCCGATATGCAATGCCAGGGCGGCTGGTTTTCCGGCTACGCCATGGATGGGCAGACCTTGCTGTGGGGGCCGTCGATGGCCATGCGCACGCCGCAGCAACTGGACCTGGCCGGCCTGACCGTACCCTTGCCGGCACTCCAGCGCGCCGTGGCACAGGCCGGGGGCGAGCCGGAGCGGCTCGCTCGCATGCCGCCCGTGCGGCCGGTCTCGAAGCGCGCGGGCCGGGAGTTCCGGGCCGTGCTGCTGTCCGTCCTGGCCACCGCAGCGATGGATGCCGAGGTGTTCAGCAACCGCTTTGTCGAAAGCGCGATGCGCGATGCCTTGCTGCTCGCCGCAGCGGTGGTCCTGGTCGGGGAAGGGAATGCCGGGATCGACCGCTTGCCAACCGCTCCTGCGCGGCGCCGGCTGGTGGCCGACGCCTACCAGATGATCCGCAGCGCGCCGGAGCAGCCGTGGAGCATCCTGTCGCTGTGCGAACGGCTGGGCGTGTCGCGGCGGACGCTGCAATACAGCTTCAACGAGGTCACCGGCCTGTCGCCGCTCGATTTCGTGCGCGCGGTGCGGATGAATGGCGTGCGCCAGGTGCTTCGCGCCGGCGTGGCGGACTCGGTCGGCGCGGCCGCGGCAAGCTTCGGCTTCCAGCATCTGCCGCGATTTGCCGCGCAGTACCGCGCGTTCTTCGGCGAATTGCCGTCAGCCACGCTGGCGCGTCGCTGAACGGCGTCTCGCACGAGCGTCCTGCCGTTCAGGCGACGACCGCCCGTGGCAGATGGCGGCCCACCCAGTCCCGTTCCTGCTCGTAAGCCCGTGCCACACGCAGCACGCCGAGGTCGTCTCGCGGGCGGCCAATCAGCTGCATGCCCATCGGCAGGCCGTTCTGGCCGAAGCCGACCGGCACGCTGATCGCCGGGCAGCCTGACAGCGTCCAGGGAAACACGACTTCCATCCAGCGGTGGTAAGTGTCCATCTGGCGGCCCGCGATCTCTTTCGGCCACGGCTGGCGCACGTCGAACGGGAACACCTGCGCGGTGGGTACGGCGATGTAGTCGAAGCTTGCAAAGACATGCTCCAGTGCCTGGTACCACGCGCTGCGATCGGCGCTCGCGGCGTAGATGTCCTCGGCGCTGAGCCTCAGTGCGCCTTCGATTTCCCAGATGGCTTCCGGCTTGAGCATGGCGCGCCTGGCCGGGTCCTTGTAGAACGGCAGCATGCCGTTGCCGACCAGGAAGTGGCGGTGCACCAGCCACGTCTTCCACAGGCGCTCCGGCGAAAACGGCGGCTTGATCTTTTCGACACTGACGCCGAACGCCGCAAACGCCTGCAGTGCCTGCTCGCACAGCGGCAGAATGCCGCCTTCCATCGGCAGATAGCCGTCCCAGTCGCCAAGCCAGGCCACGCGCTTGCCCTTGAGGTCGGTCGACAGCGCCGCCATGACGTTCTCCGGCGTCAGCGTCGCAAGCACCGGGTCCGCCGCAAGCGCCTGTGGCGTGCGCGGATCGGGGCCGGCCTGCGTGGCCAGCAGCAGCGCCACGTCGGCCACGGTGCGGCCCATCGGACCTTCGTAGCCGAGTTGCTGGAGGAAGACCTCGGGCGTGGGGCCATAAGGAACGCGGCCCACGGACGGGCGGAAGCCATAGACATTGCAGAACCCGGCCGGATTGCGCAGCGAGCCGCCGAAATCGCTGCCGTCGGCCACCGGCAGCAGCCGCATGGCCAGCGCGGCCGCCGCGCCGCCGCTGCTGCCGCCGGCCGTGCGCGTGCTGTCATACGGATTGCGCGTGGCGCCATAGACCGGGTTGAAGGTCTGCGAGCCCAGGCCGAACTCCGGCGTATTGGTCTTGCCAAGCAGGATCGCGCCGGCCTTGCGCGCACGTTCGACGATGATGGCGTCCGTCGCCGGCACGTTGTCCTTGAAGATCGGCGAGCCGAACGTGGTGCGGATGCCCCGTGTGAGCGCGAGGTCCTTGGGCGCCTGCGGCATGCCGTGCATCCAGCCGGCCACCTTGCCGGCCGCGAGCGCTTCATCGGCGGCGGCGGCTTCCTGCATCAGCACGTCGCGCCCGCGCAGCGCCACGATGGCGTTGGTCACCGGGTTGACGTGGTCGATATGGGCCAGGTAGGCCGTCATGACCTGCCGGCAGGACAGGCGGCCGCCGCGGATCTCGCGCGAAAGCTGCCACGCCGGCATCAGCACGATGGGGTCGGGCGTGCCGCCTCCTGTGGTCGGGCCGGCCGTGGCAGGTGACGCCCCGTCGGGCGCTGCACTGGCCGTTCGGCTGGCCATGGCGGCCACGGCAACCGTGGAAACCGCGGCGCCGGCAAGGTGGCTCAGCCACTGGCGCCGGCCGGTCAGCGGGGAAGACGTGGCGGGGGCAGTATCGTTCATGGTGTGTGCTGGCATGGATCAGAACCGGTTGGCAGGCGCGCGGCGCTTACACCGCGATCATGACCGATTTGGTTTCGGTGTAGTGGTCGAATACGGCGCGGCCCATCTCGCGGCCCAGCCCCGATTGCTTGAAGCCGCCGAACGGCATGGCGTTGTCGAGCAGGTTGTGGCAATTGACCCAGACCGTGCCGGCCTTGATGCGCGGCACCAGCCGGTGCACGCGCGACAGGTCGTTGGACCAGACCGACGCGGCCAGCCCGAACGGCGTGCCGTTGGCGCGACCCACGACTTCGTCGATGTCGTCGTAGGGCAGTGCAACGACCACGGGACCGAAGATTTCCTCCTGCACCACGGACGAAGTCTCGGGGGCATGCGCCAGCACCGTAGGCTTGAAGAAGTGCCCGCGCGGCAGTTCTGCATTGCCGCCGCAAACCAGTTGGGCACCGGCATCGACGCCGGCCTGCACATAGCCCGCCACGCGTTTGCGCTGGCGGCGTGACACCAGCGGACCCATTCCGGTGTCGGGCTCCAGGCCCGGCCCCAGACGCAGGCTGTTGGCAATGTCGGCCAGTGCCTGCACCGTTGCATCGAACTTCGCGCGCGGCAGGTACAGGCGCGACCCGGCGGTGCAGACCTGGCCCTGGTTGAAGAAGATGGCCTGTGCGGCGCCCGCGGCGGCGGCTTCGGGCGACATATCGTCGAGCATGATGACGGGCGACTTGCCGCCAAGCTCCAGCGTCACGCGCGCCAGGCGCTGCATGGCTGCGCTGCCGACCAGCTTGCCGACTTCCGTCGAGCCGGTGAAGGCAATCTTGTCGACATCCGGATGACCGGCCAGCGCCGCGCCGCAGTGCGCGCCGTCGCCGGTGACGATATTGACCACGCCCGCCGGATAGCCGGCTTCGATGACCAGTTC
The DNA here is from genome assembly GCF_057073755.1 of Cupriavidus sp. C3SS-1. Lineage (NCBI taxonomy): Bacteria > Pseudomonadati > Pseudomonadota > Betaproteobacteria > Burkholderiales > Burkholderiaceae > Cupriavidus > Cupriavidus sp. C3SS-1. The sequence goes on along the minus strand of NZ_CP172700.1, from coordinate 1,371,325 downwards.
GCCCAGGCGCAGCGCCGACAGCGGCGTTTCCTCGGCCGGCTTGAGCACCACGGTGCAGCCGCAGGCCAGCGCCGGCCCGAGCTTCCATGCGGCCATCAGCAAAGGGAAATTCCACGGAATGATGGCGGCGACCACGCCTACGGCTTCCTGCCGCGTGAACGCGACGAACTCGCGCTCGCGCACCAGCGGCACGGACACGTCCAGGCTTTCGCCATGCAGCTTGGTGGCCCAGCCGGCCATATAGCGCAGGAAGCCGGCCGCACCGGCCACGTCGATGGCGCGCGCCATGGTCGCGGGCTTGCCGTTGTCCAGCGCCTCGATCTGCGACAGTTCCTCGGCGTTGGACTCGACCAGGTCAGCCAGGCGCAGCAGCAGGCGTTCGCGGTCCGACGGGCGCATGGCGTGCCACGGACCTTGCTCGAAGGCCTTGCGCGCGGCCTGCACGGCGGCGTCGACATCGGCGGCACCTGCGGCGGGCACTTCGGCAAGCGCGGTCTCGGTAGCGGGGTCCTCTGTCGTAAAGACCGCGCCGTCGGCAGCGGCGCACCACTGGCCGTCAATCAGCATGCGCTTCGGGCGTTGCAGGAAATCGCGCGCGGCGGCGCAAGGCAGTTCGGTGCGGGTGTCCATGGGTCTCCTCTGGTGTCTTCGTTGGTGTCGGGTTTCAGCGGCTGGTGCCCAAGATGGCGGCACGGTGTGCGGCCACGTCGTCAAGCCGCTGGTTGCGGTCGCGGGCCACTTCATCGGTGGTGAACGGGGCGATGTCCTGGCGGCCGGTCAGTGCGGGCAGCATCCAGTTCATCAGTCCGGCAATTTCGGCATCCGTCAGCGACGAGCCGGAGGTGCCGGGCACCTGGATCAGGAACGCGCGCCCCGCGGCCGTGGCCAGCAGTTGCGGCACGGTGGCGCGCAGGTCCGGAATGCCGGCCGCGGGCTTGCCGGAGCCGTCCGGCAGGTGGCAGCCGGAGCAATGCAGCACATAGTCGGCGTGGCCGCGCTGCAACCGGCCTTCGGCGCGCGCGGCCCCAGCCATCAGCGCGGTGGCCACGCAGGCAAGGGCCAGGCGAAGGACGGCGTGCCGCATGTCAGTGCGCCGCGTCGCGCAGCTTGCGCACGGCGCCCGGTGTCTTGCGGGCCGTGCGCGCCTGGGTGAACGCGTCGGCGCCCACGGTGGCCGCGGCCAGGCCGTTCTGCGTGCCGAGCCAGGCGAGCACGGCGGCAAGCGAATCATCGGGCAACGTGCCGAACGACGGCATGACGCCGTTGAACGACTGGCCCTGCGATTCGATCGGGCCGGCCATGCCATGCACCAGCACGTTCGCCAGGTAAGCCTGGCCCGCAGGCGAGCCAAGGCGCTCGCGCAGCGCGTTGGCCAGCGGCGGCGCCACGCCCGGGATGCCGCTGGCATCGTTGTTGTGGCAGGCGGCGCAGTTGGCGGCAAACACGTCCTTGCCCTGCGCCGCCAGATCCGCGGCGCTTGCGGTGGCCGCCGCGCCGGCAAGCGCGAAGGCCACGCACAGGCGATGCAATGGGGACTTCATTCCTGAACTCCAAGGATGATCGAGGTGGTGCAATGGAACATGGTGCTGGCGTTGCTCATGCACCAGTTGACGTCGTTGTGCACGCCGAGCTTGTAGCCAGGGCGTTCGCGTTCGTTGGTGTTGCACTCGCAGCGGCCACACGTGGTTTTGCCGCAGCAGTCGTTGTAGCTGACCATGTAGTCCTTGCCGTCGGCCGGGTTGCGGCAGGTGCCGACCCATGACACGCGTGACGGCTCGGTGCCCGGCGGACACGTGGTCGAACTGCCGCCGCAGCACGAGCACAGGAAGCCATCCACGGCGCAGTACTTCCAGTAATCACAGGAGGTCTCGTCCGCGGCCTTGCCAGTCCTGGCGCCATGCGCCGCGGCGGCATGGGCGCTGCGGTCGAACGGCAGTACCGGCAGTGCCACCGTGCCCACCATGGCCTTGCCGAGCGTGGCCAGCACGCTGCGGCGCCCGGTGCGCTGCGCGGCCCGGCGGGTCTGGCGTTCGAAAAGCTTGTCAAACCACATCGTCGTGTCTCCTTGCCGCTCAGGCATGCGTTTCCAGGAACTGCTGGACGGACGCCACGTTCATGTCCATGGCCGTGAACAGGCTTTCGAGCTGTTCGCGGGAATTGACCAGCCCCTTGGCGCGCAGCGTTCCCTGCTGGTCCAGCAGCACCGCATAGGGCAGCTTGCCGATCTGCAGGTGCATGCCCAGCTCGCGCGACAGCACGTAGTCGAATTCGCCCAGTCCGGCCTGGCGCAGGAAGGCCAGGTGCTCGGGCTGCTCGCCGTCGGATGCCAGCACCACGCGCAGCCACCTGCCTTCGCTGGCGCGGATCGACTTCAGGACGGGAACCAGCTTCTTGCAGACGGGGCAGGTCGGCGACAGGAAGAACAGCAGCGTGCTGGCCGGCTGCGTGCCGCCCACGGTGACGGCCGTGCCGCGCACGTCCTGCAAGGCAAACGGCGACAGCGGCTGGCCCACGCGGGGACCGGCGTCGATCATCAGCGCGCCCATCGGGGCCACGCGTTCATACAGGATGCCGACCTGGCGCGCGAGCGCGTAGAGCCCGAACAGCAGCGCCAGCACGGCGATCCACAGCACGATATTGGCAATGACAAGTGCAGTCATGACAGTCTCACGAAGAATGAAGGGGAAAAGAATCAGGTGCGCACCGCACCACGGGCGCGGCCGGCGTTGACCAGGAGTTGCGTGGCGCCGAGCCACATGAGCAGCAGCGCCAGCGCGATAAAGCCAGCGGCGGCGAAGTCGAGCGCAGCCATGGAGCGGCCGTTGCCGGCGCTTGCCGACGCAGCGGCGATGACCAGTACCGCCAGCAGCGCGGCGTTGCGCCACAGCAAGCCGCCGGACAGCGGCATGTTGTCGTCCGTGCCGCCGCAGCCACAGCGGATATCGCGCCGGCCGCGCAGCAGGTTGATGACCACGGCGCCGGTTGCCACGCCGGACACTGCCATGGCGACCAGTGCCGAAGCTGCCTGCAGCGGCATCAGCGCCAGCAGCAGCACGGCTATGGCTTCGAGGCCGAGATAGGCGAATGCCACCGCGCGCGACCATGCGGCCGGCACAAGGCGGTATGCATCGACCGCGGCATGGAAGCGGTCCGGCTCGCGCAGCTTGGGCACCACCGAAAGCAGCAGCACGAGCGCGGCGGCCGCGCTGCAGGCCGCGGTGACGACCGGGTCGCCGATCAGGTCCTGGGCGGTCATTGGTGCGCCTCCAGTTGCACCGAGTTCTCGCTCACGTTGTCCATGCGCGCCACGGGCTTCAGGTTGCGCGCGGGATCCAGCGCGACCACGCCGGCCTTGGCGGCATCGAGCGCGTAGACGACCGGCTGGCTGCCTTGCGTGATGGTCATGGCCAGCGCGTTCTGCCCCGGCGCACGCGCCACGCGTTTCTGCCGGGCCAGGTCGATGGTCCAGATCTCGGTCGCCGGACTCTTGTGCGAGCCTTCGCGGCTGCGTGGGTGCATGCCGACATAGAGCCGCTGCGTGGCCGCGTGCAGGGTGAAGAGCTGGTAACCGCCCGGCTTCCAGCCACCCTTGGCATCGGCGTCGGACACGATTGGCCAAGGCTTGCCGAAGGCGGGTGCCTCGCCCGACAGGTCGGCCGTGTAGACGTTGCCGTTGAAGGAGACGAAGTACAGCGTGTCGCCGATGCGTTCGGCATGCAGGAAGACCGGGTCGGCATCGGGATCGAACATGCGTGCGCTGCGCTTCTGGCCGGTGGGCTGGCCTTGCGCGTCGTGCGAGACGGTCAGCATGCCGCCGTCGCTGCACAGCGTGCGGAAGCGCTGGCTCGATGCCGCCGTGGCGAAGATGCCCCAGCAGCCCGGCGTCTGCGTTTCCGCGACGAACTTGCCCGCCCGCAGGTCGACGATGCTGACCGAAGTGGCCGGCGTGGCATTCTGCACGTACAGGAAGTGCCCGTCGGCCGACACCGTGATAATGCCGCGGTAGTTCAGCGACTGCGCATGGCGCGGCGGAATGACGATCTCGCTGCGGTAGGCGAGCGTGTCGGCGTCATAGATGCTGACGACATCGGTGCGCTCGCCGCGCGTCAGGCGCGGGTAGTAGGTCGAGACGACGTAGAGGGAGCGCTTGTCGGGCGACAGCACGGACTGGCCGCCGAAGCCAGTGGGCAGCAGGCCGAGGTACTTCATCTTGCTGCCATCGACCACATGCAGCCGGCCGTCCACCATATGGCGGAAGGCCACGTCGGAGATATACAGCCGGTTCTCGTCGGCGGGCGGCAGCGGCGCCACCGTCAGGGTCTCGGGCGGGAGGTCTTCGGCCACCGCGGCGCCGGCGCCAAGCGTCGCGGCAAGCAAGAGGGGAATCAGGCACCGGGCCTTGCGCCCGGCTTCCCGCGGCGCACGCGCTGGCGTGCTGCTGGCGTCAATCACGACTGGCTCCTGTCTGGGCTGGAATGGAGCCAGTCTATGAACGGCGGCCGGTCAGGCGTTAGCCGGGATCGGCAATCGGCATACCGGGGGAATTACTGAGGCGGGCCGTGGGAGTGGCGCCGCGGAAAGGGGTTCCATGCGCCGGAAAGGCGCAGGATTCGCCTTCAGGCAGGGCTGGAGGAGTGACTGAGGGCATTGCTGCACCGTGCGCAGGCATGGCGGCGTCTGGCGGACTATCCGTTTTTGGCAACGGGTGCGAGGCGTCAGCCCGGCGCTGCCCCGCTGACGGCATGCGGATCGGGAAGACTTGCATGCTGCCACCCCCCGCCAAGCGCCAGGAACAGATCGATTTGCCGCATGGCCACTACGCTGTCCGATTCCGCCATGGCGGCCTCGGCATCGGCCAGCGTCCGTTCCGCATCCAGCCGTGCCAGATAAGGGGTACGGCCAGCCTCATGGCGCCGCCGTTCCTGGCGCGCCGCATCCGCAGCCAGGTCGCGCGCAAGGCGCAGCGCCTGCTGGCGCTCCAGCGCGCGCGTGTAGGCGCTGAGCGCGGTTTCCGTCTCCTGCAGGGCCCGCAGCACCACGCCATCAAAGTGCGCCAGCGCCGCATCCGCGCCGGCTTCCATGCGCGCAATGCGCGGCCGCACGCCATTGGTCGGGAAATTCCAGCTCAGCATCGGACCCAGGCTCCAGCGTGCCGTAGGCCCGCTGCCGAGGTCGCTCAGCAGCCCGGTCAGGCCAGCCGACGCCCCGATCCGGATGCTCGGATACAGGTCGGCCGTGGCTACGCCGATCCTTGCCGTGGCGGCGGCCAGTTCGCGTTCGGCCTGGCGGATGTCGGGCCGGCGCTTGAGCAGCGCGGCGCCGTCGCCTACTGGCAGCGGCTGCTTCAGTACCGGTTCCTCATGGCATGCGATGTCCTGTGGCGCCAGCGCCGCCGGCGCCTTGCCGAGCACCAGCGCCAGCTTGAACCTGGCTGCTTCGCGAGCGGCCTCCAGCGGGGGCAGGGCTGCGCGCAACGCATCGGCGCGTGCCCGGGCGCGGATAGCGTCGGTGGGCTCGGCCCGGCCGGCGGCCGCCAGCCTTCGCGTGGCGTCGGCCGCGCGCGCCTGCAGCGCGATCTGCTCGCGTGCAACTTCCAGTTCGTGGCTGGCCGCGCAACCCTGCACGTACGCCCGGACCGTCTGCGCGACCACGCCGACGCGGGCCAGGTCCAGGGCCGCCTCGCTGGCCTGCACGTTCGCATGCGCGGCTTCGTCGGCCCGCGCGAGCTTGCCGAAGAAATCGATCAGGTAGGACACGCCCGGGCCGATATCGCCCAGATTGAAGACCGGCGGCTTGGTGGTCTGCAGATAACTCTCCCCCGAGAGCTGGGCGCGCGCCATGCTCGCGCCGATGCCGCCCTGCGGCAGGTTCTCGGCCTCGACCTCATGGAACGCGGCCGTGGCCCGGCGCAGGTTGGCCGACGCCACGCGGAGGTCGGTATTGGCCGCCAGCGCTTCGCGCACCAGGCGGTCGAGGCGCGGGTCGTCGTAGAGCTGCCACCACGCGTCGGGAACGGGGCCGACCGATACTGACGGGCTGGATCCGCCCGTCAGGGGACCGTTGGCGTCGGCCGTGCGGACCACAGCATGGTCGGGGACGTGGTAGTCGGGTCCGACCGTGGTGCAGGCGAACAGCAGCGGGACCAGCGGCGCCAGCCAGGCGCAATGCCAGGTCTTCACGGCCGGCGCTCCACGGACGGTTGCTGCACGGACACTGTGGCCGTGCGTCCCGACACCAGGCGCACGTCGGCGGGGACCGCCTCCAGCGTGATGCGCACCGGCACGCGCTGCGCCAGCCTGACCCAGTTGAATGTCGGGTTCACGTTGGGCAGCAGGTTCGAACCGGCACTGCGGTCGCGGTCCTCGATACCGGCAGCAATGCTCTGCACATGCCCGCGCAGGTGGCGCGGCTCGCCCATGATGTGCACATCCACCGGGCTGCCGATGCGGATGCGGTGCAGCTTGGTTTCCTCGAAATAGCCTTCAACATGGAACGACGCCGCATCGACCATGGACAAGACCGGCCGTCCGGTCGAGACATAGTCGCCCAGACGCGGCAGGCGGTCATTGAGGTAGCCGTCGGCGGGGCTCAGCACGCGGGTGCGCTCCAGGTTCAGGCGGGCCAGGCGCACGGTGGCGTCGGCCTGGGCGAGCGCGGCTTCGGCCTGCTCGACGCGGGCGCGGCCCTGCTCGGCGACTTCGCCGGCGACCAGGCCATCGAGCGACCGGTTGCGCGCGGATTCGCGGCGCGCCTGCGCCAGCGTCGCGCGCAGGGCGGCGGCATTGGCCGTGGCCTGCTGCAGCGCCAGCGCGTAGCGGTCGCGGTCGATCTCGAACAGCACGTCGCCGCGCCGCACCGGCTGGTTGTCGCGTACCAGCACGCGCGTCACCAGTCCCGAGACATCGGGGGCGATCTGGACGATATCGGCGCGCACGTGGCCATCGCGCGTCCAGGGTGCGGCCGTGTAGTAGTCCCACAGGTGCCGCAGCACCAGGACAGCGGCTACGACGGCCACCAGCGTGGGCAGCAGCTTGAGGAGGGAGCGAGTTCTTGGTGTCATGTCGGCAGCTTGAGACCGAGGGCGACCACGCCGCCCAGGACGATCACATAGAGGCAGAGATTGAAGAGGGAGCGATGCCACACGTGCCGGTAGAAGCCCACGCGCGCCAGCAGCAGCCGCACGCAGGTCGTGAGCGCGAAGGCGGCGAGCATCACCACCAGCAGGGCCGGCACGAATACGCCGTACAGGTCGATCTCAGTGTTCAACGCCGACTCCTGAAGCGGTCGTGGCGGGGATGGCGGGCTCATGCAGCGTGACGCGCAGGACCACCAGCGCGGCAATGGCGTCGTCATGATTGCCGGGCAGCGCGCCGACCTGGGCCATGGCCGCATCGATGCTGCCCGGCAGCGCGGCGGACGTCGCTACGGCGTCCGCGTGGCGAAGGCGCGCGCGGTAGTGGCGCGCCACCAGTGCCAGCACGCGCCGCACCGGACGTCGCGCGGCCGACGGCATGGACGGCAGCCCGCGCCGCAGCGCCAGCGCGCAAAAGCCCACGTGCAGCTCGCTGAAGCCATCGGGGCCCGCGCGGCTGGCGCCGAGCCGCGGGACCAGTTGGCCGAGGCGGTCCAGCATGCGCGCGCCAAGCTTGGCGTCATGGTCCGCGCCGGGCCAGGCGGCGGCGCCGGCCAGGTCCTGCCAGCTGGCGCGGATCAGCCGGTGCGCGGCCACGCTGGCGCCGAACGGACGCGTCGCCAGGGCCCACAGCGGCGCGAACAGCATGGCCGCGGCATTGGCCAGGCTGCCGTTGAAGGTACCGAGGAAATTGGCGTCGTAGACGCTCTGGATATTGGCGAACGAAGCGGTGTTCACCGACAGCAGCATCGCGATCAGGTTGAAGCCCGGACGGGCGATCAACATACCGATGCCGAGGTAAGGCACGGCCAGCATCCCCGCCAGCGTCTCGAAGCTCTGCGCGTGCGGCACCACCAGGAACAGGTAGAACGAGGCCACCACCAGGCAGACGGCGCTCCAGCGCAGGAAGGAGCGCGCCACCGGCCGCGGCTCGTCGATGGTGGCGAAAAAGCAGCAGGCAATGGACGCCACCGCGACCGCGCCAGCGCCGTCGGTCCATCCGGAAAGGATCCAGAGCAACCCGGCACAGAACACGGCCAGGCCCGTGGAGACGGCACCGAACAACAGCATGCCGTGGTCATGATGGTGGGTGTTCCTGGCTGGCACGGCGTCGGCGGCCGCCATCGCGCTGAGCGTCGGGAACGGCCGGTCGGGCCGGTCGCCGATACCGTGCTGCAACGCTGCGCAGTCGCTGCATAGCGCGGCCAGCCGGGCGAGCTGGCTGTTTGCCGCCGTAAGCAGGCGTCCATGCCAGCCATCCGTGGCGGCATCAGCCAGTTCGGTTCGGTCGACCTGCGGTGCAGGCCCCGTCATCCCCGAGCGCAGCCACTGCGACAGCCCGGCCAGTACGCGCGAGAGCGAGTCCGGTACGCCGGCCGGATGCCTGCGCAGCGCTTGCAGCACCGCCGACAGTGCGGACAGCAGCGGCATCAGCGCGGTCATGCGCGTGCGCAGCGCACGGGCATGGCGCAGCGACGCGGCGCTCTCGGTGTCGTAGGAAAGCTGCGCGATCAACTGGTCCAGCGCCAGGATGTCGGCCGCGAGCCGGTGGCGGCCGGCATCGGCGCGCGGGTTCGCGCACAGGATGTCGTCCGCCCACGCGGCGGCGTCGGCCAGCCAGCTCGCCGCACGGGCGCGCAGGGCCGGCGCCACCTTGGCGGGCAGGAGGATCGACCCGACCAGCCCCGCGCACACAATACCGATCACGATCTCTTCGATGCGCGCCACGGCGACATCGAAGATCTGCGCGGGCTGGTCCACCGCCGGCAGCGCCACGATCGGCAGCGTATAGGCCGCCAGCAGGAACACATAGGCGCGCGGCGAGCGCTGCAGCGTGGACAGGTAGACCAGCGCGACGATCCACAGCGAGATGGCGGCCATCAGCACGATCGGCATATTGACCAGCAGCGGCACGGTGGCCACGGCCGCCGCCGCGCCCAGCACCGTCCCCGCCACGCGGTAGGCGGCCTTGGAACGCGTCGCGCCGGTCAGCGGATGCGAGACGAAATACACCGTCGCCATGGCCCAGTAGGGCCGCGGCAGGCCTAGGGCCAGCGCGATATAGAGCGCGAGCATGGCGGCCAGGAATGCCTTCAGCGAGAACAGCCACTGTCGGGCAATTGGCCGCATAGCCATGGGTGGGAATCGCACAGTTCGAGTTTTGGGGGCGCATCGCGTGCCGCCTGGCCGGTCTGGTTGCCGGCTGCAGGCACAAGCGAAGCGTGGAAGCGAAGTGTAGTCAAATGGCGCGCATTCCAATCATGATTTAAAATTCCAGACGTCATTCCATATTTTCATGGAAGTGCCGAATTCGCCATGCCCATCGATATCCGTGCCCTGCGCTACTTTGTGGAAACCGCGCGCCTGAGGAGCTTCACGCAAGCGGCGACCTCGCTGTTCGTGACGCAGTCGACCATCAGCAAGATGGTGCGGCAGCTCGAAGACGAAGTCGGGCAGCCCTTGCTGATCCGGGAAGGCAAGACGGTGCGGCTGACCGATGTGGGCCGCGTGGTATACGACCGTGGCCAGGAGGCGCTCGGTGTCGTGCACCGGTTGACACTGGAGGTAGCGGATCTGTCTTCGCTGGGCCGTGGCCAGTTGACCGTGGGCATCCCACCGATGGTCAACCTGTTCTTCTCGCCGGCGGTTAGCGCCTTCCGCAAGCGCTATCCGAACCTGGAGCTGAGCCTGGCCGAGCATGGCGGCCATCTGGTGGAACAGATGGTGGCCAGCGGGGCGCTGGAAGTGGGCGCCACGGTGCTACCGGTGGACAGTGGGCTGGAACTGGCCACGCAGACGTTCGCCAAGTACCCGATCTGGGCGGTGGGGCCGCGCAAGGCGCCGTGGGCGCGCGGGAAGACAGTGAGCCTGGCGGCGCTGAGTGACGAGCCGCTGGTGTTGCTGACCGAGGAATTTTCGCTGACGCACAAGTTGCGGCAGGCGTTCCTGGAGGCACGCATCGAGCCGCGCGTGGTGGCGCAGAGCGGCCACTGGGATTTCCTGGCTTCGATGGCGGCGGCGGGCCTGGGGACTACGTTCCTGCCGGAGCCGTTCCTGGCCCGGCTGCAGGACCGCGACAACCTGGCCGTGGCGCGGCTGACCGAGCCGGATATGGACTGGGCGCTGGCGCATGCATGGCTGCCGGGGCGGTATCTGTCGCATGCCGCCAGGGCCTGGCTGGCGGTGTGCAAGGAGGTGCTGGGCGGAAACGGGGTGTCGTACTGAGCATCTCCGCTTGCGTGTCTGGACGGTGCCAGTGCCGCGGTCTGTCTCGCGAGTCATGCAGGACGGAGGCTCACCACCGGAGCAGGCGCGGCGCCAGCAGTGCACCGGTTGCGGCAGGCACCAGCATGCCAAGGACGTACCAAACGCCCCAGAACGCCACGCCCATCTCCGGGCAGTGCAGGCAGTAAGCCAGCGTCGCTATCGCCCCTGACAGCAGGCCGCCCGCGGCACCTGCCAGCCGCAACCGCGTCGGCGCCAGTCCGCGCAAGGCCCAGAACACGGCAATGAATACCGGCACGGACAGCATGGCGATATTGAACGGGCAGACGCGCCAGGTTTCTCCAAGCACCGCCGCGGCGCGTTCGCCGGCCGGTGTCCGGGCCAGCACATAGAGTGCTGCCAGCCAGACGGCGGCGAAGGGCACGGTAACGCCCGGCCAGCAGGCGCCGGTTGCCATGCCGGGACGCGCCAGCCGCGTCGCCATCCACAAGGCGCCCAATGCCAGCGAGAGCGGCAGCGTCACCTTGGCCCAGAACAGCGGGGTGGCGGCAACCTCTGCCAGGTCGGCGCGAAAATGCAACGTGGTGGCCACCAGCACGGTCGCCAATGCCGCGCCCGCCGCCATGGCCAGGCCAAAGCGTCGTCCGACCGCGTGGCGGTCCACGGGGGCGACGCCCGTGGCCAGCATCGCAATCAAGTCGTCTGTCTTCATCGCGTTCCTCGAATCTTCGCCGCGAGCGCCTTCAGCCCGCGATGCACGCCTACCTTCACCGCTGATTCCGACATCCCGGTCATCTTCGCGGTCTCGCTGACGGACAATCCCTCCAGCTTGACGTGCACGATCGGCAGGCGCTGACGATCCGGTAGCTGCTCGAGCAGCAGGCTCAGGTCCCGCTTCGCCTGTGCGGGCTCCAGGTCAGGCGCTGCCAGCACGTCCTGCGCCGAATCCAGCGGATCGCTCAGTGCATCGTGTCGCGCATACGCGCGAAAATGGTCCGCGAGCTTGTACCGGGCGATGGCATGCACCCACGCCGTGAGCGGTTGTCCCGGCAGGTAGGTATGGCGCGCGTTATGCACGGCCAGCAGGACTTCCTGCGTCAGGTCCTCGACGTCGCCCGCTTGCTGCGGGAGCCGGTTGCGGAAGTAGCCCCGCAGCATGGTGGCCAGTTCGGTAAGACATTGCGCGTACGCCATCTGGTCGCCGGCCAAGCCGCCCGTAAACAGATCGAGCAGGCGAGCCTCCCGCCTTTTCAGCGCATCCTGTTCGACAGTTCGCTCCATCGATCGCTTTGGTTACACCTGGCCACATGGATGGCGCGAATTCTACGCCGCGGTGGCGGTTATGCGTGTTGCAAGGCGCACGGACGATGGGGTGGTTCCGCGCAGTGGCGGCACTGGCCGCACGCCCAAGAACCAAAAAATCTCCAACCGCTGTAACCGGACCCGCTCCTGCCGCGAATTTCCCATCAGACGCACACATACCGTGTGAATCTGGCACCCGCCGACACGGCGTGGCGCGATGTTCCATCCACCGGGACGCCCCGGTCCAACGCTAGGCAACGAGGAGTCAAGATGAACAAGATCGCTATCGCCGTGGTTTCCGCAGCGTTCCTGATTGGCGGCACCACCGCGTACGCCCAGACCGGCGGGTCGATGGCCAAGGATTCGATGTCGAAGGACAGCATGTCGAAGGACACGATGTCCAAGGACGCCATGTCGAAGGACAGCATGTCCAAGGACGCCATGTCGAAGGACAGCATGTCCAAGGACGGCATGCACAAGGACAAGACGGGCAAATCGAAGTCGCACGACAAGATGGGCAAGGAAGGCGATGCCATGTCCGGCGGCATGAACAAATAGCACTGGACCGGGCAAGCTTGGCCAGGCGCCGTGCGCGGCAACTTGTCGTGCACGGTGGCAGGATTCCTGAGGAGGCCGACATGGAACTCTCGCATGACGTTGTCGATGCCCGCGCGGCCCCGCGCAGGATCCAGCCCGGGTGGCTGCGACTCTCGCACTGGCTCAACGCGCTGGCCGCCGTGGTGATGATGCTTTCGGGCTGGCGCATCTACAACGCTTCACCCGTGTTCGCCGGGTTTCGCTTCCCGGCCGACATCACGCTGGGCGGATGGCTGGGTGGCGCGCTGCTCTGGCATTTCGCGGCCATGTGGCTGCTGTTTTTCAATGGGCTGTTCTACCTGGCGATGAACGTCGCCACGGGTCGGTTTGCCCGCAAGTTCTTTCCGCTGAGCCCGCGCGCCGTGCGCGACGATCTGGTTGCCGCGCTGCGGGGACGTCTTTCTCACGCGGACCTGAGCCACTACAACGCCGTGCAGAAACTCGCCTACCTGCTGGTGATGATCGTGCTGCTGGTACTGGTGCTATCCGGCATCGCTATCTGGAAGCCCGTGCAATTCCCGCTGCTGCGCGAACTGATGGGCGGCTACGACTTCGCGCGCGTGGTCCATTTCTGCGCCATGTCGTTGCTTGCCGCCTTTATCGTCGTGCATATCGTGATGGTGGCGCTCGTGCCGCGCAGCCTGCTGACAATGATTCGCGGACGCTGACATAACCGGAGCCTGAATCGTGAATCCGAGACCTTCCCGACGAACGGCCGTCGACCGCGCGTCGCTGATCATCGATGTGCGTCGGGAGCTCGACGCGCCGTCGCGCCGGCTGTTCGGCAAGCGCGTGCTCACGCTGGGCGGCCTGGCCATGCTCACCGGCTGCAGCCTGAGCGACGATGCCTCCGTGGAGACCTTCCTCTCCCGTGTGTCGCGCATCAACGACAAGGTGCAGGCCTGGCTGTTCGACCCGAACCGCCTCGCGCCGACCTATACCAAAGCGCAGATCACACGCCCGTTTCCGTTCAACGCGTTCTACGGCATCGATGAGGTCACCGTGGTCAACGGCGACGACTTCCGGCTCAAGGTCGGCGGGCTGGTGCGGGAAAAGAAGAGCTGGACCCTGACGGAACTCTACGCGCTTCCCCTGGCCGAGCAGATCACGCGGCACATCTGCGTGGAAGGCTGGAGTGCCATCGGACGGTGGGGCGGCACGCCTTTTGCCGGTTTCCTGAAGCGGATCGGCGCCGATACCACCGCGAAGTATGTGGCGTTCCGGTGTGCGGACGACTATTACGAGAGCATCGACATGGCGACGGCGCTGCATCCGCAGACCTTGCTGACGTTTACGTATGACGGCGAACGCCTGCCGCCCAAATATGGCTATCCGATGAAGCTTCGGATGCCGACCAAGCTCGGCTACAAGAATCCCAAGCACATCATGGAACTGTTCGTCACCAACACCTACCCCGGCGGCTACTGGGAGGACCAGGGCTACAACTGGTTCGGCGGATCCTGAAAAAGCGCCTGGAGGCCTTCAGGGGCCGACGCCTTCCGTACACCGGCCAGGCGGGACGTGCAGGGTCACCAGCGGCTCCTGGCCCGCCATGTAGCGGTAGTCCAGCGTCACGCCAAGCTTGCCGAGGACCGGCACATCCGGGTTCCGGCAGATGCCGCGTTCAAGGATGGGCCTGGCCGAGACCATGAAGTTCCGGGTGTCCTCGCGCCGCGGATCCACCCCCGTCACTTGCAGGTGAAACTCGACGACCTTGCCGGCCCGCACGGTGCAGCCGGCCAGGCGCGTGGAATCGTCGAGCACCATCGGTGCCATCCGTGCCAGTTCCGCGCAGGCCATGCCGAGTTGCCGCTCGGCGTCGCGGGCGGTCAGCCGGGTCACGCCCGACATGCCGCTTGGCTTGCCGCGTACGGTGCCCAGCAGCAGGCTGGCCAATCCGGACAGCGGCGGGGCGGCCATGCCAGGTGAAGATGCTGCGCCGATAAAGAGGGCCAGCAGGCTGATGGCCAGCGGCTTGACGACTGGGTGACCAGGGAAGGGCATGGGGCGCAATGCATTCGGAAGCATCCCGGAACGGGCGATGCCACTGTAGCGCGCGCCGTAGCCAATTGTTGTCAGGCTCTGTCCTACGCCGCAACAGCCTTCGCCGGCACAGCGGCCGGGCTATTGCGTCCAGTAGACATCCACCGGCGTGCTGTCCTGGTGGAGCAGGTAGCTGACCGGCAGCATCGGCGTGGGCTCCATGGTGGCGGCATCGAATACCTGCTTCTTCCACGGGCCACTGAAGCTCAGCAAGACGCGGCGTGCGCCCAGCAGGGCGCTCAGGTTCAGGCTGACGCGGCGGTGCGGCGCGGCGCGCGGGTTCAGCGCCAGATATCCCGCCGGCTCGGTCAGCGACAGGCCAACAGGCAGTTCCGGGGCATCCGCGAACAGCGAAGCCGTGTGCCCGTCGTCGCCCATGGCAAGGACGACCACATCGGGCTGGCGGTAATTGCGGTTCAGCTCGGAAACCACGGCTGACGGATCGATGTCGTCGATTTCCATGCAGAACGACGGCACCGGCGGATGGAAGGAGGCGCGCGACGCGTCTTCCCGCAACAGCGCGTCGCAGACCAGGCGCGCATTGCTGTCGTCGTGGTCAAGGGGCACCATGCGCTCGTCGACGAGCATCACGCTGATGCGATCCCACGGCAGCGCCCGTTGCTGCAGCGCCTTGAACAGCGGCAGCGGCAGGCGGTCGCCCGCGATGGCCAGGCAAGCCTGTTCCTGGCTGGCCAGCGTGCGCTCCAGCTCGCACGCCACGGCTCGCGCCATGGCATCGGCATGGGCGCAGGCATCGTTCAATTCGATCTGGCGCATGGCTTCCTCCCTGTTGGTGGCGAGCATGGCGGGACCCAACCTGCCATGGCCGCTGGCGGCCGGACAGCGCTGTCATGCAGCTGTACCGGCGCAATGGCCGGGTCGCGCCTTGGTCCGGATCGGCTGGCTGCCGGGTTCAACGCTTGGTGGTGGATTCGATTCTATGTGCCAAACGGTGCGGCGCACAATGAAGCGTGCGCCGACATGGCGCGCACGACGCTCATTGCAGCCGATTCGCGCTCAATTATGCGCAAAAATGCACAAAATTGCGACGCGTAGCGCGTATGAAGGCCGCACCGATGCCCGCCCGGCCCACTGCTGCGGCGCGAGAAAGCGGCTCAGGAAGCGCCGCGGCCAACCAGCACAACGGTGACGAGCAAGGACGTATTGGTGATCGCCGTGACATCGTGGGCGGCCGAAGCGCCAAGGTACAGCAAGTCGCCCGGATGCAGCCGGCGCTGGCTGCCGTCGATGCCGATTTCCGCTTCGCCTTCCAGGCACTGGATGGTCGACGGTCCGGCGACCGCATGCGTGCCGACATGCTTGCCCGCCGGCAGCACCATGCGCATCACTTCCAGCTGCGGTTCCTTGAACAGCGCGGCGCTTGGCGTCTGCGCGAGCTGCTTGCCCAGCGGCAGCACGCTGGCGACTTCACCGGAAGACAGGTGGGGCAGGGACATGGCGGGGCTCCTCGTGGCGGTGTGGCGTTTGTGAAAGGCCTCAGGTCATTGTAGGAGCCCGCGTCGCGCCGCCAGCTTTGGGCAACGCCGGCCCGCCAACATTGCGTGGGCCGGCCAGCGGCGTTCAGGACGACGGCCCCGGCGCGGCAGGTGGCGCCGCGTCGGCTGTGCTGCGGGTCTCGTCATGCCAGCCACCCCCGAGAGCCTTGTACAGGTTGACCTCGCCGGTCAGCTGCTCCTGCCGCGCGACGATCAGCAACTGCTGCGCGTTGTAGAGCGAGCGCTGGGCGTCAAGCACCGCCAGGTAGCTGTCCACGCCGGTGCGATAGCGGCGGTCGGCGAGGTTGTAGGCGTCCTGCGCCGCTTCGACAAAGCGCACCTGCGCTTCCAGCTGGCTCATGTACGTGCCGCGCGCGGCCAGGCCGTCTGCAACCTCGCGGAAGGCCGTCTGCACGGTGCGTTCGTACTGTGCGATGTTGATGTCCTTCTGGATGCTGGCGTAGTCCAGGCTGGCCTTGAGGCTGCCCGCCGTGAACAGCGGCAGGCTGATCTGTGGCTGGAACAGCCAGGTGCCCGAGCCGCCCGCGAACAGGCCCGACAGCTGGTTGCTCGCGGTGCCGGCCGAAGCCGTCAGCGCAATGCGCGGGAAGAACGCCGCGCGCGCCGCGCCGATATTGGCGTTGGCCGAGCGCAGGCGGTGCTCGGCAGCGAGCACGTCGGGCCGGTTCTGGAGCAGGTCGGACGGCAACCCGGGGGGGACATCGGCCGTGAGCTTCTCCTGCAGACCAAGCGGCGGCGGCAGGTCCGCCGGCATGCCGGTGCCCAGCAGCAGCACGATGGCATTCTCGTCCTGCGCCACCAGCCGGGTGTAGCGCGCCAGGCTCGCACGCGCATTCTCTACGGCGGTCTGGGACTGCCGCAGGTCCAGGCGCGAGGCAATGCCTTCCTCGTAGCTGCGCCGCGTCAGGCCATAGCTGCGCTCATAGTTGGCCAGGGTATCGCGCGTCAGCGCCAGCAGCGCCTCGTCGGCGCGCTGCGCCAGGTAGGCATTGGCCACGCTGGCCACCAGCGCGATCTGCGCGCTGCGGCGCGTCTCGTCGCTGGCGAAGTACTGTTCCAGCGCCGCTTCGCTGAGGCTGCGGATGCGGCCGAACAGGTCGAGTTCCCATGCGGTCGTGCCCAGCGATATCCCGTACTGGCTCGTGATCACGCGCCGGCCGGTGGTGGACAGGTCGGCGGGAATGCGCTGGCGCGTTTCCTGCGCGGCGACGCCGATGGCGGGGAACAGGTCGGCGCGTTCGATCCGGTATTGCGCGCGGTACGCTTCCACGTTCAGCGCGGCCACGCGCAGGTCGCGGTTGTTCTCCAGCGCGACCTCGATCAGGCGGCGCAGCCGCGCATCGGCAAAGAAGTCGTGCCAGCCGAGATCCACGGCGCGCACCTGCTGCGCCTGCGCCGTGGCGTCAGCCGCCGGATAGGCCATGCCTTGCGGATACGTTTGCGCGACCGGCAGGTCCGGTTGATGGTAGGCGGGGATCAGGCTGCAGCCGGCCAGCAGGGCGGCTGCAGCAGCGCAGGTCAGGGTCTTGTTCATGGCAGCGCGCCTTTCTCCGCCGGGCCATCGGGCCGGGTCGGCTTGCGCTTGCGTTCGACCAGCGCATTGACCAGCACAAAGAACAACGGCACCCAGAAGATCGCGAGCACCGTGGCGGTAATCATGCCGCCGATCACGCCGGTGCCGATGGCGTGCTGGCTGCCCGCGCCGGCCCCGGTCGAGACCGCCAGCGGGAACACGCCGAGCATGAAGGCCAGCGAGGTCATCACGATCGGGCGCAAACGCATGCGGCAGGCTTCGATCGCGGCATCCACCAGGCTCTTGCCGTGCTCGTGCAGGCTCTTGGCGAACTCCACGATCAGGATGGCGTTCTTGGCCGACAGGCCGATGGTGGTCAGCAGGCCGACCTGGAAGAACACGTCGTTGGACAAGCCGCGGCCCATGGTGGCGAGCAGCGCGCCGATCACGCCGAGCGGCACCACCAGCATCACCGAGAACGGGATCGTCCAGCTTTCATACAAGGCCGCGAGACACAGGAACACCACCAGCAGCGACAACCCATAGAGCGCCGGTGCCTGCGAGCCCGACAGCCGTTCTTCATAGGACAGCCCGGTCCAGGCGTAGCCCACGCCCGGTGGCATCTGCTTCATGATTTCCTCGATCGCCTTCATCGCCTCGCCCGAGCTTCGGCCAGCGGCCGGCTCGCCCAGCACTTCCACCGCCGGCACGCCGTTATAGCGCTGCAGCTTCGGCGACCCGTAATCCCACTTGCCTTCGGCAAACGCGGAGAACGGCACCATCTCGCCCTTGTCGTTGCGCACGAACCATTTGTCGACATCGTCGGGGTTCATGCGCGAATCCGGACGACCCTGCACGTAGACGCGCTTGACCCGGCCGCGGTCGATAAAGTCGTTCACATAGCTGGAGCCCCAGGCGATCGTCACCGTGCTGTTGATGTCGGCCAGCGAGAGCCCCAGCGCGCGCGCCTTTTCATCGTCGATGACGAGCTGGTACTGCGGCTGGTCATTGAGGCCGTTGGGACGCACGCGCTGCAGCATCGGGTCTTTCGCGGCCAGCCCGAGGAACTTGTCGCGCGCGTTCATCAGGGCCTGGTGGCCCAGGCCGGCCTGGTCCTGCAGGTACAGGTCGAAGCCGGTGGCATTGCCCAGCTCCTGCACGGCCGGCGGGGCGAACGCGAACGACATGGAGTCGCGGAAAGTTGCGAACTTGCGCTGCGCCCGCGCCGCCAGGTCGAAGACGCTGGTGTGGTCGCCACTGCGCTCCTCCCACGGCTTGAGCAGGATGAAGGCAAGGCCGGAGTTCTGGCCGCGGCCCGCGAAGTTGAAGCCGCTCACGGTGAAGAGCGAGTCCACCACGCCGCCTTCGTCCTTGAGCAGGTAGTCGCGCATTTCGTTGAGTACCTTCTGCGTGCGTTCGGCAGTGGCCCCCGGCGGCGTCTGCACCTGCGCGTAAAGCACGCCCTGGTCTTCATCGGGCAGGAACGACGTGGGAATGCGCGTGAAGAGGAAGGCCATTGCCGCGAGGATCGCCAGGTAGATCAGCACGAACGGCAGGCGGCGCTTCAGGATGGCCGATACCCCGCGCTCATACCCTTGCGTGGTCGCGATGAACTTGCGGTTGAACCAGCCATAGAAACCGCCCTTGTTCTCGCCATGGTCGCCTTTCTCGATCGGCTGCAGCATGGTGGCGCACAGCGCCGGCGTCAGCACCAGCGCGACCAGCACCGACAGCACCATGGACGAGACGATGGTGATGGAGAACTGCCGGTAGATCACGCCGGTCGAGCCGCCGAAGAACGCCATCGGCAGGAACACCGCCGACAGCACCATGGCAATGCCGACCAGCGCGCCCTGGATCTGTCCCATGGACCGCCGCGCCGCCTCCCTGGGTGGCAGGCCGTCCTCGGCCATCACCCGCTCGACGTTTTCCACGACCACGATCGCGTCGTCCACCAGCAGGCCGATCGCCAGCACCATGCCGAACATCGTCAAGGTGTTGATGGTGTACCCGAACGCGGCCAGTACGCCGAACGTGCCCAGCAGCACCACCGGCACGGCGATGGTCGGGATCAGCGTGGCACGGACGTTCTGCAGGAACAGGTACATCACCAGGAACACCAGCGCGATCGCTTCCATCAGCGTCTTCACCACCTCCTTGATCGAGCCGGAAATCACCGGCGAGGTGTCGTAGGGGTAGACCACCTTCATGCCGGCGGGGAAGAATGGCTCCAGGCCGTCGAGCGTCTTGCGGATGGCGCGTACCGTCTCAAGCGCGTTGGCGCCGGCGGCCAGCCGCACGGCAATGCCCGAGGCCGGCTGGCCGTTGTACTGCGCGTTGATGTTGTAGTCCTGGCCGCCCAGGCCGACATCGGCCACATCCTTCAGGCGCACCTGCGAGCCGTCCGGATTGACCTTGAGCAGGATGTTGCCGAACTGCTCGCTGGTCTGCAGGCGCGTCTTGCCGATCACGCTGGCGTTGAGCTGCTGGCCCTTGACCGCGGGCAGGCCGCCAAGCTGGCCCGAGGCGACCTGGACATTCTGCGCCTTGATGGCGTTGCTCACGTCCAGTGGCGTGAGCTGGTAGCTGTTGAGCCGGGCCGGGTCGATCCAGACCCGCATGGCGTACTGCGAGCCGAACACCTGGAAGTCGCCGACGCCATAGGTGCGCGACAGCGGGTCCTGGATATTCGAGACGATGTAGTTCGACAAGTCTTCCCGCGTGATCTTGGGATCGGTGGAGATCAGGCCGACGATCAGCAGGAAGTTGCGCACCGACTTCGTCACGCGGATGCCTTGCTGCTGCACTTCCTGCGGCAGCAGCGGCTGCGCGAGCGCAAGCTTGTTCTGCACCTGCACCTGGGCGATATCGGGGTTGGTGCCTTGCTCGAACGTGACCGTGATGGTCATGCTGCCGTCGGCGTTGCTTTCCGACGAGATGTAGCGCAGGCGGTCCAGGCCGTTGAGCTGCTGCTCGATCACCTGCACCACCGTGTCCTGCACGGTTTCGGCCGAGGCGCCCGGGTAGTTGACCGAGATGGCGATGGTCGGCGGCGCAATTGCCGGATACTGGCTGATCGGCAGCGAGCGGATCGACAGCACGCCGGCCAGCATGATGACCAGCGCGATCACCCACGCGAAGATGGGCCGATCGATAAAGAAATTGGACATGAATGCTCCCTCGCCCTGGTGGTGCCCTCAGGGCTTGGCCGCGACCGCAGCGGATGAGCCGGAGCCAGGCGACGCAGCCGACGCAGCGGCGGGCGGGTTGCCTGGCCCGCCGCCGGCCTGGACCACGCGGACCTTCGCGCCGGGCTTGACGAACTGCAGGCCCTCGACGATGACGCGGTCGCCGGCCTT
The DNA here is from genome assembly GCF_057073755.1 of Cupriavidus sp. C3SS-1. Taxonomy (NCBI): domain Bacteria; kingdom Pseudomonadati; phylum Pseudomonadota; class Betaproteobacteria; order Burkholderiales; family Burkholderiaceae; genus Cupriavidus; species Cupriavidus sp. C3SS-1. The sequence continues at coordinate 1,350,637 of NZ_CP172700.1, read as the reverse complement.
GAGACCATCCGCGACCAGCCATTTGTCGCCGATCACACGGTCGGTGCGGATCTGGCGCAGCTCCACCTCGTCCTTGGCGTTGACCACCAGCGCCGTGGCCTGGCCCTTCATGTCGCGCGTCACGCCTTGTTGCGGCACGAGCAGGCCATCGGCCTTCACGCCGTCGCGCAGGCGCGCGTGGACGAACATGCCAGGCAGCAGTTCATGGCGCGGATTCGGGAACACGGCGCGCAGCGTGACCGAGCCCGTGCCCTGGTCAACCGCGACCTCCGAGAACTCCAGCCGGCCGACTTCCGGATATTTGGTGCCGTCCTCCAGCACCAGGTTGACCTGCGCCGCGTTGGCGCCGGCGCTTTGCAGAGTGCCGTTGGCGAGCTCGCGCCGCAGGCGCAGGAGCGATGCCGAGGGCTGGGTCACGTCGACGTAGATCGGGTCGATCTGCTGCACCACCGACAGGGCCCCCGCCTGGCCATTGGTCACCAGCGCGCCTTCGGTCACGTTGGAGCGTCCGATGCGCCCCGAAATCGGCGCCAGCACCCTGGTATAGCGCAGGTTGATCTGGGCGCGGTCCACGGTCGCCTGCGCCTGCAGCCAGGCGGCCCTGGCCTCGTCATACTGCTGCTTGCTGACGGCCTCGTCGCCCACCAGGCGCCCGTAGCGCTCGGCCAGCAGCTTCGCCGATTCCAGCGAGGCCTTGGCGCTCTTGTAGGTCGCGTCGTAGGTGGAAGGGTCGATCTGGTAGAGCTGCTGGCCCTGAGTCACGTCACTGCCTTCCTTGAACAGCCGGCGCAGGATGATGCCATCCACCTGTGGCCGGACTTCGGCAATGCGGAAGGCCGAGGTACGGCCCGGCAACTGCGTGTCCAGCGTAACTGGTTCGGTCTTGAGGGTGACCACGCTGACTTGCGGCGGGGGTGGGGCAGCGGCCTCCTTCTTGCCCCCGCATCCGGCGAGCGTCGAAAGGGCGATGGCCAGCGTAACCGGAACCCAGGCCTGGCAGCCGCGTGATCGTTGCATTGCGATTTCCTGCGAAAAAATCCTGCGAGTCATGGTGTCGGCGTGCCGGAGCCGGGCAGGGGGCGAGCGTCATGCGCGGGACCGTTTCCGGAACCGGCCGGGAAGGCCATCCGGATACAGCAGGCCCCGCCGCGGCCCTGCGTAGCCGAGAAGTCTATCCCGACTTGCGGAAACGTTCCGGCCGATTATCGGCTTTCCATATTTCAGATTCTTTCAAGGAATTTTTAGGGCATGGCCACGGAGGTGTTGCGCGGAAACGCTGCCCCCGCCCGAGATTGCCCCGACGCAGCCGAGGTTCGGCCGGCCAACGCCCCAATGGGACGCGTACCCGGCATCAGCCCCGGGAAGCGCTGCGTATGGCGCACTTTTATGCTTGTTTTTTTCCCGGAGCGCTGCGATCTGGTATCGAGGTATCACCCGTCCGGGGGGTGTCTTTGCGCACGGCGACTCGTGGGCATCCGGCACTGAGAGACTCCACTCAAGGCATCAAGCCCTTATGCCCGTGCTCTGCTCGGGCTTTTTCTTTGTCGTCGCCAACGTTCGAGGGGGAGGTAGAGGACCTGATTCCCTGGTTCGGCCGGACTGATTGCTACGCGAGCATCAGGTTCAGGTTCTGAATCGCGGCGCCCGACGCGCCCTTTCCAAGATTGTCGAACACCGCGGACAGAAGGATGTGGCCGTGCTCGCTGCCAGAAAAAACGCTCAGGCGCATCTCGTCCGTCCCGTTCAGCAGTTGCGGATCCAGATGCTTCATGGCGCATGATTCCGGCAGCGACGAGACGTGCACGTGGTCCGCTCCGGCATAGTGCTGCGCGAGGCAGGCGTGCAACGTGGCGCCATTCACGCCAGGTGCCAGCAGCCGCAACGCCAGCGGGACCGTCAGCACGATGCCCTGGCGGAACGCGCCGTATGCCGGGACGAAAATGGGAGGCTGCCCAAGCCCGGCGTGCTGCCGGATTTCCGGCGTGTGCTTGTGCGCGAGTTCCAGGCCATAGACCTGGTATGAAGGCGCGTCAGCGGCCCCGGGCCCCTCATATTCCTCCACGCCGGCTCGTCCGCGTCCCGAGTAGCCGGATACCGCATGAATGCTGATGGGGTAATCGCCCGGTATGAGCCCAGCCTGCACCAGCGGGCGCAGCAGGCCAATCGCACCGGTCGGATAGCAGCCGGGGTTGGTGACCCGACGTGCGTTCGCAATGCGCTCGGCCTGCTCCGGCGTCATCTCCGGAAATCCGTAAGTCCAGTCCGGATGCGTACGGTGGGCGGAGCTTGCGTCGATGACGCGCACCGCAGGATTGACAATAGCGGCCACAGCCTCCCGCGCGGCCGCATCCGGCAGGCAGAGGATGGCGATGTCGCAGGCGTTGAGGGCTTCCGTGCGACGCCGCAGATCTTTGCGCTCCGCGGCAGCCAGCGTCACCAGCCTGATGTCGGTCCGCTTACGCAGCCGTTCGTGGATCAGCAGCCCGGTGGTGCCTTGGTCGCCGTCGATGAAAACAACGGGAGAGCTCATGCGTGAAAGACTCCGATGATGTTGGGTTGCAGGAAGCAGAGCGAAGAACGAGTCCTATATTGGATGGCAGGCTACAATAGATAAAGTTGAATTTCATGACCTCTACATTCAGCTTTTCTGAATCAGGACGCCCCTATGCGAGAGATCAGCCTGGACCGCTTGCGTACCCTGGTCGCGATTGCGGACCGGGGCTCATTTGCCGAGGCGGCGCGTGCGTTGCATCTGGCCCCGCCAACGGTGAGCCTCCATATCGCCGATCTTGAAGACCGCATTGGTGCTCCGCTCCTGTCGCGCAAGCGCGGGCAGGTCAGGCCGTCGGCAATAGGAGAGGTGCTGGTGGAGCGCGCGCGTCGACTGCTGGCCGATGCGGAGCAGGCGTTGGACGATATTCAACGCCAGGTGCAGGGACTCGAGGGGCGCGTGCGGATCGGTGCGTCGACTGGCGCGATTGCGCACCTGTTGCCGCAAGCGCTCGAGGTGCTGCGCCAGCACCATCCCGCTATCGACATTCAGATTGCTGTGTTGACCTCCCAGGAAACGTTGTCCCGACTGGCGGATGGGACGCTGGACGTGGGGCTGGTCGCACTGCCTCAGCCGCCGGTGGCAGGACTCGTGATCAAGCCTTGGCGGCGAGACCCCGTGATGGCCTTTGTGCCGGCGCATTGGCGATGCCCGGCCCGCGTCACGCCTGAATGGCTCGCTGCTCAACCGCTCATTCTCAATGATGCGACCACGCGTCTTTCCCGTCTGACTGCGGAGTGGTTCGCGACCGGTGGGTATCATCCAGCGCCGCGTATCCAGCTCAACTACAACGACGCGATCAAGAGCCTGGTCGCGGCCGGTTACGGCGCCTCGCTGTTGCCGCATGAGGCGACGGCCCCATTACCCGACCCGCGCATTGTCATGCGTCCGCTGCGCCCGGCGTTGTGGCGTCGGCTCGGTGTTGCCCATCGCGCGGGGTATGTCGAGCGCGCTACGCAGCACGTATTGGATATGTTGCGGGATCTGCGATTGGTGTAGGCGTCGGGGGCATATTTCCTGCCAGAATCAAGCCTGGAGCGACGGTGAGAATCGTGATGAGCGGGGATAGGCGCCGTTGCAGATATCGATCAGTTGCCCGCAAGCCACCGGAACAAGAAAAATGAAGACTCTTATGCGCTTCTTTACGGTCGTCCATGGGCTGATGGCAGTGCTCTTCACGTGCGCGGCGCTGATGTTGATTGCGATTGCTGCTCGCATTGGATTGACCGTGTTTGCCGGTCAATGGGACCAGGCAAGCGCGCTATCCGTCATTGAAGCTCTGGGATTGCTGGCAGGCGCCGTTGTCGCATTGCAGATCGCCGAGACCATCGTTGAGGAAGAGGTCATCCGGGAGGCCGACGTGAGCGCGCCGACACGGGTACGGCGTTTCATGTCGCGATTCCTGGTGGTTGTCGTCGTCGCGCTTGCCATCGAAGGGCTGGTGGCGACCTTCAAGGCGCTGCACCACGATCCATCGCAGCTTCGCTATGCGGCTGGGCTGATTGCATCGACCGCCTTGCTGCTTGCGTCCTGGGGACTGTTCGTTCACCTGAACCGGTCCGCGGAGGAGCTGGAGCCGGAGGCCATGGCGGAGGCGAAACGCGAGGATAAGAAGGTGCAGTAGGGTGGCCACGAAATGTGGCGCTACAGTGCTTGCCCAGCGCCGGCCCTAACCCCCAGCCCCTCTCCCGCAAGCGGGAGAGGGGAGCAAACAGGCCGAAGCTTCAGTACTGCAGGGCCTGCACGATGCCACCCACATTGTTGAGGGTGTTCGTCATCGTCTTCAGATCGACATTGGTGCGTGTCGATGCATCGACCTGCGTAACCGGCGCGAAGATCGTATTCGGGCTGGCGAACGACACGCCGCTGCCACCAGTGATGGCGTTCACGCCGGAGTTCACGAAGATGCTGCCGCCGCGCACGGCGCCCATCTTGGCGTGGTCGAGGTCTTGTTCGAGCGAGAGGTTCTGGATGGTCAAGGACATGATGGTCTCCTGGGTAGGCTGAGATTGCGCTGATTGGGTGTGGATTAGTGCTGCAGGGCCGCGACCATGCCGCCCAGGTTGTTGATGGTGTTCGTCACGCTCTTCATATCGACGCTGGTGCGGCTCGATGCATCGACCTGCGTGACAGGTGCGAAGATCGTATTGGGGCTGGCGAACGACACGCCGCTGCCACCGGTGATGGCATTGACGCCGGAATTCACGAAGATGCTGCCGCCGCGCACGGCGCCCATCTTGGCGTGGTCAAGGTCTTGTTCGAGCGAGAGGTTCTGGATGGTCAAGGACATGATGGTCTCCTGGAGAAGGCTGGAATCGACGAGATGAGAGGGACTGGATTTAGTGCTGCGCGGCCTGCACGATGCCGCCGACGTTGTTGAGCAGGTTGCTGATGCTCGTGAGGTCGACGTTGGTGCGGGTCGAGGCATCGACCTGCGTGACCGGGGCCACGATGATGTTGGGGCTGGCGAAGGACACGCCGGCGCCGCCGAGGATCGCGTTGACGCCATTGTTCAGGAACAGGCTGCCGCCGCGCACGGCGCCCATCTCGGCATGGTCCAGGTCTTGTTCGAGGGGCAGGTTCTGGATGGTGAGGGACATGATGTAACTCCTTGGGTGGCTGGTCTGGCTTGGGTTAGAGAGCATCTGGTGTTGCGCTCGAGGTCATATACGCATAGGGTGTGCCAGCCCGCGGACCAGGCCTGAAAATCATCTTCAAGTCTTTGAAGATAAAGAAAAAAACAGAGAAGGCGCCTGCACGGTTGCCGCTCGCTTGCGCTGGTGCATGTCTGACCGCGGCAAACAGATCACGGGACCTCTGTCTGCCGGACACCGACACCCGCGGCGCGGCCGAGCCTTGCGGCGCTCTGGGAAAGCTAGAATGCGCCTTGGCTTCAGGAGCACGGACATGAAGAACCCCGAGGTGCAGGACGGCAAGTCTCCTTCCCAACTGATCGACGAGAGAATCCGTGAGCTGGACGACTGGCGCGGCGAAATGCTCGCCCGCATCCGCAAGCTCATCCGGGCCGCGGATCCGGACGTGGTCGAAGAGTGGAAGTGGCGGGGCGTTCCGGTGTGGTCGCACGCCGGTATCCTCTGTACCGGAGAGACTTACAAGAGCGTCGTGAAGATGACCTTCGCCAAAGGGGCGTCGCTGCCGGGCCCTTCGCAGCTTTTCAATTCGAGCCTGGAAGGGAATACCCGGCGCGCGATCGATCTGCACGAGGGCGAGGACATTGACGAGACGGCGCTGAAGGCACTGATCCAGGCCGCCGTGGCGCTGAACCAGTCGAAGCTCCGGCGCTGACCGCCGGCCCGACCGCAATTGCCGCGAGCTTGGCCCGTCAAGGCCGCCGCCAATGAATACTTGCCGGTGACGTATTTCCCGCGCAAGCCGAAGTGAAGGCGGAAACAGCCAGGGTTCGCCCGGACGTCACCTGGCAGGATCGCCGTCGGCGCTGCGCAGGATCTCGGCCAGCGCGTCGATATCGACCGGCTTGACGATGTGTCCGTGAAAGCCGGCCTGCGACGTTTCTTCCTTGATGCCAGGCTCGCAAAAACCCGTGAGGGCGTAGAAACGGGTGTGGTGCAGGTGCGCGTAGTCGCGCAGCTCGCGCATGAGTTCGAAGCCGTCCATATCGGGCATGGCAAGGTCAATCAGCGCCACGTCCGGCGTGAAGCCTTCCACGCTGCGCAGGGCGGTGACGCCGTCATAGGCTACCTTGATGGCATGGCCGGTCATCTGGAGCAGCAGCCCCATGCTATCGGCCGCATCGCGATTGTCGTCGACCACCAGGATGTTGAGCCCGGCACGGGGACGAGCGATGAGCGGCGCGGCAGATGCGTTCCGCTCGGTGACGATCGGCAGCCTGACGCTGAACGTGCTGCCCAGGCCGACGCCCGGGCTCGCCGCGGTAATCGAGCCTTCGTGCAGCTCGATGATCGAGCGGCACAACGACAATCCGATACCGAGTCCGCCAGTGCCGGTCTGGCCTGGCTCGCCGCCCTGCACGAACAGGTTGAACACTTTTGACAGGGCCTCCTGAGCGATGCCGCAACCCTGGTCGTTAATGGAAACCTGCCCGGTGCGCCCGTTGATCTGGGTGCGCAGCGTGATCGTGGTCCCTTCCGGCGAAAACTTGGACGCGTTGATCAGCAGGTTCTGCAGCACTTGCGCCAGCCGCGTGAGATCGCCGAAGACATGGAATTCCACGTTGTCCGGATCCATGACGATGCGCTGCGCCCTGGCGTCGAGTGCCGGCGCGCTTCCCTCGACGGCGGCCGCGATGACCTCGCGGATGGCAATCACCGAGCGGCGCAGTTCGAGCTTGCCGGCGGCGATGCGGCCAACGTCGAGCAGATCGTCCACGAGCCGGGTGAGGTGCCTGAGCTGGCGCGCAACGATGCCGAGATTGGCCCTGACCAGCGCTTCGTCCCCGGGCGCCCGTTCCATGACGGACGTGGCGCTGTACATCGGGGCCAGCGGGTTGCGCAGTTCGTGGGCCAGGGTGGCAAGGAATTCCTTCATGCGCTGCGCCGAGGCTTCAACCTCTTCGAGCTTCTTGCGCTCGCTCATGTCGCGGGTCACTTTCGCGAAGCCGCGCAGCTGGCGATGCTCGTCGTAGATGGCGGTCAGCGTGACATTGGCCCAGAGCAGCGAGCCGTCCTTGCGGACCCGCCAGCCTTCGTCCTGTACGCTGCCATCCTCGCGGGCTCGCTGGATCAGCCTTTCCGGCTTGCCGGCCGCGATATCCTCGGGCAGGTAGAACGCGGAAAAATGCCGGCCCACGATCTCGCTGCTCAGGTAGCCTTTGATCTGCGCCGCGCCGGCGTTCCAGCTGATGACATGGCCGTGCGGGTCGAGCATGAAGATCGCGTAGTCCTTGACGTTCAGCACCAGCAGCCGGAACGTCTCGTCGCTTTCCCGCAGCTTGGCCGCGCCTTTCATCTGCTCGGTCATGTCCCGCGTGACCTTGGCAAAGCCGATCACTTCACCGGCCTCGTTGTGCAAGGCGGTGATCAGGACATTGGCCCAGAAGCGGGTGCCGTCCTTGCGCACGCGCCAGCCTTCATCTTCCAGGCGGCCATGCCGCCGGGCCAGCTCCAGTTCCTTCTGCGGCCACCCACGGGCGATGGCGTCTTCGGTATAGAAGCGCGAGAAATGTGAGCCAATGATCTCCGCTGCCTCATACCCCTTGATGCGTTGCGCACCCCGGTTCCAGCTCATGACCGTGCCGTCCGTGTCGAGCAGGAAAATCGCGTAGTCGGAAATCGTTTCGACGAGCGTGCGGAAGATATCGCGCCGTTCAGGCGCGACGACGGGGCTCGCGGGGTGGCCGGATGGCGACATGGAGGGATAGGCGATAGGGCTCCCGCAATGGTGGCCTAAAGCCCGCCGGACTGCTGTCCGGTTCCATCCTACATGCCGCCTGTGGTTCGGCGCACATCGCCCAGAGGGGGCGGCCCGGATAATGCGCCAGGGTTCAGAACAGGTGCCGGATGCCGACGCGCGACAGGAACTGCTTGTCGGTCGAGGACGTTCCCGCCATGGCGATCGACCCCACCGTGCCCGCGGCGCCGCTGGCGCGCTGGGTGTGAAGGTCTAGGTACACGTCGGTCCGCTTCGAGAACCGGTAGTCGACTCCCGCGGAAAGCGTGATCCAGCGCGAGCTGTCGAGCCGGTCGAACGATACCTTGCCGGACAGCAGCACGTTGCCGTTGAGCTGGTACTCGCCGCCCATGTGGAGGACCTGGTCGCGCGAGTGGTGGCCGGCGAATGCGAGATCCGTATTGGTGTAGAGCGCCGACAGCTTCAGCGCCTGCAGTTGGTACGACGCACCCGTGGCAATAATGCGCTGCTTGTCGGCAAACAGCGTGGTGGCGGGCGTGATCGAACGGCCGAACATGGCGGGGGCGCCCGTCAGGCCCGCATAGACCGGTGCACCGTTGATATCGGTGTAGGCAACGCCAGCCGAAAACGCTGCCGCACTGTACTGGGCCAGCCCACTGATGGCGCGGCCCTTGTTGGTCGACGAATTGCCGGAGTCCGTGCCGAAGCTGTAGATGCCCCCGAAACGCAACCCACCGAATTCCTTGCTCAGGAACTGGATGGAATCGTTCAGGCGCTGTCCGGAGACGCGGTCCAGGTCGGCGTTCTCCACACTGTGGATGCCGCACTGCAGGCACGGCAGGTAGCGCAGCATCTGATAGGCAAAGTCGTACTGGCGACCCAGCGAGATATCGCCGATGTCCCGGTCGCCAAGGCCGATCAATGCCTGCTTGCCGAACAACAGGCCGCCTTGTCCGAGCGCACCCGTGTCGACCGAGAACCCGTTTTCCAGGCGGAAGAAGGCCAGCTTGCCGCCGCCCAGATCCTCCGAGCCCGTAAAGCCGAGGGCATTCGCCTTGTTGATGCCGTCCTGGGTGGCCACCAGGGAATGGCCGCGGACATTGCTGGTGTAGGCAATGCCCTCGTCGACGCTGCCGTAGAGGGTGACGCCTTGTTCGGCGTGCGCGGCGGTGCCGAGGCACGCCAGTGCCAGGCTGGTCATGGTAAAGCGCTTCACGGATTCTCCCTTGGTCTCTGCATATCGTCGTTGCGGGCGAGACGTTTCCCCGCGGCCCCGGCGGGGGCCGTGTTTTTCTGAGCGAACGGTGGGGCGGCGCGGGATCAACCGATCCCGCGCCGCATCAGATTTCTACATCGCGGGTTTCGGGCAGCATCCACATCGCCACCAGGCTGACGAGGCTGGTGATGGCCAGGTACCAGGCCGGCGACATCGGGTTGCCGGTCCAGGCCAGCAGCCCGGTCACCGCGAACTGCGTGGTGCCGCCGAAAAGCGTCGTGCCGATGGCGTACACGAGGGAAATGCCGGTGCTGCGGAACGACGCTGGCAGCAGTTCCGGAATGACGACCATGGCCGCCGCCGCGCTCATGGCGGTCAGCGCGGCGATCACCGCCGTCACGGTCAGGAAGCTGAATGCGCTGGGCGCCGCGATCAGCCACGAGAACATCGGCACGATCAGCAGCATCAGCAGCACCCGTGGCAGCACCAGCACGATCTTGCGGCCACGGCGATCGCACAGCCAGCCGCCCAGCAGCGCGAACACGAAGGTCAGCGCGCCACCTGCCAGCGCGCTGGTTTGCGCCAGCGTCGCGGGCAGGTGCAGGGTCTGGATGGCATAGGTGGTCATGTAGTTGCCGATCTGCGACGACACCGCGCCGGCCAGCGTCATGAGCACGCCAAGGACCAGGTAGCTGCGATAGCGGCGCACCACGCCGCCAAGGATCTCGCCGGTGCTGTGGGTGGTGCCGGCCTCGAAGGTCTCGGGCAGGCTGCGCCGGATCTTCACGGCCACGGGCACCAGCACGATGCTGATCAGGAACGGCACGCGCCATCCCCACGCCGCCAGTTGCTCGGCCGTCAGCAACAGCGATACCGCCACGCCCAGCAGGCCTCCCACGGCGACCGCGATGCCCTGGCTGGCCAGTTGCCAGCTCGCATACAGGGCGCGTTGGCCTGGCGGCGCGGCTTCGACCAGCAACGCGGTGGCGGGGCCGACTTCGCCGCCCAGCGCCAGGCCCTGCAGGAGCCGGCATGCCACCACGATCAGCGGGGCCGCGATGCCGATCGAGGCATAGCTCGGGGTTGCGGCCATGCCCAGCGTGCCGACGGTGATAAGCGCGACGGTCAGGATCATGGCCGGCTTGCGTCCGGCGCGGTCCGCGAGCGCGCCGATCAGGATCGCGCCGAGCGGCCGGGTAAAGAAGCCGACGCCGAAGGTGGCGGCCGACAGCAGCAGGCTGCCGAACTCGCCACCGACCGGAAAGAACGCGCGCCCGATATAGACAGCGAAGTAGGCATAGATGACGAAGTCGTAGAACTCCAGCGCGTTGCCGGCGACGGCGGCGGCAACGGCGGCGCGGCCGATCACCGGGCGCGCGGCGGCCGGCGCGGGTGGGTGTCCGGTATCGAGTAGGGTGGAAGCGGGCATGTTGTCTCCGTAATGCATTGCTGTCGTTGTTCTGCGCGGCGGCGCAGTCAGGCCACGCCGGCGGTGGTCTCGGCGAGCCCGCGCACGGTCTCCAGGAATACCTCGCATCCCTGTTCCCAGATGTCGCGCTGCCAGTCGTCGGCCTGCGGATAGAAGGCGTCCTTCAGGGTCTGGCGAATGGATGCGGCCTGCCTGGTATCCGCGCTGCGGCGGCGCTGCAGCCAGTGTTCGGCGCGCATGGCGCCGATGACCTGCTGCGTCGGATAGGTGCCGAACTCCAGGCAGACATTGGTCTGGACCGCCTGCGGGCATTCCTCGTACAAGGCGTACTGGATCGGCCCGGTCATCGGGATGCTGGTGGAGCTGCCGGTATTGACCGACGTCACTTGGTCGCCCCACCAGCGGCGGGCGCGCTCGAGCGCGCCGTCCGTGTCCACGCACGCAAAAATGCGCTCGCCCACGCCGTACGGGCCAAGGCCCGTGTGGATGTCGATGGAGCCGATCTGCCGGCACTGCGTGGCGTAGCGGCGCAGGATGCGGCGGAACGTAAGGTTGCTCCATGCCGGCTCCTGGCCACCGAAGTGCATGCCGTCGGCAAACGCGTACTGGCCCAGCGACACGGCGCGCTGGAAGCCACGTGGGCCAACCTTCTGGCGGTAGCTGTCGAGCACGCTCTCGTTGGCGTCGGCGGGCGGCCACGCGTCGGGCAGCAGCAGGTCATGGATTTCCGCGTAGGGCGCGTTGACCGGCAGCGGGGCCGAGAAGTCGACGAAGTTGCGATTGAGGTCGACATTCTCCTGCGTGGCGCGCCGCGAGTACGAGAACCCGTACGGGTTGACCGCATGGACATGCAGCACCGCGGTGTGCGCCGCATGGGTGGCGCCCAGCCCAAGCAAGCCGGTCTGGATGGCGGAGCCGCAATAGCCTTCCACCCCATGCACGCCGCTGATGACGATCAGCAGGTTGCGCGCGTCGGCCGGACCGTCGAGCACGACGTCGGTGGCCAGTGTCTCGCCATCGGCCCCACGCATCGGGAGTTCGAACGACTCCACGGCCAGGCCACGGCGCGCGGCGGCGCCGAGGAATTTTTCGCGCGCTTCGGCGTAGTTGCGGCTGAAGAGCGATCGGAGGTCGAGGATGTGCATGGGTGCTGCGCTTCTACAGTGGGGACGGGGACTCAATTGCAGGCCAGGGCCGGCGCGATGCCGGCGCGGGCACGCGCGCGCTGCGCGCACGCGTCGCCGAACGCGCCAAAGATGCGCTGCGCCAGGGCGCTGTCGCCCACGCGCATTTCCGGATGCCATTGCACAGCCAGCGTGAACTGCGGCGCTGCCGCGACCGACACAGCCTCCACCAGGCCGTCCGGGGCGGTGGCTTCGACACGCAGGCCGTCGCCGAGGCGCTCGATGCCCTGGTGGTGCAGGGAGTTGACCAGGCAGGAACTGTCCGGCGCGATCGCCGCCAGCCGGCCGCCCGGCACGACCTGGATCGCGTGGCGATCCTCGTACCACTGCATGATCGGCCGTTCGTGGTCGCCTTCCCGGTGGTCGAGCCGGCCCGGCTGGTCGTGCACGGCGCGCTCCAGCGTGCCGCCGTAGACCACGTTCAGTTCCTGGAATCCGCGGCAGATGCCAAGCAGCGGCACGCCTGCGGCGATCAGTCGGGGCAGCAGGGGCAACACGGTGGCGTCGCGGGCCAGGTCCTGCCTGGTGGCCGCCGGCAGCGGCGCGGCACCGTAGCGCTCCGCGGCCACGTTGGACGGGCTGCCGGTCAGCAGGATGCCGTCCACCGCTTCGATCAGCGTGTCGGCGTCCATGGCTTCCGGGCAGGCCGGCAGCAACAGCGGCAGCGCCCCTGCCGCCGATGCGACGGCACGCACGTAGCCATCGAGGGCCGAATAGGCGACGTGGTTATACAGTTCGATGCGGTCGGTGATGATGGCCACGACCGGTCGACGGGCGGGGGAAGAATGTGCGGCTGGCATGGCTCGGCGTGCAAGGGAAGACGAGCGCAGTGTAGGTAGGCCGATGACTTCTGTATATTGCAACTAAATTGATATCGGGTTGCAGACTCTGCAAGTCACCATGAACACACGGCAATTGCGCCACTTTCTGGCGGTGCTGGAGAGCGGCTCGCTGCTCGCGGCAGCGGAAACCGTCCACCTGAGCCTGCCCGCGCTGTCGCGCAGCATCCGCGCGCTGGAAGACGGGTTGGGCGTACCGTTGTTCGATCGCAGCGACCGGCGGCTGCAACCCACCGTGTACGCCCACGCCTACGCGTCCCGCGCGCGCCGGATGGTGCTGGACGAAAAAGAAGCGATCCGGACGCTCGACCTCATGCGCACCGGCGACCTCGGTACGGTGACGATGGGCATGGGTTCGTCGCTGGCGGAACCGATACTGCGGCCGATGCTGGCGGAGCTGCTCACGACCTCTCCCGGCTTGCGGCTGCGCAGCCTGATCGAAACGTCGGACCGCCTGCTCGACGCCCTGCTGGCCGAGCGGCTGGACTTCTTCGTTGGCGACATCCGCATGGCGCAGGGGCATCCGGAACTCTCTGTCGAGCCGTTGCATCGCAGCACCTTCGGCTGGTACGCCCGCACCGGCCATCCGCTGGCCCCGGAACGCGAAATCGACAGCAAGACGTTGCGCCGGTATCCATTGATCGCCACCGGTTATGTGGAACCGTCCATGCTGATGCAGCTGGGGCAACGCTATGACTTGCCGGCGCCGGTGCTCGACCAGTTTGCGTTGATTGCCGATGACCTGGGCACGGTGCGGGAGATCGTCGCATCCAGCGACGCGATCGTACCGGCGACCGACATTGCCATGCTCGCCGCCGTGCGCTCCGGCGTCCTGGTGCCGCTCGATGTCACGCCGCCGTTAGCGCTTGACATGACCCTCGGCATCGTCCGGCCGAGCCAGCGGACGCTGGCCCCCGCGACCGAAAAGGCCTTCGGACTGGTGCGCCGCCTGTTTGACGCCGCGGCAGGCGAAATTGCGGCGGCCAGGGCAAGCGCTGGCCGGGCAGGGTAGGCGGGCATGGCCCGCCGGCACTAGGGTGGCCTACCGGCGGCCGCCGCCGCGTCCCCCGCGTCCGCCGCCAAATCCGCCTCCCCGGCCCGCACCGGACCCCAGGCTGGAGCGGCCCCGGTTGAAGTCCCGCTGCACGGCACCGCCGCCAGCGCCCACGCCCTGGAAGCCATTGTCCCGGCCGCCGCCCGCGTCGCGTCCACGAAAGCCGCTGCGGCCGGATGCGCCGGCGGTGCTGCGCCCAAACTTCTCGCGCGTGGCATTGTCGCGGTAGGCAACGCCCTGGCGGTGCCGCGCGTCATGCTGCCAGCGGTCGCCCTGGAGCTTGCTCGCGTCGAAGTTGCGGTCGATGTTCCTGGCCTTGTGGTGCTCCACATGGACCCCGCCGTTGTTCCAGTCGCAGTTGCCGAAGATCGCGACGGCGGCGGCCAGGCCGATGCCAAAGGCGATGCCGCTGCCGATAGCGGCGCCGGGCGGGTAGTAGGCGCCATAGGGCGGCCAGTAGTAATACGGATAAGCCGGATAGCCCCAGCCGCCGTAGACGACGGCCGGATCGTAGACCGGCACATAGACCACGTCCGGGTTGGCGGGCTCGATGCGCACGATGGTCTGGGGCGCGCCAGCCGCGCCGGCCGTTTCGACAGTCACGGTCTGCTGCGGCCCCGACTCCAGGTGCCCAGCCTGCCGCGCGCGCGCGCGCAGGCGCTGCACGGCATCGAACACGTCCTTTTGCTGGGCCAGGAAGGCATCGCCGAGTTTCTGGGTCCAGTCGAGCTTGTCGCTCATCGGTTCCAGGATCTGCGGGAACGCCACCAGCGACTTCACGCTGACATCCCACGTTTCACCCTGTACCGCCTTGACCGCCCCGTCGCCCTTGAGGTTCGGGTGTGCCTTGACCCAGCGCGCGGCAAGCGTGACTTCCAGCGGGTAGGTCGAAGCCATCAGCACCTGCGCGAGCAGGGGATCCGGGTAGAGCGCGATCGGCGCGACCATGGCCTCGATCTCTTCGGCCTTGTAGGGCGCCGGCTCGCCCTGCGCCGCCTGGGCGGGCCCGCCGGGCAGCGCGGGCACAGGCCCCGTGGATGATGGCGGCGCAGCGGTCTGGCATGCGCCCAGCATCAGCACGGCGCAACATGCGGTGGTGAGGATGCGCGGCTTCATGGCGTCACCTTCTTCCAGCCGGGCGCCGGATCGAAGGACTTGGTCGCCGCGGCCTTGCCGGCGGTGCTGGGGCCAAGGTCACGCTGGTAGACCTGCCCGTTGTGGTTGACGATAAAGCTCATCACGCCCGTGTCGCCATAGCGGACCGGCCACGCCATGACCGCGAAGCCGCCGAACAGCCTGCCGTCGACCACGTAGTTCAACGCCCCGCCGTCGCCGTGCGGCCCTTGCGCGGTGAGCAGCTTGTACTGGTAGCCGTGGTAGCCCTCGGGGCTGGCATTGCGCGCGCCCGCGTCGCGGAAGGCGGGGCCGAGCGGGCTGGGCGCCTCCTGCGGGCCGGTCGGCCAGTAGAGACCATCATGCTTGCCGGGGGAACTCGACAGCATGCTGGCATAGACCAGCCGTTTCTCGTCGTCATGGGTGGTCTGCGCGTACTCGTCCTGCGCGTCGCAGATGGCCTGCAGGGTCTGGATCACGGCAAGTTCGTTCCGGCCGATGCGGCGCACACGCATTTCGCGGGCGCCGGCCTGGGTGTCGAACTGCCATCCCTTGCCCGACCGGACCAGCGGCACGGGGAGGGTCCAGCCGTCGTTGCCCACGGCGATCGTGGCGCGGTTGCCGGATTGCTGCACGCGGTGCGACACCGCCCAGGCACTGTCGAAGCGGCTGCGGACGCCGGCGCCGGCCGGTGGGATGATGTCGCGATAGTTGGCGCCCAGCATGCCCTGCATCGCGGCCTCGTCATTGTCGCGGATGGCCTTGCCGAAGGCGTTCATGGCGGCGTCCGGCGTGTCGAAATACTCGGCTGCCAGAGCATGCGCAGCTGCCAGGCCAAGCACGCAGGTACAGCCCAGTGCAGCCATGGACTTCCTCAGGTTTCCCGATGGTCTTTTCATAATCCCTAGTCTGTGGTCACGAAGCTCTGTCCGGCGCAGTGCCACGCCGGCGACGGTGCCGCCTCAAAGCAGCAGGGGCACACCGATCAATAGAAAGACGGCGATGTAGATGACGCCAAAGATCGCACCGAGCCGCCAGTAGTCGCCGGCCGGCAGGTAGCCGCTGCCGAAGTACACGGGGCTGGGGCCGGTCCCGTAGGGTGTGAGGATGCCCATGATGCCGAGCGTCAGCGCCAGCATCAGGGCAAAGGAAGGCATGTGCATGCCGGTGATGGTCGAGCCGACGCTGAGCATGACCGGAAGCATCGCGGTGGCGTGGGCGGTAACGCTGGCGAACAGGTAGTGCGTGAAAAAGAAGATCAGCACCAGGATCACCGCCGCCGTCAGCGGTGAAAACCCGCTCATATGGGTCGCCATGGTGTCGGCGAACCATTTGACGAAGCCGGTGCGGCTCAGGCCATCGGCCAGCGCGATCAGCGTGGCGAACCAGGCCAGCGTGTTCCAGGCCTGCTTGTTGGCGAGCATGTCGTCCCAGGTCACGACTCCGGCGATCAGCATGATGCTGATGACCAGCATCGCCGCCGTGGTCGCGTTGATATGCTTGTCGCCGAAGATCCATAGCGCCAGCGCGATCAGCACGAGCACGCCCAGCAGCCATTCGCGGCGGCTGGGTGGCCCCATCTTGCGCAGCTCTTCCGCGGCCCAGGCCGGCACCTCGTTGCCTTGCTTCACCTCCGGTGGATACAGCACGTAGGCGAGCAGCGGCACCGCCAGCAACAGCAGGATCCCGACCGGTGCGAACGCCATGAACCACTGCATCCAGCTCAGGTCGACCTGCACCGTCTTGCGGATCAGTTCGGCCGCCAGCAAGTTCGGCGCCAGCGCGGTCAGGAACATCGAACTCGTCACGCAGGTGCTGGCAATGGCGGTCCACATGATGTACGAGCCGATCCGCCGCGCCGACGGATCGTTCGGCTTCGAGTCATAGAGCGGCGGCAGGTTGCGGATAACGGGAAAGATAGTGCCGCCGCTGCGCGCCGTATTGGACGGCGTGAACGGGGCCAGCAAGGCGTCGGCCATCATCACCGCGTAGCCCAGCGTCAGCGTCTTGCGGCCCATGGCGCGCACCAGCAACAGGGCGATGCGCCTGCCCAGGCCAGTCTTCTCGTACCCCAGGGCAAACATGAAGGCCCCGAAA
This sequence comes from Cupriavidus sp. C3SS-1, assembly GCF_057073755.1. Classification (NCBI taxonomy): domain Bacteria; kingdom Pseudomonadati; phylum Pseudomonadota; class Betaproteobacteria; order Burkholderiales; family Burkholderiaceae; genus Cupriavidus; species Cupriavidus sp. C3SS-1. The sequence goes on along the minus strand of NZ_CP172700.1, from coordinate 1,333,805 downwards.
ATCAGCCATACGGTGCTGTTGGCGAAGCCGGAAAGCGCCCAGGCCAGCGACGCGTTGCCTGGATTGAAACCCGGCTTGGCGAGTTGTTCGGGACTGAAGAACACCCATTCGTCGAGCACCGCGACCAGCGTCACGGCAATCAGCCCGATGGCCGCGCCCGGCAGGGGCTCCAGCATCAGGCCGACAATCACGCCGACGAAGATCGCGAAGTAATACCAGGCGTGCTGGGCAAGGCCGTCCGGCGCCGGAATGAGGGCAAGTACAATCGCCGCAAGCACGGGGGCAAGAGGTTTCCAGTAAGCACGCATGCGACGCTCCCTTTGCAAAAACCTCCGCTGTGCTAAGGTTTATATGACCTTTTCGGCGGAAACGCCAGTATGGCGCCGACGGCGCCTGCGACAGGGGCGAGACGATGGGACTGGTTCGTATGAGCATCGAAGGACGCCCGGTCGAGGCGCCCGCCAATTGCTCCATCCTGCAGGCGTTCATGCATGCCGGCGAAACGCTGGTCGAAGGCGTCGGCTGCATGGGCCAGGGAGTATGCGGGTCCTGCCGCGTCATGGTGCGGCGCACCGGCGAGCCCGACGTGAAGACCGCGCTGGCCTGCGAGACGCTGGTCGAGGACGGCATGCAGGTCGCCTTCCTGGACTACTTCACGGAGTCGGAGCGGCACGTCTACCGCATCGAGGAGATCGGCGACAGCTGGGACGCACTGAGCACGATCGCTGGCGTGTTCCCGGAGGCCGCGCATTGCCGCCATTGCAGCGGCTGCGATCGCGCCTGTCCGAAGGGCCTCGAAGTACAAGAGGGCGTGCGCAGCGCCGTGGAAGGCAGGCTGACCGCGGCGAGCCGCGTGTTCGACGAATGCGTCATGTGCAACCTCTGCACGCTGGCCTGCCCGGAACATATCCGCCCCAACCATCTCGGCCTGTTCGTGCGGCGCATGATCGCCGCGCAGACGCTGCGCCCGGCCAACCTGATGCTGCGGCTGCAGCAGATCGAGAGCGGCCAGATGGCCATCGATTTCGACGCGCCCGGCGCGCGGCCACCGGCCTGAGGGAGACCGATCATGCCAGCGGGTATTCCCTACGAAGACGCGCGCAGCCGCTACCGCCCCGGCGTGGCGACGACGATGCGGGGCGAAGAGATCGCCGTCGATGAACTCCTGAAGGGCTACCACCCCGATCACGGGCCCAATGCGCGCGTGGCGCTGGCGGTCGGCGTCAATCGCGGTGACCCATGCCAGCCCGATCTCGCGCGCAGCCTGCAGGCCAATGCGCTGATCGACGACGTCGACATGGCCGGCGCGCAGCTGGTCTCGACCGATGTCCTGGTCATCGGCGGAGGCGGTGGCGGCTGCGCCGCCGCGCTGACTGCGGCCGGGCAGGGCGCGAAGGTGATCCTGGCCACCAAGCTGCGCATGGGCGACAGCAATACCGTGATGGCGGAAGGCGGCATCCAGGCGGCCATTGGCGAGGACGACAGCCCGCAGCTCCATTTCGAGGACACGCTGCGCGCCGGGCATTTCCGCGGCGATCCCGAACTGGTCGCGCAGATGGTGATGGATGGCCCCGACGTGATCCGCTGGCTGATCCGGCTGGGCATGATGTTCGACCAGGACGAGGAGCGGCCCTTCGGCGGCAACCTGATGCGCAAGAAGCCCGGCGGCGCTTCCGCCGCGCGCATCCTTTCGTACCGGGACTACACGGGCCTGGAGATGATGCGCGTATTGCGCGAGGCGGTCGACATGGAGCCCGGCGTGGCGGTGTGGAACCGCTGCCCGGTGGTCGAGCTGCTGTCCGACGAGCGAGGCCGCTGCGCCGGGGCCGTGATCTACAACCTCGAATGGCGCACGTTCGTGCTAGTGCGCGCGCGTGCCGTGATCCTGGCCACGGGCGGGGCAGGGCGGCTGCATCTGAACGCGTTCCCGACCTCGAACCATTACGGCGCCACGGCCGACGGGCTGGTGCTCGCCTACCGGCTCGGGGCGCGCCTGCGCGAACTCGACTCGTTCCAGTACCACCCGACCGGCATTGCCTACCCGCCGCATCTTGCCGGCGGCCTGATCTCGGAAGCGGCGCGGTCGGCTGGCGCGAAGCTGCTCAACGGCGAGGGCGAGCGCTTCGTCGACGAACTGAAGCCGCGCGACGTGGTGGCGTCGGCCATCCTGCGCGAATGCGCGCAGGGGCGCGGTATCGTGCGCGGCGAACAGGTCGGGGTGTTCCTCGATACCCCGACGCTGGAAATGGAGAATCCCGGCATCCTCGCCAAGCGGCTCGTGACGCTGCGCCATTTGGCGCACAAGTGCGGGCAGGACGCCGCGCAGGAGCCGTTCCTGGTCTATCCGACCTTGCACTACCAGAATGGTGGCGTGGCCATCGACAAGACCGGTGCGACCAGCGTGCCAGGGCTGTACTGCGTCGGCGAGGTCACGGGCGGCATCCATGGCCGCAACCGGCTGATGGGCAATGCGCTGCTGGACATCCTGAGCATGGGCAGGCGTGCCGGCGCCGCCGCGGCGCAGGCCAGGGGAGGCCTGATGGCTGCGCGTGCAGGCATTGGCCATGTGCATGCGTGGCAGCGCGAACTGACGCTGGCCGGGCTGCCGCTGCACGTCAAGGCGCCCCAGCTCTTCCCGGGGTATGCGCATTTCGACCTGCGCGTTGATGCCGGGCTGAACGCCGGCGCGCGTGGCCGGGCAGTCGGCGGCACGCGGTGATCGGTCCACGGAGCGCACGATGGATAGCTTGAATCAGGTACTGCTCAACGAGGACATCCGGGTCGGCGCGGACCTGGAGGCGTGGCTTGCGCGCGGCGGCGGCGAAGGCCTGGCCGCAGCGCTGCGCGATCCGGGCGCCATCCTTGCCATCATCGAGCAGGCGGACCTGCGCGGCATGGGTGGCGCGGGCTTTGCCACGCATCGCAAATGGGCGCCGGTAGCCGCCGTGGCCGATGGCGACAAGTACATCATCTGCAATGGCAACGAGGACGAGCCGGGCACCTTCAAGGACCGGTTCCTGCTGGAGCACACCCCGCACCTGGTGATCGAGGGCGCGCTGATCGCCGCGGCCGCGACCCGCGCCAATCATGTGGTGCTGTACGTCAACCCGCATCAGCCGGTGTCGCTCGCGATGGCCCGCGAGGCGGTCAGGCAATGGCAAGCGCATCCGCTGTTCGCCGAACTTGCGCGGCTGGTCGGCGGGGCAGTATCGCTCGGCGTGGTGCCGAGTTCGGGTCTGTATATCGGCGGCGAGGAAACCGCGGTGATCGCCAGTGTCGAGGGTGGCTTCCCGTTCCCGCGCCGCAAGCCGCCTTTTCCCGCCCAGCATGGCGTGCATGGCGCGCCGACGGTCGTGAACAACACCGAGACGCTGGCCCATGTGCCGGGCATCCTGCGCCACGGGGCGCAGTGGTATCGGGACCTTGGGGTCGGCCATGCCGCGGGCACCAAGCTGTATTCGTTGTCGGGCGATGTGCTGCGGCCCGGCCTGTACGAGCTGCCGATGGGCACGAGCCTGGAGACCCTGGTGTTCCGGCACGGCGGAGGGATGTTGCAGGGCAAGGAGTTCAAGGCCGTTTTTACGGGGGGGCCGTCCAATACCTTGCTGACCAAACGCGATCTGGACGTGGCGCTGGACTTCGACTCGGTCCGCCAACGCCGTTCGCGGCTGGGCACCGGGGCCATGATCGTGGTCTCGGAAGGGACCAGCATCGTGCGCAAGGTGGCCGAGTACGTGAGCTTCTTCGCGCAGGGTTCCTGCGGCCAGTGCCCCCCGTGCAAGGGCGGGACCTTCCAGCTGATGCGGCTGCTCAACCGCATCGATACCGGCCGCGGCGTGCGCGCGGACCTGGACGCGCTGGAAAACCTGTGCCGCATCCTGCCCGGCAGCGGACGCTGCGGCCTGATCGACGGTGCCGTGACCGTTGTGGACAGTTCCCTCCATCAGTTCCGGGACGAATACGATGCGCTGCTGATGGCTTAGGGCAGGGGAGTCGCGTTCCGGCGCACCGTGGCTGCACCTTATCTATTGGCGCGCTGCAATAGCGTCTAGAATTCGCCCATCATCCGACACGAACGGGAAAGCGAATTATGGGTCTCCTCGTTGACGCCGTGCTATTCCTGGCCGCTGCCCTGATTGCAGTCCCGATATCGGTAAGACTGGGGTTCGGCTCCGTGCTGGGCTATCTGGTTGCCGGCGTGGCGATCGGGCCCTCGGTTCTCGGCATGGTCACGGAGGTGGACCCGGTTTTCCACGTGTCCGAACTCGGCATCGTGCTGATGATGTTCGTCATCGGCATCGAGATGGATGTCCGGAAGCTGTGGAAGATGCGGCAGTCCATTTTCGGCTACGGCGGGCTCCAGGTCGCGCTGTGCGCGGCACTATTGGCGATCGCTTTCATCAGCTTCGGCGTGAACTGGCGCGTTGGCATCGCCGCGGGATTTGCGCTGTCGCTGTCGTCCACGGCCATGGTCATTGCGATCCTGGAGCAACAGGGCCTGATGCATACGCGTCTTGGCCAGACCAGCTTCGGGATCCTGCTGTTCCAGGACATCGCCGCGATTCCGATGATCGCGCTGTTGCCGTTGCTGTCACCCGTGCCGGCCGCAAATACCTCGAATGACGGCTGGAGTGTCGCCCTCAAGGCCTTGGCGGTGCTCGCCGCGGTCATCGTGATCGGCAGCTTGCTATTGCGTTATGTGCTGCCTTTTATCCGGCGCAGCGGCACCCGGGACACGCTGACGGTTTTCGCGCTGCTCTGGGTGATCGGCATTGCGCTGCTGATGCACCATGTCCACCTGTCGATGTCGCTGGGCGCGTTCGTGGCCGGTGTGTTACTGGCCGGGTCTGATTGCCGCGAGGAAATCGAAACGGATATCGCGCCGTTCAAAGGCGTGCTGCTCGGCTTGTTCTTCATGGCCGTGGGCATGTCCATCGATTTTGACGTGCTGGCAAGGAACCCGCTGCTGGTCGCGGTACTGGTTGTCTTGCTGGTTGGCACCAAGCTGGGGGCCTTGCTGTATCTGGCAAAACGGTTCCAGGTGCCGCAGCGCGAGCGTTTGTATTTCGCGATCCTGATCTCGCAGGGCGGGGAATTTGCGTTTGTCGTCATGGCTGCTGCGGAGTCGTCGCGCCTGGTCAACGGCGAGCAGATGTCCATCGTCACTGCCGTGGTGGCGCTATCCATGGCCGCCACGCCGCTATTGATGATGGCCCAGCGCGGTATGGCCCGCCGCAAACAGGGCGATCCGTACCGGGTTGCGGAAAAGCCGGCTGGGGATGCGCACGATGCGGACGTGCGGTGATGCCTGGCTTTTGGGCTTGTGCCGGTGCGGATTGCTTGACGCGTTAGATGACGCCGATTCTGTAGCAACCCCTGAAAGATTCGATTTCAAACTTTTGGCTTCGTTACCGATGGCAGCCAAGTTGAAACTGCTGATCCCGTAGCGCCCGGTGGTTTTGCTTGAGCTGGTTCATTTGCTGCCAGGCGTTGATCTGGCGCTGCTGGATCTCGTTCGCGCGGACCTGTCCATCGATGGACTGGCACAGGTTGCGCTGGTTGTTGGCAGCCACGTAATCCTGTTGTTGCTGCTGCGCAAGCTGGGTCTGGTACTGCTCGCTCTCAGTTGCGCGCCTGGCCAGGAACTGTTGCTCCTGCTGCTGCACGTTGGCCGACTTGCCGACCGTGGACACCGATCCGCCCATGCCCGACGTGATATCGGTATAGCCCGGCGGGCAGTATTGATCCTGGGTGTAGAGGATTTTCCCTTGATTGCGACACTTGGCGGCGTGCGCTGTGCCGAAGAACGCAAGGGTGACCAAAAGCAGTGCGGCTGTGCGCATTCTTCTATTTGTTGATACTGGTGTCGTAACGATAACACGGTGCATTGCGGCCTCCGGTCTCGGACAGACGGGAAGCCGCCAGCATGCCAGCCCTGGCAAGGGGGTACGACATTTCTATTTGGCTCAAATGCGACATTACTATTTGGGGCCAACAAGTTTGTCACGCATAATACGTCTTATGTTAAATCAAAGATCCATGCAAATGAGTATGCATCCGAAAGCTTGCGCTGGGTGCCCGGACGCAGCCGCCCTGTAACGCACTGCTCCCGAGGGTTTATGCTGATTAGGCATAACGAGAAACGAGGCAGCACAAATCCATGAAATCTGCGCATTGGCTGTGGTGCCAGTGCGTCCGGATCCATAGACTGTCTTTCCCAGCATTGCCTCTACGCAAGGAGCGTAACCATGACGGCCGGACTCTTCAGAATCGAACATGATCTCCTGGGGGACCGCGAGGTTCCTGTCCAGGCCTACTACGGTGTACACACCCTGCGCGCGGTAGAAAATTTTCCGATCACAGGCACCCCGATTTCCATCTACCCCGAACTGATCAAGGCGCTGGCCGCAATCAAGCAGGCCGCCGCACTGGCTAACCATGAACTGGGCCTGCTCGACACGGCACGATGCGATGCCATCGTCGGTGCCTGCCAGGAACTGATTGGCGGAAAGCTGCATGACCAGTTCGTCGTCGATGTCATTCAGGGCGGCGCCGGCACCTCGACCAACATGAACGCCAACGAGGTCATCGCCAACCGCGCCCTCGAATTGCTCGGATACCAGCGTGGCGAGTACCAGCACCTGCACCCGAACGAACACGTCAACATCGGGCAGAGCACGAACGATGTCTACCCCAGCGCGCTCAAGGTCGCTACGTGGTTCGGCATCATCGGGCTCGTGGACGCCATGGCGGTGCTGCGGCGCGCTTTCGAAGCGAAGGCCGACGAGTTCGCCCACATCATCAAGATGGGACGCACCCAGCTGCAGGACGCCGTGCCGATGACGCTGGGGCAGGAATTCAGCACCTACGCCGTGATGCTCGGAGAGGACGAGGCCCGCCTGCGCGAAGCCGCCATGCTGATTTGCGAGATCAACCTGGGCGCGACGGCAATCGGAACCGGCATCACCGCACATCCTTCGTATGCCCCGGTGGTGCTGCGGCGCCTGCGCGAGATCACGGGCATCCCCCTGGAAACCGCGCCCAATCTCATTGAGGCGACACAGGACTGCGGCGCCTTCGTGCAGCTTTCCGGCGTGTTGAAGCGCGTTGCCGTGAAGCTTTCAAAGACGTGCAACGACCTGCGCCTGTTGTCGAGCGGGCCGCGCGCGGGGCTGGGCGAGATCAACCTGCCGCCGATGCAGGCCGGCTCCAGCATCATGCCCGGCAAGGTCAACCCCGTGATCCCCGAAGTCGTGAATCAAATCGCCTTCGAGGTCATCGGCAATGACATCACGGTCAGCTTTGCGGCAGAGGCCGGCCAGCTTCAGCTCAATGCGTTCGAGCCGATCATCGCGCACAGCCTGTTCAAAAGCATCAGCCATCTGCGCAACGGCTGCCTGACGCTTGCCGAGCGCTGCGTCAACGGCATCACCGCGAATGCCGACCGGCTGCGCGCCACGGTCGAGAACTCGATCGGCGTCGTGACGGCGCTCAACCCGTACATCGGCTATGCGAATGCGACGGCCGTTGCCCAGGAAGCCCATGCCACGGGCGGCAGCGTGTACGAGATCGTCTTGCGCAAGGGCTTGCTGTCGAAGGAAGAACTCGACCGGATCCTGCGGCCCGAGACGCTGACGCAACCGGTGCCGCTGGACTTGCACGGAAAATTGCATTGAGCACGATCGCCGCGGCAGCCGGAGCGTTTCCCGCGTAGACAACGCCGGTGGGCGTATGAGGCCCCTCTCCTCTGCTCCCGGCTTCTGCGCCCTCCCCGGATTCGCGTTAACATTCCGCAGTCCCCGCACCCGGCTTGACTTCCTCATGAGCAACCTCAACCAGCAATCGGTACTTACCGTTCACCACTGGACAGACACGCTGTTCAGCTTTACCTGCACCCGCGATCCCGGCTTTCGCTTCGAGAATGGCCAGTTCGCCATGGTCGGCCTGGAAGTCAATGGCCGCCCCTTGTTGCGCGCCTATAGTATTGCCAGCGCCAATTACGAAGAGACGCTGGAGTTCTTCAGCATCAAGGTTCCGGGCGGTCCGTTGACGTCTCGCTTGCAGCACCTGAAAGTCGGCGACCCGGTTTTCGTCGGCAAAAAGCCGACCGGCACCTTGCTGGTCGACAACCTGTTGCCAGGCAAGACGCTATGGCTGCTCGCCACCGGCACTGGCCTGGCTCCGTTTCTCTCGATCATCCGCGACCCGGAGGTGTACGAGCGCTACGACAAGATCGTGTTGACCCATACCTGCCGGTATGTGGAAGAGCTGGCCTATCAGGAACTGATTTCAGAGCACCTGCCGCAGCACGAATACCTCGGTGAACTGGTACGCGAGAAGCTGGTCTATTTCCCGACCGTCACCCGCGAGGATTTCCACACCCGCGGCCGGATCACCGAACTGATCGAGACCGGCGAGTTGTTCGACCGTCTGGAGGTCGGGCCCTTTTCGACCGAACGCGATCGCGTCATGCTGTGCGGCAGCCCGGACATGCTCAAGGAAATTCGCGGGCTGCTCGAAGCGCGCGGCTTCGTGGAAGGCAATATGAACCACCCGGGCCATTTCGTGCTGGAAAAGGCCTTTGTCGGGTAGGCTTCAGGCTTGTCGGTGTCGAAGGCATGCGGGATCGCCGGCGAGAATGACGTCCGGCGAAATCCCGTTCATTCTCTTTCGCCGGAAAACATCGTCATTCGCTGCGAGATATGGTCCAGCAGCGCCAGCGCCGCCGCCGGCAAAGGGCGACCGGCCTTGACCAGCAACCGCGCCTGCGTTCCCTGGAAAAGCGGATGGTCAAGCGGCACCACAGCGAGGGTGCCGGCCGCGATCTCCCGATACGCAGCAAACTCGCCGATCAACGTCATGAAGTTTTCGTAGGCGACGAACTGCTTGAGCGCAGTGAGGGAATTGCTCACCAGCGTCGGGCGAATCCGGATGTTCTCGGCAAATTCCAGCATCTGCAGTGCGTGCCCGACGCCGAACGACGGCGGCATCATCGCCAGCGGATAGGACTGCAGGTCCCCAATGCTCGCCGGGCCGCCCCGCAAGGCCAGCGGATGGTCGCGCCGGAGCAGCAGCACCACGGGCTGCGATGCGCTCGCCCGATACGCGATGCGCGGATGCGGAGGCGGATTGTAGGCCAGGCCGATGTGCGCGCGGCTTTCCGCGACTTCGTTCAGCACGTCATCGACCGGGAGGATATCCAGCCGGATGTCGAGCTCGGGGTATTGCGCGCAGAACGGCGCCAGGACTTCATTGACCAGCGGATCCACATAGCCCTCGCTCATCGCCAGGTGGACCTCGCCTTGCCGCAGCCCCTGCAGCGCGTGCAGCTCGTCTTCGAGTTTCTCCTGGTGCGATCGGTAGCCGCGCCAGAACTCGATCAGGTGCGCGGCCGCGGCCGTCGGACGCAGCCCGCGCGGCTCCCGCTCGAACAGCATCGCCCCTAGCTCTTCTTCCAATAGCCGGATCTGGCGCGTGATGACGGACGGCGAGGTGTTCAGGCTGTCAGCCGCCCCACGGATGGTCCCGTGCACCAGCACCTCCCGGAAATACCGCAAACGCTGCTGATTGATCTCACGCATTCTGGAATGTTCGCAGGACAGATGTGTCGGGGAAACGCCCACCTTACCCCAACCACGCGGCTTGTGCGCATCATGGCTTGCCGCCTTGCGCCGTATCAGTCACCTGCGTTGCTCAAAAGGCAACAACCCGTAAACACAGTTGCTGTTTGCCGGAACACTCCGCGCTGTCACGATCCGTTTCCAGAAGACGCCATCCACAGGCGATACCAAGGAGACAGGATGTTTGCAAACCCGACCGCAAGCGCCGTTGACAGCGCGACCGCGCTTTACAGCAAGATCAACTGGCGGCTGCTTCCCTTCCTGCTGATCTGCTACCTGTTCGCCTACCTTGACCGGGTCAACGTGGGCTTTGCCAAACTGCAGATGCAGAGCGACCTTGGCTTCTCCGATGCGGCGTACGGCATCGGCGCGGGCATCTTCTTCATCGGCTATGTGCTGTTCGAAATTCCGAGCAACCTGATGCTGCCTCGCATTGGCGCGCGCAAGACGTTCAGCCGCATCCTGGTGCTGTGGGGCATCACCTCCGCCTGCATGCTGTTCGTGCGCAATGTGCCGATGTTCTATGCCATGCGCTTCCTGCTGGGCATCTTCGAGGCGGGCTTCGCCCCGGGGATGATCTACTACCTGTCCTGCTGGTATGGTCCGCAACGCATGGCCCGGGCCATCGCCATTGTCTTCCTGGCGGGGCCGATCGGTGGCATTGTCGGCGGCCCGGCCTCGGCGTGGCTGATGACTACGCTCGCCGGGACCGCCGGCCTGGCGGGCTGGCAGTGGATGTTCCTGGTCGAGGGCCTGCCCTGCATCCTGCTCGGCATTCTGTCGCTCCGGTTCGTGCCAAACCGCCCGGCGGACGCCGCCTGGCTGACCACGCGGGAACAGCGCCTGCTCGAAGCCGAACTGGGGGCTCCTGTCGGCCACAAGCACGCCTTCAGGGCCGTGGCCCGAGACGCGCGCGTCTATGTGCTGGCACTGGCCTACTTCTGCCTGATTGCCGCGATCTATGCCATCAGCTTCTGGCTCCCGAGCCTGATCAAGGCGCTCGGCGTGTCCGACACGGTGCAGCTTGGCTGGTACTCGGCCATCCCCTACGTGGCCGCCGCGTTTGGCATGTACTTCATGGGGCGCAGGTCCGACCGGGTAGGCGAGCGACGCATCCACTGCGCGGTACCCGCCATGGCGGCCGGGCTGTTGCTTGGCGCATCGACTCTGGCCGGTGGCAGTCTCGCCGTCTCGCTGGTCTTGCTCACCCTTGCCACGATGTGCCTGTGGATGGCCTACACCGTGTTCTGGGCCATGCCCGCCGAGTACATCAAAGGTCCGGCGGCAGCCGGTGGCATCGCGCTGATCAACACGATCGGATTGTCGGGCGGCTTCTGGGGACCGGCCATCATCGGGTGGGCCAAGACGGCGACCGGCACCCTGCACGCCGGCTTGCTCGTGCTTGCCTTCCTGCCATTGGCCGCAGCGCTGATCATCCTGGCGAACAAGCTGCCGGCGAAGCGGTAATCAACCTCGAAGCAGCGCGCGCTGGCTGCCGTTCAACCGGAAAACCGGGTCGCCAGGGTGTGCTGCCATGTCAAACTGTCCGATTCTGTTGGGGCGGGCAAGGAAAGGAGTCACAACATGCTTTTACATCTGTCGACCTGGTCTGAAATCGAGCGGTTCCTGCAGCGTAGCCGCACCATCGTCATCCCGATCGGTTCCAACGAGCAGCATGGGCCCACCGGCCTGCTCGGGACTGACTGGCTGTGCCCGGAGATCATTGCGCGCCAAGCCGAGAAAGTCGCCGACATCCTGGTCGGGCCGACATTCAATATCGGCATGGCCCAGCATCACCTGGGTTTTCCGGGCACCATCAGCCTGCGCCCGTCCACCTTCATTGCCGCGATCGGTGACTGGACACGCTCGCTGGCAGGCCATGGCTTCGAGAAGATCCTGTTCCTCAACGGGCACGGCGGAAATATCGCCTCGATCGAAGCCGCGTTCTCCGAGATCTACGCCGAGGCAAGCTTTGGCCGGCGACGCGCGGGTTTCGCCCTGAAGCTCTGCAACTGGTGGGACCTGGATGGCGTGGGCGACCTGGCGCGCGAGCAGTTTCCGAGCGGCCATGGGTCGCACGCCACCCCCTCGGAAATCGCCATTACGCAATGGGCCTTCCCCGATGCCATCAAGCACGCCGACTACGTGCCACGAATCGCCCCGTCAGGCCCAATCCGCGACGCACTCGACTTCCGCGCGCGCTACCCGGACGGCCGCATCGGCTCCGATCCGGGACAGGCCACTCCGCAAAAGGGCGAGGCACTCGTCATGCTGGCCGCGCAAAGCCTGGCGCGCGAACTGGAATGCTTCGGCAGCGAGCCCATTCCGGCCTGATGGCGTCCGTGACGACTGCCGAGGGGGAGGAAATCCATTGGCTAGTAGATACGCAATGCCTCGCCCCCCTGCTCCCCTACTCCCCTACTCCGCCCGGATGTCCGCGCGCGCCGCCACGGCGCGCATTTCCGGCAATTCCTTCTCGACCCGCGCCTTGACCGCCGCGCCATTGCCATAAGCCGGTGTCAGCCCCAGTTCGACCATCCGCGCCCTGGTCGCCGGCGCATTGGCGACCTCCTCCAGCGCCTTTTCCAGCTTCTGCTGTACCGGCGCAGGCAGGCCAGCCGGCGCCATCAACGCGAACCAGGTGCCCATCTGGAACCCGGGATAGCCGCTTTCCGCCACCGTTGGCACTTGCGGCAACGCCGGCAGCCGCTGCGCCGACAGCACTGCCAGCGGCTTGATCTTGCCGCCCTTGATCAGCGGCAGGCTGGCCACCACGGTGTCCACCGCGACCTGCACCTGGCCGCCGGCTAGCGCGGTCAGGCTGGGTGCGCTGCCATTGAACGGGACATGGACCATGCGCGTGCCGGTGGCTGCCTTCAGCATCTCCCCGCCGAAATGGACCGAAGAACCCGCACCGAAAGAGCCATAGGAAAACTTGTCGGGACTCGCCTTCGCCTGGGTCACGAGATCCTTCAGCGAATTGACGGGGATCCCGGGGTTGGCCACCAGTACCAGGCTCATGTCCGCGACCAGTCCCAGCGGCGCAAAGCTCTTGACCGGGTCGTACGCCAGGTTGTGCCGGATCGCCGGGTTCAGTGTCAGCGTGGTGCTCGCGGCGAGCAGCAGCGTGTAACCGTCCGGCGTGGCCTTCGCGACTTGCGTGGCGCCGATCACCGTGCTGGCCCCTGGCTTGTTTTCCACCACCACCGATTGCCCTAGCTTCTCGCTCAGGCCGACCGCCAGCAAGCGGCCCAGCACGTCGGTCGCGCCGCCGGCCGCAAACGGCACCACCAGCCGGATCGGATGCTCGGGCCAGTGGGCCCCCTGCGCCGCGGCCGGCGTCGTGGCCAGCGCGGCGGCCAGGCCAGCGCATGCAAGGAACAGCTTCGTGGGCGTTGCGGTCATCGTTCAACTCCTGCCTGCAGTTTTTTAGGGGAAAGCGGGGAAAAAACGGGAGAAAGCGAAGCAATGCGGGTGGCGGCGGGCCACCCGCTCGACAAACCTGACGCCTTGAGGCCTACCCCAGCAACGGGCTGCGCAGGCGAGAGAAGCCGCTCGCCTGGTCGTAGGCATGGCCGAGTTGCAGCACCGCGGCGTCGGTCTGCGCAGGTCCGATGATCTGGATGCCGGCAGGCAGCCCCTGGCGGCTGAAACCCGCTGGCGCCGCCAGGGCCGGCAGTCCCGCCATGGTCGCCGGCACCACGGCCTGCATCCAGCGGTGATAGGTGTCCATGTCGCGGCCGCCGATGGCGTGCGGCCAGTCCAGCTCGGCGTCGAACGGGAAGACCTGCGCGGCCGGCATGACCAGGTAGTCGAAGCGCTCGAACAGCGCGCGCAATACCTGGTACCACGCGCTGCGCTCGCTCATGGCCTCATACACGCGCGGACCGGTCAGTGCCAGGCCGCGTTCGATTTCCCAGACGGCCTCCGGCTTGAGTTGGGCCCGCCTGGCGGGATCGCGGTAGAGCGCATGGTTGGCGCCCGCCACGGCAAAGCTGCGCAGGTCGATCCACGCGTGCCAGAGGCGCTCAAGGTCGAAGTCCGGCAGCGCAGCGTCGACCGTGCAGCCCAGCGCACGCAGGTGACTAAGCGCCATGACGCACGTGTCGAGCAAGCCGGCTTCGGTTGGCAAATGGCCGCCAAGGTCGCCGAGCCAGCCGACGCGCACGCCGGTCCAGTCTCTCTCCGGCGGCAGGACGAAGCTGCCCGGGGCCTCGGCGCGGCGCGTCAGCGGCAGGCGCGCGTCGAACCCCGCCTGCACCGACAGCAGCAGCGCCAGGTCCGGCACATTGCGCGCCATTGGCCCGGCCACGCTGAATTGCTGGAAGAAGACCTCGTCGGCCGGCCCGTGCGGCACGCAGCCGAACGAGGTGCGCAGGCCATAGACATGGTTGAACGCGGCCGGCGTGCGCAGCGATCCCATCATGTCGGAACCATCGGCCACCGGCAGCATGCGCAGCGCCACCGCGACGGCAGCCCCGCCGCTGCTGCCGCCGGCCGAGCGCGCCGGCTCCCACGCGTTGCGGGTGGTGCCATAGACAGGGTTGTACGTATGGCCGCCCAGCCCGAACTCGGGCGAATTGGTGCGGCCGACGAACAGCGCGCCGCCGGCGCGCATGCGCTCGAAAATAACGGCGTCGGTCTGGCTGACCTGGCCCGCGAAGATCGGCGACCCCTTGGTGGTGACCATGCCGGCGGCCGGCATGATGTCCTTGGGCGCCTGCGGGAAACCGTGCAACGGGCCGCGGCGGGCGCCCCGGGCGAGTTCGTCGTCGAGCCCCGCCGCCTGCTTGCGCAGCGTGTCCCGGTCCACCGGCGCGACGATGGCGTTGACGCGCGGATTGTGGCGGTCGATCTGCGCCAGGTACGCATCGAGCACCTCCACGCACGACACCTCGCGCGCCTGGATGGCCCGTGACAGGGCAACAGCGTCGAGTTCGACGATGGAATCGGTCGGGGTGCCGGGAATCGCGTTCATGGAAGCCAGTCTCCTCTGTCCTTGTGTCAGGAAAGAGCATAGGGGCGGCGTGGGTTTCCCACAATCAAGGATTTTTTCAAATACCCTTGCATAAAACGCAAACCTGGATCGCACCCTGGCCCAAACATCACCGATGCTCTCGCACCGCCTGCAGGACACCTCGCTGCGCTATTTCCTGGAAGTCGTCCGCACCGGTTCGCTGACCGACGCGGCGCACCGGCTCAACGTCACCGTGTCCGCGGTGAGCCGCCAGGTGGCGGCCATGGAAGCCTTGCTGGGCGTGCCGCTGTTCGAGCGCCGTCCGCGCGGCATGGTGGCCAGCGCCGCCGGCGAGTTGCTGGCCGCCTATGCGCTGCGCAATGCGCTGGAGGCCGATCGGGTAGTGACGGAGATCGCCGCGCTGCAGGGGTTGCGACGCGGGCGCGTGCGGGTGGCCAGTTCGGCGGGATTCGCCATCGAGTTCCTGCCGCGCGCCATTGCCGACTTCCGCGAGCGCTATCCGGGCTTGCACTTCCATGTGCGCGTGGCCCCGCCGGCGGAGGTCACGGGCATCGTGCTGCATGGCGACGCGGATATCGGCATTACGTACAGCCGGGCCGCCGAGCAAGGGATCCGGGTCGAACACCGCCAGGCGGCGCCGGTGATTGCCATCATGCGGCCCGATCATCCGCTGGCGCGGTTTCGAAGCCTCACGCTGGCGCAGATGCAGCCGTATCCGCTGGCGCTGCCGGAAGGCGACAACACCGTGCGCCAGCTCTTCGACATTGCCTGCGGCGAACGCGGCATCGCCTTCGAGCCGGTGCTGGTGAGCAACCAGTTCGAGACCCTGACCAGCTTCGTGCTGCACGGCGGCGGGCTGTCGATTTCGGGCGGGGTGACGGTGGGCGACCGACTGCGCCGCGGCGAACTGCACGCCGCGACGATCCGTGAACGCGGCATGAGAAGCCGTGCGATTGAACTGCAGTCCCTGGCCGGGCGGACCTTGCCCGATGGCGTGCGGGCCTTCCTCGGCTTCGTGCGTGACCGGCTGGTGGAGGAGGCCGCCCTCGCCGCCTGAGTGCGCCCCGCGCGGCCGGCTTACTTCGCGAACAGCGAGGACATGTCGGCAAACGCCTTCAGCTCCAGCGCGTTGCCCGACGGATCCAGGAAGAACATGGTGGCCTGCTCGCCGACCTCGCCCTTGAAGCGGATATGCGGCTCGATGACGAATTTCACGCCGGCCGCGGCAAGCCGGTCCGCCGCGGCTTGCCAGGCTTCCATCGACAGCACGGCGCCGAAATGGCGTACGGGCACGGCGTGGCCGTCCACGGCACTGGTGCCATGGTGGCCGCATTCCTCGGGCGACAGGTGCGCCACGATCTGGTGGCCATAGAAGTTGAAGTCGATCCACGCGTCCGAACTGCGGCCTTCGGGGCAGCCTAGCAAGGCGCCATAGAACTCGCGCGCGCTGGCAAGATCGTGGACCGGGAAGGCCAGGTGGAACGGGGGAATGACGGCAGTGGTGGCGCTCACGGTTCGGGGGCTCAAGGATGAAAACGTTGGAAGGCGGCTGGCCCAGGCCGGGCCGGCGCCCACAGAGCACAAGTCTATGCATGACGAATGATGATGAAAAGCGATATATTTTCACGCTGAGCCACATCAAAATCGATCAATCAGCATGCTGCGAGAACTACGCACCTTTATCGCGGTCGCCCGGCACGGCACCTTTGCCGGCGCTGGCGCACGGATCGGGCTGACCCAATCGGCGGTCAGCGCGCAGATCCACCGGCTGGAAGAGGAATTGGGTTTTCCGCTGTTCGATCGCACCGGGCGCTCCGCCCGGCTCAATGCCGCCGGCCGGGACACGCTCGGACTCGCCGAGGAACTGGTCGCGCTGTATGAACGGATCGGCCACCGGGGACCCGATGCGCAAGGCGGCATGGTGCGCATCGGCGCCATTGCGTCGGCGCAAGTGACTTTCCTGCCCGATGCCATCGCCCGCTTTCGTGCCGAACTGCCGGGGTGCCGCGTGCGCATGGTGCCGGGCGTCTCGCTGAGCCTGCTGGGCCAGGTCGATGCCGGCGACATCGATATCGCGGTGCTGATCCGGCCGCCCTATGCGCTGCCGGCAGAACTGGACTGGAGCCCGTTGCTGCGCGAGCCGTTCGAGCTGCTGGTGCCGCCGGCCATGGCCCACTGCGACTGGCGCGACGCCATCCAGTCGGCGCCGTTCATCCGCTACGACCGCGGCTCGTTCGGCGGCCGGCTGGTCGACCAGTTCCTGCGCCAGCAGCGCGTGGTGGTGCAGGAAGCGGTCGAACTCGACGAACTGGAAGGTATCGTGCAACTCGTGGCGCGCGGGCTGGGTGTGGGGCTGTCCCCGCGCACGTTTGCCGCGGCACCATGGCCGCCGGGCGTCGTGGCGCTGCCGCTGGGTGCGGACACGTTTTATCGGGAGGTCGGCCTGGTCGAGCGCGCGCCGCACAGCCGCCAGCCCGTCGCCAGCCGGCTCGCGGAGCGCATTGCCGAAGCCGCGCGGGCACTGACCTGATAGCGTTACTGTCCGGCTACCGCCAGAATAGAACCTCTGCGCAAGCCCGACCGGGGGAACGACCTGGCGCGTGCGGGCAACGCAACCGAATCAAAGGACCCAACCATGACCACACAATCCGAAATCGCCATCCTGGCAGGCGGCTGCTTCTGGGGCATGCAAGACCTGCTGCGGCGGTATCCGGGCATACTCGCGACGCGCGTGGGCTACACCGGCGGCGACGTGCCGAACGCCACCTACCGTCACCACGGCACCCACGCGGAAGCCATCGAGATCGTCTTCGATCCCATGCAGATCAGCTATCGCCAGATCCTGGAGTTCTTCTTCCAGATCCACGATCCGACCACGAAGAACCGCCAGGGCAATGACATCGGCACGAGCTATCGGTCTGCCATCTTCTATCGCGACGATGCGCAGAAACAGGTGGCGCAAGACACGATTGCCGATGTCGATGCGTCCGGACTGTGGCCCGGCAAGGTTGTGACCGAGGTCGTGCCCGCGGGCCCGTTCTGGGAAGCCGAGCCGGAACACCAGGACTATCTGGAGCGTTATCCCAACGGCTACACCTGCCATTTCATCCGGCCCGGCTGGAAGCTTCCCAAGCGCGGCTGACGGCACGGCAGTCCGGGGCGGCGCGCCTTCAGGGGGCCGCCGCTCCCGCTCAAAAGGCAATCACCACGCTCACCAGCAGTGAAGCCCACATCAGCGCGGTGGCGAGCCACGCGAGCGAATGCACCAGCACCGGCGTACGGAACTCTCCCACTACGGCCTTGTGTCGTGACATCAGCTGAAGCATCACCATGGCGGGCGCCGCGGCGACACCGTTCAGGACCGCACTCCACACCAGCATTTTCGCGGGCTCAATGGGCAACCAGCACAGCGTGGTGCCGATGAGCATCGTGATGGCGATCACCGCGTAGAAACTCCTGGCCGATAGCGGCTTCTCTTCCAGGCTGCGTCGCCAGCGCAGCGCCTCGGCGGCCGCATAGCCGACGGATCCGGCCAGGACGGGGACGGCGAGCAGGCCGGTTCCGATAATGCCCAGGCTGAACAGCAGCACCGCCCACTTTCCGGCTACCGGCTCCAGCGCCTTTGCCGCGGCTGCCGAACTGTCGATGTCCAGGACGCCGGCCTGATGCAAGGCATACGAAGCGGTGATCATGATGCAAAGCGCGATGGCCGCGGACACGACCATGCCCGCGATGGTGTCCACGTTGATGCGACGGAACTGCTCGCTGGCCTGCTCGGGCGCATCGTGAAGCGGCAACGCGGCACCATCCATCCCTATCTCCTCGACTTCGCTGGCGGCTTGCCAAACGAACAGATAGGGGCTGATGGTGGTGCCCAGCACGGCAACGACTATGGCCAAATAACTGCCGGAGAACTCGAAGCGCGGCCATACCGCTGCCAGGGCGGCTTCGCGCCAGTCGATGTGGAGCAGGAACATCGCTGCGACATACACCAGCAGCGAGAGACTGAGCCATCGGAGATAGTTCGCGTACTTCCGGTACGGGACGAACAGTTGCAGACCCAGGGACACCGCTGCGAAGACCACCGTGTAGAGCCAGCGCGAGCCGCCCGCCACAAGCGCCAGGGCGTCGCCCATGGCCGCCAGGTCCGCGCCGACATTGAGCGTGTTGGCAACGACCAGCAACACCACGAAGCCGTACGCGAGCGGTCGGGACTGATGGCGGCGAATATTGGCCACGACGCCCCGCCCGGAAATGCGGCCCAGCCTGGCGCAGACCAACTGTATGGCGATCATCAGCGGG
Organism: Cupriavidus sp. C3SS-1; assembly: GCF_057073755.1. Lineage (NCBI taxonomy): Bacteria > Pseudomonadati > Pseudomonadota > Betaproteobacteria > Burkholderiales > Burkholderiaceae > Cupriavidus > Cupriavidus sp. C3SS-1. The sequence continues at coordinate 1,314,905 of NZ_CP172700.1, read as the reverse complement.
AGCGTCAACAGCACGCTCCAGAGCAAGCCATTGCCGAACTGCGCGCCGGCCTGGGCGTAGGTAACGATGCCGCTGGGATCATCGTCAGCCGCGCCGGTCACCAGGCCCGGCCCCATGAGCTTGTACCAGGGTACGTTGCCGTCGGGTTTTGTTCCGGCTGCGGCCCCTGCTTCGGCAACCACGCCTGTGTCGGACTTATCCACGATCGGCTCCCCGGTTAGCAACGCTCGCCGTGCCACGGCGCTGGCCCGCACGACGCAGATACCGCGGCAGGAAGCGGCGCACGCCGTCATCGGGAAAGCGCACTTCCACCCACTCCGCCGACACGGCGACCACCGTGCCCGCACCGAAGCGCCGCGCGCGCACCTCGTCGCCCTCGGCGAACGGGGCCGGCGTCGTGCCGGTCGGCACCGCCTGACCGACGTTGATCTGATGCGCCGTGGCCTCTGCGAGGCGCCGGCAACTATCGCAGGTGCCGCAGCGCTCGGGCCCTTCGGTTTCGTCGTAGTACTCCAGCAGCAGCTTCCAGCGACAACGCCCGCTATGCGCATAGTCGAGCATGGCCTGCAGCGTCTCGCGGTCTTCGCGGCTGCGCGCGTCGTAGCGCGCGGCGATGTTCTCGATGTCCCCGGCCTGGCCGTCGCGCAACGAGAACCGACCGTCGCGGCCACGCTTCACGACGCCGAAGTCCGCCAGCATTCTCATGCCCGCCTGCAATCGGCGGGCGCCAATCTGCGGCAGCGCCGTCCGCATTGCCGGCAGGGCCATGGGAGTGCCCCGCAAGGCGGTGGCCATTTGCCGCAGGTCGGAGGCCGCCGGATAGCGGTTGGCCAGGAAGAAATGGTGGATGCGCTTGTCCTTCTCGTCGAAAACCAGCGTACAGCGCGCGGTCCCGCCGTCGCGCCCGGCTCTCCCGGACTCCTGGTAATAGGCATCGAGGCTACCCGGACACTGCGCATGGACGATGAAACGCACGTCGGGTTTGTCGATGCCCATGCCGAAGGCGTTAGTCGCGACCATCACGTCCGCGCGCCCCGCCATGAACGCCTGCTGTGCCTCGCGGCGCTGGGCGGCCGTGCGGCGGCCATGATAGAGCGCCACGCTTTTTCCTGCTTGCTGCAGGTCGCCGTAAAGCTGCTCCGCCAGCGCGACGGTGGCGGTGTAGACGATGCCCGCGCCCCGCCCCGCCGCTACCTGTCGCAGTACGGCCTCCAGCCGTTCGGACTCTCCGGACACATGCTCGACCGAATAGATCAGGTTTGGCCGGAACAGCGGCGCTCGCACGATGCGGGGCTTGCGCATGCGCAGGTGGGTGGCGATGTCCTTGACGACGGCGTCTGTCGCCGTGGCGGTAAGCGCCAGGATGGTCGGTCGCGACAATGCCATGGCGGCATCGCCCAGCCCAAGATAAGCCGTTCGAAAATCGTGTCCCCATTGCGAGATGCAGTGCGCTTCATCCACCACGAACAAGCGGACGTCGTTGCGGCGCACGGCTTCCATGACGGCCTTGTCCTCGAGTTGCTCCGGCGTCGTCAGCAAGATGCGCTCGCGCCCTCTTGCGAGGCTGTCCAGCGCGGCATCCCCTACGGCACTGTTGACCACCGCGGGCGGCAGATCCAGGCGATCCAGCTTGCCTGCCTGGTCCTGCATCAATGCAATGAGCGGTGAAACGACCACGGTGAGTCCTTGCTGCAACAGCGCAGGCAACTGGAAACACAGAGACTTACCGCTGCCGGTCGGCATGATGGCGATCGTATCGTGGCCCTGCAGCACACTGGCAAGGACGTCGGCCTGCCCGGGACGCAGGTGCGTCACGCCAAAGCGGTCGTGCAGGATCTGCATCAGGGCGCGCGGCAACGTCTGTGGCATGGGCGTCGGAGGAAAGCATCTCCCTGAGCCAGCAATATCCGTGCCGCTCGTGCATTGGCTTGCGTCCCTTGCAGGGATTCCGGCGGACCATGGTGCGCCCGTTGGAAAGGCACCCTTTTTGCGTCCGTTCTGTCCCGAACTTACATTTCCGCGCCAGCCGCGCCGTTCGGACTGTCTGCAATGCGCGGATTACGAACATCCCGCGACCATTTCAATTTGTGGGGAATTTCACTAGCCTGATTTCCCTGGGAGGCCTGCGCGAATCACTTTTCCACAGCACGGATACACGCGCACGCATCTCCGCACAACGAAAAAACTGGAGAAGAGATCGTGCGTTCAGTATTTCATCGAGCCAGTCCGGAAAAGGTCGCCGCGAAGGAACTGCAGCAGATGCGCCTCACCCTGTTCCAGTCGGAGCGCCGCCTGCTCAATGCGCAGATGCAGGCGGCTTACTACCGCGATATCGTCGCATTTATGGAGGATGTCGCCTCAAGCGGACTGGAAAGCGTCGTCGACAGGCGCGCTGCGCCGGCGCAACCTGCGCCTGATTTCCCTGACCCGTCCTCGCTCGAATCCGCCACGGTCCCCATTGCCCCCGTCGCGGCGTAATGAGCCTGGCCACGCCACTGCCCGGCCCGGCTACTCAATCGCGCGGAACTGCGCGCAGAGCCGGAACACGTCTTCAGTCAGCGCGATCTGCTTCGCCTTGACGTAGCGCGTCGCGAGTTTCATCAGTTCCTTGATGTCGCGTCCGCTCGCGTTTGGATAGGCAGCGGTCAGGGCCTCCACCAGTGCATCGGACGGAGCCGCGCCGCACTGCTCGGCCTGCAGGCGCCACAGGCGCGCAGCATCGTCCCGGCTCGGGGTCTCGTAGTGGATCGTGGCGATGCAGCGCGACAGGATGGCGTCGTCGACATCGCCGGTGCGGTTCGTGGTCATGAACAGCAGGCCGCTGAAATACTCCAGCGTGCGCAGGAATTCCGCGACGATGGCGTTGTGCTCCAGGTCATTGTCGCGCCGGCGGATATAGACATCGGCCTCGTCGAGCAGGAGCACCGCATTCCAGCGCATGGCACGGCGCAGGATTTCCATGAGCGATGCGCCCACCGAGGCCGCGGTCGTGCCGAGCTGCCCCGAATGCACGCGATACAGCGGCTTGCCTACGACTTCCGCATACACCTCCGCGGTCAGTGTCTTGCCAAGTCCGGGCGCTCCCTGGCAGAGGATGGTCGTACCGCCCGACTTGCCGGGCACGAAGTCCTGAACCAGCACGTCCATGTGCGAGGTCAGGATATCGATCAGGTCGCGATGGTGATCCGGCAGCACCAGCTTGTCGCGCAGTTCGGGCCGGTAGCGGTATTCGGTCAGGTGCTGGACATGCACCCAGACGTTCTGGTGCCACTCCAGGTGGAACAGGTGGACGTAGCCGTGCAGCGGCACTTTCTCGAAGCCGCTGGGGACGCCGGCCCTGCGCCAGAACTCGGCATCGCAGACCACTTCGAAACGGCGTTCGAGCCGTTCCTCGTCGTTGATGCAGCGTGCTGCCGCGCCGTCGCCAAGGCGCGCCAGCGCGACGTTGCCCTTGCCCTCGACGGTGAAGGCGGCTCCCGTCGCGATGAACTGCGCGCCAAAGCGGCGCTGGTAGCGCAAGAAGCGCTGGGCGTGCAACGCGTACTCCTGCCGGAACTCCGCGCACTCCTTGAAGAAGCCGAAGTCCGCGAGCAATTCGGGAATGGTGCGGTCGACGATCTCGTCGCGCGTGATGACGATCGAAGTCGTCATGCCCCCTCTCCGGAGGGTCGGATCGGTCAGGGCCGAGTTGGCGGACTGCATTGTGTTTGCCAGCAGGTCGATGGCGACATACGGCATGCCTTGCTCCGGCTCCACATGGCGGATGCGCAGGACCAGCCACGGCAGCAGCACGCCATCGCGGCCGCGCTGGTACAGCCACCCATCGATGGCATCGCGCGACAGATAGGCGACCAGCCCGGCCACCAGCATCTCCAGACCCGGTATGGTGCGCGCCTGCGGTGCGTTGTAGATGTTGTCGAGCGCCAGCATCTGGAACAGCAGTTCGCGCTCGTTCTGCGCCTTGCTCAGTGTATAGAGCGAACTCAGCGACTGTGCATCGAACAGGCGCGCCGACACCAGCATGTTGCCGTGGCAGAGGCCGTGCTCCCTGAGCTGCCGCGCTAGTGGCGATTCGGCCTCGATCATTGCGAGCAGCGGATGGATCAGGGACTGCGGGATTTCGAAGTTCATGGGTTGCGCTCCGTTAGCGTCGTACCCCCCCGGGCCGCGCAACGGTGCGCTATGCCAGGAAGAAGCGGATGGCCTCGCCGACCACGGCCGGCTGGATGGCATGCGGGCCGTCGAACTCGACATATTCGACCTCGTAGCCGGCCGCCTTCAGCCTGGTGGCATGGGTGCGTCCGCTGGTCTGCACGGGCAATTGCTCGTCGCCCGATCCATGCGCGATGAAGACCCTTGGCGTGCCCTCCTGCATGAACACGGACATGAAGCCGCCCGAAAAGGCGATCATGTGGCTGGCGATATCGCCATTGGTAATGCCGATCGAGAGCGCGTAGCTCGCTCCGTCAGAAAAACCGGCAAACGCGAGCCGGTCGCGACGGATCGGGTAACGCGCCCCGACCGCCGCCAGTGCGTGATGCAGTTGCTGCAGGTCGGGACCGTTGCCGCCAATCACGATGTCCCACGTGGGAAAGGTCGAATGCGGCGCGAGGATGAGGAACTTGTGCGCATCCGCATGGGGTTCGATAAATGGCAGCACCTTCTCCGGAAACCCGCCCGCACCGTGGAACATGATCCACAGCGGCACCGGCGCATCCACCTGGATGCCTTCGGGCACGTACAGGACGGCGTCGCGTTCGCCGGCGATGCCAAGGCGATGGCGCCCCGGCGGCAATGGCAGGTCCGACGGACTGGCGTGCGTAAAGGCCATCCGGCCGAGCAGCGAAGGATCGAACATGGCGCAAACCAAGCAAGGATTACATGGTGATATGTAATATATCACCATGTTGTGCGCAAGGCGACCTTTGGTGGCAGTTGCCGGGGGCGCCATCAATGCGTGAGATCTTGCTGATAAACGACGCGCTGGCCGTCGGCGTTGGCCGCGGCCACCGCTTCGATGGCCGCGCTTTCGGGCAAGGGCCCGGTCAGGCTCAGTTCGATCTGGTCACCGGGCATCGGTCGCGCCATCAGGAGCCGTTCGTGGTGGTGGCAATACAGCGCGAAGCTGACGCCACGGCGCACCGCATGCGTGGCCCCGGCGCAGAAGCGGCCGACGCAAATCGGGCAATTCCAGTGCCAGGCATCCGGCGCGGACTCCGGCGCATGGGCGTAGCACTGGATGAATTGTGATGATGTCGCCATGAAATCCCCGCAGTTTCTCGGGACGAGATGCTCACCAGCGTAGGACAAAGGCGCCGGGGTCGCGGCCCTTTTTCTGCAGGATTTGACCCGATACTATCCCGATGTCTGACCTTGGCGGCACATGCAAGCGAACAGCCCTGCCGCCATCATTGCGGTGTCCGGCCGAGCCGGCACGCACGATCCAGGAAATCGCTGGCATGGCCGGTGCTGCCCGATGCGCCGTCGACGGGCTGATCCACCACCAGGAAGCCGGACGGGCCATCGCGCCGCGGCACATACGTGACGAATACCCCGCGGTCCGCGATGCGTGCCGGCTCGCGAAGGCTCGACCGGACCGCCTCGAAGGCATTGAAGCGCAGCGTGTGGTCGGATGACGGGATCAGCATGGCACGCACCGGCTTGCCCTGGAAGCGGAACTCGCCCCAGCCTTCGCCGGCTTTAGCTGCGTTCTCGGCAACAAACGCGCGCGCGGCCTCGCTGATGCAGTCGAGATGGATGTGAAGCTGGTCCTGGCTGCGCGATGCGCGGGAGTTCACCGCCAGGCCGACCAGGTTGTCGGGTACGGGCTTGCCGATGGCCTGGCTGACGATGTTGCGCGCTTCCCAGCCGAACGCCCACTGGTTCTGGGCCTTGTCATCGTCCCACAGCTTCGGATCGTCCACGCCTGTCACCCTATGGTCCGGGATCACAAGGTAATGGCTGGGGCCGATGGCGTCCTTATAGAGCACCAGACCGCGTTCGCGGTCAACCACGGCGCAGTCGGCATGTCGATCTCGTTCCGGCATCAGGCAGCGTTCCTGCACGTGTTGCCACAGGCTGTCGCGCGTCATGCCCGGCAGCCACAGGTCTTCCTGGCGGCATTGCGCGGTCAGCGCAAGCGTGGAAAGCGCGATCAATGCGGCTCCGGCCATGCCGCGGCGCAGCCACGGACGACGGGAGTCGCGCTTCGGTTCGGGGGGCAATGCAGGCATGGCGGCAATCATCGCATGGCAACGGCATGCAGCCTGAATAGCACCATGCGGTGACGGCACCATGACCAGGCGGCGCCAGCAGGGCGCCTGCGCTAACGGCTAGTAGCGCCCGTATCGGCCGCCGTAGAAAGAGCCGCTGCGCGGATTGGAAATGATGAAGGCGCGGCTTCGCGCCCATGTTTGGGCAGCGAGGAAGACCTCAGGTTCGCGCTGGCTCCAGTCGCTCACCATCAGCGGGTCCGCGCCGTCTTCCGACGTCGGGTAAACCGCAGCCCTGTGCAGGGCTGCCTGTCCGGGAGTGCCCGGCACGGTAATCATACGAATCGTCACGCGCATCAGCGATTGCATCGAAGCCCGATTGAAGAGGATTCTGTAAAGCGATTATGACTGTTGCGTGATGAAATTCAACTACACGTTTTCTCTCCCTTTCCTTGCGGCAGCCCTGACATTCGTCATCGTTCTGTCATGGCTGGCAGCCAGAATGCGCACGTCATTCAAGCAAGGGAGTCAGATGATGCATGCCATCGAAGTGCGCGGCCTGACCAAGTCGTTCCGCGCCGACCGCAAGGCGCTTGACGATGTCACGCTGCATGTCGCGCCCGGCGAAATGGTCGCACTGCTGGGCGCTTCGGGCTCCGGCAAATCTACGCTGCTGCGCCACATCGCCGGCTTTGTTACCGGCGATGCGCGCTGCGGCGAGATCCTCGTGAACGGCCGCACCGTCCAGAGCCAGGGACGTCTCGCGCGCAACGTACGCAGCGTGCGCTCGGAAATCGGTTTTGTGTTTCAGCAGTTCAACCTGGTCGGGCGCTTGCCGGTCATGACCAATGTGCTGGTCGGCATGCTCTCGCGCCTGCCGAAGTGGCGCAGCCTGTTGCGCCTGTTCCGGGCCGACGAAATCCAGGCAGGCCTCGATGCGCTCGCCCAGGTTGGTATAGACGACTATGCGTTCCAGCGGGCCTCGACGCTTTCGGGTGGCCAGCAGCAGCGCGCCGCCATCGCCCGCACGCTGGTGCAGAACGCCCGCGTGATCCTGGCCGACGAGCCGATCGCCTCGCTGGACCCGGAATCGTCGCGCCGCGTGATGTCGTTGCTGTCGCAGATCAACCGCACGCGCCAGGTGGCCGTGGTGGTGTCGCTGCACCAGGTCGACGTGGCCATGCGCTATTGCCCGCGCGTGGTCGCGCTGCGCCATGGCAAGGTCGTCTACGACGGCCCGTCCGCCGCGCTCACGCCTGACATGCTGCGCGATCTGTACGGCACCGAGGCGGAAGAACTGCTGCACGACACCCTGGACCGCGAGCCGGAAAGCTTTCCCGTTGCGGCGCCCGTGCTGGCGCCCATGAATCTCGCGACGGCCTGACGGCGGTCGCGCGTCGCTCTTTTTCCAGACGTACCCAAGACGTTCTCCACATCGAATACCAACCGGAGTCATCCCATGCTTCGCAGAACTTTTCTCGCCGTGGTGGCATCGGGCGTGGTCGCCATGCCCGCTTTTGCGCAGGACGCCAAGACGCTGAACATCGGCTTTATCTCGACGGAGTCGTCGTCGAACCTGAAGTCGGCCTGGCAGCCGCTGATCGATGACCTCGGCAAGTCGCTGGGCGTCACCATCAAGCCGTTCTTTGCCTCGGACTACGCCGGCATCATCGAAGGCATGCGCTTCAACAAGGTGCAGATCGCATGGTTCGGCAACAAGTCCGCCATGGAGGCCGTGGACCGCGCCAACGGCGAAGTCTTCGCCTCGGTGATCGACAAGGACGGCAACCCGGGCTACTGGTCGCTGCTGATCGTCAACAAGGACAGCGACCTCAAGAGCGTGGAAGACGTCATCAAGCGCGGCAAGGAGCTGAGCTATGGTGCCGGCGACCCGAACTCGACCTCGGGCACGGCCGTGCCGGGTTACTACCTGTGGGCCGCCAACAAGGTCGAGCCGAAGACGCTGTTCAAGGCCGTGCGCATCAGCAACCACGAAACCAATCTGCTGTCGGTGCTGAACAAGCAGGTCGACGTGGCTGTCAACAACACCGAGAACTTCGAGCGCTACCGCATCAACACGGGGAAGAACGCGTATGACCAGGTGCGTGTGTTGTGGAAGTCCCCGCTGATCCCGGCGGATCCGCTGGTCTACCGCAAGGACCTGCCGGCCGACATGAAGAAGAAGATCCAGGCCTTCTTCGTCAACTACGGCAAGGGTACCGATGCCGCACGCGAGAAGCAGGTGCTGGCCACGCTGACCTACCAGGGCTTCCGTCCGTCCAGCGACGCGCAACTGGTGCCGATCCGCCAGATTGAACTGGCCAAGGAGAAGGCGCGCATCGAGACCGACACCACGCTGGCCGGCGCCGACAAGCAGAAGCAGCTTGCCGACGTATCGCGCCGCCTGGCCGAACTCGACAAGGCAGTCAGCACGCAGTAACCACCCTGGCGGCTGGCGCGCGCACGTGCCGCCAGCCGCCGCATCTTGTCTCGTCTTCTTGCCACATTGGATTGTCCCCATGACCGCCACCACCCAGCGCGCCCAGCCGCCCTCCCCGAACAGCCAGGCCCGGCCGCCGCGCACGCCGCTTTCCGTGATGCTGATCTGGGCGATCGTGCTGGCCATGCTGGTCCTGTCCTGGAACGGCGCCGACATGCGTCCGCTGGACCTGTTGCGCGATTCCGGCAACATGGCAAAGTTTGCCGCCGATTTCTTCCCGCCTGATTTCCGCGACTGGCGCCACTACCTGGACGAAATGCTCGTGACCGTGCAGATCGCCGTGTGGGGCACGGCCATCGCGGTCTTCATGGCCGTGCCGTTCGGCCTGCTGTGCTCGGCCAATATCGTGCCGGCATGGGTCTACCAGCCGGCGCGCCGCCTCATGGACGCGTGCCGAGCCATCAACGAGATGGTCTTCGCCATGCTGTTCATCGTGGCCGTTGGCCTGGGTCCTTTCGCCGGCGTGCTGGCGCTCTGGATCCACACCACCGGCGTACTGGCCAAGCTTTTCGCCGAGGCCGTCGAGGCCATTGATCCGCGCCCGGTCGAAGGCGTGCGCGCCACCGGTGCGGGGCCGCTCGAAGAGATCGTCTACGGCGTGATTCCGCAGGTGCTGCCGCTATGGCTGTCGTTCGCGCTGTACCGCTTCGAGTCGAACGTGCGTTCGGCTTCGGTGGTGGGCATCGTCGGCGCGGGCGGCATTGGCACCGTGCTGTGGGAAATCATCCGCAGCTTCCAGTACGGGCAGACGTGCGCCGTGATGGTCATTATCATTGTGTTCGTGATCGCGATCGACGTGGTCTCGGCGCAGATCCGCAAAGTGCTGGTCTGACCTCACGAACTCAAGTCCGACCTCTAGCAGAACTCCATGCTGACCCTGCCCCGCATTGAATCCCTGTTTGCCAGCCACGGCACCGCCTACTACGGCGGCGAGGCCATCAGCCAGACCGCGCACGCGCTGCAATGCGCGCAACTGGCCGAACAGGCCGGCGAACCGGAACCGCTGATCGTCGCCGCGCTGCTGCATGACGTCGGCCACCTCATGCTGGCCGAAAGCAGCACCACCGACATGCGGCACCAGGAAGCAGCCGCCGACGCGCTGGCCGGACTCTTTGACGCGTCCGTCACCGAGCCGATCCGCTTGCACGTCGCGGCCAAGCGCTACCTGTGCACGGTGGATGCGGGCTACTTCGGCACGCTGTCGCCGGCGTCGGTCCACAGCCTGGCCCTGCAGGGCGGCCCTTACGACGCGACCCAGGCCGCCACGTTCGCCGCGGGCCCGCATGCCGACGCAGCGGTGCGGCTGCGCCGCTACGACGACCTGGCCAAGGTGGTGGACTTGCCCACGCCTTCGCTCGCCCACTACCTCGAGATGGCCGCACGCTGCACGCGCGCCGCGGCATGAGCGATCCGGCGATGACGCTGCGCGAGGTGCAGGGCAGCGACGAAGAGCTTCAGCAGCTTGCCGCCCTGCTTGCGACCATGGACAACGAGCCGGAACTGCCGCTCGCCACCCTGCGCGAGCGCTTCGCGGCGATGCAGGCGTTCCCGTTCTACCGCTGCTACCTGATGGTCAGTGCGCAAGGCGTGCCGCTGGGCACCTTCAGCCTTCTGCTGTTTCCGGTCATGGTCCACGACGGGCGTCCGGAAGCCATCGTCGAAGGCGTGGTGGTCGCCCCCGCCATGCGCGGCACGGGCATTGGCAAGGCCATGATGCTTGAAGCCATGCGGCTGGCGCGTGAAGCCGGGGCGTGCAAGCTGGCCCTGTCCTCGAGCGCGCGGCGCCTGCGCGCCCATGCGTTCTATCGCGGCCTCGGGTTCACCGAGCACGGCATCAGCTTCAGTACCGCGCTATAAGCGCTCGCCGTTACGCAATCAGACGCCGACCAGGCGCGCGAAGGCTTCCGTCGAATCGGCCAGCGCGCCGCTGTTGTCAATCTCCACCAGCCGGCATTGCGCCGGCACGGCAAAGTCTTCCGTCGCGCGTGCCAGGCGCCGCGCGATCGCCTCTTCCGATTCCCGGCCGCGCTGACGCAGGCGTGCCGCCAGCACTTCCGGCTCGACGCGGACATGGACGGCGCATAGCGCCGGATAGCGCGCCACCGCATGCGGCAGGTACTCGCGCGAGCCGTTGACGATGACCCTCAGGCCCCGCGCCAGCCACGGCTCGATTTCCACGCCGATGCCGTAGTGCAGGCCATGGCTGCGCCAGTGCAACGCCAGGCAGCCCAGGCCGGCCCGGCGCTCGAACTCGCCAGTGGTCAGGGAGACGGAGGCCTCGTTGGCGTCCGCATCACGCGTGATGTAGCGATGGGCCACGACCACCCGGTCATCCGGCCCCAGCCGCGAATGCAGCGCGCGCAGCAGCGAATCCTTGCCGCTGCCTGAAGGTCCCATCACGTAGAACAGGCCGTTGCCGTCGATGCGCACGGGCGGGCTCATGGTTCTAGATAGGCGGCGCCAACGCCGTCCACTACGCCGCCGTCGAAGCGGTAGTGCCTGCCGACGACGAAGTCTTCGCCGGCTTTCGGCTGCACGAAGACGCTCACACCATCAACGTGCAACGGCGTTTGCAGCAGCGTGCGGCAATCGGCGGACAGCCTGGCAAGCGCGGCGCCGGCGTCCTCCGGCGTCAGCATGCCGGTCAGCGTGATATGGAATTTGAAGGTGTCGAAGACATAGGGGTAGCCCCATATCTCCAGCATCTGGCGCTGCGCGGGCGTGAGTTGGTCGGGCTTGCGGCGGGCCAGTTCCTCGGCAGTGGCCGGTGCGCGGAACGGCTCGAAGGCCTGTACGCAGGCATCGGCCAGTTCGTGTGTCGCACGGGCGCCGGCGGTGCTCTCGTCCAGGCACCAGGCCAGGAACCCGCGCAGCGAGCGCAAGACCAGCGGCGCATCGAACGCGGCGTGCTTCTGGGCAAAGGCGCGGGCCGCGGCGTCGAGCATCGGTGCCGACCTGCCCGCGGCCAGCCTGAACGGCGGCTTCAGGGTGGCGTGCAGGCCGTAGTGCGCCGGCGCGTCGATCCATGCCTGCGGCCGGTCCGGATCAGGCAGCGCGGTGCCGGTGTCGGCGTCGCGGCCGAGCCACTGGCTGCCGAAGGCGCGGTACGGTTCGCCGGGGGCGAGGTAGATGGCGTAGCGATGCGCTTGCATGATCAGGCCGCCTTGCTGTCGTTGCCGGCGAACCGGGCATCGGAGATATCGATGACGGGCAGCGGCATGGCGGCGTGCCTGACCTCGCCGCCAACGATCGTTGCGACGACGCGCGGCAGGCTGGGCTGGCGGTCATCGACCACGATCGCGTCGGCGCGCAGGCCCGGGGCCAGCGTGCCGCGATCGCGCAGGCCCGCGGCACGCGCCGGATTGCGCGAGACCAGCTTCCAGGCGGCGGGAAGATCCGCCACACCGAGCTGCACCAGCCGGAACGCGGCCTGCAGCGGCGCCGGATAGTAATAGTCGGACGCGAGCACCGTGCACAGGCCGGCCGATACCATTTCCGTGGCATTGGGCGCGCCGGTGTGGCTGGTGCCACGCACCACGTTGGGCGCGCCGAACACGACATCGTCGCCGAGCTGGCGCGCCAGGCGCGCGGTCTCGACCGTCAGTGGGAACTCGGCAATGTGGCACCCCTGCCGATGGTAGTGCTGCCGCGTGGCGAGGTCCGGGTCGTCATGCGATGCCACGGGCAGCCCAGCGCTGCGGGCTGCCGCAACCAGCCGGGACATCGCGGCCGGCACGTCCTGTGCGTGGCGGCTGGCCGTGCGCAGACGATTGCGGAACGTCTCCATGTCGCACTCCGCGCGCTCCGCGTACTGCAGGACCTTGCGCTCGTCGCCGATGCGGCGGGCCATGGTTGGCAGGTGGTCGTTGATCGCCAGCAGCCCGACGCGCCCCGCCTCCATCCAGGCCAGGGCCGTTTCGACGCCATCGAGGTGATAGGCCTCGAAACGCAGGTGCACCTTGTGCGAGGCACCGAGCACCGGCTCGAGTTGGGCCAGCGCTTCGAACATCCGCAGCGCGTAGGCCTCGCCGCGCAGGCCGCCTTCCCACGACAGCGTCACGCCGTGGAACTCGGTCGTGATGCCGTGCGCGAGCAACTGGCGATCGACGTCGAGCAGCGCGCCCGCATAGGGAAAGCTCACGCCGGGGCGCGGCATCACGGCACGCTCGAAGGCATCGCCATGGAGATCGACGATGCCGGGCAGCACGAGCAGGTCGCCTGCGTCGAGGCAAGTCCCCGCCTGCGGCACCTGTTGCGCCACGCAGCCGTCGCGGAACCCCAGCGTGGCCGGGACGATGCCGCCCGTGCCGAGTACGCGGCGGCTGGTGATCCCCGCAAGCGGGGACGTAGTGGATGGGCTAGTGATAGGCATGGTCGATACGTTAGCGCCGGCACGTGACAGCCAGATGTCTAGACCAATGCTTCAGATCGGGATCGTTCGTGGCCGTCATGAAGGTGCTGCCGATGCGCGTGGCTCGATGGGCTATTCGTTGTCGGAAACGGTGAGCTGCACCCAGTCACCGGCAAAACGGGTCATGCTGTACTGTAATGGCGCGCCGTCGATATCGACGTTCAGCGCTTCCACCTGCAGCACGGGGCGCGTCTTGGGCTGGTTGAGCAACCGCGCAACGGGCGCGGTGGGCATCGATGCGGTGATGCGCGACCATTTGCGCGTGTAGTCGGCAATGCCGAAATGCGCCAGCCCGCGCGAGATCGACAGCTTCTCGCGCACTTGCTCGGCCAGGCCGGGAAAGCGCTTGTTGTCGAAGTAATGGTCGGCGACGTCGATGGTGCGGTCTTCCGCCTTGCCGATCATCTGTACATGCAGGATATCCGCCGTGCGCGGCAGGCCAAGGTGCTTTGCCATGTCGGGCGCACGCATGACGCGGCTGTCCAGGATCTCGATATGGCCGCGCATGCCCTGCGCCGCAAGGTTCTGCGAAAAGCGCGTGCGGCGCCCGATCGCATAATCGATCGCGTGTTCCTGCACGAAGGTGCCGCGGCCCTGCTCGATCCGCACCAGGCCGTTCAGTTCCAGCTCGCCCATGGCGCGGCGGATGGTGTGGCGGTTGACCGCGAAGCGGCTGGCCAGCTCCGGCTCCGGCGGCAGTTGTTCACCGGGGCCATAGAGCTTGTTGCGGATGTCTTCCGCCAGCGCCTCGCCAATCTGGCGCCATACCGCAACGCCGGAACCCCGTTCGACTTCTCGATCAGACATTGTCTTGCCTTGCCCTTTGTCATCAAGCATTCACCGGAGCGGATTCCACTAGAGGGAGGCAAAGACTTCCCCGCACCGATCCGTTCCATCCCCGCAATTGTGCCTCAGCCCCGGCCCGCAACGTTCGGGTCCGAGCATTGGGCGGGTCCGTCACAAAAGCTTCATACCCGTGTGTTCTAGTGTCGCCGTGTTGAGACTGATAACATCTAAACGTATAGACGTATAGGGGTGACGATGAAACACGATACCACGGCGGATGACAACGCAGCCCGCGCTGCGTGGCTGCGCGTCCTGGCGCTGGCACCGCCGGATGTGCTCGATGCGGCCTACGCGCAACTTTCCGCGCAAGGAGCCCTGCCCGCATACCGGCTGCTGCGCAAGCCGGAAGCCGGCATGGCGATGGTGCGCGCCCGTGCCGGCGGTACCGGTGCGCAATTCAACCTGGGCGAAATCTCGGTGACGCGCTGCGCCGTCGTGCTCGAAGGCGGCGCCGACGGCGGCACGGCGGGCGTTGCCTACGTGCAAGGGCGCGGCACGCGCCATGCCGAGCAGGCAGCCGTGCTGGACGCCCTGCTCCAGCGCTCCGACTGGCACCGGCGCGTGCACGACGTGGTGCTCGCGCCGCTCGCCCGGGCTCACGCCGAGCGCGCGGCCAGGCGCGCGGGCGTTGCCGCACAGACGCGCGTGGAGTTTTTCACCATGGTTCGCGGAGAAGACTGACATGCAAACGCTTCAAACAACCTCCGCCGCTGCGAGCGCGGCATTGCTGCCCGGCTTCGGCACCCCGGTCGAAGACGCCCAGCAGGTGTTCCGCCGCGCGCTGGATGCCATGGCACGGCCCGGCACGGTGCAGACGTTGGCGGTGACCAGCGGCGTGCCGGAAGGCCTATCCCCGGCCCAGGCCGCGCTGCTCCTGACACTGGCGGACGCCGACACACCGGTCTGGCTGCCAGCGGGCGTGCCCGCCGCGGTGCGCGCCTTCCTGCGTTTCCACTGCGGCTGCCCGCTGGTTGGCGACGCGGGCGCCGCCACCTTTGTCTGCGTTCCCGCCGGCCACGCCCAGCCGCCGCTGTCCGCTTGCGCGCAGGGCGAGCCCGCCTATCCGGACCGGTCCGCCACGCTCATCGTGGAAGTCGCGTCGCTTGATGACGGTGAAGCGCTGTCGCTGCGCGGCCCTGGCATCGAGACCTCCCGAGCCCTTCGCGTGACGGGCCTGTCCGAGGACTTCCGCACGCAATGGGGCGCCAACCATGCTGCGTTCCCGCTGGGTGTCGACTTGCTGCTGACCAGCGGCGACCAATTCTGCGCGCTGGCCCGCACCACGCAACTGGAGGACTGACATGTACGTAGCCGTCAAAGGGGGCGAACGTGCCATCCTCAATTCCTACCAGATGCTCGATACCTACCGCCGTGGCGACACCGCGCTGCCCGAGCTGACGCTGGCGCAGATCCGCGAGCAGATGCCGCTGGCTGTGTCGCGCGTGATGGCCGAGGGTTCCCTGTACGATCCGCACCTGGCCGCGCTGGCGCTCAAGCAAGCCGCTGGGGATCAGATCGAAGCGATCTTCCTGCTGCGCGCCTACCGCACCACGCTGCCGCGCTTCGGCTACACGCAGGCGGTCGATACGGGCAAGATGCGCCTGGAACGCCGGATTTCGTCGACCTTCAAGGACGTTCCGGGCGGACAGGTACTCGGCCCGACCTACGACTACACGCAGCGCCTGCTGGACTTCTCGCTCGAAGCCGAACGCGATCCGGCGCCGCTGCCACCGTCGCCCCAACCGCTGGCCTCCGACATGCCGCGCGTGACCGCGCTGCTCGAAGCCGATGAACTGGTCGAGGCCGATGCCATCCCTGCCGGCGACCCGGCCCCGCCCGACCTGACCCGCGAACCGCTGACGCTGCCGGCGGGCCGCGCCGCGCGGCTGCAGAACCTGGCACGTGCGGATGAAGGCTTCCTGCTGTCAATGGGCTACTCCACGCAGCGCGGCTACGGCAACTCGCACCCGTTCGCGGCCGAGATCCGCTATGGCACGGCCGAAGTCGAGCTGTTCGTGGAAGAGCTTGGCTTTGCGGTGACGATCGGCGAAGTCGAGCTGACCGAATGCCAGATGGTCAGCCAGTTCACCGGCAACGCCAGCGAGGCCCCGCGCTTCACGCGCGGCTACGGCCTGGTGTTCGGCTACGGCGAACGCAAGGCAATGTCGATGGCGCTGGCCGACCGCGCCATGCGCGCCGGCGAGCTTGGCGAAGCCGCCGACGCGCCGGCCAATGACGTGGAATTCATGCTCTACCACAGCGACAACGTCGAGGCCTCCGGCTTCGTGCAGCACCTGAAGCTGCCCCACTACGTGGACTTCCAGGCCAACCTGGAACTGCTGCGCCGGCTGCGCGCGGAGCAGGAAGCGGCCCGGCCCGATGCGGTGCCTGCCGCAGCTACGTCCGATACCCAGCCTCAGGAGGAGACGCTGGCATGAGTCAGACCAACGCTACCGCAGCGCCGGCCACCCTGGCCCGCGACGACCACTACAACTTCGGCTACCTCGACGAGTCGACCAAGCGCATGCTGCGCCGCGCGCTGCTCAAGGCCGTCGCCATCCCTGGCTACCAGGTGCCGTTCGGCAGCCGCGAAATGCCGCTGCCGTATGGCTGGGGTACGGGAGGCATCCAGGTCACGGCCGCCATCATCGGCACGCAGGACGTGCTCAAGGTGATCGACCAGGGTTCGGACGACACCACCAACGCCATCAATATCCGCCGCTTCTTCGGCCGCGTGACGGGCGTGAAGACCACCGAGCGCACGGCCGAGGCCAGCATCATCCAGACCCGCCACCGTATTCCCGAGTCGCCGTTGCACGCGGGCCAGGTGATGGTGTTCCAGGTGCCGATTCCCGAGCCGCTGCGCTGGCTGGAACCGAGCGAGCGCGAGACCCGCACCATGCATGCGCTGGCCGAGTATGGCTCGATGCACGTCAAGCTGTACGAAGACATTGCCCATCATGGGCATATCGCCACGACCTACGACTATCCCGTAATCGTCAATCAGCGCTACATGATGCGGCCGTCGCCGATTCCCAAGTTCGACAACCCGAAGCTCGATCGCAGCCCCGCGCTGATGCTGTTCGGCGCCGGGCGCGAGAAGCGCGTCTATGCGGTACCGCCGTACACCTCGGTCAGGAGCCTCGATTTCGTCGACCACCCGTTCACGGTCGAGAAGTGGAGCCACTGCTGCGCCCAGTGCGGCGCGACCGACAGCTTCCTCGACGAGATCATTACCGATGACGCTGGCACGCGCATGTTCGTGTGCTCGGACACCGAGTATTGCGGCGACCGCGTCGCCGCGCAGCAGGCTGAAGGAGCCGCACAATGAGCGCCACGCCACTGCTTTCCGTCCGCGGCCTCACGCGCACCTGGGACGGCGTACATGGCTGCCACGACGTGAATTTCGATCTCTACCCCGGCGAAGTGCTGTGCGTGGTAGGCGAATCGGGCTCGGGCAAGAGCACGCTGCTGCAAGCCCTGTCGATGCAGGCGCCGCCGCAGCGCGGCACCGTCAGCTACGACATGCGCGAAAGCGGCCTGACCGACCTGGCCACGCTTTCCAGCGCGCGCATGCGCCTGCTGGCGCGGACCGACTGGGGCTTCGTGCGCCAGCATGCGCGAGACGGGCTGCGCATGCAGGTCAGCGCCGGCGCCAATATCGCTGAACGGCTGATGGCCGTCGGCGAACGCCACTATGGCGACCTGCGCGAGATCGCCGGTGCATGGCTGGAGAAGATGGAAATCGACCTGGCGCGCCTGGACGACGTACCGTCCACGTTCTCGGGCGGCATGCAGCAGCGCCTGCAGATCGCGCGCAACCTGGTCACGCATCCGCGGCTGGTGTTCATGGACGAGCCGACGGCGTCGCTCGATGTCTCGGTGCAGGCGCGCCTGCTGGACCTGCTGCGCCGCCTGGTGACCGATCTCGACCTGGCCGCCATCCTGGTCACGCACGACCTGGCCGTGGCCCGCCTGCTGGCGCATCGCACGCTGGTCATGCAAGGCGGCCGCGTGGTGGAACAAGGCCTGACCGACCAGATCCTCGACGACCCGCAGCATCCGTACACGCAGCTGCTGGTTTCGTCCATCCTGCAGGGCTGACCATGACACAAGCCGAACCCAAGCAAGCCATGATCGAGGTCCGCGGCCTCGGCAAGATGTTCACGCTGCACAACCAGGGCGGCATCCGCCTGCCCGTGCTGCGCGCCATTGATTTCGATGCGGCAGCCGGCGAATGCCTGGTTCTGTCCGGGCCGTCCGGCACCGGCAAGAGCACGCTGCTGCGCTGCCTGTATGGCAACTACCTGGCCACCGAAGGCACGATCCGCCTGCGCGATACCGCTGCGCCGGACGCGCCGTGGGTCATGCTCAGCCATGCGCCCGAACAGGTCATCCTGAAGCTGCGCCGCGACGTGATCGGCTATGTCAGCCAGTTCCTGCGCGCCATCCCGCGCGTGGCGGCGCTCGATGTCGTGGCCGACCCGCTGCAGCAGCGCGGCACCGGCCGCGACGAGGCCCGTGCCCGCGCCGCCGCGCTGCTGGAGCGGCTGAACCTGCCGCGCCGCTTGTGGGATCTGCCCCCGGCCACGTTCTCGGGCGGCGAACAGCAGCGCGTTAACATCGCGCGCGGGCTGATCGGCGGACACCCGATCCTGCTGCTCGACGAGCCGACGGCCTCGCTCGACGCCGACAACCGCGCCGTGGTGGTGGCCCTGATCCGCGAGGCCCTGGCTGAGGGCCGCTGCCTGATCGGCATCTTCCACGACGACGCCGTGCGCGAAGCCGTCGCGACGCGCCTGCTGCCGCTGCAGCCGGCCACGGCCATCGCCTGAATTGCCTGCCTACCGAAACAGGAACCCGAATTGGAACTGGAAATGTCTTCCACCTACCTGACGCACGCCACCCTGGTCTTGCCCGACCGCGTGTTGCATGACAGCGCGCTGCTGATCGAGCATGGCCGCATTGCCGCCATCGAGCCTGCACCGCATGCCGTGCCCGCCTCCGCACAGGTCGTCGACCTGCATGGCCACACCGTGATGCCCGGCCTGATCGACGTCCACTCCGATGCCATCGAGAAAGAAGCCGAGCCACGCGCTGGCGTGATGTTCCCGCTGGACTTTGCCGTGGCCCAGGTCGACCGCCGCAATGCAGCGGCCGGTATCACCACGCCGTACCACGCGCTGTCGTTCGCCAGCAACCAGTTCGGCGTGCGCAACAACGAGACCGCTTCCACGCTGGTGCGCGCCGTCGCTGCGTACCGCCGCCACAGCCTGGTCGACAACCGCATCCATTGCCGCTACGAGGTGACTGATGCCTCCGCCGTGCCAGTGCTTGAAGCGCTGATGGCGGAAGGCGTGGTTGACCTGCTCTCGGTCATGGACCATTCGCCCGGACAAGGCCAGTTCAAGACGCTGGACGCCTACCTGTCGTACATGATGGGCAACCACGGCATGAGCCGCGACGAAGCCGTCGACGCCGCGCAAAGGAAAGCCGCGCAGCTCGAAGGCGCCAATGAGCGCGTGCAGCGCCTGCTGGCGGGGGCGCAGGGCCTGCAGATCCCGACCGCCAGCCACGATGACGATTCACCGCAGCGCATTGCCGCCATGCATGCGCTGGGCGTGCGCATGAGCGAGTTCCCGATCAATGTCGAAACCGCGCAAGCAGCGGCAGATCGAGCGCTGCCGACGATCCTGGGGGCACCCAATGTGTTGCGCGGCCAGAGCCAGAGCGGTTCGATGCGCGCGATCGATGCCATCCATGCCGGCGTCGGCCATATCCTTTGTTCGGATTACCAGCCATCGACCCTGATCGCCGCGGCCTTCGCCGCGGCGCAACAGGCGGAACTGCCGCTGAACGAAGCGCTCGCGCTGGTCACGTCCAATCCGGCCGATGCCTGCCTGCTGAACGACCGCGGCCGGCTGCTGGCGGGCGGGCGCGCCGACGTCATCGCCGTGGCGGCCATCGCCGGCCAGCCGCTGGTGACGCATACCTGGTGCGCCGGCCGGCTGGTGTTTTCGGCTGGCTATCCGGCGGTGCAGCATGCGCGCGCGCACGCGCCGGTGGCGGTGCCACACACGGCCGAGCGCGAGATTGCCTGACGTGGCGCGGCTACAGCACCGCCCCCTGGAGCAGGTGTAGCCGGCGCTCGATCGATGGTGATGTGCTAGAAGCGCTCGGGCACACGCCGGTACGCGTGGCTCGGCTCCTTGTAGCCCTCCGGCTTCTGCCGGGCCGGCAGTTTCGGCTTCTTGCGCGGAATTGCTTCGTAGGGAATGCGGTCGAGGAGATGGCTGATGATGTTCAGCCGGGCGCGCCGCTTGTCGTCGGAGCGGGTCACGAACCACGGCGATTCGTCGGTGTCGGTGGCCGCGAACATGGCATCGCGCGCGCGGGAATAGTCATACCAGCGCGAGTACGACTTGAGGTCCATGTCGGTCAGCTTCCAGGTCTTGCGCTGGTCGGTGATGCGGTCCTCCAGCCTGCGTGTCTGCTCTTCCTCGCTGACTTCCAGCCAGTATTTGAGCAACACCACGCCCGACTGGATGATGGCCCGCTCGACCAGCGGTACACCTCGCAAGAAGTCGTCCACCTGCTCCTCGCTGCAGAATCCCATGACCCGTTCCACGCCGGCCCGGTTGTACCAGCTGCGGTCGAAGATCACGATCTCTCCGGCGGCGGGCAAGTGGGGGATATAGCGCTGCACGTACATCTGGCTCTTTTCGCGCTCGGTCGGCGCCGGCAGCGCCACCACGCGAAACACGCGCGGGCTCACGCGCTCGGTCATGGCCTTGATCACCCCGCCCTTGCCGGCGCCGTCGCGGCCCTCGAACAGGATGCAGACCTTGGCGCCGGTCGCCTTGACCCAGTCCTGCAGCTTGACCAGCTCGACATGCAGCCGGAACAGCTCCTCGTCATACTGCTTGCCGCTCATCTTCCCGCCGGCGGCGCCGGCATGGTTTGCATCGCGCTCGCCCTGCTTCTTCTTGCCCATACCCAGTCTCCCGTGGATGACCGGCCGTGCCGGCCCACTTGTTACTTTGGTGCCTCGGACGCCATAGGGCAAGTCTTCGTTGCGCTGCCGGGCGGCGCGCGCCCTGGCATCAGGCGTATGCGCACGCCGCAGGTAATCGGGACCGGGCCGTGTGCCGGGCCGATTCACGCAGACTCATTCGTGTCCGTCTTGCGCCGCCACCGCTTGGCGGGTCCCGGCCGTGATATCGCCCGCCAGCCAGATGCGCACGGTGGCTTCGCCGGCCCGCGTCAGCGTCATGCGGTAGTCATAGCAGGGCGGCCGGTACAGGCCGCGAAGCCATTGCACGGGATAAGCGTCGACACCCCGCACGACACGCACCGCGGACAGCAAGGCCGAGCCTACCGGCTCTTGCTGCAGCGGCGCGGAGAACGCATCGGCCGGGCAACTCGATACCGATTGCTCGGCGGCGCCAAGGCGTATGCCGCCCTCAGGTAGGTCGTGATCAGACGCGTCGCCCCGGCTTTACTTGCTGCCGTCGCGAGCATCGCCGCCCAGCGGGTCCACGATGATCATGGTGCGGTCCAGTACGCCCCGGTCATCGAAATAGGCGCTGAAGTGCGCCGGCTGGTAACCGGCGACGTAGAGACGGTACGACCACGCCTCGCGCTTCATCAATGGGTAATACTGCACCGGTTCACGCGGCGAGCCGAAGCGTTCGGCGACATCGCGCTTGGTCCAGACGCCGGGACGCGCGCTGTAGATCTCCTCCTCCGTCAGCATCTGGCGGAAATTCGTCAGCTTGCCGCCGGCATCGAAGTCGGCCGCGTACACGGCGAAGCCCAGCGGCTGCTTCGAGTAGATCCAGCGGCTGCGGCCGTCATTGAGCGGGAAGGTCTCCGTAGGCTGGCCAAAGGCATCGCGCACGCTGGCCTGCGTGCTGCCGATCATCTTCTGGCCGGTCTCGACCGGCTGCAGTGTCGCGCACGCGCCCAGCACGAGCGCGGCGGCTGCCAGCCAACTGCCATTTCGGAATTGCATGACCTTTCTCCAGTGTCGGCCAGCGCCGTGGCGCCGGTGGCCCACGACCTGAGCATAGTCCTCCGGCCGTGGCTTTGCCGGACGGCCCTACGGGTAAACACCTGCAGCGCCTAGAATATTCCGGTCAAGGCGGCGCGAACGCGAAAATTCCGTCCCGGCCACCGGAAGTGACCTGATTGTCACGCAATTTTCGCACCAAAATTGGGCAAATGGGCGATTCACGCGCAAGAAATGCGCTGGAAGTCAGCCGCCTGAAAGCAAAGTCAGGCAAAATTCTGTGTTTGCCGGGCGGCTGATTGGTCCAGCTACCGGCGCGTGGTTCTATTCTTTGACATCCCCCCGATCAAGAGGCAAGCAATGAGTACGCAGCAACCCACCATCATTTACACCCTGACTGACGAAGCCCCCCTGCTGGCGACCAGTGCTTTCCTACCCATCATCCGCACGTTCACCAAGCCGGCCGGCGTTGAAGTCACGACCAGCGACATCTCGGTGGCCGGCCGTATCCTGGGCGAGTTCCCCGAGTTCCTGTCCGAAGAGCAGCGCGTGCCGGACAACCTCGCCGAACTCGGCCGCCTGACCCAGCTGGACGACACCAACATCATCAAGCTGCCGAACATCAGCGCGTCGGTGTTCCAGCTGATGAGCGCCATCAAGGAACTGCAGGGCAAGGGTTACAAGATTCCGGATTACCCCGAAGACCCGAAGACCGAGGAAGAAAAGGCCATCCAGAAGCGCTACTCCAAGTGCCTGGGCAGCGCCGTGAACCCGGTCCTGCGCGAGGGCAACTCCGACCGCCGCGCCCCGGCCGCCGTCAAGAACTACGCGCGCAAGCACCCGCACAGCATGGGCGAATGGAGCATGGCCTCGCGCACGCACGTCGCCCACATGAAGCACGGCGACTTCTACCACGGCGAGAAGTCCATCACCCTGGACAAGGCGCGTGAAGTGCGCATGGAACTGCTGACCAAGAGCGGCAAGACCATCGTGCTCAAGCCGAAAGTTTCGCTGCTGGCCGGCGAGATCGTCGACAGCATGTTCATGAGCAAGAAGGCCCTGCTGGCCTTCTACGAAGACCAGATGGAAGACGCGCGCAAGACCGGCGTCATGCTGAGCCTGCACGTCAAGGCCACGATGATGAAGGTGTCGCACCCGATCGTGTTCGGCCACGCCGTCAAGGTCTTCTACAAGGACGCTTTCGCCAAGCACCAGAAGCTGTTCGACGAACTGGGCGTGAACGTCAATAACGGCCTGGTGGACCTGTACACCAAGATCGAGACGCTGCCGGAATCCAAGAAGGAAGAAGTCATCCGTGACATGCACGCGTGCCACGAACATCGTCCGGAACTGGCGATGGTGGACTCGGCCAAGGGCATTTCGAACCTGCACGCGCCGAACGACGTGATCGTCGACGCCTCGATGCCGGCCATGATCCGTATCGGCGGCAAGATGTGGGGCGCCGATGGCCGCACCAAGGACACCAAGTGCCTGATCCCGGAATCGACCTTCGCTCGCATCTATCAGGAAATCATCAACTTCTGCAAGACCAACGGCGCCTTTGATCCGGTCACGATGGGCACCGTGCCGAACGTGGGCCTGATGGCGCAGAAGGCCGAAGAGTACGGTTCGCACGACAAGACCTTCGAGATCGCCGAAGACGGCGAAGCCCGCATCGTCGACAACGCCACCGGTGAAGTGCTGGCGGCGCTGACGCAACAGGTCGAGCAGGGCGACATCTGGCGCATGTGCCAGGTCAAGGACGCCCCGATCCGCGACTGGGTCAAGCTGGCCGTCACGCGCGCCCGCAACTCGGGCATGCCGGCCGTGTTCTGGCTGGATGCGTACCGTCCGCACGAGGCCGAGCTGATCAAGAAGGTCGAAACCTACCTCAAGGACTACGACACCAAGGGTCTCGACATCCAGATCATGTCGCAGGTGCGCGCCATGCGTTACACGCTCGAGCGCGTGATCCGCGGCCTGGACACCATCTCGGTGACCGGCAACATCCTGCGCGACTACCTGACCGACCTGTTCCCGATCATGGAACTGGGCACCAGCGCCAAGATGCTGTCGATCGTCCCGCTGATGGCCGGTGGCGGCATGTACGAAACCGGCGCGGGCGGGTCGGCGCCGAAGCACGTGCAGCAACTCGTGGAAGAAAACCACCTGCGCTGGGACTCGCTCGGTGAATTCCTGGCGCTGGCCGTGTCGCTGGAAGAGCTGGGCATCAAGTCGGGCAACGACAAGGCCAAGGTCCTGGCCAAGACGCTGGACGCCGCTACCGGCAAGCTGCTGGACAACGCCAAGAGCCCGTCACCCAAGACCGGCCAGCTCGACAACCGCGGCAGCCAGTTCTACCTGGCCATGTACTGGGCCCAGGAACTCGCCGCGCAAACCGAAGACGCCGGCCTGGCCGCGACGTTCGCGCCGCTCGCCAAGCAGCTCACCGAAAATGAGAAGACCATTATTGGCGAACTGTCGGACGTACAAGGCAAGCCCGTGGACATCGGCGGCTACTACATGCCGGACGCGGAAAAGCTGTCCGCCGTCATGCGCCCGAGCAAGACGCTGAACGCAGCCCTGGCATCGGTCCAGGCCTGATCGGCACATCCGATCCCGCAGGCGCCGCCAGGTGCCTGCCTGAAGCCGGAGGTTGGCATCCCGATGCCGCCTCCGGCTCCTTCTTTCTGGCTACGACGCCACATTCAGCCTGAAAGCCCTGCCCCGCCCCCGGCCGGACTTGATCTCGGCCAAACCATGTAGCCGCCCGGCGCGCCATACTGATCGCAACATTTTCGTTGCACCGGCACAGCGTCCTGCCCACCGCATCATGGCAAAGAAATTCCCGATCCACCCGAGCCATCCCGAACGCATCTGCTGGGGTTGCGACAAGTATTGCCCGGTCGACGCCATGGGTTGTGGCAATGGGTCCAGCCGCACCCAACATCCCTCCGAACTGCTCGGCGATGACTGGCTGGAATTTGGCGATTGGGGCATCGATCCCGATCAACCCAAGGCAGTTGACTTGCGTTAGCGCGATCACAGCCTGCACGCCTGCTCAACGCCTGTAGCTTCCCTCCCTCCGTCCATCGGCGAGGCTATCCCGCATCCATGTTCCGCCGGGTGGCGCGATCCATGCATGAACCATCGCATCCAGGCAGTTCCGGGCCGGGCTTGCGCTAGCCATCCACAACTCCCGCACACCACAAAGCATTGCAAGCGTTACGCCAGGCCAGCCCTCCACCATGTCTGGCGGCGATTACAATGCCTGAATCGCGCCAACCCTTCCGGCAGTCTTTTCAATGGACGAACGACCATGCTGAAGCTCCAAGACCCCACCCTGCTGCGCCAGCAGTGCTATCTCGACGGACGCTGGACCGACGGCGAACGCCACATTGACGTCACCAACCCCGCCACCGGCGAACGCGTGGCACAGGTGCCGCAGCTCGGCGCCGCGGAAGCCCGCCAGGCTGTCGAGGCCGCCAACCGCGCACTGCCGGCCTGGCGCGCGCGCGTGGCCAAGGAGCGCTCGGCGCTGCTGCGAAAGTGGTTCGAGCTGATCCTGGCCAACCAGGATGACCTGGCCCGCATCATGACCGCCGAGCAAGGCAAGCCGTTTGCCGAGGCCAAGGGCGAGATCGCCTATGCGGCGTCGTTCATCGAATGGTTTGCCGAGGAAGGCAAGCGCGTCTATGGGGAAACGATTCCGGCGCCGGTCAGCACGCAGCGCATTGTCGTGACCAAGGAGCCGGTGGGCGTGTGCGCGGCGATCACGCCGTGGAATTTTCCGGCGGCCATGATCACCCGGAAGGCCGGCCCGGCATTGGCCGCCGGCTGCACCATGGTGGTCAAGCCGGCGTCGCAAACCCCGCTGACCGCGCTGGCGCTTGCCGTGCTGGCGGAACGCGCCGGCATCCCGGCCGGGGTGCTGTCGGTGGTGACCGGGTCGGCGAGTGCCATCGGCGGCGAACTGAGCAGCAACCCGCTGGTGCGCAAGCTGACCTTCACGGGCTCCACCGAGGTCGGCCGCGTGCTGATGGCGCAGACCGCATCGACCATCAAGAAGGTATCGATGGAACTTGGCGGCAATGCGCCCTTTATCGTGTTCGATGATGCCGACCTGGACGCCGCCGTTGAAGGCGCCATCATCTCCAAGTACCGGAACGCGGGCCAGACCTGCGTCTGCGCGAACCGGATCTACGTCCAGGACAAGGTCTACGATGCGTTTGCCGAGAAGCTGGTCGCGGCGGTCGCGAAGCTGAAAGTCGGCAATGGCATGGACGAAGGCGTGCGCATCGGGCCGCTGATCGACGACAAGGCCGTGGCCAAGGTCGAAGAGCATATCGCCGACGCCCTTGGCAAGGGCGCGCGCGTGCTGGAGGGCGGCCACCGGCACGCGCTCGGGCACACGTTCTTCGAGCCGACCATCCTGGCCGACGTCGCGCCCGGCATGCTGGTGGCGCGCGAGGAGACCTTTGGCCCACTGGCGCCGCTGTTTCGCTTCGAGACGGAGGACGATGTCGTGGCCATGGCCAACGACACGGAGTTCGGCCTGGCCAGCTATTTCTATGCGCGCGATCTCGGCCGCGTCTGGCGTGTCTCGGAACGGCTCGAGTACGGCATGGTCGGCGTGAACACCGGACTGATTTCGAATGAGGTCGCGCCGTTTGGTGGCGTGAAGCAGTCCGGCGTGGGCCGCGAGGGCTCGCACTACGGCATCGAGGACTATCTTGTGATCAAGTACACCTGCATGGCGGGCATCTGAGCGAAGCCCGCCTCCTCGCGTTCAGCGTTTGCCGTTGGCGCAGGCCATGTCGCGAGTCAGGTCGGCCCAGTCGCCGGTGCCCGGCATGCAGGTCTTGCGGAACCGTTCGAGTTGGTCGTGGAAGCGCCGCATCAACTCGAACTGGTAGGACGCTCTCTCGAAAGTGAAGCCGGTGCCAAACTCAGAGAGCGCACCTTCGGCAGCGTGCGACAGCCGCTCCAGCCGCTGGGCCAGGGCGCGCCCTTCTACGCTGCGATGCCGCCGTAGCCGCCAGCTCAGGGCCTCCTGGCCATCCTCCAGCAGGCTCTGGTCGAGATAGCCCAGGCGACCCGCCGCGGTGCGCGCCTCGTACATCGCGGACAGGTAGGCGCAGACCACCGACAAGCGCTGGTTCATCTCTCCCTCGCGCAGCAACAGGTCGTGCGCGCAGGCCCGCAAATGCTCGGCGGTGCCATGATCGCTCTGCGCTCCCGCCTGGCGCGCGTACTCCACCAGCGGACGGATGCCCAGGGACAGCCCCGGCGGCAGTACGCTCGTGATGCATTCGGCCAGTCGGGTCTGCAGCGCGCCGTCCAGTTCGCAGCAGGTTCCGCAGTCGGCGTCGAGATAGAAATCCAGGCTGATCCAGCGGCCCGGGCCCGTGGTGATCACGGTGCGGACCGGATTGTGGCCGGCGCTTTCCAGCACCTCCAGGCCAACCTGTACGCATCGTTCCCGCTCATCGTCGCCACCCAACGCGTTGACGATGTCCCGCGATCTCGTGGGCCCGAGGAACTCGGTGCGCGTGATCGGGTGCATCGTCGGTCCGAGCCGGTGCGATGCGCCGGCACGCGCCGGCAGCAGCAGTGTCTCGGGGTAGCTCGTTCCATTGACTGTCATTAGGCCTCCGGTGTCAGTGGGGCGGCCCGGACTTCCGGGCGTGTATCGAGTAGCAGCGATGCCGGGGGCAATCGCGATCGTACCGCTGCGCTCATAGGACGGGCACCATGCCGAATGCCGGTCCCACGACGGCGGGCAGGTTACCGAGGATGGACGAGGCGGGCTCCGCCATGCTGCCCGGGGCCGGGCGGCGCGCCCCGCGGCGCACCCGCGATGGGGGCTCGCACAGGCTGCAGATAAACGAGCCCTGCGGTTCATGGGCGTGCGTGACATAGCGTCCGCCGCAGCAACGACACGTGGACAACTGCAGCAACCCGCCTTCGCGAAAGCGCACCAGCGTCCAGAAGCGCGTGAAGCTGATCAGGCATGCCTCGTCGCTGGCGCGCAT
This sequence comes from Cupriavidus sp. C3SS-1, assembly GCF_057073755.1. Lineage (NCBI taxonomy): Bacteria > Pseudomonadati > Pseudomonadota > Betaproteobacteria > Burkholderiales > Burkholderiaceae > Cupriavidus > Cupriavidus sp. C3SS-1. The sequence continues at coordinate 1,286,890 of NZ_CP172700.1, read as the reverse complement.
ATGGCCCGCATAGACGCGGTAGCTGTTGAGCACCGCGCGTATGCCCGGCAACCCGGCCCGTTGCTGCATGAATTCATGGACGCTCAGCAGGTACGACGCGTGCGCGTTGGGCCGCCAGGTCACGAACCAGTCAGCCGAGAACGGCAGCATGCCTTTTGGCGGCGACCCCCCCGTCAGCTCCCGATACAGCCGGTACACGCGGCTGCGCGACAGCGCCACTTCCGCTTCCACGACCTGGGGCCGGGCCCCCAGGCCGATCAGCTCGATCGCAAGCTGGGTGTCGCTGGCATCCTGCAGTGCACTGCGTGCCGGTGCAGATTGCGCGGTGGTTTTCATCGCCCCTCCTCCAGGGCTTGCGCGGCCAACACGATGGCCGTGTGCATATTGCACAATTCGTGACGCGGCCGGATACCCGCCAGCGCTTCGAGCAACGAACAGTTGTCAAGGCGGAAGCGGCACAGCACCATGCTCGAGCGCGCAAGACCCAGCAATTGCGCCGGCGTCAACGCCAGCAGTGCTTGCGCAACCTCTTTGCGGATGCCGAGCCTCAACAGGGCCTCGGGCTCGTTCTGGCGCATCAGCCGCTGCACCAGCAGCAGATAGGCCAGATTGACGTCCTTGATCTCACCTACCAGGTCACTGCTGTCCATTGTCAGCCTCCCAAGCGAAAGGAATTATCTTCACACTGCACGCATGCCGGGCCCCGGCGGCGGATTGGGGCAAGGCCCGAGCCGCCCACGCCTGAGCGGACACCAACGCTCCCGCTCCCTGCGCCGCCACGCGCGGTTCGCCCGCACGCCGGCCAGTGGAAGCAGGCCCTACCGCAGAGATCGCCGGACGGGCGGCAATGGCGCGCAGCCCCGCCTTGTCGACCAGCGCCACGCTGCGGTGCTTGACCCGGATCAGGCCGCCTTCCGCAAGCCGGGAAAATTGACGGCTGACCGTCTCGAGCGTCAGGCCGATATAGCTGCCGATTTCTTCGCGACTCATGCGAAGGATGAACTCGCTCGATGAAAATCCGCGCGCCGACTGTCCTTCGGAGATCCACAGCAGGAACGTCACGAGGCGCTCTTCCGCTGTCATCAGCGCAAGCAGGGTCTGCAACGCGCGCGTCCGCTGCGCGTGGCGGTCCAGTGCCAGGAACACCCGGCTGGCGAAGATCGGCGTGCTCGCGGCCCGTGCGCGCAGGGTATCCATAGGGATCATGCAAACCTTGGTGTCTTCCAGCGCCGTCGCATAAGAGGCGTACTGGCGGCGGCCGATACTGTCCAGGCCGACCATTTCGCCTGGGAAATGGAATCCGACCACCTGTGTGCGTCCGTCTTCCGTGGCGACATGCGTCTTGATCGTACCCACGCGGATCGCGAACACGGCCGCCACCGCATCGCCGAGCAGATAGAGCGGCTCGCCCTTGCGCAAACGAACCACGCGCTGGGCGAGCATGTCGGCCAGTTCGATGCCGCCGGGCGCACGCTCGCCAACCAGGCAGAAGCGCGCCATGGAGCATCCGACACAGCACGGGATCGAATCAGGCGGTTGCGGGCTGGTTGTCAGGGTCATGGTGGGCGCCTCGGAAGAAGAAAATCTCAGGGAAAGGTTTCCGGCGACCGTTCGGAGGTGGTTCCTAGTCAATTGGATTGGCTGCGGAAATCAAATCACGAAAACCTTAAATTGAATTCTATTGACGTGTACCTGCAGAACAATCTGTAGTTTCTGAATATCCATTAGGAGTTTTCCTACTCTACTGCGGCAAAGTCCTCGACGGTCCTCGGAATCGGCCGGAAAGCCGCGCCGCGCCGGCATTGTTGGCGCGGATCAAGGACGTTGCCGAATGTCCTTCCTATCATCGCGGCGATTTCTTATTGATTCCTGCTGCCTCAGATTCGAAATTTATTTTCGCAGTGCCGTTAAAGGGCACCGTGAAATGCATTCCGCGCATTCGGCACATAAATCCGCATCAGGAAATTGCCGGCTTCCTTCTGGAATATTCCCATGCAAGTCCCGCTTCCCGCCTTGTCCGACCTGCCCATGCCCGGTCCTCGCGATGCCGAGGTGCTGCACTTCGGGCGCCAGGCCATCGTGAGTGCCGCCGGCGACCCGCAGGCCTATGAGTTGCTGTACCGCGAAGCCGGCCGAAACTGGGCGAACGTCCTCGACGACACCGCGGCAACCGCCCACGTGATCGCGCGGGCGCTGGGCGACACGGGCCTGGACTGGACCTTGCGCAAGCATGCGGGCTTCGTGAACCTTGGTCGCCAGCTGCTGCTCGACGATCTGCTGTTGCTGGTGCCGCCGGGGCACTTCGTGCTTGAAGTACTCGAAAGCGTGCCCATGGATGCCTGCGTGTTGCGCCGGCTGGCGTGGCTGCGAGAGGCCGGCTACCGCCTGGCCCTCGACGACGTCGCGGCGCTGAGCGACGACGTTCGCAAAGCGCTGCCTGCAGTCGACTTCGTCAAGGTCGATTTCCGGCTTGCCCGGCGCACCGGTCTTCCACGCCTGGCCGATGCGGTGCTGAGCGCGGACCGCCTGTTGATTGGCGAGAAGATCGAAACCGCCGACGACTTCGCACTGGCGCAACAGCTTGGATTTCACCTGTTCCAGGGCTTCCACTTCGCGCGCCCCGAACCCTTGACGGCGCCATGGCCACACCTGGATCACGGCACGCTGGCGCGGCTGCAGGCGCTGCTGATGCAAGGCGCGGACACCGATGCACTGCTTGCCGAACTGCAGGCCGCTCCCGGCATGGTGGCCCAGTTGCTGCGGCTTTCGGTCGCGACCGGCGTGCAGCCGGGCGTCGGCTTTGCCAGCGTGCGCGGGCTGCTGGCGGCGATTGGTCCCGACAGCCTGCAGCGCTGGGTGCGGCTGCTGCAGATCTCCGATGGATTCCGCCTGCCCGGCGAACCGAGCGTGCGCAGTCAGGCGGCACACCGGCGCGGGACCTTCATGGAACAGGCGGCGCGCCGGGTCCGCCCGCACGATACGGCGTTCGCCGAAGCTGCCTTCCTGACCGGCGTACTGTCGCTGGCCCCGCTGCCGCCCCACGGTACGCGGCGCGATATCCAGGACACATTTCCAGTGACCCGGACCATCCGGGATGCCGTTCTCCACGGGCATGGCGAGCTGGGCGCGCTGCTGAAGGCCGCCCAGGTTTACGAGTGCGGCGGCGATGCAATGTCCACGCTGGGCCCGCCCATCACGTAACGGCCTCACGCCGCGTGGCGGCGAAACTTCGCCACCACGCGGCCGCAAACCCCGCCTTCGCCAATTCGAAACCCGCATCCCCGCGTGCTGCGACACACTGCCGCTTTCCATCGCCACAACACGACAAGGGGAGACAGCGATGAAGAGCTGGTTCAAGCATGCAGCTGCAGGGCTGCTAGTTTCACTGGCAGCTGCCGGCAGCGCTTTCGCGGCGTACCCGGATAAGCCGGTGCGGCTGGTGGTGCCGTTCCCGCCCGGCGGCGCCACGGACCTCCTGGCGCGCGAGATCGGCAATGCGCTGTCGGTGCGGCTGGGACAACCGGTCGTGGTCGACAACCGCCCGGGCGCCGGCGGCAATCTCGCTGCGATTGCCGTGGCGCGTGCCCCGGCCGACGGCTATACGCTGTTGTTCGGCACCTTCGGCTCGCTGGCCGTCAACAAGAGCCTCTACGACAAGCCTGGCTACGATCCGCTCAAGGATTTCGCCCCGGTGGCCTCCGTCGCCTATCTGCCCAACGTGCTGGTCGTGCACCCGTCGGTGCCCGCGCGGACCGTGCCGGAGCTGCTGGCGCTGGCGCGCAAGGAGCCCGGCAAGCTGGCCTATGGCTCGTTCGGCAACGGTTCGTCGTCCCATCTGGCGGGTGAGCTGTTCACGCACATGGCAGGGGTCGAGATCACGCATATCCCGTACAAGGGCAGCGCCGCGTCCATGACGGACCTGATCGGGGGCCGCCTGACCATGATGTTCGACAGCGTATCGACCGCGTTGCCGTATATCCGCGACGGCCGCGTGCGCCCGCTGGCGGTCACCACGCAGAAACCGTCGGAACAGTTGCCCGGGGTGCCGACGATGGCGGCTGCCGGCGTACCGGGGTACGAACTGACGGCCTGGTTCGGCGTCGTGGCGCCGGCCGGCACGCCCAAGGCCGTAGTCGACCGCCTCAATGCCGAGATCGTGGCTTCACTGAAGCAGCCGGAAATGGCCAGCAAGCTGGCGAGCCAGGGCACGGTGCCGTTCCCGGCCACGCCCGCCCAGTTCGGCAGCTATATCCGGGCCCAGTACGAGAAATGGGATGGGCTGATCAAGTCAGCCCATATCCGCGTGGACCAATAAGCCGGTCCGCCGCCAAAACGTTCAGGCCGGCGACTGCATGGCGCCAAAGCGCCACGAAAGCCGGTGCGCCGCCTGGCGCACCAGTCCTGCGGTGGCACCTTGCGTGCCGCTGTCGAAACTGCCGGTCGAGCCCATCACCGCCACCACCAGGGCGAGGCTGCCCGTATGGTCGAACACCGGCGCCGCAAGCGTGTCGATGCCCGGCACGGGGCGGCTTAGCGCGTTGTCGACCTGCTCGCGGCGCACTCGCGCAAGCCGGCCGGCATAGTCCGAAGCAAGCTTCCCGTCATCGCCGAGCACCTCGGACGGCGCGGCGCCAGCCATGCGCAGGTCGTCGCGCGCAAGCAGGCCAGCCAGCACGTTCTCGGGCAAGTACGCCGCCATGGTGCGGCCGATCGCGGTATGGACCAGCGACAGGACCGTGCCGACGCGCAGGCTCACATGCTGCGGACGTGCCGATTCCTCCAGCCGCACCACGGTAGGCCCCATCGGCCCAAGCACCGCCATCGCCACGCTCAGGCCCGTGGCGCCTGCAAGTTCGATGATTTCCGGTTCGGCTTCGCGCGTGGGCGACAGACGCTGCAGGGCGATCAGCCCCAGTTCCAGGCTCAGCGGCCCGCACAGGAAGTTGCCGGCGGCATCGCGCGCGAGCAGCCCGGTCTTCTGCAGGCTGACCAGGTGCGGAAAGGCCTTGGCCGGCGCCATGCCGGCCGCCTGTGCCAGGTCGCGCAGCGACAGCGGCCGGCCCGCCTCCACCAGGGCCGCCAGCAGTTGTCCGGTACTGTCGAGCGACTGGATGCCGCGCTGGGGCTTGCCGGCATCGCCGGTCCGGTCATCGTTCGGGGCCGCTTGCGTGCTCATGCTTGTCCCAGGTGCGTGCCGATGGCGTGGGCAGTCGCCCGCAGCGCCGCCGCCACCGGTCCCTGCCAGTCCACATCGATGGTGCCGGTGGAGCCGACGATGGTCAGCACCAGCCTGAGCGTGCCGCCCGCATCGAGCACCGGCACGCTCAGGCTGCTGATGGCCGGGCTCGGGGCGTCGACGCTGCGTTCGATGCCGCGTGCGCGAATGGCTTCGAGCGTGGCATCGAATGCGGCGCGATCCGCGGCGCTCGCCTGCGGCTGTTGCTGCCGCCAGCTCGCGTCCCAATCCGCGCGCGGCCGGAACGCGCAATAGACGCGACCCGTTGCGGTGGCGGCCAGCGCCATCACGGTGCCGACGTGCAGGTTCACGTGCAGCGGCGCCGCGGCCGGCACATAGCGCACGATGGCGGGCCCCTGCGGGCCGGCAATGCTGATGGCCACGCTGAACCCCGTGGCCTCGGCCAGTTCGTCCACGCGCGGCACGGCGGCGCGGTAGGCCGGGTCGGAATCCAGGTGCATCATGCCGAGCTGCAGCGACAGCGGGCCTGGCTCGTAGCGGCCGGACAAATAGTCGCGCTTGATCAGCCCGAGCCGCGTCAGGCTGACCAGGTACGCATGGGCCTGCGCCGGCGCCAGTTCCGCGGCCTCCGCCAGTTCGGCGAGCATCATCGGCGCCCGCGCGGCCGCGAGCGCGCCCAGGAAGCGGCCGGCGACTTCCACGCTCTGGATGCCGCGCTGCACCTTCTCCTCGCGCTCTGCCTGCGCCGCCTTGCGCCCCGCTGTTGCCATCGTACTCTCCGGAAAGCCCAGATATTAATCGAACGTCACCGGGGTCAGCCCTCTCGATCGGTGTTTACCCGCGATTCGTCGCCTCAACCCTATAATTATCCATAGGCTAATCGCTTAGCTATTGATTAATTTTTAATGGTTTCCTAAGATGGCACTACCCCGTCGCGCAGCGCAACGTACGCGCTGCGACCCAACCGAGATCAACGAACGGGGCGAGACAGCCGCGCCATACCGCGCACTGGCATTGCGTGCCGCTGTCCCGCCCGCCCCCATGAAAAGGACTGACAGCATGAGCAAGGCATTCGCATCCCAGGCCGACCTGGAAGCCAAGCAGATCACCTTCACCCAGTTGTCCGAGAACGCCTATGCCTACACGGCCGAAGGCGACCCGAACTCCGGCGTGATCATCGGCGACGATGGCGTGATCATCATCGACACCACGGCCACCCCGGCCATGGCGCAGGACCTGATCGCCAGGATCCGCTCGGTCACCGACAAGCCGATCAAGTACGTCGTGCTCTCGCACTACCACGCGGTGCGTGTGCTGGGCGCGTCCGCGTATTTCGCCGAAGGCGCGCAGCAGATCATCGCCAGCCGCGGCACCTACGAAATGATCGTGGAGCGTGGCGAAGCCGACATGAAGTCGGAAATCGAACGCTTCCCGCGCCTGTTCGCCGGCGTCGAGACCGTGCCGGGCCTGACCTGGCCCACGCTGGTGTTCGAAAAGGAAATCACGCTGTTCCTGGGCAAGCTGGAGGTGCGCATTGCCCACCTCGGCTCGGGCCATACCAAGGGCGACACCGTGGTGTGGCTGCCGTCGCAGAAGGTGCTGTTCTCGGGCGACCTGGTCGAGTACGACGCGGCCTGCTACTGCGGCGACGCCCAGCTTGCCGAATGGCCGGCCACGCTCGACGCGCTGGCTGCGCTGCAGCCGGAGAAGCTGGTGCCCGGCCGCGGCCCGGCGCTGACCACGCCCGAAGACGTCAGCAAGGGCATTGCCTATACCAAGGACTTCGTCACCACGCTGTTCCAGGCCGGCAAGGAAGCCGTGGCCGACAAGCTCGACCTGAAGGCCGCCATGGCCCACACGCGCCGCGCGATGGACCCGAAGTTCGGCCAGGTGTTCATCTATGAACACTGCCTGCCGTTCGATGTGTCGCGCGCGTTCGACGAAGCCAGCGGCATCCGCCATCCGCGCATCTGGACCGCGCAGCGCGACAAGGACATGTGGGCGGCGCTGCAGGACTGAGGCGCGCACCTCACGATAAGACAGAAGACTGAACGAGAGTGGACGGAGACCTAGGCATGACCATCGATTACCAGCGCCTGTCATTCGAGTACCAGCCGTGCGCGGAACAACGCGACGGGCAAGCGGGCGGCACGGTCCATCCCGTTGTCGTGGTCGGTGCCGGGCCCATCGGCCTGGCTACCGCGATCGACCTGGCGCAACGCGGCGTGCGCGTGGTGCTGGTCGACGACGACTGCACGCTGTCGACCGGATCGCGCGCCATCTGCTTTGCCAAGCGGACGCTGGACATCTTTGACCGCCTGGGCTGCGGCCAGCGCATGGTCGACAGCGGCATCAGCTGGAACGTCGGCCGCGTATTCCTGCGCGACCAGCAGGTGTACAGCTTTGACCTGCTGCCCGAGGCGGGCCATCACCGCCCCGCCTTCATCAACCTCCAGCAGTATTACGTTGAAGGCTACCTGCTGGAACGCGCGCTGGAATTGCCCAACATCGAGATCCGCTGGCGCAACAAGGTCGTCGGGCTCGAACAACGCCAATCGGGCACGGCCGACGAAAATGTCGCGCTGACGATTGAAACGCCGGACGGCTGCTACGCGCTGGCAGCGCGCTACGTGGTGGCGGCCGACGGCTCGCGCAGCCCGGTGCGCAAGCTGCTCGGCCTGGATAGCAAGGGCCGCACCTTCAAGGACCGCTTCCTGATCGCCGATGTGAAGATGGAAGCGGACTTCCCGACCGAGCGCTGGTTCTGGTTCGACCCGCCCTTCCACCCGAACCAGTCGGTGCTGCTGCACCGCCAGCCCGACAATGTCTGGCGCATCGACTTCCAGCTCGGCTGGGATGCCGACCCCGTCCTGGAAAAAACGCCCGAGCGCGTGATCCCGCGCGTGCAGGCACTGTTGGGCCCGGACGCGAAATTCACGCTGGAATGGGTCAGTGTCTATACGTTCTCGTGCCTGCGCATGGACAGCTTCCGCCACGGCAGGGTGCTCTTCGCCGGCGATTCCGCGCACGGGGTCTCGCCGTTCGGCGCGCGTGGCGCCAACAGTGGCGTGCAGGACGCCGAGAACCTGGCCTGGAAGCTTGCCTACGTGCTGCAGGGCCGCGCGGCGGACAGCCTGCTCGACACCTACGCCAGCGAACGCGAGTACGCCGCCGACGAGAACCTGCTGAACTCCACCCGCGCGACGGATTTCATCACGCCCAAGAGCCCGGTGAGCCGGCTGTTCCGCGATGCCGTGCTCGGCCTGTCCCGTCGCCATGCCTTTGCACGCGGCCTGGTCAATAGCGGCCGACTGTCGGTGCCGGCGGTGCTGCACGGATCGCCGCTCAACACGCCCGACGCGGACGGCCTGGGCGGCACCATGGTGCCCGGCGCGGCCTGCGTGGACGCCCCGGTTTCCGATGCGCAGGGCGCGGGCTGGCTGCTCCAGCATCTTGGTGGAGAGTTCACCGGGATGGTGTTCGGCACGCCGGACAGCCTCGACAGCGACAGCCGCGCCGCACTCGCCCAACTGGAGCAGTCTGGCTTGCCGATTCGCCTCCTGTACCTCGGCACGCCGGTGCAGACCGCCTCGGGCAGCGCTGCTGTCCTGCGCGATGATGAAGGGCTTGCGGCGCAGCGCTACAGCGCCGCACCGGGCACGTTCTACCTGATCCGCCCGGACCAGCATGTCTGCGCACGCTGGCGCAAGATCGACGCGCAATGCATTGGCGATGCGCTGGCACGCGCCAGCGGGGCGCATCTGCCTGGCAGTGCGAAGCAACCGGCCGCCATGGCGGCATAAGCCGTCGGACACAACATTCGGAGACCACGCCATGCCAAGCCAAACCGAGGCACACGCGCTCAACACCCAACCCAACCTGGCCCGTCCGGACGACTTCTACGAAGCGCTGATCGACATGCACCGCGACCTGGACGACGCGCAGAGCCAGGCCGCCAACGCCCAGCTCATCCTCCTGCTCGCCAACCATATCGGCGATCACCAGGTGCTGCTCGCGGCCATGCAGGCCGCCCGCGAAGGCATCGCCGGCAACACCACCGCCACAACCTGACCTGCGGGCACGCGCACGCGTGCCCCACCCTTTCCCGCCGGACCCGTAGCGAAGGCCTGCCAAAAGGCTTGCGCGGGGTGGCGCTCACACCGGAGACAAAGCAATGAGCAATCTGGCCTCAGGGGCGATTGCGGCCCCCGCTTACGCCGCGCATGACGAAGACGCGCTATACCGCAAGATCTGGCTGCGTTTGATCCCGTTCCTGTTCGTGTGCTACGTGGTTTCATTCCTGGACCGCATCAACATCGGCTTTGCCCAGTTGCAGATGAAGCAGGACCTGGGCTTCAGCGACGCCATGTACGGCCTGGGCGCCGCGGTGTTCTACGTCGGCTACGTGCTGTGCGAGGTGCCCAGCAACATGCTGCTGGCACGCTTTGGCGCGCGCCGCACGTTCACGCGCATCATGGTGCTGTGGGGCGTGGCCTCGGTCGCGATGATGGCCGTGTCCTCGCCGGCGCAGTTCTATACGCTGCGCTTCCTGCTCGGCGTGTTCGAAGCGGGCTTCTTTCCCGGCATCGTGCTCTACCTGACCTACTGGTTCCCGGCCAAGCGGCGCGCCGCCGTGATGGCCATCTTCTTCGCGGGCGTCGCCGTTGCCGGTGTGCTGGGCGGGCTGGTCTCGGGCTGGATCATGCGCGACATGGCCGGCGTACTCGGCATGCAGGGCTGGAAGTGGATGTTCGCCCTCGAAGGCGCGCCGGCCATCGCGCTCGGCGTGCTCGCCGCCTTTGTCCTGGTCGATGAACCGCGCCAGGCAAGCTGGCTCACCGACAGTGAAAAAGCATTCCTGACACGGGCCCGCATCGAAGGCCATGACATCAAGGCGCATTCGCTGCAGGCGCTGCTGCAAGTCCTGCGCAACCCGCGCGTTTACCTGTTCGCGTTCATCTACTTTTCGCTGACCTGTGGCTCGCTGGCACTGAGCTTCTGGATGCCGCTCATGATCCGCGACTTCGGCGTCACCGATGTGGTCTCGATCAGCCTCTACTCCGTCGTGCCCAATGCGGTGGGCGCAATCGGCCTGATCCTGATCGCGCGGCATTCCGACCGCAGCGGCGAACGCCACCGGCATTTCCTGCTGTGCACGGCAGGCGGCGCACTGGCGCTGGCCGCGCTCACACTGCACCTGCATAGCCTGGCCGCGATGCTGGCCATCCTGTCCGTGGCCGCGGTCCTGATCTTTGCCGCGCTGCCGGTGTTCTGGTCGCTGCCGCCCAGCTATCTGCCCGCCAGCGGCGCAGCCGCCGGCATTGCCTTCATCAGCAGCGTGGGGATTACCAGCGGTATCATCAGCCCTTGGGTGATCGGGCAAATCAAGGTGCAGACCGGAAGCCTCGACAATGCGCTATACCTGCTGGCTGCGTTGCTGCTGGCGAGCGGCCTGTCGATGTGGCTTGGCGTGCCACGCCAGCCGGATCAATCCTGACGGCCAGTGGCCGCGCCTGGCCGTCTTCCTGCGGGTTGCGGACGGGGATTCCACTAATGCGGATGGCTGCAAGGAATCACGCCCGCGATCTCCTCGCGCATGACTTCCACCACGTCGTCGATCTCCAGCCCTTCCGCGGTGACCAGCACTTCCTTTCCACGGCTGATCGCATAGACCACGCCGCGCCAGCGCCCGGAGGCAACGACTTCGCTCAGGCGGATGTCGAACTCCGTGTCCTGGTCCTGGCTGTAGACCGTTACCAGGTCCCCGATCCGGGGCATCCAGCCGACTTCGCCGTCGGAAGCGCGGGCCACCACAGTCACTGGAGACTGTGTCAGTCCCCGCGCAAAACTTGCACGCATGGCTAGCTCCTTTACAGGCGATTTCCAGTCCAGCTTACAAGAGCAAGCCCAAATGACCAGATATTTTCGACCGCAAGTCGCCCTTGCTGCTCCTGGCTTGTCAGAGGGTGACCGATAGACAGCGGCGCCAATGAGGCCACAATGAAAGAGCCGACGCATTGCGCCGGCGCCTCAGGAGACAAAGATGGGCAGCAACCTACACGTCGTGCCTTACGGAAATGGGTGGGACGTCATTCACGAAGGCGCGCGTTACGCGGAATCCCACCACGCGACGCAGGAGGCCGCGATCCACGCCGCCACTTCGCTGGCGCGGCGCAAGAAGGTTGAACTGCTGATTCATGCGAAGGACGGCAGCGTGCGGGCGCGCAGCAGCTATGCGGGCCGCGACCTTAGCGCCATTGCCGGCTAGGCAGCCTCGCCACCGCGAGCCGGCCGCACCGGGTCATGCCGGGGCGGCCGGCTTTTTCTTCAGGACGGCCGTTTTCCCGGCTTGCCACGGCAGACGCGCAACCGATTGACCAGGTCGCGCACGCCAAAGACGTCGTCCACGATATCTTCGACACGGTACTTCTGCAGACGGTCTGGCACACTCCCTTCGAGCCTGACCACGCCGCTGTCCACGCGCACTTCGACGTCGCGTACATCGAGGCGGCCACTGCGCGTCAGGCGGTCACAGATGTCCTCCAGAATCCGCGCATCGCTGCGCTGGTAGCCGCGCGGCCCCACTGGCCGATAGCGCGGCGAAGCCCCCTGTCCGCTACGCGACGCGCGTTCATTGAACCCCGTGAACTGCTGATAGGCCTGCTCGGACCCGTAGCCCTCCGAAGGCTGTTGCTGCGGCGCCGGCCGCGCGCGTGGCCATTGGCGGCCTTCCTCGCGTAGCCCCGCGAACTCCGCGGGATCCACCGGCTGGTCGTAATCGAAGACGCCATACGCCCCAACGTAATGGCTGCGCCAGTCGGCATCTTCGGGCAGCGGTGGTTCACGCCACGGCGTGTCTGGTAAGGCGGGGCGGCTTCGGTCCATATCTGTCTCCGGCGGTCACTGCGGGAACACAGGTCCTGCCATGCAAGATGGACGCCACATTGTCCGGCGCGGGTACTGTCCTGCGCGCATGCCGGTGCGCGGCAGGAATTACAAGATCCATTGCGCCCTTGCACGTACATTCTTCTGCCCTGCGTGTCCATGCAGCAGCAGCGCGCGACGATGTGCCTGACACGGCTGGCACGGAAACTGCCGCCGCGTCGGTCATCGGCAACCAACGCAATGTGCAATGGATTCACTGACCAGCCTCATGCTTGCCCTGATGGGAGAAGGCGACCACCTCGCGTGGTGGCAGGGCGCGGTCCGCGCCTTCGTGGTCTTCCTGATCACCTGGCTGCTGCTGCGCGTGGCCGGGCGCCGCGCGTTTGCCCAGAAAACCGCGTTCGACCTGTGCGTGGTGCTGCTGCTGGGCGCGGTGCTATCGCGCGCCATCATCGGCGCGACCGCCCTGGCGACCGCGTTTGCGGCGTCCCTCACGCTGGTGCTGATGCATCGGGCGGTCGGATGGCTGTCGTCGCGCTACGCCGCGTTCGACCGCATTACGGGCGGCTACGCGATCGACTTGATCGACGACGGCCATGTCGACCGGACGCGCATCGCGCAGGCCATGGTCAGCGAGGAAGACCTGAAGGCCAACCTGCGCGCGACGCTGCAGAAGGAATCGCTGGAGGGCGTCACCCGCGTGGTGCTGGAGCGCGATGGCGCCCTGACCTTCGTGCGTGAAGCGAATAAACCATCGGCGACCGATGGCTGCGCGAAGCAGGCCCATGCCAGCGACCAAGACACGCCAGTCTCACGGCATACCGTTGAAAACGCCGATAAGGTCAATGGCACGTCGGTCTCCCGCTGCTCCGGACGATGAGTATGCCCCGAGGCCCGCACCTGCACCGACCTGCCTTCGCGCCGCCGTCCGCGCCCGGCCCAGTGCCTGGCAACGACGTGCGGCGCATCACCGTGCGCGAGGCCGCCGCCGATTGGGCGCTGGGGCGGCTGTGCCACTACTGCGAACTGGCCCGACGTGGCAACACCAGCCGTGGCTGCCAGAACACCAGCGCCGTACTTTCGTCGCCTGACGACAACCGGAGACCGACATGAAACGGACCCTCGCCACCACTGCACTGGTAATCGGCGCCGCGCTTTGCCTGCCAGCCTTTGGCCAGCAAGCCCCGGCATCCCCCAATGCGCCAAACCCGAGCGCCCCGCCAGCCCCAGAAGGCGCGGGCACCTCTCGCAACGCGCCCGCGATGGCAGCCCCTGGCTCGACCGACATGCAAAGCGGCACCGGCATGGCATCGGACCAGCCCAAGCACAAGGCCAAGAAGCACAGCAGCACGCAATCCGGCACCACCGCGCGCTACAAGAAGCCACGCGAGCAAGGCACGCCGCCCGCGCCGACAGCCGAGGCCCCGAGCGGCCCGAAGGGGGACTCGCCTGACCCGCTGCCGAAGCAGTAATCCGCGCGCAGCGTGAACAGCGGTGCGTCCCGTGCCGAATGGCGCGCGACGCACCGTTGCTCACCCGGACCGCCGAGCACCGGCACGAGCGGTGTCTTGCCAGGCCTTTGCGGCCTTGCGCATGCCGCGCACGTTCATGGCGACCAGCGCGACCTGCAGCACCATCAGCGCGTACGCGTCGCCCTGCCAGCCCCATGCGATCCACAGGACATTGCTGAACAGGAACACCCAGAACCCGGCACGCCTGCGCGCGTCCGAGCGCGACCCCACCAGCCACGTCCCCATCACGGTGGCCACCATGGCAGGCCATTGCATCGCTTCCAGCCAGTCCTGCATGGTTTCCCTCCGTGCCTGTCCGGCCCCGGACCGAGCATGAATCGTACCCATCCGCCCCGGCCGGATCGGCCACGCGCAATGCACGCGCGGTGCCGCGAAGGCAATTTTTGCAATGCCGGCCGAACTGCCTGAAGTTTTTACACGCCGCACACCGTTGTTGCGTCGCGGCCCGCCACCGCAAGCCCGGCGTTGTTGCCCTTGCCCACGCTCGGATATGACGGACCCGTTGCTGGCAGGCGCCGCGCTTGGCACGCGCTTCGCATGGCTCTGTCTAATTTCATCCCGCTGGGGATGTGGGCATGCGGGCCGGTATCGGTAGCGGCACCGGTATCTGAATCGGGAATGGCGCCGGATGTCGGCCTGCCCTTGTTGGCCAACAGCCAAGGGAATACTACGTGCGGATCTGCCTGCTCAATATCGACCGAATCACCGACCTCTCCGAATCCCAACACGACACGCTCCGGCGCGTCGCCGCGCTGGGATTCGACCATGTCCTGCTGTCCGGCCGCGCCGCTGTCCTGCCTGGAAACCCCGACACGCTGTCCGCGCTGGCGGCGCTCTGCGCGGACAGCGTGCGGCAAGGCCTCACCCCGCTGCTCGATATCTCGCTGGACCGCATTCCGGAGCATGGCAACGGTATCGATCCGACATGGATCGATCGCGCCGCGCCGGCCTTTACGCCGCACGATACCGACAACCACCTGCCCGGAGTGCGCCTGCGGTGGCAGTCGCCCGCGGTGGCCGCAGCGCTGGTGGAGTGGTGGGCCACGCAACTGCGCGCCGCACTCGCGGCCGGCGTTGCCGGCTTCTGTCTGCGTGCGCCGGCGCGGGTGCCCGGCCGATGCTGGACCACGCTGACCACCGCGCTGCGCGGCGATGGCCTCGCGCCGCAAGGCCCGCGCCCGATTTTCCTGGTCTGGACGCCGGGCCTGACGCCGGCACAACTCGACGACCTGATGCCGGAGCAGTTCGACGGCGCCTTCTGCTCGCTGCCATGGTGGGACTTCCGCAGCCCGTGGCTGACCGAGGAGATGGCGCGCCTGCGTCCGTTCGGGCGCGTGCTGGCGGCGCCATCGCAGTCGCCGGCCAGCCAGGACGCGTTGTCCGCCCGACGCGCCTTGTGGACCGCCGCCGCGATCGGCGATGGCCTGCTGGTGCCCGAGGGCTTCGAGACCGGCGGCACGAAAGCCCGTGATCCGCTGGCCGATGATGGCGGCGCCCGGGACGGCGCGCCGTACGACATCACGCATGAAGTGCTGCAGGCCAACGCCTGGCTGGCCACGCGCCCGTCCGCTCCGGCGGTGTCGGTCAGGCTGCTGAGCGGGCCCGACGCCGGGCTGACCGTGCTGGCGCGGCTGCAGGCGCCGGACAGCCGCGACGGCGACAGCGCCGCCCCGACGGAATCCACGCTGACGATCGTGGTCAACCCGGACACGCAGGAACCCGGCACGCTCGGCGTCGACCGCGTGCTGGCGACGCTGCCGGCTGCGTCGTCCCGACTGGCGTTGTCGGACGGCGGCCCCGGCGGCAGCGTGGACCCGGACGCCGCACTTGATGCGCTGGCCGACATGACGCTGGCCCCCGCCGACATCCGACTCTATCGCGCCGTCCCCGCGCACACCCGCAATGCCCCGCGCCTGCCGCAGCCCGGCGACGCCGTCAGCGCGAGCGGCCTGGGCAGCGTGGTGGCCGCGCTGGAGGCGCCGCGCATTGCGATCGAAGCGGTCGAGCCTGGGTGCGATAGCGGACGCTTCCCGGTGCGACGCGTGGTTGGCGAGCGCGTCGAGGTCAGTGCGGATATCTGGATGGATGGCCATGACAAGCTGGCCGCCGCCGTCCTGTGGCGCGCGCCGGGCGAGCAAACCTGGCAGGAAGCGCCAATGCGGCCGCTGGTCAATGACCGCTGGGTCGGCAGTTTCCCGCTGGTCGGGCTGGGCCGTCACACCTTCACGGTGGAAGCCTGGCGCGACACCTTTGCCAGCTGGCTCGACGAGATCGGCAAGAAGCGCGCGGCAGGCGTGGATATTTCGCTGGAGATCGAGGAAGGGGCACGGCTCGTAGCCGACGCCCTGA
Source organism: Cupriavidus sp. C3SS-1 (assembly GCF_057073755.1). Taxonomy (NCBI): domain Bacteria; kingdom Pseudomonadati; phylum Pseudomonadota; class Betaproteobacteria; order Burkholderiales; family Burkholderiaceae; genus Cupriavidus; species Cupriavidus sp. C3SS-1. Next base: position 1,270,927 of record NZ_CP172700.1, on the reverse strand, counting down.
TGCCCGCGCAGGGCGACACGCCGCCCGACAGCGAGTTGTCCGTGCTGGTCGATGAACTGACCGCCAGCGCCGGCGACGACAACGCGCGACTCGATATCCTGCTGTCGCCGCGTACCGCCGCGGCCATGCATGCCGCCATGCAGAAGCCCGAGGGACGTCCGTTCGCGAGCCGGCATCCGGTGCCGATGCCCGTGGAAGCGGAACGGCTGGCCAGCCGCTTTGCAAGCTGGTACGAACTGTTCCCGCGCTCCGCCAGCAACGACGAAAGCCGCCACGGCACCTTCGATGATGTGATCGCCCGACTGCCATCGATCCGCGCTATGGGCTTCGACGTGCTGTACTTCACGCCCATCCATCCGATCGGCAAGACCCATCGCAAGGGCCGCAACAACAGCCTGCGCGCGCAGCCCGGCGACCCGGGCAGCCCGTACGCCATCGGCGCCGACGATGGCGGCCACGATGCCCTGCACGCCCAGCTCGGCAGCTTCGAGGACTTCGAGCGCCTGCGCATTGCCGCTGCCGCGGCAGGGCTGGAACTGGCGCTCGACTTTGCGATCCAGTGCTCGCCGGACCATCCGTGGCTCAGGCAGCATCCGGAATGGTTCACGCGCCGTCCGGACGGTTCGCTGCGCTATGCCGAGAACCCGCCGAAGAAATACGAGGACATCGTCAACGTCGACTTCTACGCGGCGGCGCCCGCGGCCGCCGCGCTGTGGCAGGCGCTGCGCGACGTGGTGATGTTCTGGGTCGAGCGCGGCGTGCGCATTTTCCGCGTGGACAATCCGCACACCAAGCCGCTGCCGTTCTGGGAATGGATGATTGCCGACGTGCGCGCACGGCACCCCGACACTATCTTCCTGGCCGAAGCCTTCACGCGCCCCAAGATGATGGCGCGGCTGGCCAAGCTGGGCTTCAGCCAGTCCTATACGTACTTCACATGGCGCAATACGCGCGCCGAGCTGGCCGAGTACATGACCGAGCTGACGCAAGGCCCGCTGCGCGAGTTCTTCCGGCCGCATTTCTTCGTCAACACGCCCGATATCAACCCGTACTTCCTGCACCGCGGCGGCCGCCCGGCCTTCCTGATCCGCGCGGCGCTGGCCACGCTGCTGTCGGGGCTGTGGGGCATGTACAGCGGCTTCGAGCTGTGCGAGTCCGCGCCGCTCGTGCTCGACGGCAAGGAGCGCGAGGAATACCTGGACTCCGAGAAATACCAGCTGCGCGCGCGCAACTGGCACCAGCCGGGCAACATCGTGGCCGAGATCACGCGGCTGAACCACATCCGCCTGGGCCACCCCGCGCTGCAGAGCCACCTGGGGCTGCGCATCTATCCGGCCGGCAACGACGCGGTGCTGTACTTCGCGCGCTTCGTTCCCGGCACGGGCTCGACCTTCGGCGACGACGTGCTGCTGGCCGCGATCAGCATGGACCCGTTCGCCGCGCAGGAAGCCACCGTCGATATCCCGCTGTGGGAATGGGGCCTGCCCGACCACGGCAGCGTCGCCGTGCAGGACCTGATGGACGAGCACCGCTTCGCGTGGCACGGCAAGCGCCAGCGCATCCGGCTCGATCCGGCGCGGCTGCCGTTTGCGCTGTGGCACCTGACCCCGATCGGGCAGCCGGTACGGCGCGAAGCCATACCGTCGCCGGCTTACGATCCGCACGGCGCGTAGCGCGGCGACAGACACTGGCATACCTGGCAGAACCAAGGCACGGAGACACGGATGAAACGCCTGACCGAACCCGCCAACGCCCTGCTGCTCAATGCCGATCCGCTCTGGTACAAGGACGCCGTCATCTACCAGCTCCACATCAAGTCCTTCTACGATGCGAATGGCGATGGCGTCGGTGATTTCGCCGGCCTCCTGGCCAAGCTGGACTACCTGGTCGACCTTGGCGTCGACACCATCTGGCTGCTGCCGTTCTACCCGTCGCCGCGCCGCGACGACGGCTACGATATCGCCGACTACCGCAGCGTGCATCCCGACTACGGCACGCTGGCCGAAGCGCGCCGCTTCGTGGCGGCGGCCCATGCGCGCGGCATCCGCGTGATCACTGAACTGGTCATCAACCACACCTCGGACCAGCATCCGTGGTTCCAGCGCGCGCGCAAGGCCAAGCCAGGCTCCGCCGCGCGCCGCTACTACGTCTGGGCCGACAACGACCAAGCCTACGCCGGCACGCGCATCATCTTTTGCGACACGGAAAAGTCCAACTGGAGCTGGGACGCCGTGGCGGGCGCGTACTTCTGGCACCGCTTCTATTCGCACCAGCCGGACCTGAACTTCGACAACCCGCAGGTGATGAACGAAGTGCTGTCGGTCATGCGCTTCTGGCTGGACATCGGCGTGGACGGGCTGCGCCTGGACGCCGTGCCCTATCTGGTGGAGCGCGAGGGAACCAGCAACGAGAACCTGCCCGAGACCCACGCGGTCATCCGCCATGTGCGCGCCCACCTGGATTCGCATTACCACGGCCGCATATTGCTGGCCGAGGCCAATATGTGGCCCGAGGACGCCCAGCAATATTTCGGCCGCACGAACGCGGATTCCGGCACGGGCGATCGCGGCGACGAATGCCACATGGCCTTCCACTTCCCGCTGATGCCGCGCATGTACATGGCGATCGCGCGCGAGGACCGGTTCCCGATCACCGACATCATGCGCCAGACGCCGGAGCTGCCCACCGACTGCCAGTGGGCCATCTTCCTGCGCAACCACGACGAGCTGACGCTGGAGATGGTGACCAGCAGCGAGCGTGACTATCTCTGGGAGGTCTACGCCTCCGACCGGCGCGCGCGCATCAACCTTGGCATCCGGCGCAGGCTGGCCCCGCTGATGGAACGCGACCGTCGCCGCATCGAGCTGATGAACAGCCTGCTGTTTTCCATGCCCGGCACGCCGGTGATCTACTACGGCGACGAGATCGGCATGGGCGACAACATCCACCTGGGCGACCGCGACGGGGTGCGCACGCCGATGCAGTGGTCGCCGGACCGCAATGGCGGCTTCTCGCACGCCGACCCCGAACGGCTGGTGCTGCCGCCGCTGCAGGGGCCGCTCTATGGCTATGAGGCGGTCAATGTCGAAGCGCAGGCGCGCGATCCGCATTCGCTGCTCAACTGGATGCGCCGCATGCTGGCGCTGCGGCGCAAGCACCGCGCCTTCGGCCGCGGCACGCTGCGCTTCCTGTTCCCCGGCAACCGCAAGATCCTGGCCTACCTGCGCGAGTACGAGGACGAGCACATCCTGTGCGTGGCCAACCTGTCGCGCGCGCCGCAGGCCGTCGAACTCGACCTGGCCAACTTCAATGGCCGCGTGCCCGTGGAGATGATGGGGGCCACGCCGTTCCCGGCCATTGGCACGCTCACCTACCTGCTCACGCTGCCGCCGTATGGCTTCTACTGGTTCGTGCTCAGCGACGAGGCGCATCCGCCCGCGTGGCACGTGAGCGCGCCTGAACAATTGCCTGACCAGATCACGCTGGTCCTGCAGAACAAGGGGCGGCTCGAACTGACCGAGGCATCGCGCCAGATCCTGAACGCGGAAGTGCTGCCGCCCTATATCCGCCGCCGGCGCTGGTTCGGTGCCAAGGACGAGAGCATCCACAGCGCCTCGCTGGCGTACCTGGTGCCGTTTGCGCGGGGCGCCGCGGGCGAAGAGATCTATCTTGGCGAAGTCGAGGTCCGGCTATCCGGCGGGCGCACCGAGCGCTACCAGCTTCCGGTGGGGCTGCTGTGGGACCGCGAGAGCGCCGATGGCGTGTCCCAGCTTGCGCATGGGCTGTCGATGGCCCGCGTGCGCCAGGGCAGCCGCATCGGCCTGGCCACCGATGGCTTCGTGCTGGAGCCGTTCGCGCGCGAGGTGATCCAGGCCTTGCGCGCCGGCGTCGAGCTGCACGGCCCGCAGGAAACCATCCGCTTCCGTGCGGAGCCGGGCTTGTCGGCGCTCCAGCCAGAACAGGAAGAGATCCAGTGGATGTCGGCCGAGCAGTCCAACAGCTCGCTGTCCTACGACAGCACCGCCGTGCTCAAGCTGGTGCGGCGCCTGTCGGGTGGCATGCACCCGGAAGTCGAGATGACGCGCTACCTGACGGCGCAGGGCTATCCGCATTCGGCGCCGCTGCTCGGCGAAGTGTCGCGCACCGGCAGTGACGGCATTGCGCACACGCTGATGCTGGTGCAGGGCTATATCCTCAACCAGGGCAATGGCTGGGACTGGACGCTGGACTACCTGAGCCGCGTCATCGACGACGCGCTCCCCGCCGACGAAAGCCAGGACGAGTTCACCGAGGCCATGAACGGCTACGTCGCCATGGCCGGCACGCTCGGGCGCCGGCTGGCCGAGCTGCATGCCGTGCTGGCGCGGCCCACGGACGACCCGGCCTTCGCGCCGCAAGCCGCCACCGAGGCGGAAACGGCGCAATGGGCCGAACAGGCGATGGCGGCCCTGTCGCGCGCGCTTGCGCTGCTCGAAAAGCGTCCGCACGACGATCCGAAAGCCGCCAGCAAGCGTTTCGAGCTCGATGTCGACACGCTGATGAAGGCCCGCAAAGCCCTGCCCGAACTGGTGGCGCGGCTTGCGGCCGCCGCGCCCGGAAGCTTGCAGACCCGCATCCATGGCGACTTCCACCTGGGCCAGGTGCTGATCGCGCAGAACGACACCTACCTTGTCGACTTCGAGGGCGAGCCCGGGCTGCCGCTCGACTGGCGGCGCCGCAAGACTTCGCCGCTGCGCGACGTGGCCGGATTGCTGCGTTCGATCGATTACGCCGCGGCCACGGTCGGCACCGATCGGCAGGAGCGCACCCATGCCGAACTGCCTCCGGCGCTGGCCGAGCGGCGCGGCGGTCTGCTGGAGCAATTCCGCTCGACCGCCAGCGACGCGTTCCTGGCCTGCTACAGCCAGCACATGGAGGCCTCCGGTGCGCCCTGGGTGCAAGCGGAGCAACTCCAGCCGATGCTCGACCTGTTCCTGCTGGAGCGCGCCGCCTACGAAGTCGAATATGAAGCCGCCAACCGCGTGGCGTGGATCGACCTGCCCGCCAGCGGGCTTGCGCGCATGGTGCGCAAGCTGCTGGCCGGGAACCTGGAGGTCCAATGAGCCGCGTCGACATCCAGGCCGCCGAACGCCGGTCCGATACCCTCCCCGATGACGCGCTGAATGCGCTGCTGGCGGGCCGCCACGGCGACCCGTTCGCCGTGTTGGGGCCGCACCAGGACAACAATACGCTGGTGGTGCGCGCCTGCGTGCCGGGCGCGCAAGCCGTGACGCTGACCGATGCGCAGGGCACGCTGCTGGCGGAGATGACGGCCCTGCACGATGGCGGCGTGTTCAGCGGACGCATTGCCGCCGGCAACCCGGATTACCAGTTGCGGCTGCGCTGGCCCGACGGCCAGACCCAGCTCAGCCGCGACCCCTATGCCTTCGGCCTGCTGCTCGGCGAACTCGACCTGCACCTGATCGCCGAGGGGCGGCACTTCGAGCTGGGTTCCTGCCTGGGGGCGCAGTGGCGCCGGATCGACGGCGTCGAGGGCGTGCGCTTTGCCGTGTGGGCGCCCAATGCGCGGCGCGTATCGGTGATCGGTGACTTCAACGGCTGGCACCCTGCCCGTCACCCGATGCGCCTGCGCCAACCGAGCGGCGTCTGGGAGCTGTTCATCCCGGCGGCCATGGGCGCAAAGCCCGGCTGCCACTACAAGTTCGACCTGCTCGACCCGCACGGCGCCGAACTGCCCGACAAGGCGGACCCGCTCGCGCTGGCCACCGAGCCGCCCCCGGCCACTGCGTCGGTGGTGGCCGAGCCCGCGGTGTCCGCCCCGCCCTTCCCCTGGCAGGACGATGACTGGATGCGCCTGCGCAATGCCGTCGAGCCGTACGCGGCGCCGCTGTCGATCTATGAAGTCCATGCCGGGTCCTGGCTGCGAGCGGCCAATGATCCCGCGCACGGCTGGGACATCCTGGCCGAGCGGCTGATTCCCTATGTCTGCGAACTCGGCTTCACGCACATCGAGCTGTTGCCGGTGACCGAGCACCCGTTCGGCGGCTCATGGGGCTACCAGCCGCTGTCGCTCTACGCGCCCACGGCGCGCCTCGGGCCGCCGCAGGCGTTCGCGGCGTTCGTCGACCGTTGCCACCGAAGCGGCATCGGCATCATCCTGGACTGGGTGCCGGCGCATTTCCCGACCGATCCGCACGGGCTCGCGCATTTCGACGGCACCGCGCTCTACGAACACCAGGACCCGCGCGAGGGCTTCCACCAGGACTGGAACACGCTGATCTACAACCTGGGCCGCAACGAAGTGCGCGGTTTCCTGCTGGCCGGCGCGCTGCACTGGCTCGAGCACTTCCACATCGACGGGCTGCGCGTGGATGCGGTGGCATCCATGCTCTATCGCGACTACAGCCGTGCGGCCGGCCAGTGGGTGCCCAACCGCTTCGGCGGCCGCGAAAACCTGGAAGCCGTGGCGTTCCTGCGCGAACTCAACACGGTCGTGCATGAGCGCTGCCCTGGCGCGCTGACCATCGCCGAGGAGTCGACCGCGTGGCCCGGCGTCACGGCCAGCACCGCCAGCGGCGGACTCGGCTTCGACTTCAAGTGGAACATGGGCTGGATGCACGATACGCTGCGCTACCTGTCGCTGGACCCGATCCATCGCGCCTGGCACCACCAGGACATGACGTTCGGGACGGTCTACGCGTGGTCCGAGGCCTTCGTGCTGCCGCTGTCGCACGACGAGGTCGTGCACGGCAAGGGCTCGATGATCGGCAAGGCGCCTGGCGACAACTGGCAGCGCTTTGCCGGCCTGCGAGCGTACTACGGGTTCATGTGGGCGCACCCTGGCAAGAAGCTACTGTTCATGGGCGGCGAGCTGGCGCAGTGGCAGGAGTGGAACCACGACGCGGAACTCGACTGGGCGCTGCTCGAGCAGCCGATGCACCGCGGCGTCCACACGCTGGTGCGCGACCTCAATGCCCTGTACCGCGAACTGCCCGCGCTGCACGAACTCGACCATTCGCCCACGGGATTCCAGTGGGTGGTCGGCGACGATCACCAGAACAGCGTGTTCGCCTGGCTGCGCCGCCCGGCGCCCGGCAGCGGCGACGTGGTACTGGCCGTGGCCAACATGACGCCGGTGCCGCGCTACGGCTACCGCATCGGCGTGCCCTTTACCGGCTGCTGGCACGAACGCCTGAATACCGATGCGGCCTGCTATGGCGGCAGCAATGTCGGCAATGAAGGCGCGCTCCTGGCTGAACCCGTGCCGGCGCATGGGCAGGAGGCCTCCCTCTCGCTCACCCTGCCGCCGCTGGGCATGCTGGTGCTCCAGCATGCCGGCGCGCAGGCATGACCATGGCGATCCAGCCCGCGGACCGCCTGCTGGCCGGCAAGCCTTACCCGCTCGGCGCCCACTGGGACGGCCTCGGGGTGAACTTTGCCGTGTTCTCGGCCAATGCCTCGCGCATCGACCTGTGCCTGTTCTCCGGCAACGGGCGCAAGGAACTGTCGCGCATGCCGCTGCCCGAATGCACCGACGAGGTCTGGCACGGCTACCTGCCCAACGCCGCGCTGGGCACGCTGTACGGATACCGTGCCTTCGGGCCGTATGACCCCGTGCGCGGCCACCGCTTCAACGCGCACAAGCTGCTGCTCGATCCTTACGCGCGCCAGCTCAGCGGACCGGTGCGGTGGTCCGACGCATTGTTCGGCTACCGCCTGCACAGCGCGCGCGGCGACCTGACGCCCGACCGCCGCGACAGCGCCCCCACGATGCCCAAGGCCGTGGTGGTCGACGAGAGCTTCCACTGGGGCAACGACCGGCCGCCCGACGTGCCGTGGCGCGACACGGTCATCTACGAGGCGCATCTGCGTGGCGTGTCGATGCTGCGCGAAGATGTCCTGCCGCACCAGCGCGGCACCTTCGCCGCGCTGTGCGATCCTCGTTTCCTGGACCACCTGCTGAGCCTGGGCGTCACCGCCGTGGAGTTGCTGCCGGTGCACGCCATCCTGCAGGACCGCTTCCTGCTGGAGCGCGGCCTGCGCAACTACTGGGGCTACAACACGCTGGCGTACTTCGCGCCGGAGCCGTCCTACCTGGCCACGAGCCAGCTCCACGAACTCAAGGTCGCGGTGCGGCGGCTGCACGCGGCCGGCATCGAAGTCATCCTCGACGTCGTCTACAACCACACCTGCGAAGGCAATGAGTTCGGCCCGACGGTGTCGTGGCGCGGGCTGGACAACGCCAGCTACTACCACCTCGTGCCCGGCGACGAACGTCACTATCTCAACGACACCGGCTGCGGCAACATGCTCAACCTGCCCCATCCGCGCGTGCTGCAGATGGTGCTGGATTCGCTGCGCTACTGGGTCGAGTGCTACCACGTCGACGGCTTCCGCTTCGACCTGGGCACCACGCTGGGCCGCGAGCAGAACGGCTTCGACCCGGGCGCCACGTTCTTCGGTGCGGTGCTGCAGGACCCGGTGCTCAGCCGCGTCAAGCTGATCTCCGAGCCGTGGGACCTCGGCCCGGGCGGGTACCAGCTCGGCAACCAGCCGCCCGGCTTCGCCGAGTGGAACGACAAGTTCCGCGACACCGTGCGCCGCTTCTGGCGCGGCGACGCCGGCCAGCGCGGCGAACTGGCGGCGCGGCTGGCCGGCTCGGCCGACCTGTTCGACCGCCGCTACCGGCGGCCGTGGTCGAGCATCAACTTCATCACCGCGCATGACGGCTTCACGCTGGCCGACCTGGTCAGCTACAACGGGAAACACAACGAAGCCAACGGCGAAGACAACCGCGACGGCACCGACAACAACCACAGCGCCAACTGGAGCCCGGACGGCACCGTCGAAGGCCCCACGGACGATCCCGCTATCCTCGAACTGCGCGCGCGCGTGGCCCGGGCCATGATGGCCACGCTGTTGCTGGCCCAGGGCACGCCGATGCTGACCGCCGGCGACGAATGGGGCCGCAGCCAGGATGGCAACAACAATGCGTACTGCCAGGACAATGCGCTGTCCTGGCTGGACTGGAAGCAGGCGCAGACGCCCGAAGGCCAGACCCTGCAGGAGATGGTGCGCCGCCTGCTGTCGCTGCGGCGCCGGCTGTACGCCATCGGCGCCCACCGCTTCGCGCACGGCAACCATGAGCCGATGCCGGGCATCGGCGATATTGCGTGGTTCGACACGGAGGGGCAGCCGCCAAGCCCCGACGCCTGGGCCGACCCTGAAATCCGCACGCTCGCGCTGCGCCGGGCGGAACGCCCGGAGCCGGCCCGGCGCTCCGTGCGCAACGGCCAGGGAGGGCCGGTGCAGGTGACGCTGTTGCTGCTCAATGCCAGCGACACGGATGCGGTGTTCCGCCTGCCCGAGCCCGCGCTGGACTGGCAGTTGCTCTTTGACAGCAGCCAGCCGGAACTGCCCGAAGCCGGCCGGTCGGCGGCCGGCGTGACGTTGCAGGCCGTGCCCGCCCACGCCCTGGTCCTGCTCGCCGCCCAGACCGAGCCGCAGCGGCATGCGCGCCCGGCCGTCCCGCCACGCAGTCCCGCGCAGGAGCCCAACGCATGACCGCGCCGACCGCCTCGGCGTTGCACGCGCTGGCTCGGCGCGCCGGCCTGCAGCCGCACTGGCTCGATGCCTGGGGCCACCCGCAGCGGGTCGCGGATGCGACGCTGCGCCGCTTGCTGCAAGGCATGGCGCTGCCTTGCGACACGCCCGCGCAGTGCCGTGCCTCCGGGGCACGGATGGACGCCGAAGACGCCGCCCTTGGCCTGCCCCCGCTGATCACTGCGGACCAGGGGCGGCCCGTCGCGGTGCCCTGGCGCGATGCCGCCGAAGCGCGGCCGTACCGGATCGAGCTGGAAGACGGCGGCCAGCTCGACGGCACGGCGGAGCCCGCCGCGGACGGGGCGCTGTGCCTCGCGCCGGTCCTCGCATGCGGCTACCACGGTCTGCGCATTGGCGATGCGCAGACCGTGCTGGCCGTGGCCCCGCAACGCTGCTTTGGCGTGGACGATGCGCTGCGCGCAGCGGGCCGCCGCTCGACCTTGGCGGCAGGCGAACGCGCGTGGGGCCTGGCGGTGCAGCTCTATGGCCTGCGCCGCGGCGCGCCGACTGGCATGGGCGACCTGTCGGCCCTGGCGCAGTGCTGCCAGGCCGCCGCCGCCGAGCACGCCGACGCGGTGGCGATCAACCCGCTTCATGCGGGCTTTGCCGCGCTGCCGGAGCGCTACAGTCCTTATTCGCCGTCCAGCCGGCTGTTCCACAATCCGCTCTATGCGGACCCCGCCGCCGTCTTCGGGCAGGACGCTGTCGAGAGCGCCATCGCGGCACTGAACGCGCGCGCGGCCTTCGCGCAGCACGAGGCCCGCAGCGAGATCGACTGGCCGCACCTGTCGCGGCTGCGCCTGTCCGTGCTGCGCTGGTTGTGGGAACACCGCGAGCAGTTGCTACCGCCTTCGGCGCTGGACGCATGTGCGGCGTTCCGCGCGCGCGGCGGCACCGCGCTGCATGCGCACGCGTGCTATGAAGCGATTCAGGCCGCACGCCTGGCCGAAGCGGCCAACGGCATGAATGCCAACGGCGCTGCGGACTGGCGCTGCTGGCCGGTGACGCTGCGCTCCCCCGCTGGTGCGGCCGTGACCGCATTCGCGATGGCCCACCCGCAGGAAATCGACTACCACGCGTTCCTGCAATGGCTGGCCCACGACGGACGCGCGCGCGCGCAGCAGGCCGCGCGCGATGCAGGCATGGCGATCGGCGTGATTGCCGACCTGGCCGTGGGGGCGGACCCCGGCGGCAGCCAGGCATGGTCGCGCCAGCAGGACTTCCTGGACGGCTTCCACGCCGGCGCGCCACCCGATGTCTACAATCCGCACGGACAGGACTGGGGCGTCACGGTGTTTTCGCCGCAAAGCCTGCACCGGCACGGCTATGGCGCCTTCATCGAGATGCTGCGCGCCAACCTGGCCCATGCCGGCGGCTTGCGCATCGATCATGTGCTGGGCCTGGCGCGCATGTGGCTGGTGCCGGCGGGCGCGTCGGCGCGCCAGGGGGCGTATCTCGAATTTCCGCTGCAGATCCTGTTGCGGCTGGTGGCGCTGGAATCATGGCGGCACCGCGCCATCATCATCGGCGAGAACCTGGGCACGGTGCCGGCGCACCTGGACAGCGCGCTGGCCGCGCGCGGCGTGCTTGGCATCGACGTACTGTGGTTTGCTCGTGCCGAACCGGCAGTGAGGGAAGCAGACGGCACCGAACCCGATGCACCGGCCGAAGTGGCGTCGACGGATACGCCGCCGTTCCTGCGCGCCGAGGACTGGCCCAGGCATGCGGTCGCGACGACCTCGACCCACGACCTGCCGACGGTCGCGGGCTGGTGGCAAGGGCGAGACCTGGCATGGCGCGAACGTCTTGGCTTGCTCGCGGCGGACGAAACGCCCCAGGGCGTGCGTGACGCGCGTGTGCGCGAGCGCACCGCACTGTGGCAAGCGCTGCGCGACGCTGGGCTTGCCGGCGCGGACATGCCCGGCCCGGAACATCCGCCGCTTGATACCGTGCTGGCCTGGCTTGGCCGCACCCGCACGCCGCTACGCCTGTTGCCATTGGAGGATCTCCTTGGCGTAGCCGAACAAGCCAACCTGCCCGGCACCACGGCCGGCCATCCCAACTGGCAGCGCAGGCTCGATGCCGATGTGCGGCGCCTTTTCGAGACGCCGGCCCTGCGTGCACGGGCACGCGCGGTGCGCCAGGGCCGGCTGCCCGGCGCGGCGCGCGCGCGCTGAGCCGCCTTGATACGGAGGTCGCCCCATGACGGAAGCCAGCCGGTCCGAACATGCCGACGATACCCGCACCGCCCTGTCGAGTGCCACGATCCGCCGCGCCTTCCTGGACCATGTGTTCCATACCCAGGGCAAGCCGCCGGAGCATGCCAGCCAGAACGACCTCTACCAGGCGCTCGCGCATACGGTGCGCGACCGGCTCGTGCAGCGCTGGATCAGTACCGCCGAGGCCTACCTTGACCAGCCGTCGCGCACCGTCGCCTACCTGTCCGCCGAGTTCCTGATGGGCCCGCACCTCGGCAACAACCTGATCAACCTGGGCATCTACAGCGAGGTGGAGGCCGCGATGCAGGCGCTCGGGCTGAACCTGGAGCAGATCCTCGCGCAGGAGATCGAGCCCGGCCTCGGCAACGGCGGCCTGGGGCGGCTGGCCGCCTGCTTCATGGATTCGATGGCCACGCTGGAGATCCCGGCGCTGGGCTACGGTATCCGCTACGAATACGGCATCTTCCAGCAAGCCATCATCGACGGCATGCAGGTCGAGAAGACCGATAGCTGGCTGCGCCATGGCAACCCGTGGGAGATCCAGCGCTCGGAATGGGCGGTGCAGGTGCGCCTGGGAGGCCATACCGAGCACTACACCGACGACCGCGGGCACTATCGCGTACGCTGGGTGCCGGCCAAGACGGTGGTGGGCGTGCCGTTCGATTCGCCGATCCTGGGGTACCGCGTCAATACCGTGAACACGCTGCGGCTGTGGCGCGCCGATGCCACCGAGGCGTTCGACTTCCCGACCTTCAATCGCGGCGACTACCTTGGCGCGGTCAGCAAGAAAATCACCTCGGAAAACCTGACCAAGGTGCTTTATCCGAACGACGAGACCGAACAGGGCAAGGAACTGCGGCTGGAACAGCAGTACTTCTTCGTCGCGTGCTCGCTTCAGGACATGCTGCGCCTGTTGGCGGCCGACCGCATGCCGGTGTCGCGCTTCCACGATAAGTTCGCGGTACAGCTCAACGACACGCACCCGGCGGTCGGCATTGCCGAGCTGATGCGCCTGCTCGTGGACGAGCATGACCTGCCATGGGAAGAGGCCTGGGACGTCACGCGACGCGCCTTCGCGTATACGAACCACACGCTGTTGCCCGAAGCACTGGAGCAATGGCCGCTGCCATTGTTCGGCCGCGTGCTGCCGCGCCATCTCGAAATCATCTTCGAGATCAACACGCGCTTCCTGGAGGCGGTCCGCATCCGCTTTTATGGCGACGACTCGCGCCTGGCGCGCCTGTCGCTGATCAACGAGCACGGCGAGCGGCATGTGCGCATGGCGCACCTGGCATGCGTCGGCAGCCACGCCATCAATGGCGTGGCGGAACTGCACTCGCGCCTGATGCGCGAAGACGTGCTCAGGGACTTCCACGACATGTGGCCGGAGAAATTCACCAGCATCACCAACGGTGTCACGCCGCGTCGCTGGCTGGCATTGTCGAACCCGCGCCTGTCGCGGCTGGTGACCGATGCCATCGGCGAGGGCTGGGTCACCGACCTGGAGCGGCTGCGCGTGCTGGAGCCCTTCGCCGACGACGCCGGGTTCCGCGAGCAATGGCAGGCCGTGCGGCACGCCAACAAGATGACTCTCGCGGAACTGGTGCGCGACAGCACGGGCGTGGTCATCGATCCGTCGTCGATGTTCGACGTCATGGTCAAGCGCATCCACGAGTACAAGCGCCAGCACCTGGCCGTGCTGCACATCATCGCGCTCTATCACAGGATCAAATCCGCCCCGAACCTCGACCTGGCGCCACGCACGTTCCTGTTCGCCGGCAAGGCCGCGCCGGGCTACCAGTACGCCAAGCTGATGATCCGCTTCATCACCAGCGTAGCCGACGTCGTCAACCGCGACCCGCAGGTGCGTGACCGGCTCAAGGTGGTGTTCCTGCCCAACTTCAACGTCACCTACGGTCAACGCATCTACCCGGCCGCGGACCTGTCGGAGCAGATTTCGCTGGCCGGCAAGGAAGCGTCGGGCACCGGCAACATGAAGCTCGCCATGAACGGTGCGCTGACCATCGGCACCATGGACGGCGCCAATATCGAGTTGTGCAATGCCGTCGGCGCCGACAATTTCTTCGGCTTCGGGCTGACCGCCCCCGAGGTCTACGCCCTGCGCGCTGCGGGCTACGATCCGGCGCTTTACTACCACCACAACCCTGAACTGCGCGCGGTGATCGACCTGATCGAGCAAGGCTTCTTCTCGCATGGCGATCCCGCGGTCTTCCGTCCCCTGTTCGACGGGAATCCGCGGCATGACCCTTACCTGCTGCTGGCGGATTTCGACGCCTATATCGCCTGCCAGCAGCGCGTCTGCGAAACCTATTTGCAGCCGCAGCGCTGGCAGCGCATGTCGGTGCTGTCGTGTGCGCGCTCGGGGCACTTTTCGTCGGACCGTGCCATCCGCGAGTACTGCGAACGGATCTGGAAGGTCAGGCCCGTGCCGGTCCACTTGCTGCACCGCGCCAGCGGCACGCGGCCGCATACGGACAGCCGCGTGCATGCCGCGGACAAGGACCGTTAGCGCCATGCATGTTCTACAAGGCCGCGCGCAGATACGCCTCCCGACCATGCAACGGCAAGACCGCGGCGCGGCGTGCCGCGGCCCGTGGCCTGGCATGGACTTCGCAACGCCGAAACGATGCCCGGCGCCTGCCGCCTGCCACAAACTGTCCGCGCCCTTCCGGCCACCACTGTCTGGAGCTGATCTTGAACCCGCATTCGTTTTTCTTCGGAACCGGTGCCACCTCGGCAACGCCCCGGCTGTCGCCGCTGGACAGCTTTTCGGCTGGCGCGCCGCAGGTGCCCGCGGCCAACGACGATCCGCACGGCTATGCGTTTGGCCCGGTATGGCTGCCCGAGGGGCGCATCGGCTTCCGGCTGTGGGCGCCGGACGCTGCCCAGCGTGGCGAGTCGGTGCGGCTGGAGATCGCGGGCATGGGGCCGGTGCACATGACGCCGGGCGGTGACGGCTGGTTCAGCGCCGTCGTGCCGTGCGGCAATGGCACCCGCTACTGGTTCCGGCTCGATGACGGCACCGCTTTTCCCGATCCGGCTTCGCGATGGCAGCCCGGCGACGTGCATGGCCCCAGTGTCGCGTGCCAGCCCAAGGCCGACACCTATCCATGGACCTGCCCGGACTGGCGCGGGCGGCCGTGGCACGAGGCCGTGATTTACGAGCTTCACGTGGGCCTGTGCGGCGGCTACACGGGCGCCATGCAGCAACTGCAGCGGCTATCGGCACTCGGGTTCACCGCCGTGGAACTAATGCCGATCGCCGAGTTTCCCGGTGCACGCAACTGGGGCTATGACGGCGTGCTGCCGTTTGCGCCCGAATCCGGCTATGGCACGCCGGACCAGCTGCGCGCGCTGGTGGATCATGCGCACAGCCTTGGCATGATGGTGCTGCTCGACGTGGTCTATAACCACTTCGGACCTGAAGGCAACTACCTGCACCACTATGCGAGCGCCTTCTTCCGGGACGACCGGACGACGCCGTGGGGACCCGCGATCGATTTCCGACGTCCGGAAGTGCGCCGCTTCTTTACCGAGAACGCGCGCTACTGGCTGGAAGAATTCCGCTTTGACGGCCTGCGCCTGGACGCCGTGCATGCCATCGACGACGAAGGCTGGCTGACGACGCTGCCGTCAGACCTGCGCGCGTCGCCGGGCGTGGCCGGTCGCCATGTCCATCTGGTGCTGGAGAATGACCACAACGACGCGTCGCGCCTTTCGGCCGGGTTCGATGCCCAGTGGAATGATGACGCGCACCATGCACTGCATGTGCTGCTGACCGGCGAGCACGATGGCTACTATCGCGACTACGCGGCGGAGCCCGGCAGCGGCCGCGCGCCGGGCCTGTCTTCGCCGCTGCGGCACCTGGCCCGTGTACTGGCCGAAGGCTTCGCCTACCAGGGCGAAGTGTCGCCGTTCCGCTCGGCCGCCGGCGATTCGCGCGCGCCGGTCCGGCGCGGCCAGCCCAGCGGCCACCTGCCGCCCGCGGCCTTTGTCTCGTTCCTGCAGAACCACGACCAGATCGGCAACCGCGCCTTCGGCGAGCGGCTGGCCACGCTGGCCGACGCCGATGCGCTGCGCGCCGCGGTGGCGCTGCAGCTGCTCTGCCCGCAGGTGCCACTAGTGTTCATGGGCGAGGAAGGCGGGGCGCAGACGCCGTTCTACTACTTCACCAGCCATCCGCCGGCACTGGCCGAGGCCGTGCGCCAGGGGCGCAGGCGGGAGTTCGCCAGCGTGGCGGCGTTCGGCGACGAGGCGCGGGCGCAGGCGATCCCCGATCCCAACGACCCGGCAACGTTCGAAGCCTCGCGACCGCCGATGGACATCGAGAACGACTGGTCCCGCTACTACCGCCGGCTGCTTGCGATCCGCCAGGAATGGCTCATGCACCGGCTGCCGCGCGCCCGCAGCGCGGGCGTCGACGTGCTGGGACACGCCGCGCTGCGCGCACGCTGGCGCCTGGGCGACGGCGCATGCCTGTCGATCTGGCTGAACCTGGGCCGGCAGGCCGTGACCTGCCAGCCGCCGGCGCCCGGCTATGCCATGCTTCACGAAACCGCAGCCGGCCACGCCGACGCGCTGGCCAGCGGATCGCTGCCCGCGCTGAGCTGCGTCGCCGTGCTGTCCGGCCACGGCAAGCCAGGCCATGGCGTCGACGTCAGCGTCCGCTGACCGGACTGCGGAGCCAGGCGCGCCAGGTGCGCCGTTAGCGCCGCGCGCCACCGCGCGCCTGCAACTGCACCCTGGCTTCACGCTCGCGGACGCGGCGGGCGTGGTCGGCTACTACGCGGCGCTCGGCGTCAGCCATCTCTATCTTTCGCCGGTGTGCCAGGCGCGGCCCGGCTCCTCGCACGGCTATGACGTGACCGATTTCACGCGTGTGCGCGCCGAGCTTGGCGGCGAGACCGCGCTGCGCGCGCTGGCCCATCGCGCGCGGGCTGCCGGTCTCGGGCTGATCCTCGACATCGTGCCCAACCACATGGCCGCCGACGCGACGCACAACGCGTGGTGGCGCGACGTGCTGGCGTACGGGCAGGACAGTCCACACGCCGACTGCTTCGATATCGACTGGCAGCCGCCCGATCCGACGCTTCATGGCAAGGTACTGGTGCCCGTGCTGGGGCAGCCATACTGGGAAACGCTCTCGCGCGGCGAGCTGCGCGTGATCCCGTCTGGCGGGAGCGATACGCCAACGCTGCGCTACTTCGAGCACGATTTTCCGCTGGCCCCCGACGACGCCCTCAACAATGCCGCGAACCGTCCGGACTGGTTCGATGCCACGCACGATGCCGGCCGCGACCGCCTGCATGCCTTGCTGGAGCGCCAGCACTACCGCCTGGCCTGGTGGCGCACGGCGGCAACGGCGCTCAACCGGCGGCGTTTTTTCGAGATCAGCGACCTGGTCGGCATCCGGCAGGAAGACGAGGCCGTTTTCGCCGCTACGCATGCATTGGTCTTCCGCTTGCTGCGCGAAGGCCTGATCGATGGCGTACGGGTCGACCACGTCGACGGACTCGCCGATCCCGCGGCCTATTGCCGCCAGCTGCGTGCATGCCTGGATGCGCATGCGGCCCGTCGGCCCTCCGCGCCCGCCCGCGCGCGCCCATGGCTGGTGGTGGAGAAAATCCTGGCCCCGGGCGAGATCCTGCCCGCCGACTGGGAAGTCGACGGCACCACCGGCTATGACTTCATGGATCAGGTCAGCGGCGTGCTGCACACCGAGGCCGGCGCCGTCCCGCTTGCGGCTTTGTGGCAACGGGCCGGCGGCCGGCCCACAAGCTATCCGGCCGCCTTCGCCGATGCGCGCCGCCAGATCCTGCAGCATCACCTGGTCGCGGAGCTCGAAGGCGCCTGCGCGCGTCTGCGCGCTTGCGCGGCTGGCGAACCCTCCACGCGTGACCTGACCCGGCCGGCGCTGCGGCAGGCATTGGCCGGGCTGCTGGAACTCATCCCCGTCTATCGGACGTACCTCGACGGCGCACCTTCGTGCCGTGACGCTGCCGCCCTCCATGCCGAACAGGCCATGCTCGACGCGGCAACCCGTAGCGCCCGGGCCGCCCTCGCACCGGAACAGGCAGCGGCGCTCGACTTCATCCTGGCCTGCCTGCACACTGCGGAGCCAGGCGCGAGCGCGCCGGCGCAGGCGCGGCGCCGTGTGCAGCAACTGATGCCGGCGCTGGCCGCCAAGGCCGGCGAAGACACGGCGTTCTACCGCTACGGGCCGCTGCTGTCGCGCAACGAGGTCGGCAGCCATCCATCTGTGCTGGCCCTCTCGCCGGCAGACTTCCATGCCGCCATGGCCGTGCGGCGCCGGACGTTTCCGCATGCGATGCTGGCAACCGCGACCCATGATCACAAGCGTGGCGAAGACGCGCGCATGCGCCTGGCCGTGTTGAGCGAGCTGCCGCAAGAGTGGGCCGCAGTCGTGCACGGCTGCGAGGCCGATGGCGCGCGGCTGCTGGCGTCGCTGCCTCACGCTCCGGACCCCGCCGACCGGCTGATGCTGTACCAGACGCTGGTCGGCGCCTGGCCCATGCAGGCCGATGCCCTGGCGCGCCCTGAGGCGATGGCGGCTTTCCTGCAGCGCATCGGGCAGTGGCAGCGCAAAGCCATTCGCGAAGCCAAGCTGCATGGCAACTGGACCAAACCGGACCCCGGCTACGAAGACGCTTGCGACGCCTTCCTCCACGGGCTAGCCGCGGACTGGCCGCATGGCGGCCCGCTGGTGTCAATCGGCCGGTTCGCGGCACGCGCTGCCGCGGCCGGCGCCATGAACAGCCTTGCGCAGGCCTTGATCCAGCTCACGGCGCCGGGCGTGCCAGACCGCTACCAGGGTTGCGAAGACTGGGACCTGAGCCTGGTCGATCCGGACAACCGCCGGCCGCCCGACTATGGCCGCCTGCAGGCGCAACTGGACCACGGCGGCCCGGGATGGGACGCATGGCTGCCGCACTGGCGGGACGGGCGTGTGAAACAGCAGCTGTTGCGGCACGTGCTGGCTGCACGCCGAGCGCAGCCAGCGCTGTTCCTGCAGGGCGACTACCAGCCGCGCCTGGCGCATGGTCCCCTGGCGGACCATGTACTCGCCTTTGCGCGCAGGCTAGGCAGCCTCGAAGCATTGACCGTGGTGTCACGCCTTGGCGCCGCGGTCATCGGCAATGACCTGCCCCGCGTCCCGCCGGCCCGCTGGGGCCACACCACGCTCGACGTGGGCAAGCAGGAATCTGCAAGCTGGGTGGATGCCCTGACAGCGCGAACTTTCACCGCCGGGAAGGACGGCACGCTGCCGCTGCGCGAAGTGCTTGCCGGGCTGCCTGTCGCTCTGCTGCTGCAGGCTTAGCGCTGCCTGTCACAAGGAGCGCGCGATGCCAGCGGTGCGCTGGCGAGCGAGGGGCGTCAGCGGCGGTGGATCCGCCCGCGCCTCCGTGGGCGACGCACCCTGCTGCTGTGGCAGATACGGCCGGATCACCAGTGCCACGTAGTCGTCTTCCTTCGGCGTGACGACGATGTACGCCAGGCCCGACATCACCAGGCCGACCTCGCCGAGCTCGGTGGAAATGCGTGCGACGATGAAGCGTTGCAGCAAGCGCGGATCGATCGAGTTGTCGATCGCCAGGGCCGCCGTGCAGATGGTCAGGAAGCAGCGCTCCACTTCCTGGCAGACCACCACGACCTCGTCGAGCGCATAGCCGGACTGGCTCGCGCGCACCAGCACCGAGACACCGGTGCTTGGCGCGGCCCGGTGCCAACCCGGCTTGACCTTGAAGGAAGGAAGCGTCAGCCCCGAGCCAGTGTCGTGGGCGACGGTATTGAAGCGCTGCGAGAAGGCCGAAGGCGTCATGGCGAGCAGTTGCCGTTCGACGGGAGTCGACGACACCGCCACGGACGAGGCGAGAACCAGGGAAGACAGGACGGCGGCCAGATGCATAGCTTCCTCCCACTCGGTGAGCCGCTTTTTCCCCCGGGCCGGCTGCCTGGACGTCACCCCGCGAGCGTTCCAAGGCCGGCATCGTTCTTCACTATAGACGTGGCTGGACGCAATTGCCGCGCCACACACGTAGCCGCCACGCGGCGGCGCCACCACCTTCCCGCCGTGACCGCCTCCCATGCAGTTTCTTCAGCCACGGTAAAAAGTACTGCAGCGCTGCAGCGTTCGCGCCGCCCGGCCCAGCGCCTGCATATGTTGCTGGCGCAGGAATGAAGCTTGCAGAGATACAGGCAGGGCCGGCCAGGCTCCGGGCCATGCGGCCGTGGCCGCGGCTGTCGCTGCATATCGCCTGGAGCACGGCTGGCCGTCATCCGGAGGACTCGCCATGAACACATGCCTGCGCGCCAAGCTCGCCTTGACCACGCCAGCCGTGGCAGCCGCGCTGCTGTTCGCCGGCAGCGCTATCCATGCCGCGCCAACCGATCCGGTCGCGGCGCCATCATCGCCTGGCCGGACGGCCGAGCCGCGCGACACCCAGGCCAGCACTGACCGTGACATCACCACGGAAGTCCGGGCGCGCCTGGCGTCGAGCCGGGCCATCGACCCGGCCAATATCCGCGTCAGCACGACCGACGGCGTGGTGCGGCTCGAGGGCACGGTGCGCGACGACGCGCAACGCGCGCGGGTGATGGACATGGCTCGCGGCGTGCGCGGCGTCACCGCGGTATCCGATGAAATGAAAGCCCGCACCGACCACTTTTGAGGAGGCCAGCGACAATGCATACGCACCGTCAGCACGAGCACGACAACCAGCAGGACCTGAAGCGGACCACCCACAAGGGGCCCGATGTCGACCATGAGCGCGGCAAGCCCGGCCGCGAGCGCCGCCGCAGCGTGGAACGCGAGCACGACGTTCCCGACGAAAACGGCGAGCCGCCATCAGTGCGTCGCGGTGGCAATCCCGAAGCCAAGGAGCCGCCGGTCGAGAACACCTGAACATCTGAAATCTGAAAGCAACCGGAGAGCAGGATGAGCAAGACCGTACGAACCGGAGGACGCGCCGACAAGCGGGCGTCCGCGGCGTCACGCCCGCAACCCGGCAGCGCGCCCAGCGCCCCCGCCCGCCCGCGCAAGGAGGAACGCAAGCGCAGCGATGCGCGCAGTTCCCGGGAGGCGACTGGCGGCAATGTGCCCAGCACGCTCGACCCTGACCTGACCGAGCCGGCCGAGGATATCGACGCCGAACTGAAGCAGGTCGACCATGAGCGCCATGAGCCGCCCGACGAAGAAGCGCTTCCCGAGGAACTGATCAGCGAAGACGTCGAGCGCGCGGCGGAGCGCCTGCCCGCTGACGTACCGGTCGACAAGGCGGACCGCACCGATGAGCGCGAGGAGCGTCCGCCTTCCCCGCCGAAAATCGGCTAGATCCAGATCGATCCCATAAACACGAAGCGCCCCGGCATCGCCGTGGCGCTTCAGTGTTCAGTGATGACCTCGGTGATGACTTCGCCTACTCCGAGGCCAGCATGCCGTAGCGGTGCACGTGGATATGGTTTCGCACATCGCGTACGCCGAACACCGACTCCGCGACGTCTTCAATCTCGTACTTGCTGCGCCGGTCGTTCACCGTGCCCTCCATCGTCACCACGCCGTCGTGGACATGGACCGTTACTTCGCTCACATCGAGCCCGTGTTCATGCGCGAGCCGCGTGCACACATCGTCGTGGATGCGGTCATCGGCGCGCTGATAGTTGCGCGGGCCTTCGCCGCGGCGGTATCCGGGGTCCCCGCGCCCGTACTGGCGGCGTTGGCGCTCCCGCTCGCGTTGTTCATCGATCCCGCACTGGAGATAGCGGCCCGGCTCCTGGCGCGGACCAAGGCGGGCATCGTCGTACTCGTGGCGCATGGAAGCCCCGTACCGGGGTCTGTTCCACCCTTCGGCATATTCGCCGCCCCACCGCTCATCGGGCATCCTTTCCTGCCGCCCTCCCAGGCCACGCCCGGCTTCGCGCGGCAACCGCTCTTCAGGGTTGCCATGCTGTGCGGACAGCTGGCGCATGCGTTCGGTGCGCGCATGCGCCGGCAAATTGCTGTAGCCCTGGTCATTGCCGCCGTACTTGCGCTGGGCCGGCCTGCGCAGGTAATCGTCATCGCCGCGCGCGAAGTCGTCATCACGGCGGCGATCAGGATAATCGCTTCGTCTCATTGATTGATCTCCTTTGCCTGCGCCGGCGCCATGGCAATGATTTCAAGCAGCGGTAAGAACGACCACGTGAGGCGGCGACGCGTCAGCGGCCGCCCGGGACACTCAGGCGCCGTCCAGGAAGTTGCTCGGGCGTCCCATGGGCCGGCCAAGGTTGGGGCTGACCCACTGCGCGCCGTTGCCATACGGGTCAGGCATCCGCTGCTGCATGGTGCCCGGCATATTGACGTCTGGTTGCATCGGCATGGCGCCAGGCTGTGCCGGCATGGTGGAAGGCTGCGATTCGGGAGCCAGGTCCTGGCGCGTCGTCGCATTGGTGCCCTGCGTATAAGGATCGAACTTGTCGCCTACGCGTGCGCCCTGCGTATAGGGGTCGCGCGGCGTTGCGGGCGTCTGTGCCATGGCAGGAATCGCCGCCGCGGCGAGCAC
Organism: Cupriavidus sp. C3SS-1; assembly: GCF_057073755.1. Classification (NCBI taxonomy): domain Bacteria; kingdom Pseudomonadati; phylum Pseudomonadota; class Betaproteobacteria; order Burkholderiales; family Burkholderiaceae; genus Cupriavidus; species Cupriavidus sp. C3SS-1. Next base: position 1,248,525 of record NZ_CP172700.1, on the reverse strand, counting down.
CGCGGCCAATAAGACGCGGCTCGGTCGTAAATGCTTCATGGTTGCCTCCGTTCGCGCGCAACAGTGCGCGCGTGTCGCCTTTCTCTAGCGAAAGGCATGCCCGGCGCGGAGGAGAAGTGGTGAAAGTGGCGCACCAAACCCGGAAGCAAAACCCGGAACTGCCTCGACAGGGCCGCCGGACGACCCTGTCGAGGCATCGGCATGCCGGCGTTCAGCCGACGCTGGCGCGTGCCGGCTCCTCGGTACGTGCCAGCACGGGCACCAGCGCCGCGCCGGTGTGGCTGGCGGGCAGGCGCGACAGCGACTCCGGATCGGTCGCGCCGACAATGGTGCCACCGCCTGCGCCACCTTCGGGGCCCAGGTCGATGATCCAGTCGGCCTCGGCGATCACGTCCAGGTCATGCTCGATCACCACCACGCTGTGACCACCGTCGGTGAGCCGGTGCAGCACGCGGATCAGGCGCGCCACGTCGGCCATGTGGAGGCCCACGGTCGGTTCGTCCAGTACGTACAGCGTGTGCGGCGCCTTCTGCCCGCGGCGCGTGATGTCATCGCGCACCTTGCTCAGCTCCGTGACCAGCTTGATGCGCTGCGCTTCGCCGCCGGACAGCGTGGGGGATGGCTGTCCGAGCGTCAGGTAGCCCAGGCCGACATCCTTCATGAGCTGCAGCGGATGGGCGATGTTCGACATCGCGGAGAAAAATTCCAACGCTTCGTCGATCTCCATCGTCAGCACTTCGCCGATGTTCTTGCCGCGCCAGGTCACGGCCAGGGTCTCGGGGTTGAAGCGCTGGCCGTGGCAGACATCGCATGGCACCTTGACGTCCGGCAGGAAGCTCATGCCGATGGTGCGCACGCCCTGCCCTTCGCAGGCCGGGCAGCGGCCGTCGCCCGTATTGAACGAGAAGCGCGACGCAGTGTAGCCACGCGCACGCGCTTCCAGCGTGTCGGCGAACAGGCGGCGAATGGTGTCCCACACACCGATATACGTGGCCGGACACGAGCGCGGCGTCTTGCCAATGGGGGTCTGGTCGACTTCCAGCACGCGGTCGATCGATTCCCAACCCGTGATCGCGTCGCAGCCGTGCCAGTTGTGCTCGACCTTCAGCGCCTTCTTCTCTGCCCGGGCGCCCTTGGCGCCGGCCGCCTGCTGCGCGGCATTGCGCGCGCGGCGCGTGGCCGGCGACGACATCACCGAACGGCCCACCGCATCGAGCAGGTTGGTCATCAGCACATCGCGCGCGAGGGTGGACTTGCCCGAACCGCTGACGCCCGTGATCGCCACCAGCCGCGCCAGCGGAATGCGCGCCGTGACATTGCGCAGGTTGTGCAGCGACGCCCCGTGGACGGTGAGCCATTCGGGCGGATCGGCAGGCTTGCCTGCTGCGCCAGGCCTGACCGTGCGCCGCGCCTGCAGCGGATGGACGATGGGCCGGGCCAGGAATTGCCCGGTGGTGGAACCTGCCGCGGCAGCCAGGTCCGCCACGCCGCCCTGCGCCACCAGCGTGCCGCCGCGCTTGCCCGCGCCAGGACCGATATCGATGATGTGGTCGGCCCGACGGATGGTGTCTTCGTCGTGCTCCACGACCACCAGCGTATTGCCCTTGTCGCCGAGCTTTCGCAGCGCATCGAGCAGGATCTTGTTGTCGCGCGGATGCAGGCCGATGGTCGGTTCGTCCAGCACATAGCACACGCCCTGAAGGTTGCTGCCGAGCTGCGCGGCCAGGCGGATGCGCTGTGCCTCGCCGCCGGACAGGCTCGGCGCGGCACGGTCCAGGCTCAGGTAGCCAAGCCCGACTTCCTCCAGGAACTGCAAGCGGCTGCCGATCTCGCTGATGACATCGCGCGCGATGTCGGCATCGCGTCCGGTCAGGTGCAGCCCGTCGACCCAGCGGCGGGTGTCCGAAACCGTCCACTGCGCCACGTCGACAATCGCGTTCTCGTCGAAGGTCACGGCGCGCGCGACCAGGTTCAGGCGCGTGCCATGGCAGTCCGGACACGGGGTATCGCCCACGCCTTCCGGCTCCTGCTCCTCGGACGGCAGGCTTTGCTCGCGGCCGCGGTCATCGCCGGCCAGCACGGTGTCGTCGAACACCGCGCGCTGCTCGCGCGTCAGCGTCAGGCCCGTGCCCACGCAGGTGGTGCACCAGCCATGCTTGCTGTTGTACGAGAACATGCGCGGGTCCAGCTCGGGGTAGCTGGTGCCGCAGACGGGGCAGGCGCGCTTGGTCGAAAATACTTTGACCTCGCCCACATGCGCGGTGCCGTCGCCGCCATGCATGGCGTCGTGCAGGCCGTCGAGCGGCGCCAGCAGGTGCATCACGCCCTTGCCGGCTTCGAGCGCTTGCGCGAGCAAGGCGCGCAACTGCCCTTCGTTGTCGGGTGAGATCACCAGGTCGCCCACGGGCAGCTCGATGGTGTGCTCGCGGAAGCGGTCCAGACGTGGCCATGGATCGACCGGCAGGAATTCGCCGTCCACGCGCAGGTGCGTATTGCCGCGCGCCTTGGCCCATTTGGCGAGATCCGTATAGACGCCCTTGCGGTTCACCACCAGCGGCGCGAGGAAGCCGACATGCTCGCCGCGATGGTCGCGCAGGAGCTGAGCCGCGATGGAGTCAGGACTTTGCGAGGTCACCGGCGCGCCGTCATGCACGCAGTGCTGGATGCCCAGCTTCACATACAGCAAGCGCAGGAAGTGCCAGACTTCCGACGTGGTCGCGACCGTGCTCTTGCGGCCGCCGCGCGACAGGCGCTGCTCGATCGCAACGGTCGGCGGAATGCCGTAGACCGCATCGACCTCCGGGCGGCCCGCCGGCTGCACGATCGAACGCGCATAGGCGTTGAGCGACTCCAGGTAGCGGCGCTGCCCTTCGTGGAACAGGATGTCGAATGCGAGCGTCGACTTGCCCGAACCCGACACCCCTGTCACCACGTTGAACTTGCCGTGCGGAATATCGACGTTGAGCGATTTCAGGTTATGTTCGTGCGCGTTGACGATGCGCACCACATCCTCGCCTTCGATCACGCGGCGTGCGCGCCGGGCCTGCAATGCGGCTTGCAACGGCACGCCGTCGCTTTCGGCGCGCTCGGCGGCCAGCGTCCCGGCCTCGCCCAGCGCGGCGTCGTAGTGGATCAGCGCCTGGCCGGTATGCGACTCCGCGCAGCCCTTCACATCGTCCGGGGTGCCCGTGCAGACCACCCGGCCGCCGGCATCGCCACCTTCCGGGCCGAGGTCGATCAGCCAGTCGGCGGCGCGGACTACGTCCAGGTTGTGCTCGATCACCACCAGCGAATGGCCGCCATCCAGCAGTTTGCCGAACGCGCGCATCAGCTTGGCGATATCGTCGAAATGGAGGCCCGTGGTGGGCTCGTCGAACATGAACAGGCGCTTGGGGGATGTGTCCGGGCGAATCACGCGGCCCTTGGGCTGCGCCGCCTGCGCGGCTTCGGCCAGGAAGCCTGCTAGCTTGAGGCGCTGCGCCTCGCCGCCCGACAGCGTCGGCACGGGCTGGCCCAGCTTCACGTACTCCAGGCCGACATCGACGATGGGTTGCAGCACGCGCAGCACCGCTGCGTCGCCGGCGAAATAGGTGACGGCCTCGGACACGGTCAGTTCGAGCACGTCGGCCACGCTCAGCGCGCGCGGCGGCCGCCCCGGCACGGTGCGCTCGATCTTCACCTCCAGCACTTCGGGACGGTAGCGGGTGCCGTCGCAATCCGGGCAGCGCAGGTAGACGTCGCTGAGGAACTGCATCTCGACGTGCTCGAAGCCCGAGCCGCCGCAGGTCGGGCAGCGCCCGTCGCCGGAGTTGAAGCTGAAGGTTCCTGCCGTATAGCTGCGCTGTATGGCCATCGGCGCCTTGGCGAAGATCTTTCGGATCTCGTCGAATGCGCCCACGTAGCTGGCCGGATTTGAACGCGCGGTCTTGCCGATCGGCGACTGGTCGACGAACACCACGTCATCGACGAGGTCCGCGCCACGCAGCGCGCGGTGCGCGCCCGGCGATTCCGTGGCCTTGCCGAAATGGCGCGCCATGGCGGGGTACAGCACGTCCTGCAGCAGCGTGGACTTGCCCGAGCCGGATACGCCCGTCACGCACACCAGCCGCTGCAGCGGGATTTCCACCGTCACGTCCTGCAGGTTGTGCTCGGTCGCGCCTTCCAGCACGATGCGCGGCCCGGTGTCATCCACCGGGCGACGCTGCCAGTGCGAAGCGTCGGCCACGCGCTTGCGTCCGCCCAGGTAGTCGCCGGTGAGCGTGCCCGCGGCGCGGATGTCCTTGGGCGTGCCGTCAAAGATGATGGTGCCGCCACGTTCGCCCGGGCCGGGGCCCATGTCGATCAGGCGGTCGGCGGCCAGCATCACCGACGGGTCGTGTTCGACCACCACGAGCGTGTTGCCGGCATCGCGCAAGCGGTGCATGGCCTCGACAATGCGATTCAGGTCGCGCGGGTGCAGGCCGATGCTCGGCTCGTCCAGCACGAACAGCGTGTTGACCAGCGAGGTGCCGAGTGCCGTGGTCAGGTTGATGCGCTGGACCTCGCCGCCCGACAGCGTGCGGCTCTGGCGATCCAGTGTCAGGTAGCCCAGGCCCACGTCGCACAGGTACTTGAGCCGTGTACGGACTTCCGCCAGCAGCAGCTTGAGCGCATCGTCGAGCATGCTGCCCGATAGCGTCAGGTCATCGAAGAAACGGCGGATGCGCGCGATCGGCATCAGCATCAGGTCATGCACGGTCAGGCCGGGCAATGCCTCGAGCTGGGTGCGGTCCCAGTCCACGCCGCGCGGCAGGAAGCGGCGTTCGGGCGGCAGCACGGTGTCGGCGTTGTCCTTCGAACCCAGGCGCCAGAGCAACGATTCCGTCTTCAGGCGCGCGCCGCCGCAGGTTTCGCACGGCGTATAGCTACGGTACTTGGACAGCAGCACGCGGATATGCATCTTGTACGCCTTGGACTCCAGGTAGCTGAAGAAGCGCATGACGCCGTACCACTGCTTGTTCCACTGGCCATTCCAGTCGGGCGAGCCATGCACGACCCAGTGGCGCTGGGCATCGGTCAACTCCGACCACGGCGTGTCGCGCGGGATGTCGGCCTTGATGGCGTAGCGCATCAGGTCGTCCTGGCATTCCTTCCACGCCGGCGTCTGCATCGGCTTGATGGCGCCCTGGCGCAGGCTTTTGCGCACGTCCGGAATGACCAGCCCGAGATCCACGCCGATCACGCGGCCAAACCCGCGGCAGGTCTCGCAGGCCCCATAGGCTGAGTTGAACGAGAACAGCGCCGGCTGCGGATCGGCATAGCGCAGGTCGCTGTCGGGGCTGTGCAGCCCAGTGGAAAAGCGCCAGATGGGGCCCTCGCCTTCCTCGGCCAGGACATAGATGTTGACCCGGCCGCCCCCGCGCCGCAGCGAGGCTTCGATCGCTTCCACCGCGCGCGCCTTTTCGACCGACCCGACGCGGAAGCGATCGGCCACCACGTCGAGCATCTTGCGCGACCCGGTCGGCGATTCGACCACGCGCTGCGCCTGAACGCGCGTATAGCCGCTGACCGACAGCCATTGCTGGACTTCCTCTTCGGTGGTCGACTCTGGCAGCTCGACCGGGAACGTCACGACCAGGCGCGCATCGTGGTGCGGCTGGCCTTCGGCGGTGCGGGAGACCAGTTCCGCATAGATCGTTTCGGGCGAATCGTGCCGCACGGGCTGTGCGGTCTGCCGGTCGAACAGTTCCGCGGCGCGCGCATAGAGCAGCTTCAGGTGGTCGTTCAGCTCGGTCATCGTCCCGACCGTCGAGCGCGAACTCCGCACCGGGTTGGTCTGGTCGATCGCGATGGCCGGCGGTACGCCATCCACGCGCTCCACCTGCGGACGATCCATGCGGTCGAGGAACTGGCGCGCGTAGGCACTGAACGTTTCCACGTAGCGCCGCTGGCCCTCCGCATAGAGTGTGTCGAACACCAGGCTGGACTTGCCCGACCCGGAGGGGCCGGTCACCACCGTCATCTCGCCGGGGCGGAGATCGAGGTCGACATCCTTGAGGTTGTGCTGGCGGGCGCCCCGAATACGGATCAGCTGCTTGCTCGACACGTTTTTCTCTTTTGGATCAAATAGTTAGTCGGCCAACGGGCGTGCCGGGCCGCGCGAGAAAAATACCTTAGCACAGCGGTGGGCGCGCGCATGCACGCCCTTTCGGGGGCGCTCCAAGCTCGCGGAACCCGCGCCGCCCAACTACTGTATATCCATACAGTTTAACACTCTGGAAAGGAACAAGACACGCTTCTTGCGGCATCGGCCGAAAGCACTATCGTGACGTCTTCGACAACTCAGTGTATTTCGTTTATTGCGAATTTCGTTTGTTTCGAATAGGGTGTGTGGGCTGCCGCTGAAACCTACGAGATTCCGAAAATGACCGCCAACCTGACTACCATGAGCCTTCCCGGAGAAAAGGAAGTCCAGGCGGCCGGACTGGGCCACCGCATGCTGGCTGCCTACCTTGCGACCGGCTTCGATATACAGAAGATCCAGATCTTCGACGAAAGGAATGAACCCCATCAGATCGAGTTGCCGACCACCGCGCTGCGGCTGCTGGTGGATATCCTGGCTCAACTGGCCGACGGCAACGCCGTGCAGGTCGTTCCGGTTCATGCGGAACTGACCACCCAGGAAGGGGCCGATCTGCTCAATGTCTCGCGGCCGTACCTGGTCAAACTGCTTGAAGACGGCGCGCTGCCCTTCCACAAGACCGGCAAGCACCGGCGAGTACGTTTTCACGACCTGATGGAGTACAAGCGAAAACGCGATCGGGTCAGTACCGATGCAATGACCGAGCTCGCGGCACAGGCACAAGCATTGGGAATGGGCTACGAGTGAGGCATTCCACATTTACGGTCTTGTACGATGCCTGCGTCCTCTACCCGGCGCCGTTGCGCGATTTGCTCGTCTGGCTGGCGCTTTCGGGGCGCTTCCGCGCGCGCTGGACCGCGCGCATCCATGAGGAATGGAAACGCAATCTGCTGAAGATCCGGCCGGATCTGTCGCGCAGCCAGCTCGATCGGACATCCGCACTGATGGACACCGCCGTACCGGATGCGGTGGTGTCGCGGCATTGGTCGGTGCTGTGCAAGACCACCGCCGCACGCTGCGAAATCCAGTGCTGAGTGCCGAGGCCTATCTGGAGACCCTGGTCAGGCAAGGCCTGCGAGGCACGGCGAAAGAACTGGAGTCCTACCGGCCGACCTTGTAGCCGGCCATAATGCTCAGTCCAGCAAATGTCCCATCCGTGACCGCTTGGTCGCCAGGTATTTTTCGTTTTCGGCGTTGGCAGGGACGATATGCCGCAGCTGTTCTTTCACGACGATGCCGGCCTTCTCGAGTGCATCGGCCTTGAGGGGGTTATTGCTCATCAGGCGCACGGACTTCACGCCCCACTGGTGCAGCAGGTCGGCGGCGAACGCATAGTTGCGTGCGTCGATGGCCTGGCCGAGTGCCAGGTTGGCGTCGACCGTATCGAGCCCGGTGTCTTGCAGCGCGTAGGCGCGGATCTTCTCGGCCAGGCCGATGCCACGGCCTTCGTGTCCACGCAGGTACAGCAGGATGCCGCGCCCTTCGGCGGCGATCTTTTCCATCGCCAGTTCCAGCTGAGGGCCGCAATCGCAGCGGCAGGATCCAAACACGTCACCGGTCAGGCACTCCGAATGCATGCGGATCAGCACATCTTCGCCCGTGATGTCTCCCACGCTGAGGGCAAGGTGCTCGGTGCCCGAATCTACGCCCTTGAAGGCGTGTGCGGTGAATTCGCCGAATCGGGTGGGCAGGCGCGCCGAATCGATCAGCGTAATTTCTGTGTCGTTCATACCGGTATTCAAGGAAATCAGGGGCCGGCCAGGCCGGCGCCGCTCGATATTATGAGCGGAATTGTATCTTGGCGCTTGTCGACAGCGCCCACGGGCGCTTTGAACGGCTTGTTCAGAAGCCTGCAATGGCCTCATGCAAACGGCTGGAATCGACCTATGGCGCGACGGAGGGCTCTCTTTTCAAGGTCCGCAGTATGAAGGTCGAGTGGCTGTGGCGCAGGCCCGGCAGCTTGTAGAGCTTGTGCCGCAGGAACTCCTCGTAGCCCTCGGTGCCGGCCACGGCTACCTTGATCAGGTAGTCATACTCGCCCGTCAGCAGATGGGCCTCCAGCACTTCCGGCAATTCGGCCAGCGCCTTGCCGAAACGGTCGAACATTTCGTCGTCATGGCGCTCCAGCGTGACCTCGATCAGGACCGTATCCGGCAGGCCCAGCGCCTTCTGGTTCAGCAGCGCCGCATAGCCTTCGATCACGCCGCTTTCTTCAAGTGCGCGCACGCGGTTCCAGCACGGCGTGGCGGACAGGCCAACCTGCTCCGCGAGCCTGGCATTCGACAACCGGCCATCGCGCCGCAATTCGCGCAGGATGCGGCGGTCGATTTCGTCGAGCTTGGGGACAGATGCCACGGGATATCTCCATAGAGAGGAATCATCTTTTTGATATTCTATTTCATGAAGATGATTCTTCTTCTGATAGCGCCATTCCGCAGGAATTTCAGAAGCTCATTTTCCCGGCCGGCTGGTAAATTTACCTGACCGATACACTTGCTTTCCACGTCACATGCTCGCCACCTCTCGCCCGACTTTGCAACTCGATTTCCGCCTGAGCGACGATGATCTGCTTGGCGCCATGGAATGGGTCCTGGCCAATGCACGCCGCACTGGCCTGTCCCTGCGGCAATTGCAATTTGATGCCTCCGCCCGGCATCGGGTAAATGCCACGCTGACCGCGGCCGATGCCGACTTGCTGCACCTCTTCGTCCGACGCCTAGGCAACGGCATGGACGTGGAGGTCTTGACGGCGGATTTCGGGAACGACGAACCGGGCGAGTACGCCGCCGTCCCGGCTACCTTCGCATCCGCCCTGGCCCTGCACGCCTGACTTGCCGGTTCAAGCCGGCAGCAATTCGATGCCGTCCAGTTGGGCGGCGCAGATATCCCGGACGATCGACACGAAGTCCGCCACATAGGGCCGCTGCGAGATGGCGGCCGGAACCGTGGCGTACAACTCGCTCCACAGCCCTTTCGTCCCAATGCGTTTGGCCAGCACGTAATCGTGGTCGACGTAGTTCTTCACGCCCCAGTTCGGCAACGCCGCCACGCCACGGCGACTGGCGACCAGTTGAAGCACGGCCACGGTCAGCTCGGCGGTACGCCGCTGCAGGTGGATTCCCGCCGGTTCCAGCACCTCGCGGATCAGGTCGATACGCGGCTCGGGCACCGGGTAGGTGATCAGCGTCTCGCCCTCCAGGTCGGCGGCCTCGATACGCCGCTTGTTGCGCAGGCGGTGCTCGTTGGCCAGCACGGCCAGGATCTCGAAGCGGAACAGCGGTGCGACTTCAAGACCGCGTCGCGTCGCCGGCATGGAGCCGATCACCATGTCTGCCCGCCCTTCGCCCAGCAAGGCGATCGGATCCGCGTGAAAGCCCGCCACGAGATCGACTTCCACCTCCGGCCAGCGCCGGCGGAACTCGTCCATCACCGGCATCAGCCAGTCGAAGCAGGTGTGGCACTCCAGCACTACCCGCAGTTCGCCTCGTGTATCGCCCTTGAGCCGCTCGATATCGCGATCGGCCGCGCTGACGGCGGCCAGCACCTCGCGCGCCAGCGCCAGCAGGCGTTCGCCCGCTGGCGTGAAGCGCAGCCCCTGGCGCGTGCGGTCGAACAGCGGCAGCCCGTAGTGCGCCTCGATCGCCTTGATCTGGTGGGACAACGCCGACTGGCTCACGTGCACGCGCTCGGCGGCTGTCGCCAGCTTGCCCGATTCCGCGATCGCCACCAGCGAGCGGAAATGCCTGACCTCGATCACCGCTGGCCCCTTGCGCCGGCAAGCTGCCGGCTCTTGATATGAAATTGATTCATACTTTGTTTAAAACATGTCGCTTGATTCATTTTACGGTGAAACCGACACTGTGCGCCAGACAAGACCTTTGGGAGCATCGTCATGGCACGCACACATATCCTCGGCTTTCCGCGCATTGGCGCGCGCCGTGAACTGAAATTCGCGCAGGAGTCGTTCTGGCGCGGCGAAAGCACGGAAGCGGACTTGCGCACGGTGGCGGCCACGCTGCGCCGCCGCCACTGGCAACTGCAAGCGGACAGCGGCCTGGACACGGTCGCCACAGGCGACTTCGCGTACTACGACCAGATGCTGAGCCTGACCACGCTGCTCGGCGCGCTGCCGCGCCGCTTCGGCTTTGATGCAGCCGGCCTGACGCTGGCCCGGTACTTTGAACTGGCCCGTGGCAACCGGGAGCAGCCGGCGCTGGAAATGACCAAGTGGTTCGATACGAACTATCACTACCTGGTGCCGGAACTGGACTCGGCCACGCGCTTCGACGGCGGCCCTGACTGGTTCTTCGAGGAGATCGAAGAAGCGCTGGCGCTTGGCCTGAAGGCGCGGCCGGCGCTGATCGGGCCGGTCACCTACTTGTGGCTGTCCAAGACGCATGAAGCGGGGTTCGACAAGCTGTCGCTGCTGCCGCAACTGGCGCAGGCCTACCAGCGCATTCTTGCCCGCCTGCAGGCCCGTGGCATCGAGTGGGTGCAGATCGACGAGCCGGTGCTGAGCCTGGACATCGACGACGGCTGGCTGAACGCCTTTGACCAGGCCTACGCCTTGCTGGCCCAATCCGGCGTGAAGCTGCTGCTGGCCACCTATTTCGACAGTGCGGCCGACCATGCCGCCCGCGCCGCCACGCTGCCCGTGCAAGGCTTCCACATCGACCTGGTGCGGGCACCCGCCCAGCTCGATGCCTGGCGCCAGGCGCTTCCCGCCGATGCCGTGCTGTCTGTCGGCGTGATCGACGGCCGCAATATCTGGCGTACCGACCTGCGCCGTGCGCTCGACACGCTGCGCCCATTGCACGCCGAACTCGGCGAGCGCCTGTGGGTCGCGCCGTCGTGCTCGCTGCTGCATGTGCCGGTATCGCTCGAACATGAAGTGCGCCTCGATGCCGAGCTGCAATCCTGGCTGGCCTTTGCCACGGAGAAGCTGGGCGAACTGCGCGTGCTGGCCACGGCGCTGAACCAGGGCGAGGCCAGCGTCGCCGCCCACCTCGATGCATCGGATGCCGTCCAGGCTTCGCGCCGCCAGTCGCGCCGCGTGGTCAATCCGCGTGTGCAGCAGCGCCTGGCCGCGGTCACGCCCGACATGGCCGAGCGCGCGAGCCCGTTCGACGCGCGCATCGAACGCCAGCGCCAGGCCCTGCAGCTGCCGCTGCTCCCCACCACCACCATCGGCTCGTTCCCGCAGACCGCCACCATCCGCCAGACCCGTGCGGCGTTCAAGCGCGGCGACATCGGCGCGCTGGAGTACCTGCAGCGCATCCGTGGCGACATCGAGCTGGCCGTGCGCAAGCAGGAAGCGCTGGGCCTGGACGTGCTGGTCCACGGCGAAGCCGAGCGCAACGACATGGTCGAATACTTCGGCGAGCAGCTGTGCGGCTACGCCTTCACGGAAAACGGCTGGGTGCAGAGCTACGGCTCGCGGTGCGTCAAGCCGCCCGTCATCTACGGCGACGTGTACCGCCCCGAGCCGATGACCGTGGACACGGCGCGCTATGCGCAGTCGCTGACCGACCGCCCGATGAAGGGCATGCTGACCGGACCGGTCACCATGCTGCAGTGGTCGTTCGTGCGCGACGATCAGCCGCGTGCCGATACCGCGCGTCAACTGGCACTGGCGATCCGCGACGAGGTCTGCGATTTGGAGCAGGCCGGCATCCGCGTGATCCAGATCGACGAGCCGGCGCTGCGCGAGGGCCTGCCGCTGCGCCGCGCCGACTGGGATGCCTACCTGGCGTGGGCGGTCAATGCCTTCCGGCTGTCGGCCGCGGGCGTGGCGGACCAGACCCAGATCCACACCCACATGTGCTATGCCGAGTTCAACGACATCCTCCCGTCGATCGCGGCCATGGACGCGGACGTGATCACGATCGAGACCTCGCGCTCGGCCATGGAACTGCTGGAAGGGTTCGGCGATTTCGATTACCCGAACGAGATCGGACCGGGCGTCTATGACATCCACTCGCCTCGCGTACCGTCGGTGGAGGCCATGGAAACGCTGCTCGACCGCGCCTGCGAAGTCGTGCCGCCGCAGCGCCTGTGGGTCAACCCGGACTGCGGATTGAAGACGCGCGGCTGGGAAGAGACCGAGGCCGCGCTGGCAAATATGGTGTCGGCGGCCCGCAAGCTGCGCAGCCGCCTGGCCGGCCACGACGCGCCGGCATGGCAGCGCGTGTCGCGCCAGCAGGCGGTACCGGCGGCACATCGCCACAGCGCGGACTGCGGCTGCAACGCGCGCGCGGCCTGAGCGCAGCCCGGCCCCGGACTGTGACCGCGGCGCCGCCTGTGCGGCGCTGTGTCACATAGCCGCAGCGACCCGCGCTCCGTATCCTTGCCGGCTGTCGAATTACACTCAGAGCACCGGCATCCGTTCCTGGCGGATGCCGATGTGCCGGCAAAGGGAAATCATGAGAAGAGCCAGACACTGGCGGCGTGCCGCGGCGCTGCCAGCCGCCGCACTGACCGGCGCTGCCATCGCGCAGTCCGTTCCTGTCACCGGAGCGGAGCCGGTCACGCTGCCCACGGTCACCGCTACGGCAAAGGCCGAAGGTTCGCTGACCGCGCCGGGCGTGGCGAAGCAGCGCGAATCGCTGTACCAGTCGGCCGGCTCGGTCGGCTTTGTCGATGCGGAAAGCTACGCCAACACATACGCCAGCAACCTGCGCGATGTGCTCAAGGACGCCCCCGGCGTCTATGTGCAGGAGCGCTATGGCCAGGAGCTGCGACTGTCCGTCCGCGGGTCTGGCATTGCGCGCGGCTTCCACACGCGCGGCCTGGAAATCCTGCAGGACGGCGTGCCGACCAACTTCGCCGATGGCAGCGGCGACTTCTACCAGATCGACCCGGTTGGCCTGAACGCGGCCGAGGTCTACAAGGGCGGCAACGGCCTGGCGTACGGCAGCTCCACGCTCGGGGGCGCCATCAACTTCACCACGCCCACGGCCTTCACTGCGGAGTCGCCCAACCAGATACGCGTCGACGGCGGCAGCTTCGGCACCGTTCGCGCGGCGGGCCAGGTCTCGCGCCAGATCGGCAACTTCGATTTCCTGGCCAACCTGAGCGTGGATCACTCGGAAGGCTACCGGGACCACGAGCGCGGCCAGTATGAACAGCTCAACGCCAATTTCGGCTATCGCTTCAGCCCGACGGTCGAGACGCGCTTCTATGTTGGCGCCTACGTCGTCGACCAGCTCCTGCCCGGCACGCTGTCGCTGCAGGATGCGCTGAACAACCCGACCAGGGCGTCCGCCAGCGCGCTGGCCGGCGACCAGGCGCGCAACACGCGCACCGAACGGCTGGCCAACGTCACCACGGTCAAGCTCGACAGCGGCCAGCTGGATTTTTCCACCTGGGTCATCCACAAGAGCCTGTACCACCCGATCTTCCAGGTTGTCGACCAGGACTACTGGACCTATGGCTTCGCGCCGCGCTATACCGGAACGCAGACTGTCGGTGGCATGCGCAACCAGGTCATCGCCGGGGCCAGGTTCTTTGGCGGCAACAATGACGCGCGCCAGTATGTCAACGTCTCGGGCAACCGCGGCGCCCAGACGCTCGATGCCCGGCAGGATGCCTACAACTACGAGGCCTACCTGGAAGACCGTCTCTACGTAGTGCCCACCGTTGCGCTGATGGCCGGTGCCAAGGCCTACTACAACGAGCGTCGTTACAAGGACTTCGGCGGCCTGCCCGCCAACCCCGTGCCCAAGGCCGACGACACCACCTACAGCGGCGTGAACCCCAAGTTCGGCGTGCTGTGGGAACCGGTCAAGGACGTGCAGGCCTTTGCCGACATCACGCGCAGCGCCGATGTGCCGGACTTCAGTGACCTGAACCAGACCATCAGCACCACCACGCAATTCGTCCCGCTCTCCGCCCAGCACGGCTGGACCCTGGAGTTGGGCACGCGCGGGCGCCGCGAACGGCTGGCCTGGGATCTCACGCTGTACCGCTCGCTGGTGCGCGACCAGTTGCTGCAGTACACGACCAACCCCAACGTGCCGGCCGCCACCTTCAATGCCAACCGCACCACGCTGCAGGGCGTGGAACTGGGCTTGAGCGCCGACCTGCTGCAGAACGTCGCCACCACGGCCGACAAGGTCACGCTGTCGCAACTGTGGAACTACAGCGATTTCCGCTTCGACAATGATCCGCAGTACGGCAACAACCGCATTGCCGGCGTGCCGGAGCACGTGCTGCGGACCACGCTGGCGTACAGCCAGGCGTCGGGGCTACGCATCGCCGGCACGATCGACTGGGTGCCGACCGGGGCCTTCGTCGACTACGCGAACACCCTCAAGGTGCCGTCGTACGTGCTGTTCGGCGTGCAGGCCAGCTATGACTTCAAGCAGGGCCTGACGGTCTTCCTGGATGCGCGCAACCTTGGCAACAAGCGCTACGTGAGCGACTTCAGCACGGTCACCGATGCGCGCACGGCCAATACGGCGGTGTTTTATCCGGGCTCGGGCCGCGCGCTGTATGCCGGCGTGCGATACAAGTTCTGACCGGATGGCTCTGACAAGGCCAAGCAGAAAGGCCGCGTTCCGGGGACGCGGCCTTTTCTTTTGCGGTCAGAAACGGCGTCAGTTTGCACGTTCCACCGGAGGCGGCATCCAGGTTCCGTCGAGCAGCGCCTGCTCCGGCCAGTAGGCGCGCAGGGTCATGTTGAGCGCATCGGGCGGGGCCGGCAGCCAGTTGGCCACCCTGCCGCGCTCCGGACGCTCATGCTGGATATAGATATCGAGCGAGCCGTCTCGGTTATAGCGCAGTCGGTCGCGGCTGCCGATGGCATAGCGGCCGATCGGATTCTCGACGAAGGCCTGGCGCTGGTTGTACAGCGACAACGACCAGAATGCCCTGGCGGGCGGCAGCTGGTCCTTGGCGAAGTGCAGGACGTAGCTGGTACTGCCCTGCAGCGCCTTGCCGGCGGCGTCGGTCCGGGTCGAGGCATAGATCGCGTCTTCGGGCAGGTTGGCGCCCAGCCCGACCATGGCCGTGACCGCACGGCGCCCGTAGTTGATACCGTAGTTGCCCAGGTCGCGGTGCATGACCCAGCCATTGCCGGCGTCGGCGTTGCCGCGGCGGGACATCTCGTAGATCCCCTGCAGCGCCGCGGTCGCGCCTTCCTGCACGGCACGCGCGGTGGCGGGTTCAAGCACCGTGGTCTTGAACGGCACGCCCGGCTCCAGCCCCATGCGGCGAATTTTCTCCACCATGACGGCGTCCGCCGGGGCGGGCGGATTCGCCGGCAACAGGCTTGCAAAGCGGCTGAAGAACGCCTGCGCGTCCATGGCCGCGACCTGCTCGACCGGCGGGGATTGCGTGTCCAGCGTCGGCGAAGGCGCTGCCGGCTTCACCGGCGCCGCGCGTACGCCCATCTGCCAAGCGGACAGCGGCGTCAGCCGGTACTGGTCCTGCAGGCGGTGCACGGCAGGGAAATCCTTCTTGCCGTTGGCCTGGGTGCGCCCGATCAGCCAGACCATGGCCGTGGGCGACTTGATCTGCTTCATGCCCTTGGGCAGCGGACCTTCCCAGCCCGGACCGGTGATGACGAAGTTGCCGCGCTGCGTGCCGGTGGTGCGCTTGCCGGGCGAGGCGAAGACGTTGGTCCACGCGTCCATCAGCGGCATCAGGTAGTAGCGGCCGCGGGTATCGGGCACCGACAGCACCACGGGCTCCTTGGACAGGTCCAGCCACGCCGACGAATACAGCGTATCGGCATTGGGGGTGACCACTTCGGTGAAGCTGGCGTCCGGGAAGGTGCGCTTGTGGCTGAAGGTATTGGGCGGCGTGCGCAGGCTCATCAGCTCGCGCGTCACGTCCATCAGCACCAGCGGGTAGGCGTAGGTGAAGACTTCGGCGGAGAGCGCCTTCATGGCCTGGTTCGACGGCGGCTGCTCGGCGGCAACCTTCGCGACAGGTTCATGCGTGGTGGAGCAGGCGCCGAGCAGTAGGGCGAGCGCCGCGACGCCCGCCATGTGGCGGATGGAAGGATTCATGACCCCGATTCCCTGATTTGTTCTTGGCGGCCTTCTTGCGGGGTCGACAATGGCTTGAGCCAAGTTACCCCCGAGGCGCATCTATTCCGACCGAATCATGTCCGCCCACCCTGTATGTGTCAATTCCTATCAGGCAGAGTTGCGAGGGGAAGCGAACCAAGCGGCGCCGGGAAGGCGCCCTTGTCCGTCAACTGTAGGCCTGCTGCAACAGATTGCAATACGATGCGCAGATCTTCGCGGAAGGTCTGCCGTGGGGACTTCAATAGCGCAGCTGCACGTCATCGACGCGGGCCGTGCGCCCGTTGTAGAGGCAGGTGAAGCGGAATCCGATCGAGGCCTGGCTGTTGTCCGGTTCGAACGTGCCTTCGCCCGTGACTGCGGCCATGCCCCCAGGGCGCGGGCTGACCTGTT
Source organism: Cupriavidus sp. C3SS-1 (assembly GCF_057073755.1). Lineage (NCBI taxonomy): Bacteria > Pseudomonadati > Pseudomonadota > Betaproteobacteria > Burkholderiales > Burkholderiaceae > Cupriavidus > Cupriavidus sp. C3SS-1. The sequence continues at coordinate 1,231,980 of NZ_CP172700.1, read as the reverse complement.
CCCGGTCTTCCAGCAGGAAGAGGCTGCCGGGCTCGGGGTGTCCCCTTTTCACATTGCTGGTAACGGCCTGCTCGCAGGCGTCGGCCGCCACCTTCGGCACGATCCTGGGCTCCGGCGCCGGGTGCGATGCGGGCCGGGTCGCCTGCTGCGGCGGCGTCTCGCAAGCGGCCAGCAGCAACGCGAAGGCCAGGCACAGGTACGAGGCTCGGGACACAGCGGGCATCCTCCTGAAAGTGCAGTACTGCAATCAGATTAGGTCTTCCTGGCCGGAAATGCCAAATGCACAACTCTGCACCGGCGCGGCCATACGGAAATCCCCGGGGCGGAGCGAAGCGGCCATCGCCGCTAAACTATGGGGCTGCCACGAAACATCGCCCGACCCTGGCACCGGCGCCAGACCGTTCCTGCCACATCCAGCCGCGCGGGCCCGCCCGCGCGCCGACACAATGACAACGACAGAGACAACCCCGATCCAGTCCGCCAAGCCGTCCACCCTGTTGCGCGCCGCTGCCAGCCTGCTGGTGGTGCGCGATGGCGCGCAGGGCATGGAAATCCTGCTGGTCCGCCGCGTCGAGCGTGCCAACGACCGCAGCAGTGGCGCCTATGTATTTCCTGGCGGCACGCTCGATCCGCAAGACGAGGCCCTGCATCGCCATGCGGCCGGGCTCGACGATGCCGCTGCCAGCGAGCGCCTGAACCTGCCGGCCAAGGGGCTGGACTTCTACCTGGCGGCCGTGCGCGAATGCTTTGAAGAAGCCGGCTTGCTGCTGGCTTACCACCGCGACGGCGAGCTGCTGGCGCCGGGCCACCTCGATGCCGCCCAGCAGGATTTCCTGCGCCAGGCGGTGCAGCGCGGCGGCCCCGGCCTGGCGCATGCGTGCGCCGAACTGGGCCTGCGGCTGGCGCCGGACCGCCTGGCCTACCACAGCTACTGGCTCACGCCGCCCGGCCTGCCCAAGCGCTTCGACACACGATTCTTCGTCGCGATCGCGCCCGCCGGCCAGGTCGCGATCCACGACGGCATGGAGATCGTCGAGCACCGCTGGATCCGCCCCCGCGAAGCCGCGGACCCGGCCAGCGGCCTGCCGATGATGCATGTCACGCGCCGCACCCTGCAGTCCGTTGCCCACTTCGAGACGGCGCACGACTGCTTTGCCAGCACCGCGAAGTTGCGCGACATCGCCTGCATCATGCCGCGGCTGGCCACCGGCGCCGCCGGCGTGCGGCCGGTCATGCCCCACGAGTCGTGCTATGCGGAGATCGGGCGCATCGACCCGGAAGGCAGGGCCCACGCGCGGTACGAACTGGCCCCCGGCGAGCCCGTGCAGCTGTCGGAGCGGGTCTGGCGCGTCACGGCCAATAACGGCAGCGTCATGACAGGCCCCGGCACCAATACTTACCTTGTCGGCGGGGGCGCGCGCAATGAGTGGGCCGTGATCGATCCGGGCCCCGATGATGCCGCCCATGTCCAGGCCGTGCTGGCGGCCGCGCCGGGCCCGATTCGCTGGATCATGGTCACGCATACGCATCTGGACCATTCGCCCGCGGCCCCCGCGCTGCAGGCGGCCACCGGCGCCACGGTACTCGGCCGGGCCGCGCCGGCGACCCAATGGCAGGACACCGGCTTTGTCGCCGCGCGCGAGCTGCAGCATGGCGAACGCCTCGCCATTGGCGACGACTGCACGCTGCGCGTCATTCATACGCCGGGCCATGCGTCGAACCATCTTTGCTATATGCTCGAGGAAGAAAAGACCCTCTTCACCGGCGACCATGTCATGCAGGGTTCCACGGTCGTGATCGCCCCGCCCGATGGCGATATGCGCGCCTACATCGATTCGCTGGCCGCCCTGCAGGAAGAAGACCTGGAATGGCTGGCGCCGGGCCACGGCTTCCTGATCGCGCGCCCGCAGGAAGCCATCCGCCTGCTGATGCGGCACCGGCTGCATCGCGAGGCCAAGGTCGTCAACGCGCTGCGCGATCTCGGCCCGGCCCCGATCGAAGCCCTGCTGCCGCGCGTCTATGACGACGTGCCGGAGCGCATGCACCCGGTGGCCCAGCGTTCGCTGCTGGCGCACCTGCTCAAGCTGGTGGCGGACGGAAAGGCCATCGAAACAGCAGGCCGCTGGCAAATTGCCTGATCCGCGCCTGATCCGCCCGGACCGACCACCGCGCGGCTATCGCAGCGGCGCGGCGGGCGCGCCCGCCTGCCAGGCCCGGCGCAGCGCACGCAGGTCGTCGGCAGAGGCATCGGTAATGGCCAGGAACCGCATGCCGTCGGCGTCCCAGCTTTCGAGCTGGTAGCCCTGCCGCGATCCCGATACCTTCGGCGGCAGCCTTGCCGCGCCCTCCGGGAAGACGAACACATCGACGGGATGCTGGTTGCGCCGGTAGACCACCACGGCCACCGGACGGCCATCCAGGTAGTCGAGCCTTCCGCCGGCCAGCACGAACCCTTGCGCCGAGAGGTCCCGCACGACCGGCGCATAGTCCAGCCGGCCGTTGAACCATGGCTTGACCGTATGCTGGTCCAGCGACGCCACGTCGAGCGGCCGGCCCGAGAGCAGCGCCCTGACGTGGCTGGACACCATCTCGCGGGCCACCGCGTCCCCTTCGTACCGGTAGCGGGCCAGTTGCCCGATGCCGAGCGCTACGGCGAGCACCATGGCCAGCGCGACGCCTAGGCGCGCCGGGTTGCCCCAGGGCATCCACCCGCCCAGCTTGCCCCACGCAGTATGGGAACGTTCCCGCGGCGGCGCCGGCAGGCTTGCCATCAGCCGCGCCCGCAGTGCGCTGTCGGCGTGATGATAGGTGACGCCTTCGCGCACCGCGTCACGCAGAGCATGGATACGGGCCATCTCCCCGGCGCAGGCGGGACACGACGCCAGATGCGGGTCCAGCCGCGCCAGGTCGGCCGGGCCGAGTTCCCCGTCCGCGCCGGCATGCAGCAACCACCGAGCCTCATTGCAGTCCATTGCCCACCTCCCCGGCCGTTCCTGCCAGGCCATCCGGACGGGCCGCTTCCGTCGGCGGCACGCCGGCCCGCTCCACGCGCAGTGCCGATATCGCGGCGGCCAGCGCATGCCGTGCCCGGGCCAGCCGCGACATGACCGTGCCAAGCGGGATCGCGGCAACCTGCGCGATATCGCGGTAGCACAGGTCCTCCAGTTCGCGCAGGACGATCACCTCCCGCAGCGGCGCCGGCAGGCGCGCCAGCGCCTCGTGCACCAGGCGGACATCCTCGGCGCGCAGCAGGCAGCCCAGCGGCTCGCGCTCGCCGGCGTCCTGCCAGCCGGGCCACGCCTGGGCGACATCGATGCCGTCTTCATACGGCGCGGCGTCGCGGGCGGCCCGGTCGCGGTTCCAGGCGGAGAACCAGGTATTGCGCACGATGGCCAGCAGCCACGGCCGCGCGCGGTCGCCGTGATAGCTGCCGAAATAGGTGTAGGCGCGCAGCAGCGCCTCCTGCACCACGTCTTCCGCCTCGGCCGCGCCACCGCTCAGCCATCGCGCAAGGTTGTAGGCCGCATCCAGGTGCGGCAGGACCAGCTCGGCAAACCGGCGGCGCTCGTCAGCGGCGTTCACGGCACTCCTTAGTCCAGACCTGGCGGAGTCCGCGCGATGGCCTCCGTCCGCCGTGTTTACCGGCGTCGTTAGCAGTTTATTCCGTTGCCCCGGAGTGTTGGCGTGCCGACGATCCAGCGGGAATAGAAGCGGGCCCGGCGCGGTATGACAGGCATGCGGCCTTGTGCCGGACTTCCGAGGAGAACGCCATGCCTGCCAACCCCGTTCCGAACCGGCGCGATTTCCTGCGCCTTGCCGCCGCCGCGGGCGGCGCCGTCCTGGCGTCCGCCTTGCCTGGCTGGGCGGCAGCGCCGGGCAAGGACTTCTACTTCGTGCAGCTTTCGGACCTGCACTGGGGCTTCCAGGGGCCGCCGAACCCCGACGCGCGCGGCACGCTGCCCAAGGCCATCGCGGCCGTCAATGCACTGCCCGCCCCGCCCGATTTCATTGTCTTTACGGGCGACCTGACCCACACCACCGACGACCCCGACGAACGGCGCCGGCGCATGCGTGAAGTCAAGGCGCAGATCGACACGCTCCAGGTCAAGACCCGCTACCTGATGCCCGGCGAACACGATGCCAGCCTGGATCAAGGCAAGGCCTTCCAGGAGTTCTTTGGTCCCACGCACTACACCTTCGATCACCAGGGCGTCCACTTTATCGTGCTCGACAACGTCTCCGACCCGGCGGGGCGCGTCGGCGCGGCTCAGCTCGACTGGCTGGCCTCGGACCTGTCCCGCCAGCAGCGCGACGCCCCGATCGTCGTGTTCACGCACCGGCCGTTGTTCGACCTGTATCCGCAATGGGACTGGGCGACGCGCGACGGCGCCGACGTCCTGCAGCGCCTTGACCCATACCGCAACGTCACGGTCTTCTACGGCCACATCCACCAGGAACACCACCACCAGACCGGCCACATCACGCACCACGCCGCGCGCTCGCTGATCTACCCGCTACCGCCGCCGGCCTCGCAGCCGATGCGCCAGCCCGTGCCGTGGGATGCCGAGCACCCATACCGGGGATTGGGATGGCGCCAGGTCTCGACGCAACAGGCACCGTTGCGCCTGGCACTGGAAGAACGGCCCATCACCACCTGACCGCGGCTCGAAAAGGAGAATGACGATGATCGAGCAAACGCCCTTCCGCCCCGCACGCCGCCGCAGCCTGGCCTGGCTGGCGGCGCTGGCCGCATCGGTACCGTTCTGGACCGCCTCGGCCGCCGTGCCGCGGCGTATCCCCGTCACCGCGCGGCGCTTTGTGTTCACACCGAACCAGATTGCCCTGCGCAACAATGAATCCGTGATCCTCGAGCTGACCGCGCTCGATGTCATCATGGGCTTCAGCGTGCCGGACCTTGGCATCCGCGTGGACCTGCCTCCCGGCAAGAAGGTGGAAGTTCCCATCCACGCCAGCGCAGCCGGGTCGCACGTGTTCCTGTGCGACATCTTCTGCGGCTCGGGGCATGAATCGATGAACGGGCAAATCGAGATCCGTTGACCGTTGCGCCATGGCGGCCCCCGTTGTGGCTGCCAGCCGCCTAGCATGGAAGCAATCGGCCGGGCCAGCGCGGCCCGGCCCCACTGGGAGACAACCATGCCGCAGCGCGACAGCGACAAGTTCACGGGTGCCGTTCCCGACCTGTACGAGCGGTACCTCGTGCCGATGATTTTCGCCTCATACGCCGCGGACCTCGCCCGCCGGGCGGCCGCTCTGCAACCGGCCAGGGTGCTGGAAATGGCGGCCGGCACGGGCGCACTGACGCGCGAGCTGGCCCGGCAGCTGCCGCCACGGGCGTCCATCGTGGCAACGGACCTCAACCCGCCCATGCTGGAACGCGCGCGGGCCGCCGGCACCAGCCGCCCGGTCGACTGGCAGGTGGCCAATGCCATGCAGTTGCCGTTCGATGACGGCAGTTTCGATCTGGTTGCCTGCCAGTTCGGCGTCATGTTCTTTCCCGACAAGCCCGCCGCATTCGCCGAAGCGCGACGCGTGCTGGCCCCCGGCGGCACGCTCTTGTTCAACGTGTGGGACCGCATCGAGGACAACCACTTCACCGATATCGTCTGCAAGGCGCTCGGCACGCTGTTTCCGGACGATCCTCCGCAATTCATGACGCGTACGCCCCACGGCTATCACCGGCTGGCCGAGATCGCCGGGCACCTGAGGCAAGGCGGCTTTGCCGCGGCGCCTGCCATGGAAACGCTGCCACAGGCCAGCGTCGCCGAATCGGCGCGTATCGCTGCGGTGGCCTTATGCCAGGGGACGCCGCTGCGACCGGACCTGGAGTCGCGCGGGCCGGACGCATTGCAGCGCGCCACCGACCGTTGCGAGCAGGCGCTGGTGCAGGCCTTCGGTTCGGGCGTCATCGAAGGCCGCATGCAGGCGCATGTGGTCGCCGTCGTCGCCTGAGGGCGAGGCCGGCACGCCTTGTCCCCCTACCTTGGCAGGGGATCACCCAAACAGGTGATGTGGCCGTAGACACTGTTTTCCATAATCTCTGCACGACCGGCCATAGAGCCGGCGCCTCAAGGGGTCAGTCATGGAATACATCACCTTGCTGGGCGGCTATATGGTCGCCGTCCTTGTCGCATTGCTGGTCGCTGCGCACTGGAGGCTCAAGCATGACCCGGCGCTGCGCATGGATCCGCCGCCGGATTCCCCTGGCCAGCCGTCGTCTCCACCTGGCGACTGACACGGCGAGGGCCGCGCTCCGTATCATTGCGGTTTTGCGGGACCTACCCGCCCCTGGATTTCCCCTGATGTCCGTTCCTACCGCGCTGCTTGTCATCACCGCGGCCCTTAGCGCCATGATGCTCGCGATCGTCTGGTCCCTGCGCCGTTGCGGGGTACCGGGCGTCGCGGACTGGTGCCATGCCAACCTGATCGTCACCCTCGCCCTGGCGCTGTTCGCGCTGCGTGGCCAGATCAGCGACCTGCTGTCCATCGTGCTCGCCAATGCCGCGCTTTGCTGGGCGCTGGCGATGTTCTATGCGGGCTGCGTGCGCTTTACCGGCGGCCAGCCGCGCTGGGGCCGGCTGGCCGCGGGCACGCTGGCCACCATGGCCGTGGTGGTGGCCTGGCGCTATGTCTTCGACGTCTTCACCACGCGCGTGGTCGCGGTCTCTGCCTTTCATGCGGTGCTGTGCGCGCTGACCGGCATCACGCTGATCCGCTGGCGGCCGCGCGGCAGCGCCGGCAACTATCACCTGACTACCGCCGCCTTCGCGCTCTTCTTCGCCACCGGACATACTGCGCGCGGCCTGCTGTCGGCGTTTTCGCTGATGGGCGACCCGTACAGCCTGCAATCGCCGGGACTGAACACACTGTTCCTGACGCTTGGCGCGCTAGTGATGCCGGCACTGACCATGGGCGCGGTGCTGATGATCCACGACACCATGGTGCGCAAGCTCGAAGCCATCGCCAACACCGACGGGCTCACCGGCGTCATGTCGCGCAAGGCCTGGGAGGAAATGGCCAGCCGCGCGATCGCCAAAGGCGGCCACGGCAACGCAACGCTTGCCCTCGTCATTGTCGACATCGACCGCTTCAAGACCGTCAACGATACCTACGGCCATGCGGCCGGCGATGCCGTGCTGCGCGAATTCGCCGGGATGGCCGCGGCACAGGTGCGCGCCACCGACCGCGTGGGCCGGCTGGGCGGCGAGGAGTTCGCCGTGCTGTTGCCCGCCACGCGCCTGGCCGATGCGCTGCCCATTGCGGAGCGCATCCGCACTGGCGCGGAACAGCAACGCGTCCGGATCGGCGACCAGGGCGCCGCCGTGCGCTACACGATCAGCGGCGGTGTCGCCATCCTGCGCCGGGGCGAGTCGCTGGCGCAGCTCTGCGCGCGCGCGGATGCGGCGCTGTATCGGGCCAAGCTGGAAGGCCGCAACCGCATCGTCGCGCACGACGACCGGCAGACAGGTTCCGGGATGGCTACCCCGGTGCGCGAAGCACTGCCGGCCTGAGCGGGACGGCAGCGGACGGACTCAGCCCTCGCCTGCCGTGCCGCGATACGCACCGGGCCGCGAGCCGGTCCAGCGCCGGAATGCGCGATGAAAGGCGCCGGGCTCGGCAAAACCCAGTTCCGCTGCAATATCGGCCACAGGCTTGCTGGTGCGGCTGAGCGCGTCGATTGCCAGGTCGCGCCGGAGCTGGTCCTTCAGTTCCTGGTAGCTGGCGCCCTCGTCCATCAGGCGCCGGCGCAGCGATGACGCCGAAAGATTCAGGCTCAGTGCCAGCGCCTCGAAGGTCGGCCACAGCTCGGGGCGCTGGTTGCGCAACTGGCGCCGAACGCGGGCGGCCACGCTGCTGCGGTCGGAATATTTCACGACCACGTTATGCGGCGCATCGCGCAGGAACGACTTCAGGCTGCGCTCGTCCTGCCGCACGGGCTGTTCGAGCAGTCCGGCGTCGAACACCAATGCCGTCGCGGGCTGGCCGAATGCCGTCTGGCGCGAGTACATGATCCGGTATTCCGCGCCATACGGCGGCTCCGGATAGGCAAAGGACGCCAGCAGGATCGGCACGCGACGGTGCAGCAGCCAGCTCATCAGGCCCTGCAGCATGATCAGCATGGTTTCCTGCGCGAACACGCTCGGCAGCCGGCCCTGCGGCGCCGACGGCGCGGTGAGGACCAGCGCCGCGCGGTCTTCGTGCCGGTCCAGCCGCACGCCGAGGTCATCGAGCAGCAGACCGAAATAGCGCGCCACGCGTTCCAGGGCCTGGGCAAAGCTGCGGCTGCCCGCCACCGCGTGACACAGCATGGCAAAGCTGCCGCACTTCATGCTGCGCGAATCCTGGCCGAAGAATTCGTCGTCGAGCGTGGCGGCCACGGCCATCCACAGGTCGCTGTAGCTGGCCGTGGATACCCGCGCCTGCGGCACCGCCAGCAGCGCCGGCGCGATGCCGGCGCTGCGCAGCACCGGCTCGGGATCCAGCCCGCGGGCCTGCAGCCCCGAGATGGCGTGGTGGACAAAGCAAATCGCGACGCTGCCTTTTTCCATGGTGCGGCCACGCTCCGGATAGCCGATGGGCACCGGGCGGATGGCTTTCGAGTTCACAAAGAATGGCGGATTTTGGCATAGGAGCGCCGGCTTGCGGTTTCTACACTGCGCCTGTTCGATACGAAGACCGCCAAAGACCCCTCAATCGCGCCAGCCGCGCCCAGCCATGCACAGCGACTACACCGAAGAGCAAACCATGATCCGCGACAGCGCGCGCGCCTTTGCCAGCGAGCGGCTCGCCGCGGGCGCCGCCGAATGGGACCGCGCAGGAAAGCTGCCCGCCGACGTGGTCGCCGACATGGGCGCGCTCGGCCTGCTCGGCATGATCGTGCCGGAGGAATGGGGCGGCACCTATACCGACTACGTGGCCTATGCGCTGGCCATCGAGGAAATCGCCGCCGGCTGCGCCGCGTGCGCCACGCTGATGAGCGTGCACAACTCGGTCGGCTGCGGCCCGGTCCTGCACTACGGCACAGACGCGCAGAAACAACGCTACCTGCCGCGCCTGGCCAGCGGCGAAGTCATCGGCGCCTTCTGCCTGACCGAACCGCAGGCCGGCTCCGAAGCCCACAACCTGCGCACGCGCGCCCAGCCCACCGAACGAGGCTGGGTGCTGAACGGCAGCAAGCAGTTCGTCACCAACGGCCAGCGTGCCGGCGTGGCAGTGGTGTTTGCCTCCACCGAGCCGGAACGCGGCAAGAAGGGCATTTCGGCGTTCCTGGTGCCGACGGACACGCCGGGCTTTATCGTCCACGCACCCGAGAAGAAGCTGGGCATCCGCGCCTCGGATACCTGCGCGATCACGCTGGAAGATTGCGAAGTACCGCATGACGCGCTGCTCGGCGAGCCTGGCGAAGGCCTGCGCATCGCCCTGTCCAACCTGGAAGGCGGCCGCATCGGCATTGCCGCGCAGGCCATCGGCATCGCCCGTTCGGCGTTCGAGGCCGCGTGCCGCTATGCGTCGGAGCGCGTGCAGTTCGGACGGCCCCTGCGCGAGCACCCGCCGATCGCCAACATGCTGGCCGACATGGCCACCGAACTCAACGCTGCGCGCCTGCTCGTGCATCGCGCCGCGCGGATGCGCACGCAAGGGCTGCCTTGCCTGTCCGAAGCGTCGCAGGCCAAGCTCTATGCCTCCGAGCTGGCAGAACGCGTGTGCTCCAAGGCGCTGCAGATCCACGGCGGCTACGGCTACCTGGAGGACTACCCGGTCGAGCGCCACTACCGCGACGCGCGCATCACGCAGATCTACGAAGGCACCAGCGAGATCCAGCGCATGCTGATCGCGCGCAGCCTGTAGCACCGGCTTGACCCATCGAAACCGCCTGACTTGCATCCCCATCCAGAACCGACCGGAGACATCATGAGTGCACTGCCCCAGACCGCCAACGCCGTTCCGACCGTCCCGCTGCTGATCAACGGCGAGTGGGTGGCGTCATCCGCCACGGAATTCCGCAACGTGGTCAACCCAGCCACGCAAGAGGTCCTGGCCCGCGTGCCGCTGGCCACGGCCAGCGAAGTCGCCGCGGCGGTGGATTCGGCCCATCGCGCGTTTGCCACCTGGCGCCATACGCCGATCGGCGCGCGGCTGCGCATCATGCTGCGCTACCAGGCACTCATCCGCGAACACAGCAAGCGCATCGCCGCCATCCTCACGGCCGAACAGGGCAAGACACTGGCCGATGCGGAAGGCGACATCTTCCGCGGCCTGGAAGTGGTAGAGCATGCGTGCTCGATCGGCACGCTCCAGCAAGGCGGCTTTGCCGAGAACGTGGCGGCCACGGTCGATACCTATACGCTGCAGCAGCCAATCGGCGTGTGCGCTGGCATCACGCCCTTCAACTTCCCGGCCATGATCCCGCTGTGGATGTTCCCGATGGCCATCGTCTGCGGCAATACCTTCGTGCTCAAGCCGTCGGAGCAGGATCCGCTGTCGACGATGGAACTGGTCAAGCTGGCCGTGGAAGCCGGCGTGCCGCCGGGCGTGCTGAACGTGGTGCAAGGTGCCAAGGAGGTCGTCGACGCGCTGTGCACGCACCCCGATATCAAGGCCGTTTCGTTTGTCGGCTCGACCGCGGTCGGCACCCATGTCTACAACCTGGCTGGTGCGCATGGCAAGCGGGTGCAATCGATGATGGGCGCCAAGAACCATGCCGTGGTGCTGCCCGATGCGCACAAGGAGCAAACCCTGAACGCGCTGGCAGGCGCGGGCTTTGGCGCCGCCGGCCAGCGCTGCATGGCGACCTCGGTCATCGTACTGGTCGGCGCCGCGCGCGAATGGGTGCCGGAACTCGTGGCGAAGGCAAAGACGCTCAAGGTCGGCGCTGGCGCGGAGGCTGGCACCGATGTTGGCCCGGTCGTTTCGGTCGCGGCCAAGGAACGCATCCTCGGCCTGATCGCCTCCGGCGAGAAGGAAGGCGCAACGCTGGTGCTGGACGGGCGCAACGTCGAGGTACCGGGCTACCCGCAAGGCAATTTCATCGGCCCGACCATCTTCACCGATGTGACGACCGAGATGTCGGTCTACACCAACGAGATCTTCGGGCCGGTGCTGGTGGTCATCGGCGTGGAAACACTCGACGAAGCCATCGCGCTGGTCAACCGCAACCCGTTCGGCAACGGCACTGGCGTATTCACGCAGAGCGGCGCGGCGGCGCGCAAATTCCAGAGCGAGATCGATGTCGGCCAGGTCGGCATCAACATTCCCATTCCGGTGCCCGTGCCCTACTTCAGCTTCACCGGCTCGCGCGGTTCCAAGCTCGGCGACCTGGGCCCGTATGGCAAGCAGGTGGTGCAGTTCTACACCCAGACCAAGACCGTCACGGCGCGCTGGTTCGACGATGCCACGGTGAATGACGGCGTGAACACGACCATCAGCCTGAAGTAAGCGCGCCGCGCACCGACCGCCAGACAATATCCAGGAGACCCGACATGCATATCGCCTTCATCGGCCTCGGCAACATGGGCGCCCCCATGGCGCGCAACCTGCTCAAGGCCGGCCACACGCTGACCGTGTTCGACCTCAACACAGCTGCCGTGGCAGCGCTGTGCGCCGAAGGCGCGGCCTCGGCCGCTTCGGCACGCAAGGCGGTGGCCGAAGCCGACTTCGTCATCACCATGCTGCCCGCGGCCGCGCATGTCCGCACGGCCTATCTGGGTGAGGAAGGCGTGCTGGCGGGCGTGCGGCCCGGCGTGCCGCTGGTCGATTCCAGCACCATCGACCCGGCCACCGTGCGCGAACTGGCCGCTGCCGCCGACGCACATGGCAATGCGCTGGCCGACGCGCCGGTGTCCGGCGGCACCGGCGGCGCGCAGGCCGGTACGCTGACGTTCATGGTCGGCGCCACGCCGGAGTTGTTCGAGCGGGTCAAGCCGGTGCTCGCCAATATGGGCCGCAACCTGGTTCATTGCGGCGAGACCGGCACCGGTCAAGTCGCCAAGATCTGCAACAACCTGATCCTCGGGATCTCGATGATCGGCGTGTCGGAAGCCATGGCGCTCGGCGTGCGGCTGGGCATTGACGCCAACGTGCTGGCCGGCATCGTCAATACCTCGACGGGTCGTTGCTGGTCGTCGGACACCTACAACCCGTATCCCGGCGTGATCGAGACCGCCCCGTCGTCGCGCGGCTACACGGGCGGCTTCGGCGCCGACCTGATGCTCAAGGACCTTGGGCTGGCAGCCGATGCCGCACGCAGCGTGAAGCAGCCGCTGTTCCTTGGCGCGCTGGCGCAGCAACTCTATCAGGCCATGAGCCAGGCCGGCGACGGCCAGCTCGATTTCTCCGGGGTGATCCGGCAATACCAGCCCAAAGCCGGAGCCTGAGGGAAGCCAGCCATGATCGAATTCACCCTGGACGGGCACATTGCCCGCCTCACGCTCAGCCGCCCGCCCGCCAATGCCTTCACGGCCGAGGGGCTGCAGCAACTGCAGGATCTTGTCGCCAGGATTGACGCCGACCCGCAAGTCCGCGCCGTCGTCATCACCGGCAGCGGAGACCGCTTCTTCAGTGCCGGCGCGGACCTGAACGGCTTCTCCAACGGCGACCGCGCCCATGCACGCGTGATGGCGCAGCGCTTTGGCACGGCCTTCGAAGCGCTGCAGAACGCGCGCCCGCTCGTGATCGCCGCGATCAACGGCTACGCCATGGGCGGCGGGCTGGAATGCGCGCTCGCCTGCGATGTGCGCATTGCCGAAGAGCAGGCGCAGATGGCCTTGCCAGAGGCAGCCGTGGGCCTGTTGCCCTGCGGCTGCGGCACGCAAACCCTGCCCTGGCTGGTCGGCGAAGGCTGGGCCAAGCGCATGATCCTCACCAATGAGCGGGTGGATGCTCCAACGGCGCTGCGCATCGGGCTGGTGGAAGAAGTGGTGCCACGCGGCAAGTCGCTGGACGCCGCGCTGGCCATGGCCGAACGCGCATGCGCCGTGAGCCCGCGCGCGGCGGCCTACAGCAAGCAGCTCGTACATCTCGCGCGCCAGGGCGTGCCGCGCCAGGCCGCACTCGCGCTGGAACGCGAGCGCTTTGTCGACCTGTTCGACGGCGAGGACCAGCGCGAAGGCGTCAATGCCTTCCTGCAGAAACGTGCGCCCCAATGGCGCAACGGCTAGGAGCCGGCATGAGACTCACACCGGAAAGCACGCCCGCCACCCCGTCCGCCGGCGCCGAACCCGAAGTCCTGTTCGAGGTCATCAACCGCGTCGGCCTGGTCACGCTGAACCGGCCACGCCAGCTTAATGCGCTGTCGTACCCGATGATCACGATGCTGGCCGCGCAGCTCGATGCCTGGGCCGCGCAGGACGATATCGAAGCCGTAGTACTGCGCGGCGCCGGGCCAAAGGCGTTCTGCGCGGGCGGCGATATCCGCGCGCTGTATGACAGCCATCGCGACGGCACGTCGCTGCAGCGCCAGTTCTTCATCGACGAATACCAGCTCGACTACCGCCTGCACCGCTATCCCAAGCCGGTGGTGGCGCTGATGGATGGCATCGTCATGGGCGGCGGCATGGGGCTGTCGCAGGCGGCGCACCTGCGCATCGTCACCGAACGCTCGCGCGTGGCCATGCCGGAAACCGGCATCGGGCTCGTGCCTGATGTCGGCGCGAGCCATTTCCTGTCGAAGATGCCGGTCCAGCTCGCGCTCTATCTCGGGCTGACGGGCGTAACCATAGGCGCCGAAGATGCCTTGCTGTGCGGGCTCGCGGACGCCGCTATCAATAGCGTGACGCTGGCCGGCCTCGAAGAAACGTTGCGGACTGTTCGCTGGAGTGGCCAGCCACTGGACGACCTGCGCCGCACGCTGGTACGCGAGCCGATCTGCAGCGCGGCGGACGCGCCACTGCTTGACGTGCTGCCGGCCCTGATGCGGCATTTCCCGGCCGACGCGGCACTCCCCGAGATCATCGCCGGCCTGGCCTGCCAGGACGATCCCCGCTACGCCGAGTGGGCCGCGCGCACGTCGGACACGCTGCGCAAGCGCTCGCCACTGGCCACGTGTGCCACGCGCGAGCTTTTGCTGCGTGGCCGCCGCCTTGACCTGGCCGACTGCTTCCGCATGGAACTGGCCGTGGTGGTGCAGTCGTTCACCCGTGGGGATTTCATCGAGGGCGTGCGAGCGCTGATCGTAGACAAGGACAACGCGCCCAACTGGCGTGTGAGCAGCTACGACGCCGTGGACCGGAGTGCGGTGGAGGTGCTGTTCGCGCGCTGGTGGCAACCGGGTGATGATCCGCTGCACGAGCTGCACGAGCTGCACTGAGGCCCGTGCCCGATCCGGAAGGCCTGCGCCGTTACAACGCAGGCCTGCTTCCTCGCCTCAGGCCTTGTGCTTGCCGTGACCGTCCGCGGACTCGGCGACTGGCACCTTGATCAGCCCATCCGCACGGAACATCGCCTTGATGCCGCGCACGGCCTGCCGGATGCGCGCTTCGTTCTCGATCAGCGCGAAGCGCACGTATTCATCGCCATAGTCGCCGAAGCCAATGCCCGGCGAAACCGAGACTTTCGCCTTGGCCAGCAGCTGCTTGGCGAACTCCAGCGAACCCAGCGAACGGTATGGCTCCGGGATGCGCGCCCAGATATACATCGACGCCTTCGGGATATCGACCGGCCAGCCCGATTCGATCAGCCCTTTCGCCAGCACGTCGCGACGCGACTGGTAGTGCGCGGCAATCTCCTTCACGCATTCCTGGTCGCCCTCCAGCGCGGCAATGGCCGCCACCTGCACCGGCGTGAAGGTGCCGTAGTCGTGATAGCTCTTGATACGCGTGAGCGCGGCCACCAGGTCCGGGTTGCCCACCATGAAGCCGATACGCCAGCCCGCCATGTTGTAGCTCTTGGACAGCGTGAAGAACTCCACCGCGATGTCCTTGGCGCCGGGCACCTGCATGATCGACGGCGCCTTCCAGCCGTCGAAGACGATGTCGGCATAGGCCAGGTCGTGCACGACGAAGATGTCGTGCTTGCGCGCCAGCGCGATCACGCGCTCGAAGAAATCCAGCTCCACGCACTGCGCGGTCGGGTTCGACGGGAAGCCGAGCACGATCATCTTCGGCTTCGGATAGCTGCCGCGAATGGTGCGCTCGAGCTCCGCGAAGAAATCGACGCCCGGCACCAGCGGCACGGAACGGATATCGGCACCGGCAATCACCGCGCCATAGATATGGATCGGGTAGCTTGGGTCGGGCACCAGCACGGAGTCGCCGCGATCGAGCGTGGCCAGCATCAGGTGCGCCAGGCCTTCCTTGGAACCGATGGTGACGATGGCTTCGGTATCCGGATCGATCTCCACGTCATAGCGCTCGCGATACCAGTGCGAGATCGCGCGGCGCAGGCGCGGTATGCCCCTCGACGTGGAGTAGCCATGCGTGTCCGGCCGTTGCGCGGCCTCTACCAGCTTGGCGACGATATGCGGCGGCGTGGCCCCGTCCGGGTTGCCCATGCTCATGTCGATGATGTCCTCGCCACGGCGGCGGGCGGCCATCTTCAACTCGGCGGTGATATTGAAAACGTACGGGGGAAGGCGATCGATGCGCGCAAAGCGGCGCTTGCCAGAGCTGGCAGTCATGAAGGAGTCCTTTACGTAAGCGCCCGGAACCGTCCGAGCGACGTCGGCAACCGCTGTCTCGGCTGCCGGGGGACCATGTTAGCGGGGATGGGGGGATTGCACAACGGGGGAACGCGACGGCCCCACATAGGCCCTAAGCTGCTGTCCCTGGCCTACCAGACAGTCGTGACATGTTTATAGGCCCGAATCTTCTCATCCTTGGTGACCACCGGAGCCGCCAACTTGCGCGCCGTCGCGACGATCATCCGGTCCACGGGGTCCTTATGGAACTCCCCTGGCAGATGGATCGATTTGATCGAAACGTCGACATCGACCGGATAGAAACACACCGCGTCGATCTCCGCGACCGTGCTTAGCCAACTCTCGACATCCATCGTCAGCAAGAGTTTATCCCGCTCTACAAGCATGGCGATTTCCCACGCAGAGATCGCCGAAATGACAATCTGTCCATCGATGCATTCGTGCTCGATAGCAGCGCTTGCCCTGGCACTCAGTTCCTTGCTTCCACTCGCCCACCAGACCAGGGCATGCGTGTCCAGCACGATCACTGGCCCGCCTCCCATTCCACGTCGATGGGGTCCGTCGGGTTGTCATAGCGGACGACCGTGCCGGACAGGATTTCCTATCGGCCCGTGCGCGAGATGCCAGGCGGCTTACCGCCCTCTTACAGCAACTTGCCTCCCGGCGGACTGCTCGGCCGATCCGCCGGCAAGTGCTGGATGATGCAGTCCAGCGCCCGCGTGTCCGCCTTGCCAGCACCCAGCGTCCCGCCGACCGACGTGCGGTACTGCGCCGGACTGATCCGCCTGTAGTACAGGCGCGAGGTCTGGTCCAGCCAGTAGACGTAGTCGTCGTCCCCCGTGCTGCCGCTGTTGCGCAGCCACTCGCTGATGTTGTTGGTGCCGATGACCATATTGGGACAGGCCGTCTTCAGCGAATCCAGGTAGGCATTGAAACCCTTGGCCTCGATGTTGCGGACAGAGTCCGGTGCGCAGGCGGCCAGCGTCAGGGCAACGCCTGCCGCCGCGGCAAATTGAATCCTTATCCAGCCCGATGCGATGTTCGGCACAGCAGCCTCCTTGCGAGTTGCGTTGCCGTCATCTTAGGCCATCGGGGCGCAGCTCAGTCTTCGAGGGTCTCATGCACGGCCGCCGCGCCGCGTTTCCAGTAGCTCGACGCGCGGATTCGTGTTTTCGCAATGCCACGCTCGGCGACAAGATGCTGGCGAACTGCCTTGATTGCGGCAGACTCCCCGGCCGCCCAGACATAACCTTCGCCATGCGGCAGCCCGATCTTGCGCAGCGCCGGTTCGAGCAAGCTGCCCTCGGGCCCGTTGCCCCGGTGCAGCCAGTGGACCTCCAGCTTCGCGGCGCTCGGAAGGGGAATTTCGGCCGCTGCGTCGGGCACTTCCACGACCACCAGCGCGCGGGTATTCGCTCCCAGTTCCTCCAGCCGGCGCCCGATGGCTGGCAAAGCCGTTTCATCGCCAATCAGCAGGTGCCAGTCGAACTCCGTGGGGACCACGAAGGAGCCGCGCGGACCGCCTACGCCAAGGTACTGTCCCGGCTGCGCCTGGGCGGCCCATGTCGAGGCGGGCCCATCGCCATGCAAAACGAATTCGATATCCAGTTCCTGCGCAGCCGGATCGTGGCGGCGCGGCGTGTAGTCGCGCGCGGGCGGCCGTGGCTTGCCTTCGGCAAAGACCGGACCATTGGGCCCGACCTCCGGCATTGCCGGCTTGTCGGCGCCGCCTTGCGGGAAGAAGACCTTCACATGGTCGTCAAACGAGGCCGAGACGAAGTCGGCTAGATCAGCGCCGTGCAGGGTCACACGCAGCAATTGCGGAGAAACGAGCCGGGTACGGACGACCTGGAGCATCCGCATCTTCAGCGGATGGCGGACGCGCTGCACGGTGAGGTCGCGGATGGAGTGGGTGGCTTCAGTCTGTGTGGTCATGGAATTCCTCAAATGAAGGGCGCTCGCAGCGCCCAGGGCGGACGCAAAGGTCAACGCCACGACTCAGCGCTTGGGGCCGGCTTCGATTTCTGCCGTGGCCTGCGCGAGGATGGCGGCGATGCGCCGCTGCTCATCGGGCGAGGCATCGCCGCGCAGCGCCAGCGCGCGCTTGAGCGCCACGCGGGCCTGCACGAACTCGGGCGCCCAGCCGCCCTGCTCTGGCTCGATCTGCGGCTCGCCGGCCATGGCGCGGCGGATCCAGTCCATCTTGCGCGCGGCATGGCGCAGGCGTCCCAGCATCAGGTCGAGCCGGTCCTTGTTGGCCGTCAGATAGGCGCGGCCGGCATCGGCGAGGTGGTAGCGCTTCTTGTTGCCCTCGGTATCCACCGTGGCATAGCCGACCTCTTCCAGATAGGTCAGCGCGGGATACACCATGCCGGGGCTTGGCTTGTAGAAGCCGCTGGTGCGCGTCTCCAGGGCCTTGATCAGCTCATAGCCGTGGCTGGGCTTCTCCTCCAGCAAGGCGAGCAGCAGCAATTGCAGGTCCTCGGCGCTGAACTTGCGGCCGCGCCGCCAGCCTTCGCCGTCAAAGTCACCCGGACCGTCAAACCCGTCGCCATCCCCTTGCCCGCCCCATGGACCGCCGCCGCGCGGATGGCGCCCGATCGCATGGTGTAAAAAATGATGAGAAAGACGCATGCCGAGACGGTGACCCAGGCCCGGACGGTCGAATGAAGCAAATGGATGTCGCACGAGCGCCTCCGATATATCTTAAAACATATCTTAAGATATATATCGGAGACTGCGAAGTCAAGTTTTGTTGCTGCGCCCCACCGCCACGGGGGACGGTGCCGCCGTCACTTCATGCGGTACCAGTGGAAGCCATCCGACCCGGTTTCCCGAATCGCTTCGCCCAGGTGCATCAGGTAGTTCAGGTGCGCGATGCTCTCGCCTGTTGCCATGCCGAGCAGGCCCGGGCTGTCGATGGGCCGCGAAAACAGTTGCCCGAACACGTCGACAGCCCGCCGCGGCTCGGCCAGTGCCGCGCGCAGGCGATCAAGTGCCTGGTGCTGGCTGCGCGACAGGTAGTCGAGCCGGGCATGCAGGCCGCGGAACGGTTCGTTGTGCGCCGGCAGCACCAGCACGTCGTCCGGCACCTCGCGCCGGACCTTGTCGAGCGAGTCCAGCCAGTCACCCATCGGGTCGGCTTCGGGCTCGGTCGGGAACACCGAGACATTGGAAGAAATGCGCGGCAGGACCTGGTCGCCGGAGATCAGCAACTTCAGCGCCGGGCAGTACAGGCAGGCATGTTCGGGGGAATGCCCCTTGCCGACGACCACGCGCCATTCGTGCTCGCCGATGCGCAGCACGTCGCCATCCGTCAGGCGCTGGAAGCTCTCGGGCAGCGCGTGCACATACTTGCCGAAGCCGCCAAACCGGGCCCGGTACACTTCGATGTCGTCCTCGGTCCACCCTGCCTGCCGGTAGAATTCCACGCCTTCCTGCGGCGCGGCGCGGCCGGTATCGGCGGCCAGTACGCGGCACATCAGATATTCCATCGACGTCATCCAGAGCCGGCAGCCGAACTTGCGCGTGAGCCAGCCGGCCATGCCAATGTGGTCGGGGTGCATATGGGTGACGAACAGCCGCGTCAGGCCGCCGCCGGCCAGCGCGCCGCCATCGGTGAACAGCGTCCGCCACGCTGCCGCGGTCTCGGGCGTCTGCAGGCCGGAATCCACGGCCGCCCAGCCCGCGCCGTCGCGGATGGCCCAGAGGTTGATGTGGTTCAGGCCCAGCGGCATCGGCATGCGTAGCCAGCGCACGCCGGGCGCGACTTCACGCGCCTGGCCCGGCGCGGGCGCGTCGCCGCAGGGATAGTCGAGGGTGGGTTTTTCGAGAGGAGACTGCGTGGTAGGGGCGTTCTGGCTCATGCTTTCTCGGCCTTGTCGGTGTCGGGCTGTGCGCCCGGCTGACGGCCGCTGCGGCCTGCCCCCGGGTCTCTTGTCCAGCAGACACCTTAGCCGAGTTGGACCATTCGTGTCACGCCCCGATTCAGGGGGTTACTGGCCTTGCGCCGGCAGTACCTTGCCTGGATTGAGCAGGTTGCGCGGGTCCAGTGCCTGCTTCACCTGCCACATCAGTTCGATCTCCACGGTGGACTTGAACTGCGCGAGGTCATCGCGCTTGACCACGCCGATGCCGTGCTCGGCCGAGATCGAGCCGTTCTCGGCATGCGCCATGGCATCGACCAGGCCGGAGATGCGCGCATACCACTGGGCCAGGAATTCCTTCGCCGGCTGGTCCTTCGGACGCAGCGGATTGAAGTGGACGTTGCCGTCGCCCATATGTCCGTAGATCACCATGCGGGCCGACGGCTCCAGCGCCAGCACCTGCGCGGACGCCTCTTCGACAAACGCCGCGATGCGCGACAGCGGCACCGAGACATCGCACTTGATGCTGCCGCCCGTACGCGTCTGCGCGTCCGAAATCTCTTCGCGGATGCGCCAGAAGTTCTGCGCATCGGACAGGCTGGCCGCGACGGCGGCGTCCAGCACCAGCCCTTGCTCGAAGCCCGACTCCAGAATCTCCATCAACGTCGCGTTGAGGCTTTCCGCATTGGTGCCCGACGTCAGTTCAACCAGCACCATCCAGTCGTGCATCGCGGGCAGCGGCGAGGGGACGTTGCCCAGGTACTCGAGCACCAGTTCCAGCGCCGGGCGCGAGATCAGCTCGAACGCGGTCACGGCCTGCCCGGACAAGCGCTTGGCCTCGCCAAGCAACTGCACGGCCGCCGCGGGGCTCTGTACCGCAACGAATGCCACCGCCGCACTGCGCGGCTGCGGCATCAGCTTGAGCACCGCGCCGGTGATGATGCCGAGCGTACCTTCCGCACCGATGAACAGGTGCTTGAGGTCATAGCCGGTGTTGTCCTTGCGCAAGCCGCGCAGTTGCGAGTAGATGCGTCCGTCCGGCAGCACGGCCTCGATCCCGAGCACCAGGTCGCGCATGTTGCCGTAGCGCAGCACCGCGGTGCCGCCGGCATTGGTGGACAGGTTGCCGCCGATTTGGCACGAGCCTTCCGAGCCGATGCGCAGCGGGAACAGGCGCTGCTCCCCTTCCGCCGCGCTGCGCGCCGCGCTCAGCGTGACGCCCGCCTGCAACGTCATGGTGTCATTCACGGTGTCGATAGCCAGCACGCGGTTCATGCGCCGCAGGTTGATGACCACGGCCGCGCCCGTACCGTCCGGCACCGCGCCGCCCATCAGCGACGTGTTGCCGCCTTGCGGCACGACCGGCACGTGGTTGGCATGGCACCACTGCATGACCTGGCTGACTTCTTCCGTCGACGCAGGCAGCACCACCACCTGGGCCTTGCCATGGTAGATGCCGCGGTAGTCGGTGACGAAGGGTTGCATGTCGGCGTCGCCGCTCAGGCAGGCGTTTTCGCCAACAATGGCCTGCATCGCGCGCAGGGTGGCTTGCGGGTTCGTGGCTTGGGCTTCGACTGGCATGTTGCGATGGGAAATCGAGGGTCGTGTTCAATAAGCGGCGGAAGGCGCGGCAACCGTGCTGCCGGCCTGCTGCGGCTTGAATTCTGCCGCCAGGCGTCGCGCCGCGTTGGCGTACATCGTCACGTCGACGCCGGTTGCCACGAAGGTGCAGCCCAGCGCCAGGTAGCGGCGCGCCAGCGCCGGGTCGGAAGTCAGCGTGCCGGCGGCCTTGCCGGAGGCAATGATGGTCCGCATCGCGCCCTCGATCGCAGCCTGCACTTCCGGATGTCCCGGCTTGCCGCGATAGCCCATCGACGCCGCAAGGTCCGCGGGGCCGATGAACACACCATCCACGCCGTCCACAGTGCAGATTTCCTCAAGGTTCTTCAGCGCCGTCACGGTTTCCGCCTGCACGAGCAGGCAGACCTCGTCATCGGCCACGTCCAGGTAGTCCGTGCGGCTGCTCCAACGCGACGCGCGCCCCACCGCACTGCCCACGCCGCGGATGCCTTGTGGCGGATAGCGCGTTGCGCTGACCATCATGCGCGCCTGCTCGGCCGTATCGACCATCGGCACCAGCAGGGTCTTCGCGCCGATATCGAGCAGCTGCTTGATCAGCGCGACCTCGCCCGCCAGCGCGCGCACCACCGGCTGCGACGCATACGGTGCAACGACCTGCAGCGCCTGCAGGGTCGAGCGCAGGTCGTTCGGCGCGTGTTCGCCGTCGATCAGCAGCCAGTCGAAACCGGCGGTGGCCGACACTTCGGCCAGGTAGGGCGTAGCCATCGAAAGCCAGAGGCCGATCTGCGCCTGGCGGGCCGCCAGCGCGGCCTTGAACGGATTATGTGCGGGCATGATGCCTTGTATTCGGGGTACGGGAGTACCGGGTGTTGCCACTCAGCCGAGCTGGCCGTGGCAAAGGTACTTGGTATGCAGGTAGTCGTCCAGCCCGTGGCGCGAGCCTTCGCGCCCGTAGCCGGACTCTTTGACACCGCCGAACGGCGCGGCCTCTGCGGCGATTGCGCCTTCGTTGATGCCGACCATGCCGGTCTCCAGCGCCTGCGCGACGCGCCAGATGCGGCGCACGTCGTTCGAGTAGAAGTAGGCGGCCAGCCCGAACGGCGTGTCGTTCGCGTCGCGGATCACCTCGGCCTCGTCGCGGAACCGGAAGACCGGCGCCACCGGGCCGAAGGTCTCTTCGCGGGACAGCTCCATCTCGGGCGTGGCGTCGACCAGCACTGTCGGCGCGTAGTAGTGCGGGCCATCGGCCGTGCGCACACGCCGTCCGCCCGTCACCACGCGCGCGCCCCTGGCCACCGCGTCTTCAACGTGCCGCGCGATCTTGTCGACCGCGCGCGCATTGATCATCGGCCCGATCTGCGCGTTTTCGTCCGTGGCCGGCCCGACGTGAAGCGCGCCCACGCGGTGTGCCAGCCGTTCGACAAACTCGTCATGCACTGTGTCGTGCACGTAGACGCGGTTCGGGCATACGCAGGTCTGCCCGCCATTGCGGAACTTGGAGGCCATCAGGCCATCGACCGCGGCGTCGAGGTCGGCATCCTCGAACACAATGAACGGCGCATTGCCGCCGAGTTCCAGCGACAGCTTCTTGAGGGTGCCGGCCGATTCGCGGGCGAGATGCTTGCCCACCGGCGTGGAGCCCGTGAACGTGATCTTGCGCACGCGGCTGTCGGCCAGCCACGCATCGACCACGGCCGGCGTGCTTTCGCGCGACGCCGTGACGATATTGAGCACGCCTGCCGGCAGGCCGGCCTGCTCGGCAAGCCAGGCCAGCGCAAGCGCGGTCAGCGGCGTGTCCTCGGCGGGCTTGGCCACCACCGTGCAGCCCGCCGCCAGCGCCGGCGCGATCTTGCGGGCGATCATCGCCAGCGGGAAATTCCACGGCGTGATGGCCGCCACTACGCCTACCGGTTCCTTGAGCACCAGCAGCTTGCGGCCCGGCACGGCCTCCGCGACGATGTCGCCGCAGATGCGCGTGGCCTCTTCGGCAAACCACTCGACGTAAGACGCCCCGTACAGCACCTCGCCGAGCGCTTCCTTCAACGGCTTGCCCTGCTCGGTCGAGATGATGCGGGCCAGGTCTTCCTGGCTCGCCAGGATCAGCGCGTGCCAGCGCTTGATCAGTTGCGCGCGCTCGCGCGCCGGGCGGGCGCTCCAGGCGGGGAACGCTTCGGCGGCAGCGTCCGCCGCGCGGCCCGCGTCGTCGTCGCCGCTGTCAGGCACATGGGCGAACACCTCGCCCGTGGCCGGATTGGTGACCGCGAAGCGGGCGCCCTGCCCGGCATCGCGCCATTGCTGGTTGATGAAATTCTGGCTGCGCAGCAGCGCGGCATTGGCAAGCGTCAGGGACATGGAAGAAGCCTAAAAGGTGCAAAACAACGGCGGATACAGCGGTCAGCTGACGATGCCCATGTGCCAGGGCACGAACTCGTTGTCGCCCAGCCCCAGCAGTTCGCTCTTGGTCGGCTGCCCGGACGCGGCCTGCAGGATATGTTCGAAAATGCGCTGCCCCATTTGCTCGATCGTCAGCACGCCGTCGACTACCAGCCCGCAGTTGATATCCATGTCCTCCTGCAGGCGGGTGTACATCGGGGAATTCGACGCGAGCTTGACGGTGGGCGCCGGCTTGGAGCCGAACATCGAGCCACGGCCCGTGGTGAAGCAGATCAGATTGGCGCCACTCGCAATCTGGCCAGTCACGGCCACCGGATCGTAGCCCGGTGAATCCATGAAGACAAAGCCGGCCTTGTCGATCGGCTCGGCGTATTCGTACACCGCCTGCAAAGGCGTAGTGCCGCCCTTCATGGCCGACCCGAGCGACTTCTCGAAGATGTTCGCCAGGCCGCCCTGCTGGTTGCCGTGGCCGACCACGCCATTGAACTGGGCGTTGTGCCCGGCGGTGTAGCGCTCCCACCAGGCGAGGCGGTCGAGCAGCTTCTGGCCGACTTCCGGCGTCACCGCGCGGCGCGTCAGCATGAATTCGACACCGTGGATCTCCGGCGTCTCCGACAGGATCGCGGTGCCGCCGTGGCGCACCAGGATATCCATGGCCGCGCCCAGCGCCGGGTTCGCGCTGATGCCGGAAAAGCCATCCGAGCCGCCGCATTCCAGCCCGATCTTCAGGTGGCTGGCCGGCACGCGCTGGCGCACTGCCTGGTTCGCGGCCGGCAGCATCGATGCCACGGCGCGGATGCCGGCCTGGATGGTCTCGCGCGTGCCGCCGGCGTCCTGCATGACGAGCGTGTGCATGGCCGCGCCCGGTTCCAGCCCCTGTGATTCCACCAGCCCGGCCACCTGGTTGCGCTCGCAGCCCAGCCCAACGATCAGCACGCCAGCCAGGTTCGGATGCCGCGCATAGCCGGCCAGCGTCCGGCGCAGCACGTCGAAATGCTCGCTTGGCGACGACATGCCGCAGCCGCTGGTCTGCGCAAAGGCCACCACGCCATCGACGTTCGGATAGGCTGCCAGCCGCTGCGGCGTGAAATGCGCGGCGATCTGCCGGATCACCGTCGACGAGCAGTTCACCGACGACAGGATGCCGATGAAGTTGCGCGTGCCGACGCGGCCATCGGGGCGCACGAAGCCCATGAACGTGGCCCGCTCGGCTTCGGGCACGTAGTCGATTGCGCGGACGTCCTGACAAAAGCCAGGATCACGGTAGAAATCCACCAGCTTGAGGTTGTGCGAATGCACGTGCTCGCCCGCCGCGATGTCGCGCGCTGCAACGCCGATCACGGTGTCGTACTTGCGCACCGGCGTGCCGGCGGCAATGGCGCGGGCAGCGATCTTGTGGCCGGCCGGAACCTGCGCGCGCACGCGCAGTGCCGGGTCGGACAACTGCTGCCCCAGCGCCAGCTCGCTCCTGGCAATCAGGACGTTGTCGTTCGCATGCAGCCGGATGACGGGATTCGTTTTCACTTGGCAATCAACCTTGCTGCAGCAGTTCCTTGAGCCTCAGCTTCTGGATGAGCCGGGTTTCCTGGGCGTAGACCGTTGCCACGTACTTCTTGTAGTCGGGGCCATCGAGATACATCACGGGCGCGTCCAGGCGCGCCGCCACATTGTGGAACTCGGTGCTCGCGACCGCGGCACGGAAGGCGTCGCGCAGCTTCTTTTCCACGGCAGGCGGCAACCCCTTCGGCGCGCCGATACCGTTCGGCGCCTCCACCACCACGTCGTAGCCCAGTTCCTTCAGCGTCGGCGTGTCCTTGAAGCGCGTGGCGCGCTGCTCGCCCCAGGTGGACAGCAAGCGCAGCTTGCCGGCCTCGACATGCGGGGCCCACGAACTGGAATCGGCCAGCAGGTCGACCTGTCCGGCCAGCACATCCTGCAGCGCCGCGGCACCGCCCTTGTAGGCAATGGCGTTGAACTTCACGCCGGCCGCCAGCGCGAACTGCTCCATGCCCACATGCGTGGCGCCGCCGATGCCTGCATGGGCATAGGTGATCCGGCCCGGATTGGCCCTGGCCGCCGCCACCACGTCCTGCATGGTCTTGAAGCGCGAGTTGACCGGCACGGCAATGCCGAAGGTCTGCCCGGACGTCCGCGCCAGGTAGGTCAGCTCGGTGCGCGGATCGAGCTGCAGCATGCCGAGCTGCGAGAAGCGCGTGACCGAGATCGGAATCTGGCCGATGGTGTAGCCGTCAGGATTGGCCCGCGCCAGTGCCTTGGTGCCGATCATGCCGGACGCGCCCGCGCGGTTCTCGACCACGATCGACTGTTTCATGATGCCGGATGCCACCTGGCACAGGGCACGCATCGACTGGTCCGCGGTCCCGCCAACGGGCCACGGGCAGATGAACGTGATCGGACGCTCGGGATACTCCGCCGCGGCAGCCTGCGCCGCGCCGGGCAGCAGCATGCCGGCGGTACCCGCGGCAGCGGCCGCCGCACCGCCGACGAGCAGCTGACGACGCTTCGGATTGAAGGGGAGTCCTTGGGTCATGTGGGGTGTCTCGGTTGTTATGCGGCGGAGGGTCCGACCGCGCTGTGCCGTGCATTGTGTTCCCGACAAACATAACAATCCAATCACAAACTGGCATTGCTTCATAACATAATAGTTATGTAGAATCGGGCATGGCCAACATCGATCGCGCGCTGCGCTCCAACATCAAGTTACGCCACCTGCAACTGCTGGTGGCGCTCGACGAATTCCGGCACCTGGGCCGCACGGCGGAATTCCTGTCCGTCAGCCAGCCGGCCGTTTCGCGGGTGCTGACCGAGGTCGAGAAGATGCTAGGCATGGCACTGTTCACGCGCTCCACGCGGGGCACCGAACCGACCGCGGCCGGCGAATCGCTGGTGCGGTTTGCGCGCTCGGTGCTGGCGCAATACGAGCAGACGCGCGACGAAATCGCGGCCGTGGAAAGCGGTGCGTCGGGGCGCATCCGCATCGGCTCGATGGGGGCGGCGCTGCCGGCCTTGCTGGCGCGCGCGGTTGGCATGCTCAAGCAGCGCTCGCCGCGCGCCACCGTGCTGATCGAGGAAGGCGACCTGCCCCACCTGCTGCCCAAGCTGCGCCTGAGCGAACTGGACCTGATCGTGGGCCGGCTGGAACCTGGCTACGCCGCGCCCGACCTGCTGGCCGAAGCCTTGTATGCCGATCCCATGGTGGCCGTGGTCAGGCGCGGGCACCGGCTCACGCGCAAGGCCAGCGCGGGCTGGCGCGACCTGGCGGAGGTGCCGTGCGTGCTGCCGCCGCCGTGGGCCTCGCTACGGGTCAAGATCGAGCAAGCTTTCCACCAGCACGGTCTGCATCCGCCGCAGGACGTGATCGAATCGTCGTCCTACCTTGCGCTGGCCACCTTTGCCGTCGAACGCGATGCCGCGGGCTTCATGGCGCGTTCCGCCGCGCAGGCGCTCGAGGCCGAGGGCCGCGTGCGGATCCTCGCCATGGAGGTGCCGGTCGAACTGCCGCCGGTTGGCGTCATGACCTTGCGCGAACGCCCCCTGACCAGCAGCGCGGTGCAGATGATCGACTACCTGCGGCGCGCAGCGGCGGCGTTGAAGCCATCCGGCGGCGTGTCGTGAATCGTTGCGCCAGGTCAAATGCAGCGGGCAGCGCCCCGGTAAGCTGCTACGCCTTAGCCAATCAGCGAGGAATGACCATGAGCACGGCCCACACGCCCTTCCTGTTCGACGCCAGGGGCATTTCGAAGCGCTTCCGCCATGCCGCCATCTTCGGCGCGCTGGAATCCCTGGGCGACGGGGAAACCATGCGCTTCGTCAACGACCACGACCCGCAGCCACTGCTGGAACAACTGCGCCAGCGCTACCGCAACCAGATTCAGATCGAGTACGTCCAGCGCGATCAGGAGGCTGTGGTGATCGATTTTGTCGTCCACCCCTTCAAGGCCGAACAGGCAGCCGGGGGCTCCTGTGGCGGCGGCTGTGGCTGCAGCGGCGGCTGACACCAGCCGATTGACGCTTGCATGGCCCATGCCTTCCGGCAGACCGGCCACTAGGGCTACCATACCGCTTTGCCCCGATCATCGAGCGCACGCCATGCAAGATCCGCAGACCTCTACTCACAGCACGGCCGAGGGCTGGCCAAGGCCCTCGGACCGCACCAGCGTATCGGACGACGCCCGCGTCGACGATATCATCCCGTTGCCGCCGCCTGAACACCTGATCCGGTTCTTTCCCATCAACGGTACGCCGGTTGAATCGCTGGTCACCACCACGCGGCAACGCATTTCCCGCATCCTGCACGGCGAGGATGACCGCCTGCTCGTCATCATGGGGCCTTGCTCCATCCACGACCCGCGCGCCGCGCTCGACTACGCGCAGCGGTTGATGGCGCAGCGCGTTCGCCACGCCGCGACGCTGGAAATCGTGATGCGGGTGTACTTTGAAAAGCCCCGTACCACGGTCGGCTGGAAAGGCCTGATCAACGACCCGTATCTTGACGAAAGCTACCGCATCGACGAGGGACTCCGCATGGCACGCCATCTCCTGGTCGACATCAATCGACTCGGCCTGCCGGCGGCGGGCGAGTTCCTGGACGTGATCTCGCCTCAATACATCGGTGACCTGATCAGCTGGGGCGCCATCGGCGCGCGCACCACGGAAAGCCAGATCCACCGTGAACTGGCATCGGGCACCTCGGCGCCGATCGGCTTCAAGAATGGTACCGACGGCAATATCAAGATCGCGATCGACGCAATCCAGGCCGGCTCGCGTCCGCACCATTTCCTTGGGGTGCACAAGAACGGGCAGGTCGCGACGGTACACACGCGCGGCAATCCGGACTGCCACGTCATTCTGCGCGGGGGGAAAACCCCGAACTATGACGCCGATTCCGTGGAAGCCGCCTGCAGGGAACTCGAAGCGGCCGGCCTTGACCGGCGCCTGATGGTCGATTGCAGCCACGCCAACAGCAGCAAGCAGCACCAGCGCCAGGTCGACGTCGCGCGCGACGTGGCGCAACAGGTCAGCGGCGGCAGCCGCTCGGTCTTTGGCGTGATGGTCGAGAGCAACCTGGTCCCGGGCGCGCAAAAGTTCACGCCGGGTCAGCACAACCCGAGCGAACTGACCTACGGCCAGAGCATTACCGACGCCTGCATCGGATGGGAAGACTCCGTCGCAGTCCTCGACATGCTGGCCGATGCAGTCACGGCGCGGCAACAGAAGACAAAGTCCTGATCCTTGCCGCTCCGATGCGCGCAAGACCACGCGCATCAGGCCCAATCGACTCGATGCTGCACCGCACCATCGAGTTACACTTCTCCCTGTTCCCGGACGAGAGGTCGGTTATGCGTCGTTATCGCCGCTTTTTCGCCTGAACCCGGGACTCTATCTTGCACGCATTGCATCGGAAATCCGGAATCTCCATCCGAAGACGAAGAGACACAGAAACATGAGCGCTGACAACCAATTGCAGTTCACCGTGGAACGTCACCCCAATCCCACGCCGGCCGACAAGATCGCGGCCGCGCTGGTCGACCCCGCCTTCGGACGCGTATTCACCGACCACATGGTCACGATCCGCTGGACCGAAGGCCGTGGCTGGCATGACGCCAAGGTGGAAGCGCGCCGTCCGTTCCAGATCGACCCGGCCTGCGCCGTCCTGCACTACGCGCAGGAAATCTTCGAAGGCATGAAGGCTTACCGCGGCGCGGACGGCAAGATCTCGCTGTTCCGCCCGCAGGAAAACGCCAAGCGTTTTCGCGCCTCGGCCGCCCGCATGTCGATGGCCGACTTGCCGGAAGCCGATTTCCTGCGCGCCGTGGAGGCGCTAGTGGACATCGACCGCGACTGGATTCCCGGCGGCGACGGCAGCCTGTACCTGCGTCCGTTCATGTTCGCCAACGAGACCTTCCTGGGCGTGCGTGCCGCGGCCGAGTATGTGTTCTGCGTGATCGCGTGCCCGGTCGGCCCGTACTTCAAGGGCGGCAAGTCGGCCGTCACGGTGTGGGTATCGGACCAGTACACGCGTGCGGCGCCCGGCGGCACCGGCGCGGCGAAGTGCGGCGGCAACTATGCCGCCAGCCTGATCGCTCAGACCGAAGCCTCGCAGAAAGGCTGCGACCAAGTCGTTTTCCTGGACGCCGCGGAACACCGCTGGATCGAGGAACTCGGCGGCATGAACGTGTTCTTCGTCATGGACGACGGCTCGCTGCAGACCCCGCCGCTGTCCGGCACGATCCTGCCCGGCATCACGCGCGCGTCGATCATCGAACTGGCTCGCCGCGAAGGCCTCAAGGTTTCCGAAACCCCGTACGCGTTCGAAGCATGGCAGGCTGATGCCAAGAGCGGCCGCGTCAAGGAAACCTTCGCATGCGGCACCGCGGCCGTGGTCACCGCCATCGGCACCGTGCGCCATGCCGGTGGCGAATTCACGATCGGCGACGGCGGCGAAGGCGAAGTCACGCGCCGCATCCGTTCGCTGCTGACCGGCATCCAGCGCGGCAAGGAAGCCGACACCTTCGGCTG
Organism: Cupriavidus sp. C3SS-1; assembly: GCF_057073755.1. Taxonomy (NCBI): domain Bacteria; kingdom Pseudomonadati; phylum Pseudomonadota; class Betaproteobacteria; order Burkholderiales; family Burkholderiaceae; genus Cupriavidus; species Cupriavidus sp. C3SS-1. Next base: position 1,201,947 of record NZ_CP172700.1, on the reverse strand, counting down.
GGTCCACCACATCGCCTGAGAACGGTGCCCTGCCCCGGACTGACCGGGTCAGGGCCGGGCCAGCAGCAGCGTCAGCGAGGAGCCCAGCAGGACCACGCCTGACGCCGTCAGCAGTGTCAGCACGATCTTGCGGAATGCGGCCTCGCTGATGCCCAGGTACACCCGGGCGCCTAGCAGCGACGGAATCAGCATCGCCGGCGCCACCACCAGGAACATCGGCAGCATGTCGCGCGTGACGATGCCCTTGCCGACATAGGTGGCCATGGTCACCGCCAGCGTGGCCAGGTTGAAGTTCTGGATCACCGCGCGCTGCTCATCCTTGTCGAATCCGCGCAGGGTGCACCACAGCGTGGGAATTACGCCGGTAAAGCCGCCGATCCCTCCCATCACTCCACCCGCCGCTCCAGCCACGCCATCTGCCAGTCGCCCGCCGTGGGTAATTGCCGGCAAGCGCTGCGCCACCAGCATAACGGGGCACCACAGCGTCAGGAAGGCACCGAACACGGCCTTGAACAGCTGGGCATTCAACGCCGGCAAGATCGCCACGCCAAGAGGAATGCCGACCAACCCACCCGCCACGAACGGCCACAAGCGGCGCAGCGACAGGCCGCGCCGGACCGAAAACGCTGACAGAAGCTGCCCGGTCAGCGCGCCGAATACCGTCATGGCCGACGCCATGCGTGGCTCGATGGTCCAGGCCCAGAAGGACATGGCGACCATGCCGAAGGCGAACCCTGAAAGGCCCTGCACGAAGCCGGCAACGGCTGCGCCAAGGATGACAATGATCAGGGTGAAGTCCATGCGGGCAGCGATCGGCCGAAAGCGGAAAGTTGACGAATATGCCCTTTTTGTCGCGCGTTGTCACGGCCTGCATCTGATACGGTCTTTTTCGCATCCATTGCTTCTGTTTTCCGGGCGCACGCACGCTTAGCATCGAACCGTGCGGCAAAGGCGCGGAGCCGTCCTGCGACGATATGTCGCCCGGCGTCCGGCGCCCTTGCCGGCACATGGCGGCGCATGCGGCGTACACTACGCTCACCGCACGCGCCAACGGCCCGCGCCCCTGGCGCGCTGTCGGCCAATCGCCACGCCTGACGGGCATGACGGTGCAGCCGACGACGTGCAAAGGGCCAGCGCCACGGAGAACAAGACATGTTTGGCTTCACCGGGCTCGAACTCGCCCGTATCCAGTTCGGCTTCACCATTTCCTTCCACATCATCTTTCCGGCCATCACCATCGGCCTGGCCGCGTATCTCGCGGTGCTCGAGGGCTGCTGGCTGCGTACGCAGCGACCGGTCTACCGCGACCTGTACCACTTCTGGTCGAAGATCTTCGCGGTCAATTTCGGCATGGGCGTGGTGTCGGGACTCGTCATGGCGTACCAGTTCGGCACCAACTGGAGCTTTTTCTCCGAGTTCGCGGGCAGCATCACCGGCCCGTTGCTGACCTATGAAGTGCTGACCGCGTTCTTCCTCGAGGCCGGTTTCCTTGGCGTCATGCTTTTCGGCTGGAACCGCGTCGGGCCCGGGCTGCATTTCTTCGCGACCGTCATGGTCGCGCTGGGCACGCTGATCTCGGCGACCTGGATCCTGGCCTCCAACAGCTGGATGCAAACCCCGCAGGGCTACGAAATCATCAATGGCCGTGTCGTGCCGACCGACTGGTTCCAGGTCATCTTCAACCCGTCGTTCCCCTACCGCCTGGTGCATATGAGCGTGGCAGCCTTCCTCGCCACGGCACTGTTCGTCGGCGCATCAGGGGCGTGGCACCTGCTGCGTGGCCGCGACAACCCCGCCATCCGCAAGATGCTGTCGATGGCGATGTGGATGCTGCTGATCGTTGCGCCGATCCAGGCCGTGATCGGCGACATGCATGGCATCAACACGCTCAAGCACCAGCCGGCCAAGATTGCCGCGATGGAAGGCCATTGGGAAAGCCACGGCGAGCAGGGTTTCCCGCTGCTGCTGTTCGGCTGGCCCGACATGGAGCGTGAGGAAACCGGCTTTGCCGTGGGCATTCCGCGCCTGGGCAGCCTGATCCTCACGCACAGTCTCGACGGACAGATCAAGGGCCTGAAGGAATTCGCGCCGCAGGACCGGCCCAACTCCACCATCCTGTTCTGGTCATTCCGCGTGATGGTCGGGCTGGGCGTGCTGATGATCCTGCTGGGCCTGTGGAGCCTGTGGCTGAGACGCGGCAAGCGGCTGTTCCAGTCAAGGCCGTTCCTGCACGTGGCGCTGTGGATGGGGCCGGCGGGACTGGTCGCGATTCTGGCGGGCTGGTTCACCACCGAGATCGGGCGCCAGCCGTGGGTCGTCTACGGCCTGCAGCGCACCGCCGATGCCGTCACGCCGCACAACGTGCCTGAACTCGCGCTGACGCTGGGCCTGTTCGTGGTGTCCTACTTCTTCGTGTTCGGCGTAGGCATTGCCTACATGCTGCGACTGGTGCGCAAGGGCCCGGTGATCGACGAGGGCTCGCAGGAACGCCACGGCGGCCCGGGCCGCGAACATACCCCCGCACGCCCGCTTTCGGCCGTCGAGGACGACGATGTGATGGCGCCCAACCAACCCGCTCGCAGCAGGAGCTGACACCATGGGCATCGACCTTTCCCTTCTCTGGATCCTCATCATCTTCTTCGGCGTGATGATGTATGTCGTCATGGACGGCTTCGACCTGGGCATCGGCATGCTGTTTCCGTTCATGCCGGATCGTCATGACCGCGATGTCATGATGAACACCGTCGCCCCGGTCTGGGATGGCAACGAGACCTGGCTGGTCCTCGGTGGCGCGGCCCTGCTGGCAGCGTTCCCGCTGGCCTATGCCGTGGTGCTGAGCGCGCTCTACCTGCCGCTCATGCTGATGCTGCTGGGCCTGATCTTCCGCGGCGTGGCGTTCGAGTTCCGCTTCAAGGCCAATGACCGCGAGCGGCCGGTATGGGATGCGGCCTTCATCGGCGGCTCGCTCACCGCATCGTTCTTCCAGGGCGTGGCGCTGGGCGCGTATATCGACGGCATCCGCATGGAAGGCCACCGCTTTGCCGGTGGTCCGCTGGACTGGCTGGCGCCCTTCCCGCTGTTCTGTGGCGTGGGCGTGGTCGTGGCCTACACGGTGCTGGGCAGCACATGGCTGATCATGAAGACCGAAGGCGGCCTGCAGCAGCGCATGGTGCGGCTGGCCGGCACGCTGGGCTGGCTGCTGCTGGCCGTCATCGCGATCATCAGTGTGTGGACCCCGCTCACGCATCCCGGCATTGCCGAACGCTGGTTCCGCCTGCCGAACCTGGTGTGGTTCTCGCCGGTGCCGCTGCTGGTGGTGCTGTGCGTGTTGGGGCTGATGCGTTCGCTGCGCCAGTCGCACCATATCGCACCGTTTCTGTACGCGCTGGGCCTGGTGTTCCTGGGCTATACGGGCCTTGCCATCAGTGTCTGGCCGAACATCATCCCGCCCGGCATCTCGATCTGGGATGCCGCCGCGCCGCCGCAGAGCCAGGGCTTTGCGCTGGTGGGCGCGCTGTTCATCATCCCGTTCATCCTGATGTACACGGTGTGGGCTTACTACGTGTTCCGCGGCAAGGTACGTCACGGTGAGGGGTACCACTGATGGCCACGTACCTGGCCCGGATACCGCTCTGGCTCAGGCGCGTCGGCTGGCTGGTGCTGATCTGGGTCGCCAGCGTGGCCGCGCTCGGCGCCGCGGCCTGGCTGCTGCGGCTGCTTATGGCCGGGGCCGGCTTCCACCGCTGATCCGCTGCGCGGCTTTGTCTGCAATGCCTGCAAGAATCCGAATGCCGCCATCAGGATTCTTTGCCTCCCTGTCACTACGGTGACAACGCCTGCTTTTACTCTGCCTGCATCCCGCGGGGCATGCCCCGCGCATAACAAGCGATCAGACAGGGGAGTAGAGCATGGCATGGATTCTTGCTCGGCCGGGGCGTCGCAGGCAAGCCCTCAGCCTGGCCATGGCGTGCATTGCGGCCGCCACGCTGGCCGCATGCGGGGGCGACGGCACGCAAGCGCCGGCCGCCGAACCCGCCGATTCGGGCAACACGCCCAATCCGGCGGCGCCGGCAACCAGCAAGGTGCTGCTGATCGGCGTTGACGGCGCCACGTATGAACAGGTGCAAGGCGCCATCCTGCGCCGCGAGCTGCCCAACCTGGCGCAGCTGAACCTGGTCCCCGCCGCCACCGGCGGCATGCCGGGCACCATCACCGCGCAGCCGACGCTGGATGCGCCCAGCTGGGCCACGGTACTCACCGGCAGCTGGGCCAACCGCCACGGCGTGACGGACGACACCGGCACGGTTGCTCCCCAGGCGCCGAGCGTTTTCCGCTACTTCCGTACCGGCGCCAAGGCCGGCACGCAGCTTGGCGGCGCGATCAGCTCGGCCGTGGTGTCGCCCTTGCTGACTGGCGAACGCGATGCCGGCGCCATGGATACGCTGGTTGACTGCGCCGGCGCCGACAGGTGCGTGACGCAGAACAGCGTGAAGCTGGTGCAGTCCGGCTACGGGCTGGTGTTCGCGCAGTACAGCGCGCCAGCACTCGCGGCCGAGTCCGACGGCTTCGGCGCGGGCAGCTACGCCACGGCGCTGGCCGGCTTCGACCAGGCGCTGGGCCAGTTGCTCGCTGCCGTGGCAGAGCGCCGCAAGACGCAGCCGAACGAGGACTGGCTCGTGATGGTCACCACCAGCCACGGGCTCGACGCCACCGGCGCCACCACGTCGGTTCCGACCGTCGAGAACCGCACCGCCTTCATCGCGATGAACAAGCCGCTGAACCCGGCCCTGGCCAGTTCCGGCAGCGCGGCACCCGTCACGCCCGCCGACCTGTCGGCACTGCCGACCGAGGCCGACATTGCCCCGACGTTGCTTGGGCACGCCGGCATTGCCATCGATGCCAGCGCCAACCGCTTCGACGGCATGCCGCTGAACGGCACCGGCGCAGGCGTACGCGGTATCCGCATGGCGGTGGGCCGCTACAACGATTCGATCGAGCTGACCTGGCAGAACGCCTCGGCCTCAGCCGGTGAAACGCTCGTGCTGCGCGACGGCGTGCAGGTCGCCCGCCTGCCGGCCGGCGCCACGCAATACGTCGACAACGCCTTCGACCTGCCCACCGGCCTGTACCGCTTCAACTACACGCTGGTGCGCAACGGCGTGCCGGTGTCCTACCTGGCCCAGATCAATTACGTGAAGCCAGTACCGCTGGCCACCACGCTGCGCAACAACCTGGCCACCTACTTCAGCCTGGACAGCAAGCCTGCCGTCGACGCCAAGGCCAGCGCAACGCTCGGCCCGTGGGTACCGGGCACGGACGGCGGCTCGCTTGTCGACGACAACTTCGGCGCCAGGGGATTGCGTGTCGATTCCAACGTCGATGCCTACCAGCTCGTGCAGAACGGTGCAGACATCGCGCTCAGCCCGCACTTCACCATCGGCTTCTGGTTCCGCACCGATTGCACGCAGGGCAACGGCACCGGCGAGCCCATCCTCTCCAACAAGAACTACACCTCGGGCGCGAATGCCGGCATCGCCTTCGGCCTGTTCGGCAGTTGCGAGGTCCGCTTCAACATCGGCAGCGGCGGCAAGCGCGACGACATCAACGGCATGAAGGTGTCCGCCAACCAGTGGGCGTACCTCGCCCTATCCGTCGATACCGTGGCCAAGACGTTCAGCGGCTACATCATCGACCCCGTGCTGGGCCTGCAGAAGGTCCAGAACAAGGCCATCGCGTCGACCGACGTGACCAAGCTCAACGGCCTGGCCACCAAGACTTGGGGACTCAATGACGATGCCACTCACAACTATGTGGCAAACAACGCCGGATCGCTCAAGGGCGTGATGGCCTTCAACGACCTCGCAATGTGGACGCGGGTGCTGACCCTGGACGAACTGAAATCCATCACTGCGTCGCGCCAGCCGCTGTCCAGCCTCAACCCATGACCCGCTCCATCCACGGCCCAAGCATCCCGGAGAACCCCATCATGAACCGAATCCTGCGCGCAGCCACGCGTCCGCACTGGATGGCCGCCCTGCTGATGTGCGCGGCGCTGTCCGCCTGCGGCGGCAGCGATGACAACACCGCAAACGGCACGCAAACACCGACCGCTGGCTCGCAGACGCCGAGCGGCGGCGACAACGGCATCAACCAGCCGCCTGCCGTCAAGCCTGCCATCCGCTGCGCGCCTTGAGCGAACGCAAGCCCGCCGACCATCGTGAACCTATCCGGCTACAGAACGACATGACCGCCAACAGCAGAAGCAGACGCAGTTTCCTCAAGCTTGCCGGCACCAGCGCCGCGGCCACCGCCGCGCTGGCTGCCTTCCCGCCTGCGATCCGCCGTGCGCTGGCCATCCCGGCCAACAATGCCACGGGCACGATCCGCGACGTCGAGCACGTCGTGATCCTGATGCAGGAAAACCGCTCGTTCGACAACTACTTCGGCACGCTGCGCGGCGTGCGCGGCTTCGGTGACCGCTTCCCGATCCCGCTCGCGGGCGGTCTCAATGTCTGGCAGCAGACCTACGTCGGCAGCACCACGCGCACGGTCCTGCCGTATCACCTGGACAGCACGGCCGGCAACGCTCAGCGCGTCAGCGGCACCCCGCATACCTACCCCGATGCGCAGAACGCGTGGGACCTGGGCCGCATGAACAAGTGGCCGACCTACAAGAATACGCAGTCGATGGGCTATTACACCGAAGCCGAGCTGGACTTCCAGTTCGCGCTGGCCAATGCCTTCACTATCTGCGACGCCTACCACTGCGGCTTCCATGGCGGCACCAACCCCAACCGCCTGTTCCACTGGAGCGGCACCAACGACCCGAGCGGCACGCACGGCGGGCCGGTCATCGACAACAGCGGCGACTCGTTCACGGGCTCCAATACGCCCTACACCTGGACAACCTATCCGGAACGGCTGGAAGCTGCCGGCGTGAGCTGGAAGGTCTACCAGAACATGCCGGACAACTTCACCGACAACCCGCTGGCAGGCTTCAAGCAGTATCGCGATGCCAACCTCGCGCGCGGCAATGCGGCCAACGGCAGCCCCTACCCCGCCTATGCCAGCAGTGACGACGCCATCAATCCGCTGATCAAGGGCATCTCCAACACGATGCCCGACGGCGGCTTCCTGCAGGCCCTGCGCGACGATGTCGCGGCCGGCAAGCTGCCGCAGGTGACGTGGATCGTCGCCCCGGCCAACTACTCCGAGCATCCCGGGCCTTCCAGCCCGGTGCAAGGGGCCTGGTACACGCAGGAAGTCCTGAACGCGCTGACGGCGAACCCCGAGGTCTGGAGCAAGACGGTCCTGCTGATCAACTTCGACGAGAACGACGGCTTCTTCGACCATGTGCCGCCGCCATGCGCGCCGGCCTATGAGAACGGCGTGCTTGCCGGTGCCTCGACGGTTGCCACGGAGGGCGAATACCACGTCGACCAGAAACCCTACGGCCCCGGGCCGCGCGTGCCGATGTACGTGGTCTCGCCATGGAGCCGCGGCGGCTGGGTCAATTCGCAGGTGTTCGACCATACGTCGGTGCTGCACTTCCTGGAAGCCCGCTTCGGCGTCAGGGAAACCAACGTCACGGCCTACCGGCGTGCCGTGGCCGGCGACCTGACGTCTGCGTTCAACTTCGTCAGCCCCAACTCTGCCGCACTGCCGTCCTTGCCGAGCCGCGACAAGGCCGGCGCCGACGCCATCCGCAATGCCCAGGGCGCACTGGCGCAGGTGCCGCTGCCCTCCGCGACGGCGCAGCAGATGGCCGCGCAGGCAACAGGCACGCGCCCCTCGCGCGCCTTGCCGTATGAACTGCATGTCAGTGCCCGCGAGGATGCCGCCGGTCGGCTGGTGTGGCTGCTGTTCAGCAACACCGGCAAGCAGGCCGCGGTCTTTCATGTGTATGACCGCCTGCACCTGGACCGCGTGCCGCGCCGCTACCTGGTCGAGCCCGGCAAGGAGCTGGACGGCAGCTGGGATGCCTTTGCCAGCGACAGCGGCAAGTACGACCTGTGGGTGCTTGGCCCCAACGGCTTCCACCGTGCTTTCAGCGGCGATGTGAGCACCGTCTCGGCCCCGTATGCCAGCGCGCCGGAGATCCGGGTCTGCTACGACATCGCCAACGCCGCGGTCTACCTGACGCTGATCAACACCGGCAGCGGCCCCTGCACCTTCACCGTCCAGCCCAACGCCTACCGCACGGACGGCCCGTGGACTTACGAGATCCCCGCAGGCAAGCAGCTTGAGCAGCACTGGCCCGTGGGATTGCAGGGTAACTGGTACGACTTCACCGTGAGCACGGCCCAGGGCGGGTTCTCGCGGCGCTTCGCCGGACGCCTGGAAACCGGTGCCGACAGCGTGTCCGACCCGGCCATGGGGACCTGAACCCCGCCCTTCACCAGGGAAAGCGTAGCGGTACTGTCACATTGCGCCGCTAGACTGCGCGGTCGACCGGTGCCTGCGCGCCCGCTACCTTTCCCTGCCCTCTTATCCCATGCTCGGCGACCTTCTCACGACCTTCTTCGAAGTGGCACGCCAGGGCAGCATTACCACGGCTGCCAGGCAACTTGGCGTGAGCCAGCCCACGGTCACGGCGCGCATCCGCCAGCTGGAGGATGCCTATGGCGTGGAGCTGTTCTATCGCCGTGCGAGCCGGATCGACCTGAGCGACGTCGGTGTCGCGCTGATGCCGGTGGTGGAGCAGCTGATGCAACAGGAAAGCAATGCCGACTATCTGCTGCGCAACGCCGGGAACCTGCGTTTCGGCAACCTGCGCATTGGCGCAACCGGCCCCTACTACATCCTGCGCAGCGTGGCCGCGTTCCGGCAACGCTTCCCGGCGGTCGAGGTCAGCATCGGGATCGGCAATTCGCAGCAGATGATCGAGGCGCTGCTGGAGTACCGCATCGACGCCGCGGTCTCCTCGCACGCCGTCGAGGATGGCAGGCTGGCGCGTACCCGCCTGGCTTCCGATCCGATGGTGCTCGTGGTCCATGCGGACCACCCGTTCGCGCGGCTGCCGCATGTCGATATCGCCCGGCTCGCCGAATGCCACCTGCTCGTGCGCGAGCATGGTTCGATGACCCGCCAGGCCACCGAGGCGGCGCTGTCCGCCTGCGGCCAGGAGCTGCCGCGCCATATGGTCATCGGCAGCCGCGAGGCCATCTACGAGGCCATCCGGCAGAACCTCGGCGCGAGCGTCATGCCCGCCGGCGAGGTGCCGCGCGACCCGACGCTGCGCATCGTGCCGTTTGCGCAGCGCCCGCCCATCCTGCATGAATACCTTTACTGCCTGGAAAGCCGACGCCATACGCGCCTGGTGGGCGCCTTCCTGGAATGCGTGAAAGCCGTGGCGCCTGACCCGCAGGCACAGGCCGCCTGAGCGATGCGGGGCGCGCCCTGCCCGGCGGCCACGTGGCCGCCATGCCGCCCAGCGCCTATATTGGTGCCATGAGCGAGCACGCCGCTTTTGCCGAATATGAACAGCTGCTGGGCCTGCTGGATGCGGGCAGCCGCGTGCTGGACGCGCGCGCGGTTTGCGAAACCTCGGTGCGCGGCCATCGCTTCTCGGTCTATGCGGCCACCGTCGGCGCCACGGCACCCGACGCGCCGGCAATCGGCATCTTCGGCGGCATTCACGGGCTGGAGCGCATCGGCACGCAACTCGTGCTTGACTACCTGCGTTCGCTGCTCTGGCGCCTGGAGTGGGATGAGTTGCTGCACGAGGAACTGCAGTCGGTGCGGCTGGTCTTCATGCCCATCGTCAACCCGGGCGGCATGTGGGCCGCCACCCGCGCCAACCCCAACGGCGTCGACCTGATGCGCAATGCGCCGCAGGACGCCGACGCGCGCGTGCCGTTCCTGGCCGGCGGCCAGCGCATCGGCGCCTGGCTGCCATGGTTTCGCGGCCAGGCGGGTCGCCCGATGGAAGCGGAAAGCCAGGCCTTGCTGAGGGTGGTGCAAAGCGAGCTGCTGTCGCGGCCGCTCAGCTTCGCGGTGGATTGCCACTCGGGCTACGGCTGGCGCGACAGCATCTGGTTCCCGTATGCGCGCACGCACCGCCCCATGCCGCACCTGCCCGAGATGTACCTGCTCAAGACCATGTTCGAGCAGGCGCACCCGCACCATGGCTACGCTTTCGAGCCACAGAGCCACCAGTACCTGCTGCACGGCGACCTGTGGGACTACGCGTATGACCTCGCGCCACCGGAGAACCTCTTCCTGCCGATGACGCTGGAGCTGGGGTCGTGGCTGTGGATCAAGAAGAATCCGCGGCAGCTGTTCTCGCGCGATGGCATCTTCAACCCGATCAAGGCACACCGCACCGCGCGGGTGCTGCGCCGCCATGTGAGCCTGTTCGATTTCCTTGGCCGCATCGCCTTTGCACCGCAGCGCTGGCTGCCGACCGGCGAGCGCCGTATAGCCTTGCAGGAGCAGGCCCGAGCGCACTGGAACCGGCGGCCGAATCCATGACGGACTGGGTATTCCTGCGCGGCCTCACGCGCGAAAGTCGGCACTGGGGCACGCTGCCCCAGCGATGGCAGGCGGCCGGGCTCGGCACGCCGCTGACGCTGGACCTGCCCGGCAATGGCACGCTCTGCCATGAAATATCACCAGCGAGCGTCCGGGGACTCGTCGCGTCGGTCCGGGACAGCATGAGACAGGCAGGACAGCTGCGACACTGCCGGGTGCTGGCGATGTCGCTGGGTGCGATGGTGGCGGCGGAATGGGCGCGCCGGTTTCCCGACGAGGTGGCCGCGCTGGTCCTGATCAACACCAGCATGCGGCCCTTCAGCACCATGACGCAGCGCCTGCGTCCAGCCAACTGGCCTGACTTGCTGCGCATGGCCGCCGCCTGGGAGAACCGGGACTATTGTGAACCCGCCATCCACCGGCTGACCTGCGCACGCGGCGATGCGAAAGAGGCCGACATCCAGGCGTGGAGGCAAATTGCAACAAGCGCGCCAGTCAGCCGAAGTTCGGCGCTACGGCAACTGCTGGCGGCTGCGCGTTACCGCGCCGATCGACGGCCGCCCTGCCCGTCCATCCTGCTGATCGCTTCGGATGCGGACCGTCTGGTCGACCCGGTCTGCTCCGCCCATCTGGCGCGCACGTGGAAGGTGCCGCTGCTACGCCACCCATGGGCGGGTCATGACCTGCCGCATGATGATCCCGACTGGCTGTGCGACACGGTGGCGCGCCAGCTCGCGCTTACGGCATGACCCCGGCCAGCACGGCCGCGGCAGCCTCGAGACGCTCATGCGTGCCGAACAGCCGTGCGGCCATGAGCCCGTTCTGCAGCGAGCCGTAGACCACTTGGGCCAACTGCGCGGGCGGCACCGGATACGGCTTGTCGCGCAGTGGCTGGGCGCGTTCGAACAAGCCGGTCAGCCACGTCTCATGCATGTGAACGTACTCGCGCATCGTCGCGCGCACCGGCTCGGAGAGCGACAGCACATCGGCCGACAGCATGCCCACCAGGCAGGCCTGATCGGTGCCGAAGGCCGTGCGGACCGGCTCCAGGTATTGCCGGGCCTGTTCCGCGGGGGGCAGCCGGGTGTCGATCGCGCGGATGCGCTCCTGGACGCGGGCGCTGTATTCACGCACCGCCTCGAGCACGAGATCGTCCTTGGACGGGAAATAGTAGTGAATGCTCGAGGTCTTGACGCCCACCAGTTCGGCGAGGTCGCGATAGCTGAAGCCATTGAAGCCCTTGCGACGGATCAGCACCAGCGTGTGCTCGATCAGCTGTTCGCGAACGGATAGTGTTTTCATGGCTTCAGACCCCTTGCAATGGACTGCCGGTCAGGCCGGCAGCGTCTGCGCGAGTAGCGTGATGAGTGAACCGCTGAAGAGGCAGAGCCCCACCCATCCAACCAGTATCAGCGCGCTGTCACGCAAACTCATGATGTTCCCCTTGGGAGCGGGCGGCGTACCGGCCGCTGAGAATGTCAGTTGGCCGGCCACAGGCCGGCCGCTCTGGTCAGGCGAGTGCGCCGTCGGTGTACGGGTCGAACTTGCCGACCCTGGCGCCGTCCAGGTACGGGTCAGCGCTGCGTGCGGGCGATGCCGAGACACCACGCGTATCGAGACCGGCTACCGTGCGCGCGCCGTCGGTGTACGGGTCGGTCTTGCCGACCTTGGCACCGTCCAGGTACGGATCAACGCTGCGTGCCGGCGTAGCCGAGACACCACGCGTATCCAGCCCGGCTACCGTACGGGCACCGTCCGTGTACGGGTCGGTCTTGCCGATTTTGGCACCGTCGGTGTACGGGTCAGGCTTGCCGACGCGTGCGCCATCGGTGTACGGGTCGAACTTGCCAACCTTGGCGCCGTCGGTGAATGCATCGACCTTGCCGACGCGGTAGTTGTAGCCATAGGTGTCGCCGGCAGAACCGCTGCCGCTCGGTGTGGCGGCCTGCGCGAGGCCAGTGGCGAGTGCGGCGGCAAGGGTGGCTGCAGTGATAACGGTCTTGGCGAACTTGGCATTCATGATGGGCTCCTGGGCTGGCGACCTCCCGGTAGGCGTCGCCTGGTTTCGGTTCAATCTCGGGTCCTCTTTTGATCGCACATCTACTAGTAGATAGATAATCTGATTCAAAAAAAGACCGTCTTCACGGTATTGCGATGGTCCCGTTGCAGGGCCGGCTTTTTTTTTCCTTGCCGGTGCAGCAGCGCTTCCATGAGCTAAATACTATCTACTACTAGGTAGATAGTCAAGGAAAAAGATTCCTATCGCACCGATAGGCAACCCACGATGGCTCAAACCTCTTGTTAAATAACGATATGGACGCCCTCAAGCGCCAGCGGGGCGGCCTTGCATCGATGCCCATTCCCGCAAACAAAAACTGCCATGCAGCATTCGCCACATGGCAGCTTTACGCCGGGCTATCTGACGTAGGCGTTAACCGGCTACGGCAGCCAGCAGGGTATCCGCGGCAGATTCGACCCGGTCGGACGTACCGAACAGGCGCGCCGAAATCAATCCGCTTTGTAGCGAACCGAACACGACCTGTGCCAGGCGCGCAGGCGGCACCGGGAACGGCGTCGTCCGTTGCGGCTGGGCACGTTCCAGCAAGCCAGTCAGCCACCGCTCGTTCATCAGGAAGAAAGTCTGCAGCAATTCGTGGACGGACTCGGGCAGGCACAAGGTCTCGGCCGACAGCATGCCGCACAGGCAGATCTGGTCCGAACCGCAGCTGGCGCGGAAGGGGGCCAGGTAGATGGCGGCCTGCTCGGTCACGGGCAGCGTGGTATCGATCGACCGCAGGCGTTCGGACATGGCCGCGCTATATGTCTTGACGGCCTCCAGGACGAGATCGTCCTTGGTCGGAAAGTAATAGTGGATGCTCGACGTCTTGACGCCGACCAGTTCGGCCAGGTCCCGGTAGCTGAAGCCATTGAAGCCCCGGCGCCGAATCAGGACGAGCGTGTGCTCGAGCAGTTGCTCTCGTACGGTTTGCGTTTTCATGAGGCCAGTTTATCTACATGAAGATAGACGCTCAAGGAGAACGCCTGAAGGCGCGGGTAATCCCTTAGGACCGGTGCCGGGAGACCCGTGAACCTGGATTTGCCGATGCCCCGACGGACACAGCCCCGGCGTAACCGGGGCGTGCCATGGTAAATCGGTTCAATCAGGCGGCTTAACCTGGCAGGACCTGCGCGGCGAAGGTGATCATCGAGCCACTCGTCACGCAGACCAGCAACCATCCGCCGAGCAGAAGGATACTGTCACGCACATTCATGATGGACTCCATTGCGGCCAGCCAGGTCATGCATGGACCTGGCCTCCGTGGCGAAAAAAAGCCGCCGGCCTGCTAGGGCCGGCAGACGTTCAGGCGAGCGCGCCGTCGGTGTACGGGTCGAATTTGCCAACCTTGGCACCGTCCAGATACGGATCCGCGCTGCGGCCCGGCGTGGCCGATACGCCGCGTGTATCCAGACCCGCTACAGTGCGGGCACCGTCGGTGTACGGGTCGAACTTGCCAACCTTGGCGCCGTCCAGGTACGGATCAACGCTGCGCGCCGGCGTGGCCGACACACCGCGCGTATCCAGACCCGCTACAGTGCGGGCGCCGTCCGTGTACGGGTCGGTCTTGCCGACCTTGGCACCATCAGTGTATGGGTCGAACTTACCAACCTTGGCGCCGTCGGTGAACGGATCGGTCTTGCCGACGCGGAAGCTGTAGCCGTACTTGTCGCCGGCGAAGTGGCTGTCGCGCGGGCCCGAAGCCTGGGCGACACCGCTGGCGAGCGCGGCGGCAAGGGTTGCGGCAGTGATGATGGTCTTGGCGAACTTGGCATTCATGATGGGCTCCTTGGCTGGCGACCTTCCCCTGGGGCGTCGCGGAATCGGTTCTCTGCTGGGGTCTCTCTTCGATCTCGCATCTACTAGTAGATAGATGACCTGACCTAAAAAAAGACCGCTTTCACGGTATTGCGATGGTCCCGTTGCAGAACCGGCCTTTCTTTTCTTTGCCGGTGGAGCAGCGCTTCCATGACCCCAATGCTATCTACTACTAGGTAGATAGTCAAGGAAAAACTTTTCTATCGGCCCGATAGCTGATGTTCCGATGACGGGCGAGCCTGTGCAGGTCGATCGCCTCACACTTCTGGCTGTGCCAATTGCGCGACACCTGATAGCCTTGACGGGCATCCGAGCACACCGGCAACCATGCAGCCTCCTCGCCATTCTCCGCTTCCCCGCTGGCTGGCCAGTACGGCCGGCATTGCCGTATTGGCCGGGCTTGCACGCCACCTGCTGTTCCGCGCAGTCGAAGGCGAGGCGTTCGTCACGCCTAGCATTGCGCCCCCGGGGCCCGATCAACCCGATGCCACGCTGCGACACAGCACCTTTCGCAGCGGCGCCCGCCTGCTCCATGCCGCTTACGCGCCTGCGGAACACGGGCAGGCACCGGCGCTGATGGTGTGCCACGGCGACGACGAATGCCTGTCCGACTGGGCGCCCGTGCAAGCCATGCTGGCGCATTCTGGCATCAGCAGCTTCATATTCGATTACAGTGGCTACGGCGCGAGCAGCGGACGCCCCAGCGTCAGGCACCTGCGTGAAGACGCACGCGCGGCCTATCGAATGTTCCGGGCGGCAACGCCGGACGCAACGCGGCACTACGTTCTCGGCCACTCGCTGGGGTCCGGGGTGTTGCTGGATGTCGCGCGGGGGTTCACGCCGGCCCCTGACGCGATGATCATCGGCTCGGGTTTCAGTTCCGCGCGTGCCGCCGCCGTCCAGACCGGCCGTGTGCCCGCGCGGCTGGCGTGGCTGCTGCCGGATCCGTGGAACAACGCGGCGCGCCTGCGCCGGATCGGATTGCCGCTGATGCTCGTGCACAGCCGCGACGACCAGGTCCTTCCACTGGCCCATGCGGAACGTCTTGCGCAGGCGGCTGCGAATCTTCAGGAACTGGTCTTGTTTGATGGCATGCCGCATGACGCGGCTATCCTGGCCGAGCACATGGAGGCGTACTGGGCGCCCGTGATCGCATTCATGCTTGGCCGCAGGGACCGCCTCGATCGGGGCCCGACAATCTAACCGAGTCTGCGCATCGCGGCAATCATCCTTGTGGGCGAGGCGCTACGCATGGGCAGGCTGAGATTCTTTTCCCGATTTCTTGTCTATATTTGTTCTCATGGCAAAAGCATCGGTTCTTCGCTGTTGAACAGCATTGGAGGAAATGCCATGCGTTGGCTCGCAAACTGGTTCAGTCCGCCGACCCCGGAAAAGATTGCCGAAAGGGAACTGCAAGACATGAGGCTGACGTTGTTCCAGGCTGAGCGACGCCTGCTCGAGGCGCAAATGCAGGTCGCCTACTATCGCGACATGGTCGCGTTCCTGGAAGACGTGGCGACCAAGGGCGTCGAGGACGTGGTGGACAAGCGCCGCGCCGCCGCGCCGGCTGCCATCGAGACCTTCTCGGCACCGCGTGTCGCGCCAGGACTGACCACCGTCCCGATCGTGCCCTCGGCCGCCTAGCGCGGCAGCATGCGGGGCAAATTGCCTGACCCACGGCGGAGTCCCTCGTACTCCGCCGGTCATTGATAGCACCGCACGGCTCGCGGGAACGCGTGCCGACCTGTGCGATACTCGCGCTGCCCGCCGCGCAAGCCGGCTGGCGGACCGTCACACAGGAGCCCCCATGAACGAACTGCTGCCCGCGATCGAGATCGAGACCGCGCCCAATCCCGCTTTCACCGTGATCTGGATGCACGGCCTGGGCGCGGATGG
The DNA here is from genome assembly GCF_057073755.1 of Cupriavidus sp. C3SS-1. NCBI lineage: Bacteria > Pseudomonadati > Pseudomonadota > Betaproteobacteria > Burkholderiales > Burkholderiaceae > Cupriavidus > Cupriavidus sp. C3SS-1. Next base: position 1,185,704 of record NZ_CP172700.1, on the reverse strand, counting down.
CAATGACTTCGTGCCGGTGGTTTCCGAGCTTGGCCTGGGAGACATGCCAGGCGTGCGCTTCATCTTTCCCCATGCACCGGCCATTCCCGTCACCTGCAACGGCGGTTATCTCATGCCGGCCTGGTATGACATCTACTCGTTCGACGAAGCCGGACGGCGTGCCGATGAAACGGGCATCCGGGTGTCGTGCGAGCGGATCCGGGCGCTGATCGCGCGCGAGAATGCACGCGGTATCTCGACGGACCACATCGTGCTGGCCGGCTTTTCGCAGGGCGGCGCAATCGCCTACACCACCGCCATCACCCATCCGGACGCGCTCGCAGGCATCGTCGCCCTGTCCACGTATATCCCGGCTCCGGACACGCTGGCAGCGCAAGCGACCGCCGCCAACGCTGCCATCCCCGTCTTCGCCGCCCACGGCACGCAGGATGATGTCGTGCCGCTGCAGCTTGGCGAACAGGCCCGCGACTTCCTCCAGGCACGCCGGATTCCGGTGTCATGGCACACCTATGCCATGCCGCATTCGGTATGCATGGAAGAAATCGCCGCCATCGGCGCGTGGCTCCAGGCCACGTTCGCCCGCGTCACGCAGCCATCGGCGCAAGGCTGAGCCGCACCACGGTCATCACCATGAACATGAAAGCAGCGCCGCTTCTGAAGATCGATTTCAACACCCGCAAGGCTCTCGTGTTTGCGTTGACGGCCGAGCGGCTGTCCGCCTACTACGAACACGGCAAGTGGCTCACCGATGCGCAGGGCGCCACGCTGGCGGGGGAATGGCTGTCACGCTCGAAGCTGCAACTCGCCCTGTCGGAGCGCCGCTTGCTCTCGGAACTGAGCGACCAGTTCGCGCGCCAGCTGGCGCAGACGCTGTCGCGCGAAGCGGGGCTTTATGCCTCGCACGAAATGATGGAAGCGCTGGACCCGAACTACCAGTCCGCGTTCGCGCACGACATGCTCGACGAATGCGAGCGTCTGTTGCGCGAGAACGGCGTCAACGAGTAGCAACGAGCCATCGCCTCAAGCCCGCGGGAACGCCTTCACCACATGACGCAGCAGCCGGTCCGCCACCGGTGACAGCGGCCGCCCGGTCCGGGTAATCACATGGATGCGGCTGTTGTTCAAAATCGGATTGGCAAGCGGCAACGACACCAGATCATCGAACTGCGCGCCCTTCAACGGCACCGAGCGCGGCGTCATGATGTAGCCCAGCCCGAGCGCGGCGAATTCCCACAGCACCTTGAACGAGTTGGTGGTGAGCATATGGTTCAGCGTGATGTGCTCTTCGACCTCGGCCGCCTGGATATGCTTGCGCACGCCGAACGATTCCGTCAGGGATGCGCCCTGGTGCGGCGCCAGGTCGGCCAGCGTCAGCGCGCCCCGCTTGCGTGCCAGCGGATGGTCCTTGCGCACATGCACGCGGATCGGTGCCAGCCGTGAATAGTGCGAGCGAAGCCGCACGTCGTCCGGCGGCTGGAACACCAGGCCGATATGCGCCAGGTCTTCCAGGATGCAACGCACGGTCTCTTCCGTTCCCGCCACGCGGATGTTGTACGTGACATCCGGGTACTTGTGCTGGAACCCCCGCAGCACCGGCTCCAGCACCAGATCGATAAAGCCCTCGCCGAAAACGACTTCCACGTGGCCGCGCTGGGCGTTCTTGAGGTGATTGACCTCCGCCAGGAACGTGTCGCTCAGATCCTGCTGACGCCTGGCGAACAGCGCCAGCAGCCGCCCCGCATCCGTCGCCACTACGCCCCGGCCACGCCGCTCCAGCAGCGCCAGGCCGGTGTCCTGCTCCAGTTTTGCCACGGCGCGGCTCACCACTGACGGGTCCAGTTCCAGCACATCGGCCGCGCCGCGCACCGAGCCGGTCTCGATGATCTGTAGCAGGCACAGCGCACGCTTGCGGTCCAGGACATCATCCATCTTTCTCCCCTCCTCGTCTCGCGATCGTTGCAATATACACAACGTTTTACCGCAATCGTTGTCATGGATGCCGCGGGCCGGCGCAGCGAGAATACGAACACGATCCCATTCGCCGAACCCATGAACCCATCCAGCCTTGCAGACCTGCGGCAGTCCATCCAGGCCCTTTCGCCGGAATTTGTCGATATCCGCCGCAGGATTCACGCACATCCCGAACTGGCCTTCGAGGAGCGCCGCACCAGCGATCTCGTCGCCGAATGCCTCATGGCATGGGGCTACGAGCTTCATCGCGGCCTGGGCACCACCGGCCTTGTCGGCAAGCTGAAGAAGGGATCAGGGACCAAGGCGCTCGGCATTCGCGCCGACATGGACGCACTGCCGATCCAGGAGAAGACCGGCCTGGACTATGCGAGCACCCTCCCCGGCAAGATGCATGCATGCGGGCACGATGGCCATACGGCCATCCTGCTCTGCGCGGCCCGCTACCTGGCCGAGTCCGTCGATTTCAATGGCACGCTGAACCTCATCTTCCAGCCCGCGGAAGAAAACGAAGGCGGTGCGCTGCGCATGCTGGAGGATGGCTTGTTCGAGCGCTTCCCGTGCGACGAAATCTACGCGCTGCACAACTCCCCGGGGTTGCCTGTGGGCCAGATCGGCATCAGCACCGGCCCCGCGATGGCCTCGTTCGACCGCGCCACGGTGACGCTGCGCGGACGTGGCGCGCACGGCGCCATGCCGCATCACGGCATCGACCCCATGCAGTGCGCCGCCAGCATCGTGCTGGGGCTGCAATCCATCGTCAGCCGCGAAATCGATGCGCTCAAGTCCGCCGTGATCACAGTCGGCTCGATCCAGGCCGGCGCCACTTACAACGTCGTGCCGGAAAGCGCGCTGATCAAGATCGGCGTGCGCACGCTCGATCCGCGGGTACGCACGCTCGTCGAAGCGCGTATCCAGCAATTCGTGAGCGCGCAGGCCGAGAGCTTCGGCCTGCAGTCCGAGGTCGTCTACGAACGCAAGTATCCGGTGCTGGTCAACCATGCCGCGCAGACCGAACGCGCGCGCGAGGCCGCCATCCGGCTGGTGGGTGCGGCCAACGTCGTGGAGCGCCCGCCGGTCATGGGCAGCGAGGACTTCGCCTACATGCTCGAACATCGCCCCGGCGCTTACGTCAGGCTCGGCAACGGCCTGGGCGAGGATGGCGGCTGCATGGTCCACAACCCGCTCTATGACTTCAACGACAAGGCCTTGCCCGTGGGCGCCGCATTCTGGGCGCACCTGGCGCAGAGCTGCCTGGCCTGAACCAACCACCAGCCTGAAAACAAACCAAGAACGGGACAACCATGCATTCGCTCAACCGCCGCCGCTTTCTCCAATACGCAGGATTCGCCGCAGGCAGCACCGCGCTCGGCGGCCTGCCTGCGTTCGCGGCCGACAGCTTTCCGACCAAGCCGCTCTCGCTCGTGGTGCCCTACCCGGCCGGGGGCGCCAGCGACACGTCCGCACGCATCTTCGGTGAATCGATCAGCAAGAGCGTCAAGCAGCAGGTGCTGGTCGAGAACTACGGCGGCGGCACCGGACTGATCGGGGCCAACAAGGTACTGGCCGCGCCGGCCGATGGCTACACCTTCTTCCATGGCTCGATCAACGAGGTCTTCCTGGCCCCGCTGCTCAACCCGGCCGCACGCTACAAGCCGCAGGACTTCATGCTGGCCGCGCCGATCAGCGACGCCAACATCGTGCTGATGGTCCGCAACGGCATCCCCGCCGATACGCTCGACAAGTTCATCGACTACGCGAAGCAGAACAAGGGCAAGCCGCTGACCTACGCGACCGTCGGCATCGACTCCATCTACCACCTGATGGGCGATGCGCTGGGCGCGCGCCTGGGCCTGAGCTTCCTGCACGTGCCGTACAAGGGTGCCGCGCCGGCACTGCAAGGACTGGCAGGCGGCGAAGTGGACTTTGCGATCCTGCCCTACCAGTCGAGCTTCGACGCCATGCAGCAGCAAGGCCGCTTGAAGGTGCTGACCAGCTTCTCCAAGACGCTGCCCACATCGCTGAAGCACATTGCGCCGATTTCCCAAAGCCGGACGGTACCTGACTTCGAATACATGATCAGCGGCGGCTACTTCGTCAAGCAAGGCACGCCCGCCGATCGCGTGACGGTGCTGCGCAAGGCTATCGGCGAAGCGTTGAGCAAGCCTGAACTACGCGCCAAGCTGGAGGCGGAGGGACGCACCGTGGTCCAGCCCGTTCACACCCAGCAGCAGGCGAACCAGTTCTTCGACCAGTACCAGGCGCGTGTCACGCAGCTGATCCGCAACGTGGGACGCAAGACCAACGCGGCCTGATTGCGGCGCATTCATGGCGTGCGCGCGGCAGCGCGTGCCGCACGCCTTCCCTTGCCGAGTTCCGCCACATCGAGCCGCCGGAACACCAGCGCCGACAGCAGCGTGATCGTGCCCACCACGACAAAGGCCAACCGGAAGGCCGGACCGGCCTCCCCGAACTGCGCGCTGAACATCGTCACCAGTCCGCCGCCCACGGTCACGCCCAGGCCGATGGCCAGCATCTGCACCATCGAAAACAGGCTGTTGCCGCTTCCTGCATCCTCTACGCTCAGGCCCTTGAGCGTCACACTGTTCATCGCCGCGAACTGCATCGAGTTGGTCGCGCCGAACAGCGCGAGCTGAGCAATGGACAGCGCCAGCGGCCAACCCGGCGACATCGCCCCGAACGATGCGATCGACGCCCCCACCAGCGCCGTGTTTACCAGCAAGAACTTCTCATAGCCGAAGCGCGTCACCAGCGGCACGATCCAGCGCTTGGACAGCGTCCCCGCCAGCGCGGCCGGCAGCAGCATCAGGCCGGCGTGGAACGGCGAGTAGCCAAGCTGCATTTGCATCAGCAGCGGCAGCAGGAACGGCACCGCGCCGGAACCGATGCGGCAGACGAGATTGCCAGCCAGCCCCACGCTGAAATTCGGCTCGCGGAACAGCGCCAGCCGGAACAGTGGCGCGCGGCTGCGGCGCGCATGGGGGATATACAGCAGCGCGGCGGCCACGCTGAGCGCGGCAAGCCCCGCGTTCCAGCCAGCGTGGCTCGCCTGCGCATCCAGGGCGAGCGAGAACGCCACCATGCACAGCGACAGCAGTCCGCAGCCAATCCAGTCGAACGGCGGCGCGCCGGCCGTGTCGCCCCCGGGCAGGTAGCGGCGTACGGCCAGCAGGCCGACCACGCCGACCGGCACATTGATCAGGAAGATCCAGTGCCAGGAGACGTGCTGTACCAGCCAGCCACCCAGCACGGGCCCGAAGATCGGGCCCACCTGTCCGGCGATCGAGACGAAGGCCAGCGCGGCGATGTACTGCTCGCCCGATACATTGCGCAGCACGGCGAGCCGGCCGATTGGCAGCAGCATGGAGCCGCCGATGCCCTGCACCACGCGCGCGATCACCAGTTGCGGCAACGTCTGCGCGCCGGCGCAGAACAACGACCCCAGCACGAAGATCAGGATGGCGCTGAAGTAGACCCGCCGCGTGCCGAAGCGGTCCGCCAACCAGCCGGACGCCGGCGTGAGCATGGCCATGGTAAGCGTGTAGGCCACGACCACCGGTTGCAGGTCCAGCGGCTTGCGCCCGAGGCTGTGCGCCATCGACGGCAATGCGGTATTGACGATGGTGGTATCGAGCGTCTGCATGAAGAAACCCGCAGCGACGATCCACAACATGGCCTTGAGAGAGGGAGTAGTGGAAGCTTGGCTCATGGGGGGCGAGGCATGTGCTTGGCACGGCGTGCAGGCGGGAGACGATCCGCAAAGCCTTGGCAGCCGTGTCATGGAATCGATCATAGCTACCGCCAGCCAATCGGGAACCCTGCCAGATATACTGACTGCCATCGTATTCTCCGATGACAACATTCCCATGCTCAACCCTGTCTGGATCCAGACCTTCGCCACGGTGGCGGCCTCGCGCAGTTTCTCCGAGGCCGGCCGGCAGCTGGACCTGTCGCAGTCGAGCGTCAGCGACCATATCCGGCGGCTGGAGCAAAGCGTCGGGCGCCGCCTGTTTATCCGCGATACGCACTCGCTGTCGATGACGCCCGACGGCGAAGCCCTGCTCGGTCCGCAATACGCATCCCGACGTGGAGATGGAAATCACCATCGCCATGACCAGCAAGCTGTACGAACTGATGGATGCCGGCGCGCTCGATCTGATGCTCGGCAAGCGCCGCCAGGGCGACCGCCGCGGCGTACCGCTGTTTCGCGGCTCGCTGGAGTGGCTCGCACGCCCCGGGACCCTGGTGGACCTGTCCCAGCCATTGCCGCTGATCCTGGTGCACGAACCGAGCGTGACGCGCTCGGTCGTGCTCGATACCCTGGCCAAGGCCGGCTGCCAGTGGCAAGTGGTCTGCAGTAGCAGCAGCCATTCCGGGTGCCTTGCCGCTGCCCGCGGCGGCCTCGGGCTGACGGTACGCTCGCGCTATCTCTACGGCGAAGGCGTGGCGCCGCCGCTCAATTGGGAGCGCCTGCCGACGCTGCCCGAGGTGGAGTTCATTTCGTTGTCGGCACGCCGGCTGAGCCAGCCGGCCGAGACCTTGCTGCGGCTGCTGCAGAAGAGCGATTTGCGCGCCGCCAGCCACCGCATTGCCGGCTAGCGCTGCGCCAGTTCGTCCAGCGCCTCGTATGCCGTAGCGAGGTGGTACGGCGACGTGGACGGCATTTCGGCCCGCACCACTTCGCCGGACGGGGCCAGGCATTCGTGCCAGCCGCTCGCGTGCAGGAAACGGCTACGGTACTGGCGCAACTGGGCCTCCAGCGTCGCCAGGGATTCTGGTGTCCCATCCACGGCCAGTGCGCGAGCGAACTCCGTCTGCGCCCAGATGCGCTCGGTGCCATCGAGCAGGCTGCCATCGGCATTCAGCGCGGCGCTGACGCCCAGCGTGCCGGGGATTACGCCATGCGCCTGCGCGAAAACGAAGGCGCGCTGCAGCGAAGCGCCAAGCGGCGCGCCCTCGAACAGCGCAGGGTTGCCCGCGACCAGTGAAAACCACTCGAACTGATGGCCGGGCTCGATGCGATTGCCCGCCGTCTCCTGCGGCAGCTCGGCGATGCAACCGCTGGCCGGATCCACGAACCGGCCCTGCACGGCCGCGGCGATCTCGCGCAGACGCACGGCATACCACTGGTCGCCGGTAGCCTCCAGCGCCGCAAGGTAGGCCTCGGTCAAATGCATGATGGGGTTCTGCTGCACGCCCGCGCCCTTGTCCTTGTAAAACTCCGATAGCGCCGCGTGGTACAGCCCGAAACCGTCGGCAAAGCGTTGTTCGACCAGCTCGCGCGTTTCCTGCAGGATGGCCAACGCGTCCTCGTTGCCGCCGCAGGCGTAGTAGTGCGCGCACGCGAAGATCACGAAGGCATGCGTATAAAGGTCCCGCGTCGGGTCCAGCGGCATGCCTGCCGCATCGACGCTGTAGATCCAGCCGCCGTCGCCGGTGCTGAAGTAGGCCTGCAGCGAACCGAACAGCGTATCGGCGTGGTCGAGCTGGCCCGCGGCCGAAAACACATAGATCTGGCGCGCGCAGGCCATGGCCCGGTAACGCACCGGCGGCAGGGCATCGCCGCTGGCGCCATCCAGCGCTTCATAGGGCAGCAGCAGGTCGGCGTTCCAGCCTTTGCCGGTCCAGTGCGGCAGGATGGCGGTGTCATAGTGTGCGCGCAGCGACGCAACCAGTTCGGCAAGTTGAGGCGAGATGGGCATGCGGGTCCGGAGAAGCGGGCGCCACCCGGCGCCCCGGAGCAGACGATACTGGAAACCGCGCGGCGGCGGAAGATGCACGGCGCTGCACGAGGCCCCTCCAGGAAGCCCGTCCACGCTGGTATTGGGCGCGCGCAATTGCTAGCATCTAGGCGTCGCCGTCATCGGAGACCGTCATGTCGACCGCGCCCCTCACCCTCGCCGACAGCCACCGCACCCTCGTGCTCCATGTCCTGGAAGATCCGCCCGGCTTGTACACCTGGCGCATCGTGATGGAAGAGCACTGCGGCGCGGCGGATGCTGACTGCACCATCGAAGCCACTTCGGCTTACCACTCCGAAGCCGAAGCGGAAGCCGCCTGCTGGGCGGCAGGCAATTACATGCTCGACGGGCCACGCGCCGCCGGAGAAGTGCGGCCGTCGTGACCTGTGGCGTCCGGCAACTTTTCTCCGCCGGGCGCATCGCCTAATCTGAAATCGTTGGCAGTGGCAACGTGGAGGCATTTTTTCTCCACGTTCCTCCGGCCACCCCGATCCTGCGGGGCTCATGCCATTGCCCGAAATATTCCTGGCCTTTACTACCGCGTTTGCCGGCCCCCGTGCACCTAAGATGCGCCCGACGGCAGCGCCGCAGGAGTCCGCTATGGAAAAGCCGGTCGTCAGTCCGCAGCGCTTTGTCGAGTTGATGAACGAGCGCCTGTCCAGGCACCCTCTGTTCCGGGAGGGTATGCACGTCTACGCAATCCCGCAGCACACCGACCATCCGCGCAGCCTGGTCTGCGTGGGGCCCCGCGGCACCGCGGGCGTCTGCGCCACGATCGAGAATATCGTGCGCGGCGAATGCGAGGTGTTCCCCGATATCTCGCAGGAGTGGCACAGGCCTGGCGCCGTGCCGCAGCAGGCAGCGAGCTTGCGCTGAATTCCAGCAGCCATGCCGAGCGGATCACACGAGCATAGCGACAGCTATCGTGGCTACCGCATCCATATCGTAGCCTTGCGCTACGGGGGCCAGCACGATGGCTGGTGGACGCTGCGCGCGCGCATCTGGCAGCACGGCCACGCCCTGCCCTTCGTGGACCCGGACGCTGGCGTGCGCTTTGCCTGCGCCGCCGACGCCAGCCGCGCGGGGCTGGCGTGGGGCCGCGAGGTCATCGATCGGCTGATTGCCGGCCGGCAGGCCGCCGAAGAGGCCGCCTTCTCCTGACCGCCGTGTCAGACGTCGATCGCGGCATCCGACTTGACCTTGCGGCGCAATTCGAACTTCTGGATCTTGCCTGTCGAGGTCTTGGGCAGCGGACCGAAGTACACCGCCTTGGGCACCTTGAAGCCCGCCAGCAGCGTGCGGCAATGCGCCATCAGTTCGTCGGCGGTTGCGCTGGCGCCCTCCTTCAACTCCACGAACGCGCAAGGCGTCTCGCCCCACTTCGCATCGGGCTGCGCGACCACTGCCACGGCCAGCACGGCCGGATGACGATAGAGCGCATCTTCCACCTCGACGCTGGAAATGTTTTCCCCGCCCGAGATGATGATGTCCTTGCTGCGATCCTTGATCTTGATGTAGCCGTCCGGCATGCATACGCCGAGATCCCCGGTGTGGAACCAGCCGCCCGCGAACGCCTCGCGCGTGGCCTTCTCGTTCTTGAGGTAGCCCTTCATGCAAATGTTGCCGCGGAACATGATCTCGCCGATGGTCTCGCCATCGGCCGGCACCGGCTGCATCGAATCCGGATCGAGCACCGCCACGCCGGACTGCAGGTGGTAGCGCACGCCCTGCCGGGCCTTCTTCACGGCACGCTCTTCCTGCGACAGGCTGCTCCAGTCGTCCTGCTCCGCGCATACCGCGGCCGGGCCGTACACCTCGGTCAGGCCATACACATGGGTCAGCGCGAAGCCCATCGCTTCCATCTGCGCCAGCACCGCGGCAGGCGGCGGTGCGCCGGCCACCATGCCGCGCACGGGACCGCGCAGGCCTTCGCGCCACGACGGCGGCGCATTGACGAGTGCGGTGTGCACGATCGGCGCAGCGCAGTAGTGCGTCACGCCCTCCTCGCGCATCAGGTCGAATACCAGGCGCGGCTCGAACTTGCGCAGGCAGACGTTGACGCCCGCGCGCGCGGCCACGGTCCACGGGAAGCACCAGCCGTTGCAGTGGAACATCGGCAGCGTCCACAGGTAGACCGGGTGCTTGGGCAGGTCCCACTCGAGGATGTTCGAGATCGCGTTCATGGCCGCGCCGCGGTGGTGGTACACCACGCCCTTGGGGTCGCCGGTCGTGCCCGAGGTGTAGTTCAGCGCAATGGCGTCCCACTCGTCGGCCGGCATCGTCCATGCGTAATCCGGATCGCCGGAGGCGAGGAAGGACTCGTAATCGGTATCGCCAAAGCGCTCGGCCTGTGGCCCCAGCGCGTCTTCCACGGCGATGACCTTCAAACCCGGGATTTCCAGCGACACCTGCCGGGCCAGGTCGGCGAACTCCGTATCGGCCAGCAGGACGCGTGCCTCGCCATGGCGCAGCATGAACACCAGGTTGGCGGCGTCGAGGCGGATATTCAGGGCGTTCAGCACGGCACCCGCCATCGGTACGCCAAAGTGCGCTTCGACCATGGCCGGCGTATTGGGCAGCAGCGCCGCCACGGTATCGCCCTTGCCGACACCGGCGCGCGCCAGCGCACTGGCCAGGCGCCGCGCGCGTGCGTAGGTGTCGCGCCAGTTCTGGCGTACCGGGCCGTGCACGATGGCCAGCCTGTCGCCATACACCTCGGCCGCGCGGACCAGGAAATCGATCGGGGTAATCGGCACGAAATTGGCCGCGTTGCGGCCCAGGCCGCTGTCGAAATCTGTGGGCATTGCTTGTGTCTCCGCTGAACTCTTCTGTACCGGGGCGCTGTTACTTTTTCGTGCACAAGGCTATCATCGCACACGCCCGGGGTCTGTCATCCGGATGACAAATCGCCCGGAAACCCGCGCCAGGCAAGGCTTACAGGATTCTTACACGGCCCGGGCCATGGTCACGCAAGGCCTCCTTTCCTGACTGCCAAACCCGCCTTCGATGACCGCATCCGACTGTTCCCCGCCCACCTCGCCACTGGCGGGCCATGCCTGGTTCCATGCCCTTGCACCGGAGCATCAGGCCCTGGCCGCGCGCAGCACGATACTGCAGGAATTCGCCGCCGGCGCCCTGATCGCCCGGCGCGGGGAACCGTCGCGCGACTGGATCGGCGTCGACAGCGGGTTGATCAAGCTGGCCGTGTACACGCCGGACGGCCGTGGCTGCACGTTTTCCGGCGTGCCCGCGGGGGGCTGGTGCGGCGAAGGCAGCGTGATCAAGCGCGAGCTGCGCCGCTATGACGTGATCGCCATCCGCGATTCGCGCGTGCTGCTGGTGCCCGAGCCCGTGTTCAACACCTTGCTCGCCCAGAGCCTGCCATTCTCGAGTTTCGTGGTCACGCAGCTCAACGAGCGCATGGGGCAGTTCATTGCCACCGTGCAGAACGACCGCCTGCTCAGCGCCGATGCGCGCGTGGCCCAGGCCATCGCGCAGCTTTTCCATCCGTCCCTGTATCCGCGCACCAGTCCCGTGCTGGAACTGTCGCAGGAGGAAATCGGGCTGCTGACCGGCCTGTCGCGCCAGCGGGTCAACCAGGCGTTGCGGCGGCTGGCCAACGAGGGCCTGGTGCACCTGGCGTACCAGACCATTCGCGTGACCGACCTGCCACGGCTGCGTCACTTCGGGCTGTCCGAACTGTAAGCGGGCGATCGGGCGGCATGCGCCGACAGTTGCGCGGCCCGTCGAATGCTGCGACAGTAACCGGCTGCGCTCCAGCCACTGCCCGCATGCCCATTGTCAGCCGCAACCCCGTCCGCATTACCCGCCTGCGCTTTCCGTTCGCCGTGCGCGTGGAAACCCAGCAGGGCGCGGCGCGGCTGCGCGACGCCAATGCACGGCGCGACGTGCGGCCTGGCGATCCCTTTGTGGTACCTGCGTTTGCATATTTCGACTGCGAGTTGCAATCCCCCCCGGGCCAGGCATGCGCCATGACGTTCGAGGCCGTGCCCGATGCGGTCTGCCCGCGCATGAATGCGATCCATCATGACAAGCACTGGTCCCGCGCGCTTGCTCGGCTGGTATTCGAACAGCCGGCCGTCAACTGGAACGCCGCGCGGCTCGGCGAAGACTGGCAAGTCGCCCAGCGGCTGGTCCGTGCGCGCCTGTTTGCCGAAGGCGAAGCGCTGCATCCGCTAGTGCGCGAGCAGCGCGCGGCGCGGGCGTTCTACCTGCTGGCGCTGTCCGAGGCCCGGCCTGACCCCACGCCCGCCCGGCTCGATTTGCTTGCCACGCAGTCGGGTCTGCGCTCCGCCGCGGCATTCGCGAACGCGTGCGCCAATCTGTTTGGCGTGGAGCTGGCGCAATTGCTGCCCGGCAAGTCCGACCACCGGCGTCCCGACGCCTCCGCCTGGCCCGGCTGGCCGGTTCCCGCTGCGGCCTGGCTTCGCACAAACGGTTGAAGGGCCTTCGCCGTTGCGCAGGCGCGGTTATCGCCGCAGGCTGAGCACGATCACGCCGGCGGCGACCAGGCCGATGCCGAGCCATTCACGCGGGGCAGGCCGTTCGCCCAGGAACAGCACCGCGAACAGTGCCACCAGCACCAGGCTGAACTTGTCGACGGGGGCCACCTTGGAGGCATCGCCAATCTTCAGCGCACGGAAGTAGCAGACCCAGGAGGCGCCGGTCGCCAGGCCCGACAGCGTGAGGAAGATCCAGTTCCGGGCCGAGAACGTCGACGGGTCCATCCACTTGCCGGTAGCCGCCACGAACGCGGCCAGCACCACGAAGATGATGACCACGCGCACCAGCGTGGCCATGTCGGAATCGATGCCGGACAAGCCTACCTTGGCGAAGATCGCGGTCAGGGCCGCGAACACCGCGGACAGCGCGGCCCAGGCGAACCAGCTCGATGCGGCAGGCATCATCGTGAATTGCTCCGGAGATTAGCGGGCGCCACGGCCCGGCGGAGCCTGAAGTATATCGGCGCGGCGTCGGCGCCCGCGAGCCCTGGCATAGGGGCCGACGTCCGCGCGGCGCCTCTTCCAACACTATGCGTGCGCCGGATGCGCGGCCGCAGCCGCGGTCGCATGCTGCTGCAAGCCGGCCATCCGCAGCTTCGAGCGCTCCGGGTTGATCATGGCCGCACCGGCAAAGCCGCCCACGATCATCAGTACGCCGCACACCGCGAAGCCCGTCTCGTAGCCATGCGCGCCGGTGGCGTTCTGCACCAGGTAGCCCGTCACCAGCGGCGCCAGGATGCCGGCGATCGACGAGATCGAAGCGTCGATCGACAGCAGCGCGCCGCGCTGTGCCGGCGGGCAGACCTCGGCCAGCATCGCCGGGCCCAGCGAATAGATCGACGGCGCCAGCGCGCAGCTTGCCGCCAGCAGCGCCACGCGCTGCCAGGTGAGCAGGCCGGGCGACAACAGCGCGGCCAGGCAGACCCCGGCGCCCACGAGCATCAGCGCGGCCACGCGGCCTCTGGCGATGCGCGACGGTATGCCTCGGTGCAGCATGCGCTGCGACCACCATGCCACGCCGAGCGTCACCGGCATGTTCACCGCGATGATCACCGCGAACAACCGGCCCGAGGTGGCATGATCGAAGCCAAGTCCGCGCTGCAGGTAAGCGGCGAACCACGTCAGCGACAGCGCCAGGCTCCAGTACGCGACAAAGCGCAGCAGGAAGCAGCCCAGCACCGTGGCGTCGCCCAGCAAGGCGCGGTAAGGCGCGCGCGGATGGCCCGCGGTGTCGGCCGAAGGCTGGTCGACCTTGCCCTCGCCGCCGAACAATAGCCACAGCACGGTCCAGGCGGCGCCCAGCGCGGCCAGCACGTAGAAGTTGGCGCGCCAGCCCCAATGCGCCGTGATGTAAGGGATGGTGATGCCGGCCAGGATCAGGCCGGTGGCGCCGCCTTGCGTAAAGAAGGCCACGGGCAGCGTGCGGCGATCATCGGGAAACCACTTGTAGGCCGCGTGAATGGCAATGGCCGTGGACGGTCCCTCGGCAATGCCCAGCAGCACGCGCGCGGCGATCAGCACCGCCAGGCTCGACGACCACGCCAGTGGCAGCTGGAACACCGACCAGGCGATGGCCATCAGCAATAGCAGCACGGTGCAGGACACGCGGTTGGCCACAAAGCCGCCTGCCACGCCGGCCACGGCGAACAGCCAGAAGAAGCTGCTGGCGACCAACCCGAACTGGGTCGGCGTCAGGCCCAGTTCGTCCATCATCGGGCCGGCAAGGAGGCCGACGCTGATCTTGTCCAGGAAATTGACCACGACGAACAGGAACAGCAGCACGGTAACGACCCATGCCCGGCCCCGTTGATAGGTTGCACTCATTCGCTCTTGTCTCCGATTTCTTGTCCATGGACCCGGGCCAAAGCGCGGGTGTCGGAAAAATTCTGGACAGGGTCCGGTGAGGGTTACTCGTCGTATCCGACGATTTGCCGGGCGGATCGGGGAATGCCTGAGGGCGCGGAGAGCGAATTTGCTAGCGGGGGCGCGGTGGTTCTGGGTGAGGCAAGTGAATTATTGCGAAGCGTGCATGGGTGCGGGACTACGCGCTGATGGCGATTGTTCTGTGGGGTTCCCGCGATGATGGCTGGCAGCGCCGCCGTTGATGAAGTCAGCAGAAAGGCTCGTCGCATGGCGGCTGCCATCGACGAGGCGCTCCCTGATGCTGGGCGATCAGCGATCCATGCCGGCCGCCCACTGCGAACGCGCTGCGCGGACTTATCCCGCGGCGTGCATCGGCGATATGGAATACGCGAGGACCAGCACAGCGACGATGGCCGGGGATCCCAGCCGAAGCGCAGTGCTCCGTGTGAGTACGCCAAGATAGACGTACAAGCACACCAGCACCATCGCGGTCAGGTACAAGAGGCCGTCATAGACTTGCATGGATGTCTCCCGTAGGGTCTTGCCCCGGATGTTTTTATGGGTCTACATCGTGCTGCCGCCAGGCTGCTTCTTGTGGGACGCCCTGGCGCAATGCCTTGCTGTCTGTTGCGGTCCATGATTGCCACTTCAAAGCCGAGTGGCAATCATGGAAATCCCTGCGAAATAAGGTAAATCGTTGGTGCGATGCGCAAAATCACAGGAACGACTTGCCCTGCGAAAGTATCTTCTCGCATACCTGTTCGGTGGCCTTCGCCTTCAGGCCACTGCCGCTGATGTCCAGTGTCTTGCCGTGGCCGTCCTGGAGAATGCCTCTCGTGCCGTTGCCATAGCCGCTATCGGTCGAGGCCTTGGACGGCCCGCCAAGCTTGTCCATCAGCTTGTCCTTGACCGAATCCGCCCCGCCCGCGCCCAGGTAGTTGTTCTTGATGCAGAAGTCGAGCAGCCCGGTAACGTTGCCCAGACTACCCGAGGAAAGCGATTGCAGCGAAAGGCCGCTCCCCAGTCCGCCCAGTGCGCCGGCCGCGCTTTCCGCGCCGCCGCCACCCATGGGGTTCTTGAGCACGTCACCCAACTGCGCGTGCGAGGCCGGGGCCAGGCCGATAAGCACAGCCCCCGCCAGAGCCGCCTCGGCGAGTCGGCGCGCCCGCCCGAGCGATGTCTTGCCAGCCTTCATGGTGCCTTCCCTCCGTCTATGCCCCGCGTAGGATCCGCTACCACTATAGTGCGCGCACCGGTCTTGCGCCGTGCCCCGCACTTTCGCCCGCGATCAGTCTGCCGGCAGCATCTGCGGGTTCCACGCGATCTCCCAGAGATGGCCGTCCGGGTCCGCGAAATAGCCGGCGTAGCCGCCCCAGAAGGTCGGCTGCGCCGGCTTGACGATGGTGGCGCCGGCTGCTGCTGCCTGCAGCATCACCGCGTCGGCCTCGCCCTGGCTGCCAACGTTGTGCGCCAGGGAAGCGCCCGCCGCCGCTCGGACGGACAGCGGCAGGCCGGTGTCGTGGGCGAGGCTCGCGCGTGGCCAGATGGCCAGCTTGAGGCCGGGCTGCAGGTCGAAGAAAGCCACCGCGCTATGCTCGAACTGCGTGCCGATAATGCCCTCGGTCGGCAGGCCCAGCCCGTCGCGGTAGAAGCGCAGCGAGCGCTCCAGGTCATCGACGCCGAGCGTAATCAGAGTGACACGGGGTTTCATGGGGCCTCCTCTTCCTATTTCGGCTTCGAATGGAGATGGCTCAGCGCTGGCCGAAGCTTGCGTCCGAAAACAGGTCTTTCAGTTCACGTGGCTGCGAGCGCCAGTACTGCTTGGGCGCCGCCACGCTCGCGCCCAGCCTGGCGGCGGCATGCCACGGCCAGCGCGGGTCGTACAGCATCGCGCGGGCCAGCGACACCGCATCGGCCTCGTTGCCGTTGATGATGGCCTCGGCTTGCTCGGGTTCCGTGATCAGGCCCACGGCGATGGTGGGCAGGCCCACCTCGGCCTTCACGCGCTGGGCGTAGGGCACCTGGTAGCCCGGCCCCAGCTTGATCGCCTGCGCTGGCGACACGCCACCTGTGGTGACATGGATGGCCGCACAGCCGCGCGTCTTGAGCACCTTCGACAGCGCCACCGTACCGTCGATATCCCAGCCGCCCGGCACCCAGTCCGTGGCGGATATGCGCATCCACACGGGAACGTCCGCGGGCACGGCCGCACGCACGGCGTCAAAGACCTCGATCGGGAAACGCATGCGGTTTTCCAGGCTGCCGCCGTACGCGTCATCGCGATGATTGGCCAGCGGCGACAGGAACTGGTGCAAGAGGTAGCCGTGCGCCCCATGGATCTCGATGCCCTGGATGCCCAGCCGCACCGCACGCACCGCGGCCGCGACGAAATCATCGCGCACCTTGACCATGCCCGCGCGGTCCAGCGCGGTCGGCGGCACTTCGTCCTGCGCATGCGGCACGGACGACGGCGCCACGGTTTGCCACCCCTCCGGCGCGTCGGGCCGGACCTGCTTGCCGCCCTCCCACGGCCGCTGGCTCGACGCCTTGCGCCCGGCGTGCGCGAGCTGGATCGCCACGGCAATGGGCGAGTGCGCGCGCACGGCTCCCAGTACGCGCCCCAGCGCTGCCTCGTTGCCGTCATCGTAGAGGCCCAGGTCCCCCGCGGTGATACGGCCTTCCGGCGATACCGCCGTGGCTTCGAGGATCAGCATCCCCGCGCCGGACACGGCCAGTGAGCCGAGGTGAATCATGTGCCAGTCGCCGGCATTGCCGTCCTGCGCCGAGTACTGGCACATCGGCGCAATGATGATGCGGTTGGACAGGCTCAGCTTGCCGATATCGAGAGGATCGAACAGATGGCTCATGGGGATACCTTGTCTTGCGGATCTGCGCACGACGCGTGGTCGCGCCGCGTGAAGAGGATGCCTGCAGTGGAATGGGTGATTCTAGGCCGACGGCGACTTTGCCGCTTGCCGCCGCCGTTCAGGGCTTGCAGCTCAGCCAGTCAATGCTTGACCGCGGGCATCGCCAGCCGCAGGCCGCTGGCAATGGCCGCGACGCCTGCAAACCCGGCGCCCAGCGCCAGGGCGAGTCCCGGCCCATGGTCGCCCGCAAGGCCGAAGCTGAGCGCCACAAGCGCAGCGCCCGTGGACTGGCCCAGCAGCCGTGCGGTCGCGATCACGCCGCTGGCGCCACCGCTGCGCTCACGCGGGGCGCTGGCCATCAGTGCCTTGAGGTTCGGCGACTGGAAGAAGCCGAAGCCCGCGCCGCAGATGCACATGCGGAGGCCGATCTCCAGCGAACTCGGATTGGCCGGCATCAAGGCCAGCGACGCCATGCCCGCGCTCATCACGGCAAGCCCGACGGCGCCCAGCAGACCCGGCGGATAGCGATCGGAAAGCCGGCCGGCAATCGGGGCCATCAGCGCCACCACCACGGACCACGGCGTCAGCAGGAATCCGGTTTCCACCTGGCCGCGCCCGAGCACGTGCTGGAAATAGAACGGCAACGAAACAAAGGCCAGCCCCTGCGCCGCAAACGAACAGATCGCGGTCAGCGTCGACAGCGCGAACATCGGCCGGCGGAACAGGTCGACCGGCAGCATCGGTGCGGGGTGGCCGCGCTCGCGCCACAGCAGCAGGCCGAACGCCACGACAAAGATCGCCGCCGCGGCCAGCGACTCCGCCAGCGGCGCACGCTGGGCGCCCTCGCCCAGCGCGAAGATCAGCGCCGCGAATGCCACCACGTTCAGCAGCGCGGCCACGCGGTCGAACCCGTGCTGGCTGCGCGGCGTCTGCGGCAGCGCGCCACGCGCGATACCAAGCGCCAGCAGGCCGATCGGAAGATTGACGGCAAACAGCCACGGCCACGTGCCGAAGGACAGGATCACCGAAGCCACGGTCGGCCCGAGCGCGAATGACACCCCGACCACGAGCGCATTCAGCCCGACCCCTCGGCCCAGCCGCTGGATCGGGAAGATCGCGCTGATCAGCGCGGTATTGACGCTCATGATCGCGCTGGCCCCGATGCCCTGCAGCACACGCGCCGCCGCCAGCGATGGCAGCGACCAAGCCAGTGCGCAGACCACGGAGGCCGCAATGAACAGCGTCACGCCGCCGATATAGACGCGCCGGTGCCCGAGAATGCCGCCCAGCGCCGCGAACGGCAGCAGCGTGGCCACCATCGCGAGCTGGTAGGCGTTGATGACCCAGACCGACGCCGCGGGCGTCGCGTTCAGGTCCGCGGCAATGGAGGGCAGCGCGGTATTGGCAATCGCCGTGTCCAGCGTGGCCAGCGCCACGGCGATCATGATGGCCGCCATGCCGCGGCGCTCGCGAGCAGTCATGGCAGGCGAGCCCATGGCGGCTGGCGCCGGGGTTGAGGCAGTTTGGAGAGGAGCGGGACTGGACACGGCGCGAGTCGGGTTGCGGCCGGGCTCTGCCCGGCACGGATCAACCGAGACAATACGGGAAATCCCTTCAACGCGCTGAAGACGGCTTCATATGTATGCACATTTCGAGCCACTCACATCGACTTAAATTACCATCAACATTTATTGAACAAATTATGACCATCATCTAAACTGCGTCAAACATCAATTTTCGAGGGCCTTCAGATGGCGCGCGCATCACGGGAACAGGTCGACAAGAATCGGGAGGCCATTGAACAGGCGTCGGCGCGGCTGTTCCGCGAACGGGGGCTCAATGGGGTCAGCGTGGCCGAACTGATGGCGGGCGCGGGGCTGACGCATGGCGGCTTCTATGGGCATTTCGCATCGAAGGACGCCCTCGCGGCGCAAGCCTGCAAACGCGCGTTCGAGGAATCGGCCGCGCGCTGGGAACGCCGGATCGAGCGCGCCGCCGGCGACCCGCAAACCATCCTGGCCAGCCTGATCGAGCCGTACCTGACGCAGGCCCATTGCGCCGATCCCGGCCACGGCTGCGCGGCCGTGGCACTGGCCAGCGACGTGGCAAGGGAGCCGGCGGACAAGCCGGTACGGCGGGCTTACGTGGAGGGATTCCGCTCCCTGGTCAAGGACATGGAATCGACCGTGGCCAGCGACAACGCGGACACGCGCCGCCAGGAAGCGCTGATTCGCATGGCCATGCTGGTCGGTGCGGTCACGCTGGCGCGCGCCGTGGAAGGCGACACCCTGTCGGACAACATCCTGGATGCCGTCCGTCAACGGCTGCTCGGGCCGTCCTCCAGCTAACCGCCAGCCCTTCCGGAACGGCCCGAATCACCGTTCTCCGCGCCCCCGCCAGAACGCCGATGGGCCGAGGCACCCCGGGCGCCGGCAAGCGCCCCTGACAGAGAGAAACCCCATGTTCGCCCAGGCAATTTCCAGCCGGCTCGACCGGCGCGGCATCCACTATGCGTGGCTCATCGCCGCCGTCACCTTCCTTGTCATGTTGACCACGTCGGCCGCGCTTGGCTTGCCCGGTGCGTTCCTCAAGCCGCTGACGCGCGAAATGGGATGGAACACGGACCAGATTTCATCGATCCTGGCCTTCCGTTTCGCGCTGTTCGGATTGATGGCCCCATTCTCGGCGATCCTGATGGAGCGCTTTGGCGTGCGCAACGTAGTCTGCGCAGCGCTGGCGCTGATTGCCGGCGGCATGGCGCTGGCCACCGTCGTCACACAATTGTGGCAGTTGTTCCTGGCATGGGGCGTGATGCTCGGCATCGGCTCCGGCATGACCGCGCTGGTGCTGGCGGCCGTCGTTGCCAATCGCTGGTTCAGCGCGCGGCGCGGTCTGGTGATCGGCCTGCTCACGGCCAGCTCGGCAACCGGCCAGCTCGCGTTCCTGCCGGCCGCCGCCTGGCTGATCGAACACATGGGCTGGCGCGTGGCCGTGCTGCCGGTGCTGGTTGGCTGCGCGGTACTGGCCGTGCTGGTGTTCGCGCTCATGCGCAACCGCCCCGCCGACGTCGGTCTGGCCGCATTCGGGGAGGTGCCCGCCGCGGTCGCCGTTGCCCCTGCCGCACCGCCCGCCCCGCTCACGCTGCGCGGCCCCTTCGTCGTGCTGCGCGAGGCCATGCGCAACCAGGCGTTCTGGGTGCTGGCCGGCACCTTCTTCATCTGCGGCCTGTCCACCAACGGGTTGATCCAGACCCACTTCATCGCGCTCTGCGGAGACTTCGGCATGGGCCCCGTGCCGGCCGCCTCGGCGCTGGCCATGATGGGCGCGTTCGACTTTGTCGGCACCATCCTGTCGGGCTGGCTGTCGGACCGCTATGACAGCCGCAAGCTGCTGTTCTGGTACTACGGGCTGCGCGGCCTGTCACTGCTCTGGCTGCCGCATTCGACCTTCACGCTGTACGGCCTGTCGATCTTCGCGATGTTCTACGGACTGGACTGGATCGCCACCGTACCGCCCACGGTCAAGCTGGCCGCCACCGCTTTCGGCCGCGATCGTGCGCCGATGGTTTTCGGCTGGATCTTTGCCGCCCACCAGATCGGCGCGGCCACCGCGGCGTTCGGCGCGGGCCTGAGCCGTACCCTGCTGCTGACCTATACGCCGGCGCTGTATGCCGCGGGCGCAGCGTGCTTCGTCGCGGCGCTGCTGGCACTGTTCGCCAGGCGTGCCGCGACATCAGGCAATGCGGCCGCGCCGCAAGCCGCTAACGGCTGAGCGCGGCGCGCCACAGCGTCAGAACTTGGGGATCCTCAGGGTCTTGCTGACCATCAGCGACCCCGACAGCGCGAACAGCAGCACCAGCGGGTGCAAGTCCGCCGGGCCGATGGTCCATGAACCGCCGGGCAGCGCCACGTCGAGGCGTTGCTGCGCGGCGCACCAGGCCAGCACGCCGGTCAGCAGCACACTGGTGGGAATCGGCGTGCCTTCGAAATACTTGACCTTGTCGCTGCCGGCCGACAGCGTTTCCGCGGTGACGTTGAAACGCGCGAGCCGGCTGACGCCGCAGCAGACAAAGAAGATCAGCACCGCCAGGTCCCAGCCGCCGCGCATGCCGGCGGCAAACGCCAGCGTGGCCGGGCCGACGCCGAACGAGATGATGTCGGCCAGCGAATCCAGCTCGCGCCCGAGCGCCGAATGCTGGTGCCGCCAGCGCGCGATGCGCCCGTCCAGCACGTCGAAGATGAAGGCCAGCGGCGCCAGCGCGGCCGCCGTGAGGAAATGCGACGGCGTCGGCGTGGCCACGTAGAACATGGCGAAGAACACCGATGCCATCCCGCAGGCCGCATTGCCCAGCGTGAACACGTCCGCAAGCTGCAGCTCGCGCAGCATGGAGAAATGGCGGGGCCGCTCGTGAGGCGTGGGCATCGGGGGCCGGCTCAGAGAACCTTGGATACGTGGCCGACTTGCGGCGGCGCCGCGAAGCAGTCGCTGACGAGAGCGCGCCACTCCTGGAATTCAGGCGCTTCGCGGAAATGCACCATGTGGTTTTCGACCGTTTCCCATTCGACCACGAGCGTGTATTGCTGCGGCTGCTCGATCGAGCGGAACAACTGCACGCCATGGCAACCGCGCGAACGCAGGAACAGCGGCCTGGCCTTGCCCACGCCCTCCTCGAACTGGCTTTCGCTGCCAGGCTTGACGGTGATTTGCGCGATTTCCTTGATCATGATGTCCCTGTGTGTGGTTGGGGGGCTGCCGACGCGTGCCGGCGGGATGACACTACCTTAGCACGATCAAGCGCGCGGGTCGTGTGGCCGCAATCCTTTCGTTACTCGCGCACCGTAGCATCGCGGCTTACGTTGAATCCGTGAGGAACCGCCATGTCGATGAAACCGCTGAATGCCATGAAGGCCGGACTGTTTTTCGCCGGCCACGCCACCTTTGCCCTTGCTGCTGCCGCGCCATGCGGTGCGCCGTCCACCTTCATTGCCGACGTGCGGGCGGCATCGGCCACTTCCCCGCTGGCGGGCAAGCTGGTGGAGATCGAGGCGGTGGTCACGGCCGACTACAGCGGTCCCGATGGGTTCATGGGCTTCTTTGTCCAGCAGGCCGACGCGCAGCGACAGCATCGAGCGGGCGTATCCGAGGGCCTGTTCGTCTACGCGCCGCGCTACGCTGCGCGCGCCGGCGACCTGTTGCGGCTGGCCGGCACCGTGGAGGAGCGCTACGGACAGACCCAGTTGGCCTTGTCGGGCTTGCCATCGGTCTGCGCTTCCGGGCGCTCGGTCACGCCGGCCAGTCTCGCGCTGCCCTTCCCCAACGACATGTCACCGAGGGCGCTCGAGGGGATGCTGGTCACCGTGCCGCAAACGCTGACCGTCAACGACACGCATGACCTGGGCCGCTATGGCAGCCTGCTGCTCGGACACGGGCGCCTGCACATTCCCACCGCAGTCGCCGCGCCGCGTGAAGGTGCCGCGCAGGCTGCGGGAGACAATGCCTTGAACCGGCTGGTGCTCGACGATGGGTCCAGCCAGCAGAACCCCGCGACCGTTCCTTACCCCGCGCCGGCACTGAGCGCCGCAAACCCGGTGCGTGCCGGCGACACCGTCAACGGCCTGCGCGGCGTGCTGGAGAAACGCTACGGCAACTGGCGCGTGCAGCCTCTGCCCGGTGCGGCGCCGATCCGCTTCACTTCCGCCAATCCACGCCAGCCCGCCCCCACACGCGCCGCCGGCACCGACGTGCGCGTCGCCGCGTTCAACGTGCTCAACTACTTCAACGGCAATGGCCAGGGCGGCGGCTTCGATGCGCCCGACAACCGTGGCGCACGCAACGCGGCCGACTTCGCGCGACAGGAAGCCAAGCTGCTCGCGGCACTGCGCGCGCTCGACGCAGACGTGATCGGCCTGATGGAAGTGGAGAACAACGGCTTTGGTCCGCGTAGCGCCGTGCAGCGCCTTGCGTCCCAACTAGGCCCGGACTGGCGCGCCGTCGAACCCGGCACGCCAAGGCTTGGCCTGGATGCCATCTCGGTCGCGCTGCTCTATCACCGGCGCACCGTGATGCCGCTTGGCACGCCGGCGACCACAGTGCTGGAAGCACGCAGCCGGCAACCACTCGCGCAGACATTCGCGCCAGTCGGCAATCCCTCGCGGTCATTCACCGTCGCGGTCAACCACCTCAAGTCCAAGAGCTGCGCGGATGCCGAGGGACCCGAGCGCGACCAGGCCGACGGCCAGGGCTGCTGGAACGCGGCCCGCTCGCGCGCGGCCCGGACGCTGGCCGGCTGGCTCAAGACCGCGCCGACCGGCGTCGCTGCCGAAGGCACGCTGGTGATCGGCGACCTCAACAGCTACGCCCGGGAAGAGCCGATCCGACTGCTGGCAAGAGAGGGATACGAAGACATGGTGGCAAGGCTGGCCGGACGCGACGCCTACACCTATGTATTCGATGGACAGGCGGGCTACCTCGACTACGCGCTGGCCGACGGTGCCCTTGCCAGGCGCATCCGGAGCGTCAGCATCTGGCATATCAATGCCGACGAACCCGCGGCCTTTGCCTATGCGCAAGCATATCGCAGCGCTGCCCAGCAGCAGCGCTACTACGCGCCGGATGCCTGGCGTGCGTCCGACCATGACCCCGTGCTGGTGGACCTGTCCTGGCGCGAGTCCGCGCCCGACAACGCATCCGCCCAGGGCGGAGGCGCCAATGCCGTAGCCGAGCCCGAAGGCGGCGGCGGCAGTGTCGGCGCCGCCGCGCTGCTGGCCATCGTGCTCGCCGCCAGTACGGCGCTCGTCATACCGGCGCTGCGCCGCCGGTCCATGTGAGAGCCGATCGCCGAAATACCAAGAGAAAACCCCAATACAACTTCACAAAAATATAATCCAATAATCAATCGAACCACATCACAGCTTTATATTTCCATCCGCGCAATACGTGTCGCCGATTCGTGGTGGAGTCGGACACGCGCCTCAGCCCGCACGCCCAGCCTGCGGGCTTTTTTTTTTGCGCAGCGGTTCATTCCGGACACGCTTCAATCGCCTTTTCCATAACATCTCCTAATAAATACATTCATATAAACACATGGATGTCTCTTTTACCTTGACTTACATGATATATCACATACTGTGTATCCCAATGCCGGGCGCCAGGCGCTCCGGCACAAGGGAAACATGACAATTCTGTCATCTGGCGATAAGCAAGCAATTTTTCGGAGGTACGAACAGACATTGATCCAGCCACTTATCCGAAACCAGATCGGTCGATCTGAAAAATCCCTTTTTATCCATTTTCGGCAGCCGGAACATATACCGGAGAGCCAGGGTATTTTCACGTCCTGAAAATGCAGAAATACCCAAACCGATAAGCCGATGGAACAGGAGACATGAAAATGACAGCGACCCACGCCAGACCCCGGAATTCCGCCTGCCGATGCAGACCCGCGCCATTGAACCGCCTGAATCAACCTGAATCAACCGATGCCAGGAGCGCGCAATGAATAATCCCTCGGCAGCAGCCCTGCGCCCGCAGCAGGGTTCCGAACGTACGCGCTGGATGCAGCTGTTGGTCGGCGTCGTCTGCATGATCGCCACGGCGAACATCCAGTACGCGTGGACGCTGTTTGTCCCGGAGATCCAGGAGACCTATGGCTGGTCCCGCGCCAGCATCCAGATTGCCTTTACGGTGTTCGTGCTGGTCCAGACCTGGCTCGCGCCGATCGAGGGCTACTTCATCGACAAGTTCGGCCCGCGCATGATGGTCGCGTTCGGCGCGATCTTCATCGGCGCGGCGTGGATCATCAATTCACAGGCCACCACGTTGATGGGGTTCTACATCGGCGCGGCCGTCGGCGGTCTTGGCGTTGGCTCGATCTACGCGACCTGCATCAACAATGCGCTCAAGTGGTTCCCGGATCGTCGCGGCCTCGCCGTGGGCCTGACGGCAGGCGGCTATGGCGCGGGCTCCGCGGCAACGATTCTCCCGATCGCGGCAATGATCGAGTCGTCCGGCTTCCAGCCCACCTTCCTGTTCTTCGGCATCCTGCAAGGATCGCTCGCCTTTGTCGCGGCATGGTTCCTGCGCTCGCCCAAGGCCAATGAAGTCAGGGCGTCGCAGAAGCTGGTCCAGGCCACGCGCGACTACACGCTCAAGGAAGCCATGAGCACGAAGCTGTTCTGGCTGATGCTGGTGATGTTCGTGCTGGTTGTCACCGGCGGCATGATGGCCGTCGCGCAGCTCGGCGTCATCGCGAAGGACCTCGGCGTGAAGGAGTTCAAGGTCGACCTGCACTTCTTCGTAATGGCCGCACTGCCGCTCGCTCTGATGCTGGACCGCATCATGAACGGCATTTCGCGTCCGCTGTTCGGCTGGGTCTCCGACAATATCGGCCGCGAGAAGACTATGGTCATCGCGTTCACGCTGGAGGGCCTGGGCATCATCGCGCTCGGGTACTTCGGCAGCAATCCGTATGCGTTCCTGATCCTGTCCGGCGTAGTGTTCCTGGCCTGGGGCGAGGTGTATTCGCTGTTCTCGGCGCTGGCCGGCGATGCGTTCGGCACCAAGCACATCGGCAAGATCTACGGCGTGCTCTACACGGCCAAGGGCATCGGCGCGCTGTTCGTCCCGATCGGCAACCTCCTGATGGAGGCCACCGGCACGTGGTCAACCGTGCTTTACACGGTCGCCGCCATGGACCTCACCGCCGCGTGCCTGGCCATGATGGTCCTGCGCCCGGTACTGGCGGCGCACGTGGCCACGGCAAGGGGCCTCCATGCGAAGGAGACCGCCGCAACGGGTGCGCAGGTTCCGGCCTGACACGCGCGGCATCTCGGCGTCGCAATGAAAGAGCGGGCGTCTTCGGAAGCCCGCTCTTTGGCCTGGACCGGCTTGTTCCCCGGCCTTCGGCTGTCAGGATTGGACTTCGTGGCGCGCCAGTCCCTTGACGAGGTACAGCACAACCAGCAGGTTCGCCACAGCCAGGCCTGCATGTATCCAGGTCGGATGCACGAGCGCTTCGTAGAGTTCCAGGGGCAGGTAGATGCCGCCGGAAAACACGCCCAGCCAATTGCCCCAGGCCAGCCGGTGCCACAGTCCCCACGCTTCGGCAAAGCGCATCAGCGCGTACACCGCAGCCGAGCCGCCGATGGCCCACAGGCGCGCATCGCTCGGGTGCGAAAGCAAGGCCAGGAAAATCGTCGGGTAGCGGCTGGCCGGGTTGACGTGCAGCCGCATGATGATCGATTCGGCCAGCGCCTGCGCATCACGGTGGAGAAACGCTACCAGACCCAGGCCAGCCACGATCACCAGCGCGCCTTTGGCCGCTTCGAACAGCGCAATGGTCCTGAGGCCGAATATGTCCTGCTTCGCCATGACGTGGCTCCGGGGTGGGTTGTGATCCGAGGCCTGTATTGTGCAATACGGGCCGCCCCGGACACCACTGCCGTGGCCATGCGCGCGCGTCAGCGTGCGTACTCGCGCTCCTGCATCGGGCCATCCGCTTCAATGCCGCCGTTCGCTTCCAGCGGGCCATCGACGGAAATGGGCCCGTCGACATTGAGGTCGCCCTTGATCACGAGGTTGCCATGCACCGTCAGCGGTCCGTTGAAGACCTTGAGATAGCCCGCCGCATAGGGCAGCCCCCGCACCGTGGCGGGGCCGGAAAAAAAGGCGGCGGACAGCGGGCCGCGCGCATGCACCCGTCCCGCGACGATCAGCGTGCCGTGCACGGTCACCGGCCCGCGCACATGCGCTGATCCGCCCACGGTGATCGATCCGGTTTCCTGCGGCTGGGCCCGCAACGCCGTGGCTGCACACAAGGCCAGCGCCGCCGCCAGTGCCAGGCTCACAGCGCGTACCTGTACGGCATGCATCGGAAGATGGAGGGTTCTCATTTGGCGTTTTCGGGTCACCACGTCATCACGTCACGCCGCACCGCAGACCACCAGCCAGCCGCGCAACGGAGCCGGCAATGTGATCCCTGCGGACTGCGGCCGGCCGCGGCCGGCTAGGAGGGTAATTTCAACTTAGTGCGGATCCTGGCGCGGCGCAAGGCGCGTGGCGCCCGCTCAACGCGAGGCTTCGAGCTTTGCCTTGAGCCGCCTCACGGCTTCCGCCGATTCCGCCTCGATGCGCGGGCGCAGCATCAGGCGGTTGAGCAGGACGAACAGCAAGGTGGGCGACTGGTAGCTGAATTCCCGCTCGAAGCGCGTGCTTTCCTCGCTCGGCGTGAGCGAAGGCGTCAGGGCCGGGGTCAGCGTATAGGCAACCGTGCCGGCCTTGCGTCCAGCGATCTCGCCTTCGATCCGCCACGCCCGGGGCGGATCGCTCTTCGTCACGGTCCACACCACCACGCCGCTGCGTCCCGCCACCACGAAGGTCTCGGTCACGCGCTCGCCGGGTCGCAGCGAGTGATCGGTGGCACCCGCCACGCCCAGCGAAGACGGGTGCCACGCCGGCCAGTTGCCCGGCGTGGACACGTAGTCGAACACCGCCGCCGGCGGCCGCGCAATCACGACCTCATTGCGAATGCGCGTGGTGTCGGCCCACGGCAGTGGCACGAACAATGCCGCAGCGCCCGTGGCGGCTGCAATCAGGATCCAGAACAGCGTCTTGTGTCGTCGCATGGAGGCGTGAGGCCCACGCACGTTCGGTGGCGTGGCGCATTGCTTTCAGTGTAGTGAACCGATTGCATCGCGCCACCCCGCCGCCTCCGGGACGACCGCCGCTGTCAGCGCGCGGAAGCCACCGCTTCGGATGCCGGAACGGGCCCCCATCCTCCGCCCAGGCTGCGCACCAGCGCCACCGTGGCCGCGGCCCGCAATCCAGCCACGGCGTTGGCGTCGCGTTGCGATTGCAGCACCGTCCGGTCGGCGTCGATGACCGTCAGGTAGTCCACCGCACCCGCGTCATAACGGCTGCGCGAAATACGCTGGGCCCGCCTTGCGCCAGCCAGTGCGCCGTCGAGCGCCGTGGATTGCTGGCTGAGCCAGCGGACATCGGCCAGGCTGTCTTCGACTTCCCGGAACGCCACCAGCACGGTCTGCCGGTAGCGCGCGACGCTTTCCTCATGCCCGGCACGCGCGCCGGCCAGGTTGGCGCTGTTGCGGCCACCGTCAAACACCGTTTGCGCGATCGTCGAGCCCACGAGCGGTCCGAGCGCCCACGTGCGCGACGACCACTTGAACAGGTTCGACAGGTCCGCCGACTCGAAGCCGAACAGCGCCGTCAGCGAAATGCGCGGGAAGAACGCAGCCTTCGCGATGCCGATGCGGGCATTGGCCGCCGACATCTGCCGCTCCGCCGCCGCGATATCGGGACGGCGTTCGAGCAGTTCCGACGGCAGCCCCGCGGGCACGGCCACTGGTGCGGTGTCGAACGGCTTCGCGGCCAGGCCGAACTGCGACGGCGACACGCCGGTCAGCACGGCCAGCGCATGCTCCTGGTTGGCGCGGCGGCGCTCGACGCCGGCCAGGTCGGCGCGCGCCGTGCCGAGTTCGGCTTCGGCGCGGGCTGGGTCCAGGTCCGTCGTCTCGCCCGCCTGGTAGCGCTTGCGCAGCAACGACAGCGCATCTTCACGCAATTGGATCGTAGCGTTGAGCAGTTCGCGTTCGCTGTCGAGCGTACGCAGCGCGAAATACGCCTGCGCCGTATCGGCCTGCAGTGCGAGCTGCACCGAGCGATACAGGTCCTCGGCGCCCTGCTCTTCGGCGCGCGCCGCGTTGACGCTGCTGGCCACGCGGCCAAACAGGTCCAGCTCGTAGCTGGCGAATGCACGGGCCTTGAGCACGGTTTGCGGTGCGACACGGGTGCCGTCCGGCAGCCCCTGCGATGCCGCCGACGGTTGCGCGCGGGTCGGGTCCAGGCCCACGCTCAGTTGCGGATACAGGTCCGCTTCCGTGGCGCCGGTGAACGCGCGCGCCTGCTTGAGCCGCGCCGCCGCGGCGGCAAGATCCTGGTTGTAGGTGTTGGCCGCTTCAATCAGCCGGTCCAGTTCGGCATCGCCGAAGATCTTCCACCAGTCGCCGCGATGCTGGCCTTCGGCCGGCGCCGCGGTCTTCCACTGCGCGCCTTCGGTGGCCGCGGCATCGGCCTCCTTGAAGGTCGCGGCGGTGGGCGTCTCGGGCACCTTGTAGGTCGGCGCCAGCGAGCAGCCCGCCAGCACCAGCGCTGCGGCCAGTGTTGCCAACCTTGGCAGGTATTGCGTCATCACGTTATTCATATCGATCACCATCACTCTGCGGACGGCACGGCGTGCGAGGCCGATGCACTGTTTTCCAGGGCTTCGCGGCGCTGCTTGCGCGTGGCCAGCAGGCGCAGCGCGACATAGAACACCGGCGTCAGGAACAGCCCGAAGAAGGTCACGCCAAGCATGCCGGCGAACACGGCAACGCCCATCGCGTGGCGCATTTCGGAGCCGGCGCCGGTCGACACCACCAGCGGCACCACACCCATGATGAACGCGAACGAGGTCATCAGGATCGGGCGCAGGCGCAGCCGGCTGGCTTCGATCGCGGCCTGCACCACGGTGCGGCCGTGGTGCTCCAGCTCGCGGGCGAACTCCACGATCAGGATCGCGTTCTTCGCCGACAAGCCGACCAGCACGATGAAGCCGATCTGCGTGAAGATGTTGTTGTCCCCACGCGTGAGCCACACGCCCGTCATGGCGGCCAGCAAGCTCATCGGCACGATCAGGATCACCGCCAGCGGCAGCGTCAGGCTTTCATACTGGGCGGCCAGCACCAGGAACACCAGCAGCACGCACAGCGGGAAGATCCACACGCCCGCGTTGCCAGCCAGGATGTCCTGGTACGTCAGTTCGGTCCACTCGAAGCCGATGCCCTTCGGCAGCGTCTCGGCGGCAATCCGCTCCGCCGCGGCCTGCGCCTGGCCCGACGAGAAGCCCGGGGCCGGGCCGCCGTTCATGTCGGCCGCGGTAAAGCCGTTGTAGCGGCTCACGCTGTCCGGGCCGAAGCCCTGCTTCACCTTGACCAGCGACGACAGCGGCACCATCTCGCCACTCGTGCTGCGCGCCTTGAGCTGCAGGATGTCCTCGGCATGCTGGCGGAACTGCGCGTCCGCCTGCACCTTGACCTGGTACGTGCGGCCGAACTTGTTGAAGTCGTTCACGTAGGCCGAGCCGAGATAGGTCTGCAGCGTCTCGAACACGTCGGTGACCGGCACGCCAAGCTGCTTGGCCTTGGTGCGGTCGAGCTGGACGTCGAGCTGCGGCACATTGACCTGGTAGTTGCTGAAGATGCCGGCCAGTTCAGGCGTGGCGCGTGCCTTGCCCATGAAGGCATTGGTGGCCTCGAACAACGCGTCATAGCCCAGTGCGGCACGGTCCTCGATCATCATCTTGAAGCCGCCGATCGTGCCCAGCCCCTGCACCGGCGGCGGCGGGAACACGGCGATAAACGCGTCCTGGATCGAGCCGTACTGCTTGTTCAGGTCCGCGGCGATCGCGCCGCCAGACAGCGCCTTGCTCTTGCGCTTTTCGAACGGGTCCAGCGTGACAAAGACGATGCCGGCGCTGGGGCTGTTGGTGAAGCCATTGATCGACAGGCCCGGGAACGCCACCGCGGATTCCACGCCCGGATGCTTGAGCGCGATGTCCGACATGCGGCGGATCACATCCTCGGTCCGGTCCAGCGTGGCGCCATCCGGCAGCTTGGCGAAGCTGACCAGGTACTGCTTGTCCTGCGCCGGCACGAAGCCCTTCGGCACCATCTGGAACACGCCCCAGGTGGCCACCAGCATCACCGCATACACGCCGAAGACCGAGCCTTTGCGGCGGATCACGCCCTTCACGCCGCGGCCATAGCTGTCGGAGCTGCGGCCGAAGAAGCGGTTGAAGCGCGCGAAGAAGCCGCCGAACACCTTGTCCATGCCGCGCGTGAGCCAGTCCTTGGGCGCGTCGTGGCCCCGCAGCAGCAGCGCGGACAGTGCCGGCGACAGCGTCAGCGAGTTGAAGGCCGAGATGATCGTCGAGATCGAGATCGTCAGTGCGAACTGCTTGTAGAACTGGCCCGTCAGGCCGGTCATAAACGCCAGCGGCACGAACACGGCGATCAGCGTCAGCGCGATGGCGATGATCGGGCCGCTGACTTCACGCATGGCCTTGTACGTTGCCTCTTTCGGCGACAGCCCTTCCTCGATGTTACGCTCGACGTTCTCCACGACCACGATCGCGTCGTCGACCACGATGCCGATTGCCAGCACCAGCCCGAACAGGCTCAGCGCGTTGATCGAGAAGCCGAATGCATGCATCAGGCCGAACGTGCCGACGATTGACACCGGCACCGCCAGCAGCGGGATGATCGATGCGCGCCACGTCTGCAGGAACAGGATCACCACCAGCACCACGAGCAGGATGGCCTCGAACAGCGTATGGACCACGGCCTCGATGCTGTGGCGCACGAACTGCGTCGGGTCATAGACGATGCTGTAGTCCACGCCTTCCGGCATGTTTTGCTTCAGCTCCTCCATGGTCTTGCGCACATCGTTCGAGATCTGGATTGCGTTCGAGCCAGGGGCCTGGAAGATCGGGATCGCCACCGCGGACTTGTTGTCCAGCAGCGAACGCAGCGCGTATTCCGAGGCGCCGAGTTCGATGCGGGCGATGTCCTTCAGGTACGTCACCACGCCATCGGGCGAAGTCTTGACGATGATGTCGCCAAACTCCTCCACGGTCTGCAGGCGTCCCTGCGCGTTCACCGACAGTTGCAGGTCGGTGCCGGGCAGTGTCGGCGACTGGCCGATCACGCCCGCCGCCACCTGCACGTTCTGCTCGCGAATGGCCTTGACCACGTCCGACGCCGACAGGTTGCGCTCGGCGATCTTCTCCGGGTTCAGCCAGACGCGCATGGAATAGTCGCCCGAGCCGAACATCTGCACCTGGCCCACGCCCTGGATCCGCGCCAGGCGGTCCTTCACGTTGATCAGCGCGTAGTTGCGCAGGTAGGTCATGTCGTAGCGGTCGTTCGGCGAGACCAGGTGGACCACCATGGTCAGGTCCGGCGAACTCTTGACCGTGGTGATGCCCAGGCGGCGCACGTCTTCAGGCAGGCGCGGCTCGGCCTGCGACACGCGGTTCTGCACGAGCTGCTGCGCCTTGTCCGGGTCGGTGCCCAGCTTGAAGGTCACGGTCAGCGTGAGCGAGCCGTCGCTGTTGGCCTGCGAGTTCATATACAGCATGTCCTCGACGCCGTTGATCTGCTCTTCGAGCGGCGTGGCCACGGTCTCGGCGATCACCTTCGGGTTGGCGCCGGGGAACTGCGCGCGCACCACGACCGAGGGCGGCACCACTTCCGGGTACTCCGAAATCGGCAGCTTGAACATCGAGATGGCGCCGATCAGGAAGATCAGCACCGACAGCACGCCCGCGAAGATGGGGCGGTCGATAAAGAATTTCGAGAGATTCATCTTGGTTCTCGGCCTGTTTTTGGGCAAGAAGCCCCCCTGGCGGCCCGCCGTGGCGGGCGCCATTCACATCAGGGGAAGCGAATGCGAGGGACTGTTTGTAGCGGGGGACTTCCCGGCCTGCTTAGCTCACTGGCTTGCCTTCTGCCTCGGCGGACGCCTGCTTGCGGTCAGGCGCGGAAGCCCGCGGCTCCAGCTCGCTGCGGAACGCCATCGACACCGGCTTCGGCGCCACCGTATCGCCTGGGCGCACACGCTGCAGGCCGTTCACGACGACGCTCTCGCCCGGCTTCAGGCCCTTGCGGATCACGCGCAGCCCTTCATAGGTCGGCCCGAGGTCCACTTCGCGATACGCCAGCTTGTTGGCCTGGTCGAGCACCAGCACGAACTTCTTGCCCTGGTCGGTGCCGATGGCGCGGTCGTTGATCAGCACGGCATCGTGCGGGGCGCCGCCACCCAGCTTGACCTTCGCATACAGTCCCGGCAGCAGGCGGCCGTCCTCGTTGTCGAACACGGCACGCACGCGGATGGTGCCGCTGCGGGTATCGAGCCGGTTGTCGACCGAATGGATCTTGCCCTCATGCGGATTGCCGTCCTCGTTGGCCAGCCCCAGGAATACCGGCAGGCCATTCTTTCCGCCGCCGGCGCCGGGCGCGGTGTAGCGCAGGTAGCTTTGCTCGTCCACTTCGAAGCTGGCGTATACCGGCGACACCGATACCACCGTGGTCAACGGCGGCGACGCGGTGCCGGCCGCAACGAGGTTGCCAACCGTGATTTCCGCGCGCGATACCTTGCCCGTGACCGGCGCCACGATGCGCGTATAGCTCAGGTTCAGCCTCGCCACTTCCAGCGCCGCTTGCGCGCCGCGCACGTCGGCCGAGGTCTCGCTGGCCGCGTTGATGCGCTCGTCGAACTCGCGCCGCGAGATCGCATTGTCGTCGAGCAGGCGCTGGGCCCGGGCCTTTTCCGTCTGCGCGTGCGCAGCGCGCACCTGGGCCGCGGCGACCGCGGCTTCGGCCTTGGCCACTTCGGCGGCATAAGGACGCGGGTCGATGGTGAACAGCGGGTCGCCCTTCTTCACGATCGAACCTTCGCGGAAATGCACGGTTTCGATCGTGCCCGAGACGCGCGGACGAATCTCCACGCGGTCAACCGCTTCGATGCGTCCGGAGAACTCGTCCCATTCGGTAATGGTCTTGCCGACCACGCTCGCCACTTCGATGGTCGGGGCCGGCGGCGGCGTATTGGCATGCGCCTCGCCGCCATGCCACGGCCGCAGCATGGAGGTGGCGACGCCGGCGCCGAGGACGATCACGATCGCCATCGCGATCCACGTGCGTCGATTCTGGATACTCATTTTTCTTCACTCCTGTTGCGGGTTTTCTTCAACTGGGAAAGCAAAAGCGCGAACGCCGCCCACCGGGCCGCAAATTGCGGTCCGGAACTTGTCGGACAGATCAGCAAGTCTGTTTGCCGGATGCCGCGCAGTTCTTCCTGGCGGCATCGGTACCGGCTGGCGGTGTTACCCGGAAGGCCTCAGCCGGCAGGCTCGTTCCGGGTCCGGCTTTCGCGCCGGGATGAGGTGTCGTCGGCCGCGGCCAGACATCGCCGCAGGAACCGCGCACCTTCGTCGACCCACGACTGACAATCCTCGTGGGACTCTTCTACCCCGTCGCCACAGGCGCCGGGCATGATCATGGCCTCGGCCGGCACGCCGGCCTTGGCAAGGCGCCCCGCGAAGGCTTCGCCTTCGGCACGCAGCGCGTCCACTTCGGCTACCTGCACCAGTGTGCGCGGCAGCCCTGCCAGGCGCGAGGCCAGCGCCGGCGCGGCATACGGATGCACGCTGGCGGCCGGCGTCGGCAGGTATTCTCGATAATTGCAGGCCAGCCGCTGCAGGGTTTCCAGCGGCACCTGCCCGCCAGCCGTGCACGACGCGTGCTGCAGGCACGGGTCCGTCACGGGGCGGATCAACCATTGCCCCCGCGGCTGCGCGGCGCAGCGGTCGCGCAACATTTGCGACAGCGCGATCGCCAGGTTGCCGCCGGCTTCCTCCCCGACCAGCGCGAAGCGGGTCTTGTCCACCTTCAGCCGGCGCGCGTAGCGCAGCACCCATTCCACGGTGCTGAACGCGTCTTCGGGCGCGGCCGGGAACGGATGATCGGGCGCCAGAGAATACGCCGGCGTCACCACCACCGCGGGCACCGACGCCGCCAGCGACTGCACCAGCTGCCGGGTCTTCTCCAGGCCACCGTCCACAAACCCGCCGGCGTGCAGGTACACCAGCCACGGCAGCAACGCGCTGCCTTCGGCGGCCAGCCCTGGATAGCCCGGCGGGTAGCAGACACACACCGAGATCTCGCGCTCGCCACTGGCGATCCTGTGTTCCACGACGCGCGCCGACCCGTTGCCTTGAGCCGGCGGGGCGGCGGGTGAACGTTGGCTGGGCGACTGGGACATGGGCACCTTGGCGGGCGTGCCGAAATCCATTGGCACGCCTATCATGTGTTGCGATGGAACGGATTATGGTGATTGACGCCGATGGGATAAAGCGAGGGATTGCCAACGCACTGTTCCGTGTTTGGAATAATCGGCCCGCCGAGACCCCACGGATGACAAGGTCTTGGAAAATGTGATTCACTCCCGCTCTCGCGGTTGCGCCTCCCTGTCGGGCGCAGCCGGCCAGCGCCCCAGTCGCAGGCGCCGGGCAGCCAGTCACACCGCCCGACGCGCCTATCCCCGGCGGCCAGCCCGCATAGCGTCAGTCAGGTCGCCCCGTTCGGCGAGCCCTCAGGAAACATTGGTCGGAAGCACATCATGGATCGTCTCGTCTCAATGCAGGCCTTCACCCGGGTGGTCGACATGGGCAGCTTCGCGCGTGCCGCCGATTCGCTCGACCTGCCCAAGGCCACCCTCACCCGCCTGATCCAGAACCTGGAGACCCACCTGGGGGTCAAGCTGTTGCACCGGACCACGCGGCGCATCAGCGTGACCAGCGACGGCGCGGCGTACTACGAGCGCTGCGTGCGCATCCTGGCCGATGTGGAAGAGGCCGAGCAGTCGCTGACGCGCCATAACAAATCGCCCAAGGGCACGCTGTCGGTCGACACCACCGCCGCGCTGGCCCGGCTCGCACTGATCCCGAACCTGCAGGAGTTCTTCACGAGCTATCCGGAACTGAAGCTGGACCTGACCATCAACGGCAAGCCGATCGACCTGCTGCAGGAAGGCGTCGACGTGGTGCTGCGCGTGGGCGCGGTGGACGAATCGATGGTCGCGCGCCGTGTCGGCCAGCTCAAGCTGGCGTTCTACGCGTCGCCGATCTACCTGAACCGCTTCGGCACCCCGCACGAACTTGCCGACCTGGCCCAGCACAAGGCCGTGAACCACCTGTCCAACCGCACCGGGCGCGAATGGCCATGGCAACTCACGCGCGGCCGGGAAAGCACCGAGATACTGCTGCCCTCCGCGATCTCGACCAATGATGGCGAAATCTATGTCGAGTGCGCGGTGGCCGGGCATGGGCTGGCCTGCCTGTCGCGCGTCATGGCGGAACCCTACGTGGCCAGCGGCCGCCTGGTGGAGGTCTTGACCGACTGGCAGACCGAAGAGCTGCCGATCTCCGCGATGTACCCGCAGAACCGCCACCTGTCGGCCAAGGTCCGGGTCTTTGTCAACTGGGTCGCGGACATCTTCGCGCGGCATCCGCATTTTGGTGCCGCGCCGCAGCAAAGCCCCGTCTCGCAGCTAGCCGCATAAGACCGTCCGACCGTCCGATAAGCCGCTCAACGAGCGCCCGTGCGCAGGCGTCGCATCCTATACTGTTTCTTCCGCAATAACGTCAAAGGGAGAGTTCCGATGAAACGCGCACTTTTCGGCCTGGCGGCCACCGCAGCGGTAGCGATGACGCTGGCGGGCTGCGCCGGTACGGGGATGACGGCCAGTGGTGGCGGCGGTGCCAAGGCCACCGCGGCGCTCACGCCGAAGAGCGGCACCAGCACCGGCGGCACGGTCACCTTCACCCAGCAGTCTGGTGGCGTGATGATGGTGGCGTCGGTCACCGGCCTGCCGCCCAACACCACGCATGGCTTCCATGTGCATGAAAAGGGCGACTGCTCGGCGCCCGACGCGATGAGCGCCGGTGGGCATTTCAATCCGGCTGGCAAGCAGCACGGGCAGATGAGCATGCCGGACCACCATGCCGGCGACATGAACAACCTGACGGCCGACGCGAGCGGCAATGCGCGCGCGAGTTTCCTGCTGCCTGACCTGACCGTCGGCGCCGGCCCGAACAGCGTCATCGGCCGCGCCGTGGTCGTGCACAAGGACCCGGACGACTACAAGACGCAGCCGACCGGAAATGCGGGGGGACGCATTGCTTGTGGGGTAGTGGCGGCGTCCTGAGCCTGGACGACCCGCTGCATGGGCCGGCGCATCGCTGATTCCGCCATCGCGCCGGCCGGGCGTTTTGGCCTTACCATAGCGGGCCATTGCCGATTCCCTGTCATGCCCCGCCCGCTCCGCCAACTCCTGCTTTGCCTCACTGCCTGCAGCCTCGCGCTTGCCGGCAATGCGTACGCCACGGACATCGACTGCGATCCCGCTGCAGCCCCGGCAAGCCAGATGCCATCGCACCGCCTGATCTGTGAATCCGCGCTGTTTTCCATGGGGTATCAACGCATTTATGCCGATCAGCAGCGGATGCTCAAGGCGGGGCAACTGAGCGAAACGGATATCACCGCATTCCGTGCGAAGCGCGATGGCTGCAAGTCGGCCGCGTGCCTGGACACGGTGTTCCGGGAATGGAAGG
The DNA here is from genome assembly GCF_057073755.1 of Cupriavidus sp. C3SS-1. Classification (NCBI taxonomy): domain Bacteria; kingdom Pseudomonadati; phylum Pseudomonadota; class Betaproteobacteria; order Burkholderiales; family Burkholderiaceae; genus Cupriavidus; species Cupriavidus sp. C3SS-1. The sequence continues at coordinate 1,148,494 of NZ_CP172700.1, read as the reverse complement.
CAAACGCCGCCAACGCGAGTCGCAAACCCTGACGTATGCTCAGGCCTCGCTGAAGGCGCGAGCCGGCATGGCGGCCTGCGCCTCGGCATCGCGCTCGAAGCGCAGCCGCGGCAGGTGTTCGGGGAACTCGCGCTGCATGAAGTCGATCAGCGCTTCGCGGATGCGGCAGCGCAGGTCCCACGCCAGCCCCGACGAAGCCGCGGTGCACAGCACGCGTAGCTGCATGGTGCGCTCGGTGGCGTCGGTGACGACCAGGTTGAAGAAGCGCTGGTCCCACTCCGGCGCGGCGTGCACGACGCGCTCCAGTTCCTGGCGCAGCGGTGCCAGCGGCATGCCGTAGTCGACGTGCAAAAAGACCGAGCCCATGATCTGCGCGCTGTTGCGCGTCCAGTTCTGGAATGGCTTCTCGATGAAGTACTGCAGCGGGACGATGAGCCGGCGCTCGTCCCACAGCCGCATGACGACGTATGTCCCCGTGATTTCCTCGACGCGGCCCCACTCGCCTTCGACGATCAGCACGTCATCGAGCCGGATCGGCTGCGTCAGCGCGAGTTGCAGCCCCGCGATCATATTGCTGAACACGGGCTTGGCCGCGAAGCCCGCGATCAGCCCGACCACACCGGCTGAAGCAAGCAGACTGGCCCCGACCTGTCTCGCCCCAGGGAAGGTCATCAGCAGCATGGCCGCACCCATGACGATGGCGAGTGTCATGGCAATGCGCGACAACACGCGCGTCTGCGTGTGGATGCGCCGCGCGCCCATGTTGTCCACGACATCGACCGGGTGCCGGTCCATCACGCCCTGCGCGAAGCCGGCGATGATGCGGACCACCAGCCATGTCGTCGCCGCGATCATCAACAGGCCATTGAGATGGCGCACCGTGTCGATCCAGCGCAACTCGTCCGGCGCCGCCTGCCACACGGTCTGCAACGCCAGCAACGGCAGCACGACGATCGACGGCGCGCGCGCTTTCCTGACGATCGCATGCAGCACCGGCGCCGGCCGGGTCAGGCGCAACAGCAGCAGTCCGCCCAGGCGATGCACGATCAGCGCAACGAACACAGCGGCCACGGCGGCTGCCCATGTGCCAAACCAGGGGTGTGCGAGGAGGAATCCAATATCCATCGGTCATCCTTGAACAGGCTGGGAAATGCGCGGAGAAATGCGCGCGGAGAAATGCGCGGAGAAGCGTCCGGAACGGTGTTCGGAAAGGCTGGCGGCGCTCAGCCTGGCGCTAGGAGCGAATACCGAACAAGCCCTGCCAGAACGACTCGAACGCGCCCGGTTGACGATCGCTTCGCCTGGCGTCTTCCGCCTGTGTCGCTGCGGCAGCCGGTTCCTCCGGAGCCATCTCCGGCTCGTCAGCGTCAGCGGCCTGCGCATGCGCTTTGCGCGACTCCTGCAAGGCCCATACGCTGTCCGCGATACGCGCGGCAAGCTCGGCCTCGCAATCCTGCCCAAGCAGCACGCCGAAGAGGACATCGCGATTGTGGCCATTACCGGCAAAGCGCATTGCCATCGCGACCATCTTCTCGTAATGCTCCTGCGCGATACGCTGGGCTTCGCGCTGCGCCGCCTGCTCCTGCGCTTCCTGCTCCGCGTGCTCGGCCTGCCAGCGGCGCATCTCCTGCGCGAATACATCGTCGTAGACGCGCCGTTGCTCGGCGTCGGAAAGAATGGCGTAGGCGTCGCGGAGTTCCTGGAAGGCCGCATGCGCCTCGGCCTCGCGGCCAGGATTGCGGTCAGGGTGCCACTTCATGGCGCCACGGCGGTAGGCGCGCTTGATCTCGTCCAGGGTAGCGTCCGATTCGACGCCGAGGGTTGCGTACAGGGTGGTCATTGGCCGAGGGGGGCGGCGGCTGCGGAAGGGTTCATCCTAGCATGCGATATCGAGGATACCCCGCGCCACAAGGGCGCATTCACCCCCAAGCAGTCCCTGAACTGCCTCAGGCGCTACTTCGCGTGGTGGCAACGCATCCGAAGTGACTCAATTCCACCAATCTTGACGGTTATTCCAATAATAGACATACTGTTTAAATCCAATCTGCGCAACGCCACATGGCCACTCGCTCAATCCCCGCTACCCGCTGAACGGAACCTCCCATGACCACACCGGATCTCCCCACCTACGCCGACGTCGAGGCCGCGGCCAAACGGCTGGACGGCGTCGCGCATCGCACGCCGGTCAATACCTCGCGCACGCTCGATGACAGGCTCGGCGCCCAAGTGTTCATCAAATGCGAGAACTTCCAGCGCATGGGCGCCTTCAAGTTCCGCGGCGCCTACAACGCCCTGTCGAAATTCAGCCCCGAGCAGCGCCGCGCGGGCGTGGTCGCGTTTTCGTCGGGCAACCATGCGCAGGGCATCGCGCTTTCTGCCCGCTTGCTGGGCATTCCCGCGACGATCGTGATGCCGCACGATGCGCCCGCGGCCAAGGTGGCGGCCACCCGGGGCTACGGCGCCAACGTCGTGAGCTACGACCGCTACACCGAAGACCGCGAGGCCATTGGGCGGCGCCTGGCCGGCGAACATGGATTCACGCTGATTCCGCCCTATGACCATCCGGACGTCCTGGCCGGACAAGGCACCGCGGCACGCGAACTGTTCGAGGAAGTCGGCGCGCTGGACGCGCTGTTCTGCCCGCTGGGCGGCGGCGGGCTGCTGTCCGGCACGGCGCTGGCGACGCGCGCGCTGGCGCCGCAATGCAAGCTCTATGGCGTGGAGCCCGAAGCGGGCAATGACGGCCAGCAATCGTTCCGCAGTGGTTCGATCGTGCATATCGACACGCCGAAGACGATTGCCGATGGCGCGCAGACCCAGCACCTGGGCGAGTACACCTTCGCCATCATCAAGCGCGATGTCGACGATATCCTGACCGCGACCGATGCCCAGCTGGCAGAGGTGATGAAGTTCTATGCGTCGCGCATGAAGATGATCGTCGAGCCCACGGGCTGCCTGGGCCTGGCAGCGGCCCTGCAGCAGACGGATGCGCTCAGGGGCAAGCGGGTGGGCATCCTGATCAGCGGCGGCAATATCGACCTCGAGCGCTTCTGCGAACTGGTCTCCGCGTGAACGCTGCAGGCCGGTGCGATCCGGCCTGGCGTCATCGACTGGCGAGCGCCAGTCCGGTTGCCTGGGGTCAGGCCTTGTCGGAGGCGCCCCGGTTTGCCGCGGCGGCAAGATTGTTGCGCGCCACGTCGGTCATCTGCTTCGAGATGGCCTGGGCCGAACGATAGGTGTTGCCGGCGGCGTCAACCGTCGACTGCAGCAGCGCGGAGATCGCTTCCGATCCTGCCGGTGCGTTCTTCACGAAGGTGTCGACGAAGGCCTGCAGGTTGCGGTGATTCTGTTCGTATTGCTCTTCCACCGCGCGGGCCAGTTCGGCCTGCGCCTGCGTGGCGATCTCGCAAACCTGGCGCGCATAGGTGATGGCCTTCTCGGCCGCTGGCTGGGCCACGCCGCTCTGCACCGCAAGCACATCCCTCAGGTCTTTGCCGGCCAGCACGGCCTTCAGGTTCTCCTGGCCTTCGGTCAGCGCCGTTCTGGCGGTCTGCAGGTTCAGTTCAGTGAGTTTCTGGAAGCCGTCGATGGTCGACCTGGACATCATGGCCAGATTGGCCAGGTTGGACTTGTGGAGTGCCGCAAACTGATCGGACGTGAAGGCGGACATGCGTGGTTCTCCTTGAGAGCGACCGGCCAGAAAGGCGCCATGTGCCGCCATGGCGTTCTGACCGAAGTTGAATTTCCTCGACCACGGCGCGTCGGTCAGAGGCGCGCCGCATCGAGGAGGGAGAGATTAGAGGAATCTCTCTAAGTTCATCCCTAGGTAGTTACCCAGTACCGGTCGGTTTTGAAGATGTTTTGTGCCTTATACGTCATGTATCAAACATTTTCTTACGGAAATTTGTGCAATGCGAGACACCGGCGTCGCTCAGTCACCACAGGGGAAAACCCTCTGATCCTGCATTGACCTGCTGCAACTGCGTAACGGCGCCTTAACACGGCCGCCCTGGCCGCAGACGACGACGCCGGTGGCTGGCAGAACGGCAGAGAGCCGTCGCGCTGCTGCGCCGGACTTCAGATCTGGTCGAGCAGGCTGCGCACGACATCGGCGAGCCGGCCGGCCCGCTGACGGCCGTTGGCGTCAAGGTCCATCGCGCAACCACCGGCCAGCGCCTTGAGTCCGAACAGCGCGTCGCCGACATCGCGCCAGCCGGGATAGTCGGCATGCACGCGCTCCAGCGCGGCGGCGCCGGAAGCCACCCTGGCCGGCACCGGTTGCCTCCCCGCGGCGAGTTCGTCGAGGGAGTCGGCGGCATCCTGCAAGCCCTTGCGGTTCATCTGCGTCCCCAGAAAAAGGTGTGTCGTAGCCGCTGCGGTGGCGGCTGCCGCGGTCGTGGCCGCAGCAGCGACTGTAGCAGGCCGCGCGTGGCCGCGAGCATCGGTACGGCGAGCCCTGCGACTTGGACAATGCACAATCGGCGCTGCTATATTAAGGCGACGATTTCGACCCTGATTCCATGGCACGCTCGCTTGCGCTTCTGGCGCTGGCCGCATCGCTTTATGGTTGCGCCGGTGCACCGTCATTCGGATTGTTCGGCGCCTACTTCCCGCTCTGGCTGCTGAGCGCGCTGGCCGGCATCGCGGGCGCGGTCGTGTCCTACCGGATCTTCGTCGCGACAGGCTGGGCAGAGATCGTCCGCGCCCAGCTCCTGGTCAATACCGCGATCGGCCTCATCCTTGCGGAACTCGTCTGGTTACTAGGCACGGGACACTTGCTATGAAAATGGCCGGCGTACAGGGCAGTCCGAAGCGCGGCAAGCTGATTGCGCTGGCCATTGTCCTGGTGGCCGTCCTGCTCTCCGTCTACGCGTACCAGCGCACCAGCCGCTATCCGTCTTCCGACGATGCTTCGCTCGATGCCGACATGGTGCATGTGGCATCGCCGGTCGGCGGTCGTATCGCCAGGATCCACGTCACCGAGAACCAGCTCGTGGCCAAGGGGGACGTGCTGTTCGAAATCGATCCCGTGCCCTACCAACTGGTGGTGGCGCAGGCGCGGGCGGACCTTGAGCTCGCACAGGCCGCGCTGGGTACGCGCCGCCGCACGCTTTCCACCGAACGCGCCACGGCGTCGATCGCATCGGAGCAGACGCGGCGTGCCGAGCAGAACTACGCGCTGACCGCACGCACCGTCGAACGGCTGCGGCCGCTGGTGGCTGACGGCTATGTGCCCGCGCAGCAGCTCGACCAGGCCCAGGTGGCGCAGCGCGACGCCAGCGTGTCGCTGCGGCAGGCCAATACGCAGCGCGCCGCCACGGCGCAGGCCATCGGCAATGAGGACGACGCCGCCGCCACCGTGCATGCGCGCGAGGCCGCACTGGCGATCGCGCAGCGCGCGCTCGATGACACCATCGTCCGCGCCCCGCATGCCGGGCGCGTCAGCGGCCTGACCGTGCTGTCGGGCGAAGTCGTGCTGCCCAACCAGTCCCTGTTCCTGCTGGTGCATACGGGCGAATGGTTCGCGGTAGGCAATTTCCGCGAGACCTCGCTGGCCGGCATCCACGTCGGCGACTGCGCTACGGTCTACTCGATGATCGATCGCGGCCACGCCCTGCGCGGCAAGGTGGAAGGCATCGGCATCGGCATTACCGACACCGACCGCCTGAACCTGCCGCGCTCGCTACCCTACGTCCAGCCCTCAGTGAACTGGGTGCGCGTGGCCAGGCGCTTCCCGGTCCGGATCCGCCTGGAAGACCCGCCCGAGACGCTGGCCCGGGTAGCCGCGAGCGCAACCGTCGAGATCCGGCATGGCGCAGCCTGCCGCTGACAAGCTGCGCCTGGGCCTTGCCGATATCGGCGCCCTACTGGCGCCGTTCCCCGGCCGCACCGCGGCCACGACGCGCATCACCGTCGGTTGCACGCTGACCGTCCTCGTCACCAGCCTGTACGGCACGCCCGAAGCCGCCATCTCGGCCTACGTCATCTTCTTCATCAACCGGGCCGACCGCACCACGAGCATCCTCATGAGCGCGGCGGCGCTGGTTCTGGTCAGCCTGATCATCGCACTGGTAATGGGGCTCGCCGATTTCAGCATCGACGATCCGATGCGCCGCGTGGCGTGCATGGCCGTGTTGTCCGCGGCCCTGCTGTTCCTGACATCGGCCAGCAAATTGCGGCCGGTCGGCGCTATCGTCGCCATGATCATCGGCTTCGCACTCGATGAACTGGGGCTCGTGCCCGGCGGGGAGATCGCCACGCGCGCGCTGCTCTATGCCTGGCTGATGGTAGCGATCCCGATTGGCGTGAACATCGTCGTCAATTTGCTGATGGGCCCGTCGCCGCGCCGGCTGGCTACAGAACGGCTCGGCCATTGCCTGCGCGTGGCGGCAAGCGCCCTGCGCGGCAACGCGGACGCCTTGCATGCGGCCCTCCATGACGGCGTCCAGCCCGTCGCCGGATGGCTCAGGCTGGCAAAGGCCGAGGGCACGGTGAACCCGCAGGACCTGCGCGCGCTGCAACAAGCCATGGCGTCGACCATGGCAATCCTGCTGGCCGTGGACGTGGCGCGTCGGCAGCCCGGCGCGCATTTGCCGGCGGCCACCGCCGCGCCTATCGCCGACACCCTCGATGAGATGGCCCGCATGCTCGACGCCGGCGGCTATCCCGTTGACATCGGCCTGCCGCCAACGCCGCTGGACAACCTGTCGCCGGTGCAGCAGGCCGTCGTGCAAGAGCTGGTCGCCGCGACCGAAGGCTATGCCGAAGCCGGTGCGGCAGCGCCGCCGGCACCAGCCGCAGAAGCCGCGCACGGCGGCTTCCTGAGCGCCGACGCCTTCACCAACCCCGACCATGTCCGCTACGCGCTCAAGACCACCGGGGCCGCGATGTTCTGCTACCTGCTCTACCAGCAGCTCAACTGGCCCGGCATCCATACGTGCTTCATCACCTGCTATCTCGTATCGCTCGGGACCATGGCGGAGACCGTGGAAAGGCTCACGCTGCGGCTGACCGGCTGCGTGATCGGCGCGGTGATCGGCACGGCGGCGATCGTGTATGTCGTTCCCGGCCTGTCATCCGTCGGCGGCCTGCTGCTGCTCGTGTTCGCCGGGACATGGATCTCCGCATGGGTGGCGCAAGGCTCGCAGCGCATCGCCTACGCGGGCTTCCAGATCGCCTTCGCGTTCTACCTGTGCGTGGTGCAGGGCGCCGCGCCCGGCTTCGACCTGACCATCGCGCGCGACCGCGTGATCGGCGTGGTGCTGGGCAATCTCGCGGTCTATCTTGTCTTCACGCAGGTCTGGCCAGTCAGCATAGCCGGCCGCATCGAAGCCGCTCTGGCGGCACTGGTAGCGCAATGGCATGCGCTCGTCCATGCGCCGCAGCCCGCGGCTAGGCGGCAGCACGCCGCGGCCGCGCTGGCCTTGCATGATGCGATCACGCAGGACCTGATCCTCGCCCATTACGAACCGGCATCCGTCGGACAGGCACCGGAGCGGGCAGATATCCATCGTGATCGGCTGGCCACGCTCGACGCGATCTCGGGCCCCGTGTTCCTGCTAGCCGAACGACTCCCCGGCGACCCGGCGCTTGCGCAACGCCTGAACCGGCTGCAGCCAGGCGGCCCGCCTTTGGCAGCCGCTCAGCCCGGCGCAGCCATGCCCGCCGATTCTCACGATGACCTCGCCCGCCAGGCGCTGTTCGCCATCATCGACCGACGACTCGATGCCTCCCATGCCGACGCGCCAGCCTCGGCTGCCCCCAACCCGATCCATGCGCAAACCTGATTCCCTGCCCGCGCTGACCCTGTGCACGCTGGCGCTGGCGGGATGCGCCACCGCCTCGCTCGACCTGGCGCCGCCGCAGCCGGATCGTCCCTGGCAGCCGCTCACCACGGCATCTGGCGAGATCGTGCCGGGCGACGCCGGCCAGACGGCGGCCATGGCATCGGACTACACGCTGCCGGCAAACCCCGCGCTCGCTGCGGTTTCCCCACCCGCAGCGCTGGATCCGGCCCATGCCTACACGCTGCCCGAACTGATCGACCTGGCCGAGTCCACCAACCCGCTGACCCGCATCGCCTGGAACGACGCGCGCAACGCGGCACTGGCGGCCGGCATCGCCAGGGCCAGCTACCTGCCCTACATCTCGGCCGCTGCCATGGGCGGCTACCAGAACGGGCACAGCTCCACCGCGACCGCGCTGGGGCCGCTTGGCGCGGATGCGTCCAATCACGGCGCCATCTCGGTGCTGTCGCTGCAATGGCTGCTGTTCGATTTCGGCGAGCGCTCCGGCATGGTCGATGCCGCGGAGCAGCTTTCGGTGGCGGCCAACATCGCGTTCACGGCCGTGCACCAGAAGATCATCCACGACGTCAGCGTGGCGTTCTATCGCTACCAGGCCGCGCGCACGCGTGCCGGCACGGTGCAGCAGGCCGTGGACAATGCCGACGCGGTGCAAGCCGCGGCCAGGGCGCGATTCCAGCGTGGCATCGGCACCGTGGTCGAGGTCGCCCAGGCCACGCAGAACCGGGCGCAGACCAACCTGGCCATGGTGCAAGCAAAGGGCGCCGAGACCGACGCCTACCTGGCACTGGTCAATGCCGTCGGCATTTCCCCGCTGTCCCGTCCGCGCATTGCCGGGATGCCGCTGCGTCCGCTGTCGCCGGCGCTGCGCAGTTCGGTCGGGCAGATCGTCGACACCGCGATCGCGCGGCGACCCGACGTGCTGGGCGCCTATGCGGCGCAACGCGCGAGCCAGGCCAGGGTACAGGCGGCGGAGGCCGGCTTCATGCCGAAGGTCTTTCTGTCGGCATTTACGTCCTATGCCTCGGGCGGCTCGGCAATTACGGCGATACCCCCGATCGGCCAGCAACCGCCCACGGTCAACCTGAACGGCTACCGCTATGGCGCGAGCGTGTTTCTTGGCGTCACGGTCCCGATCTACGACGGCGGGCTGCGCTCCGCCGTCCTGGCTCAGGCACGCAACGATGCCGACAGCGCCTCGACCCGGCTGAGCCGCGCGAAGGATGAATCCGTGCGGCAGGTGGTGGTCAGCCAGAGCGCGCTGGAATCGAGCCTGGCCGCCTATGACGCGGCCACGGCACTGGCCGATGCGGCCCGGGTCACGTACGACGCGGCGTTCGCGGCTTACCGCAAGGGCGTGGGTTCGGTGACGGAGGCAAACCTGGCGCAGAACCAGCTGCTGCTTGCGCAGAACGCGTCGGCCGACGCCTACAGTGGTGCGCTCGCCGCCGCGGCGGCGCTGGCGCTGGCTACGGGCTCGATCGGCTCGATTCGCGATGGAGGCGCGTGGTCAGCGCGGTAGGCTCGTTAAGCGCCGACCCACCGTCGTCCCGCTTACCAATACCCCAGGATCTTCCACCAGACGCCACCCACCACGGTAAAGATGATCAGTTCGAGCACGCACATCACCGCGCCGACCCGCCACCACTGCCCCAATGTCGCATAACCGCTGCCGAAGATGATCGGCGAAGTGCCGGTGGCGTAGTGGGTCAACGTCATCATGATCGCGGAGCCCGCGGCCATCATCAGCATGAACGGCGGGACATACGGCGGTGGGATCAGGTGCGCACCGACGGTAAGGAAGGCCAGCATCATCGCGCTGATGTGGGCGGTCGTACTCGCGAACAGGTAGTGCGAAAACACGAACGCCAGCACCAGCACCGCGGCAGTCGGCAGCCAGCCCACGCCACTGGCGACGATGGCATCGCGCATGTTGTTCGAGAACCATGCAATGACGCCAAGCTTGTTGAGCTGCTCGGCAAGCATCACCAGGGCGCCAAACCAGATCAGGGTGTCCCAGGCGCTCTTTTCCGACAGCACGTCGTCCCAGTCGAGCGTGCCGGTGATGATCAACGCGAACAGGCCCAGAAAGGCGACCACGGTCGGATCGAGCGTGAAGGCTGGGCCAAAGATCATCGCCGGCACATTGGCCCACAGCACCAGCATCACGGCGAAGACCCCCATCATGACCCGCTCTTTGCCGCTTAGCGGACCCATGCGGGCGAGTTCGCCCCTGGCATAGGCGATGGCATTGGGAGTTGCCTTCAGCTCCGGCGGGCAGAGCAGGAAAATGACCAGCGGCATCAGGAACAGGCAGAGCAGGCCGGGCACCAGCATGCACAGCGCCCAGGTGGTCCAGCTCAGGTGCAGCGACTGTCCGGTGGCCTTGGCCACGTAGTCGACGACGAGCGGGTTCGGCGCGGTGGCGGTCACGAACATGGCCGAAGTGATCGGGTTGGCGTGGTAGTTGACCAGAGCCAGATAGGTGCCGACCTTGCCCTGCGTCCCCTTGGCGGGATCGGAGTCGAACGCGCCGGCGATCGAGCGCATGATGGGGTGCACGATGCCGCCGCCGCGCGCGGTGTTGCTTGGCGTGAAGGGCGCCAGCACCAGCTCGCAGATCGCCAGGCCATAGCCGATGCCGATGGTGCGCTTGCCCAGCAGCTCGATGAACATCAGGCCGATGCGGTTGCCCAGGCCCGTTTTCTTCAGCCCGCGCGAGATCAGGATCGCCACGACGATCAGCCAGATCAGCGGATTCGAGAAGCTGCTGAGCGCATCGGCGATGGCCCCCTTGGACGAGCCCGAGGTCACCTGCGCGAGCGACACGATCACGATGGCCATCATCGCCATGACGCCGATCGGCATCACCTTGAGAATGATGGCGACAATGGTGGTCAGGAAGATGGCTACCAGATCCCAGGCGTTGGCCTTCAGGCCCGCGGGCGGCGGTATCAGCAGCAGCGTGATCAGCACGATCGTACTGATGATGGCCGGCGTCAGCCGGAATGGCACCACCGACATGAAGTAGCGGTACGTCGCCACGATCTTTGCGAGCATCTGAATTTCCTCGAACAGGGCGCGCGGAGTCCATTCAGCCGAAGTCCCGCGCCAATCGACGCGCATCGCGCGCGCCTCCGCGCGCATTGCATGGTGCCCAAGCAGGGGAATCGTGACCGATGTGATTTGTCAGCAGAAGTGAATCTTTTCGATCGGAAGATGAAAAGATTGCGAGCGGCATTCGCCGGTGACGCCTGCGTCGGGCCGGTGCCCGAGCTTCAGTGCGAGTACGCCCTACCGCAGGCCAAGCGTGAATGGCAACAGCACGGCATTCACCAGGAGCAGCCCATACGTGATCTTCATAACCGGGGGCATCCGCGCGCGCGTCGCTTCGCTGCCAGCCTGAGGCGCGGCCCGCCTGCGCTTCCATACCAGGCCGGCTCCCAGGCCAAGGACAGCAAGGCCGGAGACCAGGCTTTCCACCACCAGGGGCGGCGGCCGGCGCGGGCTGCGCGGCGGGGGCGTCACCAGGGAAACCGGCACCGCGGCGACGTTGGCGTCGGGGAAGATCTCCAGCGTGGTTACCGCGGAGGCCTTGTGCGCTGTCGATATGGGATGGGTGACAGACGCCCTGCGTGCCAACGGCGCATCGGGAGCGATGGAGGCCTCGGCAACGGAGGGTTCCACCACAGCCGCGGGCGCGGAGGCCGGTGTCTCGCGCGATGCCACCTTCGCTGGCGCGGGGGGCGGCCGCGAAGCCGGCTCATGTCTTGCACTGCCCTGCGTTTGCGCGGCACCCTGCCGGGCCATGGCCGGCTTGCCCGCCGCCTGCGGCATGGCGTCGCGCTGGCGCCAGAACTGATGGAAGACACCATCCAGGCATCGCACCGAATCGCATGCATCGCGCCGGGCGCGCCATGCCGCAAGATCGGCTGGCTGGAGCTTGCCCTTCTGCAGCATCCTCTGCTGTTCCGCATAGATGCGCTCGTAGCGCTGCGACAGCATGGTGTATTCGCAGATCAGGTGGCCCTTGCGAACGCCCTGGGCGGGATGCGTTTCGCATCCCACGCCTGCGCCGTAGGGTTCCTCGCAACGCGCCCCCGGCCCGCCGACCGGGGCGTTGCACGGGATATCGGACGCACGCGCGCCCTGCACTGCCAACAAGCCCAGCAGCCCCGCCAGAATCTGGACCAGGCGCCCATTGCGTCTCACCATCGTCAGCCCTCAAAGCAGCGATGCGGACTTTTAACCGTAGTCGATGGTTTGTGGGCGCTCCAAGCTCCCATTGCCGCTTGCGTGCGGTAGGCCACTTTTCGTGACAATTGGCATCGCCTCGCTCAAGGACTACAACCGTGGCGCCGTAATCGGCCAGCACCTGAGGGCAGACCGGACCCATGATGACCGAGGTCAGGTCCAGCACGAGCGCACACGCACGCTTGCGGCGATGCGGGGCGGCGCGGGCGCCAGGTGTTACGAGCCCGCCTTGTAGTTCGTCTCCTTCATGAGCTTCTTCCAGCGCGCGGTATCGTCGGCAATGGTCCTGGCGAACTGTTCCGGCGTGCTGCCAACGGCCTCGTAGTCGATGGCGGCCAGCTTTTCCCGGATGTCGGGTTGCGCAACGATCCGGGTCACTTCCTTGCCCAGCCGCGCGACGATGTCCTTCGGCGTCCCCGCCGGGGCTAGCAGGCCTGCCCATGAACCGAAGGCCATGCCGCTGTAGCCGGCCTCCTGCATCGTCGGCACATCAGGCAGCGCGGGCGAACGCTTGTCCGCCAGCACGGCCAGCGGGCGCAGCTTGCCGGCCTTGATCATGGCCATCGAATTGAACGGATCGATGGTCATGTCCACTTCTCCGGCGACCACGGCCTGCATCTGCGGGCCGGTGCCGCGATAAGACACGCTCACCACATCCGGCGTACCGGCGGTCGCCTTGAAGCTCGCACCGATCAGCTCGATCATGCTGCTGCCCGCCGACAGGCTCAGCGGCCGGGTCTTGGACTTGGCCAGCGCGACGAATTCCTGCACGGACTTGGCCGGCACCGATGGATGCACCACCATCACAAAGCCGATATTGGAGATCAGCGAAATCGGCTCGAAGCTCTTCAGCGGGTCATAGCTGGCCTTGTAGATCAGCGGGCTGAGCGTCTGCGCGCCAGCCGTGTTGAGCAGCAAGGTATAGCCGTCCGGCGCGGCGCGCGCGACGACGTCGGTGCCGATAATGCCGTTCGCCCCGGGCCGGTTCTCCACCACCACCGATTGCCTGAGCGCCTCGCCGAGCTTCTGCGAGATCAGGCGCGCGACCACGTCTGTCGCGCCGCCCGGGGCAAACGGCACGACCATCCGGATCGGCTTGTTCGGATACGTATCGCTCCAGGCCAGTGCGGGCATTGCGCCCAGCACGGCAGCGCAGAGCATCAGGCGGCGACGGAAATTCGGCTTCATAAAGTTGTCTCCAGTGCGGCGTTGACCTGGTCGGCCACCTTGGCCAATACCAGGCGATATTCATATTTATGAATTTATTTTTACGCAGCTGAAAAGCACCGTCAATGTGGGTATCCACGGACCCTCGCCGACCGATATGTCGTCGGGGCGCAAACAGAGAGGGGAGATGTGTTGGGGATTGGCGTACAGCCACTGGCGTGGAGACCGGCATGGCCACGCGGCCATCGGCGCAATTTCTTATTTAAATTCAACCGGTTAGCTACGCATTTCGCCGCTGCGACAGCAGCTGGCACACCCCATGCGTATATGACCTCGAGCGCAACACCAGATGCTCTCTAACCCAAGCCAGACCAGCCACCCAAGGAGTTACATCATGTCCCTCACCATCCAGAACCTGCCCCTCGAACAAGACCTGGACCACGCCAAGATGGGCGCCGTGCGCGGCGGCAGCCTGTTCCTGAACAATGGCGTCAACGCGATCCTCGGCGGCGCCGGCGTGTCCTTCGCCAGCCCCAACATCATCGTGGCCCCGGTCACGCAGGTCGATGCCTCGACCCGCACCAACGTCGACCTCACCAGCATCAGCAACCTGCTCAACAACGTCGGCGGCATCGTGCAGGCCGCGCAGCACTAAATCCAGTCCCTCTCATCTCGTCGATTCCAGCCTTCTCCAGGAGACCATCATGTCCTTGACCATCCAGAACCTCTCGCTCGAACAAGACCTTGACCACGCCAAGATGGGCGCCGTGCGCGGCGGCAGCATCTTCGTGAATTCCGGCGTCAATGCCATCACCGGTGGCAGCGGCGTGTCGTTCGCCAGCCCCAATACGATCTTCGCACCTGTCACGCAGGTCGATGCATCGAGCCGCACCAGCGTCGATATGAAGAGCGTGACGAACACCATCAACAACCTGGGCGGCATGGTCGCGGCCCTGCAGCACTAATCCACACCCAGTCAGCGCAATCTCAGCCTACCCAGGAGACCATCATGTCCTTGACCATCCAGAACCTCTCGCTCGAACAAGACCTCGACCACGCCAAGATGGGCGCCGTGCGCGGCGGCAGCATCTTCGTGAACTCCGGCGTGAACGCCATCACTGGTGGCAGCGGCGTGTCGTTCGCCAGCCCGAACACGATCTTCGCGCCGGTTACCCAGGTCGATGCATCGACTCGCACCAACGTCGACATGAAGAGCGTGACGAACACCATCAACAACCTGGGCGGCATGGTCGCGGCCCTGCAGCACTGAGCGGCGACGGGCGGCAGAGCGAGCGGGGCCGCCCCGCCCGTTCTGCCGCCACTACCCGCGCTCCCGCGTGGCTTCCGGACGCCCTCCCCCTTTTCCGGCCAGTAGCAGACGTGCCCGAATCAGCGACAGAGGCGTGCCGCATGATCGCCGTGGCCGACGTCCGAGGGTGCCTCAGACCTACTGGTGGCTCTGGACAATGCGCTCGCCGGCCGATGGCTCCCATCCGGGAGATGGCTTCTGACGTTACGGCTCCCAGCCGTATTTCTGCATAGCAATCTCCCTCAGGCGCACAAAGCGATTGGAGTCCGGTAGACGACTTCTGGCATTCGCCGCGGTGGCGCGGCGCAGCCAAAACTCGACGCTCGCGTGGATGATCGGGGCGTAAGGATCCCCGTCATACTCGTCCAGCATCTCCGTGAGGTAAAGCATCGCCAGGGCTTGCGGCGTAAATTTCCCTCCACCTCCAACAATGAGGCACATCAACCGCTGGCGAATCTCGTCGGTCATTAGGAGACCGTAGTACTTCCAGAGGAGATCGGCTGCCTGCGCGCAACGTCGCGAGGTGACATACGCGCGAAGACAGTTACCCAGGCTGCCCATGACATTGCCAGCCCGTACTGTGAGCGACTGCTGGACAATTGGGTAACGCTTCCAGGTGTGCTCTCCTGAATCGGGAGGGCTATGTGTAACTACGTCCTTCATCGCAACGCTCCCTCAGCGCGATATGATGTTTTCAATAAAGCTTAACGAGAGGCGGGAGGCTTGATCCACTACAAGCAAGAAACCGATAGCTGCACGCATCGATTCTGGAGAGGCAATGCATGTTCGACAGGGCACCTCAGCGCACGAGGACTCAAAATACCGGTTTGAAATCATTCCTATCCAGCGGCCGACTGGGCAGGAATAAACAGCATGGACTCCAGAGTTGCGCAGCCGCAAAGCCGCTCCGATCGCGGCATCAAACTGATCCTTGGTCACCTCGGGAACAAGGTTTCGTTCCAGGAATGCCTGCCCGATGCCATGCAGGCGCTGGTGCACCACCAATTCCGCAGCGATCAGCAGAGGCACCGCCACGAGAAAGCGAAGGTGAACCTCCATGTCCATCAGGAATGGCACTCCCCCGTCCTTGCCCAGGAGGCTTCCATCCACGGCACAAAGCAATAGAAGCGGAAGCCAGGCAAAGAGGGAGATGACGAGGACGCGTTGGCGCACGTGGAGCAATGCATCGTCCGATAAGTGTGCTTGACGCAAAAGCTGATAAAGAGGCCCACCCAGAACCCCGGGCGCTGCTCATGTCGGTTCCCCAATCATTTCGACTCAGCCTCGGAGCGCTGCGAAGCACCCGCTATCCCGTCATGGGCGTGCGCCGAGCAGGTACATAGCTGTATCCCTGCCGACCCGAGCATGCCGTATGAATATATTGATATCAATGCTCCGACGGTGCCTCTTGATAAGGAGCAACTCCCCAAGCAATTGCGTTATGACATGCTGAGACTTGAAGGTACCCGAAGGGCGGAGTGTTGCAGCGGGAGCATCACTACGCATAACCGATGACCATCTTGGGCGCAACAACGTTGGAGTCAATCTGGTTGCGGCAGCGCAATAAAGCCGCTCTCAGGAGCGCGGTTGAATGGGGCTTTCCGAAGGGGAAATGAGGTCTCCAGAACATGATCGAGCACATTCGGGAAGCACCCCTTTCGGCCTCAGCCATAATCATGTGTAGGATCAATGGGAAAGAAGGCATGGTCATGCCAGCACTTTGGCTTACCTTTACCTCGTGGTTCTGGCTCGCTCCCTGGGCTCTGACGGTCGCCCACGCGCAGGAGTTGGAACCTCGCGCTTATTCCGCCTTGCCTGTTGGCGCCAACTTTCTCGCAGCCAACTATTCGTTGCTGACTGGCGATGTGCTGACCGACCCGTCCCTGCCTATCTCGGATGTGCGAGCCCGAATATCCATCTATGGGACCGGCTACGTGCACGCGTTTGACCTCTTTGGGCGAACGGCATCGATTGGCGTTTTCATGCCGTTTGCGAACGCCGATGTCAGTGGAAACGTGTTCGACGCACCGAACTCGGTCCATCGAGCGGGAATTGGCGACGCCCGCATGCGACTGGCCGTGAATTTCTTGGGCGGCTCCGCGCTGAAGCCGGCCGATTTCCTGAAAAGGACACCCGCTACCACGCTCGGTGGAAGCGTGACAGTCATTGCACCAACCGGGAAATTCAATGCGAACCGCCTAATCAACATCGGTGCCAATCGTTGGGCCGTCAAGCCGGAGATCGGGTTGTCGCAGCCCTTGCGCAACTGGTTTGCAGAGGTTTCCGCGGGCGCGTGGCTCTTCAGCGACAACCCAGATTTCCTCGGCAGCAACCGCCGTTCACAATCGCCCCTCTGGGTATTCCAGTTGCACGGCGGCTATCAGTTTCGGCCCGCGTTCTGGATTGCGAGCGATGTTGGCTTCTACACCGGCGGCAACACCTCGGTGAATGGCATCGCCAACGCCGACCGACAGCAGAACGCACGTTATGGCATCACGCTGTCGGTGCCAATGGCGGCGGGCTGGTCGGCCAAGCTTGGCGCGTCAAAGGGATTCATGACCCGGGCGGGGGGCGACTACAAGGCGCTCACGCTGACGCTCCAATACCAGTGGTTAGATCCAATACCCGCGTGTGCTCAGCCAGGCTCTGGCGGCAGGTGATACAAGTGGTTGGGCACGGACTTGTACCGTTCCGCCTCGATGCGCTCGGCCAGTCGTTTGCGCGCCGCCGCACGCTCCCAGTCATAGGCTGCATGCGCGTACAGGTGGCGCTTTGCCGCGCGTAGCGCTCCCGGTGAGGCGTTGGTTACGATGCCGTTTGCAAGCGCAACAATGGATGGCGTGAGTTCGCCGAGTTGGTAGACGGGCATGTTTTCGATGGGACGGATCATTCGACCTTCACATTGGCCTTCTTCACGAGGCCAGCGTAACGGTTTGCTTCGGCACGGAAGTACTGGGCCGCGGCCTCGGGCGACCCGGGCTTGACGACGGTTGCCTGCTTCTTCAGAGCGTCCACCACCTCGGGGCTGGAAAACGCTGTGGCAAACGCATCGTGTACGCGTTTCACGTCAGCGGGCTTCATGCCGGCGGGACCGATGACCGCGAACCAGCCTTCGACGCGGTAGCCGGGCAGCCCCTGCTCGGCGATGGTGGGCACGTCTGGCGCCACCGGCGAGCGCGCTTCCCCACACAGGCCAATGGCACGCAAGGTGCCAGCCTTCAGGTAGGGCAACGCCGCATTGAGCGCGACAACCCCCATGTCCACCTGGCCGCCCAGGAGATCGGTCACCATCGGGCCGGTGCCCTTGTAGGGGATGTGATTAGCCTTGACGCCCGCTTCGCTGAGGAACATCTCGCCGGCAAGATGGATGATGGTGCCGTTACCGGACGATGCATAATTGTAGGCATCCGGCTTTGCCTTGAGCAGCGCGACCAGTTCCTTGACGTTCTTCGCAGGGACCTTCGGATTGACCACCAGCACGAGCTGCGTGGCGCCAAGCACGCTGATGGGAGTCACGTCCTTGATCGGGTCAAAGGGCATCGACTTGTACACGCTGGGATTGATCACGTGATTGTTCGAGACCAGTCCCAGCGTCGTCCCGTCAGGCTGTGCCTTGACCACAGCGGCGGCGCCGGTAATGCCACCCGCGCCAGGCAGGTTCTCGATCACCACGGGTTGGCCCATGGCCTTGCCCAGAGCCGGGCCTGCGGTGCGAGCGATGGCATCGACGCCGGAGCCCGCGCTGATCGGCAGGATCAGCCGCACCGGCTTGCCGCTTTGGGCCAGCGCAGGTAGCGCGCTACAGAGGAGGAAGGCAGTGGCCGCAGCCACGGCCCTCCAGCGGGGGCGTGCATTCATGGTTGTCTCCGTCATGCATTGTTATAGGAACTACTGTGAGGGGACCAGACCGACGCGTTCAGGCTGGCCATGCGAGGCGTCCGAGCACTTCCTCGTTGTGCTCGCCGGGCTTGGGCAACGGATGCCTGACGCCAGGGCGCCTGCCGCCCATCAGCAGCGGCAGCAAGACCGTGGGAGCGATCGAGCCATCGTCGACCTGCATTGGCACCAGGCCGCCGCTTTCCATCAGGTGCGGATCGTCGAGCAACTGGTCCGGGCGCACGATCGGCGCATAGGGAATGCCGGCGGCTTCGAGCTGGGGCATCAACGCTCCTGCGCGATGGTGTTGAAGGATTGTTCCCAGTTCTTCCAGCAATTGCGGCCGTACGGCCACGCGCGAGGCGTTGTCGCGATATTCGGGTCGCTCGGTCAACTGCGGGTGGCCCAGCACTTGGCAAAGCGTGACGAATTGCTTGTCGCTGACCGCGCCAATAAAGAGCTGCTCGCCGTCAGCAAGCGTGAACACGTCGTAGACGCTCCAGGCCGATATGCGCGACGGCATCGGCGGCGGCGCCTCGCCCGTCATCGCGAACTGCTGCATGTGCTGTGACGCCAGGAACACGCAGTTCTCGAACAACGCGCTCTGGATTTCCTGTCCACGGCCCGTACGGTCGCGCTCTCGCAGGGCCGCCAGGACGCCGATGGCCCCGAACATGCCGCCCATGATGTCGTTGACCGAGGAGCCCGCACGCAGCGGCCGGCCCTTCGGCCCGGTCATGTATGACAAGCCGCCCATCATCTGCACCACTTCGTCCAGCGCCAGGCGCTTTTCGTACGGGCCGGGCAGGAAGCCCTTGTGCGAGACATAGATCAGGTGCGGGTACTTCGCGGACAGCGTCGCGAAGTCGAGGCCGAGCTTTTCCATCAGCCCGGGACGGAAGTTCTCCACCAGCACGTCGCACTGGCCGGCGAGTTCGGCGGCTGCGACGGCCCCCTCCCGGGTCGTGATGTCCAGCACCACGCTCTTCTTGTTGCGGTTGAACGCGCGGAAGAAGCCAATGCCCAGGCCGGGAAGATTGCGGGTCTTGTCGCCGCCCGGCGGCTCGACCTTTATGACCTCGGCGCCGAGGTCGGCCAGGATCATGCCGCAAGTGGGTCCCATCACCATATGGGTGAATTCGACGACGCGAATGCCGGCCAGTGGCAGCGATGTGTTCTCTTGTTGCATGGTTTGGTCCATGGTGTCGATCAGGCCGCCGCGAGGCGGGTGCTGGCAGCGAACGTTCGGGGCAATCCGGCGCGCCATAGGGTGCCGTGCAGTATTTCCCCGGCCAGCCAGCCTTGGACCTGCTGGCGCAGCGCGAGCAGCGCGCCGATATCGATGCCGGTCTCGATGCCCATGCTGGCCAGCATGTAGGCCAGGTCTTCGGTCGTGACGTTGCCGCTGGCGCCGGGAGCGTGCGGGCAGCCGCCAATGCCGGCCAGGCAGGCGTCAAAGCGCGTGACGCCCGTTTCCATCGCCGCCAGCACGTTGGCCAGACCCAGGCCGCGCGTGTCATGGAAGTGGCCGCACCAGAAGCGGTCGCCGGCCAGCACGATGGCGCGCTCGAACAGTTCGCGCACCATGCGAGGATCGGCATAACCCACCGTGTCGGCAAGGCTCACGCGATCGGCACCAGCATCGAGTAACGCCTGCATCAACCGCAGCACTTCATCAGGTTCCACGCGACCTTGAAGCGTGCAGCCGAAGGCCGTGCCCACTCCGCCTTCGATCAGCGTCCTGGCGCCGGCGGCATCGCGCGCCGCACGGATGCGCGCCACCTCGGCCACCACGTCGTCGGGCGTCTTGCGCAAATTGGCCAGGCTATGCGCGTGGCTGGCGGACAGCGGCACGATCATCAGGTCGGCGCCGCTGGCAATGGCCCTCTGCGCCCCGCGCAAGTTGGGCACCAGCACCGAGACAAAGAGCCCCGGCAGCGTCCGGGCATACGCCACCAGCTCGGTGGTATCGGCCAGTTGCGGCAGCAGCTTTGCCGGCACGAACGAGCCAACCTCGATTTCGCGCTGGCCAGCGGCGTGCGCGGCACGTATCCACGCCTTCTTCTGTTCAGTGGGGATGATGGTCCGGATGCTCTGCAGCCCGTCGCGCAGCCCGACTTCACGGATTACGGCACGCGCGGGACAGATGGCCGGATGGGGAACGTCAGGGAAAGCGGTCATAGCTTGTGATAGCGGCATGGCGCCAGAAGGGTCAGGCAATACCGGAAACTCTATTTCGTTCCGAAAACGATATGAAGCGATCTTTTACCACCCTTGTCGTTCCATATCGGAATGTCTCATCTTACAATCCGAGCATGAGAGATCTCGACCTGACTACCCTTCGGCTGTTTGTCGCCGTGTGCGAAACCCAGAACATCGCGCGCGCCGGCGAACAACAGCACATCGTGGCGTCGGCCATCAGCAAACGGCTGGCGCAACTGGAAGAGACCGTGGGCGCAAGCCTTCTGGACCGCCGCCGTCGCGGCGTGGTGCCCACCGCCGCCGGCGAAATTGTGCTGACTCACGCACGCGCCATGCTAGCTGCGGCGGATCGCGTCGCACGCGACATGGCCGACTTCGGCTCCGGCATTCGAGGCCAGGTGCGATTGCTCGCTACCGTGTCGTCGATGGCCGAGTCGTTGCCGGACGACATCGCGGCGTTTCTGCAGATCGCCGGTCATGAGGATGTCGGCGTGACGATCGAGGAAAGCCTGAGTATTGACGTCGTCAGGTCGCTGCGCGAAGGCTCGGCGCTAATTGCCGTTTGCTGGGATGCAGCCGACCTGGAGGGGTTTCAGACGCGCCCATATCGATCTGACCATCTGGCGGCAATCGTGCATGGTTCACATCCCCTGGCACAGTTCGACGACTGCGAGTTCGCGCAGACGCTGGACTTCAAGCATATCGGCATGCCGGCGCAGACTGCCGTGCAGACCATGCTGAACCGGCACGCCGCCATTCTCGGTCGCCGCATCGACTACCGGGCAGTTGTATCGACGTTCGACGCTGCGTTGCGCTGCGTGCGCGCGGACCTTGGGCTAGCCATCCTCCCCCGGGAGATCGCGGCGCCGGTTGCGCAGGCGCTGGGCATTCGCGCCATCCCCCTACGCGACGACTGGGCACGACGCCGCTTCACGATCTGCTCGCGCGACTTCGATGCGCTGTCGCCGGTCGGCAAGTTACTGGTCGATTTTCTGCAAGTCCGTGCCGCGCCCCGCACAAGCGAGAAACAGCCTGCGCTTTCCTAAAGCACCTTTGGTATGGATGGCGCCATCGCTCCGACTCTAGTACAACCCCGACCAGCCGTCCGGTCCGACGGCCGATTTTTCTCAAGAAGGATTGAGAGCCGCCGAACTCCAATGCCTGCCCCTGGCCTGGAAAGGTGAGCCAACGTCGGGGTTCGGCCAGGAAACCCTCGTCGATAGTTCATCGAGACATTCACATGTCAGCTCCAGTCTGAAAGCCGACGCCTGCTGAGCCGCCCCGGCAGTTTGGCTTGTCATACAATCAAAACATGGCATGCTTGCCTGCTCCACTTGGCTGAGCCACGGAAGATATAAAGCACAGACCCAATACTGATGCACTACCAGTCCGCGCTCCCTTCACAATGACAAATCAGACACGTCGTCGCTTCCTGGCTCGCGCCGGCGCGTTAGGCACCCTCGCCATAGTTGGTTCCAAGCCTTCAGCAAGCTCGGGAGGTCCGCCAACTTCGACACCGCGCGCACGGCCTTGGCCACTTTATCTGCAGTTCCTGGAGCGCTTCGTGCAAGCGGATGGCCGTGTCATCGATTTTTCTACGCCCGCCCACCAAAGCACGTCGGAGGGACAGTCGTACGGCATGGTGTTTGCCTTGATCGCCGGCGACCGCAATACGTTTGACCGACTGTGGCAATGGAGCGTGACCAACCTTGGAGATGGCAGGTTGGACGACAAGCTTCCCGCGTGGCAGTGGGGACACCGCGACGACGGCACGTGGGGAGTAATGGATCGCAATCCGGCGGCGGATGCCGACTTGTGGTTCGCTTTTGCGCTTGTTGAAGCGGCGCGTGTGTGGAATGTTCCTGCCTATGCCTGCGCAGCGCGCGCTTTGCTGCGCCAGGTTGCAGCGCAGGAAATCGTCTCCCTGCCCGGCTTCGGACCCATGCTGCTCCCTGGCCCACAAGGATTTATCACGAACGGCCCAGGTCTATGCCGTCAATGGCGGGTCAATCCGAGCTATCTGCCCGTGCCGCTTCTGCGGCGACTGGCCATATTCGACCCTGAAGGCCCGTGGGGGGCGTTGGCGGGACAGGCGGCTAAGCTGGTCCGCGCGTTGTGCCGCGCAGGCGTCGTACCGGATTGGGCCGCCTACCGCGCCGGGGACTGTGGACACGGATTCCTGCGCGATCCAGTAAAGGGAGACATCAGCAGCTACGACGCTGTGCGAGTTTATTTGTGGGCTGGCATGACACCAGATCAGGACCACACGCGTCGCACGCTGCTCCAGGCATTGCTGCCCAATGCTGCGCGCATGGAAGGCCGTCCCGCTCCGCCCGGGAGAATGCACACGGAGACCGGGAAGGTTGAAGGCGCCGGACCCCCGGGCTTCTCCGCAGCGTTGCTGCCATTCCTTAAGGCCGTGGAGTCGGCAGCTCTGACGACTCAATGGGTTCGTGCGCAGCAAATCGTGGGAGCGCCGTCAGGGGCTAGCGGCCCGTCCTACTACGACACGGTATTGGGCCTGTTCGGTCTGGGCTTTGTCGAGCGGCGTTACCGGTTCTCTGTCTCGGGGCAACTCGACTTGCTCCAGCACTGAGAGGCGCTCGACTTCCGTCACCTCGGCACTGGGCACGACTCCCTAAAGTCGCTTACGCCACATTTCCAGTTGCACGGCATCAGGCGATTCGGCTGAAGGAAGTCTAGGGTGAGGCACTCATTCGCAGGAAACCGACACTCGGGTATCCTGACATGCGCATCGCGCGGCACAATGGAGCCGATGTCGACGCCATCTTGGCGGTTTGCAGATATCATGCGGACCGCTTCCAAAGGCGTAACAGAATGTATCAGTGGAAGGCTCACGTGGGCATGGGCTCGCCTGCGTCCTTGTCCGTTTATCCCCCGACAATGCAAGCCGAAGAATGAACGTGAGTATGAAAACGGAACAGCCGAACCGCGCCATCAAGCTCCTTGTCGCCGTCTATATCTTGGTGGGACTGGTGTACATGGGGTGGCGTCTGGGCACAGTCAATCTGTCGGCCCCCCTCTTCTCGATCCCGCTTTACGCGGCCGAGGTCTACGGCTACGTCAGCGGCCTGCTCTTCATCCTGATGACGTACCGGCTCACTGTCCGGGAAGCGCCACAGCCGGAGCCAGGCCTGACTGTCGATGTCTACGTACCGACCTATAACGAGTCCGTCGAACTGATACGGCGGACGCTGCTGGCAGTCATGCGTATGGACTATCCGCATGTCACATGGCTGCTTGACGACGGCCGCCGGGAATCGATGCGCGCGTTGGCCGAGGAACTCGGCTGCCGCTATCTGGCGCGCGACGACAATGCGCATGCCAAAGCCGGGAACCTCAATAATGCGCTAAAACACAGCACTGGCGACTTCATCGCGATCTTCGACGCCGACCACGCGCCGCGCAAGGATTTCCTGATGAAGACTCTCGGGTACTTCCGCGATGAGCGCGTTGCATTCGTTCAGACGCCGCAAGACTTCTTCAACATCGATTCCTTCAACCATCGCCAGGGCAAGAAGCGCGTCTGGGATGAACAAGCACTGTTTTTCAAGGTGATCCAGCGCGGCAAGGACGCGCTCAACGCGGCGTTCTTCTGTGGCAGTTGCGCCGCGATCCGCCGGTCGGCCGTCGTGCGAATCGGCGGCTTTGCCACTGAAACCGTCACCGAAGACGTGCACACCGCTATTCGGATGCACAAGCTTGGCTATCAGTCGGTCTACCACGCGGAATCATTGGCGTTCGGACTGGCACCGCACAGCATCGATACGTACCTGAAGCAACGGATGCGCTGGGGAATGGGAGCCATGCAGGTCTTCCGCCGCGAGAACATTCTGTTTGGACGAGGACTGACGCTGGGCCAGCGCCTGAACTACCTCGCATCGGCACTGTTCTTCTTCGAAGGCTGGCAGAAGCTGGTCTTCTTTCTGATGCCCCCTGCCGTGTTCCTCACTGGTGCACTGCCGATCGTCGCCCCGTTGAACACGTTCCTCCTTCTGTTCTGCCTTTACTACTTGCTTTCAATACTGGTCCACCTGGAACTTGGACGAGGATACAACTCTCTGTTCCTGAGCGAGCAGTACGCCATGGCACGGTTCTTTGCGTTCATGTCCACCAGCATCGGATTGTTTCGCAAGAACATCCCTTTCGCTGTCACTGACAAGCAGATGTCGCAAACAGGAAAGATGTGGCTATGGCTTTCGCCGCTTCTCGTCATCTGCGGCGTGGCGGCGGCCAGTGTTCCTGTCGGCATCTACCGGATCTACAACGGTACGATCCCGCTCGGCGCAGGCTTGGTAACGATGTTCTGGACGCTGATGACGCTGGGCTCGGCCGTGGCGGTTGCCATGTACGCGCGCAAGCATTCGCTCAATCGCCGGACAGAGTATCGCTTTCCGTTGCATGTCCCGATCACGGTGACGCACAACGACAAGACCTATCTTGGCCTTACCTCGGACCTGTCTCCGAATGGCGCTTTGTATGTCGGTGAAACGTTGCCCACTCTTTCGCTAGGCGACGAAGTGGCCGTCGCAGTGCACCTGCCTAATCTCATCGTTCGTGATACGGCAACCACAAGCTTCGTCAAAACGACGCAGACTGGATCGGTCAGCGAAATATCGATCGGATTGCGCTTCAAATGGTCGATACATGGCAATACCGGCGCGCTTGAAACGTTTCTGTTCGGCAGCCGGCTCCAACTCGAGATGGGCGGCCTGCGTGAAACAGAGACGCCTCCGCTAACCCGTCTGGCCGAAATCATCAGGCGAGGCGAGAGTCAGTCTTCCGTCCCGGCCAATTGGGCTGCGGGGTTGTTAATGCAGCCGCTGCGCACAGGTATGCTGCCGGTGGCAATCGCCACCATTGAAGGCGGAGCACCGTTGCTATTCAGCAGCATCGAGTTGGACCATAGCGCGAGCGCAACGTTGCGCCAGCGCTATACCGGGCAGAAGGGACACCAGCGCGACCAGGCCATCCGTCTCACCCCCACGGGTCGTGTAACATCCCCCACCGGTGACTTCCATCTCTATAACATTGCCGTGCACGGCGCGGCCTAACACAGAGTGACTTTATGACGCAGTTCACGCGCCATGGCGCCGCACGCCGGCTGCTCGCCGCAATGCTTCTCGGAGGAGCCTCGCTGCTGGCTTCGATGCCGGCAACAGCAGGTCCATTCGTGTTCGGGGGCGCAAGCTTTGCGGGTGGCGGCGAGCGCGGCGAGTACGTAGGTGTTAGCGACAATCTCCTGCCGGTATCATTCCTGACCCAGAAGTTCGTGGTCAGCGATTACCACTACAAGTACGATTCCAACGGGACCACCGTCTCCGTGAACGGACAGTCCGCGGAAGCTGCGATCGGCGTGAAGAACGGCTGGCAAACCGGGTGGGCAGAGGCCACGGTCGGGGCGCGGTATCGCTACAACCGGGTATCTCCCGAGGGCGCTGACAATCGTAATGACGGCGGCGAATGGGGACTGGCGCTGACCGTGCTGGGTCAGCAGGAGTTCGCGCAAAACTGGGCGGTCAATGGCATCGGGAGCTACAACTTTGGACCGAAGGCTTACTGGGCGCGAGGGCGCCTGCTCTACAAGGTTTTCGGCAAGGCCTGGGCCGGCGTGGAGTTGATCAAGCACGGCGATCCTTTTTACCATGCCACGCAGGGCGGACTTGTGCTGACGGGCATCTCCGTCGGCAAGGATCTGAATCTCGGGTTTTTTGGCGGCGCGAAGAAAACAGCAGGAATCCCGCGTGCCTTTTATGGTGGGCTTGAGCTGTCCAAGGCGTTTTAATGCGAAAAGGCGGAGTTCGCGAGCTGGCCTTTTCCGAAAGACGATCAAGGTTTGGCGGTCGGCATGAAGAGCGTGACGAACACCATCAACAACCTGGCCGGCATGGTCGCGGCCCTGCAGCATTGAGCGGCGGCGGTAGGCAGAGCTAGCGAGGTCGCCCACCACTCTGCCGCCACTACCCGCACGCTCCGCGCGGCTCCAATTGCTGCAAAGATCGCCCCTTGATGGGCGATTTTCTTTGTCCATCACCGATTTCCGGAGACAACCGATGAGCCGATGGCCGCGCTGACGACTGGCCGCCAACCGGTTTAGTCAAGCTCCTGCGTGATGAAGAGACCCAGTCGAAGACCGGCACGCTCGTGTTCACGCTGATTAACGTGAAGAGGGACGCGCAGGCCGTGGCATAAGCCACCGACGCGCCGTATCCCCACCACCGCGCGGCGCTTCGGCGTCGCGCGGTTCAGTATCAGGCAGACCCCAGCAATGCTCGGCTGCGGGCAAATCGTTCCGCGAATCGGCTCGCGATTCGACGGACGCCACGCAGGTGTCGGCCTGCCGCGAACACGCTCGCACTCCAGTGTCGGTGCCGGGCAAACAGCGGGACCGGCCATGCCGTCCCCTTCGCGCACGGAGATTGGCGGTTTATCTTTTTATTTCAATGACTTGATAGCGCGATGCCGTTGCCGGCGACGCCCTGGCATACCCCATGCGTATATCCCTCCGAGCGCAACATCTGATGCTCACCACCGAAAGCCAGACCGGACCATCAAGGAGCTACATCATGTCCCTCACCATCCAGAACCTGCCCCTCGAACAAGACCTCGACCACGCCAAAATGGGCGCCGTGCGCGGCGGCAGCGTCTTCGTCAATTCCGCCATCAATGCCATCACCGGCGGCTCGGGCGTCTCGTTCGCCAGCCCGAACACGATCGTGGCGCCGGTCACGCAAGTCGATGCGTCGACCCGCACCAGCGTCGACATGAAGACCGTCAACAACATGCTCAACAACGTCGGCGGCATCGTCCAGGCGCTGCAGCACTGATCCCGCACCCATTTCGCACCACCTTCCCAGGAGACCATCATGTCCTTGACCATCCAGAACCTGCCGCTCGAACAAGACCTTGACCACGCCAAGATGGGCGCCGTACGCGGTGGCAGCGTCTTCGTGAACTCCGGCATCAATGCCATCACCAACGGCGCGGGCGTTTCGTTTGCCAGCCCCAACACGATCTTCGCACCGGTCACGCAGGCCGACGCCTCGACCCGCACCAGCGTCGACATGAAGACCGTGACCAACACGATCAACAACGTGGGGGGCATGGTAGCGGCCTTGCAGCACTGAGCCGCGCCGCAGGGACGGAGCCGCCTCGCGCCACCGTCCCTGCCCCGATATCCCCGATGCCAGGCGGATCACTCCAGCGATACGCCCAGCTTGCGGATCAGCTCGCCCCAGCGCTTGCTGCCCGCAGCCAGCCACTGCGCGCCCTGGGTGCCGTCCGTCGCCTGGGGCCGCACGCCCTGGGACAGCAGCGTCTGCTGGAAGTCGCCATCGGCAAACACTGCCTTGAGTTCCTGCTCCCAGCGCACGCGGATCGGCGACGGCGTCGCGGCCGGCACCAGCATCACGAAAGCGAATTCGGCTTCGAAGCCGGACACCCCGGTTTCCGCCACCGTGGGCGCATCGGGCCGCAGCGGATCGCGCTTGAGCCCTGACACGGCCAGCGGCGCCAGCTTGCCGCTGCGGATGTACTGCACCGCCGTGGGCGTGGCGAGGAAGCCCGCCGGCACCTGCCCCGCCAGCACGTCGCTGAGCGCCGGAGCATTGCCCTTGTAGGGGACGTGGGTGCCCTGGATCTGCGTGCGCGCCTTGAGCATCTCGAAGGCGATATGCCCTGGCGAGGTTGCCGGTCTTCTTGCCGGGATGGGTCACCAACACCTGGTCGAAGGTGCCGGCCAGCCCGACTGGCAGCAAGTCACGCGCCGGGTTGATCGACATCGTGCGGTAGCCAAACGAATTGGCCCGTTACCATGGTAACGGTGCCCCTCAACCAATTGAGCCAACGCGCGCGGCGGGTTACAGTCTGATCCGCCCCAGGGTCCCCGACCCCGGGAGAATCAGTCCGGACAGGACCGCGGCCAGGGGGCCGGCGGCATGATCCCGGGCGCGGGAGACCAAGGCATGAACGCGTGGATAGCAAGGACGTTGGGCAAGATTGGCTTCGCGGCCGCCATGGCAGTCGGCATGTCAACGCTGGCGGTCGCGGCCGGCCCCGGTACGCTGACCATTACGTCAGGCACACAGCAACGAAGCTGGACGGTCGAGCAACTGTTGCATGATCGCCGCCTCGCCGATATCAGCGTCGACGACGAGAACCTGAAGCTGCGCGTGACCCTCAAGGCTATCCCGTTCGCAGCCCTGCTCGTCGGCCTGCCGGTGACGGCCGATGGCAGCGCCACCACGGCAGCCTCTGACGGCTACGTGTCGCACCTGCCGATGGCCATGCTGCTGGCCGAGGGCAAGGCGCAGCCGCGTGCGTGGCTGGCGGTCGAGAATCCCGCAGCGCCGTGGCCAAAGCTCAAGGGCCAGGGCATCGGACCGTTCCGGCTGGTCTGGACCGGTCCGGCCGGACGCGCCGGAAAGGTCACCGAGAGCTACTGGACCTACAACATCGAGCGCATCGACATTGCCGCTTCACCCGCCGCGCGCTATCCGGCCATCCGTCCGGCCGCGGGGCTGCCCGCCGATGGCCCGGTCATGCGCGGCTTTGCGGCGTTCCAGCGCGTCTGCCTGTCCTGCCATTCGCTGAACCGCGAGGGCGATTCCCACCTCGGCCCGGACCTGAACCTGCCATACAGCCCGGTCGAATATCTGGGCGACGACAAGCTCGCGGGGCTGATCCGCAATCCGCAGTCGCTGCGCTGGTGGCCCGAGGCCCGCATGCCGTCGATCGACCCGCAGACGCTGCCCGATGCCGAACTCCGGGACCTGCTCGCTTATTTCCATCACATGGCGACCCACCGCAAACCCGAAGCCACCGCCGCCGGGCCCCGGCAGTAACGCTCCTGTCCCCCTTGCGCGGTCCGCGGGCCGCGCAAGGGGCCGGGGCTCGTCCGGGATCGGATAAGATACGCCCCGTTTTACCAACCAACGGAGTGCTTCAGTGATCCAGCCCACCCCTGTATTCAAGGACAACCTCGCCCAGATGCCCGCGATCGACGCCGTCGCGCGCATCGACCTGATCGACGGCAACGGCGCGGTGGTGGCCAGCATCGAAAACCAGCCGGGCAAGCAGGGCTCGCTGGCCGTGTATCACTACCTGCAACAGGCCTTCGGCACGCTCGATGCCAAGGCTGCGGAATATGGCCTGGGGCTGTTCGCCGAACACACCCTCGACGCCCGCAATCGCCCCGGCGCCCATCCGAACGTCGACCGCCTGCTGGCGATCGTCGCAGGCGCGCAGGCGCTGCGCATCGACGTGGTAGCCAAGGCCTGAGGCCGTCCGGATATCAAGTGACCGCATCAAAGCGCCGTAAGACTCTACAGATTCCGCCCGGAGGATTGCCCGAATGAAGAAGGTTTTCCTGTTCGCCGCCGCGTTTTCGGCGTCCATCGCCTGTGCCGAAACGCCGGGCAACCTGGCCGCACCGCTCGGCCTGGAACTCGGCAAGACGCACTGCGCCCGGCTGACACCCGGCCCGAACCGCGTGACGACCGGCAAGGCGCCATGGGCCGGCGGAGACGCCATCGAACTCCGCAATCTCGACCGGTTCAACCTGCCGGGCCTGAGCCGCGCGATCGTCAACTGCGATGCCCAGGACACCGTAGCCCTGATCAGCCTGACCTTCGAGCGCTCGGCACTGCAAGAGGTGACCGGCAAGCTCGACGCGCGCTACGAGTCCAAACGCAGGACCGAAGCCAATGCCGAGAACGCCTATGCCGAATGGGCGGCGGCCAACGGCAGCCTTGAGCTGCTGTCTGCGCGCGATGGCAAGCATTTCACCGTCGCGTACTGGGCCAAGGGCGCCAAAGCGAAGTACTTCGCGTACAGCGGGACCAGTGAGAAGAAGCCGGCCGCGCCGGCAGCACCCGCGACGACGCCCGCACCGTTGTAACGGCGCCCTGCCCGCTCCAGTCATCTCGGTAAGGCCGGACTTGATTGAGTTGCGATCCGCAACTATATTGATTGCGGATCGCAACTCATTGGAATCAGTCCATGGATCTCGTCGACATCCCGGCCAAATCCCGTGAAGCGACAATTCTGGAGCTTCGCGAATTCTCCCGAAGGCTCGTTCGCGAACTGGGTTTCATGCGAACCACCCTGGCCGATAGTGACCTTGCGCCGTCCGCGGTTCACGCGATCATAGAAATCGGGACGACCCCTGGCATCAGCGCAAAGGCGCTGGGCAATATCCTGCGCCTGGATAAATCAAACACGAGCCGACAGCTCGCGAGGCTGGAGCGTAGCGGGCTGGTCATGCGCAAGACCGCAATCGATGATGGCCGGTCGTCCGAGCTCTATTTGACCGGCGCAGGACAGACGCTCCGCAAGAAAATCGACCGCTTCGCAACCGACCAGGTTTCCAGCGCGCTGCGACGGATGGTTCCCGCCGACCAGCAGGCCCTGGTTCGTTCTCTCGCGCTGTACGCCGACGCGCTCACGCAAGACAATGCGGTCAAGACTGCCGGCGGAGACGCCGACATCGCACCGGTTCTGGAGGGCTACCGCCCCGGCTGCATTGGCGATATCGCAAGCTTGCACGCACGGTTTTATTCGGCGCATTGGGGCTTCGGCGCGTTCTTCGAGCAGAAGGTGGCGACAGAGCTTGCGGAGTTTGCCGGCACGCTGCCCGCGGCTGGCAAGGCTCTGTGGCTGTACGCCGAACATGGCCGCTCTCTCGCCTCGGTTGCCATCGATGGAGACAACGAAACGGGCATCGCCCATTTGCGCTGGTTCATCGTCGACGATTCACTGCGTGGCACGGGTATCGGACGGCAGTTGATGTCGCACGCGATGAAATTTGCCGACGAGCGCTTCCGCGAGACATACCTCTGGACGTTCAAAGGGCTGGATGCGGCCCGCCATCTTTACGAGTCATTCGGTTTTCAATTGACCGATGAATTCGTGGGATCGCAATGGGGAACCCAAGTCATCGAGCAACGGTTCAGGCGCTGGCAGCCTCAACCTCTCGCATAAAACCAGAACGGACCGTGGGGCAACGCCGGTCCCGGCGCCGCCCCACGAACACCGCGATCCAGCGGACCGCCGCTCAGTTTCGCAGCGCGATATGGTTGACGACGTTCTCCACGCCATGCACATACCAGGCGTCGCGCTCGATCTGCTTGCGCGCATAGTCGGTCGCCGCATAGCCTTCGAGCGTCACGACATGGTTCTCGGTGCGAGCGGTGATGCGGCCCGCATCGACGAACGGATCGGTTTCCAGCACGAGCATCAGCGCTTCGGTGATCTCGTCATCGCGATCGGTCTCGGCCGGTGCCACCACCAGTTCATTGACGACGCAGCGGCAACCGCGCGACCACCACGCCAGCACGCCGGCCAGGCGCATATGCGACAGGCTGATGACTTGCCCGCTCAGCGTGACCACGCCGTTGCTGGCGGCCACCTCGATCCAGCCGCTGCGCTCGCCCACGGCCTCGCGCATGGGCTCGAGCTGTCCCTTCACCTTTGCGCAGATCTTGCAATTGCGGAAATCGATAGCGTTCAGCAAGCGCTCGCAGACCGCATCGCGCAGCTCGCCGTCCCCTACCGGTGTGGCGCCGTCGGCCACGCGCAGGTGGTCGATTACGCTGGTCACCCCATCCACGCGCCGCACCAGGGCGGCCGCACGCGTCTTGTCGACAATGTCCGCCACCTCGCCTTCCAGGATCAGCGCGCCGTCGGACAGCCGCAAATGGATCTCGGGATGGAGGTGGTGACCCTGATAAGGCACATGTGCCAATGCTGCGCGCGCCTGCGTCAGCACCGCTTCGCTACTCTGCATGATGTCTGCCTCGCCTGATGGTCTGGAGCTGGGAAGGAGCGCGCCCCTGCCTGCCGGCACGCCTGGCGCGGCGCCGGCCTGCTGCCGATGACCCGTAGCAGGCCGGCGCCGCCTCCCCATTATAGGAAGCGGTATGGCGGCCTTCCTGACGCGTTGGCGGGCCGTTGGCGGCGTCAGGCCGCCGGGGCGCCGCCCTGCGCGTCGCGCACCTTGGCGACCTCCTGGTTGCGCAGGATAAAGCGCTGGACCTTGCCGCTAGGCGTCTTGGGCAGTTCCGCCAGGAACTCGATCTCGCGCGGGTAGGCGTGGGCCGCCAGGCGATTGCGCACATGCAGGCGCAATTCCTCGGCCAGTTCCGGCGTCGGCCGGTATTGCGGATCGAGCACGACGAAGGCCTTGATCAGTTCCGTGCGCTCCGGATCGGGCTTGCCGATCACGGCGGTTTCGACCACGGCCGGATGCTCGATCAGCGCGCTCTCCACGTCGAACGGCCCGACCCGGTAGCCCGAGGTGGTGATGACGTCGTCGGCACGGCCGATGAAGCTGATGCTGCCATCGTCGTTGAGTTCGGCGGAATCGCCCGTCAGGTAGTAGTTGCCGACAAAGGCGCGCGTGGCCGTGCCGTGGTAGCCGGGGAACCAGCACATCGGCGACTGCGTGAGATCCAGCGCCAGCGTGCCCGGCTGGCCCGCGGGGAGTTCGTGGTGCTCGTCGTCCAGCACCACCACGCGGTGGCCCGGGCTGGCAAAGCCGGCCGCGCCCATGCGTACCGTATGCGCCAGCGCGTGGTGATTGCACAGCACCATGCCGGTTTCGGTCTGGCCATAGTGGTCATGGATGGTCACGCCCAGCTCGTTGGCGAACCAGCGGATGACTTCCGGGTTGAGCGGCTCGCCGGCGCTGCTGACCACGCGCAACTGGCCCCGCAGCGGTCCCGACACCGCCTTGCCTGCCGCGATCAGCAATCGGTAGGCGGTCGGCGACCCGGCCAGGTTGGTGATGCCGTATTTCCGGATCACGCGGCATGTGCTTTCGATCGTGAACGGGCCGTCGTAGAACGTGGTCGGATGGCCCAGCGCGAGCGGTCCGGTCACCGCGTAGTACAGCCCATAGGCCCAGCCGGGATCGGCCAGGTTCCAGAAGGCGTCCTGCTCGCGCAGGTCGACCGCGTCGCGCATATAGCCCGCGAACGCCACGATAGCCTTCAGCGGCACCTGCAGCGGCTTGGCCGGGCCGGTGGTGCCCGAGGTGAACATCATCAGGAACGGATCGTCGCCGCGCCGCATGACGGGCTCGAACTGCGCGGGCTGGCGCTCCACTTCGGCCCAGAAACTGAAATCGCCGCGCACCAGGCCCCGGCCCTTCTCGCCGGCCACGGTGACGATGGGAGGACAGTCGGCGACATCGTCGAGCTTGCCGCGGTTGGCACCGTCGGTCACCACCAGCTTGGCGCCCGAGGTGTTCAGCCGGTGCTCGATGGCCTTGGGCCCGAACGCGGTGAACAGTGGCTGGTAGACCGCGCCGGCACGCCACACGCCGAGGATGGTGGCGAGCAGCTCCGGCGTGCGCGGCAGCAGGCCGGCCACGCGGTCGCCCGGTTGCACGCCCTGCGCCTTCAGGAAGCCCGCCACCTGCGCGGAGAGCGCCTGCAGTTGCGTGAACGTCCAGGTCTCGGAGGCCCCGTCCCGCCCTTCCCAGAACAGGGCGATGCGGCCCGGCAGCGCATGCCGGTCGCAACACTCCACGCAGGCATTGATGGCATCGAGATTGCCGTGCAGCTGGCGGCTGACGGAGTCCGGGTATGAGAATCCGGCAAAGGCTTCGGTGTAGTTGCGCATGGTGTCTCCAACCTTGTCATAGCTGTTCTGCGGCGCGGTGCAGCGAGGCACCCGCCTGTGCCGCACGAGTGTGTGCCAGCGGCCTGCACGCGGCAATAGCCGATTGCACCAGCACGGCTGACGGTTTTTGCCATGTGCGCGGCGTCCGGCACTTTCACCGGACCGCGAAGGTTGACGCACCCTGACTGCAGGGCTAGACTGCGCGCTGTTTTAAAGCCTTGGGGTTCCAATTGGACTCAGCCAGTTGTCCTGACGGACATCACCGGTAACCCTCGCCAGACCCGCATCCCTCCGCACTGCTGACGCTTGCGCCAGCACGGCATCGCAGGGCCACCGTCTGGCAGGAATTGCCTGACGGTGCGCATCGATCGCGGCATTCGCCGCGGACGTTTCTCCCGCACCACTCGAATTTGCATCGCATGTCCGGCACGCTCGCGCCGCGAGCCGCCGCGCATGCCCGCTTAGCCCGACCCGGTCTGTCGCCGGCACGCGCACGCATGCCGTCGGTGGCCACAGCCGTGCGCCTTGCGCGTGCCTTGCCGGCACGCGCGTCGGCCCATGCCGATCCACCCGAACCGGAGCTTTCCATGCCCGACGACCCTTGTAGTCCCTTACCAAAGCCGGCGCGCACCGGGCCCTGCCCGCGCGCCGTTCCCGCAAGCTCCCGCTTCCGGCCGCCGCAGTACTGAGCGTTGGCGCCGGATCGGGAATCCCATCGGAGACCTGCCATGAAGTTCTCGATCCTGCTGCCTGACTTCCGCCACCCTGACGTCGCCGCGCACGACGCCGACCGCCTGCGCGCCATGCGCGACCTGTCCAGCCCGGGACGCCTGCGGTGGCGTGCGCTGAAGCGTCTCGGTGCGATGCTGCGCGGCTGGCGCCTGCAACCGCGCTGACATCCCCGGGTGCCGGCGTCGCGACCGCGGATCGCGGCGGAGGCATTGGCACCCCCTTCATCGTTCCACTGGTAGAACTCTGATAACGGATTCTGGCGTCTACAACTCGCTTCGTCCCAGTTCTATGCTTTCTCCATCGACCCGGCACCGCTGGTCAGCGAAACAAAAAGGAGATGGCAATGAAGAGAATCCTCGGGGTCTACAGCGCTCCGCGTCCCCACTGGGTAGGCGATGGCTTCCCGGTCCGTTCGATGTTTTCCTACCAGAGCCACGGCAAGCAGCTCAGCCCGTTCCTGCTGCTGGACTACGCCGGCCCGGCCGACTTCACGCCGACCAGCCAGCCGCGTGGCGTGGGCGTGCATCCGCACCGCGGCTTCGAGACCGTGACCATCGTCTACAAGGGCGAAGTCGCGCACCGCGACTCGACCGGCCGGGGCGGCGTGATCGGCCCCGGCGACGTGCAGTGGATGACGGCTGGCGCGGGCATCCTGCATGAAGAGTTCCATTCAAAGGCGTTCTCCGAATCCGGCGGACCGCTCGAGATGGTGCAGTTGTGGGTGAACCTGCCGGCGCGCGACAAGATGGCGATGCCGGGTTACCAGGCCATCACCAGCGACGACATTCCCGCCGTGGCGCTCCCGGCCGGTGCGGGAACCGTGCGCGTGATCGCCGGTGGCTTCGACGGCCACGCCGGACCCGCGCACACCTTCACGCCGCTGCAGGTGTGGGACATGCGCCTGAACCAGGGCGGCATCAGCGAGCTGCCGGTGCCCGATGGCTGGAACGCCGCGCTGATCGTGCTGCGCGGCACCGTGCGCGTCAATGGCGACACCGTTGCCGGCGAAGCGCAGATGGTCCTGCTGGACCGCGCCGGCGAAGGCACCTGTGTCGAAGCCAGCACCGATGCCACGGTGATCCTGCTGGCCGGCGAGCCGATCGATGAACCGATCGTCGGCTATGGCCCGTTCGTGATGAACACCGAGCAGGAAATCCAGCAGGCGCTGGGCGACCTCAACAGCGGCCGCTTCGCCAGCATGGCTTGCCAGCCCGCCAACACCTAGTTTCCGTGGGCCTCGCTCACGCCCTATCGCCCGCCGCCGACCGGTGGCGGGCTTCAACGACAGCCTGTGCCCAGGCACCCAACGTTCAAGGAGATTCACCATGAGCAGCCCTGCCAACTTCAACGGCAAGCGCCCCGTCATTGACCCGGCCGATACCGCCATGCTGCTGATCGACCACCAGAGCGGCCTGTTCCAGACCGTAGGCGACATGCCGATGCCCGAACTGCGCCAGCGCGCCGCCGCGCTGGCCAAGATGGCGACGCTTAGCAAACTGCCCGTCATCACCACCGCCTCGGTGCCGCAAGGGCCGAACGGCCCGCTGATCCCCGAGATCCACGAAAACGCCCCGCACGCGAAATACGTCGCACGCAAGGGCGAGATCAACGCCTGGGACAACCCCGAATTCGTCGCTGCCATCGAAGCCACCGGCAAGAAGACGCTGATCATCGCCGGCACCATCACCAGCGTATGCATGGCCTTCCCGGCCATCAGCGCGGTGGCCGACGGCTACAAGGTCTTTGCGGTGGTCGACGCCTCGGGCACGTACTCGAAGATGGCGCAGGAGATCACGCTGGCGCGCGTGGTGCAGGCCGGCGTCGTACCGATGGACACGGCAGCCGTCGCCTCGGAACTGCAGCACACCTGGCATCGTGATGACGCGCAGCAATGGGCCGAGGTCTACACGAAGATCTTCCCGGCCTACCAGTTGCTGATCGAAAGCTATATGAAGGCGCAAGCCGTGCTGAAGGACGGCGAAGTCCTGGATTCGGCGCGCTGATCCGCGGGCGCGCCGCTTCGATCCGTCCCCGCGTTGTCCGCGCCCCTGTAGGACAGCACCCACTGAACATTCGCCAACCGCTCCATACAATGAAATGGTCCGGCGCACCGCCCGGTGCGCCGCTGGCCTGCACAAGGAGCGGAGCAATGCGAGCATCGGAAGGCTGCTGCGCCGAGGCCACCCTGGTGGGTGGCATGGACGAAGACGCCCGGGCCGCCTTGCGCGAAGCAGGCCTGCACTACGTCGACGACAGCATGCCGGGCATTACCCGGCGGCGCCGCGGCAGCGGCTTTGCTTATGTCGACGCGCACGGCAATCGCGTGCGCGACGCCGCCACGCTCGCCCGCATTGCCGCGCTGGCCATTCCTCCCGCCTATGAATCCGTCTGGATCTGCGCCGACGCCAACGGGCATCTGCAGGCCACGGGCCGCGATGCGCGCGGCCGCAAGCAGTACGTCTACCACGCCGACTGGGGCGCGCTGCGCGACACCGACAAATATGCGCGCCTGCCCGACTTTGGCAGGACCCTGCCGCGGCTGCGCGGGCGGGTCGAGCGCGACCTCGGCCGCAACGGCATGCCGCGCGAGAAGGTCATTGCCGCTGTCGTGCGCCTGCTCGACGCCACGCTGGTGCGCGTCGGCTCGCCGCGCTACGCGAAGCAGAACCGCACCTACGGCCTGACCACGCTGCGGCGGCGGCACGTCAGCGTGCATGGCAGCAAGCTGAGGCTGCAGTTCACCGGCAAGAGCGGCATCACGCACGACGTGTCGGTCAATGATCCACGCGTGGCCCGTGTCGTGCGCAGCTGCGCCGAGTTGCCGGGCCAGTGCCTGTTCAAGTATGTCGACAGCGAAGGCGACGTGCGCGAGATCGGCTCCGCCGACGTCAATGCCTACCTGCGCGATGTCACCGGCGGCGACTTCACGGCCAAGGATTTCCGTACCTGGGCCGGCAGCGTCCATGCCCTGGCACTCCTGCGCGAGGCAGCACGCGCACCCGCGGCAACCGAGGCCCAGCGCCGCAAGGCCGTGGCCGACGCCATCAAGACGGTGGCGCAGCGCCTGCGCAATACCGTCGCGGTCTGCCGCAAATGCTATGTCCATCCCGCGGTCATCGACGCCTTTCTCGCCGACGCTACGGAAGGCGCCGCGGGTCCCGCCCGGACACACCTTCGCGCGGACGAAGCACGGCTGCTCAGACTGCTGGAGAAGACGGGCACCGCGTGACGTTCCCATCCCAGGGGG
This sequence comes from Cupriavidus sp. C3SS-1, assembly GCF_057073755.1. Lineage (NCBI taxonomy): Bacteria > Pseudomonadati > Pseudomonadota > Betaproteobacteria > Burkholderiales > Burkholderiaceae > Cupriavidus > Cupriavidus sp. C3SS-1. The sequence continues at coordinate 1,110,258 of NZ_CP172700.1, read as the reverse complement.
CGAATGCCGTCGCGCCTGACTGACACCCATAAAAGTGCGGCTCTCGATCTGATCGTGTCACTGTACGAAAGGGGCGAAATACGGACAGTTTTCGGACACCTGCGCCGGCGTTTAATTCGCCAATATGACCGGAACATGAAGGGGAGACCACTATGCCCGACTTCCGAGACGCAGTCGTACTCAATCGCTACATTGGCGAAACCAGGGCAAAGGTGAAGGCGCAGGAGAGTCGGTTGAAAAAGCTCAAGGAAGCGGGTCAGGACCATCAGGAGGCCGACAGGTTGCTACAGGTACTGCGAGGCGCCCTTGCCGCCCTGGAGACGCGCGCCGCACAAGCGATGCAGACGATGAAGTGACCGCCCCGGCGGCAAGGTAGAAGTCCACGGCCCGCGGGCTGTGTAGCACCTTAGCGTCCGCCGCCTCCCGGACCAGCGCCTGCACCAGTGCCTGCGGCGCCACCAGTGCCCGTGCCGGGCGATCCGCCGCCCATTCCCGTGCCTGCACCGGTGCCCATGCCGGCGCCGCTGCCCATGCCGGCCCCGCTGCCCATGCCGGTTCCGCCTGGCGTACCGGTTCCAGGGGTCGTACCCGTCCCGCTGCGAGCCCCGGTGCTACCCCGCGTGCCGTTGGACCCTCTCATATCGCGCGAGCCATGCGCGCCGCCGGTGCCAGTGGCGCTGCTCGTGCCGTCCGTGCTGCCCCGAGTATCCGACGAACTGGCGCCACCACGCCTGGTGCCCGGCGTGGTGGCATAGCCGGTTCCGGGTTCGGTGGCGGTGCCGCCGCTCGTGGCGGAGGAACCCGTGCTGCCGGGGCCCGCGGTACCACCGGCGCCGCCTGGCGAGCCTGGCGTGGTCTGGGCAAGAACCGACCCGCTGAACAGCAGCACGGCCGCGGACGCGCAAAACATCCTGGACATTGACATCTCCGTCTCCTCATAACTGTCTGGTGACGCGGCGGTTGCCGCCCCCGTGCCGATGCAACGGGCATGCCACGGCGTGGCGCGCCTGCGACGGGCGGGCGAAAGCGCGGACCGTGTGAAAGCTGCACGGGCTCCATCCCCCGCTTGCAAGCCGGGCAATGCTGCAGGACCGTGGTCAACACAGCCGGCCGATATAGCCCGGCAGTGACCGGGCCTCTTCACTTTGGGCCAGGCGAAACGCGCGCACCAGCGCGGCCGCGAAGGACGGCTGCGAGTCCAGCGGGCCGTCGATGTGGCGCCGGAAGAAGTCCGCCCACCGGAAATCGGGATACGCCTCGCGGACCTTGCGGTAGCCGCCCGCCAGCTGCACGAACGCTTCAAGGCTGCGATACGGGTCGTCACGCATGTCGTGGATGGACGCCGGCAACTCGGTCAGCGGCCGGCGTTGCCCGTGCTCGTCATAGGGATGCACCATGTGCTTGGCCACCATCCATTGCCAGAACGCGTGCGCATCGAGCCGGCTCAGGTCCCGGCGGACGATCGCCGGTGCGTGCGTCAGGCCGAGGTCGTGCCACGCGCGCACCCAGTGGTGATGGTCGACCACGTAGGGCACCTGCTCCGGGCCGATGATCACATGCACGCGATGCCGGTCAAGGAACGCCGGCCTGCGCGCGGGCGCTATGCGGCGCGTCACGTGCACCTTCTGGGCAACGTGGTAGGCGCCTATCGTGATCTGCGTGGGATGCAAGGCGTCGAGCGGCATCATGAGCTTGCTGTCGTCGCGAAGGACACGGGGTTGGCGCATGCTGGCACGGCGTTGAGATGGCGCGGCGGGCAAGCCGCCGTGCCGTGTGGCTCAACTCTTGTTAAGCGTGCGGTTGGGCGGCGTGTCCGCGCCTTCCAGATGGCCCGCTACGGGACCCGCGCGTTCCGTCCCCTGGTTGCGCTGCACGCGCAGCCGGTTCTCGACCTCGTTCACGCCGAACACGGCCTCCGCGATTTCCTCGATCGCGTATTTTTCGCGCCGGGCCTGTACCGTGCCTTCGAGCATGACGACGCCATCGGAGACTTCCACCGAGACGTCGGAGACGTCGACGTTCGGGTTCATCGCCAGCCGTTCGCACACATCCTCGTGCACGCGTTCATCGGGACGCCGGTAGCCCTTGGGCCCGACCAGCCGCCGCGCGGAACTTGAGGCGCCGCCGCTGCGGGCGCGGTCGCCCGCATCGTCGCGATACAGGCGCTGGCCACCACTGTACGACTGGCCGCCGCTGCGCGAATCACCGAAATACCCGCCGCCATAGGCGGGCTGCCCGCCGCGCTGTGCGCGGTCGCGCGCCATGCCTTCGTCCCAGTGCATCGCGCGGCCACCGCGCCCGCTACTGCTGCCCGCGCCGGAATCGAAGCTGCCTTCATAGTTGCCCGAGTCGAAGCCGCCCTGCCCCCAGTGCTCGCGCTGCGAGCCTTGCGAGCCTTGCGAGCGCTGCGCGCCTTGCGAGCCCTGGGAGCCCTGTGAGCGCCGCTCGTGCTGCTGGTACCCGCCGTCACGCGCAGACGGCTGGTAGCCGCCATAGGTGTCGCTGTAGGGATTGCCGCGGCCGCCCATGTCGGCGGCGCCGTAGCCCTGTTCACCCCAGCTGCCGCGCGGCTGGCCTGCCGGCGTGTCCTGCTGGTGCCAGGCACTGCCGCGCGAAGATTCGCCGCGCCAGTCCTCGCCCCACTCCTGGCCCCAGTCCTCGGAGCCGCTGCCCTGGCCTTCGTCGTGCCCGGCACCGTGTCTTTGCTCACCCTTTCTTTGCTGCTCCTGCCGCCCGTAGTCGCCGCCTTCGCTGCCGCTGCCGCGGCCCTTGCGGAAGTTGAACATGTCTAGCCTCCTTGCAATCGTGGTCGGGCGGGCTGCCTCCCGCCGGACCGCATCGAGTACCAGCACACCGCAAGAACCGTGCCCCTGAGCATTCGCGGCGGCGTGGCGAGCATCACAACGGCAGTTCCTTCACACCGGCGTCGGGCTGCGGTAAGGATTTCCATGCAGGTGTAAGGCTTACGGCAGTCTGCCTCGCCAGCCGCACAGTGACGCAGTGCCGCGCCGAGGCATGGAACTTGCGCGAGGCCCGTCGAAACGCCGCTTTCAGGAGCACGCCATGTCGACGCCCAAAGACCTTCCTCCGCAACACCAGGACCGGCAGCCGGGCCTGCAAAGCCCCATGCACCCGCAGCCAGACAGCGGTGCCGATGACTATGTCGGCAGCGGCCGGCTCGCCGGCAAGATCGCGCTCGTCACCGGCGGCGACAGCGGCATTGGCCGCGCCATTGCCGTGGCTTTCGCGCGCGAGGGCGCCGATATCGCCATCGCGTACCTGAACGAGCATGCCGACGCGCGCGAGACCGTCAGGCTGGTCGAGCAAGCCGGACGCAAATGCGTGTCGCTGGCTGGCGATCTCGCCGACGGCAGCCATGCCGAGGCCGTCGCCGCGCTCGTGATCGACGCCTACGGCCGCCTCGACATCCTGGTCAACAACGCCGCCGAGCAGCATCCGAAGCCGTCGCTGGAAGACGTCGACGCAGAGCAGGTGGAAGCCACGTTCCGCACCAACGTCTTCGCGATGTTCCAGCTCACGCGGGTGCTGCTGCCGCATCTGAAGAAGGGCTCGGCCATCCTCAACACCACCTCGGTCACCGCGTACCGCGGCAGCGCGCACCTGCTCGACTACTCGGCCACCAAGGGCGCGATCGTGTCGTTCACGCGCTCGCTGGCGCTGCAGGTCGTCGGGCGCGGCATCCGGGTCAATGGCGTGGCCCCCGGCCCGATCTGGACGCCGCTGATCCCGTCCACGTTCAGCGCCGAAGAGGTCGAGGAATTCGGCAAGAAGACGCCCATGGGCCGCCCGGGCCAGCCGTTCGAGGTCGCCGCGGGCTTTGTGTTCCTGGCGTCCGACGCCGCCAGCTATATCACCGGGCAGATCCTGCATATCAACGGTGGCGAGGTGGTGAACGGATAGCAGCATCCGCTCCGCCGGGGCAGCCCTGGCGGCACAGATTTTCGATTGCAGCAGGAGAGCAGCCATGTCACCGATCGTATTCGGACGATTCGAGACCGTCGCCAGCGCCGAAGATGCCGCGCGCGCCCTGTACGCGCACGGTTTTTCCGTCTGGGATGTCTCGATCCTCTCTGCCGCGCCGGAGGCCCGGCACGCGGGCGTGACGCCGCGCGTGGTGCTCGCGGCGTGCGTGCGCCGGGCCAATCCGTCCGTCGCCGCCGACGTGCTGCGCGAAGCCGGCGCCATGGACCTGGACCGCACGCAAGGCAACTGGGACGGCGGCCGCTGGACCGATTTCGACCCCGCCGTGCACGGGCAGCGCCGCGATGCCGCCCAGCCGGTGGCGCGCGAAGCGGTGGACTCCGAAAGCACCGGCAACGAAGACCCGGGCAGCGAACTGGAGCAATACGTCGACCAGCAGCGCGCCGGCCATGACTAAACGGCGCAAGGCGATCGCCGAACTGGCCCGGCTGCGTCCGACCCAGCTCACGCTGGGGTACATCCATGTGCGCGACAAGATGACCGCGACGCGCCGGCACCAGGACCCTGGCGACCTCGCCGCGCTGCGCCGGTTTCTGCGCTGCCACCGCATCAAGACCGTGATGGGTCCGGGTGGCACGCTGTTCATCGCCGATCATCACCATTGGGCCCGGGCATGGATGGAACTCGGCTATCGCCGGGCGCCCGTGTGCATCCTGCATGACTTGAGCAAGCTTTCCCCATCGGCATTCTGGAAGCGCATGGATGCGCTCGGCTACGTGCACCCCTACGACGAACTCGGGCAGCGGCTGGGCGTCAAGGCGCTGCCTGCCAGCGTCATGGGCATGCGCGACGACGCGTACCGCAGCCTGGCGGCTTTCGCGCGCCAGGCCGGCGCCTATCGCAAGCCTCCCGATGCGGCCGGCGACTTCCGCTGGGCGGGCTTCCTGCGCGAACGCGTGGCGGAAGACTTGACTTCGATCGGCGGCTTCGCGCTGGCGTTGTCACAGTCCATCCGCCTGGCACGCAGCACCGCCGCGCGCCGGCTGCCCGGTTACTGCGGCGCCGTTTCGGCCTGAGCGTCCCGGCGCCCCGAATTGCCATGCCATGTCGCCGGCGGCACACCGGCCAGGCCCGCCAGTGGCATCAATGCCACAAAACGCACCGCATTCCGTTCCGATGACGCAAAAGTAGGAGCCCGGCGGACGGCAGCCGGGGGCCTTGCCATGTAGAACACAGGCATGGGTTCGCATCGGAGGTGTCTTATATGTCCAGCCAGAGTTGTTCCGTTAAGGTATTCCAGACCGAAGCCGGCCAGTGGTCAGTGCAATCGGATGCCCCCGGCGCCGACCTCGTCGACTACCCTTCGCAGGGCGATGCCATCACCGCGGGTGTGCGCATGGCCATGGCTGAAGGCGCCCTGCTCACGATCCACGCCGCCAACGACGCCAGCGGCAAGAGCAAGAGCGAGATCGACTTCGCCGGTTGCTGCGCGCCGCAGCTGGCCTGACGACGGCCGGCTCGCACGTTCCGCCTACTTCGGGCGTGGCGCAACCAGGTTGCCGCCTACGGCCGGCAACTTTCCTTCACGCCGCAACTTGACCGCCTCCGCCACGGCGGCGCCGGCGTTCTCCGCCTCGCGCTGCACGCCCGCGTCCTCGTCCAGCGCGCGGTGCGAGGTCGCATACGGCGTGTAATAGCCGATGTAGCGGTCGAGTTGCGCCAGCGGCCCGGCATCGATCAGCCCCATCCAGCCGAGCCAGTCGCCCAGCGCGCGCCGCACGCTTCCCACGCCGGCCACGTCCCCATGCACGATCAGTCCGTAGACACGGCCGGCCAGATGCTTCGGGTAATCCCACCCCTTCAGCTCCAGCGCCTTGGCCTCCGCCACGGTCTTGCCATGCGTGCTGCTCGGGTCGGGATTGCCGCCATCCGCGCACACCAGCCGGTCGATCATCAGCTTGAGCGGGCTGGCCGCCTGGTACCAGTAGGTCGGCGTCACGATCAATACGCCATGCGCCGCCACCCAGCGCGGGTAGAGCTCGTTCATCCAGTCGTTGACCTGGCCGAGCGCATGGTTCGGATAGCAGCTGCACGGCCAGTGGCACAACGGCATGGCGGTGGAAACGCAGCCCTTGCAAGGGTGGATATGGCGGTCCGGATCCGAAGCCAGCAGGCTCAGGTCCAGGGTATCGACCGTGATCCCCATGGCCTCCATGCGGGCACACGCAAGCCTGGCAAGGCGCCAGGACTTGGACACCTCGCCCGGGCAGGTGAAGTCGTTGCGCGACGCACCGATCACCAGCAGCACACGCGGGTCCGCGTTGGGATCGTCGTGGCGTCGCGCGGCGTCGCGCACGGCATCGCGGGCCTGGCGCCACTCGACGGAGAGGTCATAGTCCGGATCCGCCGCGCCAGCACCGGCTTTCTCGGTCACGGGCGCCTTGCGGCCCTGGCAATAGGCATCCCAGGCGATCGCCTCCAGCCGGTCGATCGATGCGTCTTCCTTGCGGAAGGCCGGGTCGAAATAGCGGGCACGAAAGCGCGCGCGGAATGCCTCGCGGGACATGAATTCGACGACCTGTCCCTTGCGTATGTCGCGCGCCGCATCGGCGCTGGCGTTTTCTTGCTTGGCCATGGCGGTAAGGGCGTCGGGTGTCGGACCGTGGTCCGGTGGGTTCATGTGGCGTCCTGCGAAGAGGTCGAAGCGCGCCCCACGCGAATCTGGTTGTCGACGTCCCGCACGCCAAACACCGTATCGACCACTTCCTCGATGCGGTACTTCTGCCCGCGTTCCCTGACCTTGCCGCTCAGTGTCACGATGCCGTCCGCGACGGCCACCTCGACCTCGCTCACATCGAACCAGCTATGGGCCAGCCGTTCGCACACCTCGTCCTGGATGCGCCCGTCCGGGCGGTGATAGCCCTTTGGCCCGCAAGCCTGGCGCTGGCCGGCGGCGTGCTCGGGGCGCCCGAAATCCATGGGCTCCCATTGCGCCGCGCCGGCGAATGGCATGTAACCGTGTTCGCCCTGCCCTGTGTCCCGGGGCGCACGGCCGGCGCCCCACTCCTCGCGCTGGGTGCGCAACAGCCGTTCCCGGTCGTCGCCGTAGCCGTTGCCGCCGCCCTGGTGCCAGTCCCGGCGCGAACGCCAGTTCGGATCGCGCGGCGCGGGCGGGGCACTGGCCTCAGGCGCTTCGGTGCGGGCGCCGCGACGCGGCGCGCCTGGCGAACGGGGCGATGTCGACCAGCCATTGGCCGGCTGCCGCGCGCCGGCCTGCCAGCGCGGATCGGCGCCGGCGCTGCGCTGCCGGCTAACCGCCTCATCGTCAAAGTTGTCTGGCGGGTCCTGGTCGGACGCGTCGTAGCGCCGGCGGTCACCATAATCGCCTCGGTTCATCGATAGCTCCGGTTATGAGTGGCATGGGCCCGGTGCCGGTCGCACCGGCCCCTGCGCCCAACGTCGCCGCAAGTTCCATACCGCCGCGCCACGCGCGCCACGGCGCCGCCAGCGCGCGGGCCGCGCCGTGTGATTTACATCGCTACCGGGAAAACTTGCATCTCAGCCAGCAGGGCGCCACGGTGTCATCCGGCCACGTCGCGGAACGCCGACTGCCAGTCAGCCACGAAGCGTCCAATGCCAAAGCGTTCGTGCGCCGTGCGCGCCGCCGCCTGTCCCCACCGCGCCGCAAGCACGGGCTCCTCGATCAGTGCCCGCATGACCTCCACCAGGCTCTCCGTGCGCGTATCGACATAGCCATTGGAGCCGTTGCGGATCACCGTCGACAACTCGGTGGTCGCCAGCCCGACGACGGGCATGCCGATCATCATCGCCTCCACCACGGCGAGCCCGAGGCTGGTGTAGCGGATCGGGTGGAAGAAAAACCGGTATCGCGCCATGAACCCCGCGAGCTGGTCGTTCGGGACCTCGCCCAGGCCACCGGACGCTTCGGCTTCCATGCCGACCAGATCTAGCGCCACCATGCGCCGGGCTTCGGCGAACACATCCGCCCCAAGCCGGCGCCCGCGCCGGCCCAGGTGGTTGACGACACTGATGCCGCGCGCGAGCGCGCCCGTGTACCGCACCGACGCGTCGACCACCACGCCATGCTCGATCACGCGCGTGGGCGTGACCCCGCTGTCCCACATCAACGCGTTGAACGGCGTCACATGCACGAGCAGCACATTGGGGTCCTGGACCGGGTGAAGCGTGTTGGTGGGGTGCTCCTGCGGGGGATCGTGCTCGAGATAGAGCGTCGGCAGGTTGCGCTGCACGGGCGTGAGCAGCGCTTCCCGGTCGTGCTCATAGTGGCTGCGATGCTGGTAGAGCACGCAGTCGAACTCCGTCGCGGCCACGCGCTCCCAGGGCACCTCGTGCACATTGCGTCCCCACGGCAGCGAGCCGCCCACGCCGGCATAGCCGGGCGGATACCCCTCCCGCGTCACCAGGTAGAACTCATGCGGTACCTGCGACAGGTAATACAGGTAATTACCGTGGACATGCCACGTGAGGATGCGCAGTCGCCTAGGCATGGTCATAGCTCTGCAACGCCAGCCCCAGCGCTGCGGCCGCGACCGCATCCGCCGTGATCGCCGTCGCGCATTCGTGGCGAATCGGGCATTTCTGCCAGCCACAGGGGCGGCACGGCGGATAGGAGGCAAGCACCTGATGCAAGGTGATGTCCAGGGGCGCCCAGCGCTGGCTGTCGCCGCCGCACGAGACCACCACGCTCGGCGTATCGAGCGCGGCGGCAAGGTGCGACGGACCGGTGTCGTTGCACAGCAGCAGCCGCGCATGCGCGATCAGCGCGGCCAGTTCGCCCAGCGGCGTGACGCCGGTCAGGTTCACCACGTCGCCGCCGACCAGCGAGCACAGCCGGTGCGTCAGCATGATTTCGTCGGGCGCGCCGGTGACCACCACCTTCCAGTGCGCGCGCAGCCGCAGCGCGACTTCGGCAAAGCGCTCGACCGGCCAGCGGCGCGACAGCATCCGCGCGCCCGGATGCACGCAGATGTACTCGCCCCCGACCAGCCCGTGCTGCTCGGCAAGCCGCTCCCAGCCGGCATGGTCCTGCGGCCGTAGCGGAAACGAAAGGTGCGTGTCGACGTCCGGATATCCCAGTGCGCGCGTCAGGCCCAGCAGGCGTTCGATCTCGTTGCCGTCGGGCCAGGGGATCAGCCGCTCCGTCTCGCCGGCCAGGCCCGCTTCCGCCGCGCTGGAGCAAAAACCGGCCATGGCCCGTGCGCCGAGCTGGCGCACCACATCGTTGCTGAGCGTTCCGCTGCCGTGGAGCTGGATGGCCAGGTCGAACCGGCGGGCGCGCGCCGCGGCATGGAACGCGGCCTGCGCCGCGCAGTCGACAGGCTGCTCGGGAAAGCCCGGCGCGCCTGGGAACACCAGCACCTCGTCGATCAGCTGCGCGAAGCGGCTGGCAAACTCGCGTGCCCAGGGCAGGCCGATCAGCGTGATCTGCGCATCGGGCTCGCCTTCGCGCAACGCGCGCAGGGCCGGCACGGCGCAGAGCATGTCGCCGAGCTGCAGCGCGCGAAACACCGCGATGCGACGACCGGCGCGGCCCGACGCCGGGCTGGCTGACGGCAATGGCAGCACCGCGGCCTCTCCCAGTCCCGCGCGATCGCCTCTTTCCATGTTCCTCAACAACAGCGGCGCATTCATAGGAACCTCGTCTGGAAAGCTAACGCGCCGCGCAGGCGCCAGTAAAGTGACAATGGCGGAATCAGGATCGATGTGACGACCATCTCCGCGACATGCGAAGGCGTCCGCGCCGCCCCTTGCAGGCGGCGCCGGCAGAACATGGCGGTCAGCACCAGCCAGAGCGCAGCGGCCATGCCCGCAGCGCGCCACGCACCGGCAGCGATGGCCACCCCCATTACGGCCATGGCCAGCCCGATCACGTAGTAGTGCCACGGCGGGACGCGGCGGATCCGCGCCCGGTAAAGCGCGGGGTGTTTCTTGTAGAGCAGCGCATCGAAATACACCTTGGCCTGCGCGGCCAGGCTGCTGCCCCACGGCGCGGGACGGACCGGATGCACGACGACGGCGGCAGGTGCCCGGCCCACCGGTCCGACCTGCTCTTCGAGCCGGAACTGCAGGTCCGAATCCTCGCGCCAGGCGCGCGTAAAGCGCTCGTCGAACCCGCCCACGCGCGCCAGCGCCTGACGCCGCACGAAGCAGTTGGCCGTCACGAACTCGGCAGTGGCCAGGCCGGCGGTGTCGCGCTCATGGTCGGTGGGCCGCGGCGGCGTCGGCACCACGGTGCGCCCGGACGCGGCGCTCCATGCGGGCCGGGATGCCAGCGTGCGGCGACCTTCGCGCACCCAGGCTGGCGCCGGGATCGTATCGTCGTCGGTGAAGGCAATGATGGCGCCACGCGCGAGCCGGGCGCCCGCATTGCGCGCACCGGCCGGGCCCTGCGTGTCTGGCACCGCGACGTAGCGCAGCGCAATGTGCGGATATGCGGCCGCCAGTTCCGCCACCTGCTGCGCGATGCGCGGCTCGCAGCCGTCGTCGCAGACAATGATTTCGAACGCGCCGGCTTCGATGTCCTGCCCGCACAGCGCGCGCAGGCACCGCTCCAGCAGGTCGGGCCGCCGGTAGGTGGGAATGACGACCGAGACGTCCGGATCAGGCGCCGGCATCGGCCATCTCCGCTGCCGTGGCCGGCGTCGTGGCGGCCGATGCCGCCGGCGCGGCCGGCTTTTCCAGCAGGAACGAGCCGATCACCAGCGCATCGAGCGGCGAAGTCCAGAAGCACTCGACCGCATCGCGTGGCGTACAGACGATCGGCTCGCCGCGCGTGTTGAACGAGGTGTTGACCAGGATCGGCACGCCGGTGCGGCGCGCGAACGCCGCCAGCACGTCGTAGTAGGCGGCATTCTGGTCGCGCCGGATGGTCTGGACGCGCGCGGTGCCGTCGACGTGCGTGACCGCGGGAATCCGCGCGGCCATGTCCGGCTTGACGTCATAGACGAACAACATGAACGGCGCGCTGCCGTCGCCGGGCTTGTCGGCGTGGAACCACTCGGCCATGCTTTCCTGCAGGACCACGGGCGCCACCGGCCGGAAATCCTCGCGGTCCTTGATCTGGTTCAGCCGCTGCTGCATGCCCGCGTCGATCGGCGAGGCCAGGATCGAGCGCGCGCCCAGCGCGCGCGGCCCGAACTCCATGCGGCCCTGGAACCAGCCGATGATCCGGTTCTGCGCGAGCAGCGCGGCGGTGGTCTCGGCCACGTTGTCCAGGCGCGTATACGGCAACTTGGCCCAGTCGAGGAAGGCCGCGATCTCGTCGTCGCCATAGGCGGGACCGAGGTAGGCGTGGTCCATCTGCCAGTGCCGCTGCGGCCGGCCGCGCTGCTCGAAGTCGACCCACAATGCCGCGCCGAGCGCCGTGCCCGCGTCACCGGCGGCCGGCTGCACCCATACCGCATCGAACGGGCTCTGGTCACGCACGCGCGCGTTCATCACGCAGTTCAGCGCCACGCCGCCCGCCATCGCCAGGCAACGTTCGCCGGAGGTCTGCGCAAGCCACGTCGCCATGCCGACCACGGTTTCCTCGAGCACCTGCTGCAATGACCGCGCGATATCGAAGTGGCGGCTGGACATGGCGCTGCCCCGCTCGCGCGCCGGACCGAGCACGGCGTCGAGATCGGCTTCGGCGACGCGGTAGCCGCCCGCGCCATCCGGCGTGACCATCTTGCGGAACGTTTCCAGATAAGCCGGCTTGCCATAGGAGGCAAGCGCCATGACCTTGTACTCGTCGGACGAGTGCAGGAAGCCGAGATGCCGCGTGATGCGCTCGTACAGCAAGCCAAGCGAATCGGGCAGGTCGATCTGCCGGATACGGCGATACGCGCTACCGTCGAACACGCCGTAGCTGGTGGTGGCGCGCTCGCCGCGGCCGTCCATGGTCAACACCGCGCAGCGCTGGAACGGCGCCGCCAGGAACGCGCTGGCTTCGTGCGCCATATGGTGTTCGACGAAGTGCCAGCGGAACGGGCCGTCATGCCGCACGCCGTGGAACCTGGCCTGCAGGTGATGTGGCGCGCCGGACGCGAGTTGCCGCGGCGCGTTGACGATATAGGACAGGAACAGCGGTTCCCACGGCGCCGCCGCCGCGCCGGCGCGGGACGGCTCCAGCGGCAGCGACAGGGCCTCGTCGTCGCGCCGCTCGCCAAGCAGCAGCGCGGGATCGTAGGAGTAGGCGATGTGGTCCACATCGGCCAGCGAGATGCCTGCCTGCGCCAGGCAGTAGTCGATGGCGTGGTATGGCAGTTCCCAGGTGCTGAACGGCACCGGCCGCTTGCCGTGCTTGATGTGGGTGAAGCGCTCGTCCTCGGCGGCGGCAATCACCTCGCCGTCGCGCACGAGGCAGGCGGCGGAATCGTGGTAGGCGGCGTTAATGCCAAGCGTATACATGCGTCCTCTCCTCGACGGTGGAAACCGGCTGGCTGTCCGGCACCGGGTCTTGCGGCCATGGCATCGGGCTTTCGGCGGGGCTGTCTCCGCCGAGCAGCGCCAGCGCCGCGGCAACCACCGCTTGCGGGCCGACGCCGCGCAGGCAGCGGTGATGGCCTTGCGGGCACGTGCTCTTGTAGCAGTAGCGGCACGGCACGTCCTGGAACAGCGTGCGGTGCGGCACCTGCCATGGGGTGTGCTGCGGGTTGGTCAGCGCGTACAGGTCCACCACGGGCGTGCCGAGCGCCGCCGCGATATGCACCGGGCCGCTGTTGTTCGACACCAGCAGCTCCGCCGATTCAAGCAGGGCCGCGAACTCGCCCAATGGCAGCACGCCGGCCAGCGGCACGACGCCGGTTGAACCCGCGTTGCGGCAGACGTCTTCGACCACCTCGCGCTCCGCTTCCGAGCCGGTCACGAAGACCGTGGCACCCGTCTCTCGCGCCAGTTGGCCGGCCACTGCCGCGAAGTGTTCCGCCGGCCATCGGCGCGACGGCGCGGTCGCGCCGGGGTGCACCACAATCCTGGCTTTGCCGGCAGCTTGCAGGCCCCGTGCCGAGAGTGCGGCACGGTCCGCGTCGCGCACGGCAAACCGCAGTCGCCTGTCCGACGTGTGCGCACCGGCCTGCGCGACCAGGTCGAGCTGGCGCTGGGCTTCGTGTCGTGGCTGCCCACCGGGGTCGGTCTCGGGCGCCCAGTCGCTGAGCAGCGCATAGGGGTTCTCGCGGCAGTGCGCGAGCCGCAGCGGAATCCCCGCCAGCACGCACAGCATGGCGGCGGGCAACGGACTCTGGCTGTAGACCGTGAAGATCACGGCCCCGTCGAAGCGCCCTGCGGCAAGTTGCGCGGCGCACGCGCGCAGTCGCCGCGCCGATTCTTCGGGTCCGGGCGACTCGGCATGCCGCACCCACGGCGCGTCCCAGCCGATCACGTCACTGACCATCGGCAGGTGCGGCGCGAGCCGGGCCGAGGCCGATGAAGTCAGCAAGGTCAGCCGGCGTCCCGGCACCGCTTCGGCCAGTGCCTGCATGGCGGGCGTCGTCATCAGGACGTCGCCCATATTGTCCAGCCGGACACACAGGAGCCGGCGTGCGCGCTCCCAGGTCGTCATGCCGGCCTCGCCACGAACGGCGCGGCCGGCACGTGCTCGCCGGCAACAATCCGCGCCGCATGCGCCAGCGTCGGCACCACGAAATCCGGCGTGCGCCACGCCCCGCCGACCCATTCGGTTTCACCGCCGCAGTCGATCAGGATCGTGTTGCAGCCCGCGCGCCGGCCCGCCTCGACGTCGTCGAGGATGTCCCCGATCATCCACGACGCCTCCAGGTCAAAGCCCAGCACCGACGCCGCCGCGCGCAACATGCCCGGCGAAGGCTTGCGGCAACTGCACGCCACGGCATACTGCGCCACCGCGCCTTCCGGATGGTGCGGACAGTAGAAGAAGCCCGAGAGCCTGGCGCCGTGCAGCCGGAACAACGCCGCAAGTTTGCGGTGGACGGCCTGCAGTGCCTGCTCTTCAAAGCCGCCGAGCGCCACGCCCGGCTGGTTGCTGACCACCACCAGCGGCACGCCCAGGTCGCCCAGCACGCGCAGCGCGTCGCCGGCGGTGTCCGCAAGGACCATCTCGTCGGGGTCCACGTTGTACGGCACGTTCCTGAGCAGGGTGCCGTCCTTGTCGAGCAGGACGGCACCCTTGCGCGTGCGGATCAGGGCCACGACGTCTCCTTCATCGGCAAGACCATGAGTTCCGGGATCACGGTCTCTTCCGGCTGCGTCAGCACGAAGCGCACGGCGCGCGCGACATTGGCCGGGTCCTGCAGCGTCGAGGTATCGATATCGGGAAAGCGGTCGAGCAGGAACGGCGTGCGCATGCCCCCGGCGACGATCGCGCAGACCTTGATGCCGTGCGGGCGCAGTTCGGCGTGCAGCGCGTGCGAGAACCCCAGCACGCCCCACTTGGTGGCGTGGTAGGCCGACGCATTGGGCCATGCCCGCTTGGACGCGGTCGACGCAATATTGACGATGTGCCCGCTGCCCTGCGCCTTCATCAGCGGCACGGCGGCATGCGCCAGCAGATACGGCCCGTAGAGGTTGACCATCAGCACGCGGCGCCACTGCTCGGTGTCCACTTCCTCGACCGGCAGCGTGATGTCGATGGCGGCGTTGTTGATGATGCCATCGAGGCGCCCGGCCAGCTTGCCGCCGGCGCGTCCGATCTCCGCGAACAGCCGGTCGACGGCGTCGGCGTCGGACACGTCCACGCCGATGGCCTCCGCGTCCGCGCCGGATTCCCGCAGCGAAGCCGCGCACGCGCTCGCGCGCGCCAGGTCGAGCTCGGCGATGATCACGCGCGCGCCGGCTTCGCCCAGTACGCGGCAGATCTCGCCACCGAGGCCGCGGCCGCCGCCGCTCACTAGGAATCGCTTGCCTTCCAGCAGTGGGTCTTTGCCCGCCATGTCATTTCTCCGGTGCGAGGGTCGAGGGTCTATACCAGGCAGCAGGCCGCTCCGGGCGGCCGGACTGCGTGAGCCGAGCGAAATGCATGCCAGTGCGCGGCTACGGCCGGTGCGCCGCGTGCGCGTGCCCGATCGCCGCCGCACGCAGCAACGCGGCGATGCAGCGCGCGAAGGCCTCGTCATACCAGCCGTTCGCGCCGCTGACCGCGACCACGATGCCGTCGAGCACGATGCCGCCCGCCAGGGCCATGTCGCCGGCGACGAGCAGGTGCGGGGATTGCGTGGCCACCACGCCGGAGTCCGCCTGGGTACGCCACGCGACACGCGCCTTCTCGCGCGCGTAGTACGCATAGTCGGCATCCCAGCTTTCCTGCGAGGGCAGCGAGTGTTCGTAGAGGATCGCCTCCTCGAACGTGCCCGTGCCAAAGGGAATGCAGGGATCCATCACGACGATATGCATGCAGCGGCTCTCGCCGACATCGCGGTCGGCAAGGCTCGCGTTGAGCATCGGCAAGGCAAGAGCGACCGCGCGGCGCGCGGTCTCGGCATCGGCAAAGCGGGAGGTCATGGCGCGCTCCTCAAAGACTGGGCCGCTATGACGCAACCTCCATGCCCGTCCCAGCAAACAGCGCCCGGCACGTGAGAGACGCTTCTACACAAGCCTGGTAGAAAGCGCGACCGGGAACTTCAAACGCCCGGCACGGGGCTTGCCCCGCAGCGCACGGGCTGGGGGTCGGGCCGAGAACCGCTATAACGCTGGTCATTCGGTTCCCTGGCATTGCGGCCTCAGGGCTCCCACGCGCACACAACACCTCTGGCATGCATGCTGCAGAGCCGGGCTACCGATCCCCCACCCGACCGGAGGCCGCCATGCAGCGCATCGCCATGATCAGTGAACATGCCTCGCCGCTGGCGAGCATCGGAAGCGTCGACAGCGGCGGACAGAACGTCTACGTCGCGCACCTGGCGCGGCAGCTCGGCAAGAGCGGCTATCTGGTCGATGTGTTCACGCGGCGCGACAAGGCCCTGCTGCCGGACATCGTGGCGTTCGCGCCCAATGTCCGTGTGGTCCATGTGCCGGCCGGGCCCGCGGTGTATGTGCCCAAGGAGCAATTGCTGCCGTACATGCCAGCCTTCGGCGACTTCATGGTGGGGTTCATGCGCGGCGATGCGATCGGCTACGACGTGCTGCACGCCAACTTCTTCATGTCGGGCGTGGCCGCCATGCGCGCGCGCCAGGTGCTCGATATCCCGCTGGTCATGACGTTCCACGCACTCGGCAAGGTGCGCAGGCTGCATCAGGGCAGCGCCGACGGCTTCCCGGACAACCGCTTCGATATCGAGGACGACCTCGTGCGCCATGCCGACCGCGTGGTGGCCGAATGTCCGCAGGACCTGGACGACCTGGTCACCCTGTACCACGGCGATCCCGAGCGCATCGACATCGTCCCCTGCGGGTTCGACGAAGAAGAGTTCGCCCCGATAGAGCGCGATGAAGCGCGCCGCGCGCTGGCGTGGGATGCCAATGCCTTCACCGTGCTGCAGCTCGGCCGCCTGGTGCCGCGCAAGGGCATCGACAACGTCATCCGCGCGATCGGGCACCTGCGCCATGGGCAAGGCATCGAGGCCCGGCTGTTTGTCGTGGGCGGCAACGCCGACCAGCCGAGCGAGGCGGCGACGCCGGAAATCGGCCGGCTCCAGGTCGTGGCCGAAGACGCGGGCGTGGCGGACTGCGTCACCTTCGTCGGACGGCGCCGGCGCTCGCAGCTGCGCGGCTTCTACAGCGCTGCCGACGTGTTCGTCACCACGCCGTGGTACGAGCCCTTCGGCATTACGCCGGTCGAGGCCATGGCCTGTGGCGTACCGGTCATCGGCGCCGACGTCGGCGGCATCCGCACGACGGTGGTCGACGGCGAAACCGGCTTCCTGGTGCCGCCGGATGCGCCCGAGGCGCTCGCGGAGCGGCTGGCGCGGCTGGCCTGCGACCGCGCGCTGGCGCGCCGCATGGGCGTGGCGGGCCGGCAGCGCGTGCAGGCGGAGTTCACGTGGATGCACGTCGCCCGCCAGATGGAGCAAGTCTATGCCCGCGTCGCGGGCGCCGAACGTCCGGCGCGCCGCGTGGCGGCTTGAGCGGAGACGACCATGCGGGAAGCCGATCGCAAGCGCGTCCTCGTCACCGGCGGTGCCGGGTTCCTCGGTTCGCACTTGTGCGAACGCCTGGTGGAACTCGGCCACGATGTACTTTGCGTTGATAACTTCTACACGGGCAGCAAGGAGAATATCGCCCACCTGCTCCCTCTCTACAATTTCGAGCTGCTGCGGCACGATGTGACGTTCCCGCTCTATGTCGAGGTCGACCAGATTTACAACCTCGCCTGCCCCGCGTCGCCGGTCCACTACCAGAGCGATCCGGTGCAGACCACCAAGACCAGCGTGCACGGCGCGATCAACATGCTGGGGCTGGCCAAGCGCGTCAAGGCGCGCATTCTCCAGGCCTCCACCAGCGAGGTCTACGGCGACCCCGACAACCACCCCCAGCAGGAAAGCTATTGGGGGCATGTCAACCCGGTCGGGCGGCGCGCCTGCTACGACGAAGGCAAGCGCTGCGCGGAAACGCTGTTCATGGACTATCACCGCCAGCACGGCGTGGACGTGCGCATCGCGCGCATCTTCAACACCTATGGCCCGCGCATGCACCCGGCCGACGGCCGCGTGGTGTCGAACTTCATCTCGCAGGCGCTGAACGGCGAGCCGCTCACGTTGTACGGCGACGGCTCGCAGACGCGCTCGTTCTGCTACGTCGACGACCTCGTCGACGGGCTGGTCCGATTAATGGAATCCGACGCCGCGGCCACGCCCGTGAACCTTGGCAACCCGTGCGAAAGCACGATGCGCGACATCGCGAGCGAGATCCTGCAGGCCACCGGTTCCGGCTCGCCCATCGAGAACCGCCCCTTGCCCGAAGACGATCCGCGGCAACGCTGCCCGGATATCACGCTCGCGCGCACGCTGCTGCAATGGAACCCGGCGACGCCGCTTTCCCAAGGCCTGCGGCTGACCGTTGCCTATTTCGTCTCGCGGCTGGCCGGGCGCGTCCGGCGGCAGAAGCTGGCCGGTCAGTCGTCAGCGCCATTGAAACCCGCCGAGCCGGCGCGGCGCCAACCCGCCTCGGATGTGTCCTGACGCGATGGCGAGCTTCCATGCCCCGGAGCGGATGACGATCCTCTCCCCCCACCTGGACGACGCCGTCTTCAGCTGCGGATGCCTGATCGCCGCCGGCAACAATCCCAGCGTGCTGACCGTGTTCGCCGGGCTGCCGTCCGCGCAGATGCCGCTGCCGGAATGGGACCGCGCGGCCGGCTTCGCCAGTGCGCGCGAAGCCGTGCTGTCGCGCCGCCATGAAGACGCGCGCGCGCTCGGCCAGCTCGGGGGCCACCCGCTCTGGCTGGACCTGCTCGACAGCCAGTACCGGCACGCCTATACGATCGAAGCCATCGCGGCCCGCATCGTCGAGTGCCAGGTGCTGCGCGAAAGCCGTACCGTGATCGCGCCGATGGGCCTCTTCCACAGCGACCATATCCTCACGCATGGCGCCAGCCTGCTGCTGTGCCGGCCGGCCCTGGTGACCGAGGGCGGCGATGACGAAGAGCGCGCCGCCGAGCCCCGGCGATGGCTGTTCTATGAGGACGCGATCTACCGGCGACTGCCCGGCCTGGTGCAGAACCAGCTCGCCGCGTGGCAGCGCGCGGGACTCCTTGCGACACCGGTGTCTTTCGCCACGGCACCGTTCCTGCCGCGCAAGATGGAGGCCGTCAAGGCCTACGCCAGCCAGCTTCCGCTGTTCAGCGAAGCGCAGATCGCCGATATCGGCGCGCCCGAGCGCTACTGGTCGCTGACCCTCGCGGAACGGAGCCCGTCATGACCGCCCCTTGCATCAGCGTGGTCGTGCTGACCCACAACCGCCGCGATACGCTCGCGCACACGCTGCGCCAGCTCACCGCGCTGCCTGAGCGGCCGCGCGTCGCGGTGGTGGACAACGGCTCGACCGACGGGACCTGCGCCATGCTGGCGCGGCAGTTTCCGGAGGTGGCCTGCCTGTCCTGCAGCACCAACCTGGGCGCCGCGGGCCGCAATCTGGGTGCGCGGTGGGCGTCCACGCCGTACGTGGCCTTCTGCGACGACGATTGCTGGTGGCAGCCCGGCGCGCTGGCCCGCGCCTGCGCCATCTTCGGCAACCACCCCGAAATCGGCGCGCTGACCGCACGCATCCTGGTCGGCGAGACCGAGCGTGAAGACCCGGCCAGTACTGCCATGTCGCACAGCCCCCTGCCCTCTACCGGCCTGCCCGGACGCATGATCCTGGGCGTGATGGCCGGGGCCACCGCCTTCCGTACCGGCGCCTTCCTGGAGGCCGGCGGCTACGATTCGCGCCTCTTCATCGGCGGCGAGGAAACGCTGCTATCGCTGCGGCTGGCCGCGCTGGGGTGGGCGCTGGTCTACGCGCCCGAACTGGTGGTGCACCACCATCCCAGCGCCGCGCGCGACGCGCAGCGGCGCCGCGCCATGCTGGCGCGCAATGCGGTGTGGTCCGCCTGGCTGTGCCTGCCCGCGCCAATGGCCGTGGCGGAAACGCTCGGTGTCTTCCCGCAGCTGGCCACGCAGCTGGAGGCCAGCGACTGGGGCGATCTCCTGCGCGGCATGCGCTGGGTGCTGCAGGAACGCGAGGTGGTGCCGCGCCACATCGCCGCCGCGCTGCGTCTGGTGCGCGCCGCAGCGCGCTGAGCTCGGCGTCGCCGCTATTCCTCGTTTACATCCGACCCGGGCGCCCTGTGCGCCTGGATCGCCGCGATCAGTTCGGCCATGCGGACCGGCTTGGGCAAGTGCACCTGGAATCCGGCCATCATTGCGCGGATGCGGTCCTGCGGCTGCGCATGCCCCGACAGCGCGATGGCGGTCAGCCGGTGCAGCAGCGGCACCTCGCGCCGGCTTTCGAGCCGCCGCACCGCGCGCAGGACGGTATAGCCGTCTTCTTCATCGAGCGCGATATCGCACAGCAGCACATTGGGCCAGTCGGCCGGCGACATGCCGGCGAGATCCTGCAGCAGGTCCCTGCCGTGCCCGTAGGCCAGCGCGCGCGCCCCAAGATCTTCGAGCGCTTCGACCAGGATGTCGCGCGTGGTCGCATCGTCGTCAAGGACCAGGATGCACAGGTCGCGCAGCGAATGCGGCCCGGGGGCCGGGAACTCGTCGGGCGCGGGCAAGGCTGGCGCGACCGCTTCGCGGACCGGCCGCATCGGCATACGGAAGCACCAGGTCTGCCGGGCCGCGTCGGCCGTGAGCCGCACGCCCGCGTCGGCAAGCCGCACCTGCAGCCGCTGCACGTCGGCCGGCGGCACGCGCCGCCCCTCGGCGGGCTGGGTCGCGGCGAGCGTCAGGCCGGCATCGCCGTCCAGCCGTTCGAGCCGGAGTTCGAGCCGTCCGCCTGGGACCATGGTATCGATCACGCTTCCGCACAGCTGCCAGATGGCCTGCTGCAGCACGCCGGGGTCGCCAGTCACGCGCAGTTCCGCGTCGTTCACGATCGTAAACAGGTGGATGTTGCGTTCCGCGATAATGTCGCGCAGGCCGTCCACCACCCCGGCCACCAGCGTATCGAGCCGGATCGGCTGCATCGCGAGCCGCTCTTCCGTGCGTTCCAGTTCGCGTTGCTGCTGCTGCAGGCGCCACATCTGCGCATAGACACCGCCGCGCGCGAGCAGCGCCTCGTGCGTGCCGGCTTCCACGACGCGGCCGTGTTCCATGACCAGGATGTGGTTTGCCTCGGCAATGGTCGACAGCCGGTGCGCAATGATGAAAGCGGTGCGGCCCCGGGCCACGGCGGTCAGTTCCTGCTGGATCGCCCGCTCGGTACGCGTGTCGAGCGCGGACGTCGCTTCGTCGAAGACGATGATCGGCGGCTTCTTCAGCATGGCGCGGGCAATCGCCACGCGCTGGCGCTCGCCGCCCGAGAGCCGCACGCCGCGTTCGCCGACCATGGTGTCGTAGCCATCGGGCAGGCGGTCGACCAGGGTGTCGAGCTGCGCGGCGCGCGCGGCGTCCACCACGTCGGCGCGGGTCGCGCCTTCCCGGCCGTAGGCAATGTTGTAGGCGATGGTGTCGTTGAACAGGATGGTGTCCTGCGGCACGATGCCGACCACCTCGCGCAGGCTGCGCTGCGTGACCAGCCTCAGGTCCTGCCCGTCGATCAGGATGCGGCCCGAATCGGGCTGGTAGAGCCGGAACAGCAGCCGCGCCAGCGTCGACTTGCCCGAACCGCTGCCGCCAACCACGGCCACGGTCTGGCCGGCTCGCACATGGAAGCTGACATCCCAAAGCGTATGCCGGCTCGGGTCATAGCTGAAATTGACGTTCTCGAACACGATCGTGCCCTGGCTGACCTGCAGTGCCGACGCGCCCGGCGCATCGGTGTCCTCGCCGGCGCGGCCCTTGGCGTCGAGCAGCGCGAACAGGCGCTCGACATTGGTCATGGCGTCGTTCGATTCGCGGAAGATGAAGCCGAGCGTATTGAGCGGCAGCACGACCTGGATGATGTACGCGTTGATCAGCACCAGGTCGCCAACGGTCAGCACGCCGTGCAGGACCTTGTCGACGCCCAGCAGCATGACGCCGGCCACGCCGACCGCGATGCACGCGCTCTGCGCGATATGCAGGGTGGACAGCGCATACTGGTTCTCCACGCTGATGTCGACCCAGCGGCCCAGCAGCCGTCCCAGCCGCTCGGATTCGAACGACTCGCGCGCGAAGTACTTGACCGTGTCGTAGTTCAGCAGGCTGTCCACCACCTTGCTGTTGGTCTGCGCCTCGACACTGTTGACATGGCGCTGCACACGCATGCGGCGGCGCGCGAGCAGCACCGTGCAACCCGCGTACAGCGCGAACACCACGACGATGATCCCCGCAAAGCTCGCCCCGTAGCCGGCCACCATGATGATCAGCACCGAGCCGATCTCCAGCAGCGTAGGGACGATGGTGAATACCGACACGCCCAGCAGAAAGCCGATCGCCGCCGTGCCCTTCTCCAGGTCGCGGATCACGCCGCCGGTCTCGCGCCGCGCGTGGAACCTGGCGCCGAGCTTGTGCAGGTGCGCGAAGGTGCGGGCCATGAAGCTGGCCACCGTGCTCTGCGCGACATTGGCGAAGACCACGTCGCGCAGTTCGTTGAAGGCGTTGCCAAGCAGGCGCAGCACGGCGTAGGCCAGCACCAGGTACGCCGGCATTGTCACCACAAGCCGTACCACGGATGCGGGCTCCGCGCCCGTGCCCGCGTGCGCAAGCGTGCGCACCGGCGACAGCTCGTCGACGATCAGCTTGAGGACCAGCGGGACCGCGACCGTTGCCGCCTTCGCCAGCAGCAACAGGGCGATGGCCACGACCACGCGCGCGCGGAACTTCCAGATCGCGCGCCACAGCTCGCCCGCGATCCGGCGGCGCGAGACGCGAGGCGTGTTCGGCATTCCCGCCTGCCGGGTAGCGCGCCGGGGCGGCTCAGCGATCGGGTTCGGACGGGTTGGAGACCTCGGTCAGCGTGTCGCCGGCCTTGGCGATGTCGCCGGACTTGGTCGCGATATCGCCGAGCGATACGATGCCCACCAGCCGGTCGTCCTTGTCGATCACCGGCACCCGGCGGATCTGCCGTTCGGCCATCTTCGCGCGCGCGTCGTCGACCGTGTCGTCATCGCGGCACCATAGCGGGCCTTCCGACATCGCCTCGGCGATCCGGGTCTGCGGATCCTTGCCCACGGCGATGCAGCGGCACGTGATATCGCGGTCAGTCACCATGCCGCGCAGATGACCGTCGACGCACACGGGCAGCGTGCCGACATTGAGGTCATCCATGATCCTGGCCGCCTCCTGGAGCGTGCAGTCGGGCGTTACGTACTGCGGATCGGCGGTCATCACGTCACGCAGCCGCAGTTGCGGCTGCAGCGGGGAGGCAGGCGTGGAGGCATGCTGCGTTCGGGTGGCCATCAGTTTCTCCATGTGGTCGGTTCGCGTTCTTTTTTCGTGGCGCAGGCAAGGGGTCGCAACGACCATGCCCGTCGCGCGCCGCCCACGGGCGGCGCGGGCGGCGCAAGTCGCGAGCGGATTTGCAGTCCGACATGGAAAGATTTACCGCCGGTGCGCAGCGCGGCACCCCGGATTACCCGCGTACGCGATGCGCTTTCCCTGACCTGCCTTCGCCGGCGAGGCGCACCGCCTGGCGCAGGCTGGCCACGATGCGCGCGAACGCGGCCTGGCGTCCTTCCTCGCTGCGCTGGCGCAGGACGAACGACGGGTGGTACGTGACGACGACCAGGTGGCCGTCCTTCTCGACCGGCGCATCGAGCAGTGCCGACAAGGCCACGCGCTTCTTGCCGAGCACGGCGCCGGTGGCGGTCGCGCCCAGCGCAACGATGACGGTGGGGCCCACCGCGTGGATCTCCTGCTCCAGCCACATGCCGCACGCTTCGATCTCGAGCTGCCCCGGGGTCTTGTGCAGACGGCGCTTGCCGCGCAGCTGGAACTTGAAGTGCTTGACGGCGTTGGTCAGGTAGACGTCTTCACGCTGCAGTCCGGCCTGCGCGAGCGCTTCGCCCAGCAGGCGGCCGGCTGGCCCCACGAAGGGCTCGCCCTGCAGGTCTTCCTCATTGCCGGGCTGTTCGCCGACTAGCATGAGCCGGGCGCTGACGGGGCCTGCTCCGGGCACGCCCTGCGTGGCGTCGTGCCAAAGCGGGCAGCGCCGGCAGGCATTGAGCTGCGGGCGTTCGGGAACGGAGTCGGTGGATTTTTCAGCGCTTCGGGGCATGAGTGCATACACTGGCGGCATGTAGTCAGGGACGATTCAAGATGCATGCCGGATCGCGGCACGCGCCGCTGGCACGACAGATGCAGGGTTCCGGGTGCTGATGCCGATTGACAGGTTCCGTTCGATCGCGGTTACTATCCTCGGCTTCACCGTTGCCCACGCCATCAGAACTTCCCAGGGGAAGATGCGGCCAGCCGCGCCGCGGTTCATTTCAGGGAGCCGATATGCAAGCACTGAAACCGCTGAAGCCGAAAGTCAGGGCCACCATCGTCTGCATCCGGCACGACAGCGTGCTGCTCGTTTCGAAGGACGGCGTGCGATGGGCACTGCCTGGCGGCCGCCCCGGCAAGCAGGAGTCGCCGGAGCAAACCGCACGGCGCGAGCTGCAGCAGGAAACGGCACTGAAGACCAAGGCGCTGGTGGGCGTTTTCCAGTTCATCGGCGCGACCACGGTGCATCACGTATTCACCGCCGACATTGAAGCATCGGCGCGGCCGAAGGCCGGTCATGAAATCAAGTCGCTGCAATGGCTGCCGCACGAGAAACTTGGCGAAGTCGAAACCAGTGCGACCACGCGGCAGATTGTGTCGCAGTTTTTCCAGACCGAAACACGGTAGCAATAGGCCGGGGTCGGTCACCCTATCGCGACGCATGCCTCACTTTGCGGCGAAACACCGTCGCAGGCGCGCGACAGTCGCTGGATTGACGCCGGTCCGGCCGGGGTTCGCGACTACACTCGTTGCTGGGGCGGGCAACGGGTACGCCCCAACCACTTCGAGCCCTCGACCACCCCGGCCGAGGGCTTTTTTATGGTTGTCCGGGGGATTGAGGGGGCGTGCCTGGGGCCTGAGGTTATGACGGGGTAGCGAAGACCCGGTCATAACCAGAGAACCCCCGGCTACATACACGGCGCGCAGCAGCAGGTTTTCGCCCTGTGAGGATTGAATCCAAGAAATCCCCGGCATTCACCCCGAATTTCGTCCAATTGATCGCAATTTTCGGGAACTGATTCGCACTTCGCCTGCCTTATCACTGCCGTCACGGCGCTGGGCTGTGACGGATCGCCCTTCTGCTTCGTGCCGGGGCCGCGGCTCCGCACGTCTCTTGCCACCGCTCGGTGGCGCCCAGAACACCAAAACAAGAAAGGAAAAACAGGGATGGCACTGACTTCCAACAAGCTGCCGGGGTGGACCGTGTGCGCCCCGCTTGCCGCGGCGGCGATCCTCGCCGCCGGACTTGCCCTGCCCGGACAGGGCTGGCTGATCCTGCTCATGGCACCGGCGCTCGCGGGCGCGGTGTTCGCGGCGGTCCACCACGCGGAGGTGGTCGCGCACCGCGTCGGCGAGCCGTTCGGCACGCTTGTCCTGGCCATCGCCGTGACGGTGATCGAAGTGGCGCTGATCGTCTCGGTGATGCTGTCGTCGGGACCCGAAAAAGCCGGACTGGCACGGGATACCGTGTTTGCCGCCGTCATGCTGATCTGCAACGGGATCGTCGGGCTATGCCTGTTCGTCGGCGGCCTGCACCATCGCGAGCAGGCGTTCCAGGCGCCGGGCGCCAATGCCGCCATGGCCGTGCTGGCGGCGCTGCTCGTGCTGACCATGGTGCTGCCCAACTACACCAGCAGTTCGCCGGGCCCGGTGCTGACGCCGGCACAACTCGGCTTTGCCGGTGTGATGTCGCTGTTGCTGTACGGCTCGTTCGTGTTCGTGCAGACCGTGCGCCACCGCGACTATTTCCTGGCTGACGACAGTTCGGACGAGGACGTCCATGCGCCGCCGCCGCCGGGCCGCGTCGCCGCCATCAGCGGCCTGCTGCTCGTGGTCTGCCTGGTGCTTGTCGTCGGCCTGGCCAAGCTGCTGTCGCCATCGGTGGAGGCGGCCGTGCTGCACGCGGGCGCACCGGCGGCGGTGGTCGGCATCATCATCGCGGCCACGGTGCTGTTGCCCGAGGGCCTGGCCGCACTGCGCGCGGCGCGCGCCGATCGCATCCAGACCAGCCTGAACCTTGCGCTCGGCTCGGCGCTGGCCAGCATCGGCCTGACCATTCCATCGGTCGCCGCGGTCTTTATCTGGATCGGACAGCCGCTTGAACTGGGACTTGGCCCGAAGGAAACCGTGCTGCTGGTGCTGACGCTGATCGTGTCGTCGCTCACGCTCGGCAGGGGCCGCACCACGATCCTGCAGGGTGTGGTGCACCTCGCCATCCTGGCCGCCTACCTGTTCCTGTCAGTGGTGCCCTGAGCGGGCCCTCAGGCGTGATCGCGCCGGTAGTGCGCGAGCTTGTCTTCATCGAGCGCAAGCCCCAGCCCCGGGCCTTCGGGCAAGTGCAGGCTGAAGTCGCGGTAAGCGGGCCGCTCGACCACGATGTCATCCTTGAGCAGCAGCGGGCCAAACAGCTCCGTGCCCCACGCCAGCTGCGGCAGCGTGCAGAAGCCATGCGCGGCGGCGATGGTGCCCACGCTGCCCTCCAGCATCGTGCCGCCATATAGCGCGATGCCAGCGGCATCGCCCACGGCAGCCGTGCGCAGCATGCCGAAGATGCCGCCCGACTTGGCGATCTTCAGCGCGAACACGTCGGCGCCGCCGATGCGCGCGAGTTCCATCGCATCCTCCGGACCGCACACGGCCTCGTCCGCCATGATCGGCACCACGAAGCGTGCCGCCAGCCGCGCCAGCGCCGTGCGCTGCTCGCGCGGCGTGGGCTGCTCGATCAGGTCGATGCCCGCGGCTTCGAGCATGGCGATGCCGCCGGCGGCATTGGCTTCGTTCCAGGCCTGGTTGATGTCCACGGTCACGCGGGCGCGGTCGCCGAGCGCGCGCTTGATCGCCGACACGTGCGCCACGTCGTCGCGCACGCTGCGCCGGCCGATCTTGAGCTTGAAGGTGTTGTGGCGGCGCTCGGCCAGCAGGCGCTCGGCCTCGTCGATGTCCTTCGCGGTATCGCCGCTGGCCAGCGTCCACAGCACCGGCAGCGTGGCGCGCACCGCGCCGCCCAGCAGCGTGGCCAGCGGCACGCCCAGGCGCTTGCCCTGCGCATCGAGCAGCGCGGTTTCCAGCGCCGACTTGGCGAAGCGGTTGCCGCGCGCGATCTTGTTCAGGCGAGCCATCGCGGCGTGGACGTTGGTGGCGTCCTCGCCGGCCAGCGCGGGCGCCAGGTAGGTGTCGATGGCCAGCTTGATGCCTTCGGGGCTCTCGTCGCCATACGACAGGCCACCGATGGTGGTGGCCTCGCCGATGCCCTCGATGCCGTCGCTGCAGCGCAGCCGCACGATCACCAGCGTCTGCTGCTGCATAGTGGCCATGGCCAGTTGATGGGCCCGGATGGTGGGCAGGTCGACCAGGATGGCTTCGACCGAGGTAATCGTGGCTGTCATAGTTTCTCGATACAGTGGATGTATGGGTTGGACAACGTCATGAGCTGCGCTGCTGGACGTTCGCAACGATGTTCCTGTCATCCGTTGTGGCCTGGACCGCCTTGCCTTCCATGATCGACGCCGAGCGCTGGTGGTCGATCATCAGGACAGCCAGCACGGCGATGACCGCGGGCACGGCCATGGCCGCGAAATTCTGCTGCAGCGGCAGGGACAGGCTGACCAGCACGCCGATGACAATCGGCGCGAGGATGGCGCCGCCGCGGCCGACACCGGAGGCCCAGCCAATTCCCGTGCCGCGCACGGTCGCCGGATAGAACTGCCCGGCATAGGCGTAGGTCACGATTTGCGTCCCGATGGTCGAGGCTCCGGCAAGCGCAACCACGAGGAACAAGGCCTCGGTCGGCATCCTGAAGCCAAGCAGCGTGATGGAGACCGCAGCCAGTGCGTACATGCCGACCAGGACGTATTTGATATTGAACCTGTCCGCAAGCCAGCCGCCGCCGATGGCGCCGGCCATCGCGCCAAAGTTCAACACCAGCACGAAGGTCAAGGCGGAGCCGAGGCTATAGCCCGCGCCAGCCATGAGCTTGGTGAGCCACGAGCTCAAGGCATAGACCATAAACAGGCACATGAAGAAGGCAATCCACAGCATCACGGTGCTGAAGCCGCGCCCGTCACGGAACAGCATGCTGATGGGAGCGCTGGCCCCTTTCCCGGCCTGCGGCAAGTCGAACCGGTCCGTGGCCTGTGCGCGGTAAGCGGGGGCCATCCTGACCAGCACGGCCTTCAACGTGTCCAGGCGATTCCGCTGGATCAGGAACGGCAATGACTCCGGCATCAGCTTCAGCACCGCGGGGATGATCAGTACGGGCGCGCTGGCGGCCAGGAACACAGATTGCCAGCCGTACGTCTCGATCAGCGACTTGCCCATCAGTGCGGCCAGCATCCCGCCCACGGAATACCCGCTGAACATGAGCGTGACCATGGTGCCGCGGATCTTGCGCGGCGAGAACTCGGTCATCTGGGCGACGACGTTGGGCATCACGCCGCCGATGCCGAGTCCGGCAAAGAAGCGTGTCACGCTGAACGAGACCGGGTCGTGCGTCATTCCCGCCGCGGCCGTAAAGACGCTGAACAGCGCAATGCAGATGGCAATGGCCTTTGGCCGGCCAATGCGGTCGGCGACGGTGCCCATGATTACCGCGCCGAACATCATGCCGAACAGGGCCGAACTGACCATGAAGCCTGCACGGGTCGCGTCGACGCCCATGTCCTTCATGATCGAGGGCAGCGCAATGCCCACCACGGCGAGATCGTAGCCGTCAAAGATGATGATGAGCGCGCACCAGAACAGCAGGCCTGCATGGAATCTGTTGAAGCGCGCGTCGTCCGCTAGCTTGTGGACGTCAATGTGTCGCATGTTTTGTCTCCGTTGTCGTTTTTTGGATGGCCGCGGCAGCCAGGCTGAATGCAGCCGGCCGCGCCTGCTTCTTTTATGAGCTTTAGCCGTTGTCGCCGCCAGCAACCGGCAGTACGGCGCCTGTGATGTACCCCGCCTCGTCCGACGCAAGAAAGAGAATCGGCGCGATCTGTTCGTCGAGCGTGCCGTAGCGTTTGAAGAAGGTCGACTCGGCAACCTGCGTCACCGCCTCGCGCATCCATGCCTTCTCTTGCTCGCTGTCTCCCGCTGCGTTGCGCGGCACGCGCCGCGGCGGCGCCTCGGTGCCCCCGGGCGCTGCGGCGACCACCCGGATGTTGTGCTCGCCATACTCCATGGCCAGCGACTGGGTCATCGCGTTGACGCCGCCTTTGGCCGCCGAGTACGGCACGCGTCGGATGCCGCGCGTGGCATTCGAGGAAATATTCACGATGGTTCCGCCTCCCTGCGCCAGCATGTGCGGAAGGACGGCGTGGCAGGCGTACAGCGTAGGCATGAGCGAGCGGCGGATTTCCGCGTCGATCTGCGCCGGCTCGAACTCGGCAAATGGCCGCATCCGGATGGCACCGCCCACGCCGTTGACCAGGACGTCGATGCGGCCAAATTTCTCCACCGCAAAGGCCATCGTGGCGGCCGCGCCTTCATAGGTCTCCATGTCGGCAATGAAGCCGGCGGTGTCGGCCCCGACCGCTTCAGCAGCGACCTCGCGGACGAAGTCGGCGCGATCGACGAACAGGACGCTGGCACCTTCCGCCGCGGCGCGCAGCGCAACGCCACGGCCGATACCCTGTGCCGCGCCGGTGACGACCATCACCTTGCCTTCGAATCGGCGGGCGTTCATGCGATCACCGGAACGGCGTTGGGCGTGAACTTCTCGTAGTGGAAGCTGTTGGGCTTCACGCCATTGTCATCGAAATGCTTGCGCACGGCGTCGACCATCGGCGGCGGACCGCACAGGTACACGTCGACATCCCCGTCGTTCAGGCATTCAGCCGGCATATGCTGCGTCACCCAGCCCTTGCGGGGATGGCTCGATTCCGCTTCGGCAACCACGGTGCTGAACGTGAAGTTCGGCAGCTTCGCGACGTACGCCTCGATCGCATCGACCTGGACCAGGTCGAGGTCGCGGGTCACGCCGTAGATAAGATGCACCTTCTGCTGCGAGTTCGCCCGCACCAGCACTTCCAGCATCGACAGGAACGGCGCCAGGCCCGTGCCGCCCGCCAGGAACAGCAGCGGACGCTCCACGGCCCGAAGGTAGAAGCTGCCCAGCGGGCCGGTCAGCTGCACCTTGTGTCCCGGCTGCGCCGATTCGAGCCAGGTGCTCATCACGCCGCCGGCAATCTTCTTGATCAGGAAGCTGATCTTCGAAGCACCCGGCGCGGACGAGAACGAATACGAGCGGTGCGCCCCGCTGCCGGGAACGTCGATGTTCACATACTGGCCGGCCAGAAAGACCGGCGGAATGCTGTCCACGTCCAGTTCCAGCACTACCGCCGCATCATTGTGCTGCTCGACCTTGGTGACCGTCGCGGAAAACTTGCTTTGTTCGGTCTTGCACACCGTTGACGACGCCGGCACGGCGATAACGCAATCGCTCTGCGGCACCATCTGGCACGTCAGCACGAGCCCGCTGGCTTTCTCGTCGTCGTTCAGCGCGTCCTCGATGTAGTCGTCGCCGAGATCGTAGCTACCGCTCTCGGCGCGGCACTTACAGGTGCCGCAGACGCCGTCGGAGCAATCCATCGGTAGGTTGATCTTGGCGCGAAACGCGGCGTCGAGGACCTTCTCGCCGGCCTTGCATTCGACAAAGCGGGTGACGCCGTCTTCAAAATTCAGTGCGATGTTGTAGCTGGACATGTTGCCTCCTGCGTCCGTTTCGTTCCAACCCGTGGCCTCAGACGTGGTAGACGTCGAGCACCTGGCGGATGTAGTCATTCTTGAGCACGATCTTCTTGCTCGAAATCAGCAAGCGGTCGCCCACCTTGCGGAAGGTGAGATAGACCGTTCCGAAGTACTGGTCTGTCACCCTGTAGCGATGGCTCAGCGTGTTGAAGTTGTAGCGAATGTCGACTTCGCCCTCGCGCTGCGCCAGCACTTCGACATTGGTGACGTTGTGGCCGGTGCGCGGCTCCGGCATCGACGCGCTGCTGCGCTCGGTCCGGATGCGGAACACCCGGTCTTCCAGGCCGCCGCGGTCCGGGTAGTACATCAGTGAGATCTGGCTTTGCGGGTCCTGTGTAAGCTGGTCATCGTCGTCCCATGCCGGCATCCAGTAGGTGACGTCTTCCGCGTAGCAGGCCAGCCATTCGTCCCATTGGCGGTCATCGAGAAAGCGCGCTTCCTGATAGAGCGCCTGGCAGATGGTTTGATAGTCGATGTTCATACCGCCGCCTCCGCCTGTTCCTTGCGCAGGGCTTCTCTCATCACCTGCCTCCAGTATTCGTGTTGCACCACGAAGAGCCCTTCATCTTCACTGCGCTCGCCCGATATCAGCGGGTTCAATCCCATGCCTTTGGCGTTTTCGTCCGGTCCGTGGACCCAAAGCGGTGCGCCACGCGACATGTCGTTCCACATCGTCGTGGTGTTGGCGTAGCCCGCCTGGCACGCGCGGAATTCCTCAAGGTCGTCGCTGGTGCCCATGCCGGTGACATTGAAGAAATCTTCGTACTGGCGAATGCGGAGGGCGCGGCTTTCGGCGCTTTCTCCCTTGGGCGCGAAGCAGAAGATATTGACTTCGGTCTTGTCGACACTGATCGGGCGGACCACGCGGATCTGGGTGCTGAACTGGTCCATCAGGAACACGTTCGGATACAGGCACAGGTTGCGTGTCTGGTTCACGATGTAGTTCGCCTTGTCTTCACCGACACGCGCTGCAATCTCGTCGCGATGCTGATAGACCGGACGCACTTCCGGATTCATCGTGTTGGTCCAGAGCAGGATGTGGCCATGCTCGAAGCCATACACCCCCGCGATCGACTTGCTCCAGCCGTTGGCATCGACGGCCTTGGTGCCTTCGACCTTGCGCCGGCCCATGGTGGCGGCGTAGTTCCAGTGCACGGTGCTGACGTGATAGCCGTCGCAGCCGTTTTCCATCTGCATCTTCCAGTTGCCGTCGTAGATGTAGGAAGAGTTGCCGCGCAGCACTTCGAGACCTTCCGGTGCTTGCGAGACGATCTGGTCGATGATGACCCTCGTTTCGCCGAGGTAGTCCTCGAGCGGCATCACGTCTTCGCTCAGGCTGCCGAACAGGAAGCCGCGGTAGTTCTGGAAGCGCGCCACCTTCTTCAGGTCGTGCGAGCCCTGCTTGTTGAACTGCACCGGATACTCGGTGGTTTTCTCGTCCTTGACCTTCAGCAGCTTGCCGGCATTCGAGAACGTCCAGCCGTGGAACGGACAGGTGAAGCTGCCCTTGTTGCCATGCTTGCGACGGCACAGCATGGCGCCTTTGTGGGCGCAGGCATTGATCACCGCATGCAGTTCGCCGGTCTTGTCACGCGTGATGACGATCGGCTGGCGACCGATCCACGTGGTGTAGTAATCGTTGTTGTTCGGAACCTGGCTTTCGTGTGCCAGGTAGACCCAGTTGCGCTCGAAGATGTGCTTCATCTCGAGTTCGTACAGATCGGCGTTCGTAAAGATGTCACGGCGGCAGCGGAAGACGCCATTTTCCTTGTCATCCTGAACGGCATTGCTCAGCAGATCGTCCAGTTGTTGTGCTTTGTCGAGTGTTGCGGACATGAGTCGTCTCCCTATGCAGGCTTCCCAGGGGAAGCCTGTGGCATCGGTTCAGATAGTTCGTGCGGAGAGTTGGGCGGCCTGCGAGAGAGGCCGCCGGGCGAGGCTTACAGCGGCTTACGCCGTGGCGGCGACGCGCGGGCGGTTCACAAGCTGGTTGTCCTTGCCCTGCACCAGCGGAGTCAATGCGATGTTGAACTCGATTTCCTTGTACGCGTCGGCCTTGAGGCCGAGCGCCGTGCCGCCGGTCTTTTCCACCACATGCGGCACGAGTTCTTCACGCGTTGCGTAGGCGAAGTCATCCCAGATCAGCGGGTCGCCTTCGATGTTGATCTGCGTCGTAAGCTTGCGGGTCTTGTCGCTCGTGACGAAGAAGTGCACGTGCGCCGGGCGGTTGCCGTGGCGGGCCATCGCGTCAAGCAGCTGTTGCGTGGCGCCCTCCGGCGGGCATCCGTAGCCGACGGGCATCAGCGTGCGGAATTCATACTTGCCGTCGGCCCCGGTCTTCACCGCGCCGCGCAGGTTGAAATCGTCTTGCGCGCCGGTCGGGTCAAAGTGCGAGTAGAAGCCCTTCGAATTGGCGTGCCAGCATTCGACCACCGCATCGGCGACGGGCTTGCCGTCCGGTCCGGTCACCGTGCCACGGATAACCAGCGGGCCTGCATCTTCGTCAGCATTGAGATCGATCCGGGAGACGCCGTCACGCACCGGGGCACCGGCCACATACAGCGGTCCTTCAATCGTGCGCGGCGTGCCGCCGTGGATATCGGCTTCGCGGTCCTGGGCATCCATGCGGATGTCGAGATACTTCTCCAGACCCAGTCCAGCGGCCAGCAAGGCCGCCTCGCCATCCTGGCCGAGCTTGTTGAAGTAATTCACGCCGACCCACACTTCGTCGGGGGTCATGTCCAGGTCCTCAATGGCCTTGAACAGGTCGCTCAGCAGACGATGCGTGATCTGCTTCGTACGAGCGTTGCCCTCGTTGCTGCCCAGATTGGCGGCGGCCTTCAGCAGGTCCTGCACTTCCTTCGCGTCGAATACCTTGGCACTCATGTCTGCTCCTAACTGTCTGTGTTTTTACTGGGGTTAACCCTCATCTCAGGTCGGTCTTAATCTACCCACAAGGTATAATTTGCCGCTGAAATCGAGCTTGAATGCAGAATAGAGTCGTAAAACGCGTCAGTCCAACACCGTTTTAGTATCAGGTTATATCCAGGAGGTATTGTATGGAGCTACGGCATCTCCGCTACTTCGTGGCCGTCGCGGAAGAGCGCAACTTCACGCGCGCCGCAAAACGGCTCCATATCGCCCAGCCGCCGCTCAGCCGGCAGATACAGCAGCTCGAAGAGGCACTCGGGGTACAGCTGTTCGAGCGGAACTCCCGTCCGCTCAAGCTCACCGAGACCGGCAAGTTCTTTTACTCGCACGCGGTCCACCTGCTCGCGCAGACCAGCGAGCTGGAATCGATGACGCGGCGCGTGGGCAACATCGAGCGGAGCCTGTCCGTCGGCTTCGTAGGTTCGACACTCTACGGCATGCTGCCAAAGATCATCCGGCGATTCCGGGACGAAAACAAAGCGGTAGAGCTCAGCCTGCACGAAATGTCGACCATGGACCAGATCCGCGCATTGAAGGACGGACGCATCGATGTCGGGTTCGGCCGCATCCGGCACGAGGACGCGAATATCCGCCGGGTCATCCTGCGCGAGGAGAAGATGATCGTGGCCCTCCCCGTTGGTCATCCGCTCTCGCTGTCCAAACCGCAGCTTTCGCTGCGGGACCTCATCTACGAAACGCTGATCGTGTTCCCGAAGGCGCCGCGGCCCAGCTTTGCGGACCAGGTCCTGTCGGCGTTCCAGGAACGAGCACTGACGCCCCGGCGCATTTATGACGTCCGCGAGTTGCAGATTGCATTGGGGCTGGTCGCGGCGGGAGAAGGGATCTCCGTCGTGCCGAGCAGTGTCTATGGGCTCAAGCGCGACGACGTGAGCTACATGGAACTCGATGACCCGACCCTCACGTCGCCGATCATCATGAGCATGCGCGCGATGGACGAGTCACGCGATATCAGGGAAATGCTCGACCTGATCTATCGGCTCTACGAAGAAGAGCAGATTCCATATGTGCCTCGGGCGGACATGGGCTAAGGTTTGAACCGCATATGCCCTACACAACGCTTCGAGAGCGAAAATATGCACCTTATATTGCCCACGCCTGAGCCCCGTCTGCGCCTAAACTAAAAAGTCCCGGGCCGCCTGCCCATGCACCGGAGCGCCTTATGCGAGACGTCGCCATCACGGCCGCCGACCACGCGGTCGGCCCCGACACCGCCAGGGTTACTGTCGTCGAGTACGGAGATTTCGAGTGCGAGTATTGCCGCATGGCGTATGGCGCCATGAAGATCCTGATGGAGCACTACGGTCCGCAGGTGCGCTTCGTCTATCGCCACTATCCGATGTCGCACTGGCACCCGTCGGCCGAAGCCGCCGCCGAATGCGCGGAAGCCGCCGGCGCGCAGCAAAAGTTCTGGCCGATGTACCGCCTGCTCCATGAAAAGCCGGACGGCCTCAGGCCCGACGCGTTGCGCCACTACGCCGGCATGCTCGGCATGGACCTGGACCGATATGACGAGGACATGTCCGCGCATGCGCACTTGCCGCACATCCGCGACGACATGCATGGCGCTGCGCAGTGGCAGGTGCGCGGCACGCCGTCATTCTTCGTCAATGGCGTGGTGCAGGACGTAACGTTCGGCATGGAGCGGCTGCAGCATGCTATTGATGCGGCACTGGCCGCATGACCGTGCCGAGCGTCCGCGGCAGCCGCTGAATCTCACGCGACGAGACTCAGCTCGCCCGCTGCGGCGCTTTCCCGCAAGCGGAACTTCTGGATCTTTCCTGATCCCGGCCTACGGGGCATTTTGCGGCGGCAGGGCCGCGCGGCAATGGTCACGCAGTTCGGAAGCCGCGGGCAGCACTGCGTCCGCGTGCAGGCGGATTGCGGCAGCCACAATCTTCCCCCAGGTCGGGTCGGACAGGCCCCGCCGCCCCGGTGCGCTGGCCCGCTCAGCCCTCCAGCTTTGCCGCCGCATCGCGCAACGCCGTACGCAGGCCCTCTTCCACCACCGGGTGATAGAACGGCATGCCCAGCATCTGCGCGATGGTCAGGCCCTGCTGATATGACCACGCCAGCAGGTGCGCAATGTTCTCGGCGCGCGGGCCAGTCCATTCGGCGCCCAGGAAACGGCCGCTCGCCTTGTCGGCATACACGTGCATCAGGCCGCGGTTCTTCAGCATGACGCGGCTGCGGCCCTGGTCCTCGAAGCTGACCTCGCCGGTGACGAAGCTGCCTTCGGCCAGGTCGGCAAAGCGCTGGCCAACCATGGCGATCTGCGGGGCCGAGAACACCACCGCAATCGGCGCGCGGCGCGCGAGCGGCTTCACCTGCGGGTACGCGGCAGCGTTCTCGCCAGCGGCCTTGCCTTCATCGGCGGCTTCGTGCAGCAGCGGCAGGATATTGTTGGCATCGCCGGCAATGAACACCGGCGATACGCCGCACTGCAGCGTGGCCGGATCGAACACCGGCACGCCACGCGCATCGAGTTCCAGGCCCGCGTTTTCCAGGCCCAGGCCGCGCACATTGGGCTCGCGGCCGGTCGCGGACAGCACGTAGTCGAACGTCTCCGTGACGGATTTGCCCTCGCGATCGGTGTAGGTGATGCGAGCCAGGTCGCCTTCGCGCGCCATGTCCGTGACATCGGCCTCGGTATCGAGGTAGAACTCATTGCGGAAGGTCTCGTTCGCATGGCTGCGGATGACAGGGTCGGTCAGCGGACCGAGCGAGCCGCGCACGCCGAATACCCGGACCCGCACGCCAAGGCGCGACAGTGCCTGGCCAAGCTCCAGGCCGATCACGCCGGGGCCGAACACGACGACGCTGCGCGGCAAGTCTTCCCACGCAAATACATCGTCGTTGACGATCAGGCGGTCGCCGAACACCTTGAACGGCGCCGGCACGACCGGACGCGAACCCGTGGCGATCACCACGCGGCTGGCCCGCACGGTGATTTCGCCCTCGGCGGCAGCCACCTCCAGCGTGGTGTTGTCGATGAAGCGGGCATAGCCACGCACGCGGTCCGCCGCGGGAATGGTTTCCACGCCGCGCTCCACGAAACCGACAAAGCGGTCGCGCTCGCTGCGGACGCGGGCCATGACTTCGCGGCCATCGATGCGGATATTGCCGTCCACGTGCACGCCGAACGGGGCCGTGTGGCGCAGTTCGTGCGCGGCTTCCGCTGCGGCGATCAGCAGCTTGGACGGCATGCAACCCACGCGGGCGCAAGTGGTGCCGTACGGGCCGCCTTCGATGATCACGGCGCGCTTGCCTGCCGCAATGGCGGCGCGATAGGCGGCGAGGCCGGCGGTGCCTGCTCCGATGACGGCGACGTCGGTCTGGATGGTCTTCATGGCGTGCGGTTCCTTCCCTTCAGGGTTGTTCTTGAAATCGATCGGTCATCAATCGGCGGGCTGGATGGCGCCACGCAGGCAGCGCGGTGCCATCGGGTCCGGCGACTGCCGGACCGCGAAGTGCGGTCGTGAGACCGGAGTTACCTGGCCAGGTACTGTTCAAGCGCGGCGGCGCCGCCGACCAGCTTGCCGTTGATGAACACCTGCGGCGCGGTCATTTCACCGGACACGGCGCCCAGCACCTTGCCGCGCACCTTGTTGTCCAGCGGCACTTCGATGTACTCATAGCCGGCATCCGACAATTGCTGCTTGGCCTTGGCGCAGAACGAGCAGCCGATCTTCGAGAACACGACAACCTGGTCCGGGCGCTTGGCATCGGGGGCGATGTAGTTCAGCATGGTGTCCGCGTCGGACACCTTGAACGGGTCGCCCGGCTCATCCGGCTCGATGAACATCTTTTCGACCACGCCGTCGCGAACCAGCATCGAATAGCGCCAGCTGCGCTTGCCGAAGCCCAGGTCGGTCTTGTCCACCAGCATGCCCATGCCTTCGGTGAACTCGCCATTGCCGTCGGGGATCATGGTGATGTTCGCGGATTCCTGGTCTTTGGCCCATTCGTTCATCACGAAGGTGTCGTTGACCGAGACGCACAGGATCTCGTCCACGCCCTGCTTCGCAAACGCGGGCGCCAGCTCGTTGTAGCGCGGCAGGTGGGTCGACGAGCAGGTCGGCGTGAAGGCGCCGGGCAGCGAGAACAGCACGACGGTCTTGCCGTTGAACAGTTCACCGGTGGTGACCGTCTTCCATTCGTTGTCCTGGCGGATACGGAAAGCGACATTGGGAACGCGTTGGCCTTCACGGGATTGCAGCATCGGAATCACTCCTGGTTCTGTGGTTTGCTGCGTGCTGCAGCGATGAACCACATTCTGTCGATCGCGATGTGATTTGTACAATTCATCGTTTAAACCGATGCGATTAACATTTGCTATCGCAACGTGATCCGCCTCCCATTACCCACGGGCAAAAGGGGACTTAAAGTCACACATAACTTTCAGCCGGGCACAAAAGTGCCCTATCATGCGGCCATCTCCCGATATCCATCGGAATTACCGATAGTCCTGATGCTTCGCCCAGACACCCTGAATGCCGGCCGCCACCATGGCCGGCTGATCTCCCTGGCGCTATCGCTGGCGCTGGCGCTGGCCTGTCCGGCCGGGGCCGAGACGCTGCGCAAGCCCGCCCTCGACACCCTGATCGCGACCCATAAATCGAGCCCGCCGGCCAGCCTGGAAGCTTTCCTGGCGAGCGCGGCCAAGGCAGAGCCGGCCGCGGCGCCGGCCGTGGCCGCCTGGCAGGCCGGGACACCGCTCAGTGGCGACAACCTTGTCAATATGGGGCGCTTGCTTGGTGTCTATAACCGGCTGCGCAACGAGGCGGCGGTGATCGACGCCCTGGGCAAGATGGTCGCGCTGCGGACCGTGCGCGACGACAAGGTTCCGCCGCACGAGAGTCCCGCCATCATCGAGTTCGGCAAGCTGGTCGAAGGCATGGCGAAGTCCTTCGGCCTGGTCTATCGCAATATCGACAACCGCGTGTTCGAAGTCACGCTGCCTGGCGCGGGCCTGGACACCTTCGGCATCCTGACCCATGCGGATGTCGTCCCGGCGGTCGCCGACGAATGGGTGCTCGACAACGGCACCCGGCTGGACCCGTTCGCCGTCACGCGCGTGGACGGCTACCTGTACGGCCGCGGCACCATCGACGACAAGGGATCGATTGCCGCGGCGCTCTACGCCATGAAGACCGTCAAGGAAAGCGGCCTGTCGTTGGAGCGCAGCGTGCGCCTGATGATCGAGACCACCGAGGAAACCGGTGGCGACGGCATGAAGTACTACCGCGAACGCAACGCGCTGCCCGACTACAACATCGTGCTCGACAGCAAATACCCGGCCGTGGTGGCAGAGAAGGGTTCCGGCGCATTGCGCGTCATGTTTCCGGCGCTGCGCACCGACAGCAAGCAGCCGGCCATCGTGTCCATGCGCGGCGCCGCGTCCGCCAACAGCGTGCCCGAGACGGCAGTGGCGCGCATCGCCGGGGGCAATCCGGCGACGGTGATGGCGGCGCTCGACGGCGCCCGCGCTGCCTTCCTGCGCAAGACCACGCCGCAGGGCGGCAAGTTCAGCATCGACCTGAAGCGCGATGGCGACGTTGTCGAGGTCAAGGTAACGGGCGTGTCGGCCCACGGCTCGCGCCCCGAAGAAGGCGTCAACCCGCTGCCGCGCCTGGCCATGTTCCTGCAGGCCTCCGGCCTGCAGCTCGCCGACAACCAGTACCTGCGGGCCGCGCGCTACATTGCCGACCTGTATGGGCTGGGCTACCTGGGCGAGAAGATGGGGCTGGCCTATCGCGATCCGTTCATGGGCCCGCTGACCATGTCCCCGACCCAGGTGCGCGAGCAAGCCGATTTCGTCGAGGTCATCACCAATGTGCGCATGCCGCGCGGCAGCACGCCCGAGGCGCTGAGCGGCAAGGCCGTGCAGCGCATCTACAAGTGGGCGGCGTCCACGGGTTCGACGGTTGAGATCAAGTATGACCAGGGCAACTGGATGGCCCGCGACCCCAAGGGTGCGTGGCTTTCCACGCTGCTCAACATCTTCGGCGACACCACCGGCCTCGAAGCCAAACCCGTGGCCACCGCCGGCAGCACCACCGCCAAGCTGCTGCCCAATGCCATCAACTTCGGGCCAGCGATGCCGGGCAAGAAATACACCGCCCATAACGCCAAGGAATACAAGGAAGTCGCCGATCTCGACCTGGACCTGCAGATGTTCACCGAGATGATGGTGCGTATCGGTAACCTGGCAAAGATGCAGTAAGGCGGCAAGGAAACGCTCAGGCAAACCCGGCTTGATGCGCCTGCTGGTCGGCGTGGTACGAACTGCGCACCATCGCGCCCACGGCGGCATGCGTGAAGCCCATCTTGTAGGCCTCTTCCTCGAACATCCTGAAGGTGTCGGGATGCACGTAGCGCAGCACCGGCAGGTGGTGGTTCGACGGCGCCAGGTACTGGCCGATGGTCAGCATGTCGATGTCGTGCGCGCGCATGTCGCGCATGACTTCGAGGATTTCCTCGTCGGTCTCGCCCAGGCCGACCATCAGGCCGGACTTGGTCGCCACGTTCGGGTTGCGGCGCTTGAATTCCTTCAGCAGCGTGAGCGAGTGCGCGTAGTCGGCGCCCGGGCGGGCCTGCTTGTACAGGCGCGGCACGGTTTCCATGTTGTGGTTCATCACATCCGGCGGGCAGCCCTGCAGGATGTCCAGCGCCTTGTCCAGGCGGCCGCGGAAGTCAGGGACGAGCACTTCGATGCGGGTCACCGGCGACAGTTCGCGGGTCTGGCTGATGCAGTCCACGTAGTGCTGGGCGCCGCCGTCGCGCAGGTCGTCGCGGTCGACGCTGGTGATCACCACGTAGTTCAGCTTGAGCTGGGCGATCGTGCGCGCCAGGTTGCCCGGCTCGTTCACGTCGAGCGGATCGGGGCGGCCGTGGCCGACGTCGCAGAACGGGCAGCGGCGCGTGCACTTGTCGCCCATGATCATGAACGTGGCCGTGCCCTTGCCGAAGCATTCGCCGATGTTCGGGCAGCTCGCTTCCTCGCACACCGTCACCAGGTTGTTGGCGCGCAGGATGTCCTTGATCTCGTAGAAGCGCGAGTTGCCGGTGGCGGCCTTCACGCGGATCCAGTCCGGCTTCTTGAGCTTTTCGGCCGGCACGATCTTGATGGGGATGCGCGCGGTCTTGTCGGCAGACTTCTGCTTGCGGGTCGGATCGTACTGCTCCGCGGGGGATTGCGGGGCTTCGCTGGAGGAGGCGATCAGGGCGTCGCTCATAAATTTCTCCGCACGCGATTCACGCGCTTATCGGTTCTGACAGGGAGTCCCGTCCTCTCGCTTTGTCGGACCGCGGAGCAGGCGGGCTCCACTCTCTCGCAAGCGAGGACTAATTCGTTCCGTCGCTAACGCACTGGCACGTGCTTGCCCTACTGGCGGTTCGGGGCGACGATGCCGAAGCGCTCCATTTGCCGATACACCGTTGCACGCGCGATGCCCAGATCGGCGGCAACCTGAGTGATCCGCCACTTGTTGCGGCGCAGGGCTGCGAGCAGGGCTTCACGCTCGCTGGCCGGCGGGACATCGTCCGTGGCCGTGGCTGTAGCCGGGCCCGCCGTGCTGTCCGTGGTGCTTTCGAGAATCTCCGGCGGCAACGCATCGATGTCGATCAAACCGTCGTCGCTCATGGCCAGCGCAAAACGCAGCACGTTGCGCAACTGCCGGACGTTGCCGTGCCACGAATGGCTTCGCAGCAACGCCAGCGCCGCTGGCGCCAGTTCTGCGCGCATGTCGAGCTGGCGCGCCTCGTCTTCGACAATGCGCGCGATCAGGTAGTCCTTGTCGCGCCGTTCGCGCAGCGTGGGCAGGTGCAGCGTAGCACCGCACAGGCGGTAATAAAGATCCTCGCGGAACCGCTGCTCGGCGATCAGCTGACGCAGGTCACGGTACGAGGCGGCAATGACTCGCAAATCAACCGGGATCGGTTTTTCCGAGCCCAGCGGCATGACTTCGCGCTCCGACAGCACGCGCAGAAGCCGGCTCTGCAGGTGCAATGGCATGTCGCCAATCTCGTCGAGGAACAGGGTGCCGCCATCCGACTGCGCGATCAGTCCCCGCATGCCCTTGGTGCGTCCGCCCGTGAAAGTGCCCGGCATGTACCCGAACAGTTCGCTCTCGATCAGCGATTCGGGGATGGCCGCGCAGTTGACGGCAACAAAGGCTTTGGTGCGGCGCTCGCTTGCCATGTGCAGGGCCTTGGCCAGGACTTCCTTGCCGGTACCGGTTTCGCCCTGCACCAGAATATTGAGCGGCTTGTTAGCAAGACGCTTGGCCTGCAGGATCAACCGCTGCATCTGAGGGTCGTCGGCGCCGAGGGCTTCCAGGGCCGCGCTGGCTTCGGCACTTGGCAGCGCCGCCTGCGCGGCCGTTGCAGATGGCATGGAAGGCTTGCCAGGCGCGCCGCGCGGCGGAATCCCGGTCGCATAGTACATGCCGTGATCGTACATGCGGACTGCGGTGCGCTCCGACGAGGTACCGGCACGCGCAATGCGC
The DNA here is from genome assembly GCF_057073755.1 of Cupriavidus sp. C3SS-1. Lineage (NCBI taxonomy): Bacteria > Pseudomonadati > Pseudomonadota > Betaproteobacteria > Burkholderiales > Burkholderiaceae > Cupriavidus > Cupriavidus sp. C3SS-1. The sequence continues at coordinate 1,068,365 of NZ_CP172700.1, read as the reverse complement.
CACAGCTCGCTCATGTCCTCGCGAAACACCTCGGTCAGCAGGTGGCCTCGCACATCGGCTTGCGGCTCGCGCTCGAGCCGCAGCTTGCGCCGCCCGCCGCTATTGATGCCACGGATCACGCCGTCGGCATCGAAGGCAACCATGATCTCGCTGTCCACGTCCACCAGCGACCAGGCTGAGCCGAGCCGCAATATCCACTGGTTGCGGAAGTAGCGCAGGAAGTTGGCGTCCTCGATCTTCTGGGCATACATGGCGGTCATCTGCAGCGCCAGGTGCTGCGCTTCCCTCGGAGCCGGCGCGGTCAGCGCCGATACGTCGAGCACTCCCAGGAAATTTCCCATCGGATCGAACAGTGGCGCACTGTTGCAGGTGAGCGTGATGTGGCATGCGTCGAAGTGGTCGGTCTGATGACAAGTCACGGGTTCCTGCTCGACGATGCAGGTCCCGACCGCGCAGGTGCCGGCGCGCGCTTCGCTCCAGTCCGCCCCCAGGTAGAGGCCGGAGCGCTTGAGTTCGCGGTCAAGATTGTCATTGCCGATGAAATCCACGGCGACGCCGTACGCATCGGTCAGCAGCAGCACGTAGTCCAGGCCGGATACGCGTTTGTAGAGCTGTTCCATGCCGGTCCGGGCGACACTCAGGAAATCCTCGATCTGATCCTTGTGCTCGCGCAGGCGGCCTGCCTCCACGATGTAGGCCGGCGTGGGCCGGCTGGGGTCGAGGCCGTAGTCGTCCAGGCAGCGCCGCCACGATCGTTCGATCGCGCCATGTGCTTCGCCTGGCTGCTGGGAAAAGGCGAGCAGACGCTCGATGTGGGCGCGGTGTGCTTTTTGCTGCACGACTGTCTCCTTGTCCGCCGCATTGAATGGTGCAACGCCCGCGCTGCCGGTCTGGTGCCGGCATGGCGCGAGCGGCTCTACGCTAATCCATTTGGCCGGCCACCGCAACGAAAGGTGGCGGACGAACCCGTTCAGATATCGCGCCGCTTCAAGGCCCCGGCAATGAACTCCGCCTGCCGGATTGCCAGGGCCACGATGGTGAGCGTCGGGTTGGCCGCCGAACTGGAGGTGAACTGGCTACCATCCGAAATAAACAGGTTCTTCACGTCGTGCGCCTGGCCCCAGCGATTGACCACGCCGTCGCTGGCCTTCGCGCTCATGCGGTTGGTGCCCAGGTTGTGGCTGGCCGGATAGGCCGGCATGTCGATCACGCGCGTCGCCCCCACCGCCTCGGACAGCTTGCGCCACTGGGTCAGGCCGTGGGCCGTGATCTTGTCATCGTTCTCGTGGTAAGTCTTGGTCACGATGGGGACAGGCAGGCCGTACTGGTCCTTCTCCGTGGGATGCAGCGTGATGGAGTTCTGCTCGCGCGCCAGGTCTTCGCCACAAACCCAGACGCTGCTCATGTGGTCATACATCTCGATGGCCGAAGTGAAATCGCGCCCCCAGCCGCCCGGCTTCATGAAGGCGGCCGTATACGGCAGGTGAATGGCGAGGCCTTCAAGGTAATAGCCACCGACAAAGCCACGCTTGGTATTGAGCGGTACCTCGTCGGCCACCACCGCCGCGATATCGAAGCCGCGGTACATATAGACCGGCTTCTTGTGGATCGACACCGCCGCGGCGGTGGAGTGATTCATGTAGTTCTTGCCAACCTGCCCGGATGAGTTGGCCAAGCCATTGGGGAACAGGCTCGATGCCGAGTTCAGCAGCAGCCTGGGCGACTCGATGGAGTTGCCCGCCACGCAGACCACGCGGGCCTTCTGCAATTGCTTGCGGCCCTTGTTATCCACGTAAAGCACGCCGTTCGCACGCCCCTTCCTGTCGTGCTGGATCTGCAGGACCATCGACTCGGGCCGCACTTCGACATTGCCTGTCGCTTGCGCGCGTGGCACCTCGGCGTAAAGCGTGGACCATTTCGCGCCGATCTTGCAGCCCTGCATGCAGAACCCGATCTGCTGGCAGCCGGGCCGTCCATCGTAAGGCTGGGAGTTCGAAGCGGCCGGACGCACGATCTTCTTGTAGCCAACCTTTCTTGCCCCCGCCTCGATCACCTTGTAGTGGTTGTTCGGCGGCATGGGCGGCAGGCCACTGGCCTTGGTGCCACACACCCCCATCTTCTTCTCGGCCAGCTCGTAATAGGGCTCCAGCTCGGCCAGCGTGATCGGCCAATCGAGCACATTGGCCCCATTGATAGCGCCATAGGTGGTCCTGGTGTGGAAATCGTGCTCCTGAAAGCGCAGCGCAACACCGGACCAGTGGACCGTAGAACCGCCCACACCCTTCACGATCCAGGCTGGCAGATTGGGATATGTCTTCGTGTGGTGCCAGCCGCCGGCTGAAATGCGCTTGTCCAGCCAGGAAATCTTGTTGAACATCGCCCATTCGTCGTTCTCGAAATCGGCCTGCGTATAGTGCTTTCCGGCTTCCAGAACCACGCATTTGACACCGCGTTGCGCCAGCTCGTTGGCTAGCGTGCCCCCGCCCGCGCCCGAACCGACAATGACGACGACGCCGTCATCGTCGAGAGAGAACTTTGTCTGATCTGCCATGATGCTTGTCTCCATTCTTTGTATTCCGAGGCTCAGAGCCAGTCGATATCGTCAAAGCCGCGGTGCAGATAGCCACCCTTCTCCCATGATGAGCCCTCGTAGCCGAACAACGGCCATAGCTTTTTGTTGTTGTAGAGACTCGTCACCAGATCGCCCTGGATCTTCTTGAAGAACGGGGTGGCCTCGATGTCCTTGAGCAAGGCCACGCGCTCGCTCTCGGTCTTCACCGAGACATAGGGCAAGCCATGGCGCTGCTTCGCGCGTTGATTCAGGTTCTGCACGCCGTCGGTCAACAGCATTTTTACCGCCGGGTCCTCGGCCGCTGCCGCGTCATATGGCGCCACAGCCTCGACATAGAACTTGTCTGCAAGCTTGTCGTGCGGATAGATGTCGCGGGCCATGCGCAACAAGGTCTTGCCGGCGCCGACACCCAAAGTGCGAAAGCTCTTTTGGTCTGTCGCATCCCTGGCTGCCGCAATGCCGGTCGTGGGAATAACCGTAACGCTGATCGCGGCAAGGCCGCTGCCGCGCAGAAAACCGCGGCGCGACACCTTGGGCTGTTTGTCCAATACGCGCATGGCGGAGCCAGCGGGTGGCATGGATTTCATGTTGTCTCCATTTATGGCACGCTCATGGCGAGCCTTGTTTTGTCGATATGCACTACGTTCACCGTTGACTGGCGGCCCCGGCGGCGGACACGATTGCCGGCCTCTCGCGCGACACATGGCGTGGATGCCGGGAATCGCCCGGATCCTCGTGCTCGCCGAGCACGTCGATCAGCATGTGATGCAGACCCTCGGCCAATACGGTTGCCATCAATGGCGCGCCCAGTTGCTCGGTGCACGACGTCGTGCAGGCTTGCAGGCGATTGGCATCGGCGGGATGCGCCTCTACCATTTCGCACAACAGTGGCCAATCCGGCGGTGAAACGAGCGTCCCTGAAGTCAGCAGCACACCCGTGCGTCGCCGCACCTGCGCCAACCCGACGATCTTGCGCTGGCCGACCACCACCTCCCAGGGCGAAAGGGAACCGAAGCATGCCCATTTGAGCGATGGGTCGGGCCGTGCCATCTGCAACTCCTCGGGCGGTACCGCATAGGCGGCAATTCCGTGATCTCGCAGCAGCCCGGCGTACAGCACCCCCAGCCAGCGATAGCTCGACACCGTGCCGGTTCCCACCAGCGGGTGATCCGCCGGCAGTACGATCGAGGCTGACAACATCCACGGCCCGGCCAGCACTGCACCGCCCCCGGAGTCGCGCACAATCACCGGCGCACGACCGCCCGCCAGCCTTGGGTGCAAGGCAGCCTGAGCGCGGCCAAGCACGATGCCCGGCGCGGCATACGTCCACAGCCGCACGGCCGGCCGCAGGACAGGCTCGGCCAGTTGCGCGCGGTTCCAGTCCTGCTCCTCTGCACAGTGAATACCGTCGGCGAGAAAGGTGGGGGTCAGCATCACAGGCCTTCGACCGTTTCCAACCGCGTCTTCAGGTCGGACAGAAAGCGCGCTGCGGGGTAGCCGTCCACCGCCCGATGGTCGAAAACCAGATGCAGCCCCAGCATGGGCACGATCGCGATGCTGTCGCCTTTGACCACCGCCCGCCTGGCGACGCGCGTCACGCCCAGTATGGCGACCTGCGGCACGTTGATGATCGGCGTGAAGCTGTCGATGGCCGTCATGCCGAGGTTCGTGACGGTGAAGGTGCCATGCTGGTAGCTGCCCGCCGACAGCGTGCCGGCACGCGCACCCTCGGCGAGACGACGGCTTTCCGCGGCGATGTCCGCGACCGGCCTGGCATCCACCTTGCGCAGCACGGGCACCATCAACCCTTCGTCCAGGCTGACGGCGAGACCAATGTTGATGTCGGGCATCACCTCGATCCCCTTCTCCAGCATGCGGGCGTTCAACCGCGGGTGCTCGCGCAACGTCAATGCCGCCGCGCGCAGAACGAATGCGGTCAACGTGACCTTGCACTGGGGACCGAGACGTTGCTGCAGCGCCGACACCTCGAGCTCCAGTCTGGTCGCGTCTACCTCGATGGACTGCGCCACGCGCGGAACCTCCCACGCGGCACTCATGCTGCGGGCGATGGCACCACGTATCCCGGCGAGCGGAACGACGCGGCGTTCGCCGGCGTCCGGGGCAGAAACCAGGCTGTGCGTCATGATTTGGGCTCCAGCCGTGCCAGCACGGTGCCTCGACCGAAGGTGTCCTGTGCTCCCACTGTCAGCGCGGCGACCACACCGTCGGCCGGCGCCGTGATCTCATGGGTGGTCTTGACCAGTTCGGCCACGCCCAGCACCTGGCCCGCGCGGACGGTATCGCCGGACTGAACCGACCATTCCTGCAGCAGGGCTTCGGTGCCCTCTTCCACGTCCTGCCAGACGGCGTCAGACATCAATACGTCGATCATGCTGCTTCTCGCTTGAGTGAATAGGAAACGGGTTGGTGCTGCACCAGCGCGCGCACCTGGTCGGCGATGCTGTCGACCTGCGGAATCACGAACTGTTCGAGCGGCCGCGAGAACGGGATCGGCACATCGGGCACGGCCAGCCGGCGCACCGGGGCCCGCAGAGCCACGCTGTCAAGGTTCTCGGCCACGATGGCGGCGATCTCTCCGGACAGGCCGAAGCTGAGATAGTCCTCGTCGGCCACCAGCAGGCGGCCTGTCTTGGCCACCGAGCGCAGCACGGTTTCGCGGTCAAGCGGCACGATGGTGCGCAGGTCGATCACCTCGGCCTCGATGCCTTCTGCCGCAAGCTGCTCCGCCGCCAGCAGCGACTTCTGCACCATCTGCGACAGCGTGACGATGGTCACGTCGCGGCCGCTGCGTGCCACGCTGGCCTGGCCGAAGGGAATGGCGTAGGGCGTTTCGGGAACAGCGTTGGTGCTGCCCTCGAAGTACGACATCCACGACAGGCCCATGATGCCCTTGTGGTAGCAGAACACCACCGGGTTGTCGTCGCGGATGGCCTGGATCATCAGGCCCTTGGCGTCATAGGCGTTGGAGGGCACCACGACCTTCATGCCCGGCATATGCGCAAAGCTCGCGTAAAGGCACTGCGAATGCTGGGCCGCATCGTTGTAGCCGCCGCCGATACCGGTCATCACCACTGCCGGCAGTGATATCCGCCCGCCGGACATGTAGGTGTTCTTGGCCAGGTGGTTGTAGATCTGATCGAAGCAGACGCCGAAGAAATCGACGAACATCAGTTCCGCGATCGGACGCAGCCCCTCCGCGGCCGCGCCGATGGCCGCGCCCATGAAGGCCGTCTCGGAAATCGGTGTATCCATGATGCGTTCGGGGCCAAAGCGGTCCAGCAGGCCGGCGGTGGCACTGAAGATGCCGCCGTACTTGCCGATGTCCTCACCCATCGCGAATACGCGCCAGTCTCGCTCCATCTCCTGGCCGATGGCCTCGGCGATGGCCTGGGCCATGGTCAGCGTGCGCGTGCCCTGTCCCGCGTCTTGTGCCGTTTGCATAGTGGTCTCCTGTCTCGTGGAATGCGGGATTTACTGCACGAAGACGTGCTGCAGCGCGTCAGCGGGTGCCGGGTAGGGGCTATTGCGGCCGAATTCATAGGCGGCCTCGATGCGCGCGGTGACTGCAGCGCGAAGCTCGGTCTCGGTCGCTGCGTCGAGCAGGTCCCCGGCGCGCAGCGCGTCGCCAAGGATCTGGATCGGGTCATTGGTGCGCAGAGTCTTGGCCTCATCGCGCGGGCGATAGGTTTCGGGGTCGCCCTGGAAGTGGCCAAGATAACGGTCGGTCTTGACTTCGATCAGCGTGGGGCCTTCGCCGCGCCGTGCGCGTGCAATGGCCTCGCCGGCCGCGCGGTAGACGGCCACCGCGTCATTGCGTTCCACCAGTACGCCGGGCATGCCATAGCCGGCAGCGCGAATCTCGTTCGTCGGCACGGCGGTGGAGGCGCTCTTCTCCACGGAGATGCCGTACTTGTTGTCCTCGCAGACAAAGATCACCGGCAGTTTCCAGAGTGCGGCGAGGTTCAGCGACTCATGGAAAGAACCCTGGTTGGCCGCGCCCTCGCCAAAGAAGGACACCGCCACCCAGTCCTTGCCGAGCTTGCGCGCAGCAAGTGCGGCGCCGCAGGCTTGCGGCGAGCTCGCGCCGACGATACCGCTGCACGAGAACTTGGTCCCGGCATGGAACAGGTGCATGTGGCCGCCCTTGCCGCGACCCAGACCCGTGGCCTTGCCGAACATCTCGGCGGTCATCGCGTCAAGCGGTACGCCCTTGGCGATGGCAAAGTGGTGCGAGCGGTGCGCGCCGACCACGGTGTCCTCTGCTCGCAGATGGGCGCAAACGCCCACGGCCACCGGCTCCTGCCCGGCCGACAGGTGCATCTCGCCGGGAACCGGGCCAGCTCCGATGTCAAAGGCCAGGCCCTTCTGGATCTTCGGCGGCAGCTTGCCCTCCAGGTACACCTTCGCCATAGTCTCTTCGTACTGGCGGATCTCGATCATCTTCTCGTACATCCACAGAAGATGTTGCGGTGTGGGGTCCATGCAAAGTCTCCTCTTGCTCTCGTATCGGTTTCCGGCCGATGTGCCGGATGCCCTATAACTGCAAGAGGGATGCCAGCCCTGGACGGGCACGGCCCACGTTACTCAGGAAACCCCGTGGATCCTTTCTGGACAAGGCATTGCAGCGATCGGGGCGACAGAGGGGGAGGCGTTGGGGAGGGCCGCGAAAGCGGCCTTGTCGCGAGACACACGTCGCAGTCGCCGAGACATTTGTCTCATTCGCCTTTGTCACGCGACGGATTGCAGGTCGGCATCGGTGTCACCAACGCCGGTCCGGTCAGAGGCGATGCAGGCAGTGAACGATGACGCCGCTGCTGCCCCTTCCCGGCCTGCGTCTCAGGACCAAGGGGCGGCGACGTGGGGATCTGATGGGTGTAAACAGGAGGCTACGGTATTTGACTTTGGGTCTGCCCGACCGCGGGCGTGGGTGCCTGGCACTGCGCCGCCCAGGCCATCACCGCACGCCCCGTTTCCAATCCGCAAGCGGCAGGGCCAGCGCCGCAACGGCTAGCGGCAGACGCCCTGCAGGGGATCTACCGCCTCAGCGCGCCAGGAAGTCGAGAACAAGGCGATTGAAGGTCTCCGCATGCTCCCACTGCGCCCAGTGCCCGCAGCGATTGAAGATATGCATCTGCGCATCCGGAATCCCGGCGATCAGCCGCAGCCCGACATCCATCGGCACGAACCGGTCATCACGTCCCCAGATCACCAGCGTCGGCGACGCAATCTCGCCGAGCCGCGGACCGTAGTCCGTGAACTGCTTCGGGTTGGCAGCCAGGCTCTTGACGAAGTTTTCCAGGTGATCGCGCCGCGCCAGCATATTGTCCAGCCGCGCCTGCATCAGCTCGTCGGTCAATGAGCTCGCGTCGTAGACGAACACGTTCATCATGCGCTTCAGGTTGTCGATGGACGGCTCGCGGTAAAGCCCATTGAGCAGCTTGATTCCTTCGGTCGGCATCGGCGTGAACAGGCTCGGGCCGCCGGTGCCGCCGCCCATCAACACGAGCTTGCCGGCGCGCTGCGGATGGGCCAGCGCGAACGCCACCGCGCTGTGGCCGCCCATCGAATTGCCAAGGATGTGCACGCGCTCGATGTCCAGCGCATCGAGCACGCCCTTGAGCACGCGGCCATTGAGTTCCGAGCGCGAGCCCGTATTGACCACCGGGTCGCTCTTGCCCCAACCCGGACAGTCGACCAGCAGCACGCGATAGCCGGCAGCCGCCAGCGGTTGGACGTTGCGGTTGAAATTGGCCCAGCCGGTCGCGCCCGGCCCCGAGCCGTGCAGCATGACGACCGTCTCGGCACCGGCGCCGGTGTCGTTACAGTGGATGCGAAACCCGGTGTCGCCATCCTTCACGGTGACGAACCGGCTCGTATTGGCTTCGGTAATGGCTTCGGTAATGGCTGGTGCAGTAGCTTGCATGATCGTCTTCCTTACTGGACTGAATCCGTTCTGAATGAAATGTGTGCCAACGCGCGGCTCAGGCGCCGCGCCCGCCCGGCAATGCCGCCCCGGCTTCGAGCCGCGGCCGGCATGAACCCACCACCGCCAGCGCGGCAACCGCCGCGACCACGATCAGTGGAATGCTGGCCGCCACCAGCATCGATGCGCTCTGGCCCAACGCGAACAACTGACCCGCAACGAGCGGCCCCAGGATCGAGCCGAGCCGGCCAATCGCGACCGCCGCGCCCACGCCGGTGCCGCGCACTTGTGTCGGATAGGCCTGCCCGGCCAGCGCATACAGCACCGACTGCCCGCCCACCAGGAACAGGCCGCAGAAGAACGCGCCCCATGCCATCGAGACGCTGCCACCCGCCCCGGCAAGCCCCGCCAGCGCGGCCGCAATGCCTGCATACATGCCCACCACCGTGAGGCGCGGGCTGAAGCGGTCCATCACGTTGGCGATACCGACCGCGCCGATGCCGCCGCCGATGTTGAACATCATCATGGCGACGCCGGCCTGCACACGCGTCAGGCCGTTGGACAGCACCATCGACGGCAGCCAGTTCATCAGGAAATACAGCACGACGAGCGTGCCCAGATAGCTGATCCACAGCGCGATCGTGGTACGTGTCCGGCGGTCGCCACACAGCGCTTCGACAAACCCGGACGAAGCTTCCGCACCCTTCGTCGCTGGTGACTTCGATTGAGACTTCGATCGGTACCTGGATCGGGACTTCGCTTCGACGAACTGGGCGGACTCGGGCAGCCACAGAGCTAGCAGCGGCACCATCAGCAGCGGCCCGAATCCGCCCACATAGAAGATGTGCCGCCAGCCCTCGTCGCCAGGACTGGCGATGCCGATCGCGGCGGCAAGCGCGGCCCCGAATGGCATGCCGCAGTACATCGCGCCCACGGCCGTGTTGCGCTGCCCGGGCGATGCCGCTTCCGAGCACAGCGCGATCAGGTTAGGCATGGCGGCACCCAGGCCCAGGCCAGTCAGCAGGCGTGCGGCCAACAGGCTTTCGAAGCTCCATACCAGCGTCGTCGCCAGCGAGAATCCGCCGAACAGCGCCACCGACAGCATCAGCACGCGCTTGCGGCCCAGGCGGTCGGCAAGGCGCCCGCCGAGCGCCGCGCCCGGGAGCAGACCGATGGCACCGGCGCTGAAGGCCCAGCCCATCTGCGCCACGGACAGCGAGAATTCCTTCGCGATACGCGGCGCTGCAACGCCGGCGGACTGCAAATCTAGTCCTTCCAGCAAGGCGATCGCCAGGCACAGGCCGATCGTGGTGATGCTGCCGTTCGTGCGGCGCGCGTCGGCACCGCGGGTGTTCATTGTCTGCATGGCTTGTCTGCGCTGTCTCTGTGTTCCGCTCTTGGTGGGCGGTTCCGGGTTGTGTGCGTTGGGTCGGGCGGCGATGACGTCCCTGCTATGCGTCAAAAGCCGCGCGGACACTGCCGAGCCCTTCAATCTCCGCGGCATAGGTGCCGGGCTCGGTGACGGCGACCATGGGCCCGAGCGCGCCGGTCAGCACCACGTCGCCGGCGCGCAGCGGCGTGCCGAGCTGCACCATGCGGTCGGCAAGCCAGACCGCCGCGTTGAGCGGGTTGCCAAGGCACGCCGCGCCGCTGCCGCGCGAGAGCACTTCGCCATGGCGCGAGAGCGTCATCGCGCAGGCAGTGAGATCGAGCGCGGACAGCGGCACCGGACGGCTGCCGAGCACGAAGCGCGCGCTCGACGCATTGTCCGCCACGGTGTCGACGAAGCGGATGTCCCAGTTGCGGATGCGGCTGTCGACAACCTCGATCGCCGCTAGCGCGTAGGCGCTGGCGCGCAGGATGTCGGCAAAGGTATGGCGCGCGTGCGTCAGGTCGTGCTCGAGCACCAGCGCGATCTCTGCCTCGACCTTGGGCTGGATCAGACCCGACAGCGGCATAGGCTGGCTGTCGCCACAGGCCATGCTGGCGAACAGCGCGCCGAAGTCCGGCTGGTCGACGCCGAGCTGCTTCTGCACGGCCAACGATGTCAGGCCGATCTTGCGGCCGACGATGCGTTCGCCGCTGGCCACGCGGGCGTCGACGTTGACCTGCTGCACGGCGTAGGCCGTGGCAATGTCGTCGATCGCGATCTCGCCGCGCACGGGGGCGATGGTCTGGCGCGAGGCCTCGGCGCCGCGCAGGCGCGCTGCGATGTCGTTGATGAGGGTACGGTCGGTCATTTGTTGTCCTGGATGAGGTCAGGCCGCAGCGACCAACGCGGCGCGCGGCCCGGCGTGCATGGTGGCGAAGCCCGCGATCCATTCGGGAATGGCGCGGTAGAAGTCGAGCGATGCACGGTACGGCCCGTACGCGGCCAGGGCGCCGAACGCCGCCACCCACGTGCGGATCTCGTGCGCCGACTTGCCGCCATCGCGCGTGATCGCCTCGTTGGTCATGCCATCGACGGCCGTGAGTTCGCCGCGCTCGAGCAGCGAGAGGAAGGCGCGGTCCCACTCCGGATTGAGCGGATGCAGGTGGCTGTCACCGGCCACGAAAGCCTTTGCGGCGGCAACCGTGCGTGCCTGGCGCGCGGCGCGCGATTCGGCCGACGGGTTGCGCCCGGCGATCAGGCGTTCCGCAACCTCTTCGCTCGCACCGGCCAGTTCCGGCACCGGCGGTTCGTGCGAGATGCCGCCCGAGCCAACCACCAGCACACGCTTGCCGGTGCGCGAAGCGAAGCGGCCGACCGCATCGCCGAGCAGGCGCGCGCGGCGCAGCGTGGCCATCGGCGGCGCCACCGAATTGATGAAGACGGGGATGACCGGGTAGCGGTCCAGACCGCCGCTCAGCACCGCAAGGGCGTCCGCGCAGCCGTGGTCGACCTGCATCCGGTATGACAGCGCCACATCGATATCGGCCGCCATCACGCTCTCGGCCAGCGACAGCGCCAGGTCCGCGGGCACCTGCAGCTTGCCGGCAAGGCTGTTGAAGTCGCCAATGGCGGTGGCAGCCGCGCCGATGCAGAACGGCGGCATGACGTCATAGAAGAAGCCGTTGAAGTGGTCCGGCGCGAATACCACCACCAGTTCCGGATCGAACGCACGCACGCGCTCGCGCGCCGCGGCCTGCACGCGCTCGACCTCGGCGACGATCTCGGGCGCGGGGTCGACATAGCCGTGCAGCGGTGTATGTGACAGACATTCCAGGTGAATCGGCATCCTCATGCTCCTGCTGCTTGGGTAACGTTGACGGGGTCGTGCGCCGGACGCTGCGTCGCGCAGGGGCTGGCGGCACCGGCATACGGCGGCACCTGCGCCATGCCGAGCTTGCCGGCCAGTTCGGTGATAGCCTCCGACACCTGCTGCGGCGAGCACACGCCGGCGACGAAGCGGTCGGGGCGCAGCAGCACGACCGAATGCGGCTGGCGGCTGAACCACTCCCTCAGGCGACCGCCGGCATCGCCGATGGCGGTCACGCCTTCGGGCACGTCGTCGGCGTGGCGCAGCTGCACGTCGGGCTTGGCCAGCACGAAACGCATGCCGGCCTTCTCGGCCAGGGCGCGCGCCTGCGGCGTCAGGCCAAAGGTCGGATCAGTGCCCCAACCGATCACGGCAAAGTGGTTGCCGATGGCGTCGTCGAGCAGCGTGAGACGGCCATCGCCGGTACGCACGCGCGGCTGGATGAACATACGGCCCACCGGCGAGCCGGCAAGCGGATCGTTCCCATACACCAGTCGGCCGAGGAAGGATTCGCGCTTCTCGCTCATCAGGCCGAGCAGGCGGCCCGGCGCCGAATTACCCGAGCGTTCCAGCACGCGCGCGAGCCAGCCACCGCGAGGTTGCGGCGGCGGCAGCAGCACCACGCCCTCTTCGTAGCGCGGCATGGGCTTGAAACGCATCTCGATGAAGTAGCGCTTGACCGACGGCAGTATGTTGAAACTTCGCACGAAGGCGTCGCGCAAACGCACGCCAAGGCGCGTGTTCGGCGCAAAGATGTCCCCCGCCACTTCGGACAGGTGGATCATCGAACGCGCATGGGCGCGGCGTTCGGCGGTATAGGTGTCGAGCAGGCTCGCACCGGCCAGGCCCTTGGCGACCATGGCCAGCTTCCAGCCCAGGTTGCTGGCGTCACGGATGCCGCTGTTGTAGCCCTGCCCCTGCCACACCGGCATGATGTGCGCGGCGTCGCCGGCCAGCAGCACGCGGTCGACGCGGAACGTCGATGCGAGCCGTGCGTTGTGCGTATATACGCGCTGGCGGATGTAGTCGACCTTGTCAGGATCGGCCACCACCTTGCGGATCAGCGCGGCCATGTTCTCCGGCTTCGACAGCTCCTCTTCGGTCTCGCCTGGCATCACCATGAACTCGAAGCGACGAATGCCGTGCGGCAGCGCGGCCGAGACATAGGGACGTTCGTGATCGCAGTGCATGTAGATGTGCGGCGAGCCGACCGGGTCGTTGCGCACGTCCACGACGATCCACTGGTTCGGCTTGGTGCGGCCTTCGAAGGGCACCTCCAGTGCGCGGCGCACCAAGCTGTTGCCGCCATCCGCACCGACCATGTAGGCAGCACGGATGGTGCGGCGCTGACCGCCGCTCGTGGTGACCTCGACGCTCACGCCGGCGCTGTCCTGCTTGAACGATTCGACGCCATGGCCGAACAGCACCTGCACGTGCTCGAAGCGCCGCAGGCCTTCGTACAAGACCCGGTCGGCCAGCGGCTGAATGAACGCGTTGCGGCGCGGCCAGCCGAACTCGTCGGTGCGCGGTTCGATGGACGCGAAGCAATAGCCGTCCTTGGTGACAAAGCGCATCCAGTGGTCAGGCGTGGTGTGCGGCAGCAGCGTGTCGGCCAGGCCCACTGCCTGGAAGACGCGCAGCGCTTCGTCGTCGAGCCCGATCGCGCGCGGATAGTCGATGAGCTGCTCCAGCTTTTCCACGACCGTGACGCGCACGCCGTGAAGGCCGAGAATATTGGCAATCATCAACCCGACCGGGCCGGCGCCGATGATGGCAATGTCAGTGTCGACTCGGGGAAGACGGTCGGCTTGCGACGTCTGCGTGGCCATGGTGTGCATAGGTCTCCTACTGGCAAGGCACGAGCACGCCCCCGCGCTGATTCCGCGCGTACTGGCTGTGCTGCGATGAAGTGGCAAGGGCAGCCGGGAAGCCGGCTGCGGATCAGGCGCCGCAGCGACGGCGCGGGCGGCGGATCAGGCAGGACATGGGGGGCGTCTCCATTGAATTTGCGATTTTGAGAGGAGTCTAGGGATCAGGCGACGCCTGCTCAAACATTTCTATAAAATGTGCAAGGCATGCACATGATTGATTTTTAAGGAATTTCAGTGAGCAAGTACGCGAATGTGCGAGGGTTGTCACGTGGTCTGCAAGTGCTGCGGGCATTGAATGCCATGGAAAACGGCCGCGCCTCCAGCCAGCAGTTGAGCGAGGCCACCGGGCTGCACCGGACCACGGTGCGGCGTCTGCTGGAAACGCTGGTCGAAGAGGGATTCGTGCGGCGCAGCACATCGGACGACAGCTTCCGCCTGACGCTGGACGTACGCGCGCTCAGCGAAGGCTTCACCGACGACGAACGTATCGCCACGGTCGCACCGCCGATCATGGGTCGGCTGATGCAGCGCGTGGTCTGGCCATCGGACCTGACCACACCCGACGGCGACGCCATGATCATCCGTGAGACCACGCACCGCTTCAGCCCGCTGTCATTCCACCGCGCCATGGTGGGCCGGCGCCTGCCGATCCTGCTGACCTCGGCCGGACGCGTGTATTTCGCGATGTGCCCGGATGCCGAACGCGAAGACATTCTTGAAGTGCTGCGCTCGGGCGCTGGCGGCGAGCAGCAACTCAAGCTCGCGATGGACGACGGCTATATCCGCAACCTCATCCGGCAGACGCGCAAGGACGGATTCGGATCTAACCACGGGGACTGGGCGGACCAGCGCAAGATCGGGGCGGTGGCGGTCGCCATCCAGGCGCAGGGGCGGGTGCTGGCCAGCCTGAATGTCATTTACCTCGAGCAGGCGATCAGTCCTGCGGAGGCGACACGGCGCTTTGTCCCGGAGTTGCAGCTGGCGGCGAAGGAGATGGTCGAGGCGCTGGAGATCAGTGACAGATAGCCGGGAATGGGCTTGCCCGACCCCGGGTAACGGGGACGACCCCCGTTCGGCGATTGGCAGAAGGTGGTCTCCATCAGCCTCGGCGCGTGTCCGCAGGCAGACGCGTTTCCTCGTGACTCTTCTCGCTTGGACAAGAAGTCACCCGCCGGCCGCGCGGCGGAACAACGGCGCTGCCTTGTCCCAATTTTCTTCTTCCAGATCAACGCTGTGCAAGGCTTGCACATTCCGCAAGTTTATTTGTTAGGCGCGCTCATGGTACGTAGACTCGGCGGCCAGAGGACTGCTTCAACACGAGAGGCCGCGCCAGCGGCCCGCCACCGATTTCAGGAGACACAGCATGTCGCGCCCCGATTCCCTTTCAGAGGGAAGAGCACCATTACGGCCTAATTTCGTCTTCATCCTTGCCGACGACCTTGGCTTTGCCGATCTTGGCTGCACGGGCGCTCGCGCGCCCAGCCCGTCGCCGAATCTTGACGCCATGGCGGCCGATGGCCTGCTTTTTCGGCACGGTTATGCCAACTCTCCGGTCTGCTCGCCCACGCGTTTCGCCATGATGACCGGCCGCTGGCAATACCGGCTGCGCGGCGCCGCCGAAGAGCCCATGACCGGCAAGGCTCGCGGCAGCGAAGTGATTGGTCTGCCGCCGGCCCATCCCACTTTGCCTTCCCTGCTGCGCGACGCGGGCTACCGTACCGCGCTCTCGGGCAAGTGGCATCTTGGCTATCCTCCGAACTTCGGCCCGCTGAAAAGTGGCTACCAGCAATTCTTCGGCCCCATGTCGGGCGGCGTCGACTACTTCTCCCATATCGACAGCAGCGGCAAGCATGATCTCTGGGATGGGGAAGCGGCCTCGCATGAAGAGGGTTACCTGACCGATCTCATCAGCGACCGCGCGGTCGAATTCATTCGTGCGTGCCAGGGCGACAAGCCGTTTTTCCTCAGCGTTAACTACACCGCGCCGCATTGGCCGTGGGAAACACGCGAAGACCGCGCGGAATCCGTTCGTATCGGGCAGCGTCTGAGTCATACCGATGGCGGCTCCATCGAGACCTATCGCCGGATGATTCACCACATGGACGAGGGCATCGGCCGCATTTTCAGCGCGTTGCGCGATAGCGGCGCGGATCGCCATACGCTCGTTGTATTTACCAGCGACAACGGCGGCGAACGGTTCTCGGACAACTGGCCTTTTGTTGGCCAGAAGATGGATCTTCTGGAGGGTGGCATTCGCGTGCCGCTGATTGCGCGCTGGCCTGAGGGCATTGCCGCCGGCACGCAGTGCGATACGCCGGTCATGACAATGGATTGGGCCGCCACCATGCTCGCCTGTGCGGACGTGCCTGCGGCTGCCGGCCACCCCATGGACGGCGTCGATCTGCGCCCCTTGCTCGATGGCGGGACGCTGGCGTCCCGTGACCTGTTTTGGCGCATGGCACACCGCCAGCAACGCGCGGTGCGCAGCGGGACGTGGAAATACCTGGCGGTCGAAGGCAACGAGTATCTGTTCGATCTTTCTTGCGATGAACGCGAACGCGCCAATCTCGCCAGCCGTTATCCCGAGCAGCTCGCTTCATTGCGCCGGCGCTGGGAGCAATGGGCGGCGCAGATGCCAGGCATCCCCGCCGACGCGGTGACCACGCTGGTGTTCGACGAGACCACCATCCCGCGCCCGACGCACTGAGCGGTAACCGCTTAGCGGCGACGCGCGGACAGCGAAGCACGATATCGAAGGAGACAAGATGGATCGCAGGAAATTTTCGGCAGCACTTGGGCTCGCCGCGCTCGGCACGCATGGCGCACCCGCGCGCGCCCAGGACAGCCGTCCCGGCGTCATTGTGGTCGGGTTCGCGCCAGGCGGGTCGGTCGACGTGGCCTCGCGTCTGATCGCCAGTGCAATGAGCACGGCCCTCAAACGTACCTATGTGGTGGAAAATCGAAGTGGCGCGGCAGAACGGCTGGCGCCGGAGTTCGTGCGGCGAGCCCAGCCCGATGGCGCAACGCTGATGATCGTGCCGCATGGACCGATGACGCTGTTTCCCCATCTTTACAGCAATCTGCGTTTTGATCCGGCGCGCGACTTCACGCCGATCGCGAGGCTGGTCAGCTACGACTATGCGCTGATCGCCGGCAACGGCATCGCGATTTCGAACGGCACCGAACTGCGCAAATGGGCCGGCGCTGCCGGGGCGAGGGCCAATTTTGGTTCACCGGGCGCAGGATCGGTACCACATTTCGTCGGCATGGCCGTGGCGCGGGCATTGGGCATCAAGCTCACCCATGTCCCTTACCGCGGCGCGGCGCCCGCTCTGACCGACGTCATGGGCGGGCAACTTGCCCTCGCCGTCGCGCCCACGGCCGACGCATTGCAGTTGAGCAAGCAGGGCAAGCTGAAAATCATCGGTACGAGCGGGGTGGCGCGCTCGCCAGTCAGCCCCGACATTCCTGCCTTCAGGGAGATCGGCATTCCATTCGAACTGCCCGGCTGGTTTGGTCTGTACGGACCGGCCGGTATGCCGGCTGCGATGCAGGACACGCTGAATCACGCTGCCGCGCAGGCATTGGGCGATGCTGCCGTGTCCGCCAGTCTGCGCCGCATCGGCTTGGTCGCCGCACCGAGCACGCCGGCTGCCTTGCAACAAATGCAGTTGGCGGAGTTGCAGACGTGGAAGCCGGTCGTTCAGTCTTCGGGATTCCGTCCGGAAGACTGAACGAAAACGGCCGCCCATCCAACAGCGGACCGCGCTTCTTCCACCCAGGGGATAACGGCAGGCTGCGGGCTTGAGCAGGCTTACGGCTTCTCCTGCCACACCGCGATGCCACCCGGGTTCCCGGGCGAGTCATCGAGGCCGATCTCCACGCGCGTCAGGTCTTCGCCGATCAACAGTTCACCGGCATATGTCTTGCGGACCCGCTCGACGATCTGCCCGACCGTGGCATCGCCGTTCAGGCCGATATGGCTGAACACCGCCAGCCTTGGCCCCGCCGTCCGGAAGACCCGTGCGGCGTCCTCCGGCGAGGACAGGTGATCGTAGATGGCACGGTACGCCGGGTTCGACGCCAGCAGCGCATCGGGGATCAGCGTGACGCAATGCACCAGCACGTCGGCGTTCTTTGCCTGCGCCACCACGGCGGGACTGAAGCGGGTATCCCCCGACAGCACCACCACCCGGCCCCGATAGTCGATCCGGTAGCCATACGACGGGCGGATGTTGTCGCCATGATCATTCTCGAAGGCCGTCACGCGAACGCCGTCCTTTTCATAGACGACCCCCGGCGCCACGTCGCGCGCGTCGATGGTGATGCCCGCGAGCGCGCTGCCCTCATCCTTGTGCCGGATCGCAATGTCCGCGGCGAAGGCCTGGCGCAGACCGTCCGCCAGCGCGCGCGTGCCCGCGGGGCCGTACAGGGCCATGGGCTTGTCGCGGCGGCCGTAAGGCGGGCGCAGCCAGCCGGTCAGCCAGAGGTCGGGCAGTCCCACCAGGTGGTCCGAGTGGAAGTGGGTCAGGAAGTGCGCGTCGACGCTGCCCAGCGGAATCCGCAACTGCCACAGGCGCACTGCCACGTCGCGTCCAAAATCAAAGACCAGCTTCTGCCCACCTGCTTCCACCAGCGTGCTGTAACCCGCGCGCGCCGCCGAGGGCACCGGAGTGCCCGTGCCCAGGAGCGTCACGCGGAAATGGTCGCTGCGGTCCGGGGCCACAGCGGCTGCCGGAGCGGCCAAAGCCGGAGCCGGCGTGGCGGCAGCCGAAAAGACCGCGGCGCACATCAGGGCGCTGCCCGTCAGTATCGTCAGCAATCGGGATGGTTTCATGCTTTACCTCCTGGATACGGTGGCAGCGGTGATCTGCGCGCAAACCGGCCACGTTCATTGTCTTGAGCCGCAGCGGCTCAGAAGATCTGCTTGATGCCGAGCATCACGCCGGCCTGGTTTCCGCCCGCGACCGGATTGCCCCCGGGGCTGCCGCCACTGACCGACAGCGCCGACTGGCCGCCGTTGTCGATATAGCCCGCCGTGGCATACACGGAGGTGCGTTTCGAGAACGAGTAAGCGCCCCGTATCGCGCCAAGCCAGGCCTTGTTCTGGCTGTGCCGGTATTTCAGGTAATAGATTTCGCCAGCCAGGTTGAACGCGGGCGTGATGTCGTAGGACGCCCCCGCAAACCAGAGATCGCTGCGTGGGGTGCTGCTTGCTTCATTGTTGCGCGACAGCAGCCCCAGGCCCAGCTTGCTGCGCGGCAGCAGCATGTAACCCCCCAGCGAGAAGCGGTCATCCTTCAGGCTGCTGCGGGTCAGGCCGCCGAAGGCGCCGGGACCGCCGCGCAGCGAATCGTAGGCTGCGCTCACGCCCCACCAGGCGGTCTCGTACATCAGCATCGCCGACCATTCGCGGCAGGCGCGCGAGTCCGCCGGGTTCTCGCCGGCACAGTTAGTGCCGGCCGGGCCCGGTCCCCCATTGACGGCATCGCGGCCCATGCTGTACGTGGCACCAACGGTGACGCCGCCGAACTTGCCCTTGTACGAGACCGCATTGTCGGCACGCGCGTTGGGGATATAGCTGTCGAGCGAGCCGACGCCATAGACGTTGGAGGTGAGGATATCGGTATCCAGACGCACCCAGAACAGCATGGTGTACTGGCGCCCGAGCCCGATCTGCCCCCACTGGCCGCTCAGCCCCGCGAAGGCCTGCCGCCCGAACAGGCGCGGCCCCTGATTCGAGACACCGGTGTCAGGCGCGAAGCCGGATTCCAGCACGAACACGCTCTTCAGCCCGTTGCCGAGGTCCTCCGAACCGCGCAAGCCCCAGCGCGATGGCACGGTCGCGGCCAGCGCAGGCTGACGCACCAGGTCATGTCCCGCCGCACCGACGTGATTGAGGTATTCCACGCCCGTGTCAATGACCCCATAGATCGTCACGGACTGTGCCGCCGCCACCAGCGGCACGGCGGCGGCCACGCCGGCAACCCCGTTGCGTAACTTCATGCTGTCTCCCCGATTTCCGCGATGGCGATCTACCGGCCACACCAGCGCCCCTGTATTATGTTCATATTTGAACATTTAGTTCTACATTGAACCAAACAGGGCGAATGGTACCGGCCTTGGTATCCAGGGCAGATTGGGGAAACTACTGATATTTAGCGATTCACCAGTTGACTCGTCGGTGAAGCATTGGAGAGTGTGCAAAAAACCGTTGCGATGCCGGGCGCGCGCGTCACTGCGGCGTCGGACTAGGTCCCGCGCAGTCGCCCGCGAAGGCAAATATCACACTTGCCGAAGGTTGCGCGAAGCCACCGCTACCGTGGTCGGCGACTCGGCGAGCGGCACAAAGCTTGTGTTGCGCCGTCGAGCGCATCGATGCTGCCGGTCTCGATGTCGTAGACCCAGCCGTGCAAGTTCATGCATCCCTGTTCGAGCGCCAGTGCCACCGACGGACGTGTGCGCGGGTTGGCCAGTTGCGCGATCACGTTCTCGCGCACAAGGCCGTCCAGCTTGGCGCGGGGCGTATCGAACTGATGCCCGCGCTGCCATCCAGCGCCTGGGGAAGGAACTCGACATCCGCATGTTCGCGCGGTCCAATTTGTGTGGCGACGGCGAACTCGCGGGGACGACTTTGTCGCCGCCCGCTACCACGATCCTGCTGATTGCCCCGTCTTGCCGGGCAATCCTTGAAACGCGTGCGGGCACGAATCACGTGGCCCGCTCAGGCCCCGTCGAGGAACGGGTTTCGCCGGCCAAGGCGGGTGCCGAGCGCATCGGGCGCCAGGCTCGCGCTGGCCGGATCGATGCCCTGGCCCGGTCCCCCGGCCACGGCCGGATCGACCGGTGCGGGCATCATTCCCGGCTGGCTCGGCTGTCCAGCGGTCTGCGCGTATGTATTGCCGCCGGCAGGCATGGTCCCGGCTCCCGCGTTGGCTGACGCCGGTGCGGCCTGGATTGCCTGAGCGCCTTGCATCGGCTGGGCTGCCGGCGCCGCCGGCTGGATCGATTGCATCGGCTGAGTCGGCTGAACGGGCTGGACCTGCTGCGCGAACAGCGGGTACGACGCGAGCATCGCGCCAGCCATCAACAGGGATTTCGCCAGATGTTGCTTCATTCGATTACCTCCTTGAATAGCCCTAAGGCCTGGGAGTAATCACTGTAGCGGCACGGCGTCTGACATTCTGTTCGATTTTGCAACGGGCATTTACGAGGCTTGCCATCGGGCATGCGAGGCGTTATCCGCATGCGCGCATCCGTGCGAAGCCCATCAAGCCGGCTTCCATACGGGCGAGGCCGCCACCGTCACCTTGCGTGGCAGGATACCTTGCGAGGTGAAGACGTCAGCAATACGCTGCTGCTCGTCGAGCGCCGCGCCATCGACGGGCTGAACGCGATACGTGCGCCTGGCGTTGGCCAGTTCCACCGTCGCGGGATCGAGGCCGATCAGCGGCGCATGCCAGGCCGCCGCCGCCTCCGGATTCGCAGTCATTCAGCCCGCTTCCGATAGTCCCCCAATGCCCCCGACTCGATACGGCCGCCTCGGCAGTCGAGGAACTGCAGCGTCGTGCCGCCGCTTCCGGGCCGCACGGCGTGCGCTTCGGAATCGGCCAGTGGTTGCGGCGTCTGGCAATAGCTATTGCCCGCGCGTGCGCACGCCACGCCGGTCTGGCGCGGCCGGTCGGTATTGGCGTGCACGGCCGAGCACGCGCACGCGGCAAGCATCGCGGCGCAGTTCAGAAGTATCTTCATGTCTGATTTCATGGCGGGCCTCCTCTTGCCGTGCAAGCTCAGTGCGCATCCGCGGACGGTGCCTTCGGCGGCGCGACTTTGCGCATCAGGGGGACCATCGCGGTGGCAATCACGAAACACGCCATGACGATCAGGAACGCATCGCTGAACGTCTGTGTCTGTGCTTCACGCCAGGCGAGCGCGAAGAGTTGCTTCAGCGCGGCCGTTTGCGCCTCGGCCAGATCGTGGCCGGCCGCGGCCATCTGGCTGGCAGCGCCTTGCAGGAACGCACCCATGGCTTCGTTGCGGATATTCAGGTGCTCCGCCTCGCGCAGGAAATGCAGATTGCCGCGATCGTTGAGCACGGTGGCGCAGGCCGCGATGCCAATGGCGCCGCCAAGGTTGCGCATCAGGTTGAACAGGCCCGATGCGAGCTTGAGCCGTTCGGGCGGCAGGCTTCCCAGTGTCAGCGTGACCGTCGGTGCCACAGCGAACTGCTGTGCCATACCGCGAAGTGCCTGCGGCAACAGCAGTTCGGACCCGCCCCAATCGTGCGTGATCGGCGCAAAAAACCACATCGACAGCGCGAACAAGCCGAGTCCGAACATCATCAGCCAGCGCAGGTCGACGCGATTGGCCAGGAACGCGTAGAACGGGATCGAAGCGACCTGGAACAAGCCCGTCGAAAAGATTGCCAGGCCGATGTCCAATGCGCTGAAGCCACGCACGCGTCCCAGGAACAAGGGGGTCAGGTAGATCGTCGCGAAGATGCCGATGCCGGTGACGAACGAGAAGAAGCAACCCAGTGCGAAATTCCGGTCGCGCAGCGCGCGCAGATCGACGACCGGATTCGCATACGTCAGCGATCGACAGACAAAGGCCACGCCGGACAATCCGGCGATCCACGCGGTGGCGACGATCACATCGTCCCCGAACCAGTCCCAGCGCGGACCCTCTTCCATTGTGTATTCGAGGCAGCCAAGGAACAGCGCCATGAGCGTGATACCCAGATAGTCGGCACCGCGCAGCAGCGACCAGTTCGGGCGATCGACCTTGACCAGCATCGGCACGGCCACCGTGACAAAGATGCCGGGCACCAGGTTGATGAAGAACAGCCAGTGCCATGAGAAGTTGTCGGTAATCCAGCCACCGATGGTCGGGCCGAGCGTCGGCGCGAGCGACGCAAGTGCGCCGATGGTGGCCGCGGCGATCACGCGCTGCGGGCCCGCAAAGAATGCAAAGGCCGTGGTGAATACGAGCGGAATCATGGACCCGCCCAGGAAGCCCTGGGCCGCGCGGAACGCGATCATGCTCTGGATATTCCACGCCACGCCGCAAAGCAGGCTTGTCGCCGTAAAGCCCGCGGCCGATGCGGCAAACAGCCAGCGTGTCGACATCACGCGCGAAAGCCAGCCCGAAAGCGGGATCACGATGATCTCCGCAATCAGATAGCTGGTCTGAACCCAGACCGTCTCGTCGGCACCCGCCGACAGGCCCCCGCCGATATCGCGCAGCGACGCGGAGACGATCTGGATGTCGAGCAGCGCGATGAACATGCCTACGCACATGGTCGCGAACGCGAAGATCTTGGCTGGCGTGGATAGCGCGGCCGGTGATTGCAGCGCCGGTGCCGGCGCGGCGGCCCGCCGCTCGAGGGTGGCCGTATTCATCATTGCACCCGCTTCGAAGGGTGCGTATCGACCTGCGCGATCACCGACAGCCCTGGGCGAATGAGGCCTAGCGTCGCATCCTTCTCGTCGAGCTGGATGCGAACCGGCACGCGCTGGACGATCTTGGTGAAGTTGCCGGTCGCGTTTTCGGCTGGCAGCACGCTGAATTGTGCGCCCGTCGCCGGCGCGAGGCTGCCGACACGGCCATGGAAGACGCGCCCCGGAAGCACATCGGCCTCGATCGTGACGGGCATGCCCTCGCGCATATGCGCGAGCTGCCCTTCCTTGAAGTTCGCATCGACCCACAGTCCGCTGGACGGGACGATGGACAGCAACTGGCTGCCGCTGCCTGCATAGGCGCCGACGCGCGCGCGCCGGTTGCCCACCGTGCCGTCGACCGGCGCGCGCAGCTCGGTGTAGCCAAGGTTCAGCCTGGCGATGTCGCGCTCGGCAACGGCCTGTGCGAGCGCCGCCTTCGCCTGCAGCTTCTGCGTGCCGATGACCTCGAGCTGGCGCTGCGCCGCGAGCAGCGACGCCTGCGCTTTTTCGCTGTTGGCCGCCGCCTGCTTGTAGTCGGCGTCGGCCTTCTGCGAACTCTGGATGGACACCGCCGATTTCTCGACCAGACTCGCATAGCGCAGCTGATCCTGGCGCGCGCGCACGGTATCGGCATTGGCGCCCGAGATACCGGCCCGCGCCTGCCCGATCACGGCCTCCTGCAGCCGCTGCGTGGCATCGAGGTTTTCAAGCAGCGCCTGCTGCGCCGCCACCGCGCCTTCCGCCTTGGCGAGCGCGGCACGGTAGTCGCGATCGTCGATACGCACTAGGACGTCGCCCGCGTGCACGGGCTGGTTGTCGGTCACGGCGACTTCGGCAATATAGCCGGCAACCTTCGCGCCGATCACGGTCACATCGCCGCCGACGTAGGCGTCGTCGGTGCTCTGCACGAAGCGCGCTTCATTCCACCAGTGGTAGCCGTAGCCTGCGCCGGCCATTCCCGCGACCAGCAGCGCGCCGGTCGCGATCAGCCTCTTCGTAGCGGGGCGCGGCTTCGCGGCCGGAACGGGCTGCTCGCCCGCGCGTTCGGTCATGGTGTCGCTCGTCATGGCACTTCCTTTCTGCACTGAGGTTCGAGGGTATTTGGATTCGGGGCGGACGCGGCCGGCGCTTGCGCCACGCGATGCAGTCTCTGCCGCATGCGCTCGCTGGCGGCCGGACCGGGGCCAAGTACATAAGCCGCTTCGGTGATGCGCCTGCCGTTGGCGGCATCGACCAGCACGGGCTCGACGCGTGCGCCGGTCTCGCGGTCCAGCAGTTGCACGCTTTCGCCTTCGGGAGAGAAATGCCGGTTGCCCCACGCCAGCAGTGCCACCAGCACGGGGCGGAAGTCGCGGCCGCGCGGGGTCAGCACGTATTCGAAGCGCAGCGGCCGTTCACAGTAACTGTGCCGTTCCAGCAGTCCCTCATCGACGAGCGAACCGAGCCGCCGCGCGAGCATGTTGGGCGCGATGCCGAGGCTCTTCTCGAAATCGTCGAAGCGCGCCGTGCCATAGAACGCCTCGCGCAGGATCAGGACGCTCCACGCGTCACCGATGCGCGCAACAGTCCGGGCGATGGGGCATGGCGCCTTGTCCAGTGGCCTTCTCTGCATGATTGTCATCCCTTTCAATTCGGGGTTGCTATCAAGTTGAAAGTTAGTCTAGAGTGGTGACTATCATGTTGCAAGTTAATTTTTCAACATGCATGACAGATCACGAACGAGAGGTGTATGACATGACGCAAGGGCAACCCTTCCCTCCAGCACGGCGCTTCGGGCGCAGCCTCGCGGCGGTCACTGCCGCAGCCATGGCCGCCAGCCTGGCTGCGTGCGCGGTCGGCCCGGACTACCGCGCCCCTGAGGCGAAGCTGCCGGCGACCTACGCGCATGCAGCGGCTCTGCAGGCCGGCGGATCCAGCGAAACGGCGCCCGCGGCGCCCGCCCTCGACAGCTGGTGGAAGGGCTTCGACGACCCCGCGCTGACCCGGATCATCGAGCGCGCGCTTGGGCAGAATCTCGACCTGGCCGCCTCCATCGCCCGTGTCGACCAGGCGCGCGCGGCCGCCGACTATGCGGGCGCATCATTACTGCCGGAGGGGTCGTTGTCGGGCAGCGTCGCGCGGCAGCGGCAGTCGCTCGAAAGCCCGCTCGGCAAGATCGCCAGCAAGTCTCCCGGCTTCGAGCGCAACAACACGCTGTACAACGTGGGCGCGGGAGCCAGCTGGGAGATCGACATCGCCGGCGGGCTGCGGCGGGGTGCCGAAGCAGCGAACGCGCAAGCGCAGGCAGCGCAGGCCGAGCACTTGGGCGTGCGCGTGCTGGTGGCGGCAGAAGCCGCCGATTCGTACTTCCGCGTGCGCGGCGCGCAGCAGCGCATCGCCATCGCGCAGCAGCAGGTGCAGACCAATGCGCGGCTGCTGGATCTGGTGAATCTGCGCCTGGCCGACGGTATCGGCGCCGAGCGCGAGCGCGCGCAGGCCGAAGCCCGGCTCGCGCAGACCCGCGTCACCATTCCGCCGTTGCAAATTGAACTCGACACGCAACTCAACCGCCTCGACGTGCTGATGGGTGCGGCGCCGGGCACCTATGCTGCCGAACTGGCCGCACCGGGCATGCGCACGGAGGTGCCGCAGATTCCGCTTGCGCAGGGCCCCACCCAGCTACTCGAACGCCGCCCGGACGTCATCGCCGCCGAACGCCGGCTCGCGGCGTCCAGTGCGCGCATCGGCGTGGCCACGGCCGAGTATTACCCCAAGCTGTCGCTGTCGGCGCTGCTCGGCTTCGAAAGCCTGTCCGCGGGCAAGATGTTCACGGCGGCGACGTTCCAGCCGGCGGCCATGGCCGGCCTGCGCTGGCGCCTGTTCGACTTTGGCCGTGTCGATGCCGAAGTCGCGCAGGCACGCGGCGCGACCGCGGAGGCACTCGCCGCCTATCGCCAATCGATGCTGCGCGCGACGGAGGACGTGGAGAACGCCATCGTCACGCTGACCCAGCTGCAATGGCAAAGCAAGGACCTCGCAGTCGAAGTCAATGCACAGACCCGCGCGCGCGGCGCGGCCGAAGAAGCCTACAAGGGCGGCGCGGTCAGCCTGTTCGAAGTGCTCGAGGAAGACCGCCAGCTGCTGTCCGCGCGCGACCAGCAGGCCCGCGTGGGCACCGACAATGCGCGGGCCGCGGTGGCGGCGTTCCGCGCGCTCGGTGGCGGGTGGTAAGAGACGGCAGGGAATACGCGCGCCGCGTCAGTCGGCGTCGTCCTGGCCGGTTGCGGACAGATAGGCGGCAGCATCTGCCAAGCGCCGGCGCACACCCTCACCCGCGGCCGGCCCGGGCGCCAGTGCATAGCGCGCAAAATCCACCGGCGCGCCGCTCGCGGCATCGACCAGCACGGGCTCGATGACGTCGCCTGTCGCCTTGTCCACAAGTTGCACGCTCGCGCCCTCGGGTGCGAAGTGTTTATTGCCCCAGGCCATCATCGACAGCATGACCGGCAGGAAATCGCGGCCGCAGCCGGTCAGCACGTACTCGTAGCGCGGAGGACGCTCCGAATACTGGCGCCGCTCCAGCAAACCTTCCTCCACTAGCCCGTTCAGGCGGCGCGTCAGCATATTGGGCGCGATGTCGAGGTTCTTCTGGAACGTGTCGAAACGGGTCGCGCCGTAGAACGCCTCGCGCAGAATCAGGATGCTCCACCACTCTCCGACCCGCTCGAGGCTGCGTGCGATGGGACATTGCATGTCCCTGAAGGTCTTTCTTTGCATGGTGTGGCTCGTAGGATGCCAGGTAGCTGCTGAATCGCTTCCATCCTACTGCCGCAACTTTAATCATGCAAGTTACAGACCGCGCAGGCATGTGCCGGCACTTGCAGGCAGTCTCCATGGGCGGAGCCGAGATCGTCTGGTCCGAACAGAAACTGACGCCGCTGCTGGCGTCCACCATGATCCGGGACCCGGAGGGGAACCTGATCAATATCTTCGGCAAGCCAGCCTAGCAGGGCGGCGGACGCGGAGCCGGCATGCCCTGGCTTCGTGCCAAGGGGAACTGGCTGCCGGCAGGCATTCCAGGGAGTTAAGCTTCAGCCAGCTCGGCGCCGCTTCTCGCTTCCCGCCTCACCGCTTGCGGCGGCACCCCGAATCCTCGCACAAACGCTTCGCGCAGATGCCGACGGTCGCGAAAGCCCGTCTCGCGCGCCACCACCTCGAGCGGATGCCGGCTCTGCTCGATCATCAGCCGCGCCGCCTCCAGGCGCAGTCCCTCCACCGCCTTGGCCGGTGACTGCCCGGTTTCCTGCATGAACGCCCGGCTAAATTGACGCGGGCTCAGGTTTGCGGACTGCGCCAATGCATCGACGGTCAGCGGCTCGCTCAGATGCTGGCGCGCGTAGTTCAAGGCATGCTGTATGCGGTCGGACTTCGGCGCAAGGTCGAGCATTTCGGAATGCTGCGACTGCCCGCCAGAGCGCCGCTGGTGCATGACAAGCTTGTGCGCGACCGAACGCGCTATGGCCGCACCGAGATCGCGCTCGACCATCGCGAGGGCGAGATCGAATGCCGCCGTCATGCCTGCCGATGTCCAGACCTGGCCGTCAACGATAAAGATGCGGTCTTCCTCGACCTCGACGTCCGGGTGCCGCTGGCGCATCGCGCGGGCGAACGCCCAGTGAGTCGTCGCCCGCCGTCCGGCCAGCAAGCCTGCCTCGGCGAGCACGAAGCCTCCGGTACAGAGTCCGGCGATGCGCCGGGCGCGGGGCGCTGTATCGCGCAGGAACTCGAGTTCTTCCTGCGCCGGGCGAGAGACGACCGGATCCGTCACGCCCAGCACCATCCAGGTGTCGACGATCTCTCGCGGGTCGGGCCGCCGCGTGCCGACGGTCATGCCGAGCGAGGATGTCATCACACCGCCGGAGGCCGAGAAATTCTCCACGCAGTAAAAGGGTTCGCCGCCCGTCGCATTGGCAAATTCGAACACCGCCTGGGTGCCGAGCGCCATGATCTGGAAGCCATCCGCCAGCAGGTAGCCGATGCGATGCATGTTTCTTTCTCCGAAAAGCGCACGTCCCAAATACGCACTATATACGTCATTTACGCCATGCGCAGGGATACCTACGATTCAGTCTCCGAACCACACCAGGAGTCATGACATGAACCGAACCACCCACGCCGGCACTGCCCTCGTTACCGGCGCCTCCTCCGGCATTGGCGCCATCTACGCCGACCGCCTGGCCCGCCGAGGCTATGACCTGATCCTTGTTGCGCGCAACCGCGACCGCCTGGCCGCTCTCGCCGACCGCCTTACCACCGAAACGCGTCGCAACGTCGAAGTGATCGGCGCAGACCTGAACGACCGCGCCGAGCTGTCCCAGGTCGAGGCCCGCCTGAGGGAAGACGAAAGCATTGCGCTGCTGGTCAACAACGCCGGCGTCGGCACACACACCCCGCTGCTGGACAGTGATGTCGACCGGATGACCCGACTGATCGAGTTGAACGTCACGGCGCTTACCAGACTGACCTATGCCGCCGCGCCATCTTTCGTCGCGCGCGGCAAGGGCGCGATCATCAACATCGCGTCGGTCGTCGCCATCGCTCCCGAGATCCTGAATGGCGTGTACGGAGCCAGCAAGGCATTTGTGCTGGCGCTGAGCCAGTCGCTGCACCACGAACTGCATGACAAGGGGGTACGCGTACAGGCGGTGCTGCCGGGTGCAACCGCCACGGAGTTCTGGGCCACAGGCGGACGGCCCGTGGAAAATCTGGACCCGGACATCGTGATGTCAGCCGCGGCCCTGGTCGACGCGGCGCTGGTTGGGTACGACCGCGGCGAACTCGTCACGATCCCATCCTTGCATGACGTGGCCAAATGGGACGCTTATGCGGCAGCACGCGTGTCGATGATGGGTGAACTGTCGACCAGCGTGCCGGCCGCGCGCTACCGTGGCGCTTGAAAAGCCGGACGCGCAGAGTCCGCAAATTGTATGCATGACAACATTCATGTCTTGCGGACTCGCCCGACGATCTGTCAATCCAGTGGCTTGCCCGCCTTCTCCGGCACCATCACCAGCCCGCACAGCGATAGCACGCCACAGCCAATCACATACAGCGCCGGCGCGCTGGCATTGCCAGTCAGCTCGATCAGCCAGGTAGCGATCAGCTGGGCGAAGCCGCCGAACACCAGCACGCCAATGCAATAGACGACCGACAGGCCACTGGCGCGGATGCGGCGGGGGAACAGTTCGGTGATGAGCACCACGGTAGGCACCACGTTCAGCACCAGCGGCAAAGCCAGCACGGCGACCACGGCAAGCAGCGTGCCAAGAGATGGCCTGGCGTTGAGCAGCAGGAAGGCGGGATAGACCAGCACCAGCATGGCCAGGCGGGACCACAGGATGGCGGGCTTGCGTCCGATGCGGTCGGACAGCCTGCCGGCGTACGAGGACAATGCCACCTGCACCAGGGCTGCGACACAGCCTGCGCTCATGCTGAGCCCGAGCGGGATCTTCAGCACAGTCGCCGCGTAGCTGGTCATGTAGTGCAGCACGATATAGGTAGCGGAGGTGCCGCCAATCGTCAGCAGAACGCCAGCTACCACCACGCGGCCATGCCCGCGGAAGACCTCGGCCAGGCCGGCGCGTTCGTGGCTCGTCGCCGTTGCGGCGGCGGGTGATTCGGCGGTTTCGTCCAGGTGGCGGCGGATATAGAGGCCGAGCGGAATGACCAGGATGCCGATTGCGAACGGCACGCGCCACCCCCAGCTTTGCAGCGCGTCAGGCGACAGGCCGTTAGTCAGCGACAGCCCCACCACTGCACCGAGCAGCACGCTGACGCCCTGGCTGAACAACTGCCAGCTGCCGTAGTAGCCGCGTGAATGGTCGTCGGCGTACTCCATCAGCAGTGCTGTGGACGCGCCGACCTCGCCGCCCAGTGCAAAGCCCTGCAGCAGCCGCGCCAATAGGATCAGCATCGGCGCGGCCAGCCCGGCCTGTGCATAGGTCGGCGAGACCACGAACAGCAGCGAGCCCAGCCCCATCAGCCAGAGCGTCAACGTCATGGCCGGCTTGCGTCCGGCCCGGTCGGCGTAGAGCCCGATCATCAGGCCGCCGAGCGGGCGGGCAACGAAACCCACGCCAAACGTCGCCAGCGAAAGCATCAGCTGGCCGAAGCTGCCGCTGACGGGGAAGAAAAGCTTGCCGATCAGCACCGCGAAGAAGCTGTAGACGGTGAAATCGTAGAACTCAAGGCCGTTGCCGATGGTGATGGCGGCAATGACGCGACGGCGCGGTACGGCGTGGCCGGCCGCAGGCGCGGCGCAAGCGCCCTCCAGCGGCTGCGCAGGCAGGGAAGTGGGCATTCGGTGTCTCCGTGGGTGAGGCGGCGCCGGCCTTGAGGGCCGGTCATTGTCGATGGTGATTGGGGTGCGGCTCAGCGGATGCGGCTCAGCGCAGGTAGCGCTCGACCAGCTTGACCCAATAGGTGGCGGCAAGCGGCAGGCATGCGTCGTTGAAGTCGTAGCCCGGGTTGTGGACCATGCAGCCGCCCTCCCCGTCACCGTTGCCGACGATCAGGTAGCAGCCAGGACACGCCTCCAGCATGAAAGAGAAGTCTTCGCTGCCGGTCAGCGGCACCATGTCGCCGATCAGGCCGCTCTCGCCCAGCCACTCGCGGGCAACCTCGCGCGCCAGTTCCGTGGTGGCGGGGTCGTTGACCAGCACCGGATAGCGGCGGTCGTAATGCACCTCGGCACTGGCACCAAAGCTGTCCGCCTGGGCATGCGCCAGCGCGGTGATGCGCGCCTGCAGCAGGTCGCGCACTTCGGCCTTCAGCGCGCGCACCGACAGCCGCAGCTCGGCACTCTCGGGAATGACGTTGGACGCCTTGCCGGCTTCGATCGCGCCGACGGTTACGATGGCCATGTCCAGCGGGTTGACGTTGCGCGACACCACCGACTGCAACGCCATCACCATCGACGCGCAGGCCACCACCGGATCGACCGCCCGATGCGGAACCGCACCGTGGCCACCGCGCCCCGTCACGCGGATCGTGACGGTGTCGGAGGACGCCATGAATGCGCCGGGCAAGAAGCCGAACTTGCCGGTCGGGTGTCCGGGCATGTTGTGCAGCGCGAACACGGCATCGCACGGGAACAGCCGGAACAGTCCGTCCTTGATCATCTCGCGCGCGCCGCCCATGCCTTCCTCGGCCGGCTGGAAGATCACGCGCAGCGTGCCCTGGAAGGACTTGTGCCCGGCCAGGTAGCGCGCCGCGGCCAGCAGCGTGGCAGTGTGGCCGTCATGGCCGCAGGCGTGCATCTTGCCGTCGATCTTGCTGGCATACGGCAGGCCCGTGGTCTCACGGATCGGCAGCGCATCCATATCGGCGCGCAGGCCGACGGCGGGGCCGTCGCCGTGGCGCAGCGTGCCGACCACGCCGGTGCCGCCCAGGCCGCGATGTACGGCATAACCCCAAGCCTGCAGGCACTCGGCCACCAGGTCGCTGGTGGCGAATTCCTCGAAGCCCAGCTCGGGGTGGGCATGGATGCGGTGGCGCAGGTCCACCATCTCGGCTTCGATGGCGCGGATGCCGGGCAGGACGGGATCTGGATGCATGGGGTCTCCGGGGATGTTCTTGGCGGGGAATTGCGAGATTGCGTGCCGCGATCTTAGGCATCGCCCGCCCGGGCCGATAGCCGCAAAGCTGTTATCCTGACAACCGCCGGTTGTCACCCAAAAGTCCATCATGTCGATGAAACTGCATCAGATCCAGGCGCTGGTCGCCGTTGCCGATGCCGGCAGCATCCGTGCCGCCGCACGGCTGGCCGGACTGTCGCAGGCAGCGGTTACCAAGGCGCTGCGCGAACTGGAAAGCGAAGCCCGGCTGCCCTTGCTCTCGCGCACTGCGAGTGGCGTGGCGCTGACCGCGGCGGGACAGCGGATGCTGGGCCATGCCCGTCTGGTGGTGGGCCAGCTCGCACGCGCCAGTGAAGAACTGGCCACGCTGCGTGGCGAAGGCGTGGGGCGGCTGTGCATCAGCGTCACGCCGTGGATCATGCTGACGTTCCTACCGCGGGTGCTGCTGCGTTTTCGCGAACGCATGCCGGGCGTGCAGGTGGAGATCTTCGAGGGCCTGACCGCGGTGGCCTTGCCGCGCTTGCGCGAAGGCACGCTGGACTTTGCCGTGGGGCCGTTCACGGCCGCGATGTCCACGCAAGAATTCGAGTGCGAGCCGCTGCTTGCATACACCTCGTGCGTGATCGCCCGGCGCGGCCATCCGTGCGCGCAGGCACGCGCGCTGCACGAACTGCTGGCGCAGGATTGGGTCGTCAACTACACCGCAGCCAGCTACGAGCCCTTCATGCGCAACCTCTTCTGGCAGCATGATGCACAGATCGACCCGTGCCGGCTGCATTGCGCGCACTCCACCGCGTTGCTGCTGGAACTGGTCCGCAATGCCGGCATGATCAGCTATTGCCCGCGGCCACTACTGCTGTCCGAGCCGATGCGCGGCTGGGTCCACGCCTTCGCCCTGGCCGAGCAATTCGAAACCAGCCGGCTCGGCATCATCACGCGCCACAACGCGGTGCGCAGTCCCGCGGCGCAGTGCTTCACCGACTGCCTGCTGCAGGAGATCCGGCGCCGTGCGCGCTCGGCGGCGCAGAAGGACAGCGAGCTGTTCGACGAGCTGGAGGTCTTGTACTGAGCGTCGGGCGTTCGGGCTCTCACGATTCATGCGTACCCAGTGTCATGTACGCGTCGGTCCGTGGCGGCTATCCGCTTGCGCTCAGGCCGCCTTATCGGCCTTGCCGGCGGCTTGGGCGAAGCGGGCCAGGAACTTGTCGAACAAGAACGGTTCCGTGTGACGGTCTTCGGCGCTTTCCTTGCGGCGAATCGCGTTGCGAACCAGCAGTGACCCAAGGTAACGCACCGGTTCGGGAGGAAACTGGCCAAGGGGGCCCCTGGCAAGGCCGGAACGCGTCCAGGCATTGTCCTCGCCCAGCGCCAGCGACGACAACAGTTGGCCACCCATATAGCTTGGCGCCACGCCATTGCCGGAATAGCCGAAACCGTAGGAAATTGCCCGGTTTCCGTTCAGGTAACCGAAGAAAGGGAATCCGGTTGCAGACCGGTCCGAGGGGCCGTTCCAGCTGGCAATCACCGGCACATCGCTCAGGGCCGGGAAAAACGCGCGCAGACTGTGCGTGAGCATGGTCTCGTAGGGGGATGCCTGATTAAAGACCGGCACGATGCGCCCCCGGTAGGAAAAGGTGTTACCCCCCTTGCCAAGCATGAGGCGCCCGTCGCGGGTGGTGCGGTAGTAATAGACGAACGTGCGCGAGTCCAGCACCGAGGTGCCATGATCCAGGCCGATGCCGGCAAGCAGGTCGGGACAGCGATCGGTCATGATCATGTCGCTCGACACAATGGCCACTGAACGCTCGAACTGGGGGAACACAGTTGGCATCCAGGCATTGAGCGCCAGCACAACGTGGCCGGCATCAACGCGTCCACTCGGCGTCACGACCGCGGGACGCGCGCCATCTTCGATGGAGATCATCGGCGAGCGCTCGTGGATCTCGATGCCCTGGCTCAGCGCCACGCGACGCAGGCCACGAACCAGCTTTCCCGGATGCACCGTGGCCGCCAGCGGCGAAAAGAAGCCGGAGCGGTTGCGGGCCGAGCCCGTTCGCGTAGCAACCTCGACCGTGCTCAGGCGCCGCCAGCTATTCAGCCCCCAGTCCTCCAGCGCCTGCACTACCGGATCGAGCAAACCCTCCTGCGCGGGGTTGGTGGCGGTATAGATGGTGCCATCCATGCGCAACTCGGCGTCGATACCATGAGCGCGGCAAAACTCGGCGATGGCGGGGATCGCATCCTCGGACGCCCGGATCAGCCGCCTTGCTTCCGTTTCCCCGAACAGCCGGGCCAGCGTAAAGAGCTTGGTTGACCAGGTCAGCATGCAACCGCCGTTCCGTCCGCTCGCGCCTGCACCACAGATGTCTGCTTCGAGAACCGTAATCTTCAGGGACGGCCGCTTTTGCCTGAGTTGCAGCGCAGTCCACAGGCCGGTGAATCCGCCGCCAACGATGCAAATGTCGGCCTGCCTGGTTCCGCGCAATGCAGGGGCGAGATCCGTATCGCCGAGAAGGGCTTGTTCCAGCCAGAATGGGCGCATGGATGGCTCCGAAGTTGTTTGCGGTTCAGCTCAATGCATCAGCAATTGCCCGGCATCGTGGCACTCATAGCCGAGAGCGTGCGCGACTTCCTTGCACGTCACCTTGCCGAACGCCACGTTCAGGCCATTGGCGAGGTGCGGATTGTCGGCCAATGCCGCCTTCCAGCCTTTGTCGGCGATCTGCAGCGCAAAGGGCAACGTGGCGTTGTTGAGCGCGTAGGTCGAGGTACGCGGCACCGCCCCCGGCATATTGGCGACGCAATAGTGCAACACGTGGCCAACCAGGTAGGTGGGATCGGCGTGCGTCGTGGCCTTGGCGGTCTCGCAGCAGCCGCCCTGATCGATTGCCACATCCACGATAACCGAACCCGGCTTCATCGCGTCCACCATGCCGGCCGTGACCAGCCTGGGTGCGGCCGCGCCCGGAATCAGCACGCCGCCGATGACGAGATCGGCTGACAGCACGTGGCGCTCGACATTGTCCTGGTTGGAGTAGACCGTCGTCACACGGGCGCCCAGCAGGCGGTCCATGCGCCGCAGCACATCGATATTGCGGTCGATCACCACCACGTGGGCGCCGGTTCCCACTGCAATCTGCGCCGCATTGCTGCCCACCACGCCCCCGCCGAGAATCACGATCCGGGCGGGCTCCACGCCCGCCACGCCGCCCAGCAGAACACCCATGCCGCCGCGCGCCTTTTCCAGGCAGTGCGCCCCGGCCTGCACCGACATGCGGCCGGCAACCTCCGACATCGGCGCCAGCAGCGGCAGGCCACCGCCGGCCTGCGTGACAGTCTCATAGGCAATGCACACTGCACCGCTGCGGACCAGGTCGGCGCACTGGTCCGGATCCGGTGCCAGATGCAGGTAGGTATAGAGGATCTGTCCGTCCCGGAGCATGGCGCGCTCGGCGGCCTGCGGCTCCTTGACCTTGACGATCATTTCCGCCGTGGCAAAGACTTCCGCCGCCGTATCGACGATCGTGGCACCGGCCTTGCGGTAGTCGGCATCGCTCGCGCCGATGCCTGCGCCAGCCGTGGTTTGTACCAGCACGTGGTGGCCATGTGCCGTCATCTCCCGCACGGAAGATGGCGTCAGGCCGACGCGATACTCATGGTTCTTGATTTCCTTCGGTACTCCGATCCTCATTGCTGTCTCCTGCTCGTGTGTATGCAATTCCGGTACGGTGGCGCTGCCCGCCCCTACCAGGGCAGCGAATAGGTCTTGGTATTGCAGAAGCTCTTCATCGCTTCGAGCACGCCTTCCTTGTAGCCCAGCCCGGAATCCTTGATGCCGCCGAACGGCGTCATCTCCAGCCGATAGCCCGGGACTTCGCGGACGTTGACCGTCCCCACATGCAGTTCGCGGATAAAGCGGGTGATGTAATCGAGCCGGTTGGTGCAGACCGATGACGACAGCCCATAGGCCGTGCCGTTGGAAATCCGGATGGCGTCGTCGATATCCTTGAAACGGATCACCGGGGAGACAGGGCCAAAGGTCTCGTGCCTGACCACGGTCATTTCCGGGTCCACGTGGTCGAGCACCGTAGGCGCGTAAAGTGCGCCGTCGCGCTTGTGGCCGGCCAGCAAGCGCGCGCCGCCGGCAATGGCTGCATTTACCACCGACTCGAACTGGATGGCTGCTGCCTCGTCGATCACCGTGCCCATGTCCATGGCGGGATCCAGCGGGTCGCCATACTTCACTTCCTGCGTCCTGGCCACGAGCAACTCGACAAAGCGGTCGGCCACGGATTCCTGCACCAGCATCCGTTTCACCGCCGTGCAGCGCTGGCCGGAATTCTTGTACGACCCGCCCGCAGCGAGCGTGGCGGCTTCCTCCAGATCGGCGTCCTCCATCACGATAATCGGATCGTTGCCGCCCAGCTCAAGCACCTGGCGCTTGTAGGCGGCCTTGCCAGCAATGTACTTGCCGATCGACACGCCGCCGGTGAAGGTGACAAGATCCACGTACTGGCTGGTCAGCAGTTCGTCGGCGATCTCGCGGGGGTCGCCGGTGACGACCGACAGCATCTGCGGCGGCAGGCCGGCCTCATAGAGGATATCGGCCAGCGCGAACGCGGCCAGCGGCGTCTTCTCGCTCGGCTTGAGGACCATGCGGTTATTGGTAGCCACCGCCGGCGCGACTTTATGAATGACCTGGTTGAGAGGGTGATTGAATGGCGTGATGGCCGAGATGGCGCCCAGCAGCGGTTCCTTGAGCGTATAGACCTTGCGGCTCTTGCCATGGGGCGTGAGATCGCACGAAAAGACCTGTCCGTCGTCAACCAGCGCCTGGTTGGCCGCGAACAGCAGCACGTCCGAAGCGCGGCCGACCTCGTAGAGCGTGTCCTTGAGCGACAGACCCGATTCCAGCGTGATCAGGGTCGCGATCTCTTCCTTGCGCTGCGCGATGATTTCGCCGGCGCGCATCAGGATGCGATAGCGCTCGTAGCGGGTCAGGGTCGAGCGGTACTGGTGGGCGATGCGCAGGGCCCGGCGCACGTCTTCAAGGTTGGCCTTCGGCACCGTGGCAATCACTTCCCCGGTGTAAGGATAGGTCACCTCGATCACGCGATCGCGATAGACCTTTTCGCCGGCAATGCGCAGCGCTTCATGGCGGATGCCGGGGGTGGCAGGCATGTTCATCTTTGTCTCCTTTTGATCTCGGTCGGCAGGCTTGATGTCCCCCGCCACTGCGCGAAGAGCGGGTCGGGACAGCAGGCAGGCATGCTGGGAAGGCGCCGTCAGGCGGCGTAATTCAACGCGAGGTCGAGAGCGTCGAAGTTGCGCAGGCGGCGGGCCGGCTTCAGTCCGACCATCACACGGTTGCACAGCAGCGGCACGACTTGCTCCGACATCCCGCCATGGGAGCGCAGCGGCGCATCCAGGCCGGACAGGTCGTGCCGGGACTTCGATGTGCCGATCACCACGTTCCGTCGCGAGACCGCGACGATGTCGCCGATGCGGTCGGGCGGCAGCCCGAAGCGCTCGGCGGCCTCCTGGCGTGTGAGCACGCTGTCCATGCCCTCGATGTCCGCGATCCGCGGAATCCAGCGCGCGGCGCTCTCGGCGTCCGGCGCATAGATGGTGGCGAACGAGCCCAATGCGCCGTGGTGGACCACATAGGGGTCGGTAATGGGCAGGATCACGCGCGCCGCGCCCTCCCCGTACCAGCCGTCAAGCTGGTCCTGCAGGTAGATGACGTTGGGCTCGCCGGTCGCGCCGTGCTTGTCGTTCATGCCGTGGTCGGCGGTCAGCACGATGGTGGCGCCCAGCGCGTCGAGCTGGCTCAGGTAGCCGTCCATCATCTGGTAGAACGCGTTGGCGGCCTTGCTGCCCGGGGCCGCCTTGTGCTGAACGTAGTCCGTGGTGGACAGATACATCAGGTCAGGCCGCTCGCGCTCCATGAGTTTGACGCCGGCGGCAAAGACGAATTCGGACAGCTCGGCACTGTAGACCGACGGTACTGGCATGCCCACCATTTCCACGACACCGGTGATGCCGTTTTCCTCCTGCGTGACCTGGTCGGCCTTCTCCGACGAAAAGCAAATGCCGCGCATGCCATGGCCGAGCAGCTTGCGCAGCTTGTCCTTGGCGGTGACCACTGCCACTTTCGCCCCGGCGTTCGCAAAGGCCGCCAGCACAGTGCCGGCGCGCAGGTACTTCGGATCGTTCATCATCACTTCGGCGCCCAGTTCGCGATCGAAGAAGTAATTGCCGCAGATGCCGTGGACCGACGGCAGTGCACCAGTGACGATGGACAGGTTGTTGGGGTTGGTGAATGAGGGAATCACGCAGTCGCCCAGCAGGCTCGTCCCGTGCTGCATGACGGACTGCAGGAAAGGCGCTACGCCTGCTTCGGTGGCGGCGTGGAGGTATTCCGGCGCGCAGCCGTCCACGCATACCACGACCACCGGGCGGTTCATCCAGCGGTAAGTCCTGCCATTGACTTCAATGCTTTCTGCCTTCGTCGTTCCCATTTCCAATCCCCTTGATGATGAGCCTCAGCTCATGGTTCCTTGTTACTGCCCGGATGCACCTTGCGGTGCGCCTTGAGCATGCGTACACGGCTGGCGGCCACGTGCGCGCGCAATGCGGCACCGGCGCGCCGGGCATCGCCCGAAACGATGGCGTCCATGATCGTGCGGTGTTCGTCGGCGGACACATCGAGCCCGCCGCCCTGGGTCAGCGCCTGCATGCGAAACAGGTGCAGTTCCTTGACCAGGCGGCGGTAGGTCTCGGTCAGCTTGTTGCTGCCCGCGTGTTCCAGCAGAAGTTCATGGAACCGCAGGTTCAGCGACGCGTACTCGGCCGCTTCCTTCTTGTTGGCGACCTCCTCCATGGCGCCCACCAGCTGCTTCAGTTCGCTCACCAGCGTGGCGTTGATGCGCTGCGCCACACGCTTGCCGATGATTTCCTCCAGGGCCTCGCGCAGTTCGTAGATTTCATCGGCCTCCTCGACCGAAATCTCGCGCACGAAGACCCCGCGGTTTTTCTCGTTGCGGACCAGCCCGGCTTCCTCCAGCGCCCGCAGCGCTTCGCGAATCGGACCCCGGCTCGTGCCATAGCGGGCAGCGATGTCGCTCTCGTTGATGCGCGTGCCCGGCGGCAATTCGCCGGTCATGATCAGGCGTTCGATCTCCTCCTGCACCAGCATTGGCAGCGAGCTTGAACGCAACAATTGGATGGCGTCGGTCATTCCCATGGCTCCATTAAAGTTTGCACATTGTAAATTGTCAACAGTTTTCAATCTTACGTTGACAGTCATCATCCTACGTTCTACATTGGTTTCATCTTACCGTAGGGCGTGTTACGGCACACTGCGGAAGGCAACAGGGCAGACACAGATCTGGCTAACAGGAAGGAGACAGAGCATGAAGATTTCCCTCGCCATGGCGCTTTGCGCCTCCGCGCTGGTAGTTCGCGCGGGCAGCGCCTGCGCGCAGCAAAAGACCACGCTCACGGTCTATACCGCGCTGGAAACGGACGCGATGAAGCTCTACAAGGACGGTTTCGAGAAAGCCAACCCGGATATCGAAGTGCGCTGGGTACGCGATTCCACCGGAATCGTGACCGCCCGCCTGCTGGCCGAAAAGGCCAATCCGCAGGCTGACGTGGTTGCCGGACTGGCCGCCAGCAGCCTCGTGCTGCTGTCACAGGAAGGCATGCTGCAGGGCTACGAGCCCAAGGGCTTCCAGCAGCTGACCCCGAACTATTCCGATACCGCCCGGCCGCCGCAGTGGGTCGGCATGGACGTCTGGGCGGCCACGATCTGCTTCAACCGCGCAGAGGCGCAGAAGCTGGGCTTGCCCAAGCCGGAAAGCTGGAAGGACCTGGCCAAGCCGGTCTATAAGGGCCGCATCACGATGCCGCATCCGGCTTCCAGCGGCACCGGATACCTCGATGTGGCGGCCTGGCTGCAGATGTGGGGAGAAGCCGATGGCTGGAAGTACATGGACGGCCTGCACGAGAATATCGCCCAGTATGTGCATTCCGGTTCGAAGCCGTGCAAGCAGGCGGCTACGGGCGAATTCCCGATTGGCATCTCGTTCGAATTCCGGGGTCACCAGGTGCGCAAGTCCGGGGCCCCGGTCGACCTGATCTTCCCGACCGAGGGCCTGGGCTGGGACATCGAAGCCACCAGCATCATGAAGACAACCAGGAAGCTGCCGGAGGCAAAGCGCTTCGCCGACTGGATGGCCAGTCGAGACGCAAACCAGATCAGCGCCAACTGGTGGGCCGTAGTGGCCTACCCCGGCGTAGCCAAGCCATTGGACGGCATTCCTCCGAACTATGAGAGCCGCTTCGCCCGCAACGACTTCCAATGGGCGGCAAAGAATCGTTCGCGCATCCTGGCCGAGTGGAGCAAGCGCTACGACAGCAAGGCGGAAGCCAAGTAAGCCTCGTCCGCGGGCGCCTGGCGCGCCCCTTTTTCCACCACCGTAGTCATCACCACATTGTGGGGACACACATGGAAATGACCAGCGCCAAGTTCGTCGCCACGCGCGCCGGCCGCGTGCCCGCCCTCGAGATCCTGGGCGTGCGCAAGGAATTCGAAACATTCACCGCCCTGCGGCATATCGACCTGACCGTCTACCAGGGCGAGATGCTGTGCTTCCTCGGGCCGTCGGGGTGCGGCAAGACCACGCTGCTGCGCATCATCGCCGGGCTGGAGACGCAGACCGCCGGCACTATCCTCCAGCTCGGGCGCGACATTTCCTCCCTGCCTCCCGCCCGGCGCGACTATGGCATCGTGTTCCAGTCGTATGCCCTGTTCCCCAACCTGACGATTGCCGATAACGTGGCCTACGGTCTCGCTAACCGTCGCACCAATCGGACCGAGATTGCGCAGCGGGTGCAGGAACTGCTCGACCTGGTAGGCCTGCCGGCCTCCGGCCGCAAGTATCCCAGCCAGCTTTCCGGCGGCCAGCAGCAGCGCGTCGCGCTGGCCCGGGCGCTGGCAACCCGCCCCGGACTGCTGCTGCTCGACGAACCGCTGTCGGCGCTCGATGCCCTCGAACGCGTGCGCCTGCGCGGCGAGATCCGGCGCCTGCAGCAACAGGTGGGCGTGACCACCATCATGGTCACGCACGACCAGGAAGAGGCACTGTCCATGGCCGACCGGATCGTGGTCATGAACCACGGGGTCATCGAGCAGGTCGGCACACCGCTGGAGGTCTACGAACGCCCGGCCACGCCCTTTGTGGCGGACTTTGTCGGACGCGTGAACGTGCTGGCCGGCACTGCGCTGGGTGACCGGCGCTATCGCGTGGGCACGCTGGAGCTGACTTGCGAGGGCTGCAGCCGCGAGTTCGAGCCAGGCACGGCAATCAACCTCTACCTTCGCCCCGAGGACCGCCATATCGGCCAGTTCGGAGTCGACACACCGAACCAGCTGACCGTCAATATCGAAAAGGTCGAGTTCCTGGGCGACACCTGCATGGCCGAGGTGAGCTGCGAGCAGTTGGCGGGACAGCCGCTCTGCCTTCAGTTCACACTTGACCAGTTCCACGACCACGGCATCCGGGCCGGCCAGCCCCTGCGCATCGCGCTGCGCGCGAGCCGCATCCAGGCCTTCGCCGCGAGCGGAGCAAAACGATGAAAGAGATCGCGCTTCCTCAGACGCCCGAACCCACCCAGGCGGGCCGGCTGGCACGGTGGAACTGGGACGAAATCATCGCCCGTGCGGTGCTGGCCTGCGTGCTGCTGGCGCTGCTCTTCTTCCTGCTGGCACCGATGTGCGCCATCCTGGCCAATGCCGTATTCGATCGTGACGGCCATTTTGTCGGGCTCGCCCACTTCGCTGCCTACATCAGGACACCGTCGCTGATGCAGTCGGCACGCAACTCGGTGGTGTTGGCAGCCAGCGTGGTCGGCATCTCGGTGCCCCTGGCTTTCATCTTCGCCTATGCCCTGACACGCAGCACCCTGCCAGCGCCGCTGAAGGCGGTCTTCCGGCTGGTGGCACTGATCCCGCTGCTGGCGCCGTCGCTGCTTTCCGCCATCTCGTTCGTGCAGTGGTTCGGCAACCAGGGCGTGCTCAAGCCGCTGCTTGGCGGGGCATCGATCTACGGTGCGCGGGGCATCATCATCGCGGAGGTCTACAACACCTTTCCCCATGCGCTCATGATTCTGGTCACGGCGCTGTCGCTGGCGGACGGACGCCTCTACGAAGCTGCCAGCGCCCTCGGTGCCAGTACCCGGCGCAAGTTCTTTACCGTGACCCTGCCCTCCTGCAAGTACGGCCTGATCAGCGCGGCGACGGTGACCTTCACCTACGTCATCTCCGACTTCGGCGCACCCAAGGTGATCGGCGGCGACTTCAACGTGCTTTCCATCGACGTCTTCAAGCAGGTGATCGGCCAGCAGAATTTTTCGATGGGTGCCGTGGTGGGTGTGCTGCTGCTGGTGCCATCGGTGCTCTCTTTCATGATCGATACCGTGGTGCGCCGCAAGCTGCGCGCCCAGCTTACCGCGCGCTCGGTGCCCTACGTGCCCAAACCCAACGCCTGGGCCGACGCACTGCTGGGCAGTTACTGCACGCTGGTTTGCGCACTGTTGCTGGCAGTGGTGGGCATGGCCGTCTATACCTCGCTGATCAAGCTGTGGCCCTACGACCTGACGCTCAGCCTCCAGAACTACCGCATCGTGCTGTTCGAGAGCGACATGGCAGGCGCCTACAAGAACAGCCTGGTGCTTGCCACCGCTACGGCGCTGACCGGCTCGCTCATTGTCTTCACCGGCGCCTACCTGATCGAGAAGACCCGCAATCTCGGGCTGATGCGGCCGGTCATGCATTTCCTGGCGGTGCTGTCGATGGCCGTGCCGGGACTGGTGCTTGGCCTGGGCTATGTGATCTTCTTCAACCACCCCGCGAACCCCCTCAACTTCCTCTACAACACGATGGCCCTGGTGATGCAGTCGACCATCATTCACTACTACACATCCAGCCACCTGACAGCCATTACCGCGCTCAAGCAGATCGATGATGAATTCGAAGCGGTATCGGCTTCGCTCAAGGTCCCGCAATGGCGCACCTTCCTGCGTGTCACGCTGCC
Source organism: Cupriavidus sp. C3SS-1 (assembly GCF_057073755.1). Taxonomy (NCBI): domain Bacteria; kingdom Pseudomonadati; phylum Pseudomonadota; class Betaproteobacteria; order Burkholderiales; family Burkholderiaceae; genus Cupriavidus; species Cupriavidus sp. C3SS-1. Next base: position 1,025,585 of record NZ_CP172700.1, on the reverse strand, counting down.
GGTATGCCTGCCGGCGGTGCTCGATATCGCCCGGTATTACTTCGTGGTGTCGATGGCCACGCTGTCCTGCGTGATCTTCCTCTACACGCCTGAAACCATCCTTGCCTCCGTTGCCATCATGCATATGGACGATGCCGGCGACATCGGTCCCGCAGCAGCCCTTGCCAGCCTGATCGTGCTGACCTCCACCGCTATCTGCCTGATCTATGCCCTGTGCACCCGCGTGCTGCTGCGACGCACGCAGGGCTGGCGCGAGCTGGCCCGCCACTGAGCGCTCCCATCCGACCTACCAGTATGCCCACAGACCGACCGCCTGAAACCCAACGTCAGGAGACACCCGTGACCGCTTCGACCTGCCCTATTCTGCTCACTCCCGGCCCCCTCACCACCTCGGACCGTACCCGCGCTGCCATGCTGCGTGACTGGGGCTCGTGGGACTCTGACTTCAACGCCATTACCGCCCGCATTCGCCAGCGGGTGCTGGCCATCGTCCACGGCGACGGCACGCACGAATGCGTACCCATGCAAGGTAGCGGAACGTTTTCCGTGGAGGCCGCCATCGGCACGCTGGTGCCGCGCGACGGCCATGTGCTCGTGCCCGTGAATGGCGCCTACTGCCTGCGCATCGCCAGGATATGCAAGACGCTTGGCCGGCGCCTGTCCACCATCGAGTATGCCGAGGACCGCCCCATGCGGGCCGCGGACATCGACCGCCTGCTGGCCGCGGACCGCTCCATCACCCACGTCGCGGTCGTGCACTGCGAGACCGGCACCGGCGTGCTCAACCCGCTCGATGAAATCGCCCAGGTCGTGGCAAAGCACGGGCGCGGATTGATCGTCGATGCGATGAGCTCGTTCGGCGCGATCGATATCGACGCGCGCACCACCCCGTTTGACGCCGTCATTGCCGCCTCCGGTAAATGCCTGGAGGGGGTGCCGGGCATGGGCTTCGTCATCGCCCGCCGCAGCGCGCTGGAATGCTGCGAAGGCAACAGCCACTCCCTGTCGCTCGACCTCTATGATCAGTGGAAATACATGGAAAGAACCACGCAGTGGCGCTTCACGCCGCCAACGCACGTGGTCGCGGCGCTTGACCAGGCGCTCCAGCAATATGTCGAAGAAGGCGGGCTCCCGGCGCGCGGCGCGCGTTACGCCCGCAACTGCCAGTTGCTGGTGGACGGCATGGAGGCGCTTGGCCTGAAGCCCTATCTGGAGCGCGAGGTGCAGTCACCGATCATCGTCACATTCCATGCGCCGAGCGACCCCCGCTACGACTTCAAGACCTTCTATGAGGCCGTCAAGCAGCGCGGCTACATCCTGTATCCGGGCAAGCTGACCGAGATCGAAACCTTCCGCGTAGGGTGCATCGGCCATTTCGGAGACGCCGGCATCCCCGGTGCGGTGAAGGCCATCGCCGAAGTCCTGGCCGGGATGGGCATCGAGATCGGGCCGACCGTTGCCGCGTGACGGTTGAGCCGGGACGATTCGAAAGATCTTCGTGCCATGACATGGCAGAGCGCCGCCGGGGATTGTCCCCGGCAGCGTCTCCGATGCCTTACGACCAAGCTTGGGGGTGCCAAGCGCTCTGGCATGGCCAACGCCACCCTGTTTTGCGGCAGGCTCGTACAGGCCGCAGAAACGCATTCCTGCAGTCCGGCTCCCCATCTCACGCGTCGTTCATTTCCGGCCTGAAGACCTTGCGCACGATAGCAGCAAAGGGCTCGGCCAGTACGGTGCGAAAGCTCTTCTCGGCCGGATATGCGATCGCCACGGCCTGGGTGGCCACCGCCTCTCGTAGCGGACGGCAGACCAGCCGACGGCCATCCTGAGTGCGATCATGAGTGGGCCGCGTGGTCAGCAGGGAAACTCCAAGACCGTTGGCGACCAGCGACCGTACCAACTCAAGAGACGACGCCTCGTACGCAATCACCGGCGTCACACCGGCATCGCGGAACAGCGACAGAAAGTACTCCCGACTGTGCGGCAGATTGATGAGGACCAATGGTTCGCGGCCCAAAACCGAGAGCGTGAGGCGTGAGTTGGCCGCAAGGCGGTGGCGCCATGGCAGCAAGGCATAAGGCCTGAGGTTCACGACGGGCTCCAGCGTGACACCTGCGCGCGCAAGACCCAGGTCATACAGCAGGGCGACATCGATAGCGCCCCGCTCCAGCATGCGCGTAAGTTCTTCCGAGTCCCCTTCGTGCAGCTGTACTTCGATACGTGGATGCGCCAGCCGCAGCTGCGACAGGATGCCGGGCAACCAGCGTGGCGCCAGCGTGCTCAGGCATCCCACGCGCAGCAAGCCAGCCATATCGATGGCCCGCGGCCCCTCAAGTGCCATCGCCTGCATCAGCAGCGCGTGGGCCTCACGATGTCGGATAGCACCGGCAGCCGTTAGCGCCAGTCCCCGCGCATGCAGGCGGACGAAAAGCGACTCTCCCCACAAGGCTTCCAGCTCGGCAATTGCCTTGGAGACGGAAGGCTGCGAAACATTGAGCGATTCGGCCGCGCGGGCTGCGCCGCCGTATCGCGCCGCCGCGACGAAGTACTCAAGCTGCCTCAGGCTCAGATGGATCATTTTTTAGAATGCAGCGGATCATAAAAGAATATTTTTATTTTATTCAGAATTGCCCGAGCATGAGTGAAACATTGCCACCTGCGAGGAGCCATTTTGACCACCACACCCGCTTCACGGCCGCTTGACGGACTGCGTATCCTTGACTTCACCCGGGTCCTGGCCGGGCCGATAGCCACGGCCCTGCTGGCCGATCTGGGCGCTGAAGTCATCAAGATCGAACCGCCACAAGGGGACGACTATCGCACGATCGGCCCGATGAAAAACGGGGAGAGCGCGCTCTTCACGGTCATGAACCGCGGCAAGAAGAGCCTGGTGCTGGATCTGAAGACCTCCCAGGCCATACAGGTTGTCCGGGATCTGGCCGCTCGCGCCGATGTGGTCATCGAGAACTTTCGCCCCGGCGTTGCGGATCGGCTTGGGATCGGACCCGCTGTGCTGCGCGGCATCAACCCGGCGCTCGTCTACGTGAGCATCTCCGGTTTCGGCCATACCGGCCCCTTTGCCCATCGGCCTGCCTACGACATCGTGGTGCAGGCCATGAGCGGACTGATGGAGGCAACCGGTGACCCCGAAGGGCCGCCGACCCTTGTCGGGGAAGCCGTTTCGGACGTGGTCGCGGGCCTGTTTGCCTCCTGGAGCATGCTCGCAGCCTTGCTACAGGCGCGGCGTACCGGCGAGGGACAACACGTCGACGTGGCCATGTTCGACACGACGCTTTCATTTCTGGCCACGTCGGTCGCCCGGTATCTGTTCACCGGCCGCCCCGCTCGACGTGTCGGGAATCGCCACCCGCTGTCAGCCCCGTTCGGCGTGTATGGTGCCGCTGACGGCCATTTCGCGCTGGCGGTGCTCAACGAAAAGCTCTTCCTGACGCTGGCCCAGACGATGGGACAACCCGGCCTGACTCAGGATCCAAGGTTCGCCAGCGACGAATCGCGCTCGGCGCACGAAGCCGAGTTGCGCGAAATCATCGAGACATGGGCGACTGGATTGGGCACCGACGAGGTAATTCGGCGACTCGAACAAGCAGGCGTGCCCGCCGCGCCGATCTGGAATATCGAGCAGGCGCTGGAGTCTTCGCAGGCGCTCGCCCGCGGCCTGCTTACGCCTGTAGCGCATGACGCATTGCCCGGGCTTCGACTGCCAACACAGCCAGTGCGATTCAGCGGCGCCGCGCCCAATCGCGCGGAACGCGCCCCCCGGCTGGGAGAACACACCCAGGACGTCCTGGCTTCACTGGGCTTTGATGCCGCTCGGCTCGATCAACTGCAGGCGTCGGGCGCATTCGGGCCACTGAATTCCACTGCAAAGGAAATTTGAAATGACTTCCCTACGTTTGGGCATCTCTGCCGACGATCAGGCACTGGCCGACGCAATCGACCGCTACGCGCAGGAACAACTGGCACCACGCGCGCAAGACATTGACGAACTGGCATGCTCAGCCACCTGCCATGTCCCCGGGCTCGCCAGCCTGGGCGTGATGGGTATGAACATTCCAGAGCGCTTCGGCGGCCCCGGCGTTTCGCCGACAGCCATGCTGCTGTCACTCGTAGCGATCTCCAAGGCCTGCGCTGCAACGTCCTCGATGATAGGTGCCCACTATCTTGGCACGGATGCCATCCTCGTTGGCGGTAACGACGCCCAACGCGAACAGTGGCTCCCGGACTGCGCACGGGGCGTATCTCTTGCCGGTTTTGCACTGACCGAACCGCGCGGCGGATCTCACCCGGCCGACTTGCGCACCAAAGCCGTCCGCGATGGCGACGACTATGTCATCGATGGCGTGAAGCATTTCATTTCGAACGCGGGCGAAGCAAAGGTACTGGTGGTCTTTGCCAGGACGGACCCCGACGCGGGTGCTAGGGGTGTCAGCGCATTTATCGTGCCGACCGACACATTGGGTCTGCAGGTGTCCCCGCCGGAAAAGCTGATGGGCATCCGCGGCGCACATGCCTTTGAGGTATCTTTTGAAGCTGTCCGCATCCCGGCAGCCTATCGCCTCGGAGAGGAAGGCACCGGCTTCAAGACTGCCATGATGGTCCTGGATAACAGCCGTCTTGATGTCGCGGCAACGTCCCTTGGCATCGCGGAGGCCGCGCTCTGCGCCTCCATCCAGTGGAGCAAGGACCGCCATATTGGGGGCGAAGCGCTTGCGCAAAAGCAGGGAATCCAGTGGATGCTCGCCAACATGAAGCTCCAGCTGGAGGCTTCATGGGGTCTGACGATGCAGGCACTCGCGCTGCGCGAGGCTGGCAGACCTTTCACCCTGCAGTCGGCCATGGCGAAGCTGCACGCATCAGAAATGGTGGGCTTCGTTACCGATACCGCCCTGCAACTCCACGGCGGCTACGGCTTCACGCGCGAGTTGCCTTTGGAGCGCTATGTCCGCGATGCGCGCATCCTGCGCATCTACGAGGGCTCGTCCGAGATCCAGCGCAACATCATCGCGCGCACCGTACTAGCATGAGACCAATGCTGCGCGACGGGCTTTCTGACCTGCTGCATCAGGTCCGACGCTTATATCGGCCGTCTAGCGGGTCAACAAGATGAATTGCAAGTCTGCGGAGGTTGCGACCACGCAGGCATGCAATGAGAAAAGCGCGGCTCTCGGGGCATTAGGCACGTCGCGCAAATACGCTGGCCGAACTAGCTTCCGCGTGCCCCTTCATGACGGAATCGCCAGACTCGGCAAGGCACAAGGAGACAGCATGGCAGTAAAAATGGAGCGCCGGACCATCGAGTTCATTCCCCACGACGAACGGCATGGGACGCCGTTCGGCCAGTTCACACTATGGTTCGGCGCCAATCTGCAAATTACGGCGATCGTTGATGGCGCGCTTGCCGTCGTCTTTGGTGCCGACCCGCTCTGGGCCATTGCTGGCCTCCTGATCGGCAACCTGTTCGGGGGAATCATCATGGCGCTGCACTCGGCGCAGGGGCCCGGAATGGGCATTCCCCAGATGGTTTCGAGCCGCGCCCAGTTTGGCGTCTACGGTGCCTGCCTGCCATTGGTGCTCGTCATCCTGATGTATCTGGGGTTCGCTGCCACTGGGACGGTGCTGTCCGGCCAGGCGATCAACAAGATCGTCGGGGCCGACACGCCCGCGGTCGGCATCCTTATCTTCGGTGCGCTCACGATGCTGGTCGCGACCGTGGGTTACAGGCTTATTCATACACTTGGGCGGATCTCCAGCATTGTTGGCGCCATCGGCTTCACGTACCTGGCCATACGATTGTTTGCCACGGGCAACGTGCCGGCTCTGATTGGCGCAAAGCCGTTCGAATCGCCGACGTTCCTGCTCGCCGTCGGCTTGGGAGCGGGATGGCAACTCACCTTCGGACCCTATGTGGCCGACTACTCGAGATACCTGCCGCAGAATACAAAAATCAGCAGCACGTTCTGGTGTACGCTGCTTGGCAGTGTGCTCGGCTCGCAATGGTCGATGACCATTGGCGCACTGGTTGCCGCGGCCTGGGGGGCGGCGTTTCTCAAGTCGCAAGTGTCCTTCATCGGCGACCTGGCAGGAGGAGGCGCCGTTGCCTTGCTCTTCTACGCGGTGATTGTCACGGGCAAGCTGGCCGTCAACACGCTCAACGCGTATGGCGGTTTCATGACGATGCTGACGACGGTCACCGCATTCACTGGCACGCGGCGGGTTACCGGCGTCGTGCGCGCGCTGTTCGTCTTCAGCTTTGTTCTGGCATCGGTGCTCGTCGCGCTTCTCGCCTCGAAAGACTTTCTGGCAACGTTCCGCGACTTCGTCCTGCTGCTGTTGATGGCGTTCACGCCGTGGAGTGCCATCAATCTCATCGACTATTACCTGATCTCAAAGGAACGCATCGACATTCCTGCGCTATACGACCCAGACGGCCGCTATGGGCGCTGGAACTGGCCGGCACTGTTCTGCTACGCGGTGGGCGTGGCCGTGCAGATTCCGTTCCTGGCGCAGCATTTGTACACGGGCCCGCTAACCATCGTGCTGGGAGGCGCGGACATTTCGTGGCTCGTTGGACTGATCGCCACGGGTTTCGTGTATTACTTGCTTGCCAGGAAGTCGACGACGACGCCGGTCCGGACAATCTATCCCGCGCAAGCATATAGCCCCACCGAGCCTGGATCAGGCAGCGGCGGCTGACCCTGACGGCACGGGCAAGGTAATGGCCAGGAATGCGTGGCTAAGAACATCGCCCCGGTGCGCGACGTTCCCAAAGCCTCCTATCATAGAGAGCACCGCAGCAGAGATTCCCTGTGGACAAGTCGCACGCGTTGGTTTCACTTCGTGCCATGGATGAAGCCTGGGACCCGCGGTCGAAGCACTCTCTCTTGGGCCGGTCGTTCAAATCACCAATAAAGGAGTCCGTATGGCAACCTATAAAGTCGGCTACCTGATCGGAAGCCTGGCCAAGGCTTCCATCAATCGCACGCTGTCCAGGGCGCTGATCAAGCTGGCCCCGCCGGAGTTGGAGTTTGCCGAGATTTCGTTCAAGGAGCTTCCGCTCTACAGCTACGACTATGACGACAACTTCCCCCCGGCGGCCAAGGCATTCAAGCAGGCCATCGCCGATGTCGATGCGGTGCTGTTCATCACGCCCGAGTACAACCGCTCGATACCCGGTGGCCTCAAGAACGCCATTGACTGGGCCAGCCGTCCGTATGGGAAGAATTCATTCACGCACAAGCCCTCGGCCGTCATTGGCACGTCCCCGGGAGCCATCGGTACCGCGGTGGCGCAGCAGCACCTGCGCGGCCTGCTGAGTTTCTGCAATTCACCGCAGATGAACGCGCCGGAAGCCTACATCCAGTTCCGGCCCGGCCTGATCACCGAGGCGGGAGAGGTCACCGATGCCTCGACGGAAGAGTTCCTGCGTCATTACATGTCAGAGTTCCATGCCTTTGTCGTCAGGGTTCTGACGGTACTGCCGAGAACCGCCTAGCCCGACATTCCGGCTGGCCATCCAGGCTCACGTGGACGGCCGCGCTGCGCCGTCGGACTGAGGCTGCTCCAGTCCGATAGCGTGGTGGAGCAAGCGGCGGTTGCCGACCCCGTAGGTGCAGCGGCGCGCGGGGCAATACCAGCCGGTCATGTCGGCCGCGACGTGACGGCCGAGCACGAGGCCATCGTCAGAGCCGTGGTCGCGCGCGATGCGGACCGGGCCTGCAAGCTGTGGGTGTTCTGCGGCGACGGCGAGATGGACGAGCCCGAGTCGCGCGGCGCGCTCGGCATGGCCGGGCGCGAACAACTCGACAACCTGGTCTTCGTCATCAACTGCAACCGGCAGCGCCTGGACGGACCGGTGCGCGGCGACGGCAAGATCATCCAGGAACTCGAATCGGAATTTCGCGGCGCGGCCGCCATGCTGGAGCAGGACTGGGGCGTGCAGGCCGACCTGTGGGGCTGCCCGAGCTTCACCGAGCTGGCGCGCGACGGCAATGCGGCGGTGCGCTGGAACCTGCTGCATCCGGACGAAACGCCGCGGCAATCGCACGTGGAGCGTTGCCTGGCCGAAACGCTGGGCCCGGTGATTGCCGCGACCGATTACGTGCGCATGCTGGCCGAGCAGATCCGCCCGTTCGTGCCGCGCGCCTATACCGTGCTGGGCACCGACGGCTACGGGCGCTCGGACACGCGCGAGAAGCTGCGCGATTTCTTCGAGGTGGACCGCCGCTGGATCACGCTGGCGGCCCTGAAGGCGCTGGCGGACGAAGGCAAGCTGGAACGCGGCGTGCTGCGCGAGGCCATCGGAAAATACGGGATCGATCCGGAGAAGCCCGATCCGTTGTTTGCCTGAGCGGCCGCTGGTGCCGCCGCGCCGCGCGGCTCAGGCGGCGGCGCCTTGCAACAGCCTGAGCGGCCCGGCCCCGGCCCCGGCAAATTCCGGGTCTTCCCACGGCGGCCGCGCCAGCGAGGCCTGGAGATACTGCACCAGCGTGCGCAGCTTGACCGAGCCGAAGCCACTGCGCGGATAGACGGCAAAGATGCCGTCGTCCACGGGCGGCAGCTCCGGCAGCACTTCCACCAGGCAGCCGGCACGCAGATCATCCCAGACGATGAAGCGTGGCAACACGGCCAGGCCCTGCCCGGCCAGCGCCGCGTCGCGCAGCACTTCGCCGTTATTGGCGGTGAACACGCCGCGCGGCGTGGTGCTGCGCAGGCCGGCCTTTGCCGACGGATCGGCGAAGGCCCACACCTGCCCCGGCGGCGAGTTGCTGTAGGCCAGGCAGGCGTGCTGCACGATATCGTCGAGCATGCGCGGCAGGCCCGCGCGCTCGGCATATGCGGGGCTGCAGCACAGCACGCGCCGGCTGACCGCGAGCTGGCGCGCGATCAGCGAACTTTCGCCGAGACGCGTGATGCGGATGGCCATGTCGTAGCGCTCGTGGCCCACATCGGCGAGCTTGTCGTCGAGTTCGAGAATCAGGTTCAGGCGTGGATGGTCGCGCGCAAAGGCCGCGATCAGCGGCGACAGCCAGCGCGTGCCGAAGGTCATCGGCGCCAGCACGCGTAATTCCCCGCACAGCTCGCGCGCGGCGTCCGAGACCGCCTGCGCCGCATGGTCGAGCTGGCTCAGCGCGGCGCGCGCCTGCTCGTAGAAGTAGCGGCCGCTCTCCGACGGCCGGATGCTGCGCGTGGAGCGCTGCAGCAGCGATACCCCCAGCTCGCGCTCCAGGTCGCTGATGCGCTTGCTGACCACGGATTTGGACAAACCCATGCGCCGTGCCGCGGCGCTGATGCCGCCAAGCTCGACCACATGAAGATAGGCCTGGATATCTTCGGTTCGCAATGACATCAATGTCCCCTTGCAGGTCCGCCGAGGCCGCCCGCCTTGGCGGCGCCCCATGATGGTGGACCTCTGTTGCTCGATACGACAGTCCAAGCATAGTATTGGGACGAATTCGCCTCTAGATGGCAAATGCGCGCATCAGAGTCCTGTTCCATGAACGATGAGGACACGGTTTGCAAGACCTGAACGATCTCTACCTCTATGTGCAGGCCGTCGACCATGGCGGCTTCGCGCCGGCCGGCCGCGCGCTGGGCATGCCGAAATCCCGCCTCAGCCGCCGCATGGCGATGCTGGAGGAACGACTTGGCGTGCGCCTGATCCAGCGCTCGACGCGCCGTTTCGCCGTGACGGAGATCGGGCGCATCTACTACGAGCACTGCAAGGCCATGCTGGTGCAGGCGGAGGCCGCGCAGGAAGCCATTGAATTCACGCGTGCCGAGCCGCGCGGCACGGTCCGCGTGACTTGCCCGGTCGCGCTGCTGCAAGCCCATGTGGGAACGATGCTGGGCGAGTTCATGGCGCGGCATCCCCAGGTGACCATCCATCTGGAGGCCACCAACCGGCGCGTCGATCCGGTGGCGGAAGCTATCGATGTCGCCATCCGCGTGCGCCCGCCACCGCTCGAAGACAGCGACCTGGTCATCCGCCCGCTGGCGGAGCGCAGCCAGTGCCTGGTCGCCAGCCCGTCACTGGTGCAGGCATTCGGCATGCCGCAGTTTCCCGCCGCGCTCCATGACTGGCCGAGCCTGGCCATCGGCACGCCACAGGCGGACCACGCCTGGCGGCTGTTCGGCCCCGACGGGGAGCAGGCCAACATCCATCACCGCCCGCGCTATGTCACCGGCGACATGGTGGCCGTGCGCAATGCGGCCGTCGCGGGCGTCGGGGTCTGCCAGCTGCCGGTGATGATGGTGCGCGACCAGCTCGGCGACGGCTCGCTGGTGAAGGTCCTGCCAGGGTGGGCGCCGCGGCGCGAGATTCTGCATGCCGTCTTTGCCTCGCGGCGCGGTCTGCTGCCGGCGGTCAGAATGCTGATCGACCACCTGGCCGAGCACTTCGGACAGATGGAGGAAGAGTAGCCGGCGGAATCCCCTCGTCCGGGCCGCAGATCAGGCGGCCTGTGTGGCCGGCAATCCGGCGAGATAGCTGTGGATCTGCGCGACCACGGCTGCGCCCTCGCCTACTGCCGCGGCGACACGCTTGGTCGACCCCGAACGCACGTCACCGATCGCAAATACGCCTGGCACGCTGGTCTGCAAGGGATACGGCACCGCCGACACGCAGCCCAGCGCGCCCCCGCCCGTGCGCACGAAGCCCTTGTCGTCGGTCTCCACATTGCAGGTACGCAACCACGACGCATTGGGATCGGCACCGATGAACAGGAACAGGTGGCGCACCGGCAGCGACACCAGGGCGTCGCTTTCCGCGGGCGCGTGATAGCGCACGTCGGAAAGCCAGCCGTCCCCGTTGAGCGCACGGATTTCCGCATGGGTGTGGAGTTGTACGTTCGGCAGCCCGGCGATCCGGTCGATCAGGTAGCGCGACATGGTGGCAGCCAGCCCCTGTCCGCGCACCAGCATATGCACTTGTGCCGCATGCGTCGCCAGGTACACGGCGGCCTGTCCGGCGGAGTTGCCGCCGCCCACGAGCATCACCGGCTCGTTCTTGCACAGCTTGGCCTCCACGGGGGAGGCCCAGTAGTACACGCCGCATCCCTCAAAGCGCTCGAGCGCGGCAATCGCCGGCCGGCGGTATTGGGCGCCGGTGGCGATGACCACCGTGTGCGTCGGGATCATGCGGCCATCGGCCAGCTCCAGCCGGATCGGGTCCGAACCGCAATGCAGGGCCTTGACCTCGAGCGGAATGGCAATGTGGGCGCCGAACTTGAGCGCCTGCACGAATGCGCGCCCGGCCAGCGCCTGGCCGGAAATGCCGGTGGGAAAGCCAAGGTAGTTCTCGATGCGCGCGCTGGCACCGGCCTGGCCGCCCGGCGAGCGGCAATCGATCACGGCGACCGACAGGCCTTCGGACGCGGCATACACGGCCGTGGCCAGGCCGGCCGGACCCGCGCCCACCACCACCACGTCATAGACGTGCGCCGGGTCGAATTCAGGCAGCAGGCCAAGGCAAGAAGCCAGCTGGCCTTCGTCGGGTGCGCGTAACACGCGGCCGTCCGGGCAGATCACGAGCGGAAAGTCCGACGCCGGCGCGTTCGCGAACTCGCTCAGGCAGGTGCAATCGCGCTCGGTGTCCATGTCGATCACCGTGTACGGATGCCCGTTGCGGCGCAGGAACGCCTGCAGCGCCAGCAGCAATGGCTCCGTGCCGTGCCCGACCAGCACCGGACCGCTGCCGGATTCGATCAGCCCGACGCGGCGCAGGATCAGCGCGCGCATGATGCGCTCGCCCAGATCGGCCTCCGCCACCAGCAGCGCGCGCAGGCGGTCGGGCGGAATGACGAATCCCTCGGAATCGTTCAGTGCGCGGCCGTCCACCAGCGACGGGCGGCCACTCAGGGTGCCGACTTCGGCCGAGAACATGCCCGGCCCGAGGTCGGTGATCAGGTTTCCGCGTCCGAGGCCGTCGCGACGGACGATCTGGATGCAGCCACTGACCACCACGTACATGCCGCGGCCGGCCTGCCCGACCGAAAACAGGTGCTCGCCGGCGTGCCAGTGCTGCGTGGTGCCGAAATGGCGCATGCGAGCGACTTCCTCGGCGCTGAGCGTCGGGAACATCTGGTGCTGCCGCGATTCCAGCGTCGAATAGGGCGCGTCGAGGCCGGCTGCCGCCTCGGTGCCCGGCCCTTCAACGCCCGCCGTCAGTTCCGCCTGCGCCATGCTTGCCCCCCCGGTCATCCCTGGATTTGTCGGCTTGCGCCTGCAGCAGGCGCGGCCGACCCTCGCGCCTCATCGATAGTAGTCCGCAGCAGCGCGAATGCGAGCGCGAGGGCGCGAGCGAGCCGCCTCGGGGCCGCCGGGAGTTGCGCATTCCGCCAGCTTGCGCTTGAATGTCCGACTTGCCGGCTTCGGCCCACCGCACTACGATACGGACCCCTGATGAGCGCCACGCCCGAAACTCCTTCCCGCCAGCCGATACGGACCCTGACCCCGATCGAAGGGCGCGTACTCGGCGTCCTGCTGGAAAAGCAGCACACCGTGCCAGACACCTATCCGCTCTCGCTCAATGCGCTGACCGCGGGCTGCAACCAGAAGACGGCCCGTGCGCCGGTCATGAACGTCACGGAAGCGGAAGTGGTGGTCGCCATCGACGGCCTGAAAGGACTGAGCCTGGTGTTTGAAGGCAGCAGCAGCCGCGTGCCGCGCTTTGAACACAATATGGGCCGCGTGCTGGGCGTGCCGTCGCAATCGGCCGCGCTGCTCGCCATGCTGCTCCTGCGCGGTGCGCAGACGGCGGCGGAGCTGCGCCTGAACACGGTGCGACTGCATTCCTTCGCGGATATCTCGTCGGTCGAAGCCTTCCTTGACGAGCTGGCCGAACACGAACCGCCCTATGTCGTGAAGCTGGCGCGCGCACCGGGCGAGCGCGAGCATCGCTGGATGCACCTGCTCGGTGGCGAAGTCAGCGCGGAGAGCCTGGCCCCGAGCGGGCCAGCCACGGCCGAGGAATCGGTGGCGCCGTCCGAACTCGAACGGCTGCGCGCCGAGCAGCGCGAGCTTTCCAACCGCGTCCAGCGGCTGGAAGCCCTGGTCGAGCACATGGCCAGCCAGCTGGGCATCGACCCGGACGCGCTGGCCAGCTGACCGGCTTGGCCGCCGCCCCTTTCCTGCAGGCCGATGCGACCGCAGGTCGATTCAAGGTATGGTTGAAATTTCTGTCGGTTAATTGCGTAAACCGTTCGAACGCGGTTCCCCGCGCAAGGTGCTGCGGCGCCACGTACGCCAACACTTCGTGATGTGCGATGCCAGCACAGGCAGTTGCGCCACCGGCCTTGGTGTCGCCTAAGCTTTGCTCAAGACGACTTCAACCAGCCGGCGCTGGCCGCGCCGGACCCATATCATGGAAAAAACCGCTTTCGTCTTTGCCGGCGGCGGCAGCCTGGGGGCGATCCAGGTCGGCATGCTGCGGGAACTGGTAGCGGCGGGCCTGACCCCCGACCTCGTGATCGGCGCCTCCGCAGGGGCCATCAACGGGGCCTACTTCGCCTGCAACCCGGGGCGCGACGGGGCAGCGCGGCTCGAACAGCTGTGGCGCACGATCCGGCGCACGGAGATCATGCCGTGGTCCTGGCGCAGCGTACTGGGCATGCTGGGCGGCAGCCGCGGCTATCTGGTGGACGCCTACGGCTTGCGCACGCTGCTGAGCCGCAATTTTGGCGACGCGCGGCTGGAAGGCTCGGCGCTTCCACTACACGTCGTGGCCACCGACATGCAGAGCGGCGCGGAGGTCCTGCTTTCCAGCGGCGCGATCGTGGATGCGGTGCTGGCCAGTGCGGCCATTCCGGGCGTCTTCCCGCCCGTGCAGTTCGACGGTCGCACGCTGATCGATGGCGGCGTGGCGAACAATACGCCAGTGTCGACCGCCGTCCGGCTCGGGGCCACGCGCGTGATCGTGCTGCCGGCGGGCTTTACGTGCTCCGAGCGGCGGCCGCCGCGTGGCGCGCTGGAGCATGCCTTCAATGCGCTCTCGCTGCTCGTCGCGCGCCAGCTCGTCCATGATCTGCAGCACTGGAGCAGCCATGCGCATATCTCCGTGGTGCCGCCGCTTTGCCCGCTCGATATCTCGCCCTACGACTACTCGCGCTGCGGCGAGCTGATCGACCGCGCGGCAAGCACCACCGCGCAATGGCTGTCGCATGACGGGCTCGAAAGCGCGAATGTGCCAGGGGCACTCCATCCGCATACGCATGATGCGCAAGCGCCCAGCTGCAGTGCCGACATAACGCCGCCACGGCCGCCGCAGGCATCGTCCGGCGCGGAACACCACTTATAGCGCGGAGGGCACTCGCTCGACCTCCGGACTGAAGGGGACCTCAGGGCAGGCGTGCCAGCAAGCGGTCGCGCAAGCTGGGCGGCAGCGCGAGCCGGCCCTTGCCGTCGACGGCGCCCGGGTCGAAGACCAGCACGCCGCGGTCCCAGTGCAGGCGCACGGGACCGGAGTTCGCGAACGTACGCTGGGCCAGCAGGACGTTGCGGCGGGCGCTGTACACGCGCACCAGCACCTTGTGCTCGGAAAGGTAGCAATACTCGGCCTCGTAGCGCGCCGAGGGGTCGGGCGTGGGCAGGCGCCGGCAGTTGTGGGCGTCCGCGCGCTCCCAGGCCCCGTTGCCGTAGAGGATCGCCGTCCACGTTGCCCCGAGCGCCAGCCCCCAACGCGTCCCGGTCGCGGCAAGCTGCATCGCCCGCGCGCGCCGTCCTTCGTCGCGGGAAAACACGAACCACACTGCGTGTGCCACCCCCACGACCAGCAGCAGTACCGCCACCCCGGCCAGATGGAAGTAAAAGGAGGATTCCGGCATGGCCGCCATGGCATGAGTCATGACCCGTCCCCAGACAAGCGTGAATGGAAACCCGAAGGGAAAATGCCTGGAGGACTGCGACGCGCGATGAGAAGCCATTACCCGGGACGCGGACCTCCGCGATTCATTCCGCACCCTCATATAAAGATCGCTTTAATTCTTTATATAATTATTTCGATGCGGAATTTAAATAATAATAATGCCGGCAATGGATTTTTAAATCCGGTGAATTACTGAATCCAAATGAACCCGGGTTATTCGCCGGCTCCGCCAACGAGCATGGCGTGGAATTCGCGGGCGGTCGGTGTGAATATCGCGGCCACCGCACTGGCCAGCGCGGCATCGCCGCTGCGGGCGGCATTTTCCAGCCTTTGCGCGAGCCGGTGGAAGCCCTGGCAGTCGGCAAGGTGCGCCGACGCTTTCACGCGATGCGCCACGCTGCGCAGGCTTTCCAGGCTGTCGCCTTCCGCTTGCAGCCTTTCGAGATCGGACTCTGTCGATGTCGCGAGCGCCTGCGCCAGTTCCGCGGCAAGCGCGGGATCGCCGAATGACTGGCGCGCAATGGCATCGGCCAGCCCCGCACGCTCCCTGCCTGAAATGGCCAGGTAGCCATGCCGGGCCAGCAGTCGGAAAACGGCTTCCTCGGTGACAGGCTCGGCCAGGGCATCGTCGTAGAAGTCGCCCTGCGCCTGGCCTACACAGACCAGCAGTACACCATCCCGGCGCGCGCGCTGCAGCAGGCACGTGGCGACGAAGTCCGGAGCGGCCACGATCAGGCGCGGCACCGCAGCGGCAAGTACCGCGTCCGTCTCCGCGGCGGTCACGCATTGGGCGGACAAACCCGCGTCACCGAGCCACTGCGCCAGCCGCTCGCTCCAGGCGCTGCCCGACTGGGCCAGGATGAATGCGTCATGCATGGCAGTTCCTTCTTCACCCGATGGCGATATGGTGCCGCCGGGCGAAATCGATGACATCGACCAGCGAGCGCGCGCCCAGCTTTTCCATGATGCGGGTCTTGTGCGTACTGACGGTCTTGTTGGAAATGAACAGGACCTCGCCGATCTGCTTGTTTGACATGCCCTTGGCCAGCATCTGCAGTATCACCAGTTCCTTGTCGGACAGGCTGCCGAGGCGGCCCGCCTCGTCGCCCCCTTCAACGCGTCCAACAGCGGCGTCGGGCATGACCGAGTAGCCGGCCAGCACCGATTCCACGCAGCGGACAATCTCCGGCAGCTCCTGGGTCTTGCTGACAAAGCCGTTTGCGCCGGCCTGCCGGGCACGCGGGGCGAAGGTGTTCTGGTCCTGGCCCGAGATCACCAGGATACGCACGGTCGGCTGAATTGCCTTGAGCCGCGGGATAACGTCCAGGCCATTGATGCGTGGAATATCCAGATCCAGGATCACGACGTCGGGCGCATACTGGCGCACGATTTCGACGGCGGCCTGGCCATTGTCCGCCTCCAGAACGTGCGTCACGCCGAGGACCTGCGACAGGTGCGTCTTCAGCACGACACGCACCGCGGGGTGGTCGTCGACAATCAGGATTGTGGCCAAGGCAAGGGCTCCGTCTCAAATGGCATTGCCTGCAACGGCAGGCATTTATTGTCTGGCACACCATTGTGTTCAGCATTTTTCCGCATAGGCGCAGGAAATTTCCGAGTGCCGGTACGACTTTTCCCGATTCAACGAAACGTTAACAATTAAGCACTTTTAAGAGTTTGAGGTCCCCGGGACCCGTTGCCGACCGCATCATGATGCGCCCTAACGCGCCCACCGGGCAATGCAGGCGCGCAGTGCCTCCATGCGCACGGGCTTCGCCAGACAGGCGTCCATGCCCGCGTCGCGACACTGCCGCTCGATCTCGGTGCCCACCGAGGCTGTCAGCGCAACGATCGGCACATCGGCATTGGCTCCGGACCCGGACGCCCGAATCCGGGTCGCCAGTTCGAAGCCATCCATCCCGGGCATCTGGCAGTCCGTGAGCACCAGGGCGAAGGCGTGTTGCCCAAGCAGTTCCAGCGCCGCTTCGCCGTCCGACGCCACGGTGCAGTCCTGGCCCAGCTTTTCCAGCTGGCGCCGCATGATGACCTGGAACGGCAGATGGTCTTCTACCACCAGGATGGCCTTGCACTCGTCGAGTGGCGCGATCGACAACGGCCGCGGTGCAGCCGGATCTCCCGCCGCAAGCGCCGGTACGGGTTCGGCCACCGGCAAGGTCACGCACAGGGAGACCGTCGTGCCCGCGCCAGGCTCGCTGCTGAGTGTCAGCGTGCCGCCCATGTGCTGCGCCAGCCGCCGGCAGATCGCCAGGCCCAGCCCGCTGCCCCCGAAGCGTCGCGAGATGGTGCTGTCCGCCTGGGAGAACGGCGCGAACAGCAGTGCCTGCTGCTCGGGCGCGATGCCGACGCCCGTATCGGTCACACTGAGGGCCACGCGCTGGCGCTCGCCCTGGTCTTCCAGCAGCGCCAGCCGGACCCGGATCCCGCCGTGTGCCGTGAACTTGACGGCGTTGCCGACCAGGTTGAGCAAAATCTCCTTGAGCCGGGTGGGATCGCCGAGCAAGGCCGCAGCGACGTGCGGATCCGCATCGAACGTGAAAGCCAGCCCCTTGGCCGCGATCGCGGGCCGATGGACGGCCATGACGGATGCGACGAGCGCGCGCGGATCAACCGGCAGCGATTCCAGCTTCAGCTGGCCGGCCTCCAGCCGCGAATAGTCCAGGATGCCGCCGAGGATCTCCATCAGCAGGCCCGCGGCATTGTCGGCCAGCGCGACCTCCGAGGCTTGCTGCGCGCTCATCGGGCTGCCGCGCAGCAATTCCAGCGCACCGATCACGGCGGCCAGCGGGGTGCGGATCTCATGCGTCATGGTCGCCAGGAAGCGCGCCTTGGCCTGCGCCGCCTCTTCCGCGGTCGCGCGCGCTGCGGCCAGCGCGTCGAGCTGCCGATGTTCGTCGGTGGCGTCGCCGGCGTAGCCACTCCAGCGCAGTTGCCCCGATCCGGTCCGCACGGGCGCGCCGACGAACAGCCGCAGCCAGCGGATTTCGCCATCGACCACGATGCGCAGCTCGAACTGGGCTGCCGACTGCGCGGCCGCGGACTGGCGCAGGGCTTCGGCCATCTTGAGCCGGTCGTCAGGCAGCACGGACGCATACCGGCCGTCCACCACCGCGAGCAGCCGCTCGGCCGACCATCCGCGGTAGCGCTCGGCCTTGGCCGCGAAATACGAAAACCAATGCCGGCCGTGGGGATCGGCGCAAAGCTGGAACGACGCCACCGGCAAGGCATCGGAGATCTCGTCGAGCATGCGCTTGGCATCGAGCGCGGCGTGTTCCGCGGCCAGTTGCCCGGTGAGGTCGATGGTCGCCGAGACGACGCCCGCCACGGTGCCATCCGGCAGTCGCAGCGGCTGCGTGGCAAACAGGAGGTCGTGCCAGTCGCCGGCGGCGTCCTGTACGTGCAAGGCTTCCTCGACGCGCTGGCCGGACGCCTGGGCTCGCCCGACGGGCGACGCCACGGCCGCGATGATGTTGGCCGGCAAGTCGACCTCTGCGAGGGTCCTGCCCAGCACCTGCTCGCGGCCGATGCCAAGAAAGGACTCGAGCGCCGCGTTGACCACCATGTAACCGCCACGCTCGTCGCGCGCGGCAATCGGATAGGGCGCGGCATCGACAATGGCAGCCAGCACATCGCGCTGTTTGCCCAGCGCGCGCAGGCGACGGTAGAGGCGAGCCAGGCAGGCACCCATCAGCACCAGGCAGGCCGCCAGCAGGCCAGTCAACGCAGTCGGCATCGCAAGCTCCATCGCTAAGGGGGACGCGCAGAACAATAATACCGCTCCACAGTGCCTTGCACGCCGCACCTGCAGGCTACTGGCAAGGTGCTCGGCATGGGAAGCCCACACCCTAATAGGAAGTTTCCGCACAGAAACTCAGACGATTCTGAAACTGCGGCGATGCAGGCATCCATAGAGTGTGCAGACAGAGATTGCGCCCGGCGACGTCCATGCCGTGCGGCGCGCTCCTTCATGCCCAGTTGCCTGCCTCCTCGATGCTGTCCGCCCTGCCCCCGCCGCTCCTCTGGCTGGCCGTGTGCCTGCCGGTGCTGCTCGCGTCCGCGCTGCTTGGCGCGCGGTTGCGCGTGCTGCGGCGCCGGCTTGCGCGCAGCCAGGCCTGCGCGGCAAGGCTGCGGCAGCGCTTGGCGCTTCATACCGCGGTGCTGGACAGCATCCCGCAGCCCGTCTACGTGCGCGACGCCGAGCAACGGCTCATCACCTGCAACCGCCGCTACGAGGAACTGGTCGGGGCCTCGCTGGCCTCGCTGCGCGGCCAGCCGCCGGACACACCGGGACAGCTTGCGGGCGTGATCGACGATATCGCCGAATTGTCGGAAGACTATCGTGACGTCATTGCCTCGGGCCGCCCGCTCAGCAAGGACCGCTGCCTGCATATCCAGGGCGCAAAGCGGCACGTGCTGAACTGGGTCGCGCCCTTGCCCGGCCCCGGCGCGGGCGAGACGGTGACGGCCCTGGCCGGCGGCTGGGTGGACCTGACCGAGCGCCACGACATGCTGGCGCAGCTGGCCGAAGCCAAGGCGCGCGCCGAAGCCGCCAGCCGTGCCAAGTCCACCTTCCTTGCTTCGGTCAGCCATGAGATCCGGACCCCGATGAACGCGGTGGCCGGCATGCTGGAGCTGGCGCTTAAACGGCCGGGCCTGCCGCCCGAGGATCAACGCATGCTGTCGACCGCGCATGATTCGGCGCTGGCATTGCTGGCCCTGATCGATGACATCCTCGACCTGTCGAAGATGGAGGCCGGCAAACTGCGCGTCCACGCCGTCCCGGCAAGCCTGCCGCAGTTGGTGGACGAGGTGCTGCAGATGCTCGGGCCGGTGGCCGCGCAGAAGCGATTGCCGCTGGTACCGGTCGTCGATACCGGCGTCGCGCCCGGGCACAAGGTAGATCCGCTTCGCTTCAGGCAGATCCTTGGCAACCTGGTTTCGAACGCCATCCGCTTTACCGATCATGGCGAGGTCCGCGTGCATCTGCGGGGCGGCCCGGTGAGCGCGGGCATGCAGGAAATCGAACTGACGGTGTCGGATACCGGCATCGGCATCGCGCGCGCCGACCAGGGCCGCCTGTTCCAGCCGTTCGAGCAGGCGCACGACCGCTCGCGCCCGCAATCCGGCGGCACCGGACTGGGCCTGGCCATCTGCCGACGCCTGGTCGCGGCCATGGGCGGCCAGATCCGACTGGAGAGCGCACCGGGCTCCGGCACGTGCGTGCAGGTCACCCTGCGGCTGCCAACGGCCTGCGCACCAGCCGCCGCCCCGGAACAGATCGTGCCGCCACCTGGCGCCGCAGCCACTAGTCCGCTGCATGTCCTGGTCGTCGACGACCATGCGCCCAACCGCCTGTTGCTGAAGTGGCAGTTCGAATACCTGGGCCACCGCGTCGAGACCGCCGCCGACGGCCACAAGGCCCTCGCACGGTTGGTCACGCCCGCGTCCGTGCAAGAGGATCCGTTCGATTTGATCCTTTGCGACTGCGCCATGCCGGTCATGGACGGCCTGGCGTTCGTCCGGGCACTGCGCGGGCGCAACGACGCACTGGCGCGCATTCCCGTGATCGGCTGCACCGCCAGCGCCGTACCCGAGGATCACCATGCCGCGCTGCAGGCGGGTATGGACGGCATTCTGGTCAAGCCGGTCGGATTGCAGGCGCTGGGCGAAGCCGTGCGCACTTATGCCTGCGGCGCCGGCCCCGCGCCGGCATCCACGCCTGTGGCCCTTCCCCGGCCCTGCGGCGAGACGTCGCTGCCGTCTCCGGCCCCCAAAGCAGACCGATGGTGCGAGATCTGCGAGGCCATGAATGTGCAGTGCGACCGGTTCCGCCAGTCGTCTCCGTGACCGGCAAGCGGCCAGCCCGGCACAGGCCAGCAGGGAGAGGATCTTCCAACGGTGGTATCATGGACCCCACTTGCCATTCATCGATACCTGTCGGACTGAATGTGCTGGCCGCCAGACCACATCGGTCAACAGCGTGATCGAACATGCATTGGCGGTCTGTCGGGCGTACACCCGATTCCTCAGGGCGACCTAGCCCACCACCCTATCGACCGGCGGCACGTCCGCTCCGCAATCATCGCGCATGTACCTGGCGCGTCGGCTTGCGCAAGCACGGTCCTCTCACGCCAGTAATGCCGCCCGCGCCTGATGCACGGGACGCGACACTGGCTATTCATCCATGGCGCCCGCTTGCCGGGCAAGCACGCACGGTACATGGCCGTGCGCGACGCCGCCCAAGGCCGCGCCACTAGCAGGAGACAATTTGAATCTCAACATCACACCCTTCACCGTTTCGGTGTATCCCATCCAGCAGCAACCGGGTGTCTGGTTTGCGAACTACATGATCGCCGAGTACCGGAACGGCGCCGAGCGCATCGTGGCCAACGTCTCGATGCGGCACGCCACGCACCGCTCGGAAGCCGATGCCAGGAAGGCCGCCCGCCGCGCTGGCGAAACCGCAGTCGCGCGCATGCGCCAGCAGCGCTTGCCGCACCGGCAGGCATAGTCGTCAACGCAGGGCCGAGCGGACCGGCGCTATCGTGCCCGACCCGGTACGCCCCCGCCTACCGGCCTGAGTTCGCCATCCCAAGGCGCGGCATGCAGATCCAGGACAGAATCGCCCTCACGCGTCTTCTCATAGAGATGGTCCCGGACCGCCTGCCCGATTGCCAGGCGGCATAGTGTCTCGCTGTTCTGCGGGATCGTGTCCGGCGACAAACCGGTTGCCACCATCACGCCGAACGAACGCCTGCCATCTCCGACAAAGCTGGCGAACCTGACGCCGGTGGGATGTCCCGCCGCGGCAAAACAGGTGGCGACATGGTAGGCAATCCCTTTGCCTGCGCCCGGCAGCGTGCACAGGAAACTCGATGATTCCGCGACTTTGTTCATGGTTGTACTGGCGCTCCAGGCGGCCTCATGCCGCCGTTGTCCCAGTGACCTCATGGGCGCGATTGAGAATTCCCGTCGACGATACTCAGAGGGAAACGACGGATTGGCCGGGAATGGCGCCGTTGATGATGTCCTCGGCATAGCGAAGCACTGCGCGCCGTGCCGCCCCAACGTTGTCCCAGGGCGTTTCGTCAAGACGGAAGGTACGCGCCTTCTCGCCTTCTGGCTGTCCGCCTTCACGGCAGATCACGACGGCTGCGTTGAAGGATCGGTCTGGCTTCGGCTCCATCCAGGCCCGTTCCGCAGTATGTCTGTACACCAGAGGGTAAAGGTCATACCCCTTGTAAGTGGCAGTCGGAAAAGCATCCATGACTCGCTCCGGGGCGTTTGCGATGTATTGCCCACTCTACTCCTCTTGCAGGCTGCGAGTGCCTTTATTTCTCCCGGGATCGCAACTGTACGACAGTGCCGGAGAAAGGCTTTGCAATGCGAAGTCATTTGTGGCCACTCTCTGCCGATACCGCAATGCGAATATGCAAGCCATATCGTGATGCGTGCTACAGTGAGCCTTCCCTAATGCAAGAGGCCAGTATGTCGCTCTGTGCAAATTGCCTGGCACTGATACCCGACACCCCCGGCGTCGCTGGCCACCCCGCACTGCGCATCGTGGACACCCAGCGGCGCAAGGTTCCGCGCTCGGTCACCGTCACCCTGAGTACATTCCGCTGCACGGACTGCGGCGCGATGTGGCGTTACCGCGAAGCGAAGGACGACGGGCCGCAAGGCTGGGCGCTGCTGGCAACGGAAACGGCGAGCCAAGGATCCTGAGCACGGCGCCGCGAACATCGTCAATCCGAAAACAGGCCGACGAATTCCTTGCGCAACCACTGGTTGGCGGGGTCGCGATGGTACCGGGCATGCCAGAAGAGATTGATCTGGATTTCCGGCAACTCGACCGGATGCGCAATATGCCGCAGTCCAAAGTAGGCGGCGCTGCGACGGGCAAAGGTCTCGGTAACCGTCGCGACGAGATCCGTGCTCGCAACAATGTCCGCCAGCGCGGCGAAATGCGGCACGCGCAAGCGAATCTTCCGCTGCACGCCCCGCTGGGCGAGGATTTCATCGACGCGCGCATGTCCAGTGCCCGCCGCCGTCACCACCACGTGCTCCGCTTGCTCGAAGTCGCCCTGGCTGACGTCGCGCTTGTCCAGTGGATGGCCGGGCCGGAACATGCACACGTAGCGCTGGCGGAATAGCCGACGCTGGAAGAATTCAGAACCCAGTTCAGGCAGCGGCCCCACCGCAAGGTCGATCTTGCCCAGGCTCATTTCCGATGCGAGATCGACGGCCGTGTTGCGCACGGTCGCTACCGCGACCCCCGGCGCGCGTTCCCGCAGCGCGCCCATCAGCCGCGGAATGAAGTGCACTTCGCCGATGTCGGTCATCGCAATCCGGAACGACCGGTCACTGCGCAACGGATCGAACGAGACTTTCTGGCTCAGCGCAACCTGTAAGGCTTCGAGTGCGTATGCAACCGGCTCCCCGAGGTCCTGAGCAAGCGGCGTCGGCAGCATGCCCTTGCTGCTGCGCACAAAGAGCTCGTCGTCGAACAGCCGGCGCAGCCGCGCTAGCGCATTGCTGACGGCCGGCTGGCTCAGGTTGAGCGCCCGGGCCGCTCCCGATACCGTGCGCTCGCGCAACAAGTGCTCGAACACCACCATCAGGTTCAGGTCCACATCCTTCAGTTCCACGGCGCACCTTTATTGATTTGGTGAATAGTCGATATTGCCGTGATTCTATTGGTTAATTTCACTCGTTGCACCATGATTCCTCCCAGGCCACAAGACAGACCACTGCCGGAGACATCATGGAAGTCCTCGTCCAACCCCTGGGCAAACGCATCGACATTGCCGGTGGCGAAAATCTGCTGACCGCGCTGCAAAAGCACGACATTCCCATTTCGTATAGCTGTATGGCCGGTCGCTGCGGCACCTGCCGCTGCCGTGTGATCGACGGCGACATCCATGAAGCCGGCGGCTATGAATTCCACCACGGCGATCACGCGACGCACCGCCATGTACTGGCATGCCAGTCGGTCGTCACCGGTCACTGCACCATCGAGATCCCCGAGCCCGACGAAGTGGTCGTGCATCCCGCGCGCATCGTCAAGGCGACCGTCACCGCACTGACCGAACTCACCCACGATATCCGGATGATCCGGCTGGCACCGTCCAAGCCGCTGTCGTTCTCGCCGGGCCAGTACGCGATGCTGCAGTTCACGCCGGACCATATCCGCCCTTACTCCATGGCGCGGCTGGCCAGCGACGGCGAGCTGGAGTTCCATGTGCGCAGCGTGTCCGACGGCCGCGTCACCCGCTATATCCGCGACAAGCTCAAGGTCGGCGACACGGTTCGCGTCAGTGGCCCGCTGGGCACGTCGTACTTGCGCACCCGCAATGACGACCCGATCCTCTGCATCGCCGGCGGCACCGGGCTCGCACCCGTACTGTCGATCGTGCGCGGTGCGATCGCGGCGGAATTGCCGAACCCGATCCACCTCTACTTCGGCGTGCGCGCGCCGCGCGATGCCTATGGGCTCGACTGGCTGCGCGAACTCTCGCAACGGCATCCGCGGCTGCGCGTCGAGATCGTGTCGACACTGCCTGGCGATGACGCCGGATTGCGCACCGGCCTGGTCACCGAAGCCGTTGCCGCCGACTTCCCCGACCTGCAGGGCTGGCGTGCCTACCTGTGCGGCGCGCCGCCGATGGTCGACGCCGCCACGCTGCTACTGCGCAGCAAGGGCGTAGCGCCCGCGCACATCTACGCCGACGCCTTCTACGCAACCGGCACCTGACACCCCGCCACAACCAGATGGACACCACAACGATGGAGACGACATCCATGGCCAGCCCCCCCACGCAAGACCGGCCTGTCTGGGCCGACGACGGCATCAGCCGCATCCCGTTCCGCGTCTACACGGACCAGCAGCTTTACCAGCGCGAACTGGAACGCGTCTTCTACCAGGGCCACTGGAACTACGTCGGCCTGGAAGCGGAAATCCCTAGTCCGGGCGACTTCAAGCGGACCACCATCGGCGAACGCTCGGTCATCCTCGTGCGCGACCAGGAAGGCGGGATCAACGTGGTCGAAAATGTCTGCGCCCATCGCGGCATGAAGTTCTGCCGCGAACGCAGCGGCAACCGCAAGGACTTCCACTGCCCCTACCACCAGTGGAACTACGACCTGAAAGGCAACCTGCAGGGCGTGCCGTTCCGCCGCGGCGTGAAGCAGGACGGCAAGGTCAATGGCGGCATGCCGGCCGACTTCAGGCCGCAGGACCATGGCCTCACGCAACTGAAGGTCGCCGCGCGCGGCGGCGTGGTGTTCGCCTCGTTCGACCATGACGTGGAGCCGCTGGAGGATTACCTCGGACCGGAAATCCTCTGTTACTTCGACCGCCTGTTCAACGGCCGCAAGCTGAAGGTCCTTGGCTACAACAAGCAGCGCATCCCGGGCAACTGGAAGCTGATGCAGGAGAACATCAAGGACCCGTACCACCCAGGGCTGCTGCACACGTGGTTCGTCACGTTCGGCCTCTGGCGCGCGGACAACAAGGCGCGCCTGGTCATGGACCCGCACTTGCGCCATGCCGCGATGGTCTCCACGCGCGGCCAGGGCGGCAAGGGTGAGGTCACGTCAGGCGTGACCAGCTTCAAGGACCAGATGACGCTGCAGGATGACCGCCTGCTCGACATCGTCCACGAGCCCTGGTGGGGCGACCCGACCGCCGTGATGATGACGGTCTTCCCGAGCGTGATCTTCCAGCAGCAGGTGAATTCCGTCTCGACGCGCCACATCCAGCCCAACGGCCCGGATTCGTTCGATTTCGTCTGGACGCATTTCGGCTTCGAGGACGACACCGAAGACATGACGCGCCGCCGCTTGCGGCAAGCCAATCTGTTCGGGCCAGCCGGCTTTGTCTCGGCCGACGACGGCGAAGTCATCGAATGCTCGCAAGAGGGCTTTTCGCAGAAGCCGTGGCACCGCGTCGTCGCGGAACTCGGCGGGACCACCGCGGAGAACACCGACCACATGGTCACCGAGACGCTGATCCGCGGCATGTACGCCTACTGGCGCAAAGTGATGGAGATCTGACGACATGGATTTCGCAACGTATCATGCGCTGCTGTCGCTGTACGCCGACTACGCCAGCGCCGTCGACCAGGGCGACTGGGACCGCTGGCCCGAGTTCTTTACCGACGACTGCCTCTACCGGGTCCAGCCGCGCGAGAACTTCGAGCGCGGCCTGCCGCTGGCGACCATGTCGCTGGAGAGCCAGGGCATGCTGCGCGATCGCGTCTTCGGCATCCGCGAAACGCTGTTCCACGATCCCTACTACCAGCGCCATATCACCGGCGTGCCGCTGGTCCGCGAAAGTACCGATGCGTATATCGTCGCCGAAGCGAATTACGCCGTACTGCGCACCAAGCCGGACCAGGTCAGCGAGGTCTTCAACACAGGCCGCTATCTCGACCGGATCGCGCGCACGCCGCAAGGCCTGCGCTTCGCCGTCCGCCAGTGCATCTTCGACAGCGAGATGATCCCCAACTCGCTGATCTACCCGATCTGATGACGACAACCGGAGACAACCCCATGACCGAAACCTGGATCGAGGCGGCCCCGCTCGCCAGCGTGCCGCAGGACGATGTGGTCGCCGTGCAGGTGCAGGACCGCGAGATCGCCCTCTATGGCGTCGACGGCGAGGTGTTCGCCACCGACAATCTCTGCACGCACGGCCACGCCCGGCTCTGCGACGGATTCCTCGATGGCCACGAGATCGAATGCCCGCTGCATCAGGGCAAGTTCGATGTACGGACCGGTGCGGCCATGTGCGCGCCGTTGACCGAGGCGGTGCGCGCCTATCCCGTCAGGATCGAGGACGGCAAGGTGTTTCTCGACCTGGGCTGACCCGCGCAGCCGGACCACGGCCCACGTGGTCCGGCTGCGCGGCGGCGCTACAATGCCCGCCACGCCCCCGAAATCAACCGCCATGCTGCCGGACAGCGAATCCCTTCTCCTGCTTGTCACCCGCCAGATGCCGTTCGGCAAACACAAGGGCACGCTGATTGCCGACCTGCCCGGCAACTACCTGAACTGGTTCGCGCGCGAGGGCTTTCCGCCCGGTGAAATCGGCCGTTTGCTGGCGTTGATGCACGAACTCGACCACAACGGACTGGCGGACCTGCTCAAGCCGCTGCGCGGGCGGCCCTGAAGCGCAGCGGGATGGATTTACATCCTGCGGTAAGAAAGCGCCGGCAGCCGGGCTGTCGCCGCCGCGCACCGCGCCTCCCGTGGCAAGAAGATCACCTGAACCGCAGGCACGCCTCATGCGAGAACGCGCGGATATGCGGCGGGATCGGAACCGCCGCTGACCTGTTCATCTTCGAAGGAGAGGCATCCATGCGTACAGGAAACCGCAACCTCATCGATATGGCCGTCGCGGCAATAGGCGGCGCCGCGCTGATGTACCTGCTCGATCCGGAGCTCGGTGCGCGGCGGCGGGCCATGCTTCGGGACAAGGCGGAGGCAAAAAGCCATGACCTGAGCGACTACGCGCAGGCCCAGGCGAAGCGCGCGCTCGATCACGCGCGTGGCTTCGCTGCACGGGCGGGAACCCGCGTGGCAGCAGGCGAAAAAGCGCGTTCGAGCGACTACGACATCGGCGAGCGGATCCGGACGCGGCTGGACGACGTGGTCAGCCATCCCCGTGCGATCGGCGTCGATGTGGCCCGCGGATCTGTCTGCCTGAGCGGCCATGTCCTCCGCCACGAGCACGACGCCGTGCTGACCGCCGTGTGGGCAGTGCCCGGCGTCGCGGACATTGAAGACGGACTGACCGTGCACGAGGAAGCCGGCAACATTGCGGCGCTGCAAGGCTAGCTTCGCCCTGATAGCGGCGTTCGGGCGGCAATGCGCGCGGGGCCGGGCCTACAACACCCGACCGAACCACCACAGCGACAGCAGCCCCGCGCAGGCCGCCAGCAACGCTCCCGCGGCCGCGAAGAACGCCGTCACCTCGACCTGGTCGCGCTTGTCGAATGCCAGCCTCGCATTGAGCGCGCGATACACCCGCTTCAACGACGCTGCATCTTCGAGCCGGAAGTATTCGGCCCCGGTCGCGTCGGCGACCTGCTTCAATACCTTCTCGTCCAGCCTGACGCGCGCCGACCAGCCCTCCGCCGACAGCACGACCCCCTCGGTCGTGCCGACGCCGACGGTATAGACCCGCACGCCATACATCGCCGCGAGCTGGGCGGCCTGCTCCGCCGCCGGCCCCGCGTTGTTTTCGCCATCGGAGAACAGGACGATCGCGCCCGAAGCATAGGAGCCCGGCACTGGCGGATTCTCGTCGCCGGACGCCCCCGGTTTCTTCACTTGCGGGACATCGCCGCCATTCATCAGTCGCTCGGCGTCGTCGGCGGCCTCCGGCAGCAGCGTCGTGAGCGCGATCAGCAGGCCATTGCCCAGGGCGGTGCCGCCCTGCGGCTTCAGCCCTTCAATGGCCGCGGCCACGTCGTCCTTGCTGCGGCTGGGCGCCTGTGCCAGCGCGGCCGTGCCCGCCATCGCCACCACGCCCACACTCACGCCCGCCGGCTGGGCGTCTAGCAGCACCCGGGCCGCCTGCTGGGCGGCGCGGATGCGGCTCGGATGCACATCCTGCGCGCGCATGCTGCCTGACAGGTCCATGACGAGGATGACGGTCTTGATGCGCGAGGGCAGCGTCATCACCGCCTGGGGACGGGCAATGGCAAAGATGAGTGCACTGAGGGCCAGCAGCGTCAGCACGGCCGACACGTGACGGCGCCAGCCCGTGCCACCCTTCATGGCCATGCCGATGGAGCGCATGGCCGGATGGTCGACCGTTGTTCGCCGCCGGCGCAGGTCGAGCCAGACGTAGCCCGCGCCGAGCACCAGCACCAGCGCCAGCAGCCACAGCATGCTGGGCCAGAGGAAGCTGAACAGCGGCAGCCGGTTGAGGGTCTCGGTCATGTCGCCCCCACGGGCACGCCCCTGGCCGCCCCCTGGCGGAAGCGGCGCTCGCGCATGAACTGCAGGAGCGCCAGGTCAATCGGCGCGTAGGTCGAGAGCGTCAGGCATTCCACGCCGGCGCGCGCGAACGCGAGGCGCAGTTCGGACTCGCGCGCCTGGGCGATCGCGGCGAAGCGTTTGCGAAACGCGGGATCGTGCGTATCGATGAACATCTGCTCGCCCGACTCCGCATCCTGCAGCACGACCAGCCCGAGGTCGGGCAACGCCATCTCCAGCGGATCGACCAGCCGCACCGCGACGACTTCATGGCGCCGGGCCAGCATGGCGAGCGACGTCTGCCATCCCTGGGCACTGATGAAATCCGACACGATGAACATCACCGAGCGCCGTTTGGCGACGGCGCGCGCGCGCTCCAGCAGGTCGCGCAGGCGGGTCTCGCCGGGGCACACGGCCGGGGTGGTGTGCATGCGGTCAAGCAGGTGCAGCAACTGGCGGCGGCCGGAGCGCGGCGGAATCATCGAGGCCTGCGCGTCGCTTGCCCCGCCGTCGAGCACGGCGCCGATGCGGTTGCCATAGCGCGTCAGCAGCAAGGCCATGACGGTGGTGAAGTCGCTCAGCAGGTCACGCTTGCGCACCGTGCCGGAACCGAACTCCACCGACCCGCTCAGGTCGAGCACGAACCACGCCGAGAGGTCGCGATCCTCCTGGAACTCGCGCACGTGCGGCACCTGCAGCCGCGCCGTCACGTTCCAGTCGATGTGACGGACGTCGTCGCCGGGACGGTATTCGCGCAGGTCGGCAAGATCCAGCCCGAAGCCGCGGAACAGCGTGCGGTAGTCGCCCTGCAGCAGCCCGTCGAGGCGCCGCACCACGGTCCACTCCAGCCGCCGCAGCAGCGTCTCGGCCTGCCGTGCGCCGACGCTCGCCAGCGCCGCGCCCGAACGCGCGGGCGCGGCGGCCGCCGGCGCGTCGCCGCGCGGACGCTTACCGAACAGCCGCGCGAACATGGGATTCGAGCGGGCGCTCCGGAACCGGCAGCGCCTGCAGGATGCGCGTGATGAGCTGGTCCGCCGTCGCGCCATCCGACATGGCCTCGTACGACAGCGACAGGCGGTGGCGCAGTACATCGGGCACGAGATCGATCACGTCTTCGGGCACGGCATAATTGCGGCCGCGTAGGAACGCCAGCGCCCGCGCGCCTTCCACCAGCCCGATGGTGGCCCGGGGGCTCGCGCCGAACGCGATATAGCGCCCCATGTCTTCCAGGCCGTAGTTGCCCGGCTTGCGCGTGGCCGCCACCAGGCGCACCGCGTACTGGACCAGCGACGGGTCCACGTAGACGCGGCGGCACTCCTCCTGCAAGGCCGCCAGGTGCTCCGGCGTGGCAATCGCACTCACGCTGATGCGGGCCCCGGTGACCCGATTGACGATGACGACCTCTTCCTCCTCGCTCGGATACCCGACCAGCACCTTCATCATGAAGCGATCGACCTGCGCCTCGGGCAATGGATAGGTGCCTTCGGTCTCGATCGGATTCTGCGTCGCCATGACGAGGAACGGCGTGGGCACGCGATGGGTCTCGCCGGCAATGGTGACCTGCTTTTCCTGCATGACTTCCAGCAGCGCGCTTTGCACCTTGGCCGGCGCGCGATTGATTTCGTCGGCCAGCAGCAGGTTGGCGAAGACCGGCCCGCGCACGGTCGAGAACTCGCCCGTGCCCTGGTTGTACATGCGCGTGCCGACCAGGTCCGCCGGCAGCAGGTCCGGCGTGAACTGGATGCGCTTGAAGGTTCCGCTCATGGTGCGGGCCAGCGTATTGACCGTCAGCGTCTTGGCCAGGCCGGGCACGCCCTCCACCAGCAGGTGGCCGCCGGCCAGCATGGCCACCAGCACGCGTTCGAGAAAGTGGTCTTGCCCGACCACCACGCGTTTCACCTCGTACAGCAGGCGCTCCATCAGGTCGGCGCTGTCTGTCGCGCCATGGGCTTGCTCGTTCATAGGCCTCCGCGTCTAGAAAGGAGAAGTTCCGATAGAAGCGCCGGCGCTTTCGATCGTGACGGCAAAGCCGATCCCGAGGAAGGTGCCGCTCTGGTTGGGGTTGAGGATGGCGGTGACAATGCCGACCACCTCGCCATCCATGTTCACCAGCGGGCCGCCCGAATTGCCGGGATTGGCAGCCGCGTCGAACTGGATCAGGTTGTCCAGGCTCTGCGTCTTGTCGGGCGACACGAACTGCCGGTCGAGTCCGGACACCACCCCGGCGGACACCGACGGCCCGATGCCGAACGGAAAGCCGACCGCCACGACCTCGGAGCCCGGCGCAAGGTTGCGGCTGGAGCCGAGTGTCGCAGCCGGCAAGTCGTCGGGAATGGATTTCGGCCTGACGAGGGCGAGGTCTTTCTCGGGGATCGCCTGCATCACCGTCGCCTCGGAAGTCTGGCCGTCGTAGAAGCGAATCTCCACGCGCTTGGCATCGGCAACCACGTGGTAGCTGGTCAGCACCAGTCCGCTTTCGGTCACGACCACGCCAGAGCCGATGTGACGCGCTTCGCGCTTGTCCTGCTTGTCCTTTGTCGCGTCCTTGTCGGCCTGCGGATCGCTCTTCGCGAGTTCGTCGGAGGGCGCCCGCCGGGATGGCGGCGGGGACTTCCGCCGGTTGGCCGGCGGATCACGCCGGGCACGCGGCACGGAGGCGGCTTCGGCCTCCGGCTGCGCCGGCGAGAAGCTGCGCACCTCCACCACGGATTCGCGGATGGCCTCGGCCGCGCGAGCGGTGCGCGATGGCAGGCTCTTGGTCTGCAGCGTATGCAGCACCGCAGCATCGATATCGGCCTGCCTCAGCACCCGCGGCGACGGGCGCGACAGCCACGCAAGGCCCAGCGCCGCCGCGACCATCACCGCGACCGCAGCCGAGAGCCATCCGTAGATCGTCACACGCTTCATCGCACGCTCCCGAGTCCCGTGCCGCCTTAAAAAATACAGTACCATCCTCTTAACCATGCGCCAAGGAGCAGGGCATGCAGTTTCTCTGGCCGCAAATGCTCTGGTTGCTGCTTGCGCTTCCGTTGCTGGCAGCCGCTTACCTGTACCTGATCGCGCGACGCAAGAAGTCTGCCCTGCTTTACGCCAGCCTTGCGTTGCCCCGCGCTGCGCTCGGCACCGGCCAACGCCTGCGGCGTCACATTCCCCCGCTGCTGTTCCTGTTTGCCCTGGGCGCCGCCCTGCTGGCCTGCGCCCGGCCGACCGCCACCCTCACGCTGCCGTCCGACACCATCACGCTGGTG
Organism: Cupriavidus sp. C3SS-1; assembly: GCF_057073755.1. NCBI lineage: Bacteria > Pseudomonadati > Pseudomonadota > Betaproteobacteria > Burkholderiales > Burkholderiaceae > Cupriavidus > Cupriavidus sp. C3SS-1. The sequence goes on along the minus strand of NZ_CP172700.1, from coordinate 993,452 downwards.
CTGGCGATGGATGTTTCGCGCAGCATGGAGGCCACCGACGTGACGCCCACGCGCCTCAGCGCCGCGCAGCAGGCGGCGCGCGAACTGATCGTCGGGCTGCCGGGCAGCGTCCGGCTTGGCATCGTCTCGTTCGCCGCGACGGCTACCGTGGTCCTGCGTCCCACCAGCAACCGGCAGGACATGCTCGACGCGATCGACCGGTTCCAGCTCCAGCGCGGCACGGCGACCGGCAGCGGGCTGATCCAGGCGCTGGCCGTGCTGTTTCCGGACGATGGCATCGACCTCGAAGCGATCCTGTTCAACGACGACCCGCCCTTCGCTTCCGCGCGCCGCGCCACGCCACTCGATGAAGCCGCCGCGGCCGACGCCGCGCGCAAGCGCGCGCAGGACCGGCCGCCAGCGCAACCGGGTTCCTATCGGCACGGCGCGGTCATCCTGCTCAGCGATGGCCGCCGCACCACCGGACCCGACCCGATCGAGGCCGCGCGCATGGCCGCCCAGCGTGGCGTGCGTGTCTATACCGTAGGCTTCGGCACGCTGGGCGGCAATGCGCCCGAGACCAGCCTGTCCTACTACATGCAGCTCGACGAGCCCGCCTTGCGCGCGGTGGCCACGCTGACCGGGGCCGAGTACTTCCAGGCAGGATCGGCGGCGGACCTGAGCCAGGTGTACCGGCAACTGAGCGCGCGCTTCGCGATGGAGCGCCGCGAGACCGAAGTCGGCGCGCTGCTGGCCGCGGCGTCGGTCGTGCTGCTGGTCCTGGCTTGTGCACTCTCGATGTTGTGGTTCCGTCGTTGACGGGCATTGACGATATCGGCGGAGCCGCCGAGCGCACCTTGCTTCGCCTGTCAACGAGCGTCCACACCCCCCATCGGCGCACTCCCGAGGCCATCGTGTTGAGGTATGCTTTCGCCCTCCAAAACGATCTTCTCCAGAGGGACCCATGCGGCGCGTCGTGTTCAATCAGAAAGGTGGCGTGGGCAAGTCGACCATCGTATGCAACCTCGCCGCGATCAGCGCCCGTGAAGGCCTGCGCACGCTGGTCGTCGACCTCGACGCGCAGTGCAACTCGACCCAGTACCTGATGGGCGCAAAGGCCGCCGAGGCAAACCCGACGGCGGCGCACTTCTTCGAGTCGTCGCTGACCTACAGCTTCAAGCCGGTCGACCTGGGCAGCTTCATCCACGCCACGCCGTTCGAGAATCTTGATGTGATGCCGGCGCATCCTGACCTCGACGCGCTGCATGGCAAGCTGGAATCCCGCTACAAGATCTACAAGCTGCGCGATGCCCTGATCGAGCTGGAGTCAGTCTATGACGCGATCTACATCGACACGCCGCCGGCGCTCAACTTCTACACGCGGTCCGCGCTGATCGCGGTGGAGCGCTGCCTGATCCCGTTCGACTGCGACGACTTCTCGCGCCGGGCGCTGTACACGCTGCTCGACAACGTGAAGGAAATCCAGCAGGACCACAACGATGCCCTGCAGGTCGAAGGCATCGTCATCAACCAGTTCCAGCCGCGCGCGAGCCTGCCGGTCAAGCTGGTCGAGGAGCTGGTCGGTGAAGGGCTGCCGGTGCTGGCATCGCGGCTGTCGTCATCGGTGAAGATCCGCGAATCGCACCAGCACGCCACGCCCATGATCCACCTGGATCCGCGCCACAAGCTGTCGCAGGAGTACCTGGCGCTGCACAGCGAACTGGCTGGCTGAGGAATACGGCAGGTCCACCCGCTGGCGATGGCCGCGTCAGTCCAGGGCCAGGCCGCCGTGCGCCAGCACTTGGCGGAATACCGCCAGCCGGGCATCACCGGTCTCCGCCAGCCTGTGGCAGATGTGCACGTACTTGTCCATGTCGCTGTGTCCGCGCAGGGCTTCCTCGCACTCCTGCTCCGAGACTTCCAGGTGGACACCGGTCAGGATCGCGCGGCCCTTCCCGACCTGCGTGCTGACGATGGCCGGTGGCATGCCTTCCATATCCGCATAGACGGCCAGGACTTCCGTATCGGCAGCCGGCGCGCCGTCGAAATCGAAACGGCAGCCACCGTGATAGTGCGTGTAGACCGACATCGGTACCGAGGCCAGCCGCTCGGTGGTCCGCAGTTCGACCGCGGCCGTGGTGCGCGGCGTGCCGTCATAGAGGCGGCCGCCGGTCAGTTCGGGCAGCGAGCCAACCGCGACGGCATCGACGAAGCCCAGTTCGCGCGGACCGCAGATGGCCCCGCGGGTGCCGGCGTGGAACGCCAGTTCCCTGCATGCGTAGTACGCGCCCGCGCAAATACCCAGGTAGGTGCCGCCGTTCTCGACAAAACGCCGGATGCGCGCGTTGGGCGCGCCATTGAGTTTCGCGCAGTACGGCAGATCAGCCCCGCCCGGCATGACGAACATGACCGCGTCGTCGAACAGCGTCGGGTCGTGCCGGATGTCCGAGGCCATGACCGCACGCATTTCATAGGTACCGGACTGCAGCTGCTGGCCGATCGTGCGCATCAGGCAGGCGGTCCAGTCGGAGGCGCCGGCGTCGATATAGGTCAGGATGTGGGGCTTGGGCATCTTCGGGGGCGAGAGGTCGGTCCGTATTGGCACGCTGAACCGAGTGTATTCCACGGACGGACGCCCGGCCGCATGCGCCTTACATATCGAGCGGCACGGCACTCGTGCACTTGATTTCGTCGAGGCACACGCTGGACTTCACGCCGCTCACGCCGGGGATGCGCATCAGCGTATCGAGCAGGAAGTCCGACAGCGACTTCAGGTCCTTGGCGACCACCTTCAGCACGTAGTCGATATCGCCCGTCACCGAGAAGCATTCCTGGATCTGCGCCAGCTCCGCCACCAGGCTCTTGAAGTTCGACAGGTCGCGGATATGGCCGCGCTCCATGGTCACGTGGATGAACGCGACCACGCCGAGCCCCAGGCTCGCCGCATCGAGCCGCGCCTCGTAGCACTTGATGATGCCGCTCTCTTCCAGGCGGCGGTGACGCCGCAACGTTTGTGCCGGCGACAGCGCAATCGCCTCGGACAATTCCAGGTTCGAAGCCCGTCCCTGTTGCTGCAAAACGCCCAGCAGGCGGCGGTCCGTACGGTCAAGCTCGATGGCAGGCACTTTTATTTCCCCTCAATATAATTTCACGAAATCAGATTTCTCGTTTCAGGGTTTCCCTGCGTGAGGAATGAAATCCAATTTTGCCGGCCAGAATATACACTGCATTCCAGATTGGCAATGCCAGCGAGGGGCCAGAGAGAGTTCCCGACATTGCCCGAACGCGCCGCAGGCCAGGATCGCGGCGCACTGTTCGCAATATTATTTCCCGGCCGCCTGGCCGACAAAGACAGCGCCCCATGAACTTCCGCACACCGTCCCTGCCGCGTCCGCATGTCCCCCATCCCGACGCCCGGCTGCGGACGCCCGCGTGTTGATCGCGGCGGCCTGCCCGATTTCCTTTGCCTCCGCGGCCGACGGCACTCCGTCCGGTGCGCGAGATCGAAACCCTTACCTTCCTCTCTGAGACACACCATGGCCGATCTCTTTGACAACCCGATGCAGCTGATGGGCTTCGAATTCGTCGAATTCGCCTCGCCGACCCCCAATGTGCTGGAGCCGCTGTTCGAAAGGATGGGCTTCACGCTGGTGGCGCGCCACCGCTCCAAGGACGTGGTGCTGTATCGCCAGGGCGAGGTCAACTTCATCGTCAACCGCGAGCCCCACAGCCACGCCGCCTACTTTGCCGCCGAGCATGGCCCGAGCGCCTGCGGCATGGCCTTCCGCGTGAAGGATTCGCACAAGGCCTACGCCCGCGCGCTGGAACTGGGCGCGCAGCCGGTCGAAATCCCGACCGGCCCGATGGAACTGCGCCTGCCCGCGATCAAGGGCATCGGCGGCGCGCCGCTGTACCTGATCGACCGCTTCGAGGAAGGCAAGTCGATCTATGACATCGACTTCGAGTTCATCGAAGGCGTGGACCGCCACCCCGAAGGCCACGGCCTGAAGCTGATCGACCACCTGACGCACAACGTCTACCGTGGCCGCATGGCCTACTGGGCGAGCTTCTACGAGAAGCTGTTCAACTTCCGCGAGATCCGTTACTTCGACATCAAGGGCGAGTACACCGGCCTGACCTCCAAGGCCATGACCGCGCCGGACGGCAAGATCCGCATCCCGCTGAACGAGGAATCGTCCAAGGGCGCCGGCCAGATCGAGGAATTCCTGATGGCCTTCAATGGCGAGGGCATCCAGCACATCGCCTTCCTGACGGACAACCTGATCGAAGTCATCGACAACCTGCAGCTCGCGGGCGTGGAACTGATGACGGCGCCGAACGACTACTACTACCAGGCCCTGGACACCCGCCTGCCCGGCCACGGCCAGCCGGTGGACCAGCTCAAGGCCCGCGGCATCCTGCTCGACGGCACCACCGAAGGCGGCAAGCCGCGCCTGCTGCTGCAGATCTTCTCCAAGACCGTGCTCGGCCCGGTGTTCTTCGAGTACATCCAGCGCAGCGGCGACGACGGCTTCGGCGAAGGCAACTTCAAGGCGCTGTTCGAATCGCTGGAACGCGACCAGATCGCACGCGGCACGCTGAAGGTCGAGGCCTGACCGGCACCGGCCCGTCCCCGTCGCCGGGCACGGCACCCCGTGCCCGGCGATCCCCAAGGCCCAGGCGTCCTACCCGCACAGCAAGAGACGCCAGGCCCCGCATGCCATTCCATAAGAGTGGGTAGAGGAAACAATCCATGGTTTCAAGCAACAATGACGGCACGCTCAAGCGTGGCCTGAAGAACCGGCACATCCAGCTGATCGCGCTCGGTGGCGCCATCGGCACCGGGCTGTTCCTGGGCATCGCCCAGACGATCAAGATGGCCGGCCCCTCGGTCCTGCTCGGCTATGCCGTCGCTGGCATCGTGGCCTTCTTCATCATGCGCCAGCTGGGCGAGATGGTGGTGGACGAGCCCGTCGCCGGCTCCTTCAGCTACTTCGCCAACAAGTACTGCGGCCACTTCGCCGGCTTCATGTCGGGCTGGAACTACTGGGTGCTGTACATCCTGGTGAGCATGGCCGAGCTGTCGGCGGTAGGCATCTACGTGCAGTACTGGTGGCCCGGCATCCCGACCTGGATCTCGGCGCTGGCCTTCTTCCTGATCATCAACGCCATCAACCTGTCGAGCGTGAAGTCGTTCGGCGAGATGGAGTTCTGGTTCTCGATCGTCAAGGTGGCTGCCATCGTCGGCATGATCGGCTTCGGCGGCTACCTGCTGATGTCGGGCAATGCCGGTCCGCAGGCCAGCATCACCAACCTGTGGCAGCACGGCGGCTTCTTCCCGAATGGCCTGGGCGGACTGGTCATGGCCATGGCGGTGATCATGTTCTCGTTCGGCGGCCTGGAACTCGTCGGCATCACGGCGGCGGAAGCGGACCAGCCGGAAAAGAGCATCCCCAAGGCGACCAACCAGGTCATCTACCGCATCCTGATCTTCTACGTTGGCGCGCTGGCGGTACTGCTGTCGCTGTACCCGTGGGAAAACGTCGTCACCGGCGGCAGCCCGTTCGTGCTGATCTTCCATGCGCTGAACAGCAACTGGGTGGCCAATGTGCTGAACGTGGTGGTGCTGACGGCCGCGCTGTCGGTCTACAACAGCGGTGTGTACTGCAACAGCCGCATGCTGTTCGGCCTGGCCCAGCAGGGCAATGCGCCGAAGTCGCTGCTCAAGGTCAGCAAGCGCGGCATTCCGCTGACGGCGCTGGGCGTGTCGGCGGCCGCTACCGGCCTGTGTGTGCTGATCAACTACTTCATGCCGGGCAAGGCCTTCGAACTGCTGATGGGCCTGGTGGTCTCGGCCCTGATCATCAACTGGGCCATGATCAGCATCATCCACCTGAAGTTCCGCGCCGATAAGCGCAAGGCCCGCCAGGAAACGCGCTTCAAGAGCTTTGGCTACCCGCTCACCAACTACCTGTGCCTGGCGTTCCTGGGCGGCATCCTGTACGTGATGTACCTGACCGACGGCCTGCGCATCTCGGTGTACCTGATCCCGGTGTGGCTGGCCGTGCTGGGCATCAGCTACCGCCTGCGCCAGAAGAACGCGGTGCCCGCCCTGCAGGGCAGCGTCTCGGCCCAGTAAGGCAAGATCCCGGCGGCGCCGCATCGCGCGCCGCCGGTTACACTTCAGCCTGTGCGTCCGGGCCTGAAATCCTGTTCCGCACGCGCTCCAGCCCCGTCCCAGAATCCAGAGAATCCCATGTTTGCACATATCGAAGCCTTTCCCGGCGACCCGATCCTCTCGCTCAACGAAGACTTCCAGAAAGACCCGCGCACCGAGAAAGTCAACCTGAGCATCGGCATCTACTTCGACGACAACGGCCGCCTGCCGGTGATGGAAGCCGTCGAAAAGGCTGAAGCCGCGCTGCTGGCCGACATGGGCCCGCGCCCCTACCTGCCGATGTCGGGCCTGGTGGCCTACCGCAACGCCGTGCAGGCACTGGTGTTCGGCGAAGACAGCCCGGCGCGCGCCGCCGGCCGCATCGCCACGCTGCAGACGCTGGGCGGATCGGGCGCACTGCGCGTGGGTGCCGATTTCCTCAAGCGCTACTTCCCGCAGTCGCAGGTATGGATCAGCGACCCGAGCTGGGAAAACCACCGCGTGGTGTTCGAGCGCGCGGGCTTCACCGTCAACACCTACCCGTACTATGACGATGCCACCGGCGGCCTGAAGTTCGACGCCATGGTCGACGCCATCGGCAAGCTGCCCAAGCAGAGCATCGTGCTGCTGCACGCGTGCTGCCACAACCCGACCGGCGTGGACCTGAACCAGGACCAGTGGCGCCAGCTCGCCGGCGTGCTGAAGGCGAAGGAACTGCTGCCGTTCGTCGACATGGCCTACCAGGGCTTTGGCGAAGGCCTGGAGGACGACGCGTTCGCCATCCGCGAACTGGAGCGCCAGGGCGTGCCGTGCCTGGTGGCCAACTCGTTCTCGAAGAACTTCTCGCTGTATGGCGAGCGCTGCGGCGGCCTGAGCGTGGTGTGCCACAGCGCCGCCGAAGCCGCCAACGTGCTGGGCCAGCTGACCGGCGCCGTGCGTGCCAACTACAGCAACCCGCCCACGCACGGCGCGCGCGTGGTGGCCAAGGTGCTGACCACGCCCGAACTGCGCACGCTGTGGGAGAAGGAACTCGCCGAGATGTGCGGCCGCATTGCCCGCATGCGCGAGGCGATTCACCACAACCTGCGCGACCATGTCAGCGGCGAGGCGCTGTCGCGCTACCTGACCCAGCGCGGCATGTTCACCTACACTGGGCTGAACGCGGAACAAGCCGACCGCCTGCGCGAACAGCATGGCGTGTATCTGCTGCGCTCCGGCCGCATGTGTGTGGCCGGTCTCAACGAGCGCAATGTGACGGTGGTGGCCAAGGCCATCGCCGCCGTGCTCGGCGGCAAATAAGTCGCTTCCGCGCCGGCCGCTCGTCCATGGGGACATCCGACGAGCGGCCGCAGCCGAGGTAATTCCTACACCGCCCCGGCAATTCTGACACCCTAACCGCGCCAGCAGACCCCCGCGCACCCGGTGCACCCGACCATGGGCACCGATCTTGCTGCCCTTGCCCCTGACAGCGAAGCCCCTCCTGCCCTGCTTCGCGAACAGCCCAAGGACCGCGCATGCCCCGCCTCCATCCTGACGGCCCCGACCGTCCCACCCGCCGCCGCTTCCTCCAGTCCGCCGCGCTTAGCGCTTCCGCAGCCGCCTTGCCTACGGTCCAGGCAGCCGGCCCGCCCGCTCTGCAAGATGCGCCGACTGCACCCTTGTCCGTGCCGGCCCGACCCGTCCGCCTCCATATCAACGGCAGGGAACATGCGCTCTCGCTGGAGCCGCGCGTGACGCTGCTCGATGCGCTGCGCGAGACCATCGGCCTGACCGGCGCCAAGAAGGGTTGCGACCATGGCCAGTGCGGCGCCTGCACGGTGCTCAGCGACGGCCGGCGCATCAACGCCTGCCTCACGCTCGCCGTGATGCAGGAGGGCCGGCATATCACCACTATCGAAGGCCTGTCCGACGGCCATGCGCTGCACCCGATGCAGGCGGCCTTCGTCGCGCGCGATGCGCTGCAGTGCGGCTTCTGCACGCCGGGCCAGATCTGCTCGGCCGTCGGCATGCTGGCCGAGGCGCGGGCCGGCGCGGCCAGTACGGTGCGGCCGCCGCCGGCGGCCTTGCCGCCCGCGCTGAACGACGCCGAGATCCGCGAGCGCATGAGCGGCAATATCTGCCGCTGCGGCGCCTACCAGAACATCGTCGCCGCCGTGCAGGACGCCGCCGGCGCCACGCGCCGCGCGTGAGGCGCCACGATGATCCCGTTCACCTACCACCGCGCCACCACCGTTGAAGAAGCGCTGCAGCTCGGGCGCCAGCCGGGCACGCGCTACATCGGCGGCGGCACCAACCTGCTCGACCTGGCCAAGGCCGGCGTCGAGCAGCCGCTGCACGTGGTCGATGTCGGCTGGCTTCCGCTCGCAACGATCGAGTCGCTGCCCGATGGCGGCGTGCGCATCGGCGCCACGGCCAGCAACACCGACACCGCCAACCACACACTGATCCGCGAGCGCTACCCGCTGCTGTCGCAGGCACTGCTGGCCGGAGCTTCGGGCCAGTTGCGCAATATGGCGACGGTCGGCGGCAACCTGATGCAGCGCACGCGCTGCCATTATTTCTACGACACCGGCTTCAGCGCCTGCAACAAGCGGGCGCCCGGCTCGGGTTGCGGGGCGCTGCAAGGCGTGCATCGCACGCACGCCATCCTTGGCGCAAGCGAGCAATGCGTAGCCGTGAATCCGTCCGACATGAGCGTGGCGCTGGCCGCGTTGGAGGCCGTGGTGGTAGTGCGCGGCGAGGCTGGCGAGCGCCGCATCGCGCTGGCCGATTTCCACCGCCTGCCGGGCACCGCGCCGCAGTTCGACACGACGCTGAATCCCGGGGAAATGATCATCGCGGTGGACCTGCCGCCATCGCGTCTCGCGGCGCATTGTCATTACCTCAAGGTCCGTGACCGCGCCAGCTACGCGTTCGCGCTGGTGTCGGTGGCCGCCGCGCTGGAGCTCGACGGCGGCACGGTACGCACCGCGCGGCTGGCGCTCGGCGGCGTCGCGCACAAGCCCTGGCGCGTCCCGGCGGCCGAGCAGGTCCTGGTCGGAAGGCCGATCGATGCGGGCAGCGCCGGCGAGGCGGCCCGGCTGCTGCTGGACGGCGCCCGGCCGCTTCCCCAGAACACCTACAAGCTCGCACTGGCGCAACGCGCCATCGTGCGGGCGCTTGGCATTGCCGCAGGAGACACCACATGAGCGTGATCGGCGCCCCGCTTGACCGCACGGACGGCATTCTCAAGGTAACCGGGCAAGCGCGCTACGCCGCGGACCATCCGCTGCCGGGCCTGCTGCATGCCGTGCTGGTGACCAGCACCATCGCCAGCGGCGAGATCGCGGCCATGGACACCGCCATGGCCGAGCGCATGCCGGGCGTACGCAAGGTGATGACGCCGTTCAACGCGCCGCGGCTGCCGGAACACGGCAAGGCCGCATCGGGCACCCCGCCGGCCGGGCGCGTGCTGAACCTGCTGCAGGACCCGGTCGTCCACTACAACAACCAGCCCGTGGCCGTCGTCATCGCCGACACGCTGGAACAGGCGCGCGATGCCGCCGCGCATCTCGTCATCCGCTATCGCGCGCAGCGGCCAGCGCTGGATTTCGCCGCGGCGCGTGCGGGCGCCTACAAGCCGAAACAGGCCAAGGATGAGCCGGCGGATACCACGCGCGGCAGCCTGTCGGGCGCGGAAGGTGCGGCGGCGACGATCGATGCCACCTATTCCACGCCGTTCGAGAACCACAACCCGATGGAGCCGCACGCCACCGTGGCGGCCTGGCAAGGCGACATGCTCACGCTGTACGACGCCACCCAGTACGTCAGCGGCGTGCGCAAGACCGTTGCCAAGACGCTGGGCGTACCGCCCGCGCAGGTGCGCGTGGTCTGCCCCGTCGTCGGCGGCGGCTTCGGCTGCAAGGGTTCGACGTGGTCGCACGTGGTGCTGGCGGCGATGGCCGCACGCGAGACCGGACATCCGGTCAAGCTCGTGCTGGAGCGCCCGCAGATGTTCGGCCCGGTCGGCGGGCGGCCCCACACCGAGCAGCATGTCGTGCTGGCAGCGCGGGCCGACGGCACGCTCACGGGCATGCGCCACGAGGTCGTGGCCAGCACCTCGTTCATGGAAGACTGGCTGGAGCCGTGCGCGCTGCTTACACGGATGCTGTATGCCGTGCCGAACCAGCAGACCAGTCACCGGCTGCTCAAGCTCAATGTCGGCACGCCCACGTTCATGCGCGCGCCGGGCGAGGCCTCGGGCAGCTTCGCGCTGGAGTGTGCGATGGACGAACTGGCCTACAAGCTGGGCATGGATCCCGTCGCGCTGCGCCTGCGCAATTACGCGGACACGGACCCCGGCAAGGGACTGCCGTTCTCGAGCAAGTCGCTGCGCGAATGCTACCGCGACGCGGCCGAGCGCTTTGGCTGGGCGCATCGCAATCCCGCGCCGCGCTCCATGCGGGCCGAGGGCCGGCTGGTGGGCATGGGCATGGCCACCACGACCTATCCGGCCAATCGCTCGGCCGCCAGCGCGCTCGCGCGCATCCTGCCGGACGGCACCGCGCTGGTCCAGTCCGGTTCGCAGGACCTGGGCACCGGCACCTTCACCGTGATGACGCAGGTGTCCGCCGACGCGCTCGGCCTGCCGCCGGACAAGGTGCGTTTTGAACTGGGAGACACCAATTTCCCCGAAGCCCCCGTGTCGGGCGGCTCGCAGTCCGTCGCCAGCGTGTCGCCCGCGGTGCAGGCCGCCTGCGCGGCGGCGCGGCTGGAACTGGTGAAGCTGGCGGTCGCCGACCGGGCGTCGCCGCTTGCCGGGGCGTCGCCCGAGGACGTGGATATCGTCGATGGCTGGCTGCTGCGCCGCTCCGACCCGTCGCGGCGCGAGCCGATCGCGGCGCCGATCGCGCGCCGCGGCGGGCAGCCTGTCGAAGCCCGCGTGACCGCGCGGCCCGGCGACGAGCGCAAGGCGTTCTCGATGCACAGCTTCGGCGCCGTGTTCGCCGAAGTCCACGTCGATCCCGATCTCGGCGAGATCCGCGTGCAGCGGATCGTGGCGACCTACGGCGTGGGCCGGCTGCTGAACCGGAAAACCGCTCACAGCCAGCTCATGGGCGGTATCGTATGGGGCATCAGCATGGCGCTGCACGAGCAGGCCGAACTGGACCCGGCCAGCGGCCGCATCGCCAATGCCAACCTGGCCGAGTACCATGTGCCCGTCAATGCCGATATCGTCGCTATCGACATCGTCGTGCTGGACGAGGATGATCCGCATATCAACCCGCTCGGCACCAAGGGCATCGGCGAGATCGGCATTGTCGGCGTGGCCGCGGCGGTGGCCAACGCGGTGTATCACGCCACCGGCCGGCGCCTGCGCGACCTGCCGATGACGGTCGACAAGTTGATGACCTGAGCGGCCATGCGCCTGCAAGAACAACCAACGAATAAATGAATCAACGGGAGAAACCATTGGCAGAGCTGGAAACCCTCGGGCCGCGGGGCGGCTTGCGCGCGCTTGTGCCGCGCGCGGTACGGCCGTGGCTGTTCGCGCTGTCCGCCTGCGCGTCGGCTCCGGCCTGGGCCCAGACACCGGCCCCACTGGCCGAATGGCAATTCTCGGTCGGCATACCGCTTGAAAAGCTGTACGAAGACACGATTCCGGAATGGGAAGTCCGCCTCGGCGCCGCGGCAATGCTGCGCCCGCGCTATGACGGCTCGTCGAAATACATCGTGATCGCCGGGCCCAGCATCGATATCCGCTATCGCGATATCGCGTTCGCCTCGATCGGCGAAGGCTTCGGCGTCAACGTCCTGCGCGGCAAGAACTACCGGGCAGGGATTGCGCTGACCTACAACCTGGGCCGGCGCGCCGAGGAGAATTCGCCGCTGCTGGACGGCATGAAGAACATCAACCCGGCGCCGGAAGCCAAGCTCTTTGCGGAATACGCCGTGTCCAAGGAGTTTCCGCTGGTGATGCGCGTCGACGCGCGGCGCAGCATGGGCGGCTCGGACGGCTGGATCGCCGATATCGGCGCCTACATGCCGCTGCCGGGCAGCTCCGAGAAGTTCTACTGGTTCGCGGGCCCGACGCTGACGCTCGCGGACTCGCGCTACATGAATGCCTGGTACGGCGTGAGCGCGTCACAGGCGCGGGCCGGTCGCCCGCAGTTCAACCCCGCTGGCGGCGTGCGTTCCTACGGCTTCGGCCTCAGCGCGGTCTGGTTCTTCGACAAGCATTGGTTCGCCAGCAGCGACGTGTCAATCGTACAGCTCGTGGGCGATGCGAAGCGCAGTCCGCTGACGCAGAGTTCGACTGGCGGAGCCTTCGATCTGTCGATCAACTACCAGTTCTGAGCGGCGCGGCAAGAAAAGACGCGGCGGGCCTCCTGCCGAGGCCGCACCGCGCGGCAAACCCATCAGCCGGGCACTTATTGCGCTGCTGCCTTGTCGGCGGCAGGCTTCTTCGCGTGCTTGTGAGCGTGGGTCTTCTCCTTGTGGGTGCTCTTCTCCACCTTGGCGGGTTCCTTCGACTCCGGCGCGGCAGCCGGCGCTTGCGCATACGCACCAGCGGCAAACAGGCCCAGGGTCAGGATGGCAAGTGCTTTCTTCATTGTCGGTCTCCGGATGGACGCGCGGTGTTGCGCGCCGATTGTGAAAACGTCGACCCGCGGCGCACTGTTGACGGTCCATCGACGGATGTGTGTAACGGAATATTTCAGTCCATCGGACTTCCTTGCGCTGCCGCAATGTTCTATGGATGTGACTTAAAGCTGGCAATCTGCTGCCGATAACGGTGAAATCCCCCCGCGTAGACTTTTTACCCTCGTACCTACGTTGCCCCCGGCGTGGCGTGCGGCAACCCGCTGTCCGTCAACAGGAGCGCCTCATGAGCATGATCGAAGCCACCATGGCAAGCCCGCCTGCCTCCCTCTCCATGGAGGCCAGTGCCACGGCAGAAGACCTTTCCGCTGATCCCGCGAACGCCGCCAATGCGGCCGGCAACACGATGGGCAGCGCCACGGCGCAGCCCAGCGCCGATGTCAGGATTTCCATGTCCGGCAGCGCCCTGGCTTCCGGGCACGCGGCTGGCAAGTCAGCCGCCAGGGACAGCGACATCGACGACAGCAGCCTGCCCGACAACGTGAAAAAGCTGGTCAAGCGCCTGCGTGAACTGCGCGAGAAGCTTGAGCAGAAGGCCCAGGAACTCCAGGAACTGAGCAACAGCACCACGGGCAACGCCGAGCAGCGCCGCATGCGCATCGAAGCGCTACGGGCCGAGGTCGGTGCGCTGACCTCGGCCATGGACAGCGTCAGCGCCGACCTTGCCCAGGCTACGCGCAAGTTCAGCAGCGATGAGAAGGCCGCCTTGGCCGGGCTGATCATGGGCTAGACCTCGCGGCAAGGCAACGTCCAGGCCCCCACACCGCTCCCCAAATCGCCTAGTCTGAGAGTGACACCAGCGTTTCGGGGAGACCCAGTGCCCGCAGCCAGATCCACGCGCCAGTCCGGCAAGCAGCGCCGCCACGGCCGCCATGCGCGACGCTGGTCAAAGCAGGTCAGCGAGCACAGTGACGCGCTCGACCTGCAACCCGATCTCTTCAAGCATACCGACCCGAAGGAAATCGCCGCTTCGCTCAAGCGCTCGGCGGAACACAGCCGCCGGCGCAAGGGCACGGCGTTCCAGTCGGCCATGTCGATGCTCAATTTCTATATCAACCGCGCGGGCCGCAATCTGCCCAAATCGCAGCTGGCCGTCCTGCAGCGTGCCAAGGGCAAGCTGCGCGAGGCCTTCGGGCGCGCGCCGTGAACGCACTCCAGGAGATGCCATGGATACCGCAAGCGAACTGCAGGCCACGGTGAAGGCGATGGTGCAGCCAGGCAAGGGATTGCTCGCGGCCGATGAAAGCGGCCCGACCATTGCCAAGCGCTTCGCCACGATCGGCGTGGAATCCAATGAAGAGAACCGCCGTGCGTGGCGCAGCCTGCTGTTATCGACGCCGGGCCTCGGCGCGCATATCAGCGGCGTGATCCTGTACGAGGAAACGCTCGGCCAGCGCGCCGACGATGGCACGCCCCTGCCCGAACTCTGCGCGCGCCAGTGCATCGTGCCCGGCATCAAGGTCGACAAGGGCAAGGTGCCCCTGGTGAATGCGCCGGGAGACGAGATCACCGAAGGGCTCGACGGCTTGCCGAAGCGGCTTGAGACCTACCGCCAGCAGGGCGCGCGCTTTGCCAAATGGCGCGCGGTGATCAATGTCTCGGACACCTTGCCCGGCACGCTTGCGGTGCAGGCCAACGCGCAGGTGCTGGCCGCGTATGCGGCCATCTGCCAGGCATCGGGCATCGTGCCGATCGTCGAGCCGGAGGTGCTGATGGACGGCGACCACAGCATGGCGCGCTGTGCGGCCGTAACCGAACGCGTGCTGCACGCGGTGTTCCATGCGCTGCATCGCTATGGCGTGGTGTTCGAACACATGGTGCTCAAGCCTAGCATGGTGATTGCCGGCAAGAAGTGCGCGCAGCAGGCGGCCGTGCAGGATGTGGCCAGCGAAACCGTGCGCGTGCTCAAGCGCACGGTGCCGGCCGCGGTGCCCGGCATCTTCTTTCTCTCGGGCGGACAGACGCCCGAACAGGCGACGGCGAACCTCGATGCCATGAACCGGCTCGGCCCGCTGCCGTGGCCGCTGAGCTTTTCCTATGGGCGCGCGCTGCAGGAGCCGCCACTGGCCGCGTGGGGCGGGCAGGCCGCCAACGCCGGGCAGGCGCAGCAGGCGCTGCTGAAGCGCTCGCTGCTGAATGGCAAGGCGTGCCTGGGGCAGTATGATGCGATGCAGGAATCGATGGGGAAGGTAGGCTGATCCGGGTGCGTCCTGCATTCGCAACCCGCTCGCCTGTTGAACCGCACGCGTCCTCTGGTCCGTGGGGCTTCCGATCGACAAGGAAGCCCCATTCCGTTCGCTCGCCGGATGCACCCTTCAAGTCAACCACATGTTCCTTATGCGAGAACAGCCACCTTTTTCGCTGCTGCGCCTGTTCGACTATGGGCAAAGGCACCTGAGCCTTAACATCAAGCGCGGCCTGCTGGCGTTGTTCCTGTTGCTCCAGGCGATATTCATCGGTGGCTACCTTGCTCTCGAGCGTGCAAGAATCGAGGACGACGTGGTGCGAGTGCTGCGCAACACGGCCCTGCTGGCGTCGCAGAACTTCGAAACCAGTATGGATGCCATGCGTTTTCAGCTCCGCGGCATCGGCAGCGCGCTATTGCTGAATCATATTGTCGCCCCGCAAGCTTCTCAGGGGTACTTGTTACAGGAATTGAAGAAGGACTGGCTGGATGCGGTGATTGTCACCAATCCGGACGGGGATTTCGTCGCGAAGAGCAGCCTGTTTCCCTTTGAGCAAGCGTTGGATTCATCCATTCTCGGCCGCGCAACATTTCGAGACCGCCCTCAGTTCAGTGGCCTAACCCGCGATGATGCGAACGAACGGCTGCGTTTCTGGCGCGGCGATGGCACCGACCCGAATTTCAGGGGCTTCTTCATCTACAGTTCTGTGCGTGATAGCCTGGGCCAGAACCTTGGTGGCGTGATCGGCTTTCTCAATTCTGCCTCTCTCCAGCGCCAGTTCGCCGACCTGGAAAAGAGAGGCCTTTATCTCGGCCCCGGGGGTGTTGTGGTTGTGGTCGATCGCGACAGTGGCCAGCTCCTTGCCCGCATCGGAACGCCAGCGTCCGACACGCCGTCCGCCCAACACCTGATGGGATATGCAAGCGATACCGCGTTGCAGGCGCACCACTATGTGTCGCCGTTCGACGGAGTGAATCGCCTGGGGGTCTTCCTCAACATCAACGGTCACAGATGGGTGGTCCTGGTCGCCGCTGCGGAGCACGACTATCTTCGTGGGTGGTATCTTCGCACCGTTCTTGCCACTGCCGCGTTTGCCGTGATGGCAGTGTTGCAGTGGATGCTGCTGCATTATGCCCACGCCAACTTCGTGCAGCGCGAACGCCTCGCGCGCCAGGCCCGCTTTGATCCGCTGACTGACCTCGCCAACCGACGGCATTTCGACGAGTGGGCGCGGGGCGCATGCAACCTGGCTCGGCGCCAGGGACAACCACTGAGCGTCCTGTCATTTGATCTGGACCGGTTCAAGAATATCAACGACACATACGGGCACGACGCCGGCGACGTTGTACTTCAGCGCGTGTCACAGACTGTTCGCGGCATGCTGCGCGATGGTGATATCGTTGCCCGATTCGGGGGCGAAGAATTCGTCGTGGCCCTGCCTCAGACCGCTCTGGACGAGGCGGCGCAAATCGCGGAGCGCATTCGCGTTGCCTTCGGTGCTCAGGAGGTGAAATTCAACGGCCAGATCATCCGCTTCACTGCCAGCTTCGGCGTCGCCCAGACGACGCCGGGCGAACTGGAAGCCAGCGATGGCATCCATGCCGCCGTGACCCGATCCGACCAGGCACTCTATCAGTCCAAGCAAGCCGGCCGCGATCGCGTGACGGTAGCGCAATAAGCCCCTGGAATCGCCCTGGGCCCGGTATCCAGCCAGGCCCGTGCGCTAATCGCGGGGATTCTTCCGCTTGCGACCGGTCACCATGGCCAGCACCAGGTTCTCCCTGCCGGCCACGCTGAAGACGATCGCAGCCAGCACATGCACGATGACCAACCCGGTCAGCATGTCCGCGAGCGCGGCGTGGAGGTCGATCGGCCAGTCCTCGCCCCACAGCGCATCGAGCCGCGACATCCATCCGGTAACGGCCAGCGCCAGGATCAGCGCCCACATCAGCAGCATCATGACTGCGCCGAGCGGCGTGTGGCTGAGGAATCGCGGCGCGCGGCGCTGCACCAGCGCCTTGCTGTAGGCCAGCACCCCAGCCGGCCGCGGCACCCAGGCGCGGAAGCGCGCGTGTTCGCTGCCGACGAGGCCCCAGACCATGCGCAACAGTACGAGACCGGCAGCCACATAGCCGAGCACGCGATGCAGGCGGCCGCCGGAATCTTCGATCAGGTCCCAGAAGACGATCGCGGCCACGCTCCAGTGCGTGATGCGGACGATCACGTCCCAGACACGGACCGATGCGGTGTCCGGCATGGTGGCAGCGAGCCGGAGGGGATTACTTTCCAATCTCGGACTTCACGATGTCCAGGGTCTTGGTGTCGAAGTAGATCTCGGCCTTCTTGCCGTCCTTGGTGGTGCCGTAGATCTCGTAGCAGTTGCCGTCCACCTTGAATTTCTTGATGACATAGCCCTGCGCTTCGATCTTGGCGCGCGCGTCGGTCTCCGTCATCCATTCGGTCTTGGGATGGGCCACGCATTTGGCGCTGGCCAGCGCACCGGTGGACAGCGCGGCGGCCGCGGCAAAGGCGATGATTTTCAGCATGGGAAGTCTCCGTCAGGGTCGCCCGGATCGGGCAATTGTCAGATCGTACCGCTAAACGGGAACCATTCTCAAATTCGGGTTTCCCCACATTGCCTCGCGCCGCCATTTGCGTAGCTTCCCCTCCCATCCAAGGCGCCCGCCCGGGGCGATGGCGGTGACCCCCAGGCGGCGCGGAGCTCCATCAGAGCCCGAGGTCCGACAGCCCCGGATGATCATCCGGACGACGGCCGAGTGGCCAGCGGAACTTGCGTTCCGCCTCCTTGATCGGCATGTCATTGATGCTGGCGTAACGGTTGACCATCAGGCCGTCGTCACCGAACTCCCAGTTCTCATTGCCATACGAGCGAAACCAGTTGCCCGAGTCGTCGTGCCACTCATAGGCGTAACGCACCGCGATACGGTTGCCGCCGAAGGCCCACAACTCCTTGATGAGGCGGTAGTCCAGTTCCTTCTTCCATTTGCGTTCCAGGAAACCGCGTGCCTCGTCGCGGCCATTGGCGAATTCGGCGCGGTTGCGCCAGCGGGTATCGGCGCTATAGGCAAGCGATACCTTCGCGGCATCGCGCGTGTTCCAGCCATCTTCCGCAAGACGGACTTTCTCGATGGCAGTTTCGCGCGTGAACGGCGGCAGCGGCGGACGGGTTTCAGCATTGGACATTGGCAGCACCTCAATGGTGGGAGGGAGATGGCCCGTTTCCGGACCGGGAAGATTCGAGCAGCAGGGCCGCGGCCCTGCCGGCGCTGTCGGCGGCACTGGCGTCGCCACTGACCATGGCGACAGCGGTGGCCCCGTCGATCAGGACCAGCAGCTGGCGCGCGGTCTCGCGCGGATCGGGCAGGCCGCAGTCCTGCGCCAGTACATCGAGATAGTCGAGCAGCCGTTGCTTGTGGAGGCGGGAAACGGCGCGGATCTCGCTGTCCGGATCTTCGATCTCGCCCGCGGCATTGATGAAGGCACAGCCGTGAAATCCGTCGGATTCGAACCATAGCCGCAGCGCCGGGAAAACGGACATCACCCTGTCAAACGGATCGTCCGTAGGCGGCGTCGAACGGATAAACCACGCCATCCAGCGCGCATCGCGGTTCAGCAACGCAGCCGCGACCAGTGCTTCCTTGGTCGGATAGAGCCGGTAGATGCTCTTGCGGGCCACGCCCGACGCCTTGACGATGGCGTCCATGCCCGTGGCATGGATGCCGCCGGAATAGACCAGTTGCTCGGTGGCCTCTAGCAGCCTGGATTGCGTGGAGGAGTCGTCGGACATAGGGTCTTCCTGCTTGCTTGAGAACGATCGTTCTCCGTATGCAGGATAGTAGAACGATCACTCTCCAAGGTCAAGCCTTGCTCGCGGGGCCCTGGCATGAAGCGCATCCGCCGCTCGCGCGAACGCGCCGTGGGCCGAGGTGCGGCTACTGGTTTATCCCTGCAGCGAAGCCTGTCCGCTGCGCAGCGCGTCGACGATCGGCGCGACGCTGGATTCGACGCGATGGATCGGCCCCGCTACGGACATTCCGTACACCACGCCGCCGATCTCCACCGGCACCGCGATCGCCCCCAGGTCGGGGAACGACTCGCCGAAGTTCGGATACCAGCCCTGCTGCCGCCACTGCGCGATGTCTTGCTCCAGGGCTGCGCGCGAGGCCACGGTGCGCGCCGTGCGGGGCTCGAACGAGACCTTCGCCAGTACCACGTCCCGCGCCGGCCCCGGCATGACTCCGAGGATCGCGCGTCCGATCGAATTGATATGCACATCGCGCAGTTCACCGGGCGTGGCAATGTAGCGCACCGGGTTCTGCGACTCGCGCACGTCGAGATAAAGCACGCGCCCGTCATCCTGCAGCTTGCCGAAGATGACGGTTTCGCCCGTGGCATCGCGCAGCGCTTCCAGCACGGGCTGCACGCGCTCCAGCAACGGGTCGTTGCGCGAGATGCGCTGGGCGATGCTGAGCAGGCGGCTGGTCGGGTAATAGCCCTGCCGCCGGCCAGTCTCGTAGAGATAGCCGAGCGATGCCAGCGTGCGGATCAGGCCGAGGCAGCTCGACATCGGCGCGCCGAGCAGTTTCGCCAGTTCCGTCAGCGTGAGCGAGCGGCCTTCGCGCGCATAGATCTCCATGATCTCGATCACGCGCAGCGCCGTCTTCACGCTGGCCTGCCCTGCCTTGTCGCCCGTCTCGGATTCCGCCATCTCCCTGTTCCTGTCAGCCTTGCCGTGCGCGGATTGTACGCGTCTTCAGGCGTCGTCCGACGACGCCGGCGGCAGCGGCTGCGCCCACGTGCGGATATTGCCGGGCGTGCGCGAGAAACGCGTCGGGATGCCGATGCCGCGCAGGCGACCTTCGCTCGGATGCTCGTACTCGAACACCATGCCGGTGGCGCGCAGGTGCGGGTCCTCCATCACCTCTTCGAACGCCGGCACTTCGCTGTGCGGGATATCGGCGCCTGCCAGCAATGCGAGCCACTGCGCCGTGGTCTTGCGGCTCACGATATCGGCCAGCGTCGCATACAGCTCGTCGATATTGGCGCTGCGCGCGGCCGGGTCGAGGTAGCGCGGGTCCCGCGCCAGTTCCGGGTGACCGGAGAGCGCGAAGAAACGCGCCCATTGCGGCGTGGTGTACGGCAGCAACGCGATATAGCCGTCCTGCGTGCGGTAAGGCTTGCGGTGCGGCGACATCACGCGCGGATAGCCGCACGCGCCCTGCCCGGGCACGAACGTCTGGCCGGCCAGTTGTTCAGGCGCCAGGAACGACACCAGCGTCTCGAACATCGGCACCTCGATGGCCTGCCCCTGCCCCGAGCGCTCGCGCTCGTACAGGGCCATCGGGATGGCATAGGCCACCGTCAGGCCGGCGACCTTGTCGGCGAGGATGGTATTGACGTACTGCGGACCCTCGGCGCTGTTGGCGCCCTGGAATTGCGCCAGGCCGCTGCGCGCCTGGATGATGTCGTCGAACGCGGGCATGCCGGCGTACGGCCCCGTTTCCGAGTAGCCATAGGCACCGCAGTAGATCAGGCGCGCGTTGGAAGCGCGCAGCGACTCATAATCCAGCCCCAGCTTGCGCAGCGATTGCGGACGCACGTTGGAGATGAACACGTCGGCCCCGGCGATCAGGTCCTTCAGCCGCGCCAGGTCTTGCGCGCGCTTCACGTCCAGCACCACGAACTGCTTGTTGCGGTTCAGGTTCAGGAAGGTGGCGCCCATGCCCGCGTGCAGCGCCGGCTCCGCATGGCGGAAGACATCGCCGGCCGGCGCCTCCACCTTGATCACTTCGGCGCCCATGTCGGCGAGGATCTGCGTGGCATACGGCCCCATGCCGACCGAGGTCATGTCGACCACGCGCACGCCCGCCAGCGGACCGGTTGCCTTTGCCGCTTCCGCATTTTGCATCGTCATCGCTGGCTCCCGCTCAGTACGACTTTGGCAGGCCCAGCACGCGCTCCGCAATGAAGCACATGATGAGTTGCGGGCTGACCGGAGCGATGCGCGGGATATACGACTCGCGCAGCAGCCGCTCGACGCGGTATTCGCGCGAATAGCCCATGCCGCCCAGCGTCAGGATGGCGGTCTGGCAGGCGTTGTGCCCGGCTTCGGCCGCAAGGTACTTGGCGGTGTTGGCCTCGGCGCCGCAGGACTGGCCCGCGTCGTAGCGCGCGGCGGCCTTGAGCATCATCAGGTTGGCCGCTTCGAGCTGCATCCACGCCTGCGCGAGCGGATGCTGCACGCCCTGGTTCATGCCGATGGGCCGGCCGAACACCACGCGCTCCTTCGCGTACTGCGTGGCAATGGCGAGCGCCGCACGGCCCAGGCCGATGGCTTCGGCCGCAATCAGGATGCGCTCCGGGTTCAGGCCATGCAGGATGTACTCGAAGCCTCGCCCTTCCTCGCCGATGCGGTCTTCATCGGGGATGAACAGGTCGTCGATGAACAGCATGTTGGTATCGACGGCCGAGCGGCCCATCTTGTCGATCTCGCGGATCTCGATCTTGCTGCGGTCCACCTTCGTGTAGAACAGCGACAGGCCTTCGGTCGGCTTCTTCACCGCTTCCAGCGGCGTGGTGCGCGCCAGCAGCAGCATGCGGTCGGCCACCTGCGCGGTGGAGATCCAGATCTTGCGGCCCGTCACCGAATAGCCGCCCTCCACCTTGCGCGCGTAGGTCTTGAGCTTTGTGGTATCCAGGCCCGCGTCGGGCTCGGTCACGCCGAAGCAGGCCTTCTCCTTGCCGGCGATCAGCGGCGGCAGGAAGCGCGCCTTCTGCTCGTCGGTGCCGAACACCACCACCGGGTTCAGCCCGAACACGTTCATGTGCACCGCCGACGCACCGCTCATGCCCGCGCCGGACTCGGAGATGGTCTGCATGACCAGCGCCGCTTCCAGGATGCCCAGCCCCGCGCCGCCATACTGCTCCGGCATGGCCACGCCCAGCCAGCCGCCTTCGCACAGGCTCTTGTAGAACTCGTGCGGATAGGTGTGGGAGACGTCGAGCTTGTTCCAGTACTCCATGTCGAACTGCGTGCAGACCTGCTGCACGGCTTCGACGATCGACTGCTGTTCGGCGGAGAGATCGAAATTCATATTGGTGTTCCTTCTGTTTTTTATTCGGCCTGGATGCCGGCATCCTTCACCAGCCGCGACCATTTCTGCAATTCCGCCACCACGAACTGGCCCAGTTCGCCCGGCGTGCTGCCGAACGGTTCGAAGCCGAAGGCGTGGAATTGCGGCGCGTATTGCTTGTTGGACGCAATCGCAACCAGCTCGTGGTTCAGGCGCTCGACCACCGGTGCGGGCGTGCCGGCCGGCGCAAACACCCCATTCCACGACGTAATGTCAAAGCCCTTGAATTCCGGCTCGCTCGCCAGCGGCGGCAAGTCAGGCAGCAGCGCGCTGCGCTGCGCGGTGGTCACGGCCAGCGCATGCAGCTTGCCGGCCCTGACGTTGGCGATGCCGGCCGCGAAGTCAACGAACATCACCTGCACTTGCCCGCCGATCACGTCGGTCATGGCCGGAGGCGTGCTCTTGTACGGCACGTGCAGCATCTTCAGCCCGGCCATCTTCGACATCGTCGCGCCAGCCACGATGCCGGTGCTATTGCCGCTCGCATACGACATGCCCGGGTGCGCCTTGGCATAGGCGACGAATTCCGGCAGCGTCTTGACCGGCAGCGACGGGCTGACCACCAGCATGAACGGCAGGTTGCCCATGCGCGAGACCGGCGTGAAATCCTTCACCGGGTCATAGCGCAGTTGCTTCATCAGCGACGGGTTGGCCGAATGCGTGGTGTTGGTGGTCATGAACAGCGTGTAGCCGTCCGCCGGCGCCTTGGCCACGAACTCCGCGGCAATGGTGCCGTTGGCGCCGGGCCGGTTGTCGACCACCACCGGCTGCTTGAGCGCTTCGCCAAGGTACTTGGCCGTCAGGCGCGCGACGGCATCCGTGCCGCTGCCCGCGGCAAACGGCACCACCAGCCGCAGCGGCTTGGACGGGAATGGATCGGCCGCGCCCGCCGGGGAAATCATCGCCATGGCGGCACCACAGCCCACCGCCAGGGTGAGCAAAGCCTGTTTTGCGAACTTCACGATGCTGGTCTCCTGTTTTCAGCGTGTCCGTGCCGGTCTGTGGCGCCGGCTGCCGGACGGGTAAATCGGAAGCTGGGCGCGCGGCGCTATGCGGGCCGCACGACGCGCTCCGGGGATTCTTCGTAAGGCGGGGAATAGATCACGAGGATCTTGGCGGGCTTGTCGCTCACGACGGTGAAGATGTGCATGGTGTCCGGCGGGAAAAAGCAGCAATCGCCCGGCCCCATCTCCTTGCGCTGGCCGCCGACTTCCGCAATGGCGCGGCCTTCCAGCACGTAGACGACCTGCTCGATGCCGGGGTGCGCGTGCGGCAGTGCGCCCTTGCCTTTCTCGATCGTGCCGTGCAGCACTTCCAGGTGGCGCGCGCCGACCGTCTCGGGGGAAATAAGACGTCGGTTGAGCGTGCCGGTGTGGTTGGCCGGGTGATAGCCCGGGGTGTCCTCGGTGGAAACGAAGTAGACGGGAGGCTGCGGCATGTTGCGTGTCTCTAATTCATGTCTGTGAATTTAAGTTTATCACCATGAATTTACGAGGCAAGCCCGATGGGCCCGATATCGGGTTTACACCGGTGCCGGATACTGCGCTCAGTTCTCCAGCGCCATGGCGACCAGCTGCCGCAGCCGCGGCACCACGTCGGTCTCGAACCATGGGTTGCGCCGCAGCCAGAGCCGGTTGCGCGGGCTCGGGTGCGGCAAGGGCAGGAATTGCGGCAAGTAATCGGCGTAGGCCGCGACCGTTTCGGTCAGCGTCGGCCTGGCGTTGTCCCGCAGGTAATACGCCTGTGCGTAGCGGCCGATCAGAAGCGTCAGCCGGATATGCGGCAGGGTCGCAAGCAACTGCGCATGCCAGAGCGGCGCGCACTCGGGCCGGGGCGGCAGGTCGCCACTGGCGCCCTTGCCGGGGTAGCAGAACCCCATCGGCACGATCGCCACCCGGCTGGCGTCATAGAACTCGTCGCGCGTCATGTTCAGCCAGCCGCGCAACTGGTCGCCGGACGGATCGTTCCATGGGATGCCGGTTTCATGCACGCGCCGTCCGGGCGCCTGGCCGACGATCAGCACGCGCGCGCTGGCGGCGGCACGCACCACCGGGCGCGGTCCGAACGGCAAGTCGCAGGCGCGGCAGCCGGTGATGTCGTTGAGGAGGATGTCGAGCGGGGAACGGGGGTTGGCAGGCAATGTGGCGCGGCGGGGTTTCGGTCGGGAGTTTCAGTGTAGTCCCGCACCTGCGCCCACCACCGATCCGAAGGGACGGTCTCCGATGATCGTTGCGCGGTCCATCCGCCGGTGGCACGGCGGATAGTCCATGACGGCGTAATGCTGGGTCGACCGGTTGTCCCAGATCGCCACGCTGTTCTTCTTCCAGCGCCAGCGGACCTGGTACTCGGGGATGTATGCCTGCGTCACGAGGTAGCGCAGCAGGTCGGCGCCGCCGGGGTTGTGGTCCTGCCCGAAGCGCACGCGTGCCGGCGTGTGGAAGTTGGTGAAGTGCGTGGTGAAGCCATTGACGAACAGCACCTTTTCGCCAGTCTCCGGATGGGTTCGCACCACCGGGTGCTCCGCGTCGGGGAACTGACTCTTCAACGCCAGGCGCTTTTCGATCGGCATGGCGGCGCCAAAACTCGCCTCGATGCTGTGGCGCGCCCGCAGGTCGGCGACCTGCTCCTTGACGTGGGCCGGCAGGTTTTCGTACGCCAGCGCCATGTTGGCCCACATGGTGTCGCCCCCGAAGGGCGGGCACTCCCGGCACCGCAGGACGGCGCCGAGCGGCGGTGCTTCGCGCCAGGTGGCATCCGTGTGCCAGGCGTTCTCGTAACGATCCGGCGGGTTCTCGGGCGTCTTGTAGATCTGCACCAGCCCCGGGTTCTCCGGGTCGCTACCCGTCACGGGGTGATCCTCCAGGTCCCCGAAGCGGCGCGCAAAGGCCACGTGCTGCGCGGCCGTGATGTCCTGGTCGCGCAGGAACAGGACGCGATGCCGGAGCAGCGCTTCGCGGATGCCGGCGAACAGGCCGTCGTCATGGATCGCATCGGCCAGGCTGACCCCAATGAGTTCCGCGCCGATTGCGCAGGTAAGTTGTTCAACTCGCATGGTCGATCGGTGTCATTCCGGCTGGATATGGAAGGTCTTCACGATTCCGGCATTCCGCTCGAAATCGGCGCGCAGATCGTGGCTGAGCTGGCCAATGCTTTGAGGCGGCAGCGGCTCGAACCCGAGCGCGGCAATCCGTTCCTGCACACTGGCCCTCGAGGCTGCCTTGTAGACTGCGGCCTGGATCTTCTCGGTCAGCTCCGCCGGCATCCTGGACGACACGAACACGCCGGACCAGTTGCTGAAGTCGACTTCCGGATAACCGAGCTCGGCGAACGTGGGCACCTGCGGGAGCAGCGGCGACCGCTGCTTCCCTGCCACGGCATAGGCTTTCAGCTTGCCTGCCTTGAGATACGGCAGCGAGGTCACCATGCCGTCATACATCACGGCGATCTGCCCGCCCATCACCTGCGTCAGGGCCGGCGGCGATCCAGGGAACGGAACGTTCTGGAGGTCCATGCCGGCCTTCTGGTTCATGATCATGCCGGCGTACTGCGAAGCCGTGCCCGGGCCATAGGTGGCGAAGCTCAGGGTGCCCCGATGCGCCTTCGCATAGCTGATCAGCCCCGGCAGGTCCTTCGCCGGCAGGCTGGGCGCACTGACGAGCAGCAGCGTCGATCTGGCCACGGCTGCAACCGGCTTCACGTCCTTCATCGGATCGTAGGGCACCTTCATCACGTGCGGGATTTCCGCCAGCACATTGGTCGCCGACACCAGTATGGTCTGCCCGTCGGGCGGCGCCGCCAGCATTGCGCCGATCGCGATGGCGCCGCCGGCTCCGGGCTTGTTGTCGACGATCACCGGCTGCCCCAGGTCCGCCGTGAGTTGCTCGGACAGCATGCGGGCCATCACATCCATCGTGCCGCCGGCCGGTGCGGGCACCAGCACCCGCACCGGTTTGCTGGTCCACGCCATGGCGGCAGGCATGGCAAGCGCCAGGATCGTCGCGGCGGCAACGCGGCGCGCGCGCGGGAAGGCAGGTCGATTCGACATCTCTAGTCTCCGTTTCGGAACTTCCGGCAATGTGCACTTGCCTTGTTGGAAGCAGGCGCCTTGCCAGGTGAGCGAGGCGCCTGCCGGTTGGATTGCGTCAGCACTGCATCCGCTGGAACAGCAGCCTCGCCTTAAGGCACCAGTACCGTCGCGCCGCTCGTCTGCCGGTTCTCCAGCGCGCGATGGGCCTGCGCGGCGTCCTCCAGTGCAAACTGCTGCTTCGGCTCGCTGGTGATCTTTCCGGCCATCACCATGTCGAACACCTCGTTGGCCATGGCGAGCATGTGCGAGCGCGGCGTGGCGTAGTGCACCATGGCCGGACGCGTGACCCACAGCGAGCCTTTCGCCGCAAGCGTGCGGCTGTCGATCTCGACGGGGCCGGAAGTCGTGCCGTTGCTGACCAGCGTGCCGCGCACCTGCAGGCAGGAGAGCGACGCGTCCAGCGTCGACTTGCCGACCGAATCGAACACCACCGGGACCTTCTTGCCGTCGGTGATTTCCATCACGCGCTCGACGATGTTCTCGCGCGAGGTGACGATGACGTGCGAGCAGCCGCTGGCCCTGGCCAGTTCCGCCTTCTCGTCGGTGCTGACCGTGCCGATCATGTTCACGCCAAGCGCGCGTGCCCACTGGCAGGCGATCAGTCCCACGCCGCCGGCCGCGGCGTGATAGAGGATGGTCTCGCCGCCCGTGAGCGGATAGACCTGGCGAAACAGGTATTGCGCCGTCATCCCCTTCATGATGAGCGTGGAGGCAACGCGGTCAGAGACGCCGTCCGGCAGAGGGATCAGCCACTCGGCGGGCATGACGCGCACATCCGAGTAGGCGCCCTGCGGGCCGAGCAGGTAGCCCACGCGGTCGCCCACGCGGACGTCCGTCACGCCCGGCCCCACCGCCTCGACGACACCAACGGCGTCGGAGCCCAGTCCGTTAGGCAGTTCCAGCGGATAGTGGCCAGTGCGGAAATAGATGTCGATGAAGTTGACGGCGATATAGGTATGGCGTACGCGAGCCTGCCCCGGGCCGGGATCGCCCACCTCCACGGACTCGAGCTTGAGGACATCAGCGCTGCCTGTTTCGTGAAATCGAATTGCCTTTGCCATGCTTTGTCTCCTGCAAACTTGGCCGGCTCAGGCGGCGTTGCGCAGCGGCACGTTCTTGACACCAGGCTTGCGGTTCGGCGTCATACCGTTGGCGGCCAGGGTTTCATCGACATCGCTGTACCAGGTACCAATGCGGTAAATTTCACGCGCTTCCTTGCCATTGGCGATTTCGCGGCCCAGTTCCTTGGCGATACGCACGATCTGCTGAATCTGCTGCACCGAGGTGAAGCGATTGCCGTGCTGGTCGATGAGGGTGTCCTCGATGCCGCAGCGCACGTGCATGCCCATTGCCAGCGCCATCGTGTTCCACGGCAGTACGTTCTTGAACAACGACTCGGCGGTGATGGTGCAGCCATCCGGCGCACGCTGGATAAAGTCGAACAGGTTGTACGGATGCGGTCCGTGGTGGCCACCGCCGATGCCGATGCAGGTCAGGTTCAGCGGGCCCTTGTAGAGGCCTCTGCGCACCATGCGGTCCAGCGTTTCGAGCGCATGCATGCCGACCAGCTGGAAGTGCGGCTGGATGCCGGCCTCCTGCAGGCGGCGCAGGTGCTCTTCCGCCCAGGCCGGACCGGCCGGAACGATCATTTCCCGGTACGCGTCGTAGACGGCCGGGTTGGCCATGTGCGTGCTCTCGTAGAACTCCGGATAGATCAACTCCATGATGTTCATCTGGATGGTGTTGAGTGCTACCGTCACCTGGTCCGGCTTGGGGTCGAGGTCTGCCAGCGCGTGACGCGTGTCATCATCGAGCCATTTCGCCGCCTGGCCTTCGTCTTCCGGTGCGAACGAGATCGAGCCGCCGACCTGGATGATCATGTCCGGCACCGCCTTGCGCACGCCGGCGATCAGTTCGTTGAACATGGACAGGCGCTTGGAGCCCTTGCCATCCGGCTCGCGCACGTGCAGGTGCAGCACGCTGGCGCCGGCTTCATAGCAATCCACCGCCTTCTGGATCTGCTCTTCCATGGTCACCGGGATGTCTTCCGGGAAATCCTCAGGCATCCACTCGGGGCCATACGGGGCCACGGTGATGACGACCTTGTCCATGTTTTCCGGGTGCAGCGAATCGTCCAGGAATTGCATTGCTCTTCTCCTTGATGAGGGATTTATTGATTGGCGTTGCAGCGAGTTGCGCCGGCCGGGCCGGATATGTGAATGCCGCCCGTTACGGCGAAGGAGCTTGTTCCGAGGGGCTGCCATCGGGTTCCGCCGGTCGTCGATTTACGCGATCAGTCTAGTAATCCCGGGGCGGCCGTATCCTCTCATTTCACGACATTCGTGTCTCATTTCGTGACAGAATGTCGAAGCCTTCGGGTTTCCCCGGAATAATGGTTCCGGGGAAACCCGGATAAGGGAGCGGCAATGGGCACACTGATTCGCACTGGCGTACTGACGCACTATTTGAAGGTTGCACAGCAACTGAAGCTGGAACCGCGGCCGTTGCTGCGCAAGCTTGGGTTGAGCAGCGAGATGCTTGCGGATCCGGACCACTGGATTTCAGGAAGTGCGGCCGTGACCTTGCTGGAAGCGTCAGCGCTACTCGCGCAATGCCCGACATTCGGGCTGCGCATGGCCGACCTGTGGCAACTGTCCGACCTCGGTGTCGTCAGCGTGTTGCTCACGCATCAGAAAACGCTGCGGGACGCGCTTGGAACCATGGTTCAGTATCGGCACCTGATGAATGAGTTCCTGGTCATCCGCATCGAGGAAACACGCGGGAAGGTCATCGTGCGGGAGGACGTCGTCGCGGATGAAGCGGGACCGACCGTGCAGTCGGTCGAGCTGGCACTGGGCACGCTTTCACGTCTGTGCAGCACCCTGATCGGCACGTCCTGGCAACCGATTGGCGTTCATTTCACCCATGACGCTCCCGATGATCTGCGGCTGCACCGCCGCATCTTCGGGGGAAAGCTTGAGTTCGCAAGCGCTTTCAACGGCCTGATCTGCCGCGCTGCCGACCTGGACTTGCCCAATCCCATTGCCGACCCTGTCATGGCACGCCATGCGCAACGCCTGCTTGCAGGTCTGCCAGGGGCCAACGAGCCGTCAATCGTGCTCGAGGTACGCAAGGCAATCTACCTGATGCTGCCGGCAGGGCGCGCGACGATCGAGCAGGTTGCCCAGGGCCTGGGGATGAACGTGCGTACCCTGCAGCGCCAGCTCGAAGGCGCCGGGAAGGTCTTCTCGGACATGGTCACCGGCGTGCGGCGCGATCTCGTTATCCACTACATGGAAAACCGAAGCGACTCGCTCGGACGCATTGCCGAATCGCTTGGCTACTCCACTTATGGCTCGTTCGTGCGCTGGTTCGCTGCGCAGTTCGAGATGACGCCGACGCAGTGGCGCAACAGCAGGCCGGCAAGAACGAGGTGAGCCGCAAGCCCTGGCTGGCGCGCCCTTCCCGCGCCGCGCTCAGAGCTCAAGCACGATCTTGCCGAAATGCCGCTGTGCCGCCTGGTAGCGAAACGCCTCGGCGATCTCATGCAGCGGAAACTGGCGGTCGATGACAGGCCGGATGCCCGTGGCGTTCAGCGCCCGCACCATGTCGAGCTGGTGGCGGCGGCTGCCGACAAGCAGGCCCGTGATCCGCAACTGCTTGCGCAGGATCATCCTGACGTTGAACGGCGAATCCGCGCCCGACAGGACGCCGATGATGGCCACGTGCCCGCCCGTACGTACCGCGGCGACCGACTGTTCCAGAGTCGCAGCACCACCCACTTCAATGACGTGGTCCACGCCGGCGCCGCCGGTCAGCGCACGTACCGTCTCGCCCCACGCGGGGTCGTCGCGGTAGTTGATCACATGGTCGGCGCCAAGACTGCGCAGGCGTGCAAGCTTGTCGTCCGAGCCGGAGGTCGCAATCACGCAGGCACCTGCGGCCTTGGCAAACTGGAGCGCGAAGATCGACACGCCACCGGTACCGAGGACCAGCACGGTTTCTCCGGGCTTGAGCGCGCCGTCAACGAACAGTGCGCGCCAGGCAGTCAGTCCCGCAGTCGTCAGCGTCGCAGCCTCGGCATGGCTATAGCCAGCGGGCGCATGCGTGAAAGCGGTTGCGGGCAACGTCACGATGTCCCGTGCAAAGCCGTCGATGCCATCACCGGGAACGGTGGCAAAGTCGGACAGGGAAGGCTCACCATCGAGCCATGTCGGGAAGAACGTGCTGACCACGCGGTCGCCCGTCGAGAACCCCTTCACGCCTGCGCCCACTTCCGTGATGACCCCTGCGCCATCCGACATCGGAATGCGCCGCACGTCCCCGACTCCGCGGCTGACGACGCCAAAGTCGTGATAGTTCAGCGAGCTTGCGTGAATACGCACCGTGACTTCGCCAGTTCCAGGCGGCTGCGCTGCGGCGGTTCCCAGGACCAGGCGGTCAAGCCCTCCAGGTGGATCGAGGTAAACGGCTTTCATGACGGTCAACGTTGTTTCCTCCGCAGGCTTTCACAACGGAACCTGCTTGCTCGTAACGGCTCATGAGTATGGGCGAAGATGCGGCTCGCCGTTTGACAACTCGGGACCGCCGCTTGATGCGTTGGGACACCCCAGGGGAAACCCCGACACCGAGGCTTCTGGCGCACCGGCCCGTCAACTCAGTGAAAATCACGACTCCCCACCATCAACCGCCCCAGCATCGGACTCAGATCGATCAGCTCCTGCGCCACCAGATGACGCACCTCGCCCTGCCGCTGCCAGATGCCGACCACGCCCAGCAGCGTCGCCCCAAGCACTTCCTTGCGCTGCCGCTCGATCAGGTCGGGCCAGTAGATCAGGTTGACGGTGCCGGTTTCATCCTCGATGGTGGCGAAGATGGTGCCGCTGGCCGTGGCGGGCCGCTGCCGCACGGTGACGATGCCGCAGGCGCGCACACGCCGGCCATTGCGGCAGTGGGACAGCTGCTCGGCCGTGGCGTAGTCCATGGCATCGAGCTTCGCTCGCAGCAGCGCAAGCGGATGGGACTTGAGCGACAGCCCCGTGGTGGCATAGTCGGCGGCCACCTCTTCACCGAGCCGGGGCGCCGGCAGCGACAACTGCTGCTCGATCAGCGGCGCTTCATGGAGCAAGTCCCGATGCGCCACCTGCAGCGCCGCGGCGCTGGCCTGCCAGCGGGCCTGGCGCCGGTTGCCGGCCAGTGCCGAGAGCGCGTCGGAGGCAGCGAGGACATCGATATCGTGCCGGTCCAGCCGGGCGCGCAGGGCTAGGTCTTCTACGCTGTCGAACCGGCGTTGCGCACGCGCGGCCTCGATGCGCAGCGCGGCGTCTTCGCGCATGCCCTTGACGCGGCTCATGCCCAGGCGCACCGGCGGCTTGCCGGCGCCGGTCTGGCCGGGCGCGGGTTCCAGCGTGCTGTCCCAGTTGCTGACCGTGACATCGACCGGCAATGCCACCACGCCATGACGCGCGGCATCCTGCACGAGTTGCGACGGCGAATAGAAGCCCATTGGCTGGCTGTTCAGCAGCGCGCACAGGAACGCCGACGGATGGTGGCGCTTGAGCCACGCGCTGATATAGACCAGCTTGGCGAAACTTGCCGCATGGCTTTCCGGAAAGCCGTATTCGCCAAACCCCTCGATCTGCTTGCAGATGCCCAGTGCGAAGGACATCGGGTAGCCGTGCCCGGTCAGGCCCTTGATCAGCGCCTCCTGATGACGGCCCAGGTCGCCGCGGCGGCGCCAGGCAGCCATCGAACGGCGCAGCTGGTCGGCCTCACCAGGCGTGAAACCCGCCCCGTCGATGGCCAGCTGCATCACCTGTTCCTGGAAGATCGGAATGCCCAGCGTGCGGCCCAGCACCTTCTCGATCACGTCGTCATAGTAGGCCGGCGGCTTCTTCGTGCGGCGAAACGCTTCACGCCGCTTCAGGTACGGATGAACCATGCCGCCCTGGATCGGGCCCGGACGCACGATGGCCACCTCCACCACCAGGTCGTAATAGGTGCGCGGCTGCAGGCGCGGCAGCATCGATTGCTGGGCGCGCGATTCGATCTGGAACACGCCGACGGTGTCGGCGCGGCAGATCATCTCGTAGGTGGCCTTGTCTTCCTTCGGGATATCTTCCATCCGCGCCGGCACGCCGGCGCGGGCCAGGTTTTCGTCCGGATTCGGAATCATGGCCAGCCCGCGGCGGATGGCCGACAGCATGCCCAGCGCGAGCACGTCCACCTTGAGCAGGCCCAGCGATTCCAGGTCGTCCTTGTCCCACTGGATCACGCTGCGCTCGGCCATGGCCGCGTTCTCGATCGGCACCAGCCGGGACAGCTTGTCGCGCGCCATCACGAAGCCGCCCACGTGCTGCGACAGGTGGCGCGGAAAGCCATGCAGTTGCGTCGTCAGGCTGGCCCACTGCTGCACCGCCGGCGATTCGCGATCCAGCCCATAGCGGCCGATCCGATCCAGGAAGCCCTGCCCGCTTTCCCACCACGCCTGGCCCTTGACCACCTGCTCCACCACGCTGGCATCGATGCCCAGCGCGCGCCCGACGTCGCGCAGCGCGCTGCGCGAGCGGTAGGTGATCAGCGACGCGGCCAGCGCGGTGCGGTCGCGGCCGTACTTGCCGTAGATGTACTGGATGATCTCTTCGCGCCGCTGGTGCTCGAAGTCGACGTCGATATCGGGCGGCTCGTCACGTTCGCGCGAAAGAAAGCGGCCGAACAGCAGGTTGGCCTGCTCGGGGCTGACCTCGGTGATGTAAAGGCAGTAGCAGACCAGTGAATTCGCCGCGGAGCCGCGGCCCTGGCACAGGATGCCCAGCCTGCGCGCCTCGCGCACGATGTCATGCACGGTGAGGAAGAAATGCTCATATTTCATTTCCTCGATCAGCTTCAGTTCGTTTTCGAGCTGTTCCTCCCACTCCGGCTTCAGCCCGTTGGGGAAGCGCACGCGCTTGCCGGCCTCCACTTCCTTGCGCAGGTAGCTGATCGGCGTCTCGCCTTCGGGCACCAGTTCCTGAGGGTACTCATAGCGCAGCGAATCGAGCGAGAAATCGCACAGCGCGGCAAGCTTCAGCGTCTGCGCCAGCGCCTCGCGCGGATACAGGCGCGACAGCACCTGGCGCATGCGCAGATGCTGCTCCGCATTGGGCGCGAGCGCCATGCCGCATTCGGGCAGCGGCTTGCCCAGCCGGATCGCGGTCAGCACATCGGACAGCGGCTTGCGCGAACGCACGTGCATGGTCACCGCGCCCGATGCCACCAGAGGCACGCCGGACTGCGCGGAAGCCGCCTCGATGCGGCTGCGATGGAGCGCATCGGCATGGCCTTGCAGCTGCTCCAGCGCGATCCATGCGCGCTCGCCAAAGACCTCGCGGCACCATTGCGCCTGCGCCAGCAAATGCGTCGGATCGGGGCAGTAGTCGGGCAGCAGCACGGCCAGGCAACCCGGCATGCCGCGCAGGTGCTCCAGCTTTTCGCCTGGCGCGGACAGGTCTTCCGGATGCAGCCGGTAGCTGCCCTTCTGCGCGCGCATGCGGCCCAGCGTGATCAGCTCGCACAGGTTGCCGAAGCCTTCGCGATGCTGCGCAATCAGGACCAGCCGCAGCGGCGGCCGTTCGTCCGCGCCCAATGGCGCGGTCAGGCTGAAGCGGCTGCCGATCAGCAACCGGAAGGCATTGGCGGCGGCGGCGTGTTCCTTCAGCGCGTTGAGTTCGCCGTCGTCCTGCGCGTCGCCGGCGGCCTCGCAACGTTCGACTGCTTCGTGCAGTTGCTTGCGCAGTGTCTTGATGGCGTCATGCGCACGCGCGGTGCCGGCCACCGAGCATTCGTCGGTCAGCGCGATGCCGCGGTAGCCGAGCTGGAAGGCGCGCTCGACCAGTTCGACCGGATGCGACGCGCCGCTGAGGAACGTGAAATTGGAGATGCAGTGCAGTTCCGCGTAATCGGGCAGCGTGGGCAGCCATGTGGACAGCTCGGGTACGCTCATGCGAACAACCCATGCAGGAACCAGCGGTACTCGCCGCCATCCTCCTGGCCGTCGCGTCCCGGATGGCCGGGGCGCTCGCGATAGACCCAGCAACGCAGGCCGTCGGCGCGCTCGGCGATGAAATAGTCGCGCGTGGCCAGCGCGCCGTCCCACCAGCCGGCTTCGATGCGCTCCGGCCGGGTCAGCATGGATAGCGGCCCGCCGTGGTTCGGACGGTGGTTGCGCACCGGCAGCGGCTGCGGTTGCGGCAACAGCCACAGCGGGCGCTCCGGCCATGGCGGCAGCGGCGCGTCCGCCGGCTTGCCGGCGGCCTCGTCGAGCGGGCGCCAGCGGTTGGCGCACTCGGGCCGGTGGTCGGCCAGTGGCTGCGGCTGCAGCACGTTGTCGCGGCCCAGGCGGGCCACCAGCGTGTCGAGCACGCGGCCGAGTTCGGCCGGCGTGCCGCCGGGCTCGGGGAACAGCGCGTCGCTTTGCGGCAGGTACTCGGCCATGGCTTCCACGCGCAGCGCCAGGCCTGTTACCGGGGCATGGAAATTCAGCTTGTCGAGCTTTTCGCGCAGCAGGCGCGACAGGTGCGCCGGATCGCGGCTGGGCTGGGCCAGGCCCACCATCACGGGCGTGCCCACGGTATCGGCGCCGAGCCGGTAGCGCTCATGTTCGAGCACCAGCACGCAGCGCGTCACGCCGGCCTGCTGCACCGCCAGCCAGCCGGCCAGCGCCAGCAGCAGGCGCTGCGCGCCGGCCAGCACGCCTTCGGCCGATTCGATGCGCCCCGGCAGGTCCATGCGCTGCGCGAACGCGGGCGGCGCGGCGAACCAGGTGAAGCTGGCCGTGGCGTCGCCATAGGCCTGGTCCAGCCGGGCCAGCAATTGCGGGCCCAGCCGGCGTGACAAGCCGGCGCGCGGCAGGCGCCGCACCTCGCCCAGCGTGCGGCAGCCGATGCCGTCGAGCCAGGCCGGATCCGCCAGCAGGCGCAGCGCCTCGACCGGCAAGCGATCCAGCAGGCGCCCCATGCGCGCGGCCTGCACTGCCCGCCGCGCCGGCCGCACGATGCCGCGTCGGGTGCGGCGCATGGGCTGGCGCGCGAGCCATGCCGCGCCATGGGCCGTGGCCCCGCTGCCCACCTGCGCGAACGTGCCGAGCTGCCGCACGCACGCGCGCACCGCCCGGCACAGCGCGCGGTGGCCGCCGAACAGGCGCAGGCTGGCGCTGACGTCGAGCATCAGCGTGGCCGCTTCCGGGTCTTCATCGAACGTGACGAGCGGCGTGAAATGCAGCAGCGCCAGCGCCGCCGCGTGCAGCAGCCCGGCTTCGGCGGCCGGGTTGCGCTCCAGTTGCACCACCTCGGCCGAGAGCGCCTGCACGCCGCCGCGCCGCATGCCGAAACTCACGCCCAGCGCCATGGCCGGGGCGTTGGCCAGCATCACGCGCTCGCGCTCCATCACCACCACCGGCAGGGCATGGTGCAGCGTGCCGAGGGGGGAGGAAGGCGTGGAGGAAGGCGCCGTGGCCAACTCAGGCCAGCTCGGCTGCAGCGCGTCCAGCGACAGGCGCGGCAGATGCACCGCGATCCAGTACGACATGGGCGGAACCTCCCGCAACAACAGGTGAAACATTTGGGGCCGGCGTGGCATGGCCGCCGCGGCGGGCGCCCTCCAGGCCATCCAGCCGCAAGCGCAGCGGTGCTTCGCGCACCGGGCCGCGCCGCTTGTGGAAAACGATGGACAGTTCGTTGCCCGGCAACGGCGACAGCAGCAAGCGCAGCACGGCCGGCGACGACTCGCGCAGTGCCGCGGCCGGGCGCATGGCCCACACCGCGGCGTCGCCGGCCTGTGCCAGCACTTGCAGGCGGCGCATCGCCTCGGGCCGCGCGGCCGGCAGCCACACCAGCACTGCGCCGAACGCCTGGCTGCGCAGCATCTGTTCGGCTGCCCACAGCACATCGGCCTGCTGCGCGTGCTTGCCGGCGCCAGCGGCCGGGCGCACCCAGTAGAGCTGGCGTGCCGGCAAACCCGCCGCGGCCAGCCCCAATGCATTGGGCAGGTAAGGCGGCCCCACCAGCCCGATGCGCCGCCCCGCCGCCGCCAGTGCCCGCAGCGCCGGCAGGAGCAGCCGCAACTCGCCCGACCCGCCCTGCGTGGTCAGCAACTCCGTCACCCCGCCCACCGGCCAGCCGCCGCCGGGCAGTTCCGCCGCCAGCCCGGCATAGCCGGCCGGCCACACCGGCTGGCTGCCGGCGCGGCCAAGCTGGCCGGCGCGCCACAAGCTGGGGTAACGATGCTCGAGCGCCGCCATGGCCTCCTCCCGGCTTGGCGGGGGCTGCTGGTCAGGCGAAGGGAAAGCGGGAGCCTCCGCGGCGGGGGCTGCGGGTGCGGTCATGGGGATGTTTGGGTTTCGCCTGGAGGGGCGGTGGTGATTTTTACGATAACTGTATATTTATACAGTATTCGCAGGAACGCAAGGGGCTCCGTGGAATGTGACGGGATCGGACTTTGGGGGGCGTCGGCGGGGGCTTCTGGTTATGACGGGGTCGTCGCTCTTGACGCCGGCGTAGCCGGCGAAACAGCAGTGCCTGCCAAGAGCGACGCCCCAGTCATAACCAGAGAACCTCCCCCCTTCTCACTTCTCCGGCATCGCCGAAGAATGATGACTCGTAATCAGCCACTGCGATCCGTCCCAGCGATAGGTATAGGTATATCGCGCCTTAACAACAGCCCCCGTCCGCGCAAACGTAAACGTATAAAGCCCCGCATCCACCGCCGAATTGCACCCCAGCTCGATCCGCCGGAAATCGATCCTCCCCGAAGGCCGGTCCTGCAGGAAATGCTGGAAGTAATCTTCCCGCTCCGCCACCGTCAGCCGGGGCTTGTTGGATACCGTCGCCAGCAGAATCGACCGTTCCGCATAATTGGCCGCGACCTTGCGCGGATCCCCCGTCTGCAGCGACTGGTTCCACCGGTCGAACAACGCCGCGATCTCCTGTTCCGAGGTCGCCTTGCAGCTTGCCGCAGGCGCTCCCTGCGCGTTGCCCTGCGTACCCTGATTCATGGCGCACCCTGCGAGCGCGGCCGCCAGCACTGCAATGGGAATCAGCTTCATGGCAACGTCCTCCGTTTGGTATCCGGCGCCTGACCCAGGCTCACCGCATCAAAAGTATGGAATATCCCGCCAGCAAGTGTTAGGCCTGTCCGGCGAGCACCATCGCCGCGCCGGATGCCCCGCCACCCTCAACGGTCCCCTGCGCTGTTGTATCCTCCCGGCACTGTTTCCGGAAATGGCATGTCCGACCCCAACACCCCCTCTTCGTCCAGCCCGGCCGACAAGCCGCGCCGCCTCACCATCCACGATGTCGCACGCGCGGCCGGCGTTTCCCTGACCACCGTTTCGCACGCGCTCAATGACCGTGGCGTGGTGGACCCGGAAACGCGCGCACGCGTCAAGCGCATCGCGGCCGAGCTTGGCTACCGGCCCAGCGTGCGCGCGCGGCGCCTGCAGTCGGGCCGCGCGAACTGCATCGCGCTGCTGTCGTCGATGCCGTTCGCCGTGGCCGGCGGCACGTCGCGCCTGGGCTTCATGATGGAAGTCGCGGCCATCGCCGCGGAAGCGGCCATGGCACGCGGGCTGGGCGTCGTACTGGTGCCGCCGCTGGAAGGCGCCGGCGGCTTGCTGGAAACGCTCGACATCGACGGCGCGGTGGTGATCGAGCCCGTGGCCGGCGACCCGCATATCGCACGCCTGCGCGAACGCGGCGTGAGCATCGTGTCGATCGGCCGCGAACCGCTGACCGATCATCCGGTGCCGTATGTGGACCTGCAATCGGCGCAGACGGCACGCCTGCTGCTGGAACATCTCCATGCGCATGGCCGCAGAAGAATCGGACTGATGATCGGCGAGACCGCGCGGCAGTCCTACGTGGAAACCGAACGCGTCTACCGCGAATTCACGCGCGACATGGATCTGCCGTGCGAACTGGTCAAGGCGCCCGAGGCGCTCGGCGAGGCCGCCGGCGCCGAGGCTTGCGCGCAGTTGCTGGCGCGCATGCCAGGACTGGATGCGCTGTGCGCGCCCGTGGATGCGTTCGCCGTGGGCGCCATGGGCCATCTCCATGCAATAGGCAAGCGCATTCCGGAAGACGTGCAGGTGGTGACGCGCTACGACGGCATCCGCGCGCGCACCGCACAACCACCGCTCACCGCCGTCGACCTGCACCTTGAACGCGTCGCCGCGCTGGCCGTGGAACTGCTGTTCGCGCACCTGTCGGGAAATCGCAGCCAGCATGCCATTGCCGCGCCGGCACCTGAGTTGATGGTGCGCGCGTCGTCGGCAACGGCCTAGCCGCGCAGCAGCACCACCGCGCCCGATACCAGCGCAAACACCAGCACGCCCACGCGCAGCATGCGCTGGTTGATGCGCCGGTGGACCAGGTGGCTGGCCACCATGCCCGCCGCCAGCACGGGCAGCAGTTCCATCGCATAGACCACTTGCTCCATGCCGAGACGGCCGCCGACGGCCAGCACCACGAGCGAAAGCGTCTCGCCCACCAGGAAGCACAGCGCCACCGTGGCACGCAGCGTCGCCACGGGCGCGTGCTGGTAAGCCAGCGCCAGCGGCGGCCCGCCGACACCGGTGGCGGTTTCGGTCACACCCGTGATCAGCCCGGTGGAGGCGAAGGTCAGCCGGCCCGGCGTGAACGCCGGCGCCAGCAACGACACGAGCGCGGCGGCAATGGTGCTGCCGCCCACGATCATGTTGAGCCAGGCCATCGGCATCGCCACCAGCACCCACAGCCCGCCAAACGTGCCGGCCACGCGCCCCGCACTGATCCACCCCGCGCCGCCGAGGTCGATGGCGTGACGCTCGCGCCAGGCCACGTAGGCGTTGAGCGGCAGCATGGCGAGCAGCAGCGCGCCGGGCAGCATGTCCGGCGCCGCCAGCGCCAGCACCGGCACGACGATCAGCGCGAAGCCCATGCCGGTCGCGCCCTGGATCAGCGCGCCGGAGAACACCGCGACGCAGACACTGAACAACGTCATATCCATGGTCATGCTCCCGCCTGGCCAAAACGCGGCGTTTGCGCGTGGCGCGCGCGGTGCGCATCGGCGGGCTCGTGCAGCTTGCGGATCGGCGCGCCGGCAATGGTGTCGCCGGCCATCGCGCGGATATCGCGCATCAGCGCGCGCGCGTCCCAGTCCACCGGCCAGCCGTCCCACAAGCGCAGCCTGCCGTCGACGAACACCGCGCGGATCTGGTCGCGGCTGGCCAGGCGCACCAGTTCCCACGTCAGGTCCCACGAAGGCGCCAGCTCCGGCACGTCGAGATCGACCAGCAGGAAGTCCGCGCGCTTGCCGGCGGCAATCTCCCCGGTCACGCTGCCAAGGCCCGCGACGTCGGCGGCATCGTGCGTGGCCATGTCGAGCCAGCGCCAGCCCGCCCCGCAGGAAGAATCGCCCACGCCGATGCCGAAGGCATAGCGTTGCGCGGCTTCGGCATGGTCGAGCAGCCGGAACCCGTCGCTGCGCGTGCCATCGGTGCCCAGCCCCAGCCGCACGCCGAACGTCGCCATGGTTTCGGCCGGCGCCACGGCATTGCCCTTCCACGCGCTGGCCACCGGGTTGTAGGCCACGGCGGCGCCGCTATCGGCCAGCAGGCGGATTTCATGCGGCGTGACCAGCGTGGCATGGGCCAGCAGCGCGGCCGGCCCCAGCGCGCCGACGGCCGCCAGGTGTTCGATCGGCCGGCGGCCACACGCATTGAGCGAACGCTCCACTGCCACCAGGTGCTCGTTCGCGTGCGTCTGGAAGACGCGGCCCGATTCCATGCACAGGTGATGGACGTGGTGCAGCATGGCATCGCTCGCCACTTCGGGGATCGAGATCGCGAGCGACGGCGTCACCAGCGCATGGTGATCGTAGCGGCCGAGGTGGTCGACAGCGCGGCGCAGGATGGGACCGGCATCGAGCGTTTCGGCGCCCGGCCTGTCATTGCAGACCAGGCCCAGCACGCAGCGGACCCCTGCATCGGTCACCGCCCGCGCGATGGCGTCCAGCCCCGCGTCGCTGCGCGTGCCCGCATCGACCACCGCCGTGAAGCCGCCGCGCAGCGCTTCCAGCGCCGCGAGTTTCGACGACAGGTAGAGATGTTCGGCCTTGAGGCTGCCTTCCAGGGGCACCCAGACGCGCCGGAAGATCTCCGATGGCTCGCCGAAGACGAGCGACTTGCCGAACGATTGCGTCAGGTGGTGATGGGTGTCGATCATGCCCGGCATCAGCAGCATGCGCGGCAATGCCAGCGTCTTCAGCGACGGAAACTGCGCGGCAACGTCCTCGGAACGACCCACTGCCGTGAAGCGCCCACCTTCGACCACGGCCGCATGGTCGCGCACGGCACCGTGGCGCAACAGCATCCATTCGGGTTGCAGGATATGCGGTTCGGCAAAGCTTGCCGGGTCCAGGGAAGGCGCCACGGCGCCGGGCCATGCAGGTTGGAATTCAGCTTGATAAGTCATACAGATTGACGGATACGGGTTCAGTGCGTGGCAGGTGCCACCTCGGCCACGCGCCGGGCGCCCGTGTGGAAGAACAGGAAATTGAGCAGGGCCGCGGTGAAGGCGCCCATCGCCACGCCATTACCCAGCAGGATGCGCAGGTTGGCCGGCAGTGCGCCGTAGATGCCGGGCACGAGGATCGGCAGCAGGCCCGCCGCCAGCGCCACGGCCACCACGTACATATTGGCGTGGTCGCGCAGGTCGACGCGGCGCAGCACGTCGATGCCCATCGTGCCGACGATGCAGAACACCACCAGGCCCGTGCCGCCGACCACCGCCTCGGGAATCGCGCTGATCAGCGCCGATACCGGCACCAGCAGCCCGAACGCGACCAGGATCGCACCCGACATCGCCGTGACATAGCGCGAGCGCACGCCGGTGGCGCGCACGATGCCGATGTTCTCGCCACTGGTGATGATCAGCGACGTGCCGAACACACCGCCAAGCAGCGACGTCAGCGCATCGCCGCGGATCGTGCGCGGGACGTCGCGCTCGCCGTCGACGGGCCGGCCCACGGCATCGCTGATTGCCAGCGTCTGGCCGGTCGCCTCGACCATCGAGATCACGGCGAACACCATCAACGGGATGGCTGCGATGACATCGAACTGCGGCCAGCCGAACGGGAACGGCGTGGGCAACGCCAGCAACGGCGACAGCGCCACCTGGCCGGTGTGGAAGGCGCCGAGCGCCATCGCCGACAGCGCACCGCCCACCAGCCCGAGCAGGATTGCGAGCCGTGCTAGCGTGCCGCCGAACCAGCGTGACGCGGCAACGGTGCAGGCGATGGTCACGAAGGCCAGCAACAGGTTCAGCGGGTCGACCGCCGCGCCCGCCGCCGGGTGCCCGGCGATGAGCCGGCCGGAGACCTGCGCGAGGTTGATCGCCACGAGCAGCAGCATGGTCCCCACCACCACCGGCGGGAAATAGCGCAGGCAACGCCGGAACACCGGCAACGCGCAGAAATAGAACACGCCGGTCAGGATCACCGCGCCGGCCGCGGTCTGCACGCTGGTCTGCTGGGCGATCAGGATGAACAGCACGATGGGCGCGCCACCGGGCAGCATCACGAACGGCAGGCGCGCGCCGATGCCGCGCCGCCCCAGCGACTGCAGCAGCGTGCCGAGCCCGCAGACCACGAAGGTCGCGCTCAGCAACTGCACCGACAGCGCGGGCGCAAGGCCCAATGCCTTGCTCATCAGGAAGACCGCCGCGATCGGCGAAGCGGCCATCACCAGCACGTGCTGGAGGCCGAAGACGAACAGCTGCCGCCATGGCAGGCGTTCGTCCACGGGGGCGGGGGCGGTTTTGGACATGTCGTTTTGCTCCTCGATTTGGTGGGTCAGTCGTGCACCGGTAACCGTCTCGGGCGCTGTCTTGCGTCTATGCGCAATTCGCCACTTATTTTGACGTTTTCTTAACCAAAACGTTTTGGTTAATGTAATCGATGCCGGATGGAAGCGCAAGGAACGACTTCTGGAAGGACTGCGCCTGCCGACCGATCCGGGACCTGGGCCTTCTGCACCAACGGCTCCGAATCCGCCGGACGTCGCCAGATCCCGACCATCGGGCTGGGGCCTGGATGCGAGGAAGATGCGCACACTATCGATGAATCGATCGCGCTGGAGCAGCTGGAAGGCGCTCGGGAGATCTACCGCAACCTCGTGCTGGCGATGGCGTGACCGGCCGGTCCGAGGTCATTCGCCAGATGAACACGGCCGACCCTTCGTCGGCCTTTTGAAAAGCCCCTGGCGCGGGTGGCTGCGAGATGCCGAAGGCCTGTAGCAGGAGGACGGCGCCTGCGCGGCCATTGTTCTGCGGCTGCCGGCACAGGGCATCGCCCTGTCCATCTCGATCCATTCGCGGCCTGCCGGGCCT
This sequence comes from Cupriavidus sp. C3SS-1, assembly GCF_057073755.1. Lineage (NCBI taxonomy): Bacteria > Pseudomonadati > Pseudomonadota > Betaproteobacteria > Burkholderiales > Burkholderiaceae > Cupriavidus > Cupriavidus sp. C3SS-1. The sequence goes on along the minus strand of NZ_CP172700.1, from coordinate 950,847 downwards.
CCGACCCGGCTAAGCGCCTAAAGCCTGGGCAAGTCCGCGATCAGCTCAAGAGCGCTGTCGTAATCGAAATTATCGACAACCGACACCAACTTGCCTGTTGCCAATTCGAGCTCACTTCCCTTCACCGTGTCAGCCAACTCCTTAACGATGCCTCCGGCACGGGAATCGCTGGCTTCGAGCAAGACCTTCAGGCTTTCCAGCAATTCGGACACCCGCCTTGCATCAAACTGCTGGCCGGAAGCTTCCGGCCCACGTGCGCCGGCCAGGCGGTCCAGCCCCGCCAGCACTGGCTGCAGTTCGGCCAGGACATTCGCCAACCGTTCCGCGATCATGGGTTCGCTGCCTGCGTCCATGCAGCTTTGCTCCAGCAGGGCCGCCGCAGCTTGTACGCGTTTGGCTCCGATGTTGCCAGCGGTTCCCTTGAGCGTGTGAGCCACCCTTGTGGCGGCAGCCGGGTCCGCCTCGGTACGCGCCGCCGAAAAGATCTTCGCGAAGTCGCGCTGGCTTTCAAGGAATCTGAGAAGCTGCTTGCGATACAGCGGTTCGTTGTCCATGGTGGTCGCGAGTCCGGCGCGTGTATCGATTCCCGGCAGGCTCGCCAACCCTGCACAGACCGTCAGTACCGGCGACGCCGGCACCGGACTCTCCGGGCCTGCGTTGGGGCTGGCCGGAGTCACCCAGCGCGCGATCGTGTCAAACATCTCGGCGATCTTGAGTGGCTTGGCGATATGGTCGTTCATCCCCGCTTCCCGGACTTTTTCGCGGTCGCCGACCATGGCGTTGGCCGTCATGGCGACGATCGGGAGATGCTTCCAGGATGGGTGTTTGCGGATTTCCCGGGTCGCCGTGTAGCCATCCATGACGGGCATCTGGCAGTCCATCAGGATGCCGTCAAAGCGGGTATCGAGCCCGAGGATCTCCAGCGCCTCCTGACCATTGTTCGCCAGCACCGCGTCGATGCCGGCATTGGCCAGCAGTTCGAGCACCAGTTCCTGGTTCATCTCGTTGTCCTCGACCAGAAGCAGTCGCGCCCCCCTCAGCTTGTCCATCGCCCCCTGGCGAATGTCCGCCTTCTCGTGTGCCCGCGTCTCGGTCACGAAGCCCCTGTCCAGTGCCTGGCCGATGGCTTCGAAGAGCGTCGACGGCGTCACCGGCTTGGCGAGAAAGTGCCGAAGCTCGACGCCACGCATTTCGGCTTCTGACAGCGCTTCCTCCCGACCATAAGCCGTGACCATGATCACCGCGGGAGAATTGGGCGGGACATCCTTCTGAAGCTTGCCGACGGTCTGGATTCCATCCATGACCGGCATCTTCCAATCCATCAGGGTGAGATCGTAGGGACAAGCATTCGCCGCAGCTTGCCTGATCATGCGCAGCGCCTGGGCACCGTCGCTGGCCACATCGGCCTCCAGGCCAAAACTGCGGACCATGGTGGACAGGATCTCCCGGGCCGAAGCGTTGTCATCCACGACCAGCAACCGCGCCCCCTTCAATTCCTCGGCCCGGAACATCCGGCGCGGCATCGGCTCGGCCTGCATCCCGAAGCGGGCAAGGAAGTGGAACGTGGAACCCCGGCCGGGTTCGCTTTCCACCCAGATGCGCCCGCCCAACATTTCCACGAGGTTCCTGGAGATGGTCAGGCCCAGACCGCTGCCGCCGTACTTTCGGGTCGTCGAGGCATCGGCTTGACTGAACGACTTGAACATCTTTGCGCACTGCTCCGGCGTCATGCCGATCCCGGTATCCCTGACCCAGAAATGCAGTTCGATATTGGCACCCTCTTGCGCCACCTTCTCGATGCCGATCACGACCTCCCCGGCTTCCGTGAATTTCACGGCGTTGTTGCCGAGGTTGGTCAGCACCTGGCCCAGGCGCAGCGGGTCGCCGATCAGCGCCGTGGGCACATCAAGTGCGGCACTGAACAGCAGTTCAAGTCCCTTGTCTTCGGCCTTCATGCCCACCAGGTTGGCCAGGTTCTCCATGACGTCTTCCAGACGAAACTCGACGCTTTCCATGGACATCTTGCCGGCTTCGATCTTGGAAAAATCCAGGATATCGTTAATGATGCCAAGCAGGTTCTCGGCGGCGCGGTTCACCTTTTCGATGTAACTGCGCTGTTTCCTGTCGAGCTTGGTTTCCAGCGCCAGTTGGGACATGCCGATAATGGCATTCATCGGCGTGCGTATTTCATGGCTCATATTGGCCAGGAAATCGCTCTTGGCCCGAGTGGCCTCTTCGGCCAGCTCCTTGGCACGCAGGATCTCGGCTTCGGCCTGCTTGCGCTCCGAGATATCCACGATCCAGCCCAGGATGCCCTCTTCGCCGTCGTACACGATCGGCAGGTACGTGACCAGCATGTCGCGGGGCTCGTCATTTCGATCGAACATCCGGGTTTCCCTGTTCTGCACAATGCCGTCGCGCTTGAGCATGTCGACCAATGCGTCGCGGTCCCCGGGGTTCACGTAGAGCTGTGGCGATGCCTCTCCGGCCTTCGCGCCAAACGTCTCGATGAACTTTGGATTGGCGAACCGGATGCACCCCTGAGTGGAGAACGCGATATTGACGGGGCTGGTATCGAGGATGTTCTGAAGCCGTTCACGCTCGTCGGCAATCGCCTTGTGCACGGCCTTGCGTTCCGTGATGTCGCGAAAGACGATAACCGTCCCGGTCAGCACAGCGTCCTTGAAAACCGGCGTGGTCGAGTATTCCGCCGGAAAAGCGACGCCATGCTTGCGCCACAGCACTGCGTCGTCAACCGTACGCGGCTTTCCGTCCCGAGACGTGAGGTACAGCGCGCAGTCTTCGCGGGGAAGAACCCTGCCATCGTGGCGGGAATGATGAACCAGGGCATGCATTTCCGCGCCGATCAGTTCTTCAACGGCGTAGCCGAGCATTTGGCCGGCCGAGTGGTTGGCGAAGGTCACGGAACCGCTCTCGTCCATGCCAACGATGCCGTCGTTCACGGATTCCAGAATCAGGCGACTCCGCTCTTCGAGGATGGCCAAGGTTTCGGCGGTGTCCTTGAGCGATTCGCGCTGCGCTTCCAGTTCCTCGGTCTGCTCCTCCAACAGTGCTGCCTGTTGCTCCATGTGCCGGGCCTGGCGTTGAGTGTCCTCGAGCAGTTGCTGCGTCCTGGCGCTGCGCTCCTGGATTTCGAGGCTCATGGCGAGGATGGGCATCAAGCCATCCAGTAGCGCTTGCCCGTCGGCGCCTATCGCTTCCAGGGTTGCCAGTTCGACTACACCCAACAGGCGCTCGGCGCTTAGCACCGGCAACACGGTGATTTCCCTGGGAACCGCCTCACCCAACGCCGAACCGATCCGGACATAGTCAGCCGGCGGGCGCGTGATGACGATCGGCTGACGCTCCATGGCACATTGGCCCACCAGTCCCTGGCCAAGGTCGAAATACTGGTCGATGTCTTTCAGCTCCCGGCAGGCATACCCTCCCAACCGGCGAAGTTGCCGCCGCTCGTCATCGTAGACATAGAAGACGCCATGCCCGACATGCAGTAGCGCCGCAATGCTCGACAGGAATTTCTGCGCCAGCTCGGTAAAGGAACGAGCTGACTGGAGTTCGGACTGGATCGCCGCCTGATGGCTCTTGAGCCAGCGCTGCACTTCCATCTGACGCGCCTCGACTTGCAGGACCGCGATGGAACGGGCGAGATCACCCATTTCGTTCGCCTGATCCGTGTAAGGAACCGAAACATTCAGGTTGCCCGACGCCAGCTGCTCGACCGTCGAACGCAAATCCTCCGTGGGTCGATGGATCGAGCGCCAGATGACCCAACCGATGCCTGCACCGAATCCCAAGCCGGCAACCAGCAGTGCCACGGTTGACCGCAGGCCATGCCGGAGGATTTCCTGCGACTGGCGCGCGGAACTCTGCGCTCCCGCTTCCTTGACTTGTCCGACCTCGGCAAGCAGATCGTCTGCGGCCGACCCGGTCTGCTGGAATTCGCGCGAAGACAGGATCGCTACCGCCGCATCCAGATTGCCGGATTTCGCCGCGATCATCACCTTGTCGGCACCCATCCGATAAGCGGAAAATGCTTCCCGGAACCTGGCCAGGCGTGCCTGATTCTCTGACCGGAAAATGCGCCCGGCTGCATCGTCCACGCTTTTGCGCATGCTCGCTTCGGCAGCCTCCATCTGCTTGATTGCCCGCTCCTGATCCACCTCGGTCGGTGCCAGCACCGCTTGCCGCAAGGCTCGCCCCAGTTCCGCGAAATGGACCCGCGCCTCCTTGAGATGGGACAGGCCGACAAACTCCTTCTCGTAGAGAACCTGGACGTTCTGATCGATTCGCAAGAGATTGGCGAGACTGAAAACCCCGATCACCCCGACTATGGCCAATAGCCCGGATAAGCCCAACGCCAGCTTGCGCCCCAAGGATTGCCGCTCGAGGGCAGCGATGAAGGTCTTCATATACTTCGCTCCGATGGCCACCGCCAGGTCGTTATCCTTCGTCTACTGGTCGGCATCCGAATCCGCGTAGCGCAGGGCAATCGCCAGGAACTCGTCCTGAATCGCCTCGAATGCATCCACGACGTCCGGATCGAAATGGCTGCCGCGTCCCGAAGCAATAATGGTCACCGCTCTTTCGTGCGGCATGGCGTCCTTATAGACCCGTTGGCTGATCAAGGCGTCGTAGACGTCAGCCACCGCCATCAGGCGCGCGGAGACAGGGATGTCGTCCCCGGCAAGACCCTCCGGATACCCGGACCCGTCCCACTTTTCGTGGTGGGAGTAGGCGATTTCCTTGGCCACGCTGAGAAACTCGACATCGGTGCCAAGCGCCCGCTCGGCGTGCTCGATGGCGTCGCGTCCAAGCGTGGTATGGGTTTTCATGATCTCGAATTCATGCGGCTCCAGGCGCCCCGGCTTCAGGAGAATATGGTCCGGAATCCCGACTTTGCCAATATCATGCAATGGAGCCGACTTGAACAGCATGTCGATATTCCGATCGGACAGGTATTGGTCGGTCAGGTATTGGAAGAAGCGCGGATGCATCTGAAGCTTCTTGGCCAATGCCTTGATGTAGTGCTGGGTGCGGCGGATATGGTTGCCGGTTTCATTGTCACGGGTCTCCGCCAGCGATGCCATCGCCAGGATGGTCACATCCTGGATTGCGATCACTTCCTGCGTCCGCTTGGCCACCAGCCGCTCCAGGTAGCCATTCTCGTCCCGCAGAAAATCTTGCGCCGCCTTGTTTTCGAGCTGCGTTTGCACGCGGGCCAGGACGATGGGCGGGCTGATGGGCTTGGTGATGTAATCCGCCCCGCCCATCTCCAGTCCCGCTTTCTCGTCCTCGACGCCGGTCATGGCGGTGAGGAAGATAATGGGAATGTTCCGGGTTCCCGGATCGGCCTTGAGTTCCCTGCAGACGTCGTAGCCGGAAAGGCCGGGCATCATGATGTCCAGCAGGATGAGATCCGGTGGGTCGTTCCCCCGCACAATCTTCAGTGCCTTGTCGCCATTGTTGGCCAGTTTGACCTTGTATTTTTCTTCAAGCAGGCCTGCCATCAGGGAAAGATTGTCGGGCGTGTCATCCACGACGAGGACCGTCTGCTTGTGGTCAAACTCGAATGCGTCTGTCATGTTATTCCTCCGGCGATGTAGAACATCCGAAAGCTTTGGCCGCGTTCATATGAGATGCCGCTTAAACCCTTGGGAATCCAGTCGAGTCCATAGTCGGGACATGGGGCGGGGGACGGTTGTCAATGCAGGGCGTTTCATTATTGGCACCACCATCCGTTTGCAGCCTTAAGTCACCCAGGCAGGATCACTGCCGCAGCCCATCTTAGTTTGCGAAATTTGCAAACTCAACGAAGCAAGCGTCAGTTGTGCGGCCGCAACGCGCCCTGCATGCGCCGCGTGGCGCCCTTCTTCGTTGGCGACGGCTCTGGCAGTGCAAAGAAAATGCCCCTCGGCGCGGGAACCACTCCGAGGGGCTGAAGGCCTATAGGCAGGAGGAGATCCAGCGCCTACATGGCTAGTGTACGGACCCCCGCGCATGGACTGCATCCCCCAAGTGGGTCAGACCGCGGCGGCGTCCTGGCGCGGCTATGCCTGGCCTGATGCACGCGCACGCCAGCCAGCGCCGGCTGCCGGCAGCATTCGCGCTCATCGACGACCTTGCCGGGGATGGTCAGCTTGCCCGGATAGTCGTAGGCGTACAACGCGTGCGCCGTGTTCGAGGCCTGGTCGAGTTCATAGATGGTGACCCGCTCCTTCTCGAATTCCCGGTAGAGCTGGCCCCAGCTCGCCGCCACGTTGGCGCCGAAGCGGAAGCGCGGAATCATCTGCAGGTAGCGGACTTCCAGCACATCGCCGGGCTTCGCGTCCTCGATGTAGATCGGCCCCGTCATGATGTGGACGCCAGGATTGCGGTCGTCATGCGGGACCTTGTTGCAGATCTCGCGGATGGCGGCATCCATCATCAGGTCGGGTGCGTCGCCGGCGTGATGGGTCACGGCCTCGGCGCGGATGAAATCGCCGCTTTTCACGGTCAGGGCGGCCGCCCGGCGGCTCATGTCCGGGCAAGAAGCCCCGGGTACCGCGCTGCATGTTTCCCGGCGCCGCACGTGGTTCCATACTAGGAACACCGCCCGCCGCACCGGTAGGCCGAGACGCCCCAAACTCTTGTGCTGGCGCGTACTAGGGTAAACCTGCGCGCATTCAACGCGTCCCGGCAGCCTTTGCCGGTGCGCAGCAACGCTGGATATCGATGGCTCGGCCCAGGCATGCAGGCAGCCCCGGCTGGCTCTTGCACAAGAGGCGCGCGGCCGGGCCGGCATACGTGAACCGCTGTCCGACCATGCACAGTTCGGCCGCGGCGCTGTCATTCAGCAGCATGTTGTCGAACGGCCTGCCGACCTCGGCATAGCCGCACGCAAGCATGGCGCGCTTGACACCTTCGCTGTCGGTATCGGCGCGGCTCCAGTAGGAATAAGCGGGAGGCGCCGACGCGTGCCGACTGACCTTGGCCGGATCGAAATCCGGGTCCGAGCCGAAGGTCTTGCCGCGCGGCGCGCTGGCGCACGCGGGCAACTCCGGGTTATCGGCACACACGATGCGCCGGTCCTGGTAAAGGAACCCTTTGTCCAGCATGCAAAGCTCCGCGCGGGCCTGGGCGTTGGTCGTCATCATGGTCTTGTCGACATACGCCGGATCCGCATAGCCGCAGCCAAGCATGGCGCTGCGCACGCCCTGCTCGCTCACGCCCGGTTTGGCCCACAGCTTGTACAGCGGCGGGGGCGGCTGGAACGGCCGCGTGGTGCAGGCCGTCAGGGCAAGAACGATGGCGGCGAACCCCGCAAGCCGGAGGGCGTTCGCATGGCGATGCAATGAGGGTTTCGACATATTGTTGGCAGCCGGAGTCCCGGCGGTCCGGTCACTCCAGGTTTGATCGGATGGCGCGACTTCGCCCTTCAGGGAGGGAAAGGATAGCGCGGACGCCGCAGGCGTCCTTTGTACCCCCTCCCCGGGCCTGCAGGCGCCCGAACGGCAGCACCCGAGGTTGTTGGCAAAATAATACAAAGCCTACGTAGCATTTGACGTAAGACCCGATTGACAAGACAATCGCGGCCGCGCTGCTGCTTCACTGCCGGTGCACCCCTGTTGATGCCGGGTTGCCCGTCGCACAGTCGCTTTGTGCCCTTTCCGCACCGGTGTCAATCATCCCCGAGGCTGACAGACACCCTTCGCTGCAATCGCTGAGACATGGTTTCGGGGGAAACCGGATCACCGCGGCGGGGCGATGAGTCTACCTCCTGTCATGACCTGCTTCGCCTGAAGATGTTGTGACGTGCAACGCGTAAAACAATACAAAATGGCGGAAGTCGGGTCCGGCAAATCATCGCGCCTCTATCTTTCGGTGCGAGTCAAGTTTGCGATTGCCTTTGGCGTGGCGGTCGGCTGGACCGCCTTCTCCGTGTGGGCGGCGCAAGACTGGCTGACATCGCTTGGGTCCCACATCGGCATGGCGGCCGCCTGGGTGATCATCGGCGGTATCGCCATTGTCCCGGGCTTCATGAATGCCTTCCTGATCGGCAGCCTGACCATGGACCGGCGTCCGATGCGCCGCCACCTGGACACCTACCCGCCGCTGACGATCCTGATCGCTGCCTATAACGAGGAAGCCTCGATCCTGGACACGATTGCCAGCATCGATCGCCAGAAGTATCCGGCACCGCTGCAGGTCATCGTCATCAACGACGGCTCCCGCGACCAGACCGCTACGCTGGTGCGCGAAGCCGAAGCCACGTATCCGTGGCTGCGCCTGCTCGACATGCCGAAGAATGGCGGCAAGGCCAAGGCGCTGAACGAAGGGCTGAAGCTGGCCACGAACCAGCTGGTCGTGACCATCGACGCGGACTCCTACCTGCATCGCCAGGCGCTGACCAGTATTGTCGAGCGCTACCACCTGGACCCGCCCGACACCCGCGCCGTAGCCGGCAAGATCCTGGTGCGCAATTCGCGCCGGAACTGGCTGACGCGCTGCCAGGAATGGGATTACTTCCAGGGCATCGCGGCCATCAAGCGCATGCAGTCGCTGTACCACGGCACACTGGTCGCGCAGGGCGCCTTCTCGATCTACAACCGCGACGCCCTCAATGAAGTTGGTGGCTGGGAGGACTGCGTGGGCGAGGATATCGTGCTGACGTGGGCCCTGCTCAAGGCCGGCTACCGCGTAGGCCACTGCGAGGACGCCTGTATTTTCACGAACGTCCCCGAGAACGTCGGCCAGTTCGTGCGCCAGCGCCAGCGCTGGGCGCGCGGCATGATGGAAGCGTTCCGCCAGCACCCCGACATCCTGCTGGTACCGCGCCTGTCGACGTTCTTCGTCTACTGGAACCTTTTGTTTCCGTGGCTGGACCTGGCGTTCACGCTGTGCTTCGTCCCCGGAATCGTGCTGGCCCTGTTCGGTTACCACTGGATCGCCGGGCCCATGACGCTCGCGCTGCTGCCGCTTGCGGTGCTGATGAGCTACCTGATGTTCTCGATCGAGAAAGAAATGTTCGATCGCCTGGGCCTGAAGGTAAGGCGCAACCGCCTTGGCCTGTGCATGTACATGCTTTTCTACAGCCTGCTGCTGCAACCCGCCAGCGTGCTGGGCTATATCGACGAGATTTTCAAGACCAGAAAGACCTGGGGTACCAAGTGAAACGCAGCGCATTCGCGATTCTGAACACGGTGCTGGCGTTGCTGTTCACCAAGGCGGCGCTGGCTGAGGAAGAAAAAGTCCTCGATCAGGGCATCGGCCCCGAATTCCTCGCCAGCTACGATAGCGAGAAGTTCTCGATCCACAAGGTGTCGCTCGAATACCTGCCGAGCATGTCGCACGCCGACAACCTGTTCGGCGTACGCGCGAGCGACTATCGCTACCAGCAGGACGACTGGACCCGCCACGGCCAGAAGATCAGCGTGCTCGGGCGCCAACTGGATCCCGCCACGCTGAACGGCTGGAACCTGGAGGGCGGTGTCTTCACGCAGGGCGGCCACACGCTGGCGACCGTCGACGGCAACTACCGGCTGTCGCTGGCCAAGCGCACCTCACTCGAGGTCTTCGTCAACCGGGACTGGGTGGAAACGCAGACCGCACTGGATCGCGGCGTCAGCTACACGTTTGCCGGCCTGGCGCTGGACCAGGGCATCGGGCCGCACGTCACGCTGGTGGGCGTGGCGGGCCAGCAGTATTTCTCCGATGGCAACCGCCGCGACCATGGCCGCGTGCGCATCATCTACCAGCCGCTGCTCGATCTGGGCCTGACACTGCAGGCGCGTTACCGGGCCTATCACAGCTCGCAGGAAGATGTCGGCCGCGCCTACTTCAACCCGGATCACTACGCCGAAGGCATGCTGGCGATCGGCTGGCGCCAGCGCTACAAGGGCTGGACCGGACTGCTGGTCGCGGGGCTGGGCCGGGAAAAGGTCGCCGATGCCACGCAGCAGCCGACACGGCTGTTTGAAGTCGGGCTGCAGAGCCCGGTCCGCGGCGCGCAGTCGCTGCGCCTGCGTGCAGGCTACAACCGCAGCGCCTCGTTCAACGGGCCGAACTACCACTACCGCTACGCCCTGGGCGAGTGGATCATTCGCTTCTGAGCAGGCTGCCCTGGCGCTCGCGCCAGGCCTCATAAAGATCCGGGCCCTTGTCGCGCGCGGGCACATAGGCCAGCTTCATCTCGCGCAATTCAGGCGGCCGCGCCAGTTCGACATAGCCGCGTTCCGCGGACAGGTCATAAGGCGCGCCGTCTTCGTTGGAATAGGCGTAGTAGACCGCCCCGACGCCGGCCAGGTACATCGCCGTCAGGCACATCGGGCACGGATGGCCGCTGGCGTACACCGTGCAACCGGTCAGGTCCGGCTTGCCGAGAGCCCGGCTGGCAGCGCGCACGGCCTGCATCTCCGCATGCGCGCTCGGGTCGCAGGTGGCGTCCACCTCGTTGACCGCTCGCGCCACCACCTCTCCATCCTTGACAACCACGGCGCCGAAGGGCCAGGTATTGCGCTCGCGCACGTTCTCCATGGCAAGGCGGATGGAGTCGATCAGATAGGTCTCCGTGTCAGACACGCGTTGTCTCCCGTCAATAGCCTGGCCCCGGCAGGTGACTGGAAAGGGGCCTGCCGACTATAGGACAGTGCGGGCCCGCGGCGTGCGCCGGGTTGTTATACGGCGTATTCGATTCGCCGCGATCAGCGCGACCTCATTGCCTGCCCCATGAACGCCTCGATCTGCGGCAGCGTCACATAGCCATTGCGCTGCGCGTCGATCTGGTCGAAGTGCTGCGCGACCCTCGGCATGCCGGCGGCGGCCTGCTCGCGCGTGAGCTTGCCGTCATGCGTGGTATTGGCACTGGCAAAGCGCGCCTGCAATTGCTGCATCGCACGCTCCATACGCGGACCGGCGGCGGGCATTGGCGCGCTTTGGGCAAACGCCCCCGCGCAAGCCATGCACAGGGCGAGCACTGCAATCATCTTCTTCATCATGTTTTCTCCGTAAAGGACGGCCGGGCCTTGCCGGCGAGTGTTGAACGTTGGCCAGTGCGGCGGCAACGGACCGAACTATAGGGGGCCATCGCGCGCCTGTCGCCATGGAAGACATGTCGCGGTATTTCACGGCTCGGCGCGTCCGCGGGCATGACACATGGCGAAATATTTGATGCATGGCGCCCGGCGCTGCCGCCCACTACATTGGCCTCACCGACGCAGCGATGCGGCTCCGCAAAGCCAGGCGTCCCCCGCCCCCAAACAGGACGATCATGCACAACCTCCACAAGATCACCCTCCTCGCCACGGCCTTCGTCGTGTCGGTCTCTCTGGTCGAGGCCTTCTTCCTGGCACGCAAGGCACGCCGGCAAGGCAAGGCCTATCCCTGGCATGAAATGGGACTGTCGCTGGTCGACATGATCGGCCGCAAGCTGATGGTCCTGCTGCCGCTGTCGCTGGCCACGCCGATCTTCGCCTTCGCCTGGGACCACCGCCTGTTCACCGTCGAGATCAACAGCGTGCTGGCCGTGCTGCTGCTCTTCATCGGCCAGGAGTTCTGCTACTACTGGTACCACCGCGCGTCGCACCGCATCCGCTTCTTCTGGGCGACGCACGCGGTGCACCACTCGCCGAACGAACTGACGCTTGGCACCGCGTATCGCCTGGGCTGGACCGGCAAGCTCACCGGCACCGCGATCTTCTTCACGCCGCTGGTTCTCCTTGGTGTGCGTCCTGAAGTCGTGCTGGCCACGCTGAGCCTGAACCTGCTGTACCAGTTCTGGCTGCACACCACCTGGATTCCCAAGCTCGGCTGGTTCGAATATGTGTTCAACACCCCGTCGGCGCACCGCGTGCACCATGCCTCGAATGTCGATTACCTCGATGCCAACTATGGCGGCGTGCTGATCGTCTTCGACCGCCTGTTCGGCACCTATGTGGAAGAGCGCGAAGACGAGCCGTGCCGCTTCGGCCTGGTCCACCCGACCACCACGCATAATCCGCTGGTCAACCAGTTCGAGCACTGGGTCAGCCTGGGCCAGGACATGAGGAAATCGGGCAGCGTGATGCACGCGATCGGTTACCTGACGATGCCGCCGGGCTGGGCACCGGATGGAAAGGGGCAGACGACGGAAGCGCTGCGCCAGCAGCAAGCCGACGAACGGCTGGTGGCGAGCGTGCGGTAACGGAAGCGGGTGGGAAAAACAGAACGGGCAGCCTGAGCTGCCCGTTCTGTTTGCGGGAACCCCCGCCCCTCAGTCCCGCGCAGCGCGCGCAAAGGCCTCGCGCGCGGTCACCCGGCCGACATAGTTCTGGATCACCTTGCTCTCCCCCACAAGTGGCGCCCCGAATCTGCCCGCCCAGGCCAGCGACGCCCCGAGATAGACGTCCGCGGCACTGAACGCCGCGCCAAGCACGAACGGCCCGGGTGTCAGGGCCTTTTCGATGGTGGCGATGACATCGTCGTAATCGCCCCAGCCAACCGCCTGCCTGGACAGCGGCGCATCCTTGCGCATCATGCGGTCCGTCAGCGCGGGCTCGAAGCAACTGCCACAGAAGAACAGCCACCGCAGGACAGTCCCGCGTGCGGAAGCCCCCGGCGGCGGCATCAGCCCGGCCTGCGGAAAGGCGTCCGCCAGCCAGGCGATGATCGCGCCGTTCTCGGTCAGAACCGTGCCGTCATCCAGCACCAGCGTCGGGATCTTTCCCATCGGATTGATGGCGAGGAATTCCGGCGACCGGCTCTCCCCTTTGGTGAAATCGATGTGCTGCAACTGGTAGTCAGCCCCGACCTCCTCCAGCATCCAGCGCGCTACCGACGCGCGGCTCTGGGGGTTGTAGTAGAGCGTCATGGTCATACCGTTCTCCTGCTGGTTGTCGGGTCAGGTGATGCAACCGCAGCAGGATAGCACCCTGCACTACGCAGGTGGATCCAGCCGCCGCAGCGCCTCGGCCAGGCGCCGGACACCCTCGACGATGGCCTCGCGCTCCAGCAACGCGTAGCCCATGACAAGACCGGCGGGCCGCGGTCGCGCGGCCTGCGGCCCCGAGCGATGGAACAGCGGACTGACGGGATGGACGCGTACCCCGAGCCGGCCGGCCTCCCTGACCAGGGCGGGCTCCGCACTCGACTGCAAGGCCGGGATCCACACGACAAGATGCAGCCCGCTGGCCAGCCCCTGCAGTGCGATCCGGCCGGACAGGTGCTCCTGCAGCGCTTCGACCAGGGCGCGTTGCCGCGCATGCTGCAGGCGCCGCATGCGCCGGACGTGGCGATCGTAGCTGCCATCCTCCAGCAGCAAGGCCAAAGCGCGCTGGACACCTGTCGCCGCGTGGCGGTCCGTCAGGCGCTTGGCCGCGGCAAAGGTCTCCACCAGCCGCTCGGGGACCACCATATAGCCCAGCCGAAGCTGGGGCGAGAGCGTCTTCGAAAACGTGCCGACGTGGATTACGCATCCGTGCGTATCGAGCGACAGGAGCGAGGCTTCCGGCCGCACCGAATAGCGGTATTCGCTGTCGTAATCGTCCTCGATGACCCACGCCCGCCGGTCGGCAGCCCACGCCAGCAACTCCCTGCGGCGCCCGATGGGCAGGAACGATCCGAGGGGAAACTGATGGGTCGGCGTCACGTAGACCATCTGGGCCCGGCGCAATGAACGGAGCTGGTCGGTCCGCAAACCATGCTCGTCCACATCGACGCATTGCAGATCCCCGCCATACGCCTCGAAGACATGGTGTGCCATGCGGTAGCCCGGATTCTCTACCGCCACGGAATCGCCGGGGTCGAGCAGCAGGCGCGCGCAGAGGTCCAGCGCCTGCTGGGAACCGTTCACGATCATCAGTTGATCGGTGGAGCACGATAGCCCGCGTGTCTTGCTGAGGTGCGCCTGCAGCGCCCTGCGCAGTTCAAGGTTGCCGCGCGGGTCCTCGTAAGCCAGCCGGGACAAGCGCTGTCGCTCGACGGCACGCAATGCCTTGAGCCATGTCAGCGTCGGGAAGTCGCGGCCGGCCAGCGGCCCGTAAAGGAAGTCGATCTCGCCCTTGGCCGCTACGCCCGTGTCTTGCAGCGCCGTGCCCGCCACCCGCACACCCCATGCGGAAAGCCGTCCGGGGTGCGGGTCCGCCCGAACAGTGCCGGCCGGGCCGTGCGGATGGCGACGAACCGGACTGCCCGGCGCAGCGCCAGCCGCCACGCGACTGACCGCGCCGCCGCGTGTTTCGATGAAGCCATCCGCCGCAAGCTGCTCATAGACGAGCGACACGGTCGCCCGCGAAAGCCCGCGCTCAGCCGCCAGCGCGCGGCTCGACGGGAGCGGTGCGCCGACGGCGTAGGTGCCGTCCGCGATACGCGCGCGGAATTCGTCGTACAGGGCACGGCCGAGGCCACCCTGGCCATGCTTGCTACTGGGCATCCTATTCCCCGGCCGGCTCAACTGGCATGGTCAAATGGTATCAAACTGGCTGTTTTCACCCAACCGGAAGCACGGCACACTGTCGATCGGCGTCGCATCGTGGCGACGCGCGTTCAAAGTGGACCAGTCCCATGTACCTGCCGAAACATTTCGCCGAGCCGCGCGCCGAAGCCCTGCATCGCATCATGCAAGAGCATCCGTTTGCCACGCTCGTCACCCAGACCGCCGCGGGACTCGATGCCAATCACCTGCCCTTCCTGTTCGAACCAGCGGAAGGCGCGTGTGGCGTGCTGCATGCGCATGTGGCACGCGCCAATCCGGTCTGGCGCGAAGTGGCCGACGGATCGCCGGTGCTTGTGATCTTCGCCGGCGCGCAAGGCTACATCACGCCCAACTGGTACCCCGGCAAGCAGCAGACGCACCGCCGTGTCCCGACGTGGAACTACGAGGTCGTGCATGCGCACGGCACGCTGCATATCCGTGACGATGACAAATTCGTCCGCGGCGTCGTGGCCCGCCTGACCCGGCAGCATGAAGCCAGCCAGCCGCAACCGTGGAAAATGGGCGACGCGCCTGCCGATTACATCGCGGAGCTACTGCGCCACATCGTGGGCATCGAGGTCCGCGTGTCGCGGCTCGAAGGCAAGCGCAAGCTGAACCAGCACCATGAGGTGCCGGATCGGGAGGGAGCGATCCAGGGGCTGGAGGCGCGAGGGAACCGTGAACTGGCCCAGGCAATGAAGGACACGGCCAAGCCGGTGCAATGAAGGCAACAGGCGCCCGGGCGCCTGATGAAGATCGTTCCTAAAGCTCCCTGAAAGCCCTCTTTCGGATTGCGAAATTTGCCGCGACGGAGAAATCACCGATCCTTTAGCCGAGGGCCGCACTCCCCGCTCCCACGGCGCGGCGGGAGACGGCGCCACCATGAAACTACGAAGACAAGACAAATGATGCAATCGCGTACCGTCGGCGATCTCAAGATCACCCGCATTCTGGAGTACGCGGGTCCGACGCACGATCCCGCCTTCCTCTTTCCCGACATCGACCGCGGCGTGCTGGATGCCAATGCGGATCTGATGGCGCCGCATCATTGGATACCGCACATGAACAAGCTGATCGTGACGATCCAGTTCTGGGTGGTGCATGCCGGCGACAGCATCATCGTGGTCGATACCGGGGTCGGCAATTTCAAGCCGCGGGCCGGCATTGCCCGCATGAACATGCTCAATACACTGGTGCGCGAGTGGATGATCGCGGCCGGAGCCCCGCCGGAAAAGGTCACGCATGTGGTCATGACGCACCTGCACGCCGATCACGTCGGCTGGAATACCACGTGGCAGGACAACCGCTGGGTCCCGACTTTCCCGAACGCGCGCTACTACATCCCGAAGGATGACTTCCTCTTCTGCGACGAAGGCCGCAACAAGGAGGCGGGCGTGGTCGATGTGTTCGGCGAGTCGTTCTTCGACAGCGTGATGCCCGTAGTCAACGAAGGCCTTGCGGAGATGATGAAGCCCGGAGAGGAAATCGCCGGCTGCCTGCAGGTCGAACCCGCCGTGGGCCACAGTCCTGGCCAGGTCGCGTTCCGCGTGCGCTCCCGCGGCGAAGAGGCAATCTTCTGCGGCGACATCCTGCACAGCCCGCTGCAAATCGTCCGCCCCGACGTGAACTCCGGCTATTGCATACGGCCGGACCTGGCACGCAGCACTCGCCTCGCGTTCTTAAACCAGGCCGCCGACACCGGCGCGCTGATTCTACCGGTGCACTTCGGCGAGCCCTATTGCGGCTTTATCAGGCGCCAGGGCAGCGGCTTCCGCTTCGAGCCCGCGACGTGGTAGCCAACCAGGCAATCAGCCTGGCATGCGCGGTTATCATCGTGGCTCAGTGAGTTTGCCGCGAGACCAGCCGCATGCCTGTTCCGTTTGATATCACCGATTTCCGCCTCTTCGTCAACGTCGCGGAGACACGCAGCCTGACGCGCGGCGCGGAACGCTCGTTCCTGTCCGTGCCGGCGGTCAGCAACCGGATCAAGAACCTTGAAGACACGCTCGGCGTGCGCCTGCTGGAGCGCTCGCCGCAGGGCGTGACGCTGACGGCTGCCGGCGAGGTCTACCTGCAGCACGCGCGCGTCGTACTGACCGAACTGGAACGCCTGACCGGCAACCTGCAGCCATTCACCGCGGGCCTGAGCGGACAACTCAAGCTGGTGGCCAATACCACCGCCATCACGGAATACCTGCCACCGGTGATCGGCGATTACCTAGCCACGCACCCGGATGTCCGCATCGAGGTACGCGAACGCCTGAGCGACGATATCGTGCGCCTGGTACGCGAAGGCGGCACCGATCTCGGCATCATCTCGGGCAACATCCCCACATCAGGCCTGCAGGCCGTACCGTTCGTCAAGAGTTCGCTGATCCTTGTCGCGCCGCTGGGCCATCGCCTGCTGGCCCAGCGCGACATCTGGTTCGAGCAGGCGCTCGACCATGCCTTTGTCGCGCTGCTCGAAGGCAGTGCCTTCCAGATGTTCTTGACGCGCGCAGCCGGCGCGCTGCACAAACCCATGACCATCCGCGTACATGTGGCGAGCCACGACGCCACATGCCGGATGGTGGCCGCCGGCGCCGGCGTGGCCATCATGCCCAAGGCCGCATTCACCCGCCTGAAGGGCGACCAGCAGATTGGTTCCTGCAACCTGCGCGATGACTGGGCCGTGCGCACCTTCCAGGTCTGCGCACGCGACCTGGACGGCTTGTCCAGCTTTGCCCGGGAGTTTGCCAATCTGCTGATCGACCGCTACGCCGCGGACGGCGAACCGGGCTAGCGCATTCGCGCACGGCGCGCTGCACCGGCTGCGTTAAGCCATCGCTAAGGACGGTTGCAGAAGTCGAAATTGTGTGCCCCCGGACAGCATGGCAACCTTGTCTCGCCAGACAACAACGAAGGCCAGACATGATCGACAAGCTTTATGGAACAGCGCGCGATGCCGTCAGCGAAGTGGCCGACGGCGCCACCATCGCGGTCGGCGGATTCGGGGGCGCCGGCATGCCCGACGACCTGATCGACGCGCTGATTGAACACGGTGCTACCGGCCTTACCGTCGTCAGCAACAATGCCGGCAACGGCGACACCGGCCTCGCCGCACTCCTCAAGGCGGGCCGCGTTCGCAGACTGGTGTGCTCGTTCCCGCGCCAGCGCGATGCCCACGTATTCGAAGCGCTGTACCGTGCCGGCGACATCGCGCTGGAGGTCGTACCGCAGGGCACGCTGGCCGAACGCCTGCGCGCCGCCGGCAGCGGCATCGGCGCCTTCTACACACCCACCGGCTATGGAACATTGCTGGCAGAGGGCAAGGAAACGCGTGAAATCAACGGGCGCGGCTACGTACTGGAATACCCCATCCATGTCGATGTCGCGCTGATCAACGCCGAGGCAGCCGATCGCTGGGGCAATCTCATCTACAACAAGACCGCGCGCAACTTCGCGCCCGTCATGGCGATGGCCGCGAACCAGACTATCGCCGCGGTAGCTCGCGTTTGCGAGCTCGGCGAACTGGATCCGGAAGCCATCATCACGCCCGGCATCTTCGTCAGCCGCGTGGTGCTGCGTGACAGCACCGCTGCAAACCCCGTGCACACGAGCTGAAGTCATGGATCAAATTGCAAAGAACCTGCTGGCCGCGCGCGTGGCGCGCGATATCCCGAACGGCTCGTACGTGAATCTCGGCATCGGCCTGCCGACGCTGGTCGCCAACCACCTGCCGCGGCATCGCGAAGTCATCCTGCACAGCGAGAACGGCGTGCTTGGCCAATGGTCGGCCGCCGAGCCCGGGCAGGAGGACTGGGAGCTGATCAATGCGGGCAAGGAGCCGATCCGGCTGGAGAAAGGCGCGGCATTTTTCCACCATGCGGACGCCTTCGGCATGATGCGCGGCGGCCATCTCGACATCTGCGTGCTCGGCGCCTTCCAGGTATCCCAGCACGGCGACCTGGCCAACTGGCACACCGGCGCCCCCGACGCGATTCCGGCGGTAGGCGGCGCCATGGACCTCGCCATCGGTGCCAGGCGCGTGTTCGTCATGATGGATCACATGACAAAGGATGGCGCCAGCAAGCTGCGCCGCCATTGCAGCTATCCGCTGACCGGCCTGGCCTGCGTCAGCCGCGTCTACACGGAACTCGGCACATTCGCCATCGGCCCGCAGGGCGTGGCGGTGATCGAAATCGTCGGCGACATGTCACCGCAGGCTCTCCAGTCGGTCACCGATGTGGAGCTCGATTTCACCACCCTGGCGACGGCCGAACTGGCCTAGCCCCGCAACGAACGGTCCGGCGGAAATCGGTCCGCACGGCGGCGCCGGTACCGCTTCGACAAAGACAAGAACCGACTTCAGGAGACAAACATGTTTGCTTGGTACAAGGCTGGATCGCCCCAGCAGAAGAAGACATTCTGGGCCTGCTATTCCGGCTGGGCGCTGGATTCCTTCGACATGCAGATGTTCAGCTTCCTGCTGCCTGCGCTGACCCTCACGTGGGGCCTGACCAAGGCGGAAGTTGGCGTGCTCGGGACCGTCGCGCTGGTCGTCACGGCGATCGGCGGCTGGGGCGCCGGCATTCTCAGCGATCGTTATGGACGCGCGCGCATCCTGGTTCTCGCCATTGTCTGGTTCACCTTCTTCGGCGTGCTCGCCGGCTTCGCCCAGTCCTACAACCAGTTGCTGGTTGCGCGTACGCTGCAAGGACTTGGCTTCGGTGGCGAATGGGCGGTCGGCGCAGCGCTCATGGCCGAAGTCATCGATCCGAAGCACCGTGGCAAGGCCATCGGCTTCGTGCAGTCGGGCTTCGCGCTGGGCTGGGCACTGGCCGTGGTGGTCGCCACGCTGCTGCTGGCGTGGCTGCCCACGGAACTGGCATGGCGCGTGGCATTCTGGAGCGGCATCATTCCTGCCCTGACCGTGCTGTTCATCCGTCGCCACGTCAAGGATTCCTCGATGTTCGAGCGCGCGCGCCAGAGCCGTGCCCCGCGCGCCTCGCTGGCTTCGGTGTTCAACCGCCGGTACGCACGTTCGCTGACGCTGTCCAGCGTGCTGGTGATCGGCCTGCAAGCTGGCTGCTACGCCATCCTGGTATGGCTGCCGTCGCTGCTGAACCAGCGTCAGGTCGCGGCAAGCTCGTTGATCGTCACCGTGTTCATCATGGCCTTCGGATCGTTCTGCGGCTTCGCAGTGACCGCGGACCTTTCCGACCGCATCGGCAGGCGTCCCACCCTGATCCTGCTTTCGGTCTGCGCCTGGATCGTCACGGCCAGCTATATGCTGCTGCCGCTGAACGCGACGCTGGCGGCCATCCTGGGCTTCCTGGTCGGCTTCTCGGCCATCGGCATGTTCGCCGCACTGGGTCCTTTCCTCAGCGAACTGTTCCCGACCCATGTACGCACCACTTGCATGGGATTCGCGTACAACGTCGGCAAGTCCGTCGGGGCCGGGTCTGTCGTCGGCGTCGGCGTGCTGTCGACCCATATCGGGCTGGCCAACGCCATGGGCGCGTTCTGCCTGGTGGCCTACGCCTTCGCGGTATTCGGCATCCTGATGCTGCCCGAGACGCGCGGCATCGCTATCGAGAACATCGGCGAAGCGGATGACAACCGCGAGTCAGGCGCGCTGGTGCGGCCCGCAACGGCTCATACCTGACGTGCCGCCGCGCGTGCCCCGGTGCCTGATACACAATAGAACCCACACACCAACCAGAGGAGCCAACACATGATTCGACTGCTATATCTGCTGGTCAAGCCAGCCGGCATGTCCGACGAAACCTTCCGCGCGGAGTGCCTGCGCCACTACGAGATGTCGCATGAAGTACCGGGCCTGCACAAGTATGAAGTCCGCTTGGTCGCCGAGCAGCCGACCGATACGCACGTGCCCTTCCTTGACATCGGCCATGTGGATGCCATCGGCGAATGCTGGTTCCGGGACAACGCCGCGTATGCCCAGTACATGGCCTCTGACATCCGCAAGGCATGGTTCGAGCACGGCAAGACCTTCATCGGTCAGCTCAAGCCCTTCCGCACCGCACCGGTGGGCGCTGACGACGCATCAAGCTGAACCCGCTCCTCCCAAACATTCGACACCAGGAGACCCCATGCTTTACTGCGTACAGATGGACGTGAAGTTGCCCCATTCCCTGCCGGCCGAACGCGCCGAAGCCATCAAGGCCGCGGAAAAGGCCCGCGCCGTCGAAATCCAGCAATCCGGCAAGTGGCCGCACCTGTGGCGCGTGACTGGCCGCTACGCCAACATCAGCATCTTTGACGTGGACAGCCACGACGAACTGCACGAACTGCTGTCGTCTCTGCCGCTGTTCCCGTATATGTCGATTCAGGTGACGCCGCTGGCTCGCCATCCTTCCGCGATCTGATATCTGCGCCCGCTAGCCGCCGCCCTTCGTCACAGCATCGAGCCGCGCCGCCGCCCGTGCCAGCCGGCGCACGCCTTCGTCGACCTGCGCTGCATCCGTGCCGGCGAATGACAGCCTGATGGCCGCGCGCGCCCGGCGCGCCGCGTAAAATCCGCTCCCCGGAACGAACAGGACTTTCTCCGCAATGGCATGCGGCAACAGCGCGGCGGCATCCTCAACACCATCCAGCGCAGCCCACAGGAACATGCCGCCGGCGGGTAGCGCGAAGCGGATCCGCTCGCCAAACGCCGCGCGCAGCGCCGCCGCCAGCCGGTCGCGCTGGTCCCGGTAGAACGCCACTTCGGTGGCCACCTGTCCCGCCAGCCGGCCCGCCTGAAGGTATTGCGCGGCGGTCAGCTGGATCCAGGGCGGCGTGCACAGGTCGGACACCTGCTTGGCAATCACCGCGCGGCGAACGATCTCCGGCGCGGCGATCATCCAGCCGATGCGCAGCCCCGGCGCAAGCGTCTTCGACAAGCTGGCCAGATGCACCACCCACGGTCGCGCATCGGGCACCTGCGCGCACAGCGCCAGCAGCGACGCCGGCGGCGGGCCATCGAAGCTCAGTGCGCCGTACGGATCGTCCTCGACCAGCACCACGCGATACCGCGCCACCAGTTCCAGCAGCCGCAGGCGACGTGCGCGGGTCAGCGTCGCCCCCGTGGGATTGGCAAAGGTCGGCACCGTGTAGATCAGGCGCGGACGCAGCGACGGATCGGCCAGCAGGGCCTCCAGCGCATCCACGTCCATGCCGTCGTGGTCGGCCGGGACACCGCGCACATCGGCGCCGGCAAGCCGCAATGCCTGCAGCGTCGCCGGATAGGTCGGCTCCTCCACGAGCACCACGCTGCCCGACTCCACCAGCGAGCGCACCAGGAAGTCGAAGCCCTGCTGCGATCCCGTGGTGACCAGCAATTCCTCCACCGCCGCGACCGCGCCGCGCTCCGCCATCAACGCCACCAGGGCGCCGCGCAGCGCCGGCGCGCCTTCGGTCGCGCCGTACTGCAGGCATTCCGCGGGCCGCTCGCGCAGCACCTGCGCCGACGCCGCGCCGATGCCCTCGGCATCGAACAGCGCGGCGGACGGGTAGCCGCCGGCGAACGAGATCATCTGCGGGTCGGACAAGTACTTGAACAGCTCGCGGATCGGCGACCCTTCGGGCTCCCGCAATGCCGGCACGAACGGATAAGCGGTCATGGCGTGTTCCCCTCAGCAGGCCGCGGCAGTCATCCTGAAGATGCCCTGCGCATTGCCTGCGTCAAAGCCCAGGTCGGTGCGCGAGACCGCCTGCGCGTCGTCGACATAACGGTCGCGGGTGATGAATTCGTAGAACGAGCCCGGCACCTCGCGCACGACCTCGGCGCCAGCGGCGTCGACGAACACGCGCCGCACGGGGTCCGCACGGAACGCCGTCTGGCGCACGCGCCCGCTCTGCGAGACCTCGACCTTTTCCTTCATCGGGCGGCCGATGCGCTTCTGCTGCTCGGCCAGCGCGAACACGTCTTCCACACGGTCGGTCGCGTGATTGAAGGCATTGCCTTCGGTCGCGATCCAGGCCATCTCCGGCGACTCGGCCAGCAGGCGCTCATAGTCATCCAGGCGCGGCGCGGCGTGCTGGCGGTCGAAACAGCGCGCCAGCGCGCCGATCAGCTCGGCGGCGTCTTCCAGCGACAGCGAACCCTCGCGCTCGAGCTCCCACAGCAGCGACTGGGCGCGCGGGGTCAACGGATCCTCCGAGGTGCCGGTGACACGGCTGACGGCCTGCCTGAAGCCCTCGCTGAAGCGCTCGGGATGCAGTTCGCTGACAAAGAATTGCGCGATCCCTTCGGGCGCGTCTTCATGCGCGTACGAGCGGCCGGTCATGCCGATGCGGTCCAGCGGATAGGTGCCGTTGAGCCGGTAGCCCAGCGGACGCAGGATGCGCGTGAATGCCGCCTCTCCAGCCGGCAGCGCGCCATTGTCCTGCCAGCGCACCGTGCGCAGCGCGCCGTGGTCGAAATACACCTTGCCGCCGGCCGTGGCCACGTCATCGGTATAAGCCTTGCCCGTCGGCACGCGTTCCAGGATGCCGGCGAACAGCACCAGGTTCAACGCGTGCGCGACTTCCGCGCGCGACGGGCGCCCCGCTTCGCCGGTGGGAAGCCCCTCCGGCGTGGCGACCAGTTGCGCCAGGCGATCCGCGGCCGAAGCGCCAAGGTGGAGGGAAAGGAGAGGAACGACGTTCTTGTCAGACATGATCGAATGCAGCGGGAAATAAAAGGGAAAAGCCGTGCGGTGTCAGTCCACCGACGCGCCCGACAGGCGAACGATGTCGCCCCACTTCTGGCGATCCTTCTTCAGCACGTCGGCAAACGCGTCCGGCGTGCTGGGCGCGGGCTCGGCGCCGAGTTCGCGCATCTTGGCCTGCACCGCGGGATCGCCAAGCGCGCGGGTCAGGTCCTGGCTGATCTTCTGCGCCACCGTGGCGGGTACGCCGCGCGGCGCGAGCAGGCCGAACCACGGGCTGGCGTCAAAGCCGGGCACGGGACCGGCGGCCGCCACGGTCGGCACATTGGGCAGCGCCGACGAGCGCGCCGGCGTGGTCACGGCCAGCGGCTTGAGCTTGCCGGAGCGGATAAAGGGCAACGATGCCGGCAGGTTGTCGAACATGACATCGACGCTGCCGCCCATCAGGTCGGAGATGGCCGGGCTGCTGCCCTTGTAGGCCACGTGGCTCATCTCGGTGCCGGTCATGCGCTGGAACAGTTCGCCGGCCAGGTGCGTCGAGGTGCCGTTGCCGGCCGACGCCATATTGACGCGCTTCGGGTTGGCCTTCAGGTAAGCAATGAACTCCGCCAGCGTCTGCACCCGGGCACGTTCGGCGAAGGCCGGCGACAGCACCACCACATTGGGAACGCGCGCCACCATCGTGACCGGCGCGAAATCCGCGGCGGCGTCATAAGGCAGCTTCTTGTACAGCGTGGGGTTGATGCCGAACTCCCCGACCGAGCCCATCAGCAGCGTATAGCCGTCCGCCGTCGACTTGGCGGCGGCCCCGGTGCCGACGATGCCGCCCGCTCCGGGACGGTTGTCGACCAGCACGGCCTGCTTCCACTGGATGGCCAGCTGCTCGCCGATCAGTCGCGCCACCATGTCGGTGGTGCCGCCCGGCGGATACGGCACGATGATGCGGACCGGCTTGGCGGGAAAATCCTCGGCGCACGCGATGCCGGGCACGGCAGTGCCCACGGCGAGGGTCGTTGCGGCGAGCGCGCTGAACAAGCGTTTCATGCTGTCTCCTGTCTACCTGATGTTGTCGTTATTGGCGGCCGCAGTCGAATACCGAATACGGTGAAACAAGGACCGAATGATTTCTCATCAACTCGACGATTTCAAGCGAGATTTCGGTATAGGATGATGATCTTTAATCATCAACTCCGCTATCACCCCCATGCGGCATCGACTTCCAAGCCTTTCCAGCCTGCGCGCCTTCGAAGCCGCCGCGCTGCATCTGAACCTGCGCCGTGCGGCAGCCGACCTGTTCATCACCGAAAGCGCGGTATCGCGCCAGATCGCGGCGCTGGAGAGCCTGCTCGGCGTGCAGCTCTTTCACCGTGCCAACCAGCGCATCACGCTGACGGCGGCCGGCGCGCTCTACAGCGGACAGGTGCGCGAGATGCTGCGCAAGCTGCAGCGCGACACGCTGGACGTCATGGCGCATGAAGGTGCGGGCGGCACGGTGGAGCTGGCATGCGTGCCCACGCTGGCGGTCGAGTGGCTGATCCCGCGGCTACCCGATTTCTACGCGCGCCATCCGGGGGTGGTGGTCAACATCAGCGCGCAGTCCGACGTGTTCCTGTTCGATGGCACGCCATACGATGCGGCGATCCACTTTGGCGAAGCGGTGTATCCGGGCGCGCACGCGGACCTGATGTTCAACGAGGAATCCGTGGCGATCTGCCATCCGGACTACTTCGGCCGCAGGAAGCGGGTCGATGCCGCGGACATTGCGCGCGCGCCGCTGCTGCACCTGGCCACGCGAAGCTTCGGCTGGAAGCAGTGGATGGACGCGGCTGGAATCGACGACGTCAATGCCATGCGCGGCGCCCGCTACGATCACCACAGCATGGTGATTGCCGCCGCGCGTGCGCGGCTGGGCATCGGACTGGTGCCGCGCTTTCTCGTCGCGGAATACCTGTCCGGCCGCCAGCTCGTGATGCCGGTTGCACGCACGCTGCGCTCGACGCACGCCTATTACCTGGTCTTGCCCGATTCGCGGCCGATGAGCGCCGCGATGCAGCATTTGCGCGCGTGGCTGCTGGAGGCCGCCGGCGCCTTTGCCGCGGCGCAGTCGGCGGCGGATGCCGGCCCCGAATCGCGTTAGCAAGGTTTGCACCCGGCATCCCTTCTTACATGCTCTGCAATCGTTGCAATGCTTCGAGGGCCACAAAGCTCCCCTGAAGCACCGCGCACACCGTGCCCTGCCAGGCTTGCACTCGGTACGAATCTTGCCGCTTCCCCGATACACGCCCATGCGAGAGCGGGCGCGATCGTGTCCGCGCGATCGTGTCCGTGTTCGCACGGGCATCTCCCCGGTAACTCAGGACACGAGCATGAGCAACTATTACGACGACGCGCGCGAACGCGGCAAGCAGTGGGACGACGACGACTGGCAACCGGAATCCGGACGCGACACCTGGCAATCGGAGCGCATGCGCAGGCAAATGACCCCCGGACAGACCAGCTATGGCGGGCCTGCCCGCCAGCAAGGCGGCGATGGCGAACGCTACCAGGAGTCGTACGGCCAGCGGTCAGGACGCCAGTCGGACAATCCCGACGACAGGTACAGCGGTTACGGCGCGCAGCGCCCCGGGTCATCCGAGCGTGATCCTTATGCGCGGCGCTATGGTGAGCGCTATGGTGAGCGCTACGGCGGCCGCGACGAAGGACGCGCCTTCCAGCGCGAAGAATACCGTGGCAGCAACCGCGAGGACGAAGACCGTCGCCAGGGCAGCGACCTGCGCGCCGGCATGAACGGCGGCTACGGCTGGGAGCGCGCCCGCGAATGGCGCGATCCGCACGCGTGGCAGCGCGATGACAGGCAGGCCGAGCGCAATTGGCGCCAAAGCGCAGAGCGCGCGCGCGAGCGAGATCGCGGCATGGGCAGCCAGGGCCCCTACTTCCGCGACCTGCGCAGCGATACGCGCTACTGGACCGCCCCGGACGACGACCGCACCGACGATCAACGCCACGGCCGCCACTACAGCCGCGAGGCGGCGCAGCAACGCGGTTGGGAAGTCGACGACGATCGCGATCGGGACGAAGACCATGGCACGCTCTACAACTTCGGGCGCCGCATCGGCGAGGCCGTGGGCGACTTGTTCGGCACCTCGGAACGGCATGAACGCCCGACCGGCCCGCGCGGCTACAAGCGCAGCGACGAACGCATCCGCGACGATGTCTGCGAACGCCTGAGCTATGCGCACCGCCTGGACGTCAGCGATGTCAGCGTCGAGGTGAAGGACGGCGTGGTGACGTTGTCCGGGAACGTGAACGACCGCAGCCAGAAGTACGACATCGAAGAACTGGTCGATGCGACCTACGGCGTCAGCGAAGTCAACAACGACATTCGCGTGCGCCGCGATGCCGGCAGCACATCGCAGCCTGGCAGCGACGCGTCGTCGGGCAGCACCTGGCGCGCCTGACACGCAATGCCTCCGCCCGGAGCCGCCATTGACTGACGCTGCTCCATGAACAAGAAAGGCCTGCACCAGGCAGGCCTTCTTGTGTCACAGTGCGCGGCTAGTGCGCTTCGACATGCCGCTTGAAGTTGTCCAGGATGCTCTGCCACCCGCTCTGCTGCTGCTCGATCGGATACTCCGATTCGGCATCGAAGCGCACGCGCACGGTAACGCCCCGCGGGGTATCGGCGAACTCGACCTGCGCGGTGCGGTCGCCAAACGCGTACTCGATCAGCCTGTGTTCCTCGATCCTGGTGTAAGTGCCGGCGAAGTCGAATCCCATGCTGCCGTCCTTCGCTTCCATCCGCGAAGAGAAGTCGCCGCCCACGCGCAGATCGACCGTGGCGGCCGTGGTATGCCAGTCCTCTGACGCGGCATTCCATTGCTTGATGTCCGCCGGCGTGGTGTAGGCATGCCAGACCTTTTCCATGGGGGCCGCGACCGTGGTTTCTACCTGGATCTTCATAGTTTTCCCTTTGTGGTCAATCCGACTCAATTCAGCATGCACCAGTGTTCGTTCCCACGACACGCGTGCAGGCAGTAATATGACCGCTCCCTCTCTCAATTGGAAGTATCGCGATGCAAGTCCTGGTGGATGCAGACGCCTGTCCGGTGGTCGTGAAAGACATGCTGTACCGGGCCGCGCAACGTGTCGAAGTCTGCGTCACGCTGGTGGCCAACCAGTATATGCGCACGCCGCCTTCCCGCTTTATCAAGGCCCTGCAGGTACCGGCGGGGTTCGATGTCGCCGATGACCGCATCATCGAGCTGGCCACCAGCGGGGATCTCGTCATTACGGCGGACATCCCGCTTGCCGCCGCCGTGCTGGACAAGGGCGCCCATGTGCTCGACCCACGGGGCAGCTGGTTCAGCCGCGAGAACATCCAGGAACGCCTGACCTTGCGCGAGGTGATGGAGCAGTTGCGCAGCGCTGGCGTCGATACCGGCGGCCCCGCACCCTATTCGCCCCAGGATGGCAAGACGTTCGCGAGCCAGCTGGACCGCTTCCTGGCACGCCATGCGCCGCGGGCCGGCACCGCCTGAAGCCTGACAGCCAGCGACGGGCCTTCAGCGTGCCGCAACCGACCGCATGCCCTTGCGATTGCGCAGCAGCGGAATGGCACCGATGGCAATGCCTCCCATGCCGACGACGTTGGTGACCCAGTCGAAGGTGGGGATGCTGTAGAGCGCGATGAAGAACAGGAAGATCCCGCTGGCCGCCGGCCAGATCACGTGGCTCAAGGCCGGCCACGGTCCACGGGCCAGCATCCCGCGGTAGTACCAGCCGCAGGCCAGCCCGGTCAGCCCGAGATAGAAGCAGATCTGGAAGCCGATGGCCGTGATCGAATCCTGCAGGATGACGTTGACCGTTGGCAGGTAAGACGACACGAACAGCAGCACCAGCCCGGTGACCCAGATAAAGAGGATGGCGATGTGCGGCGTGTGCCAGCGCGGATGCAGGCGCGCATAGCGCGGGTGCAGCGCGCCGTCGCGGCTCTTGGCAAACAGCGTGCGCGTGAACTGCAGCATCTGCGTCTCGACCGTTCCCACCGTGCTGAGCAGGACCGCGATGATCGAGACATAGCCCCAGGTCGGTCCGAACAGCTTCTGCGCGATGGCGAAAATGATGTTGGTGTTGTAGTGCTGGATCTCGGCATCGGACAGGCCGAGCAGCGTGATGACGATGAAGACCAGGAAGAACGCCATCAGGAACACCATCGACCAGAACGCGGCACGGCCGGGGATGCGGTTGGCGTCGCGCGTCTCCTCGCTGAGGTTCATGGTCACGTCCCAGCCGTAGAAAAAGAAGATGGCCACCAGCGCGCCGTTGGCAAACACCCCGGGTGTGAAGGCGAAGGGCGAGAACCAGGCCAGCGAGAACGGGTGCTGCGGCGCACGGGGGAACATGACGAGACTCGCGACGATGATCGCCAGCAGGATGATGGCCTCGATGATCGTCATCAGCACCTGCACGTAGCTGGTGAGCTTGATGCCCTTGACGACGACCGCGCTGACAAAGGTCAGCCACGCAGCCGCGATCAGCGTCACGTAATGCACGTTGTTCATCAGCGGCCGGTCAAGGATCAGCAGCGTGGCGTTGGCCGCGGGGATCATGGCCGAAACCATGAACACGCAGCACAGCACCAGCAGCGCCCAGCCCGCAAGAAAGCCGAGCGTACGCCCGAATACCATGCTCACCCATGCGTAGGACGTGCCGGCACTGGCCAGTGCGCGGTTCAGGTTGATGAACGCGTAGGCAATGCCGAACATGACGACGCCGCATACCAGGATGCTCGCCGGAGCAAGCGTGCCCGCCGTCCCGATGATCGTCGAAGTCGTGATCTCGATGCTGTAGGCCGGCGCCGTGCCGGCGATGCCCATGATCACCGATTCGACGATGCCGAGCGAATCGGCGTTGAGCCTGGCGGATTCGTCCACAGGTTTCACGACCGCACCTGCTTCAGCGCGTCCATGCGCAGGCGATAGCTTCGCAGCAGGCAAGCCTTGTCGCTGCACAGATTGCGCGAACCGCGCAGCCAGTCCCGTTGATCCGCACGCAGGCGCGCCTTGTTCGCTGAGGCGCTCAGCTTCTGCTCGTAGAGCCCCGCCAGCGCCTGGTCGGCACTGGCCAGTTCCGCATCGCCGCAAATCAGCTGGGCCGGAACGGAAATAAGCTGGCTGCAGGCAAAACTGCGCATCAGGGCAGGTTTTGACTCGCTCCGCGTTTCGAGCAGCCCGGCCTTGCACAGCCCTTGCAGCGACCTGCAAGCGACATTGCGGTGGATCCACGCCATGTCTTGCGCGCCGTATTGCTCGACGAACTGGTTGATGGCGGCGTGGCTGACCCCGCGCTGCATGGCGTTTGCCGCGATGACCTCGTTGCAGAGCGAGTCCTCCGTGACGGTCTTCCCATTGCGCCGGTAGCAACTGTGGAAGCCCAGCTTCCCCGTGCCCACGACGCTGCGGCGTTCGCCGGAAGCGAACAGGATCGACGCGCAAGCGGACGCGCACCTGGCGTTGTCCGGAACGGCGGTATAGACGCGCACCTTGTCCATGGCATCGACCATCCGGAACGCGGCTTCGACATTGCCACCGGGGCTGTTCAGGACCAGCGGCACGAGTCCTTCGCCGTCGCGGCCTGCCATGCGGGCGGCCGCGAGGAACCGGTCCGCGTCGCCGTCCTGGATCTTTCCTTCGCCGATGATCATCTTCAGGTCCAGTTGCGGCTGGTGATAGATCCTGAACTCCATCGCCATCGCTCCACCCGGAAATAGCAGCGCCGCGACACCCAGCGCCCCGAACCACGGCCGGCTTGCAAGCCAGATCCCCACGCCCTTTGCCGCCGGGTGCCCGGTGCTGCGCATAGACGTCTCCTTGCCGCGAAGCTTGAACGCATAACCATGACCGGCTGCCTTGAAAAGCCGGGCCCTACGCAGAACTTTGATCCAGATCAGAGGGAGGCGCGGGCGGAAGCACATAGTGTTCGGCATGAGGCTTCGATATGACGTGACCTCAAAGGCGTCAAAACTTAACCGATGGAGCCCGCCATGGCCACCCCGTTTTCCACCTGGCACGAAGACCATGTCCATTTCGCCCAACTGCTGGACCTCCTGGAAAGCCAGGTCATCCTGTTCAATCGGGGAGAGCGGCCGAACTACAGCCTGATGGCGTCGATTATCCATTACATGCGGCATTTCGGTGATCGTGTGCACCATCCGCGCGAGGATATCGCCTACGCCCGTCTGGTCGAGCGCGATCCCGACATGGAGATCATGGTCAACCGACTCCAGCAAGAGCATCGTGTCATCGCGAACGTCGGCGAGACGCTGGTGGACCGCCTGAACGAGGCCGAGAGCGACATGATCAGTTCGCGCGCGGCCCTTGAGGCGGCCGCGGCCATGTACCTGGTGTACTACCGCAACCATCTTTCTTCCGAGGAACGGCACGTCATGCCGCGCACGGCCCGGTTGCTGACGGCCGCGGACTGGAAAGCCGTTGACGAGGCCGTTCCGGCCAGCGCGGACCCGCTCTTTGGCGCGGATGTGCACCAGCGCTTCGTGGTCCTGCGCGCGCAGATCGAAAGCGAGGAGCGCGCGGGGTCCAGTCCGGGCTGAAACTACGAACTCCCCAGGTCCTTCGGCCAGAACGTGATCCGGATCTCGGGCGGCGCGGCACCGCTTTCGTCGCGGGGCAACGGGTCGGAAAGCGACACGGCGCGCAGCACGGCGTTGTCCCACGCGGCATTGCCGCTCGACCTGGCAAGCCTGGCGGACAGGATCGAGCCGTCGGGTGCCATGCGCACCGCCACGACGGCCGCCGGATTGCCGTCGACCTCTTCGCTGAACAGGATGTTTGGCTTGACCCGCTGCCGGACTCGCTCGGCATAGCCGGACGATGCCTTTCCGGACCTGCCGGTACCGTTGTTCGGTTCGGCGCCCCCGGCCTGCGCGCGCAGGCGCGACAGTTCGCTGGCGCGTTCGGCGTTGCTGGCCTGGCGCTGCGCTTCCATTGCATTGTGCTGTGCTTCGCGTTGCGCGGCCTTGCGGGCGGCCTCGGCGCGGGCCTGCGCTTCGTGCTGCGCCTTCTGTTCATCACGCGCCGCACGCTCCTTGCGCGCTTTCTCCTGCAGCGAGATATCGGCGCTTTGCTGTTCCACCGGCTTCGCGGCCGGAGCCGGCTTGACCGGGGGCTCCGCGGGCATGTTCGGGACCGCCTCGGGGACCGCGTCCCACAGTTCGGCGGATACCCCTTCCGGCACCGCGTTGTGCCAATGCACGCCGTAGTACAGCAGTGCGCCAAGCAGCACGTGCATGAACAATGCCGCCAGGAAACAAGGCAGGGAGCCCCGTTCCTGGACGGGCTGGAAGGGAAGGACGCCGCTCTGCATGGATCACCTGCCTCGCCGCTTTTTCGCTGTCGGATTGGCAACCATCTCGTACGATGCGACGTGCACCCCAGGCGGGTCAAGCTTCGCTACACTCGACGAAGCAGGACAGGCCCGAAGGGCCGCACTTCTTGACACATGTCCATTCTATGAAGTGCGGCGCAGGAGCGGAAAGATTCCGGACGGCCGCGCCAAAATCAGGCGGGCAGCATGCCCGCCGGTAATGCGCGACGGACCCGATGTGCCTAGGAAGGATCCTTCGTGCGCGTACGAGAAACGGCGGCCATGATGCCAAGGCCGAGGATGACCAGGCAGGCAATGCCGATGTACACGGGCGCCAGGCCCGCGATCGACAGCCCCCAGGCGATTCCGCCAACCAGTACCAACAGTCCGATCAGGAAGAGCGCGAATGACATAACTATCTCCGGCAGTGAATCGGCTAAAGTCAATGTAGTTGCCGGTGCCCCGACGCAGCATCGGCGGGAGGCGCAAAGGTGCGTAGGCGGGTTCTGACTCCAGACGTGCCGCAACCACCACGACGCAAGTCGGGGCGGGACCGTGCTTCCCCTGGCATGCCCTATGCTGGTTCGCCCACTGTTAGCGGCCGGAGCCCCGGCAAATCATCGCCAGAAGGCTCCCCGCCTTGTCAAAACGATACGGTCATGTCTACGCGCGGCGGCAATCTGTGGAAGCGGTTCCTGGACATCGCCAAGCCATACTGGCTGTCCCGGGAGAAATGGAAGGCATGGGCACTGTTGTCGGTGCTGGTGTGCCTGCTGCTTGGGCAAACCTGGACCAATGTGCGATTCAACGAGCAGACCGGCGAGTTCGCCTCGGCGCTCGCCGCCGGCGATGCGGACCGCTTCTGGTATGCCATCCAGGTCTTCATCTACGTGCTGGTCGCCGCCGTCCCGGTCTACGCGTTTTATTACTACACGCGCAACCGCCTGTTCATGCACTGGCGTTCCTGGATGACGCACCAATACCTGGACAAATATTTCGGTGGCTGCGCGTTCTACACGCTTAATGCCAGCACCGCCATCGACAACCCGGACCAGCGCATCTCGGAGGACATCAGCACCTTCACGCAGCAGTCCTTGTACTTCCTGCTGCTGATGCTGGGCTCGGTGCTGCAGCTGGTGGCGTTCAGCGAGGTGCTGTGGTCGATCTCGCGCGAGCTGGTGGTGTTCCTGGTGCTCTATGCGGTCTGCGGCACGGTGGTCTCGGTGATGTGCTTTGGCAAGGTACTGATCGGCCTGAACTTCTACCAGCTCAAGCGCGAGGCCGACTTCCGCTTCAGCCTGATCCGGGTGCGCGAGCATGCGGAGTCGATTACCTTCCATCGCGGCGAGCAGCATGAATCCGATCACGTGCGCGGCCGGTTCCAGCATGTGTTCGCCAACTACAACCGGCTGAACCGCTGGCAGCTGAACCTCTACCTGTTCCAGTACGCCTATGCGTTCCTGACGCTGATGCTGCCCAGCGTCATCGTCGCCAACCGCGTGCTGGACGGCGAACTCGAAGTCGGCAGCGCAATCCAGGCCGCGGGCGCCTTCACGGCCGTGCTGGCCGCGCTGACAGTGATCGTCGACAACTTCGAGAGCCTGAGCCGTTTCGTGGCGGGCCTGGACCGGCTGGCCACGTTTGCGTCGTCACTGGCGCACACGCGCGTGCTGCGGCGCAAACCGGGCAGCCAGATCGAGCGCCGCCGGGGCGACACCTTGTCGGTCGAACACCTGACCCTGCATACGCCCGATTACGGCCGTACCCTGCTGAAAGACCTGACCGTGACGGTAGGCGCGGGGCAGAGCCTGCTGATCGTCGGGCCCAGCGGCGGCGGCAAGAGTTCGCTGATGCGGGCCGTCAACGGCCTGTGGAATTGCGGCAGCGGCCGCATCGTACATCCCGGGCCCGGGCAGATGCTGATCCTGCCCCAGCATCCGTACATGGCGGTCGGCAACCTGCGCTGCCAGTTGCTGTACCCGCGCCACGAGGAGCGCCACATCGCGGACAGCGAGCTGTTGAAGCTGCTCGAGATGGTCAACCTGCCCGACCTGGCCGGGCGCGTTGGCGGACTGGATGCGGAACTCGACTGGAGCAAGGTCCTGTCGCTCGGCGAGCAGCAACGCCTGGCGTTCGCGCGCCTGCTGCTGGCGCGTCCGCGCTACGCGCTGCTCGATGAAGCCACCAGCGCGCTGGACGTCGACAACGAAGCCCGGCTCTACAGCCATCTCGCCAGCGGTCCCACCACGATCGTCAGCATCAGCCACCGCCCCACCCTGCTCAAGTATCACGTCCAGGTGCTGGAACTGCGCGGCAATGGCGACTGGCAGCTGCAGCCCGCGCACGACTACCGCTTCGCCTGGTAGGTCCGCCCGCGCAGGTGGCATTGGCCGCGCGCGTGGCGCATCCGTCACCGCCAGCACACATTGGGGTTTTCCGGCACAATGCGCACTCGCGCTGCGCCGGAGCGCGCTGGCAGCACGAGGCAGGACACAGATCCCGCCCGCCAGCGGGCAGCGACTGGACCAACAAGATCTCGCGCTCCCCCATGACGGCTCCTCACGGCTCCTCCGATTCCCTTTCCGCGCCCTCGTCCGGCAACACCCTCTCAGCCTCTCGAAGCCGCCGTGCCCTGCTCGCGCTCGGCGTGGGCAGCTTCGGCATCGGCACCGGCGAATTCGTGATCATGGGCCTGTTGCCCGACGCCGCGCGCGATCTTGCCATCTCGATCCCGCAGGCCGGCCACCTGATCAGCGCCTATGCGCTGGGCGTCGTGATCGGCGCCCCGCTGCTGGCCGTGCTGGGCGCGCGCTGGCCGCGGCGCAACCTGCTGATCGCGCTGATGGCGGCCTTTGCCATCGGCAATTTCGCCAGCGCGGCCGCGCCCGCCTATGCCTCCATGCTGATGGCGCGGCTGCTGACCGGTTTTCCGCATGGCACCTACTTCGGCGTGGCGGCGCTGGTCGCGGCCGGACTGGTGCCCCGCGAGCGCCGTGCCCAGGCGGTGGGCCAGGTCATGCTCGGGCTGACCGTCGCGACGCTGGTGGGCGTGCCGATTGCCGCGGCCGTCGGCGCCTGGCTCGGTTGGCGTGCCGCCTTCGTGATCGTGGGCACCATCGGCGTGCTCACCGTGTGGCTGGTGTGGCGCTGGGTGCCATTCGTCCCGGCTGACCGGTCCGCCAGCCCGCTGCGCGAACTCACGGCGCTGCGGCGCAAGCAGGTATGGCTGACGCTGGGCATCGGCGCCATCGGCTTCGGCGGCATGTTCGCCGTCTTCAGCTACATCAAGCCCACCATGCTCGAAGTGGCCCAGCTGCCGCCGGGCGCCATTCCGGTGGTCCTTGCGCTATTCGGCTCGGGCATGGTGGCCGGCAATCTTGCCGGCGCCTGGCTGGCGGACAAGGCCCTGACGCCGGCCATCGGCGGTGTGCTGGTGTGGTCCGCGCTGGTGCTGGGCGCGTTCACGCTGACCGCGCCGTATCCGTGGCTGGCATCGGCCAATGTGCTGCTGATCGGCACGGTCGTGGCGCTCGGACCGGCGCTGCAGATCCGCCTGATGGACGTGGCCGGCGACGCGCAGACGCTGGCCGCCGCGCTCAACCACTCGGCCTTCAACCTGGCCAATGCGCTGGGTGCGTGGCTAGGCGGCGTGAGCATCGCCGCGGGCCTGGGCTGGACTTCCACCGGCTGGGTCGGCGCGCTGCTGGCAGTGGGCGGGCTGGCCGTGTTTGCGTGGTCGGTGCTGGCCATGCAGCGCGGCGGCATGACGGTGCCGCAGGCGTCCTGATCGTGCCATCGCGCGCCCCGGACATCCTGACGTCCTTCTTCTGGCGTGGCGACGCCCTCGGAAGCCGGAGCGTGAGCGATATCGTGCTGTCCGGCACCCTCGACATACCGGCGCCGCCGCCGCGGCTGCTAGGGGATTGGGCACGGGAAATCTCGCGCCACCTGACGCTGGACGCGGGCGATGTCGAAGTCATGCCGCTTGCCCGCGCGCGGGCACGCTGGCCCGAATACGCGCACTGCGTGCAGGCGGTGTCCGACTGGACGGAGCAGCTTGGGCTGCCCGGCGTACTGGTCGCCAGCGACGTTGCCCTGATGGTTTGCCGCGGCGCCAGGTATCACCATGACGGCGAGCAGTATGGCGGCGCGGCCTTCTGCAATCTCTTCCTGAGCGAGGACAAGGGGCAGGACGTACATTTCCCGTCACTGGACCTGCGCATCCCGCTGCGCCGCGGCACGGCGCTGGTCTTCGACACCTGCCAGCCGCATGGCGTGATCCGGCGCGGCAGCACGGGCTTTGACGAGGCCGACTTCCCGGACGGGCAGGACTGCACCCAGTTGTTCCTGACGTGGGAGCTTCCCGTCGAGGACCTCCGCGTTGCGCGCGCGCTCGACATCGCCTTCGATATCGCCCCGTCGACGGCGGCAACAGTGCGCGAAGAGCAAGTCTGGCTCCATGGCGAACGCGTCGGCGTCCGCCCGGAGTGCGGTCAGTGGCGCCCGGCGGACTAGGCAAGCCGGACATTCAACAAAAGCCTTGCGGCCCTGGCAGGAGGCCGGCCCTCCCGCTCAGAACTGGATCGACGCGTGCCCGATGCCATCGAACTCGACCGTCACCAGGTCGCCGGCCGCGGCGGGCAGGATCCCCACCCATGTTCCGGTCGTGACCACCGTCCCGGCCTCCACACGCTCCCCATGGCGCGTAGCGTGGCGCAGCCAGGCCGCGAGCCCGTAGGCCGGATCGCCCAGCGCATGGGTGCCTTTGCGCTCGAAGCTTTGCGCGCCGATCCGGACATGGCAGTGTTGCGCGGACCAGTCGATCGGGGCGTAAGGACGCCACGTGCCGAGTACGAGCGCGCCATGCGCCTGCAGGTCGGCAAGCTTCAGCAATGACGGCGCATCGGTGTATTGCTGCCAGCGCGAATCCACGACTTCGATGGACACCGCCATGCCGTCCACGAAGCTGGCCGCGCTGTCGCTGTCGAATGCGGCGGCGTCTTCCGCGCTGACCGGGCGGCCGAGACGCAGGGCGATCTCGGCCTCGATGCCGCGCCAGTTGAAATGCCGGTTGCCCGCGTTGGCGGGGCTGGTCCAGACGCCGTCGGCGGGCAGTTGCGCATGCGTCAACCGCGCCTCCCGCGAAGGCCCGCCTGACTTCCAGTAACCGGGGCCGTCGGCATGCCAGCCCAGCGATGCGGCCACTGCCGACTGCACGGCATAGGCGTCCTCCGGGCTAGCCAGCGCCGTGGCGAAGGCCTGGGCGTCGGCGCAGCGCTGTTCGCGCCGCGCCTGGATCAGGGTCTGGGCGACTGCATCGATCTGGGTTGCGTTCATGCCAGGGAGTACTCCTTGATGGAAAGGGATTAAGGAAGGGATTAAGGAAAACGGCCGCTCAGTCGCGGCCCAGCGCGCGCAGGATGGCGCCGCACGCCGCCGGAACGGGCCCGATCACCGGAATGGCGAACTGCTCGCCCAGCGCCTGCGCCGCGCGGCCGAGCGGTCCGCCGCCGATGACCACGGCGCGTGCGCCGTCGAGCTCCACGCAGGCCTGCACGGCGGCCGCCAGCGCGGCTTCCAGTGCCGCGGGGTCCTGGCCGAGCCGCCAGGGATCGCCCGGCGTCAGGCGCACGCCGCTAAAGGCCGCTTCCAGCCCCAACTGCCGGACCTTGCCTTCGATCGACGCGGCCAGCGCCGGCGTGGTCGTGGCGATGCCGAAGCGGCCATGCTGCGCCGCCTCCCGCATGGCCGCCTCGCCGATGCCAACCACCGGCACCGCCAGCCGGCGCCGCAGCAACGCGGCGCCGGGATCGCCAAAGGCAGCCACGATGACACCACAGGCGTCGCCTGCGTCCAGCGTGCCAACCACGTCCGCGGCCGTGTGCAGGTCGGCTTCGCCCACGATCATGGGCACCCCGCTTGGCGCGGTCAGGCCACGGACTTCGGCCCGTCCGTCGAGACTCGCACGCGCAATCTCCAGCATCATCTGCGTGGTCGCCTGCGACGTATTCGGGTTGATCAGCAGGATATGGGGCATTTCATCGAGGGGTTCAGGATTGGCCGGCGCTGGCGGTACGCGTGTCGACGGCCAGCCGCGGCTCGTCTTCGGCCTCGGGCTCGCCCATCGGCCGGCCAAACGTCTCCGGCGCGAACTGTACGCTCACGGCGAACACCGCGTACATAGCGGCCAGCATGCTGAACATGCCGCCCACGCCGTAGGTTTCAAACACGCGCCCGCTCACCAGCGGCGTCAGCGCGCCAGCCAGTGTACCGAGCGCCAGGATCAGCGAGGTGCCGAAGGCGCGGACGTCGGTCGGATACTGCTCCGGCGCAAAGATCCAGATCGAGGTATTCAGCAGCACCACGCAGAACGTGAAGCAGGCCCCGAACAACAGCACCAGCCCTACGTTGAACGTCAGGAAGCCGAAGCTGAGACCCGCAGCGCACGCCAGCCCGGCGCCCATGGTCAGCACGCGCTTGCGTGGAAAGTGATAGCCGCAATACGAAGCCGCCAGCGCGCCGAACAGGCTGCCGCTTTGCATCACCATCGTGAACAGCAAACTCTTGGAGATGGTGTAGCCCTGCGACATCAGGATGGTGGGCATCAGCGTCAGCACGGAGATCTGCGCGCCATAGGTCATCGACACCGCGATACCGAGCGCGATCGTGCGCCGGCCCAACCGGCCCTGGAACACGTCGCGCAGCCGCACACGCGCCCGGGGCGAGTCGTCCCGGACGGCTTCCTTGATGTATTGCGTCGGCTCGCCGCGCAGCTTTCCCAGCCGCCCGGAGGCAAGGCCGGAGAGCACGACGTTCGCCTCATCGACACGCCCCTTGGACAGCAGGAAGCGCGGCGTCTCCGGGATGAAGCGGCGGTAGAACACGACGAAGATGGCCGGCGCCACCAGGCAGCCAAACAGCCAGCGCCAGCTGTCCGGTCCCGGGAACAGCGCGAACACAGCCAGACCGAAGGCAGGCGCCAGCATATTGCCCAGCCCGCCGCTGCCCACGCTGACCATGCCGACCGCGGTGCCACGGAAGCGCGTGGAGCACAACTCGGCAAGGATCGTCACGGCGACCGAGATTTCACCACCGAGCCCGATGCCGACAATGAACCGGCCCGCCGCCAGCACCGTGTAGTTCGGCGCCAGCGCGCAGATGATCGCGCCCAGCGTGAACAGCAGCAGGTTCACGTTCAGCATCGTGCGACGGCCGTAGCTGTCCGCGATATAGCCGGACGCCACGCGCCCCAGCGCGGCCGCGCTGAAGGTCAGCGTATTGAGAAAGCCGATATGCGCGACCGATATGCCCCATTGCTCGCGCAGGATGGGGCCGACCAGGCCCACGGCGTTCTGCTCGAAGACATCGAACATCACGCCCAGCATGATCAGGAAGATGATTTTCTTGTGTGCGGCGGTAACGCCGATGCCATCCATTGCCCGGTCGAGTTCGTGCTGCTGGGGGGAACGCGACGATTGAACATTCACTTCTGCGCCCATGTTGTCTCCTCCTCGAATTGAGGTCAGTCACGGTGTATCCGCAAACCTGTTGCCGGCATCGTTGGCCGGTCTTGGCAGAGCAGCAAAGAAAGTGCGCCTGCGGCGCCGCGGTATCCGCGTTATGTCAGCGCCGGCACGCAGTCAGGTGGCCGTCGTGCGCCGATGGCCTGCTCGGCCGCATAGGCTAGTCGCAAAAGCACGCTTTCGGAGAACGGCCGGCCGAAGAACTCCAGCCCGACCGGAACGCCATGCGGCGCATTGGCGTCCGGCTCGGAAAAGCCCCCCGGTATGACGATGGCCGGGAAGCCCGTGGCCGAGGCCAGCACGCCATTGCGCTCGGCCTGGGCCTCGCCCACGGGCGCGACCAGGCGGCGCTGGTGCGGAAACGCCAGCGCATCGAGACGGTGCATCGCCATCAATCCGAGGATGCGATCGCGCAAGGCTTGCTGGCGCTGCAGACGCTCGCGGTACTCGCTCTCGTTGCCTGCCAGCGCCACGGCGTTCTTCAGCGTGCCGGCGACGCCGGGATGCACGGTCCCGCAAGCGATCATGTCTGCCGTCGAGCGGACCGGCACGGCGGACGGCACTTTGGCGAGGTAGGCGTCCAGATCGGCCCGCATTTCGTACAGGTGCACCAGCGTGTCGGCCAGCAGCGTGTCGGGATGGATCGGCTCGTCGATCTCGACCAGTTCGGCGCCGCGGGCCTCTATGGTGGCCAGCGCGGGTTGCATGACGGCATTGACCGCGCCATGCTCCGCCCCATCGCCAAAGAAAGAGCGCAGCACGCCGATGCGTGCGCCTTTGAGGCCATCGCGGTCAAGCCCATCGGTGTAGCTTCGCGGGAGATGCGCAGTCGCCTGGCTGGTCACCGGGTCGGCCGGATCGTGGCCGGCAATGACGTCGAGCAGCAGCGCGGCATCGGCCACGGTGCGCGTGAGCGGACCGATGGTGTCCTGCGTCAGCCCGCACGGGACCAGTCCGCTGCGGCTGACCAACCCCATGGTCGGGCGCAGGCCGACAAGGTTGTTCGCCGACGCCGGCGAGCGGACCGAGTTGATGCCATCCGTGCCGATGCCCAGCAGCCCGAAGCTGGCCGCGATGGCGGCGCCTGTGCCGCCGCTGGAGCCACCGGGCGTGCGCGTCAGGTCATAGGGGTTCAGGGTCTGCCCGCCCAGCGTGCTGACGGTCTCGCCGCCCGAGGCCAGCTCGTGCAGGTTGGTCTTGGCCAGCACGATGGCGCCGGCCTCGCGCAGGCGGCGCACGATAAAGGCATCCTCCCGCGCCACGTTGCCCTGCAGGCAACGGGCGCCCGCCGTCGTCTCGACGCCGGCGCATTCGATGTTGTCCTTGATCAGCACGGGGATGCCATGCAAAGGCGCAAGCGGCGCCGACGGGCTTGCCGCGGCCTGCGCATCGAGCTGCTCGGCTTCCGCCAGCGCCTGCGGATTGAGCTGCAGCACGCTGTGGATGCGCGGGCCGCGTTTGTCATAGGCCGTAATCCGGTCCAGATAGCCCTGCACCAGCTGGCGCGCGGTGAGCCGGCCTTCGCGCATGGCGGCATGCACGCCGGACACGGTGGCCTCCAT
Organism: Cupriavidus sp. C3SS-1; assembly: GCF_057073755.1. NCBI lineage: Bacteria > Pseudomonadati > Pseudomonadota > Betaproteobacteria > Burkholderiales > Burkholderiaceae > Cupriavidus > Cupriavidus sp. C3SS-1. The sequence continues at coordinate 910,298 of NZ_CP172700.1, read as the reverse complement.
GACGCTGGTGCCGGATTCGAGGTTGGATTCCATGTTTGCTTTCCTTGCACCCGACGCGCAGGCGCCGGGTGGTTGAGTCGTTGGGGAGCGGCATGCCGCCCCCCTGATGCGCTACCGGTTGACCAGCTTTGCCGGCAAGGTCCAGATAAGAAATGCGCCGAGAATAAGCATGCCCGCGATCATGTAGTACGCGCTGCTGCTGCTCTGGGTCAGGTCACGGAGATACCCGATCATGTAGCCGCTGGTAAAGCCGGCCAGGTTGCCGATCGAGTTGCTCATGGCGATCGCCGTGGCCGCTGCCGCGCCGCTGAGGAACGCCGTGGGCAGTGACCAGAACAGCGGCGAACAGGTCAGGATGCCGGCCGCGGCAATCGACAGGAACACCAGCGAGAGCGCCGTGCTGTGCATGATCCAGGGCAGCGCCAGGAAACCGATGGCGCCCATCATGCACGGCACGATCAGGTGCCAGCGCCGTTCGCGGTGCTTGTCGGCGCTCTTGGCGAAGAAGTACATGGTGATGATCGCCGCAATATACGGGATCGCGCTGAGCAGCCCGATCTGTATCGGGTCGGAGACGCCTGTCGACTTGATGAACGTCGGCAGCCACAGCGTGATGCCGTACTGGCCGGTGACGTAGCAGAAGCAGATCAGGCTGATCAGCCAGACACGCGGGTCGGTGAAGACATTGCCTACGCGCGCCACGGGGCCCGCCGCCTTGTTGTCCTCCGCCTTGGCCCGTTCGAGCACCTGCTTCTCGTCGTCACTGAGCCATTTGGCCTTGGCGATGGAGCTGTCCAGGTACCAGAAGCACGTCAGGCCGAGCAGCACCGCGGGCACGGCTTCGATGAAGAACATCCACTGCCACCCCGCCCAGCCCGCGATGCCGCCCATGCTGCCCATCAGGAAGCCGGACAGCGGGTTGCCGATGATGCCCGACAGCGACGAGCCCATGCAGTAGATTGCCATGATCTTGGCGCGGCGGTGCGAAGGGTACCAGCACGTCAGGTAGTACACGATGCCGGGCGTAAAGCCCGCTTCCGCCAGGCCCAGCAGGAAACGCAGGGTATAGAAGGCGGTCGGTGTCTCCACGAACACGAAGCATGCCGACAGCAAACCCCAGGTGACCATGATGCGGCCGATCCAGACCTTGGCGCCGAAGCGGTGTAGCGCCAGGTTGCTGGGGATTTCGAAGAGAAAATATCCGATGAAGAAAATGCCGGCGCCAAGGCCGTAGACGGTTTCGCTGAAGCCAAGGTCCTGCGACATCTGGAGCTTGGCAAAGCCGACGTTGACTCGGTCGAGATAGGCAATCAGGAAGCAAAGCATGAGGAACGGCACGAGGCGCCAGCTTACCTTGCGATAAACGGCGTCTTCGTACGAACTCACCTTTGCCCCGGCCTGCAGGGTAGTTTCCACAGCGTCTCCTTTTGCATTGTCAGGTACGTCAGTGCTGCTGCGCCGATCCTGATTCGATCAGTGCTGTGTGGAACAAGCCTGTACCGCCGGAGCCGGCGACCGCGCGCGTGCCGACCTGCTGGCGACCGGCTCGCTGCAAGGCCCTCCCCGGCCTTGCGATGCGAACCGGTGCGCGCCGCGGCCTCCTGCCCCGGCGGCCCGCGTCAGGCGGCGGCCCTCAGAGGCAAGGGGCACGCGTGGGCGGCGAGATAGTCCATGGCCGCGGCAACGCCGCTGGCGGCCAGCGGAACGCCCGACAGCTTCAACCCCATCTCGCAGCCGGACAGCGTGGCCATGAGCGTGAGATCGTTGCAGTCGCCGAGATGGCCGATGCGGAACATGCGGCCCTTCATCTTGCCCAGCGCCGCGCCGAGCGACATGTTGAAGCGGTCATAGATGATCCGGCGCACGGCGTCCGCGTCGATGCCGTCGGGCATCATCACGCCGGTCAGTACCGGGCTGTAGACCGACGGGTCCGCGCACTGGATCTCCAGCCCCCACGCGCGCACCGCGCGCCGGCAGGCTTCCGCCAGGCGCTGGTGGCGCGCGAAGACGTTGTCGAGTCCCTCTTCCAGGATCATGTCCAGCGCTTCCGACAGGCCATAGAGCAGGTTCGTGCTCGGCGTGTACGGCCAGTAGCCGGTCTGGTTCATGGCGATGATTTCTTCCCAGTCCCAGAAGCTGCGCGGCAGGCGCGCCGTCTTGGCGACTTCGATGGCCTTGGGCGACACGGCGTTGAAGCTGATGCCCGGCGGCAGCATCAGACCCTTCTGCGAGCCCGAGACCGTCACGTCCACGCCCCACTCGTCATGGCGATAGTCGGCCGAGGCCAGCCCTGAGATCGTGTCGACCATCAGCAGGGCCGGATGCCCCGCCGCGTCGATGGCCTTGCGCACGGCGGCGATATCGGACGTGACGCCGGTCGAGGTCTCGTTGTGCACCACGCACACGGCCTTGATGGCATGACCGCTGTCCTGGCGCAGGCGCGCCTCGATCATGTCTGCCTGCACGCCGCGTCGCCAGCCCTCGATGCCCGGCAGAGCGAGGAATTCCGGGCGCAGGCCGAGCTTCTCGGCCATCTTCTTCCAGAGCGTCGCGAAGTGGCCGGTCTCGAACATGAGCACGGTATCGCCCGGGCTCAGCGTATTGGACAGCGCGGCTTCCCAGGCGCCCGTCCCGGAAGCCGGATAGATCACGACCGGCTGCTCCGTCTTGAAGATCTGGCGGATGCCGGCCAGCACCTTCATCCCCAGCGCCCCGAACTCGGGACCGCGGTGGTCAATGGTCGGGTAGCTGATGGCGCGCAGGATGCGGTCCGGCACCGGGCTCGGTCCGGGGATCTGCAGGAAATGACGGCCAGCGGGATGGAAGTCCAGTTTCAGCATTTACTCCTCCTGTTGAATTTTGCATTCAAAATACTTTAGCAGGCGGAGCCGATAAAGAAAGGGGGCGGCAACAACAAAAATGCGCAGTGTTTACCCCGATCCATCAAGGACTTGCGTCTTGTCGGCAGTGTGCTAGGCGTCTGATAGAATCGCGAGGAAACCGACCCTCGTTGGACTTTGCATGCAAGATCCCATTTCTTCCGGCGAAACTTCGTTCGCGTCCGTGCTCCCCAAGGTTGAGCGGCAGCGCCTGCATGACACCGTGGTGGGCCACCTGCGCAACTTCATCGTGGAGGGCGTGCTGAAGGCCGGCACCAAGCTCAACGAGCGCGAGCTGTGCGAAACGCTTGGCATTTCGCGCACCCCGCTGCGCGAGGCGTTCAAGGTGCTGGCGGCCGAAGGGCTGATCGACATCTCGCCTAATCGCGGCGCCACGGTCGCCAGCCTCTCTGCGACGGAGATCCTGGATACGTTCGAGCTGATGAGCGGCCTGGAAGCGATGTCGGGTGAACTGGCCTGCGAACGCATCACGCCGGTGGATCTTGCGGAGATCAAGGCCCTGCACTACGCCATGCTGGCGTGCCGCGCGCAGGACGACCTGTCGGGCTATTACCAATACAACCGCCAAATCCACGACCGCATCAACCTGGCCGCGCGCAACAGCGCGCTGCGCCAGACCTACCTGGCCGTGAATCGCAGGCTGCAGGCCTTGCGGTTCCGTTCGAACTTCCAGAAATCGAAGTGGGACAGCGCGATCCACGACCACGACGAGATGCTGGTGGCGCTGGAAGCGCGCGACGGCAAGCGCCTGGCAGCAATCCTGCGCCAGCATCTGCTCGACAAGCGCGACGCGGTGCTGAACCTGCAGGCGGCCGAGGCGGAAGCGGCGGACGCGGCCTCAGCGGGATCCCGCGACTGAGATTCAGCGCCGCCGGCCAAGCATGCCCGAGCCCGTCAGGCCACGCCATCCGACGATGAAGGGGATGTTGCGGGTCAAGTAGGTCACCGCAACCCCGTTTGCCGAACGGACCGTCCGCGGTCAGTCCGCGCCCCGGCGCCAACGGGGCGCCCCTTTGACCAGCAGATGGCAGGCAGGGCCAGCGTCAGGACACGTTTCGACGCCGGGCCACCTGATATATCACATATCTGATAGGATGCCCGTGAGATCCACGCAACCGGCGGCGCGCGGTTCAGGGGATGTCGCCGGTTGAAAACCGAGTCCAGCCGAACATGACAACGACGATTGTTTACACCCACGCCGCCTGTCTCGAACACCGGCCGGGGCCGCACCATCCGGAGTCGCCAGAACGCCTGAAAGCCGTCGTACAGGCGTTGCGAACGCCCGAGTTCGCTGCGCTGGCATGGCGCGATGCGCCGATGGGCACCGTCGAGCATCTGCAACTGATCCACGATTCGCACTACATCGACGAGATCGCGCAAAGTGCCCCCTCGCGGGGATACGTGCCGCTGGACGCGGGCGACACCGTCATGTCGCCGGGCTCGTGGGAGGCCGTCATGCGCTGCGTCGGGGCGGCTTGCGCGGGGGTCGACGCGGTGATGGACGGCCAGGCGCGCAACGTGTTCTGCGCGACGCGGCCGTGTGGCCATCACGCTGAACCGGCGAAGGCGATGGGCTTCTGCATTTTCAACCAGGCCGCCATCGCGGCGGCCTACGCCTTTGAGGTGCACAAACTCGAGCGCGTCGCCGTGGTCGATTTCGATGTGCATCACGGCAACGGCACCCAGGCGGCCTTCTTCAACCGCCCCGAGCTGTTCTACGCCTCCAGCCACCAGTCCCCCTTCTATCCAGGCACGGGAGCCCGGTCCGAGACAGGGGTGAACCACAATATCGTCAACATCCCGTTGCCGCGCGGCTGTGAGCCGGCGCAGTTTCGTGCCGCGATTTCGGCCCTGCTGCTTCCCGCGCTAAGGGCGTTCGCCCCCGACATCGTCATTGTCTCCGCTGGCTTCGACGCGCATCGCCTGGATCCGCTCGCCGGCATGAACCTGGAGGACAGCGACTTCCACTGGATCACCCGGGAACTGATGCAGATTGCCGACGAAACATGCAACGGCCGCATCGTGTCGATCCTGGAAGGCGGCTACAGCCTGGACGCATTGGCCACGAGTACGGCGGCGCATGTCAGCGCGCTGATGGCGTAAAGGTGTTGGGCGGCAGCGCGCCTTTATGAGAAGATTTGTGCGCCACAAGCGCCACGAAACATAACCGGCTGCCGCATTGCAGCCGATTCTTTTCATACGTGCCAACACAAAACCACAGGCACGGTTATTCATTGGCGTCTTGGGCAATGTCGTCAGCACGGTTCGCTTACGCAGCATTTACCAGGAGACTCCATGAATCCGAAGCCAGGCTTGCGGTGGTTCACCGCCGCGATTGCATCCCTCTGTCTGACGACCAGCTTCGCGCCGTCATCGTACGCGGCTTCCGTGGCGCCGGTCGCCGCCGAGAACGGCATGGTCGTCACCGCGCAGCACCTGGCTACCCGAGTCGGCGTCGATGTGCTGAAGCGCGGTGGCAATGCGGTCGACGCCGCCGTGGCGGTGGGTTATGCGCTGGCCGTGGTGTATCCGGCCGCGGGCAACCTCGGTGGCGGCGGATTCATGACCATCCAGCTGGCCGATGGCCGCAAGACATTCCTTGACTTCCGGGAGGTCGCGCCCAAGGGTGCGACGGCGAACATGTACCTGGACAAGGACGGCAACGTGATCAAGGGCGCCTCCACCAAGGGACATCTGGCCGTGGGCGTGCCCGGCACCGTGTCAGGCATGGAGTACGCGCGCCGCAAGTATGGAACGATGAAGCGCGCCGACCTGATCGCGCCGGCCATCAAGTTCGCGGAGAACGGCTTCACGCTCCAGCAGGGCGACGTGGATATGCTGCTCACCGCAACCAAGGACTTCGAGCAAGACCCGGCTTCCGGCGCAATCTTCCTGAACAAGGGCCAACCGTTCCAGGTGGGCCAGAAGCTGGTTCAACGCGACCTGGCCAAGACGCTGCGTGCGATCAGCAACGGGGGCACCGAAGGCTTCTACCAGGGCTGGGTAGGGAAGGCGATCGTTGCCTCCAGCCAGGCTGGAAAGGGCCTGATCACGCAGGCGGATCTCGATGATTACAAGACGCGCGAACTGGCACCGGTCGAGTGCGATTACCGTGGCTATCACGTCGTGTCGGCGCCGCCGCCCAGCTCGGGCGGCGTGGTCATCTGCGAGATGCTGAACATCCTGGAAGGCTACCCGCTCAAGGACCTGGGCTACCACTCCGCGCAGGCGGTGCACTACCAGATCGAAGCCATGCGCCACGCCTATGTCGACCGCAACAGCTACCTGGGCGATCCTGACTTCGTAAAGAACCCGCTGGACCGCCTGCTGGACAAGAACTACGCGGCGAGGATTCGCGCGGCGATCGACCCGAAGAAGGCAGGCGTTTCGAAGGACATCAAGCCCGGCGTGGCGCCGCATGAAGGCAGCAACACCACGCACTACTCGATCGCAGACAAGGACGGCAACGCCGTTTCCGTCACGTACACGCTCAACGACTGGTTTGGCGCGAAAGTGACGGCGGCTACGACGGGCGTGGTCCTGAACGATGAGATGGACGACTTTACCGCCAAGGTCGGCGTGCCGAACCTGTACGGCCTGGTCCAGGGCGAGGCCAATTCCATTGCCCCGGGCAAGCGCCCGCTCTCGTCGATGAGCCCGACCATCGTCACCAAGGACGGCAAGCCGGTGATGGTGGTGGGCACGCCAGGCGGCAGCCGCATCATCACAGCGGTACTGCTGACCATGATCAACGCCATCGACTACAACATGAACGTGCAGGAAGCCGTGGACATGCCGCGCTTCCATCAGCAATGGCTGCCGGACCTGACCAATGTGGAGGACTACACATTGTCCCCGGATACGCGCAAGATCCTGGAAGACATGGGGCATCGCTTCGGCCCGCCACAGCCTGCCAACCACCTGGCGGCCATCATCGTCGGCGCACCGGCTCTCGGTGGCAAGCCGGTCGGGAACAACCGGTTCTATGGCGCCAATGACCCGCGCCGCAACACCGGGCTGGCCGCCGGTTATTGATTCGGCATTGCACGCTGGACGCCCTCTGGGCGGACAGCAGGCAGGCGGCGCGAGACCAGTCGGCTCGCGCCGTTTGCTTTTTCAGCGTGGCGGGATCGGCCTGCCGTCACGGGCAACAATGCGCATTCCGCCTGAGTGGCCCATAAGGCTGCCCTCCTCCGCCGGCTCACGTGACGCTTTGATCCCCTTCTCTCCCATGGCAAGCAAACCGCGTGCAACCTGGGATAAGGTATTGGTGCGAAGGCGGACGTCGGCATTATTATTCTGAGATATACGTGGAGTCGCCAATGGATCACAAGATTGTCGCGTCGAAGGCTTCGACCGGGATACCCGGTCTCGACGAAATTCTTGGCGGCGGATTTTCCCGCGGACATGCGTTCCTGCTGGAGGGAAGTCCCGGCACGGGCAAGACGACGATCGGCCTGCAGTTCCTGCTCGCAGAACCGAACGACGCGGCGCTGTACCTTACGTTGTCGGAAACCGAACTGGAATTGCGGGAAGGCGCAAGTTCGCACGGATGGCTGCTCGGCGACAACATCACGATCTTCGAACTGGTTCCGCCAGAAAGCCTGTTAAGTGCGGAGCAGCAGCAGAGCCTGCTTCATTCGTATGATCTCGAACTTGGCGAGACCACCAGGCAGATATTCGAAGCCTTCGAGAAGGTGCGCCCCGCAAGGGTGGTGCTGGACAGTTTGTCGGAGATACGGCTGCTGGCACAGAGTTCCCTGCGCTACCGCCGACAGATCCTGGCCCTCAAGCATTACTTTTCACGTCAGGGCGCAACCGTCCTGCTGCTTGACGACCTGACCGCCGAGTCGATGGACAAGACGGTCCACAGCGTTGCGCACGGGGTCGTCAATCTCGAACAGCTGGCCCCGGAGTACGGATCCGAACGCCGGCGCTTGCGCGTCTCGAAATATCGCGGCCAGGCATTCCGCGGGGGCTATCACGATTTCACCATCCGGTCCGGAGGCGTCACGGTTTTTCCGCGTCTTGTCGCCGCAGAACATCGCACCGAGTTCGCGCGCACGCAGATGAAGTCCGATATACCGGAGCTGGATGCCTTGCTGGGCGGAGGCCTGGAACAAGGCTCCAGCGCGCTGATCCTTGGGCCGGCAGGCACCGGCAAGAGTACCTTCGTGTTCCAGTTTATTGCGGCCGCCGTTCGCCGCGGCGAGCGCGCGGCCGTCTTTGTATTCGATGAAGAGCTTGGCCTGCTGTTCGAGCGCACCCGCGCCGTGGGTATCGACCTGCAAAGCATGCAGGCGTCGGGCGCACTGCATATCGAGCAACTCGACGCGGCCGAGCTTTCCCCCGGCGAGTTCACCCATCGCGTGCGGGAGCGGGTGGATTTTGCGCATGCGAAAGCCGTGGCCATCGACAGCCTTAACGGCTACCAGGCTGCGATGCCCGAGGAACGCGCGCTCGTCCTGCACATACACGAGCTCCTGCAGTACCTGAACCGGCAAGGCGCCACGACGTTCCTCACGGTGGCGCAACACGGCCTGGTCGGGGACATGAAAGCCCCGGTCGACGTCACCTACCTGGCCGACACGGTCATCCTGCTTCGCTACTTCGAAGCCTTCGGGAAGGTGCGCCGCGCCGTGTCCGTGGTCAAGAAGCGCGCCGGCGCCCACGAATCCACGATTCGCGAGTTTGGCATCGGCGCCGCGGGGCTGCACCTGGGCAGTCCGCTGGAGCACTTCCATGGCGTGCTGAGCGGGGTGCCAAGCTTCATCGGCGAGCGCGGACCTCTGCTAGCGACGGAGCGGGAACGCAATGCCTGACGGGTCGCAAACCGTGCATCGCGCGTTGGTCGTGGCGCCGCTGGGTCGCGATGGCGCCATCCTGCTTTCGCTACTGCATGACGTGGGCGTCAGCGCGCAGTCGCTCCCCGACCTGGCGTCCTGTGAAAGCCATCTCGATGACGACGTGTGCTTTTGCGTCATTACCGAAGAAGCCCTCCTTCAATCGCCGCATCGTGGCCCGCTGCGATGGCTGGCCGCTCAACCGAGCTGGTCGGACCTGCCGTTCATCGTACTGGCCCATTCGCAAGGCAGCGCGCATCGCATCGACATTGCGTCCCATATCTGCACCCTGCTCGGCAACGTGACATTCGTCGAGCGCCCCTTCCATCCAACGACCTTTGTGAGCGTCGCGCGCACCGCGGTGAAGACGCGTCTGCGCCAATACGAGGCGCGCGCCCGTATTGAAGAACTGAAGGAGGGCGAGCAGCGCTTGCGCACCGCGCTCTCGGCGGGACAACTGGGATCCTGGGAACTTGACCTGGAACGTTGGACGCTGACGGCTTCCGATGTCTGCAAGGCCATGTTCGGACGTTCCCCGGCGTCCCCGTTTCGCTACCCGGACTTGCTGGCGAGCGTCCATGCGGAAGACCGTCCGGCGATGCAGGCCGCCGTCCGAAAGAGTGTGGAGACCGGGGCCGAGTATTCGACCGAGCATCGGGTCGTGTGGCCGGATGGATCGATCCATTGGGTCGAGATGCGCGCGAGGCGCGTGCAGACCGCCACGGCGACGGGCCAATCCTATCGGCTGGTGGGCGTCTCGCGCGACATCACCAGCAGCAAGACCGCGCAGCAGACCCTCAAGCTGCTGAACAGCAGCCTGGAAGCCCGTGTGGCGGAGCGCACGGCTGCGCTCGAGCAAGCGCACAAGAAAATCCTGGAGGAAATTGCCCAGCGCGAACGAACGGAGGAATTGCTGCGGCAATCCCAGAAAATGGAAATGCTGGGACAGCTGACCGGCGGTATTGCGCATGACTTCAACAATCTGCTGATGGCAGTGCTCGGCAACCTGGAGCTGCTTCGCAAGCAGGTTCCGGCGAATGCCCGCGTGACGCGCCTGATCGACGGCGCGATTCACGGCACGAACCGCGGTGCCGCGCTGACCCAGCGCTTGCTGGCGTTCGCCCGGCGGCAAGACCTGACCATCGGGCCCGTTGACGTCGGGAAACTCCTTGGCGGCATGCATGCGCTGATCGAGCGTTCGGCCGGCCCCGGCATCGAACTGGTCACGGCGCTATCGCCAGACATGCCCATGGCATTGGTCGACGCGAATCAACTGGAGCTGGCCATTCTCAACCTGGTCGTCAACGCGCGCGACGCCATGCCCCGCGGCGGCATGCTGACGATCCGTTCGACGGTCGTAGATGCGCCCGCGGCGGCCGATCTTGCTGCCGGAAGATATATTTGCCTGAGCGTCACCGACAACGGCGCGGGCATGGACGCCGCCACGCTGGCGCGGGCCACCGAACCTTTCTTTTCGACCAAGGAGATCGGCAAGGGAACCGGCCTGGGACTCTCCATGGTCCATGGGCTCGCGCGGCAGCTGAAAGGCACGCTACGCCTCAGGAGCGAACCGGGACGGGGAACCAGCGCCGAATTGTGGTTGCCCGTGACGGACAAGGCCGAGAGCCTTGCGACGGTCGCGGAGGCTGCCGGGGACACGCAGGGCGTGAAAGGCCTGACGATCCTCGTCGTCGACGACGACCCGCTGGTGTGTGCGAGCACCGCCGCCCTGCTGGAAGACCTTGGACACGTCGTCATCGAGGCGGAAACGGGTGCGCAGGCGATCGATATCCTGCGTGAAGGCAATCCCGTCGATCTCCTCATCACGGACTATTCGATGCCCGGCATGACCGGTGTCGAGTTGGTCAGGGCCGCCCGGGAGCTATCACCGGGCTTGCCGGCATTTCTTGCGACCGGCTATGCAGAAGCACTGGCCGACACCGCGCCGGAGCTGCCGAAACTGCGAAAGCCTTATCGGCAATCTCAGGTCGCTGCCCAGATCGCGGAGCTCTTCGGGTCTCGCGCGCAGGCGGTCTCTCGGGCGGTCTCTTCTACGGACGGGAAGCGGCGCTCAATCATTCTCGTGGTCGACGATGACCGCATCGTCCGCGAAAGCACGGCCGCGATGCTGGAGGACCTTGGATTCGACACGATCGAAATGGAATCCGGCGAGGAGGCGCTCGACCTCTTGCGCACCGGCCACACCGTGGACCTGATCATCGCGGACTACTCGATGGGCGGGATGACCGGCACCGAACTGGCGCGATCGGCCAGGACCATCCTCTCCGACTTGCCAGTACTGATTACGACCGGCTACGCAGACATACCCGTTCACAAGGATGACGCCAAGCTGCCGATGCTGCGCAAACCCTATGGCCCGTCGCAGGTCATGGGAGAGATCGAAAAAATTCTCGGCTCGCGCCGGCCGCTTGCGTGATCGGCCGGCAACGGCGCCATGATGGCCCGCCGGCGCACGCCACTTCACAAACGGTTACAACCCCGCACGCGTGGAACCCCTATGCTCTCGTCCGCAAGCGGCCAGCGGTGGCCAATGCATGACGGAGCGAACTCAATGGGCAGGATCGGGGTACTGGGCCTGGTGGCGTCTGCAGCGACGCTGTTGTGTGCTGGCGGGAATGCCTTCGGCCAGCAGGTCGTGGGCGGCATGGGCGAGCCGGTTCATGTCGGCGCGTTCGGTACGCATGCCGATAGCCCACTGGCGGTCCGCAATCCGGGGACAAGACCATCGGCCAGGGCGCGGCGCCCACGCAATACCGGGATGACGGGCGCGCCTGCGCGGCAAGCGACACCTACCTTGCCGGGAAGGCATCTGCGCTAGCCAGGGACGGCGCGAAGCCGTCGCAGGCAGCTGCCGATGCCCTCGCGATGCATCAAGCCGCGGGTTTAGCCGTGGTGGTCTTCGTCGTGGTGGTCGTGATGACTGTCATGGTGGTGGTGATGATGGTGGCGGTTCCACTCGTCACGTTCCCACCAGCGATGACCATCCCAATAGCGGTCGCCGTGCCAGCCCGCGCGCGTGCCGGCCGCAATCGTGGCGGGCCGCGCGTGGTCGACCGGAGCCGGCTGGACATAGACCGGCGCGCCCCGTTCATCCACATACTCGCGCGCCAGCGCAGTCGTGGTGGCGGCCGCGGCAAGCACCCCTAGGGTCAGGCAAGCAGCGTAGCGTCGGATCATGATTTACCTCCTTAGAAGACGAACCAGTATCTTCAATCTACGGCGCAAACCCCGCCCGCCATCTGCCATGGCGGCTGAAAGCCTTGTCGGTGCCTGTCCGATATCGCGACACGCAGTCGAGCCCGCTGCGAAAACGCATGCACATTTTTCCGATTCGCCGGGCGGGCGCTGGTTGAAGGGATTCATCGCTACAACCAAAGTGCCCCCCGCAACGCCTGGGGCAAGCACCGCGCTCTTGTTGCCTACCCGGGAAACAGCGCCATCTGCCCGGTCAGCAGCGTCTCGAAATCATCATCGAGGAACGGCAGGATCGCGTCGGCAATCGGCTGAAGCTGCCTGGCGACGTAGTGGCTGTAGTCGATCGGCGCCGCGCGCGCTTCGAGCGGCTCCGGCCCGGCTGTGGTCATCACATAGCTGATCCAGCCGCCACGCTGGTATTGCAGCGGGCGGCCGTGGCGTTCGTTATAGGCATCGGCCATGCGCGCGGCGCGCACGTGCGGCGGCACATTGCGCTGGTAGTCGTCGAGCCTGCGGCGCAGGCGCTTGCGATAGACCAGCTGCTCGTCAAGCTCGCCGGCCAGCGTGCGGCGCACGATGTCCCGCACATAGTCCTGGTAGGGCTCGCGGTTGAAGATCTTTTCATAGAGCGTCTGCTGGAACTGCTGGGCGAGCGGCGACCAGTCCGTGCGCACGGTCTCCAGCCCCTTGAACACCATCTCCGCCCGGCCATCCGGCCGCTGCACCTGCCCTGCATAACGCTTCTTGCTACCCAGGTCCGTGCCGCGGATCGTCGGCATCAGGAAGCGCCGGTAGTGGGTTTCGAACTGCAGTTCCAGCGCGCTGTCCAGGCCATGGGCCTGCGCGAGGTGCTCGCGCCACCAGTCGTTGACGTGGGCGACCAGGCTGCGGCCGATCTGTGCGGCGTCGGCCTCGGTGCGCGCGCGGCGCAGCCAGACGAAGGTGGAATCCGTGTCGCCATAGATGACCTCGTAGCCGCGGGCCTCGATCAGCGCCCGGGTCTGCTGCATGATCTCGTGCCCGCGCATCGTGATCGACGAGGCAAGCCGCGGGTCGAAGAAGCGGCAGCCGCTCGACCCGAGCACGCCATAGAACGCGTTCATGATGATCTTGAGCGCTTGCGAGAGCGGCTTGTTGCCGTCACGCTTGGCGATGTCCCGGCCTTGCCAGACCCTGGAGACGATTGCCGGCAGGCAGTGCTTCGTGCGGGAAAAGCGCGCGCCCCGGAATCCGGCCACGGAGTCGGCATCATCCGGATGCGCCAGCCCCTCCACCAGCCCGACCGGGTCGATCAGGAAGGTGCGGATGATGGACGGATAGAGGCTCTTGTAGTCCAGCACCAGCACCGATTCATACAGGCCGGGGCGCGAATCCATGACAAAGCCGCCGGGACTGGCCTCCGGCGCCTTCTCGCCGAGGTTGGGCGCTACATAGCCCTGGCGGTGCATCAGCGGCATGTACAGGTGCGTGAAGGCCGCCACCGACCCGCCGCTGCGGTCCACCGGCAGGCCGGTCACGGTGGCGCGCTCCAGCAGGAACGTCAGCAGCTCCGTCTGCGCGAAGATCCGCGTCACCAGTTCGCAGTCGCGCAGGTTGTAGCGCGCCAGGGCCGGCTTGTCGTGCTCGAACATGCGGTCGATGGCGTCCATGCGGTCATAGGGGTTGTCGATCGCCTTGCCTTCGCCAAGCAGCGACTGTGCCACCGATTCGAGGCTGAACGACGGAAAGCTCCAGGTTGCGGAGCGCAGCGCCTCGATGCCGTCGATGATCAGGCGCCCGGCGGCGCCCGCGAAATAATGCTGCTGGCTGGTGTGTTCGCGCCATTCCATTTCCGCGCCGCCACGGCCAAGGCGCAGGGGAATCTTCAACTGGCGCGCATGTTCCTGCAACACGCGCAGATCGAACTGGACCAGGTTCCAGCCGATGATCGCGTCGGGGTCGTGGCGGGCCACCCACTCGTTCAGCCTTTCGAGCAGGACCTGCCTTGTGGCGCAATATTCGAGCGAGAAATCGACCTCCGCGGGGGCCGGCGGTGCCGCGCCCAGCATGTAGACTTGGCGCTGGCCGCAGCCTTCCAGCGCAATCGAATAGAGATCGCCGAACGCGTTGGTTTCGATGTCGAGCGAGACCAGGCGCAGCGTCGGCCGGTAGTCCGGCGCGGGCTTCATCTGCGCGTTGCGCAGCACGCCGCTGCTGTCGGCTTCGCCGGCGTAGGACACCGGCGCTGTGATGAAGCGCTCCATCAGGTAGCGCTCATGCGGACGGATATCGGCTTCGTAGACATCCACGCCGGCGTCGCGCAGCGCACGGCTGTGCTGGCCCAGTTGCCGGTACTGGCGGCAGTAAAGGCCCAGGACGGGCCTGCGCTGGAAATCCCGGAGACCGAGCGTGCGCAGCTCGGCCTGGCCGTCGCCGTGCAGCATCGCCTCGGCGCGCTCGCGCTGCGCCTCGGGGACGAACGCAATGGCCGGCTGCGGCGGCAGGCGCAGCAGGCGCGGTCCGTCGTCGGTCGCCAGCCAGAACTCGACCTCCGTTCCAGCCGGCGTATCCCGCCAATGTCGGGTCAGGATAAAACCCTGTTGAAGTGCCACGCCGCAAACCTTAAGAACCGCTCCGGGCAGGATTCTAGCGGAGAGCCGGACCCGGAACCGATCAGGCGCGGAACAGCATCGCCAGCCGCACCAGGTCGACGACGCGGCTGCACTGCATCTTGGCCTTCAGGCTGGCAATCTGCTTGCGGACGGTGTGCTCGGAAACCGAGTTCGCCACCGCGACCTCCTGCGGCGTGCATCCACCTACCAGTGCGGCCAGCACGCGCGCCTCGGCCCGGGTAATGCCGAACTCCGCGACAAGGCAGGACAGGTCAAGCGCCTGGCCCGCGGTGTTCCGGCGCAACCGGACCAGTGCCAGCGGCTCGCCGACCAACTGCAGCGTGGCCGGAGCAGGCGCGATATCAAGCGAAAGCGAATCTCCCGACGACAGCGCGACCGACGCGTGCGTGCGTGAGCGGGTCCGCATGGCCAGGCGCAGCTGCTCGAGGACCTGCGCACCGACCGCGCCGTTCGGATGCGCCAGGCGCCCGTGCCGGATGGTCAGCCCCTGCCGGCTGTCGAACAGCGCGCCACACGACGGCGACATCCGCACCACCGTGCCGCCCTGCGACACCAGGCATACGGCCTCGCCAAAGGCGCCGAACGTCTCTTCCAGAACGTCGATGCTCTGCGCAATCAGGGCTTGCTTGGTAGCCAGCGCCGCCCGGAACGCACGGACATACGTGCCGATGTCGCCACGGCTCAAGCGCTCGCGCGCGCCCGTCTCGACCGACGCCCGCTGGAAGCTCATGGCGGTCAGGCGCGCGCCATTGCGCTCGAGCAGCAGCGCCAGGATCTGGCGCTGGCCGTTGGGTCGCAGGTAATCGTTGTGGAACGCCGAACGCAGCAGCGTCGCGCGCGGAATGGCCTCGTTGCTGTCGATCCAGGCGCCCACGTCCTGGTTCGCGGCCACATGCGTCAGCAAGTCGTGCCTGTGGAAATGTTCTTCGTATGCCTTCAGCGTGGCGTCGGCCAGCCCGACATGGCTGACATGCATGAGATCGCGGACCCCATCGACCATGAGGAACGAGCCGGAATCGGCGCCGATCAGGTCGCGGGTGGCCGTCAGGATATCGGCCCACGGCGGCGCGGCCTCAGCAATGCAGGCCACCGCCTCCATGGCCCGGTGAAAATGGATAGACGAAGGCACGTAATCCCCCCCTGTGCCTGATGAATCATTTGTTTGCCTGATCGCAATGGTCGTCAGGCTATGTTCTGGTGATTGGCCGCATTGTGGTGCGGCTGGCGTAGCGTAGCAGAGGCGCCGGGGGGAGGCGCTAAGCACTATCACCTAAGAGCGAGTTTGGAAAACAGTGCGTCGAGGCACCAAGGCCTTCGGCGGCGATCTCCTGCTGCGCGGCGCGCCGCATTGGCGACCAGAACCTGCCCTGGGAAGAGCTTTTTGGCTTCGGCGACATAGCGCTGGTAATCGTCGCGCCGGAAGACTCCGGCAACCGCATGGTGCCTAGCCCTCGCAACGGAACGTTCCGCCGTTCCAGGCGACGTTGCCGTTTCCGGCCTTGATGTTGCCGGGGCTCTCGCACGCCGCCCATTCCGCGGAAGCCTTCTTGAGCGTGACGATTTCCCTCCTGCCGGGAGCGATCGGGCCAGCGCCACAGCCAGTCATGCAATTGCCCTGGTCGAACCACTCCACGAACACACGGAATGGACAGTGATTCTCGAACACCGCCCTATCCTTGACCCTTGTCCCGTCGAGCGTCACACACGAATTGGCCAGCCGGTAGGTCTTCCCCGGCGTACTGGTATCCGTGCCACCGGTTGCCGTGCCGCCAATTGCCGTGCCACCGGTTATCGTGCCGCCGCAACCGCTCAACGAAATGGTCAGCAGTGCCACGCAAGCGATCCTGTTCATGGTAATACCCTCCCGTGTCCCGCGAGCAATGCCGCCTGAATGTGCCCGGCAGGCGGCTCCAGATAAACGGCAGATCAGGGCGACCACATGGGCGACGGACGTTCGCCTGGCAGCCGTGCGCTCTCAAGCGTAGAAAATCATTCCAGGCGTCGCGTCATCGGAACCGATGACAAAAGGAAGGCTGCTGAGCGAAAGCTCATCGGCAGAAGTGCTACTTCGGAGCCAGGGCGCAGAGGTGGTGACAAATCTTGTCACTTCCTGGATCGACGAGTGGCAAAATTTGTCCCGCCATCCCATCAAGACCCAGCGTCAATGCAGCAAGCGAGGGTCGTCAGCCAACTTGAGCGCTTATGTGGTCGTGAACTCGATGCTGACGTCTTTGGACTCGCCAATTCCACGCGGTACGGCCAGTTCCTGCCATGTCCGTCTGGACTCGCTATCGACGCACGGCGATCCTACCAGCAAGTATCGGCGCCCACTGGCAGTCACACCGATTCCCGTACGGCGGTTGAAAGACTCAATCGCAGTGCTCACCCTGTACTCCTGGTCTTCAAGGCAGTACCCCACGAAATGCTTTCGGCCAGAGCCTGTCTCGCGTATTCCCCACCGCACGATTGTGACTACTGGGTGTGTGTCAACAGCGGCAATCACCTTTTTCTTCATTGGGTGCCCTATCTCGGATTCACTGCGGACCATGGCCACGAAGAATGCGGTGGTCTGATGCTGCCGCTTTAGTGCCGGCAGGTTGAAAGTAGCGTTCGCGCACCCTTACGCAAAGGGCATGCCAAGTCCCAAGACGGTTTGTGATTGCCCCCCTCGAAGAAATGCTTATCCGACTATGCCCGCTTCAGCGGTGGCGTTTGGCGGTCGGGTTTGGCGGCGGTGGTGGGCTAAGGCCTGCGCTGCAACATTCCGCGCAGGTTTTTTTGTTATTGGTCTTGTCCGTCATCGCTTCCGATGACGCGGCGTTCAGAACGATTTCATAAGCTTACGAGCAACCCGAATTCCTACAGAACCGAGGTGCGCGGTGAATAACCGACGCTCCGTCGGACCGGATGTCGGGTAATGGCCGAAAGCTAGCCAACTCAGTCATTCACGGTCAACCAGGCAACGAGCGCGATGGCTTCTGCGAGAGTGGGCTAGGGACTCGCAGTCTGCCGCCACCGATACGGAGCCGCTGATGAATCCTGATCCCGTTCTGCGCACAACCTGGCGCCATGTTCTTGCCATTGGCGCACTGACATTCTGCGCTGCCGCACATGGCGAGCCGGCGGCAACGCCGGAACAGAAATTCCCGCCCGGCTACCTGGAAGCTTGCTCGACCGGATACGACAACGGTCAGGCCACCCACGAACCTGCTCCAGACAAGACGCAAGCCATGAACCCTGGTCCGGTGCTCCGGACCTCACTGGTTGCCCACCCTCCAACCCCGGGTTCTTCGCCAAACAAAGCCAAGACCGGGAAGTGACCAGGCGGATTTCAGGATAAAGAAGGGACATGCCGATCGCGTCGACATGTCCCTTTTCCTATCCTCCCACCACTCAGAAGATGTGCCGGATCCCCGTGGCTCATCTTGAGGCAGCGCATTGGCTGGAGCAGAATGGCATGCAATCCGCGAACGCTGCAGCGCCGATCTGCGCAAGGCGTTCCTTTGACGGGTATTCCAAATTTTCGCAAAGGAAGAACATGAGCACGCAAGGAAGCCCGATCCGTGCATCGCTGGCCGTCCACTCGCGCGAGAATGGCAAACTGGTTTCGGCACGCGAAGCCGTACGCCTGATTCGCGATGGCGACACCGTGGCGACCGGCGGCTTCGTCGGGATTGGCTTTGCGGAAGAAATCGCCATCGCCATCGAAGCGCTCTGCCTCGCGCAGGATGACGAGGCCCCGGTCAGCATGGCCAAGCCCCGCAACCTGACGCTGGTTTACGCCGCGGGGCAAGGCGACGGCAAGGACCGGGGCCTGAACCATCTGGCGCAGCCCGGCCTGGTGAAGCGCGTCATCGGCGGGCACTGGGGCCTGGTGCCAAAGCTGCAGCAGCTCGCGGTCGGCAACCAGATCGAGGCCTACAACCTGCCGCAAGGCGTGATTACCCATCTGTTCCGCGATATCGCGGCCGGAAAACCGGGACACCTCTCGCGCGTCGGGCTCGGTACCTTCGTCGATCCCCGCTATGGCGGCGGCAAGCTGAACGAGCGCACCACCGAGGACCTGGTCGAACTGATGCGCATCGGTGACCAGGACTACCTTTTCTACAAGGCCTTCCCGATCAACGTGGCAATCGTGCGCGGCACCACGGCTGATCCGGACGGCAATATCACCATGGAGCGCGAAGCCCTGACGCTCGAAGCCCTGGCGATTGCCATGGCCGCGCACAACTGCGGCGGCCTGGTGATCGTGCAGGTGGAGCGCATCGCCGAACGCGGCTCGCTCAATCCGCGCCAGGTGAAGATACCCGGCGTGCTGGTGGACTGCGTGGTGCTGGCGCAGCCCGAAAACCACCAGCAGACCTTTTCCACGCCCTACAATCCGGCATTTTCAGGCGAGGTCCGCGTGCCGGTGAGCAGCGTGGCGCCGATGCCGATGAGCGAGCGCAAGATCATCGCGCGACGCGCCGCCATGGAACTCAAGCCGAACAGCGTGGTAAACCTCGGCATCGGCATGCCGGAAGGCATTTCGAGCATCGCCAACGAGGAAAGGATCCTCGACCTGATGACGCTCACCGCGGAGCCTGGCGTGATTGGCGGCATCCCTGCCGGAGGGCTCAACTTTGGCGCGGCGACCAATCCGGACGCAATCATCGACCAGCCCTACCAGTTCGATTTCTACGACGGCGGCGGCCTCGATCTCGCCTTCCTGGGGCTGGCGCAGGCCGATCGCCTGGGCAACCTGAACGTATCCAGGTTCGGGCCGCGCCTGGCCGGCGCCGGGGGCTTTATCAACATCAGCCAGAATGCGAAGAAGGTGGTTTTTGTCGGCACCTTCATGGCAGGCGGCAGCGAGATCGCGGTGGTCGATGGCAAGCTGCAGATTCATCGCGATGGCAGCGCCAGGAAGTTCGTCGAGGAAGTCGAACATCGCACGTTCTCAGGCCCGCATGCAGCCGCGTCCGGGAAGCCGGTGCTCTATATCACCGAGCGTTGCGTATTCGAGCTGACCGCGCAGGGCCTGGAACTCATCGAGATTGCGCCCGGCGTCGACCTGGAGCGCGACATCCTTGCAAAAATGGCTTTCACGCCGATCGTGCGCTCCCCTGCCCTGATGGATGCGCGGATCTTCAGCCCCGAGCCGATGGGACTGCGCGCGGACGTGTTGCGCCTGCCGCTGGAAGCACGCGTCGACTACGATCCGGACAAGAACATCCTGTTCCTGAACTTCGAGCAGCTCGAGGTGAAGCGCGCCGAGGACATCGCCGCGATCCGCGCGCAGGTATGCCGCGTCTGCGAGCCGCTGGGCCACAGGGTCTATACCGTCGTCAACTACGAGGGTTTCGTGCTTGACCGCGGGGTGGAGGATGCCTACGTGGAAATGATCGATGAAATGGTGCAGCGCTTTTATATGGGCGTCACCCGCTTCACCACCAGCGCCTTCATGCGCGCCAAGCTCGGCGACACGCTCGCACGCCGCGGGCTGGCGCCCTATGTCTACGAGACCGAGGCCGAGGCGCAGGCGTCCTTGCGCGACCAGTCGGCCTGACGACCGCCCAGGCTGGCGGCCCGGGGCCGATCGCGGCGGGAGCACAGCAACTGGTCCCAGTCGGCCTCCGTAATGCCGGATATCCAGCTGTCGTGTGTCGCCTTTGGCAACACCAGCAAGGTGGACGGCCCGTGCCCGGCGAGTTCTTTCTGCAGTGCGAGTCCCGCCTGAGCGCCAACCAGCTCGTCGTGGCCAGCGACCAGTACCGACGAACGCCCATGGTATTGCCTGAGCGCGGTGGCGGAATCAAACGGGGATTTCAATAGCAGGCCGACCGGGATAAACCACATGATCCGAGCCGCGGTCTCGCGCAGGCTGTGGAACGGCGTGATGAGCACCAGCTCTTCTATGCTGGCGGGCATGGCGGCGGCCACCTGCGCCGCCACGCCACTCCCCAGGGACTCGCCCACCAGCGTCACCGGGCCGGGCCAACGCCGGGACACCTCGCCCATCAACGCCAACGCAGCGGGAACGATCGTGGCCTGCGACGGATTTCCGGGGTTGGGGCCAAACCCGGGATACTCGGCCAGAACCAGGCGGTACCCGCGGTTGTTGAAGATCTTGGCGAGGCTGAGCCGCTCAAGCGCATTGCCGTCGTTCCCGTGGAAGAAAAGGGCTGTTTTCGTCGATGCGTCAACGACTGGCGGCTCCACGACTATCGCGTTCACGCCTGGAATGATCTGGGCGCCGGCATGCGCAACCTGCTCCCGCCACGAGGACGCCTCGCTCGTGACCGGGAAGTAGATGAAGCGGTCCTGGCGCACATACATCCACACCAGCAGCAGGCAATAGCCGAGCACGACAATGTGCAGCGTGTTTCTCAAGGTCAGCCGAACTTGCATGGTGGGAGCCCCTGCAAACGTGAGACACAGCACTGTGGGTGCCCGCGCAAAGCGAAAAGAAGCTCCGGACGGCCGGCCCATGGGCGATGGTACGCCGTCAACATCGTTGATGGGGCATCCGGGCTGCAATTCGGGCCGCCGGACCCGCGACGCGACGCCCCGGCGCCATCCGCCCAGGAGTCTACGGATTGCCCCGGACATGGCCCTCGGACTCCGACAGATAGGCCGCGGCAAATGCCGCGAACACCGGACACGCCGGATTGTGGTTGGCATCTCGCCAGACCAGATGCACCTCGGCCCGCACATCATCGCGCCAGATCGGCCGGAACACCACGTCGGGAAAATGCAGATGCTGCGCCGACGCCGGCACCAGTGCCACCCCCAGTCCCGCGCGCACCAGCGCGAGCACGCTATGGGTCTGGCTCATCTGCTGCACCACGCGCGGGGGCCGGCCGGTGCCGGCCAGCACGGCGCCGATCAGGTCGTGGAAGTACTTGCCCTCCGTGGCGGAATACTGGATGAACCGCTGCCCCGCCAGATCGGCCCCCGCGATGCGCTCGCGCGCCGCCAGCGCGTGCGTCGCATGCACGGCAAGCAGCAGCGGCTCGCTGACCGCCGGCCGGCACTGCAGGTCGGGCTCCATGTCGCCGAGCAGGCGCAGGAAGCCGATATCGATGGTGCCCGTGCGCAACGCGTCGATCTGCGCGACCGACACCATCTCATGCAAGGTCACCTCGATCTCGGGCAAGGCTTCACCGGCCCTGGCGATCAGCTTCGGCACGAGATCGTAGCCCGCCACGGCGGTGAAGCCGATGCGCACCTTGCCGCTGGCGCCGCGGTCGATCCGCCGCGCCACGTCCACCGCATGGCCCGCCAGGGACAGCAGGCGCCGCGCATCGTCGAGCAATGCCGTGCCCGCCGCGGTCAGCCGCACCACGCGGCTGTTGCGGTCGAACAGCCGCACGCCGAGCGACTCCTCCAGCATGCGGATCTGCCGGCTCAGCGGCGATTGCGTCATGAAGAGCCGCGTCGCCGCGCGGCCGAAATGCAACTCCTCGCCCACGGCGATAAAGCAGCGCAACTGGTTCAGGTCCGGGATCATTGCATCATGCCAGAAGTTGGATTGATCAATGCAAACTATAGCTTAGACAGGCAACGATCGCGTTTCTATACTCGGGCAAATCGACAACCTGCCGAGATGCCCGCCAGTGAAACCCGCCATCCTGCTGACCCAACCCGTCGTCCCGAGCCTTGAAGCCGGCCTCCAGGCAGCCTATGAGATCCACCGCCTGTATGGCACGCCTTCGCCCGACGCGCTGCTCGACGAAATCGGGCCGCGCATCGAGGCAGTCGTTACCGGCGGCTCGCTCGGCCTGAAGGAATCGGTGATGCGCCGGCTGCCGGCGTTGAAGATCGTCGCGGTGTCGGGCGTCGGCACCGACGCGGTCGACCTGTCGTATGCCCGCGAGCGCGGCATCCACGTCACCACCACGCCGGACGTGCTGACCGCAGATGTCGCCGACCAGGCCCTCGGCCTGCTGATTTCGGTGTACCGCCGCCTGACCGAAGCCGAGCGCTACGTGCGTGCCGGCCAGTGGGGTAAGTCGTCCCTGTCGCTCGCGCGGCGCTTCAGCGGCAAGCGCATCGGTATCGTCGGCCTGGGCCGCGTGGGCCGTGCGATCGCCGTGCGCGCGGCGGCGTTTGGCTGCCCGTTGTCGTACACCGACCTGCGCGAGCAGCCCGACGTGCCGTACACGTTCCTGCCGGACATCGTCTCGCTGGCCACCCATTGCGATGCGCTGGTGCTGGCGGCGTCCGCCGACGGCGCGAAGCCGGTGGTCGATGCCGCCGTGCTCGATGCGCTGGGGCCAGACGGCGTGCTGATCAACGTGGCGCGTGGACGGCTCGTCGACGAGCCGGAACTGGTGCGCGCGCTGGAAACGGGCCGCATCGCCGGTGCCGGACTCGACGTCTTCTTCGACGAGCCGGCCGTGCCGACCGCGCTGCTCGGCATGGACAACGTCGTCATCCAGCCACACCGCGCCAGCGCCACCTGGGAGACGCGCGATGCCATGGGCGAGATCGTGCTCGCCAACCTGCGCGCCTGCCTGGCGGGCGAGCGTCCGCCGACCACGGTGCTGGCATAAGCCGCGCCCCGACCTCTTTTCCACATTGAACAGGCGCCACAGAACGCCGTGACAAGATCAGGAGACACCATGCAAACCCGCGCATTCCCGGCCTCGGCCCTCTCGCCCATTCCGTCTGTTTCTGCCAATTCCGTTCGTGCTGTCCTCCCGGCGCTGGGCCTGCTGGCCGTAGCCACACTCGTCACCCTGGCGCCGCAGTCCGCGCAGGCCGGTGGCGCCTTTCCCGAGAAGCCGGTGACCATCGTCGTGCCCTTCCCGCCCGGCGGCGGCACCGACACCGGTGCACGCCTGCTGGCGCAGCGCCTGACCGAGATGTGGGGCAAGGCCGTCGTCATCGAAAACAAGCCCGGCGCCGCCGGCCAGATCGGCAGCGACTACGTGGCCCGTGCGAAGCCGGACGGCTATACGCTGCTGATGGGCAATGTCGGCACGCATGCGATCAACCCGTCGCTGTACAAGTCGTCCTATGACACGGTCAAGAGCTTCGCGCCGGTATCGCTGGTGGCCGAACTGCCGCAGATCATGGTGACCGCTCCCGGCAACCCCGCGGCCACCGTGCCGCAGGCGATTGCGGCGGGCAAGCGCGAGCCGGGCAAGGTTACGTACAGCAGTTCCGGCAGCGGCAGCTCGATGCATCTGGCCGGGGCCATGTTCGCGCGCCAGGCCGGCGTGGAGATGCTGCACGTGGCATACAAGGGCGGCGGTCCGGCCGTGTCCGATGTGATGGCCGGCCATGTGAACTACACGTTCGCGACGCTGTACGAAACCATGGGCATGATCAAGGGCGGCAAGCTCAAGGCCGTGGCCGTCACCGGCGACAAGCGTGCGGCCGCCATGCCCAACGTGCCGACCGTGGCCGAAGCCGGCCTGGCCGGTTATGAAGCGGTGTCGTGGATCGGCCTGCTCGCGCCGGCGGGCACGCCGCCCGCGCTCGTCGGCAAGATCTCGCAGGACGTGCGCACGGCACTGGCCGACCCGAAGGTGAAACAGATGCTGGCCGACCAGGGCGCGGTCCCGGCGACCAGCACGCCAGAGGCCTTTGCATCGCTGATTGCGCACGATACCGCGCGCTATGCGAAGCTGATCCGCGACCTCGGGATCAAGGCCGAGTGACCGCCTGAATCAGGCGTCCCTCATGTCGAGCCGCGTTCGACGATGCGAAACCCGACATCGACAATCGGCTCGGCCACTGACTCGCCGCGGCAGCGGTCCAGCAGCAACCGCGCCGCCCGCGCCCCGATGGCGGCGCCATCGACCTGCACCGTCGTCAGCGACGGGTTCAGGTGCGCCGCGAAATCGGCATCGCCAAAGCCGCAGATCGCCAGGTCTTCAGGAATGCGCAGCCCGCACGCCAGCGCCTCGACCATGACGCCCTGCGCCAGCTGGTCGGAACTGCAATAGATCGCCTCGATCGTCGGGTCCTTTGCCAGCAGGTCGGCCAATGCCCGGCGGCCGAGGGCCAGGCTGCTCGGCGCCGGGACAACGACGGTCGGGACGTCATGCCCTACCGTCGAGACCAGGCCCTCGCGCCGTACCGACGCGCGATGATCGTCGCCGGTCGCGATGCCCAGGCGGCGCCACCCCTTGCCCAAAAAGTATCCCGCGATGGCGCTGCCCACCTTGAGGTGCGAGAACCCGACCACCATGTCGACCGGCCGGTCGCTGAGATCCCACATTTCGACGACCGGGATGCCGGCGCGCCGCAGGCGCTCGCGCGACGCCTGCGAGTGGACCAGCCCGATCAAGGCGATTCCGTCCGGTCGGCGGCTGATCATGGTGCCAAGCAGTGCCGCTTCGCGCGCGTGGTCGTAGCCTGTCTGACCGAGAATCAACTGGTAGCCGGCCGCGTCAAGCGCATCGGTCAGCGCCTTGACCGTGGGCAGGAACTGCGCGACCGCGATGTTCGGCACCAGCGCCGCCACCATCAGGCTGCGCTTCGACTTGAGCCCGCCCGCCAGCAGGTTGGGGATATAGCCCGTTGTCTCGACCGCCTTCTGTACCCGCGCGATGGTCTTTTCCGACACCATGCCGGGGTTGCCGAGCGCGCGCGACGCGGTGATCAACGAGACGCCGGCCTCGCGCGCAACATCATGCAGCGTCACGGATTTCGGCCCATTGGAATTCGACATGCGGATCCTGAATCAGGGTAAATCGCTACCGGCGATACGCGCCAAGGCGATTGACGATCGGGAATGACAACGTTAGCATTTCCTCCATTCCCGCGACGGTCGCACTAGCTATCCAAAGATATAGAAGCCTCAACCGCGCATAGGAATGACATATGGATTATATCAGCCCCTTCGCCCTGAAATGATAACGTTGTCATTTGACGAATGGAAACTGACCTCTCTCCCTTGTTGCCTGCATCCATGACGAACTGCACCGCTCAATCCGCCGACGCCATCGCCTCGATCCGGCTTTCCTCGTGCTACCTGCCGCTGGCCACGCCGATCAGCGATGCCAAGGTCCTGACCGGCCGCCAGAAGCCGATGACCGAGGTGGCTATCCTCTTTGCCGAGATACGGACGCGCGACGGCCACGAAGGCATCGGCTTCAGCTATGCCAAGCGCGCCGGCGGCCCCGGCCAGTTCGCCCATGCCCGCGAGATCGCCCCGGCGCTGATCGGCGAAGACCCGAGCGATATCGCGCGGCTGTGGGACAAGCTCTGCTGGGCGGGCGCGTCGGTCGGCCGCAGCGGCCTGTCGACGCAGGCCATCGGCGCATTCGACGTCGCGCTCTGGGACCTGAAGGCCAGGCGTGCGGGCTTGTCGCTGGCCAAGCTGCTGGGCGCCCATCGCGACGCCGTGCGCTGCTACAACACGTCCGGCGGTTTCCTGCACACGCCGCTGGACCAGTTGCTGGTCAATGCGGCGGCATCGGTCGAGCGCGGCATCGGTGGGATCAAGCTGAAGGTCGGCCAGCCCAATGGCGCGCTCGACATCCAGCGCGTGGCCGCGGTGCGCGAGCGTCTGGGCGATGCGGTGCCGATCATGGTCGATGCCAACCAGCAATGGGACCGTCCGACCGCGCAGCGCATGTGCCGCACGTTCGAGTCCTTCAACCTCGTCTGGATCGAGGAACCGCTGGACGCCTACGACCACGAAGGCCATGCCGCGCTCGCGACGCAATTCGACACGCCGATCGCCACCGGCGAAATGCTGACCAGCGCGGCCGAGCACTGGGACCTGATCCGGCATCGCGCCGCCGACTACCTGATGCCCGATGCGCCTCGCGTCGGCGGCATCACGCCGTTCCTCAAGGTCTGCGCACTGGCCGAGCATGCGGGCCTGATGATCGCGCCGCATTTCGCGATGGAGCTGCACGTACACCTTGCCGCGGCTTACCCCCGCGAACCGTGGGTCGAGCACTTCGACTGGCTCGAACCGTTGTTCAACGAACGGCTGGACATCCGCGACGGGCGCATCATCGTGCCGACCCGGCCGGGCCTGGGCATCACCATCAGCGAACAGGCGCGCGCCTGGACACGCGAGCAGGCTGTATTTGGCGAGCAGGCCTGACATCGCCCACCGCATTCCGCCGGCCTCCCACACAAGAGAGCAAGAGAGACAAGGAGACAAGACATGAAGAAGCTGATTGCATCCGCACTGATGACCCTCGCCATGACGGGGGCGCAGGCTGCGTGGCCCGAGAAGCCGGTCACGCTGGTAGTGCCCTTCCCCGCTGGCGGCTCGACTGACAACGTGGCGCGCATCCTGAGCGCGAAGTACCAGGCGCAGTTCGGCGGCAGCTTTGTGGTCGACAACCGGCCCGGCGCGGCCGGCATGATCGGCGCCGCCGCGGTCAAGCGCGCGCCGGCCGATGGCTACACCGTGTTCGTCTCGTCGCTCGGACCGTTCGTGATCGGCCCGCACCTGACGAAGAACGCGGGCTACGATCCGCTCAAGGACTTCGACTACGTCAGCGTCGCGGTGCAGGCGCCGAACGTGCTGGCCGTGCCGGCGAATTCGCGCTTCAAGACGATCCAGGATGTCGTCGCCTACGAGAAGGCCAATCCGGACAAGCTGACGTTCGCGTCCGCCGGCAACGGTACCAGCGACCATCTCACGGCCGAGCTGTTCTGGCAGCAAACCGGCACGACGGGCATCCATGTGCCGTACAAGGGCGGCGCGCCCGCGATGAATGACCTGCTCGGCGGACAGGTCGATGCGACGTTCATGAACATCAACACGGCGGTGCCGCACATCAAGGCGGGCAAGCTGCGCGCGCTGGCGATCACGAGCAGCGCGCGCTCGCCGATCCTGCCCGATGTGCCCACCATGGACGAGTCCGGCATCAAGGGCGTGACGGTCTACTCGTGGCAGGCCGTGGCGGCGCCCAAGGGATTGCCGCCGGAGGTCAAGGCCAAGCTGCATAGCGCCACGGTCGCGGCGCTCAATGACCCGGCGGTCAAGGCCAGGCTGCTCGAAGTAGGCTTCGAGATCGTCGCCAATACGCCGGAGCAGTTCACCGCGTTCCAGGCGTCGGAGTTCGCGCGCTGGAAGAAGGTGATCGAGGTGGGCAAGATCACGGCGGACTGACGAGCCCGCCGGAAGGACGCGATTCAGCCGGCGCTTTGCGCGCCATGGTGCCCGGCCCCGTTTGACCGCTTGGTGCGCCGGATCACCATGAACACCAGCAGCACGACCGGCACGATCAGCAGGCCCTCGACCAGTTCGGGGTCCATGCCCAGGTGCAGCGCGTGCAGCGAGCGCAGGCCGACCGCCGTCAGCGAGAGCACATAGTAGGAAATCGCCGCCACGGACAGCCCTTCCACCGCGTGCTGCAGGTGAAGCTGTGTGCGCGCGGTGCGATCCATCCCCGCCAGCAGCCGCATGGTATTGCCTTCCTGTGCGAGGCTGACGCGCGTGCGCAGCAGGTCGACCGCGCGCGCGACGCGCGTCGTGAACTGCTCCAGGCGGTTCGCGCTGGCGCGGCACGTGTCCATGGCCGGCGTGAAGCGGCGCTCCATGAATTCGGCGATGGTCGGGATGCCCTCGATGCGTTCCTCGCGCAGTTCCTGGATGCGCGCCATCACCAGCCGTTCGTAGGCGCGGCTCGCGCTGAAGCGGTGGCTCGACTCCGCCAGCGCCTCGCCGCGCACGGCCAGGTGCGTGAGTTCCTGCAGCAGGTTGGCGTCCACCTTGTCGTCCGGCGCGGAGTCCATGCGGTGCATCAGTCCGGCCAGCGAGCGCTGCAGCACGTTGAGCGAACGGCCCAGTTCGCGCGCGGCGGGCAGCGCCAGCAGGGCCATCATGCGATAGGTCTCGATCTCGTACAGCCGCTGCAGCAGGCGTCCGCCCTGCGCCTCGCGGAAGCCCTCGTCGATGACCAGGAAGCGCGAAAAGCCATCGGGCTTGATGGTCCAGTCGCAATAGACTTCGCCGTTGCCCAGCACGCGGCTGCCGACCTTGATCGGGCCGTCTATCCACTGCCGGTAGTCATGACGTGCAACCGGGGCATTCTCGCCGGACACCAGTTCCATGCGGATCGCGACGAAACGCTTGCCCGCGATCAGCTCGAACCAGGCCGGTGGAATGTGTTCGGTGGCCAGCCCGGAGAAGTAATCGGTGTCATGCCGGGTGGCCACGAACGTGTAGGTCGAGAATTCCGTGTGGCGTTCCCACTTCAGCTGGCGCTCGCCATTCCATTGCGCGGCATAGTGGGTACTGCCCGGCTCGGGCGGCGGCATGCCGGTCAGTTCGCACAACGCCGTCAGCAACTGCTCATGTACGGCGGCATCGTCCGCCGCATAGATCGCCAGGTGAGCGAGCGCGACGGAGCCTGACAAGCGCAGGAAAGGTC
The DNA here is from genome assembly GCF_057073755.1 of Cupriavidus sp. C3SS-1. NCBI lineage: Bacteria > Pseudomonadati > Pseudomonadota > Betaproteobacteria > Burkholderiales > Burkholderiaceae > Cupriavidus > Cupriavidus sp. C3SS-1. The sequence continues at coordinate 881,388 of NZ_CP172700.1, read as the reverse complement.
TTGCGTGCAGTTCGTTGGCAAGGCTGGCGCGCAGGGCGTGGTCCATATTCGTCGGTCTTTCGGAAGGTTTCAGTCAGGGAGCGTCCGTCAGGATATCAGTCGAAGATGACCGAACGTCGGCACCGAACTTTAGCAAGACCCGGGCCAAAACCCTGAAATCTATCCTTCCCGGCCTTCCGCGGGCGCTACAGTCGCCCCTGGATGCCGTGCCGCGCCAGCGCACCGGCCACCACACCGGTCGCCTTCATCGCTTCGACAAAGCCAGCGAGAAAAACCGCCGCGCGCTCGCCACGCGACTTCGGCACGCCCATGGCCTGCCGGATCACCATGAAGCGCTCGCCGAGCAGCCGCAGGCCATCCTTTCCCGCCGCATCGGATTCCAGTTGCTGGAACCGCTTTGCGCGATCCCTTGTCCGACCAGAACGCCATTGCATGCGTGCCGACAGGGACGGGAGACAAGCTGTTGATTGCCAGTGCCTGCGCTGGCAGCGCCTGTCCGGACAGCTTTTCCTACTACGTGATCGATCCCAGGCGCGTTCTGATTCTTGCGCCCTGGAAGGCCTCTGAAACGCGTGACGAGCGGTGCACGGAAAAGGTGCTGGGAGCCAAGGTGCCTGCAAGCGCCCGAAGGTGACCTTGCTCGGGCCAGCGGCACGCTGCCGCTGAACGCGGATGGCAATTCAAGCCCGGCAAGCAGCCTGCCACATCGGGCAAGCCCCTAATCGTGCCCCGTCACCGCGCGCTTGGTCGCGTGAAATCCGTGCTTGGTCGCATCGCCGACTGCATGCGCACCTGACTTCACGCCGCGGCCGATCGCGAATGTTGCATCGCGCACGGCATGCCCGCCCTTCTTGCCAGCCGCCTTGACGTTGTCCTTGAATGCATGGGCATCCCCGGACAGGCTCGCCTGCGCGAGCGGGGTGGCCGCGGCGAGGATGATCGCGATGATCAGGGTCCTTGTCTTCCTCATGTCAACGTGTCCGATTCTTTCGTGTCAAAGCCCTGACACCAGCCGTCCCGGCCGGTGTCACATATCGACATTTTAGACTCTGCCCGCGACGGCTCGCGCTCAACGCGCCGCAGGCCCCGCTTCCGTGATGGCGCTGTAGACCAGCGTGCGCAGTTGACGTCGCACGGGATAGGCCGAAGAAGGCAGAAGCTGGGTCAGAAAGAGACCGATCAGTTCCTCCTGCGGATCGACCCAGAAGAAAGTGCTGGCGGCACCACCCCAGAAGAAATCACCCGCGCTACCGGGAATCAGCGTGGATTCGGGCCGCACCGTGGTGGCAAAACCGAGCCCGAAGCCCACCCCGTCATACGTGGCCTCGCTGAACATCGAGCGTGACAGGGCTGGCAGGTCCACGCCGCCGGGCAGGTGGTTGGCGGTCATCAGCTTCAGCGTCTTCGGCGCCAGCAGCCGCACGCCGTCGAGTTCGCCGCCTTGCAGCAGCATGCGCGCGAAGCGCATGTAGTCCGCGGCCGTCGACACCAGCCCGCCGCCGCCCGAGATAAAACTAGGCGGCTTGAGATAAGGACTCGTCTGGGGGTCGTCCTGCAGCATCGGTCCCTTTTTCGACACGACTTTCGAACCGAGAACACCAACCGCGTAGCACGCGCAGAAGCGCGATGCCTTGTCTTCCGGCACATGGAAATCCGTGTCGACCATGCCGAGCGGATCGAAGATGCGCTGCTTCAGGAAGGCCTCGAACGGCATGCCGCTAACCTTGCCGACCAGGTAGCCGAGCACGTCGGTCGATACGGAGTAATTCCACGCCTCGCCCGGCGAGAATTCGAGCGGCAGTGTGGCGAGCTTCTCGATCATCTCGTCGAGCGTGCCGTCGGTGGCCAGTTCGCCGAGCTTCAGCTTGCGATACGCGGCGTCGACGTTGGTGTTCTGCTGGAAGCCGTAGGTCAGGCCCGAGGTGTGCCGCAGCAGGTCGACCACCAGCATCGGCCGTGCCGGCGCACGCGTCTGGAAGCTTTCCATGAAGCCGCCCGCATGGACGCCGAGGTTTTCCCACGCCGGAATGTATTTGCTGACCGGATCATCCAGCGCGATCTTGCATTCCTCGACCAGCATCATGACCGCCACCGACGTCACCGGCTTGGTCATCGAGTAGATGCGGAAGATCGAATCCTGCGCCAGCGGCACCTGCCGCTCGCGGTCGGCGAGGCCCAGCACCGAGTTCAGCGCCAGTTCGCCGCGCCGCCAGACCTGGATCAGCGCGCCGGGCAGCTTGCCGGTCGCGATATAGGATTCGTCGATGAAGCGTTCGACGCGGGCAAGCCGCTCGCGGGACATGCCCCGCGTTTCCCTGCTCTGCATAGTCATCTCTCCCCCCGGATGTGCCTGGACCGGCGTCCCGGTTACTTGGTTACGCCGACCAGGGTGCCGCTGAAGGCGGCGCAAACTCCGCCATCATGACATTTACGGTCCGTTCGCGCCAAGCTCGCAGAAACCCACGGCGCCGAAATTTGCGGCGAAACCGTCCCACGGACTGCTGGTATCCACTAAATTGGAAACTCGCTTGCGAAATGACCTTCAAGGGGGAATCACATCATGGCTGCACGGAATTTCGGATTCACCGCACTGGCCGTTGCAATCACGCTGACAGCATGGTCGGGCATGTCATGGGCCACGGAGCAAGGGGAGCAACGCCGCGACGCACGCGACGTGCGGCAAGATACGCGCCAGGACTCGCGGCATACCAAGCAGGATTGCCGCGCGGCCAACCAGAAGAGCAACGCAAGCTGCCGCCACGACAAGCGCGAGACCAAGCAGGGCGGCCGGCAGACGGCCCGCGACATCAAGTACTGATGCTGCGGGCTGACAGGCGGCCACCCGCCTCGCCTGTCAGCCTCCCAATACCCTGCCCCCGCCGTAGCTCGACTGCGTGGGCGCCATCCCGCCAAGGGTCACCCTGATCGCGCAGTACTTGAACTCGGGGATCTTGCCGAATGGGTCCAGCGCAGCGTTGGTGAGCTTGTTGATGGCCGCCTCGTAGTAGCAGAACGGCACGAACACGGCCCCGCGCGGCGTGCCGGCATCGGCGCGCGCGTACAGCGACACCTGTCCGCGCCGGGAGGCCAGCGTGACGACATCGCCCGGCTGGCCGCCGAGATCGGCCAGGTCGAGCGGATGCACCAGTGCCACCGGATCCGGCTCGATGGCATCCAGCACGCCCGCGCGCCGCGTCATGCTGCCCGTGTGCCAGTGTTCAAGCTGGCGTCCGGTGATCAGCACCATCGGATAGTCCGTGTCGGGCCGTTCGTCCGCGGGAACGATGTCCGCCGGAACAAAACGGCCGCGTCCGGTAGCGGTCGGGAACCGGTCGGTGAAGATCACCGGCTCGCCCGGATCGCCTTCGGCGCGGCACGGATAGGTCACCGCGCCCGACGCCTGCAACCGGTCCCATGTCACGCCGCCGATGCTCGGCATGGCGTGGCGCATCTCGTCGAACACGTCGGCCACGCTGCCGTACTGCCACGCCAAACCCAGGCCCTGCGCCATCTGCTGGATGATCCACAGGTCCTGCCTGGCCTGCCCCGGCGGCAACAGTGCCTGGCGCCCGAGCTGCACGGTGCGGTCCGTGTTGGTGAAGGTGCCGGTCTTTTCCGGGAAGGCCGATGCCGGCAGCACGACGTCTGCCAGATATGCGGTCTCGGTCAGGAAGATGTCCTGCACCACCAGGTGGTCCAGCGCGGCCAGCGCCTCGCGCGCATGTTCGGCATCCGGGTCGGACATGGCCGGGTTCTCGCCCATGATGTACATGCCGCGCACCTCGCCGCGCCCGATCGCGTCCATGATCTCGACCACGGTCAGGCCCGGCTGATGGTCGAGCGGCGTGCCCCACAGTTTCTCGAAACTTGCGATCGCCTCGGGATCGTCCACGCGGCGGTAATCCGGGTACATCATCGGGATCAGGCCCGCATCGGACGCACCCTGCACGTTGTTCTGGCCGCGCAGCGGATGCAGGCCGGTGCCGGGACGGCCGATCTGGCCCGTCATCAGCGCCAGCGCAATCAGGCAGCGCGCGTTGTCGGTGCCGTGCACGTGCTGCGACACGCCCATGCCCCACAGGATCATCGAGGCCTTCGACGTGGCATAGGCACGCGCGACTTCGCGGATGGTCTGCGCATCGATGCCGCATAGTGGCGCCATCAATTCGGGGCTGAACGCAGCCACGTTGCGCTCCAGTTCGTCGAAGCCGATGGTGCGGCTGTCGATGAAGTCCTGGTTGACCAGCCCTTCCGTGACGATCACATGCATCATCGCGTTGAGCAGCGCGACATCCGCGTCCGGCGTGAACTGCAGGAAACGCCAGGCAAAGCGCGCCAGGTCCGAGCGGCGCGGATCGGCCACGATAAGCTTCGTGCCGTTCTTCACCGCGTTCTTGATCCAGCTTGCCGCCACCGGGTGGTTCACGGTCGGGTTGGCGCCGATCACGATCACGACCTCGGCGCGGTCCACGTCCATCACCGGGTTCGACACCGCGCCGGAACCGATGCCTTCGAGCAGCGCCGCGACCGACGACGCGTGGCACAGCCGCGTGCAGTGGTCGACGTTGTTGCTGCCGAAGCCCGTGCGCACGAGCTTCTGGAACAGGTAGGCCTCCTCATTGCTGCCCTTGGCCGAGCCGAAGCCGGCCAGCGCGCGCTTGCCGTGCGTGTCGCGGATCTGCACCAGCATGCCGCTGGCCCGCGCGAGCGCTTCTTCCCAGGTCGCTTCGCGGAACACGTCCATCACGTGATCCGGGTCCATGACGAAGTCGCCGCGCTTGGGCACGCCGTCGCGCCGGATCAGCGGCACGGTCAGGCGCTGCGGATGCTGCACGTAGTCGAAGCCATAGCGGCCTTTCACGCACAGGCGCGCGTGGTTGGCCGGGCCATCGCGCCCCTCGACATAGAGGATGCGGTTGTCCTTGACGTTGTAGGTGAGCTGGCATCCCACGCCGCAGTATGGGCACACCGACTCCACCTGCTTGTCCGGCACCGCCAGCGCTGCGTCGCGCGCGGGCATCAGCGCACCCGTCGGGCAAGCCTGCACGCATTCGCCGCAGGCCACGCACGTGGACGCGCCCATCGGGTCGTCCATGTCGAAGACGATCCGCGCCGCGTCGCCACGCAGCGCCAGGCCGATTACGTCGTTGACCTGCTCGTCGCGGCAGGCGCGCACGCAGCGCGTGCACTGGATGCAGGCGTCCAGGTTGACGGCGATGGCGGGATGCGAGAGATCCGCGGCCACGCGCTCGCGCGGCGCGAAGCGCGGCTTGCCGACTTCCAGGCGCGCGGACCACTGGTCCAGTTCGTTGTGCCGCGTGTATTCGCCTTCCGGCATGTCCGACTGCAGCAACTCCAGCACCGTGCGCTGGGCGCGCCGCGCGCGCTCGGACTCCGTCTGCACGGTCATGCCCTGCGACGGATAGCGGCAGCACGAAGGCGCGAGTACCCGCTCGCCCTCGATCTCCACCATGCAGGCCCGGCAATTGCCGGCGGCCTCCAGCCCGTCCTTGTAGCAGAGGTGGGGTACGTCAAAGCCTTCGCGCTGCGCCACCTTCAGCAGGCTTTCGCCCGGCTGTGCCGCCACTTCACGGCCGTTCAGCGTGAACGTGACGGAAGGCTCGGAGGATTCGACCAGCGCGCGTTCGGCGCGCGTCAGCGCATTCATGCCTGTGCCTCCGGGCGCTGCGGCGCCGCCTGCAATTCATGAGGGAAATAGCGGATCACGCAATCCACCGGGTTCGGCGCGGCCTGCCCGAGGCCGCAGATCGATGCATCGCGCATGACGGCGGACAAGTCCTCCAGCGCGGGCAGGTCCCATTGCGGCGCTCGGATCAGGTCGTATGCCTTGGCCGTGCCCACGCGGCACGGCGTGCATTGGCCGCAGGACTCGTGGCGGAAGAAATGCATCAGGTTGCGCGCCGCGCCGACGGCGCTGTCGCGGTTGGACAGCACCACGATCGCCGCCGAGCCGATAAAGCAGCCATGCGGCTGCAGCGTGTCGAAATCCAGCGGGATATTGCCCATCGATGCAGGCAGGATGCCGCCCGACGCGCCGCCGGGCAGGTAGGCATAGAAACTGTGGCCATCGAGCATGCCGCCGCAGTATTCGTCGATCAGCTCGCGCACCGTGATGCCGGCCGGTGCCAGGTGCACGCCGGGCCGGTGCACGCGCCCCGACACCGAGAACGAGCGCAGCCCCTTGCGGCCATGCCTGCCCTGCGAGGCGAACCATTCGGCGCCGTTTTCCAGGATGTCGCGCACCCAGTAGAGCGTTTCAAAGTTGTGTTCGAGCGTGGGCCGGCCAAACAGGCCCACCTGCGCCACGTACGGCGGGCGCAGGCGCGGCATGCCGCGCTTGCCTTCGATCGATTCGATCATGGCCGACTCTTCGCCGCAGATATAGGCGCCCGCGCCGCGGCGCAGTTCGATCTTCGGCAGGCCGGCCACGGGTGGATCGTCACGCAGTTCCTGCAGCGCCCGAGCGAGGATGGCTCGGCAACCCGCGTATTCGTCGCGCAGGTAGATGTAGATCGCCGACACCTGCACCACCGCCGCGGCAATCAGCATGCCTTCCAGGAAGCGGTGCGGATCGCGTTCCAGGTAGAAGCGATCCTTGAACGTGCCGGGCTCGCCTTCGTCGATATTCACCGCCATCAGGCGCGGCGCGGGCTCGTTGCCGACGATGCGCCATTTGCGGCCGGCCGGGAAACCCGCGCCACCCAGGCCGCGCAGCCCGGAGTCCTCCATCGTGCAGAGCACGGCAGCCGGAGCTAACGTGCCTTGCGCAAGCGCGTCGAGCAGCGCGTAGCCTCCGCCCGCGCGGTAGTCGGCATAGCCGGTCTGCGCCACGGATTCATCGTGGATGGTTCCGGCGGCCACGCAGGCCTCCACGGCGGCAACCGTGGCGCCGTCCAGCGGCTTTTGTCCGATCAGCGCAGCCGGCGCCTTCTCGCATCGGCCGATGCAGGGCGCTGCGACCACGCGCACATCCGTCCCAAGCAACGCGGGGAGCTTGTCCAGCAGCGACTGTGCACCGGCCATCTCGCAGGCGATGCCTTCGCACACACGCACTGTCAGCGAAGGCGGCGGCGCGATCCGCCCGTCGGCGTCTTCACGGACGACGTCGAAGTGGTGGTAGAACGTGGCCACCTCGTACACCTCGGCCATGGCAAGCCCCAGTTCCTGCGCCAGCGCGACAAGATGCGGCATGGCCAGCTGGCCGTAGCGGTCCTGGATGCAGTGCAGGTGCTCGATCAGCAGGTCGCGGCGGCGCGGCATGTCGCCGAGCGCGGCCCGGACCTCCGCCAGTGCAGCGGCGTCGACCTGCCGGCCCTTGGGCTGGCGGCGCTTGCGCAGCCGCCCGAGTCCGGTGGCGTCGAGGGGAATGACAACCTGGTTCATGGAATGCGTGTCTCCTGCGGGCGCTATGAAGGCGTTCAGGAAGGCGCCCTTGCGGGCAGCCTTCCTGTCGCTCTTTCTCTTTTCCTTCCTCGTATTGTGCTACCGGCGCCGCCGCCTGTGTACGGTGATGGCGGCGGCACGCCGTGCGGCTTTCTTCATCAGGTCAGGTCCTCCGGTACCGCGCGGTACCCCATCGGGCTCGCGGTATTGGCATGCACATGCTTGCGGGCATGCGCTTCGCGCATCGGCTTGAGGACGAACAGCGCGAGGAATGCGGACAGGCCCGCCATGGCCGAGGCCAGCACGAACACCGCATGCCAGTCGCCCGTCGCCGCCGTGATCACGCTGGAGAACGGAACCAGCAGCGCGGCCGTGCCCTTGGCCGTGTACAGCAGGCCGGCATTGGTGGCGGCGAACTTCGGCCCGAAGGTGTCGCCGCAAGTCGCGGGGAACAGGCTGTAGATCTCGCCCCAGGCGAAGAACACGATGCCGGTCAGCACCACGAACGCCACCGGGTTGTGGCCATACTTGGACAGCAGCAGGATGCCGACCGCCTCCACCGCGAAGGCGAAGAACATGGTGCGCTCGCGGCCGATGTGGTCCGAAATCCAGCCGAAGAACGGACGCGTCAGGCCGTTGAGCACGCGGTCGATGGTCAGCGCGAAGGTGAGCGCGGGCAGCGTCAGGCCGAGGATCGACACCGGCGAATCATGCAGGCCGAAGTCCTTGGCGATCGGACCGAGCTGCGCGGTAGCCATCAGTCCCCCGGCGGCCATCATCACGAACATCGCGTACATGATCCAGAAGATCGGCGACTTCAGCACCTGGCGCGGCGTGGCATTGTAGGTCGCGGCGGCCTTGAGGGTCGACTTGACTTCGCTCAGGATCTTGGCCGACGGCGGATACAGGGCCATGCCCAGGAAGAACACGATCAGGCCCTGGCCCAGGCCGAACCACAGGAACGTGGCTTCGTAGCCCGACGACTTGATCATGTTGGCGATGGGCACCACCGTCATCGCGGAACCCGCACCGAACCCCGCCGCGGTAATGCCCGCGGCCAGTCCGCGCCGGTTCGGGAACCACTTCAGCGCATTGCCCACGCAGGTGCCATAGACCGCGCCCGCGCCGATACCGCCGATGGCCGCCGCGAAGTACAGCATCGGCAACGACGACGCCATCGAGTTCAACACCCAGGCCACGGCGCAAAGCAGACCGCCACCCACGACCACAGGGCGCGGGCCGTACTTGTCCACCAGGTAGCCTTCGATCGGCACCAGCCACGTCTCGGTCACGACGAAAATCGTGAACGCGACCTGGATCGCGGTGCGGCCCCAGTGGTACTTGTCATCGATCGGGTTGACGAACAGCGTCCACCCGTACTGCATGTTGGCAATCATCGCCATACAGATGACGCCGAAGACCAGCTGTACCCACGGCGACGCAAAGCGCGACGTGGACTCCCTCTGCTGCAGTTCCATTGATGTCTCCTTCTAGGCAGTCGAAACCGCCTGTGGTGGAAGAGTTGGGCGCCTTCTGACGCCTCTCGCATACCGCACTTTCCCGAACAGCTGAGCCGTTCTAGTGCTATACGGTATGTGATATATCAACCAAGTCAAGCGTATTCTTCGCGGCTCCGCAGCATGACTTTTCCGCGAAAAAGAAGTCTGTCGCGACGGGCTTGCGCGACTGGTGCGTGGGACGCATCAACCGGACTGTTTTGCCACATCCGGAATCCTTGGGAATCAAGCAGTTAGTTTGGCTTACCGCATCAATCCGAAGAGCCAAGCCGACCTCCAGCACGACGCGATTCGCAGCGTCGGAAATCGGGGAAAACAACGGGGCTGGGGAAAGTCCCTAGATAGATACAACTAAGACATTGCCCATTTGTATGGACAAAATTGGGAACGAATGAAGATGCCGGCAATCGGGCGACCGTGACGGCGGCATGCGTTAATACGCTGCCACGAGAGGGGGATAGCGGCCGAATTTCTGCATGGTTCCTGCGCCTGTCCCTGGTCGTGTATCGGGTGCCAAGGCTCTTACATCAATGCAGGTTGCGGGTACTGCTCCAAGGGTTGCCCGCCGCTACAACCCTTATATGATGCGCCGTTCAGTCATGACGGCGTCAAACGCCCGACAGATCAGGCGTATGCCAGCTCGCCGGCAGCCGCCACCGTGCGCGAGGGACGAACGCGTCCGATGCCATCGTCTTTCTGGTTCGAACCCAGACCGGCGAAGCGACCGTGTGCCTGCGCGGTCACGAGCACATCCATCGGCAGGCGCGTAGCCAGCAGCGTGGTCATGCCGACGCCGGCAGCGATCAGGCCAAGGCCAAGAACGAAGAGAAGAGCGACTTCCATCTGAAAACTCCAGTTGCATTGTGGTTAGGAGTTTTCATTATATGCTGCGCCGCAGTATGTGTAAATATCCTGTATGTAATATATCAGTGAAGTTTTGCATCAATGCAACAGTGCCGCGCCGGGCCTTTCCGCCCGGCGTTGCTAGGCTTCCTGTACCAGCGGAGGTTGCCGGCTCGGTTCGACCGTGTCCTTGTACTCGAGTCCACGCAGCGCATCCCAGATCGCGGCAGCATTGGGTTTCAGCGACCGGCTCTTGCGCCGCACCAACATCACCGTGGATGTCACCTGCGGCCGCAGCGGCCGCATGACGGCGGCCGGATGCAGCCCCCCGGCCTGCGCGCGCGACGGCACTACGCCGATGCCGAGGCCCAGCGCCACCATGCCGAATACGGCGGCGAAGTGTCCCAGCAACTGCAACGAACCCGCGCGCACATGATGATGGCTGAGCGCCTTTTCGACGGCCGGCTGGACTCCGCATTGCTGGTCCAGCGTAAGCACGTTGGCATTGCACAGGTCGCCCCACGCAATGGCGTCGCGCGCCGCGAGCGGATGCTCTGCCGGCAGCACGGCGTGATAGGGATCGATGCACAGCGGTTCGCAATACAGGTCGTCGCCCGATTGCGGATCGGTGGCGATGCCGAAGTCCACTTCGCCGCTGCGCACGCTTTGCAGCACGGATTCCTGCGAACGATCCTTCAGGTGGATGGCGATCGCGGGCCAGGCCTTGCGGCAGCCGGCCAACCACCCCGGCACCGACATCGAACTGAGCACGGGATCGGTCGCGATCTGCACCAGCCCTTGCGACGGCCGCGCCGCGCCCTGGCTGTCGCGCAGGGTCTGCTCGACTTCTTCGATCAGGTGGCAGATCCGTTGCGACAGGTGCTGGCCCGCATCGGTCAGCTCAACCTGGCGCGTGGTGCGATCGAACAGGCGCTGGTCGATCTCCTCTTCCAGTTCGCGCACGCTGCGGCTCACCGCCGATTGCGTCAGGCCCAGTTCGGCGGCGGCACGCGTGAAGCTCTTGTGCCGCGCGACCGCGGCGAACGCCTTCAGTTGGGGAAGCGAGATATTCATGGCCGCCCTCCCCCGCCCTGGGTCCATTGCGGCAACGGCAGCGCCAGGCTGCGATGCTGTCCTGCGGCAAGCGTGGATGATTGCAGTCTGCTCACGGCTGTCTCCTTGGCGGCCCGCCCGCCTGTTTTATGTGTTCTTTGTGTTGTCGTTCCCGTGGCCCACATGGCAAAAGGCCTGCGCCATGCGCAGACCGCTTGCTGGGGGCAAGGCGGGCCCGGACGCCATGTCCGGGTCCGCCCAGTCTCTCGCGCACACCGTCTTATTCGGCTTCTCTGCGCGCCATGAATGCGGCATCCGACACCGGCACCGCTTCCGAATGGCCGGTGATGAATCGCTTGCGCATCGGCGCCAGCACCAGCTTCGCCGACAGGCCCGCCGCGATGGTCACCACCGCTGCAACCGTGAATACGGCATCCCAGCCACCGCGCGCCGACAGCACCGAGGCAAGCGGCACCAGCATCGCCGCCGTGCCCTTCGCCGTGTACAAGGTGCCTGCATTGGCTGCGGCAAACTTGCTGCCGAAGGTGTCCGCGCACAGCGCCGGGAAGATCGAGAAGATCTCGCCCCAGAACAGGAACGTCAGCGCCGCGAAGAACATGAACGCGTACGGGTCGTGGCCGAACTTCATCAGGCCAAGCAGGGCCAGGCCTTCGCCGATGAAGATCACGAACATCGTGTTCTCGCGGCCGAAGCGGTCCGACAGGAAGCCGCACAGCGGACGCGTGAAGCCGTTGCACAGATTGTCGATCGACAGCGTCATCGTCAGCAGCGGCAGCGTCATGCCCAGCATCGTGATCGGCATCGAGGCGAAGCCGAAGTCCTTGGCGATCGGGCCCAGCTGCGCCGTGGCCATGATGCCGCCCGCGGCCACCGCCACGAAGCTCACATAGATCAGCCAGAACACCGGCGTCTTGACCATCTGTCCCGGCGTGAATTCCACCGGGTTGGTCAGCACGGCCTTCGCCGCCACCGCACCCTTCGGCGCACGCGGCTTCACCAGCAGCAGCGACAGCGCGAAGATCGCCACGCCCTGCAGGATGCCGAAGAACAGGAAGGCATGTTCATAGCCGGAGCTCTGGATCATGTTGGCGATCGGAATCACCGTGATCGCCGAGCCCGCGCCAAAGCCCGCGGCCGTCAGGCCCGCCGCCAGACCGCGCTTGTCCGGGAACCACTTCAGCGCATTGCCGACGCAGGTGCCATACACGCCGCCTGCGCCAATGCCAGCGATCACGGCTGCCGCATACAACTCCGGCAGCGTCGTCGCATACGAGTTCATCACCCATGCCAGGCCGGCGCAGAGCGCGCCACCGGCCACTACCGGACGCGGGCCGAACTTGTCCACCAGCCAGCCTTCCAACGGCACCAGCCAGGTTTCGGTCACGATAAATATGGAAAACGCCACCTGGATTGCGGACGTGCCCCAGTGATGCTTGGCGTCCATCGGTGACACGAAGAGAGTCCAGCCATACTGCAGGTTTGCCACCAAACCCATGCAAACCACGCCTACGGCCAGCTGGAACCAACGGTTTTGCAGCCCACGTCCGTTCCCGGTCGTGGCCGCCGTTTCTTGATGCGCCATCTACTGTCTCCTGGTGCTGTTCATGCGTTCCCTGGCGGAACGCTTTCCGGGGCCTCTGTGGGGTGGGCCCTACACAATGAGATCGGCGCCTGACATTGCGGCATGCAAATCTGTGGGATTGATGCTACTTCAATCTAAGATTCAGGCCGCTTAAAGTTTTTTATCATATGCATTGACGAACGTTTATATATTGCACGGAACGACTGATGAAGAACGCCACGCTGCGCCAGCTAAAAGTCTTTGAAACCGTTGCCCGGCACATGAGCTTTTCGCGCGCCGCCGAAGAACTTCACCTGACCCAGCCCGCTGTCTCGACGCAGGTCCGGCAACTGGAAAGCCACGTCGGCCTGCCGTTGTTCGAGCAACTGGGCAAGAAGATCTATCTCACGCCGGCGGGGCACGAGATGCTGCATTACAGCCGCAGCATCATCCAGCAATTCCGCGAGGCCGAGGATGCCATGTCCCAGCTCAAGGGCATTTCGGGCGGCCGGCTGAACGTCGCGGTGATCAGCGCGGGCGATTATTTCTTTCCGCGGCTGCTGGCGGAATTCATGGAGCGCCACGATGGCGTGACGCTGAATCTTGCAGTGCACAACCGCGAGGAACTGATGCACCAGCTCGCCGGCAACCTCACCGACCTCGCCATCATGGTGCGCCCGCCCGAGGGCATGGACACGATCAACGAGACCTTCGCGCCGCACCCTTACGTGATCGTCGCGGCGCCTACCCACCCGTTGGTCGGACATCGCAATATCCCGCTGTCGGAGCTGACCGACGAGGCCTTTGTCTCCCGCGAGAAAGGGTCCGACACCTGGAACTCGATGCAGGAAGGCTTTGCCGGCAAGCTGTCCAACCTGCGCATCGCGATGGAGATCAAGAGCACGGAGACCATCAAGCAGGCGGTCATCGCCAACATGGGCATTGCCTTTCTCTCCGCCCATACCGTGGGACTCGAACTCCAGGCCGGCAAGCTGGCCGTGCTCGACATCCAGGGCTTTCCGGTCATGCTGAACTGGTATGTGGTGCACCGCAAGAACAAGCGGTTGCCACCCGTGGCACTCGCCTTCAAGCAATTCCTGATGGAGGAAGGGGCCAGCCTGATCCAGCGCATCACCGGCGTGGAGGGCCTGATCCGGCACGGCGATATATAAACAACAACTTATGGTTTGCCGATGAAACTTTAATTATCGTAAATCCATGGCCGACCCTATGCTTCCCTCAACCCACCGCTAGAGAGAAGACAGGAGGCGCACCATGAACCAGGTCCACATCGAACACCAGCCAGCCGCCACGCTCGGTCATGACAACCAGCCGCTTCCGCGCGCCACCCAGCTCGCGGCCTACAACGCAGCGTTCATCGAACTGGGCCTGCGCTTCCGCTGGGACGAGGCCATGTACGAATGGCTGTGCGGCATCGAATGCGAGAAGGCACGCGTGGCGCGCTATATCGAGGAACACCATACCCATTTGCTCAAGGCTTACGACGCAGCTTTCCTGAGCCAGCTGATCTTCGACAAGAAGAACGAGTACCTGCGAGCGGTCGGACATCTCAACTGAGAGGCCCGGCCACATTTGAAGCGAGCGCGCTCACGGGGCGCGCTCGCTTTTTTTGTTTTCTAGTCGATGAATGTCGCGGGCGGTAAGATTCGGGATCCCGATTCACGCCGCGCTCCGGACCCGCATTGTCCGGTACCGGCATTCACCGATTCATGGCCAAGCGACGCACCGACGAAGAGTTCACCATTGCGTTGACCCGACTGCTGATCGCCGAAGGGATTTCGGATGAAGATCGGGGATGCGTTCAGCGAGCGCTATGAAATCATCCTGAACGGGTTGCTGGTACGGCCGGTGGGTGATGAGGGAAACTTGAATTGCAGGACGGTTTGCTCCCCTCTCCCGCAAGCGGAGAGCGGGAGAGGGGAGCAAAAAATTCCGATGCTCTGACATCAGTCCTGCCTTACTGCTTCGGAATGCCGGCGTTCTGGATCACGCGCCCCCACTTGTCATACTCGTCGCGCACGAAGCGGCTGCCCTGATCAGGCGTTGCGACCACGGGAATCAGCGCGGCGGCATCGAGCGTGTCCGCAGGTCCGGTTTTTCTGCGCCTGGTTGATAACCTGATTCAGGCGCGCCACTACCGAAGGCGGCGTGCCCTTCGGCACGAACGCCGCCATCCAGCCCACGACCTCGAACCCCGGCACGCCGGATACGGCGATCGTCGGCACATCGGGCAACTGCGCGGCACGCGCGGCGGTTGTCACCGCCAGCGCCCTCACCTTGCCCGACTTGACCTGCGTGACCGCCGCGCCGATGTTGGCAAACAGGAAGTCCACGTGCCCGCCCATCAGCGCGGACATGGCCTCGGACGGACCGCTGTTTTGGTCTGGCTGGCTGCCAATGCAAGAGGCGATCGGTACCAAATCAACGATTTCAGCACCAAAAACGGTTGCTGGCTTGAGCACCGGCAGTCGGGGCGAACACCACACAGCAGGAAGATCCGCGCGCGGAAATGCAATTTCTGTCGCCGCGCGCTACACATCCGGCGCATTTTTTACGGCGAAGAATAGCTTCTTACAGCACTTTCATGGCAGCAATCTATCGCCCTTGTCATCAAATACGAATGATTCGTATTTGTCTTTTCATTTGTATCGTCATATACTCACGCCGCGTCATGGATGCCTTGAATGAAAGGCTTCTATATGGCCTGAACTTGTATTCATGACAATGCATTGATGAACCAGAAAGGGAAGGTTAAACGTGAAAGGACAACAGGACACATTGCGGCTGAACCCGCTCGCCTCGGCCCTCGCCGGCGCAGTGGCAGCCTTTGCCATGCAGGGCGCGGGGGCCCAGGAAAGCAAACCGGCCGCCGCGGCAACGATGACTGAAACCAAGCCAGTGACGTTGCAGAGCGTGACCGTGACGGGCACGCGGGGCGACGGCTACAAGGTCGATGCAGCCCAGTCGTCCAAGTTCACCGCCCCGCTGCTCGACACCCCGAAGTCCGTCACGGTGGTACCCGCCGAAGTCGTGCAGCAAACTGGTTCAGGTTCGCTGCAGGAGGCGTTGCGGACCACGCCGGGCATTACCTTTGGCGCCGGCGAGGGCGGCAACCCGATCGGCGACCGTCCTTTCATCCGCGGCTTCGACTCCATGTCGAGCATCTACGTCGACGGCGTGCGCGACACCGCTTCGCAGACGCGCGACACCTTCAATATCGACCGCATCGAAGTCATCAAGGGCCCCAGCTCGGCCTTCGGCGGCAAGGGATCGGCCGGCGGCATGATCAATATCGTGTCCAAGCTGCCGACGGCCGAGACCTTCACGCAGGGCTCCGTAGGCATCGGCACGGACTCGTACTTCCGCGCGACGGCGGACGGCAACTACCTGCTCAACGACAACACCGCCGTGCGCCTGAACGCCATGGGCCAGAGCTTCGACGTGCCCGGCCGCAATGAAGTCGACCAGCGCTCGTGGGGCTTTGCGCCGTCGGTGACGTTCGGCCTGAATTCGCCTACCCAGGTCACGCTGCAGTACTACCACCTGCAGGGCAACGGCATGCCCGACTACAGCATTCCGTACAACCGTGGGTCGACGGCGCCGACGAAAGAGAACCCGATCGGTCCGGCGAACGTGAATCGCAACAACTTCTACGGCCTGACCGACCGCGACTTCCAGAAGACGCAATCGGACATCGCCACCGCGATCATCAAGCATGATTTCCGCAACGGCCTGGTGTTCAGCAACACCACGCGCTGGGGCCGTGCCAGCAACAACTACATCGTCACCAATCCCGATGACAGCCGTGGCAATGTGGTGAATGGCTACGTGTACCGCAGCACCAAGAGCCGCGACTCGAGTACCGAGACGCTCACCAACGCCACGGACCTGAGCGCCGAGTTCCATACCGGCCCGCTCAAGCACAACGCCAGCTTCGGCTTCGAGTTCAGCCGCGACAACACCGAGAACAATCCGTACAACGTGGTCTCGGCCGGCCCGTCAGGCAGCACCTGCAACGCGGGATTGCTGGCCAGCTTCGACTGCACGTCGCTGTACAACCCGACTCCAAACGACCCCTGGCGCGGCAGCATCTCCAAGATGCCGTACACCACGACCACGACCACCAGCACCCAGTCGGTCTACCTGTTCGACACCGTCGAGATCACCAGGCAATGGCTGGTCAATGGTGGCGTGCGCTACGACAACTACAACACCCACGCCTTCACTCCGGCTTACAAGAACCCGAACACAGGTGCGGCGGTGGCGGCGGCGGATATCCGCAACAACTCGCACTTCTTCAACTACCAGGCCGGCATCGTCTACAAGCCGGTGGAATACGGCAGCATCTACCTGTCCTATGGCACGGCTTCGACGCCGCCCGGATCGACCAACGGCGACGGCGCCGACAATATCGCCGCGACGCAACGCAGTCTGGACCCGGAGCGTTCGCGCGCGCTCGAACTCGGTACCAAGTGGGATCTGTTGTCGCGCCGGTTGTCGCTGACCGGCGCCATCTTCCAGATCGAGAAGAACAACGCCCGCGTGGCGCTGGATGCCAACACCACCATCAACGCCGGCAAGCAGCGCGTGAAGGGCTTCGAACTCGGCTTCGCGGGGAACTTCACCGACAAGTGGGGCGTGTTCGGCGGCTACACCTACCTGGACAGCGAACTGATCGACAACGGCCCGCAGGCCGCGAACGCCATCAACAATGGCAACCAGTTCCCCAATACGCCGAAGAACAGCTTCAGCCTGTGGTCGACCTACCAGGTCCTGCCAGCCTTGACGGTGGGCGGCGGCGCCTATTATGTCAGCCAGGTGTATGGCAACCCGGCCAACTCGCTGTATGTGCCGGCGTACTGGCGCTTTGACCTGATGGGTGCCTACCGCGTCAACAAGAACCTGACGCTGCAGCTGAACATCCAGAACCTGTTCGACAAGACGTACTACACCAAGGCCTTCGCGGCGCACTATGCGGCGCTGGCACCGGGGCGTTTTGGGATGCTGACGGCGAACTTCAGGTTCTGAAGATGCCTGCCGGTTGATTGATACAACCATTGCGAGCAACCGCGAGTTCCGGCGTCATGTCGGGCTCGCGGTTTTTTTGGCACGCAATTCAGCGAAGAACCTTTTTCGCGACGCAGGCAGCGAACTGCCATGCAATCGGTCAAGCATCAGCCCACCGCCGCAGCAGATTGTGATAGACCCCGGTCAACCCGACCACGTCGGCATCCTTCTGTCCCATCGCCTGCGCAACATGCTGGATGCGCGTATCGAGTTCGAACAGCAACGCGCGTTGTCCATCGTCGCGCACCATGCTCTGGATCCAGAAGAACGATGACACGCGCGCGCCGCGCGTGACCGGCGTGACGTGGTGCAGGCTCGTGGCCGGATACAGCACCATGTGTCCCGCCGGCAGTTTGACGCGATGCTGGCCGTAGGTGTCTTCCACCACCAGTTCGCCACCGTCGTAGTCTTCCGGTTCCGTCAGGAACAGCGTCGCCGACAGGTCGCTGCGTATGCGAAAGCCGGTACCGCGCAAGTAGCGGATGGCGTTGTCGACATGGTTGTCGAACGCGTGGCCGCCTTCGTAGCGGTTGAACAAGGGCGGAAACACCTTCAGCGGCAGCGCCGCGGCGAAGAACGTCGCGTTGGCGCCCAGCGCATCCTGGATCAGGTCGCCCACTTGCCGCGCAACCGGCGAGCCCTCCGGCAATTGCATATTGCGCTTGGCGAGCGCCGACTGGTGTCCGGACGTTGCATTGCCATCGGTCCATTCCGCGGCATCCATCAGTTGCCGGCATTGCGCCACCTGGGCCTTGGACAGGACGTCCGGAATCTGCAGCATCATGTTGAGCCTACCTTCGGGATCGGGGATCGTGAACGGATTAGAGCGCCGATTGTAGGCAAAAACGCCCATCAACACAAACGAGAATCATTCTCTATTTAGCGAGATCAAGGACCTCGTGATGGCAGGTCGTCAGCCGCGTGGCGCAGGCCGCATCATGCCGGTCCTCGCCTCGTGGGCTTCCTTCCCACAGGGCATTCACATCACGCAGTGATGAAATCCGCGGACGAAGTTCGCCAGGAACTGCCGGTGCGTCGCACTAGCATGCGGCAAGTCGTGCGCCGGCCGCACCGCGTGCCAGCCATCAATGTGAAAGCGAACCACGGGCGAAGCGCCTCAAGACGCCCGCTCGCACGGTGGCTCGGGATGCAGCGCGGTCGAGTCCTGGGAGCAGTTCTGATGCGCCGTCTGCGATCGAGGAAATTGTCCGGTCGAATTCGACCGGACCTTCGGGCCTAGACTGCCGCCATCGGCCGGAACGGCTCGTTGGCGGGATCGGGAAATGCCAGGGACAGCGGGGCCTGCACACCCTCCACGCCGCGCTCGTCCTCATCCAGGAACTGCGCCACCGTATTGGCGACCAGCCGGCGGTCGTTGTCGATACTGAGCATGTGATAGCTCTCTTCCACAACCAGTAGCCGCGAAGCATGGATTTGCCGGTTGAGGAAGTAGGCTGAACGCAGGCTGGTCAGCTCGTCTTCGCGTGCATGGATAATCAGCGCCGGCCGCGCCACGTGCCGGACGCGCTTGCGCACGTAGCGGCTCAGGCGATCCAGTTCGCGAATGCAGGCAAGCGGTGTCCATGAATAGTGGAAGGTATCGCCCCGCAGGAAGCGAGCCTTGATCGCCGCGCGCAACACGCCGTTCTTGACGCCAAACGGCTCGGATTCCTTCACGCGAAAATTGTCGCGCACCTTGGGGACGTGATAAGCCAGATGCCGCAGTTCGCGATACCAGGGCAGCGACCAGCCATCCAGGAACACCGGCGTCGCCAGTGCAACGACCCTTCCGCGCTTCTCGCCGACCAGCTGGCTCAGCGCCAGCGCCAGCAAGGCGCCCATGCACATACCAACGATGTGAACGGTATCGTGCCTGGCACGCAGGTCGAGATACTGAAGGGATACCGCTTCGAGCCAGTGCTCGAAACGCACACCGACCAAGTCTTCGGGACGCGTGCCATGTCCGGGCAGTACGGCGTACTTCGTTTCGTACCCTTCCCCCCTCAGTGTCTTCTCCACGAGCCGCAACTCATGTTCGGTCCCACCGAGGCCGTGGATCAAAAGGGCCGCCGCTGTCTTGCGTGAACCCGTAGCATCGCCACCCAACAACTTTCCGTCCACTGTTCTCTTCACTTTCATTCGGGTACTGCGCCGCGGCGCTGTGCAGCGCTTTCGCCACCTAGCTCGTAATTGTTTGTAAACGAAACAAATCCTCATCTCGTTGACATTCGGAGGCTAATAGTCTGGCACGCAAGCGTCGCCTTTCACATCAGGATTTCCCCGTCACTCCCACCAATGAAGACCATTTGCGACAGCAAAATGGAGGTTGAATCACGCGGCGAAGGGAGTCGTGGCACACCGCCCATCGTCAGAAATAATCGTCAGCCCTGCGAAAAAATCATTCCTTTCGAATTTCGCCCCTCATCCGCGGGATGCGCCGGGACTCATCGGGGCAAGACTCGGGATGCGACTCTTCGGAAGAGGACTTAGGCGGGGCTGAGCGGCACAGCGTGGCTGGCACGCCGCCGCAGGCCAGACAGATTTCGAAACAAATTGCGTGGGACTTCGCGTCATCGGACGAAGCCGCGGTCCCGTTAGTCGGCACAAGCGGGATCAGACCGGGACCGGCTGGCGGCCCACTCCCGACGTACAAGGTATTTGACCATGAAGAAGTTCCTGACCATCGGCCTGCTGGCCGGACTTTCAGCCCTTGCATCGGCCAGCGCGCAAGCCCACGTTGACGTCGGCATCGGCATCGGGCTCCCCGGGCCGGTCTTTGTCGCCCCACCGGTCTATGCGGCGCCTGTCTACGCGCCGCCACCGCCCGTGGTCGTCCAGCCGCAGCCGGTCGTTGTTGCCCCGGGTTACTACGGCGGCTGGCGCGACCGCGAGTGGCGTGAGCACGAATGGCGCGAGCAGCGTTGGCGCGAGCACGAATGGCGTGAGCGTCACCGGGAATGGCACCACTGGCGCGAGGACGACTGAACGTCCTCCATGCGCCCCGGAAGGGCGCTCAGGCCGCCTCCACAGGGCGGGATCCGTCGGCAGGCACGCCGGCCATCGTGCTCCTACGCCGCGGTCTTCACCTGAGCCTCGAGTTCGGCAATCTTCTTGCGCAGGGCACGTTCTTCCTGGAAGCGCACGGTCTCGTCACGGATGACAGCGACGATGCCCGATATCTTTCCGTCGGCTCCATGCAGCAGCGCCACGGTGAAAGCGATCGACATGGCCTTGCCGTTCTTGTCGACGGCCGGCACTTTCAGCAGATCGTGCCCGTAGCGCGTGATGCCGGTGGCCATGGTCTTGTCATAGCCCTCCCAGTGCCGGCCGCGCAGCCGTTCCGGAATGATCAGGTCCAGCGACTGGCCCATGGCTTCAGCCTGCGTGAAGCCGAACATGCGTTCCGCCGCCGGGTTCCAGAGCGTGATGGCGCCGTTGGCGTCGGAGATAACGATGGCATCGCCAATGGCGGACACCAGTTGTTCGTGGTCGATGCTGGCTTGCATGGGGATCCCCTCTTTGCCGGTCATTGCGGCAGGGTGTATGGATTGACGGCACTACGGCAGCTGACGCGACACAGTTTGGCACAGCTGCGCGTTGCAGTAAAAAACGCCGGAGACCGCTTGCGCGGCACTCCGGCGTTCAGTCCCGTTCAGGCATCGGCAAACCGGCTCAGATCACCTGGCTTTCGCGCAGGCGCTTGATGTCTTCCGCGCCGTAACCGAGGCCTGCCAGCACTTCTTCGCTGTGCTCGCCCAGCAGCGGCGAACCCGTGATTTCCGGCTTGAGATCCGAGAACTTGATGGGACTGCCCACGGTCAGGTAGGTACCGCGCTCCTTGTGCTGCACTTCAGTGATCGACCCGCTGGCGCGCAGCGACGGATCTTCGGCGATTTCCTTCATCGACAGGACCGGCGAGCAAGGGATGTCGAACTTGCGCAGGATATCCACTGCTTCGTACTTGGTCTTGTCCGCGAGCCATTCTTCGATGGTCTTGAAGATATCGAAGATATGCGGCTGGCGCGCCTTGGCCGTGGCGTAGTTGGGATCGCTGATCCATTCCGGCTTGCCCAGCGCCTTGCAGATCGGCTCCCAGGCATGGCCCTGGATGGTGAAGTAGATATACGCGTTGGGGTCGTTCTCCCAGCCCTTGCACTTCAGCACCCAGCCCGGCTGGCCACCACCGCCGGCGTTGCCGCCGCGGGGCACCACGTCGCTGAACTCGCCATGCGGGTACTGGGGATACTCTTCCAGGAAGCCCAGGCGATCCAGGCGCTGCTGGTCGCGCAGCTTCACGCGGCACAGGTTCAGCACGGCGTCCTGCATCGACACGGCCACCTTCTGGCCCTTGCCGGACTGCTGGCGGCCGATGATGGCGGTCAGGATGCCGATGGCCAGGTGCATGCCGGTGTTCGAATCGCCCAGCGCGGCAGCCGACACGGTCGGGGGACCGTCCCAGAAGCCGGTGGTCGACGCGGCACCGCCGGCGCACTGCGCCACGTTCTCGTAGACCTTCAGGTCTTCATAGTGGTGGCCGTCGCTGAAGCCCTTGACCGACGCCACGATCATCTTCGGGTTCAGTTCGTTGATGCGTTCCCACGAGAAGCCCATGCGATCGAGCGCGCCCGGGCCGAAGTTCTCGACCAGCACGTCCGATTCGCGGATCAGCTGTTCCAGGATCTTCTTGCCGTCAGGCTTCTTGGTATCCAGCGTGAGCGAACGCTTGTTGCTGTTAAGCATGGTGAAGTAGAGCGCGTCGACATCCGGGATGTCGCGCAGCTGCGTGCGCGTGACATCGCCCGAACCGGGGCGCTCCACCTTGATCACGTCCGCGCCGAACCACGCGAGCAGCTGCGTGCAGGCGGGACCGGCCTGGACGTGCGTGAAGTCGATGATCTTGATACCTTTGAGTGGGAGGCTCATTTTCGTTCTCCTATTGGATAAGAAGGATGAAATTCGGGTGGATTCGGGTGGATTACTTCTTCGCCGAGCTTTGCGGATTCAGATTGGTCAGGCGGCCGCTTTCGGTGCCTGCCGACGGGTCGATGACGGCGTTGACCAGCGTGGGCTTGCCCGAGCGCAGGGCTTCGTTCACCGCGGCTTCGAGTTCCGCCGTCGTGGTGACGTTGGCGCCGACACCGCCGAATGCTTCCATCATCTTGTCGTAGCGCGCGCCGGGGACGAACGTGGTGACGGCCGGATCCGCGCCGCCGGTCGGGTTCTTGTCGATGCCCTTGTAGATGCCGTTGTTGTTGAAGATGACGATGCAGACCGGCAGGTTGTAGCGGCAGATCGTCTCGACTTCCATGCCGGAGAAACCGAACGCGCTGTCACCGCACAGGGCCAGCACCGGCTTCCTGGTTTCGACCGCCGCTGCGACCGCGTAGCCCATGCCCACGCCCATCACGCCCCAGGTGCCGACGTCCAGGCGCTTGCGCGGCTCGTACATGTCGATCACGGCACGGGCGTAGTCCAGCGTGTTGGCGCCTTCGTTGACGAACGAGATGCTCGGATTGGCCTTGATGACGTCCTTCAGCACGCGCAGCGCGGTGTGGAAGTTCATCGGCGAGACTTCCTTGTTCAGCATCTCGCCCATCTTCGCCAGGTTCTTGTCCTTGCGCTCGTACACGGCATTCAGCCATTCCGCAGGCGGCTTGGCGAAGTCATTGCCGACCTTGCCGAGGATGGCGGAGACGCACGAACCGATGTCACCCACCACCGGCGCGGCGATGGCGACGTTGCTGTCCATCTCGGTCGGCGAGATGTCGATCTGGATGAACTGCTTCGGACCGCCCCAGGTCTTGCCCTTGCCGTGCGCCAGCAGCCAGTTCAGGCGGGCGCCCACGAGCAGCACCACGTCGGCTTCAGCCAGTACATACGAGCGTGCCGCCGAGGCCGATTGCGGGTGCGTGTCGGGCAGCAGGCCCTTGGCCATCGACATCGGCAGGTACGGAATGCCGGTCTTCTCGACCAGCGCGCGGATATCTTCGTCGGCGCGGGCATAGGCGGCGCCCTTGCCCAGCAGGATCAGCGGACGCTTTGCACCCTTCAGCAGCGCGACAGCGCGGTCAACCGAGTCCGGTGCCGGCAGTTGGCGCGGGGCCGGATCCACGACCTTGATCAGCGACTTCTTGCCCTTCTCGGCGTCGAGCGACTGGCCCAGCAGCTTGGCGGGCAGGTCGAGGTAGACACCGCCCGGACGGCCCGAGACCGCGGCACGAATGGCGCGGGCGATACCGACACCAATGTCTTCGGCGTGCAGCACGCGGAAGGCTGCCTTGGCGTGCGGACGCGCGATGGCCAGCTGGTCCATCTCTTCGTAGTCACCCTGCTGCAGATCGACGATCTCGCGCTCGCTCGAGCCGCTGATCAGAATCATCGGGAAGCAGTTGGTGGTGGCGTGCGCCAGCGCCGTCAGGCCGTTCAGGAAGCCAGGGGCCGACACGGTCAGGCAAACGCCCGGCTTTTGCGAAATAAAGCCGGCAATCGCTGCGGCGTTGCCTGCGTTCTGCTCGTGGCGGAAGCTGATGACGCGCATGCCATTGGCCTGCGCCAGACGCGCCAGATCGGTGACCGGAATGCCGGGCAGGCCGTAGATGTTTTCGATGCCGTTCAGCTTGAGCGCGTCGATGACCAGATGAAAACCATCGGTTTGTGCCTGATGTTCTTCCGTGGCGTGACGCTGCAGCTCATTTCCGACTTCTGCCATGGTTGCTTCCTTCTATACAAATTGACTGGGGTTGGAATTCTTTTATTTCAGGGTGTCTTGCGCGGTGGTGATCCCGTACCGCTTCGCTTCGCCTTCTGACATACCTGGTCTCCTCGTTGGACGCGTCTTGGTGGTGCGTGGGGCCTGTCCCCTGCCTCAACCCCGCCGGTCCGTTCAACCGTCTTGATGACATACGGTATGTGATATATCAGAGAACGGCAAGCTATTTTCCTACTCTGCGATCAACTTTCGTCGGTGCACCGCAGCAATCCTGATTCCATCTACACCTAAATCAGCAAAACTCCTGGATCCGTGCCATTCATTCGCTATTTGCACAGATGCCGGTTCTTAATCGCGTGCCGACAGAATGGCGCGTTATATCGATTAGATATATTACATACCAAATTTACAGACGCTTGAAGGCCTTCTGAAAAGCCTTGCAACGTCCTCAACGGCTCATGCCTGCCCTGCTCCAGGCGCTTGCGCCTGATGGCCTGGCGCAAGCGCCAGGCCTCCTGGAAACATCAATGCCTCGCGACAGGTACGGTCATACCCGGATCAATCACCGCCGCGCCTGGCCGATGCGCTCGCAAGGAAGGACATGTCCGACACCGGCATGCGCGCTTCCGAATGGCCCGTGATAAACCGCTTGCGCATCGGCGCCAGCAACAGCTTTGCCGACAGGCCTGCCGCGATGGTCACCACCGCTGCAACCGTGAATACGGCATCCCAGCCACCGCGCGCCGACAGGATGGAAGCCAGCGGCACAAGCATCGCCGCCGTGCCCTTCGCCGTGTACAAGGTGCCCGCATTGGCTGCAGCGAACTTGCTGCCGAACGTATCCGCGCACAGCGCCGGGAAGATCGAGAAGATCTCGCCCCAGAACAGGAACGTCAGTGCCGCGAAGAACATGAACGCATAGGGATTCTGGCCAAACTGCATGAGCCCGAGCAGCGCCAGGCCCTCGCCGATGAAGATCACGAACATCGTGTTCTCGCGGCCGAAGCGGTCCGACAGGAAGCCGCACAGCGGACGCGTGAAGCCGTTGCACAGGTTGTCGATCGACAGCGTCATCGTCAGCAGCGGCAGCGTCATGCCCAGCATCGTCACCGGCATCGAGGCAAAGCCGTAATCCTTCGCAATCGGGCCCAGTTGCGCCGTGGCCATGATGCCGCCGGCGGCCACCGCGACGAAGCAGATATAGATCAGCCAGAACACGGGCGTCTTCATCATCTGCCCCGGCGTGAATTCCACCGGGTTGGTCAGCACGGCCTTCGCCGCCACCGCACCCTTCGGCGCTTTCGGCTTCACCAGCAGCAGCGCCAGCGCGAAGATCGCCACGCCCTGCAGGATGCCGAAGAACAGGAAGGCTTTCTCGTATCCCGCGCTATGGATCATGTTGGCGATCGGAATCACCGTGATCGCCGCGCCTGCGCCAAACCCTGCGGCCGTCAGGCCCGCCGCCAGGCCGCGCTTGTCCGGGAACCACTTCAGCGCATTGCCGACGCAGGTGCCATATACGCCACCGGCGCCAATGCCAGCGATCACCGCGGCCGCGTACAACTCCGGCAGCGTCGTCGCATACGCATTCATCACCCATGCCAGGCCGGCGCAGAGCGCGCCACCGGCCACCACCGGACGCGGGCCGAACTTGTCCACCAGCCAGCCTTCCAGCGGCACCAGCCAGGTTTCGGTCACGATAAATATGGAAAACGCCACCTGGATTGCGGACGTGCCCCAGTGATGCTTGGCGTCCATCGGTGACACAAAGAGAGTCCAGCCATACTGCAGGTTTGCCACCAAACCCATGCAAACCACGCCTACGGCCAGCTGGAACCAACGGTTCTGCAGGCCACGTCCCTCACCGGACGCGACTACCGCTTCTTGATGCGCCATCTACCTGTCTCCTGGTGCTTTTTCTGCGTCCTCGTCGGGACCGCTTGGGGTCTCCTAACTTCGGAGCCCTTGTTCACAACTGGATCGGCGCCTGACATTGCGGCACGTAAATCTGGAATTGATGCTACCTGATGCTTAATTTCGTCAGGCTTAAACTTTTTTATCGTATGTATTTACGATCGTTTATATATTGCGGATTTCGCATCAATTTCATGCCAGGCCGCCACATGACTGCGCTTTGATACATAAGCGATTGTCATCAACGGCGGCCGGCGACGCGCGAAATCAGGCCGGAACCTCCTCGAGCTGGCGCAGCAGCGCGTCCACGCTGCCCTTGGCATCGCCAAACCACATCCGCGTGTTCTCTTTATAAAACAAGGGGTTGTCCACGCCCGCGTAGCCCGCGGCCATGCTGCGCTTGGAGACAACCACGGTCCGCGCCTTCCAGACTTCGAGCACCGGCATGCCGGCGATCGGGCTGGCGGGGTCTTCGAGCGCCCCCGGGTTAACGATATCGTTGGCGCCGACCACCAGGACGACATCGGCGTGCTCGAAGTCCTCGTTGATCTCCTCCATTTCGAGCACGATGTCATAGGGCACGCGCGCCTCCGCCAGCAGCACGTTCATGTGCCCCGGGAGACGGCCGGCCACGGGATGGATGCCGAAGCGCACATTGACACCCTGCGCCTTGAGCCGCCGCGCGATCTCGCTGATGGTGCCCTGCGCCTGCGCCACCGCCATACCGTAGCCGGGAACGATGATGACCTCGTTCGCGTCCTTCAGCAGTGCGCCGACTTCGTCGCTGGAGACCGGCAGCACTTCGCCCTGCTCCGTCGCCGTGCCCTTGGCCTGCGTCGCGCCGAACCCGCCCAGGATCACCGACAGGAACTTGCGGTTCATGGCCTTGCACATGATGTAGCTGAGGATTGCGCCGCTCGACCCCACCAGCGCACCGGTGATGATGAGCAAGTCATTGCCGAGCATGAAGCCGGTCGCCGCAGCGGCCCAGCCCGAATAGCTGTTCAGCATCGACACCACCACCGGCATGTCGGCCCCGCCGATCGCCGCGACCAGGTGCGCGCCCACCAGCAGCGCGATCACCGTCATCACGCCCAGCGGCACCAGCCCGTCCTGCGCAGACCCCGCGTTGATGAACTGGTAGCCCAGCACCACGCATGCGGCGAGCGCCACCGCATTGAGCATGTGGCGGCCCGGCAGCAGCGTCGGCTTGCCGCCAAGCGTGCCGCGCAGCTTGAGGAAGGCGATCACCGAGCCCGTGAAGGTCACCGCGCCGATCAGGATGCCGAGGTAGGTCTCCACTTCGTGGATCACTTTCTCGGCGCCCGTGAGCGCATGCGAATCGAGGTAGTTGGCGTAGCCCACCAGCACCGCCGCCAGCCCCACGAAGCTGTGCAGCACCGCCACCAGCTCGGGCATCTGCGTCATCTCGACGCGACGGGCCAGCACCGCGCCGGCGCCCGCCCCGAGCACCATCGCGCCGATGATGATGGGCACCCCGTCGGGGCTGCCCGCCAGCACCGTGGTCAGGATGGCGATGGCCATGCCGGCGATGCCCAGCAGGTTGCCGCGCCTGGCGGTGGTTGGATGGCTCAGCCCGCCCAGGCTGAGGATGAAGAGCGCGCTCGCGCCCAGGTAAGCAATATTGCTGATTCCCGAAGGCATGTCTGTCTCCTCAGTCGCGCTGGAACATCTTCAGCATGCGCTGCGTCACAAGGAAGCCGCCCGCGATGTTGATGGTGGCGATCAGCACCGCCGCGCCGGCGATGATGGCGGTGGCGAGCGTCGGCTTGCCGAGTTGCACCAGCGCACCGACCACGATGATCCCGCTGATCGCATTGGTCACGCTCATCAGCGGCGTATGCAGGGCCGCGGTCACGTTCCACACGACCTGGTAGCCGACGAAGATCGCCAGCACGAACACCGTGAAGTGCGCCATGAAAGCCGGCGGCGCCACCGCGCCAAGCCCGAACAGCGCAATCACGGCGATGGCCAGTGCGATCAGCGTCGTGCCGGTGCGGCTCGGCGGCTCGGCGGGTTCCGCCGGTGCGGGTACTTCCGCCGCGGGCGCCGGTGGCGGCAAGGTCTTCAGCGGGGGGGGCGGCCACGTTACGTCGCCCTGGTGCAGCACGGTGGCGCCACGGATCATCTCGTCATCCATGTCGACCACGAGCTGGCCGTCCTTGCCCGGCGTCAGTTCCGTCAGCAGGTGCCGGATATTGGTGGCGTAGAGCTGGCTCGACTGCGCCGCCATGCGGCTGGGCAGGTCGGTGTAGCCGACGATCGTTACGCCCTGGTGCGTCACCGACTCCCCGGGCACGGTCAGCACGCAATTGCCGCCCTGCTCGGCGGCCAGGTCCACCACCACGCTGCCGGGACGCATCAGCGCCACCGTGTCGGCTTCGAGCAGGCGCGGTGCGGGCTTGCCGGGGATCAGCGCGGTGGTGATGATGATGTCCACCTCGCGCGCCTGTTCGGCGAACAGCTTCATCTCGGCCTCGATGAACGCGGGGCTCATCTCCTTGGCATAGCCGCCGCCGCCGTTGCCGTCTTCCTCGATTTCCACGGTCAGGAACTCGGCGCCGAGGCTTTCGATCTGCTGGCGCACCACCGGCCGCGTGTCGAACGCGCGCACCACGGCACCCAGGCTACGCGCCGCGCCGATGGCGGCCAGGCCGGCCACGCCGGCGCCAATCACCAGCACGCGGGCGGGCGGAATCTTGCCCGCTGCCGTAATCTGCCCCGCGAAGGGGCGCCCGAATGCATGCGCGGCCTCGATCACCGCGCGATAGCCCGCCATATTGGCCATCGAGCTGAGCGCGTCCAGCTTCTGCGCGCGAGAGATGCGCGGCACGCAGTCCATCGCGAGCACCGTGGCGCCGCGTTGCGACAGCCGTTCGAGCAGCGTCATCTGCTGCGCGGGCCAGACGAAGCTGATAAGCGTGGCGTGCTTCTTGAGCAGTGCCGCTTCTTCCACGCCCAGGCCCGGATGCACCTGGGGCGGGCGCACCTTGATCATGACATCGACCGATGCCCACAGGCTGGCGGCATCCACGATGGCCGCGCCGGCGGCCCGGTAGGCATCGTCCGAAAACGACGCCTGCTGGCCGGCGCCGGATTCCACTGCCACCTCATAACCGAGCTTGGTCAGTTCCCTGACCGAATCGGGCGTCGCGGCAACGCGCCGCTCCCCGGGATGGACCTCCCGGGGGACACCAATTGTCATTGGCATGGCTTTCCCTTTGATTGTTGGGCGCTGTTGGGCAATTACCCGCGCACGTGATTCACCAGCGAGCCGATGCCTTCGATGCTCACCTCGACCACCGCGCCGTCCTTCATCGAACCCACGCCCAGCGACGTGCCGACGGCGATCACATCGCCCGGCATCAGCGTCAGGTCCTGCGAGATGCGGCTGACCTGCTCCTCGGGCGAGAAAATCATGTCCGAGAGCGGGTAGTTCTGCCGCTCCACGCCATCGAGCCGCGTCTTCACGCTGGCGGCGCGCCAGTTGAAGCCGGGCACGATGGCCGGGCCGATACAGCCGAAGGTGTCGAAGCCCTTGGCACGCGTCCACTGCGGGAAATTGGGATCGGCGGCGATCAGTTCGGCGGCGGTCACGTCATTGACCACGGTGTAGCCGAAGATGTGTGACGCCGCCTCGGCCACCGACACATTGCGCGCCTTCTTGCCGATCACGATGCCAAGCTCGCCCTCGTAGACGATCTTGCCGTCATAGCTGCGCGGGCGCTCCACGGCATCGCCGGGGCCAGCCAGCGAAGTGCCCGGCTTGATCAGGAACAGCGGGTGCGTCGGCACGGGTTTTTCCAGCTTGCGCGCCAGCGCGTGGAAGTTGTTCCACAGCGCCACGACCTTGCCCGGCTCACAGGGCGCGAACAGGTGCAGTTCGCCAAGCTTGTGGATGGCGCCGGTGGGTTGAGGGTCGGCATAACCGGGGCCATCGTATTCAATGACGCGGTCGCTATCGGCACCTTCGGTGCGGCCGTAGCCGACACTGCCGTCTGCACGGCGGAAACGAATCCAGGATTGCACAGCACGAACTCCTCCGGCGGGCACGCGTCAGGCATGCCCGCTCGGTGTGGGAAACAGAGGGAGAGAGGGACTGTCGGGCGCTCAGACGGCGCCGGCCAGCTTCATCGCAGCGATCTGGGCCGGCGTGCGGCCCAGCCACTCCAGGATTTCCTCGGTGTGCTCGCCCAGCAGCGGCGCGCGCTCCACCTTCACCGGCGAGTCGGACAGCGCGATCGGCGAGCCCAGCTGCACGTACTTGCCGCGCGTCGGGTGCTCAAGCTCCACCAGGTAGCCGCGCTCGTACATCGACCGGTCCTCGATCAGGTCCTTCATCGACAGGATCGGGCCGCACGGCACATCGACCTCGTTGAGCGCATTCATCACTTCGAACTTGGTCAGGCCGGAGGTCCACTGCTCGATGATGCCGAAGCACTGCCCCAGCTTCTTCAGGCGGACTTCCGGCGAGGCGAACTCCGGGTCGGTGATCAGGTCCTCGCGGCCGCACAGGCGCATCAGCGGCTCCCAGCCCTGCGGCTGGATGATGACGTAGACGTAGTCGTTGGGGCCACCCGGCGAGCAGCGCAGCGCGGCGCCCGGCTGGCCACCGCCCGATGCATTGCCCGCGCGCGGCACGTGATCGTCGAACTGTTCGTTGGGGTACTCGCGCAGCGGGCCGGCATCGAGCCGTTGCTGGTCGCGCAGCTTCACGCGGCACAGGTTCAGCACGGCGTCCTGCATGGCGACTTCCACGCGCTGGCCGCGCCCGGAGTGCTCGCGCTGCAGCAGCGCGGCCAGGATGCCGACCACGCAGTGCACGCCGGTGCCCGAATCGCCGATCTGGGCGCCGGTGACCGTCGGCACGCCGGCGGCGTCGCCGGTGGTAGAGGCCGAACCGCCCATGCATTGCGCCACGTTCTCATACGCCTTGCAGTCCTGGTACGGACCGGGGCCGAAGCCCTTGATCGACGCATAGATCAGGCGCGGGTTCAGGTCCTGCAGGTGGTCCCAGTCGAAGCCCGCGCGCGCCAGCACGCCGGGACCGAAATTC
Organism: Cupriavidus sp. C3SS-1; assembly: GCF_057073755.1. Classification (NCBI taxonomy): domain Bacteria; kingdom Pseudomonadati; phylum Pseudomonadota; class Betaproteobacteria; order Burkholderiales; family Burkholderiaceae; genus Cupriavidus; species Cupriavidus sp. C3SS-1. The sequence continues at coordinate 850,201 of NZ_CP172700.1, read as the reverse complement.
TCGATCAGCACGTCGCTGCGCTGGACCAGGTCTTCGAGCAACGCCTTGCCTTCAGCCGTCTTCATGTTCAGCGTCAGGCTGCGCTTGTTGCTGTTGAGCATGGTGAAGTACAGGCTGTCGGCGTTCGGCACGTCGCGAAGCTGGCTGCGCGTGATGTCACCCCGGCCCGGCATTTCCACCTTGATCACGTCGGCCCCCATCCACGCCATCAGCTGCGTGGCCGATGGGCCGGCCTGGACGTGCGTCATGTCCAGGATCCGGATGCCCTCCAGTGCTTTTCGTTCCATGGCGATGTCTCCTCTGCTTTGTTTAACTTGTGCCAGTCATTTCGACCGTCTTGATGACATACGGTATGTGATATATCAGAAGACGGCAAGTAGTTTTCCTGTCAGTTAGCGAAATTTTGTCGCTGCAGTGCATCAAAAGCCCGCTGCCGGCGGTGCCTTCGCTCCGGCGCTAGACCTTGTCAGGCCTGAGCTCGCAGGCGCTAGCAGGGATCGGGGCGCAGAAAGCGATCGATCATTGCGCAGATGTTGCGCCGAATACACTGATATATCACATACCAAAATGCGGGGCGAACGGCGAAGCCGGAATGCGAAAACGGCGGACAATGTCCGCCGTTCAGGTGCCGCTTTCCGCCCCTCTTGCGCAGGCTCAGTCCAGGAAATCGCAGTGCTTCTCGACGTAGTCGGCCAGGTCCAGCGAGTGCTGCCGCACCAGCCGCTCGGCCAGCTCGGTATCGCGCTTCTCCAGTGCCTCGATGATGCGCAGGTGATCGACGATCGAGCGCGCGGCCCGGTCGCTCTGCGAGATGGTCATTTTCCGGATGGCCCGCACATGGATAAAGATATTGCGGATCGTGTCCATGATGATCTGCGACTTCGACAGCTGCACGATCGCCTGGTGGAACACAATATTGGCGTCCGAGTACTCTTCGATATGCTCGGCCGGCGTTGAATCGCGGAAGCTGTCGAACATGCGCCGCAACTGGGCGATCTCGGCGTCGGTGGCATTCAGCGTGGCAAGACGCGCAGCCATGCTTTCCAGCGCCGCCCACATCTGGATCATCTCGACGATCTCGCGCTTGGTCTTGCGCATGATGTAGATGCCGCGCCGGGGCACGGTGCGCAGGAAGCCTTCCTGCTCGAGCAGCGTCATGGCCTCGCGAATCGGCGTGCGGCTCACGCCCATGGCCTCGCTCAGTACCCGCTCGTCCAGCCGGATCTCATCGCGCGACTGATAGATATCCGCGTCGGCAATGGCCTGGCGCAGCATGGCGTAGGCCTGGTCGCGCAGGCTGGCGCCGGCGTTGATGGGTTGCACGGACAGGGCCAGTGCGGGCGGCTGGACAATCGGTTGGCTTTGCGCAGACATGAATAAGCTCGTGTGAGACCGGTGGCGCGGCAGCCACAAGGCAGCCCGCCGCATTCCTGCACAGCTTAGCAAAATCGCCTGGAGTCATTCCCGAATCGCATCAAACCCCGATGGGGTTCGATGGCGGCGTCCGCGCGGTGCCCGGTTTGTCGTATATGGTATATCACAATTCCCATCCCGACGGCGAAGCCAAGAAAACGTGACTTTCTTCGCCGATGGCACGACGGAAAGCGCCGCCCGGACCGTGCAAGGCATGGACCGGGCGGCGTCGACGTGGTGGCCCGATCAGGCCGCCAGTCGCGCCATCTCGTCGCGCTGTTTGATCAAGCCGAGAACGGCGTCGCACATCGGCGTGGGATGTTCGACCAGCCGGCCCATCTCCTGCACCACCGTAAGCAGCGGATCGATTTCCATCGCCCGGCCCGCTTCCAGGTCCTGCAGCATCGACGTCTTGTGCGCCCCCACGGCGCCCGCGCCGTTGATGCGCCGTTCCACGTCGACGCGGAACTTCACGCCAAAGGACTCGGCAATGCTCTGGGCCTCCAGCATCATCTGGCGGGACAGCGCACGCGTGGCGGGATTCGCGGTGATCACGTCGAGCGTCGCATGGGTCAGCGCGCTGATCGGGTTGAAGCACAGGTTGCCCCACAGCTTGAGCCAGATCTCGTCGCGAATGTTGTCGCGCACCGGGGCATCCAGGTCGGCGGCCATCATCATCTGGCTGAGTCGCGTCACGCGCTCGGACTGGCTGCCGTCCGGCTCGCCCAGCGGAAATTTCTTGCCATACACGTGCTTGATCACGCCGGGCTCGATGATTTCAGCGGCGGGATAGACCACGCAGCCGATCGCGCGTTCGGGTCCGAAACCGCGCCATTGCCGGCCGCCGGGGTCCACGCTTTCCAGCGTCGAGCCGGCGAGCTTGCCGCCATGCTTGTAGAAGTACCAGTACGGAATGCCATTGACGCCGGTGACGATCGCCGTCTGCGGGCCCAGCAGCGGCTGGATCAGATCCACCACGCCGGGCACCGAATGCGCCTTGAGGGTGATGAACACATAATCCTGAGGCCCGAGTTCGCGCGGGTCGCTGGTGCAGTTCACCTTGGCCACCCGCTCCTCGCCGTCAATCAGCAGGCGCACGCCGTTGGCCTGCATGGCGGCCAGGTGCGGGCCGCGCGCAACGAAACTGACTTCCGCCCCGGCGCGCGCCAGCTGAGCGCCGACATAGCCACCGATGGCCCCTGCCCCATAGATGCACACTTTCATTGCCTGTCTCCTTGATGGCTCGATAGTATTCATTGATATATCACATACTATATTCCACAAAGGCCGACGACAACCTTAATCTTCAACTTCCGGATTTCCGCCGCCACAAGCGCTTGCTACCATGTCGGCGACACTGCGCTTGCGGGCCAGCGGCAAGGGCCCTCCTACACTCGATCGGAGCTCACATGGAATCGTCCCTCGCATTGCTGCAGGATCCCGCCGCCTGGGCTGCGCTGGCCACGCTGGTTGCGATGGAGATCGTGCTGGGCATCGACAACCTGATCTTCATCTCCATCCTCACCAACAAGCTGCCGGAAGCCATGCGGGAGAAGGCGCGGCGCGTTGGCATTGGCCTGGCGCTGATCCTGCGCCTGGCACTGCTGGCGACGATTGCCGTGATCGTTACGCTGACCGAGCCGATCTTCACCGTGCTGGGGCGCGGCATTTCCTGGCGCGGCCTGATCCTGATCGCCGGCGGCGCGTTTCTCGTCTGGAAGGCCACGCGTGAAATCCACCATCACGTCGCGGGCGAGCCCGAGGGCGGCGACGACACCGGCAAGGCCAGCGCGACCCAGAGCTTCGCCAGCGCCATCGGGCAGATCCTGGTGCTGGACCTGGTGTTCTCGATCGACAGCATCATCACCGCCGTCGGCATGACCGAACACGTCGAGATCATGTTCATCGCGGTAATCGCCGCCGTCACGGCGATGTTATTCGCCGCCACGCCGCTGGCGAACTTCATCAACCGCAACCCGACCATCGTGATGCTGGCGCTGGCGTTCCTGATAATGATCGGCATGACGCTGATCGCCGAAGGCCTCGGCACCCATGTGCCCAAGGGTTATATCTATACAGCGATGGCGTTCTCGGCCGCTGTGGAGGGGCTGAACATGATCTCGCGGAAGCGGCGGGCGCAACGCAGGGTCCGCGCCGGCGAGTGACTGGGTCGCCCTCTCGCTGTAACAGTCGGTGTCCGAACTTTCGCCGGACCGGGGCGTCTCTTACAGTTCTGCACTGACGCAAGATGAAAAAAGGACGCTGACGCCACATGATGAATCGCCGCACCCTGCTGGTTTCCGCCACCGCCTCCGCTGCCCTGGCCGCACTGGGCATCACTCCGTCGGCGTTGGCCGCCAGCGGGATCAAGCTGGGCGACCCGCGCCCGTTCAGCTTCGACGCCCTCATCGACCAGGCCCGCGCGCTGGCCGGCAAGCCCTACGCGGCGCCGCCCGCCCCGCCGCCCGAGGTGCTCGACCGGATCGACTACGACGCCCACGGCAAGATCCGCTTCCGTCCGGAGAATGCGCTGTTCGCCGACGGCCCCGGCCAGTTCCCGGTGACGTTCTTCCACCTGGGCACCTACTTCCGCACGCCGGTCCGCATGCATGTGATCGACCGCGGCCGCGAGGGCAAGGGCAATGCGCGCGAGATCGTCTACGAAGAAAGCTACTTCGACATGCCCGCCGACAGCCCCGCGCACAAGCTGCCGCGCGGCAGCGGCTTTGCTGGCTTCCGCTTCCAGGAAAGCCGCCTGGGCGACCAGAAAGCGAGGGACTGGAAAAAGAACGACTGGGTCGCCTTCCTGGGCGCGTCGTATTTCCGGGCGATCGGCGAGCTGTACCAGTACGGCCTGTCCGCGCGCGGCATCGCCATCGACGTGGCCGAGGCGGGCAAGGCCGAGGAATTCCCGAACTTCACCCATTTCTATTTCGAGACGCCCGAAGGCAAGGGCGACACCGTGACGGTCTACGCCTTGCTCGACGGACCGAGCATCGCCGGCGCCTACCGCTTCGTCATGCAGCGCGGCAAGGCCGTGGTGATGGACGTGGAATGCGCGCTGTTCCTGCGCAAGGACGTGGCGCGTCTCGGCCTGGCACCGCTCACCTCGATGTACTGGTTCTCCGAGACCATGAAAGGCACCGCGGTCGACTGGCGCCCCGAAGTCCATGATTCGGACGGCCTGGCGCTCTGGAACGGCGCCGGCGAGCACATCTGGCGCCCGCTCAACAACCCGCCGCAGACCATGGCTTCGGCGTTCGCCGACGACAACCCGCGCGGCTTCGGCCTGCTGCAGCGCGACCGCCAGTTCGATCACTACCAGGACGGCGTCAACTACGAACGCCGGCCCAGCCTGTGGGTCGAGCCGCGCGACGGCTGGGGCGCCGGGGCGGTGCAGCTGGTCGAACTGCGCACCGACGACGAGATCCACGACAACATCGTGGCCATGTGGGTGCCCAAGGCTGCGGCGCGCGCCGGCAATACCTACCGCCTGCGCTACCGCCTGCACTGGCTCGCCGACGAACCCTTCCCGAGCCCGCTCGCGCGCTGCGTGGCCACGCGCATGGGCAACGGCGGCCAGCCCGGGCAGCCGCGCCCGCAGGGCGTGCGCAAGTTCATGGTGGAGTTCAGGGGCGCCCCGCTGGAAAAGCTGCCGTTCGGCGTCAAGCCGGAAGCGGTACTGAGCGCATCGCGCGGCAAGTTCTCCTATGTCTTCACGGAAGCGGTGCCGAATGGCGTGGCGGGCCACTGGCGTGCGCAGTTCGACCTGGCGGCCGACGGCAAGGAGCCGGTCGACCTGCGGCTGTTCCTGCGGCTCGGCGGCAAGCCCCTGTCCGAAACCTGGCTATATCAGTACCACCCGTTCCAGTCGCCGACGGGTTACGGTGCCTGACTCGCCTTCGCGACGGCGGTCGCGCGGAAGGCGGCAAGCAAGGCCCCGCCCGCGGTGCACACTATTGCGTCGCAGTGATGTCAGCGGCTTGCGAGCGGGTATGATGACCGCTTACACGGGTCCATCAGCCAGCTTCACATGATCTCCACCGAATTTTCCGGCGGCGCCGATGCCGGCCAGGCTTCGTCGCTGCCGCGTTCCGAGCGCGCCTACCAGCAATTGCGTGCGGCCATCCAGGCCGGACAGCTGTCCCCGGGTACGCGCCTGCGCGAGGTGGAACTGGCCGAATCGCTGGGCCTCTCGCGCACGCCGGTACGCGAAGCGCTGTCGCGGCTGGAATCCGAAGGCCTGGTCGTCAACGAGCCCAATCGCGGCATGATGGTCACGCAGCTCGACGCCAGCATGGTCAGCGAGCTCTATGTCATGCGCGAAGTGCTGGAAGGCACCGCCGCCGCGCTGGCCGCCCGCCACGCCACGGACGTCGAGATCTCGCTGCTGCGCGATATTGTCGAGCGCGACCTGTCGATGGCCGACGACCCCGACCGCCTGGCCGGCAACAACCGGCTGTTCCACGAAACCCTGCATCGCTGCGCGCACAACCGCTACCTGCTCAAGACGCTGCGCTCGCTGCACGAATCGATGGCGCTGCTTGGCCGCACCACGCTCGCGGTGCCGGGACGGGCCCGCGTTTCCTACGAAGAACACCTGGCGCTGGTCGAAGCCTTGGAAAAGCGCGACCCCGCGCTCGCCGAGCAGATCACGCGCCGCCATATCCAGCAGGCGTACAAGGTACGCCTGTCACTCTGGATCGAAGAGCAATCGTCCTCGCTCTGACCGGATCGGCGCGGCTCAGGCCGCCGCTTCGGCACGGGCGGCGCGCAGGCTGCCGACACCCAGCACAGCCAGCGCAGACAGGATCAGCGCGATTGCACCGAACGTCTGCGGGGCAATCTGTTCCCCGCCCAGCCAGGCACCGACGGCCAGTGCCACGGGCGGATTGACGTAGACATAGCTGGTCGCCAGCGTCTGGCTCACGTTCGTGACCAGGTACATGTAGGCGGAAAACGCCACCAGCGAGCCCATCACCACCAGATAGCCCCAGGCCCACCACGCCTGCGCGCTGACCGACGCCGGCCAGGGCTCCTGCCTCAGCACCGACAGGGTCATCAGGATTACCCCGCCGATCAGCATCTCCGCGGCGAAGGCGGCCGCCCCTTCCGGCAGTTCCAGCCGGCGCGCTACCTGCGAGCCGAACGACCAGCTGGCCACGGCCAGCAGCAGCGCCACCACGCCCGTGGCACTGACGCGGAATTCCGCGCCCCCGGTCAGGACGAGGATGCCAGCGCTGCCGATGACAATCGCCAGCCCCTCATACCAGCGCGGCCGCGTGCCGAAGCACGCGCTCCAGAACAGTCCGAAGATGGGCATCGACCCGATCATGACGGTGGTGGCCCCGGATGAAATCGTCTGTTCGGCAACGGCGGTCAGGCCCATGCCGCCCACCAGCAGGAAGATCGCCGGCAGCGCACAGTTACGAAGTTGGCGCCAGGCGGGCATCGGCGTACGCCGCCATGCCAGCCATGCGGTCAGCAAAAGGCCCGCGCACAGGAAGCGCGAGGCGGTCATCAGAAACGGCGGAAAGCTCTCCAGCGTGAAGCGGATCGCAAGATAGGTCGTGCCCCAGACCACGTAGGTGATCAGCAGGCAGCACAGGACGAGCGGGGGCATGGTGTCCGGAAGAACCGCGAAGAAGGCTTGAAAGATAGCCTGACGCCACGCTGGCGCCAAACGAAAAGGTCTGGCAAGGGTTGTGAGTCTGTCTCACAAAACAGCCGTTAAGCCAAAGCGCCACATGCCGGAGAGCTTTCACATCACACGTTGCTTTTCTCGCATACGTATTTTTACGTAATGCTGCAACGCGACAATTCCTTTGCTACAATCAGGGAAAACCCCATGAGGGTAATCCCTGTAAGGAAGGACGCCATGAACACCCAATCCGATATCAAGCTGACCGATCAACTGGAACGCGACCTGATCGAGCGCGAACTGGGCTCCCGTGGCCTGGGCATTTCGAACGACGTGAAGCGCGCCATTGCCTTTGTGCAAACCGTGCTGACCCGTCTGCAGACGCAAGCCCGCAAGGCCAAGGTAAGCTACGCCAACGGTTGAGCCAAGCGCTCCCGGAAGTACCGGTCTCGTCAGCGAGGCCAAATGAAGCCGGCAAGTGCGGCCCGCAGGGGTAGCAACGCCGGCTTTTTCATTCATTGGGACCCTCCCTATGGTGATGCGCGGCTTGCCCTCGATGCCAGGCGGTCCCGCCGGCATCGAGGGTGGCCAATCCTCAGAAAATCTGACGAATGCCAACCGCCACGCCCACCATGCTGCGCTGCCCCGGGGTGGGGAAGTAGCCGGTGGCAAAGCCGGTATTCGACGTATCGAAATTCAGCCCCGCGTTGCGCGCGTACGCGGTCGTCAGGTAGACGTCGGTCCGCTTCGAGAACGCGTAGTCGGCAACGAACGCCACTTCCCACGGGCTGGCCGGGGTAGTGGCCGCGGCCGTCTGCACCAGCCGCACCGATTTCAGGTTCCAGTAGTAATAGCCCAGCTGGAGGCCGAGTGCCGATGTCAGCTGATAGTTCGCGCCCGCCCACCAGAAATCGTCGCGCGACAGCGTCGAACCGTCGGCGAACTGCGTGGAGCCCCAGCGATAGCCGCCCATCACGCTGGCGTTCCCGACGTTGTAGCGCAGTGCGCCAGCGAGCTTGCGCTGCTTGCCCGCGCTGCCTGCGGCAATGGCCGGATGCCATTCGTCATAGGCCAGTGCGGCGCCAAACCCATTCGAGAAATAGGAAACCCCGGCACCAAAGCCGGTGTTGTCGCGGCCGTGGCCGGGCACTTCGCCGGCACCGGCGCCGGCCAGCGGCGTCATGCCGGTCAGCCCGACACCCGTGCCAAAGGAATAGTGGGCCATGGCGGTCAGGCCGCCGAAGGTGCCGGAATACTTGACCGTGTTGTCCGAGCGGTTGTCCAGGCCCGTCAGGGCCCCCACTGGCTCGTAAAGGCTTGCATAACGCAGCGGCGCGAAGTTGGCCATGGTTTCGAACAGCGGCGTGTACTGCCGGCCGAGCATGACCTGGCCGGCGTCGGATTGCAGGCCGACGTAGGCCTGTCGTCCGAACAGGCGTCCGCCGTTGCCCGACATGCCGGTATCCACCCCGAAACCACTCTCCAGCACGAAGATGGCCCGCTTGCCGCCGCCCAGGTCTTCGGTCCCGCGCAGGCCCCAGCGCGGGCCGGCGAGTCCGCCGATTGATCCCATGGCAAGCCGGCTCCCGCCTTGCTGGTAGGTGACCTGGCCGTTGTTGAGCGTCGGCGCGCTGCTGCCCATCTTGCTCACATATTCGATCGGGGCATCCAGTACGCCGTACAGGATGACGTTGCTTTGCGCGAGCGCCGGCGTGCTGAACGACGCCGATCCGGCAAGGGCTGCGCCGCAGGCCACGGTGATGCAGGTCCTTTTCAGGCTTGAACTCATGATTTCGGATTTCCTCTTTGTGGTTTTATTCGGCCCGCCGCATCCGGCGTCTGGCCCGCATGCAGGTCACGGGCAACAGACGCGCGTGTCCGCGCCCGGGACGCGTGCCGCGCGGGCGTTGGGGTGATGCCCGGTTTCGTCGTGAATCGTGGAAGGCGCGAAACGGGCAAGCCGCCGCGCCCTCCCCCGTGCTAGCCGGCCACGAGCTTGGCGCGCACCAGCGCGCTCGCGCCGGTCAGCTCGCCAAGCGGCCGCTCCGCCGTGATCAGGGGCAGCCCCTGCTGCTCCATGCGCTGGAGCTTCATCGCCTGCTCGCATTGGGCCAGTGCCTGCGCGCGCGGCATGAACACAATGCCGCCCTCGTCGGCGATCACCAGGTCCCCCGGCGACACGACCGCGCCGCCACAGCTCACGGGCACGTTCATGGCGCCGCCGATGCCCTGAAGGCGCGTCGTGATGCTGCTGAAGCCGCGTGCCCAGACCGGCAGCGACAGGTCGCGGATTTCCGCGGGGTCCGCGCAGGGACCGTCAACGATCACGGCAGCGACACCGGCCTTGGCGATGGCATAGGCAACGCCTCCGCCCAGGCAGGCGTGCCGGTTGTCACCGAGCCGGTCGATGACCAGGACGTCACCCGGCCGCAACATGCCCACGGCGTGATGCAGCAGCGTGGAATCCGCCGCGGGCAAGGCCAGGGTCACGGCAGGGCCGGCAATGCGCATGCGTCCAAAGAGCGGTCGGATTCCCGCGTCGGGAAAGCCCAGCAGCCGGAAGTGGCCGATGGTGGCGGGCTCGGCTTCCATCGCGGCGCGATGGATCTCCGGAGGCAGCGCCTCCGGCATGGGTCGAATGTCGAACATGGGTAGGCTCCGCTCGGCGCTCAGAGAACGCGGTGCTGGCGCAGCGGCATGCGCGCGCGGATCTGCGTGAGATAGTCGCGGTCGAAGCCTGCCGAGGCATGGCCTTCGGTGTTCGACACCTGGGCCACGATCTGCCCCCACGGGTCGATGATCATCGAATGACCGAAGTTCTTGTACTTGCCCTCGCCGAACGTGCCCACCTGGCCCGGCGCGACAAAGTAGGTCTGCGTTTCGATGGCGCGCGCGCGCAGCAGCACTTCCCAGTGGGCCGCGCCGGTTTCGAAGGTGAAGGCCGACGGCGCTACGATGATGTCGGCGTCGCGTTCCACCAGCGCCCGATAAAGCTCGGGGAAGCGCATGTCATAGCAGATCGAGAAGCCGATCTTGACGCCTTCCACGTCCACGCAGACGATCTCGTCGCCACGTCCGACCAGCTTCGATTCCTTGAGTTCGGTGCCATCCGCGAACACCACATCGAAGCGATGGATCTTGCGGTACTTCGCCAGCAGGCTGCCGTCGCGGCCGAACATGAGCGAGCAGTTGAAGACGTCGTCGCCGGCACGTTCCATCATGCTGCCAATATGGAGAATGATGTTGTGCTGGCGGGCCGCTTCGCTGAAGGCGCGGTAAGCCTCGCCGTCAGGAAACGCTTCGGCGGAGTCGCGCATCTCCTTGGGCGACGCGCTGATGCAGGCCACCATTTCCGGCAGCACCACGAAGTCGGGGGAATCGGCTTGCATGGCTCGCTCGATCAGGCCGAGCGCCTTTTCGATGTTCTTCGGCTTGCTATTGCCGGCGTTCAACTGGATGACTGAGATCTTCATGACTGGGTTTCGGTTGGGTGTAGCGAAATCAGGAAAAAAAGGGAGCCACCGCCAGGCGAGAGCGCCTGACGACTTTGGCTCGGGTAAATCCGGGATGGCGGCGCGCAAGCGCGCCGCGGGATCAGGAAGGGGCCGGGACCATGGCGTCCGTTTGTCAGGACATCGCAGTGGCCGTACGGCCTCGCGCTGCCAGCGTGTAGCTGGCCAGGACAACGACCGAGACCAGCAGTGCGGTGGCGCCCACGGCGGCGACGGCAGTGCGCAATGCCTCGGTGCCTTGCGGAACGAGCTTGGTCATCTCGCCCACCAGCAGCGGTCCGACGGCCAGCCCGCAGAGATTGACCGCGAGGACATAGACCGCCGAGACGCGGCTGCGGATGGACGCCGGGCTGCGCAGTTGAATCAAGGCGGGAGCGACACCGATCGAGCACGTGCAGAGGGCATGCAGGATCGCGGCCAGGCCCAGCAGCAGCACCGGCGTGTGGGCGAGCATGAGCACGGCGGCAAACGGCAGGCCGATCACCGCCGCGGTCAGGGGCACGCGTAGCACACCGACTTCCGGCTGGCGGCTCTGGATGCGGTCAGCCGCCCAGCCGCCGACCAGCATGCCGACGGAACTGGCAACAAGCACGATGAGGCCATAAGGCTTGCCGATCTGGCCGGGCGTCCAGGCAAACTCGCGCGCGAAAATGGACGGCAGCCAGGACAGCAGTGCGTAGTTCATCGTCAGCAGACCGGACATGCCGATGAACAGCGCCGCAATAAAGGTCCGGTCGGACCACATGTAGCGGGCCGTACCCACGTGCGGTGCGACGGCGCCCGCATGGCCGCGTTTCGTGGCCACCGGCGTCTTGTTCTCGGTGCGCGACAGCACCCACCAGAGAATCGGCGTGAGCACCAGGCCCGGCAGCGCCACGGCCACGAACGTCTGCTGCCACGGTTGCAGCGTGCCGAACCACGGTGTGACCACCGGGCCAATGCCCTTCAGATAGTCATACATCGCACCCACGATGTAGAAGGCCGTGCCCGCGCCAATGACCGCCCCTACCTGGAACAGGCTCAGGGCGCGATTGATCATCGTGCGCGGGAACTGATCGTGGATGATGGCGTAGGCCGACGGCGCAAGCGCAGCCTCGCCCGCACCGACCAGCATGCGCGAGGCCAGCAGCCCGACGAAGGTCGTGGTCAGTCCGCATGCCGCGGTCGCCGCGCTCCAGACCAGCAGCCCGACCACGATGGTGCCCTTGCGCGACCACTTGTCCGCGAGCCAGCCGCACGGCAGGCCCAGCACCGCATAGAACAGGCCGAAGGCCAGGCCCTGCAGCAATCCGATCTGCGAATCGGTGATGTCGTACGCCTTCTTGATCGGCTCGATCAGCAGCGACAGCGCAAACCGGTCGATCACGGAGACAACCATCGCCAGCGCGAGGACCATCGTGAGGATCCACGCCCAGCGTTGGACGGTCTTGACCACCGGCTGATTGATTGGTGAATTCATGTTTGCGTATCCTGTTTCAGGAATCCCGGAATCCGGGGATTCCCAGGGGAAGTCGATAAGTGCGTAAGCGCGACGCGGCTTACTGCCCGGAATGGTTTTGCAGCGTCTCGTTAGCCGTCGCCCAGATGGCGCTCAGCCCGCGATACAGCGCAACCTGCTCCATCGCGATGAACACCCGTTCCGCGCCGTGCTCGATCGCAAAAGCCTGCTCTTCCGGGCTCCATGCCGGGAACAACCAGGATTTGCCTGCGGCCTTGGCCGCTCTGACAATCGTCTCGATATCGGCCCAGTCGCCTGCTTGCCGCTTGTAGATGCCGCGGCCGCGCCGGATAGAGAGGTCGGTCGGTCCGATGAAGACCCCGTCCACGCAAGGCAGGTCGAGGATCGCGTCGACTTCCGCCAGCGCGTGCTCGTCCTCGATCATCGGATAGCACTTCGTGTTGCGGTCCTGCTCTGCGATCCAGGCATCTGCCGGGTAGGCGAAATGGGTCGTCCTGCCGCCAGCGAGGCTGCGATCGCCCAGCGGCGGCAGTTTTGCGTAGCCGCACACACGGCGCGCCTCTTCGACGCCCGAGATGTGGGGAATCACGACGGCATCCGCGCCAAAGTCCAGCGCCTGCTGGACAGCTTCACGGGTCGGGCCGAGCACCTTGGCGAAGACTTCATAGCCAAGCGCTTTCAGGAACGGCACGAAGCGGTCGAGGGCATCCAGATCGAAGGTGCCGTGTTCGATATCGAGGATCGCCACGCGATAGCCGATAGTCTTGCCGATCTCGGCGGTCGCTATGTTCGGTCCGGAAAACCAGAGGCCAAGATGGTTGGGGGAAAGCTTCGTCTTCATATCTGGTGCGGGAAAAAATCGCTTCGCGTGAACGGGCCTGCCTATCGATATCGCGTGTGACACCGACCGCAGATCTTATTGCATACGTCGTGTATACATGACGTATGCAAAGATAGAGGTCGCAATCCGCTCCAGCAATCGGCGTTTACCCGACGAATCTGCGTGTGGAGTTGCCGGATCCATGGGCCTTTTCGCGTTTTGCGCTATGATTCGACGTGAATTTCCCGCAGCACACGAATGTGAGCGACATGACCGATAAAGCCTTTTTTCGGTGCAGGCATGTCGCGGATATACATGACGTACACAAAAATCCACCCTATGGGTTCCGAGAGTTCCAAGAGCACCACCGCGCTCTCCGCCGCCGAACGCGCCTACCAGCACATCCACGGGCAGATCCTGCGCGGGCAATACGCCAGCGGCGCCTTCCTGGAAGAAGAACCGCTGTCCGAAGAAATCGGCGTGTCACGCACGCCGATTCGAGAGGCCTTGCGACGCCTGTCGGCGGAGGGATTCATCGAACTTATTCCACGGCGAGGCGCCCGCGTGCGCGGCGTGACCGCCCAGGAACTGCGCCAGTTCCTTGAGGCCCGGTTCGCCCTGGAAAGCCATGCCATCCGGACCATCTGCCAGCAAAAACAGGCCGTCCCCGCGGAACTGGCACGCATGATCGGCGAGATCAGCCGACTGGTCCTGGAGCGCAACTTCTTCGAGGCGGCCGAACTCGACCGCCAGTTCCATCGGGCCATCGTCAGCCTGGCTGGCAATGACCTGCTGGTCGAGCTGTTCGATGCGCTCCGGTTCCGCCACCTGCTGGCCTGCCTTTCGACGCCGCCGGATCCGACGCAGGTCCGCCTGGTCGTCGACGAACACGTGGACCTGCTCGCCGCACTGTCGAGCCACGACGCGGCGCGCGCGCTGGACAACCTCGCCGAACATCTGGACCCGGAGCGCGCGCCACGGCTGCGCGCCCTGTCCGACTGAGGGCCCCGTTTTCCAAGGCGGCGGCCCCGCGCCATGCACGGGCCGTTGGCGTTTCAGGCAGTCGAGGCCGCCGTGCAGAGCGATTCCGGCGCCTGGAAGGCATACCATTCGCGCGCGAGCCATTGCGCAAAGCGCAGTGCCACGAAGTCCGAGAACGCCGCTGCGATAATCTGCCCGCCGAACGGCAATCCACGCGAATCGCGGCCCAGCGGGACAGCGGTGGCCGGCAGGCCGACTACCCCGGGATATCCGGCCCAGAACATCGAATCGGTGCTCTCCTGCGGCTGTCCATTGACATCGAGCATGCGCTCCCAGCGCTCGCCGTTCTGGTTGTGCGCAAAGGCGGTCGTCGTGGCGACCGGGCAGATCAGCAAATCGAAGTCGTTGAAGAAGTGGTCCCATTGCCTGCGCAGCGTCGCGCGGCGCTGGTCGAGCGCGAACCAGTCCCGGTGCGTGAGCGTGGTGCCGCGATAGTGGCAAGCGCGGTAGCTCATGTCGGCGGGGTCAAGCAGGTTCGCCGTGCGCCTGGCCGCGTCGTAGGCGTCATCGGGAAGAAACGCTCCGGTCGCGCCGCGCACAAGGTGCAGGTACACCGCACGCGCCTCGCCGCTGTCGACCGGCCGGCGGTCCTCGCTGACACAGGCAACCTCCCCGCGCAGGAAGGAAGCCAGCGCCTGAAGTCCCGCGACGATCGCGCTGTCGACGCGTGCCACGGGGTCGTCGGCCATGACGGCGATCCGCAGGCTCTCGACCGGCCTGCCGCGGTCGCGCCAGCGCGCTTGCTGCCAGCCGTGGCTGCCAAAGCTATGGGCGGGCGACCCCAGCACGTCCATCGCCAGTTCGAGGTCGTGCGCACAGCGCGCCATGGGCCCGGCCACGGCGATATCCACGCTGTCGATGCAGGCGATCCCCGGCAACGCGTGGCCTTCCATGGGGACTACGCCCCAGGTCGGCTTGTGGCCGTACACGCCGCAGTAGTGCGCCGGATTCCGGATGGAGGCGCCAATGTCGCTCCCCAGTTCGAGGCAGGTGTAGCCGGCTGCCAGGGCTGCCGCCGATCCGCCCGAAGAACCGCCCGGCACGCGGGTCGGATCCCAAGGGTTGCTGGTCGTTCCATATACCGGGTTGAAGGTCTGCCAGTCGGCCAGCGAAACCGGCACGTTGGTCTTGCCGAAAACGATCGCACCGGCATCCACCAGGCGTTGCACGGCCACCGCGTGGCGCGTGGCGATATTGGTCCTGAAGGCCTCGTAGCCCCACGTCGTGGGCAGGCCGGCCACGTCGAACGACTCCTTTACGGTAATCGGCAAGCCGTGCAGGGGGCCCCAGCTCCGACCGCGCGCGCGGTCGGCATCCGCTTCGGCGGCGCGCAGCAGTGCGCGCTCCGCATCCAGCACCGCAACGGCGTTGATGTCGGGATCGATCGCCGAGACACGGTCCAACTGGCTGTTGAGCACCTCGACGCTTGAACTTTCCCCCTGGCTCAGCGAGCGCAGGCATTCATGGGCAGTGGAATAGTCTTTCACCGGACAACTCCCTTCAATCAGCGGTTGACGGCCTGAGCAGGCATCAGGAGCACCGCGGTGCTGCCCAGCGCGAGACAAGCGGCGAGAACGCCCAGGCCGAGCGATGCGCTTCCGGTCGTCGCAAACAGCCAGCCGAACACCGATGGGCTGGCAAACCCGGCGATCTGCCCAAACGCATTGACGAAGGCGAGACCGACGGCGGCCGCCGCACCCGACATGAAGGCCGTCGGCAGGTTCCAGTACAGCGCGTTGGCGACCACGTTGCAGCCGATGGCGAGGGTGCCGGCAACCAGCAGCAGCGTCGGGTTATCCAGCGTCCAGGGCATGACGGCGAGGCCCGCAGCCGCGGCAAAGCCGGGCAAGGCACTGTGCCAGCGGCGTTCACCGCTGGCATCGGAGGTCCGGCCCAGCACCAGCATGCCAATGACCGCCACGACATACGGTACGGCGACCATCCAGCCTATCTCGACCGTGTTCATCACCCCGGCTTTGCGCAGCATGGACGGCATCCAGAAGGCCAGCGTAATGCCGCACAGAAAGGCGAAGTTGATGAACGCAAGCAGCCAGACCATCGGCGAGCGGAAGGCATCGCGCATGCGGTGGGCGCTGGCGTGTTTCGCGTCGCTGGCGACACGTTGCTGCAGCAGTTGCCGTTCGGCCGGGCTGAGCCACTTTGCCTGCGCGATAGTGTCAGGCAGGTAGCAAAGCGTGATCAGTCCTAGCAGGACGGCCGGAAATCCCTCGACCAGGTAGAGCCATTGCCAGGCGGCCATGCTTGCGTGGCCGTCGAATGCGCGCAGGATCCAGCCGGACAGCGGACTGCCGAAGATGCTGGAGACCGGGATGGCCGCCATGAACAGCGTGATGACGCGGCCGCGCCGGTCGGCCGGATACCACTGCGTCAGGTACAGCATGACGCCAGGGAAAAAGCCGGCCTCGGCGGCGCCGAGCAGCAGGCGCAGCACATAGAACTGCGTCGGCGTCCTGACGAACAGGGTGGCCATGGACAACAGTCCCCACGTCACCATGATGCGGGCAATCCAGCGCCGGGCGCCAAAACGCCCCAGCAGCAGGTTGCTCGGGACTTCCAGCAGGAAGTAGCTCACGAAGAAGATGCCCGCGCCCAACCCGAAGACGGCTTCGCTGAAGCCAAGGTCGGCCTGCATGCCGATCTTGGCGAAGCCGACATTGATCCGGTCCAGGAACGCGAAGATAAAGCAGATGAAGAGGAAGCCGACCAGCCGCCTTGTCACCCTGGCGTAGAGGGCGTTCTCGCCCGCGGCGGGACTGGCGGTCATGGAACCGGGCGGAGCCGGAAGCCCTTCCGGGCTCTCGAAGTTGACCTGCGGGCGCATGGCATCTCCTGAATAGTTGGCGGAAGCGCTGGCCTCCGCGATGCCCTGCATGGTAGGAATCCCCTTCTCGTCGCGCTACTGATAAGATTTCATAGCGAACCCTTTTGGTGTTCACCTCAGTATGGCTATCCGCGATGGTGAGAACATGAAGAACAGTCAGTTGCGCGCCTTTGTCGCCATTGCCGAACAGGGCACCATCCGCGCCGCGGCCCGTTCACTGGCACTGTCCCAGACAGCGGTGACCAAGTCCCTGCGGGAACTGGAACTTGACCTGCAGGCGCCGTTGCTGAGCCGCAGCCCGCAAGGCGTGCGGCTCAATGACGCCGGACTTGAACTGCTCAGGCGCGCCAAGCTGATACTGGCCGAAGTGGACGACGCCCGCGCGTCGATCCGGAGCCTGTCCGGACAGGGCACGCCGCACATCCATGCGGCCGTGACGCCGGCGTTCTCGCTGATGTGCCTACCGGACGCACTGCAGCGTTTTCGCAGCCGCTATCCCGACGCGCGCCTGACCATTCGCGACGCCTTCCTGTCGGACATGCTGCCCTTGCTGCGGGACGGATCCGTCGATGTCGCGATCACGTCGCTGATGCCGGAGGTGTTGGGGGCGGACCTGGCGTTCGAGCCGTTGGGTCGCCTTGCCGTCGCCATGTCGACCCGCCCCGGCAAGTTCGGGCTGGGGCCGCATCGGCTGGCGGACCTCGGGAAATCGGCCTGGCTCCTCGACAGTTCGCGCGGCGGCACCAGCGAAACGGTTCGCCAGTGGTTCCTCCGCCATCACGTGCCACTGCCGCGCCAAATCATCGAATGCCCTTCGTCGATGGCATCGCTGGTGCTGTCTACCCAGGGCGATGCCATCGCCCCGGTGCCGCAGCCGGTGCTTTCACTGCCGTGGATGGCGCCGCTGATCAGCGAGATCCGGCTGCAGGAGCCGCTACCAACGATGCAGATCGGGATCGTCCGGCGTAAAGGCAATGTGCTGGATGCGCCCGCCAGCTGGTTCACCGAATGTGCGCGGCTGGCGATACGTTCGGTTCCCGGTCTGAACTTGTCCCGTTGACGATTCCCGCAGGACGGGAAGGAACAGAGGGGTGCTTGCGGTCCGCGAGCCCGCGCTGCCCGAGTACATCGAGCCCGCCCAGCCGGAACCTCTTGCGTCGGGAAGCCACCCTTTCACTGTAAGCGGATGCCGCACATCGCTGCATCGCGAAGATTCGCGATAGGCTTACCTATTCACTGTGCGGTCCGTTCTACCCTGGAATCAATCCCTCGACCGACGCCATGCCTAGCCGCAGCCGCGGGTGGTCGTTCAGCACCTGCAGGATCAGCGCGCGATGACACCGCTGCGCGGCCACGGAACTGCGCAGCGCCGCCAGCGTCTGGCGTGCCAGTGCCGTCTCGACGGTTCCGGCTTGCAGCCCCCTCATCAGCGCGATCTGACGCCGGATGCGCTCGCGCCCATCGTCGATATGTTTTTCGCTGCGCTCCAGGTCGCGGAGCTCTGTCGCCAGATCGAGCATGGTGCTCTCCAGGTGGTCCTGCCTGAGCGACCGCAAACCCCGGATACATCGCCGCTCCTCTCTGATATAGCGACCGGATCGCGCGAAATCTAGATACGTCTCTTCAGGGCAGACTTCACTTCAAGCATAGACCCGGCACGCGAAGTGAATCGCCCGAATGGTTCGCCGCGGCACGACTTGGGTCGCTTGGCATAGCGTTTGCATGGGGATGGGGCACCACCATCGCGTGGAAGACAACCATGGCGCTGTCGCGCATCCGGGGAAAGTGATGGTCGAGCCCAACACAGGTTTCACCAAACATGCCCGCTTTGACGGGCGCATGCTCATCATCGGCTTCGGCAGTATCGCAAGTTCCCTGCTGCCGCTGCTGCTCCGCCATATCGCGCTGGAGCCGTCGCAGATCACCGTGCTCTGCCCACCCGGGACGCCTGTCGAGATCGCGCGGGAATATGGCGTGCAAGTGATCGAACAAGGACTGAACGAGAAAAACCATCGCGAGATTCTCCAGCGCCACACCGGCAAGGGCGATTTCCTGCTGAACCTGTCGGTCAACGTTTCCAGCGAAGCCCTGGTGCGGTATTGCTGGGAACACGGCGTGCTTTACCTGGACACGTCCATCGAGCCATGGCGTGGCGGCTCGGTGGATCCCAATGCCTCGCTATCGCGCCGCAGCAACTATGCCTTGCGCGAAGGCGTGTTCGCATTCCGCCTGGACAAGCGCAACGGGCCGACGGCGATCATGACGCAAGGCGCCAATCCCGGCCTGATCTCCGCGCTCCTGAAGCAGGCCCTCGTCAACCTGGCCGCCGACAACGATCTGCATTACGCGCCGCCCCGGTCTTTCGAGGACTGGGCGACGCTGGCACGACGCCTCGGCATCAAAGCCATCCATATCGCCGAGCGCGACACGCAGGTCGGCACCGCGCGCAAGGGCGACAACGAGTTCGTCAACACCTGGTCGGTGGACGGCTTTATCGAGGAAGGCACGCAGCCCGCGGAACTGGGCTGGGGCACGCATGAACGATACTGGCCCGACGATGCGCAGCGGCATGGCTTCGGTTCCGACGCCGCGGTGTACCTGACGCGTCCCGGCTTCAGCACGCGCGTGCGCAGCTGGACGCCGCTCGGCGGGCCGTTCCACGGCTTCCTGATCACGCACGGCGAATCCATCTCGATGGCCGACCACCTGACGCTGCGGGAAAACGGCGAAGTGGTCTATCGGCCGACCGTTCACTATGCCTACCGCCCCTGCGACGACACCCTGCTGTCGATCGACGAACTGGCCGGGCACGGCTGGCGCAAGCAAGACAGGCAGCGCATCATGCGCGACGACATCACCGACGGCATGGACGAGCTCGGTGTCCTGCTGATGGGAAATGAGCGTGGCGTCTACTGGTATGGCTCGCGGTTGTCGACCGCCCAAGCGCGCGAACTGGCGCCGCACAACACGGCTACCAGCCTGCAGGTCGTGGCTGGCATTCTCGGCGGCATGGTCTGGGCGATCGAAAATCCGCAAGCCGGCGTGGTCGAGCCCGACGATCTCGATTACCAGACCGTGCTGCGCATCGCTTGCCCTTATCTTGGCGAAGTCGTGGGCGTCTACGGCGACTGGACACCGCTGGCCCAGCACTCCGAGTTGTACCGGGAACCGGCGGACGAAGATCCCTGGCAGTTCATCAACGTTCGCGTGACGTAGCGAACCCGGCCCGAGGAGGACAAGCGGATGTCTGGCTTGTTGCATAAGGAACTGGGCGTTATCGAGAACTCCTACTACGAGGCGAGTGTGCAGCGCCCCGTTCCCAACGGACCGCTGCACGGGCATGTCAAGGCCGATGTGTGCGTCGTCGGCGGCGGCTACGCGGGACTGTCATGTGCGATCGAACTCGCCGAGCGCGGCTTCAGCGTGGCACTGCTCGAAGCGCAGCGCATCGGCTGGGGCGCTTCGGGTCGCAACGGCGGCCAGGCGATCGTGGGCTTCGGGTCCGAGGGCGAGCGGGCGATCGAGCGCCAGTGCACGAAGGACATCGCCAAGGCGGCCTGGAACGTGTCAGTCGAGGGAATCGATCTGCTCCGCCAGCGCATCGCGCACTTCGGCATCGACTGCGACTATGTGCGCGGCTACCTGACCCTCGCGCCACGCGAAGGAAAGGTGCGCGACCTGGAGGCATGGGTCAGGCATACCCGTGACGTCTATGGCTATCCGCTCGAATGGATTGGCAACGGCCAGCTGCCGCAGTACGTCGGCAGCAGCCGCTTTGTTGCCGGCGCCTACGATGCACACTCCGGCCACCTGCATCCCTTGAAGTACTGCCTCGGGCTGGGCGCGGCGGCTGTGCGCAAAGGCGTCCGGGTGTTCGAGAACTCGGCGGCCTACCGGCTCGAAGCCGGGGAAGACGCCGTGGTGAAAACCGCCGAGGGCGAGATCGCGTGCAAGCAGGCGGTGCTGGCGGGCAACGTGTACCTCGGTGAATTCGGCGACCACATGGCACCGGAGATCCAGGCGCGCATCATGCCCGTGGGCACGTACATGATTGCGACGGAGCCGATGGAACGCGCCAGTGCCGCTGCGCTGATGCCGGCCATGGCAGCCGCATCGGACAACAACCTCATCGTCGATTACTTCCGCGTCAGCGCGGACCACCGCCTGTTGTTCGGTGCCGGTGAGACCTTCAGTGCCCGTCCGCCCCGCAATCTGGTGGACCGTATCCGGGCGCGCATGGTGCGGGTCTTCCCTCAGACCGAGGACCTGAAGGTCGATTACGCCTGGGGCGGCTTCATCGATATCACCATGAACCGCGCGCCGGACCTGGGGCGCGTCGGCAAGTGCCTCTACTATGCGCAAGGCTTCTCCGGGCACGGCGTGGTGTTCGCCGGCATGGCGGGAAAACTGATTGCGGAAGCCGTCAGCGGCGATGCCACCCGGTTCGACGTGTTTACGCGCATCCGGCATCACCGCTTTCCGGGCGGTGATGCCTTGCGCACGCCCGCACTCGTGCTCGGCATGTGGTACTACAAACTGCGCGACCTGCTCTGACGGCGCCGGCCGGATTGCAGAACCGGCGGCGCAAACCTTCACGTCCGCGCAGAATGGTCAGTCCGTCAGCGAGGCCGGCAGCTTGCCGCCATTCGCCGCCAGTTCCTGCATCAGCCGCTTGTGCAGCCACGTGTTCATCGACGCCGAGTCGTTGGTGTCGCCCGTGTAGTTCAGCTCGTGCGCGAGCGCCTTGCGATGCTCGAGGCTGCTGTCGATGCCCAGCGCCTTGAGCGTATCGACGATCGATGTCCGCCAGTTCAGCGCCTGGCCCGATTCGCTCACAGCCCGGTCCATGACCGCCTCCACGTCGACCTGGGACAGCGGCCGCTGGCCCGTCGCGCCAGAGGATGCCGGTGTCCCGCCCGCCGACGAAGCCGTGCCGCCGGCAGAGGGGCTCCCACCGGACGGCGCCGTGCCCGAAGCGGCCTGAGCGCCTCCGGTGCCTGATGCCATACCCCCAGCCGTACCTCCAGCCGTACCCCCAACCGAACCCGTCGACGTGCCCGGCGAAGTCCCGGCGGTCGTGCCGGGCGCCGCTCCGGGGCTCGCGGTCGAAGTGGTCTGCGGTTGCGCAGCCTGCCCCCTGTGAAGCAGCTTGTTCAGGATGTCTTTGAAGATGCTCATCTCAGCCTCCATACCAGGTGTAAGCCTTGCCTTCGTGCAATTTTCGTTCCCTCCGCGGCAGGCGGGCGCGCAGCACGCCTGCGCTGACATGGCGGCTCGCGCGACCTAGCGCTTCCCGGCCTCGGACCCGGACTCGGGTTCGTCTGACTCAGGCTCAACCCCATCCGCACCGAGATCGGCGCCCGTGACCGGATCGCTGTTGACGTCGGACGCGTCGCGCATGGCAAACGCCGCGACGGCCGACTCCTCTTCCGGCGTCAGACGGACTGTTGCCAAGCCATCTCCGCCATCCACGGCGGGCGGCGGGTCTTCGACGAACTCGAAGTTCCTGTCGTCGTTCCATGGCCCGCGCTTCGGTTCGGTGCCCTGCGACATCCTGTAGTAGACCGAATCGAACGGCTCGACGCCCGGCGTCTTGCCCGGTGGGAAGTTGCCCGCGATCGAGTACAGCGCGCGTTCGAATGACTTCTGGTGCGCGATCTCGCGCGTCATCAGGAAGCCAAGCGCCTCGCTGACGCTGGGATCGTCGCTGAGATTCATCAGGCGCTCGTAGATGATCTTGGCACGCGCTTCCGCGGCAATATTGGAGCGCAGGTCGGCCGTGGGCTCGCCGATCGTATCGATATAGGCCGAGGTCCATGGCACACCCGCCGAGTTCACGAGCGCGGGGCCGCCGCCGAACAGAAGCTGCGTGACGTGGCTGTCGTTGCCCGCGCCGGACAGGGACCGGTACAACTCGGCTTCCTGCTCGGACCCTTCGGCCAGCCGACCCTTCGCGCCCCGGTTCAGCATCGCGATCAGGGACCCGATTACTTCCAGGTGGCTGAGTTCTTCGGTGGCAATGTCCAGCAGCATGTCCTTGCGGCCGGGATCTTCCTCGCTCAACGCCTGCGTGAAATAGCGCGTTGCCGCCGCCAGTTCTCCTTGCGGGCCACCGAATTGCTCCAGCAGAAGGTTCGCCAGGCCAGGGGCTGCACGCGACACGCGCACGGTATATTGCAATCGCTTGTTGTGTATGAACATGGTCAGCTCCAGGATGTGTCCAGACGCGCCTTGTCCCAGCACAGGCGCAGCCGTGCCGCTGCATTGACCATGCCAGTCGCGGCCCGCACACCGCGATTTCAAGAGCAGCCAACCGGCGCCCGGCCGCTGCCGACGCTCGGGCGTGTAGGAATTGCAGTGCGCGGCATGATGGGAGGCCGTTCCTTGCGCGTGGAACGGCTTAATACCGTGGCGCCGCCAGCATCCAGAGCAAGGCGGCATTCATCGTCACGATGATGGCCACGGCCGTCCACGCGAGCCCGATCAACCAGCGCGGATTCACGTGCTCGCCCATTTGCGCGCGGCTGCTGGTGTAGCGCACCAGCGGGATCGCGGCGAACGGAAGCTGCAGGCAAAGAATCACCTGGCTCAGCAGCAGTAGCTGCGCCATGCCGCGCTCGGCATAGAGCGTCGCCACCACGAACGCCGGCACGATAGCGACGCAGCGCGTGACCAGCCGCCGCAGCCAGGGCGGAAGGCGGGTCTGCAGGAAGCCCTCCATCACCACCTGGCCAGCAAGCGTAGCGGTCACCGCCGAACACTGCCCCGACGCCAGCAGCGCCACGCCAAATACCAGGCTGGCCCAGGCGGCGCCCGTAAGAGGACTGAGCAAGCGGTACGCATCCTGGATCTCCGCGACGTCGGTACGCCCCGCCTGATGGAACACCCCCGCTGCCGTGATCAGGATGGCGGCGTTGATGACAAAGGCCAGCGACAGCGCCACCACCGTGTCGATGGCCATGAAGCGCAGCGCTCGGCGCAGGTCCGCCGTGCTGCCATCGAGCGCACGCGTGCGCACCGCCGCCGAATGGAGATAGAGGTTGTGCGGCATGACCGTGGCGCCGATGATCCCGATGCCGATATAAAGCGCGGCAGGATCCCGCAACGTCGGCCCGTGGGGCACCAGTCCGGCCGCCACGTCCTGCCACGCCGGCCGGGCGATCAGCAGCATCGCGACAAAACACGCCAGCACCAGTGCCACCATGCTGATGACGAAGGCCTCCAGGCGCCGATAGCCGCGCTGCTGCAGGACCAGCACCAGCAGCACGTCGAACACGGTCAGCGCGACGCCCCATGCGAGCGGCAAGCCGAACAGCAGGTTCAGCGCTATGGCGGTGCCGATGACCTCGGCCAGGTCGGCCGCGCAGATTGCGATCTCGCACAACACCCACTGCGCCAGCGCCGAGCGTCGCGAACTGAGTTGGCGGCAGGCCTGCGCCAGGTCCATGCCACAGACCAGGCCGAGCCGGCTGGCGAGCACCTGCAACAGCACTGCCATGCAACTGGACATGGCGATGACCCACAGCAGGCGATAGCCATAGGCGGAACCGCCGGCGAGATCGGTCGCCCAGTTGCCGGGGTCCATGTACCCGACCGCCACCAGATAACCCGGCCCCGCAAAGCGCAACATGCCGCGCCAGCCATCGCTCGCCGCGCGTTCCGCTGCGACGAGGGAAGCGCAATGCTCGGGAGGAGGCATCTCAGCCAAGCAAGGCGCACAGGCGGAGGACTAGCGACATGGCCCCGCCGCCCAGCACCAGCATGCCGGCGGTCATCCGGTACGGATGGGCGCGCCAGAACCGGTGCGCCGGATAGATCGACATGGCGGCTCTCCCTCGGCGCACGGGGCGCCGCAGTAATTCAGAACGACGACGGAGGTGCACGACTCGTGCCAGCGCCAGAAGGAGAGCTTCAATACCAGTGCGTCACTTTTCTGTCCGCAACGCGACCATTCCGGGGTGGCGTACCGGCTATGCGGAATGTGTATCCTAAGTGAAGACCAATCGCGGAGAATTGCGATGCCCGACGAGGAGACCCGCGCTCCGGATCTTGCAATTTGCGATCGATATATCAAAGAAGGCCGCGAGCGCGTACGGCGCCAGATTGCACTGGTGAGAGAGCTTGACAGGGACGGGCATGACACCACGGTCGCACGCCAGCTTCTGGCCGCACTGCGAGAGACCGTGACGGCCCAACGGCGACATCGGGATCTGGTTGCGGAACTGAATGGCCGTCTCGGTCCCGTCAAAATTGCCGGGATTCCGATCAAAGCCGGCGGCAGAGCCGGAGAGCCATGAACGCGTCGCGCTGGCCGGACGCGCACCCATAGCGCGCTCGCGGTGTTCAGGGAACCTGGTGTCGGTTTCGACCACGCCCGAGCAGGGCTCGCTGCCCCATCTGCGCCGGCCGATGGCGCTGATTCGCAATTTAGCGGCGTGGGCGTGGCATATCAAGTCACCCCGGGTACGTACGCCGCGATCCGCGCAGGCGCCATTCGCCCATGGACGATGAGCGAAGAGAATGGATCGCAGGGGTGATGAAAGAGGAATTGCGAAACAGCGGATGGGGATTGATTTAGGGAGGCAATTCGCGCGCATACCGGAGACCTCACGCCTGCAGCCCATAGTGCACCCCTGGCGTCTTTGGTCAGACTGACCGGGCCGCACGTGGCGCGGGGAACCTGCCATTACCCGGCGACGGGCGGAAATACATACCAGGCGCCATCCCCATGGCGGAAGAAGGCGATGGACAAGCGCCGAGTGGTTCGCGTGGATTCGACACACACCAGGCAGCCCTTGTGATTGGCAAGATGCCGGAAGCAGGTGACCCGCGCCGGGCTGGCGTCGCTGGGCGACAACCACTTTTCCACCAGCGCGCGTAGCGAATTTTCTGATCTGCGCATCGTGTCACTCCTTCCGGGGCTCTGAGGCACATTCCACTGGCACCGCCACACTGCATCGGCACCTCCTTGATTTCAAGGCTAGATGGGGAACCTCGCCAATGCCTTCAGTGGGGGACGACAAAGCCGGGCCAGGCGGACTGAATCGTGCGTAGGAGGTTCCTGACAGCGCGCCGTGTCGTGGACGGCGCAGTGGGGAGCCTCGCAGGGGCGCGATCGGTCCGATCGTCAATCGTTTCCCTGTTGCCGCTGAAGCAGTCGCCCGGGCGCCTTGCTGGACACGCGTGTGCAGCGACGCATCAGTCGGCAATTGTCTCCAGCGCCCTTCCCCGGGTCTCGATGCCGAACCGGGACACGATTCCCGCTGCCGCAAGGAAACACAAGGCGCCCAGACAGAACACGCCAGCTTGCCCCGCGACAGGCAATACCAGCCCCACGAGTGCCGGCCCGAGCAACGAACCCAGGCGCCCCACCGTCGATGCCATCCCGCAACCCGAGGCGCGCGCACGCGTGGGATACAGTTCCGGTGTGTAGGTATAAAGCACCGCCCACATGCCGAACATGAAGAACTGCATCATGCCGCCGGACAGGAGCAACACCGGAGCATCGGACCCGGAACCTGCGACCCTGCCGTAAATAAACACCATGCACGCACCACCCACCAGTGTCGCCACGCATGTCGGCTTGCGCCCCAGTCGCTCGACGGCCCACGCCGCGCACAGGAAGCCGGGGATGCCGCCGATGGAGATATACACCGTATACAGGACCGATTTGGTGACACCGACGCCGGACTGCTGCAGCAACGCGCCGATCCAGGTGTTCAGGCCATAGAACCCCAGCAGCGCGAAGAACCATAGCCCCCACACGGTCAACGTCCGGCTGCGATACGCCTGCGACCACAGTACGCGCAGACCCGATGCGGTTTGCTCTGCCTCGGCGATCATGGGGGTGACTTCGGGCAGCGCGTCGAGCTTCAACCGGCGCATCACAGATTTCTCGATACGTTCAACCACATCGGCCGCCTCCGCATGCCGGCCTCGCGATTCCAGCCAGCGCGGGGATTCCGGTACATAGCGGCGGATCACGAGCAGGAAGACCGCCGGCACGGCGCCGAGCAGGAACATGGTCCGCCAGCTATAAGCGCTCAGGACGTAGTACGACATCAAGCCCGCGCAAATGAACGCAATCGGCCAGTTTCCGTCCATCAATGCCAGATACTTGCCGCGCTGGCGTGCAGGAATGAACTCCGACATCAGCGTCTGGGCCAACGGCAACTCCATGCCCATGCCCAGGCCCAGCAGAACCCGATATGCGCCGAGTTCCATCGGGCCGCTGGCGGTCGAGCAGAGATAGCTGCCGACGCCCCAGATGATCATGCTGACCTGGAAAACCGGCTTCCTGCCGAACCGGTCTGCCAGCATGCCGGAACAGACCGCACCGAGGGCCATCCCGACGAAGCTCGCACTGCCGAGCATCCCGGCCTGCGCAGAAGACAATGCGAACTCCGCCCGGATCGACCCCAGCAGATAGGTCATCATGGCCAGGTCGAGGTTGTCGAAGAAGAAGGCCAATGCAATGACGGCGAACAGAAACCGGTGGTAGCCGCACACGGGTAGCCGTTCCAGCCGGTCGCCGGTGCGCGCGCGCATCAGCTCGAGTGGGGTGTGTTTCATCTTGTCTCCAGTAGTTTTAATGCCCGCGCTGGTAGGCGCTCATGGCGTTGCGATACGCATCGATGCGTGATCACTTGCTACTGTCGCGTCCTGGCGCCTCGGAGGCCCGCGCGAGAACGCCAAGCTATGTCTCGCAGGTGCCAACCGATTTTCCTTGGCACCAAAAAAAAGAGATGCCGAAGCATCTCTCGTGTCGCCGGATATCCTGACCTATTTCGAAGCGAACTTGTGAGGATCGAACGCCTCGGGTCCCAGGCCGGAAAGCGTAGCACCGGACGGGAAGGGATAGCGCAAATACGGCGCCTTCGGCTGGCCCGGCGGCGAGTACTGGCCGTCCGCGAGGATGCGCTTCTTCGCGCTCAGCTCACGAATCTCGCATCGATAAGCAACGATCTGGCTGGCTGCCCCATCCTCAATCGGCGAATAGTCCTTCTCCGGCCGGAATTTTTCCAGCGCCTGGTTCTGGTGGGCACGCACTTCCTCCGTGCTCTCCCGAAGTCTCACTTCGCATCGTGCAATGACGCTGTAGTACTCGAGGCTCGTGTTCTGCCCCTTGGGAGCTTTCAGGAGCGCCACCGGCCGATCGACCTCGATCGTCACGCGCGGATTCGCCCGAATCGCCGACGCAAGCTTGCCGAATCGGGAGCTGTGGATCAGGAACGCGTCGCCGGTAAAGGTAAAGCTCTGAGCGGTAACGTAGGGAAACGGTTCGTCATGCACCGCAACCCGGCAGATCAGTTCATCCCTGAGGAACGCCTCGATGGCGGGCCAGTCGGTCCAGGCCAGGTCGGCACGACGCATTTCACTATGAAAGTAGAAGGGTGTCTCGATAGTCATGATATGGCTTGATGTTGAGCCCGGAATCGCCGCATCTGCACACGTTCCGGACCTAGTCCGATGCCGCGCAGCGGCCGGCGGAGGGCATCCGACAG
This sequence comes from Cupriavidus sp. C3SS-1, assembly GCF_057073755.1. Lineage (NCBI taxonomy): Bacteria > Pseudomonadati > Pseudomonadota > Betaproteobacteria > Burkholderiales > Burkholderiaceae > Cupriavidus > Cupriavidus sp. C3SS-1. The sequence goes on along the minus strand of NZ_CP172700.1, from coordinate 821,969 downwards.
CCATTCCAGCAGGGCTTCAAGTTGCGGAGGAAGCGGCGAAGCGTCGTCACGCGGAATGGCGTCCTCTTCGAAAGCAGGAAACCGCATCATCCGGGCGCCTTCACCATCGCATGCGTCAACGACGACAGGGATGCATCGATCGCGCGTCCGCGCAAAGGCTGCCAGACTGTCGCATTTGTTCAGGTAGATCTCGTCGACGCCAAACTGTCGGACAGCAAGCTGGAGTTGAGCGACGTCGAGCAGTCCTACGCGACGGGGCCTCCCGGTCCCCGTGCCATATTCGTTCGACAGCATCCTGATCGCCACGCCGATGGAAAACGAATCGTCTTTCCCAAGCAACGCCTGCGGGTCGAAGCGGCGCGCCTCGTCGGCCTTGCCGCGTCCGCCGCGCGCCGCTTCCGCACAATAGGCCTCGGATTGTTGCGCGCCCAGTTCGGTGGGCAAGGGCCCGCTACCAACGCGGGAGACGATCGCCTTGGCCACGCCGATGGTCTTGCGGTGATACCGGCACGGGAGGTCGCCACCCACGTAAGCGTGGGAAGGCAAGGTATGGCTGGACGTCACCCACGGCTGGGTGCCCTGCACGACATCGAGCATGACCGATTGCGCGCCCTCGAAGAGAACCCGCGCACCGCCTTCCACACGCCGCAGCAGCGAGAGCGGATCGTCGGTCACGAATGGGCGGACCACCCGCCACGCCTGACGCATCTCTTGCATGAAGACGCCGAGACTGTCGTCGTCGCGCTGCGCGGCCAACCGCATCATCTGTCCGAGTACCAGGCTTTCGTCCTGCATCAGGTCGCGAAGTTGAAACGCCGATCGCTTACCGTCCCGCATGCGGGCCGCCAGGTCCGCGTAGCAGGGCCCGATGCCGTTGCCAGTCGTTCCGATCTGCCCGCCATGCTGGCGGTCAGACAGGAAATGGGCGGGCTGGACAACCGGACACCGGTCACTGATGGTCAGCCGTCCGGCCAGGTTAATCCCTTGTCCGGCCAGCATTTCGATTTCGGACGCTAGTTGCTGCAAGCCGATCACGCAGCCTGAACCGATGTAAAGGGACGCATCCGGATGCAGCACGCCGGAAGGAACCTGGCGTAGCCGCAGGGTGCCGTCAGCGGTGACGATGGTATGGCCCGCATTGGCGCCGCCGTTGAAGCGCGCAATCACGTCATACTCGCCGGCGAGGTGGTCGATCACCCGGGCCTTGCCCTCGTCCCCGTATTGCAACCCTACCAGCACGTCCGCATACCCTGATCTGGTTTCGGTGCCCATCGACTACACGTCCAAGGCAAAGGTTGCTTCGATTTCGACCGGGGCGCCAAACGGAAGGCTCGCTACGCCCATCGCCACGCGTGCATGGCGCCCGCGCTCGCCGAAGATCCGGTTCAGCAGTTCCGACGCTGCGTTGATGACCAGCGGCGCATCATTGAACCCGGGCTTCGCCGCAACGTAGCCGCCCACACGGACTACACCGCGGATACGTTCGAAGTCTCCGTCCAGCCCTGCGGCAACCCAACCCAGCAAGTTGGCCAGGCACAGCCTCGCGGCTTCCTGTGCGGCCTCGACCGTGATGGCGTCGGGAACCGTGCCGACGAACACCGGCTTGCCGCTCTGTAGCGGCAGTTGTCCCGATACCGTCAGGAAGCCATGGTGCAGCGTGTAGGGGACATAATGCGCCTTGGGAATTTCGACCGCGGGCAGGACAATGCCGGCAGCCTGGATACGATCCATCACTGACATACGGACTCCTCGACTTGAAAAGATGCCGACGGAGCTTGCACGGTGCTGGCCATCCGCCGACACCCCGACTGTGCCGCACCATGCCGCATGCGAATCGCGCGGCGACGCCAGTTGATGTCGCGCGGACGCCAACCTGCCAGCGCTGCCTATTCCCCAGCTCTATCCCTGAAATACTCGGTGGGCGTCATGCCCAGCGCGCGCCTGAACATGGCGCTGAAGGCGCTCGGACTTTCATAGCCCAGCTGCAAGGCAATGTCCGTGACATGGCAGCCCTCCGCAAGCAGCCGTACCGCGGCCATCAGCCTTGCCTGCTGCTTCCAGCGGCTGTAGGTCATCCCGGTTTCATCCGGAAACAGACGGATGATGGTCCGCTCGCTCGCACCGACTGAGCGGCTCCACGCCTCTACGGAGGTCTCGTCGGACGGGTCCTCGAGAATCTTTGCGCAGATCTTGCTTAGCCGGGGATCCCTGGGTATCGGCAAGTGCAGCGGCACGACAGAAAGCGGCCGCAGATCCTGCAAAAGCAGTTCGACCACGAGGCCATCACGGCCGCCTTCGTCGTAGGCCACGGGCATGCGGACCACCGCGGAAATCAGCTCTCTCAGCAGGGGCGGGACGGCGACGACGCAACAGTCGCGCAGCTCCGCCGGGATGGCATCGGCACGGATATAGACCGTCCGCATCTCGACGTCGCCGCAGGCTTGCATGGCATGCTCGACGTCGCAGGGCACCCACACCGCGCGCTGCGGCGGGACCACCCATGATCCGAAGCCGGTAGTCACCAGGATGGCGCCGACATAGGCGTAAATCAGTTGGCCACGCGGGTGGGAATGCACGTCGATATAGAAGCCATCCTTCAGCTTGCGCGCCATGCCGCCCACCGGCCGGTCTATCGCCTGGTAGTCATCCCGGTTTTCGCTCTTTCCAAACATGGCGTCTTTGCGATAGTCGTTGTCATCCAGGGGCGCGCCGCACCGTACGCCGGCAAGTATCTTTGGCCGGACGCAAATTGCGTCGCAACGATCGAATGGAATCGAAACATCGATCCAACAGTCTGGAGCCAAATGTAATGTCAGTGTATCGAAACTTCAATCAGGAAGAACTGGACCAGCAGTACAACGTCAGGGCGGGCATCCCCGGCTTCCAGGACATATTCCAGGCATGGGCGAAGACCAGCGCCGGATTTCGTCGCGCTAATCCGGTCAGGGAAAATCTTGCCTATGGTCCGGATAGCAAGCAGGCGCTGGACTTCTTTCCTGCGCGCACCACGGGCCGTCCGTTGCTCGTCTTTATCCATGGCGGCTATTGGCAATCGCTGGACAAGTCTGACTTCAGCTACGTTGCAGCGCCCTACCTGCAGCATGATGTCAATGTCGCTGTGGTGAACTACCGCCTGGCACCGGATGTCGGCATGGCGGAAATCGTGCGCGACAATCGCGATGCCGTGGCCTGGCTTTATCGCCACGCAGCAGAACTGGGTTTCGACGCAAACCAGATCTTTATTTCAGGCCATTCGGCCGGCGGACATCTGACTGCCACGCTCGCGGGAACCGACTGGGAAACGCTCGGCGTACCAGCGGATGTCGTCAAGGGCGGCTGCGCGATCAGCGGCCTGTATGACCTGGAGCCCATCCGCCTGTGCTATCTCAACAAGGCGGTCCGGTTGACCGAAGCGGACGTGGCAAGCTACAGCCCGATCCACCATCTCCCGCTGGTAAAACTGCCGATGATCCTGACGGTGGGCGGACATGAGTCTCCGGAGTACCACCGGCTCCAGCGCGAATACCAGGCACTGCTGACCGAATGCGGCTTTGACGTGGAGATTGTGCCGCAGGACGGCGGGCATCACTTCGATGCCGTCGACCTGCTTGGCGATGGCAACGGGGCACTTGCAGCGGCTGTCCTACGCATGATCGAACGTGGCTGAAGGCTGAGTTCGAAGCCGCCAGCATACTCGCAGTCGCTCACCGCGCCATCCATTGCAGCGAACCGGCCGATCTCGCGAGCAGGTCGCCATCGGCCGCCGGTGAATCACTGTCGTCAAGGGTATGAACGGCCGAATGAAATCTTTAAAACAAATACCGCATACCAGCATTGAACAGCCATCGCTGCACGCCCGCCGTTCCTGGTGATGCTGGTATGAAACCCGCTCATAGAGCGACACCTTGCCCGTCGGCATGCCTTTGCCCCCCTCCGCAGGGCCGAGGTCGGGATTGATCGTCGCAGATCCGAGCCCCGCCACCGACACACCGGCACGGCTGTCATCGCTCATGGTGCAAAATTGCACAACCCGATCAACGAAACCCACTTCACACGGAGTCAGCATGAGTGAGCACCGAATCCCGACCGCGGGCCTGCATCGATGGGTAGTCGACCTCTGGCTGGCGGCCGGGTCCGATCAACGCGAGGCCGTATTGACGGCCGACCATCTGGTCGGGGCCAACCTGTCGGGCCACGATTCGCATGGCGTGGGCATGATTCCCAAGTACGTGATGTCGTGGCAGGGAGACCAGCTGCAGCTGAAGCAGCAGGTCAGCGTGGTGCATGAATCGGGCGGCATCCTGAGCCTCGATGGCAATCGCGGCATGGGCCAGGCCGTGACCGAGCAGGCGATGCGGCTGGGCATCGAGCGCGCGCGCGAGCATGGCGTATGCGTGCTGGGGTTGCGCCGCTCGCACCATCTGGGACGCGTGGGCCACTGGGCCGAGCAGGCGACCGCGGCCGGCATGATCTCGATCCACTTCGTGAACGTGCTGTCCAAGCCGATCGTTGCGCCGCATGGCGGCTATGATCCGCGCTTCGGCACCAACCCGTTCACGATCGGCGTGCCAGTGGCTGGCCAGCCGCCGCTGGTGCTGGACTTTGCCACCAGCGCCATCGCGCTGGGCAAGGTGCGCGTGGCCAACAACAAGGGCGTGCCCGTGCCACCCGGCTGCCTGATGGACCCGAACGGCCATCCGACCGACGACCCTGCCGTCATGTTTCCGCATCCTGGTACGCCGCAAGGCGCGCTGCGCACGTTCGGCGAGCACAAGGGTTATGTGCTGGCCGTGATGTGCGAATTGCTGGGCGCGGCCGTGACGGGCGGCCACACGATCCGGCCCGAGACGCTCACGCACGAACACGCGGTCTGGAACAACATGCTGGCAATCATCTTCGACCCGGCGCGGCTGGGCAGCAGCACCACCTTCGGTCATGAGGTGCAAGCGTTCGTCGAATGGATGAAGGCCTCGCGCCTGCAGCCGGGCAACGGTGCCATCCAGTTGCCTGGCGACCCCGAGCGCGCCTGGCGACGTGAGCGTGCGGAATGGATTCCCGTGGACAGCGGCACGCTGGCCCAGCTGGACGATGCCGCTGCGCGCGTGTCGCAGGCACGGGGCAAGTCGCCCGGCCCGCTTTCCGCCCTCGCGGCCAACTGAACAGGAGTTCCGACGATGACCACCACCGCGCATCTGCCCCAGATCCATCCGCTGCCCAACAAGTTTCGCGCCGACATCCTGGCACGCAAGCGCCTGATCGGCTTGTGGAGTTCGCTTGGGCAGCCCGTGACCAGCGAAATCATCGGCCTGGCCGGCTTCGACTGGTTGCTGCTCGATGGCGAGCATTCGCCCAACGATGTGCTGACGCTCGCACCGCAGCTGATGGCACTGAAGGACAGCGTCAGCGCGCCGGTGGTGCGGCCGCCGTGGAATGATCCGGTCATGATCAAGCGGCTGCTGGATATCGGCTTCTACAACTTCCTGATCCCGTTCGTGGAGTCAGCGGAAGAAGCGCGTCGCGCGGTGCGTGCGACGCGTTATCCGCCGGATGGGGTGCGTGGCGTGTCGGGCGTGCAGCGGCAGAATCGCTATGGCACGTTGCCGGACTTCTTCAAGACCATCAACGAGAACATCTGCGTGCTGGTGCAGATTGAAAGCCGCAAGGGGGTGGAGGCGATTGCCGGGATCTGCGCGGAGCCGGGGGTCGATGGGATTTTTATCGGCCCGAACGATCTGGCGGCGGGGTATGGGCATCTTGGCAATCCGAATCACGCCGAGGTGCAGGCCGCTGTGCAGCAGGTGTGCGAGGCGGCCAATCGGGCCGGGAAAGCGATCGGGACGCTAACGGCGGTGGAGGCGGATGCGCGGCGGTATCTGGATATGGGGATGCATTTCGTGGCGGTGGGGTTGGATCATGTTTTGCTGAGGGATGCGGCCAGGGGGTTGAGGGAGAGATTTGCCTGATGGCGTTCCCGGTTATGACCCGGTCGTCGCTGTTGGCAGGCGCCGCTGTTTCGCCGGCGTAGCCGGCGGGGCGTCTCTGGCAATGATTGGGTTATCACTCCTGGCAAACGCCGCTGTTTCGCCGGCGTAGCCGGCGAGTCACTTTTTGTCCGAGCGACAAAAAGTAACCAAAAAACGCGTTGACTTGTCCTAGCGGACCAATATTGATCGTAGTGTGCGAAGAATTTCGTACGGGTATTCGCTTCAGAGTCTGCCCGGCTGCCTGCCGCGTGGAGCACGTCCGTATGCAGGCTCTCCAGCAATGATTGAACGAGCCCCGAAACTGTCCGTGGCCCGACACTGCCACCGTTATCGCATCATCGCCTTCGGCTGCTGCGCGGCTCAGTAGTTGGCAGGCGGACGACATCAACGACACAGAGGCTGGTGCTTCCGTTTCTTCCCTTCTCTTCTCTTCTCTTCCCTCGGTTTTCACAGAGTGCGCGCAGCGCAGCCGTAGGCGTCCTACCGATGGCGCGGTTAGCAGGAGCCACCAAGTAATCCGGGGTCGCTCATCTGACATATCCTGATCATCTACGCGGCAGGCAGTGTGGCTATGCCCTGTACCGTCTTTACCACCACGGGCCGTTCGTCGACCACGAAAACGCGTTTTTGGTTACTTTTGTCGCGAGACAAAAGTGACTCGCCGGCTGCGCCGGCGAAACAGCAGCGCTTGCCAAGAACACCGTCCCCGCAATCAGCGAAACGACTTTCTTGCTAATACCCCTTGCCGCGCCGACGCCACTCAATACTCTCCCCGTATCGTTGCAAACCCAATCAGTATTGGACGCAGCCCGGCAGCCGCTCATACGATGCAAGCATGGTGTCGAGCAATACGGATACCAGCACAGCGCCAACCGAGCGCCAGAGGTAGCCTCCCAGTGTCCCCGGAAGCATCGGCCGAAATACCCGCCCCCCCCCAGCCACCTTACTGAGATCAAGCATGACCAAGCCCTGCATCATTTCTGTCGCGATCACGGGATCCCTGCCGCGCAAGAAAGACAATCCGGCCGTGCCGATCACAGTTAGCGAACAGGTGGAGTCGACCCAGGCGGCATTCGAAGCCGGTGCGACCCTGGTTCATCTCCATGTCCGCAACGACGATGAAACGCCCACGTCCAATCCCGATCGCTTTGCCCTGGTGCTTGAAGGTATTCGCAAGCACGCGCCGGGCATGATTACCCAGGTGTCCACCGGCGGTCGCTCCGGGGCCGGCAATGAGCGCGGCGCCATGCTGTCGCTGCGACCCGACATGGCGTCGCTGGCGACCGGCTCGGTCAATTTCCCGACCCGGGTCTATGACAACGCGCCGGACCTGGTCGACTGGCTCGCCGCCGAAATGAAGGCTTATGGCATCAAGCCCGAAGTCGAGGCCTTTGACCTGTCGATGATCTTCCAGGCGGCAGCAATGCAGGCGGCGAACGCGATCGTCGGTCCCCTGCACATCCAGTTCGTCATGGGCATCAAGAACGCCATGCCCGTCGACCGCGAAGTGCTTGAGTTCTACGTTCGTACCCTCAAGCGCCTTTCGCCCGATGCGACATGGACCGGCGCCGGCATTGGACGCCATCAAATGACGATGGCTCGCTGGTCGCTCGAACTCGGCGGTCACTGCCGCACCGGGCTCGAGGACAATGTGCGGATGGACAAGAACACGCTCGCCCCATCCAATGCCGCGCTCGTGCGCCAGGTTGCCGAGCTCTGCGAGGAGTATGGTCGCCCGGTCGCGACCGCCGCCCAGGCTCGCGAGATGCTGAATCTGGGCTGAGCCGTTTCGGCGCATCGCGCCACGCGCGGAACGTCAACAGGCACAGCAGCGTGATCGCGCCGACTCGAGCTGGTCCGGCGCCAGGCTGCGCAACTGCGCAGCCTGCGGAACGGATCCTAGTCGAGCGAGATCTTGCCCGCCTTGACGATTGCACCGTAACGCGCAATGTCCCGATCGATCAGCTTGCGAAACTCGTCCGGCGTACCACTCACAGGTACGAAGCCCAGGTCGGTCAGCTTCTTCGCCACATCGGGGTTGCGCACGGCCATGGCGATCTCCTTTGCCATCCGGTCGACAATGGCCGGCGGCGTGCCTGCCGGCGCGAGGAGCCCGGTCCACGAGCTCATCACGAAGCCCGGAAAGCCAGCTTCCTCCATGGTCGGAATGTTCGGCTCGCCAGGCCAGCGCCTGGCCGAGGCGACCGCCAGCACGTTGATCTTGCCCTGCTTCGCATGCGGCATCGGCACGAGCAACGGATCGAACGCCACCGAGACCTCACCCGAAACGAGCGCCGGCAAGATCGGCGCGCTACCGTTGTACGGGATGTGGGTCATCTTCACCTTCGATTCCATCGCGAAGCGCTCGCCGGTCAGGTGCGCCGAGCTGCCGACGCCGCTGGAGCCAAAGGTCAGCGTGTCAGGATGCGCCTTGCCGTAGGCGACGAGCTCGGACACCGTTTTGACGGGGAGCTTCTTGCTGGAAAACAGGAACAGCGGCAGCTCCGCCATTTGCGCAACCGGCACCAGGTCAGACGGCTTGTAGCTCAGCTTTGAATACAACGACATATTGGCGCTGTACGCGGCAAGGATCGACACAAAGGTATAGCCGTCCGCTGCCGAGCGGGCCGCGACGCCGACCCCCAGCGTGCTGTTGGCGCCCGGCTTGTTCTCGATGATGATCGGCTGCCCGAGACTTTGGGAGACCTTCTCGAACACCACGCGCGACACCGTGTCGGTCGATCCGCCCGGCGTATAGGGAACGATCACTTTGATCGGCTTGGCGGGCCAGGCATCCGCGGCGGCGGCATGGTTGCCCACCGCCACGCAGGCGATTGCCGCAAGCTGCACCATGGTGACCCAATGTTTCTTGACGCTCAATTTCATCTCCATCCTTCATTGTCATGCGCGCCCCGCCTTCTTCCTGGAGGGCATTCACAGCCGATCCGATCGGCGGATCCATTTTCCGTGCGGCGGCGTCGGAGAGGTAGGCAAGAACAACGGTCTGCACCGAGATTTGCGCGATAAGCGCACAAAGGCAGGGGCAGTGCATGGGCTCCGGCAGATTTCATGGCGGGCACGCTCCGTTGCCCCTGAGGCCCCGCAACCTTCGCTTGAGTCATCACGGCCGCGTCGGGTACGGCACTCTTTCCAGTTCCACCTGGGTTGCCTCTCACCCTCGCGCCATCGAAAGATGTAATCGTCTGTAAATACCGGCGCCACGTCGACCCTTTCCCGGTGGAAGCCCCCGGTGGCTTTGGTACGATCGCGTTTTTTCTTCAGCCCCTGCCGCCGTGAATCGCCGCCCTGTCATTGTGTTTCGCGCGCATTGCGCACGGTGGCTCGCCCGCATCCGGCCTGTGGCGGCAGCCTGCAAAGCGACATCCGGGCATCTTCTCGACAGTGCCCGAAGCCAGCTTCGCCACCCGACACGACGCGGCGTCACTCTCGCGCTCGTCGCCTTGTCGGCACTCTTCGTGCTGTTTACGCTCGCACTCATCCGGTCGACGCCGACGCTCGGTGACATCCGCAAGGCCCGCATCGATCGGCCCGCTTTGATCCTGTCGGCCGATGGCCAAATCCTGGATGAACTCAAGCCGGTCAATCGCGCTTGGGTGCCGCTCAGGCAAATCTCGCCCGACGTCGTCGCCGCATTGATCGCGACGGAAGATCGCCGCTTCTACGACCATCACGGCATCGACTGGATGCGGACGGCGGCGGCGGCACTGCATACGTTTTCCGGCGACAGGCAGGGTGGTTCGACAATCACGCAGCAACTGGCGCGCAACCTCTATCCCGACGACATCGGCCGTGCGCCAACGCTGACTCGCAAGCTCAGGGAAGCCATCACGGCCTTCAAGATCGAATCCGTGTACAGCAAGGAACAGATCCTCGAGACCTACCTGAACACGGTACCGTTCCTGTACAACGCCTACGGCGTTGAAATGGCCGCCCGCACCTACTTCGGAAAATCGGCCGACCGGCTCGATATTCTTGAAAGCGCGACGCTCGTCGGCATGCTGAAGGCCAACAGCACCTATAACCCGGTCCTCAATCCCGAACGCGCACTGCAGCGGCGAAACACCGTACTCGGGCAGATGCAAAAGTACGGCAAGCTCAAGGCCGATGCCTACGCCCGGCTCGAACGGCAGCCGCTCCACGTCGAATTCGCGCCGCAGACCGAGCCGCCGGGTGCCGCACCGCATTTTGCGGCGCAGTTGCGCAAATGGTTGACCGCGTGGGCCGATCGCAATGGCTACAACCTCTACGCCGATGGGCTGGTGGTGCGCACGACGATCGATTTCCGCTTGCAATCCATGGCCACGCAGGCGCTGGCCTGGCAGACGAATCAGTTGCAATGGATCGCGAACCAGGCATGGAACGAGCATACGGGCTGCTGGCCAGGCAATGACCTGTTCCAGGCATTCATCCGGCAGACTTCCGAGTACCGCGCCGCGCGCGGGACCGGACAAACGGACCGCAGCGCACTCAGGAACCTCGCGTCCAATCCCGACTTCGTACGCGCACTCTGCCGCGGCAAGACTCAGGTCCAGGCCGGATTCGTCGCGATCGATCCACGCAGCGGTGACATCAAGGCCTGGGTCGGCAGCCCCGACTTCCGTGCCGAGCCGTTCGATCACGTGCAACAGGCGCGCCGCCAGCCGGGCTCGACATTCAAGCCGTTCGTCTATGGCGCAGCGTTCGCAGGCGGCGCCCAGCCAGGCGATACCATCGTCGACCGCAACGTGGCCATCCCCCTGTCCGACCATGCCGTCTGGCGGCCGACCGACGCCGAACCCCCTACCGACCGGCCCATGACGCTGCGCGACGCGCTGGCGTTCTCGCGCAATCGCATCACGGCGCAGCTCATGCAGAAGCAGGGCCCGGAAAAGGTCGCACGCCTGGCGCAGGCGATGGGCGTACGCGAGAGCCCGCTCGAACCGGTGCCTTCGCTTGCGCTCGGCACGAGCCCGGTGACGCTCAGGGAAATGGTTTCGGCATACGCGACGATCGCCAACCGTGGCAACTATGTCGCGCCTCGCATGGTAACCCGCATCGAGGACCCCCATGGCAAGCTTCTGGCCGAGTTTGCGGGCGCCGCGCCAGCCGCGGCGCTACCCGCCGGGGCCGCGCTGACGCTGGTCGACGTGATGCGCGATGTCGTCACGCGCGGCACCGGCTCGGATATCCGGTCGCGCTTCGGGATTCGCGCTGACGTGGCCGGCAAGACCGGAACGACGCAGGACAACGCCGATAGCTGGTTCATCCTCATGCACCCGCAGCTCGTCGCAGGCGCGTGGGTGGGCTTCGACGATGGACGCGTGACCCTTGGCAGCTATTGGAGCCAGGGGGCGCGCAGCGCCCTGCCAATGGTGGGCGCCTTCTACGACATGGCGCTGCGCGCGAAGGCGATTGATCCCGCCGCGCGCTTCAGCCCCGCAAAGCGCCCTTCTCCGGCGGCCAAGCCCCGGCAGCGTCGCTTCCTCTTCTGGCGATTCTGACAGGACATCGGCGCCCGGCACGCCGGACCGCGGCGCCCGGATTCCGCCTCTTGCGCGACCTCAGGTCGCGCCAAGCCGATCCCGGGTGCGGCGCGCGACGTTCCTGGTCCAGGGAAATGCCGACCAGTACTTGTCCGCGAACGCTTCAATCTCGGCCTGGTGCTTCAGCGAAAGACCAATCATGTCGAGGCCTTCGATAAACATGCGGCGGTGCCGCTCGGACAACCGGAACGGATGCTCGCCCACGGGCGTCTTCACGCGCAAGGTCTCCACATCGATGTGGATCGCGTTCCCGCTATCCGCATCCGCCGCATCCATCAGCGCCTCGATGACAGCGCGCGGAAGCATCACCAGCAGCAAGCGGTTGTTCATTGCATTGGAGTAGAAGATCTCTCCATAGCTCGGCGCAATCACGGCCTGGATGCCGAACTGCTGCAGTCCCCAGACGGCATGCTCGCGGCTCGACCCGCAACCGAAGTTGGCGCCGCCGATCAGGATGCTTGTGTCCGCATACTCCGGGCGATTCAGTACAAAGTCCGCACGCGGATTGCCGTTTCCATCGAAGCGTTGGTCGTACAGAATCCCCTTGTCGAGGCCTGCCTTGTCAATGCCGCGAAGAAACTGCTTCGGGATGATCTGGTCGGTGTCGAGGTTCTCGAAGCGGATGGCGGCCGCCTTGCCGGTGATGCGGGCGTACTCAGACATTGGCGATCTCCAGCTTGCGCACGTCGGTAATCTTGCCGGTGATGGCAGCGGCTGCGGCCATGGCCGGGCTCATCAGGTGCGTCATGGCGCCACGCCCCTGCCTGCCTTCGAAATTTCGATTGGTGGTCGATGCGCAACGAATGCCATCCGCCAGCACATCATCGTTCATGGCCAGGCACATGGAACAGCCAGGCTGCCTCCATTCAAACCCCGCCGCGATCAGGATCTCCGCAATCCCCTCCCGCTCGGCCTGGGCCCTCACCGCGCCGGACCCGGGCACAACCATCGCCCGGACGCCGCTGGCTACCCGCTTTCCGCGCACGACGCCGGCAACCGCCCTGAGGTCTTCGATCCGGCCGTTCGTGCAGGAGCCGATGAAGACATGCTGGATGGCGGTGCCTTCAAGCGCCGAGCCGGGCGAGAGGCGCGTATAAGAGAGTGCGCGCTCGACTGCGCGCCTGCCAGCCTCGTCCATCTGGTCCTCCGGGAACGGGATACGTCCCGACACCGGCACCACCTGGTCGGGACTGGTGCCCCAGGTCACATACGGCTCGATATCGCCGGCGTCGAACGCGAATTCGAGGTCGTATGCCGCCTCCGGGTCGCTCTTCAGCGTCTGCCAGTACGCCAGGGCCGCTGCGCGCTGGGCATCGTCCATGTCCGGCGCGCGGCGCATCACGTAATCGGTCGACACCGCGTCCGGCGCAATCAGCGCGCCGCGTGCGGCCGCCTCCACCGTCATGTTGCAAAGCGTGAAACGCGCTTCGACGCTGAGATCGCGGATGGCCGAGCCGCAGTATTCCACCACGTAGCCGCGTGCGCCCTGCGCCCCGATCCTGCCGATGATCATGAGGATCAGGTCCTTGGCCGTCGTGCCGGCCGGGAGCTTGCCGTCCACGCGAATGCGCATGGTCCTGGCCATGCGGTAGACCAGCGTTTGCGTAGCGAGCACGTGCTCGACTTCCGACGTGCCGATGCCGAAGCCCAACGCGCCCAGCGCGCCATAGGTCGTGGTGTGGCTGTCGCCGCAGATCACCACCATGCCCGGACGGATCATGCCGTGCTCGGGAGCGATGACGTGCTCGATGCCTTGCAGCGTATCGTTGGTATCGAACAGCGGGATACCGTGCTGATCGCAGTTGGCGCGCAGGTTCGTCGCCTGCAGCGACGAGGCAGGGTCGGCGATCACTCGGATCTTCGCCGGATGCGTCGGGATGATGTGGCTGACGACACTGACGTTCTGCCCCGGCATCAACACGCCGCGGTCCTGCTCGTGCAAGCCGGCAAACGCCTGCGGACTCGTGTACTCGTTCATCAAGTGCAAGTCGCAGTACAGCAGGACGTTATCGTCGTCGAGCCTGGTGACGGTGTGGGAGTCGACCAGCTTGTGGTACAGAGTTCGTGGGGACATCGCTGCTACCTGTTTGGCAAACATTCGGCAATCATTCGGCGGCAATGCCGCGCTGCCTGATCAAATCGGCCCACATCGGCATCTCCTTCTCGAGCCGTTTGCGGGCCGCGTCGGGCGTGGTCGGCGTGGGCTCGAAGCCTTCCTTCAGCATCCGGTCCCTGGTTGCCTGCGCCGTGAGCGTGGCGTTCAGGGCGGCGTTCAGCTTGTCGATCACCGGCCTGGGCGTGCCGGCCGGCGCGAATACCATGAACCACGTTTCGAAGTTGAAGCCCGGCAGGCCCGCTTCGGCCGCGGTGGGCACGTTCGGCAAGAGCGCCGAGCGTTTCGAACCCGTGACGGCGAGCGCGGTGAGCTTGCCGGCAAGCACTTGCTGTTGCGCGGCGGACACCACGGGAAAGCTCATGTCGACCTGGCCGGCAATCGTGTCGACCAGGGCCGGGCCGCCGCCACGATAGGGCACGTGGACGATCGATACATTGGCCACCGACTTGAACAACTCGGCGGACATATGGAACGTGCTGCCATTGCCGGCCGAGCCATAGGTCAGCTTGTCCGGCTTCGCCCTGGCAAGGGCGACCAGCTCCTGCAGGTTCTTCGCCGGGACCTTGTTGTTGATGACCAGGACATGCTGGGAGCCGGCCACCATGCCAATCGGCGCCAGGTCCTTGAGCGTGTCGTAAGGCATGCGCGGGAACAGGCCGGGATTGATAGCCAGCGAAACCGTCTGCAGGCCAATGGTGTAGCCGTCGGCCGGCGACTTGGCGACCGCGTCCACGCCAATATTGCCGCCCGCGCCAGCGCGGTTCTCGACGACGATGGTGCCGGCCAGTTGCTTCGACCACGCATCCGACACGAGCCTGGCGGCGATATCGGCACTGCCGCCGGGCGCGTACGGCACGATCAGACGAACCGGGCGCTGCGGATACGACTGCGCCGATGCGGTTCCCAACATGGCGGCACAAGCGGCGAACGCGGCAAGGCGGGCAAGGCTCATCGGGTGTCTCCTTGAATTGATTTTTGTGCGAGGAATGCTAGCACTTGCCTGCGGAAACATAATTTAGGCAAAATCCATTCTTTATTGCCTGGAGTTCATGAGTGGACAGCTTCTCCGACGTCGCCTTCTTCATGGCAATCAACAAGCAAGGGAGCCTGGCCGCGGCCGCGCAGGAGCTTGGCGTAACGCCATCGGCGGTCAGCAAGCGCCTGCTCGCCCTTGAGTCGCGCCTCGGCGTCAGGCTGTTGAACCGGACGACCCGGCGCATCAGCCTGACTGTCGAAGGGGAGAACTATCTGGTCGAGGGCGCGCGCATCCTTGCGGAGCTGGAGACACTTGAACGGTCCGTGGCCGGCAGCAGCAGCACGCCGCACGGGCTGTTGAAGATCGGCGCAACGCTGGGCTTTGGACGCCGCCATATCGCGCCCGCGCTGGCTGCGTTCTCCAGGGCGTTTCCGAAGATCGAGATCCAGCTTCACCTCAGCGAGCGGCCCTTGAACCTGACCGAAATGGGCCTGGATGCCGTCGTGCATTTTGGCGAAATGCCCGATGTCCGGCTCACCGCGCGGCTGCTCGCCAACAACCGGCGCCTGCTCTGCGCCGCACCGTCCTACCTGGCGCGGGCGGGCCTGCCCGGCAGTCCGCGCGACCTGGCCCGGCACAGCTGCATCTTCATCCGGGAGGCGGACGAAACCTTCGGCACCTGGCACATGCGCAACGGCGCGCAGCAGGAAACCGTCAAGGTGCGGGGCCCCATGAGCACGAACGACGGCGAATCCGCGGTGGTCTGGGCGCTTGAAGGGCAAGGGCTGGTGGTGCGGTCCGAATGGGACATCGCGGAACCGTTGCGGACCGGCGCCCTGTGCCGGGTGCTGCCACAGTGGCAGTTCACGCCGGCCGATATCTACCTGGTCTACGGCGCCGGCAAGACCCGGTCAGACCGGGTGAAAGTGCTCGTCGACTTCCTGCTCGATCGCTTTGCGTGCCATCGACAGGAAAAGCCCGGGGCCGATGGGGGCTGGTAGGGGTCGAAGGACTGGCACCCCAACCCTCATGGCCCGCCGCCCCGCGGGTCGCGCAACGGGAAATGAAGCGCTCCATGTTGGCCATGTCCGCCGAGCCACGGCGCAAGGCTGCGAATGGTACACATCGCGGATATAGTGAGCCTGGGTCTTGATCCGAAAGCCGGCGCGGCGAGCCAAGGTGTTCCCGCGCCGTACGACCAGGGTGCGCGACATGGATTACCTGACACATCCTCTTGCCTTGGGCGTCGCGGTTGTCCTGTGCGATGTGCTGGCCTGGCGCCTCATCCGCCCCGAAGGCAGGCGGCTGCGGATCGGCGTGCGCGTTGCGGTCTTTGCGCTGCTGAGCCTGGTGCTCGTCAGGAACGGCATGGGCCCGCTTGGCGGTGCCCCGTTTCCCGGGCAGCCCATGCTGCAGTTCCTGGCCCAGGCGCTGCAGATCGTGTGGTGGCTCCTGGGCGCGCGCGTCCTGACGATTACGCTCGATGCGCTGTTCCTGCCCAAGGCCTGGCAAGGCGAACGCCTGTTCCAGGACGTGCTGGGCGCGGTCATCTTTGTCGCGGCAGCGGTAGCCGCCACGGCCTATGTGCTGGGCCTGCCCGTCAGCGGTTTACTTGCCACCTCGGGAGCCCTGGCAATTATTGTCGGCCTGGCGATCCAGAGCACGCTGGGCGATGTCTTTTCCGGACTCGTGCTTAACGCCACGCAGCCTTACCACCTGGGCGACTGGGTATCGATCGACAGCATCGAAGGCAAGGTCGTGGAAATCAACTGGCGCGCCACGCACCTGTTGAATGGGCAGGGAAATCTCGTGGTCATTCCCAACAATACGACGGCCCGCTCGAAGATCATCAACTCCAGCCGTCCATCGGAACTGCATGGCGTGAGCGTAACGATCGAGGTCACGCCGGAGGCGCGGCCGAAGGCGGTGATCGAGGCACTGGAACGCGCCATCACGGGCTGCCAGACTGCGCTGCCGAATCCCAAATCCTCCGTGGTCGTCAAGCACGCCGGCACCAACTCGATCGAATATGAGATGACCTGCTATGTCGCGACCCTGGCGAACAAGCTGGTCGCTACGAACCAGCTCTTTGACCTGGCCCACCGCCATCTGGCCGCGGCGGATATCAGCCTGCGCTCGCTCGGCGTTCCCGGCAACGTCCCGCCGGCCATCGATCGTCGGGTCCGGTTGCTTTCGATGGTTGGCATCTTCCAGGCCATTGGCACCGACGAACTGACGCAATTGTCCGGGCGCCTGTCGCGGCACGAATACGCGTCGGGCCAGGTGGTCGTGACGAGTTCCGATGTCACCGACTACCTGCTTCTGGTCGATTCCGGCGTACTGTCGGTCCACCAACTGCGCAACGGACAAGCCACGGAAACCAACCGCCTGGGACCAGGCGACGCATTCGGCGAACCGGGCGTGCTAGCCGGAATCGCCATGGATGCCACCATCGAGGCGGTCACCGATGCCGTGCTTTACCGGCTGGACAAGGCGGACCTCACGCCACTGCTGCAGTCGCGACCGGAAGTCGGGATGCAGATGTGCCAGCTTCTCTCCCAGCGGCGCGAAGCCGGCCAGGACCTGGCAAGCATCCAGCCCCCCACGGCAAGCAAGGTCGGGATCATCCAGTGGCTGCAGGACAAGATGCACAGCCTCCACCATCTCGCCGGGGATCGCGGAACGTGAAGCGCGGTTCTCCCGGCCGCCGTGCCTGGGCTTGCATGTGCTCCTTCGTCGGCTATGGTGAATGCAGGACGAGATAAGTTCCGCCCTGGTCGGAAGGACATGCTCCGCCACATTCGGTGAGGACCGCGATATGAGCGCACAGCTAAACCACACCATCGTCTGGTGCAGCGACAAGCAGAAATCGGCAAGCTTCCTCGTGGACATGCTGGAACTTCCAGCGCCGGTCGTGTTCGGGCCGATGCTGGTCGTTGCACTCGACAACGGCGTCTCGCTCGACTTCTATGAAAGCGACGGCGCGATCGCAATGCAGCACTATGCCTTTCTGATCAGCGAAGAAGAATTCGACCGCGTCTTTGCCCGGATTCGTGACAAAGGGCTTCAGTACTGGGCCGATCCCGGCAAACAACGGGCCGGTGAGACCTATCTGCACAACGGCGGGCGGGGGTTTTACTTCGACGATCCTGACGGCCATTTTCTCGAGGTGCTGACTCGCCCTTACAAGATCGACGCCTGACACGCGCAAATTCACCGGCCGGGCTCGGTCCGCGCATTTCAGCCGTCCAGGCACGCGCGCAACGTTCGCGCAAGACGGCTCGCTTCCGCTGCATCGGAGATGTTCGCGAAGCCCATCACCAGGCCGCGTGGCGTATGCCGCGTGCGGCCGCTCGCATACCAGGTCGACAGTGGCAGCACCGCCAGCCCGGCTTCGCGTGCCCGCGCGGCCACGGCGACATCATCGACCGGGCCCTCGGCCTCTTCGGCGAATTGCACGGCGAACTGGATTCCCCCGGGCGGCAACTCGACAATCAGCCGATCGCCAAACGCCTGCGCCAGCGCTTGCGCGATCAACACGCGCCGCTGCCCGTACAACGCCCGCATCCGCTTCACATGCCGCGCAAAATGTCCCTGCTCGATAAAGTCCGCCAGGGCCGACTGCAATAGCAGCGGCGAGCCCGCGTTCATGCTGCAGGCAACCCGTCCTACACGCTCGACAGCGCGCTCGGGGACCACCGCATACGCCAGCCTCAGGCCGGGAAACATCACCTTGCTGAACGTGCCGCAATAGATCACGCGATCATGCCGGTCGAGGCTCTTCAACGCCGGAAGTGGCCGCCCCAGATAGCGGAACTCGCTGTCGTAGTCGTCCTCGATGATCCAGCAAGACCCTTTCTCTGCCCAATCGAGCAGCGCCATGCGCCGTTCAAGCGAGAGCGTGCGCCCGAGCGGGCTCTGATGCGATGGCGTGACCAGCGCGAAGCGCGCGTGCGGATCCAGTGCCAGGCCACGCGCGACATCGATGCCTTCGTCATCGACCGGCACCGGTACGAGCTGCACGCCGGTCTCCGCCAGAAAGCCTCGTGCGAGCAGGTAGCCGGGATCCTCGAACCACGCGCGGTCGTTGGGGCTCGCCAGGCTGCGCAAGACGAGTTCGAGCGTTGCGCGATAGCCGCTGGTGACGAACACCTGTTCCGGCACGCAGCTTACGCCGCGCGACAGACCCAGATAGGTGGCGATGTGTTCGCGCAGCGGCCGATAGCCAACCGGGTCCGGGTAAGCCAGCATCGTGCGCTCGCCACTGCGCGCGCGACGCGAGACAAACCGGTTCCAGATCTTGCGCGGAAATGCGTCCAGCGCGGGCAGCCCCGGCTGCAGGGGCCGCGGCTCGCCGCTCATGGCGACGCTGATTGCCGGCGGCCGCGGCGTCGGCCAGGGACCGCGCAATGCGTCGGGAATCTTCAGCGCGCCCGCGTCTTGAGCGGCCAGCCCGCCGGGCGCTGGCTGGCGGCCCTGCGCGGACACCGAACGCGTCACCGCCTCCGGCAGTGACGGCGACACGAACGTGCCCGCCGCACCGCGCATCTGCAGGTAGCCCTCGTCGACCAGGATCGTATAGGCCAGTTCGACGGTGCCGCGCGCGGTGCTCAGCTGCATGGCGAGGCCGCGCAGCGCCGGGACGCGATCGCCGGGGCGCAGATGCCCTGCCGTGATCGCCGTCCTGAAGCGCTCGCAGATCTGCAGATAGATCGGCAACGGCTTCTGCCGATCGATTTCGATGGCCAACGCGGGCGTTCGTACAGTCATGGCGGTCTGGCAGGGGTGGGACGCAGCATGGATTTGGCCTAGTCATATTGGCAATTCTTGGCCCTTATTGCTAGGGCATGATTGTTCCACAATGGCCTGAGCGATGCGGCGGTGACAGGGACTTCCACCCGATGTCGTGCGCTTGAGCGCCCCGCACGTTCCTCTTCCCTTATCTGGAGACTCTCCCATGAAGATCGTCGTAATCGGTGGTTCGGGCCTGATCGGCTCACGTGTGGTCAGGCTGCTTGGCGAAGCGGGCCATACGGCAGTTGCCGCATCCCCGCGTACCGGCGTCAACTCGGTGACCGGCGAAGGCCTTAGCACCGCCCTGGCAGGTGCGGATGTCGTCGTGGATGTGACCAATGCGCCCTCCTGGGAGCCCCAGGCGGTGCTCGACTTCTTCCGTACCTCGGCGCGCAATCTCGGCAAGGCCGAGGTGGCCGCGGGCGTGCGCCACCACGTCGCGCTGTCGATCGTCGGCGCCGAGCTCATGCCGGACAACGCGTACTTCATTGCCAAGGTCGCGCAGGAAGAAGTGATCGAAGCCGCTGGCGTGCCCTTCACGATCGTGCGCGCGACCCAGTTCATGGAGTTCATCGGCGGTATCGCGGATTTCGGCACGGATGCCGGCACGGTGCGCCTCGGCGACGGACTGTTCCAGCCCATCGCGGCGGACGACGTTGCGGCCAACCTCGCACAGGTCGCGCTCGCGGCGCCGCTGAATGGCTCGATCGACATAGCGGGTCCGGATCGGGCGCCGTTTGCGGAGATCGTGGCGCGTTACCTGAAAGCGGCGGGCGACGCCCGGCCCGTGGTGACCGATCCTGAAGCGCGGTACTACGGTGGCCAGGTCGAGGAACTATCGCTCGTGCCGCTGGGCGATGCGCGGATCGGCCACATCAGCCTCCAGCATTGGCTCGCGCAAGCCAATGCGGAGTAAGGCCATGAAAGCGATCCTGTCGATTGCCGCCGCCATGGTGCTGTCTAGCGTGATGGTCGGGCAGCCAGCCATGGCCGCACCGGAAGCCAGTGTCACGCCGCTGCGCACGGAGCCCTTGCCAGAGTACCCGGGCAAGGAAGTCCAGATGATCGTCGTCGACTATCCGCCCGGCGCGATAGACCCCGTGCATCGCCATGACGCCCAGGCCTTTGTCTACGTGCTGGACGGAAGCATTGTCATGGGCGTCAGGGGCGGCAAGGAAGTGACCCTCAAAGCCGGGGAAACTTTCCACGAACGCCCCGACGACATCCACACGGTGGGTCGCAATGCCAGCTCCACGCAACCGGCCCGGTTTGTGGTGTTCCTGATCAAGAACAAGGGCGCGCCGATCCTGACGCCCGTGAAGTAACAGGCTCGTTGACGCAGGCACCGGCGCTGCCGGACCTGCGCGTGATTCAGCGCTCGCCAAGCTGCCTTGCCGGGCTGAACCCCTCCCTGATTTCCTTCCCTGAAAGCGCGTTTCACATTACGAAATTCGCGCGAATTTTCCCCGCAATATTTTTTCGTTTCCCGAAAACGCGTTCCACATCGCAAAATCACACGCCTATCTCATTGAAAAATAAGGGAAAAGTAAGTCTTATGTCTTATATAAGACCTTACCGCACCGCACCAGATACACCCTACAATTACTCCACGCTGCTTGCTTCGACATCGGTAGCGACACACCGAATCCCTATTCTGAAACGCGCCTCATCCCTTAGGAAATTGACATGGCCCAGTATCAAGACGACATCAAGGCAGTTGCCGGTTTGAAAGAGAAGCATGGCAGCGCGTGGGACGCCATCAATCCCGAGTACGCCGCACGCATGCGTGCCCAGAACAAGTTCAAGACGGGCCTGGACATCGCCAAGTACACCGCCAAGATCATGCGCGCCGACATGGCCGCCTACGATGCGGATCCGTCGAAGTACACGCAGTCGCTGGGTTGCTGGCACGGTTTCATCGGCCAGCAGAAGATGATTTCCATCAAGAAGCACTTCAACAACAACACCGACCGCCGCTACCTGTACCTGTCGGGCTGGATGGTTGCCGCGCTGCGCTCGGAGTTCGGCCCGCTGCCGGACCAGTCGATGCACGAGAAGACTTCCGTCAGCGCGCTGATCCGCGAGCTGTACACCTTCCTGCGCCAGGCCGACGCCCGTGAACTGGGCGGCCTGTTCCGCGAACTGGACGCCGCCAAGGACGCCGCCGCCAAGGCCGCCATCCAGGCAAAGATCGACAACCACGTGACCCACGTGGTGCCCATCATCGCCGACATCGACGCCGGCTTTGGCAACGCCGAAGCGACGTACCTGCTGGCCAAGCAGTTCATCGAAGCTGGCGCCTGCTGCATCCAGATCGAGAACCAGGTGTCCGACGAGAAGCAGTGCGGCCACCAGGACGGCAAGGTCACCGTGCCGCACGAAGACTTCCTGGCCAAGGTCCGCGCCGTGCGCTACGCCTTCCTGGAGCTGGGCGTGGACGATGGCGTGATCGTGACCCGTACCGACTCGCTGGGCGCCGGCCTGACCAAGCAGATCGCCGTGACCCACACGCCGGGCGACCTGGGCGACCAGTACAACTCGTTCCTCGACTGCGAAGAAATCTCGGCCGACGCCCTGGGCAACGGTGACGTCGTCATCAAGCGCGAAGGCAAGCTGCTGCGTCCGAAGCGCCTGCCGAGCAACCTGTTCCAGTTCCGCGCCGGCACGGGCGAAGCGCGCTGCGTGCTGGACAGCATCACGTCGCTGCAGAACGGTGCCGACCTGCTGTGGATCGAAACCGAAAAGCCGCATATCGAGCAGATCGCCGGCATGGTCCGCGAAATCCGCAAGGTCATCCCGAACGCCAAGCTGGTGTACAACAACAGCCCGTCGTTCAACTGGACCCTGAACTTCCGCCAGCAGGCGTATGACGCGATGAAGGCCGCGGGCAAGGACGTGTCGGCCTACGAACGCAGCCAGCTGATGAGCGTGGAATACGACGACACCGAACTGGCCAAGGCCGCCGACGAGAAAATCCGCACCTTCCAGGCCGACGCCGCCCGCGAAGCCGGCATCTTCCACCACCTGATCACGCTGCCGACGTACCACACCGCCGCACTGTCGACCGACAACCTGGCCAAGGAATACTTTGGCGAGCAAGGCATGCTGGGTTACGTGGCTGGCGTGCAGCGCAAGGAAATCCGCCAGGGCATCGCTTGCGTCAAGCACCAGAACATGTCGGGCTCGGATATCGGTGATGACCACAAGGAGTACTTCAGCGGCGAAGCAGCGCTGAAGGCGGCGGGCAAGGACAACACGATGAACCAGTTCTGATACCGGTAATACCCCGAGCAAAACGCCAACCCGTGATGGGTTGGCGTTTTTTTTGGGCGTAAATGGGTGCTTACGCACCCACCCGGCGCATCGCCTTCATTGTTTTCGAGAATCCGAGAATTCTGAGCACGCGCTTCAGGTTGTACGCCAGAACATGCAGGCTCATTTCAGTACCTACATTGGGTAGCGTGCGCGTCAAGAAGTGCGTGTAGCCCATCCAATGTTTGAAGGTTCCGAAGACATGCTCGACCGTTCGCCTGCGAACCGCCATGGCATCTGGCGTCTTGTCGAACCGGCGCTGGACGGCCTCCAGCACTTCCTCATGCTCCCATCTGGAGATGCGCCGGTACGGACGCCGCGTGCATTTCGACCGCATTGAGCACCGTGGACAAGCACTGCTCCAATAGCGGCATAGCTGCAGTCCATGTTCTTCTGTGGTGAAGCGGTATATCGCACGTTCACCGGCGGGACATTGATATTCATCGTCTCGGGCAATGTAGATGTATCCGCGCTGACGCTTGTCGACCTTGCCAGCAGTGAAATTGCGGTCCCGAGTGTTGACTGCCTTGAACTTGCTGCCGTCGATGGGGACCATGGCCTGCGAGAATAACTTCAACTCGCGGCACAACACAACGAAACGACGGCAGACATTGCGAATGCCTGTGCTGTTATCCCTGCGGAAGGCTGCAATCGTCTTGAAGTCCGGCGCCAGTCGACCGGTGGGGCGGCCCGCGGCTACTTCAAGCAAGTCTTGGCAAAGACTGGGACGCACCGGCAGGGAGAACTTGTGTCACTTCTGCTACGCGGCAATATGCCAAGCGCGTGAAGGTGAGTCGCTCAAATTCGCTGAGGCTCGAGGCAATCGTCCTACATGAACATTACCGATAAATAAATTCCCGAATCAATTGGCGAAAGTTTTCCACCTGCGAACTTAATCCTCTGGACGGAAGGCTATGTTTCGCCACGATCGAAGGCATTGCGTAGACTAAAATCTGATCTGCGCAAAACTAAATGCCAGCCTGACCGGTCTTCGCCTAACCTGAAGCCACAATCAGCAAACAACAAGTGCTCCAGGAGGCCGTCATATGGATACGAGTGACAGGGCGGCCCTCCGGCAACGCGTTGCAACGGTCAGGCGAGTGGACGCGCTATTCCGCGCAATGTCGACGGACTTCCTCCTGCGCGAACAATTCATTACCAACCCCACACAGGTTTTGTCCGAGTTCCTGCGCGAGCGAGAAATCCCGCCAGAGCAGGCGGCCGCCAACAATGAGCTCGTGTATGCATTCCTGGCCCACCGAGGGCTCCGGGTGTGGTTGCATCGCTATGCAATCGCACGCCGCGACAGCATCCCGTCCGGGTTGGAGTTTGTCGGCGAATTCGCTCGCGCCGTAGTCGAGACTGGCGCGGTGAGCGTCGTGCGCGCTCTCAGCCGGGCGGCAGCCCCTGGCCATGGTGTTTCTTTCGACCCTGATCTGCTGCATTTTCTTCTGAACTTGCCGTTCGTGGGCAGGGCGAACGGCGACGGTGACACCGCCACCGGACAGACGGGGGAAACCGAACAGACGGGGGAAACCGGACAGACCGGGGAAACCGGACAGACCGGGGAAACCGGACAGACCGGGGAAACCGGACAGACTGGCGAAACCGGACAGACCGGGCAAACCGGACAGACCGGGGAAACCGGACAGACTGGCGAAACTGGACAGACCGGGGAAACGGGACAGACTGGCGAAACGGGACAGACCGGGGAAACGGGACAGACCGGCGAAACCGGTGACGGCCCCGTTGCCGGCACCCTGACGGCAATCACCTTCAAGACCTTCGTCACCAATACAACCGGAACCGGCACCAATGTGACCGACCCGTTCACGCGCAGCCCTTTCACACATGGCGGCACTACCACCGGTACCCCTGTCGCAATCTTAGGTGAAGAAATGTCAGGCTTTGCACCACCCTACGTGATGGTCACGCTCGAAGCTCTGACACGCTATTCAGTCCGCCTAGAGGAAGACGGCGCGCTATAGGCCGCGCCTTGCCCCCCGGGAGGTCTCATGTCCAGGCCATTGGCTGATTCCGCTCAAGTCGCCGCTCAACTGGTCGACACCGGCCAGCGGTTTTCGGATGTGCGAGCGTGGACGGAGGCAGAAGCCTGCTTCCGGCGGGCGATTGAGATCGACGACTGCAATGTCAAGGCCCATTGCGGCCTGGGCTCGATTTGCCGCGGCCGGGGAGAACACGCCGCCGCACTCCAACACTACGGTCAGGCGCTGAGGCTGGCCCCCGCCCATCGCCTGGCGCGACGTAATCTCGCCACGCTCCTGGTGCAGGCTGGGCGCATCGACGACAGTCTGCCGCTGTGGTGCGACGAGTTCGCCGAGCAAGGAGGACTTGCCTGGATGCAAGGACTGATCACGGCGAGCCTGAAGGACAAAGACCTGTCGCTCGCCGGCAGCTATGCGTCCATCGTCGCCCGACTGCGCTGGGGCGCCGACCAGGCATCCCTGGCTCGCTGCGGAAAATCCTGCGCGGAGCTGCTCAGTAAGCCTGGATTCGCACTGTCGGGGCCAAAGCTGCGCCATGACATTGGACAGATGCGGTATTTGATGGGCGAGGGTTTGCTTGACCCCGCCTTTCAGGAGGTAGCGACCCGCTACGAACAGGTCTTGGCCAAGCTCCTGCTTGCCGGCGAAGACGCAAGGTTACCGCTCCACACCGACGCAGCCCGCAGCCTGACCGATGTCTACAATCGACTGCTGCATGTGCATGAAGCGCCTCGAGCACCGCACGCACTGTCGCGCGAATGGGATGCTGCCGCCATCGAGCAGCAGTACCTCGGGAATCCACCCGGCGTGGTCTGCATCGACCGCTTCCTTTCGGACGAAGCACTCGATGGCCTGCTTCGGTTTTGCCTCGCCTCAACGATCTGGTCAACGAATCGCTATGCCAATGGGCGCCTTGGTGCGTTTTTCCAAGACGGTTTCAACTGCCCCCTCCTGCTGCAAATCGCCGAGGAAATCCGCGAGGTATTCCCCCGGATGATCGGCCACCGCTATCCTCTGCGACAACTGTGGGGCTTCAAGTGTGGCCCATACCTGCCACCGGCCGCCACCACCCACGCCGACTTCGCTGCCGTCAACGTGAATTTCTGGATCACGCCGGATGCCGCTAACCTTGATCCGAGTTCGGGCGGACTAGTCATCTACGACGTCGACGCCCCGCAACACTGGGACTTCGAAACCTACAACGGGCGTTCCGACGTCATCGAGCCCTTTCTGCGGCGCCAGCGCTCGCGCTCCATCACGATTCCATATCGCCAGAATCGAGCAGTGATCTTCAATTCCGACCTGTTTCACGGAACCGATCGCGTGCAGTTCCGCCCGGGCTATGAGCACCTGCGCATCAACATCACGATGCTGTACGGCGACCGCGAGCATGATGTCGACCACCGCAACCTGGCCCGTCCGGAGCCAGATTGGTATCAGGCGGGCACCACCCCTGCATGGCGTTCGGCGGCGTTCCGGCGCGCACGTGGCGCCTGGCCTTGAGTGCGTCGACGCTATCACCTCATCTGACTTTAAGGAAGGAGCCACTCATGGACGCAAACACCCTAACTTCACACCTCCACACTCGTACCACGCATGTGGTGACATTGGGTGGCCCCGGCAACGCCATGCTGACCTTCGACCTGGCTTCCGTCAGCATGACGCCCGAGCAGGAAGTTATCGTCCGCAAGCTGTTCAGCCAGCGGCCGGCTCTGGTCGCCACCGAAGGCCTGCACGCTGCCCATGAGGAAGCCGGCAAACCCGGTCCGGCCAGCCAATACCTGACACAGGCCGAATTCGAGAGCATCCGCAACCTCGGCGTGCGCCTGGGTACGAAGGGAGTGCTAGCAGCCACTGCTTGCGACTTCTGCCTCCATTGCGTCAAGTTAGAAGCAATGCCGGCAGCGGGACCGGTGCAGAACGCCTGAACCGAAATGCAACGACTTGACGGGGACTGCGATCTTGCCACGCAGGCCGCTGCCGATCGCCTGATTCTGGGCCGCGCCGCCGAGCACGAGATCGCGGCATTCTTGGACGGCCTGCCGCCGGGCAGATTCGCCGGCGCCTGTGCTGCGCTACTGAGCCGGGCCGACGACGCGCGGCTTCGCTTCGTCGGCGTCTCGCCGCCAGCGCTTGGTGGCTGGCTGTCCGCCCGGTTATCAGCACGCGGGTACGCAGTCGCCTACGACACTCGCACAGCGATGTATGCATTGGCCGATGCCGCAAGAACGCTCTCCGTTATCGACCTATTGCGCTGGCTGACGGTAGTCGAAGCATTGGCTGTGCCCCCCCAGTTCGATAGCGTCCGGGACAGGCTGCTCTTTCAAAGCCGTGCGTTGCTGCGCACACTCGCGCGCCTGGCGGACCACAAGGACCTGCGTCATGAGCACCGAGTGCTGAAATGCCTGAGAGACCGCCGTTGAAGCCGGAGTTACAACCAGGCGCCATCGCCACCGCGCAGCGCGGCCTGTTGCTGGGATTGGGCTGGCTCGGCGAGAATCTGCAGCAATTTTCCGTACCCACGGTCGACCACCAGCGATTTGACAAGCACGACGTGGCACGCCTGAAGCCCCTCTCCGAATTGGCCCTCACACTGTGGATACTGACGAGCAGCGGCGTTCAGCTCCCTTTCCTTGATGCCGCTGCCAGTTGGATCTGGCAACAATGCGAGCATGGCCGCAAACTGACAGCCCTGCTGCTGGCCCGGCACGACTTCCTGCCGTGCTGCGCACTCTATGCTCCGCTGCGCCAACTTGGCTTGCGCGACCCGGCGCTGGACCGGTTGCTGCGCATGCTGTCCCGCACCGATATGGCGACGGCGCTGCCGCTGCAGCCATGGTCGCGACTGGCTCTTCGCTACAACCTGTGGAAGCTTGGCTTGTCGCCATGGCCTGGTGATGAACAGGGCCTTTATGTGATGGCCCGCCCTGAGCCCTGGGTGGTTTCAGGTGAGGTGGCCTATGCCATCACCCACGAGGTGTTCTACCTGACTGACTTTGGCGCGCGCCCGCTTGAAGACGACCTGGTCACCGACTACCTGCGTGCCTGGCTGCCTTACTGGACGCGTTCCTTCGTTGCAGAGACAGATAATGACCTCGCTGCGGAGTTGGCAATGGTTGCGGCTTGTCTGCATGCCGACGACGACGAGTCGAACATCCAGGGGCTGCTTAGTGCCCTAGCCTGTCAGCATTCGGATGGCTCCGTCGCAGGGCCGGAAGGTGCAGGCAGCTTCCTTTTTGGCCACGACGACACTGCTGCGCGCAGGGCCTTCCTCGGCTGCTATCACACTACGCTTGTCACCCTGATGGCCATAGCGATGATCTTGCGGCACGCGGCCGCCTGACCATCGGAGCAAGACCGGCGGGCTCTTTGCGCATGGATTGCAGCCTACGACGTTGTTCTAGAGCCGCAGACTCTGGGTGGCCGTTTCTGGAAGCCTGTCGATCAACTCTTGCAGTGGGCGTGGGAAAGAAACGAATTTCACATTCACCATGGTGATTTCGCATACTGCCGTTTGCACCCGGCACTGGCGGGCAAAACTGATGAATTCAACGCCCTCGGCCTCTTTACAGCAAAGTGGTGCTCCGCGTGTCGAACCGGCCTTCGTCAGGCTGACGGAAACGATGCAAGTTCGAAGTTGGTGGTCAAAAACCCTTACTTTCGAACTGCCAAATTGCCAGCGCGTAGCCAGCGGGTGATCATCATTGTCCGACCGACTTCGCTGACGTTCTGCATATGAGTGCAATCCTGAAAGGCATCAAGGTGCTCGACCTGACCCGCGTCGTCGCTGGCCCATGGGCCACGCAGAACCTCGCCGACATGGGTGCCACCGTCTACAAGATCGAAAAACCCGGCGACGGCGACGACACGCGCCGCATGGGCCCCTTCCTCACGGACGCCAACGGCAACGAGACGAACGACTCCGCCTTCTTCCTCTGCTGCAACCGCGGCAAGCAGTCTGTCACCGTGGACATCTCCCGACCCGAAGGCGCAGACCTGGTGCGCCGGCTGGCGGCGCGTTGCGACGTGGTGGTGGAGAATTACAAAGCCGGAAGCCTGAAGAAATACGGGCTAGACTACGCCAGCATTCGCGCGCTGCGTCCGGACATCATCTATTGCTCCGTCACTGGCTTCGGCCCCGACGGGCCGTACGCGCCCCGCCCCGCCTATGACTTCATCCTGCAAGGCATGGCCGGCCTGATGAGCACCTGCGGCCAACCTGACGGCACGCCCGGCGCGGCGCCTATGCGCACCGCGATTCCGCTTACCGATATCCTCACTGGCTTGTACGCGTCAGTGGCGCTGTTGGGCGCGCTTTACCATCGTCAAGCCACCGGCGAGGGCCAGTACCTGGACGCCGCCATGCTCGACGCCGCCGTGGCCGCCAACGGGCATCTCGCGCTCGGCTACCACATGACCGGCAAGGTACCGCAGCGAGCGGGCAACACGAACCCGGTGGCATCACCGTCGGAGGTGTTCGCCTGCCGCGACGGCCACCTCATCATCGCCGCCGGCAACAATGGGCAGTTCGCGGCGCTGTGCCGCGTGGTAGGTTGCGAGGAACTGATCTGCGATCAGCGCTTCCTGCAGAACATGGACCGCGTCCGCAATCGTCCTGCTCTGCGCGAAGCGCTCACCGCGCACCTGACCAATTGGAACGCGGCGGACCTGATCCGCACGCTCGAAGCAGCCGGCGTGCCGTGTGGCCGGATCAACAGCGTCGATGAAGTCTTTGAGGATCCCCAGGTAAAGCACCGCGGCCTCCTGGTTCGGCTGCCACATGCGAGCGGCACGGACGCACCCACGCTGCGCAGCCCGCTGCGCTTCTCTGCCACGCCCGTGACCATGACAGCCCCGCCGCAACTTGGCCAGCACACCGAGACCGCGCTGTACGCCGAGCTGGGAATGACTCCGGCCGATGTGCGCGCGTACCGCGAGCAAGGACTGATCTGATAACGAACGGGCCGCGGCCCGTTCTTCATTGAAGCAAACTGCGAAGCAACGCATTCAATCCAGCTTCACTCCCGCCTTCTGGACCACCCCGGCCCAGCGCACGAACTCCTCTTTGATGAACCCCTGGAACTGCTCAGGACTACCTCCGACCGGGTCGATGCCGTAGTCAATCAGCTTCGCCCGAACATCCGGCGCATGCACCACCGCGTCGAGTTCCGCCGACAGCTTGTTCAGGATGGCAGGCGGCGTCTTCGACGGCGCCAGCACGCCGATCCAGCTTCCGGGCATGATATTTGGGTAGCCTGCCTCGGCCATGGTCGGCACGTCGGGCGCGGCGGGCCAGCGTTTCGGGTTGGTGATGGCGAGGGCGCGGACTTTGCCTGCCTTGGCCAGTGGGATCATGGTCTGGACGGAGTCGAAGATCACGGCGATCTGGCCAGAAAACAGGTCTGTCAGCGCCGGAGAGATTCCCTTGTAGGGCACGTGGGTCATCGCCACGCCCGTGCCTTGGGCGAACAGTTCACCTGCGAGGTGTGCCCCGGAGCCGCTGCCGCTGGAGGCAAACGTCATCTTGTCCGGATTGGCCTTGCCCCACGCCACCAGTTCCTTGACTGACTTTGGCGGCAATTGCGCGCTCGAAACCATCAGCAAAGGAATGCGGCCGATCTCGCTGACGCCCGTCAGATCCTTGATTGGGTCGTATTTCATATTGGGGTACAGACTCGGATTGATGACGTGCGCTGCCACCACGACCAGCAGCGAGTACCCATCAGGCGCGGACTTGGCGACGTTGTCCGAGCCGAGCATGCTGTTGGCGCCGGGACGGTTCTCGACCACCACCGGCTGGCCGATGCGCTCGGAAAGCTTGTGCATGACGAGTCGGGTCACGGTGTCGGACACGCCTCCCGGAGTGTACGGGACCACTACGCGCACCGGACGCGCCGGGAAACCAGCCGCAGCATTGTCCAGCGCCAGCGCAGGCAAGCCGGGCAGTGCGCTGCCTGCGAACACGGTGGCCTGGATGAGCCGCCGCAGCGCGATGCGTCGGCGCGATCCGCGTTGCGAATCTGAATTGTGTGGGTCCTTCATCTCCGTCAGTCTCCTCTCTGTGGTGATGGTGTCTTTTTCAAGTTCAGTCGTTCGCCCACGCCTGCGGCACGGACAGCGGCAAGTCCAGCAGCATCTGCGCAAAACTCTTCCCGAGCGGGTCGGAGCGCAGGCTCGCCACGCCACCGCCGCCAAGTGCGCCGTGCATGAGGAAGTTCAGTGCCTGCAGGCCCGGCACCTCGAACCGTTCCACGTCACCGGTTACCAGATGGGCGAAATACTCGCGCACGGCGGCCGGCGTCAGTTGTTCGCGCAGCAGGGCCAGATACTCCGGCTTGCGCGCGATCACGCCGATGTTCTCGTCGTCTCCCTTGTCGCCGCTGCGGGCGTAGGCGAGCGACACGAGCGGCCGTTGCACGCGCGGGCCAGATGGCACCGCCGTGGCTGGCGGCATGTCGACCGGTTCCGGGACAGATGGCTTGCCCGCTTCGGCCGCCACCGGCAGCACGATGCGGCGGTCGCCTATCTCGACGACCATCGGCACACGGTCCTTCGGCACAAGGAAGGAAAACACCTTGACCACAGGCTGGATATCGACACGGCCCGAGAACGAGGAACGCGTGCCCGCCGCCATCGACGTGCCGGCCGACGCGCATTCGCGCTGCAGGAAGGCAAGCGCCTTCGCTTGCGTGTGGCGGGCGCCGATGCGCAGAACGACCTCGCGCGTGGGCAGCGCGCGGGCGTGGGGGCCGTAGTGCGACTCGCAGCCGAGCAGTTCCACCACCGTCTCGCTGTAGTCGCCCATGCCTCGCTCGACCAGCATGTTGCGCGTGCGGGCAAGAAGCGCCTCGGCGGTGCGGCGAGCTTTGACGGGGGCATCGATGCCCCGGATCGCCATCATCAGGCTGATCTGGTAGCCGTCCTGCCACGTGGCGTTGCCCTTGTAGTGCGATCCCGGCGTACGCCCCCGGGCGCCATGCACGCGCACCCGGCCGTTGCCGATAGCTTCGGTACGTACCTGCCGGAAGTCGCAGGTGACATCGGGCATCAGGTAGTTGGCGGGGTCGCCCACTTCGTAGAGAATCTGCTCGGCCACGGCAGCGGGATCAATCAGGCCGCCGGTGTGATCGGGCTTCGACAAGACGAAGCTGCCGTCGTCGGCGCAGTCGATCACCGGGTAGCCGATGCGGTCCCAGTCGGGCACGCGCTGCCAATCGGTGAACAACCCGCCCGTCGCCTGCGCGCCGCACTCGATCACGTGGCCGGCGAGCGTGCCAGCGGCGAGGCGGTCCCAGTCGTTCCAGCCCCAGCCAAACTCGTGCGCGAGCGCACCGACCACCACGGCGCTGTCAACGCAGCGGCCGGCGATGACAATGTCGGCCCCGCTGTTGAGTGCGCGCGCGATGCCCTGCGCTCCGGTGTAGACGTTGGCCGACCACGGCTCGGTGGTGGGCACGGGATTGCCGTCGATCTGCGTCAGTCCCGACACGCACCAGCCGGCGAAGTCGTGCTCGACGTCGTCACCGCTGACGACAGCAATGCGCGGCGAAAGGCCTTGCTGCGCGGCGATCTTCAGCAACGCATCACGGCAGGCATGCGGGTTCAGGCCACCGGCATTGGCGATAACACGGATGCCCCTTTCCATGATCTCGGGCAGGTGCGGGCCGACCGCAACGTTGACGAAGTCGGTTGCGTAGCCCAGCGACGAGTCCTTGGCGCGGGCACGCGCCAAAAGCGACATCGTGGTTTCAGCGAGGTAGTCGTAGACGAGATATTGCAGACCCGGCACGGTCAGCAACTGGGGCGTCGCGACGGCCGAATCGCCCCAAAAGCCGCTGGCGCCGCCGATGCGGACTGTCCTGGTGGGAAGTGTGGTGCTCATGCCGCGCCCTCCCCTGTCGCTTCGGCTTCCACGCGCACCAGCACCGCTCCGGCGCTGGCCTGTCCGCCGACCCGCGCCGGCAGTTCCGCCACCACGCCGGCGAATGGCGCGGCGAGTGTGTGTTCCATCTTCATGGCTTCGAGGATGACCAGCGGCTGGCCGGCTTCGACGCGGTCGCCTTCGGCCACGTTTACGGCGACGATGCGCGCGGTCAACGGTGCAGTTAGCACCCCGCTGGCCTCGCCGCCGATGTCGCGGCGACGCGGATCATGGCGGGCGAAGCGCCACGCGCGGCCGTCCTGGAAGAGGTGCAGCGCCTGCTCGTCCGTCGCGTGGACAAGGGGCCACGCGACGCCCTCGCATTCGATGAGGGCTGTGCCTTCGCCGGCATCGGTGCGCAGGATGCGGACGCGCTGGGCAGGCGCGCCGGTCTCGCCGCGCGGGTTGACGATGACGTCCCAGCCGCGCTCCAAGGCACGCAGGCTTGCCTCCCATGACTTTCCGTCGGCGTGCAGTACGATGGTCGATGCGGCGCGCGACAGTGCGGCAGGCTCAGATTGCGCTAGCAGCCCCGACGCGACCATCGCCGCCGCGGTCAGCACATGACGCGGCGGCTCGGCCGGCTGCAGCGCGGCCTGCATGTGGGTGTCGACAAAGCCGGTGTGGACATCGTTGCCGGCAAACGCTTCGCTGGCAAGACACGCCGCCAGGAACGGCTGGTTGGTCGGTACACCCAGCAGCACGCAGTCTTCCACGGCACGCTGAAGCTTGCGGCGCGCTTCCTCGCGCGTGCGGCCGTGGGCGACCAGCTTGGCAATCATCGAATCGTAGTGCGTGGGGATGTCGCCGCCCGCTTCGAGCGCATGGTCGACACGCACATCCCGCCCGGCATGCGGCACGCGCCAGCGCAGCACCGAACCGCCTTGCGGCAGGAAGCCCGCGGGGACGTCCTCTGCCGTCAGCCTCACTTCGATGGCGTGGCCGGCAAGCTTCACGTCGTCTTGCGTGACAGGCAGCGGCTCGCCGGCTGCGACGCGCAGTTGCCAGTCCACCAGGTCGAAGCCGGTGATGGCTTCGGTCACCGCGTGCTCGACCTGCAGCCGGGTGTTCATCTCCATGAAGTAGAAGTTGCCCTCGGCGTCGAGCAGAAACTCCATCGTGCCGGCGCCGACGTAACCGATCGCACGAGCCGCGCGCACGGCGGCGTCGCCCATGCGGGCGCGCAGGGCCGGCGACACGGCCGGCGACGGCGCTTCCTCGATCACCTTCTGGTGGCGGCGCTGCACCGAGCAGTCGCGCTCGCCGAGGTGGATCACGTTGCCGCGCGTGTCGGCGAAGACCTGGATCTCGACGTGGCGCGGAGTAATGACGGCGCGTTCGAGAATCAGTTCGTCGGAGCCGAAAGCGGCAGCGGCCTCGGAACGAGCGCTGGCAAGGGCGGCGGGCAAGGCGGCGGCGTCGCGCACGAGGCGCATGCCGCGGCCGCCGCCACCGGCGGCCGCTTTGACCATCAACGGAAAGCCGATGCGCGCGGCTTGGGCGAGCAGCGTGGCGTCGTCCTGCTCGCTGCCCTGGTAGCCGGGCACACAAGGCATGTCGGCAGCGAGCATCAGGCGCTTGGCCTCGGCCTTGTTACCCATGGCGCGAATGGCATTCGCGGGCGGACCGACGAAGACAAGGCCGGCGTCTGTCACGGCTTCGGCAAACGCGGCGTTTTCAGCGAGAAAGCCGTAGCCGGGGTGAATCGCGTCGGCGCCAGCCGACTTCGCAGCGTCGAGGATGGCGGGGATGTTCAGGTACGACTCGCGCGGCGCGGCGGCGCCAATGCAGACGGCGCGGTCGGCGAAGGCCACGTGCGGACTGTGGCGGTCCGCCTGGGAATAGACGGCGACGGTGGCCAAGCCGAGTTTGCGAGCGGAGCGCATGATGCGCACGGCAATCTCACCGCGGTTGGCGACGAGCAGTGTGTGGAAGGAGCGACTGGGTGCTGACATGGGAAGTTCTCTGGAAATGGTCTTTGCGCTCAGACGCCGGTTGATTGCGCCGCGCGGACGGTTTCTGTGTCGAACCGCACGGTCCATCTTGCCTCCCGCCTCTCACGGAACGCCTCTATACCTTCCGCACCTTCGGTGCGCATACAGGCCGCGAACTCGCGCGAGGCATCGTCAAGCAGACTGTCTACCGGCTCCTGGCCGCACCGCGCCACCAGCGCCTTGAACCGGCGATTGGCGTGCGGGCCGCAGCGGCCTATGCGCGTCAGCCATTCGGCGACGAGGCTGTCGAGTTCGGCACTGTCATCGGCCAACTGGTCGACAAGACCGATGGCAAGCGCCGCGGCCCCGTCCAGCCTCTCCCCGGTCAGCCCGAGGCGACGCGTCAGCGTCGGGCCGAGCCGGCCGACCACGAACGGCGAGATCTGCGCGGCGATGATTCCCAATGTGGTTTCGGACAAAGCGAAGCGCGCGGCGCGGGTGGCCAGGACGATGTCGGCCGCGCAGGCGAGGCCCATGCCACCGCCCATGGCCGGACCGTCGACCGCCGCAATCACCGGCACCGGCAGCGCGGTCAGCCGCGTCATGAAATAGCCGAACTGGCGGTTGCGCGTGGAAACGGGGTCTTCGTCATCGGCACCACCTGCGTCGAGCCGCGCCTGGAAGTTGCCGACGTTGCCGCCGGCGCTGAAGGTTCCCCCAGAGCCGCGCAGCACCAGGGCCCGGACGCCGCTGTCAGCCTCGGCCTGCGCCACGGCGTCGGCCAGGGCGGCGACGACTTCCGGGGCGAGTGCGTTGCGGGTGGCCGGAACGTTCAGTGTGGCAAACAGCACGCCGTCCACGCGGCGCACGATCACCGGGTCACTCATGGTCTTTTCCTCCTGGCGACTCAGCGGTCATTGCGGGACATCAGCCCCATCTGCTTGGCGATGACCTGCAGCATCACCTCGTCCGCCCCACCGCCGATGGAGCCGAGGCGGAAGTCTCGGTAGGCGCGGTTCGCGTGGTTATCCCACGTGTAGCCCATGCCGCCCTGGAACTGGATGCACCAGTCGGCAATCTCGCGCGACAGGCGGCCGGCCTTCAGCTTGGCCATCGACGCCCGCTCCACGACGTCCTCGCCCTTGATATACGCCTGCGTGGCAACATGAACCAGTGCGCGCAGCGATTCGAGTTCAGTCTTCAGCTCCGCCAACTTGAACTGGATGTACTGGTTGTCGAGCAGCGGCTTCCCGAACGCGATACGCTGACGCAGGTAGTCTGCGGTGTTCTCGATCAGCGCGTCACAGGCCAGACGGCGGGCGGCACCATTCAGCCGCTCCTCCTGAAACTGCTTCATCTGGTAGATGAAGCCCATGCCCTCCTCCCCGATACGATTGCGCACCGGAACGCGGACCTCGTCGAGGAAGATCTGGGCGGTATCGGAGCACCACATGCCCATCTTGCGGATCTTTTGGGTCTCCACGCCGCGCGCGCGCTTGCCGTTCTCCTTCAGAGGCACGATGATCAGCGACTTGTTCTTGTGGACTGGCCCGTCGGACGTGTTGCACAGGAGGCAGATCCAGTCAGCCTGGGTACCGTTGGTAATCCACATCTTGGAGCCGCTGATGACGTAGTCGTCGCCGTCGCGGCGGGCGCGGGTCTTGAGCGAAGCGACGTCGGAGCCGGCGCCGGCCTCGGACACGCCGATGGACACCACTACGTCACCCGCGATGGCGGGGGCAAGGAATTCGCGCTTCAACGCATCGGAGCCGAAGGTGGCCAGCGCAGGGGTCGCCATATCGGTCTGCACGCCGACGCCCATGCCGACACCCTGGGCCCGCGCATGGCCCAGCGCCTCGGCTGCCGCCACGGCGTAGGAGAAATCGAGGCCCAGGCCGCCGTATTCCACCGGCTTGGTGATGCCGAGGAAGCCGAGGTCTCCCATCTTCTTGAACAGTTCATGCGCGGGGAAAACTTCGGCGGCTTCCCATTCGTCGACGTGAGGATCGATCTCCGCCGAGACAAACCGGCGGATGCTGTCCATGATGTTGCGGTGGTCTTCGGTGTAGAGCATGTGGTCTCTCCGGTGTTCTTTCCTGTTAGAAGCGGGCCACGCCGAATTGCATGGCACGAGGTGTCCGGGCGGCCGCTTCGCGGACGGTGGCCAGCACGAAGGCGAGCACGGCGCGGGTGTCGCGGGGGTCGATCACGCCGTCGTCCAGAAGCAAGCCGCTGGTGACGAAAGCGCTGCCCTGCCGGTCGAAGTTGGCGACGATTTCGGCGGTCTGCGCGGCGAGCGCACCTTCGTCGACGGCCACGCCTTTGCGCTCGGCCTGCTGGCGGGCCACGATCTCCAGCGTCATCGCAGCCTGTTCGCCGCCCATCACAGCCGTGCGGGCATTGGGCCACGAGAAGCAGAAGCGTGGGCGGAAGCCGCGTCCGCACATGCCGAAGTTTCCCGCGCCGAAGCTCGCGCCGCAGTACAGCGTGATCTGCGGCACGGTGGAGTTCGACAGCGCCTGAATCATCTTCGAGCCGTGCTTGATCATGCCGGCTTCTTCTGACGCCTTTCCGACAATGAAGCCGGTGGTGTTCTGCATGAACACAATGGGCGTGCCTGACTGGTTGCAGGCCTGGATGAACTGGGCGGCCTTCGTCGCGCCGGCTGGATCAATGGGGCCGTTGTTAGTGATGAAGCCAACCACGTGGCCCTCGATGCGGGCGTGGCCGCAGACGGTACCGGGGCCGTAGTCGGGCTTAAAGGGGAGCCAGGCGGAGTCATCCGCAAGGCGGGAGATGACTTCGCGCATGTCCACCGGGCGCTTGTGGTCGAGCGTCATCACGCCATCCAGTTCTGCCGTATTCAGTTTCGGCTGGCGGGCCGGCTGCTGCGGCGTCACCTCGGCACGCGGCCAGTCGAGGCTGGCGACAATGTCGCGCGCGGTCGCGATCCCGTGTTCGTCGTCCTCGGCCACATATTCGGCCAGGCCGCTGACCGTGGCGTGCAGGTCGGCGCCGCCCAGCTCCTCATCGGTGGCGATTTCGCCGGTAGCCGCTTTCAGCAGGGGCGGGCCGGCGAGGAACGCGCGGGCGCGCTTGCGGACCATCACCACGTAGTCGGACAGGCCTGGCATGTAGGCACCGCCCGCCGTGGAAGAGCCGTGGACCACGGTGATGATCGGCAGCCCGGCGGCCGACAGGCGGGCAAGGTTGTAGAAGATGGTGCCGCCGCGCACGAACTTGTCGACGCGGTACTTGCGCAGATTGGCACCGGCCGACTCCACGAGGTGGATGAACGGCAGCCGGTTTTCCAGCGCGATCTCCTGGCAGCGCATCATCTTCATGTTACCGGCCTCGGTCATAGCGCCAGCGTCAATGCCAGAGTCCGTGGCGAGCACCATGCAGCGCACGCCGCAGACGAACCCGATGCCGGCCACTAGCGAGCCGCCAGGGATCGACGTGTCTGGGTCGGGGTCGTCCATGCCGTAGCCCGCCAGCGTGGCGAGCGGCAGGAAAGGCGCGCCGGGATCGAGCAGGCGGGCGACACGCTCACGCGGCAGCAGCGCGCCGCGCTTGTCGAAGCTGACGCGGGCTCGGGCGGAGGCGTCGACGGCACGCTGCTCCAGTGCGCGCAGGCGGTCGATCAACGCCTGCATTCCGCTGCGCTGCGCGGCGAAGGCTTCCGAGGAGGGATCAATCCGGGTATCGAAGGGAATCATGGCGGTGCCTTCTGCGCTCATTGGCTTGTATGGTTTGGTGAAGGCATTGCATATCAGCGCACCGCTCCCGACAACCGCAACTACGCAGATCGTGCATAATATGCACAGTCTTGGTGTTTCCCCTGCCCTCCCCCCATGTCCACCACCTCGACCGACGCACGCGCGGTGCAGTCTGGCGTGCAGAGTCTGTCACGTGCCTTCGCACTGCTTCACCTGCTGGGAGAGCACCATGAACCCGGCCTGACCCTGCCCGAACTGGCCATGCTGGCGGGCATCGACCGCACCACAGCGCACCGGATGGTTCGGTTCCTGGAGTCCGCCGGCTACGCTGAGCGCGAACCAGCCGGAAAACGCTACCACCTCGGCACGGCGGCTATGGCCCTCGGCGTGCGCGCCATGAACCGGCCGCCGCCCAGCAGCCAACTTGTCACTCGCATGAAGGCCGTGGCCCGCCTGACCGGGGACGCCGTCTTCCTGATCGCGCGCTTGGGCGACCACGGCTACTGCCTGCACATGGAGGAGGACGCCAATCGCGCCAAGACCTTCCATTTGCTCACGGGCACCTCGCGCCTTCTCGGCCAAGGTACCGCCAGCATGGCACTGCTGGCACGGCTGGACAACGACAGCATCCGTGCGCATTACGACCGCCACCGGAGGGAATATGAAACTAGCGGCCTAAGCCTGCTGACGCTGCTGCGCGGCGTTGAGCGCAGCCGCCGTCTCGGCTACGCGCTGGCTGGCGCCGCCGGCGTGGCGGGCGTGGGGTATGTGCTGCCGCTGGCGTTGGCGGGGGATGCAGCAGTCAGCGTGGTGTCCACCGCCTCGCGGATGCCTGTGTCGCGCCGGCACGAGATCGGGGCGCTGCTGCGCGCGACGTTCGAGGCGACGTGAGAAGGTCCGGGCCGGCGAACGTTCGCCCGCTGGTCAGTTTGAATCAACTGGCCGGGACTCTCCATGACCGAACTGCCGATCACGCGCCAGTCAGCCGCCACGCCCGGTACGGACAACTTGCGCGCGAGCTTGCCGAATTCGTCCACCGTGTTCGCCGAGATACTGGCGACCAGTGCCGGTCGGTAGGGTCTGTAGAATGGCACCGTGTGCTTCAGGTAATAGTCCCCGCCCTTGCTGGGAATGCCGATGGAGAACAACGTCGCGTCGCTGAATTCCGCCAACGTGCGGCGGCGGATTGCCTTCCCGAAGGTCGTCAGTGATCGTCCTGGTCACTATCGCGCCAAGCCGGTTCAGGTCGAACTCATC
This sequence comes from Cupriavidus sp. C3SS-1, assembly GCF_057073755.1. Lineage (NCBI taxonomy): Bacteria > Pseudomonadati > Pseudomonadota > Betaproteobacteria > Burkholderiales > Burkholderiaceae > Cupriavidus > Cupriavidus sp. C3SS-1. The sequence continues at coordinate 782,407 of NZ_CP172700.1, read as the reverse complement.
GGCCAGACCTTCGGCAAGGGTGCCGGAGGCCGGCATGACGGGATTCTCTAGCCTTAAGGCGCCGATTTCCACGCCAGGATCTACCACGATACGGTCTCCTGGAGATTGAATACAGGTCCTTCCCAGCAGCCCCTTCGATAAGTGAGATCCTGCGTGCCGGCCTCCTTGCGAAACTGCCGAACGCAGGCGAACCAGGCACCCAGGGCGCAGCCCATCTGCTGCTCGAGAGCGATCTCCCCCGGGATGCCGAGGTCGGCGGCAACCCGCTGCAGCAACTGCAGCAGGCGGTTCGATCCACAAGTGGCGACGTAGTCCAGCCTGCGCTCGGCGTGCATGCTGCTGATCAGCGCCTCGACTTGCCCGACCTGGCTGGTGCTGTCCTCGTGGGTGACGATCGGCACGTTTGCGCCGACCTCTCTGAGGTAATCCGCCGACATGACCGGTTCCTGGGATCTGACGCTCAGCACGGCAGTGACAGCGCCGTCGCGCGTTTAGTGGATGACAGCGTTTGTGCGGGTCTCGGGCTCGCTGCTATTTAGCAAGCGCAGGTCACGAGGCGTTCTCGTAGCGGCTGGCGGGCATGACTTCGTCCTCATTGAGCGCGTCCTGCAGGCGGAAATCAAAGCGAACGCGGATAAAGGGACCATCCAAGCCGAGCGACTCATATCCCGCCACACTTTCCACCGGTTCGAGTTCGACCACCAGGCCATCTCGGGTAGCAAACGCAAAGTCGTCGTCCAGGAACGTGTCGCCCGGAATATTTATCTGTGTGGTCAGGGCACGCTTGTCTGCCCCGGAGACCAGGAAATGGATGTGCGCCGGGCGATTGCCATGGCGACCAAGCAAGTCAAACAGTTCCGAGACCGGGCTGTGGGGTGGAATGGCGTAGCCCGGCGGCAGGAAGCTGCGGAAGCGGTAGGCGCCATCGGCGTCGGTCTGGATGCGCCGGCGCAGGTTGTAGTCCGGTTGGTCCGGGTCGAAATGGGAGTATCGGCCAAGTTCATTGCAATGCCAGACATCCACCAGTGCATTCGCGACAGGATTGCCCGCCACGTCCAGCACGCGGCCCTCCATCACCAGCGGCTGGCCCTTGCCTTCGTTGCCTTCATCGAGCCTCCCCTCGCGCTGATGAAGGGGCGCGCCAGCAATATAGAGCGGCCCTTCGATCGCGCGGGGCGTGCCTAGCGCGCGATCCGCTGCACGGTCGGCCTCGTCCTCTCGGATATCGAGCAGCCGATCAAAGCCCAGCCCGGCGGTGATGAGTCCGATCATGTCGGCCTGCCCGAGCCGGGTCAGCCACTTGGTTGCAGCCCAGAATTCGTCGGGCTTCACGTCGAATTCCTCGATGGTCTGGAAGAGATCGCCGACAATGCGTGCGGTGATGGCGCGCACGCGCTCGTCGCCGGGTGCCACCTTGCGGGTATTCACCAGATCGAGCAATTGGGGGATATCAAGTTCGGACATGGTTGTCTCCTTGTCGGTGTAATGGGGAAATACAGTGGCCGGCAGCCGGCCACGCGCTCAGAACTTGTGCCGGATGCCGGCAACCAGTACGGTTTGCTTGTCGTTGGAGGATGGTGCGAACAGGTAGATGTCAGCCTGGGACGATGACGCTTTCTGATAGACGCCGTAGATGTAGACGTCGGTTCGCTTGGACAGGAAGTAATCCAGGCTCAGCTGTCCCATGTGCCATTTGGGACTGCGGTCGATACCGCTGTAACTGCCATCCGTGAATACATAGGCCGCGCCGAGTACGAGCGCCGGCGTGAGGTTGTAGGTGGCGTTGATGTCATAATTGGTCAGGCGCAGGCCAATGCCGTCCTGGTATTCGTATCGCGATTGCGTGACCATGGCGTTGGCACGCCATCTGTCGTTGCCATATCCCGCGGCGAAGCCGCCCACACGCTGGCGTGCGACCCCCGCCGACGGATTAATCGGGCTGGTATGGAACAGCACGAAGGGGGCACCGGCATAGTCGTCGGTCACCGCCCCGTTGGGATTGCTACTGGCGGCCAGACCGGGGCGGTCCAGTTGCATGAATGCAGCCGCCAGGCGCAGCGCCCCGCGGTCGTAAGTGGCGCCGAGGCTGAAGGAGCGATTGTTCATGCTGGTGGCGCTATCCGACAACGCATATGAGGCCTCTGCACGCAGCCCGCCCCAGCTGGGGCTAACGTACTTGAGCGCATTGTTGTGCCGGAAGCTGCCGAAGGCATTGTCGTTGTCGCCGATGTGGGCCGCCATCCCATTCGCCGCCACGGGTGCAGACATGATGTCCAGCGTGTCATAAATGGCGTCGTACTGGCGGCCGAGCGTCAGCGTGCCCAGCGGATCGCTGCCCAGGCCAACATAGGCCTGGCGCCCGAACATGCGTCCCCCCTGCTGAAACTTGCCGTCGTCGAGGGCAAATCCATTCTCGAGCACGAAGACGCCGCGCATGCCGCCGCCGAGATCCTCAGTGCCGCGCAAGCCCCAACGGTTGTTCTGCATGGTGCCCGGCACCATCTTGACTGCCCCATGGCCGCCTTCATTACTGACATAGGCAACACCGGTGGACAACACCCCGTACAGGGTGACCGAGTTCTGGGCGTAGGCGCCGGGAGACTGCGAGAATGCCGCGCATGCGCCTAACGCTGCCATGCCGGCTTTGGACATCGACTTCATTTTCCTCCTCAATTTCTTGGTTTCTCGAACGGTAGGTTCACGGGGACCGATGCATTGCCGGCCACCGGGATCAGCTCTCCAACAGCCATTGCTGCAGCAGCACGGGATCTCGGGTCTGTGTCAGGGCCAGCATCAGGAAGATGCGCAGCTTTTGCGGCGCCAGATCGCCGCCCGCCAGCACGCCGGCGGCGCGCAGGAATGCCTGCGGCGGCACCATGCCACGCGGCGCGCGGGTGGACTGCACCACCGTGGTACCAGTCCCAACGGCGTCGGCCAGGCCTTGCATCTCTGCGCTCGCGGGCCTGCCAGGCGGCAGTCCTGCGCTGACAATGCCGGCGCAGCCGGCCGCCACCAATGCATCGATCGCCGTGCGATCGGCCCCGGCATACGACATGACGATGTCCACGCGCGGCATCGCGTCAAAGCTTGCCAGGTCAAGCATCGGAAGGACCCTGCGTCGTACCGGCAGCCGCCGCATGGTTACCGCTCCGCTGGGCTCGACGCGGCCCAGCGGCCCGAACGGCGGCGCCTCGAATGCGTTCAGATCGAAGCTGGCCGCCTTGGTAACGTCCCTTGCGGCGAAGATATGGCCGTCCATCACGACCAGGACGCCGGCGCCGCGCGCTGCATCGGACTGCGCCACTGCGAGCGCCGCCCGCAGGTTGGCCGGCACATCGCTGCCCGCCGTGTTCGCAGGGCGCTGCGCTCCTGTAATGACCACCGGCTGGTCCAGTACGAGCGCCAGGTCGAGAAACCAGGCAGTCTCTTCCAACGTGGCCGTGCCGTGTGTGACCACGAAGCCGGCCAGGCCAGGATCGCGCCGCGCGGCTTCCCCGATCAGCCGGGCCAGCGCGAGCCAGTCCGCCGGGGTGATGCCGGTGCTGCCCAGCGCCCGGAACGGCACGGGCACCAGTTCGACCGCCTCGGCCACCTCGCCGAGCTCGCCCAGGTCATCAAGCAGCTTTGCAATCGGATGGACCACGCCGCTCTCGCTGTACTCGACCCAGTCAAAGCGATGCCTTGCGTGCATTGCGAACGTCCCGCCGGTGCCGATCACGGCAATGCGTGGCCGCGCGCTGTCGCGCGAGGCGTTGGCCTCTGTGGAGGTCATGGCGCTCATTTTGCCTCCGGTGCGGCAACGTAGACCATGCCGGCTTCCACCTTTACGGCATGGCAGCGGGCATCGCGGGTCAGCGGCGCACACATCGCGCGGCCGTCGCGCACGTCAAACAAGCCGGCGTGCAACGGACACTCGATCCCGTGCCCGTCCATTTCCCCATCCGACAGCAGCGCATTGCCGTGCGTGCAGATGTCGTCCAGCGCATAGATGTCGCCGTCGACCTTGAACAGTCCGATGCGATGGCCATGGACGTCGAGACCGTGACAATCGCCGTTGGCGAACAAGGCGCCTACTTCGCCAGCTTGATACCAGCGGATGACGGTCTCGCGCGCCGCCGGTTCCCGGACCAGATCTGCTTGCTCGGTAATCATGGTGTTTCCTTTCTCACGAATTCAGGCACGCAACTCAGGGTGCCCAGGCTGGCTCGCTACCCTGGCGTCCAGTGCCGCCAGGGTCGCCGCCAGCGGCATCGCGCCCTGGCCCAGCGATGTCATATGGATTTCGGCGAAGCGCATGCGGCAGCACCGCCATTCGCCATCAACTTCACGTCGATAGTCTTCGTGCGTGGTGGCGGCCAGCAGGACGGCATCGCGGTTGTCTTCACGCAGCGCCAGCTGCCACAGGCGCCAGATGCCCTGAGCGCCATCGCCGTCGATCTCGAACCGTGGGCTGCCGTAGTAATGCGCGGCGAAGCACCAGGGCGAGCGCTGAAACCAGTCGTGCAGCTGCGCGCGCCCCACCAGCGAATCGCCGAATCCCTGTCCGCCTTCCCAGATCGCGTCCTCGGTGAAACACAGTGCTTGCTCCCACGCCACCCGGCGCATGCCGTCGTCGTCCAGCCGTGAGTAGTCAGGCCGGTACTTGGCGTCGGCCAGCGCGGCATAGCGCGCTTTCAGGGCACGGATTGCCTCCGCGGCTTCGAGCCGCGCCAACCGCTGTTCGGTGGTATGCGCGCTCATGACGCCAGCACCTTGAGCGCAATCGCACTGTCGGCGAGACGGCTGCGCTCGACCGGTGTGCCGCTGCGCACCAGGGCTTCCAGGTGCTTGCGCTCGCGTCCGTTGTCAATCAGGACCCCCCCCACGACTTGCTCGCCGCGCACCAGCAACATGGCTGCGGGATCGCCGGATGCGCCGTGGCGGACGACGATCTCGTCGGCGTCGCCGGGTTGCCCGACGACCTGGATGTTGTGCCCGAGCTGATCGGTCCACATCCACGGGATTTCGACGTATGGCTCGGTGCGCCCGAGCAGAAATCCGGCGACCGCTTGCGCCTGGTTCTCGGCGTTGCGCCAGGTTTCCTGCCGCACGGCGCGCTGGTAAATGGGGCTGTAGGTGAGCGCCACGTCTCCCGCCGCAAAACACCACGGCACAACCGGACTGCGGCAATCGGCGCCGACCGGAATGCCATGCTCACTGGCAATTCCTGTCCCCTCGAGGAAGCTCACGCTGCCATCGATGCCCACCGCCGCCAGCACGACGTCCGCGGCCACGGACCAGGCTTGGCCATCACGCGCCACCTCCACCCGCATGGCCGTGCCGTGGCGCTCGATACGACGGATCTCGATGCCGGTCTCAATGCGGGCGCCATTTGCCGTATGCAGGCCATGCAGCCATTCCGAAGCCGCTGCAGGCAAGCAGCGGGCGAGGATGCGGCTGCCCACCTCGAGCACGGTCACGTCTGCCCCAAGTGCCCTTGCGCTGGCAGCGACCTCCATGCCGATCACGCCGGCCCCGACGATCACCACGCGCCGCCCCGGACCAAGCGTCTCGCGCAACGCAAGACTATCGTCGAGGGTGCGCAGGGTCACGACGCCCGGCAGGTCAGCACCGGGAATATTGAGCGTACGCGCGCGGCCGCCGGTCGCAACGACCAGTTGGTCAAAGTGAATCTGGCTGTCGTCGTCGAGGGTCAATAGTCGCGCCTCGGCGTCCAGGGCGCGAGCCCGTGCGCGCACATGCTCGACTGCGCTGCCGTCCGTCCAGAAGGCGGCAGGGCCGAGCACAAGCTCTGCCGCAGTGCGTTCGCCTTTGAGCAGTTCCTTCGACAGTGCCGGCCGCTCATAGGGAGCGTGTGCCTCCTCGCCGACGAGCGTCAGCTGTTGGTCATAGCCCAGCGCGCGCAAGTGCTGGGCGACACGACCACCCGCATGGCCCGCGCCCACGATGACGATATGTCGGGGCGTGCTCATGTCGCTGCTCCAGCTTGGGTCGCCAGCGAGGATCGGTTGATGACGCGATACAGGCGGCCGCCCTCGGCGTCGCATGTCCACTGCCGAGGCTCCGCACTGGGAATAATGATCCCTTCACCTTCCGAGAGGTGGTAGGTCTCTCCGGCGGCGTGAACCGTGAACGTGCCCGCCAGCACTGCAGCCACTTCCTCGCCCGCTTCGCCTGCCGCGGCCCCCAGCGATTCGCCCCGGCGCAGCACGTGGATAGCGATGTCGAAGGCGTCGCCACTGGTGGCGTGGCACGCGGGCGCAGTCGAAATCGATTCACCGACCGTTACGCGGCGGCAAAGTGCCTCGCCGGCGCGGGTGTGAACGCCCGCAAATTCTGTCTCGCTCATGCCCGTTCTCCCCGGTCGGCCAGCGGGTAATAAGGCACCGTATCTTCGGCGCCGTATTCCTTGCGGGCGGGTGTCACCACATTCAGCCGCATGCTGACGCCAGCGGGCGCAAAGCGATTGCTGCCGTAGTGCATCAGGCCGGCCGGGATCAGCAGGGCATCGCCCTGCTCCATTACGGTCTCGTGATCGCCGGCTTCACCCAGCCCTTCGAAGACGGAGCAGGCGCCCGAGAACTGCAGCGAGGCCTCCTCGCCATGCTGGTGGGATTTCGCCGGCAGATCCCGGCCGGCGGATTCAACGAACTTGACGACGGCAACGCTGACCGTTTCGCCAAACATGTGTTTCATGTACAGGCCATCGGCGACGACTTCTTTCAGGTTGTCGTCGATGGCAAACACGCGGCATTTGGGCATGATGGACTCCTCTGCGAACGGGGCGATCAAAGTCCCGGCGACAACTTGAATGCCTCGTCGGCGATGAAACGACGCGGATCGTAGCCATCGATCACCGCTTGCTGGCGATAGAACTCAATGGCCGGCGCAACCTCCGCAAGCGACAGCAGCAGGTTCATGAGTGCCTGGGCTTCGGCGGGCATGGCGCCAAGTTCAAAGGTGTTCAGGTATGCGGTAATCGCATCGATCTCCCCGAGCATGGTGTCGGCGAACACGCGGATTTCGTCCATCGAGGCGCGATGGCGCTGGATATTGCGCGCGGTTTCAGTCGTCAGGCTCCAGTGCGCGATCGTGTTCAGGTGCGCAAAGCGCTCGGGCAAGGCTGGCGTGCGTTGCGTTTGCAGACCGCCGATGTTGATGATCTTTTCTTCCATGATTTCGCTCCGCGGTGTCTTATTGCGCTGCGCCGATCAGACGATCGACCACGTGCGCGCCATGGCGCACCAGGATTTCGCTGTCCTGGAGGATCATGTGCGTCTTTGCGCCGGTTTCCGCCGCGGCCTGCGTGCGTTCCAGCGTGCTCATGTCCTCCAGCAGCACGTCGCGTAATGCGACCTTCATGTATTCGAGGAAAAAGCGGCCGCCGGCCGTGGTCATCTCGGGGTAGTACACCCGGCCCTCGAACAGGATCTTGTTGTGCGCGATGGGACGGAACGTGTAAGCCTGGTAATAGTTGGGCCGCAGCGAGACGTAGAAGTCGGGGAAGATGACGTTGAGGTCGAACAGCCAGTTCTTGCTCTGCGTCCAGTTGACGCCTTTGGGCAGGGCCTCGAGGGGAAACTCGTGCTTCGCGCTGCCCATGCCGGCCCGCAGTGCAGCGGCGGCGATGGGTCGAGATCCCGCCGATTCTGCGAGCGCCTCGGTGGCTGCGGCGCCGCCGCTTGTCACCGCTTTCGGGTTGCCGTAAACCGACTTCTGATTGCCCGCGAGCGAGAGGCGCCTGTGCACGTCTCCGCAGACCACGTCAAGAGGGCGCATGATGCCGCCATCGGTCTTGTCGATCGCGTCCGCAATAGAATTGCCATGGATATAGGCAACGTGATAGGCCTCCTGAAAGGCGTCCAGTGCCAGCTTCCAATTGCAGTTGACGACGCTGGTCCACTGGAAGGCGCACGTCAGCTTGTCAAACGGGTATCCCTCAATATCGCCATAGACCGGCTTCATGAACTCGGCCAGCGTCTGTGCCGGCTGGGCTTGCATATTGACGAAGATGAATCCCTGCCACACGTCGCATGACACTTGCGACAGGCCATAGTCTTCACGCTGCAAATCGAAGAAGCAGCCTTCTTCCGGGACACCCGTCAGGCGGCCATCGAGGTCATAGGCCCAACCGTGAAACTTGCAAAAGAACTTTCGCGCGTTGCCGCACTTTTCATAGACCAGCTGGTTCAGCCGGTGCGCGCAAACGTTGTGCATGGCACGGATCTCGCCCTGCTTGTTGCGCACGACGATGATCTCGGTATCGCAGACCGCCAGTTCCTTGACAAAGTAGTCGCCCGGGTTCGGGATCTCTTCCACGCGGCCAACCTGCAGCCAGGTCCTCTTGAAGATCTCGGCTTTCTCGCGCTCGTAGTACTCGGGCGAGATGTAGGGCTCGACCGGTATTGGACCTTTGCCAAGCTCCGGGTACCGGTCGGTGAAGAACGTTTGCTGCAATGTCATTGCGCATCTCCTACTGGATGGGGACATCGGCGAGGGGTCGCCGTCGAATAATGAATGGCATTTTATTTTCAACGGAAAAAAAGTCAAGTTCGAATTTAGATGACTTGCCGAGAGGCTCTTTCGGCATCACCCCTGCCCCATGTTGGTAAAATACCGAACCACGTTGGGGCATCTTTGCACCAGCGACAAGGCGGACAAGAAGACAGCCCGGGGGCGGGCTGGAAGGAAAGGGCAATGCCACAAGTCAAGAAGGCCGGGATGCGCGAGGCGATCCTTGCGGCAGCATTCGATCTGTTTTGCCGCAAGGGCTACACGGCAACCACCATGTCGGAGATCGCGCGCGCGGCCGGCATGACCGTAGCCAATCTGTACGTGTACTTCGATTCCAAGCTGCTGATCTTTTACGAGATCTATACGCCCTGGTTGCTCGCCCGGGTGGACACCCTGCGCGAGTCGGTGCAGAAATTTCCGACTCCTCGCACACGGCTGCGGCGCATCATCGTTGGCCTGTGGGGTGACATTCCCGCGGCGGACCATTCGTTTGCCAACGCGATGATCGAGGCACTCGCCAGTGCCCCGATGGACACCCCGAAGCCGAACAACCTGCTCGAACAATGCGAGGTCGCCATCACGGACCTCATCCTTGATTGCCTGCCGCCGGCGCGCGCCCACCTGGCGTCGAACCGCCTGCTGTCGCATATCCTGTGGATGGCCTTCGACGGCTTTGCCATCAACAGCCGCATTGGGGATACGCGTGACCTAGAGGCGATCGCCGCGTTGATGACGGATATGATCCTGGGGCCGGAGGTCGCCATGGACCCCGCCCCTCGCGGCAAGGGCCGTACGGTGCGCTCGCGCAAAGAAGCGAACACGAACACGGCGTCTTGAGCCTTTCGAAGGCTAAAACGGCCCGCCCCTCGCCCGCCTGAATAGCAAATACCACTTATTTGCCGGCGCCTCATCCACCGGGGCGCTCCCTCCGCATTGCCGTCCGGCAACCTGAATCCTGCCAGCCCACCCACCCTGCCTCCGGGGAATCCGGCCATCCTTGAACGGCCCACGTGCAGTTACCTTGAAGCGCCTATATTTCTATCGCAAACGCGCTGGGGGGTATGCCCCCGAATGCTCTTTCACGCTTCAACCAGAACCGCTCAAGCTGCACTCTGAGGGGCCTCGCCCCATCCGGTGGCATTTTTCTTGAGTACGTGACTAGGGTATGTACCGATGCCTCGCATGTATTAACGAATACTACTATTTATTTAGCTGCTGCCTACGCGGTCTCAGCGTAGGTCGCCGGCAGCCAACGCCCCCATTAAAAGCCGCCCCCTTGGAGTCTTCGCCATGCATGTTGCTGGTACATCCGAAGCCGCCCGGTCCGTGCCCCAACGGACCACCTATCTTGTCCTGTTCCTTTGCTGGATCGCCATTCTTGCCGAGGGGTACGACATCGGCGTGATGGGCACCATCGTTCCCGCGCTGATCCAGGATCCGCAGTGGAAGCTGACACCCCTCGAACTCGGCCAGATGAGCAGCGCGGCACTGGTTGGTACCTTATTCGGCGCCTACTTCATCAGCCCGCTAAGTGACTTGGCCGGTCGGAAAAAGCTTCTGATCGCCTGCGTAGCATTGTTTTCGCTGTCCATGCTGGCCGCAGTCTGGGCCCCGTCGCCCGCTATCTTTGCCTTGGTGCGCGGCATTGGAGGGCTCGGTCTGGGCGGCGTCATCTCAGTAGCTGCCGCCCTCACGGTGGAATACTCGCCGCCCGGGCGCCGCAATCTGAACTTCGCGTTGATGTACTCGGGTTACCCAATCGGTGCTGTGGTCTCGGCGCTAGCCGGTATGGCGTATATGGAGCAATTCGGATGGCGCGCAGTCGTGGCCATTGGCGCCCTCCCGCTGGTGTTCATTCCGGCCCTGATGCTGTGGCTTCCGGAATCGCTGGACTTCCTCGTCAGCAAGGGCCGGCATCGGGACGCACAGGCACTAGCCGAGCGCCTCGGCGTCGAGACGCCTGCTGCGCTAGCCCTCGATGAGACGCCGCCCAAGTCGCTGAAGGACGTCTTTGCCGAGGTCTTCTCGCGCAAGAACGCTGTGGGGACGATCTGTCTGTGGATCGCACAGTTCATGGCGATCACTATGGTCTACGGGCTGGGAACGTGGCTTCCGCAGATTATGCGCAAGAGCGGCTATGACCTTGGCTCGAGCTTGTCTTTCTTCGCGGTCTTCAACCTTGCCGCAGCCATCGGCGGCGTAATGATCGGTCGGATAGCCGATTACTTCGGGCCGCGCAGAACCATCGCCGTCAGTTTCCTGGTAGGCGCGGTCTCGATTCTCGCGCTTTCCCAGAAGAACGGTCTGCTGGTCAACTATGTCCTTGTGGCTCTGGCTGGCTTTGGCAGTATCGCCACGGCCCTGGTACTGCTCGGCTACGTCGCTAGCTACTATGCGCCGCATGCCCGCGCTTCCGCAACTGGCTGGGCGGTCGGTGTCGGCCGCTTGGGCGCGATGGCAGGACCAGTACTTGGTGGCTATATCGCCGGCCTGCACGCCAGCCCGGTGTGGAACTTCGTGCTGTTCTCAACTGCTGCCGTACTGGCTGCGTTGGCGGTGTACGTCACGCCGACGCCAGAGCACGTCGGACAAGCACAGGGCAGGAAGTAATTCGCATAAATTTGCCGGCGCCGGGGCGATACCGGTACCGGCCTCGAATTTGACAGGAATCAGCATGAGCCTTGGTTTTGGATATCTAGCGCGCATCGGACACCTTTACCCGTCCGGCGGCCTATGCGACTTTGAAGTTCAACTGATGGCACCCGCCGGCGTGCAGTTCGTCACCACCCGCATGCCGTTCGCGCGAACCTCGTTGGAGAGCGACAAAGCGGTGGTTGCCGATGTCGAATCCCACGCCGCATTGCTGGCGACCGCCGGGGTCAGTCTGATCGCCATGAATTGCACCGCGGCGAGCATGGCAGTCGGGGCACAGATAATCAACCAGCGCATCTTCGATGCCACGGGCATCCGCTCGGTCACCACCACCGACGCCATACTCGCAGCCTTGGGCGCGGTCGGCGCACGCCGTGTCGCGTTAATGACCCCCTATCCGCGCGAAGTCGTGGAGATGGAGATCGCCTTTCTAGCCAGGCACGGCATCGACGTCGGCAGTGACGTTGCGACGCCCTGTTCCACCCCTATTGAACAAGGCTCCATTCGCGCCTCGCACTGGGCCAAACTGGCGCAGACACTCGACGTCCGCGATGCCGATGCAGTACTGGTAAGTTGCGCTGGCATTCAGGTGAGCGCTGTCATTGAAGAGATAGAGCGCTGTGGCAAACCGGTTATTACCAGCAACCAGGCGTTGCTGTGGCACTGCTTGCGCACGCTCGGGCTGCAAGACAGGCTCACCGGGTTCGGGGCCCTGCTCTCCGGCGCGTTTGACTAGTTGTTCGAGGTTGTTATCGTTGAAGTGATACTGACACCCCAGCCGTTGCGGCTGAGACGATGATTTCCACCAGAATGTCCGGATGACCCAGTTGGCATTGCGCGGTCGCCCGCGTGGACGCGGCGTTCGGAGCAGTCCACGCGTCCCAGATTTCATTCATGCCTTCGAAGTCCCGATCAAGGTTCTTCAGCCAGATCTGGGCTGTGAGCAATCGATGCTTGTCAGTGCCAGCTTCCGCCAGGAATTTCTCGATCTTGGCCAAGGCTTGTCTGGTCTGGCCGCGAATGTCCTGGCTGCGGTCGTCAGCGGTCTGCCCGCCGACAAACACCATGCCGTTGTACACGACCGCGCGGCTACGTCTTTTGTCCGTGGCAATTCGCCGGATTTCACTCATAGGAACTCCTGATTCAGGGCTGTTGATCGTCATACAGAAACATTGCACTTGTTGGCCTCGGCCAATTGGCTGCGGCCAGGTTAAAACTATCCCGCCAGCTCTCCCAAGCTGACGGGCTTGATCGGCGGACGGATCCGGTAATAGCCTACCTCTTGCGGCGGCACGCCACGCCCCTGCGCGATCATTTCGGTCACAGTCAACCCGCACAGGCGGCCCTGACATGGCCCCATGCCACAGCGCCCAAACGCTTTCGTCTGATTCGGGCCCTGGCAGCCAACTTCGATATACTTCCTGATCCGCCCCGCCGACACCTCCTCACAGCGACAGACAATGACCGAGTCATCCGGGGGTATGCGATGCGCGTCCTTGGGGCGATACAACGCGTCCAGGAATGGCCGGATGTGCAGATGCTTCTGCAACTCGGCACGCACCTGCTGCTCTTTCAGCCGCCGGTCGGCCATGCCAGGTCGCTGGAACCTGGAGGCAATCGAGATGGCGGCCAACCTGCCTTGTGCCGCCGAAGCCTTGGCACCCACAATGCCCCTGCTGTCGCCCGCGATATAGATTCGCGTGTCTTCGATTTCACCGTACTCGTCGGTATCGGGAATCCAGCAAAGCTGGGCGTCGCTCCAGTTGTGCCTGGCTCGCAGTGCCCAACTGATCTGAGTATTGGGCACGACACCCTGATGGAGCAATACCAGGGAAGTGTCGATGCGGCGCTCTACGCCCCTGTGCGTGAAGCGCAGCGCTTCGGCACGTTGCTCCCCCTGGATGGCGATGGTCTGCGCCCCCGCATACACAGCAACTTTATGGCGACGCAATAGCCTGAGCATGTCCATGCCCTTGCGGAGATCCCGCCAGCCCCGCAGGGCTTGCGCCAGATGAGGAATGGCTCGCAGATAGTCGGCGCGTTGCGTGGTGTGCACGACGGCCTTGAGCTCGATCCCCGCTCGCAGGTACTGCACCGCCAACAGGTACAGCAGCGGGCCACAACCCGCGAGGACGGCGGGCTCTCGCGGCAACGCACCCGCGCTCTTGATCAGGATCTGCGCCGCGCCAGCGCCCATCACCCCGGGCAGCGTCCAGCCAGGCACCGGGAACGGACGCTCCATGGCGCCGCTGGCAAGCACGATGGACCTCGCCTCTACGGCGTGGCTGACACCGTCCTTCAGATAATTGATCTTCCGGTCCCGGCCGACGTTCCATACGGACGCGCCAGCGATATGCTGGGCGCCACTGGCGGCAAAGGCCTGTGTCAGCGCCGCGCCAGCCGCATAGTCCTCGCCGAGCAGCGCACGCAGCTTCGGGCTTGCCCCGTCGACATTCCGATAGATCTGCCCACCCGTCGCCGGCTGTTCATCCAGTACGGCAACACTCAGTCCCCACTGCCGCGCTTCGATCGCGGCAGACAGTCCGGCAGGGCCAGCCCCCACGACAATGACATCGTGCATGTCAGCGTTCATTCGACTTCACCTTCTTCCTGTATGGCAAGTGCCGAGGCGCCTTGCTGGCGCTTGACGACCATGCCCTCGCGCACCATGGCCAGGCAAGCCTGGCGGCTGGGCTTTCCGTCCACCTCCACCAGGCATTCGAAGCAAACGCCCATCATGCAGTACGGCGCCCGCGGCGCCGAAGTCACTGGCGTGGTGCGAAACGGAGCTACGCCACTCAGCAGCAACGCTGCGGCGACGGTCGTGCCCGCCGGCGCTGTCAGTGTCTGGTCTTCGTACGTCAGCGTGACGCTGCAACAGCGATCCGCCTCTGCCGGCGCAAACAGGGGCGCCGTGGCGAGCTTGTGATCAGTGGGCATTATTAAAACTCCTGGTCGGATCAAGGTAACGGTCCCCGGCAAATGCATCGATGTCGTCTGGCGCAGGTCCGAAGCCCGCAACCCACGGACCGACCACGTATGTGTGCGTGCCGGCGAGCGTCACGCCGCTGTGACTGGTTGCAACGAAGGCTCCCGGGCATGACGTGGATTCCTGATAGATCGGGCTTCCGTCGGGCGTCATCACGCGCAGCGCGCCCCAGGCACGGACCAGGCGCACGTTGGCAAGGATGGGGAACGTCTCCACGGCACGCCGTGCAATCCATTCGATGGCGGACACGGTCGTCCCATCATCGAAGCCGACATCTTCGACCGAGTAGCCAAGCTGCACCGTTCCTTCGGACGTCTGTCGCGCCTTGTTGGTCGGATAGGGCAGGAACGGCCTGAGCCTTTCGGTGATCAACACCTGACCCCGGTTAGGCTTGACCGGCGCGTGCAGCCCGACCTGCGGTGCGAGATGCTTATTGCCAAGCCCTGCCGCGAGAACGACCCGATCTCCGCTCCAGGTGCGCTTGTCCGCCGCTGTGACAACAAAGCCGCCGCCTGGGCGATGACGCACGGCGGTCACGTCCACGCTGGAAAACACCTGTGCGCCCACCGCCTTCAGACCTGCGTGCAGCGCGTGCAGCAGCTTCAGCGGGTTGACGTGGCCGTCCAGCGGACACCAACTGCCCCCGGCGACTTTCGGACCGAGCGCCGGAAGATGGCGCTTCAGCTCGGCATGGTCCATCATCTGGTAAGGCACGCCTGGACCAGTGTTCCTGAGGCCCTCCAGCATCGTCTGGCGAGCCCGCATTTCCTTGTCGCTGAAGCCGATCCAGAAGCCGCCAGACTGCTGCAGATCGACGTCAACCCCGGTCAGTTCCAGCAGTTCGCTGGCGAGTGGCTGCCAGTAATCGATGGCTTCCCTGGACCAGCGGGCATAGCGAGGAAACCCATCGCCTTTGCTCTGCGCCCATACCAGCCCAAAGTTGCCGCGCGAAGCCCGATTGGCGATGTCTCCCTGATCCAGCAATGTGACTGGCGCCCCGGCTTTCGCGGCGCCGAAGGCGATGGCCGCCCCCACCACGCCGCCGCCCACAACGATGACTTCTTCCTTGCGCATGTTTATCCTTCGACCGCCCGATCCTTCCTTCACAACACTGCAACATCGAACGCCGGGCGGCGTCATCTTTCAATCGATACTGATGTGACCGGCCTTGATGACGGCGCCCCATTTGGAGGCGTCGGCTCTGATCAGGTCCGCAAACTGGGCCGGCGTACCCGGCGCAACGGTCGCCCCCAGGCTTTCGTGCTGCTTCATGATCCTGGGATCCGACAGGATCGCGTTGATCTCGGCGTTCAGCTTCTGGACAATCGCGGCGGGCATGCGTGCCGGCCCGACGACTCCGCCCCAGGTCACCATTTCGACGGCGGGAAATCCGGCTTCCGCGATCGTTGGCACTTTTGGCAGCAGCGGCGAGCGGGTCGGGCCCGTGATGGCCAGCGCGCGAATCCGGCCAGCGCGCACCTGCGGCTCCATGGATGTGAAATTGCTGACCATCAACTGGATCTGTCCGGCGGCCAGGTCGGACTCAGCCGCAGGCGCGCTCTTGTACGGAACGTGCGTGATCTGGATACCCGCCTTTGTCCGGAAGAGTTCGGTCACCACGTGCAAGGACGTGCCAGTACCAGTGGAGCCATAGAACAGCTCCCCCGGATGCGCCTTCGCATACGTCACGAGCTCGTTGACCGAGTTGACGGGAAGCGAAGGCGTCACGCCCAGGAGGTTCGGTTGTGTCCATTGCTTTGCAATGGGCGTGAAATCCTGGATAGCCCGATAAGGCAGGCGCTTGGCAGCAAGCGCTGCCACCACGAACGTAGAGAGGTTTGCGCCCCCGATTGTGTATCCGTCAGGCTCGGCCTTCGCAATGACGTCTAGCCCGATAACCCCTGCCCCACCGGGCTTGTTTTCAACAATGAAGGGCTGGCCCAGGCGCTCGCTGAGCGCAGTGGTGAGAATTCGCGCCGTCACGTCGGCGGCGCCCCCGGCGGCCGCATTGACGATGAATCGGACAGGCCGGTTGGGGTATCCGCCCTGGCTGAAGGCCGTAGACGCGGCAAACGTCGCAATCAGGCCGAGGGCAGTCCGGCCGAGGTTCAGCATGGAAAACTTCACAACCGCCTCCTTGGAAAGTCATGATGGAGATGTTATGAAGAAACCGCCGCCGAACCCATGGCCGCCGCATGTGCAACCTATTCAGATTTGATATGGGTCTTGGCCCTCTCCGTCGCCGTCGACAGGTAGCGAAGCAGATCTCGGGCCGGCTCGCTGAGCCGGGTGTCGCTCATCGCCGTGGCATAGAAGGTATAGCTGAGCGTCGGCCTCAGCGGCAGGACTATCCCTCCACGCTTCCGATGCAGTACGCCGGTGAGCGGATCGACAATCGAGACACCCATGCCACGCAGCACCAGTTCGCTCATGGAGTGAAAGAGCGAGGTTTCGACGGTGATATCGAGTTGCAGGCCGGTGGTGGCCAACAAGGCATCCAGCCGCTTCTGAAATGTTCCGGTAGGACCGACAAAGGGCTTCCCGACGAGATCCTTCAATTCCACGGCAGAAGATTTCGGCGACAGCCATTTGCGGGTCCCGATGCAAACGCAGTCCGCACTGAACTCTGCAACGGTCTCAAGATCCCCAAGCGAAAGCGTATCCGCGGTGAAGCCAATGTCTGCCTGACGGTTCCGTACGGCGCGCGCGACTTCGACATACGAGGTCACCGACAGCGTAATGAAGACGTCGGGATACTTGCCGCTCAGATATTCGATCGCCTCCGGCATGATCGAGTGCCCGATCGACGGTATGGTTGCGATGGAGAGCCGTCCCATCTTCTGCTTGCGCAACTGGTCCGAGAATCTCATGATCTCCTCCAGCCCCAGGAAGGACTGCTGGACCTTGGTCATGAGGGCCAGGGCTTCCTCAGTCGGCTTGACCGTTCGCCCGTGCTTCAGAAAAAGCGGAAAGCCCACCAGCTTCTGGAGTTCCGCCACGACCCGGCTCATGGAAGGCTGGGACATGCCAAGCGCATCGGCACCGGCGCTCATCCCGCCATGCATGATGGCGGCTCGAAACGCCTCGATCATCTTGTGGGTAATCACTTTCTCGGACATATGTCACCTGCGGCCTGCTCAACAAGCATGCCACGATACCGCAAGGGATACCCGTCGGCGCTACCTGGCCCGGAAAAACTACACGTTCTGTCCCGAGTGCGCAGAATGAATGCCTTCTGCGTGGAAGCCAACTTACGGGCGTGCACGACGGGGCCCACACGATCGCTGGCGCAATACAATGCTACTGTCCAGACGGCGGTGGGTCCTGAGGGAGTCTCCAGATGACCGACAGCAGAGTGAAATCCAATCTTCACAATACGTGGGAAGCGGCAGCAACCGGCTGGGCGAAGTGGGAGCATGTGTTCGCCACCAGTCTTTCGGGCGCCACGGACACGCTCATCGATATGGCCGGTATCCGGCCGGGCATGCGCGTTCTCGATCTCGCTTGCGGTGCCGGCAGCCAGAGCATCCAGGCAGCGATGCGAGTGGGTGCCGACGGCGAAGTGGTCGCCTGTGATTTATCGGGCACCATGCTCGAGCACGTCCGCCGAAATGCCGCTCAAGCCGGTCTTCAGAATATCGAAACGCTGGAATGCGCAGCAGACGAATTGGACGAGACATTGGCGCCGTTCGACGCAGCGATGTGCCGATTGGGATTGATGCTTTTTCCATCGCCTAGCGAGGCATTGACCGCTGTCCAACGGGCCCTCAGGCCAGGCGCGCGTTTCGCGGCGCTGGTCTTCACGACGCCGGCCAACAATCCCTTTATGGCTCAGCCGATGGCGATCCTGCTACGCCATGCGGGCAAGTCTCCTCCCGCGCCCGGACAGCCTGGAATCTTCGCACTGGGAAGCGATGGCGTGATGGAACGCCTGCTGAACGGCAGCGGTCTTGGCGATGTGAAAACCCAGCGTGTTCGAGCGCAGCTCGTCTTGCCGAGCGCGTCCGACGCTCTGCAACTGATGCAGGAAGCCGCCGGGGCATACCGGGCTGTGGTAGCGGAGCTCGATGTCGCGGCGAGATTGAGGGCCTGGAACGATGTTTATGAATCCCTGAAGCAGTTCGACGTCGGCGAAGGCTTCAAGGCAGAGCTCGAACTCATCATCGGGTCGGGCGCCAAGCCTGGATAGCGTCAACAGGCCGATGCAGATCGGGAGGAAGTTTGCGTCCTGTCCGCGCTACCGGGTTTGCAGGTGTGAGCGAACGACGGCTCAACAACGATGGACGGCCGTTCCGGACACGAACTCTTGATCGACGGAGAAGATCCTTGTTGCTGCCAATACCCGATACCGCGCCCTCGCTCAGCGGCTGCCCTCGAATTCTGCCACGATGGCGTCGATCATCGCCCGCACCCGGGCGGTGTGGCGCAGGTCCTGATGGGTGACCAGCCACACCTCGTAGGGCTGCGCGCGCTCGCGTTTGGGCCAGATCCGCACCAACCCGTCGCGCTCAGCCAGGTGCACGGGCACTTCGCCGATGGCAATGCCGGCCTGGATCGTCGCGCGCAGCATCAGGCTGGAGTTGACCGTCGACACGAGCCGGCCCGCGTGGGTCGGCTCGCCCACCAGCGTCGGAAGGCGGCTACCGCTGGTGTGGGGCTGGTAGATGACGAGGTCGTGCCCGGCGAAGCCGGTGCCGGCGGCGGGCTCGCCGTGCCGCTTCAGGTATGCCCTCGACGCGTACAGTCCGACGGGCCAGCGGGCCAGCAGGCGAGCCGCCAGGTCGGGGTTCCCGGGCTTGATCGTGCGCACCGCGATATCGGCCTCGCGTCGTGCCAGGTTCATCATCTGGGTGGACGTGTTGAGCTGCACGCGTACGTCCGGGTGCTCGGCGTGCAGCCGCTCGATGGCCGGGATCAGGAACGCCAGCGCCAGCGTGTCGGTGGTGGTCACGCGCACCTCGCCCTCCAGCCGGGTATCGACGCCCTGCGCTTGCCGGGCTAGCTCGTGGGCCGACTGCTCCATTTTCTCCGCGGACCGGAGCGCGTTCTCGCCGGCGTTGGTCAGCACGTATCCATCGGAAGTGCGCAGGAACAGCGTCGCGCCCAGCGCGTGCTCCAGCGCAGCGATACGCCGGCCCACGGTGGCCTGGTCCAGGTTGACTACCTTGGCCGCGCGCCGCAGCGTGCGCTCGCGCTGCACGGCAAGGAATACACGGGTGTCGTCCCAGTTCATGTCGGATCCTTCCGAGCAGTCGAATGAGGTGATGCAAAAATGCATTGCTGAACGGGAATATATCAGCATGACTGCATCACCGGGCCTGGCCTACATTGAGGGCCTACCCCAGAAGCCGGGCCGCGTATCGCTCCCGTCGGCCTCCGGCCCATCCAAAGGACATTCCCATGAAAGCCATCGACTTCCTGGACTTCGGCGACGCCGACGTCCTGCAACTGCAGGATCTGCCCGCGCCCGAAATGCGCCCGCAAGACCTGCTGGTGCGCACCCACGCCGCCGGCGTGAACCGCGCCGACATCATCCACCGCCGCGGCGGCTATGGGCGCGCCAGCTTTGGCGATTCCACGGTGATGGGCCTGGAAATCGCCGGCGAAGTCATCGCAGCCGGCGCCGGGGTGACGGGCTTTGCGACTGGCGACCGCGTCATGGGCATCGTGGGCGGCGGCGGCTATGCCGAGGTGGCGCGCATCGACTACCGGCAGGCCATGCGCATCCCCGAGGGGCTTGACTACGTGCACGCCGCCGCGATTCCCGAGGTGTTTGTCACGGCGCACGAGGCGCTGCTGCACCTGGGCCGTCTGCAGCCTGGCGACAAGGTGCTGATCCACGCGGGCGCCAGCGGCGTGGGTTCTGCGGCCGTGCAATTGGCACATGCCACCGGCGCGCGGGTCTTCGCCACGGCTAATGGCGGCAAGCTGGCACGCGTTCGCGGCTTCGGCGCCGACGTGCTGATCGACTACAAGGCGGAGGATTTCGGCGAGGTGGTGAAGCGCGAAACCGATGGCAAGGGCGTGGACGTGATCGTTGATTTCGTCGGCGGTTCCTACCTGGAGCGAAACGTGCTGTCGCTGGCCAATGGCGGCCGGCTGGTGCAGGTCGGCCTGCTTGGCGGCGCAGAGGGTGCCAATCTGCCGCTGGAGCGATTGCTTTACGGCCATCTCCAGATCATCGGCACGGTGATGAAATCGCGTACGCCGGAAGTCAAGCGGCAGATGGTGGCGCGCTTCGCGCAGCGCTGGCTGCCGGGCTTTACCGAGAGCGGACTGGTGCCGGTGGTAGACAGCGTGTACCCGCTGGCCCGGGCCGCCGATGCGCACCGGCGCATGGAGTCGAACCAAAGCGTGGGCAAGATAATTCTGTCGACCGGGGCGTGATCACTACGTTGCCGGCAGGCGGAAAGCGATGGTGGATCTGAGGCATCCAATGCCCCTCGCCGCCCCCCCCGGACGTGGATTGAACTGTTTGCGGCCCAATTGTTTACTCCGTCCGTCAGTCAACGTCATGATGTCCAATCAAGAAGTTGTCCCAGTCGGAGCGCTCTCTTCCTGATCCGCAAGGCATGATCCGTTTTCGCATTAGACGTCCGGCAGCTCAATGCCATCGGCTTGCGTATATCGCGGACATTGAGTACGAATCTCAAAGATACCGCTCTCCATGTTTGCGCATACGGACAATCTTGGCCGGGACTCCATAAGCGACGGCGAACTCTGTAATGTCCTTGTTAACCAAGGCACCCGCACCGATTACGGTGTCGCCGCCAATTTTGATTCGGTGAGTCAGATTTGTGCCCAAGCCAATGGCAACATAAGGCCCGATCTTGCATTCCCCCCCGATGACTACTCCTGGCCCGAGACTGACACAGTCGGCAAGTTCACAGTCGTGGTCGACACATGCGTGAGTGTTGATGATGCAATGTCGGCCAATACGTGAGCACGCATTGATCACTGCACCAGCCATTACCACCGTGCCGGGGCCAATCACGGTATTCCTGCCGATACTGCTTGCGGGATGGATTGCCGTCGCAAACTGAAGCGTAGGGCACAACGCCTTAAGTGTCTCCGAAACGAGGGCGCGAACGCTGTTGTCACCGATAGCAATCAAGGCGCCTTGAATCCGTAGTTCCTTTACCATTCGGCCGAGGCCGGCCTCGTCGCAAACCACCGGATAGCCCAAAACGTGGCGCGGTATAGCGTCTACCAATCCGACAATGCGATATTTACCCTGCTTTTCCACTACATCAATGACGGATTTTGCGTGTCCGCCAGAACCGATGATGACGATGTTTTCCACGGCGGCCCTTTTGTATAGGTCAGGGAATGTGTCGTGAAGCCGGCAAGCCGTTCTGGAATGCCGAAAAGACCACTCAGCGCTGTTGGACGATCGTGCCAAATTGGTGCACCGCACCCGCTGGCAGACTCAATTAAGTGATACTAGGGTCTGATGTAAAAAATATAAAGGTCAGATGGAAGAAATACGAGTGCACGGCACTTCGCTCGCGGGGTAGTCTCTGTGAGACTATGCTTTGTCGGACACACCGGCCCCATTGCCGCGGGCGTCGGGCAAAGGGCTGCGGATCAACGCAATGCGCCCGGCGCGAGTTTTCGGGGGCCTGCAGGGCTCTCTCATTGAAATCGACGTCCAAGTCGGTACGCCATCCCGTGGGGCGCACCGGACAGCCCGAGGAGGCAGCAAGCCTTGTGGCCTGCCTCGCGTCCTGGAAGTCGTCTTTCGTGACAGGACAAGCATGGACGGTCGACGCGTGCGGATGGTGGCTTGTTCCCAGCCTGGACGCGGAGAATGGTGTCAAGCTACGTATGGTTGACCGTGACTTACCGAAGCCACCCACTCTGGACAGCCCGGGCACGCTCGCCGACGAACGTCGTGGGCCAATGCGGGCCGTCTGACCCAGCCAAGGTCAATGGCTGAGACGGGTCGGGTAGCGCCAACAGGCGCCCTGCCCTCTCGGCCGGCTCAAAATCGGCCGGTTTCCACCACTCGCCATCATCATGGCACGGTCATTCGAGCCGCGGCTCTGCTCTAAGCATCAGAGGGCTGGATGACCGCTGTACTTCGGTGCTGACGCCGGCGCCGCGCTTGGACGAACGGCTGCAGTGGGTCGCCTTCTGCCCTACTCGGACCGGTCCAGGAGGAGCGCTCGGTTGTGCTTGGCGTCGGGCCGCACCCGGCCATGAAGCGTCCTTCGCACGTACCGCGGGGAGGACTCTCGAGGGTCGGCTCCGCACTTGCAAGCAGTGTGCGTGCCCAGCGAGCCACCACGGTTCCTGAAGATCCGCTGAACCAACGTCACGACAATCACGGTAGTTGCGCCGTTAGAGCGCGTAATTCCTCGAGAAGCTTGATGGAAGGACCGGGCAGCATGCCGGCCCTTCGACGGAACGCAGTCAGAACTCTCTTGTCGCTGGCGCCTGGTATCTCCAGTGCGTCGATAAGCCCCGCCTTCCGCTCGGCGTCGTACATGGGCTCGGGCATCCAGCCGAGGAAACCTGAACGGCCAATCAAGCTCTTGAGCGCAGTGACGGAGCGTGTTTCGACGACGACATTGGGCAAGTCCAGGTTCTGTCGCGAAAAAACTTTCTTCATGTGCTCGAAAGGCGCTGTTCCTTTCGGAAGCATGGCCCAACGCTCTTGCAGCGTATCAGCGAGCTCCAGATTTGCTTTTTTTCGCAAAGGATGGCGCCGACCAGCAACCACGTAGCTGGTGTCCTCCCAACGGCAATCCTTGACAGCGACGATTTCGTCAGTGTCCTCAACCTCGACCCCCAGCGCCAGATCGATTTCGTGCGAGACAAGCGCATCAGCAAGGCGATCCCAGACTCCTTCGATGATCTGGACCTGAAGATTTGGCCACTTATTGCATGTGCTGCCGATTGCCAATGGAAGCAACAGGCAGGCGATGCTGCCGACTGCGCCGACGCGGATCGTTCCTTTTGCCAAGCCCAGCATCGCCTTGATGTGTTCATTCGCATGCTCGGACTCGCGTTGCAAAAGGAGCGCATGGGGCTGCAACGCCCTGCCCACATCCGTCAACTGCATACCCTTTGAGTGACGCTCGAACAGAGGTGCGCCAACCTGCTCCTCCAGCCGGCGAATCGTGCGGCTCAGCGCCGGTTGCGTCACGTTCAAGCCGTCTGCCGCGCGACCAAGGCTTCCAGATGAAACGATGGCGTTGAAGGCGACAAGATATTGGAGATCGAAAGTCATGCCTAACGGTAATGACTTTCTCTCAAAAAAGCAATTTTCAGGAGGGCGATGAACTTCCACACTTGCGCCATCGAGATAAGCGCTGCGACTCGTCCAGCGCACAACAGAAGGAAAGCGCGAAATGACCGGACCCGTACCCCTCGCCGTCGTCGAAGCAGCCAAGCAACCCGGCACCGTCACCGTCCGCCACGCCGTCGTCGACCTCATGCGTCGTTTCGGCATGACATCCGTGTTCGCGAACCCCGGTTCGACTGAGCTGCCAATGTTTCGCGATTTCCCAAACGACTTCCGCTACGTCCTCGGTTTGCAGGAGGCTACCGTGGTCGGCATGGCGGATGGCTACGCCCAGGCAACGCGAAACGCTTCCTTCGTGAACTTGCATTCGGCAGCAGGCGTGGGCAATGCGATGGGCAACATCTTTACCGCTCACAAAAACCGCACGCCGATGGTCATCACGGCAGGCCAGCAGGCGCGTTCGATCCTCCCTTTCGACCCATTCCTGTCTTCCACCCAAGCCACTGAACTCCCCAGGCCCTATGTGAAATGGAGCATCGAGCCAGCGCGGGCTCAAGACGTGCCGCAGGCCATCGCGCGGGCGTACTACATCGCGATGATGCCGCCCCGTGGCCCCGTTCTCGTGTCGGTGCCGGTAGACGACTGGGACCAGCCAGCAGAGTTGGTGCCGGCAAGGGTTGTGAGTACGGAGCTTCGCCCGCAGCCTGCCGTTCTGGCACAAATAGGCGACGCGCTAGATGCAAGTCATAGACCGGCGATCGTCGTCGGTGCCGCGATCGATCGGGACAACGCGTGGAACGAGGTCGTTGCTCTGGCAGAGGCGCACAACGCCCGCGTGTGGGCGGCGCCGATGTCGGGCCGGTGCAGTTTCCCCGAGGATCATCGGTTGTTCGCTGGCTTCCTGCCCGCAATGCGTGAGCGGATCGTCAAACTGCTTGGTGACCATGACCTGGTCCTGGCCATTGGCGCGCCCGCGTTCGCGTATCACGTCGAAGGCGCGGGACCACACATCCCAAGCGGTGCTACGTTGTGCCAGCTAACCGAGGACCCGGATACCGCGGCTTGGACGCCGGTCGGAATGTCGGCTGTCGGCAGCATCCGCCTGGGCGTACTTGATCTGCTGGCCCGCCCGGCGCCCCAGGTTCGGACCGTGCCGCCGGCCAGGATCAAGGCGCCACGGGCAGAGCCTTCGCCTTTGATGTCAGTTGCCTATGTCCTTCAGACGTTAGCGGAGGTGAAAGCGCCCGAAGACATCGTGGTCGAGGAAGCACCGAGCGCGCGCCCGGTGATGCAAGCCTATCTACCCATCACCCGCAGCGAAACCTTCTTCACGATGGACAGCGGCGGTCTCGGCTATGGCATGCCGGCAGCGGTGGGCGTGGCGCTCGGCAAACCGGGCAGCCGCGTCATCTGCCTGATGGGCGACGGTTCCAGCATGTACTCGATACAGGCGCTGTGGACGGCAGCTCAACTCAAGCTGCCGATCACTTTCGTGATCCTGAACAACCGTCGGTACGCTGCGCTACAGGATTTCGCGCCCGTGTTCGGGTTCGCTGCAACCGATGTCGTTCAGGGAACGGAACTGCCCGACATCGATTTCGTGTCGCTGGCAAAGGGCATGGGATGCGCTGCCACGCTCGTCAGCAATTCCGGCGATTTGCGGGCAGTGCTCGACCTTGCCTTGGCCGGCAAGACGCCAAACGTCGTGGAGGTTCAGGTCGCCTGAACACACCGCCCGCTCCCGCTTCCATACAAGACCCTTCCGGAGACAAACCAATGAAGATTTCGATGTTGATCAACGGCGAGCAAGTCCAGGCCCGCAATGGCGCCACCTTCGAGCGACGCAATCCGCTTGACGGCAGCGTTGCGACGGTCGCGCCTGCGGCCACCGAAGAAGACGCGGTCATGGCCGTCGACGCTGCCGCTGCGGCCTTCAAGACATGGTCGCGCACCGGGCCAACCGAGCGCAGAACGATGCTGACGAAGGCCGCACAAGCCCTCGAAGCGAAAGCCGAGGCCTTCGCGGCTGCCGTGGCGTCCGAAACCGGCGCATCGGCGATCTGGGCAGGCTTCAACGTTCACCTTGCGGCCAGCATGCTTCTAGAGGCCGCATCGCTGACTACACAGATCGGCGGCGAGATTATTCCTTCCGACGTGCCGGGCAACCTCGCCATGGGCGTGCGACAGCCTGCGGGGGTCGTTCTGGGCATCGCCCCCTGGAACGCGCCCGTGATCCTGGCTGTACGGGCCATCGCGACGCCACTGGCTTGTGGCAATACGGTGGTGCTCAAGGGCAGCGAGATCTGTCCGGCGACACACGGCCTCATCATCGAGGCGCTGCAAGAGGCCGGGCTGCCCAAGGGCGTGGTGAACTTTGTCACCAATGCGCCGGCCGACGCGGCTGCTGTCGTCGAAGCCATGATTTCGCACCCGGCTGTGCGGCGGGTCAACTTCACCGGGTCCACCCACGTGGGCAAGCTCATTGCTGCGACCTGCGCGAAGTACCTGAAGCCCGTGGTTCTCGAACTCGGCGGCAAAGCGCCGCTCGTTGTCCTCGAAGACGCCGATGTCGATGCCGCCGTCAACGCGGCCGTGTTCGGTGCGTTCGCCAATTCGGGACAGATCTGCATGTCGACCGAGCGGATCGTCGTCGATTCGGCCATCGCCGATGAGTTCGTTGCCAAGTTGAGCGCACGTGCATCGAGTCTTCCGCTCGGTGATCCGCGTCTTGGCCCGGTGGTCCTCGGCTCAGTCGTGGACATGAGCACGGCAAAGCGCTGCAACGAACTGATCGATGATGCGCTTTTGAAAGGCGCGAAGCTCGTAGCGGGTGGCAAGGCGAACGACACGCTGATGCCCGCGACCCTGCTCGACCACGTAACGCCGGACATGCGCATCTTCCGCGAGGAAGCATTCGGCCCCGTGAAGGGCATCGTGCGTGTCAGTGGCGTCGAAGAGGCAATCGCTTGCGCCAACGATAATGAATACGGCCTCGCCGCCGCGGTCTTCGGCCGTGATGTGGCCCGCGCCATCCAGGTAGCGGGACGCATCGAGTCAGGCATTTGCCACGTGAACGGACCCACGGTGCACGACGAAGCGCAGATGCCATTTGGCGGCGTCAAAGGCAGTGGCATTGGCCATTTCGGCGGGAAAGCTGGTGTCGAAGCCTTCACCGATCTGCGGTGGGTGACCGTTCAAACGACCCAGCGTCACTACCCCTTCTGAGAGAAACACCGGAATGAAAACTCAAGTTGCCATCATCGGTGCCGGTCCGGCCGGGCTTCTGCTGTCCCAAATCCTGCACCTGCAAGGCATCGAGTCGATTGTCCTCGAAACCCGCAGCCGCGAAGCCATCGAAGCCACGATCCGCGCCGGCGTGCTCGAGCAGGGGACGGTTGATCTCATGAACGAGATTGGCGTTGGCGCGCGTATGGGGCGCGAGGGCTTTCGGCACGAAGGAACGATCCTGCGCTTCGACGGGATTGACCGCCGCATCGATTTTCCAGAACTCACTGGTGGCAAGGCTGTAATGGTCTATGCACAGCACGAGGTGATCAAGGACTTGGTGGAAGCGCGCCTAACGACGGGTGGCGACATTCGGTTCGAAGTGACCGATGTCAGCGTCCACGACCTCGACTCGACCTCGCCGAGCGTGCGATTTCGTCAATTGGGCGGCGATCTGCAAACAATTGAGGCCGACTTCATCGCCGGCTGCGATGGCACGCAAGGGGTTAGTCGCCCATCGATTCCGACAGGCGTACTTAGGGGCTTCGAGCGGCTCTACCCTTTCGGATGGCTCGGAATCCTGTGCAAGGCACCGCCGTCATCAGACGAACTGATCTACGCCTTGAGCGATCGCGGCTTTGCTCTCGTCAGCACGCGTTCACCCGATGTGCAACGCATGTACTTGCAGTGCGAGCCGACCGACAAAATTGAAAACTGGTCCGACGACCGTATCTGGAGTGAATTTCGCGAACGTCTGGCAACGCGTGACGGCTGGGTCCCCAAAAAGGGCGAGATATTCAGCAAGACCGTGGTCGGGATGCGCAGTTTCGTGACGGAGCCGATGCAGTACGGCCGTCTGTTCCTGGCGGGAGACGCGGCGCACGTCGTGCCGCCCACGGGCGCCAAGGGTCTGAACCTCGCGGCGGCCGACGTACGAGTGCTCGCACGGGCCATCGGCAAGTTCTACCAGAGCGGCCGTCAGGATTTGCTCGAGCGCTACAGCGAAACCGCACTGCGGCGCATCTGGAAGGCGCAACGCTTCTCGTGGTGGATGACGTCGATGCTGCATCGCTTCCCCAACGCGGACGAGTTCCAGCACAAGGTGCAGGTCGCCGAACTCGACTACGTAACGGGCTCGCGCGCTGCTTCGACAGCGCTGGCCGAGAACTATGTCGGCTTGCCATTCGACGCGCTGGACGACTGAGACTCAGTCCGTCAGACCGCCCGGAAAGAGGCGATGGCTGTCAGAAAGCTATGTGGTGAGGAATGCCGTTTTCTCAATAAAGCAGTTTTCCGGCAGGCGTATAGGTTGGACCCTGCTACTACTACTACCAGGGCGCGCAGACGCCAGAGCGCTCAATCAGGAGACAAGACATGATCGATCGAACCCCGTCAGCCGTTGGCGCGCAAGCATTTCGAGCGCGCAACCAATGCCAGCGCATGCTGCCCACGACCTGCAACCTGGGAGTATGCGCATGAGCTCCCAAGCGGTTCCCTTCAGGGGCAATGCCGATATCGGTCGCCTGCTCGACGACGGCGCCTATACGACCATGCAAAAGTTTGTGGTCTTCCTGGCGGCCCTGTCCATTGTGATGGACGGCTTTGACGGCCAACTCATCGGCTTCGCGATTCCATTGATGATCAAGGAGTGGAACATCACGCGAAGCGCCTTCGCCCCAGCGGTCGCCGCTGGCCTCATTGGCATGGGAATCGGCAGCGCCTGTGCAGGCCTGTTCGCGGACCGATTCGGCCGTCGGATGGCGGTTATCTCCAGCGTCTTTGTCTTCGGCGCAGCGACCTGCGCCATTGGCCTCGCGCCCGATGTCCTGACGGTGGCTGCGCTGAGGTTTGTCGCCGGCCTGGGCATAGGTGGCGCACTGCCGAGTTCGACCACGGTTACGGCTGAGTTCACGCCGGCTCGTCGCAGGACACTCGCCGTCACGGCCACGATCGTCTGCGTACCGCTCGGCGGCATGCTGGCGGGCCTCTTTGCCGGTGAAATCCTGCCGACATTCGGCTGGCGTGGACTGTTCTTTATCGGTGGAACCTTTCCAATTGCGCTGGCTACCATTCTTCTGTTCACGTTGCCAGAGACACCTCGATTCCTTGCACGCCATCCGGCACGCTGGGAGGAGTTGGGCAAGCTGCTAGGGCGTATGGGCCATCCGATGGCTGCCAATGCAACGTACACCGACGCCGCGGAACAGGTCGTGGAAAAGCGGGCCGGATTTGGCGCGCTGTTCTCAAACGGTCTCGCGCGCGACACGCTGGCAACCTGGGCTGCGTTCTTCCTGTGTCTTACCGCCGTCTACAGCGCCTTTAGCTGGCTGCCGACAATGCTGGCATCAGAAGGATTGTCGATGGCCGTCGCTGGCTCGGGGTTGACCGCCTACAACCTCGGAGGCGTAATTGGCGCATTGGTCTGCGCTGTTGCAATAACGCGATTCGGGTCACGTTGGCCCTTGGTGCTGTGCTGCGCCGGAGCAGCCGCCAGTGCATTCGCGATGCAGACCCTGAATGTCGGGCAGGACACGAATCTGTTGATCTTCGGCTTCGGTGTGCATGGCATGTTCGTCAATGCAGTGCAGTCCACCATGTACGCGCTGTGCGCGTTCATGTACCCCACCAGCGTCAGAGCGACCGGCACCGCGTCCGCGCTGGCCTTCGGACGACTGGGTGCGATTCTCAGTGCTTTCGCAGGGGCCGTTGTCATTACGGCCGGTGGTGCGATGGCTTATCTCGCACTACTTGGCACCGCGATGGTCTTTGCGATGCTCGCGCTCCTTGTCGTCAGGCATCACATCCCCAAGCGTGACGGGCTGGTAACGCCGCGTTCCACGGCGGCAATCACTAGCTGAAAATCTGAGGGCAACCATGAAAATTACCATCGTCGGCGCTGGCGCCATGGGCTCAATGTTTGGCGGCTTGCTAGCTGAGTGCGGCAATGATGTCACTTTGATCGACATCAACGATGCACACATCGGCGCCATCCGATCGGATGGCTTGCGATTGGTCACGGACAACGGGGATCGGCGTGTGAAGACGCTGAAGATCTGCCGACCTGAGGAAGCTCGGGAGCTACCCGAATTGCTGGTGATCTTTACCAAGACCCTGCACACTGGCGCCGCGCTCCAAGGCGTCAGGCACCTGATGGGTCCGGAAGTTCATGTGCTTTCCCTGCAGAACGGGCTAGGCAACGTCGAGAAGATCAGCGAGTTCGCCTCGACAGAGCGCATCCTCATCGGCGTCACCACCTGGCCGGCCGACATGGTCGCGCCTGGCCACGTGCACTCGCACGGCAAAGGTATCGTTAGACTCATGACCGCTGACGGCAACGTCAGACCGATCGTCTCCGCAGTCTCCGAGACGCTTTCGGCCGCCGGTCTCCAATGCAGTCCGGATGCCACCGTATGGGCTGCGATTTGGGAGAAGGTTGCGTTCAACGCCGCGCTTAACAGCATCTGCGCCGTAACTGGGTGCACAGTCGATCAACTCGGCACTACGCCTGAAGGTAGCCGGCTCGCAGAGCAAATCGTCGTTGAAGTCCTGTCGGTCGCACAGAGGCTCGGTATCGAAGTGAATCCAGTCAAGTGCAAAGCCAATGTCGCAGGCGCCATTGCCGAGCACAAGGGGCACAAGCCATCGATGTTGCAGGACGTTCAGGCCGGACGCCGCACCGAGATCGAAGCGATCAATGGAGCAGCGGTCGCCACGGCCGAGAGCTTAAACATGAAGCTGCCCACAACCGAGACGCTGCTGTCGCTCATGCGCCTCGTCGAGGCGCGGGTAATTGCCTGGCATCAGCCGTCTCACTCTTGAACGCATCAGGAACGGCGGGCATGCTGAACTACGCGTTCTCTAAGCGCGCGGACGTATATGTGGAGGTCGACTACACCAATCTGAAAGGGACGTGGACCGCATTGAACAGCTCGCCTACCTTCAATAACAGCGGTAACACGTTCGGCAAAGGGACGCGGCTGGGGGCGATGCTGGGGATGAGGCACAAGTTCTAATCCAAGCAATGGCCAGCGGCTTAGGTTCGGCTACTCCACCAAGTCATTGATCCCACGAGTATGACGTCGTCGAGATTCGCTATCCGCGGAATAATCACATGAGCAATCCTCAGGACGGACGTAATGCGTTTCCGGCTTTCAGTTCAATCACGCAAGACGCAATCATGACAAGAGCATTTCCCGGTTTCTTCTCCGTCGGTGACTATCGTTCTGAGGCTAGGCGTCGGTTACCAAGGATGGTATTTGACTATCTGGAAGGCGGAGCGGACGACGAGTCAGGCCTCAGGCACAATCGTGCTGCCTTTGATAGATGGGAATTGCGTCCCCGGCGTCTTATTGATGTGAGCAAGCGGGAGCAGTCTACCGAGCTTCTGGGAAGACAAATCTCCTCGCCGCTTGTGATAGCGCCGACAGGCCTTAATAGTGCGTTCTGGCCCAAGGGAGACCTTGCGCTTGCACGCGCTGCGAGCAAGGCCGGGATTCCGTTCGCACTCTCTACCGCGTCGAATATGTCCATCGAAGAGATATCAAAGGGAGCGGACGGAGACTTGTGGTTTCAGTTATACGTGGTACATCGGAATCTGGCGACCAGCTTGGTCAGCCGAGCCCGAGCGGCTAACTATTCGACGTTGATCCTAACCACGGACGTTGCGGTGAATGGGTTTCGGGAGCGTGATCTGCGAAACGGGTTCGCTATGCCATTCAAGATCACTGCACGAGGAGCTCTCGATGGCATTTCACATCCCCGTTGGCTCTGGTCCTACCTAACGAATGGCATGCCGCAGTTGAAGAACTTAGCGACCGACGACGCGTCTGATACCGCGTCGCAGGCTGCGGTGCTGCGGCGGGAAATGGACGCGAGCTTTGGTTGGGACGACCTCCGTCGTTTGCGCGACGACTGGCCTGGAAAACTGCTCGTCAAAGGCATCCTGACGGCTGAGGATGCCGAACGATGCGTGGAAATCGGCGTCGACGGTATCATAGTCTCAAATCATGGCGGACGACAGCTTGCAGAGCTTCCTGCACCGATTGACTCGTTGCCGAGCATTTCTGATCGGACTCCGACCACCAACCTCATTCTGGACAGTGGCATTCGAAGAGGGGGCGATGTGGTAAAGGCGGTCGCATTGGGTGCCAAGGCCGTCATGCTCGGACGCGCCACCTTGTACGGGCTCTCCGCGAAAGGCGAGACTGGTGTATCTGACGTCGTCGCAATGATCAAAGAAGAAATCGACCGGACGCTCGCCCTAGTCGGGTGCAGTTCGATAATGGAAGTCAATAGGAGCTGTGTCGCTCGGCGGCCCGTGTAGCGAGGGGGTACGCGGGCACATCGACCTGATATTTCCCGCGCGTAATCGTCCCACACTGTCCATGACATCGGGCATTACCAGATGGCGGATTTGTTATGAATAAGATTCGACACTCTCACGGTTGCAGACGTTTGAGGCAGCCGCACCGAAAGTCGGCAACGGCCGACGATGCGCCCGCGACAAAGCGAGTGAGTGGCCGTAGCGCTCCGTAAACCGACGCTCGGCGTACCAAAGGTGGAACGGCGGCAGCGGGTTGACAACCGCCGATCCCGGCGTCAAATTTCGCTTGCTAGATCACAGCCAATTCTGAAACTTACGCGACCGTGGCATACGACAACGTCTTCGGTGTCCGGACGATAACCTCAGGCTCTTCGCCAACAATGACCGTGTCATCGAGCCTGAAGCCGCCGAGGCCATACACGTACAACCCTGGCTCGGACGAATAGACTTCTCCTGCCAGCAGGGCACGGGTATTGAATGCCATGTCCTCCGGATACTCGTGCAGCATCAGGCCAACCGCATGGCCCGTTCTGTGGAAAATGAATTCACCACACCCCGCTGCTTCGATCACGGCCTGAGCGGCGGCGTCCATATCGCAGACGCGCCGGCCGACCACAGCAGCAGCGACAGCGGCATCCGTCGCCTGTGCTGCCACGCGGTAGAACTTCGCCTGCTCGTCGGATGGCTGACCACAGAACCAGGTGCGTTCGTTTTCGACATAGAGCCCATTCAGCCTGGGCAACACAAGATTGACGATCGTGTCGCCCTTGGCAATGCGTGCCCCGCAGGATGCACCGTCGCCATGCGGGGATGCCGACGCCGCGCCAGTCAGGGTCCAGCACTTCAGAATTTCGAAATCCTCGCCGGGAAATCGCGTGGCCGCTTCTTCGACCATGAGCGCCGCCATGGCGTGATCCAGCTCCTGAACCAGACGGCCGGGACGGATGTTCTCCCTGTACCTGTCCTGCACCCAGTCGGTAAGGCCGGCCAAGGCGCGCATGTTCTGCAGTTCCTCGTCGTGCTTGACCCACCGCAGGCTCCGCATTTCGGCAAGGGCCGGGCGCAATGTCAACTCAGGAAGATGGCGCTGTGCCCCGGCAAGTATCGGATGATTGACGTCCACGGCGATGCGTGACATGCCCAGTCCCTTCTGGCTCAGCAACGCAGCGACCACCTCCGGCAGTTGCGATGGCAGCGCAAGACGGTTGGCCACGCGTGGATGCTCGGCGTAGTAAGTCACATCCGAGAGCCATACCGTGCCCTTCTTTGCCGCGAACCGCATGTGGTTGGTGGAGAGCTCGTTCATCACGGCAAACGTCTCGCCATTGCGCGGCACGACAACAAACACAGGCCGCTCCCAGGGCCACACATCAAGCTGGAAGTTCGTGGCGTACTGGAAGAAGTCAGGCATGCCGAAAACCAGGGCATCAACGCGCAGGCGATCCATCAGGCGCTGCATCGCCGACAGGCGGGATTCGTGTACAGCTTTCGTGAGATGAGGCATGGCGTGACCTAGAGAGAGATGTTGAGGCGGCGAATGATTGGCCTCCACGCGTCGGCGTCGCGCTTCATATAGCGGCCGACTTCCGAGGGCGGCCCCTTGATGGCGTCGAGAAACTGGAAGCCCAGCTTCTCCTTGAATTGCGGATCGTCCAGAATGTGGTTGATATCCGTGTTGATCTTCTGGATCACATCTGGCGGCGTGCCGGTCCGCGCCACGATCGCGTACCAGCCTGGCACCTCCACGTCGTAGCCCAGCTCCTTGAAGGTCGGCACCGTCGGCAGCGCAGCCAGCCGCTTTTCACCGGTCACTGCCAGTGGCAGCAGTTTCTTGCCGGCGATGAATGGCTGCACACCGGCCACCACGTTCATCATCACGGGCGTTTGCCCATTCATCAGACTGGTCGATCCTCCGGTCCCGTTGAACGGCACGTGCTGCATCTGGATTCCGGTGCGCTCCGCAACCAGTTCCATCGCCAGGTGCGTGGAGTTGCCGATGCCACCCGACGCGAAGCTGATCTCTCCCGGACGCGCCTTGGCCATGCGCACAAATTCCTGGAACGTCTGTACCTGCAGTGATGGCGAGGCGACAAAGACGAACGGCGAGTTGGCAAGCATGGCCACGCCGGTCAGATCCTTGGTCGGCGAGTAC
This sequence comes from Cupriavidus sp. C3SS-1, assembly GCF_057073755.1. Classification (NCBI taxonomy): domain Bacteria; kingdom Pseudomonadati; phylum Pseudomonadota; class Betaproteobacteria; order Burkholderiales; family Burkholderiaceae; genus Cupriavidus; species Cupriavidus sp. C3SS-1. The sequence continues at coordinate 748,302 of NZ_CP172700.1, read as the reverse complement.
GGCAGCTTCGGATAGAGGAACGGATTGAAGCTCAGGTTGGAAACGCCGGCAAAGAACAGCGTGTAGCCGTCGGCCGGCTGCCCCAGCACGTACGAGATAGCCAGCGTGCCATTGGCACCAGGCTTGTTCTCGACGACAACGGGCTGCTTCCACGCCTGCCCGAGCTTCTCGGCCAATGCCCGGGCCAGTACGTCGTTGCCTGTCCCGCCCGCCTGCGGCACCACCAGCCGGATTGGTTTCGCTGGGAAGCCCTGCGCGCAGGCCGTAGCCGACAGCGCCAGCGAAGCCACCGCCGCTGCAGTCCATCCCCAAATTCGTTGCACGTTCATATCCCACCTGATTCATCTTTTCGTCGGCACCCAAAGCGACGATCGTGATGAATGTACCATGTGGTACACGCTACGGCGAAATTGGGGTTTACGCGAAAGCGCGGAAGCAGCGCGGCGCGGGAAAGGTGATGAGAAGCGCAACCAGAGCGGCGGCGCTACGCTTGATGGAGGGGTGTTCCGAGGACTATCCGCCGGCAAGCAGCCGGCGCCTCGATGATGACGATGGCGTTCTCGGCGGCATGGCCGCCTGCGGGCTATTTTTTCTGCTGCGGCCTGCGGGGTGCGCTCATCTTGCTCGCGAAATATTTGAGCGCAGCCGTTGTTCCCTCGCGATCGCCGGTCGTGATCAGGTCGAGCAGCAAGCCGCGAATTGTCGCGACTTCGACACGTGCAAAGAGTCGCGCCTCGTCCGCGCCGATGTCCATAGCATGCTGCAAGCGCTCGGCAATGACGGCAGTCCAACTGCCGATGACATCATCAAGGAAGCCGCTGAAGCGCGCGCGATCCCGGATGGCTCTGCCGTAGATCTCGAACAGCAACTGCATGATCGGCAGGTAGTTCGACGCCGAATAGCGGTCCCATGCTGCAACCATGGTCGCCTCTGCGTCCAACCCTTCGACATGCAGCATTTCGCGCGCTTGCTGTTCGGCATGTCGCACACGGAATAGCAACGCCTGCCAAAAGCCGTCGGCAGAGCCAAAGTAGTAGATGAGCATCCGGTGGCTGGTACCCAGGGCATCCGCCACGCTTCGCAACGACAGATCGCCAAGGCCGTTCTCGAGGACGTGGGCAGTTGCCGCATCCAGCAATTGAAGTGCCTGCTCGCTGGTCGAGCGGTCAGTCGGCGAGGCTTTGGTTCTTGGCATCCTTCGCTTCGATATCGGGAAAAGGCTAGAGAGGCCAGAATGTACCATGCAGTACACGGACGACGGCTATTACTCCTGCGGGCGGCAGCCGGCCATTATCTGTCGCTTGACCTGCCGCGTTGAGCGGCGCAGATGGAAGGGATAACGGTCGATGGCGTCTCTATGCCGCCGATTCCCTTGGCCGAATGCCCGGAAGTCGACCCGCGTCGCGGCTTCCCTGTCTGCCCACCGCTGCGACGTTCATCATGCGCAACCCCGAAACCGACACCCCCCGCCTATTAGATGTTCTTCAAGTACGCTTGGACGGCCTTTTCCTCGTCCGAAAGCTGCGTCCGGAGTGCTGCCAAAAACTCCCGTGCGGTTGTCGATAGCAAGCGACCAGCGGGAACGGCCTGGATGCAAATAACCATCGCGTCGACTGAGAGTTTGCGAAACGCCAGCCCCCTCTTACTGTATTCGAGGGCCGTAATGGGATTTACCACTCCGATGCCCAGGCCCGCGAGTGTCAACTCACAAACATTGAACGCGTATGGCGCATGAACGGCAATGTTCAATCGAACGCCATGTTCTGTGAGTTTCTCCTCAAGTCGCCTGCGCGAGGAATCTTCGGGATTCATCGCGAGGAAAGGAACTTCTGCAAGCTGTTGAGGCGTAATCACTCGGTGCCGGGCCAGCGGATGAGCCTCCGGCATAACGACGACACCCGCCTGTTCCGCGAACACCGTGCACTCGAGGCCCTCAGTGGTCACTTCATCCGCAAAAAAACCGACGTCAAACTGCCCAGCCGCGACCCGCTCACGCACGTCGCGGGAACTGAGAATTTGCAACGATACGTTCGGCCATTGACCCGTAGACTTTCCTTCCCTCATTCGTCCCAGAGCGCGTGGCACGAGGCCTGAGCCGAAGGCCGGATTACACGCAATCTGGAGAGCGCCAACCCCGAACTCCCGTAGCGTTTTGATGCGGTGCTCGATCGCGCTGAGACCCACATACATCCGGTCGACATCTGGCACTAGTGCGAGGGCCTCCGGCGTCGGCTGCAATCGTCCCCTCAGCCGCTGAAAAAGCGCAAATCCGGCTTCGGCTTCGAGCCGCTTGATGGCTTTGCTGACCGCCGGCTGTGACAGACCCAGCAGACTCGCCGCCTTGCGGGCAGATCCCGCTTGGAGAATTGCTCGGAACGTTTCAATCTCAGTGACGCGCATGGTGGGGGCAATCGCGTGGTGGAAGCAAAACCTATAACGAAACTTTACCATCCGATAACTAAGGGATGCTACTGCCGCGGGCCCCGACCGACAAAATTGCCCTCACCCGCGGTTGCGCTGTAGGTGGCCGGTTGAGCATGCATCAACCCGACACCCTGGATGCTCACGCGGGACCCGGCCAACGGAATTACCCCACCATCAAATGGTACTGGAGACAAAAAATGTCGAAACAAATCACTGCAATGTTCGTTTCAGCCGTCACCGTGCTTTTGGCCGCACCAACAATGGCACAACCCACCGGCACACTCGCAAAAATCCGCGATACGGGCACGATTACCATTGGCACGCGCGCTGCGTCGATTCCATTTAACTATCTGGACGACAACAACAAGCAAACGGGCTTTTCGTGGGATATCGAACAGCGCGTCGTCGAACGTGTAAAAAAAGAACTGAATCTTCCTAATCTCCAGGTTAAAACTATGGAGGTTACGCCGCAAACGCGAATCCCCCTGGTCGCTAATCAAACGGTGGATCTGGAATGCAGCTCAACCACTAATAATCTAGAGCGACAGAGGCAAGTATCCTTCTCCAATAATTTTTTCATCATTGGCCTTCGATTGCTAGTTAAGAAGGATTCCGGCATCAACGACTGGAATGACGTAGCAGGCAAGACCCTCGCCGTAAGTGCCGGCACCACCGGAGACCGCATCGTCCGCCAGTTGAACGAACAGCATAAGTGGAACGCTAACATTGTTCTTACCAAGGACATAAATGAAACGTTTCTCGTCCTCGAGAGCGGTCGGGTAAAAGCCGTTGTGCAAGACGACATCATCAGCCATTCGGTTGTCGCGGGCTCACGGGAACCAAAAAAATGGGCAGTTGTCGGGACACCCGCGATCCGGGAAGCCTATGCATGCATGCTCCGCAAGGATGACACACAGTTCAAGAACCTCGTGGACGACGTCATTACGAAGATGTCAAAGAGCGGAGAGATGGAAGGAAATTTTGAGAAATACTTCCAGAATAAAATTTCCGTCAAAGGTGGTATGACCGTCGGTTTCCCTCTTAACGACGATTTGCGCGAACTGTTCCGCCACCCCAATGACAAGGCCCTCTGAATTGGGAATTAGTCATGAACTACAATTGGGATTTATCGATATTCTTCCATCCGTCTGTCACTGGTGAGGGCACATACGGCCATATGTTACTCGTTGGTTTAGGGTGGACAGTGCTACTCTCGCTATCTTCCTGGGTTATAGCTCTCGGCTTGGGAACATTGGCTGGCATCGCACGCACCGTTCCCAACAAATCCATACGTCTTCTATCATTAATTTACGTACACGTCTTTAGAAACACACCGCTTCTTGTTCAGTTATTTATTTTTTACTTTGTTATTCCGGAGCTTCTGCCAGAAAAATGGGGCGAAGCGATCAAGAACCTTGATCCGACGACGAATCAGTTTCTCACGATCCTTGTTTGCTTGACGCTATACACGGCCGCAAAGGCAGCCGAGGTGATCCGCAGTGGTATCGAATCCATTCCTAGTGGCCAAGCGAAGGCCGCAAAAGCCCTTGGAATGAGGTCCGTCGCGGTATACCGCTATGTCATTCTTCCTCAAGCCTTCCGTATTGTGATACCCCCGCTGACATCCGATTTTATGAACGTCATCAAGAATTCCGCGGTCGCTCTGACGATTGGACTGATGGAATTGACCGGACAGACTAGACAAATCAGCGAATTCAGCGCACAGCCTTTCGAAGCTTTTGCTGCGGCGACCCTCATATACATGGGACTCGCATACCTGGTCGTCCACTTGATGAACTGGCTAGAGCGGCGATCCGATAAGTCCGTCGCGTTGGGGGTAGTAGCGTGAACTATTCATTCGACTGGAATTCCATTGCCCGTGCGTGGCCAGTGTTGGTTGATGGAATGTACACCACGCTTCTCATGACTGTGGTCGCAATGGTGCTCGGCGTAGTCATCGGCACTCTACTGGCCATCGGAAAGACATACGGTGGACATACATTGCGGCGGGTCGTCGAGGCTTACGTCAACCTTTTCCGCTCGATTCCTCTCATTCTGACTATTTTCTGGTTCTATTTTCTTGCGCCACCTATTGCGCGCGTCGTCACGGGCGATCCGAACCTTTCCGTGAGTGCCGTCTTTTCGGCATTGATGGCGTTTGTCCTCGCAGAGTCTGCCTATTATTGCGAAATCGTGAGAGCCGGGATTGGTAGCGTTCGACGCGGGCAAATGCAGGCGGCGTTGGCAATGGGCATGTCACGTTCTCAGGCGCTGCGGCTCGTTGTCTTGCCCCAGGCATTTAGAAACATGACACCGTCGTTAATCAATCAGACGATCGCCTTGGTAAAAGACACCTCGCTGGTCTATGTCATCAGTCTGAATGACTTTCTGGGCGCTGCAACAAAAATTGCGCAGCGAGATGGGTGCCTGGTCGAGATGTACTTATTTGTTGCAGTCGTTTATCTTGCGATTTGCTCGCTGGGAGTCGGTGCAGTCTCGATTTTTAAGAGCCGGCAGAAAGTGTTGTCATATTGATGGCTAGTTGAAATGATCGAACTCAATAGTGTTTCGAAGTGGTATGGCAGCACGAAGGTCCTTGCCGAATGCAGCCTGTCTGTCAGTCGCGGCGAGGTAGTGGTCATCTGCGGACCGTCTGGCTCGGGAAAGTCGACGATGATTCGTACCATTAATGGCCTCGAGCTATTTCAAAGTGGTGATATCACGGTGGACGGCATGTCTCTTCGACACAGCAAAACGAAGCTGCCGGAGGTGAGGAGCCGCGTTGGCATGGTGTTTCAACACTTCGAGCTCTTTCCGCACCTGACTGTCGCCGAGAATCTAACACTGTGCCAGGTCAAAGTGCTAAAACGCGACATGACCCTGGCTCGGTCGAAGGCGCGGTCCTTGCTGGATCGCGTCGGCATGCTGGCGCATCAGCACAAATATCCTGGTCAACTCTCCGGAGGTCAGCAACAACGTGTGGCCATTGCGCGCGCTCTGTGCATGGATCCAGTCGTGATGCTGTTCGACGAACCGACATCCGCGCTCGATCCTGAGATGGTGAACGAGGTGCTTGACGTCATGGCCGGTCTCGCAGCCGAAGGCATGACCATGCTCTGCGTGACACATGAGATGAACTTCGCACGTCGCGTGGGCGATCGCGTTGTGTTTATGGACGCCGGCAGAATTGTCGATGACCTCCCAGTTAGCGATTTCTTTGGCGAGAGCGAACGCAAATCGGCACGGGCAAAGACCTTCCTGTCGCAGGTTTCCGTCTAAATCACGTTGCGCAACCTGCGTTGTATACAAAAAAAAGGAACTCAAGTGAAAAATACTACTGTCTTCCCGACTGATATGCATCACCGCCTCGAGGAAATGCCGGAGTTCATGGGGTTTTCCGTGCCGATTCATCGGGCTTCAACGCTTAAATTCAAAACCGTCGAAGACTTTACAAATCGCCGTAGTCGTTTGTTTGATGGCTTTAGCTATGGCTTGTACGGTACCCCCACAGTTCGATACCTGGAAGAAGAAATTGCCAAGCTGGAGGGAGGTCGATATTGCCTGACGACGCCCTCTGGTTTGTCGGCTGTCAACCTTCCGATGTTGGCATTGCTGCAGAGCGGCGACCACATTTTGGTCGCGCAGAATGCCTACGGTTCGACGCGAGAGTTTTGTAAGGATTTCCTCAATCGCATGAGTATCGCTCATACGATCATTCCCGCCGATGCCTCTTCGGTTCAACCGTGGATCACGCCGGCGACTCGCCTGGTCATTCTCGAGTCCCCCGGCTCCTACACAATGGAAGTTCAGGACATGGGGCAGATTGCGCAGGAAGCGCATGCTCACGGAGCGTTAGTCGCGATCGACAATGCTTGGGGGCTCGGCCTGACTCGCCCATTCGAGTATGGAATCGACATTGTCTGCAACGCCCTCTCGAAGTATGCAGGGGGGCATTCCGACGTCTGCATGGGTTCCGTGACAGTCCAAGACCGCGAGTTGTATGAGCGTCTGAAAACGGCCTCCTTCATGCTGGGCGAAGGCGTCTCGTCTGATGACGCGTCGTTGGTGTTAAGGGGCCTTCAGACGTTCGACGTACGGGTCGCGGAGCACGAACGAAGAGCCCTCCTAGTTGCGGAGTGGTTTATGGAGCAATCCAGCGTAGCACGGGTGATTTGCCCGCAACATCCCGCCGACGAAAACCATGGGCGATTCGCCCGCTATTTCAGCCAAGGCAACGGCCTGCTGAGCGTCGTCCTCGACGAAGCGATCCCCGACGAGCGAGTTATCGAAATGGTCGAAGAGTTTAAGATGTTCAAAATCGGGGCAAGTTGGGGAGGTACTCATAGTCTCGTCGCGCCGGTCCGCGGCACCATGTTCCCATGGCTGCCCCAGCACGAACAGCGGTCTTGGATCCTGCGGTTCCACATCGGGCTGGAACCGTTTGATGGCCTGCTCCATGACCTCGAGGATGGTTTTGTAACCCTGCGCGCGAAGTAAGGGCTTGAGGCGACGCCGCTGCTAACAGAACTTCAAGTCTTTTGCGCAGCGGCTACTCAAATACCCCGACGTACCCTTTTGACGTTTCGTCGGCGGCCTGCATGCCTCTCCTCCCGTACCCTTCGAAATGTAACGCCTCAGCATTTGCAGGCACGCCCACCAACAGCGATGGTGAAGGGTGCACCCCTGTTGGGCTGCCGCATTAACCGGATGGCCCGACCGGGCACAGAAGCGGTCACTCGTAATTACCTCTTGAGCGGCAGCCTGGTCAGAGACGGTCGAGCTTCGAGGTCAGCAATCATGCACTGAAGCAGGGTCTTGCGCCGGTGGGACCGATTGCCGGTCACCGACCAGAAAATTCGGCAGGTCTGCGCTCGAGGAAATGCGCAACCCCTTCCGCAAAATCCTCGCTCTGGATGCTTTCGAACATTTCGGCATTGGCGACTTGCGTGGCTTCGGCCAATGACTGGAACGGCTGCTCCCACAGCTGCCGTTTCATCACGCGAATAGATCGGGGTGAAACGTTCTCGGCCAGGTCGTCGGCATAATCGAGCGTGATCGCCATGAGGGCGTCCGCATCCACCAGGCGGTCGACCAGGCCGATCCGCAGCGCCTCGTCAGCCAGCACCTTGCGCGCCGAGTACAACAGGTCGGCCGCATGGCCAGGGCCGACCACGCGCGGCAGCAGCCAGGAGATGCCGTGCTCGGCAATCAAGCCTCGACGCGCGAACGCGGTACTGAATGCTGCGTCGGCACTGGCGAAGCGCATGTCGCTGTAGAGTGCGAATACCAGCCCCAGCCCCGCTGCCGCTCCATTGATTGCCGCGATCACGGGCTTGCGCATGGCCGGAAAGTAGCCATAGCGCGTCTGGTAATCGGCGCGCCGGTTCATGTCGAACGGGCGCATCCACTGGGCGGCGCGGATATCGCCCGGCGGCAGCACTTCGAGCTCGTTGATGTCCATGCCGGCGCAGAAGCCCTTGCCTGCCCCGGTCAGCACCACCACGCGCACGTTGTCGTCGCGATCGATGGAATCCATGGCGTCGCGCAGTTCGCCCTCCATGACCTTGGTCAGCGCATTGAGCCTGTCCGGCCGGTTCATGGTGACCACGGCGATTCGCTCGCTTTTTCCGGCGCGAGCAACGGTAATCTGACTGTACATTTTGCGATTCCTTTCGATGTCGTACTAAGGGAGCTGAACGGATCTCGGTTCCAGGAACTCCTCCAGCCCATACACGCCGCCTTCCCGCCCAATACCGGACATACCGAAGCCGCCGAACGGTGCCGCGGGATTGAACCGGGCGCCGTTGACCTCCACCTGCCCTGCCCGCAGCGCGTTGGCAACCACCTCGCCGGCACCGTCATCGGCAGCCCAGACACTTGCTGCCAGCCCATAGCGCGTGCTGTTGGCCAAGGTGATCGCCTCGTCGACGCTGTCGTAACACAGCACCGCCAGCACCGGTCCGAAGACCTCCTCGTTCGCCAGCCGGCTGTCGGGTGCGACGTTGCCGTAGATGGTCGGCGCAACGAAATAGCCGGTTGCTGGCACCGGCGCATCGGCACCGCCGGCAATCCGATCAAAGCCTGCCTGCTCCGCTTCGGCGATATGCGCCTGCACGCGTTGACGCTGCTGCGCCGATAGCAAGGGGCCGATCCGGGTTTCGCCATCGGCGGGATCGCCGAGCTTCACCGCTGCTGCCGCCTCCGCCAGCAGTTGCCGGCACTGCGGGTAGTCCTCGCGGGGCACGATCAGCCGGGTAGTCGCGCTGCAAGTCTGCCCCGAGTTGAGGAAACATGAGTTGACAGTCGCCTTGACCGCCCTGGCGAGATCCGCGCCCGGCAGCACGACGGACGCGGACTTCCCGCCCAGTTCCATCGACACACGCTTCATGTCGCCGGCCGCTTGCGCGGCGACCTTGCGGCCGACAGCCGTGGAGCCGGTGAACGACACCATCTGGATGTCGGGATGCGATACCAGCGCCTCGCCGACCGCCGCGCCGCCCAACACGAGATTGAGGACGCCCGGCGGCAGCTTCGTCTGCTCGCACGCGGCCATCATCCGTTCGGTCACGGCCGGGGCCAGCTCTGACGGCTTCAGCACCACCGTGCAGCCGGCCAGCAGCGCCGGCGCCACCTTGGCCGTGATCTGATGCAGCGGGTAGTTCCACGGCGTAATAGCGGCTACTGCCCCGACCGGTCCCAGCGTCACGCGGGAATTGCCGATCGTCCGGACGAAGGCGAACGTGTCCGCCAGCGCCGCCGTGGCGCGCCACGCCGCGATTGGTGCATCGACCTGGATCCGACGCGACAGCTTCAGCGGCATGCCGACTTCGCGCGAGATCTCATTCGCCAGCTCCGTCGCGCAGTCTTCCAGCGCGTCGGCCAGCGCGCGCAGATACGGCGCCCGTCCGGCTGCGCCCAGCGCTTGCCAGCCAGGTTGCGCCCGCGCGGCTGCCGCCACGGCTTCGGCCACATCGCCCGCGGTGCCGAGACAGACATCAGCCAACGGGGCTTCGGTCGCCGAATCGTAGACGCGAATTGACTCGCCGGCTCGAATCGGACGACGTGCGCCGTCTATATAATGTTGGGTAAATTGCTTCACTGCGACTCCCTTGTGTTGCGTTTGTCGAGGAACGCAGCCATCACGCGCTGCGGTTCACCGTCGGCATAGCATTCGAGTTGCGCCCGGATTCCGGCGACACAGGCGTCATCAAATCCCGGCTGCGTCATGGCGCGAAAGCGCTGCTTGGACAGGCGCGCGGCGGTCGGCGGCAGCGCCGCGAGCGATCTGGCCTGCGCGAGCGCCTGCGCCATCAGTTCGGTCTCGCCGCATAGTGCCGTCACCAGACCGATATCGAAGGCGCGCTGGCCACTGACCAGATCGCCCGAGAGCGACATCTGCACGTTATGGGTGTGCCCCACGTGCAGCGTCATCAGGTAGGATCCGACGATGCTCGCCAGGCCTGCCTTGACCTCCGGCTGCCCCCAGCGGCTGTCTGCAGTGGCCAGCCGCCAGTCCGCGCACAGCGCAAGCTGGAAACCCGCGCCTGCCGCCACACCCCGCACTGCGGCCACGCAGGGCTTGTCCAGGTCGCGTACGGCCTGGTACATCGCCCGTTGCCGATTCAGCCAGGGCACGAGCTGCTGCCAGGTCACCGTGGCCGCCTCATCAAGATCCTGTCCGGCACAAAACGCCCGCTCGCCGGCACCGGCCAGCACGACGGCGCGCACCGAAGGCTCGGCGTTGAGCTGGCCCAGGGCTTCGATCAACTCGCCGCGCAAGGCGTCATTGACCGCATTCATTCTGGTCGGGCGGTTCAGCGTGACGATGGCAATGTCGTTATCCCGTTTGACGCGTACAGTTTCCATGTTCAATTCCACTTGAGTTCCACCACAGCATCGACCGCCATGACCCCTTCGCCCGCAGCCATCACCATCAGCGGGTTGATATCCACCGATGCCAGCGCAGTACGGTGACACAATGCCCAGTCGCCGAGCGCCACTGCGGACGCTGCCAGCGCGTCGAGATCAAGCGCCGGGATGTCGCGATAGCCGTCGAACAACGGCGCCAGGCGCAGCCTCGCGCAGGCCGCCTTGACATCTTCGGCCGTGAACGGCGCCAGCAGGGTCACGACGTCCTTGCGTAGTTCGAGCAGTGTGCCGCCCTCCCCGATCATCACCAGCGGCCCGAACACATGATCGACCGAGACCCCCAGCGCAAACTCATGACGGCCCTTGACCATCGTCGCCACAATGACCCGTGGCGATTCCACGCCCAGCCGCTGCAGCGTGTCGAGGCAGTCCTGCGCCGCCCGGGCCACGCTGGAGGCATCGGTCAGGCGAAGCTGCACGAGGCCGTGCTCGCTCTTGTGCGGGACGTCCGCCGCACAGCCCTTGACCACCACCGGCACCCCGCCGAGCGCGTCAAACGCCGCTACCGCCGCATCCACGCTGTCACAGAGTCGGTGCGCCACGACGGGTACGCCGGCTTCGGCGAGCAAGGCCAGGCTACGGGCTTCGTCCTGCAAGCCGCTGCCGTTGAGGCGCTGCGCGTCAGGCCAGGTCGACGCCGTCGCCGTCACCGTTGCCGCCGCGGCCAGCCGATGATGCGCGACATACTGCGCAAGCGCTGCAACGGCATCGGCTTCGGTGACAAAGGCCGGCACGCCGTGTCGCACGAAGACCTCGCGGACCGATTGTTGCGTCGCGCTGACCACCAACGGCTTGGCTTGGCCCGCGCTGAAGTCGGCGGCGTCGCGCGCCAGTGCCTCGACGTCGTAGCCGGGACCCGCCACCGGAATGCCAACCATCACCATGTCGGCCTGCGGATCGGCGCCCAGCGCCTGGAGCACGCGCGGGAACATGTCGGCCTTGCCTAGCAGCGCCGCTGTCATGTCGAGCGGATTGCTGGCCGTGCCAAACTCGGGCAGGATCGCGCCCAGTTCGCGCAGCGTTGCCGGCTGGAGTTCGGTCAGCGGCAAATCGTGTCGTTCGGCCAGGTCGGCCGCCATCACACCCACCGCACCGCTATGGCTCATCACGACCGTGCGGCCCTGCCCCGGGGCGCGCTGCTGCAAATACAGCGGCACCGCGCGGACCAGTTCGCCAATGTCACGCGCACGCCAGATGCCGTGACGTGCTAGGAAGGCATCGATCGCGGCATCGTTGCCGACCAGCGCACCGGTATGCGAGGCCGCCGCCTTGGCACCGCGTTGGCTGTTGCCGGCCTTGATCGCCACGATGCTGGCGCCATGCGCTCGGGCCACTTCCGCCGCGCGGGCAAGCTGGGCAGGGTCGGACACCGATTCGAGGTAGACCAGAATCAACCGCACATCGGGGTCCGCCGCCACGGCCGCGGTCATCGCGCAGGCGTCGAGATCGGCGTCGTTGCCCGTCGCCACCAGGTAGCGCACGCCGTAGCCAGCCTGGCGCAGCAATGCATAAGGCATGACGCTCGCCGCGCCACTCTGGCCGATGATCGCGATCGGGCCGTCCTGGGGCGCCACCTCCATGAACATCGTCGAGAAATTGAGCACCGCGCCGCTGGCGAAGTTGGCCGTGCCTTGCGCGTTCGGGCCCACCAGCCGCATGCCGCTGGCATTGGCCACCGCCACCAATTCCTGCTGCCGCTGGCGTCCCGCCTCGCCCGTTTCGGCAAAACCCGACGCCATGATGACTGCAGCCTTGACGCCCGCGGCGCCGCACTTGCGCACCTGGCCAAGCGTGGCTTCGCCGGACACGGCAATCACGACGGCGTCCGGCGCCTTGCCGATCGCATCAAGATCGGGGTACGCACGATAGCCCTGGATGACCTCGCGCGCCGGGTTGACCGGAAACACCTCGCCCGCATAGCCGAAGGTGCGCATGTAGTGAATCGGTCGTCCGCCCACCTTGTTGGGGTTGTCCGAGGCGCCGATGACGGCCACCGATGCCGGCGAGAACAGCGCGTCGAAGGTTGCAGTGGTCTCAGTCAAGGGTCGCTCCCGATGCCTTGACCACCGGCGACCACTTGCCCGCGTCATGCTGGATCAGTTTCGAGAACTCGGCCGGCGTTCCCGGCAGCGGCCGGGCGCCCAATGCGGCGAGCTGTTTCTGCACGTCTGCCTGCGCCAGCACGGCCTGTAGTTCGCTGTTCAGGCGGCGGATCACATCCGGCGTGGTGCCCTTCGGCGCCGACAGGCCGAACCAGATCGTCACGTCGAAGCCAGGCAGGCCAGCCTCGGCAATCGTCGGCACCTTGGGCAGAGCTTCAGAACGGGTCACGCCGGTCACGCCTAGCGCCTTGACCTTGCCCGCGTTGATGTACTGCCCTTGGCTCGATACGGTGTCGAACATCATCGAGATGCGTCCGCCAAGCAAGTCAGTGAACGCCGCGGCCGAGCCCTTGTACGGCACATGGACGATATCGATGCCGGCCATCGACTTGAACAGTTCACCGGACAGATGGTTGGAGCTGCCGTTGCCGGCCGAGCCGAACGTCAGCGTGCCCGGCTTCTGCTTTGCCAGCGCGATCAGTTCCTTGATGTTGCCGACCGGCAGGTTGTTCGGCACCACCAGCACGTTGACAGTGGATGCCACCGAGCCTACGGCATCGAACGACTTGAGGGGGTCCACCTTCAGCGATCGGTAGAGCCACGGGTTGATGGCCATGGTACCGGTGGTGGAAAAGAAGAGCGTATAGCCGTCGGGGGCTGCCTGCGCAGCGGCCTCGGTGGCGATGGTGCCGCCGGCGCCGCCGCGGTTGTCGACCAACACAGGCTGTCCAAGCTGCTGCGACATGTGCTGGCCGATCAGTCGCGCCATCGCGTCAGTGGGTCCTCCGGCGGGAAACGGCACGACCAGGCGGATCGGTTTGGCGGGATAGCCGGTCGAGGCGGCTGCGGGGGCACTAAAGGCGGCCGGGGTGGCAGCGACGAGCAAGGCGCATAACGGACGCCGGAATGCGCGAAGTGCAGCGGAAAAGCACGGCATGTTGTCTCCAGATATTGCGTAAGCCCTCTCTGAGGGAGGGATGTCCACAGTTTATGGAGTCCTGAGCCAACTCAAAAGAGTATAATCATAGATATCTGATATCCACTTTATGGATGGTGAGCCAGTGTGAATCTGAAACAGCTCGAAACCGTGGCGCTGGTGGCTGAAGTGGGATCGCTGTCACGTGCGGCACGCTCCCTGGGGATAGCCCAGTCACTGGTGAGCCGTGCGATTGCGCAGATCGAGGCGGAATGGGGCGACCGGCTGTTCGAACGAACCGGCCGGGGCGTGGTGCTGTCGGAATTCGGCCAGCGGATCTTCCCGCATGTCCAGTTGCTGCTGGCCCAGTCGGCACGGCTGCGCGATGAGGTCAAGGACGCGGCGGGCGTCCCGTTCGGACAGGTGAGGATCGGCGTGCTGCCGTCAATGGCGCCGCGCCTGATACCGGCGCTGTTCGAGAATCTGCGCGCCTCGGCGCCCGGTGTCCGGCTGCGCGTGGCCGAAGGCTTCAGCGGACAACTCGACGAGGAACTGGAATCGGGCCATCTGGACCTGGCGGTCATCAACCGCTATGGTCCCGGGCCCCGCCAGGGAGAAGACGTGCTTGCTGAGGTCGCCACTTACCTGATCTGCGCGCCCGGCCATCCGCTCGCCGGGGTACCGACGGTGCCGTTCCGCAAGCTCGACGGCGTTCCGCTTGTCCTGCCACCGGCCCCCAACGGGCTGCGATCGATTCTCGACCAGCACGCGCGTCAGCTCGGCATCTCGCTGGATGTGGCGCTGGAAGTCGAATCGTTGAATACGATGAAGGAGGTTGCGCTTTCGGGGGGCGCTTTGACAATACTTCCAATGCTTGCTGTGGACCACGAAGTTGCCACTGGGCATTTGTCCGCCGTCGAGATTGTCGAGCCACGCTTACCACGGACCATTGCCATGGGCATCACGCGACATCACCCATTGTCCCGGGCGGCACGACTCGTTCTTTCTCGACTTCATGACTTGGTGCCTGAAGTTGCAAGGAACACGAGTGCCTAGTTGGAGCCCAATCAAGGTGTCTTACACAGCTGAGTTCGGGGAGGATCGGCTGCCGGCGGGAAGTGAGCGAAGGCGTCTCGAAAAGATCGTGTGCATGGTCATTGATCAATGGCAGAGCGTTCTAGGCCGGATCGGAGCGGCGCCTCAATCCTGAGCTCGTGTCTACGAGAGCCGCCGCCCCGGGTCAGGCCATGATGGCCTTGGTCTCCAGGTACTCGCCAATCCCTTCGGGGCCGAATTCCCGGCCATTTCCGGACTGCTTGTACCCGCCGAAGGGAAGGCTCAGGTCCATGGGCGCCCCATTGATGCGTACGGAGCCCACACGCAGCCGGGTGGCCACCCGACGGGCCCGCTCGACATCCGCCGAAGCGACATACCCGGCCAACCCGTAGGGGGAGTCGTTAGCGATAGCGACCGCATCGTCATCCCCATCATGGGGGATCAGCACCAGCACGGGCCCGAAGATCTCCTCCTGTGCAATCGCCATGTCATTGCGAACGCCGGCAAAGACCGTCGGCCTGGCGAAGTAGCCTTGCTCCAGACCCTGCGGGCGACCCACGCCTCCCGCCACGACGCGCGCGCCCTCTTCCACGCCAAGGTGGATCAGGCCTTGAACTCTTTCGTACTGTGCATGGCTCGACAGAGGCCCCATGCTGACAGCGGTGTCCCCGGGATCGCCCACGGTCACCGCGTCAGCCGTGGCCGCGGCTATCCGGACTGCCTGGTCATATCGCTCTCTTGGCACCAGCATGCGCGTTGGCGCGACACAGGTCTGACCGCTGTTTCCCATGCACTGCAGCACACCATGGCGTACCGCAGTTTCCAGATCCGCGTCATCGAGGATCAGCAATGCCGACTTGCCGCCAAGCTCCTGCGCCACCCGCTTCACGGTAGACGCCGCATTGACCGCCACCTGGATGCCGGCGCGCGTTGATCCGGTGATCGATACCACGTCGACGTCACGATGCGAAGACAAGGCCGCGCCCACCGTCTCGCCGTCGCCGTAGATCATGTTGAAGACGCCGGCCGGGGTGCCAGCATCGTGCATGACCTCGGCAAAGATACGCGCATCAAGCGGGGCGATCTCGGAAGGCTTGAGCACGACCGTGCAGCCGGCGGCAATGGCAGGGGCCACCTTTGCCGCGATCTGGTTAAGCGGCCAGTTCCAGGGCGTGATGAGTACTGCCACACCGATGGCTTCGCGTCGCACCAGATTCCTGCCTCTGGCCGACTCGAACTCGAAGCTTCGCAGGGCCGCCAGGGTCGCCTTCAGTTGCTCGAGCCCCAATGTCGCCTGTACGTTCCTCGCCAGCGTGATGGGCGCACCAATCTCCATGCGCACCGCCTGTGCGATGTCCTCAAGTCTCGCCTGGTAGCAGGCAATAATTCGTTCAAGCAGCGCGATACGCTCGTCGCGGGTCGATTCCGACCAGCCGCGAAAAGCCCCGCGCGCGGCGGCCACCGCACGGTCCGCGTCGCCGGCAGTACCCATCGCCAGCCTGCCGATCACCGATTCGGTCGCAGGGTTGACGATATCCGCCTGTGTGAAGCCTGGTGCCGGCTCCACCCACGTCCCGCCAATGTAGAAAGTATCGATCGTCTCCATGATTTGCTCCTGATTTGGTGCGGCGACTGCTGTGGTGGTGTGTCAGTAGTCGAACTTCATCGGTACGCCCTGGCCGCGAAGCTCTTCGATCACGGCGTGGCGCACTGTCGCCACGTCGGCATACGCCGGGCGGCGCAGGGCAGCCACTTCCGAGCCTGTGTAGGGTCTGAAATCCGCCGGCAACTGGTTGGCGCCAAAGCGCGCGAGCATGAGATTGGTCACCGCAGCGAGCTCATCGTCCGTCAGCGCGGAGTTCGACGCGCCTGGCACGCGGACGATGAATTGCCGACCGGCACTGCTATGCACGAACAGGCCGATGGCACCCCGAAGCGGCGGGATATTGCCCGGCACGCCTTCACCAGCGGCGCCGTGGCAGCCCATGCAATTCAGCACATAGTTCCGGTAGGCGACCGCCTCGTCCGCCGGCTGCCCCCATGCGCTCGTGGCCAGCGACACGGCCGCGAGCGCCATCCACGCAGTCAATGGCCGCCATGCCGGAAAAAGCCTCACAGCCCAGCATCCTTGAGCACCTGCTCGCGCAGGTGCCTGACTTCGGTCGGCGTGAGGTTCTGCGCCCGGCGCGCCTTGACCTCGTCAGCGCTGATTGGCTGGCTGCCGGCCGCCTTCCCGCCGGAGAGGTCAAGCGCGATATAGCTCAACACCCCGGCCAGTTCTTCGTCCGACATCGTGCGGAAGCTGGGCATGCTCCCGTTGTACTGCTTGCCGCCGTTCTGGATGGCACCCAGGAGGCCATACAGGACAATGTTCGCCAGCAGTGCCCGGCCGCCCTCGGTGCTCGCATAGCGGGCCGGATAGACGCTCAGCGCCGGCGCCAGGCCATCCTGGCCCTGCCCATTTGCCTGGTGGCAGACCGCGCAGTTCTTCGCAAAGATGGTCTTGCCCGCATCGAGCTCCTGCGCCCGCGCGCCTGCCGATACGCCCAGCGCGATCACCAGGGACAGACTGGCCTTGATGTACTTCGTCGTGGTCCTCATTGCTCCTGGACTCCCAGCAGGACGGAAACCGAGCAGACGTACGTGGACGGCTGGCTCGCCATGCACCAGTTGATGTCGTTGTTGAGCGACATCTTGTACATCGGGCGCTCCCGCTCGTTCCGGTTGCACATGCAGTGGCCACACGAGGTACTGCCGCAGCAGTCGTTGTACGAGACGATGTAGTTCCGTCCGTCGTGCGGATTCAGGCAGGTGCCGATCCACGTGATGGGCGAGGTGGATGTGCCGGGCGGGCAGGTGCTGGAGCTTCCGCCACAGCAGGCGCACAGAAAGCCGTCGATGGCGCAGTGCTTCCAGTATTCGCAACTGGTCTCGTCATCGATGCCTGCTGGCAGCTTGGGCGCGGCTGCCGGGCCGGCCGCGTAGGCGAGGCGGTCCACCGGCAGCAGCGGCATGGCCGCCGCGCCCACGAGGAGTCGCCCCATCCGGCCGAGCGCGCTGCGGCGGCCATTGCGCTGGGCGACGCTGCGTGCGGAACGCTCAAAGAGTCCGTCGATCCATTTCATGTTTCTGTTCCTCATGCCTGGGCGTGCTGCCCGTCGCGGCGTGCCACATACTCCTGAATCGAAGCCGTTCCGGTTTCGTTGGCTTCGAACAGGCTTTCCAGATGTTCCCGATTGTTGACGAGGCCCTTCGAGCGCACCTTGCCTTCGCCATCGATCACGACCGCGTAGGGCAACCGGCCGATCTGGTAGGCCATGCCGAGTTCCTGCGAAAGGACATAGGGGAACGCGGAAAGACCCGCCTTGCGATAAAAGGCCTCGTGCTCCGCGCGGGGACCATCGCTTGCCAGGACAAAGCGATAGTTGGCACCCTCACTGGCTTGCAGGGACGGCAGCAGCGCGAGCAGCTTCTTGCAAACCGGGCAGGTCGGCGAAACGAAGAAGAGGAAGGTGCTGCGTCCGTCGGCCGAGATGCCGCCAATCCGGACTTCGCTCTGGTATAGGTCGCGCAGGTCGAAGGCGGGCGCCACTGCGCCGACAGCCGGGCCTTTGTCCACCACCAGGGCGCCGACCGGCATGATGCGTTCGTACAGCACACCAATCTGCCGCAACAGCGCCAGGCACACCAGTCCCAGCACAACGACAGCAACCCACAGCATGACTTGCGAAACAACGAGAGCATTTGACATTTCAAGACCTCAACTTCTGAATTGCGGCACCGTTGGCCAGCAGATAATCGATGGCGACAAACAGGCCGCCGCCAACGGCCAGTCCGCCCGTCGCGGTGACATAGTCGATCCATTCGACGGTGCGCTGGGCAGGCTCGAACAGGCATGGCGCCACGAATGCCGCCAGCAGAGCCAGCCGCGCCAGATGCCATCCGGAGAGCCTCGCCGGATGACCATCGCCTTTTCCTCCGAACGCCCAGCAGCCGCAATCGATGTCGCGGTTGCCGCGTGCCAGGCTCACTCCGATTGCGACAAGGAAGAGGCCCAGCAGGCCAAGCCCGGCGAGCGCCGCCGCTGGGCGCGACGGATCGACAAGCAAGGCCGCGGCAATCGCCAGTTCGGCCAGGGCGAGGCACAGAGCCACCGGGGCCACAAGGAACGCCGGCAGCAAGCCATATGACGCCACCGCGCGCCCGAAGCGCTCCGGATTCACAAGCTTGGAAAACCCGGCGGCACCAAACACCACGATGACGGCCGCCTGGCAAGTCCGAAGGACAACGGGATCGATTTCCATCACTCCCCCTCAGAAAGGGAACATCTGAACGACGGCCCTGCCCAGCGTCTTGTCGGCATGCACCGGCTTGCCGCTGACGGCATCGAACGCCTGCACGCCCAGGTAGGTGCTGCCATAGACGATCGGATTGCCACCTTCGGATACCGACAATGTCACCATCGGCATCAGCTTCTCGGCCGCCAGCTTCCACCTAGCCACGCGGGCATGCGACCCGACGTCAAAGACCCAGATCTCCGTGCCCGGCTCCTTGTGCGATCCCTCGCCCCCCTGATGCATGAGGACGTAAAGCTTGCCGGTAGCCTCGCTTGCCGCGAACGGCTGGAGGCCGCCGGGACGCCAGCCCTGGCGCGCCTCCGCTGGCGAGACGAGCTGCCACGGCGCATCGAACCGCGCAGGACTTGCGCTGAAGTCCGCCGGCGTCACCTTGCCGCTGAATGTGACAAACACGTAGCCACTGCCCCAGCGCGCGGCGTGGGTGTAGACCGGGTCGTTCTCCACGTCGATGAAGGCAGCCGACTGCTCGCGGCCGACTTCCCTGCCATCCTGGTCCAGCGTGACAATCAGCGCCTTTCCACTCTGGCACAGCGATGCAAAGCGGTTCCTGCCGGACGGGTACGTCAGCACGCAGGCGGCCGTGTCGATCTCGCCGGCCAGCTTGCGGGTAGCCAGGTTCACAACGGAGACCGACGTCGCCGGCGTGATATTGGTGACGTAGACGAAGCCGCCGTCGTCCGACACCGTGGTATTGAACAGCGACGGCACCTGCTGCGCGTGCTTGGCCGGCAGGACGACCTCGCCAACCTTGCGGAACGATGCGTTGTCCGTGATCTCCAGGACATCGGTGCGTTCGCCGGTGGTGCCGCGCGAGAAGTAGCTCGTCGCGACATAGGTAAAGCGATGATCCGCCGAGCGCGTCACGCCAGGCAGGAACCCCGCTCCCTGTTGGGCAACGACCTTCTTCTTGTCAATGTCGTACACCGTCAGGCGCGCGTCGGTAGGCGCGGACATCTCGAGCGCATAGAGGAAGTGATCGCCACGCGGTGGCATGGGCTGCACGCTGAGCGTCTCGGGCTGCAGCGGCGCCGCGCCGTACACCGTCGCGGAACCCGCCGACGCTGCAAGTGCCGCCAGGCAGGCGACCACGAACGGTCGCAGGTGTGGAATACGCATGGCTGGTATTGGGGGACTTGGATGGAGCAACTATAGGGTCGCGATCGGGGCGCCCGTATCCGGATTCGGCCAACCGGATGACGCGAGTTGTAACCGGGGCGGGCAATCCTCGCGCCAGAACAGTGCGACCTCAGGCTGTCGCAGCAAACTCGGATCGCCGACCGCGCAAAGGTCGTGCCCATCCGGCTGCTGCTGCCTCTTGACGCGATTGAGAGAGACTTGCGGCCGGAGCGAGCCGCATCGTGTTGAGACCTTCAAGCCATCCACTGACGCGATCTTCTGGGGACCGCGCGACGTGGTGGGCCTGTACCCGATGCGGAACCGTTCATTCACCGCGGCGCGAGCGGACCTCGAGAGGAAAAGTCGATCAACTTGCCGTCCGCCGCCAGCACCACGGCGTTGAGGTCGACGCGGTCGGGGCGCGTGGCAGCGGCCATGCCTTCCGTCCCATTGCTGCGGACCGACGCACCCTCCATGCCGACACCTGCTACGCCGCCCTGCGCCGCCACAAGGTCAGTCAGCCCGCTGTGCGTTCCGCTAGGCACCTGCCGCCAGGAGTCCCCGCCGTCGCCGCTGCGATAGACCGTGCCACGCATCCCGGCGACATAGAGCGCACCGTCTGGCCCCGCGGCGCCTGCCCAAAGGCTGCCCTTGTAGCCCGTCGGCAGGTAGCGCCAGGACTTGCCCTGGTCCGTCGAGCGCAACACCAGTCCCTGCTCCGCCGCGATGAACAGCTTCCCGTCCGGCGCCGCGAACAGGCGAAACAGGTTGCGGTCGGCCTTGGTCGCCCCGGGCGGCGCAGGCAGTTCGCGCTGTCGCCATGTCTGTCCGCCATCGTCGGTCTCCAGCAGCAGCGACCACAGCCCCACGGCCAGTCCGTGGTTGCGGTCACTGAACAGCACGGAGAACAGCGGCTGGTCGGCCTCGGTGTCCGACCGCTGAAGCGTCCAGGTCTCGCCGCCGTCGCCGGTATGCAGGATCACGCCCGCGTGGCCGACGGCCCACCCATTTTTTTCATCGGCAAAGCTGACCGATGTCAGCATCGCGCGCACGGGGACGCTTTGCGCTTGCCGGAAATGCCTGCCGTTGTCGTCGGAAAGCAGCACGACGCCGTGCTCGCCCACCGCGACGATCCGGTTGCCGGCACGCGTGGCGCCGAGGATGGCAGCCGTGGCAGCCGATGGCGTGCGCACCGCCGGCATCAATTGCGGCACCGGCGCCTGGCCCTGCGGAGCAGCGGCCGATGCCTGCCCCCCCAGCGTCACGGCCGCCGCAGCCAGCAGTCCGATCAGCTTACGTAGATCCCGTTTTTGCATGCGCCCTCCCTCAGTGCGACATGAAGTTTGAAACCCGCACCGCACCGCGTCGCGGGAACAACCGTTCCAGTACCACCGCCAGGGCGGGAAGCGCCGTCATCGCCATCACAAGGTTGACAAGGAACATGAACGCCAGCAGCTTGCCCATGTCGGCCTGGAACTTGAGGGCGGAGAACGCCCACGTCGACACGCCGATCGCCAGCGTGATCGCCGTGAAGATGGTGGCCATGCCAACCTCCAGCAGCGCGCTTTCCACCGCCCTTGCGATAGGCAGGCCGTCGGCCAGGTGTGCCTGCAGGCGGTTATAGATGTAGAAGGCGTAGTCCACGCCGATGCCGACGGCCAGTACCATCACCGGCAGAGTCGCCACCGTCAGGCCGATGTCGAGTGCTTTCATGAACCAGTAGCCGACGAAGGTCGCCACGGTCAGCGGCAGGCAGCAGGCGATCATGGCCCGCACGTCGCGATACGCCACCAGTACCAGCAGCATGATGGTGGCGTAGACATACAGCATCATCGGCTGCTCGCTTCGCTCGACTTCCTCATCGATGGCCGCCAGCACGCCGGCATTGCCCGACGCCAGCCTGATCTTCACGTCCGGACGTGCGTTGGCGGCCCGGAATGCGTTGACGGCGCGGATCACCCCGGCAATGGTGGTCGCCTTGTGGTCGGCCAGGAACAGGTGGACGGCCGTCATGCTGCAATCCTTGCGCATGTAGCCGCGCAGCCGGCCGATCTCGGTGGCAAGCGCCGCGTAGTTGGCGGCATCCATCGGCACCACCGACATCTTCGGGTAGCCCTCGTTGTATCCCGTGTTGTAGGTGCGAAGCAGACTGGAAAAGCCGCTGATGGACACCACCCCGGGCACGTCGCGCATGGCCCAGGAAAAATCGTCCTGGTAGGCCCCGATGGCCGTGTTGCCGCACGATTCCGGGGCTGCCTCGAACACCACGGTCAGCCAGTCCAGGCCCATGTCATAGCTGGCGGCGATGGACTTGGCATCCTGGTTGAAGCGCGCGTCCTGCCGCAGCTCCGGCGCGCCCGGCTCCACCGTGCCGATCACGCGGTCGCGGCTTTCATAGATGGCCACAGCCAGCAGGCAGGCGCTCATCAGCGTCACGGCCACGGCGGTGCGCGGCTGCGCCACGCGGGCGAGCCCGCGCAGCCAGCGGGAGCGACGCTCGCGCCGGGCCATCGCCCCGTCGGCGTAGGCCTGGGAGAAGCGGAAGAACGATGCCACCACCGGCAGCATCACCAGGTTCGTGACGATCTTGTAGCCCACGCCGATCGACGCCGTGACCGCCAGCTCCCGCACCATCGGGACCGGCACGATCAGCAAGGTGATGAACGAGACGAAGGCCGTCACCAGCGCCAGCGTGCCCGGCACGAGCAGCCCCGTGAAGCTGTTGCGCGCCGCCTGCATGGAGTTCCTGCCGTGCGCCAGCTCGCGGACGATGAAATTGATCTGCTGGACCCCATGCGAGACGCCGATGGCAAAGACCAGGAACGGCACCAGCACGGCGAGCGGGTCGAGGCCGTAGCCGAGCAGCCTGAGCGTGCCGAACTGCCAGACCAGCGAGGTCAGCGAGCACAGGATGGGAAGGACCGTGAAACGCACCGAATGGGAGTACCAGTACACGGCCAGTGCGGTCAGCAGCAGCGCTATCGCGCAGAATCCCAGCACGCCGGAGGCGCCATCAGCAATATCGCCCACCTGCTTGGCGAAGCCGATGATCTGGATCTCGAAGTCCTTGTCCTCGAACCGCTCGCGAAGCTGCTTCTCGAGCAGATGGTTGTATGCGATGTAGTCGAGCTGCCTGCCGTCGCGATCCCGCTCCTCCAGTTCGGCGGTAATCATGGCACTGGTCTGGTCGCGCGAGACCAGCGTGCCGACGAAACCGCCGTCGCTGGTGGCCGAGCGGATACGGCCGATGACGGCATCGTCGAGACGCGGCGGCGTGATGTTGCCATCGATGAGAGGTTCGGCGCGAAAGCCCTCCTCCGTGATCTCGTTGACGTAGCTGTTCGGCGTCCACAGCGACTGCACGCCGAGCCGGTCCACGTTCGGCATGAACAGCACGGCTTGCGTCACGTCGTAGAGCCTGCCCAGCGCGGGCCTGGTCCAGATGGTGCCGTGCCGCGCTTTCACCACCACCGTCAGGCGGTTGGCGCCGAACAGGTCGTCGCGGTAGGACTTGAAGGTCTTGATGTATTCATGGTTCAGCGGCATCTGCTTCTCGAAGCCCGCTTCCATGCGTAGCTGGGCGGCGAAGAAGGCCATCACCGCCGTAAATAGTCCTATCACCACCAGCGTTGCGGTCCGGTGCGCGAACAGGATGCCTTCCAGGCGTCGTACGAATCCGTTCATTGCTGCAAACTTCCAGAGTGCGTGGGTTCGGGGTCGCGCCTGCCTGCGGCCTGCGCGACCCGCGTGGAATTCGTCAGAAGTTCCGGGTCAGGAACGCGCCGACGAAGTTGCGGTCTCCAAGCGGTTGCGCCAGCGGATTGGCGCCCCAGTACATGGTGTAGTTGATGCCGGCCTGCCACTTGGTGGGGTTCTGGTTGAACAGCACGTAGAGGTTGGCGGACTTGGCGCCTTGCATGTAGTTGCCGAGCGCGGTCGGCGTATAGCCCATAAACGAATAGGAGAACGTGACGCCCGGCGTGACCTGCCAGCCCGGAATCAGCCTGCCGTCATAGGTCCAGTTGAAGTCCACCGTCGCGCCCATCGACAGCGAGGTACCCTTGGCCGCCGTGATCGGGTAGCCGAGGGTGGAGTTGGTCGAACTGTCCATCCATGGCTGCAACGCCGGTGCCGGGGCTTGCATGACCTGCACACCGTCTACGGTGCGAACGAAGCGCGAGTTGGAGTTCACGCCAGGAAAGTAGATAGCAACCAGTTCCCCGGTGAACGCCGCGGTATCGGCCCCCAGCAGCTTGAGGAAACCACCCGAATTGCTCGGCGTGAGCGCGAGCAGGCCGGTCAGGTGCGTCTGGAACCGTTTCCTGTCGATCCACTGCTGGCAATTGACGCCGGTCACGCCGTTACTGATGATGTCCAGTGGACCGTTTGGCCCATAGCATGCCGAGAGCGCGACGGCATCGCGCGGCCGGTACGAGAGTTCCCAGCCCACCGCCCAGTCTCCCACCGGGAAGTTGGCGCTGACCCCATAGAGCTTGCGATCCTCCAGGTATTGGACCTGGATGGTGTCGTCGGGGCGCAGGCCCATCACCGGCAGCTTGTCGTGATAGTTCATGACGTAGGTGCCGATGTCGAGCTGCGTGCCTTCCGGCTTGTAGTGGAAGGCAAAGCCGTACTGCCCCGAGTTGCGGGCGTACTGGTTCGGCTGCAGCGGGATGCCGAAGGTATTGAACGGCGGGCCGGCGAATGCGCCCTGGTTGATGCCCTGCTGCACCGACTGGATGGTCCCCTGGTCGCGCGACCGCGCGATCGTCGTGGCGTCAGTGCCGGAGAAGTTCGGGTTCTGCGTGCTGACGTTAAAGGGCTCTGCGCCGCGGCCGAGATTGTCGGTCAGCGAGAAGTACGAACCCACCGGCGGCAGGCGGCTGCCGTTCCACTGGACCTGGTAGTACGCCTCCATGTTGAATCCGTGGCCCAGACCCGATGCGAAGCTGATCATGGGCGCCGGCAGCACGGCTTCCTTGATCTGGGTGCCGGGCACCATCAGCTTCTGGATGTCCAGTGCATTGGTCGCGTTGATGCCGCCAAGCCCGAAGATACTTTCACCCCAGTTGATCACCTGGTTGCCAATGCGCACGCGGGCGCTCTGGTCGCCGATCGAAAAACCCTTGCTGACCCACAGGTCGAGCAGCCGCGTGTCGCGCGCCACCTGGTTGAAGGAGTCCTTGGTCAGGTCGGAGCGCTCGGTATGGCTGGCGGCGACATCGTATAGCCAGGTGCCGCGCGCCATGAACTTGATGTCTTCCGGAAAATTCAGCAGCAGTTCGTGCGTACCCTTGACATACGCAGCGAACAGGTCGCCCTTCTTGTAGTTCAGGTTGCCATTGTCCAGATTGGAGAACTGAGCCGTGTTCACGTCGCCGGCACAGCCGGACGCGTTCGGATCGCCCACGCGCTGGCAGTCGATCCCGTGCGCCCGCATGGCCAGCCCCGTGGTGATCTGCGAGTCGAACGAACCGTAGACGGTCTCTCCCTTGATTTCGACCGCACTGGCATTGCCCATCTGCATGGCCGCCATGGCGGCGGCAATGGCAATACAGCGTCTCTTGCTTTGAATCACTTCTTCCTCCCTGTTTCCGGTTGTCCTGCTTCTTGTTGTCTTGCCTGTTGCCTCGTTGCGCTGTTGGCTGCATGGACGAGCGCCGGCCGCGCCGGTCTGTGCCGGCGTCGTGCCAGGAGCATTCGGGACATGTGGCGAGCGCCGGCGGCGCGGCGCTCGCTTGGGGACTTACCGTTCGCTGCGTGAGCGCAGGCTTTCCGGCGTGTAGTAGTCGAGCTTGAAGCGCGGCTCGTTCGAGTCGGTGACCCAGCGGATATCCTTGCCGCCGCCCACGGTGACGCCGTCGGCGATGTAGCGGCCGGAAATCAGGTCATACTGGACGAACGTCTCCAGGTCGCAGGCCCCCGTTTCCCAGACCGGGATCGGGAAGCCTTCGCGCAGCTTCCAGAGCTTGCCCTGCGCGTCGTAGTCCTCGGACACCAGCGCCAGCCAGCTGTCTTCGTCGAAATAGAAGGTCTTCTTCGGTGCCGTGTGGCGGGCTCCGGCCTTGACCGTCGCCTCGACCATCCAGACGCGGTGCAACTCGTAGCGGCGGCTGGCGTTGCTGATGTACTGCGGCCCCAGCACATCGCGAAGCTTGGCGTGGAAGTCGTAGATGCCGAAGGTGTTCGACGGCACATACATCTCCTTCTTGCCCACGAGCTTCCAGTCGAAGCGGTCGAGATTGCCGATGAACATGAAGGCCTGGTCAACCGTGTACTGGTTCTCCATGCCGATCTGCGGCGCGTCATAGGCGTAGCTCGGCATGCGGCGCACGCGGCGCTGGCCAGGGAAGTAGTACGAGACTTCGGGGGCCGCCCCACCGAACGAGTTGACGCCCACCGCGCCCTGCCCGGCAAGCGCCGCTGGCGACTTGTACTGGAAGTAGGCGGCCTGCAGCGTGTGCTTGACCTGTTCCGGCGTGGTAGCCCCCTTCTTCGCCCACGGGAAGTACAGGGTCATTTCCTGGTTCGCGTCGACCCACTCCTCGCTCCCCGCGCGCGGCGACAGCACCGTGTAGAAGCTGGGGAATACGATGCCCATGCCCCGGTAGCGGGTCTGGAAATTCCACATCGCCTCCGCCCCGGTCTTCGGACGCGGGAAGGCCACGCCCGGCAGGACGGCGTTTTCCAGGATTACGCCGTCGGACGCCATCCTGGCCTCGGCAAGGTTGCGCTTGCTGTTGGCCTGCACCCAGTCCGGCGCACCGCAGTTGCGATGCGTCGGATAGACATCCATGTGGTAGCCCTTTGTCGCCTTGATGAACGCGACCTGGCCGGGGCTGAGCTTGTCGGCGTACTTGTCGACGTTGGTGGCATCGATGGAGAAAAGCGCCTTCTCGCCCTTGTGCGACCAGAACCCGCCGCGCGGCTGCTCCGGCGACCAGCCGGCCGACGGCGTGTCCTTGCCATCCCATGCCGGAATGGCGCCGTCCTTGTTGCCGCTGCGCTGCGCTCCGGCCGGGGTCAGATCCGCGTCCCCCTCCGCTGCCAGGACACCGGCATCCATCACCAACATGCCCGCCGCCAGTGCCATGGCGGTCAGGCCGACTACGAACTTGCGCTGCCTCATCCTTTCTTCTCCCTCGTGTCGATATCCGAAACTCGGGAGAAGTCTACGATCCACCGCGTTCGCACAAGGCCGGGTTTCGGCAGAGGGTAGTAACAGGACTTTGCGCCGGCGGCCCAGATGTGATTGGGGAAATTACCTAGGCCGCTGCGCTCGCGTTTCCTGGACGGGCCGGTCGTGCCCGCGGTGGTGGCCGCGGTGGTGCCTAATGCCGTTCTAACCACCGTCGTCCCCGCGAAAGCGGGGACCCAGTGACTTCATCCCCGAAGGGGACGTGAAAGACGCTGGATTCCCGCCTACGCGGGAATGACGGCGGCGCTTGAGACCTTAACTGAACGGCATTACGCGGTGGTGCCCGTCTAGGCGCGCGGCGTTTCCGAAGGCAGGTAGCCGAACATCCGGTTGTAGTCGGCCGCAAACCTGCCCATGTGAACAAAGCCCCAGCGCGCCGCCGCATCCCTGATCTGCACGCGGTCGGCACTGGTTTGCCGCAACAGCCTGCGAACCAGCGACAAGCGCATCGTGCGCAGGTAGACGTACGGTGTTACGCCGGTGACATCGAGGAACGCTATCTGCAGCGTTCGCCGGCTGACTCGCGCCAGGCTGCAAAGCTCAAGCACCCCGACGGGCTGGCTGGGATTCGCCTGCATGTACTTGCGGCAGCGGTTGACGACATCACTGTGGGACAACCGTGTCACGTCGCCGCGGCGCCGTGGCGCTTCGGCATCGATCAGCAGGCAGAACAGGTGTTCCAGGATATCGTCGCGCGCGGAAATGCGGGCCGCCGGGAATGCCAGCGCTTCGCGGTTTTCCCCGGCGGTGCAAAGGCTTTCCACGATGCCTGCCGACGCGCGCTGCCGCGCCGGCAGGCTGACCTTGAGCAGTTGCTCATCGGCCCAGGCAAGGCTGGCCATCCCGCCGAGGTAATCCGCATACATCGCAAAGATCGAATCGCCGAGCACGATGCCGACATGCTCGCTCGGCCCGGAAGACTGGGCAGAAAACTCCCGTCCGCCGGCAATATGGCCAACGGACGTCCCGATCGAACGCCCATAGAGCGTCGTACGGCTATCGGCAGGCAGCGGGATGCCGAACATCCGGCACCCCCTCCTTACACAGCCTTCCTGCAAGGTAGGGACATTCAGCCGCTCGTGATACACGAAGACATCATCGTCGAGCCTGAACTGCTGCAGTTGGCCCTCATATCGGCCTGGGCCGGTTTGCAGGTATTGCTGGTTAAGCTGGGGGAGGCCAAGCGCGTGGTCTTCCGGATTCCCGAACGACTCCACGTGGCAATGCACGGCATGTGACATGGGGGACGCTTCTGCAAAGAGGCGGCTGGATATGTACTTTGTCCGTACAAACCATAGCCCGAAGCCAAATTTTCACTTTCGTCATCCCGCAGGAATACTAGGGTAACTACCCGGTTCGCCTGCAACAGCGAGAGGAATGGCGCCGGGTGCACGTTGCCTCCTGGTTGTAACAAACGAAAGCAACGCCATTGCCGCTTTCGGACATCGCCCGCCTGACGGCTGCCCTATGCTCGGATCGAAAGGTAACCGCAACAGGATTGTCATGGGAAATAATTCGGGACATCGGAAGGCAGCCGCTTCCCTCGACCGACGGGGGTTCATGCGCCAGACCGGACTGGGCGCAGGCGCGATTGCGCTTGGCAGCGTGGTCGGCGCTCCGGAAGCCCACAGCAAGCCTGGCGAGACGCAGCGCAAGGCGAAATCCAGGGGTGTCGACTATGACGTGATCGTGCTCGGCGGCGGCTTCGCCGGCATCACGGCGGCGCGCGAAAGCAGCAAGAACGGCTACAGGACCCTTGTGCTCGAAGCCCGCGACCGGCTCGGCGGCCGCACCTACACCAGCCAGTTTGCCGGCCACATGGTGGAGCTGGGCGGCACCTGGATCCATTGGACACAGCCGTTCGTCTGGGCAGAGGTCCAGCGATACAGGCTCGACGTGATCGAAACGCCCGAGTCGAACGTCGATCCCGCCGGCGTGCACGCCGTAGTGCTGGTGGACGGCCGCCGGGAGTACCTGGACACGCCGGAACGGCTCGGCGACGTGTTCGGCGCCTTCAACCGCTACTTCGCCGACGCCGGCAAACTGTGGGAGCGGCCCTACGACGCGAAGTACCGCTGGCCCGCCATTGCCGCAGCGGACAGGCTGAGTGCCAGCGACATCGTCCAGTCCATGAAGCTCTCGCGCCTTCAGCAGGTCGCACTCGACGGCTATCTGGCCGGCCTGTCGCACTGCCCGCCCGGCATGGCGTCGCACATCGAAGTCAGCCGCTGGTGGGCGTTGCCCGGCGGGAACCTGACCGCCCTGCGCGACGCTGCCGGCCGCTACCGGTTCAAGGACGGCACCATCAGCCTGATCAACGCCATGGTGGCCGACGGCAAGCCGGAGATCCGGCTGTCGACGCCGGTCCGCGCGGTCGAAGACCTCGGCAGCCATGCCGTGGTCACCACGCAGGCCGGCCAGCGCCTGCGCGCTGCCAGCGTCATCGTGGGGCTGCCGATGAACGTGCTGCCGGGCGTGCAGTTCTCCCCGCCGCTAGATGCCAGCGTCGTGGCAGCCGGACAGGAACGCCATGCCGGCCGCGGCGTCAAGCTGCTGATCAAGGTGAAGGGGCGCGTCGCCGATACCCGTGTGCTGGCGTTGGCCGATCCCACGCATCCGCTGCCGCTGATCATCACCTACGCGGCCGCCGACGACCACACCGTCCTCGTCATGTTCGGCCCCGATCCGAAGCGCATCGACTACCAGGACAAGGCCGCGGTCCAGCAGGCACTGCGCGACTTCTTCCCGGATGCGCAAGTGGAAGAGGTCCACTTCCACCCGTGGACCGAGGACCCGTACAGCCTGGGCACCTGGGCCAACTACCGCCCCGGCTGGTTCGAAAAATACTACGCGCACTTCCAGCAGGACCGTGGCCGCGTGATCTTCGGCCAGGGCGACCATGGCGAAGGCTGGCGCGGCTTCATCGACGGGGCGATCGGCGCGGGCATCCGGGCCGCCGAGCGCGCCAAGATCATGCTGGGCTAAGCCTTCCAACGTCCTCGTTCCTGACACGCCATGAAACCCATGCACGCAAGCAAGACGCCGCGCGTCCACCGGCTGACCCGGCTGGTCGCCACGACCCTCGTGACAGCCGCCGCCCTGCTCGGCTCTTCTGTCGCGGCGGCGCAGCAGCAGAAGCCGAACATCCTGCTCATCCTGGTGGACAACCTCGGCTACGGCGAGCTTGGGGTCTACGGCGGCGGCGCCTTGCGTGGCGCGCCCACGCCGCGCATCGACAGGCTGGCCGGCGAAGGCATGCGCCTCACCAACATGAACATGGAGCCGCAATGCACGCCCAGCCGCTCCAGCATGCTGACGGGCCGCTACGCGATCCGGTCTGGCACTTATTCCGTGCCCATCGGCGGCGCGGCCGACGGACTCACGCAATGGGAAGTCACCATGGCCGAGTCGCTCTCGGACGCGGGCTACGCCACCGCCCTCTACGGCAAGTGGCATCTGGGCAGCACGGACGGCCGGCTGCCCAACGACCAGGGCTTCGACGAATGGTATGGGATCCCCCGCACCACGAACGAGGCGCTCTGGCCCGGCTCCAATGGCTTCTCGCCAGACCGGATGAAGCCGGAGTACATCATGGAAGGCCGCAAGGGCGAGAAAAGCCGGGAGCTTCGGGTCTATGACCTGGAGCAACGCCGCCTGATGGATGCCGACCTCACACGCCGCTCGATTGCGTTCATGGAGCGAGAGGTCAAGGCCGGAAAGCCCTTCTTCGCGTTTGCAAGCCTGACCCAGCCGCACTATCCCACGGTGCCGAACCCCCGCTTTGCCGGCAAGACCGGCAACGGCGACTGGGCCGACATGCTGGCCGAGATGGACGCGAATGTCGGCCAGATGCTGGACGCGGTCGATCGTCTCGGCGTGCGCGACAACACCATCGTCATCTTCGCCAGCGACAACGGCGCCGAGTACCTGAAGCCGTGGGACGGCTGGTCCGGGCCGTGGCGCGGGCAGTACTTCACGGCTTATGAGGGAGGCATCCGGGTGCCCTTCATGGTCCGCTGGCCAGGCAAGATACCGGCCGGCCGCGTCAGCGACGAGATCGTGCACGGCGTCGACCTGTTCCCCACCATCGCCCACGTTACCGGCGCACGCGTGCCGGGGGACCGCCCGATCGATGGCGTGGACCAGACCGGCTTTTTCGAGGGCAAGACCGACAAGTCCGCCCGCGAGGGCATCCTGATCTGGGTGGACAACCGCCTGCAAGCGGTCAAATGGCACAACTACAAGGTGCACTTCTACCAGCAGGACAACATGGAAGCCCCGCCCGTCAAGCTCGGCATTCCGCGCCTGTTCGACCTCTACACCAATCCACAGGAAGACGAGCACAAGCGCGCCTTCTCGAGCTGGGTGCTTGGTCCCATGCTGAAGATGATGGGCGCATTCGAGGCGAGCGTGAAAAAGGCTCCCCTGATCCCGATGGGAACGCCTGACCCGTACCAGCCTCCCGAAGCACGGCCATGAACAAGCTTGACGCCATGACTCCGGAGACTGATCCGGATGCCGGGATGGCGCGGATTCCCGGCGGGTCGTTCCTGATGGGATCGGATCGTCACTACCCTGACGAAGGGCCGTCGCACCGGGTGAAGGTGTCTCCGTTCCAGATCGCGCGGACTGCCGTCACCAATGCTCAGTTTGCCCGCTTTGTCGCGCAAACCGGCTACGTCACCGTCGCCGAGCGTCCGCTCGATCCGGCCATGTATCCCGGTGCCCTGCCTGAACTGCTGGTGCCCGGCGCGCTCGTGTTCACCAGGCCGCCACAGCGCGTCGACCTGCGCAACATCGGGAACTGGTGGTCCTACGAGCCGGGCGCGAACTGGCGGCATCCACTCGGGCCGGGCAGTTCCCTTGCCGGCCTGGACGATCACCCGGTCGTCCAGGTGGCGTACGAAGACGCCGAGGCGTATGCCGCCTGGGCTGGCCTGGCATTGCCCACTGAAGCCGAATGGGAGTTCGCCGCGCGAGGCGGACTGGACGGCGCCGAATTCGTCTGGGGCGACGAACTCACGCCAGGCGGCCAGCACATGGCGAACACCTGGCAGGGCGAGTTTCCCTGGCAAAACCTGTGCGCCGACGGGTACGAGCGCACCGCTCCGGTCGCGGCGTACCAGCCCAACGGCTACGGTCTGTACCAGATGGCCGGCAATGTCTGGGAGTGGACCGCCGACTGGTATCGGTACCGGCACGTCGGCGCGCAGGCAAGCAAGCCCTGCTGCATCCCGCAGAATCCGCGAGGTGGCGACATAAGCGAGAGCTACGACGGCCGCGAACCGGAAAGCCGCATTCCCCGCAAGGTCATCAAGGGCGGATCGTACCTGTGCGCGCCCAACTATTGCCAACGCTATCGCCCCGCCGCCCGCTACCCCCAGCCGGTGGACACGGCGACATGTCATGTGGGCTTCCGATGTGTGAAACGCGAAGACCCGCAGGGGCGGTCTTGTGCCTCTCATACGGCAAGATAGGTACAGAGCGCGCGCGACAGTTCTTCGTCGAACCGATCCCAGCGGGAACGCTGCCGCGTCCCAGGGCGAAATCTTCGCCCTCCAACAACGCGCTATCTCCGTCCGCCGCGGGCAACCAGGCTTGCCATCGGCTAGCCGATCGGTTGCCGATGGCAAGCGGCCATTGCGCTGTCTGACGCTTGGCGCCTGACTATAATACCGACGGCATCCAATGGCTGGAAGCGGCCGGTGTCTGACCCGCTCGCAGCGGTATCCACTGGTCACGTTGCGTCAGGCGGTAATCAAATTCTCGATTACCGGCGCATACAAAGGCCAGCCCAAGCACGGTCGCGCACGTGCGGTACACATCCTTGTTATGGAGAGGACCACACGCGATGGCAGCTGCCGTGCAGGCTAGTGATCAAGTCATTCCGAGAAGAAGCGCCGTTCCGCTTCAGCCGGAATGGTCATGCCAGTGACTCTCGCCTTCTGGAGGACCTCCCAGAAGTAGCGGTAGGTCGCCCTGTCGTGCAATTCCCCCTTGTACTGGATTGGCCCCCATTCGGCGTCCTGTGCCGCCACGAGAATGCCTGCCGCATCCTCGACCTCGCTGAAGTCCGGCCGCATCGCGCTGACGATCGGCAGGATCTGTGCGGGATAGATGCTCCACATACGAAGGAAGCCGAACTCGCAGCGCGCGCGGCGCGCATCGCCGGCGATGACGTCGGCGTCTTTCAGGTTCAGGCACACGTTGTGCGCCGGCACGATGCCGTTGGCCAGGGCCGCTGCCACCATGTCGGCCTTGGCACGCGCCAGCAGGGCGTGCTCGAACTGCCCTGGGCTGCGCATCGCCGCTGCAGGGATGGCTCCATGATGGCCGCTCACGAAATCCATCAGGCCGAAGTCCAGCACCTCGATGCCCGGCAATTCGGCAATACGGAACACATCGCGCAGTGCCCCGTGCGTTTCGATCAACACATGGACAGGAATAAGACGCTGCAGGCCGGCCTTCAGCGCGGCCTCGCCGATGTACTGGATCACTTCCGCGACCTGCCCCACATTGGTCGCCTTGGGGATCGTAAGGTAGGCCAGCCGTTCGTTGGCTGCCTCGACGATGATGTCCACGTCCTGGCGCCAGGCCGGGTGCGACGGATCATGGATACGCGCGCCGGCGCGGCCGAAGCGGTTGCGTTCCGAGGCGATCATGCGGGCCACCATGCCGGCGTGATCGCGCTCCTGCCCGGCGGCGGCGCCGTCCTCGCAGTCACACGTCACGTCGAAGACGGGGCCGTATTCGACCTGCAGGTCCATGGCCTTGCCGATCAGTTTCTCGCTGCCGGCGAAGTGCTCGCAGGCGGGCAGCACGGGGAAGGGCCTCTCGCCCGCGAAGAGGGCGTCATTCGGATGCGTTGCGATTGTCATGTCTTGACTCGATGAGGAACTGAGTTGGGGCGTACTGCCGGCGCGTCCTAGCGGACGCGCTTCGGCATGGCGATGGTGTAGTCGAGGTCGAGCACCACGTTAGGCGGATGGTCGGGCCTGCCGTCGGCGGGAGGCGGAAACGAGATGGACCCGGCGGCAGCATTCTTCACGGCGATCATCCGCAGGCGCAAACCGCCCACATGCGGCTGGCCGAGGTCCGGCTTGTCCAGCACCATGGTGGCGCATGCGATGGTGTCGCCGGCGTGCGTCGGGTTCACATGGCTGCCGCCGTTGATGGCGAGTATCGACAGGCCGTTCTCAAGGCCATCGTAGGCAAGGGAACGGCAGACGGAGATGACGTGCCCGCCATAGACCAGCCGCTGTCCGCCGGCCAGCGCCATGGCATGGCCATCGAAGTGCGCCCGGGCCGTGTTCTGGTACAGGCGCGTGGCGAGACTGTGGTCGCTGTCATTGATGGTCATTGCGCCCGGATGATCAATGCGCTCGCCCGCTGCGTAGTCGTCCCACAGGTCGCCAGTGCCCGTCAGCGCCGGGATTTCGCTCACGCGTGCGGTGTAGTCGTTGCGCCGCAGGAGTTCCGGAGCCACCACGGGCTGCCTGGCAGGCACCACCGTCTCGCCACATGCGGCGCCGTGGTCGCGCTTATGCACCATGACCCAGCGCACCCAGCTCAACACCTCGCGCCCGTGCTGATTCCGTGCGACGGAGCGCACGTACACCACGCCGCTCCTGCGACTGGAGTTCTCCTTCAGCCCGATGACTTCGGTTTCGACCGCCAGTGTGTCGCCGGAATAGACGTGCGAAAGAAAGCGTACTTCCGCATAGCCCAGATTCGCCACCGCATTTAGCGAGATATCGGGCACCGTCTTTCCGAAGGCGGTGTTGAACACCAGCATGTCCTCCAGCGGCCGACGCTCGAAGCCCAATTGCACGGCGTTCGTCTCCGCGGTGCACAGCGCGGCACGGCTGCCGGTTAGCCCGATGTACAGGCTGCGATCGCCCTCTGTCAACGTACGTGGCGTCGCGTGGCGGATCTTCATGCCAACGCGAAAATCCTCGAAGAAATTTCCGCTGCGATTTCTGTCCCTCTTCATCTGCGTTTCCTTGCTCCTGTCGCATGTCGCTGGCGGACTGCGATACGTGCTCGTCCGCGCCTGCCTGACATGTAAGGGAATGCTGCGTGCCCGTCGGAAGCGCGTCAACCACCCATTTCAAGCGGGTATGACCGCTTATGTCCCGTTGTTTAAGTACCGGCATGGTTTTCCCTTTCCCACCCGCTTCGGGCATTGCGACGGCAATTGCCTCACGCCAACAATGCCGGAACGCAACGGCCGCGCCAGCGGCGCCGGCTGGTCCCGGCGGCCACGACATAACGACTACACCACAACAGAGGAGACACCATGACCGGCTCACCCCCAATCATCGACGTCAAGCGATTCATCGACGAACAGCGGTTCTCGCCCTACCAGTGGGGCATTCTCGCGGCCTGCTTCCTGATGATCGCCATCGACACCTACGATGCCTTCGCCGTCGGCTTCGTCGTGCCCGTGCTGATGCAGGAATGGCACATGGATAAGGCGTTGTTCGGGCCCGTCATGAGTGCATCGATCTTCGGCATGGCCATCGGCGCGCTGATCTCAGGCCCGCTCTACGACCGCAGTACGCCCAAGACGGTCATGGTCTGCTCCATGATCCTGTTCGGCCTGTGCAGCTTTGGCAGCACGCTGGCCGAGACACCGCTGCAACTCGGCCTCTGGCGCCTGGTGACCGGGCTGGGCATCGGCGCGGCCGTCCCCGGCGCGACGACGCTGGTCTACGAATATGCCCCGGCGCGGCGCAGCGCGCTGGTGGTCAACACCATGGCCTGTGGCGGCATGGTCGGCGCGGCGGCCTGCGGGCTGACGGCAGGCATGCTGATCCCGGCCTACGGATGGAAGAGCCTGTTCGTGGTCGGTGCAGCGGTTCCCATCGTGCTGGCGCTGTTTGTGCGGTTCACCATGCCCGAACCGCTGCGCTTCATGGTGTTGCGCGAATGGCCGGCCGCGCGCATCGCCGCCGTGCTGCGCCGCATTGCTCCGACGCAGTCCCTCGACGGCGCGCGCTTCGTGCTCTCGGAGGAACAGGGCACCGGCCGCCAGTCCGGCATGGCGGTCATGCTGTCGCGCCGCCTGCGCACCGGCACGCTGATGCTGTGGCTGACCTACTTTGCGGGCACCTTTGCCTATTACCTGCTGATGGGTTGGATGCCGACGCTGGTGCAGGAAGCCGGCGCCTCTCTGCGCCAGGCCACCATGGCCACCAGCCTGCTGTCGATCGGCGGCATCGTCGGCGCGTTCGGCGTGGGCTGCCTGATGGACCGCTTCGAGCGCAACGCCGTGGTGGCGCTGGCGTTCGTGCTGGGCGGCATGTCCGTATGGATGATCGGCCAGCAGACCTCGCATCCCGTGCTGCTGCCGCTCTTCATCTTCCTCGCCGGCGTCGGCCTGAACGGCGCGATGTTCTCCATGGGCGGGCTGGCCGCGATGTTCTATCCGACGAGCGGTCGTTCGTCGGGCGTGGCATGGATGTACGGCGTTGGCCGGATCGGCGGCATCCTCGGCCCGATTGCCGGAGGCGTGCTGCTGCGCACCAGCGGCGGCTCCGGCATGTTCTTCACGGTGGTGATGGCAACGGTGATGGTGCCGGCGGTCGCGCTGTGGATCAAGCGCCGTGACGGAGCGCGTGCCGGCCACAGCCCGGGCGTCATCGCCACCGACGCGAAGGCCGGCTGACGCTGACTCCCGGCCGTCGTACGCTACCGGCCCTCGCGAAGATGGCGCCGGTACTGGTGCGGCGTCGCCCCCTTCCACCGGCGGCAGGCGCGGATAAAGTTGGAGACTTCGCCATACCCCAGCGCCTCCGCCACCTGCTCCAGCGTGAGGCCCGTCGCCAGCAGTTCGTCGGCGAGGGCTTCGCGGACCTCCTCCTGCAACTGGCGGAACGTCGTGCCCTCCTCCGCCAGCCGGCGGCGCAGCGTGCGCGACGTCATGTGCAGTTCATCAGCCAGCGTCTCCATGTCAGGCAGTTGGCCGGGGCGGGCGACCAGCCGGTCGCGCAGCCGCCCGCCCAATCCGTCTCGCGCGCGGCGCTGGGCCAGGATCGCCTGGCACTGCGCCTCGCACTGGCGCGCGACGTCCTCGCTCGCGCCGGGCAGCGGGCGGTCGAGATAGCCGGTCGCGTCCTTGACGATCCGGTTCTCGGCGGCGCCGAACTCGGGCGTCATGCCGAACAACGCTTCATAGGGCCGCGCATCGGATGGCGGGGCGATGCGCAGGCTCACGCTCGTCACCGGCAAGTTCGCCTGGACCAGATCCCGCGTGATGCTCGCCATGCTCGCGCAGCCCCGGTCCACGATGAAGGTGCGCACGTCTTCCGGCACGTTGTGGTCGTCGAGGGTCGACACGATCGAATTCCCCTGCACCTCCGTGTGGATACGCGGGAACGGATAGGACAGGTCCACATAACGCACCGCCATCGCCACCGCGTGGCGCAACGTTGCGCAACTCAGGAGCGCAAACCCCCAGATGCCGTATGTCGTCACCCGGTAGCGCCGCCCGGCGTCGATGCCGATTCCCGGGATATGGCCGAGCACCGCCACGAGGTTGCGGATCAGTTGCAATTCCTGCCGGGCCTCCACCACCGCACCGGGGTCCGACAGGCGCTGCCAGTCGATCCCGGTACCTGCCAGGCAGCGGTCACCCGTCAGACCATGGTCGAGGCCGAACTGGACGAGCAACTGCACCCCCGGACCGTTGTGCCGGGGGAAATGGCTGGACTGTGGACTGGACTGCGACATAGCGGCAGGAGGTGAGAAAAACAGGCTGTCCGGAAATGACAATTTTCTGTCCGAATATGCCATAACGCGGCCGACATCGCCAACTTAGGATTGCGCCACAAGGAAACCGGCCACACCGCGAGCCGGAAGCAATGGGGACATAACTTCAAATGCGACTGCAGAACAAGATTGCGCTCGTGACCGGCGGCGCTTCCGGCATGGGATTCGCCTTCACCCGGCGACTCGCCCAGGAAGGCGCGAAGGTCTGGTTTACCGACATCAACGAAACCGGCGGCAAAGCGGCGCAGCAGGACCTGAAGGCGGCCGGCCTCGACGTGGCGTTCCTGCTCCAGGATGTATCGGCCGAAGCCGACTGGTTGCGTGTGCTGGATCACGTGCGCTGCACCGATGGCCGGCTCGACGTGCTGGTGAACAATGCCGGCATCGCCATCTCGCACCATATCGAGACCTGCACGGTCGAGGACTTCGACCGGACCATGAGTATCAACCTCAAGAGCGTCTTCCTTGGCTGCAAGCACGGCCTTGCGCTGATGAAGGAAAACGGCGGCTCGATCATCAACGTATCGTCGATCACCGCGATATGCGGCGAACCGGTGGCGCTGGCTTACAGCGCGTCGAAGGCCGGCGTGCGCTACCTGTCGAAGTCGGTGGCGCTGCACTGTGCCGAGAAGGGCTACGCCATCCGCGTCAACAGCCTGCATCCCGGCTATATCGACACCCCCCTGCTGGCCGGCAGCAATACCGGAGGCCGGCTGACCGAGGCCGAGATCATGACCTCGCGCGTGCGCATCGGCGGCGAGATCCCGCTGAAGCGGCGCGGCACCCCCGGAGAGGTCGCCGGTGCCGTGCTGTACCTGGCAAGCGATGACTCCACCTATGTCACCGGCACCGAGCTGGTGGTCGACGGCGGCTATGCCTGCCACTGAACCGCATCCCGACAACGACAAACCCACGGAGACCCCACATGGCCCTTCCCGCCGTCCAGACCGAGCAGGACCGCCTGCTGACCGTCGACACCACCGCCCACCCTTTCCTCAAGTCGCTCGGCGGCCACGCGGGCACCGACATCTACCCGCTCTACCTCGACCCGTACAACGGCCTGATGGTGATGCGCGCCCGCTTCGCGCCGGGCCTGACGCTGCCCCTGCACTTCCACACCGGCGCGGTGCACATGTACACGATCTCGGGCTGCTGGTACTACACGGAGTACCCCGACCAGAAGCAGACCGACGGCTGCTACCTGTTCGAGCCAGGTGGCTCGATCCACCAGTTCAACACCCCGGCCGACGGCGGCCCGACCGAGGTCATCTTCATGCTCTTCGGCTGTAACGTGAACTACATGCCCGACGGCACCTTCCTGGGCCTGTCCGATGCAGGCCTCATCAGGAACTGGGTCGACCGCGCGATCAAGGAGCAGGACAACGGCTTGCAATACATCTCGGCCGCCGTGCCGACGTACTCGTCAAAATGATCCACGGAGAGATGGCATGTTGCGCATGATGGGTTTCCCGGGCCAGTACGTGCAGGGGCCGGGCGCGCTGCGGGAACTGGGCGGACTGCTGGCGAAATCGGGATGGCGGCGGCCGCTGGTGCTGTGCGACGCCATCGTCACCGACAAGATCTGGCCAGTGGTGTCCCACGGCCTGCAAGCGGCCGGTATCGTCGCCCGGCACGTCCTGTTCCCGGGCGAATGCACGCGCGCTGCCATCGACGCCCTCGCAGACCAGTCGCGCGAAGGCAACCATGACGTGGTGGTCGGCCTCGGCGGCGGCAAGGCACTGGACACGGCCAAGGGCGTGGCGCTGGCACTGGACGTGCCCATCGCGGTCTGCCCGACCATCGCGTCCAACGACGCCCCCACGAGCCGCGTGATCGTGCTGTACGACGAGGCCCACCGGCTGGCGGGCGCGGAGTTCCTGAAGTCGAACCCGGCTGCGGTCATCGTCGATACGCAGGTCATCGCCCAGGCTCCCGCCCGCTTCTTCGCGGCCGGCATCGGCGACGCCATCAGCAAGAAATTCGAGGCCCGCCAATGCAGGGCGACCGGGCGCAACAACGTCTTCGGCACGCCGCCGCTCGACACGGCCCTGCTTCTGGCGACTGCCACCTACGACACGCTGGTGAAGCACGGCCCCGCCGCATACCGCGCCGTGCTCGAGCGGCAGGCTGACGAGGCCGTGGAGCGTGTGGTCGAGGCCACCGTGCTGCTCAGCGGCGTGGGGTTCGAGGGCGGCGGGCTGTCTCTGGCTCACGGGCTGACGCGCGGCTTCAGCGCCATCCCGGTCCTCGCGAACGCGCTGCATGGCGAACAGGTGGCCTTCGGCGCGCTGGTGCAACTGGTCGCCGAGGGACGTCAGCAGGGCGAGATCGACGAGCTTCTTGGCCTGCTCTGCACGGTCGGCCTGCCGGTCACGCTGGCGGCACTGGGCCTGCCTTCCACCCAAGCCACCGCCGCCGTGGCGCAAATCGCCGATCTCACGCTGGCCGGCCAGGTCGGCCAGGTCATCAGTCCGCCCCTCACCCCCGCCCGGCTCGAAACCGCAATCTGGCGCGCCGACCGGATCGGCGCCGCCGCGCTGAACCGCTGCAACCCATAACAAGCCGACAACAGACCAGTACTGGAAGAGACATGATCAAGCATTGGAAGCAAGCGCTCGCGGTGGCCGCCACGCTATGTGCGCTCGGGCCGGCCGCGTCGGCCGCCCCGCAGAAGCCGAATATCCTCGTCATCTGGGGCGACGACATCGGCTGGGAAAATGTCAGCGCCTACGGCATGGGCGTGATGGGCTACACCACCCCGAACATCGACAGCATCGGCAAGGAAGGCATCCGCTTCACCGACCAGTACGCGCAGCCGTCCTGCACGGCGGGGCGCGCCGCCTTCATCACGGGCCAGTACCCGATCCGCTCGGGCATGACCACCGTCGGCCAGCCCGGCGACAAGCTGGGCTGGCAGGCCGCTTCGCCCAGCCTGGCCGAAGTCATGAAGCAGGCGGGCTACCGCACCGGCCATTTCGGCAAGTCCCATATGGGCGACCTCAATGCCCACCTGCCGACCGTGCACGGCTTCGACGAATTCTTCGGCAATCTCTACCACCTGAACATCGAAGAACAGCCCGAGTACCACGACTACAAGGCCTACGCCGCGTCCTACCCGGGCGGCCCGAAGGCCTTCGCGGCCAAGTTCGGTCCGCGTGGCGTGCTGCACACCTTCGCCTCGGACAAGGACGACCCGACCGAGATGGCACGCTTCGGGCGCATCGGCAAGCAGACCATCGAGGACACCGGCCCCCTCACCATGAAGCGGATGGAGGACTTCGACGCCGCCGAGGTCATCCCGAGGGCCATCGACTTCATGGACCGCTCCCAGAAGGCCGACAAGCCCTTCTTCGTCTGGCTCAACACCAGCCGCATGCACCTCTACACCCACCTGAACGACAAATGGCGCTACGCGGCGGCGAAATATACCCACGAGGATGACCTGCACGGCGGCGGCATGATGCAGCACGACCACGACATCGGCCTCGTGCTCGACTACCTCAAGAAGTCCGGCCTCGACAAGAACACCGTCGTCTGGTACTCCACCGACAACGGCCCCGAGCACGCATCGTGGCCGCACGGCGCCACCACGCCCTTCCGCGGCGAGAAGATGACCACTTACGAGGGCGGGGTGCGCGTGATCTCCATGCTGCGCTGGCCGGGCGTGGTCAAGCCGGGGCAGGTGCTGAACGGCATCCAGGCGCACCAGGACATGTTCACCACCTTCGCCGCCATCGGGGGCGTGCCGGACGTGAACGAGCGCATGCTGCGAGAGAAGAAGCAGTACATCGACGGCATCAACAACCTCGACTACTGGACCGGCAAGTCGCCCGAGAGCGCACGCAAGGACTTCCTGTACTACTACGAAAGCAAGCTGGCCGCCGTCCGCATGGGGCCGTGGAAGTTCCACTTCTCGCAGAAGGAGGACTACTACGCCAACCTGCAGCCCCGGACCATCACCATGCTGTTCAACCTGCGCAGCGATCCGTTCGAGAGCTACGACAGCAAGGACTCCTACGGCCATCTCGTGCAGAAGGCCGCATGGATGGCGGGTCCGCTGGGCGAGACCATCGCCGCCCACTTGCGCACGCTGGCCGAGTATCCCCCGGTGCAGCCCGCCAAGTCGTTCGACCGCTCGAACATGGTGCAGGACTTCCTGAACCAGCAGGCGCAGCTCAGGAAGCAGCAGGCGCAGCCGGCCACCGCGAAAGAAGCGAAGGAGTAAAAAAAAGCATGGCAGTGACGGCAGTCTTCGCTCCGCGCTGGCGGCGCAGGCAAGCAATGCTGGTGCTGGTGGCGGCCGCCGTGGCCGCCACCGGCGGCGGCCACGCGTGGTGGCTCGCCAGCGCAGCAAGGCCCGCCGACCAGTCCATCCGGATCGGCGACGGCGTGACCGGGCCAGCCGGCATGGTCCACGTCCCTGGCGGCGAGTTCCTGATGGGCAGCGACAGCAAGCTCGCGCAGCCCAACGAAAAACCAGCCCACAAGGTGCGGGTGCACGGATTCTGGATGGATCAGCACCACGTGACCAACGCCGAGTTCCGAAAGTTCGTGGAGGCGACCCACTACATTACGACCGCCGAACGCCCGCCGGAATGGGAAACGCTGAAGGTGCAACTCCCCCCTGGCACGCCCCGTCCGCCCGACAGCGCCCTCGTGGCCGGCGGCATGGTCTTCGTCGGGACGGCGCGGCGGGTACCGCTGCAGGACTTCTCGCAATGGTGGCGCTTTGTGCCGGGCGCGGACTGGCGCCATCCCGACGGGCCGGGCAGTTCCATCGATGGCAAGGACGACCACCCCGTGGTGCAGGTCTCGTACGAGGATGCTCATGCCTACGCGAAATGGGCAGGCAAGCGCCTGCCCACGGAAGCCGAATGGGAATTCGCCGCACGCGGTGGGCTGGAGCAGGCCACCTACGCCTGGGGCGAGAAGTTCGCTCCGGAGGGAAAGCAGATGGCAAACGTGTGGCA
The DNA here is from genome assembly GCF_057073755.1 of Cupriavidus sp. C3SS-1. NCBI lineage: Bacteria > Pseudomonadati > Pseudomonadota > Betaproteobacteria > Burkholderiales > Burkholderiaceae > Cupriavidus > Cupriavidus sp. C3SS-1. The sequence goes on along the minus strand of NZ_CP172700.1, from coordinate 705,460 downwards.
GGGCCAGCAGGCGCAGCCGTTCCCGGTCCTCAGCCCGAAGGCCGGCGGGGCGCTCGGCACGAGTCCGGTCGGCACGTTCCCCGCCAACGGCTACGGCCTGTCGGACATGACCGGCAATGCGTGGCAATGGGTGGCGGACTGGTATCGCGCCGACCAGTTCCGGCGCGAAGCCTCGGCTGGCGGCATACCACAAGACCCGAAGGGGCCGTCCGGCGCCTGGGATCCGGATGACGCCGGCGTGCCCGCCAACGCTCCCCGGCGCGTGACGCGCGGTGGCTCGTTCCTCTGCAACGAGGACTATTGCCTGAGCTACCGCCCCAGCGCCCGGCGCGGCACGGACCCGTACAGCAGCATGTCGCACCTGGGCTTCCGGCTGGTGATGGACGACAGCACTTGGGCGGACATGCGACAACGCAACGCGGCGTCAGCGCGCACGCAGTGAGCCGATCAGCCCTCGCCCAGCAACCCGTCGCGGACCTCGCGCAGCGCCTCCAGATAGGCATCGCGCTGCTTGCGCATGCGGTCGGCCGGCCCCGCCAGCGAGATCCCGACCGGCAACCCGGCCAGCCAGCCGGCGACCGCGAGGCCATCGACGCCTTCGGCGCCCTCCTCCCGCGCTTCGTACCAGCCGCGCTTGCGGCCTTTGGCGATGTCCCCCATCAGCTTGTCGACATCGACGATCGTGTGCGGTGTGATCTGGCGCCGCGTGCTCTCTTCCAGCGCCGCACGTGCCTCGTCTTCGGGCAGCAGCGCGAGCAGGCCCTTGCCCAGCGCCGACGCATGCAGCGCGGCGCGGGAGCCCACGTCGATGATGTAGCGCAGCGGCTGCCGGCTCGGCTGCATGGCGACGACCTTCACCGCCGTCGGTTCCAGCAGGCCGAAAAAGGCGCTTTCATTGGTCTTCGTCTCGAGTTGCTCCACCGCTTCCTGCGCGGCCGTGGTCAGCGGATCGTTCTCGGCGATCTGACGGGCGAGTTCCATCAGCCGGCCAGTCGGATAGAAGCGGCGCGTGCGCGTGGTGCGCATCAGGTAGCCAAGGCTGTGAAGCGTATGCAGCAGGTCGGACGTGCTGGTCGCCGGCAGCGACAGCAGACGCGCCATCTCGGAATTGGACAGTTCCCGCTTTTCGCGGGCGAAGATTTCAAAAACCGCCATGGCTCGGCCGGCGGCGGGAATCATGATGGGCATCGGTATCCACGGATCGTTCGGTATCGGACAGCACTATACGAAATTTCGTAAGCAACTGGAAGCTGCGAACGGGAAGCTGCGAATCCGAGCACGTGATACAGCGCATGTATTGATCGACATACCGAAAGTATTTTCCAGATCGCCGCCGCCTCCTTAGCATCCATGGAGCCCGGCTTCCCGGGAACAGAACGATACGACAGACAAGGAGACGACATGGCCTTCCACTCCGCCAGGCGACGCCGGATTGTGGCATCGCTGGCGCTATTCGCTTTGCCCCCTGTGTTGCCCGGCTCCCTGGCACTGGCCCAGACCGACTACCCGAACCATCCGGTCAAGATCATCGTGTCGCTGCCGCCGGGCAGTGGCGCCGACACCACGGCCCGCTTCATCGCTCAGCATCTGTCCGAGACGTTCCACCAGCCTTTCGTGGTCGAGAACCGCCCCGGCGCCAACGGCTTCATCGGCGCGCGCGCGGCGGCCGAGGCGGCGCCCGACGGCTACACGCTGTTCATCGGCAGCAACTCGTCGATGGTCACGAACGCTGCCGTGTTCAAAACCCTGCCCTACGACCCGGTCAAGGACTTCGTGCCGGTGGAGCGCATCGCGCGTTTCGCCATGGTCGTGGTGGTGCCGTCCAGCTCCCCGTACAGGACGCTCGGCGACCTCGTCAGCGCCGCCCGCAAGACGCCCGGCAAGCTGAATTTCGCTGCCGGCAGCGCGGGCTACCAGGTCTACGTCGAACTGTTCCATGAACGCTTCGGCATTAAGGGCAACCCCATTGCGTACAAGGGCACCGCGCCGGCCATGACCGACACGGCCGCCGGCAACGTGGACTACTCCATCGGCGAGATCAGCGCGGTACTGCCGCTGATCCGCGCCGGCCGCATGCGCGCGCTGGCCGTGACCGACTCCCGCCGCCTGAAGGAACTGCCAAAGGTGCCCACGGTGGCCGAAAGCGGCGCGCCAGGCTTCGAGGTCACTGCCTGGACTGGCCTGTTCGCCCCGGCCAGGGTGCCCGCGCCGGTCGTCAAGGCGCTTTCGGACGCCGTGCGCACGGGGATGCAGCAACCCGACAGCGTGAAGTTCATCGAAAACCTTGGCGCCACCGTCTACCCGGGCGGCCCGCAGCAGTTGCGCGACTTCCAGCTCGCCGAGATACAGCGCACGCGCGACATCGTCAGGACCGCCGGCATTCCGGTGGAGTAAGGACTTCCCATGCAAGCACCAGACGTGAAGAAAGGCCCGCTCGCGGGCATCAGGGTCATCGAACTGGCCGGGATCGGCCCCGGCCCGCTGGCCGGCATGATCCTGGCCGACATGGGCGCGGAAGTGCTGCGCATCGAGCGACCGGGCGACGCCGACCTCGGCGTGAAGCGCGAGCGCCGCTTCGACCTTATGCTGCGCAACCGCAAGCCGATCGTGCTGGACCTGAAGGACCCGCAGGCCGTCGCCACCGTGCTCGAACTGGTCGAGAAGGCTGACGCACTGATCGAGGGCTTCCGTCCCGGCGTGACCGAGCGCATGGGCCTCGGCCCGGACGCCTGCCTGGCGCGCAATCCGCGCCTCGTCTACGGCCGCATCACCGGCTGGGGCCAGCACGGTCCGCTGGCACACACGGCCGGCCACGACATCAACTACATCGCCCTCACCGGGGCGCTCAACGCCATCGGCCAGCGCGGCGGACCGCCGGCGATTCCCCCGGCCTACCTGGGCGACTTCGCCGGCGGCGGCATGTTCCTCGTTTCCGGCGTGCTCGCCGCGCTTATCGAGGCCGGCAGGTCCGGCAAGGGACAGGTGGTCGACGCAGCCATCGTCGACGGCGCCGCCGCACTGGGCGCTGTGTTCTTCGGCATGACGGCCGCCGGCCAGTGGCGCCAGGAGCGCGGCACCAACGTCCTCGACTCCGGCGCGCACTACTACAACGTCTACCAGTGCAAGGACGGTGGCTGGATCTCGATCGGCCCGATCGAGGCGCGCTTCTACCGCGACCTGCTCGCCCTGATCGGCGTGGAGCCGGTCAGCCTTGGCGCCCAGACCGACCCCGCCAACTGGGACGCCGCCAGCGCCGCGCTGGCCGAGGTCTTCCGCACGCGCACCCGCGACGAATGGTGCGCCCTGCTGGAAGGCACCGACGCCTGCTTCGCTCCCGTTCTCAGCTACGAGGAAGCGCCCCGCCACCCGCACCTGCAAGCGCGCGGAACGTTCGTCGAGGTCGATGGGATCATGCATCCCGGCCCCGCGCCGCGCTTCAGCCGCACGCCGTCGGTGCCGCCCTCGGCGCCGCGAGCACCCGATGCGCGCGATATCGCGCAAGTCCTGGCTGGCTGGCTGCCGCCCGACCGGATCGAGGCGGCGCGTATCGCGTCGGAACAGGCGTGCAGGTCCTCCTGAACATGCCTCGTTCCCAATCGGCCGGAGCATCCGGCCCCTCTACATGCCTACGCAAACCATGAGTCCTTTCCTCGATATCCAACGCGAAGGCGCCATCGCCATCGTCACCATGAACCGTCCGGAGACGCGCAACGCACTCTCGGACAACGACGCCGTGGAGGCACTGGTCGAGATGTGCGAAGCCGTGAACCGCGACCATGCCGTGCGCGTGGTCGTGCTCACTGGCGCCGGTCCGGCCTTTTCCTCCGGCGGCAACCTGAAGAGCCTGCGTGAAACCTTCGGCCGCGAGTCGGGCGAGCCGGTAATGGCCCGCTATGCCTACCGCGATGGCATCCAGCGCCTGCCACTGGCGCTCTCGAACCTGGAAGTGCCGGTGATCGCCGCCGTCAACGGTCCGGCACTCGGCGCGGGCAATGATCTGGTCTGCACCTGCGACATCCGCATCGCGTCCGAGAAGGCCATCTTCGCCGCCACCTTCGTCAAGCTCGGCCTGATCCCGGGCGACGGCGGCGCGTGGTTGCTGCCGCGTGCCGTCGGCATGTCGCGCGCGGCGGAGCTTTGCTTTACCGGCGACACCATCGACGCCGCGCAGGCGCTCGAATGGGGCCTGGTTTCCCGCGTGGTGCCGCCCGAGGCGCTGATGCCCGCGGCGATGGAGCTGGCGCAACGCATCGCCGCCAATCCGGGCCATGCGCTGCGCATGGCGAAGCGGCTGCTGAAGGAAGGCCAGCACGCCCGCCTCGACACCATCCTTGAAATGTCCGCCGGCTTCCAGGCGCTGGCCCACCACACCGCCGACCACGAGGCTGCGCTCGACAGCTACATGGCGAAGCTGAAGCGTTAAGGGGACACGCCATGGAAATCCGCGACAACGTCTTCCTCGTCACCGGCGGCGCCTCGGGCCTCGGTGAAGCCACCGCCCGCCTTCTGGCCGCAGCCGGCGGCAAAGTCGTCATTGCCGACGTCAACCCTGCCGGCGAGGCGCTCGCCGCCACGCTGGGCGGGCGCTTCGTGCGCTGCGACGTCAGCAGCGAGGCCGATGGCCGCGCCGCCGTGGACGCCGCCACCGCCCTTGGCCGGCTGGCCGGGCTGGTCAACTGCGCAGGCGTGGCGCCTGCGTGCAAGACCGTCGGCAAGGACGGCCCCCATCCGCTCGATGTCTTCGAGCGCACCGTCCGCATCAACCTGGTCGGCACGTTCAACATGGCGCGCCTCGCGGCTGCCGCGATGATCGGCAACACGCCCGACGCGGGCGGCGAGCGAGGCGTGATCGTCAACACCGCCTCGGTGGCGGCGTTCGAGGGGCAGATCGGGCAGGCGGCATACGCCGCGTCGAAGGGCGGCGTGGCGTCGATGACGCTGGCCGTCGCCCGCGACCTCGCCCGCGACGGCGTGCGCTGCCTGACCATCGCACCGGGCCTGTTCGAGACACCGATGCTGCTCGGCCTGCCGGAAACGGTGCGCGATGCGCTCGGCCGGATGGTGCCCTTTCCTTCGCGCCTGGGGCGGCCCGCCGAGTACGCGAAGCTGGTGGAAGCGGTGATCGGGAACACCATGCTGAACGGCGAAGTGATCCGGCTGGATGGGGCGATCCGGATGCAGCCGAAGTAGCTTCCTGCGCTCCCGCCTCATCCGACAGGCCGGCTCGCTACCGGCCTGTTTCGCTTTCCGTCAGTCCACCGTCGCCCCCGACCGCAGGATCGTCCCCTTCCACCGCGCCCGCTCCGACTGCACGTAGGCGCCGAACTGCGCGCTGTCGAGGCGCAGCGGCATGCCGCCGATGCGGTCCAGCGCCTGCACGCTGGATGGGTCCTGGAGCATGGCTGACACAGCCTTCTCCCAACGCTTCACTACCGAAGCCGGAGTGTGCGCCGGAAAGAACAGCCCGATCCATGCCGTGGACTGCGCCGATGGATAGCCCGCCTCGGCAATCGTCGGCACCTGCGGCAACGCCGGCAGGCGTGCCGCCCCCATGACCGCCAGCGCCCGCAGCTTGCCGCCCTGCACCTGTGCGAGCGTCGAGGCCGGATAGTCGAAGGTCAGGTCGACCTGTCCGCCGAGCAGGTCGGTGATGGCCGGGGCGCTGCCCTTATAGGGAACGTGGACAAACTTCACGCCCGCTTCCGACTGGAAAAGCTCTGCCGCCAGATGCGTCGCCGTGCCATTGCCGGCCGACGCCACCGCGAGCTTGCCGGGATGCTCCTTGGCATAGGCCACCAGATCCTTCACCGACTGGAACGGCGCCGAACTCTTCACCACCAGCAGGTTGGGCGACGACATCAGCGCGTGCACCGGCACGAAGTCCCGCGCCGGGTCGAAGCGCAGTCCCTTGTAGAGATACTGGTTCGTGGCCATGGTGCCCTGCGTCCCCAGCAGCAGCGTGTAGCCGTCCGGCTCGGCACGGGCCGCCACCTCGGTCGCCAGGTTGCCGCCCGCACCCGGGCGGTTCTCCACCACCACGCGCACGCCGTAGCGCGAGGTCATCTGGCTGGCGACCAGCCGGCCCAACTGGTCGGTGATGCCGCCGGGCGGCCCCGGAACGATCAGCGTGACCGGCTTGGCCGGGTAGTGGTCCTCCGCGGCTACAGCGGGTGTGAGGCCACGAATGCCCAACACGGCCACCGCCGCCCCATATGCCAGTACCTGTCTGAGGAGCTTGCGCTTCGTTTCCTGCATTTGCGTCTCCTGTCGTTGCCGAAGGGTTTTCCCGTCAAGGCATTGTTTGAGCAGACCCGCATGTGCACCCGGCGTCGCAGGCGCCATACGAAACCGCACGGTCGTTTTTACGACCATTCGAATTCTAGTCCTAAATATCGAAATCTGTTGCGCGATTTTGCGAATTCTCGTATTGTCTTCCCATACACCGTACACATGCCTGGTTTTTTCCGGAGCCTGAATTGCCCACGCTGATCCCCGCCGCCAGCCGCACGATGGCCGTATTCGAAGTCTTCGCCCGCGAGCAGCGCGACCTGTCGAATTCGGACGTGGCACGGCTGCTGTCGCTGGCGGACAGCAGTTGCTCCGACCTGCTCCACACCCTGCATTCCCTCGGCTACCTGATGCGCACTTCGCGCACCCGCCGCTTCTATCCGAGCGGCCGGCTGCTGGAGACCGCGCGCCGCATCGCCGAGAGCGACCCGCTGACCGCGCTGGCGCAGGAGGCCGTGGAGCAACTCTCGGAGCGCACCAATGAAAGTGCCTTCTTCGGCGTCCTGGAGCCAATGGCCGTCAAGGTGGCAGCCGCCGCCGCCAGCCGGCTGCCACTGCGCTACATCCTCGATGTGGGCGAGCGTGTGGCGCTGCATGCGTCGGCGCTGGGCAAGTCGATGCTGGGCCTGCTGCCCGAGGAGGAGGCCCGCGCCCGCCTCGACGCCATCCGCCGTCCCGCCGTCACCCCGCACACCGTGGTCGACGTGGACCGCCTGCTGGATCAGCTCCAGCGCGGCCGCGAGCTTGGCTGGTACGAGGCCCACGACGAAGGCACGCCCGGCGTGACGGCGCTGGCGGTCTCGCTCTGGATGGGCGGACAGCCCGTCGGGCTCTCGCTGGCCGGGCCGGTCGACCGCATCGAGAAGAACCGGGAACCCTATCTGTCGGCGCTGCGCGAAATCAGCCAGGCGCTGCAGGCCGACAACTGACCCGCCCCCAATCTGGCAATTACGCAACCGGCAACACGCAACAACTGGAGAAGACATGGATCTTGGATTGAACGATCGCGTGGCGATCATCACCGGCTCGGCGCGCGGCATCGGTGCCGAAACGGCACGCATGCTGGCGAAGGAAGGCGCTTCGGTCGTCGTGACCGATCTCGACCTCGCTGCAGCCGAAGAGAACGCCCGCATCATCGGGGCCGCCGGCGGCAAGGCCATCGCCGTGGCCTGCGACGTGCGCAAGGAAGAACAGGTCAAGCAGCTTGCCGGCGCCGCGCTGGAAGCCTTCGGCCGCATCGACGTGCTGGTGAACAACGCCGGCCTGGTCAAGGACCGCACCATCCTCAAGATGGAAGAAGCCGACTGGGACCTGGTGCTCGACGTCACCCTGAAGGGCGCCTTCCATTGCTGCCGCGCCGTGCTGCCCGCGATGCATGAACGCGGCTGGGGCCGCATCATCAACATCAGCTCGCGCGCGCTGTTTGGCAACCCGGGCCAGGCCAACTACTCGACCGCCAAGGCCGGGATCCTCGGCCTGACCCGCGCGCTGTCGCTGGAGCAGGCACGCAAGGGCGTGACGGTCAACGCCATCGCCCCGGGCTACATCGAGACCGAGTACATCAAGAGCCTGCCCAACTACGAGACCATCCTTGCCAACGTGATGGCAAAGAACGCGGTCACCTTCCCGGGCCAGACCAGCGACATCGCCGGCGCCGTGTGCTTCATGGCGTCGGAGCACGCCCGCTACATCACGGGCACCACCCTGTTCGTGACGGGAGGCCGCTATGGCTGATCCGATGGTTGACGTTGACGGTCTCGACAGCGACCAGCAACTGCTGCGCGACAACATCCGCCGCTACCTCAAGGAGAACATCGCGCCGCGCATCCCGCAGGCGGAGCGCGACAAGAAGTTCCCCCACGAGGCCATGACCGGCCTGATCGACTTCGGCTACTTCGGCGGCATCCTGCCGGAGGCCGACGGCGGCCTGGGCCTCGACTACCCGACCTGGGCCGTGATGATGGAAGAAGCCGGCTACTGCTGGCTGTCGCTGCGCATCCTGCTCAACGGGCTGAACATTGTCTCCGGCATCATCAACGCCTACGGCACCGAGGACCAGAAGGCGCGCTTCGTCCGCCCGCTGCTGCGCAACGAGCGCAAGCCGTTCGTGTCGATCTCCGAGCCGGACGTGGGTTCGAACGTGGCCGAGGTCAAGACCCGCGCCGACAAGCGCGGCGACCGCTACGTCCTGAACGGCAGCAAGCTGTGGGTGACCAACGGCATGTTTGCCGACTTCGGCATCGTTGTTGCCCGCACCTACAGCGAGACCTGCAACGGCGAACTGTCGCTGTTCCTGGTCGAGCGCGACGTGACCAAGTACGACGCCACTCCGGTCGACGTGGTGTTCACCCGCAGCACCGGCACCGCCGCATTCAGCTTCGACAACGCCGAAATCCCGGCCGCCAACCTGATCGGCACCGAAGGCCAGGGCCTGCGCCAGATCCTGATCGGCCTGAACTTCGGTCGCCTGAACGTGGCGATGGGCGCGGTGGGCGCGGCGCAGTGCGCACTCGACCTGTCCATCGACTACGCGCTGCAGCGCAAGCAGTTCGGCCGCCAGATCGGCTCGTTCCAGCTCGTGCAGAAGCACATCGTCGACATGACGATGCGCGTGCAGGCCGCGCGCTCGCTCGGCTACCGCGCCGCCCGCTCGATGCAGAACGGCACCTCGCGCACCGAGTGCTCGATCGCGAAGCTGTACGCCACCGAGGCCGCCTTCGAGGTCGCCAACCTCGCGCTGCAGGTACACGGCGGCATCGGCTACGCCACCGACTACCCGATCGAACGGATCTTCCGCGACACCCGCGGCGGGATGATCCCCGAGGGCACCACCGAAATCCAGACGCTGATCATCGGCCGCGAAATCCTCGGCATCAGCGCCCTGACCTGAACACAAAGACACCAGGAGATACGCAGCATGACCCAACCCGCCATCCTCGACCAGATCGCCCAGACCACGCTCTACTGGGAAGACCTGGCGCCGGGCATGACCTACAACACCTCGTCGCGCACCATCACCGAGGCCGACGTGGCCGCCTTCGCCGCGCTCACCGGCGACTTCAACAAGGTCCACGTCGACGCCGAGTACGCGAAGGGCACCATCTTCGGCCAGCGCATCGCCCACGGCATGCTGGTCGCCGCGTTCATGGCCGGCCTGACCTCGCGCTCGATCCCGAACCAGTTCTTCGAAGGGTCGCTGTTCAGCGTGCTGGAGAACCGCCTGAAGTTTCCGAAGCCGACCTTCATCGGCGACACCATCCGCGTGGAGATCGAAGTCACCGAGCAAAAGCCGACCAGCCGCCCGGACCGCGGCATCGTCAGCTTCCTGCGCAAGGCCGTGAACCAGCGCGGCGAAGTCGTGGCCGAGATGGCCGCCACCTGCCTGTTCAAGCGCCGCACGCCGGGAGAAGCACAATGACCGCCAAGCCAGACGCCAACGGCCTCTGGTTCAGCGACCTCAGCCGCCTGGTCGAGCCGCGCTCGATCGTGCTGGTGGGCGCTTCCGAGAAGCCCGACAGCATCGGTGCCCGTACCTTCGAGAACCTGACGGTCTACTCGCAGTTCCAGGGCGACCTGCACCTGGTCAACCCGGGCCGCAAGGAAATCCACGGCCGCCCGTGCTACCCCTCGGTGCGCGACCTCGGCGCCGTGCCCGACCTCGCCATCCTCGCCGTGCGCGCCGACATGGTGCTCGACTCGCTGCGCGAATGCGGCGAGTGCGGCGTGAAGTTCGCCATCGTCTTCACTTCCGGCTTCGGCGAGACCGGTGACGAAGGCCGCGCCGTCGAGGCAGAGATGCGCGAAATCGTCGCCAGGACCGGCATGCGCATCTACGGCCCGAACTGTCCCGGCCTGAACAACATGAACGCCCGCCTCGGCATGACGTTCTCGCCGGCCTGGCGCATCGACAACGCCAGGCCCGGCCCCATCGGCGTGGCCACGCAGGGCGGCGGGCTGGGCCGCTCGTTCATCCAGTCGATGGACCGCGGCGTCGGCATCGGCCTGTGGTGCTCGGGCGGCAACGAGGCCGACCTGGAGGTCAGCGACTACATCCACTACATGGCGGATGCGCCCGACATCAAGGTCATCGTCACCACGCTCGAAGGCGTGCGCAACGGCCCGCGCTTCATGGCCGCCGCGCTGCATGCCGCGCGCCGGGGCAAGCCCATCGTGGCGCTGAAGGTCGGCAAGTCGGAAATCGGCGCCAAGGCCGCCGCCTCGCACACCGCCGCCATCGCCGGCGTGGCCGAGATCAACAGCGCGGTGTTCCGCGAACTCGGCATCATCGAGGTCGACGACATCGACGAACTGATCGACGTGGCCTCGCTGCTGTCGCGCGCCACGCCGACCGGCAAGGAGCAGCTCGCCGTCTACAGCTTCTCGGGCGGCACGGCGGCGCTGTGCACCGACATGGTGGGCATCGCCGGCCTGACGCTGTCGAGGTTCGCGCCGCAGACGCTTGAAGCGCTGGGCCGCGCCCTGCCCGGCTATGCCGCCTTCGACAACCCGGTGGACGTGACCGCCGAGGTGCTGGTCAATGCCGAAGTCGGCTACGCCGCGCTCAAGGCCACGGCCAGCGACCCGAATACCGACCTCGTGCTGGTCCCGATTCCCGTCGAGTACGGCAAGACCAGCGCCATGCTGGCCGACAGCATGGTCCGCGTGCAGTCCGAGGAAAGCACGCCCATCGTGCCGGTCTGGATGAGCGACCGCACCGGCGAAGGCCAGCGCAAGATGATCGAGGGCGGCCTGATGCCCATGCGCGCGGTCGGCAACGCGGTGCTGGCCGTGAAGCGGTTCATCGAGTACGGCAAGTGGCAGGCGCAGTTCGATCACGGCTGGCGTCCGCTCGGCGAGATTGCTCCGCGCAAGGCCGAAGGCGCCTCTGCATCCCTGTCCGAAGCCGCCGGCAAGGCCCTGCTGGCCAGCGCCGGCGTGACCGTGCCGGGCGGCGTGGTCGCCACCACGGCCGACGAGGCCGCGCAGGCCTTCCGCAAGGTGGCCGCGCAAGGCACCGGCAAGATCGTCATGAAGATCGTCAGCGCGGCCATCACGCACAAGACCGACATCGGCGGCGTGCGCCTGGGCATTGCGTCGGAAGACGCCGCCCGCGCGGCCTTCGAGGAGATCCACGCCAACGGCTGCAAGGCCGCGCCCGCGGACCGGATCGAAGGCGTGCTGGTCGAGCCGATGCTGCCGTCGCCGTTCGTGGAGGCCGTGGTCGGCATCCACCGCGACGAGGTGTTCGGCCACGTCTGCACCTTCGGCCTCGGCGGCGTGGCCATCGAGCTGTTCAAGGACGTCAGCCGCCGCCTGCTGCCGCTCACGCCGCAATCGGCACGCGCGATGATCGCCGAGACGCGCTGCTACGAACTGCTGAAGGGCCATCGCGGCCAGGCGGCATACGACATCGACGCCCTGGCGGACACGCTGGTCAGGTTGTCGGACTTCGTGGCAAAGCACGCCGACCGCATCGACGAACTCGAAATCAACCCCCTTGCGGTGCGCCCGCAGGGCCAGGGCGTGGTGGCGCTGGACGCCGTCATCTCCTACCGTGGCACGGAGCCTTCCCAATGGTAAAGACCGAAATCGGCTATACGACGACCGACACCATCATGGTGCGCGGCAAGAACCTGTCCACCGAGATCATCGGCAAGTTCGACTTCGTCGACATGATCTTCTTCACCACGCTCTCGCGCATGCCCACGCCGCGCGAGAAGGTCATGGTCAATGCGCTGCTGGTGACCACCGCCGACCATGGCATCACCCCGAGCTCGCTGTCGGCCCGCCTGACATACATCGGCGCGCCGGAAGCCCTGCAAGGCGCGGTGGCAACCGGCCTGCTCGGCGCGGGCAGCGTGTTCCTGGGCCCGATGCAGAACGCCGCCGAGATGCTGCTCGAAGGCGCGAAGGAACTGCGCGCCGATGCGACCGACCCGGACGTCATGCAGGCCGCGCGCGATGTCATCCGCCGCCACAAGGAGCGCCGCCAGCAAGTCTTCGGCGTGGGCCACCCCATCCACGTCGACGGCGACCCGCGTGTGCCCGCCCTGCGCGACCTGTCGCGCGAGAACGGCTACTACGGCCTGCACTGGCGCCTGATGGAAGCCATCTCGGAAGTGCTGATGACCGAGCACAACCGCAAGCTGCCGATGAACGTGGTGGGTGCCATCGGCGCGATCATCGCCGCGATGGGCCTGGACCCGCTGATCGGGCGCGGCCTGGCACTGGTGGGCCGTTCGGCCGGCCTGCTGGCCCACGTGCTGGAAGAGAAGAGCCAGCCGATGGCCCGCGAGGCGTGGGAACTCGTCCTGAAGGCCGACCCGCGCAACGTCCTGCCCTGACGTGGGCACCGGCCCGGCCGCCGCGCCGGGCCGGCGAGAAGAATTCGCTGAGAGACATTCCGATGCAGAAGCTCACCGCCGAACGGCGCATGATCCAGGAAGCCGCACGCCAGTTCACGATGGAACGGGTGCTGCCGCTGGCCAACAAGCTGGACCCGGAGAAGGGCCAGATTCCCCGCGAACTGATCGACGAAATGGCCGAGCTGGGCTATTTCGGCATCCTGATCCCCGAAGAATACGGCGGCCTCGGCCTTGGTGCCTACGAGTACTGCCTCGTCGCCGAGCAGCTCTCGCGCGGCTGGATGAGCGTGGGCAGCCTGATCGCGCGCGGCAATGGCCTGATTGGCGCGCTCAAGGCGCTCACGCCCGAAAAGAAGACCGAATACCTGCCGCGCATGGCGGCCGGCCAATTCCTCGGCGCCTTCTCGCTCTCCGAGCCCAATGCCGGTTCCGACGTCGCCAACATCTCCTGCCGCGCCGTGCGCGACGGCGACGACTGGGTCATCACCGGCAACAAGTACTGGTGCACCTTTGCCGACGAGGCGGACTTCATCCTCGTGATCTGCCGCACCGATCCCGTGGTCGACCCGAAGGCGCGCCACAAGGGCCTTTCCGCCTTCATGGTCGAGAAGCCGCGCGGCCAGCTGCCCGAGGGCGTGAACGGCAGCATCATCCCCAAGATCGGCTATCACGGCTGGACCACCTGGGAACTCGCCTTCGACGGCTGCCGCGTGCCGCATTCGAAGATGGTCGGTGAGGAAGGCAAGGCGTTCTACCTCGCCACCGCCGGCCTCGAAACCGCCCGCGCCCACACCGCCGCCCGCTCCATCGGCCTGGCGCAGGGCGCGCTGGAAGACTCCATCCAGTACGCGCACGACCGCGCGCAGTTCGGCTCGCCCATCGGCAACTTCCAGGCCATCCGCTTCAAGATCGCCGACATGGCCACGCAGATCGAGGCGTCGCGCGCGCTGCTCTATTCGGTGTGCGAGAAGATCGACGACGGCGGCCGGGCCGATACCGAGGCGTCGATGGTCAAGCTGTTCGCCAGCGAGATGTGCGAGCGCGTGACCAGCGAGGGCCTGCAGATCCATGGCGGCGCGGGCTACACCACGCATTTCGCCGCCGAGCGCTACTGGCGCGACGCGCGCCTGACGAAGATCTTCGAGGGCACCTCGGAAATCCAGATGCGCATCATTTCCGACGCCCTGATGGGCAAGGTGACGGCATGACACGACCGGCATCCACCGGCGCGCTCGCCGGCCTGCGCGTGATCGACCTCACGCAGATGCTGGCCGGCCCGTTCTGCACCCAGGTGCTGGCCGACCACGGCGCGGACGTCATCAAGGTCGAATCCATGGCGGGCGACGGCACGCGCCTGACCGCCCCCTTCTGCGAGGACGACACGCTGCGCGAGTACGGCGGCTACTTCCAGAGCGTCAACCGGAACAAACGCTCGATTGCCGTCGACCTGAAGACCGCCGAAGGCGTGGCGCTCGTGCGCAAGCTGATCGACGGCGCCGACATCGTGGTCGAGAACTTCCGCGCTGGCGTCATGGAGCGCCTCGGCCTGGGCTGGGAGACGCTGCGGGAGAGCAACCCCCGCCTTGTCTACGGCACTGTCCGCGGCTTCGGCGATCCGCGCTCGGGCGCCAGCCCCTACGCGGACTGGCCGGCCTACGACGTGGTCGCGCAGGCCATGGGCGGCATGATGGGCATCACCGGTCCCGACCGCCACACCCCGATGAAGATCGGCCCTGGCGTGGGCGACACGATCCCCGCACTGATGCTTTGCATCGGCATCCTGTCGGCCGTCCATCGCGTCCGGGAGACCGGCAAGGGCCAGTTCGTGGACGTGGCGATGACGGATGCCGTGCTCGCCATGTGCGAGCGCATCGTCTACCAGACCTCGTACACCGGCGTGGTGCCCGGTCCCGAAGGCAACCGCCATCCGCTGCTGTGCCCGTTCGGCCTGTTCCGGGCGCGCGATGGCTACGTCTCGATCGCCGTCGCCAATGATCCGCTGTGGGAGAAGCTCGCCGCCGCCATCGGCCGTCCCGAACTGGGCACGGACCCGGCCTTCGCCACCAACGCAGCCCGGGTCGCCAACACGCAGCAGGTCATCGACCTGCTGGAAGGCTTCACGTCCGTGCGCACCAAGGAGGAAATCGGCGCCGTGCTGGGCGGCAAGGTCCCGTTCGGGCCGGTCTGCACGTCCGCCGAGATCTTTGCCGATCCGCACTATGCGGTGCGGGAGATGCTGGTGGACGTCGAGCAGCCCGGCTCGGCACAGCGCGTAAAGATCGCCGGCGTGCCGATCAAGCTGAGCGACACCCCGGGCGCGGTTCGCCACCGCGCGCCGATGCTGGGCGAGCACACCGACGAAATCCTGTTTGCAGCCGGCTACGGCCCTGACGACATCGACCATCTGCGCGGTGCAGGCGCAGTCCGCTAATCCCGCAACACAGAGCAGCAGAGATGGACCTCCGACAGATGCGACAGGCCCTCGTCCTGAGCGAGACCCTGAATTTCCACCGCGCCGCCGAGCGCCTGTGCATGGCGCAGCCACCGCTGTCCACGGCCATCCGCAAGCTGGAGGAGGAACTCGGCGCCACGCTGTTCGACCGCCTGCCGTCGGGCCTCACGCTGACGCCGGTCGGCGAACTGGTGCTGCGGCAGATGCGCAACACCCTGTTCTTCGCCGACGAGATCCGCCGCGCGGCCAGCGAAGGCGATGCCGGCGAGCGCGGCAAGCTGCGCGTGGGCTTTGTCGGCTCGTCGGTCTACTCCCTGATGCCTCGTCTGATCCGCGCCTTCCGAACCCGGTATCCGCGCGTGGAACTGGTGATCGAGGAATCCACAACCGTCGACCTGCTGCGGGCCGTGGAGGAACACACGCTCGACGCCGCGCTGGTCCGTCATCCGGTATTGGGCAAGACTGCCGCGCAGGTCACCCTGCTCCAGTCCGACCCGCTGGTGCTGGCGGTGAGCATTGATTCGCCGCTGGCCGGGCGCAAGTTCGTCGCGCTCCCCGAGCTCGGCGACACACCGTTCATCGTCTATTCGCAGGCCCGCGTGCCGACCATGCACGCGCTGATGATGTACGCCTTCCAGGCAGCGGGCATCAGTCCGCCTATTGCCCAGGAGGCCGTGCAGGTGCCGACGATCCTCGCGTTGGTGGAAAGCGGCCTGGGCGTCGCGCTCGTGCCGGCCGCCACCGCCCGGCTGGGCGGCGAAGGCATCCGCCACATCCCGCTGACCGGATTGCCCGAGCAGATGGACTTCGGCATCGCCCTGGCGACGCTGCCCGATCCGAGCAACGCGACGACGCGGAACTTCGTGGCGCTGGCGCAGGAGGCGACGCGGGAGGCAACGCCATAGGCGGCACTGGCAGAGGGAGCAGCCGCCTGCTTACCCGGCATTCTCCAAAGCCCTTCACAAGGCCGCGCCCCTCCGTAGCGCGGCCTTCCTCCGCCAAACCGGCCGTCAGCCCTTGCGTTCGATCAGCGCGTCCACCGCCACGATGCGGTCCGGCGTGCAGATCAGCGGATTCACGTCGAACTCGGCGATCAGGTCGCGCTGGTCGGCCGCGAACTCGGACAGGCTGGCGATGACCTCGGCCAGACGCTCCATGTCCACGCCGGCCGCACCACGGAAGCCCTTGAGCAGCGCCACGCCGCGCAACCGTTCCAGCATCTCGCGCGCCTGCTGCGCCGAGCACGGCGCGATAGTCGCGACCGTGTCCTGCATCAGCTCGACCATCACCCCGCCCAGGCCGACAACCAGCAGCGCGCCGAGGTGCGGATCGACGCGGGCGCCGACCAGGATCTCGACGCCGGCCGGCACCTGGCTTTGCACCAGCACGCCGTTGATGCGGTCGTCGGTCGTCACCTTGCGCGCGTTCGCCATCACCTCGCGGTACGCAACGGCGACTTCCTCGGCCGACTTCACGCCGAGGCGAATCACGCCGGCTTCCGACTTGTGCGGGATGGCCGGGCTTTCGACTTTCAGCACGACCGGATAGCCGCAGGCATCGGCGGCGCGCACGGCGTCCTGCCCGCTCGCCGCCAGGGACTCGCCCACCACCGGCACGCCGTACATGGCGAGGACGTCCTTGGCTTCACGCTCGGTCAGCGTATCGGCCGGCGCGGCCAGGATGCGCGCGCGTGCATCGGCGGCCACCGAAGCGAGCGTCATGCGCGGCGCCTTCGGCGTGGCGCGCGACAACAGCCACTGCTCGCGCCGGTGCCATGCCGCCAGCGCCGCGAAGCAATGCGACACCGAGCGGAACAGCGCCAGCCGCGGCAGCGCTTCGGTCTCGCGCGACTCCGGGCCTTCCATCCAGTTCGACATCCACAGGCCGCAGGCCATCTTGCCGTGCTTCACCGCGAGGTCGTTGAAGACCTCGAAGCGGCGCCCGTTGCCTTCGCCCGTCACCACCAGCGGCACGACGGCGGCGCCATAGGCCACATCAGCGAAGACCGCGTCGCCGCACTGGATGAACGAGTCGAAGTTGTTGGCGGCCTGGGCCGTCAGGTCGCACGGGTTGCGGGCAGCGCCGAAGTCCGGGATATGCGATTCGAGCACGGCACGGGTCGCGTCGCACGGCTGCGGCAGCGGCACGTCGAAGCGCTCGGCCTCGTCGGCGGCGACGATGCCCGCGCCGCCCGAGCCGGAGACGATCGCCACGCCGGTCGCCGTCGGACGCGGTGCCTTGGCGAAGAACACGGTGGTCGGCACCAGTTGCTCGATCGTGTCGACCTGCACCGCGCCGGCCTCGCGCAGCGCCGTGCTGTAGGCGCGGTCGGACCCCGCCATCGACCCGGTGTGCGACATGGCAGCCGCCGCACCCGCTTCGCCACGCGCCATCTTGTAGACGACCAGCGGCTTGCCGGCTTGCGCGCACAGCTCGGCGGCGCGGATGATGCGGCTGGCGTCGGACAGCCCCTCGAACACACAGGCAATCGCCGCGCACGCCGGATCGCCGGCCATGTAGGCAATCTGGTCGGCCACGTCGATGTCGCACGCATTGCCGCACGAGAACACATGGCTGAACGCCGTGCCGTGGTTGGCCGCCTGCTCCAGCGCGAACGCCAGCGCGCCGGACTGGCTCACCAGCCCGATCGCGTGCGGCGGCAGTTCGCCCTCGCGGGCCGGCAGCGCCGTGAACGACACCATCGCGTTGTTGACGTAGTTGGCATAGCCGATGGTGTTGGGGCCGAGCAGCCGCACGCCGCTCTCCCGGGCGATGTCCACCAGGCGGGCCTGGTCGGCTGCCTTCTCCGGATTGCCGGTCTCGGCGTAGCCCGACGCGAACAGCACCACGCCGCCTGCGCCCAGCTTGCCGCACTCGCGCACGATGGGCTCGACCGTGTCGCGCCCGGTGGCGATCAGCACGCAGTCCGGCACCTCGGGCAGCGCGGAGAGCGATGGGTAGCAGCATTCCCCGTTGATCTCCTCGTAGCGCGGGTTGACCAGCAGCACCTTGCCGTCGAACTGTCGCAGGTTGGTCATTGAGCGGCCAGCGAAGGCCTTCTCGTTGGGCGTCGCCCCGACCACCGCGATGGATCGCGGATGGAAGGTGCGGCGCAGCTCATCGTGGGTAAAAAGCTTGCGTGACGACATGCCGGCCTCAGCTCGCCAGGTGGAAGCCACCATTCACGCCGAGGTGCTGGCCGAGCACGTAGCCGGCGGCATCCGACAGCAGAAAGGCGATCGGGGCCGCCACTTCCTCCGGTTGCGCCCAGCGGCCCATCGGAATCATGGCAAGGTAGGTGTCGCGGAAGCGGTCGCTGCGGATGGTCTCGGTCATCGGCGTCTCGACCATGCCCAGGCAGATGGTGTTGGTGCGCACACCGTACTTGCCCCACTCGCGGGCGGCAGCCATCGTCATGCCCAGCATGCCGGCCTTGGCAGAGGCGTAGTTGATCTGGCCGATGGAGCCGCGACGGCCGGCTTCGGACGAGATGTTGACGATCGAGCCGCTGACCGTCTCGCCGTTCTTCGCGCGCTCGACGAGGCGCGAGCCCACTGCCTGGAGCCACAGGAACGCGCCGGTCAGGTGGCAGTCGATCACTTCGTTCCAGGTCTTCAGCGTCATGTTCTCGATCATCGCGGCACGCACGATGCCGGCGCAACTCACAAGGCCGTCCACCTTGCCGAAGCGCGATACGGCATGCTCGACCGAGGCCGAAACGAAGTCGGGGTCGGCCACGTTGCCGACATAGGCTTGCACGTGGTCGGGATGCTCGGCGGCGAGGGCCTGGATGGGTTCGCCCTTCAGGTCCACCGCGCAAACCTTGGCGCCCAGCTTGAGCGCGAGTTCGGCGGTGGCACGGCCCACGCCCTGCGCGGCGCCGGTGACGATGATGACCTTGCCGGCCAGGGACATGAGGTTGTTGTCGGTCATGGTGGATCTCCTCTCGAAGTATTGGAGTAATTCGGGGTTTATTCGGGGTTTATTCGGGACTATTCGGGACTATTCGGGACGCCCTTCCAGGCGGCCCAGATGGAATTGCGTGTCGCCATGCAGCTGGTCGAGCACGAGGATGCGGCGCAGGTAGTGGCCGACCGCGTACTCCTCGGTCATGCCGATGCCGCCGTGCATCTGGATGGCTTCCTGGCAGACCTGCCGTGCGTTGCGGGTGACCAGCACCTTGGCGGCGTGCGACGGCACGTCCGCGCCAGTCAGGTCGTTGCGGCCGGCCAGCGCGAGTGCCAGCGAGACCGCCATGCTGCGGCTCTGCTCCAGCGCCACCAGCATGTCGACGGCGCGATGCTGGAGCGCCTGGTTCGAGCCGATCAGGCGGCCGAACTGCTTGCGCGTCTTCAGGTAGGCGACGGTAAGCGTGTACGCCGAATCCATCGCGCCGACCATCTCCGCGCAGGCCGCGCTGATGCCGGTGTCGAGCAGGCGCTGCAGCAGCGCGGGTGTCAGCGTGCCAAGCCGCTCGCCCTCGGCGTCGTCCAGCGTCACGTCCGCCGCCGGGGTACCGTCGATGAGGCGACCGCCGGCGACGGCCACGCCCGTGGTGCGGGCATTGACCAGGAAGAGCTGGACGCCTTCATTCGGCGCCTGCGCGGTCACGAGGAAGTAGTCCGCCCCGGTGCCATGCAGCACGCAGGGCTTGGTGCCATACAGGCGCCAGCCGTCCACGCCATGGGCAGAATGCGTGGCCACGCGACCGGGCACCGCTTCGCCATGCGCCCACGCCACCTGGAGTTCGCCGCGCGCGATCCGTGGCAACAGGCTGGACTGCTGCGTGGGCGAGCCGAGCTGTTCGATGGCCGTGGCCGCCATGACCACGGTGCCGTGATACGGCTCCAGTGACAGGCACTTGCCCAGCGCCTCGGACACGGCCATTTGGTCCACGGCATCGCCGCCGAAGCCGCCATGCGCCTCGGGCATCGCCGCGGCGGTCACGCCGAGTTCGGCCAGTTGCGCCCACACTTCGGGCGAGTGGCCGGCTTCAGCCGCCACGTATTGCTGGCGGTGGCCGAAATCGTATTCGCGGGCCAGCAGCCGCGCCAGGCTGTCCTGCAGTTGCTGCTGGACGTCGTTCAGTTGCAGGTTCATGACAGGTCGAGCACGGTGGCGGAAAGGATGTTCTTCTGCACTTCGGTGCTGCCGCCGAAGATGGAGACGGCGCGGGAGTACAGATACGACTTGGCGAGCGTTCCAGTGTCCGCCCGCAGCGAGGCCGGGGCGGTCATGCGGCAGATCACGTCGGTGATGGCCTGGAAGATCTCGCTGCCGCGGGCCTTCAGCATCGGCGACAGCTTCATGTCGGCATGGCCGCCGTGCATGCGGAACTGCGTCACTTCCAGCGCGTGCAGGTCGGCCTCGATCATGGCGATCTGGCCGCGATAGGCCGCCAGCGTGGAAGCGGGATGCCCCTCCTCCCCCAGCTTCGCCAGCAACGCCTTCGCGCAGGCCACGCGTTCCTTGTTGCGGCCGATACCGGCGATGTAAGCGCGCTCGTGGCCAAGCAGGAACTTGGCATAGTCCCAGCCCTTGTTCTCTTCGCCGACCAGGTTGGTGGCGGGCACCCGCACGTTGTCGAAGAACACTTCATTCAGGCTGTGGCGGCCGTCGATGCTGATGATTGGCCGCACGGTAACGCCGGGCGTCTTCAGGTCGATCAGCAGGAACGAGATGCCGGCCTGCTTCTTCACCGCATTAGGATCGGTGCGGACGAGGCAGAACACCCAGTCGGAGTAATGCGCCTGGCTCGTCCAGATCTTCTGGCCGTTGACGACGTACTCGTCGCCCTCGCGCACGGCGGCAGTCTTGAGCGAGGCGAGGTCGGAGCCGGAACCCGGCTCCGAGAAGCCCTGGCAGACCTGGATGTCGGCGTTCAGCAGCTTCGGCAGGAAGTACTCGCGCTGGGCGTCGGAGCCGAAGTGGATGATCACCGGCCCGAGCATCGTAATGTTGAAGATGTGCGGCGGCGGCGCCGGGGCGGCGGCACACTCGTCGGCGAAGATCTGCTGTTCGGCCGCATTCCAGCCGGCCCCGCCGCATGCCTTCGGCCAGGCGGGCGCACCCCAGCCACGCCTGTTCAGGGCACGTTGCCAGAGTTCGGTATCGGCCTTGGAGGCGAAGCCGCCGTCGCGCAGGCGTTGGCGCATGTCGTCGGGCAGGTTGGCGGCGATGAAGTCACGCACTTCCCGCCGGAACGCCTTGTGCTGCTCCGAATAGAGCAAGTCCATGGTGGATCCTTTTGTCGGTTCAGCAGCCCTGGAAGACAGGCTGCCGCTTTTCGGCGAAGGCCCGCAGGCCTTCGCGCATGTCATAAGAGCGCTGGTGGTTGCGCAGTTCGAGCAGTTCGTGGCGGAGCGCGTCGGCAACCGGCTTGTCGGCGGCTTCGGCCACCACGCGCTTCATGCGGGCGAGCACCAGCGGGCTCCTGGCCGCCAGCAATTCGCCCACGGCTTGCGCGCGGGCCGCGAGTCCCGCGTCGGGCACGACTTCGTTGACCAGCCCGAAGCGCTCCATCTGCGCGGCGGTGAAGCTCGCGCCGGTGAACAGCAGCCAGCGCGCCACATTGGCGGGCACCTTGCGCGGCAGCACGGCCGCGCCGCCCGCTCCCGGGAACACGCCGAAGTGCGAGTGCGCGTCGCCCAGCTTCGCGCTCTCGGCCGCGAGGACGAGATCGCAGGCCATCACCGTTTCCAGCCCGCCCGCCAGCGCCAGACCATTCACGGCTGCAATGACCGGCTTCGGGAAGGCACGCAGCGTGTCGACGAAGCCAACCACCACGTCCAGGAAATCCGGCTCGCCGGTCGCAGGCGGCTCGGCCACTTCCTTCAGGTCTGCCCCGGCGCAGAACGCACGGCCGTTGCCGGTGAGCACTACCACGCGCACGGCCGGGTCGTCGCGCCAGGCATTGAGCTGCGCGGTCATGGCGGCCGCCATCTCGCGGTTCAGGCTGTTCATCGCTGCCGCCCGGTCCATGACCAGCCAGCCGACCGAGCTCTCGATGCGATGCTGAAGACTCATTCCACCCTCCTCAGCACAGTTCAAGGCCAACTGCGGTCGCCTCGCCGCCGCCCAGGCACAGGCTGGCGAGACCGCGCTTCAGGTCGCGCTGCTTCAGCGCGTGGATCAGCGTCACCAGCAAGCGGGCGCCGGTGGCCCCGACCGGATGGCCGAGCGCGCAGGCGCCGCCATTGACGTTGAGACGGTCATGGCCGATGCCCAGTTCGTCCAGCGCGATCATCGTCACCACGGCAAACGCCTCGTTGACTTCATAGAGATCGACGTCGCGCGCGGTCCAGCCGGCCTTGTGGAACACGCGGCGCGCGGCGAGCACCGGCGCGTCGGCGAACTGTTGAGGCGGGTTGGCATGGGTGGCGTGCGCGACGATGCGGGCCAGCGGCGCAAGGCCCTGGCGAATGGCGTCGCTCTCGCGCATCATCACCAGCGCGGCGGCGCCGTCGGAGATCGACGAGGCATTGCCGGCCGTTACCGAGCCACCGTCGCGGAACACGGCCTTCAGTTTCGGCAGCCTGGCGGCGTCGCACTGGCCCGGCGTCTCGTCCTCGGTGAACTCGCCGCCGCGCTTGAGCGTGACCGGGGCGATCTCGTCGCGGAAGCGCCCTTCGGCGACCGCCGCCTGCGCGCGCAGCAGGCTCTCGCGGGCGTACGCATCCTGCGCCCCGCGGCCGATGCCGCGCGCCTCGGCGGCGAGGTCGGCGTAGTAGCCCATCAGGTGGCCTTCGTAGGCATCCTCCAGACCGTCGCAATACATGTGGTCGAGGAACTGGCCGTGCCCGAGACGGTAGCCGTAGCGGCCGCGCGGGACGATGTACGGCGCGTTGGTCATCGACTCCATGCCGCCCGCCACGGCCACGTTGCAGGTGCCGGCGAGCAGCAGGTCATGCGCGAGCATCACGGACTTCATGGCCGAGCCGCACATCTTGCTGATGGTGGTGGCGGGCGTGGACGTGGGCAGCCCGGCGCCGAGCACCGCTTGCCGCGCCGGCGCCTGGCCGACGTTGGCAAACAGGCACAGTCCCATGATGGCTTCGTCGACCGAAGCCGGATCGATGCCCGCCTGCGCCACGGCGGCGCGGATGGCAATGGCGCCCAGCTCCGGCGCCTTGAACGCCGACAGCGAGCCGTTGAACGCCCCGATGGGCGTGCGCTTCGCGCCGACGATGACGATGGATTCCTTGTTGTTCTGCATGGCGGCCTCAGGAGTGGAATGCGAGCTGCGTGCGCGCGAAGTCGAGAATCACCTGGCTCGATGCGCCGTCTTGCGCGAACAGCGCGTCACCGAGCAGCTTTGCGCAATATGTCTCGCTGCCGCCGACGCTGCGCCATTCATGCAGGCGGCGCGTGAACAGGCCGAGCGCCAGTTCCTCGGTGATGCC
Organism: Cupriavidus sp. C3SS-1; assembly: GCF_057073755.1. Classification (NCBI taxonomy): domain Bacteria; kingdom Pseudomonadati; phylum Pseudomonadota; class Betaproteobacteria; order Burkholderiales; family Burkholderiaceae; genus Cupriavidus; species Cupriavidus sp. C3SS-1. The sequence goes on along the minus strand of NZ_CP172700.1, from coordinate 681,953 downwards.
GATGGCGCCGTGCACGGCGTGGGCGATGGCCGCCACTCGCTCCCCCGCCTCGCAGGCGCGCAGCTTTGCGGTAGCGGCGCGCAGCGGGTCGGGAAAGTAGCCGTCGGCGGCGCAGCCCAGGCGGGCGGCGAAGACCGCCGAGGCAGCCTGCTCGGCCATCACGCTCAGTTCCTGCTGCATGGCCTGGAACTGGCTGATCGCGCGCCCGAACTGCTGGCGGTCGTTGACGTATGTCACGCTCATCGCCAGCACGCGCTGCATCGCGCCCGCCATGCCCGCGGCATGGGCGGCGTTGCACAGGGCGATGATGTCAGCGTCGTCTTCCCTGAGGCGGAAGACGGCGGCATCGGCGGACTGCCATTGCAGCGAGGCCGATGCCCGTGGGCGGTAGATGCCCGGCGTGCGCATCGCGGCGCTCACCGGCAATAGCAGCCATTCGCCGCGCCACTGCGTCAGCACGAGATCGGCGAGCGCGGCGCCCGGCACGTTGCGGCAGACGATGTGCTGGCCGCCAGCGGCGGCGGGAGCGATGGCAATACACTCGCCCGCGCTCTCGCGCCCCGCCTTCGCCAGCATGGCGCGAGCGATGGCGGTCTCGGCGAACGGGTGGCTCAGGCCGGCGCGGCCTGCAGCGAGGAACAGCGGAAACGCTTCAGGTAGCGACAGCCCGGCGCCGCCGCATTCGGCGGGCACGAGGGCATCGGTGTAGCCAAGGGCGTCGATGGCGGCCCACTGCGCGGCGGCGCCTTCGCCCGCTTCGCTGCGGCGCACCGCCTCGTCGGCGCACAGGTCGGCGAGCGCGCGCTCGAAGCCTTCCAGGAGGGAATCAGTCATATGCGTATCCGGATGAGTCTTAGCGAAGCCCGAGCGAGCGGGCGATGATGCCGCGCAGGATCTGGCGCGTGCCGCCGCGCAGCGAGAAGCTCGGGCAAAGCTGCGTGATGTAGGCGAGCGCGCGTTGCAGCGTCTCCGACGGCTCAAAGTCCGGCATCTGCTCGATGGCCGAGGCGATCCATCCCGGCACGGTCTGCTCGAACTCGGTGCCGAGGTCCTTGACGTAGGCGGCGTCGATCTCGGGGTTCTGGCCCTTGTCGAGCAGGTCGGCCACGGCGAGCGACATCGCCCGCAGCGCGGCCAGGCGCCCGGCGATGCGGCCGGCGATGACCTTCACCGAATCGGGCGCGGGGAGGCCCGACGCACGCACTTCGGCCAGCCACGTCTCGGCCAGCAGCTGGCTGGTCAGGATGCGCTCCGGACCGCTGCGTTCGAAGGCAAGTTCGGCGGTCACCTGCTTCCAGCCCGAGCCTTCCTCGCCGACGGTGGCGTCGGCGGGCAGGTCCACGTCCTCGAATACGACTTCGCAGAAGTGCGCGTCACCGGCGAGGTCCTTGATCGGGCGGTAGCTGATGCCGGGCAGGCTCAGGTCGATCAGTACCTGCGACAGGCCCTTGTGGCGGTCACCGTGCTGGCCCGACGTCCGCACCAGCGCGCACATGTACTGCGTGCGGTGGGCATTGGTCGTCCAGATCTTGCGGCCGTTCAGGCGCCAGCCAGTCTCGGTGCGCACGGCGCCGGTGCGCACGCTGGAGAGGTCGGAGCCGGTGTCGGGCTCGCTCATGCCGATGCACATGAAGATCTCGCCGCGCACCATGCGCGGGACAAAGAACTCGCGCTGCGCCGGCGTGCCGAACTTCAGGATCAGCGGCGCGGTCTGGCGGTCGGCGAACCAGTGGGCCGACACCGGCGCGCCGGCGGCGATCAGTTCCTCCACCAGCACGAAGCGGGCGAAGGCGCTGCGGCCGGCGCCGCCGTACTCTTTTGGCAAGGCGAGGCCGAGCCAGCCCTGTTTCGCGAGGGCGCGGCTGAAATCGGCGTCATAGCCCATCCAGGTGCGGGCGCGGATATGCGTCGGCACGTCGGCCAGCGTCTCTTCAAGGAAGGCGCGGATTGGGGCACGCAGCGCCTCATCCTCGGGCGGGATGGCGACGAGCGGCAGGGATTCGAGGCTTGTGGTCAAGGTGTAGCTCCGGATATGGCGTTACTGCGCGGCCGCGGCGAGCACGGTGGCGCCCTCCTCGGCCAGCTTGCGAATGTCGGCGGCGCTGTAGCCCGCCTCGGCCAGCACCTCGGCGCTGTGCTCGCCGAGGCGCGGGGCCTGGCGGGCAACCCGCGGCGGCGTCCTCGACCATTGCGACGGGATCGCCATCGAGCGGATCGCGCCTTCGGTGCGGTGCTCGACCACGTCGAAGAAGTTCACGGCATCGAGGTGCGGATCCGCCAGCAGCGAGTCGATGGTGTGAAGCTGCATCACCGGCATGTCGGCGGCTTCAAGCAATTCGATCCATTCGGCGGACGTGCGCGTGGGCATCACCTCGGCCACCATCTGGTACAACTCGTTGATGTGCTTGGTACGCTCGCCGATGGTGGCGAAGCGCGGGTCGTTGTCCATCAGGCCCGGCTTGCCGATCATGTCGAAGAACTTGCGCCACTGTTTGTCGTTGTAGACAAGCACGCAGACGTAGCCGTCCCTGGTGCGGTACGGGCGCCGGTTGTGGTCGAGAATGCGCGCGTAGCCGCTCGGGCCAATGGGCGGGTCGAAGGTCAGGCCGCCCATGTGGTCGCCCAGCACAAACTGCGCCATGGTCTCGAACATCGGCACGTCGATGGCCTGGCCTTCGCCGGTACGCTGGCGGTGGAACAGCCCGGCCGTCACGGCATTCGCTGCGGCGAGCGCAACGATGCGGTCGGCAATGGCGCTGGGGGCGTAGCGCGGCACGTCTGCGCCGGCCGTCTTGGCGAGCGAGGGAATGGCCACGGCGCCCTGGATCAGGTCGTCATAGGCCGACTTGGCGGCGTAGGGACCGCCCTGGCCGTAGCCGTACACGCCCACGTACAGAATGCACGGATTGATCTTCGCGATCTCCTCGTAGCCGAGGTTCAGCCGCGCCATCGCCTGCGGGCGGACGTTGTAGATGAGTACGTCGGCATCGGCGGCCAGGCGCAGAAGCGCCTCGCGCCCGGCGGGCTTCTTCAGATCCAGCACGACGCTGCGCTTGCTGCGGTTCACATGCAGGAAGATGCCGGCCATGCCGTCGTGGCGGCGAGGGCCCACGTCGCGCACGGTGTCGCCGGCGGGCGGCTCGACCTTGATGACGTCGGCACCAAGGTCGCCGAGGATCTGGGTGGCGTACGGTCCCATGAGGACCGTGGTCATGTCGATGATGCGGACGCCTTGCAGGGGGCCTGTCATGCTGCGGGCCCCTGTTGCCGCGATGCTGCGGTGTTCATGCTGTCTCCTCGAAACGGGTGAATCCATCGTACGTTTCGGGGAGACGTCGGAAAAATACTTTCGGTATTGCGAGCGATACACCGGCTGTATCGGCGGAACTTATCCGGTGTCAGGTCCCGCCAATACGTCGTCGAATCGCGCGGGAATGCCCATTACTGAGCACCCCCGCACAGATCCCGGCGTGCCCCATCTGGGCTATCGGGGCTCCTTGGCCGAGCCCCCGACGTTCCTCCATCGACGTTTCGCCGACCACCTCGCGGTGGCCTGCGCACGGCTCGGGGCCGATGGGGTTCGTCATTGCTTCATCGCAGTGGACTTGCGTCACCTGCTGCTTGCCGGTCTCCCGGCGCACTCAGAAGATGTGGCGGATGCCCGTGGTCACGCCAACCATGCCCTTCTGCCCGGCCGTCATCGGATAGCCGTAGAGGAACAGCGTCTGCGACGAGTCGAAGTTCAGGCCTGCATTGCGCGAATAGGCAGCCGTCACATAGATGTCAGTGCGCTTGGACAGGCTGTAGTCGGCAAGGAAGGACACTTGCCACGGGTTGGCCGGATTGCTGGCCGGGGCCGCAGGCGCCAGGCTCAATCGCTTGAAGTCCGCGTAGTAGTAGGCCAGCGACAGTCCCAGTGCGGCGGTAGCCTGGTAGTTGACGCCGGCCCAATAGTAATCATCGCGTGCAAGCGTATTGCCGTTGGCGAAGTCCACCTTGGCCCAGCGGTAGCCGGCCATGGCCTTGAACGGACCGGTTGAATAGCTAAGCGCCGCACCTGCCTTCCGGCTGTTGCCCTGCTGGCCGGAAGTCACGGTCGGGTGCCACTGGTCGTAGGCGATCGAGGCACCGAAGCCATTGCTGAAGTAGGACAGCGACGCGCCGTAGCCGTTATTGTCGCGGAATGCTCCCGGCGTTTCGCCGTTGCCGCCGTTAGCCAGCGCCTGGGCGCCGATCGCCGGCACGCCCACGCCGAACGAATAGTGAGCCACAGCCTGCAGCGGTCCGAACACGCCGACATACTTGACGACGTTGTCTTCGCGGTAGTTGGTGCCAAGCTGCCATGCCACCGGTTCATAAGTCGTGGCAAAGCGCAGCGGCGCAAAATTGGCCATGCCCTCGAAGAAGGACGTGTACTGGCGGCCCAGCATCAGCTTGCCGTAGGTGCTGTTCTGCAGGCCGACAAAGGCCTGGCGGCCGAAGAGGCGGCCGGACTGCAAGGTGCCGGTATCCGGGGCAAAGCCGTTCTCCAGGACGAAGATGGCGCTATTGCCCGCGCCAAGGTCCTCGGTCCCCCGCAGGCCCCAGCGCGATGGCGACAGGCCGCCCAGCGTGGGCATCGACAGACGGCTGCCGCCCGTAGTCGCAAAAACGGGCTGGCCGTTCACGACGGTAGGCTGGGCGTTCGCGACGCGATTCACATACTCGATCGAACCATCGATCACGCCGTACAGCGTCACGCTGGTCTGGGCCTGGGCTTCGCCTGCCACGGCCAGCAGTGCAGCAAGCGCAAGTTGCGATTTCCTCATTTTCCAGTCTTCTCCATTTGATTATTGACTCCACCCCCAATGCGGCCGGCAGGTGAAGGGATTCCCAAGCGCACGCTCCTCCGGGCATACGCAAACGGAAGCAGACCACGGGGCAGGCAGATGCAAGCCTACCCGTCCCGAGGCGTTGTGCCCACCCACAGACTCCCCCGGGTCGGGGGGCACGCAGTCGAAGGCAACTCGTGTAAAAAAACTCCGGCACGGGGCCGGAGCAGAGAAACCCGCAGCTCGAGCAGGCTGCGAGGTGGAGATCTGGCGCAGACCCCGATGTCCATGTTCCATCAGGTGTGAAACAGCCATGGCCAACCGCCCTCCCGCATGTGCCCTGCTGCGCATCGGCGCATGGGCCAGAGCCGGCTGTTGCAGGCGCGAGCGAACGAATCGGAAGGGTCGACATCGGCAGGCAGCCCTTATGCTTCGCGCGCGGCGCGCTCCCAGTCGAATCGCAGCCCTTCGCCGCGCAGGAAACTCCCGATGGCGTCGCGGTAGAACTGCGTGGAAGCGGCCAGTCCCTGCGCCTGCCCTTCCAGCGCGAACATGGTGTCGTAGGACGACTCGAAGGTGCCGTTGAGCGCGCGCTTGGTCAGGGCCACCGCATCGCGCGGGGCGTCGAGGAAGCGGGCGGCGAACTGGCGCGCCGCCGTCGGCAACGCGGCGGCGCCGTGGATCGCATGCACGATGCCGCGCTCGCGCGCCTCCTGCACCTCCATGCGCCGCCCGGTGTACATCAACTCCTTCGCCAGTCCCATGCCCACGGCACGCGGCAGGGCGTACATCGCGCCCATGTCGGGCACCAGCCCGATCTTGACGAAGGCCATCGAGAACGAGGCGCGCTCCGACGCCAGCACGAAGTCCGCCGCCAGCGCCAGCGAGAAGCCGGCACCGGCTGCCGGCCCGTCTACCGCGGCAATCACGGGCAGTTCGAGGTCGTGCAGGCGGCGCAGCCAGCCATGGATTCCGGTCAGCCGGCGACGCATGGCGGCCGGTTCGCGCACGGACGGATCGGGATCGTCAAGCAGATCGCGGATGGACCGGAGGTCGCCACCCGCGCAGAAGCTGCCGCCCGAGCCCGCGAGGATCAGCGCCCGCACCCCGCTGTCGGCCTCGACGAGGTCGAGCATGTCGGCATAGTCCTGCCGCAGCTCCAGCGAGAGCGCGTTGCGCGCCTCGGGTCGCTGGTGGGTGAACTCGGCAATGCCCTCGGAGATAGCGAGCGTGGCATGGCGTAGCGGGTATTGCCGGGATTGCATTGTCCTTCCTCCGATGATGGGAACGGCGCTGCTTGTGCAACGTTGACTTCCACTGCTTCGGCACTGCATGACACAGTGTCCCGTACAACGCGCGGCAGCGGTCCTACTCGACATGGGGGGATAGGGCGAGGCACCGGGATGCGATATCCCGCACAAGGGCCGGGAAGTCCGGAACGGGGCGACTGTCCCTGTCATAAGCGGACATATGGGGTGGCATGGGCCACCAGTGGTGGGGGGCGATGCACGCCCTTCTCTCCTCCAAGATGTCACCATCGCGACGGTCCGCAGCGGCGGACCGCGCGGCCGTGACATGGAGAGCATTCAGATGGACTTCCGCCCCGACCCCACCCTCGCCGAGTTCCGCCAGGAAGTACGCCACTTCCTGCAAAACAAGGTTCCCGCCGACCTGCCCCGCCGCGCGCACGGCATGCGCTCGCCGCGCGAGACCGTCATGCAGTGGCAGCGCGTGCTGAACGCGCACGGCTGGGGTGCGCCCTATTGGCAAAAGGAACACGGCGGCACCGGCTGGACCGTGCCGCAACGCCTGGCCTTCGACGAAGAATGTGCCGTCGCAGGCGTGCCTTCGCAGGACGGGTTCGCGCAGAAGCTGGTCGGCCCGGTGATCAACCACTTCGGCACGTCCGCGCAGAAGGCCGAGCACATCGGCGCCATCCTGCGTGGCGAGCGCCTGTGGTGCCAGGGCTTCTCGGAACCCGGCTCGGGCTCGGACCTTGCCTCGCTGCGCACGCAGGCCGTGCGCGACGGTGACGAGTACATCATCAATGGCCAGAAGATCTGGACCAGCTACGCCCACCACGCCGACTGGATCTTCCTGCTGGTGCGCACCGACACGTCGGCCAAGAAGCAGGCTGGCATCAGCTTCCTGCTGGTGGACATGAAGACGCCCGGCATTACCGTGCGCCCCATTATCAGCATCGATGGCTGCCACCACCTGAACGAGACCTTCTTCGACAACGTCCGCGTGCCGGTTGCCAACCTCATCAGCGAGGAAGGCAGCGGCTGGAAGGTGACCAAGTTCCTGCTCAACAACGAGCACGCCACCACCGCCGACCTGCCGACGCTGCGCCGCCTGCAACGCCAGTTGCGCGCCATGGCGGCATCGCCCGCCCGCAACCGCACCTTGGGCGAACACCACCAGTTCGCCCTGCGCCTGGCGCGCTGCGAAGCAGAACTGGAAGCCATCTCGGTCATGGTGCAGCGGGTGGCCGCGCTGGAGGCAGACCACAGCCCGGCAGCCCATGCGATGGGCTCGATGCTCAAGATCCGCGGCACGGAGCTGCAGCAGCTGATGGGACAGTTCCTCGTGGAAAGCCTGGGCGACTACGGACCCGTTGCCTATCCGTCCAGCCATGACGGCCATCAGGGCGAGCCGCTGCCGCAGCAAGAAGTGATGAGCGACATCGCCGCCGAGATGTTCTTCCGCCGCGCCACCACGATCTACGGCGGGACCAGCGAAATCCAGCGCGGGATCGTGGCGAAATCGCTGTTCGGGTTCTGATCGTCATTCCCGCGAAGGCGGGAATCCAGCGACTTTGAGAAGCGCTCGCGCTTCAAAGACACTGGGTCCCCGCCTACGCGGGGACGACGTGTCGGTTATTGGGAGCAATTCGGCATGGCCAGCGTGCGCCGGTCTCTCAGGGGAGAAAACCGGTGGCTCCACGGCTTACTCCGGCTGAATCCCCGCCACACCAATCATCTTCTGCCAGATCTGCTGATCGGCCTGCACCGCCGCACCCAGCTCCGCGCCAGTCCCCGGATTCGCCAGGCTTCCCCGTGCCGCATAATGCTTCTGCGCCTCGGGCGAGTTCACGAACTCGATGGTCAGCTTGCCGATCCGCTCGACGATCGGCGCGGGCGTGCCGGCGGGCGCGAACAGACCGCTCCAGTTGGTGCGCGACACGGCCTCCATCAGCTTCGGGTTCAGCATGCCCGCCTCCGACAACGTCGGCACGTCCGGCAGCACCGGCACCCGCCTCGGGCTGAGCACCGCCAGCGCCCGCAGCTTCTTCGACTGCACCAGCGTATAGGCCGCGCCGAACTCCACCATGCTGTAGTCCACCTGGCCGCCGACGAGGTCGGGCAGCAAGCCGGCAGTGGACTTGTAGGGAACATCCGTCGTCTTGATGCCTGCCGCCTCGTTGAATGCGGCCGACATCAGGCGATAGCCCGTGCTGCTGGAGCCGCCATTGATGGCGCCCGGCTTCGCCCGCGCGGCAGCCACGAGGTCCGGGATCGACTTGTATGGCGACTGCTCCGGCACGACCAGCGCAATCGGCAGCGAGGACATGCGCGCCACCGGCACGAAGTCCTTGTTGGGGTTGTAGGGCAGCTTCCGGTACAGGAACGGGTTGGCCGACATCGCGCTGGAAGCCGTGAGCAGCAGCGTGTACCCGTCCGGGGACGACTTGGCGACCGCGTCGCTCGCCAGGATCATGTTGGCTCCCGGCCGGTTCTCGACCACGACGTTCTGTCCGAGCCGCTCGCCCAGGAATTTCGCCAGCAAGCGGGTGTAGTCGTCGATGCTGGTGCCGGGGCTCGCCACGGACACAATGCGGATCGGGCGATCCGGATACTTGTCCGCCAGCGCGGGTCCAGCGCCGGCCAGCAGTGCCCCGCAGGCGATGGCGAGCAGGACGCGGCGGCGTGTCAGTTGGCTATGTGTCATCTCTTGTCTCCTCAAAGTCAGAAAGCCGCGCCGGTGCCCGGCGCGGCTGATCTCGTAACCTCGATGTTGCGCGGCGCCCCGTCTTACGTGCGCTAGGCTGCCGCACCATGTTCAGGGATACCGTCGCGTGATCGACTCGGCGATGCACACCGGCTTGGTGCCGCCTTCCCGCTCGACGATCATCTCCACCTTGGTCTGCGCGCCGCCACCGTCCAGCGCCTCGTACGACAGCAGCTTGAAGTGCGCGCGCAGCTTGCTGCGCACAGGCACCGGCGCCGGAAAGCGCACCTTGTCGAGACCATAGTTCACGCCCGTGCGGCTTTCCTCCACGCGATAGGCCGCATTCGAGAACTCCGGTAGCAGGCTCAGCGTCAGGAAGCCGTGGGCGATGGGGGCGCCAAAGGGGCCGTCCTTGGCGCGCTCGGGATCGACGTGGATCCACTGGTGGTCGCCGGTGGCGTCGGCAAACTGGTTGATGCGGCCCTGCTCGATGGTCACCCACTCGCTGGTGCCGATGATCTCGCCGACGAGCGGCTGGAGATCGCTGATCTTCTCGTAGACTTTCATGCTCTTGCTCACTCCTGATTTCGTTACGACAGTGCTTGCTGCAGCGACCAGGCGACCAGCGACTCGTGCAGGTCGGCGTTGCCGAAGATGGCGTCCGCCACCACGGCGCGCTTGAAGTAGTGGCCGACCGTGTATTCCTCGGTCATGCCGATGCCGCCGTGGAGCTGGATGCCCTGCCCACAGACGTACTTGGCTGCGCGCCCGATCAAGGCCTTGGCCTGGGACACCGCGTTCCGCACCTCCTCCGGCGTGCCGCTTTCCACCGCAGCCAGCAGCGCGTACAGCATGGAGCGCGCCACTTCCAGTTCCGCGGCCATGTCGGCCATGCGGTGCTGGAGCGCCTGGAAGCTGCCGATGGCCACGCCGAACTGCTTGCGCACCTTCAGGTACTCGGCGGTAATCTCGATGGTCTTCTCCATCGCGCCGACCAGTTCCGCGCACAGCGCGGCGGTACCATGCAGCAGGCCGAGGTCCAGCGCGGCCAGGCCGGAGCCCGGCTCGCCCAGCAGCGCGCCAGCGGGAACGAACACGCCGTCGAGCGTGACTTCGGCCGCCCAGCTGCCGTCGTGCAGCGGCAGCGCGCGGCGCGACAGGCCCGGCGCATCGCCTTCCACCACGAAGATGCGCAGTTCGGCGCCGTCGTGCGCGCTGACCGGCTGCGCGATGGGAGTCATGGCGGTGACCAGGAAGGCGTCGGCTTCGGGGCCGCCGAGCACGAGTGTCTTCACGCCGCGCAGCACGTAGCCGCCAGGCGCGGCCTCGGCGTGGGTGGCAATGGGCGTCGGCAGGCCGCGCGAGCCGGCTTCGCTGTAGGCGAGCGCGAGCTTGCGCGAACCGTCGGCCAGCGCCGGCAGCAGCGCTTCGCGCTGCGCGGGTGTGGCGCCGGCCAATAGCGTTTGCGCCGCGAGCACGGCGCAGCCGAGGTATGGCTCGATGACCAGGCCACGGCCAAGCTGGCCAGCGATCAGCACGGTGTCGAGCAGCGTGCCGCCGAGGCCGCCCTGCTCTTCCGGCAGCGCGGCGGCAAGCCAGCCGTTGCTGGCGAAGGTGTCCCAGTGCTTCGCGCTGCAGCGCGAGCCGGACTTGATCAGCGCGGTGCGGGCTTCGAAATCGTAGTCCCGGTCGACAAAGCGGCGCACGCTGTCCTGCAGCATCTGCTGCTCGGAGTCGAGATTGAAATTCATAGTCTGTGTGACTCAGTGTGACGTGGGGGGCTTCAAAGTTGGAACAGCGCGCGGGCGATGATGCCGCGCTGCACTTCGCTGGTACCGCCGTAGATGGTTGAGGCGCGGCGGAAGAACATCTCGCTGGCCAGGCCGCGCGCGATATCCTGCATCGGCAGCGGATCACCGGCGTCGGTCTCGGGCGGCGCGAAGGCCACCGGACCGAAGTCGCCGAGCGATTCCACGATGAAGCTGCTCATGCGCTGCTGCAGTTCCGTACCCCGCACCTTCAGGATCGATCCGAGCGCATGGGCGGCGGCGCCGTGGTCCTGCGCCTGCTCCAGCGCGGCCACGCGCTGTACCAGCATGGCGATGGCGGACAGGTCGGCCTCGAAGCGGGCTACCTGCTGGGCGAACTGCGGACGCTCGATCAGCGGACAGCCTTCGCCGTCGCGCTCTCGCGCCAGCATGCGGATCTGCACCATGTACTTGCGCAGCATTGGCAGATCGGCGGCCGTGGCGTGCTCGTTGTTCAGCAGGAACTTGGTGATCTTCCAGCCATCGCCCTCTTCGCCGATGCGGTTGGCAACCGGAACGCGCACGTTGTCGAAGAAGGTTTCGTTGAGGTGGTGGCAGCCGTCGATGGTGTGGATCGGGCGCACGGTGATGCCCGGCGTCTTCATGTCCACCAGCAGGAAGCTGATGCCGGCCTGCTTCTTGACCTCGGTATTGGTGCGCACCAGCAGGAAGATCCAGTCGGCCCGATGGGCGTGGCTGGTCCAGATCTTCTGGCCGTTGACAACGTACTCGTCACCGTCGCGCACGGCCTGCGTGCGCAGCGAGGCAAGGTCCGAGCCCGAGCCGGGTTCCGAGAAGCCCTGGCACCAGAAGCGCGTGCCGTTGAAGATGTGCGGCAAGTGCTCGGCCTTTTGCTCCGGCGTGGCGAATTCGTTCAGTACCGGGCCGAGCAGCTTCTGCGCGCCGGTGTCCTGAGTGGGCGTACCGGTGGCGGTGCATTCCTCGTCGAACACCAGCCGCTGCAGCACGCTCCAGCCGGTGCCGCCGTGGGCCTTCGGCCAGTATGGCGCACCCCAGCCGTTCTCGTTCAGGATGCGCTGCCACGGCGCGAGCTCCTCACGCGGGGAGCGCGTGCCGATGCGCAGGCGGCCGGCCAGTTCCGCCGGCAGCTTCGTGCGCAGGAACTGGCGCACATCGTCCCGGAAGGCCTCAAGACTGAGGTCTGGCTGAAAGTCCATGTCTTTGTCTCCTTGTCATGCTTTCGCCCCTGCCGTTCATGGGAGAGGCGAAAATCGTCCGTCAGACCGGGTCCCAGGCGAACGCGTCACGCGACAGGTCGAGCGGGAAGAACGACGGCTTGAACATCGGGATGGCGCGCTCCACGCAGGTCTGCACGGTCCAGCCGGCGTCGTTGTGGGCGGTGCGGATCGGGCGCGGCTGCGACATCAGGTAGATCTCGTTGCTGCGCACGCCGAAGATCTGACCATTGACGTCGCTGGCCTGGTCGGTCAGCAGGGCCAGCGTGAACGGGGCGATCTTGCCCGGCTCCATGCGCATCAGCACCTGCATGCGTGCCTTGGCTTCGGGCGTCTCGGTGGGGATGCTGCCGACCATGCGCGTGAAGGCGAACGGCGCGATGCAGTTCGAGCGCACGTTGAACTTCTTCATGTCGAGCGCAATGGCCTTGGACAGGCCGACGATGCCCATCTTGGCCGCCGCGTAGTTGGCCTGCCCCACGTTGCCGATCAGGCCCGAGGTCGATGTCATGTGCACGTAGGCGCCGCTTTCCTGCGCCTTGAAGTGCGGAGCGGCCGCGCGCGATACGTTCCAGGTGCCTTTCAGGTGCACGCGGATCACGGCGTCGAATTCCTCTTCGGTCATCTTGTGGAACATCACGTCGCGCAGGTTGCCGGCGTTGTTGACCACGCCGTCCACGCGGCCGTACAGGTCCATGGCCTGCTGGATGATCTTCTGCGCCGAGCCCCAGTCGGCCACGCTATCGGTGTTGGCCGCGGCTTCGCCGCCGAAGGCCTTGATCTCGTCGACGGCCTGCTGCGCGGGGCCGGCGCTGCCGCCGGAACCGTCGATGTTCACACCGAGGTCGTTGACGATGACGCGCGCGCCCTGGCGGGCGGCTTCCAGGGCGATGCCCTTGCCAACGCCGGCACCGGCGCCGGTGACGATGACAACCTTTCCTTCAAGTAAGCTCATGCTTTGTACTCCATGTGTCGAGGGGGTAAGTGTGGGGAAGCGGTGCGATGCCCGCCGAGAGCGCGCCGGCAAAGTCGTGCAGGCCCGGACGCTTCGGCGCGCTGCCGCAGACGATGCAGCCGTACAGGGTGCCGTCGTCGAGCAGCGGCGCGAGTTCCGGCAACGATGCTGGCGTGACGACGGCTGCGCGCGCTCCTGACCCAGGCGCGCGCGCGAACAGATCGAGCGGGACGGCCCGGGCGGCGCACCGCGCAATCGCGAACACGGCGACCGCCCGCTGCGGGCCGTCATCGAGTGACAGCAACACGCTGGCGCCCCCGCGCACGCCCAGCCGCTGTTGCATGTAGCCGGCGAGCATCTGGCTGGCGTCGAGCAGCTTGCCGTAGGACATGCCGCCAGCCGGGAACGCACTGGCATCGGGCGTCGCCGCCGCGCATGCTGCGAGCCGTGCAAACAGGGCCTCGCCAGCAAGCTCCGCGCATGGCGGAATGCCTTCAGGCCAGTTTGCGAGAGTCGGTGCGGATCGGGACATGGCGACGCCGTGCGGAGGTCTGTCGGAATGATTGCCATCATCGCGGGTAGCCCGCCGGGGGGGTACTCCCCAACGCAGGTGGCAGCGCGCCGAAAGGACTTATGCAGAGGATGGCGGTGGAACTTATGCGCAGCGCACATGGCGCCGCCGGCGCAGGCGGCACACATCACGCGGCCCGCGCCACCAGCTCGCCAGCCGCGAGATCTCGCAGCCGGGCCGCCGCCTTGCCGCGGCCGTCGACGCCGAGCTTTACGTAGATGTTCTTCAGGTGCCATTTCACCGTTTCCGGCGACAGGTTCAGCACCGATGCGATCTTCTTGTTCGACATCGCCTGCGCGAGCAGGCCGAGGATCTCGCTCTCGCGCTCGCTGAGCGCGGGCGTGGAAGACTGCCCGCGGGCGCCGTGTTCCGACGCGACGTTCGCGCTGGTTCCGGCCGCCGCGAGCAGACGCTTGACATAGAATTCCAGCACCGGCTCGTGCAGCGGCGTTCGCGCAAGGGCGGCGAAGGCCTCCGGCACGCTGGCGGTTGCATCCAGCAGCGAGCGCAGCAGGCCGGTGCCGTGCCCCATGCGGATGGCGCGGGCAAACGCATCTCGCGCCGCGCCATCGTGATGCAGGGCCTGCTGCACCAACGCGCGCTGCAGATGCAGGCTGGCTGCGCCGGGGACACTGCCTGCCGCCGATGCCAGCACCGCGTCGATCATGGCGGCGGCGCCGGCATGGTCCTGCGTGGACATCGCCATTTCGATGCGTCCAAGCGCGGCCACCAGCCGGATCCTGTCGCCTCGCGTCCCGTCAGGATGCTTTTCGGCCAGCGCGGCCACGCACTGCAATACCGTGTTGGCACGTTCGGTCTCACCCTGCTGCAAATGGCGGCGCAGGCGCAGCACCAGCGCCTCGGCGAGCACGCGGTCCAGCCCGAAGCGCACGGCATAGGCTTCCAGCCGGTCCAGGCAGGCGATGGCCTGCGCGCGCCGGCCCGCCAGCCAGTGCGCATTGGACAGCACCATCAGCACGCGCAACACGACATCCGGCAACGACACGCGTTCCAGCCTGGCAATGCGCGGCTCCAGCAACCGGCAGGCGGCCTCGGGATCGTTGGCCTCGTAGAGAATGTCAGCCAGCAGGCCAGCGGCCAGGCAGGCGAGCCCGACATAGGCCGGCCCCTGCCGCTCCGCTTCGCGCAGCACGTCGCGCGCGTGCTGGCCGGCGCGCTCCGCCTGCCCCTCCAGCGCGAGACTGGTAGCCCGGATGTAGCGTCCGAACAGCGAACTGCGCGGCGCGCCGGTGCGCAGTGCGATGTCGTCCTGCAGCCGGCGGACCTCGTCGTACTCGCCCCGCTGCAGGAACAGCCACGACAGCACGTTGCTGCGCGACGACCATGCAAGATCGTCGGCGCCGGGCGGGATGTCCCACAACTGCGGGAGCATGTCGAGTACGGTGTCGGGATCGTCCAGTTGCAGCGCGAGGCCGGCGCGCAGCAGGCAGAGCGTGTAGGCGCGAGCCGGGTCGGCCACGTCGTGCGCGGAGAGTTCGTCCAGGGTGTGCCGCAGCCCGTCCACGTCGCGGGCATAGAGCTGCAGGTAGCCCTTCACGACCAGCAGGCCGTGGCGCAGCCGCACTTGCGCGGACGGCAGCAGCCGCAGCAAGGCCGAAAGCTGGCTCAGCTCGCCACGCGCCAGCAGGGCCCGGCCGCAAGCTTCGACCATGGCCGCCGCGGCGGCTTCGTCGCCCGCGCGCACGGCGTGGAATACGGCGTCGTCGAGCCGGCCGCGCGCGTCGAACCAGGACCATGCGGCGGCGTGCAACGCCTGGCGGTCGGATTCCGGCAACTGGCCCAGCCGCTCGAGCAGCGTCTCGCGCAGCAGCGGATGGATGCGGTACCACGGCTCGCGGCCGGTACTGCCCACCTGCGCCAGGAAGAGGTTGTCTGCCTCCAGCCGCGCCAGGCGCGCGCTGATGTCGGCTTCCTGCTTCCCCAGCATCAACGCGCACAACGCCACGCAGAAGGACTGGCAGGTCGCCATGCGCACCAGCATGTCGAGGTCGTCCGGGGCGAGCCGGACCACCACCTCCCGCTCGAAGTACGCGACGAAGCCGCGCGCATCCCGCACCGGCACGACCGGATAGCCAGCGCCGCGGCGGGCACGCAGGTCGACGGCAAACAGCTGCAGGCCTGCCACCCAGCCGTCGGTCAGTTCGTGGATAGCGGCGGCGTCGCGCGGGTCGATGGTGCCCAGTTGCAGGCGCAGGAACCGCTCGGATTCGTCGGCGGTGAAGCACAGGTCGCGCATGTCGAACTCTGCGACCCCGCCCTGAGCACGCAGCCGCTCAAGGGCCAGCGGCAGCGCGCTGCGTGAAGCGAAGGCAAGGTGCAACTGGGGCGGGGCATAGTCGACCAGCCACTGCAGCGCCTGGATGATGCGCGGCGAGGTCACGTGGTGGAGATCGTCCAGGATCAGCACCAGGTCGCGCTGGCGCTGGCCCAGTGCCTGCACCAGCTGGATGACCCAGTGCTCGATGGCCGGCGCATCGCACTCGCCGCCCGGCGCCGTGGTATCGCGCGTCAATGACGGATCGACGGCTTCGAGGCTGGCCGACAGGCACTCGAAGAAGCGGTCCGGCGCGTTGTCCTCGGCGCCCAGCGCCAGCCAGCAGACATCGAAGCCGAGCAAGATCAGTGTCTTGCGCCAGGCCGCCAGCGTGGTGGACTTGCCGCTGCCAGCCTGCCCCTGCACGACGACGCAGCGGCGCCGGCGGGCGTCCTGCAGTCTCGCCATCAATGCCTCGCGCACGATCATCTGCCCGCCTCGGCGCGGCGGCAGCAGCTTGGCGCAATCCACCGGCTCCGCTGCCTCACGGGTGGATTGCGGGCCCGCAGTCTCCCCGGCGGACGGCACGGCCAGGGGCGGCGGGAGATCGGAAGCCGCCGCGGTACGGGTTAGTTCCTGTGTCCAGGGTGCCGTCTGCCGGGGCGGCACTGCAGGCAGCACGCCGCCAGGCTGTCCATCGTCGCCGTGGCGCA
The DNA here is from genome assembly GCF_057073755.1 of Cupriavidus sp. C3SS-1. Taxonomy (NCBI): domain Bacteria; kingdom Pseudomonadati; phylum Pseudomonadota; class Betaproteobacteria; order Burkholderiales; family Burkholderiaceae; genus Cupriavidus; species Cupriavidus sp. C3SS-1. The sequence goes on along the minus strand of NZ_CP172700.1, from coordinate 665,673 downwards.
CCCAGCGCAAGGGCCATTGGACGGGTTCGCTCATGAACGCAAGGATCTGCGGAATGCCGGCAGGCAGTCCGCTCGCCGTGTCCCGCAGCAGCTGCTGCACCGCGCGCCGCCAGGCCGGCGCGCCCGCTACGGGATGCACGACGAGCCGGGGGTGGCAGGCCAGCCATTCGCGGACGTCCGGATGCTGCTGCGCGAGATGGTTGTCCGCGATGAGGTGAACCATGGTGCCATCCGGCGTGGCGCTTTCCAGCTCGCGGAGGAACTCGAGCCAGTCAGACGGCCGGGCCGCGTGCGGTACGGACATGGCAGCCGGCAAGGCGGCGGCATCGGCGTCGAGCAGTTGCAGCGCGGTCATGAACGAAGTGGCGAGATGACGCTGCATGGCCGTGCCCGGCCGCGCGGGCTGCGCTTCCCGCCCTCCCGCGCCGCAGATGACGGCCAGCGCGTGTTCGCGCGGGGCAACGTACACGCCGACGATATCGACCGGCCCGCCATCGACATCAAGGCCCGCCAACGCCCGGCTTTCCAGACGCACCGGCAAACCCGTGGACCGCCAGTGGCGCGACACGCTGGACGCGCTGACCCCAAGCGCGACGGCAAGGCTGCGCGTGCTCAGTTGCGCAGTGGCGGGCTCGCTGGCCAGCTCCACGAGCCGCCCCACATCCACCCGGACCGGCGGCGCACCGCGCGGCAGATCGTGCTCGATGCCGGCCATGCGCGACTGCGCATAGCGGTCGCGCCAGCGCGCCACTTGCACGCGGCCCACGCCTAGTTGGGCGGCGATCTCCTTGTTCTGGCTGCCTTCGGCGGCCAGCAGGATGATGCGGGCGCGCAGGGCGAGCCGGGGATTGGCCGGACTGGCGGCCGCGGCGGCGGCTTGCAGGTCGGCGCGCTCGTTGTCGGACAGGAGTATTTGCGGGGCAATGCGCATGATGGATCCTCGGGTTGACGGATCGGGAAAGCGGCTCTGGTACACGGCGGGGGCGCGGCGGTCAGGCCCCCCGTGCGACCGACGCGGCGGGCGGCTCCGCGTACAGTTCGCCGATCAGGCTGGCGCGGCGCTCGCGCGTGGTGGCCTGGTTGATATAGCCCTTGTCGGCGATCTCGCCGGCATCGATGGACGGCGGCTCCGCCATCAGCAGCACGCGCCGCGCCTGCTGGCTCGCGGAACCTTTCATCGCCCGCAGGCGTTCGGACAGGGCCGCCACGACGATGGGATGCGACATAAGCTGTTCGGCTGGCAATCCCGTCAATTCCGACGCCAGGCGCTGGCAGGCCACCGCGTTGGGCCACGCCAGCGCGGCCACGAAGTCGCGGTCGTGGCCGCAGACGACCGCATCGGCCAGCAGCGGCGCGCATTGCTCCAGCAATGCCACGCGCACGGCGCCGGTCCGCACCCACGTGCCGTTACTGAGCTTAAAGTCCTCCACGCAGCGGCCGGCGTAGCGCAAGCCGGCGCCGGGCACCGCCGGGTCGACCATGCGGGCGGCGTCGCCCATGCAATAGAAGCCCTCGTCGTCGAAGGCGGCGGCGCTCAGTTCCGGCTGTTGCAGGTAGCCGGAGAAGATGTTGCGGCCGCGCATGCGGACTTCGTAGCGGCCGTCGCCGCCGTCGAGCGGCACCAGTTTCAGCTCCACGCCGGGGACCGGCATGCCGAGGTTGCCGGTGTCGTCGGCGGGCTGGCTGAAGTTCAGCCCCATCGCCGTGGTTTCGGTGGAGCCGAAGCCGCTGGTGAAGAGGATGCGCGCGCCAGCCACGCGCTCGGCCACGCGCTGGAAGCGCGCCAGTACATCGGCCGGCAGGCTGGCACCGCCGTAGCTGACGAACATCAGGCGCGAGAAGAACGCCTGCGCCAGCGCCTCGTCGCGCTCCAGCTCGGTCACGAGCATGCTCCACGCCGCCGGCACGGTGGCGAACATCGTCGGGGAGATCTCGCGCAGGTTCTGCACGGTGCGGGCGAACTGCGCCGGGGTGGGACGGCCATCGTCGATATAGAACGAGGCGCCGAGCACGAAGGCCCGGCCGACGTTGCCGATGCCGCCGAATACGTGGTTCCAGGGCAGCCAGTCGAGCACCACGGCGCCCTGGTAGACGGGATCGCCGTGGGCGAACAGGAACTGACCCATGAGCGCCTGGATGCTGTCGTAGGTAATCGTGACGCCCTTGGGCGCGCCGGTGGAGCCCGACGTGAAGAAATAGCGCGCGGTATCCGTGGCGGCGATCCCGGCGTGCGCCGATTCCAAGCGGTCTGCGCGCACTGGGGTGAGCGGCGTGTCCTGAAGCGCCGTCCAGTCGACCTGGCCGTCCGCCGCCCCTTCGGCGACGATCACCGCACCAGCCGGCAGGCCCAGCGCGCCGATGGCCCGTGCGAACGGCGCGGCAGCCTGCACGAACACCGCGGACGGGCGCAGCAGCGCATGAATGCCGCGCAGGCGTGCAAAGTCCTGGCTCTGCAGCGAATAGGCCGGCGACACCGCCGCCGTGGGAATTCCCACGTACTCGGCCGCTGCCACCAGCAGGGCGTGCTCGATGGAGTTGCCCGACAGGATCATCAACGGCCGCTCGCGCGACAGGCCCATCTCCAGCAGGCCCGCCGCCACGCTGCGCATGCGCTCGTAGAACTGTGCCCACGTGACCAGGCGCCATGCGCCGAACGCATCGCGCTGGCCCATCGCGGTCTGCCTGCCGCGCTCGTCGGCCCAGCGGCGCGCCCAGGCGCTGAACGTCAGATATGGCACGTGAACGGGCGCCCGCACCGGGCGCACCAGCACGGTGCCGTCCGCGCGGACCTCATGGGCAACGGGCGACACGCGCAGGGCTGCGTCGCGATAGCGCGGCATGGCGGTGGGCTGTGCGGTGGGGGAAGCGGCGGCAGCCGTTCCGGTGGATTGCGACATCTCTACGGTCTCCTGGCGTTCTGGAGGGACCAATCGGGAATCAATCGGCCCCTCTCCTCAAGGGAGGCAATTTAAGCGAATCCCCTTGACTACGAAATACAGGATAATGGTACTATATTTCGTATAATTTGACAGGCTCCTTTCCTAGGGACGAACCCTGAAACACGCAAAGGTGCAGCGAACGGCACCCAAGCCAATATGCCGCGCTTCCCGGAGACCGCATAGCGATGCCCACCCTGATCCCCTCCGCCAGCCGCGCCATGGCGGTTTTCGAAGTGTTTGCGCGCGAAAAGCGCGAGCTTTCGAACGCTGACATGGCCCGCCTGCTCCAGGTGGCCGAGAGCAGCACGTCCGACCTGCTGCACACCCTGCACTCGCTGGGATATCTGATGCGAACGGCTCGCACGCGCCGCTTCTATCCGACCGGTCGGATGCTGGAAACCGCTCGCCAGATCGCCGAGAACGATCCGCTGACGGTCGCCGCGCAGGAAGCCGCGGAGCAACTTGGCGCCCGCAGCGACGAAAGCGCCTTCGTCGGTGTGCCGGACCCGACTTGCGTGAAAGTGGTCGCCACGCAGCCCAGCCGGCTGCCCCTGCGCTACATCCTCGACGTGGGTGCGCGTGCCAGCTTCCATGCCTGTGCACTGGGCAAGGCGCTGCTGTCGCTGCTGCCGGAAGACGAGGCCCGCGCCCGCCTGGCCCGGCATGCGCTGCGTCCGCTGACCTCCCACACCATGCTCGACGTGGACGCGCTGATGGCCCAGGTGGCCGAGGGCCACGAGCGTGGCTGGTGGGAGTCGCGCGAGGAAGGCAGCGAGGGGGTCTATGGCCTGGCCGTCTCGGGCTGGCTGGGCGACCAGCCGGTGGGGCTGTCGCTCGCCGGCCCCGCCGAGCGCATGAGGAAGAACCGGGAAGCCTATCTGACGGTGCTGCGCGGGGTGCGCAATGCGCTGCTCACCAATAGCTGAACCCTGCAGGTAGCCATCGCCATGCCGCAGTACACCGCCCCCCCGATGGAAGGACTGATGGACCTGTTGCACGAGGTCCGCCAGTTCAGCCGCGACCTCCAGCAGTCCGCCCGCCGCGCCGCGCCGGCTCGTGGGCCGAATGCCTACCGCGACGCGCTCCATGCCCTGATCGACCGCCGCATGCAGTGCGACGACGCGCACGGGCGCATCGTTTGCTACGCCTCGGCAGCCGAGCTGGGCGTGCCCGTGGAACTGCCCGCCGAACAGTGCAGGCAGGCCATGAGCGGCGGCCTCGGCTTCGGGTTGCGCGTGCTGTTCTGGGCGGCGCACCGCCGCATGATCGCGACGCGTTCCGTCCGTAACTGGGCGGGGCTGGCACCGCACCCTGTCCGTCCCGCGACCCTGAACCACCCGGCCACCGCGACCATGCGCGGCGCCGCCGCCCCGGAGACACCATGACGACCGCCCCAACCATCAACCGCCGCCCGCTCCACACGCGGACAATCACCTGCACCGGCTTCCTGCGTGACGACGGCCTGATCGACATCGAAGGCGAGATGGAGGACATCACGCCCAACGGCACGGACCTGCTGTTCAAGCTTGTGCAGCCGGGCGGCGCCATCCACCACATGCGCCTGACCCTGACCATCGACCGTGACATGGTCATCCACGATGTGACGGCGCGCATCCAGGCTGGCCCCACCCAGTACTGCCCGGAGATCGAATCCGCCTACGCCGGGCTGAAGGGCCTGCAGATCCGCGGCGGCTTCCGACAGCAGGCCAAGGCCGTGGTCGGCGGCGTGAAGGGCTGCACGCACCTCACCGAACTGCTGGGGCCGATGGCGACCACGGCCATGCAGTCGACCATGGCCATCATGCGCGCCGAGCGCAACGGGCGCCGCCCGATGGACGGCGAAGGGCCGATGCCGCGTCCAGCGCTGATCGGCTCGTGCCACACGTATCGCATGGGCGGCCCCGCGGTGGACTACCTGTGGCCGGTCAGGCGGCGGATGCCGGAGGACCTCGCCGACTCCACGCCGTCCGCCTGACCCGGTCAATCCAGGGAGACCGCCGCATGGCCTGAGACACGGCCTAGGCGCCAGCGTTGCGCGTACTACCCCTGCAGCACCAGACAAAACCATCCATCACGACATGGAGGAGACAGCATGACAAGTTTTGCAGGCCGGACCCGGCCTTTGATCCCCGCGCTGGTGGCCATGACCACCCTGCTCCCGCCGGCCCTTCCGGCCGCCGCGCAGTCGCAGCCCGCGCAGACCTATCCGGACCGCCCGGTGCGGATCGTGTCGATCACGAGCGCCGGCACCGGCGCCGACGATTACACCCGCCTGCTGGCGAAGTATCTCGGCCAGAAGCTCGGACAGAGCTTCGTCGTGGAGAACAAGCCGGGCGGCAACATGATCATTGCCAGCGATTACGTCGCCAAGTCCGCGCCGGACGGGTACACGCTGCTGTTGTCGGCCTCGGGCGCCATGGCGGCCAATCCGTTCCTGTTCAGCAAGCTGCCGTACGACCCGCTGAAGGACTTCGTACCCATCGCTCGCATGTCGCTGCTGCCGGTGGTGCTCGTGGTGCCGGGCGATTCGCCCTTCCACTCGCTGGCGGATCTGGTGGCTGCCGCGCGCGCCAGGCCGGGCAAGCTGAATTTCGGCACCTCGAGCACGGGCTACCGCACCATCGTCGCCAACTTCAACGACGCGGCGAAGATCCAGGCCACCAGCGTGCCGTACAAGTCCATGAGCAACCTGCTGCCTGACCTGATGACCGGCATCGTCGACTACGGCGTGGTCGAGGTCTCGGCCGCCGTTCCGCACCTCCAGTCCGGCAAGCTGCGGGCGCTGGCCGTGACCAGCCCGGCGCGCCTGCCGCAACTGAAGGACGTGCCGACCATGGCCGAAGCCGGTCTGCCGCGCGCCGGCGTGAACTCCTGGACCGCGCTGTTCGCCCCGGCCGGCACGCCGCAGCCCATCGTCGACAAGCTCTCGCGCTACACGCTGGAGTTCGTCAACTCCCCGGAGGCCGCGTCGCACTACGCCCAGCGCGGCGCGACGCCGTTTCCCGGCAACGGCACCGAACTGCGCGCCACCATCGTGGCCGATCAGCAGATGTGGAAGCGCCTGATCTCCCTCGCCGGCATCGAGCCGGAATGACCGGCCGGTTCCATCCCATCACCCCCTCCCCTGCAAGGAAGCAAGCATGAGCATCAATGGCAAGGCCTATATCGTCGGTGCGTACGAGCACCCCACCCGCAAGGCACCGGACAAGACCGTCGCCCAATTGCACGCCGAATGCGCCAAGGGCGCGCTCGAAGATGCCGGCCTGACGATCGCCGACGTCGACGGCTATTTCTGCGCCGGCGATGCGCCTGGACTGGGCGTTCTGAACATCGTCGACTACCTGGGCCTGAAGGTCCGCCACGTCGACTCCACGGAGACCGGCGGGTCATCGTACCTGGCGCACGTGTCGCACGCGGCGCAAGCCATCGCCATGGGCAAGTGCAATGTGGCGCTGATCACGCTGGCGGGCCGCCCGCGCTCGGAAGGCTCCAGCGGCACCAGGGCGCGCAACTGGGGGCCGGACCTGCCCGACATGCCGTTCGAGGCGCCCTACAGCCCGCTCACCGTCAACTCGTATGCGATGGTCGCGCAGCGCCATATGTATGAGTACGGCACCACGTCCGAGCAACTGGCATGGATCAAGGTGGCCGCGTCGCACCACGCGCAGCACAATCCCCACGCCATGCTGCGCAAGGTGGTGACGGTGGAAGACGTGGTGAATTCGGAACTCGTCTCCGATCCGCTGCACAAGCTCGACTGCTGCGTGGTGTCCGATGGCGGCGGCGCGCTGATCGTGGCCCGCCCGGAAATTGCCGCAAAGCTGAAGCGCCCGAAGGTGAAGATCCTCGGCGCCGGCGAGCACGTCAAGGGCCAGCTCGGCGGACAGGTCGACCTGACGTGGTCGGCGGCGAAAGTGTCCGGCGCGGCGGCATTCGCCGAAGCGGGCGTCACGCCGGCCGACATCCGGTACGCGTCGATCTACGACAGCTTCACCATCACCGTGCTGATGCAGCTGGAAGACCTGGGCTTCTGCAAGAAGGGCGAAGGCGGCAAGTTCGTGATGGACGGCAACCTGATCTCGGGCGTCGGCAAGCTGCCCTTCAATACCGATGGCGGCGGCCTCTGCAACAACCACCCGGCCAACCGCGGCGGCATCACCAAGGTGATCGAGGCCGTGCGCCAGCTGCGCGGCGAAGCGCATCCGGCCGTGCAGGTCCCGAACTGCCATCTCGCCCTCGCCCAGGGCACCGGCGGGCTGCTCGGCTCGCGCCACGGGAGCGCCACGCTGATCCTCGAACGCGAGTGAGCAAGCCCCGACAGACCCTTCACGGAATCAAGCCATGACCACCCCTCACACTCCCACCGTTCTGAAGGCGCCGACCGAGTATCCGGACAACGCCGAATTCTGGGCCGCCGCGCGCGAAGGCCGCCTGCTGGTGAAGCACTGCGACGACTGCGGCAAGCCGCACTGGTATCCGCGCACGTTGTGCCCGCACTGCATGGGCACCACGAGCTGGAAGCAGGCCAGCGGCCGCGGCACCGTCTATTCGTACAGCGTCACCCGCCGCGCCGGCCCGACGCCGTTCTGCATGGCCTACGTCACGCTGGAAGAAGGCGTGACGATGATGACCCAGATCGTCGATTGCGACCTCGATACCGTGCGCATCGGCCAGAAGGTCGAACTGACCTTCACGCCCACCGACAACGGGCCGCCGATGCCGACGTTCCGGCCGGTCTGATACGTCTCGATCGCCTTGCCACATGCCGGCCGCCTCCATCGGGGCGGCCGGTGCTCCTGTGACAATCCCACTCCGCACACCACCCATGACCACCACCCCATCGCTGGACCGCCTGCTGGCGCCGCGCTCCGTCGCCGTCATCGGCGCGTCGGACGACCCCGCCCGCATCGGCGGCCGCCCCATCGCTTCCATGCTCAGGCTCGGCTACGCCGGGCGCATCCTGCCCGTCAACCCGAACCGCGCGACGGTGCAGGGCCTGACGGCCTACCCCTCGGTCGACGCCCTGCCCGAAGTGCCGGACGTCGCCATCGTCGCCGTACCCGCGCCGCAGGTACTGGCGACCGTGACGGCGCTCGCGCAACGCGGCGTGCCGGGGGCCATCCTGTTCAGCGCCGGCTTTGCCGAAGTCGGCGGCGAAGGCGTAGCCATGCAGGCCGAACTGGTCGCCGCCGCGCGCCAGGGCGGCATGCGCCTGCTCGGGCCGAACTCGCTGGGGCTGGTAAACCTGCAGACCGGCTTCGTCGGCAGCTTCTCGTCGTTTGCGACGATGGAAGGCGTGCGACCCGGGCGCGTGGGCATCGTCAGCCAGTCGGGCGCCTATGGCAGCCACCTGGTGGCGGCGGCCATGGACGCGGGCGTGTATCCGTCGAACATCGTCATGACCGGCAACGAGGCCGACCTGACGCTGGGCGACATCGTCCGCCTGATGGTGGCCGACCCCAATACCGACGTGATCGCCCTCTATTCGGAAGGCATCAACGACGGCAACGGCCTGGTCGAAGCACTGAAGGCGGCACGCGCCGCGCGGAAGCCGGTGGTGATGATGAAGGTAGGCCGCAGCGAGGTGGGCGGTGCGGCGGCGCGCTCGCACACGGCGTCCATCGCGGGCGACGATGCGGTGATCGATGCGGTGCTGGAGGAGCTCGGCGTGGTGCGTGCCCGCACCACCGAGGAAATGCTCGATATCGTGCGCCTCGCCACGCGCGGCGTCTTCCCCGAGAACAACACGCTGGGCGTGATCACCGTCAGCGGTGGCGCCGGCGTGATCGTCTCCGACGCCGCCGAAGACCTCGGCCTGCCGATGCCGGAGATGCCCGCCGCCGCGCAGAAGCGCATGCTGGAAATGCTGCCGATCTGCGCGCCGCGCAATCCGGTGGACACCACCGCGCAGTTCATCAACGACCCGTCGCTTATCACGCCGTTCGCCGAAGCGATGCTGTCCGAGGGCGGCTATACGTCGTTGCTGGGTTTCTTCAGCTACGCCGGCTCAACGCCCGAAGTCGCCCCGCTGCTGCGCGGGCAGCTTTCGAAAGTGCGCGAGCGCTTCCCCGACCGTCTCTACGTGCTGGTGCTGCGCGGCCCGCGCGATGTGCTGAACGCCTACGAGGCCGCCGGCTTCACCGTGTTCGAGGACCCGAACCGCGCCGTGTCGGCCATCGCAGCGATGGGCCGCTTCGGCAAGGCGTTCGCTGGCAGGACGCTGGCGCCCGCGCCGGAAGTGGGCGCCGTCGCCCTGCCGGCGCAAACCCCGACCGAAGCGCAGGCCAAGCGCCTGCTCGCCGACGCGGGCATTCCGAGCGCCCCCGAGCGTACCTGCGCCGATGCGGAAGCGGCCGTCGCCGCCGCACGCGAGATCGGCTTCCCGGTGGTTATGAAGATCCTCTCGCCGGACATCCTGCACAAGTCGGAAATCGGCGGCGTGCTGCTGCACGTGCGCGACGAGAACGCCGTGCGCACCGGCTTCGCCACCCTGCTGGACCGCGCCCGCACCGCCGCCTCCACGGCGCGCATCGAGGGCGTGCTGGTCGCACGCCAGCTCAGTGGTGGCGTGGAATGCATCATGGGCATCCAGCGCGACCCGACATTCGGGCCGGTGGCGATGTTTGGCCTGGGTGGCGTGTTCGTCGAGATCCTGAAGGACGTGGTGTTCCATCGCTGTCCGTTTGGCGAGGACGTGGCCGAGAAGATGATCCGCTCGATCAAGGGCGCGCCGCTGCTGCTGGGTGCGCGCGGGCGGCCGGTGGCCGATATTCCGGCGCTGGCGAAAACGCTGTCGCGGCTGTCGGCTTTCGCCGTGGCTGCGGGTCCGCGCCTGCAGTCGGTCGACCTGAATCCCGTCATCGCCATGCCTGAAGGTCAAGGGGCGTACGCGGTGGATGCGGTAATCGATCTCGGGTAGATCGCCGGAACGCAAGCCGGGGCGGCTGCGTGGCCGCCCCGCAGACACGTCATCCCACTCATGAACTGATCCTGCGGAAGCCACGCGAAGTCCGCCAGAAGCAACTTCGCGATCCGCCTTCCGTATTGGGCAAATCCGAACACAGGAGCGAATGTGGAAGAGATATACGACTACATCATCGTCGGTGCAGGGTCGGCCGGGTGCGCCGTGGCCGGACGGCTTGCCGACGCCGGAGCAGGAAGCGTTGCACTGCTGGAAACGGGAGGACACGATTTCAGCCCGGCCATCACCATCCCCATCGGCATTGCGGCGACCGTGCCGAAGCCAGGACCCTACAACTACGGCTTCGCCACGGAGCCACAACCCGGACTGAACGGCCGTCGCGGCTACCAGCCGCGTGGACGCGGCCTCGGCGGCAGTTCGTCCATCAACGGCATGATCTATATCCGCGGCGTTCCGTCCGACTACGACGGCTGGGCAGCGGCGGGCTGCGATGGCTGGGCGTGGGAAGACTTGCTGCCCTACTTCAAGCGCTCCGAGTGCAACGAACGTCTTGCCGGACACGAAGCGGATGCATGGCACGGCGGCCGCGGGCCGCTGCACGTGGTCGACACGCGCTCCCTCAATCCGTTCGACCGCCGCTTCGTCGAATGCGCGCAGACCGCTGGCATTCCGTACAACCACGACTTCAACGGCGCGCAGCAGGAAGGCGTCGGCTATTACCAGCGCACGCAGCGCAATGGCGAGCGCTGGAACGCCGCTCGGGCGTATCTCCATCAGGGCAACCCGGACTCGCTGAATGGCGGCCGCGCGAATCTTCGCGTACTGCCCAACACGCAGGTATTGCGCATCCTGTTCGAGGGCAAGCGGGCGGTCGGCGTGCGCGTGGAGCGCGATGGTGTCGAGAGCGTGCTGACGGCACGCCGCGAAATCATCCTTTGCGCCGGCACGTTCGGCTCTCCGCAACTGCTGATGGCCTCCGGCATCGGACCTGCCGGTCATTTGCGCGAACACGGCATCGATCTTGTCGCCGATGCGCCGGCCGTTGGCCAGAACCTGCAGGAACACCCCGACATCAAGTTGCAGCACCGCCTGTTCAGCACGGACCTGTACGCTGCCACGCTACGCGGCGGGCTGCGACTGATCGGCGAATGGCGCCGCTACAAGAAGGAGCGGTTCGGCATGTTCGCGTCCAACATTGCCGAGACGGGAGGATTCATCAAGAGCCATCCCGACCTCGCCGAGCCCGACCTGCAACTGCACTTCTCGACAACGCTGGGCGATTCAAAAAAGCGCAGCGTGCACGGCTACTGCCTGCATGTCTGCGTCCTGCGTCCCCACAGCCGCGGGCAGGTGCTGCTCGCCTCCGCCGACACGCGCGTGGCGCCCCGCATTGACCAGAACCTGATGGCCGATGCGCGCGACATGGATACGATGGTCGAGGGCGTCCGCATCGCGCGGCGCATCCTGGCGCAGCCTTCACTGGCGGCGTTGGGCGGCGCGGCGCACAACTACGGACATCTGCGCTTCGACGGCAGCGACGACCACGCGGTGCGCCAGTGGATCCGCGAGCAGGTGGACATCATTTTCCATCCGGTCGGCACCTGCCGCATGGGCGGCGACGCGCAGTCGGTGGTCGATGCCGAGCTGCGCGTGCGCGGCGTCGAGGGCCTGCGCGTGGCGGACGCCTCGATCATGCCGACGGTGATCGGTGGCAACACGAACGCGCCGGCCATCATGATCGGCGAAAAGGCAGCCGATCTCGTACGTGGCATCAAGCGCGCGGATGCGTATTCATTTCCACAGTCAGTCCCCAAGGCGGCAGCGAAGCCAGACACGCAGCGGGAAGGCGTGGGCGCCGCGCGCGCGAGCGTTTCTCCGCACGACACCCTGGTCTCGAACCGCTGGAAGGCACTGGCGACCGCTGCGGCGCTTACCTTCGGTTCCAGCGCGCAAGTCGTGACAGCGGGCGAGCAGCCCAAACCCGCCAGCCCGATCACCACGGCGGCCAACACCGCGCTGCTGCAGCAGCTTCCGTTCGACGACCGCACGGACTACGAAGACGCCAGTCGCGGCCTGGTCGCGCCGTTCACGGGCACTGTCCTCAACGCGGACGGCAAACCGATTCGCAACACCTCGGCCTATGCCTTCCAGAACGCGGCCAGGAGCCCGGACTCGGTCAACCCGAGCCTGTGGCGCATGGCACAGCTCAACGGCCATGCCGGCCTCTTCAAGGTGACGGACCGCATCTACCAGGTTCGGGGCGTGGACCTGGCAAACATGACCATCATCGAAGGCGATCGCGGCATCGTTATCGTCGACCCGCTGATGTACACCGAAACGGCCAAGGCTGCACTTGCGCTCTACTATGCAAATCGCCCGAAAAAGCCGGTGGTGGCGGTGATCTACACGCATAGCCATGCCGACCATTTCGGCGGCGTGCGCGGCGTGGTCGATGAAGCCGACGTCAAGGCAGGCAAGGTGGCGATCTACGCGCCCGCCGGCTTCATGCAGGAAGCGGTCAGCGAAAACGTCTTCGCCGGTACCGCGATGTTCCGGCGCGCCGTGTATCAGGCGGCAGCCAGCGTGCCGCGAGGCGAACTCGGGCAAGTCGATACCGGCATCGGCAAGAGCAGCATGGCGGGCGGGACGATCAGCCTGATCGCGCCGACCGTCACGGTTTCGAAGCCGTATGAGACCCGCCGCATTGCCGGCGTCGACTTCGAATTCCAGTTCACGCCGGGAACCGAGGCGCCGGCCGAAATGAACTTCTACCTGCCCCAGATGCGCGCGCTGTGCATGGCCGAGAATGCGACACGGACGATGCACAACATCCTCACGCCGCGCGGCGCGCTCGTACGCGATCCGAAGGCATGGGGCAAGTTCCTGGACGAAAGCCTCGTTCGCTATGGGGACAAGGCGGACGTCCTGCTCGCGCAACACAACTGGCCGACCTGGGGCGGCGAGCGCATCAGGACGCTGCTGGCCGACCAGCGCGACATGTACACCTACCTCAACGACCGCACGCTGCACCTGCTGAACCAGGGCCTGACGCCGATGCAGATTTCCGAGGCGATGCAGAAGCTGCCGGGCGATCTGGAGAAAAAGTGGTATGCACGCGGCTACTACGGTTCGCTGAGCTTCAATGCGCGCGCAGTGTACCAGCGCTACCTGGGCTTCTACGATGGCAATCCGGCCAGCCTGAACCCGCTGGAACCCGAGGCGGCCGGCAAGCGCTATGTCGCCGCGATGGGCGGCGCGGACAAGGTGCTCGCGATGATGCGCCACGCCATCGCGACGGGTGACTACCGCTGGGCCGCAGAGGTCGGCAACCATCTCGTCTTCGCCGAGCCGCAGAACCAGGATGCGCGCAACGCGCAAGCCGACGCTCTCGAACAGCTTGGCTACCAGTCCGAGAATTCGCTGTGGAGAAACATGTACCTGACCGGCGCCATGGAGCTTCGCAACGGGTCCGGATCATACTCCGCGCGGCAGGCCGAAGACCTTGTGCGCGCGCTGGAGCTGTCGATGTTCTTCGACTACATGGGCGTTCGGCTGGATTCGGACAAGGCTGTCGGCCACGACATGACGCTGAACTGGGTGTTCTACGACCTGGAGAAGTCCTTCGCGGTCACGCTGCGCAACGGCGTCCTGACGTATCGCGATGGCTTGCGCCATGCGACGCCCGACGCGACCGTCACGATGAGCAAGGCCACGCTGGACCGGATCAGCCTGCGCCAGATCGCACTGTCCGACGCATTGCGGACTGGCGAGGTCAAGGTCGAGGGTAATGGACGCAAGCTGACCGAGTTGATGGGCTTCATCACCACGTTCGACCCGTCCTTCAACATCGTGACGCCGATCGCGAAGCACTGATACAGCATCTTCATGGAGAGCATCGACACGTTCTGCATCAACGGCGAGTGGGTGGCTCCGGCCGCCCGCGGAACCGTGATGAACGTCGTCAACCCGGCCAGCGAGGACGCCTTCGGCAAGCTCTCGCTCGGCCCGCCGAAGACGCCGACCGCGCGGTCGCCGCGGCCCGCGCCGTTACCCCCTCCCGGTCGTAATCGACGCATTACCCTGCTTGAACGCGCGATGGCGACCTACAAGGCCCGCCTAGGCGAACTCAGCGCGGCCATGCGCATCGACAAGGGTGCGCCAGTGAGCGTGTGCAACACCATTCAGGCACCAGTCGGCCCGGCACATCTTCATGTCGGCGCTCGACGCGCTGCGCAAGTTCGAATTCGAGACCGGCCATGGCAGGCACTATGTCCGATATGAGCCGGTCGCCGTAGCCGCGCACGTGACGCACGCGCAGATGCGCGCTAGCGTCTCTGTGCATCCCTACGAGGCGGTCAGCTTCGACCGCGGCGGCCAGGCGCAATCCGGAATGTGGACGATATGATTACCAGTAGTCATCGTTGCCCCGCAACAGCACCGGATTCACCACCCGGATGCTTCGAAACGCAATCTCGATCAACCCGCGCCTCTCTAGTTTCTTCAAAAGCTCGTTCAACGTCTGGCGCGACACGCCGACTATTGCAGCCAGGTCCACTTGGGACACCTTGACGGTGACAGGACCAGCTTGTCCATTGCCCGGGCTCTGTAGCTGCAGCAATTCCGCCAGCTTTGAACAAACACGCTCTTCCGGGGAAATCAGCTTTGAATCCGAGATGTAGCGCAGCATGCTGGCGTAGCGCTGCGCAATGAACAGTGCGAGGTAGCGGTAGAAGATCGGATCTTCCATTGCGATTCGCTCGAATTGCGCCTTGGAAAGCAAGAATATCCGGACGTCCGTGTCAGCTATCACTGCCACGGTGGTCTTCGCATTGGTAATCAGTGCCAATGGGCCAAACCAGAAGCCGGGATCCCCTACGTGATAGAGGTTCTCCTCGCCGCCAACCAGCACGCGCGTAACGCGGACGTGGCCCTCCAGCACAGCGCCCATCGCCTTAGGCGTACTTCCCTGCGCGGAAATCACCGCCCTCTTGGTGAAGGTGCGCACTGTCCCGCGGGAAATGAGCTTGTCCTGCAAGGCTGCGGGCAGATTCGCAAACCACGCATTGCTTACAAGGACGCGTCGGAGTTCTTGATCAGTGAAGTCACCAGGGGTGGGCATGGACAAGAAAAGAGATGAGTTGTCGCCTGGGCGACAAGTGGCAGGGCCCTTCAAATGTAGCATCCCCTCCAGTCTGGCCATGCTGGCCGGAACGCCTGACAACAGCAAGGAGACGAGTCGTGAAACAGCATTCTGGTTCGAGATCGGTCAATTCGGCCGCATCCCATCAAGTCCGCCGCCGAATCGCCATGGCACTGGCGTTTGCCGCTGCCTGCGGCGCAGTTGGCACGGTAGCCGCGCAATCGCGGCCGTCGAGGTCCGATGGGGCTGCGGTCGCGGATGTTGCCAAAAATGTGGCGCCCGGCCCGCGCAGTTGCTTCTGGTCGCGTGGCCCGGTCAGTGCCGATCCGTACATTAATATCGCATACCCTGATGCCGCCACGTTTTACTGGAGCGCGACGTTCTCAATTCCCGAGGGCGCGAGGCTTTCCATTGAGGGCAATTTTCCGCACTCGCGGTATATGTCGCTGATCAGCTATGACGGCGCCGGCGTTCCTGTCGAATCGGTTGCCGACTATCTGATCAGGCCCGCAGCGGGTGCGGTGAATCCCTTCCTGCCCGGGGCAAATCGCAATGCCGAAGCACGAGGATATTCGCTGACGGTAGTTGACGCAGCGCCTCCGGCCGACCAGCCTGTGGGCATGAACCTGCTCGGGCAGCAGCGCACAACATTGCACGCCCCGAAGTACGGATCCGGTCAACAGCAACTCCTCTATCGCATCTATGCGCGAGACAAGCAAATGGACGAGACTGGAGGCGTCGGACTGCCCATTCCCGTGCTGACACTCGCGGACGGCCAGGTGCTGAGGGGGGATGCGGCGTGTCCTGCCTTGCGCGCCCAGCAGCCGATGCAGATCGATCCGGCAGCGCTCGCGGTCCCGAGGGAGAAATACCGCGAACTTGTTGCCATCGCCCGGGGGGTAGGCAGGGAGAAGAATCAGCCTGCGTATCCGGCAACCAACCCGCCCACCTGGAATATCCAGTACGACCGAGAATATCTCTACAGCCTGTACACCGGGAAACCGCTGGCCAGCCCAAAGAAGAGTACTGGGGGCTTCTATCCGAACCTTGACAACCAGTACATCCGCACCATCGTCAACCGCAAGCTGGGCAAGGTGTTCGTCATTCGCGGCAAGGCGCCAACCACGCCGCGCACCGCCAACGGGGAAGCGGTGATGGGCACGGGCGAACTCAGGTACTGGTCCATGTGCTCGAACCAGGGCTTTGCCAATACACGGGTAAATGGCTGCGTCTATGATGAGCAGGTGCCGGTTGGTCCGGATGGCTTCTACACTATCGTAGTGAGCCGCAAGGAAGACCGTCCGAGCAATGCAATCGCACAATGTGGCATTGCCTGGCTGCCAATGGCAGATGACGGGGATGGCGCTGGCGACGCCGATGTCTCGGTGGTGCAACTGCGGCACATGCTTGGGACAACGGATTTTCCCCATGCGGTACAGGCCATCTCAAAGCCGGGCGATGAGCGCGAGGTGATGGGCGACTATTACCCGGCGGGCCGCTACATGTCGACATCAGCCTTCGAGACCGCGGCGCCATGCATGCAGGGCAGGCATTGATTCGCCGCAGCGCCGGCGAACTTCTCTCGGAGCGGCCAGCCGCTGGCGACATCGCAGAGCCACCGCTCCACTTTGGTACCCGACGGGTCGGGACCTGCCCCCGCCATCGAAGACTGGGCCAGCAGGCGCGGAGCGAGCTGCCCCAGCCTTTCGCAGTTCGCTCGCTCCGCGCCAACTGGTTGCCTCGAATAGGCCTGCAACGGCGGGCCAAGGGCGGCCGCCCGAGTGGTCACAATGGAAAATGTGTGAAGGGCCGCTCCTGGCCCGACTACGGCCAACGCCTTCCCTTGGTCGAACGGCAGCAAATCGGCAGCCAGTTTGAGTCACTCGGCATCCAAGCCTTCGATGACCGAGTAGATCAAGAACGGTCGCTCATCCCAGCGCACAGGACAAGGGGCAATGCCACTCTAATGCGTGTGGCGATGATGCACGTCCGGATAATGCGGATGCTTGTGCACCATGATCTCGTGCTCATGCCAGTGCCTATGGGGCTCTTTGCCATCCCACGGGAAGTCGTGCTTATGCTGATGATGCGCGTCGTGCCGATGCGAGTGACTGTGCGCCAGTGGCTCATGGATATGCTCGTGTTCGTGACGCTCTCTCAAATGCAGCCACACGCCCAGGGCCATAAGAGCCGCAGCAGCCCAGAACGCAATACCTGGCGCTTCCGGCCAGATCACAAACGAAATCAGGACTCCAAACAAGGGAGCAATGGAGAAATATGCCCCGGTTCGAGCGGTTCCCAACACGCGCAAGCCGACCACGAACAGCGCGAGACTCACACCGTATCCCGCAAATCCGACCATCAGCGCCCCCGCCAAAGTCATGACCGGTGGAAAGACCGCCCCATGCATGAGGGCGAGGGCCGAATTACACAGCCCTGCGACAAGGCCCTTCAGGCATGCAACGAGGAGTGCATCGTTGCTGGACACCTTGCGCGTCAGGTTGTTATCAATAGCCCAGCACAGGCAAGCGCCAACGATAAGCAACGCACCGGGCGAGATCTGCAGGCTGCCTGGCTGCCACGAAAGCAGCAGGCCGCCGGCCACGATGGCGACCATGCCGAGGACGATTTGGCGATCCGCGTTTTCCTTGAACACTACCCACGCGATAACGGCCGTGAACACGCCCTCCACGTTCAGGAGCAGCGATGCCGAGGCGGCATTGGTTGAGACGAGTCCGGACATCAACAAGGCGGGCCCCGCGATACCTCCCGCAAGGATTGCGCCGATCAACCACGGTACCTCGCCTCGCGGAATACCGCTTTGATCGCTTCCCGGGTCTGGCGCGGCCCAGATCTTCCGGATAGCAAGCACCAGCGCCAGCCCAATGCCACTTCCAAGATATAGCAGGCCCGCCAGCAGGAGGGGAGATACTGAGCCGGTTAGCGCCTTCGCGAGCGGAGTGCTTGCCCCGAAAAGCAAGGCGGCCAGTAACGCCGGGGACGCAGTACGAATAGACATTGGCGAATGAGGTTGATGAACCCGGGGTTACGTTGTCGTGCCGTATCAGACACGTCCGGATAGATTTGAAGGATTACGCTACCAGCACCCCTTGAATTTTCGGGCCGTCGGCGGCCCGCCGCCTTAGCACCATGCCAGGGTGCCTACCAGTGTGGAAATGGACAGTCGTCGGATTCGCGGCGCCCGAAGACCATTCCCCTTGCTGTACCTTCAAAAAAATCCGGTCTGCCTCGCTTCCAGCACTGGCATTTGTAGAGACCTCTACAACGTTGCAGGGGTGGTTACGCCCAACTAAGCTGGGCACATGACTGCTCGTCCCTCCATTGCCGAAGCCGCATGGCTACTACTCGTCGTCAGTCTGCCGACCTCCGCCGCTACGCCGCGCATGCGGCTGTGGCGCGGCATCAAGTCGTTGGGCAGCACGTCGTTGCGCGATGGTGCCTATCTCTTGCCCAACCTCCCGGGCCAGCGAGCCCAGCTACAAGCGCTGGCCGAGGACGCGGCCAGCGAGGACGGCAAAGTCTGGATGCTGTCCGCTGAAGCCGAGTATCGCGCACTGTTCGACCGGACTGCCGAATACGCAGCCTGGATGGCGGAGCTTTCCGACGCCCGTGCGGCGTTGAGTCACGCGGACGAGGCGGAACTGCTGCGCATGGCTCGCCGGCACGGCCGGGGGTTCGACGCAATCCGCAAGATCGATTTTTTCCCCAGCGAGTCTTCCGCCCGCGCCGAAGCGCAATGGCGCGATTTCAACGCAGCCATCGACATCTTGCTGTCCCCGGGTGAGCCGCATGGCGTGGCGGGCAGTATCCCGCGGCGCGACCCCACCCAGTATCAGGGACGGCGCTGGGCGACCCCAAGCGCTAGGTCGTTACCAATCCAGCCACGTTCAGATTCCCCTTTAGACGACACAAGATGAATTCGCCCCACCCCTCTGATGCCTCCCCGGTCCATTCACCGCAAGGACGCCCTGGATACACCTTGCGGCAACTGGTGATGTACTTCCTGCGACTCGGCACTTTGGGCTTCGGCGGTCCGGTTGCGCTCGCCGGCTATATGCACCGAGACCTGGTGGACGCGCGACAGTGGATCACCGATGCCGACTACAAGGAGGGCCTCGCGCTGGCGCAACTGGCTCCGGGCCCGCTGGCGGCCCAATTGGCGATCTACCTCGGCTATGTCCACTTCCGAATTTTGGGCGCCACGCTGGTTGGCATCGCTTTCGTGCTGCCATCGTTCCTGATGGTGGTGGCGCTCGGCTGGGCCTACGTGCGCTTCGGCGGCCTGACCTGGATGCAGTCGGTTTTCTATGGCGTGGGCGCGGCAGTGATCGGCATCATCGCGATCAGCGCCCACAAGCTGACCAAGAAGAGCGTGGGCAAGGACAAGCTGCTGTGGTTTATCTACCTGGTTCTCGTCGCAGTCACGGTCATTACCGAATCGGAGGTAGCCTGGCTGTTCGTCGCGGCCGGTGTTCTGGCCTGGTTCTGGCGCGCTCCGCCCAAGTGGCTGCGTCAAGGCAAGCTCAATGCGCTGGCGGCAACACCGCTGTCGGCGGCCAGCGGTATGGCCAGTACGCTGGACTGGCCACTCCTGTCACAGATCGGCGTGTTCTTTGCCAAGGCCGGCGCGTTCGTCTTCGGTTCGGGGCTTGCGATCGTGCCATTCCTGTACGGCGGTGTCGTCACCGAACACCACTGGCTGAACGACAAGCAGTTTGTGGACGCCGTGGCGGTGGCCATGATCACACCCGGGCCGGTCGTCATCACGGTCGGCTTCATCGGCTATCTCGTGGCAGGTCTGTCAGGGGCTTGTGTGGCGGCCGCCGCGACTTTCCTGCCCTGCTACCTCTTCACTGTCCTGCCTGCGCCGTACTTCAAGAAGTACGGCAAGCAGCCCGCCATCCTGGCATTCGTGGATGGCGTCACCGCCGCCGCCATCGGCGCCATCACCGGGGCAGTGATCGTATTGGCCAAGCGCTCAATTGTCGATATCCCGACCGCGCTGCTCGCGCTGGTCACCGTGGCCCTGCTGCTGAAGTTCAAGAAGCTGTCCGAGCCCATGATTGTGGCGGGAGCGGCTTTGATCGGCCTGGTGGCCTATCCGCTGCTGCATCACTGAATCACAGGAGATCCCATGACCTACCAGGTGAAGCCGCTGGCTTGCGATCCGACGAGCCTGCCAGGCCTGTCGGAAAGGCTGATCGTCAGCCATTACGAAAACAACTACGGTGGTGCGGTAAAGCGCCTCAACGCCATTACGGCGGAGCTAGCTGCCTTGGATATGGCGACTGCCCCCGTGTTTGTCCTCAACGGCCTAAAGCGCGAGGAGCTGATCGCTTCGAACTCGATGATCCTCCACGAGGTGTACTTCGGCAACCTCGGTGATGGCGGCCCGCTGGCAGGCAATCTCAAGGCTTCCATCGAACGCGATTTCGGCTCGGTTACGCGCTGGCAGGCCGAATTCACGGCCATGGGCAAGGCGCTCGGCGGCGGCTCGGGCTGGGTGCTGCTGACCTACTCCCCACGCGACCGGCGACTGGTCAATCAATGGGCGTCGGATCATGCCCATACGCTGGCCGGGGCCACGCCCATTCTGGCGCTCGACATGTACGAGCACTCCTATCACATGGACTACGGCGCCAAGGCTGCGGCCTACGTGGACGCCTTCATGCAGAACATCCACTGGAAACAGGTTGCTGAGCGCCTGGCCGTTGTACAGCCGTAGGCTCAATTTCACCTTACAAACGAGCGGAGTCCGTCATGCAGTGGATTACACGGGAACGCCCCAAGATCGATCGTATCGCCTGTCCCTGGCTGATTGCGCGCTTCATCGACAAGACGCCAGACTTCCTGTACGTACCGACGGCAGACGTCGTCCGGATTGCCAATGAAACCGGTGCGATTCCGTATGACATCCCGGGTGTCGAACTTACACACGTGGGAGAGCTTTGCAGCTTTGACGCGTTTCTGGACAAATACAACCTTGGCAGTGATCCTGCCCTGCAGCAAATGGCGGGCATCGTTCGCGGGGCGGATACTTCGCGGCTAGATCTGACACCGCAATCGAGCGGCCTTTATGCCATCTCCCTGGGCCTTTCCCACGTATTCCCGGACGACCACGAGATGCTTAAGCACGGCATGGTGATGTACGACGCGCTGTATGCATGGTGTCAACACTGCCAGGCGGAAACGCACAAGTGGCTACCCAAGATGCCAGCCTGAGCGAGTCAAAGGGACGATATCCATGAAACAGACCATGCTCATTCCCTGGCCTACTACGTCGCACGCGCGAACGCGCTCGAGAACAACGTCTCGCTGTATTACATGACGGGCGGGCGCCGGCACACAATCCGGTATCAGGAAGCGCCCGTCGCCACCCGGGTCTGGCACACGCTGCGAGTTGAATTTGCAGGAAGCCACATCCAGGTGTCACTCGATGGCAAGCGCTATATCGAAGTGACGGACGAACACATCACAGGAGCCGGTGCAGTGGGTGTATGGACCAAGGCCGATAGCGTCACCTTGTTCGACGCGTTCACGTATGGGGCCACCGCGAAGTAGGACCGGGAGGAGAAAGAGGTGAAGTTGAGGTCGGAACGAGGCTGGACGAAGAATCGCCTGTCCCCCCATATCTGCGTGGGAATTGCGATGCTATGCACAATCAATGCGGTCCTGGCCCAAGAGGTGTTCAAGCACCTGAGCGCCGCCGAAATCAAGAAGACGATAGCAGGGAAGATGGTCACTGACGGACCACATTGGGCCGACAGCTTTGCCCGGAACGGTACCGTCGAATCCGCTATGCAAGGCCAGGCCCAGAAGGGGTTGGGAGTGTTCGCGGTAGCAATCTGCGCCTGGTATACCTCAACGCAAAGACCGAAGAGTGCTTCGAGGTGTGGCGACATGGCCAGATGATCGAATACCGTCGCGATGGACAACGCATTGCGCAAGGAACGCTGGACCATCAGTAAAGTGTTGGAGGAAACTGCTATGTCCCCTCGTGCGCGTGAAATCGCTGCGACAGCCCTGGCAAGTTTGCCGGGCCTGGCCGCATCGGGTTGCGACTGGCACCCATTCGGGAAATGCAGCCATCAGGTGATCGACATCTCACAGGTTCCCGCACCAGTCAAAACAACGATTAAACAGCAGACGAAAGGACGCGCAATCGGCGAGATCGAAAAGCAAGTGGTGGATGGCAGGGCCCGCTACGAGGTCACGTTAGGTTCGGGCACTGACAAGGCAACGCTACTCATTGGCGAAGACGGCAAGCTCGCCGACGACGATGAGGACGAAGACTGATTCCGCCCTGGACGAGACTGGGGTGACATCCGTCTCGGTCGTCAGCTCGAGGCTCGCCCGTTTTCTGCTTCCGCCAGGTATCGATACAAGCGTGATGCCGCTGCTCGTTGGGCGAGGGCTGCGCGGATTGTGCGACGGGTTCGTGGCAGTACTCTTGCCCGCATACCTGCTGGGTCTCGGCTTTGGCCAGTTTGCCGTCGGACTGATCAGCAGCGCCACGCTGATCGGCTCAGCACTCGCAACCATTCTGGTCGGGTTGATCGGGAGCCGCTTTCCCCTACGTCGTCTGCTAATCCTGGCCGCAGTCCTCATGGCAATCACCGGAGTGGGCTTTGCCGGCCTGTCCTCCCTCTGGCCACTGTTGATCGTAGCCTTCATCGGTACCCTGAACCCAAGTTCGGGGGATGTCAGCGTGTTCCTGCCGCTTGAGCAAGCTCGCCTGGCTGAGGCGGCGACACCGGAAGCGCGTACGGCGCTGTTTGCCCGATACAGCCTGATTGGCGCCTTCACTGCTGCCGTCGGCGCCCTGGCCGCGGCCCTGCCGGCCTGGATCTCTGCGCATGCCGGTTGGTCGATGATGGCTGCCATGCGCATGATGTTCGTCGCCTATGCCACGACCGGGGTTGCTCTCTGGGTGCTCTACACCAGACTGCCCGAACAGCGTCCGCAGTCATCCTCGGCGACAACTCCTCTGGGGCCGTCGCGCCGCATTGTCGTCCACCTAGCGATGTTGTTCAGCGTGGATGCGTTTGCAGGAGGCTTGGTCGTCAACGCCTTGCTGTCACTTTGGCTGATGCAACGCTTCGGGATGTCCCCCGGAGCAGCGGGCCAGTTCTTCTTCTGGACGGGATTGCTGACAACAGCCTCTCAACTCATCGCCGTGCCGCTGGCACGGAGGATCGGCTTGTTGAACACCATGGTGTTCACGCACATCCCTTCCAGTGCTTTCCTGATTGCCGCAGCCTTCGCGCCGTCATTGATGCTGACCTTGGCGCTGTTGCTGATGCGTAGTGCGTTGTCGCAAATGGATGTACCGACCCGGACGGCGTTTGTGATGGCAGTGGTCACGCCGGCCGAGCGCACTGCGGCCGCGAGTTTGACAGCGGTTCCCAGAAGCCTCGCTGCCGCAGTCGGCCCGGTTCTTGCGGGAGGCTTGATGGCGACGGGCTGGATCGGGGCGCCATTGCTGGCCTGTGGCGTGTTGAAGATTGGCTACGATCTTGCCATGTTGCACGCCTTCAGGCGTGTCAAGCCACTCAATTGAGCTGATATCGGCGCCGAGCCAACCTGACTTTCTTCAACAGTGACCGGAGTGAATCATGCGAATGGCAAAAAAAATTGTTGTGGGCCTTTCCAGCATTTTTGGCGCATGTGCGATCGCTGTGGCAGCGCCTGCAGAACGACGCGCGACGATGGATACCGCACAAATCGAGCAAGTCACGGGCCTGAAAGGCAGCTTCTCCGAGGCCGAGAATGTGTTCAAGGTTTCCAAGCCGCGTACGGATATTCCAATCAAGGTGGATGGCACGACCATGCCCCCCTTCATGGGACTGACCTCTTGGGCAGCGTTCACGCCCGCGCGTGCACGTCAGGTCATGCTGATGGGAGACACCGTTCTCTTTGAGGACGAGGTAAATCCTGCCATGAGCGCAGCGCTTGAGGCCGGGCTGCAGGTTACGGCACTCCATAATCACTTTTTCTTTGACCAGCCACGGGTGTACTTCATGCACATCAGTGGCATGGGCGACCCTGCACAGCTCGCCGGCAGCGTAAAGAAGCTGTATGACAAGGTGGCAGAGATTCGGGCCGCCAGTCCCTCGGTGGCATCCACGTTCCCGGGCACAATTGGGCAAAACAACGCAATCAGTCCCGCGCCCTTGGAAGCCATCCTCGGAAAAAAGGGACAAGCCAGCAACGGCATGTTCAAGGTTGTGATTGGCGCCAAAGCGACTATGCATGGGGTGAGCTTCGGCAACGAAATGGGCGTGAACACATGGGCGGCGTTCGCCGGCACTGACGACATGGCGGTCGTAGATGGCGATTTTGTGATGCGCGAGGACGAGCTTCAGCCAGTACTCAAAGCGATGAGATCGGGCGGCATCAATATCGTTGCCATCCATCAGCACATGATCGACGAGCAGCCGCGCTACATGTTCTTGCATTACTGGGGCAAGGACAAGGCGACAGCACTGGCAACCACTGTCAAGAAGGCCCTCGATGCACAGGCCAGCGTGCATCGGTAGCAATGCTGGGAGTCAGGGATGAACACGAGGCGAAATCTGTACCAAACGCCATCGCGAAGATGCTTGTCCGGTATCGCCTTCGCTCTCGCCGTATTGCTCGGCCCGGCTCATTGCCTTCCCGCTACAACAGCACTACCTTCCCGGGCTCTTCCGCTGCAGCATGTAGGTGATTTTCCCTTACCCGGCGGCACGACGCGCTGGGACTATCTTAGCCTCGACCCAGCCAGTTCAAGACTCTTCATTGCACACCTTGGCGATAGCGCAGTCGTCGTCATGGATATCAACACCAAAACCATATTGGCAACGATTGGCGATGTCGGTCACGTGCACGGCACGCTGGCTGTTCCGGAACTCAATCGCGTATATGCATCAGCGGCTGCGACAAACGAAGTCGTGGCAATTGATGCAACCGCACTAAAGATTGTGGCGCGCATACCCGGCGGTGTTTATCCCGACGGCATCGCCTATGCCCCCGAAGCTGGCAAGCTGTACGTCTCCAATGAGACTGGCAATACGGAGACCGTGATTGACGTTCGCACCAATCAGCGTGTCGCTACCATCGAGTTGGGCGGCGCCGTCGGTAACACACAGTACGATCCGGCCACCCGGCACATCTTCGTCAACGTCCAGGGACGCCGGTCGCTTGTCGAGATTGATCCGCGCAAGGATAAGATCGTGGACCGCATTATCTTGCCGGGGACCGCCGGTAACCACGGGCTGCTGATTGTGCCGGAGCTGAGGCTCGCCTTTATCGCCTGCGAAGGGAATGATCGCTTGCTCGTACTGGACATAAAGAGTAAGCAGATGGTCGCGAACTTTGGGGTTGACCGAGAGCCGGACGTGCTGGGCTACGACGCCATCCTTTCACAGGTTTATGTGGCAAGCGAAGCAGGGGTGCTGTCGATTTTCAAGGTCACTGAAACGGGGGTGAAAAAGGTTGGGGAAGGCTTTGTAGGGCCAAATGCGCATAGTCTGGCCATAGATCCTGTTGCGCATGAAATCTACCTCCCTTTGAAGGACGTCGAACATCACTCTGTGATGCGAGTCATGAAGCCTCGAGCGACCCGCCCCGGTTGAGCTTCATGCTAGTCAAGAATCTGATGCGGCGAACGGCCGCTTCCCCCATCAGAGCGGTCGTCTGGCACCCAAAACCCGAATGCCCGAGACGGGTCGGTAGTTGCCCTTGGCGTCAGAAGGCCCGTGCCCGGATAGGCGAAGGACCGAGAGCGGCCATAACGCGTCATTCGTATGAGCTGTAGCCGGGACGTTGAGGCGGCCTCTTCGCAACCGGAAGCGCCGCCGACTTTGTGTGTGCCCGAAGGACGCTCCAGAGTCGGCTCCGGCCATCTTATGAAACCAGCCGCATCATGGCGAGCACGCTTTTGGCAAGTGCACTGGAGCTATTGTTCAGCTCATTGACGACTTCGTAGTGGTTGACGCCCTCAAGGACACAGACCGACGCCAGCCTTCCCGCCTCCCGGAGCTTTTCCGCCAGTTCGATGCTTTGACGTTTAAATTCCGGGCTTTCGAGACTACCCCAAGCGACCATAACAGGACACTGGCATCGGTTGACGTGATAGATCGGACTCAACTGGCGTGCCTCATATTTCGACACTTTCACATAGTTTCCCCGAACCGACAGCAAAACCGGCTCCAGGTCGCCCATTCCACTCATAAGAACCCCGCCTTTGATCAAGTTGAGCGGAAGCCCACGCTCCGTCCAGTCGGTAGTCAACATGACCGCGGCAAGATGGCCGCCCGACGAGTGCCCCGACAGGAAGAGCTGATCTCGGTCACCCCCGAACATCGGAGCATTCTTATGAACCCACTCGATGGCACTCCGGCATTGTTCGACCATCCCAGGCAACGTGTTATCAGGCAAGTTGTCGAAGTTGATAGCGACATATATGGCGCCCGCATCAACAAACGTGGGCGCACACCCTCCCGAATCGTCTTTAGACCCGGCCCGCCATGCGCCTCCGTGGATAAAGATCATCACAGGCCTGAGTGCTGTGCTGTTTTTTGAGTACACGTCCAGCGTTTCGGAAGGCTTAGTTCCATAGCGAAACGTCGCGGGTGCGATATAGCGGCGCGCAGCTTCACTGTGTCGGCGATAGCTCTGAACAACCTCATTGGCGTTCGGCGCCCAAACCGACTGCGTATAGGCATCATCGAGTTGCTTTTGCGTGTAGCCTCGGTAAACCAGACCGCGCTGCCCAGCCAATCCTGAAACGGACGCGAGTGACGATATGGCGGCGACGCCGGCCTTGAGTACCCGTCTTCTTCGATTTTGGATTTTCATCGCAGTATAACCATGGGTTGCAAGCTTCGTGAATTGCTGGCCAGATGACAGCATGGAGCACTACGAGGCGCTACGTAAGCCGCTCGCAGTGCGTGTCATCACCACGGGGGTATCGCCAACGAGCGCGGTCTTGAAATCTGCGAGATTGGAAACTCGCGGGCTAAGACCGCAAGCCCAAATACGGCCCGCGATAGATACGCTCCTGCTCACGCTCGTAAATTTCCTGCGAACGGAAAACACTGAAGGCAACGGGCTGTGGACGGGACACCTGCCGGTTGCTGGCGCATCTGGCCATCTGGGGAATCTTTCATCCCGCGAAATTGTCTGGTGTTGGGGGATGGATCGAGTGTAGGAATCCACTACCCCAAGGACTATCCGAAACTGGAGAACTTTCGCGGCGCTTCAATCCGCTTCCGGCGGAAACGGGCCCGGATATCCGAAATTGGAAGATACAGTTGCCGGCTGTCCGGTTCAGGACGGAACCGTAGACGTGACACGCCAATGCGCTACCGGGCGCAAGTGCTATAGCAAGATGAAGCAGCATTGAATAAAGTCAGCCGACCCTGCAGTCCAGCCCCGGCAATTCCAGCGCAACACGCGAGAACAGAACCGCCGCAAGGACCGGACAGGGAGACCAAGATGCTTCTTTCGCCCCCCGGCCATTGCGCACAGACCGCGGCTCAGCCCGGGTCTGCATGTTCGCCCGATTTGGCCGCACCCGGCCACCAACGGACACTGCGCTGAGCCTTGCCCCGGACATCCAAACGTCCGTTCCATTTCACGAAGCGGCCGTTCAGCTCCCCGCTCGCGAACGTTGCTGCGTCGTCCGTCACTACCGGTTATATATGGCGTAGGCGCCCTCATGAGACACCATGACGCGGACAAGGACAAATCGGTATCGACCCAAGGCGGCGCTACCAGCAGGATCCTGACGTTGCTATCACGTAGCGTGAAGCGTTGCGACTACGCGTAAGAATGAACGGCTGCCTTGGTCACCCCGGTGTGTAGTCATTTGCTGGTCAACGCGGATCGGCCTCGTTGAGTCCAAGCCGCTACCGATTGCTCTCACGCGGCCATAGCGGTCGCCATCGTTGCTCGCATGCGTTGTTCCGCTTCCTTGACGAATCGCAGGCGCACCACGAGGATGCCTGCAGCGACGAGCGTCAAGCTTACAAAGGCCAAGCCAGCATAAATCGACCCCGTCGAATCCTTCAACGCGCCAAATGCGACCGGTCCGACGAAGCCACCAAGGTTCGCGATTGAGTTAATCGCCGCCAGACCAACGGCCGCCGAGGAGCCGGTCAGGAAAAGAGAAGGCATCGCCCAGAAGGGCCCATACGGTGCGTAGATTGCGGCAGTAACCACTGTCAGCAATGCCAGGGATACCCACAGGTTGCCGGCCGCTATCGCCATCAGTACGAGGGCGACGCCAGCGGTAAACAGCGGTAGCGCCACATGCCAACGCCGCTCGCCGGTCCGGTCAGAACGCCGTGCCCACCAGACCATCACCACGGTCGCGACAGCGTAGGGAAGCCCGTTCAGCAGGCCCACCGTTGTGTTGCTAAGTTCCTGGCCGAGCCCTTTTAGGATTTGCGGCGAGTAGAACGCGAGCACATACACGGCCACGGATTTGGCGTAATAGATGAATGCAAGCAGCCAGATGCGCACGCCACTGAGACTCTTCCAGAACGACATTTCCCCGTGTTGCTTCACCTTTGCCTTCGCTTCCGCCTCGAGAATGCCGGTGAGCCACGCCTTCTCATCCGAGGTCAGCCATTTGGCATCACGCGGACTGTCTAGAAGTATCCGCAGCGCCACGAAACCCAGCAGAACCGCCGGCACCCCTTCGAGGATGAACAACCAGCGCCACGAAGCAACGCCTGCCCAGTGCACGTGGTCCAGAATGACACCAGAAAGCGGTCCTGCCGCCAGAGTCGCGATGGGCAATGCGACCATAAACAGCGCCACTACGCGGGCCCGCTCCCTCTCCGGAAACCAGTAGGTCAGGTAGAGGAGCACACATGGGAAAAAGCCTGCCTCAGCGATGCCCAGCACTGTGCGCACGATGGCGAGCTGCGTGTAGCTGTGCACGAAGCCCGTGCAAGCGGAAACCGCTCCCCAGGTAAACAAGATGCGTGCAATCCACTTGCGGGC
The DNA here is from genome assembly GCF_057073755.1 of Cupriavidus sp. C3SS-1. Lineage (NCBI taxonomy): Bacteria > Pseudomonadati > Pseudomonadota > Betaproteobacteria > Burkholderiales > Burkholderiaceae > Cupriavidus > Cupriavidus sp. C3SS-1. The sequence goes on along the minus strand of NZ_CP172700.1, from coordinate 636,656 downwards.
GCCGTAGCGATGCATCAGCAAATTGCTCGGTACTTCGAAGAGGAAGTATCCGACCGTGAACAACCCCGCAGCGACGCCAAACTGTGTCGAGGAGATTCCCAGGTCCCCGTTCATCTTGAGCGCGGCGAAGCCGATGTTGGACCGGTCAATGAACGCGATGATGTAGAGGAGCACAAGGAATGGAAGGATGCGCCACTGAATCTTTCGAATCGTTGTCGCGCGGTAGTCAGTCTGCGCTGCCGCTGTCATGCGGGTCTCCTATGCAGTGCATGTGCTACGAACGGCTGTTTGAAGAATCGCTCGCTGCATTAAACAAGTTATGTTCGACAGGTTCGTTCGTGGGCCAGAGCTCACCGTCGGCGGTCGAATTGGTAAAGAGTGGAGGGGTTCGCTACCAGAATGGTGCTTCTTACACCCTCGTCGGGAATCCATCTTGCGAGGAGATTCATCAATGCCGCATCATCCGGCTTAGTGGCTTCTGTCACGTGAGGCCAGTCTGTCCCCCACACCAACCGGTCGGGGTATCGCTCTACGACCGAATTAACGAATTCCCCGAGCCGGCATGAGTCCGGGTTTCCGTCGAGAACCGCCATATAGGCTCCGGAGAGCTTCAGCCAGCCGCGGCCACTCCCTAGCAATTTATGTACACCCCGCTCAACGAGTGGCGCCAGCCTCTCGTCGCTCCACACGCGGGCGAAATGGTCAACGACCACATCAACGCCCAGGGAAAGCAGCAGGTCCAAGTTTGTCAAAAACGCTTCGGGCCACAGGTGGACCTGCAAATGCCAGCCCAGCCGCCGCAGTTTCGCCGCCAAGGGACGGGCCATGACGATGTCTGTTGCGCCGCGCTGGACCAGATTCATGCGTGCCCCGACGACATTGGCGGTAGCTAACTGATCCAGCGCCGCGTCTTCCGTCTCTGGCCTAATGACGGCCACGCCGCGAGCGGTATCGCCAAAGTCCTGGAGGGCAGCGAGCAATGCCCGGTGGTCGGTCCCATAGGATGAAGGCTGAACCACTACGTTGCGCGACGTGCCCAACCGCTGCTGCAGCATTCTGTACTGCGCCGATGTCGCAGGACCATGTGTCAGCAATGCATTGGCTGCAAACGGTAGAGCCGCATCAAACACGTGCATATGGCAGTCACACGCGTCAGCCGGCATGCGAAACAAAGGCCTTCCCGTGCCGGTCGAGTGCGGGACTGTCATAGCAATGGGCATGGTGGGTATCGTCTGTCTGCGGTATCGAGTTATCGCTTAGCAGGCGCTGCAGTGTGCCAAAAGCGATATGTACGCTGCAGTTCTGTCGTCGCGTCGGCAAGCGAACTCGACGATGCGATGTCGAGGGACATGTCATTGATCTGCTTTCGGACGTCCGCATCTTGCAATGTCTTGCGAAGGGCGGCATTGAACTTCTCTGCGATAGGCGCCGGCAGGCCCTTTGGTGCAAAGAAGGCATTGAAGCTGCTCAGACTCAGGCCTTGAACGCCCTGCTCCTCGAAAGTCGGCACGTCAGGCAGCAGTGTGGAACGCTTGTCTCCGGTAATCGCAAGAATCCTCACCTTCTTTCCGCGTGCCATCGTGACTCCTTCTGGAGTGCCAGTTACGCCCGACGCAAGCTGGCCACCTATCAGTTGAGGCATCATCTGGGCCGAACCGTTAAAAGGAATAGCTTCCATGGAAGCACCCACCTTGCCGCCTACACTGGCTCCGATAAGGTCGGGCATCCCACCCATCAGCGGGACGCCAAAGTTCCGCTTGCTCGCATCCTTCTTTGCGAGCTCGATAAATTGCTTGAGTGTTGTCGCGGGACTGGTGTTGGGAACGGAAAAGGCCCACTGGAAGCGCGCAACCGTGCCGAGCGGCGTGAAATCGCGCAGCGCATCGTACCCCGCCGAAGGCGTAATCAAGGGCACGATGACTACCGAATGGTCGAGCGCCAAAAGGTAGGTGGAGCCGTCAGCCGGGGCGTTCTTCACGTAGGCCGTGCCAATTTGCCCGCTTGCGCCGGGGCGGTTTTCGACGACGACGGTCTGGCCAAGCTCCTTGGCAAGTCCCGGTGCAAGCAGCCGCGCAAGCGCGTCCGTGGCACCGCCTGCGGCGAATGGCACCACCACTCGCACAGGACCATGGGAATCCGCAGCCATAGCAACGGTGGAAACCGTAACGCTCATGGCGAACGCGGTCAGAATGCGCACGAGAATGTGCATGGGATGTCTCCAAATTCTGGGAATGCGCTTCTGCGAGCGCTCGAGCAAGAGGTAGGTAGTCGCGCACCCGCAAATCCGGGTGCCGACACATCACTGGAAGCCGAAGCGGCGCAGAGTCTCACCGAGATTCATCAGTTCGACCATGGTCTTGCCCTCCGCGAGCGCTGCACGGATGCCTTCTTCCTTGTGCTCACGCTCTTCGCTCTTGGCAATGACACCCTCCACTTCATCAGCGGCTACCACTACCAGGCCATCGCGGTCGCCGACCACGATGTCACCAGGGTTGATTTGGACACCGCCCATGTGCACCGGAACGTTAATCTTGCCGGGCTGGTTCTTGTGGGTGCCCTTGATGGACAGGCCACGACAAAACACGGGGAAGCCCATTTCGATGATGGCATTACCGTCGCGAACGGAGCCATTGATGACCAGCCCTGCGATGCCGAGGTTCATGGCGGCCAACGTCAGAATGTCACCCCACGGACCGGCTTCCAAAAACCCCTTGGCGTCGACGACGAGCACGTCGCCCGGCTTCGTCTGGGTCAGCACGTACTGAATCATCAGGTTGTCACTGGGCCGGATGTCGACGGTGACCGCTGGGCCGGCCATGCGCAGGGTCGGGTCCAGCGGCTTCATGCCGACGTCCAGTGCGCCTTTCTGGCCTTGCGCCTCATGGATGGTGGCGGTACCGAAGGCCTTGAGGCGGTCAAGTTGTTGTGCGGTGATGGACATGTAGTCTCCTTGGTGGGGTTCGTGTTGGCGATTGCGCATCGAACGGATAGTACAAAATAAAAACAATGAGGTGCAAGGAGATCGTTATTTTGTACGGGTAAACGTTAGGGTTTTGCGAGGGATGCTCGGTCGCATCGTACAAATAAAATACATCCGCCGAAAAAGTAACTTGGCTGAAACCTGTTTCCGGCGCCCGGGGGAGTCTTTGGTAGGATTGCGGCGCGTCTCGCTTGGCGAACGCAAGGAGACAGGACTACAACGGAGGCAGAGGAACCCCCTCGACAACGGCGATGAAAAAGGGCAGCGAGCAGACCTACGAAGTGTTGAAAAAGCGTATCGTCGCGGGGCACTACACGGCGGGCACGCAGTTGAAAGAAGAGCGCATTGCAGAGGACATAGGCGTCAGTCGGACGCCCGTGCGCGCGGCGCTCAAACGGCTGATTGATGACGGTCTTGCTGTCGCAGAGGCGGGCCGCGGCGTTTTCGTTGCCGGCTGGACGCGCTGGGATATCGAGGACATGTTCCGCCTCAGGATTCGCTTGGAACCGTTTGCCGCACGGCTTGCTGCGGAGCGCGCCGACCCTCGAATGGTTGCGGAACTCAAGCGGTGCAACGAGGAGATGGCCCACGCCATCGACCAAGCTGAAGTCTCGCAAGATGCCATCGCCGAGGTCCAAGCCGCCAATAGCCGATTTCACCGCATGCTGCTCGATGCCGCAGGGTCTCAACGTCTGAAGACGATGCTTGAGACGATGATAGACATGCCCATCATCACCCGCTCGTTCTTCCTCTATGAGCGGGACGACCTCCTTCGCAGCCTTCAGCATCACCGCGACATTACCTTGGCCGTGGAACTGGGGAATGGTGACCTTGCCGAGCAAGTGATGACGGTCCACCTGCTCATTTCGAACCAGCGCTTCATGAGTCGCCGGCTGGACAGCTTGCAACCCGACGCTAGGAAGAATACAAAATTAGAACATTAAAATCCTATAACATCACTTTATAGGCTAGGGTCGGCGGGTAAATCTCACGTTTACCCGGAGGCTTCTCGATTCGCGTTGCTCTAACTGTATTTTCTTTGTACTCTTCGGCTGTATCAGCATCCAGCCAGGAGACAGTCTTGAACATCGCAATCATTGGCCTCGGCGAAGTGGGCCGCTGCTACGCCAACGCCCTCGCCACCATCCCGGGAACAACATTCCAGTTCTGCGACACCCACCTCTCGCAAGCCGGCCGCGAACTGGCCAGCAAATTCGGCGTACCCGTTGAGTCGGCAGTTGGCCCCTGGCTCGCCGAAGCCGATTGGGTGTTCTCGTGTGTGTTTGGAGCCGTGGCGCTCGATGTGGCCGGCCAGTGCTTCGAACACATGAAACCCCATGCCAAGTACGCGGACTTGACTACGGCGAGCCCCGCGGACAAGCGAGCCGCGTCGGAGCGAGCTAAAAGCAAGGGCATTGACTACATTGACGTCGCGGTGATGGGCGCCATTTCCCTCGCCTGGGCACGGGCACCTTTGCTCTGTGCTGCGACGCAGGGCGCCGATGAACTCGCCTCGCTGATTCAGACGGCTGGAGGCAACATTCGCGTCGTTGAAGGCGGCGCTGCAGGAGACGCTATTTCGCTGAAGGTGCTTCGCAGTGTGTTCACCAAAGGAATGGAAGCGCTCGCCGTCGAGTTGCTCATGGCGGCGGAAAAACAAGGTGTTCGCGCAAAGCTGTACGCCGTACTGAAAGATATCGACGAGAGCCCGTTGGCCGACTTCATCGACATGCTCGTGCGAACGCACACCATCCACGCGAAGCGTCGCACTCACGAAGTCGCTGAGGCCCAGAAGGAACTGAAGGGATCCGGCCTAACCTCGCTTGTGCTACCTGGTGTCGAAGCTCGTTTCAAGAATACTGCCGCCGCTATCGATGCTCAGCCCGTGGGCGAGAACCCCTCTCTTGACGATGCGCTGAAGTGGCTGCTGGAGAAAGCGGCCTGAGAAAAGAATCCAACCAAAAAACAAAGCCTGGAGACACCATCATGCAAAAATTCCTCTTTGCCGTATCGGCGGCGGCCGTCCTCGCGAGCACGTGCGTAGCGCCGGTGGCGCTCGCAGCCGACTCATATCCCAACAAGCCGGTGCGCATGCTCGTCGGCTTCCCCCCCGGCGGTTCGGCTGACATCAACGCGCGCATTGTGGCTCAAGGGCTATCGACGCAATTGTCGACATCGATTGTCCCCGACAACAAGCCCGGGGCGGGCGGCAACATCGCGGCGACGGAAGCCAAACGCTCGTCGCCAGACGGCTACACGATTTTCTACAGTACCTCGGCCATCGTCCTGGCGCCGTCCCTGTACCAGAACGTGCAGTTCGACGCCTTCGCCGACTTCATTCCAATCAGTCTGACGGCAAATATCCCGCTTGTTCTCGTGGCGACTCCCAAGCTTCCAGTCACCAATGTGAAGGATTTGGTGTCGTACGCGAAGGCTCACCCTGGCAAGCTGAACTATGCGTCATCCGGCTCGGGGGCCCTGTTGCATCTTGGCGGCGCGCTATTTGCCAAGGAGATGGACATCAACGTTACGCATGTGGCGTACAAGGGAAGCGCTCCGGCCATCACCGACCTCATTTCCGGCTCGACGCAGTTCATGTTCCTTCCCCTCAACGAAGCGACGCCGCACATCAAGGCGGGTAAGCTGAAGCCCTTGGCAATTACCAGTGCCAAGCGTTCGACGTTGCTGGCCGATGTACCGACCATCAAAGAGGCAACGGGCAAGGACTCGCTCGAGATGGGTGCCTGGCAAGGTATTCTTGTTCCGAAAGGCACGCCTGATGCCATTGTCAGTCGCCTGCGTCAGGCAACCGAGCACACGCTGCAGGACAAGACCGTTCGGAATAAATTGCTCGACCAAGGTTCCGAAATCCTGGGTGGCACACCGCAGCAGTACACGCAGTACATGAAGAGCGAATCTGTTCGCTGGGCGCGCGTCATCAAGGAATCGGGCGCAAAGGTCGAATGATAGGGCGGCCATGGCGGAAAAGGCGTCAACTGGTATGCCGGAACTCACTCAGGTGCCCCGCAGAGGCTACTCCGCGGATAGAGTCGGCACGCTCGCACGGCAATTCGTTGCTTGCTGGCGCGCATTCTCCCTGCAGTGAAACCGGCTTGGAGCCTGGTACATGTGCGCGCAAGCGCAGCGGCCGGACGCGGAAAGCGGAAGGCGTGGCGAATGTCACGCCCGATATATTTTTCTCGGCACTCTTCAGTCGCCCATCGTACGAGCCAAAGAGCGCAGTTCGCTTTTTGTAGTGGTCGACGCACGCGGCCAATGACCGGTGGACGCTGAGAACGGACGTTGCAGTTGCGACGTCCCCGATGACCGCAGCGGGTCGACAACGGCCGTTCAGCTTATAGCGGCGGCGCAGCACTGGATCGCATAGCGACGGCTGCCACGGTCACCCAGTTGACCGAAGTCGGCCAACCCTATAGCGATCGGTACTACCGAAGTGCTCATTCGATGGAGCGCGGTCGCCGGGCTCGGCCTGCCGCATCCGTGAAGCCCCCGCGGCGGCCGAATCAATCCGCGACACGCTGCTCCGCAAACGCCAGCAGCCCCAACAGGCTCGCCGTGCCGCAGCCGAGCACGTACCATGCAGGCGACAGCGGGCTACCTGTCACGCTCAGCATCCACGTCACGATAAATTGAGCGAAGCCTCCGAACAGCGTCACGCCGCAGGCATAGATGATCGCCAGCCCGGTGGCACGCACTCGGCGCGGGAAGGCCTCCATGATGAATAGAAAGCCGGCCGGCGCGCCCAACGTAGCCAGCAGCATTACACCGCACACCAGCACCAGTGCCGACCCGAGTGACGGCGCATGCTGCACCAGCAGAAATCCCGGCAGGATCCCTACCAGCGACACCATGCGCAACGTCAGCAGCAGCGGCTTGCGGCGACTCAGGCGGTCGGCGAGCACCCCCGCGAGCGGCGATACCATCAGCATGATCGCCCCGGCCGCACAGGCCGCGAGCAGCGACGTGGCGGCCGGCATGTGGAGGGTCCTGACCAGCCAGGCCGGCGTGAAGAACACCACTACATACATTTCGGCCGTGCCGCCAAGGACCAGTAGCGTGCCGAGCAGCAGCTTGCGGCCATGTTGATGCACCGCCTCGGACAGCGCGCTGCGCTCGCGCGCCACGTCCTGGTGGGTCTCGTCGAGATGGCGGCGGATATAGAAGCCGACCGGGCCAATCAGCAAGCCGAGCAGGAAGGGCACACGCCAGCCCCAGCTTTCCAGCGCGGCCTGCGACAGGCCGTGCGTCAGCAGGGCGCCGCACAGTGCGCCGGCCAGCGCCGACGCGCCCTGCCCGGCCATCTGCCAGCTCACCATGAAGCCGCGGTTGCTGCGTGTGCCGGACTCCATCAGGAAGCTGGTAGCGGCGCCGATCTCCCCGCCGGCCGAGAAGCCCTGCAGCAGCCTGCCCGTGACCACCAGCAGCGGCGCGGCGATGCCGATCTGTGCATAGGTGGGCGCCAGACCGATGATGGCCGTGCCTAGCGCCATCAGGCCTATCGTCAGCGTTAAGGCCGGCTTGCGACCGGCACGGTCGGCGTAGTTGCCGATCACCACGCTGCCCAAAGGCCGCATGACAAAGCCGATGCCGAACGTGGCCAGCGCCAGCAGCAAGGGGCCATATTCGCCCTCTACCGGGAAGAACAGCTTGCCGATCAGCCCGGCGAAGAAGCTGAACACCGTGAAGTCGAACAGCTCCAGCGCGTTGCCGAGCGAGGCGGCGATCACGGCGCGGCGCTGCCTGGTGAAAGTGGCGGCGTCAGCCTGCGCGGTCGGCAAGCCAGGCGAGGCAGTGCCGGTCAGGGCCGCATCGAGTCTCTGCTCCATATAGCATCCTCCCTTTTTCAGGCGGCGACGAGGTAGTGCTCAACCAGCCGCGCCCACATGCTCGCGCCCAGCGGGAGCGCCTCGTCGTTGAAATCGTAGCCGGGGTTGTGGACCATGCAGCCGCCCTGCGAGCCGCTACCGTTGCCGAGCAGAACGTAACAGCCCGGTACTTCGTCGAGCATCCATGAGAAATCCTCGCTACCCATTGCGCCCTTTTCCATGTCCTGCACGCAGTCCTGACCGAAGGAGTCCTGGATGACACCGCGGATGAAGCGCGTTTCGTCGGGCGTATTGACCACCACGCTGGTGACCTTGTGATAGTGAATTTCCGCGCTCACACCGAGGCTGCGGGCCTGCAGGTCGACCACTTCGCGCAGGCGGGCCTCGAGCGTGTCGCGCACATTTCGGTCGAGCGCACGCACGGTAAGTAGGATCTTCGCCGTCTCGGGAATAACGTTGTGCGTGGTGCCGGCCTGCAGTGAACCTACCGTAATCACGCCGGCATCGGTGGCCGACAGGTTGCGCGCGACGATGGTCTGCAGCGCCATGACAATGGCGGCGGCCGCCACCACGGGATCGCGTCCGTACTGCGGCATCGCGCCGTGCGCGCCCTTACCGGTCAGCGTGATGGTGACGGTATCGGACGACGCCAGCGTCGGCCCCTCATGGACAACGAAGTGCCCGAGCGGCACGCCGGGCGCATTATGCAAGGCGTAAACCGCATCGCATGGAAAACGCTTGAACAGACCGTCCTCCACCATGCGTTGCGCACCGCCCTGCCCCTCCTCGGCCGGCTGGAAAATCAGGTTGAGCGTGCCGTCGAATCGGCGCGTGGTCGCGAAGTAGTGCGCGGCGGCGAGCAGGATGGCAGTGTGACCGTCGTGGCCGCAAGCGTGCATCTTGCCGTGGTGCGTGCTGGCGTATGGCAGGCCGGTAGCCTCGACAATGGGAAGCGCGTCCATGTCGGCGCGGATGCCGATGCGGCGCGTGCCGTTGCCGAGCTTCAGTTGCCCTACCACGCCGGTGCCGCCTACGCCCGCCGTCACATCGTAGCCCCATTCCGCCAGCTTGTCGGCCACCAGGCGGCTGGTGCGGACCTCCTCGAAGCCGAGTTCCGGATGTGCGTGGATGTCGCGGCGCAGCGCGACGAATTCCGCCTGATGGGCGTGGATTTCGGGAATAATGGCGGCGCCTTGCGACATTTTCGGGTTCCTGTGGGGATGGATGCGGAAAGCCCATGGTAAGTAATCACCCGCCGCAGTAACAAAGCACGAAAGTTGATAACCATAACCCGGGGTTATTCAGGTAAACCCCTGACCGGGTAGACCCGCATGAAACACCACCACCTGCGCGCCCTCGTCGCCATTGCCGATCACGGCAGCATCAACGCCGCCGCGCGTGCGCTGTGCCTGACCCAGCCGGCCATCACCAAAGCCATGCGCGAGTTGGAGGCCGAGGCCGGCGTGCCACTGCTGGCGCGCAACTCCTGGGGCGTGACGCTAACCAACGATGGGCAGGCGCTGCTGGCGCGAGCTCGGCTGATCGTCTGCGAAATCGAACGGGCCGAGTCAGAACTGGCGCAGCGGCGTGGCATCAATGAGGGCCGGCTCCGGATCGGGGTGTCGCCGCTACCTGGCATCTCGCTGCTGCCGCCGGCATTCTCGCGCTTTCGACAGGGCATGCCGGACGTGAGCGTCGACTTCCTGGAATTCGACCCGCCGCGACTGCAGGAACACCTGCGCAACGGCCAGGTCGACTTCGGCCTCACCGCCACGCAGGTTCTGGCCGCCGATCCGTTCCTGCAGTACTCCGAACTGGCGGTCTATCCGACGTCATTCGTAGTGCGCGCCGGCAGTCCGCTGGCCGGCGCAACCTCGCTGGCGGAGCTAGGGCACGCGGAATGGCTGCACCAGGACGCGAGCGACACCTACCCCGCCTATCTCGCCGGCCTGTTCGCCCGGCACGGACTGCCGCCGCCGCGCCGCATCACACGCAGCACGTCGAACGTCCTGTTCAGCACGCTCATGCTGGAGACTGACGCGGTGGTGCCATTGTCGCTGGCGTCGGTACGCTCGCCCTATATCGCCAGCCTGTTGACGCCTCTCGCGCTGCCGGAGAATCCTCCGGATATCCAGATGGCCCTGGTGCTGCGCGAAGGTGCGATCCTCACGCGCACGGCGGACTACTTCATCCACTGCATCCGCGAATCCGCCGGTCTTGGGGTCGGGTCGCAGCCGGCATCATCATAGTGGCATGGCGAGTCTCGGTCCGAGACCGGCCAGGGTCGACGTTTAATGTCGCCCTTAGAGCCGGTCGCTGCGGCCATCTGCATGGCCGGAACTTAGCCTGAGAGCCACGCATCCCGCTTCGCGAGTGGCGTCGATCTTCCGGCTCAATTACACGATGCACTGAACAGCGAAGAATTGATCCTGGCACGCGAGCGATGTGATGGCGGTCGCCGGTCAAGAGACCAAACGGCCGCGCCTGAAGGCCACGATCACGTTAAGGACGGAACGCATCGATCGCGGCAGCCAAAAGCAAAACGGCCGACCAATCGGTCGGCCGTTTTCTTGAGAAGCCGCTGAAGGCATGGGAAGGTTTGGCTCGAACGACTACCCTTCGCCCGCCTTGCCAACGCCGCCTTACTGCTTCGTGGCGGTGGGGGCCGGCGCGACCTTCTCAGCCGCGACGGGGGTAGCCTTTGCTGCGGCCGCCGGAGTAGCAGCCTTTGCCGTGCTCACCTTGGCGGCCTTGGCGTGCGCGGTCGCGTGCTTATGGGTAGCGGTCTTGGGGGGGGCCTTCACAGCGGGAGCCGGAGCGGCTTGCGCAATCGGAGCCGCCGGTGCCGGGGCAGCAGCGGGTGCCGGGGCAACGCCTTGAGCGAAAGCGGCGCCGGTGATGGCGAGGGAGGCGACAGCGGCGAACAGCTTCTTCATGATGAATCCTTCTTTGAGGTTAGAGACACAGCAAGTTGCTGTGCTTGCCCGTAAAAACGACCCGTCTTGAATTGGCGTTGACGACGAGGTTGTGACAAACCGTAAGCGATGTTTCTGCGGAGCCCATCGCCGGTACGTCCGCCTCGACCCGAGAACTCGCCATAGCGTGGTGGAGCACTCGTCGTTCATTCCACAGGCATTGGCATTTGCGCCGCTTTGGACAGGACGCGGACCGGCACCGGCTCATCGCGGCCGGCCACCAGCGGTACGGCGCAAAGCGCCTGTCGACAGGCGATTGGTGGTTCGCTGCTCCAGGTCACCGCCGAGCCGGTCTTGATGTTGAGGGACATCGGCGAGAACATGAAATTCCGGATCGTGACCACATTGGCGTCCTGCGCCTGCGCGACCGTGAACACTGAAGCCAATGCCGCCATAGGCATCGCACGCCCCATCGAGGCGAACGCGCTTTGAATGATGGCGAATAGCATTTGGGTCCTTGGCGGGTGCTGGGCCGGACTCAGGCGAGCGTTGCACTCGCCTCAGCGGGTATTGCGAGATCCTGATGCGGGTCACGCCAGGCATTCCGGGGAGCTGATCGTCCGGCACCTTCGCTAGACTGCCGCGGCGCCCGCTTTATTCCGAAATCGCCTTACGCATCCTAGGGATGGCGTAACGCCTTCGCACATCGTTCTCTCTCATGTCACTGGCCCGGGGCATCCGAAGCTTCTTGCACCCTCTTCGCGGGCAGGCGGAATTTTCCACGCAGACCGCCGGTTATGCATGCAAGCGCGTCAAAGACAGAAGCGCTTTTGCCCCCAAGGAGCTGTGAAATGAAAACGAGATCGTTGAATCGGCTGTATTGCGTGCTCGCCATTGCGTCACCCATCTGCCTTGCTGCCGGCTTTGCCCAGGCCCAACCCGCGGCGCCGAACGATATGCCTCAGGTCACGCGCGCCGGCATCCTGAGAGAACTGCAGGAACTGGAGGCCGTTGGCTACAACCCTGCGGCTCCCGGTGACACTCAGTATCCGGACGATCTGCAGCAGGCATTGCAGAAGCTGGATGCGAAGCGTCGGTCGGAACCTGCTACCGCGCCCAGCACCACAGCCGAGACCACCAGGCCTGCACTGACCACCGTCACTCAATGAGATAGGCCTGCGTGTTCGTGGCCACAGCGGCAAGCCACGCAAACATGCAGGTGCCCGAACGTCGCACAGCATCTTGCGATCGACACCGCCTCCTGGCCTGCCGCGGCAGATAGTCCGGCTCCGCCGCGTCGGATCGCGAGAGTTGCACCATGACCGTCGGAGGACAACCATGATTTCAATATTCCCAAACCGGCGCGTCCTGGCGCCCCTTGTCCGGCATGCAAGGCTGTTGCCGGCGCTGGCTGCCTCGGCCCTGGCCTTCGCCTGTGCAAGTCCCGCGTGGCAATTGGTTGCGCCGGGCGCCAGCGAAGCGGAGTTGCAAGCCACGCTTGGCCCGCCGCGCGAGGTCTATCGGCTCCCGGATGGTTCGCGCCGCTGGCTCTATCCCGCGCAGGGCGAAGCCAAATGGGCAGCCCAGATCGACCCGGACGGGCGCGTAGTCAGTGTCCGGCAGATGCTGACCGCCGAAGAGTTCGGCATGGCGAGGGTCGGCGAGTGGACCATGCAGGACGTGCTGGTCCACTTCGGAAAGCCCGCGGAAACCTCCTATTTCCCACTCATGCGGCGCAAGGTCTGGAGCTATCGCTTCGCGTCTGACGCCGTGCAGTACTCGACCATGCACTTCTACTTCAATCCCGAGGGCGTGTTGGTGCTCACGCAGGTCTTTCCGGACTTCCTGAACGAATCGTAGTGCGGAATAAATCGCCGCAGCCGATGGTAGGACAGGTGCAAGACAGAGGAGAGCACCGTGAACTCTACTGATGAGTCCAGCCGTTTCGCGCAGGTAATGCTGCCGCATCTCGACGCTGCCTACAACCTGGCACGTTGGCTGAGCAGCAGCGCGAACGACGCGGACGATATCGTGCAGGCAGCCTACTTGCGCGCATTTCGCTTCTTCGACACCTTTCACGGTGGCAATGCGCGTGCGTGGCTGCTCGCCATTGTCAGGAACACATGGTTCAGCGAATGGCGCCGGCGGCGTGACGCCGCCGACGGCACGCCCTTTGACGAAGTCCTCCACGGCGACGAGCGGCTGCCCGGATGGGAGGACGATATCGGCAGCGATCCCGAAACACTGGCGGTACGCCGCGACGATGCGCAATTGGTACACCGCGCACTCGAGCAACTCCCGGTCGACTATCGCGAGGTTCTCGTGCTGCGTGAGCTGGAAGAAATGAGCTACCGCGATATCGCCAGCGTCGCGGGCATTCCGATCGGCACTGTGATGTCGCGGCTGGCGCGCGGCCGCCGGCTTCTCTGCACCGCGGTTCGGGCAGCCCAGACGCAAGGCCGGGGCGGCCGCATCCCTCTTTCCCCAATGCCAGTGCCGGGTCGTTCGATGGGAGCCAATCATGGACGATGACAAGGCGATGACGTCGCTGAACGATCTATTGCGCGATGGCTCGCTTCACTACCGTGCGCCACCGTACCTGCGCGCACGCGTGGAGGCCGGGCTGCCAGGGAAATCGCGCCGCGTGTCGTGGCTGGCATGGCGCATGCGTTCCATGAATCCTGCGTTGGCGTGGGCAGGCGGCGGCCTTGCCGGCGTCGCCGCCTCCGCAGTGGTAGTGGCCATGCTCTCGCTGGTGCCGTCGCAGCAAAGCAGCAGGATGGGTCAGGAGTTCGTGACAAGCCACGTCCGCGCGCTGCTGTCGCAACACTCGATGGACGTGTTGTCAACCGATCAGCACACGGTGAAGCCCTGGTTCAACGGGCGGCTCGATTACGCGCCGCCGGTCATCCAGTTGCCGGGTGGGGACTTTCCCCTGGCTGGCGGCCGCGTTGACTACGTCGACCATCGCATGGTGGCTGTCCTGATCTACCGCTACCAGCGGCACCCGATCGATCTTTACGTCTTCCCGTCAGGGGGCGGCGTTTCAACCCCGGTGGCCGATTCATCCGACGGCTACTCGATCGTCCATTGGCACCAGAACGGTATGGACTTCTGGGCAATCAGCGACGCCGAGCCGGTTCATGTGAACGCGTTCGCGCAGGCCATCCGGACAGAACTGGGCAACTGAACAGGGAATAAACAGGATGCCGGCGCAATTGGACAAGTGCATGGCGAACCCGAAGGCAAGGGGCACCGGCCTCCAGAAAGCGGGCCCGACATGCACATACCAAGCGTAGGCCTGACGGCACCGCTATGGACACCACCGCTGTTAGATTTGGAGACTGTCGTGAAAATCCTATCCACTGTTGTTCTCGCCGCATTGACTTCGTCCGCGGTCCTGGCCCATGCAAGTAACCTGCCTGCCGATTCCAGCGGCGGCAAGACGCATATCAACGGGCCGCGCGACCCGTACACCGACGGGGCGAAGGCAGGCAAGTTCGACGTCTACTCGGAAGGTGCGAGGGGCGTCACGGATCGGCGGGATCCGTTCACCGACGGCGCGCATAGTTAAGCCGCCATCGAAGCGCGGCGCGAACAGGGCGGGCCGCGGCCCGCCCTGTTCGCGCCCGGCCCTCCAGGCGCCGGTCGCTCAACCCTCAACGCCCGGTATGTTGCCTCCGTAACGAACGGTGTCCGCAGACACGGCAACCGCATCCAGCTATTGTTTCGCGCTGCTGCCACCGGGACTGGCACTCCGGCTGATCCACAACAAACTCATGCTACCGAGCAATGCCAGCGCAACCAGCGGAAGGAGTGCAAGTCCGTAGCTTCCCGTCGCAGTCTTGATCAGACCCACCAGCGAGATCATTCCGCCGCCGACAAGGTTCGATGCCGCATTGATACCCGCCAGCCCTGCCGCTGCGGAGCCGGAATCGAGCCAACCCGACGAAAGTGTCCAGAACGGGCCCTTGAAAGAGTACGCCCCGCACAGCGCCAGGCTCAAGCCCAGCATCGTCGTGGCCAGCGCGGGAGCCACCAGCGTCGCCAGCAGCCCCACGGCGATACAGGCCAGCGGGATGGCCGTATGCCAGCGGCGCTCGCTGGTCTTGTCCGAATGCCGCCCCCAGAGCACCATGACAACGCATGCCAATCCGTACGGCACCGCGTTGATCAGGCCGGTCTCGAATGTCGACAACCCAAACGACTTCAACAGTTGCGGTTGCCATAGCGACAGTGTTGTACCGGCGGCCGACGCGCCCGAACAAACCAGCGCCATGACCAGGAAATGCCGGTTCGAGAGCAGCTTCCAGATCGACGCCTTGCCGACGAGCTTCTTGCCCGCGCGTTCACTGTCCAGGCGTTGTTCCAGCCACGTCTTCTGGTCCGCGTCGAGCCATTTGGCAACCTGCGGCCGGTCGGTCAGCACAAACAGGCAGGCAATGCCGAGCAGTACCGCGGGCAGGGCTTCGAGGAGGAACAGCCATTGCCAGCCATTCAGGCCCAGAAAGCCGTGCACGTGCAGCAACGCCGCCGACAGCGGCGACCCGAGGAAGCTCGCAAGCGGAATCGACACCATGAACGTAGCAACAATGCGCGCCCGATAGGCCGACGGAAACCAGTAGGTCAGGTACAGAATGACGCCCGGGAAGAAGCCCGCTTCGGCAGCGCCCAGCAAGAAGCGAATCGTATAGAACGACGTCTCGCCCGACACGAACGCCATGGCGCCCGAGACCAGGCCCCACGAGATCATGATCCGCGCAATCCAGCGGCGCGCGCCGACCTTTTGCAGCGCCAGGTTGCTCGGCACCTCGCACAGAAAGTACGAGACGAAGAAGATGCTGCCGCCGAGTCCATAGACGGCGGCATTGAATCCCAGGTCCTTGTTCATCTCCAGCGCCGCGAAGCCGAGATTGACCCGGTCCAGCAGGTTGAAGAAATAGCAGACCATCAGGAACGGGACGATGCGCCAGGCAACCTTCCTGATGGTGTCGGCTTCCAGATTGGGCTCTTGGTGTTCGGCAACTGCGGTGTACAACGTCTTGCTCCGGTGGTTATGCAAACTGATACAGGCGGGGCCACGATCTGCTCGCTTCCATGCTGTCAACCATGGTTCACTCCAGCGTGATGTTGGCCGCCTTGCCAACGCGGCTCCACTTGGCGATATCCGCCTTCTGGATCTCGGCGAGCCGTTGGGGCGCTCCGCCAACGATCTTGATCCCCAGCTTGCCCAGTTGCGCCTTGACCTCGGGATCTTGCAAAGCCTTATTGATCTCGGCATTGAGCCGCTGGACGATGGCAGGCGGCGTGCCGGCCGGTGCAAAGACACCCTGCCATTGCTCCGCCTCGAAGTTCGCGACGCCCGCTTCGGCCATCGTCGGCACGTTCGGCAGGCTTGGCACCCGCGCTGCGGTGGCCACGGCCAGCGCGCGCAGCTTCCCGGCCTGTACGTGCGGAAGAATCGGCGCGGTAGGCGCGAACATGAAATCAACATGGCCAGCCATGACATCCTGGATCGCCGGGACGTCGCCCTTGTAAGGCACATGGTTCATGCGTACGCTTTCCTGCTGCTGCAGCAGTTCCGCCGACATCTGCAGGATCGTGCCGTTGCCGCCCGACGCGTAGCTCACGGTGCCCGGCTTGGCCTTGGCAGCGGCCACCAGTTCCTTGACGCTCTTGTAAGGGCTGTTCGGCCCGACGATCAGCACGCTTGGGATGGTGCCCAGCAGCGCCACCGGCGTGAATGATTTCACCGCGTCATACGGCAGCTTCGGATGCAGCGCCGGGTTGATGGCGTGAGAAGCGGTCGAAGCACCGAGCAACGTGTAGCCGTCCGGTGCGGCGCGGGCCACGAAGGCCGAGCCGATGGCGCCGGTGGCGCCGGGGCGGTTCTCGACCACGATGGTGGTATGCAGCGCCTGCCCGACCTTCTGCGCGATCAGGCGCGCCAGGATATCGGTCGTGCCACCCGCCGGGTACGGCACGATGTAGTTGATGACCTTGTTGGCAGGCCAATCCGTCTGCGCGTTGGCTGCGCCCAAGGCAAACGATGCGGCGGCCAGGCAGACCGAAATGCCCAGCTTGCGCACGCGGGCCGACAGGTGAAGCGATTCGAACATCATGTCTCCAGTTCTTCCTTGCGGTACGACTCAGGCCGGGATGACGTCCCCGAACCCGTAAAGCGTTTGCGGATTGCGAACCAACACCTGCTGAGCTGTGTCGGACGATCCACACCAGCCTATGAACGTGCGCAGCACGGCGGCATCGTCGACCGGCTGGCCACCCCTGGCCTGCGCCGAGGGGTGCGGCCAGTCCGATCCCCACAGCATCCGCTCCGGCGCCAGATTCAGGTAGCGCGCCGCCAGGGGCTGCATGTCGCCGTAGTGCGGAGCCCCGTCGAGCGATTCGATATAAGGGCCCGACAGCTTTACCCAGGCATTGCCGGCTGACACCAGATCGGCAATGACGCGGAAGGCCGACTCCGCCTGCGGCTTGCCGAGCGGCAGATGGCCATAGTGGTCGAACACCATCGGCACTGGCAGCGCCGCCAGCATGCCGGCCGCGTCGGGCAGCCATTCGGGCGGCAGGTTGAGCTGGAGGTGCCATCCGAATGCGGCAATCCGCTCGGCCAGCGCAGGCAGGTCGTCAAGCGATACCGGCGCGGGCAGCGTCAGGTTCAAGCGGATGCCGCGAATGCCCGCCCGGTGCAGCCGCGCCAGTTCATCGTCAGTGACATCGGCCACCACCGCCACGCCGCGTGCGCACGGGCCCAGCGCCGCGATGGCATCGGTGGTGCTGGCGTTATCGGTGCCGTAGGTCGATGGGGTCACCACGATCACGCGCTGCGTGCCCAGCAGGCGCTGGACCCGGCGGTAGTCGTCGACCGAGGCATCGGCCGGCCGTAGCGTCGCGCCCGGCGCCACCGGATAGCGGCTGTCATAGATATGCATATGGCAGTCGCACGCGCCGGCGAAGTCGAGGACGGGGATCGGTCCGGTGGTCATGCCAAACGTCCGCCATGCACCGGGGCGCCGCCTTCCGGCATCTCCGCGCACAGGATCGAGCCCGTCGTGGACTCGGTCATCAGCAGCGTCTTGCCGTCGGCCCCGCCGAAGCACAGGTTGGTGAGCGATGCCCCCACGGGCGTGCGAATCACTTCGACCGGCTCGGCACGATGGTTAAGCACCCAGACATAGCCCAGCCCCGGATTGGCGACCAGGAGAAAGCCATCGGCACGCATGGCCAGCCCGTCGGGGCCGCTCGGCCCATACGACGTGAAGAACTGGCCGACCTTGCTGACCGAGCCATCGGCCTGCAGCGGCACGCGCCATACGCAGTTGCCGCGTGTCATGGCCACGTACAGCACCTTCTCGTCCGGCGAGAGGACCAGCCCGTTCGGGCTGGGCGCGTTGGCCAGCAGCACATCGAGCTTGCCATCGGGTGCCAGGCGATACACGCGGCCCGTGGGGTCGTGCATGCCGGTCTGGCCCTGGTCCGTGAAATACAGGTTGCCGTCCGAATCGAAGGTCAGATCATTCACGCCCCGGAAGCGCTCGGAGTTGCGGCGCTCCAGGAACGGTGTGACAGTGCCGGACTTCGGGTCCAGCCGCATCAGGCCATTGCGATAGTCGGTAATCAGGAAGTCGCCGCCGGCCAGCCGCTTCATGCCGTTCGGCTCGCCGTCATACTCGGCAATCAGCTCCCAGTCGCCGAGCATCGATGCGCGAAACACGCGGCCATAGGGGATATCTGTCACCCACAGATATCCATCCGACCAGACCGGCCCTTCCAGGAAGGAATCGGTGAGCGCCCCGCCGCGATTGGCGAGCGACCAGGCGTTGTCCCGATCCTGCCGGCGAAAAGATTCCGGCAGCCGTGTGAGCACGGCCGCATCGCGAACGGCAGGTGGCGCAAGCAGCAACATCGTGGGTCTCCGGGTTATTGCTTTTCGATATTGGCCTTCTGTGCAACGGTGGCCCATTGCGCAGTTTCCTTCTGGATCAGTTGTGCAAATGCGCCGCTATCCAGATTCCCAGGCTGTGAACCCATCTGCGCCAGGAATTGCTTCATGTCGGGCGATTGGAGCGCCTTCTGGACCTCCGACTGCAGACGGGCGATGACTTCCTTGGGCGTGCCCTTCGGTGCAGCCAGGCCGGACCAGTTGAACAGGCTGAAGGCCGGTACGCCGGCTTCTGCAAACGTCGGCACATTCGGGAACACGTCGACCCGACTCTTGCCGCTGATGCCCAGCAGCCGCATCTGGTTGCCCTTGACCGGCGCCACCGCGGTCGGCGTGGACACCACCAGCAGATCGACGCTGCCGCCCAGCAGTCCAACCATGGCTTCGCCAGCACCCTTGTACGGCACGTGCATCAGCTTGATGCCGGCCGCCTGCTGGAAGGCTTCGGCGGCAAAGTGCGGCGAGCTGCCTGGGCCGCCCGTTCCGAACGTCACCTCACCAGGATGCGCCTTCGCATAGCTGACTAGTGACGCGAGATCCTTGAACCGCGAATCGGCTTTCACGCCGAGCACCACCGGAGAGAAGGCGAACGGTGCGATGGGCACCAGCGCAGTCTGGTGGTCCCAGTTCAGTTTCTTGAAAACGTAGGGCAGCGTCGTGTACGAGTTATCGTTGGCCAGCAGCGTGTAGCCATCCGCCGGCGCGTTCACGACCTGCGTGGTGCCGATCGTGCCCGACGCACCGGGCTTGTTTTCGACCACAAAGCTCTGGCCCATTTGCACAGTCAACTTCTGGGCGATCTTGCGTGTCACCACATCGACGGCGCCGCCAGGCGGATTCGGCACGACGATCCGGACGGGCTTGTCCGGGTAAGCGGCTAGTGCGGGTGTGGCCACGCCGGCGACGGCCGAGATGACGGTGACCAAAGAAGCCAAACGGAAAAATGCGCGATGCAACATCATTGTCTCCTGGCACCTCCGGCGGGTCCGGCTTGCTGCCTGACCCGCGGTGATGCCTGTTTCTATCTGAGGAAACCTGGGGGTTTCACTTACACCGAAGCGACCGTGTCCTGCAGTACAGCCAGCACGTTCTTTGCTGCGCCAACGCCCATGTTCACATAGGCCGCGTCGCTGACACCGCCGATGTGCGGCGACAGGATAAGGTTGGGGATTTGCTGGAACGGATGGGGAACGGTCATCGGCTCGGCGGCGAAGCTGTCCAGCCCGGCCGCGTAGAGCTTGCCGTTGGTCAGCGCCTCGGCCAGTGCCGGTTCGTCGATCAAACCGCCGCGTGCCGTATTGACCAGGATCGCACCGTCCTTGAACTGGGCCAGCGTCTCGCGGTTCAGCATCCCGCGGTTCTCTTCCGTCAGCGGGCAATGCAGCGACACCACATCGGACTCACGATAGAGCTGCGGCAGGTTGTCCACCAGCGTCACACCGGCGGGCACAGCTTTGGCATAAGGGTCGAACGCGATCACATTCATTCCCAACGCCACACCGGTCGCGGCGGCGCGACGACCAATCTCGCCCAGACCCACCAGGCCCAGCGTACGACCATTCAGCTCGATGGACTTGTGGGTCGACTTGTCCCAGTGGCCAGCGCGCATACGGTCATCCAGGTGGGGCACCGCCTTGGCGCAGGCCAGGATGAGCGCCCACGCATGCTCGGCCACGGCGGCAGCATTCGCCCCCACTGCCGCCTTCACCGCGATGCCGCGCTCGGCGGCCGCCTTCTGGTCAATCACGTCGATGCCGCTGCCGTGCTTGGAAATCACCTTGAGCGAAGGGGCGGCATCCATGATCGTCGCCCCCACCTTGCCGTAGCGCACGATGATGGCTACCGGGTCCTTTTCCTTGGCCAGTGCCAGCACGGTTTCCTCGCTGCACTGCTTGCCCGCGAAGGTCACTTCAAAGTCCTTCAGCAGTTCAAGCGCCTGCGGCGCCAGGTCATTACCCGTGACCAGTAGAGCGGGCTTCTTCATGCTGCTCACAGCGATTCACCTTCAGCCAGCACGCCGGCGGCACGCAGCTCCTTGTCCAGCCAGCCCGGACGCAGCTCGCCGGCCTTGATGGCGGCGATACGCTTTGCTTCAGCGTCCACCTTCTTCTGCGCCAGTTCCAGGATGGCCGGCACGTCTTCACGCGGGATGACCACCACGCCGTCGGCATCGCCCACGATCAGGTCGCCCGGATTGACGGCCACGCCCGCTACCGATGCTGGCCAGTTCACCAGGCCGCCGATGGCCTTGGTGGGACCGCAGGGATTGGTGCCGGCCGAAAACACCGGGAACGGGCCACTGGCCAGTTCATGCGAATCGCGCACGGCGGCGTCGATGACGAAGCCGGCGAAACCGGACGCCTGGGCCTGCGTGGCCATGATCTCGCCGCACAGCGCCGCTGTCTGGTCGCCCTTGCCATCGACCACGATGACGTCGCCAGGCTTCCCGATGGCCAGCGCCACATGGAACATGAGGTTGTCACCCGGGCGCACCTCGACGGTCAGCGCCGGGCCGCACACCTTCATCGCCGGCGACAGGCCTTGCACCCGGGCGTTCAGCGTGCCGCGACGGCCGACCACATCCGCCAGGATGGCGGCCTGGAACTTCGAAGCACGCTCCACCAGTTCAGGGGACACGCGCTCAAAATCGCGACGGATCGCGGGGGATGCTTTGGCTTGGGTGCTCATATACGACTCCAGATGTGACGGACAAACAAATAGGACCTGCTGGTTGCAGTTACTTCGCGGAAGCGGTCTTCCACAGGCTTTCGAACTTGCCGCGCTGCGTGGTCATGTGCTGCGTCCACGCCGCGCCGGACAGATAGGAGATACCCCGCGCCTCATTCACGGCGCGGGACAGGAATTCGGGGTCTTTGGTGGTGGCCTCGATGGCGTCCTGCAGGCGCTTCGCAATGGCGGGCGGCAGTCCGCGCGGTGCCGCGAAGCCTCGTTCGGACGAGATCGTGATGTCGAGGTTCTGTTCACGGGCCGTTGGCACGTCCGCCACGACGCCCTGTCGACGTTCACTGCCAAGTTGCGCGAGCACCTTCACGTCCCTCGACGCGCGGTCGGCTTCGGTGAATTCGGTGGTGCTCATCGCCATGACGTCGATGTGATGGCCCAACAGGCTGGTCTTCGTCTGCGACGTTCCGGCAAAGGGGATGTGGTTGACCTTGGCGCCGGTGGCCCGCTGGAGGGCCAATGCAGCCATATGGCCGTTCGTGCCGATGCCGTTGCTGCCCATCGACAGGCCTTCCGGATTGCCCTTGAGCTGCCTGACCAGATCGGCCATCGACGCCAGCTTGCTGTCGCCAGCGACCACAAACATGGTTGGGTCGTCGATGACGCGTGCCAGCGGAGCGATGGCGGCCGGATCGTATTTAGGCTTGCGCTGGATGGGAATCGTCAGGAAAGAAGGCGTCGAGATGATGCCGATCGTGTAACCGTCGGGTGCGGCCCTTGAAAGCGACAGGTAAGCAATCTCGCCCGAGGCGCCCGGCTTGTTGACCACAACGATGCGTGCCTTCCCGCCCAGGTGCTTTTGCAGAAACGGTGCCATCGCACGGGCGAGCAAGTCGGTTCCGCCGCCTGCGGCGAATCCGACATACACCTCGATGGGCCGGTCCTCTGGCCACGCTGCCTGGGCCGACACGGCGGTCATGGCCATTGCAGCGAAGAGAAGAACGCGGGATCGAATTGCTCGCATGGTGGTCTCCGTTGTTGTTGTTGTCGTTGTACTATGTACAACACTGTTTTACAAATCTGAGAGAACTATAGTCGCTCCCGGTCGCCCTTCCACTAGGCGTATACCCGTGTACCCTGCAAAATCATGTTGTACACAGTACAATGCTCGAAACTGCGTCGGGAATGAAAAATGAGTAATCACGGGGTAGCCGCCGTTGAAAAGGCACTGAGCCTGCTGGATTGCTTCCGGCTCGGCTCGGAAGTTCTGTCCCTTGCACACCTGTCGACGGCGTCGGGGATGCATAAGACGACCGTCTTTCGGCTGCTGAACTCCCTGGAGAGGATGAGCTATGTGGTGCGCACGGCCGATGGCCGTTACGCGCTGGGTCCGCGCCTGCTCTATCTGGGAAAGCTGTATGAGCAATCGTTTCAGCTCGGTTCCGTGATCGAGCCTGTGTTGCAGGAGCTCGCCCTGGCTACGCGGGAAAGCGCGTCGTACTACGTGCTGCACGGCGACGAGCAACGCATGTGTCTGTACCGCGCCGAACCCAGTGAGGGCCTGCGAGAAACCCGTCTGCCTGGCACGATCCTGCCGCTCGACGACACTGCGATTGGTTCGGTACTCAAGTACTGGGGCAAGGGGGAAGCCTCATCAAATCGCGATGAGCCGCTGCCGTGGTTCACTTCAGGGGTGCGCGACGTGTACACGGCGGCGTTTGCGACGCCGCTCTTCGGCTCAGGCGACAAGTTCCTGGCTGCCCTCACACTCTCCGGGCCGGCTTCGCGGCTGCAGGCAGCAGAGCGCACCGAAATCGCGCGCGTTCAGCTCGTTGCCGCCGCAAAGCTCTCGCGGCTGCTGGGCGCAAGTTCCGCCTGGTGCGAGAAGATCTACAACACGTCTGCTCTCACACACGACTGACGAGGCCGTTACGCGTTGCCGCGACGGATGGCCCTCTGCCGTCAATGGCGGCCTGCTCCCATCTAAAAGGGTCGCGCCTAAATTCGATATGAGTTTGACAGGTCCTGGGCCTTGCGCTGCGCGTGGCATGCACTACGCTTGAGAAGCATCTTATAGTGCACTGTCATTTCAGCGATTAAGAAGCCACTTACTGGTAAAGCCCCGTCACGCTCAAAGAAGGAAGCCATGCGAAAACTGCTTGCCGTAGTCGCCCTCATGGTTGCCATGGCCCACCCTTTGCACGCACAGGTGAAGCCATATCCGCCGGGCTTTCGCAATCAGAATGTCCAGACCGACGGAGCCACTTTGTTTGTACGTGTGGGGGGCAACGGGCCGGCGGTGGTATTGCTGCACGGATTCGGCGACACGGGCGACATGTGGGCACCACTGGCCGCCCAGCTCGCAAGCACACATACCGTCGTGGTTCCTGACCTGCGGGGAATGGGCCTGTCATCACACCCCGACGGCGGCTATGACAAGCGCACGCAGGCGGCCGACATCCGGTCAGTGCTGGCTCAACTGAATATCGATCAGGCCGACGTGGTCGGCCATGACATTGGCACCATGGTCGCATTCGCCTATGCGGAGCGCTATCCGGACAAGACAAAGCGGCTGGTCGTGATGGACGCTCCGGTGCCCGGGGTGCCGCCATGGGAGCAGATCGTCCGTATGCCGGCTCTGTGGCACTTCTCTTTTGGGGGCCCCGATGCCGAGCGGCTAGTGAAAGGCCGGGAGCGAATCTACCTGGACAGGTTCTGGAATGAATTCGCAGGGGACGCCTCGAAGATCGACGAGGCCACGCGGGTTCACTACGCCCGGATATATGCCGGGCCGGGCGCCATGCATTCCGCGTTTGCGCAATTTCTGTCAATTCCGCAGGACGCCGAGGACAATCAGAAATCGCTGGCGACCAAGTTGACCATGCCCGTGCTGGCAATTGGCGGCGAGAAGTCCTTTGGCCGGAACGAGGCAATAGTCATGCGAAATGCCGCCAGCAACGTGAAGGAACTGGTCATCCCAAATGCCGGTCATTGGCTGATGGAAGAGCAGCCACAAGCCACCGTAAATGCCATCGTCGATTTCCTCGCGCAATAACACCAGGTCTGACCGACTGAGGACCCTGATTGTGATGCAGGGATTCTGGTCCGAATGCAAAATTCCAGCCGACGGACCAGAGTCCTGAAATAACTCGCCGCTTCCCGTTGTCGAGGCGCCGGGCGAGACTGCACAAGACTGCAATCGCGTCCCGGTTTGCGAGCCGGTACCATCAGGCGGCTCGATAGGCCGTGGACTCTTACCGGCCGTGTAGCGCCGGCGGGCGCCCTCGCCCTCGGCTGGCTCAAATCGTTAAGGATTGTTCAACGCCTGACACACGCGCCACGGTCTCTCACAGCCCTGCAGACGAGGGCAGAATCCCTGACGGCAAGAGTCATTCCAATGCTATTTCCCCCGCTGTGGAGCGCCCGATCCATCAACCGGCGGCCGCAACCATGGGGGCGAAGAGAGGTGTTTTGCAAAGAAATCGGCGAGCGCAGTGACCTTGGCGGGCCGGGCTCGTGCCGATGGCGTGACAAAGTACAGTCCGCCGCGTGTCAGGCTCCAGCCAGGCAGGATCGCCTCTAGCCGTCCGTCGGCCAGATATTCGCCCGCCATGAATTCCGGCAATTCTGCAATGCCCTGCCCCGCCAGTAGCATGGGGAGCAGCGCTTCCGAGTTGGTCACGCGCAGCGGACCCACCGGCGTCACTGGGTGCTCCTCACCCGCGTCATTAACGAAGCGCCAAACATCGCTACGCGCCCGGTAAGCATAGGAATGGCATGGTCTGCCCACGAGATCGCGGGGGTGGGCTGGGCGACCGAAGCCGTCCAAGTACGCTGGCGATGCCACCAAGGTCTGTGACACCGGGCACAAGCGCCTGGCGATCAGGGACGAGTCCGGCAGTGCGGCAATGCGTAACGCCGCGTCAAATCCCTGGGCGACGATGTCCGCAGTCGCATCGGACAAGTGCAGATCGATCGAGACCTCTGGATATGCCCGGAAAAACGCCGGGAGCAGTGGCGCAACCCAGCGTACGCCAAAGGACATCGGTACAGAAAGGCGGATGAGGCCTCGTGGCTGCGTCGATAGTTCCCGGGCGGCGTTCTCTGCCTCTTCGGCCTGTCGGTAGATGTCGCCCGCTTTCTCGGCAATCGACGCCCCGAATTCCGTCAATGCCAGTTGCCGCGAAGTGCGATTGAAAAGCCGTGCACCTAGCCGCTCCTCCAGCCTCGCAACGCCGCGCGACACGGTGGCCACGGACACGCCCATGGCGCGTGCCGCCGCGGCAAACGATCCTTCTTCTGCCACCTTGGCAAACATCGCCAGCCCCTCGAAATCGGGAAATTTCATCATTTCATTTTCGCAATGATGGTTTGCGATCAATTCTATTTCGAAAAGATGCGGCCGTCGATATGCTTCTTCCATCGCCTCTCGCGAATCGACGTCAACCGAAATCAACCGAAATCAGGCAAGGAGAATCACCATGACCCGCAGACTCGAAAAGAAGATCGCACTCGTAACCGGTGGCACGAGCGGCATCGGACTGTCCACCGCCAAGCGGTTCGCCGCAGAAGGTGCGCATGTATATGTCACAGGCCGCCGGCAGGCCGAACTCGACGCAGCGGTCGCAGCCATTGGCAACGCCACGGGCGTGCGTGTGGACTCCTCCAAGCCTGAAGAACTGGATCTGCTCTACAAGCAGATCCGCGCCGAGAAGGGCCGGCTCGATGTACTGTTTGCCAACGCCGGCGGCGGCACGATGGTGCCGCTTGGCGACATCACCGAGGGCCACTACCACGACACCTTCGACCGCAACGTCAAGGGCACGCTGTTCACCGTGCAGAAGGCGTTGCCGCTGCTCTCCCGCGGGGCATCGGTGATTTTGGCCGGCTCCACCGCGACCATTGAAGGCACCGCCGCCTTCAGCGTCTATTCCGCCTCGAAGGCTGCCATCCGGGCGTTCGCCCGTAGCTGGATTCTGGACCTGAAGGACCGCGGCGTTCGCGTCAACACGATCAGCCCAGGCGCCACGCGTACGCCTGGCCTGGTCGAACTGGCCGGTCCCGATGTCACGCAGCAGCAGGGGTTGCTGGACTATCTCGCGTCACGCATCCCGATGGGGCGAGTAGGCGAGCCCGACGAGATTGCCGGTGCCGCCCTGTTCCTCGCTTCCGACGATTCGAGCTTCGTCAACGGCGCGGAATTGTTTGTTGACGGTGGACAGGCGCAAGTCTAAGGAGAGGCATTGTCAATCGGCGACGCCATGCTCGGAAATCAGGCATGGCGTCGTGGCTGCTAGGGAAAATGGCCGGCCAGCGGGCGGTTGCCGGTCAGGAAGCGACGTGCGATGCCGCCCCGACGGTGCCATTCAGACGCCCGCTTCACCAGGAAACTGCCTTGGCCAGACGCATGGTCCAGCGACTGTAGTGGGTCGATCACCGCCCGTCTCCGGCTCCTATTCACCCAGCGGCCGAGAAGACCGTATCGCTCTTTCTATTACCCGCAGGCTTTTAGCGGCTGGGCGTGGCAGCGATCCCATGGAAACACACATCGAGCATATGCGCGACGATTCGCTCGTCATCCAATTTTGCATATAGACGCAGGTATTCGACCGCAGGATCACAGGTCCGCGAATAATAGGAAAACAAAATCACATCGTCTGGCAGTGCGGCATCCAGATCGCCACTCTTTTTTGCCTCCCCTACCAGCCCCTTCAAGATGCCGTTGAGCTTGAATACGCGCGTTACGTAGCTGAGGTTGTGCGTTAGCATTTCGCGCACATGCGGGCTGGTGGATGGCAGGAACGGCAGGCCACCTTCGAGTCGTACGCGCAGCGCCCACGCAAGGAGCGCACGCAGCCGCCCCATTGCGGTTTCCTGCTGCGGCAGGTGCTCCAGGAAGTCGATGGCGCCATCGATGAGTCGGATCATCGCAGCGCCCACGAGGTCGTCCTTGGACTTGAAATGCTTATAAAGGATGGGCTTCGATATGCCCACCTCGCCGGCGACATCGTCCATCGTCATCAGGTCGAACCCCTTATCCGCCAGGATACGCGTCGTCGCATCCAGAATCGCGTCCTGGCGTAAGCGAAAGGTTTGGTCCTTGAAGCTGAGCTTGCCCAAAATACCCATTTGTAAATTTCGTTACTATGCAGTAACCTTCTTTCCGAGACAGTAGGGGTATGTTAGCACCCCGGCTCCAAACCGCATCAACAACCGCTAAAAAAGCCAGAAAGGTGCAGCGTGAGCGCATATTTGGTCACTCAGAAGGGACTGCGGATTGCCGTTGCAGGCGCTGGGATTTCAGGCCTGGCGACCGCCTGGATGCTCTCGCGGGACCACGCCGTCACGCTTTTCGAGGCGGGCCATTATCTGGGCGGGCATACCAATACGGTCGACGTCACGCTGGAGGGTTACACCTGTCCCGTGGACACGGGGTTCCTGGTGTTCAACGACCGCACCTACCCCAATCTCGTGTCGATGTTCGAGGCGCTGGGTGTGCGTTCTCACGCTAGCGATATGTCCTTCGCCGTTTCGCTTGACGATGGGCGCCTCGAATGGGCCGGCAGCAATGTGAGTACGGTGTTCGCGCAGCGACGCAACGCGTTTTCCCCAACATTCCTTGGAATGCTCCGGGACATCGTACGGTTCAATGGCGCCGCGCAAACACATCTGGCGTTCGCTGAAAACAGCGGCTGCTCTCTGGGAGATCTGCTGCAAGCAGGACAGTACGGGCAACCCTTTCGTCAGCACTACTTGCTGCCCATGGCATCCGCCATCTGGTCCTGCGCGACCGCCGACGTGATGCGCTTCCCTGCCGCGACGTTCCTGCGCTTTTGCATGAATCATGCGCTCCTGCAGGTCCGGAACCGGCCGCAGTGGCGCACCGTCGCCGGCGGCGCCCGCCAATACGTGAACCGGATTGCCAGCCATCTCAATGATGTTCGCCTTGGGGTTGCCGTGCGCGCGGTGCGCCGCGATGAAGCCGGTGTAACTGTCATGACGGACGAAGGCACATCACGCTTCGATACCATCGTCTTCGCCACGCACGCGCCCGATACGCTGCGGATGCTGGCCGACGCGTCACCCGCCGAACGTGATGTACTGGGCAGCGTGCGCTACGCGTCCAATGTCGCGATCCTGCACACAGACGCCACGCTTTTGCCTCGTCGTCAGCGCGTATGGTCAGCCTGGAACTACCTGGGCCGCCAGCACGGTGACGCTCAACGTGCGGTCTGTGTGAGCTATCTGCTCAACCAGTTGCAGCCCTTGCCGTTTCGCGCGCCCGTCGTCGTTACCCTGAACGCGTTTCGGGAGCCTGCGCCAGGCACGGAACTGCGCCGCTTCCACTACGCCCATCCCGTGTTCGACCTCGCGGCCATTGCGGCACAGCAACGGCTGCCCGCTCTGCAGGGCGAACGACGGACCTGGTACGCCGGCGCGTGGACCGGATACGGCTTTCACGAAGATGGCCTGAAGTCGGCCCTGCGGGTGGCCCGCGACTTCGGCGCCCTGCCAGCCTGGTCGCGACTATGATGCCTGCTGCATGGCTCCTGCGCTGCCGCGTCATGCACGAACGCCTGCGCCCCGCGCGCCATCGCTTCGTGTACCCCACCTTTTGCCTGCGTGTCGACATCGATGCGCTGCCGAACCTGCGGCGTTGGTGGTTTGGGGTCGACCATCCGCGGCTCGTGAGCCTTTACACACGCGACTACGGACCGCGCGATGGCACCGGGCTCGGCCGATGGATTCGGCCACGCCTGGCTGACCTGGGGCTGCCAGACGACGGACCGATCTGGTTGCAGACCTCGCCACGCATCTTTGGCTACGCCTTCAATCCGGTCAGCTTCTGGTATTGCTACGACAAGGCCGGTGCATTGCGGGCGCTTGTCGCCGATGTGAATAACACGTTCGGGGATCACCACGCCTACCTTGTCACCGCGCCGGACCTCGGCGCCATCCAGGCGTCCACCGTCCTTGCTACCCGAAAGTGCCTGCATGTGTCGCCCTTTAACACGGTGCAAGGACACTACGCCTTTCGGGTGCGCGAAACAGACGATGTAGCGCACGTCGGTATTGACTATTACGACGACAGCGGCGGCCTCGTGCTTCGTACGTCGATCGGTGGCCGCAAAGCACCCCTGACGCTGGGGGGCATGATGACAATCCTGGCAAGCCAGCCGTGGGCTGCTATCGCGGTCATTGTACGCATCCACTGGCAGGCCTTGCGTCTGTGGCGAATGTCGGTTCCGTTTCATGGAAAGCAACCGCCTTCGGTACCGCCTGTCGGCTAATCCCACCTCTGTCTGGCATCGCCCCTTCATATGAACCGCCTGCCTTCCAGCCAGCGTGCACTGCTAGAACCTTGTATCCCCACCCTGCTGCCGTCCCGGACGTCCGTATTCGCCAGGATGTTCCTGGCCGCGCTCGACCGCCTGGCCGTGGGCCATCTGGTGCTACTACGGCCGGACGGGCAGGAGGCGATCTACGGCGATCCGCATCAGGCGCCGGGGGCTCGGCTGACGCTGCTGGACTGGCGCGCGTGCGAAGCCGTCATGCGCGCTGGGGATATCGGCTTTGCTGAAGCCTACCGCGCCGGATGGGTCGACACCCCTGATCTGGTCGCCTTGCTGCACCTGGCCCTCGAGAATGAATCGGCCCTGTCAGGCGCCGTCCACGGAGGATGGCTGAGCCGACGCTGGTATCAACTGCGACATCTTTTCCGCAGGAACACGCGCAACGGCAGCCGAAGGAACATCCATGCCCACTATGACCTGGGCAATCCGTTCTATGCCCTGTGGCTCGACGAAACCTGGAGCTATTCCGCGGCATACTTTGAGGGTCGCAGCGCACGGTCGCTGGCAGAGGCACAGGAAGCCAAGTACGCGCATATCTGTGACGTGCTCGCGCTGGAGCCAGGCATGCACGTGCTGGAAATCGGGTGCGGTTGGGGCGGGTTCGCGTTACACGCGGCCAGGCGCGGCGTGCGGGTGCACGGCGTCACGATCTCGGCCGCCCAGCTTGCGATGGCCCAGTCGCGCGTTGAGCAGGCAGGCCTGACGGACCGTGTCGAGCTGGAGCTTCGCGACTATCGTGATCTGGATGGCACCTACGATGCCATCGTGTCCATCGAGATGTTCGAGGCAGTCGGAGAAGCCTACTGGCCCACGTTCTTCGACCAGGTATCCCGAAGGCTTCGCCCGGAAGGCCAGGCGGTGGTGCAGTCAATCACGATTGATGACGCTCGCTTCGACGCCTATCGGCATAGCAGCGATGTTATCCGCGAGTACATCTTTCCCGGCGGAATGCTGCCAAGCCCTGAGCGATTTGCCCGGGCAGCCGACAGAGCCGGATTTTCGAGCTGCAAGGTGTTGGCCTTCGGCAAAGACTACGCCGAAACCCTCCGGCGATGGCGCGAGCAATTCGAAGATCATGTGGAAGAGATCCTGACGCTTGGCTTTGATGAGGGATTCATACGCATGTGGCGGCTCTATCTTTGCTATTGCGAGGTCGGGTTCGACGCGGGCCGCACCGACGTCATGCAATTCCTTCTCACGCGCAAGGACTAGCATGGCCCGTCTGGCAGCCCTTGTTCTTGCATGCGCCGCGCTGCCCGGCATTGCCGCCGAGCCGTGCCGGGAAAGCTTGCCTGAAGCGCGGATGATCGGCCAGGGCGAGTATCGGTGGCTCGGACTGCGCGTCTATGTCGCGCAGCTCTGGATGGCCCGCCCACCAGTCTCCGGCGGCGCCGCGGCTGCGGCAAACTCGCCGGACGTACTACAAGCGCCGTTCGCGCTACGTCTCATCTACGCCAGAGACATTCCGCAGCAGCGCCTGGTGGAAACGAGCATCGATGAAATCCGCCGTATCTACGGCGATTCGTTGTCCGACACGACAACCGATCTTTGGCGCCATGCGCTTTCCCGTGTACTAGTCGACGTTCGCGCGGGGGACTGCCTGACCGGCGTGTACTCGCCGGCGCAGGGTGCGCGCTTCTACGCCAATGACCGTGAAACTGGCCGGCTCGACGATCCGGTCCTGGCGCGCGCGTTCTTTGCCATCTGGCTTGACCCATCGACGCGGGATCCGGCATTGCGTCAGAAGCTCCTCGGACCGGCACGATGACGATACGCCCGGCTTCCCTCATCGCTTACGGCGCCCTGGGCCTGCCGCTTGCCATGGTCGCGCTGCCCATCTATGTCCTGGCCCCTGCCTATTACACCTCGCGCCTGGGCATGCCGTTGTCCACGGCGGGACTCGTCCTGATGCTCACCCGCCTTGTCGATACCGTGCAAGATCCATGGCTCGGGCGCTGGGCAGATGCGCTGGGGGGTAGCCGTCGCCTGCGCCCTGCGCTGTGGGCGACTTCCCTATGCCTCATTGCAGCGTTTGCGGCCTTATGGATGCCGCCGGTCTCAGGGTGGGCATTGACGGCCTGGTTCGCCGCCGCCCTGGTCCTTGTCTACGCCGCACACAGCTTTATGAATGTCGCTTACCTCGCATGGGGCGCAAGCCTGGGGCTCAATTGCGACGCGTTGACGCGTGCAGCCGCGTGGCGAGAGGGTGCGGGCGTTCTTGGTGTCCTCATTGCCAGTGCGGGCCCCGCCTGGCTGCTCGGACGTAACGACCTGGCGCCGCGAAACGCCATGGTCCCGTTCATCGCACTCTTTGCCATTCTGCTGATCGGCGCAATCTGGGTGCTCCGCTTCGCCCCTCCCTGGCAAAGGATGCCACCCGGTCGGACCGGCCGATCGGGCCACGGCGGTCTCCGCCCTTTGATCGTAAGCGTCTCGAGGACCGTGCTGGGCAACCCTCCGTTCCGCATGCTTCTGCTGCCTTATTTCCTGAATGGACTGTCTGTCGCAATACCGGCCTCCCTGGCCGTCTTTTTCATCGAAGATCGGTTGGGGGCACCTCGATGGGTCACACCCGGTCTCGCGATTTACTTTTCGGCTGCCGCGATGGGACTTCCAGTCTGGGTAGGGATTTCAAGACGGATTGGCCCTCAACGGGCGTGGCGTGCAGCAATATGGGTAGCCATCGCGGCGTTCGTGTGGGCGGCCACACTGGGTCGGGGAGACGTGGTGCCATTCCTCGTGATATGTGTCGCCTGTGGCTTTGCGCTGGGGGCCGATCTTGCGATACCGCCTGTCATTCTCGCGCAGTGCCTACCCGACGGCGAGGGGGCCGGCGCCTGCTTCGGTATCTGGACGCTGACAGGCAAGCTATGTCTGGCTATCTCGGCACTCACCCTGCCCGGCCTGGCCTGGCTTGGCTATGTGCCAGGCTTTCCCGCCACGGGTATCCCTGGCATGGCACTCGCCTGCACCTACGCAGGCCTTCCCTGCCTGCTCAAGTTGGGTGCGCTTTCCACATTGCAAATGCCGTCACGCCTCGTATCGGAGGAACTTCAATGAGAGCCCTGACCGCCCTGGTTCTTGGCATCGCTACAAGCTTTGGCACGGCGTGTAGCGCACCCGATGTGAGCCGGTACGCCCATGAGCACCCAGTGCTGGAGGTCACTCAGTTTTTTGGCGGCAAGACGGAAGCATGGGGAATGTTCCAAAAGCGCAATGGCGAAGTCGTCAAACGGTTCCATGTAGCCCTTGATGGGCGCATGTCACAGCAGCAGTTCGTCCTGCACGAAGCATTCCGCTACAGCGATGGCACGACACAGGAACGGACATGGACCCTCGATCGCCAGCCCGACGGTACGTGGCGAGGCGAGGCGCCCGATATCGTTGGTGCAGCCATGGGAGAGGCCGCAGGCAATGTTCTGCGCTGGCGCTATACCATGCAATTGCCCGTCGATGGAAAGCTGTACGACGTGCAGTTCGACGACATGATGGTGCTTATCGATCCGCAGACGATGATCAACCGCGCCCGCGTCACGAAGTTCGGCTTTGAAGTTGGGCAGGTGACAATTGTATTTCGTCGCCCGGCTCCATAGGAATCCGGACATGGCCTTCGGTCTGCACCTCAACCCTCGGCTGCGCGACTGGCATGGCAAGCGCGTCTGGCTGGTCGGCGCGTCAAGCGGGATAGGCGCAGCACTCGCCAAAGCATTGCTTGCAAAGGGGGCATGGGTCGCGGTTTCGGGCCGACGAACCGATGCCTTGCTCGCGGTGATCGAAAGCCATCCCAAAGGCGTCGTGCTCACCATGGATGTGCGCAGGCCGGACGACTGGAAGGCGACTCACGACGCGTTGTGCGAAGCGTGGGAAGGCGTGGATCTGGTTGTATTTTGCGCGGCCGACTACCGTCCGCTTCGCCCCTGGCAACTGGAAGCGCGGGAAGCGCACGACACGCTGGAGACCAACGTCTGTGGTGTCTATTACGGTCTAAGTGTCGTCCTGCCACGAATGCTTTCGCGGCGATCGGGCGGACTGGCCATTGTGGCAAGCGTCGCCGGGTACGTCGGGTTACCCAGCGCCACGCTATATGGCCCATCCAAGGCAGCCCTCATCAATCTTGCGGAGCTGTTGTACGCCGAACTCCATGCGCACGGACTGGGGGTCTACCTGATCAATCCCGGCTTCGTCAAGTCTCGTCTGACGGCGCGCAACGACTTCCGAATGCCGGCGCTCATGACGCCGGAGGGTGCAGCGGAAGCAATTGTCGCCGGACTGGAACACGGTCGCTTCGAGATCGCGTTCCCACAACGCTTTACGCGTCTGGTTCGCCTGATCAGCCTGCTGCCGTACCGCGTCAGCCTGGGGCTGCTACAGCGATTGACCCGCCACCATGAATCATGATGACCGACATGCCACACAATCAATTTGCCCCTGCGCCGCGCACCCTTCCCGCGCTACTGGGATGGTATGGCGCGCTGTCGCCTTCGTCGCTGGAACGTCTGGACCTGTATTACGCAACCCAGGCGCGCTTCTGTGATCCGTTCAACGAAGTCTGCGGCATCGCGGCCATCCGTACCGTTTTCGAGCATATGTTCGAGACCGTCGAGACACCTCGTTTTGCATTTCACACGAAGATAGGCAGCGGTGCACAAGCCTTTGTTGCATGGACATTCACGGGGAGAGTGCGCCAGCATGCCTTCGATGTTCCGGGCTGCACCCATTTGTCTTTTGACGAGGATGGCTTGGTCGCAAGTCATCAGGATTTCTGGGACGCCGCCACGCTTTGGCGCCAATTGCCATTGATACGATTCCCGGCGACATGGCTATGCAAACGCTTTTCTGCAAAGGTTGCATAGACCCTGACCATGCTTCCTCACAGACGCGTAGGAGCGGGAAAAATTCCGGCAGCGACTCCACGCCAGTGGCCCTGACTGACCGACGCTCCGGGTCATGCCGAGGAATCGGCAGAACGCCGAGGACTGCCGGCTACGGGGTTTCGCGGCCGTAGCGGCGTTGGTGCCGCGCGGATGGCCGTCTACGGCCATGAAGGGTCGCTCATTGATGCCTCCGACTGGACATTCAAATGTCTGATTCTCTCTATAAGCGGTCTGTCGCTAATTGGCACGGCCTCGCAGCAGGACATGCATCATCATCGGAATTCGTCGCTGATTTCCCTCGGCGCTGGCCTACCAACCACCGCCCTGCGCGCGCACATGAAATAGAGTGCGCGAAGGGCGGGATCACCGGACCTTTCGGCCAATTCTCCACATTTCTCAAGAACGTCGATACCGATAACGGCCCCGCCATGTACGGCACACGCGAGAAGGATCAAGCATTCGCGGGGCGCTTCCGCTCTCATATCTTCCTGCAGGTATCGCTGGAGCTCTGCCCTTGCAAGGCCATCAAGCGCAAGTGGGGAGAAAATACCGCTGCGTTCGGCCCGACGCCTCAACTGCTCGCTCTGTCTACGCACCTGGGCCAGTAGACGCTGTCTTGTTATGCCCATGGTTTGAAGGTTCCTCGCGTTGACACGCTGACCCACCTCTTCAACGCAAAGGCGCGCCGATCGGGCGCGCCTCTTCTCTCGGCAGCTCGTCACTGAGCTTCATCTCTCGACCAACCCCACTGATTTGACGGCCAAATCGTGCGCGCGCCCAGGAAGGTCGAAATTTGGCGCGAACAGCCAACCTTCCAACACCCCGAACACATAGGCTTCGTATGCCAACACTGCCGTGAGAATAGAAAAATCGGCGGGCAATTCTCCCGACGCAACAGCCAGCTCAAGGCGACCACCGGCAAAGGTGCGCAGACGCGCGCTCAGCGCGACTCGCTGCTTGCGAATGATCTCAGAGCCATCCTCCCCGCCCCATTTGAAGAGCAGCGAGCTTATGTGCCTATGCCCATCACGCTGTCCGGCCACGGTTAAGAAGATTGCCTCGGCAGTCGCCACGAGCGCATCTAACGGCGAGCACTCAGCGCCAGCCGAGAACGCGTGCTCAAAAGCAAAGGCGGCAGCATCGCAAACGCTCTCGAAGATCTTATGCTTGCTTTCGAAGTGCCAGTAAACTGCCCCACGTGTCACTCCCGCGATCCTGGCAATCTCCTCCAAACTCGTGCCGGAGAAACCAGCGACACAGAAAAGCTGCTCGGCGGCCAGCATGATGTTCATTTTGGTAAGATCCGCCTGCATGGCAGTCCTCTTAGCCATGATGAAGCCCTAGTTTCGCAACAACAGAGGAATTTGGACCTGCCGGCGCCATGCAAAAGCGATCGTTTCCCGGTATATATTCATTTGATCGACAACGCACTTATCTTGCATAACGACGCCGGATATCTGTCGATCCGTCGCCTTGTTGCCCCGCATGTTGTTGATCCTCGCGGATGGAACGCATGTGGAAAGGCTTTCCACGATTACCACCACGCAGACACAGGTCTCGTGACCACGCGCGGCGCCCGACGACACCTAGCTACTCTTCCCAGAAGATACGCCTAGACGATAGGCCCCAGGGGTGGCGCCCGTCCAGCGGCGAAATGCGTAATGGAAAGCCCTTGGCTCCGCAAAGCCAAGATCTGCCGCAATGCTGGCGATGGGACGCCTTGAGTGGCACAGCGCCTCAACCGCGAGATCACGCCTGAGTGCGTCCTTGATCTGTTGGTAGGAAGCGCCCTCTTCAATCAAACGCCGGCGTAGCGACGAGGCCGACAGATGCAAATTGCTCGCCAATTGCTCAAAGTTCTGCCATGCGTTTGGACCCTGCGCGCGAAGCATGCGCCTAATCCGTGCGACAATCGTTGTGCCATCCGAGTACTTCACCACCAGGTTGTGTGGCGCCCCGCGTAGGAACGCTTTGACGCTTCGTTCGTCATGTTGCACCGGATGATTGAGCCACGCCGCGTCGAAGAATAGCGCCGACTGAGGCTGCCCAAACTGGAGCTGTCTTGAGTACATGACCTGATACTCAGCACTGTATGGGGGCTCCAGATAGGAAAACTCGGCGCGCAAGATCTGCACCCGTCGACGTGCAAGCCAGCACATAACTCCATGCAACATGATAAAGAGAGTTTCGTGGGCGAAGACAGAGGGCTTCCGGTCTGAGGTTTCAAAAATTACCAACGCAGCACAGGCGCTCTCATTTCCGTCACCCTGGGCGGGGCGTCGAAGGCAAACACCGATGTCGTTGAGCAACAGCCGAAAATACCGAGTGGTGCGTTCCAGTGCCTGATCTAGCGTTTGGCTGCCAATCAAGGCGTGGCAGAGCATGGCGAAAGTCCCGCACTTCATTCGCAGAGAATCTAGCCCAAAGAACTCATCGTCAAGCGCAATCGACACGCCCCGCCACAACGCACTGTAGCTATCCGTTGACACCCGCGCATTCGGTAGCTCTAACAACTTCGGTACGATGCCGGCCGCGCGCAATACGGATTCGGCGTCTAAGCCTCGCTCCAGCAATGCCGAAATCGCCTGCTGGACAAAGCAGATGGCAACGGTCCCTTTCTCCATCATTCCTTCACTTACCGATTACGGGTGCCGCCATACGCATAACATTGCAATCGTCGCCCCGACTTCCATGGATTCGCACGACGTTGATCCCCACACAGCAATCCAGAAATGTCGCAGAAGGCGCCGACCGCCACTGGTCGACGATCGGCACATCCTGCTTACCGCCTCCCGACTGCTACAGCCGTTCAAAGATGGCTGATATCCCTTGACCACCGCCAATGCACATAGTGACAAGTGCGAAGCGTCCACCCACGCGATGCAGTTCCGCGATCGCTTTCACCGTAATAATCGCGCCGGTTGCCCCCACCGGGTGACCCAGTGAAATCCCCGAGCCATGCACGTTCACCTTCTCCGGGTCGAGATCGAGTTCCTGCATGACGGCACACGCCTGCGCAGCAAACGCTTCGTTTGCCTCGACGACATCGATATCATTGATCGTCAATCCGGCGCGCTTTAGCAACATGCGCGTCGCTGGCACCGGCCCAATACCCATGTATTCCGGCTCCACTCCTGCATGCGCATAGCCGACAAGTCGAGCAAGCGGCTTCAGACCTAGTTCAGTAGCACGCCTCAGATCTCCAAGCACTACGGCAGCCGCGCCATCATTGATTCCGGACGCGTTCCCCGCCGTCACGGTTCCGCCATCGCGCTTGAACACCGGCTTCATTTGGGACAGCGCTTCCAAAGAAACGTCACCTCTCACGTGCTCATCTGCGTCGAAGACGACCGTCCCCTTCCTTCCTTTTACCTCGATGGGGACAATTTGATCCTTGAAGTATCCTTGCGCGGTGGCATTGACCGCGCGGCGCTGGCTTTCCAGCGCCAGCGCATCCTGACGTTCCCGTGAGATCCCGTAGCGCTCTGCCACATTCTCGGCGGTGACCCCCATATGGAAGCGCTTCCATGGATCGTGGAGAATTCCATTCATGTAGTCGACAATTTGGCAGTCGCCCATGCGTTGCCCCCACCGCGCTGCAGGCAGGATATAGGGACCACGACTCATCGATTCAGCACCACCACCAACTGCAAAATCCGTGTCGCCAAGCAGAATCGATTGCGATGCCGACACAATGGCTTGCAGCGCCGAGCCACACAAGCGATTGACGTTGAAGGCGGGCGTTCCCTTCGGAATGCCAGCATCTATGGCAGCGACCCGGCTCAGGTATGCATCGCGTGGCTCGGTCGGAACCACATTACCCATCACCACGTGCCCAACCTCAGT
Source organism: Cupriavidus sp. C3SS-1 (assembly GCF_057073755.1). NCBI lineage: Bacteria > Pseudomonadati > Pseudomonadota > Betaproteobacteria > Burkholderiales > Burkholderiaceae > Cupriavidus > Cupriavidus sp. C3SS-1. The sequence goes on along the minus strand of NZ_CP172700.1, from coordinate 598,198 downwards.
GGCAGGCAGGCCAGATCGTTCAAGGGCCGCTCTGACGACGACCGTACCGAGTTCTGTCGTTGGGACGTCCTTGAGTGACCCGCCGAAGCCACCGATGGCTGTTCTAGCGATGCCCAATACTGCAACTTCACGCTGCGTCATAGCGTTCCTCAATCTGTTGTTCGGTGCGTCCATGAGCAGCACATTGTGAGACAAACCGCTCTCTTAGTGCCCCAGGAATGCAACCGTCTTAGATCGCAAATGCGATTCAGTGCCTGGCTTCAACCAATATCCCTGCCTCGTGCCCCCTGCGGGCCTTCAATATCGGAGGGAGTCAACTGTACCGATAGAATCCTCGACCGCTTTTCCTTCCCAGCCGCCCGGCATCGACCATCTCCTTGAGCAACGGCGCCGGCCGATACTTGGAATCCTTGAAGCCTTCATAGAAGACTTCCAGTACCGCCAGCAATGTATCCAGCCCGATCATGTCGGCAAGTGCGAGCGGTCCAATTGGATGATTGCATCCCAGTCGCATCCCTTCATCAATGTCTACTGCAGACGCGAGGCCTTCGGCAAGCACGAAGATCGCCTCATTGATCATTGGGCAAAGCACGCGATTGACGGCGAAACCCGGGCTGTTTCCGGCCGTAATCGGCGTCTTCCCAATCTGCTTGGTCAACATTTCCGCGAACGCGTGTGTTGCGTCACTTGTCTCCAGACCGCGGATAATCTCCACCAACGCCATCCGTGGCACCGGATTGAAGAAGTGCATTCCGATGAATCGGTCCGGACGGGACGTGGCCGCAGCGAGCCGCGTGATGGAAATTGATGAGGTATTCGTCGCGATCACCGCTTCGGGCCTCAATAGCCGGTCCGCGTCCTGCAACAGGCGGATCTTGAGTTGCTCATTCTCCGTTGCGGCTTCAATCACTACGTCTGTGGAAGCCACCTCTGCAAGCTGTGTCGTCAAGCCAACTCGCGCCAGCACCTCCTGCCGTTGTCCGTCCGAAAGACTCTCCTTCTTGACCAGCCGCTCTAGATTGGCTTCGATGGTCGCCTTGCCGCGCATCAGCGCTTCTTCCTTTACGTCGACCATGACAACCGAAAGGCCACTCATCGCGCAGGCTTGCGCGATGCCATTGCCCATTGTTCCTGCTCCGATGACGCCTACCGACATCACACCCATGCTCTCCGTCTCCCATGATGCATAAATTGATCCGCTGACAGCCAGCGACTCCCGCTCCGCCTTTCACTCGTCGTCAGCCTCCAACGAACCGAGGTCGGCGCCTCGTGACGAAGGCGTCCACTCCTTCGGCGAAATCCGCGGTTCGCGTAGCCTGGCAAAAAGTCACACGTTCTTTCTCGATCTGAGGTTCCAACTCGCTCTCGAGCGATTCTCGCAGCAGCCGCTTGATCGCACTGAACGCGCGTGTGGGCCCGTCTGCGATTTGCCGAGCCAGCGCAGCCGCATGCGTGAATAGCTCATCCACCGGGACAACACGGCTAATCAAATGCATGCGCAACGCCTCTTCGGCGTTGACGCTCTCCGAGAGTAGCGCCAGTTCCAACGCTTTTCGCACCCCGACGATTCTCGGTAGGGTCCACGAGGACCCTACGTCCAGGCTGGCGCCGACGCGCGCGTAAGCGAGATTGAACGAGGCGTCTTCCGCTGCGATTGTCAAGTCGCACGCCAAGGCCAGGCTGACGCCGGCGCCTGCCACGGGGCCATGGACACAGGCAATGACTGGCGGATTCATCCGATGAAGCAACGTGACCACAGCATTCATTGGTTCAATCAACCGACTTGCGGTTCGCTCCGCATGTTCCATGTCGCTGTGAAACGAAAGTAGGTCGCCACCGGCCATGAACGACTTTCCTTCACCCCGGATTACCACTACACGAACCCCTGGATCTCCTGCGATCTCGCGGCAGCCCGACAGTAGTCCCTCCGCCATCTCAACATTGATGGCATTGAGGGCACGGGGGCGATTCAGGACAATTTCAGCCACACCGTCCGCGCTCCGCAGCAAGACAGGACGCTGTTGCTCATCCATACTTTCCCTCACCTTTCACACCCCTTGTGGTATCTGAAGGTAGCGCGCCGCTGCGCCGAGGGTCTCCCTCGTCTTCCTGATCTCCCGCTTGGCGACGACCCGAAGATGGACCTCGTCCGGCCCATCGATGAAGCGAAGCGCTCGTCCCCAACTCCAAAGAAAGGCAAGGGGCGTGTCGGACGTCAGGCCCATTGCGCCAAAGACCTGCATTGCGCGGTCGACGACCTGTGTCTGGAGCCGACCTGCAACCACCTTTATGGCCGAAACCTCTACGCGCGCCGCTTCATTCCCCTTTCGGTCAATGAGGTCCGCAGCCCTTAGCACAAACAAGCGCGCCTGGTCAATTTCGATCCGAGATTGTGCGATCCAGTCCTGGATGTTCGCGTAGTCGGCTATGTACTTCCCGAAGGCCTTCCGCTCAACTGCGCGCTCGCACATCAGCTCCAGGGCGAGCTCGCACTGGCCAATCGTTCGCATGCAGTGGTGGATGCGTCCCGGACCGAGCCTTGCCTGAGCAAGGGCGAAGCCCGCACCCATCTCTCCAATGAGGTTCTCCTTAGGCACCCGCACATCCCGAAACACGACCTCGCAATGACCATCAAGCGCATAGTGGTGCATGATCGGAACGTTGCGCACGATGCGCAGGCCGGGTGTATCCAATGGAACTATCACCATTGAATGCCGGTTCTGCTGTGACACTGAATCTCGCTCATCTGAGATCCCCATCACAATGGCGAACTTGCAGTTTGGGTGCAGTGCGCCTGTCGTGAACCACTTTCGCCCGTTGACCACTACATCATTACCGTCGAGCTGAATTCGCGTCTGGATGTTCGTCGCATCCGAAGACGCGACGTCCGGTTCGGTCATTGCGAAGCAGGATCGGATCTCTCCCTCCAGTAGCGGATGCAACCATTGCTCATACTGCCTTGGCGTCGCGAAGCGGTGCAGCAGCTCCATGTTCCCCGTGTCCGGTGCGTTGCAATTGAAAACTTCCGAGGCCCATGGTATGCGCCCCATGATTTCCGCCAACGGGGCGTACTCGAGATTGCTCAAGCGGGTACCGGATTCATTGTCTTTGAGGGCGGGAAGAAACAGATTCCATAAGCCCTCCTCCTTTGCCAGTGCCTTGCATGCGTCAACTACTTCCAGGGGAAAGCGTCCTACCGCGTCCTCTCGAAGCCACTCAGCATTCACAGGCAAGACATACCGTTCCACGAAGTCCCGCACCCTTGTGCGCAGCCCTTCGATCTTCTCTGAGTACTCGAACTCCATCGCTGCTTCCCTCTTCCCTGAATGAATCAGTCCTCAATGATTTCCACCGCGCGCCGAGCGAATGCCTGGCTGAGCTTTCCGACCTCTGCGGCATTCTCCGACGACGCCATACCTGCGCGCGCGCGCGCAGCAATCCCTTCGAAGATCACGGCTAGACGGAACAGCGCGAGAACGTAGTGGAATTTGCCCAGCGGCTCCGCGAACCCTCCCGCGGCAATATAGCGATCTAGATAGGCCCGCTCGGGTGGTATGCCCAGCTCCGGCAAATCCATACCTCGCATTCCCATGTACTCCGACGGAGACAGTCGCCACGCCAAGGCGCTGTATGCGAGATCAGCTAGGGGATGGCCTAGCGTCGAAAGCTCCCAATCCAAGACCGCGATGACGCGCGGCTCGGTTGGGTGGAACATCATGTTGCCAATGCGAAAGTCACCGTGGCTTAGGGTGGTGGCGCCTTCCGCTGGGGACTGCGCCGGTAGCCATGCCAGAAGGCGCTCAATGTCGTCGGAATGGCTGGCCTTAGACAATTCCCACTGCTTTGACCAGCGAGCAATCTGCCGCTCGAAGTAGCTCCCAGGTCGACCGTAATCCGCAAGCCCGAGCGACTGCCAATCCACGCGGTGCAGCTTTGCGAGGGTTTCGGCCATCGAGAAGTACATCTCGGTTCTGTCGGACGGCGATACGCCAGGCAGAGAGCAGTCCCCGAAGACACGGCCATCGATACGATCCATCAAGTAGAACGGGGTGCCGATTGGGGTGTTCGCCTCGTGATAAAGGACCACATTTGGCACCGGTACATCCGTCGAGCGCAGCACGCTCATGATGCGGAACTCCCGGTCGATGGCATGCGCGGACGGCAACGCATTGGCCGGTCGCTTGCGCAGTACGAGGCGCCGATTCGCGAAGGTAACAAAAAATGTGGGGTTGGACTGTCCCCCACCAATCCGCTCCAGCGACATCGGCCCTTCCAGGCCCGGAACCGCTTGCTTTAGGAACGCCGCCAACGCCTCTGCGTCGAACTCAAGCTTGCTGCACGGCGCGTTCGCCGTGCGATCTTCTGAATAAAGCTCCATCTTCCTATCCATGGGTCTTTGAGTATTTACCGCTATCCACGCTGGTCCTGCGCGCGAGGTACCACTGCCGGCAGATGACCAGCGCTACGCTACGATCGTTGCAGACAGCTCTCGCGCCGCGCTTATGCCCTGCTTCGCATCGCACTGCGAAGGACCACCGCCATGGCGCATAGCGCCAGGACCGCGCCGACAAGGGCGAAGGCGTGATGAATGCCGAAGTGCGCGCGCACAGGATTGATGACCAAGGGATTCAGGAAGTCCCCAAGATAGAGCGCCGTGTACATGAATCCAGCGGCTCGCCCCCGCACTGACGGCGCCGCTCGGTCCAGCAGTACGGTCGCCAGGTACGGGCCAACGCCTCCCCCACCGAGTGCCGCAATGCCGCAACCGACCGTCGTCAGCAACACCTGATGGCTTGAACCCATGAGAAGGTATCCACCGCCCATCAATGCCAGGCAGATACAGAATATCCATCGATCCGCGATCCACACGCGCAGCCACCCATAGGAAGCGGCACCGACCATGCTGGCCACCGCACTGGTCGCCATAATCCAAGACTGAACACGAGGGCTCGTGATGCCATCGTCCGCGAGCAAGAATGACAACTGCACCGCGTTCATGAACACCGTCATGAAGACCAACACAATCAGCAGGTAAATGGGCCACAGCGCGAGCAGAGGGTGACGGTCGCTTTGGCACTCACTACGGGAATGCTGTTCAGTGGAACCCTGCGCCCGAGTAGATGGCACTACGACCGTGGCCACAAGAAGGATGGCGAATCCGAGCAAGTACAGCGAGAATGGCGCACGCCACCCGTAGGCTTCGCCAACGTTTCCCGCGACAAGCAGCGACACGAGCCCAGCGGCTGAGCCGGCCGCACTTTGGTAGCCAAGAATCCGCGCTCGCAGTTCCGGATCGAATCGCTCCGCGATGATGGCAAGCGTCGATGTCGCGACCCCGGAAGCGGACAAACCGACCAGCAGTCGAGTGACCAGCAGAGCTGGCATCGCATCGATGTAGAGCCCGCCGGACCCCGCCAACCCGTATATCAGCAGCGAACTGAGCAGAAGAGGGCGCGCCCCCAATCGCTCGACCAACCACCCGGTCGCCGGCCCGCCGACGACAATGCCGATGCTTGGCATGGTCATAATAAGTTGTGCTGCCAGTGCGCCGTCTCCGGCTATCGCGAAGTGTTGCGCCAAGCCCGGCAACACCGGCCCCAGTGCAGTAAACATCAGGGCCATGCACGGATTACTCGACACCAAAACCAGCAGTAAGAGGAAGCTCGTCCTCGGCTTGCTGCCCAACGCCATCGACGCCCCTGCGCCGCTCGCCTCGCCTAGATTCATGGTCGACCCTGTCTCCGTAGTTCTGCTGCTTCTGATATCGATTCATCTCAGCGGTCCTTCCTAGACCGGCTGGACCTGCGTTAGATGCCGGGATTGATGATGACCTTGATTGCTTGGCCGCTCCCTTGGGCAGTGAAGGCCTGCTGGATGTCCGAGATCGGGAATCGATGTGAAACCAGCTTGCGACGATCAACCCTCCCCGAGGCCATCAGATCAAGGGCCTGACTCAGTTCCTCCGCGGCATAGCCGTTCGACCCGCGAATCACGATCTGCTTCTGGATAACAGGCATCAGGTCGAGCGTCACCTTTCCCTCAAAGGCTCCGAAGCAAATGATTCGCCCGCCACGCGGACCGACCATCTCCAGTGCCGACTGGAGCGGTGCAGGCCCCGTCATGTGCTTCAGGTAGCCCGCACAATCAAACACCACACCGACGTTCGGCGCAGCGAACGGGGCGGCGTGCATCGACAAGGTTCCACAAATCGCCGCCACCTGTTCCACCGGGCTCTCAGTCTTCGCATCGATTACGTGCGTGGCGCCGAGCTCCTTCGCCATCTGCAATCGCGGCGGGGAGACGTCGACAGCCACAATATGACCAACGTTGACGTCCAAGGCCCGCAGCACTTGGATCACGCCTAGACCAATAATGCCGACGCCGAAAACCACTACGTTCTCACCCGGCTTTAGCTCTGCCAGGCGGACCATCTGCAGCCCGTCGGCCAGTGGCTCGGTCGTTGCGGCGTCCTCAAACGACACGGCCTCGGGCATCCGTGCGATTTGGAAGGGATTGACCGGAACGGGGACGAGTTCAGCCATGCCCCCCATGCCGACGCCCACGACGCGATCTCCGGGCGCGAAATTCTTTACCTCGTCTCCTACCTCGACGATGGTTCCCGCAAATTCGTGCCCAGGAATCTCCCGCCCACACTCGCTCAACCTAACCAGATCCGACCGGTGAGCGTTGGTGCGATACATGTGCAAATCACTACCGCAGATACCACACGCCTCAACCTTGATCAGGACCTCTCCCCCGCCGACTTTGGGACGGGCGACATCGGTACGTGTCTCGATGTCACCAGGTCCGTAGAACACAGCCGCTTTCATGGCACCTTCCATCATCAAACTGATTGATGTTCATCTAAGTCGCGCCGCGGCCAACCGGCCAGCGACGAGCGCCATCCTCCCGAGGCGCTCGTCTGACGCAATAACCAGCCGCAAACTTACTTTCCGGCCCCGCGAAGCATGTCCGGAGAGAACTGGCTTTCCTTCAGTGACCCATCATCGACAACCATGGGAGCCTTCTGTTCGTTAATCAGACGGAACGCGGCATACGCGCCGGAGTTCAGGTCGTGGTACACGGCCGTAATCGGGCTAATAGATTGCGTCTCGTACATGTAGAAGGTGTTGTTCATTGCCGTACGCCAGAGCTGCCCGTGTCCGTCGTAGTTGTCCCCCATCACCGGCACCCAGTTGTCTTCGTCGATGTACATCACGCGCTTGCTATACAGATGCCGATAGCCCTTCTTGAGAGTCGCCTCAAGCACCCAGACACGGTGCAGCTCGTAGCGCATGAAATCTGGGTTGATATGGCCTTTCGTCTTCAGGAGCGCGTCGTATTTCACGGAAGGGCTATGCAGCTTGTATGTGTTATAGGGGATGAACACTTCCCGCTTGCCCACAATCTTCCAGTCGTAGCGCTCGTTCGATCCATTGAAGATCTGCTCATCATCGAGCGTCAGGAAGCCTCCCGGCCCATTGGGCTGATCAAAGCCGAAATTCGGCAACTGGCGTACGCGGCGGGTGCCCGGGCTGTACTGCCAGACATCCAGGAAGTCCTTCTTGTAGTTGAATGGCACGCGTGCGTAGGTCAGCGTCCCCTTGTCCCGTTCGGGAATCAGCGTTTCAGAATAGCTGAACGAGTTCGCACCACTCTCGGTGCTAACGTGCTTTTTGGAATCGGCCTTGGACAGCACGACCTTATGGAATTCACGTGCCCAGGCGATGTTCCCATTCGGATACACTACCGCCGCGTCAAATGTGCCGATTTCACGACTCGGCGCAAGCGGCAGGACCATGTTCCATTGAAGCTCGTATCCGCTCTTCGGGATTGGGAAAGGCGCTACGCCACTGGTCGCGCGTACGCCCGATCCGCCGTCGACGATCTCGGCTTCCAAGGCGTTCTTCTTGGAAACGTCGCATGCCCACTGAGGGAATGCCCAGTCCCGATGGCTCTGGTATACCGGCATGCGGAATGTTTCGGGGTACTTCTTGAACAGGGCCTTCTGGCCTTCGCTCAGCCGTTCGGCGTACTGCTCCATGTTCTGCGCCGTGATAACGAACAGCGGCTTCTCATCGGCATACGGATCGGGCCAGAAATTGCCCGGGCCCGCATACTTCACGTTCTGCGGTGCACCGTGTTGCTTCCCGGTATAGGCCGGGATCATGCCATCCTTATTCGCGGCCTTTTCGGCACCAAAGCACGTCAGATCCTGCCCAAGCTTCGCTGCCTCGTCGGCACCGACCTTTGCGAAGGCACTGTGCGAGGCGAAGGCGAGTACCATCCCCGATGCCAGTGCAATTGATACTGTGCGACGACTAAATGCATGCATGATTTGCTCCTCCAATGCGTAATCAGAAGCTGTACTTCACGTTAAGCGTGACAAAGTCTCGGTCTGCGAGCGGTCGCTTTTCGCGTCCGAAGCTATCGAGTGCGGACTTACCAAGGAACGCGTTGTATTTCAACGCGATCTCTAGGTTGCTGAGATAAGTAAAGGTGGCCCCAATACTGGCGCGCATGTCGCCGCCGTTCACCATGCCGGACTGAAAGATCACACCAATGCCATTCACGGTGTGGTTCCACGCAATGGGAATGGCAAGGTCCCAGCCGGTGAATACGTTTTTCCAACTCGGGATGTACGCCACCTGATACCCCCAGGCGGTTCGGGTCGCAGATGTCAGGTCGTTATTCTGCGCGCCAGCACCATAGGGGTTGCTGTCGACGCTTAGAAGTCGCTGACCGATAACCTCGGCAAGTAGGAAGGTTTGATCCGAGATGAAATTCGGCCCATACGATCCAAAGACGTTCACTTGGGCCTGCATGGCCTTCCCGCGAACCAACGCGGGGAAGCCCGCAGTGTTCACCTGGACCGGGAGTCCATCGTGGTAGGAGACTTCACCACCAACGCTGGCGTCCCCAAGCCGAGTCGAAAAGCTAAGTGCCGTAGCCTTGATATTTTCTACATACCGAACATGGTAGGAGGGAGCCGCACCACTGCTATCAAACTCCAGCATTGGAGTCTTGGCGTGGTAGTTGATGAAATAGGCCCCCATCTCAAACGATGGGTGTAGGCGGAACCGCGAGCCGATGCCCCACTGCCCCCCATTCCTTGCGTTCACGTCCGGCGTTCGATTGATCGCAAAGCCTGGTGCGAGAAACAGCTTCTCGGCACCGGGACCAATCACGTCTGTTGGGAACAGATAGTCGCCAGTCGGCTGGAGTTCAGTTGGCTGAAAGCGGAACTGGTAGTAACCCATCATACTGACATCCTTTGTCATGGTGTATTGCCCCGAGACTTGGGTCGTAGGCAAAAGGATGTCCTTAGTCTCCACGCCGGCGATGTTTGCCTTTGTGGCGTCTGAACGGCTCTGTCCGCCCGAGATACCTGGGAAGAAGATGTTCTCGCCCCAAGCCACCAGATGGTTACCAAGTTTCATGCTTAGCTTCTGTTCGTCACCAAGCTGCCAGTTCCCATAGGCAAACGAATCCAGCAATCGCGCGCGTCGACCATCGTAGTAGCGAGTGGCGGAGCTAAACGAGTTGCTGTCCCCGCTCCGGTTCAGAGTCGACTGTGAAGTGTTGTCGTTTCGGCCGCGATATACGTCGTCATAGAACGCACTCCCGCCGATGAAGAACCCGTAATCCTTCCATTTGAAGTCGGCTTGACCGGTCAGGCTGAGACGGTTGTTAACCAGGCTTCCTCGCTTGAAGCTACGATCAGAGTCGTCCGCATTGATTTGATCCAGTAACGCCTGGGACTGCTTTTCAGTGCGAATCCCTAATGCATAGTTTGCCGTCAAGACATAATCGACCACGACGTCGTTCCCAAGCGCAGCCGACCCTGCGTAGGCTGAAGCTGAAGCAGTTGCCAACGAACAAGCTACGACCCTATATCGCCAACGATTTCCAGACGGTCCCGTCTTACGGAATGTCCTCTGTCTAGTCACTTGTCTCCTCCTAGTTTTGTGTTTGTACCGACGCTACAGACTCACGGTCTTTTACTGATTCCCTCAACTTCTCTTGTCGGACTATCACCGCCTTACCGCCGATCGGCTGGCAACAACCAAGCGGCAAGCGCAGGTAGCAAGAGGATGGCGCCAAGGACGTTCACGAGGAACATGAAGGCCAAGAGAATTCCCATATCTGCCTGGAATTTCAGCGGCGATAGCGCCCACGTCCCCACGCCAATTGACATCGTTACCGCAGTGAAGACGGCTGCAGTTCCTCGCTGGCAAATTGCTTCATAGAATGCAGACCTAAAGTCGGTACGGCCAACCTCCATCTCGTGCTTAACCTGTTCATACAAATAGATGCCGTAGTCCACCCCGACACCAACACCTAGCGCAATCACCGGCAGTGTCGCGACCTTCAGCCCAATATCCAACGCTGCCATCAACGCATTGCAGAGAATCGATACGATTGCCAGCGGCACGATAATGCAGAGCACCGCCGCGAATGAGCGGAAGGTAATGAGGCAAAGAAGAGCAATTGCACCGAAGATCGACAACAGCATGGCGACTTCAGCACGCTCCACCGCCTCGTTAGTCGCAGCCATGATTCCGGCATTTCCGCCCGCCAGCCTGAACGACTTCTCGATGTGGAACTCCGCACCAGGAATTACGTTTTCCTGTTTGAAGCGCTTGATCTCTTTGACGATATGCGCCAGCGTTGCTCCCTGATGGTCCTTTGTGTAGATGAGCACTTGCATGGCCGTACAGCCATTGGTGTTCATTCCCAGATCAGGGTTGTACGCGGCGGCGCCTTGCTGAAGCGCCTGGCTGCTGCGTGGCAGCGCCTGCCACCTCGGATTCCCCTCGTTGTTTGCTGCAATACCCACCTTCGCCATGTCGGGAACACTCACCACCGATTGAACCCCGTGTACTCCACGCATGAAGAGTTCAAAGCGATCCACGGCATTCATCACCGAATAGTGCAGACATGCGTCATCGCTGAAGCCTTTTGCCTCAACCACGACCGTCATGACGTCTACGCCGATGAAGTAGTTGCTCACAATGCTTGCGTTGTCTCTGTTGTATTGAGAGCTCGCACGCAACTCGGGCGCACCATCTCCGATGTCCCCGATTGTCATGAACCGAGAACCGGCAGTTCCCACGACGAGCAGCACCAAGCAAGCAAGCAGAACTAGTAGGGCAGGCCCGCGCGCGGCGCCACCAGAAAGCGTCCACCACAACCGGTTAGCACGATCGTGGCCGCCCTCCTTACGCACCATGGCACTGGGCTCCAGGCGAATATGTGACAGGAGGGCCGGAAGCATCATCTTGTTGGTGACGATCATCAGCAGAACCCCGATGCATGCCGTGATCCCCAATTCGCGAACACTTTCGATCTCGATTCGCATGATGACCGCGAAGCCCAACGCATTCGTCAGCAGAGCCACTGCACCTGGAACGAAGAGCTTTCGGAAAGCGCTGTGCGCCGCGTCAGCCGGATTTGAGCCCCGAATGACTTCTTGCTTCCAGGCATTGGTCATCTGCACCGCGTGGGACACGCCGATGGAGAAGATTAGGAAGGGTACGAGGATCGACAGCGGATCGATACCAAAGCCGATGATCGGCAGAATACCCAGCAGCCAGACCACGGGGAGCAGCGCCACCGTCAAAGCGAGTACGGTGAGCTTCCTCGATTTCGTGTAGAAGTACAGCAGTGTCGCGGTAACGGCGAAAGCGATGGCAAAGAACAGGAAGACGCTGCTCAACCCTTTGACGACGTCACCGATCAGCACTGGAAAGCCGATGATGTTGACTTCGACATTCTGACCTGAGAATTTCTTCCTGACTTCATCGAGCTTACGTGCAACCTCGACATAGTCGACTTTCTGGCCAGTCTGCGGATTGATCTCCTGAAGGTCAGCACGCACCATTGCTCCCTTCAGATTGCTCTGCACAAGGAGGCCAATCACCCCGGACTTAGCAACATTTCTGCGAACGGTGGCAAGTTCTTCCGTCTCACCGCTAAAGCGAGGCGGAACGACTACATCTCCGTAGAAGCCTTTTTCAGTGACTTCGATGAAGCGAACATCTGGGGTGAAGAGCGACGAGACACGGGTGCGATCGATTCCCGGAATGAACATCACCTCGTCGGTCGCTTCTCGCAGTGCGTCAAGGAACGCCTTGTTGTAGATGTCCCCTTCCCCTTTCCAACGTAGGTTCACAAGGATGCGATTGGCCCCCGGGAAGACGTTCAGGTACTCTGAGAACGTCTGCATGTACTCATGCTTCAACGGGATCATCTTGAAGAAGCCGGGATCCAACCGGGTGCGCGTCGCCGAGCCAGCAAACGCCACGGTCATGGCAACAAAGAGCAGGATCAGCCAGCGGCGCTTTGCGATGAGTGTGTCCGCACACCAGTCGACCAGGCGGGATTTTTGCGATTGCATGGTGAAGCTTCCGGAAACGTTAGCGGGACTGGTCAGAGCCAATCTGCGTTGGAACTGTGACCCCGGCCTCGCCGCTGAAAATTAGGGCGCCATCGGCGCCAGCGGCCACACCAGCGAGACTGCGACCTCCTGCGGGTTGGCTCCGAACGAAGGTTTCGCCTCGATCGCTTGAGGTCAGGACTGTGCCGCCCTGCCCCACAAGCACGATGCGTCCGTCCTTCAGCAGGCTGCCTCCGAACAGCGACGATTCAGTACCCGTAGTCCTTGCTTCCCAGGTTTGTCCGCCATCACGGGTGACATAGACGCTTCCACGCATCCCATAGGCAATCCACTCGTCGGAAGACATCCGAATCAGGCCAAAGAGCGAGCCCTTGTAGAACTTTGGGAGGATGTTCCAGGTCTTGCCGGCATCATCAGAGCGAGCGGCCATCCCCTGCTCCCCCACCAGAATCATCCGCGAGTCGTCACCACCAGAAATGGCGTAGATGTGGCTGTCGCCTAGGTCAGTGTCGGGCTTGCTCCACGTCCGACCACCGTCCGACGACATGCGCAGAGTTCCAAATGCCCCGACGGCATACACGGTGGAGGCAGACTTTGCCCAGACGCCGAGAAACGACTCGGAACTTTTTGGATCGTAGTGCACCTCGGTCCAACTCAAACCGCCATCGTTGGTCTTCAGTGCCCAGAGATCATGGCCAACTGCGTAGCCCACTGTTCCATTTGCAAACGAGACTTGGGTAAGAGTTGCGCCTCGCTGTGGGCTAATGCGTGCCGCGTGCCAAGTCCGGCCGCCGTCTTCGCTGGTCAAAATATGCCCCAGTTCACCGACGGCGACGAGACTGCCACCTGGCCGTGCGACACCATTGACGACCATCCGCTGAACGCTGATCTCGGTCTTTGGAAAGCTGGGTTCCGGTCGGTGCGAGAAGGCGATCACCGCTGCGGCGGCTACCACCGCGCAAATCGAGAGCCCGACCAAAGGTGCGCCGATGCGCCTCCTGGGAGCCGTCTCAATTGCATTGCTGGCCATTTGGTTTGGGGCCATGTTTGCTCCTCCAGCCAAGTCCTTCTACGAGGACTGATAGCGGTCAATCGTCTGTGGTTTGCGGGACGTCCGCGAAGCGGTTGCTTGCGGCGGATGTCAACGTTCGTATCAGAGGTGGATTGCTTCCCCGCATGCCGCTGCCACTGCCTCCATGACCGCTTCGCTCATGGTCGGATGCGGATGCACACTGGCAAGGATCTCTTCGGCCGTCGTCTCCAACTTTCGAGCCGCCACGACTTCAGCGATCATCTCAGTGACATTGGCGCCAACCATATGCGCGCCGAGGATGGTGTCGTGCTTGCTGTCAAGGATGATCTTCACGAAGCCATCGCTGTGCCCAGATGCTTTCGCCTTACCCGAGGCAGAAAAGGGAAACTTTCCGACCTTGATGTCCAGGCCTGCCGCTCTCGCCGCCTTTTCCGTGTATCCGACCGAAGCAACCTCTGGCTGGGTGTAGGTACAGCCGGGGACATTCCCATAGTCGATCGAATCCGGCTTTAATCCGGCAATCCCCTCGACGCAGCGGATGGCTTCCGCGCTGGCGACATGGGCGAGCGCTGCGGTGGGAATGCAATCGCCAATGGCGTAGTACCCCTCGACATTGGTTTCATACGCTTCGTTGACAACAATGCGGCCTTGCTCGACACGGACACCAACCTCATCCAGGCCAAGGTTCTCGATATTGGCTGCAATGCCCACCGACGACAGCACGACGTCACACTCAACGGTCTTTGCGCCTTCGGGCGAACGCAAGGACACAATGCAGCCCTCTGGGCGTGCGTGCACCGCTTCGACGGCAGTGGATGTCTTGATCGTTACGCCTGACTTGGCCAGCGATTGGGCGAGCTGCTGCGACACTTCCTCGTCTTCAAGTGGAACGATCTGCGGCAGCGTCTCCACAAGAGTGACCTCCGTCCCGAGGGTGGCATAGAGGTAAGCGAACTCGACACCGATCGCACCCGAGCCGACGATTACCATTCGCTTGGGAAGACTGGACAGCGTCATGGCCTCGCGATACCCGATGATCCGCTTGCCGTCTTGCTTCAACGTCGGTAGTTCTCGCGAGCGAGCCCCGGTAGCCAGGATGATGTGGCCGGCCCCATATTCCTTCTCAGCACCGCCATCATCAGTCACGACTACCTTCTGGCCGGGCTTGATTCGCCCATGCCCCTGAATGACGTCCACCTTGTTCTTCTTCATCAGGTACTTGACGCCATTCATCATCTTGCCTGCGACGTCCCGGCTTCGCTTCACCATCTCGGGAAGGCTTGCGACCGGCTCTTCCATGATCTGCACCCCATAAAGCGCGGCATTCTTCAGGTAGTCGAATACCTGAGCACTCTTGAGCAGCGCTTTGGTCGGGATACACCCCCAGTTCAGGCAGATGCCGCCAAGCTCGGCGCGCTCTACCAGGGCAGTCCTCATGCCGAGCTGCGCAGCCCGGATTGCGGCGACGTAGCCGCCTGGCCCGCCTCCGATGACGATCACGTCGTAGTTCATCGTTCTGGTCTCTGTGGTTCGACAGGGAATGCTCGTACTGCGCGTTGTTTAGTCGAAGACCATGGTTTCGACGCGATTCTTGAACTCGGTCAGATAGCGCACGATCGTGCCGCCATCGAGTGGCCGGTGATCAAATGTCAGGGACGGGCGCAGCACGGGACGTACGGTGACCTCGTATTCGCCCAGAGCACCAGGAACGGCAACGGGCGTGTGCAACATCGCCGGGAAGCCCAGCAGGGCAACCTGCGGCGCATTCAGGATCGCCTCCGCGCGCAGTACCGGGCCGACCGATCCAGGGTTCGAGATGGTGAATGTGCCACCCTCGAGGTCGGCGGGCGTGAGCTTGCCGTCGCGAGCCTTGGCAGCCAGAGTCTTCACGGCAGCATCGATCTCCGAAATGGTCTGCCTGTCCGCATCGCGGATGACCGGTACGACCAGGCCTTCCGGAGTGTCGACTGCGATCCCGATGTGAATGGCCTTCCAGATCTTCAGGCCGGCCTCTGTATAGCTTGCATTCAGTTCCGGGTACTTCTTGAGAGTGGCGCAGGCCGCCTTGATCAGAAAGGCAAGCAGCGATACCGGTGCCTCTGCGCGCTCTGCACGCAGAGCATTGAACGCCTTGCGCGAATCAAGCACTCGCGTCAGATCGACCTGGACGTCGGCCGTCAATTGAGGCGCCTCGGACGCGGTCTCGGAGAGGCGCCGCGCGATGGTGCGACGCCTGGCCGAAAATTCTCTCAACTCGAACGGAACGCCCTCGTAGCCGCGCCAGTCGCCACTGGCTTGGGAGCGGGCTGGGACACTGCGCTTCTCCGGTTCGTCGTGGGGAACTCCATTCACCTGCTGGCTATCAGCAGCGCGCAATGAAACCGAGCGCAGTACGTCGGCGCCGTAGATACGCCGTCCATTCGTGACCCGCTGCACATCCTCTAGCTCAATATCATGCTCTTTAGCCAAGCGCCGAGCATAGGGCGACACGCGCAGCGTAGCGTCTGCGTTCGAACGAGGCGCGGCACCAAGTCGCTTTACCGCCTGATTAGCAGGTTCATCAGGGAGGTCCGCCGCGACTTCCGCGGCCGTGGAGGTGCTCTCGCCCGCCAGCAGTGCAGCAACTTCTGCGGGGCTCGCCCCTTCGTCTGCCAGATAGCCGATCAGGGCCCCCACTTTAAGGTCCGTGCCTTCGCCGACCAAGCGCTTGGCCAGCACACCCGAGGCTGGCGCCTGGATCTCCATGACCGTCTTGTCAGTCTCGATCTCGCACAGAACTCCATCCTGCGTGACTACATCACCTTCCTTCGGCACCCAGCGCAGAATGGTGGCGTTTTCGACCGAGCCCATGAAGGGGATACGTACCTCGGTCAGCTTCACTGTCGCGTTTTCTTTCACAGCTCCACTCGCTCTCGTTCGGATTAGATCGACATCAACTGCCGAGCGGCCTGCTCGATCTCGTCGACGGACGGTATGCAATAGGCCTCCAAGCGAGCCGTCTGCGGGCGAATGGTGTCTTTGCCAGCGACTCGTGCGACAGGGCATTCCAGGTCGAAGAAAGCCTCCTCCTGAATACGCGCGGCAATCTCGGCACCCGCGCCGGCAGTGCGCACGGCTTCGTGCACGACCATCGCGCGGTGAGTGCGGGTAACCGACTCCAGCACCGTTTCCCAATCGAGGGGAACCAGCGTTCGCAGGTCGATCACTTCCAGCTCAATGCCGTCCGCGGCCAAGCGCGTAGCAGCGTCCAAGCACAGCGGCACCATCGATCCATACGTAATGACGGAGATCGACGTACCGGCGCGACGGATCGCAGCCTTGCCAAACGGCACTAGCAGATCGGGATCGCTAGAGACGGGGCCTCGCAAGAACGACAACGTATTCACGCTGTGGAACAACACCGGATTCGGATCACGGATGGCCATCTTCATCAGGCCCTTGGCGTCTGCCGGCGTAGAGGGGATGACGACTTTCAGGCCGGGGCTATGCATGCCGAAGGCTTCGAGGCTGCTCGAATGCTCCGGACCGGCGCCGCCCATGGAACCGTAAGGCAGGATGACGACAGCGGACAGCGTGAACTTGCCACCATGCATGTAGCGCCATTTCGCGAGCTTCTGATAAATCTCATCGCCGGCGATCAAGCCAAAGTCGCCGAAGCCCATGTTTACGATTGGCTTCATGCCGGCAACCGCCGCGCCGACGGTGCAGCCGGCCATGAAGGCCTCGTTGATCGTGGTGTTTCGAACCCTCTCGGTCCCGAACTCGTCGGACAGGCCACGCTCCGCGGCGAACTGACCGCCCCCTGCGGCCATCTGTCCCATCATGAAGACTTCGGGATCCCTACGCATTTCCTCGGCGATGGCGTGGCCGATGGCTGCGCTGTAGGTGAGATTGGTCGTTTCGTTGGTGGTGTTCATGCGTAGACGTCCTTCCAGATGATCGAGAGGTCCGCCTCCGGAGCCGCCTTGGCCTCCTCATAGGCGCGTTGAACCTCTTGCTCGGCGCTCGCGCGCAGCGCTTTCGCGGTGTCTGCGTCAAAGCGAGCACCGAGAACGTCCAGTGGATCCCGGTAGTTCAGGGCATCTGGATCGGTGTCTTTTCGATACTGCTGGGGATCGCCCTCCCAATGGCCGCGCCGGCGTACAACCTTGGCTTCGATCAAAGTCGGCCCTTTCCCTGCGCGCGCCCGTTGGACGGCTTCGGCCATCGCATGGTGGACGGCCACGGCGTCTTGGCCGTCGACAACGACGCCGGGAATGCCATAGCCCGCCGCGTAGTCAGCGATGTCGTCCGTCGGGCTCACCTCGGAAAGACGCATCGAGACGATCAGCCCGTTGTTCTCGCAGAAGTAGATCAGTGGCAGTTTCCAAGTGGCCGCCTGAACCATGGTCTCGTGGAAGGTGCCTCGGGCCGCCGTGCCATCGCCAAAGTTGGCTACGGCAACTTGGCCGGTGCCGCGCAGTTGGGCTGCCAGGGCTGCGCCCGCCGCCAGGGGATAAACGCTGCCCAGCGTCGCGCCTTCGCCCATGACCCCGAGCTCGGGATCACACCAGTGAGGGACGCCCGCTCCCTTCCCGCCGGTCGAACCGGTCACCCGACCGAGCAAGTCGCCCAGAATCGCGTCCGGCGCCATACCTTTTCCGATGGCCCAGGCGCTTCCGCGACCTTGGTAGAAAACGTAGTCGTCCTTGCGCAGAGCCGCCGTAGCGCCAATGGCCGCTGCCTCCTGGCCTTCGCCTGGATGCCACCAACCGTCGATACGGTTCTCTTTGGTGTGACGCCCCATGATCGTGTCGATGTGACGCGCCATGGCCATGCGGGTGTACATCGACGCCAATTGTTCGGGCGCAAGCGACTCTGTGAGCGTCGCCTCATTCATTGCTATGTCTCGCTTCATCCCTTCCCTCTCGGTTAGTGGGAAACCTTGCGGTTCTTCTGTGCACCGGGCCTCGAACCATCGGGGCCGGCGAGCAGTGCCGCGCTGGGATGTACTTTAATTGGATCACTTGATCCAATCAAGTGATAGAAGCAGATATTTGAAGCGGGCTACGGGAAATCACTTAGAATTGGGGAGCCCACCCAAACGAAGGTGTCAAAAAGTCATGGGAAGAAGACCCAAATTTGAGAGAGAGGAAGGAACGTCGGAAGGTGACGCAACTAGAACGGCACTTTTGGACACAGCCGAGCGACTTTTCGCGCTCAATGGCATCGCAAGCACGTCGATTCGCTCAGTCAATGAAGCTGCCGGCTACGGTGCTGCATCGATCCACTACCACTTCGGCAGCAAAGCGCAATTGCTCCGCTCGGTGTTGCTGCGTCGCGGCGAGGCACTCGTCGCAACTTCCGAATCACGGATAGACGCGCTTCTTTCGCAGGACAGCGCGCCCACTGTGCGCGAGATCGTGAGAGCCGCCTTTGACCCGCACGCTGAACTCGTTGAGCGTGCGCCGGTAGCCGGCGGATATTGGGAGCAGATTCTCAGCCGCCTGGGACTCGCGGGTGACCCGTTGCTGACAGAACTCTTCGGCCCTCTCACGTTGAAGTTCAACCAGGCATTGCAACGCGCCTATCCACACGTCTCGCCGACAGTCGTGATTCAACAGTGGTACATCGCCAGCATCTCGATCATCAACTTGTTGGGGATCTATGCGCGATTGACGCCCGAGACGAATGGAGTGAGCAATCAGATCAGAGAAGGATTCTCAACCTCCTCGCTTGAGTTCATCGCATCGGGGCTGGAGGGGATGCTGCAAGCGCAACCGCGCTCGTGATAGACCTGCGCTTGCCCGTGAACCTTGCGCGGGCGCTGCAGTGCACCGGTTCAGTCAGCAGAGACTCATTCACCGTTCATCGGCCAAAGGAGTCGTTTGTCTCGCAGCAGTTGGACGTCTCAGATAGGTCCGCACCGTCTCGACCAGCTATGCCTCGCTGAATAAGGAGCTGCCGGGCGAAGGATGGCCGGCCGGCAGCTCCAGTCGAACTTCTTTCGGGGTTAAGGTCTGCGGCTCGGTCCACGCAGATGCCGGTTTCATTCGGCGTCTTGCTCGGCCGGTTCGTCTTCAGTTCGCAAGCGAGGGACAGATCGAAAGCAAATGCTCGTCCGCGCAGCGAAGCTTGTGAGCGAATGCCGTCCTGAGGTCGCGAAAGCGTTGATGTCACTGGCGGCACGAGTCACCTGACGCCTGCGCACAACGAGCGTCTCTGCTGGTCGCAGGAGGAGCCCGGCCTCACGCCGTAAAGCGTTCTGCGGGACATCACGCAAGCGGCAAATCAAGCTGAACCCGATGCTACGGGATCGGTGACTTCTTTCCAGGCCACGAGCCAAAACCTGCCACGTTCCAGGAGCGCCTGGAGAAACCGAGTCCAGCCCGCTCCGTGCTGAACTCAATGAAGATCTTGACAAGTCGGATGTCTCATTTCGGCCCGGAAGCTGCCGATCATCTCTCGTGAGTTTGAAAGACCGCGATGGGTCGATCTGCGACCCTCGTTCTTCCCCCAGGTTGGCAATATGCTGTTTTTCCTGTGCCGCCACTCGTTGGCAGGATCAAATACTAATGAGATGGCTGAAAGCGCGACCTTCCAGCACGTCCTCATCTTTTATCATTGCGCCTCAGGCACAGCCCCGGAAGCTTCGGCGGCATCGCCCCTCCAGTTCCAGTCTCCCCCTAGCGCCAGCAACAGCGCAATACGCCGGTTGAGATGGCCGCCCCGCACGTTGATGAGGTCCATCTCGGCAGCCAGGAGTGACTGCCGGTCCTTCAGCACGCTGCGGGTGTCGGAGGCCCCAATCCTGGCACGTGCTTCTTCACGCTGGACCAGCACCCGGCTTTCGCGGACCCTGTCCTGCAGTTGCGTCGTCCGCTCGGCATAGTTCGAATCGGCCTGCAACCCCGCCTCCACCTCGCTCAGTGCCTGCAGGGCGCTGTTGCCATAGGCGATCAGGGCGGCCTTCTGCTCGGCCGTGTAGTAGTCCGCGCGGGCCTTAAGCTCTCCGCCAGTAAAGATCGGCGCGAAGATCGAGCCATTCAGCCCCTTGATCGGGCTACCGGCCTGATTGAGCACGAACACGTCGCTGCGGATGCCGGTAATGGCCGCGCTGATGGAAATGCGCGGCAAGCGCGCTGCTTCGGCCGACTGCCTCATGTCGAAGGCCGCGGCAACCTGGTGGCCGGCCGCCGTGAGATCGGGGCGGCGATCGACCAGATCTGCCGGCAAACCTGCCGGCGGCGCCGCCGGCATGGCCGGCAGATCCAGCCCTGGCAGCATCTTGCCAATTTCCCCGGCGGGGTAGCGGCCCAGCAGCAGTTCCAGGGCCTGGGCAGCCTGGCTTCTGGCCAGCTCAGCCGATTTGAGTGCGTCAAGCTGCGACCGGCGCGCATTCTGCGCTTGCACTAGCTCGCTGTCCGGCGCGATGCCGATGGCAACACGCTGGCCGGCGATCTGCACCAGTTGATCCTGGACGTCGACGGCCTGTCGCAGCCGGTCTTCGAGCTGCGCGTTCTGGATCAGCATGAACCATGCCTTGGCCGTGGCCGCGGCCACGACGCGCTGGGCCCAGAGATAGTCGTCCCTGGTGGCAGCGTAATGGGATTTTGCCGCCCGCGACTGCGCACGGATACGCCCCCAGAGATCGATCTCCCAGCTCGCGCCGATGGAGAGGACCTGGGTCTCGGAGTTGCCCGCCCTACCCTTCACGCCTGCGCTCGGGAGCAGGCCGCTGCTCTGGATGGTGACGAGCGCCTGCGCCTGCTGGACGCGCACCGCGGCGAGCCGGAGGTCGCCGTTGTGCGCGATGGCTTCCCGCACCAGCCGCTGGAGCTCAGCATCGTCGAAGGTTGCAAGCCAGCCGTCAGCGGGATTGCCCGCTGCAGCGTCGTTTGCCCAGGCGCGCTTACCTTCGAGCGCCGGGACGGCCTGGTGACGAAGGTCGGCACCTTGGGGCGGCGTCTGCAGGGCGCAGCCGCAGAGCATGGCGACCGGAACCGCCAGCAATGCCGGAATAATCTTGTTGACGTATGACGACGACACGGACATCCCTTTAGTGAAGCTTGAATACCAGGTAGTTCAGCTTGGAACTGACGCGAAGGAAGACCATGCGAATGATGTGAAACATCTTCATATGCTCTGTATAGATCGCGCCCGCCCCGATTGCGCCGACAGGAAGCATCAGATTCCTCGACTCGTCACGCAGGTCCAGCTTGACCGCGAATCGATTCGGCACGATGTCCGTGGCTCCGGTATTCGGGATCATGCCGCCCTGTGCAAATTGCCCTTGCGATTGCGCCCAGACGACCGAGTCCACCTTCGCCTTGATGATCTCTCCCGGACGCGTCGGCAGATAGATCTCAGCAAGATCTCCCTCCCTGACGTTGTAGAGTTCGTTCTGCCTGTAGAAGGCGAGTACTTCCTGCTGATCCTCCACAAAGCTGAATGCCGGCGAGAAGGGGAATGGGACAAGCATGGTGCCCACGCGCACCTGCAGATTCACGACCTTGCCATCGGACGGTGCCCGGTACACAGTCTGGTCAAGCTCCCACCTGGCGTTCTCAAGCATGACTTCGGTCTCCGCACGCTTGGCGCGCGCAGTCGCGATGGCCGCAAACTCGCCCTGACTCTTGGCTGACAGCTTCTGTCTGGCTTCATCCTCGGCGGCCTGCGCGCTGACCAGTTCGCCTTCCAGCTCGCGCTGGCGGGCCAGTGCATCGTCTCTGTCGAATTTCGAGCCTGCCCCGGCCGCAAGCAACGCGTCATGTTCCTTGAGCCGCTGACGGGCCAGCGTCAGCCTGGCCTCCACCGTACTCACCCTGCCGGCCGCGCCACGCACGGACTCGCTGAGTTGGCGCGCCGACGCCTGGGCCTCGGCAAGCGCCGCGTCGTCCGCCATCAACCTGCCCTGGAGTTGCCTGACCGAGGCCTGATACGGTGTCGGATCGATGCGCAGCAGGACATCGCCCTTCTTGTAGCTCCGGTTACCCTCGGCAGCAAGTTCGATGATGCGGCCGCGGACCTGCGGCACTACCTGAAGGACTTTGCCCACGACCCGAATGTCATGGGAGGAAGGCGCCACCACGTTGAGCGTCAGGATCAGCAGCGTCATCGCGATTACCGGGATCGTGACCACGATGACCATCGAGGTGGTGTTCCACGGCAGCCATTTGAACCTGAAAAAGATCAGCCAAACGGCCATTCCGTAGACCGCAAGCAACAGAGCATCCATTCAGATCAGCTCCTTTCCGCCGCGCATGGCGCCGGCGACAGGTTCCATCGTCGACGACCCGAGGGTCACGGCGCTCTGCATTCCGTATGAGACACCATCGCTTGTCCTGGAGGTCGATACCTCGGCGCCATGCGATGGAGCCTCGTCGCCCTCTGGCGCCTTGTCAGTGCCATAGGCCGCACGGTAGAACACGGGCTTGGTATGCGCCCAGAGCCAGGCCAGCGGCCACAGCAGCCCACCAAAGAAGAGCGAGAGCAGGCACAGCGCGTGGATCGCCTCCATCTGCGGATGGCGCTTCCGATGCGCGACCTTCTCCGGCCAGATATGGAGTATCCAGAACAGGTAGACCCCTGCTACTGGCACAAAGATCAATACCACCCAGGAGATGGCATTGGCCGCGTTCTCAAGCGCGTTTCCGCTGAGCGCGGATGCAAAAGCGGGTTCAGTCAGCGCCAGCAGGACGATGCCCGCCAGCAGATTGGGTCGCAGTTTCATGGAGTCGTTCGGGGATGGAGCACGAGGGCTCAGTTTCATAGTGCGCGGGCAGGTTTAGGAGGCAGGTGCCCCACTAGGGAGGCTACTGCGGGGAGCGTCCGTGGGGGTGCGCCCTGCCCTCCGGCCGGATCGCGCGTCTTCTCCGGTCGACAGATTGTTATCGGTTGCCGGTGCATCGTCCGCGTACAGGAGGTTGTACTTGCTTCTGGTTGATTCTCCCGAAGCACGGCACATGGCGGCCTTAGCGAGTCCGACTCCCGCGCACAGATCCGACTGCTCGGCTGACCCTTGCTGTCCGGGGTTGGGGGAGATCTGCGCGTGCGACTGCCCGGCGCCCATGATCAGCAGTGCAAAGCCTATTGCCGGCACGGCCGATCGGCGGTTCTTGATCATGTCTGCTGTTTCCTCAAAAGGTAAGTCCGCTACCGTCAACGCTCACCGGCACTTCCGGCCACGTCTCGATCGAGCGCACACCTTATGGCAGCGCATCAATCGCCGCTATCAAAGAAATTAGAAAGTAAGCACGTACGGGATTGACCCTGCCCCCATGTCACCTGGCTTTTCGAATTCCTTTGATAGCCCGCGCGGCGAGGCCGCGCTTACCCTGTCCGCTGTCAAACGCCCCTCGGGTGAAGCCCAGGCCCGCCTGAACCAATTACCAGAATGAATGCTGTTTCCTTGATATCTGCCGGCGTCATTGCCGTCACAGCCGCAAGCGCCCTGTCCGGATGCGCGATCCCAAGTGCCGATAGCCAGCACCCGTTCCAGGAACCCTGGCCGTGGACCAGGATGGTGGCCGTCAATCGCACCGATCATGACGTGCTGGCTGTGCGCGCCGGTCGTTGCGAAACCGGGCCCGCATCGCAGCACTCGCAATCAACCCCAGCGCTCTGCTTCCTTGGCGAGAAGCCCGACGGGCCGATCGCGGTCACATGGAACGATGCCGTGTCCAGCGCAGAATCCAAAACGACTTCGGATCAGGGCAAGGTGCATGCCTCCAAGGCGATGCCGCCACGCCTGTGGCTTAAGAATCCGCGTCCGGGAGACATCACGGGCGGCTATCTGTGCGTCCTGTTGCGTAACGGCGCGCAGGTGAGCCTGACTGTTGCCACCACCGCCGAAGCGTGTGCCGTCCTCTAGGACGTTTTCACGCTGCCTCCCCGGGCTAGGATGGACCGGCGGCCATTGGCCCGGTCCACCGTCCGCCACGCCTATTGCAACGAGTAACCCCGGCCCGTCATACAAGCCTTCCACGCCTGCCAGTAGGACGCCAACGCCCAATCGTTGTTGGCCTGCGTCTGCGCGCTGATCGCAGCCGCCTGGCGGCGCTGCTGGCGATGCGCGACGCCCCCGGCAACCATGCCGACGGCCGCGCCTGTTGCGGCCCCCTTGCCAGCATCACCGCTAATCGCACCCACCACGGCACCGGCAGCCGCGCCAGCGGCTGCTCCCCTCACCCGCTCACCGCCCGGCACGATGACCGGGACTGGCGAACTCGCGATTCCGTACGGATCAACGCCTGACTGCTGCCTGGCCCAGCCGTAGCAGGCACCATCGTCGCTGGTCTGCAGACGAGCCGATTGGCCTCTGGCCGGATAGACGATGGGCTTCTGCAAATTGGTTTGAGCCCGTGCCATTCCGGTCGTGCCGGGTAATGCGCCTGACATCAGAGCAAATGCCGTGCACGCGGCAAAAGCAAAGTCGTGGTTGCTCATGAACTCTCCTGTTTCAACGAAAAAATGCCCGCCGGAAGGCGGGCAATCTGCGAGGTCTCGCCTGAGGAAGTGCCCAGGACGGTTGCCTTTAAGAGCGAGGGCAGCTACTCGTCCCCTCAATGCTCGCTGTACAGTAGAGCAACCACAATCATAGAAATTAGAAATTAGAAATTAGAAAAAAGCGGCGGAGCGCTGCCCGCAATCAGGCTAATCGGCCGGCACGAGCTCACACATTTTCCGCAGACGCTGCGCGATGTAGCCTGACTGGAGTTCGATCTCATCGTCCCAACGATTCGTGTTGGCCACGTAGTCACGCAGGTCTTCGCACAGCTCGGCCAGTTGCGAGCGGCCGAATACCGAAAGCGTGCCCGAGATGCGATGCAGTAGCCGCTCCAGTCGGTGCACGTCGTGTCCGGCCCGAATGACGTCGCACTCATCCAGATCCGCTCCAGTCTGCGTGAGGAAGGCTTCGACATACCCGGCCGGCAGCACCGGCAGCTCGGGAAGCTCGTCGTCGGCCAACATTTCCGACTGCACGCCATCTTCCGAGTGCATCAAGCCCACTGGATCGCCGACGCAAGCGAGGACTGACGCGAGGGCGACGAGAGACAGCGGCTTGGTGAGATAGCCGGTGAATCCCCTCGCCTGCCCCTCCGCGACATCCTGGGGCCGCGCGCTTGCGCTCACGGCGTATACCGGGATCTCCATTCCGGCTTGCTTCATTTCGCGGAGCAGGTCGAAGCCGTTCATGACTGGCATGTCTATGTCCGTCAGGACCGCATCCACGCGATGCTTCAACAGCGCCGCCATGGCCTCGCTGCCGTTGCTCGCTTCGACAACCCTGGCACCCAGCTCGCGAAGCTGGTCCCGCAGCAGATTTCTGTTCAGCAGGTTGTCTTCGGCAACCAGCGCAGAGAGTCCCGCAAGTGGCGCTCGGGCCCGCTCCTGCATGGCGGATACGACGAGGCTGTCGCCGGGCCGCTTCGGCGCCAGAACCTTTGTCGCGACTGCCAGTACGGCAGCGTGAATGCCGGGCACACTGTAGGCGGAAACCTCGTAGCCACCGTCTTGCCGCGTCATTTCCACGAGCGAACCCAACTGCTTGAGCCATACGATCGACGCCGGCTTTGGCCACCAGGTGATGACTTGCCCGGGATCGAATCCTTCGGTCACCAACAAGCAGTCATAGCGGTCCACGTCCACGGGCTCATCCATGTCCGAGCGGGCCGACGGCTGACACGCCCCCCAGTCGAAATGGTTCAGCAGCCCTTCAAGGCACTCCGGCTCTCGGGACAGGACCAGCGTTCGGTTCGCCGGCAGACTCAGGCGCGGCGGTGGCGCCGTGTCAGACACCCGGAGCGGCAGACGGACCGTGACCCGGGTCCCAACGCCCAGTATGCTGTCCAGCGTGATACGGCCCTTCATCCGCTCCACCAGCCGCATGCAGATCGACAGGCCAAGCCCGGTCCCCCTGGCTTGGGCCAAGCGGTTGTTGTCAACCTGTGAGAATGGCTGGAAGAGCCGATCCATGTATTCCTGCGGAATGCCGATGCCGGTATCGGAGACGACGATCTCAAGATTCTCGTCCACCCACTGCGTGCGCAAGACGATCTTGCCCACCTGCGTGAACTTGAATGCATTGCCAAGCAGGTTGCTGACGATCTGGGTCAGGCGTACCGGGTCCAGATCGAGCCGTGCGGGAAGATCCTTGCCGTGCACCACAAAGAAGTTCAGCTTGCGCTGCCCCGCTAGCGGCGCGTGCGAGATCGCAATTCGGCTGAGCAGTTCAGTGACAGATACAGGTTCCTCGACGAGGCTTAATGCCCCCACATCGATCCGGGAGAAATCGAGCACATCATTGACGATTTGCAGCAGTCCCTCGGCCGACAACTGCATCGCACTGATCCTCGCCCGCTGCTCCGGTTCCAGCGACCCCATCGCAACAAGCTCCATGTTGCCCAGGAGCGAGGCGAGCGGCGTGCGTATCTCATGGCTCATCGACGCAAAGAACGCCACCCTGGCCGTGACGGCCGCATCGCTCGCGAGCTTCGCCTCGTGCAGGAGTCGCTGTGCGCGTGCTGCTTCGGCATAGGTCCCGGTCAGGAAGCGATAGTTCCAGTAGCGGTACATCGCAAACAGCAAGGCGATGAGTGCGACGGCGATCAGGCCGATGACGATCAACTCATCCGTCATATCCTGGAACTGCTGGCCCAGCGGGAGCGCAAAGATCAGATGCCCGAAGTCAGCCACCAGGGGCGGGCGGCGCAATGCCCAACCATAGTCTGAAACCCAGTGAAACAACCCGTCCGGCTGTTCTTCCAGCCGGACGTCGAGGCGTTGCACGCCGACGCGAGCGCCCGTTGCAACCAGCGGCGTGCCGAGGCTGTCGAAGACAATCGGCTCGGGAATCGACAGGGGCCCAGCAGGCCGCAGCAGCTTCCCCAGGGGAATTCGCGTCAGGACGATGGCGTAAAGCGCATCGCCCTTCGCCACCAGCGATGCGCCGATCATCTCGGGATCTGCCCCCGCTGTCCTGGCCGGGACTCCCTTCCAGATGACGCGCTTCTCCCTTGCCGCCTGCAGGAGGTCCAGGTCGCGGCTTTGGAAGCTTTCGAGGACCGTGCGGATGATCGCCGATGAGGGCATCAACGACAGCTCCGATTGCGCGACCGGTCCCGATGGATCCGTCACCTCATAGCGATACGTCGCGCCATTTGCGATCGAGATCATCTCGATCGATGGCTTCTGGCTTGCGGCCGTCAGCGTGCGGACCGACTGGTCACAACTCTGCTGCAGAACATCGTCCGCCGGAGAGGAAGGCGAAACCTGTCTGCAGAGATTGCCGGCCGGCCGGCCCTGCGAGACGGGAAACGTGCCATTGGCACGCAGTTCCAGTATCAGGTTCGTCGCAGTGAGGGTGCTCCGGCGTTCCAGGACAGCATCGACCACGCCTTGCTCATACAGCCGGGCAACCTGCTCCTGCGCACGCAGAGAGCCATTCAGCCGGACAAGCAAGATCGCCGCGGCAATCGCAATGACGACCAGCGCCAGCAAGAAGATCACCATCGAGAACACCCGGCGTTCCCGCTGCAGGTTCCGTTCGACAGCGTCGAGGTCGGCTGACGGCGGCGGGGGCGGCTCGAACTCGCTTTGCATCACGTAAGACCGTTGTCGCGCGCGTAGGTGACAAGATCTGCATTGCTGGTGATATTCAGCTTGCGCATTGCGGAGCGCTTCTGCGTGGCGACGGTTGCCGGCGACCGATGGAGATACCCGGCGATTTCCGTGATGGGGCTGCCGGCCGCGAACATGCGCACCACCTCTATCTCCTTCGGAGACAGGGGGTTTGTGCCGCCATTGGTCAGCGCACCGGCGCTTGCCATCCGGGCCGCTATCGCTGGCGAGAGACGCTGGCCGTGGCCGGCCATCGCGTCGATGCAAATCTGTCTCAGGACGGCCGGCTCTTCGTTCTTCCCAACGATAGCAGCAACACCCGCCTCCTTGATACGCGTGAGCAGGCCGCCATTGGTCAGCATCGTGAAGACAACTATCGGCGTTCCGGAGCTAAGCTGCCTGAGCCGCTGAATCAGGCGAAGTCCGTCATCATTGCCCTGGGAACGCTCCATCGTGAAATCCGTAACGATGAGATCAGGGCGTTGCGTTTCCAGCGCGGCGAAGAGTTCCTTTCCTGACGAGCACGTTGCGGAAACCTGGACATTCGGGATCGCGCTCAAGGTGCTCTTGACCGCGAGTTGAATCACCGGGTGATCGTCCGCGATCACGACGGAGAGGGTACGTAGGGGCATGCGCGTCATTTCTCCACACTCCAGATAATCCTGGGTGAGTACTCTCTTTAAGCATGCAATGAATGGTCCGTCCACAAGGCGGAACGGGCTCGATACGTCCGGCGGCACGCGCAAACGGACTCGGGGGGCGCCCGGCCAGCCGGCTGGACCAGCCTGCATAGGGCTCCCGACTCTACCAACTTGCCATCACGCTAGTTTTGCAATATGGGACAAAAACTTGACCGTTCGTCCCACTCACGGCCGAGAATACCGGCCTCCGCGCCTAGTCTCCCGACGCCTCTCTGAGCGAATCTCGGCCCGATAACACGTTGATATATCGCGATTTGCAAGAACCTGTCGCGTTCTGTCAGGCCGCTGGCAGGTCGAGTCGAGAGAATCGCGGCCATACCACCGCCTCGTGTAACATCCGCATCTGGTAACCCGGAGACCGAACTGGACAGAGCGCTCAATAAGAAGCGCTGCGCCTATCTTCTTTGGGCTTTTGTGGACTGCCCCTCAGTTTCATATCCGGTACGACCGATCGCCCCGCGATTGCGATTGTCGTTTTCCGGCCATGAGCGCCCGTTGGCCTGCGCGTTTGTGCTGACACTCGGAGGGCCGATCTTGTCGGGCAGCGGACATGCCTTTGCCGGTCGCACTCCCCCAATCTACTGGTAATGAACTGTGCGCTTCACGGAAGCTAAAAGGACTCTCCTCGAGACCGTAATTTGCATTCCACGACATCCAAATTTCGGAGACTGTGCTCGTGCTTTCCCTTATGTGCCACAGGCTGATTCCTCGACTAAAGCCCGGTGTCCGTCATGGTTCCCACCGCGTTGACGATGGACGCGTTCGCGCCGTAGTGAACCATGTGTCCGGCGCCCGGGGTAAGGATCAAAGTGCTACCCGGGATCTCGCCGTGCAGCCTGACACTATGCGCGTGCACATCAACGATTGCGTCCCCGGCACCAGCGATCAGCGTCACGGGCACCGTCAGCCGGGAATAATGCCGGTGAAGTCTTTCCACCGCGGGAATCATGAAGGTGGAGTCTTCTGAGGCAGCGCGGATCTGCCCCGGCCGAAGCATCATCTCCCCCGGGACCGCGTCGAGGAACGTCGGCGCTACGGGTGCCGGCCTGAACATTAGCTGCACCGAGCGCTTGAACAGCAGCCGCCAGATCAGGGGAACAATGGTGTGGCACAGCACGTCTCCAAGCAATGGAATCGCCCCTGGCAAGTTCATCAGTACATCGCCTCGGGCTGTCGGGTAGTAATAGCCCGAAACAAGCACAAGCGCACTGGCTTCCCCGGTCCCCGCTAGTGCCATCTCCAGCGCGACCAGCGTGCCCCACGAATGGCCAACGACGACGGGGTGCGCGGCCCCAAGCTGGACTAGCGCCTGGCGGATCCATTCAGCCTGATGCCGCGGCGTCCATAGGCGGTTCCGCGGACGCTCGCTATAGCCGAAGCCAGGCCTGTCGACCGCTATCACGCGGTGCCGCCGTGATAGCGCATCAATCAGCCCACTGCCAATGAAATCCTCCATCTGCACGCCATTGCCGTGTAACAGCAGCACAGGCGGGCCTTCGCCCCGCTCGACATAGTGCAGCGCAACGCCGTCGACATCGATGAACTTTCCAATGGGGGGATGCATTCGCTCGGCTGCGCGTGCGCGGCGTCGGGAGGCAAGCGCCGCAGTAGCCGCCGTGGCTGCCGCCGCTGCGATGCCGGCATGGCGCCAACGGTCGGAGGGCGACGAAGTCGGGTGGGATTCTGGCATGAGCCTCTCGGCGATGATGAAAATCAACTGGCAGGACAAGACAACGCGATACGGGTGACCGCGCCGTCCTGTAACCGGAATGCCTTCCGCAATCTGTGGGCCAGCGCGCTCAGGCTGATGACGTGCAGTTTCCATGCCAATGCCCGCCCTTGGCAGATCCCAAACCACCGCGCCATGTGCGACTGACTATGCGGTAATGCGTGTGCCCTACGACGGTCGTCGCGCCTGGGCGGTGGACATCCCGGAGTGAGGGAAGTGGGTGCTGGCACTGTCGCTTACTCGCCAGGTTCCATTTGATCATTCACTGTACGGACTCCCACCACAGATATGGCCGCGTTGAGGACCCCAGACGATCGCCCTTATTGACTCTGCCGCCAAGGTACACCACACCATTGTTGGTGCTCACCTTAACGCCGGTGGAATTGAGGCCCTTGGCCGCGAGCAGTTCCGCTTTTACTTTCATGGTAATCGCGCTATCGATCAGCAGTCTTTGAACTGGCTTCATCACCGTCCCTTGTCGCTTGGCACTGAGTTGAAGAGGGATAGTTCCGCCTGTGGGTAATTGCTGGTAACCCACAACAACGCTTCATCGGCACCAGCAAGGAAAAGTGTCTGCAGCGACGCGGTCTCGTGCTCAGGCATAAATAACTGGCGGAGTCGGTACTCTGGCAGCAGGCCCATTGACGAGATCCTCACAGGCATGGCCCTTTCCAAGTCAGAACTGGCTCGTAGCGCCTCCAACCATGAAACATCCGGTGATGGGGGCATTTCTCCTCGGAGCCGGATGGGTGACGCGCCGGTTGCCGCCGCGCCAGTGCCAATGCAACCGACATGCCAGGCGCCCGCGGCACGAAATGCACGAAATCGCGGAAGTACGGGGTGTGAAATGTGCACCGTCTTCATTCCCCGGTTGCAAGCTTCGCGGCGCCGCGATGGCTATCTTCCTATCCGCGCCAGCGCGAGGTGATCCCGTTGACACTCAGGAAAGCCAGCCGAAGTTTTTGACAACCGCGGGCCATGGCAGCCCGATGCCTCAAGAAGAGTATTCTGGAAGCAGTTTCTGCGGCACCTCTCTCCAATCCCATTTCGCACCAGCACGGTCTAGAACCCACACCATATCAAACTGATCGTCCTGCCAGGGTGCAGGCGAAAACTCGCCATCGGAAAGAAGGTTCACGAGAGTCGCAATGAGTTTATGTTCCCACACGACACGGACAGTACCGTTTCGACGCCTTACGTCGGCTACGAGCGCGTCCACGTCGTCCTTCAGGTGATCACACACGAATGGCGCTGAACGCTCGGCCCTCGATAGAGCGGCAAGGGAACTGATCGTTTGCACCGCCCGTTTGCTTTGTCTTTCCGGTCCTACCCCTACTGCGAAAACCACATCTGGAGTGGCAATCTTCCCGATGGCTGCTGTTTCGGGATAGAAAAACCGAACCAATGCACCGGCCCGCTGCCATCCCCGCGGAGTCAAGCTTTCCGGAAGTAATTAGTGGGAACTTTTCCGCTGCTTCTTGGCCCGATCTGCACGGTTTTCCTTACCAGCCGTTGCCTCGCTCTTTGCCTTCTTTCCGCTCTTCGAATTCTTACCCGACGCCGAAGCACGATCGCTGGATTTCTTGTCCGCCTTCTTGTCCTTCTTCATGATGGTCTCCTGTGAAAGGTGCTCAGCGTGAGAATGGCCCACGCTCGTCATGACATCGCAAGGGTTATGCCAAGTCGTTTCACATCGCAAAGTTCACGAGAACACTGAAGGGCCAGCCACGGCGAGTCTGTTCTCGAAAGGTCAATGAGGAAAATTGCCATGTAAAGCCGCACGTACGCATTTGCCGCTCTCGCCAATTTCGCTTCGACCGCTTCCACGCCTGCGGTCTGTCCGCGGCAGCGGTTGTCATCGTTTCGCTTCGGATCGCACGCTTTGCCTTCACCGCCATCCATCCTGTGCGACTCAAGCATTACTTCCGTCTCACTTGCCGATAATGCTGTGCATGGCAGCCGCCTTTCACGACGTCAGGTATTTCTGGCTTGATGCGTGCGGCCTTTCCAGCCGGCGGCTCAGTTCAGGTTGGTGATGTAGCTGGCCAGGTTCTTGATGTCGTCGTCGGTCAGGTTGCGTGACACGCTGGTCATGTTGCCGGCATCGTTGGTGCGCCGCTTCGCACGGAAATCCTCGAGCTGCTTGACGATGTACGCGTACTTTTGGCCGGCGACGCGGGGGATCTCGTCTGCCCGGAGAAGCCGCCTAAGTGGCACGTCATGCAAAGCAATTCGTCAGCCTTTTTGCCTCCGGCATCCACGCGCGCGGCTTCGACCTTGTAGCTCGAGGGCAGCGGCTTCTGCGCCGCGAAGTAGTCCGCCAGGTCCTGCATGTCTTCGCGCGACAATGCTCGAGGTTGATGCAAGTCAAGCGATCAGTAGAGCGACCAGCCAAATCGGCTGCTGCCGATTCGGACACCTTGTCTTTTCACGAGCGCCCCACATTGAAATCCGCCGCGGAGCGCCCGAGCGAGCACCTGCGCTGCGAAGCAAAGCGCCATAGCAATACGTCCTGCCCGGTGGGAGGTACTCACCCGCTATTGCGACGAGGGACGACTGGAGATTGACACCTGTCAGTCGCAGCGTGGGCTGCGCGGGGTGCCATCGGAAGACGCAATTACCTGTTCGCGGGTACAGACTGATGGGAATGTAACGTCGACGTGCCACATGGGCGTCCGGACGATCCCGACGCACTAGCTCCAGCCTCAGTCCTCGACGCGCCTTATCGTCGGGAGCTTCCACGTACCGTCCAGGCTTTCTCGCTTGGGCCAATACAGGCGAAGGTTCATCGAAAAGGTACCTGCAGCGGGTGCCGGCAACCAGTTGGATTCTCCACCTGTAGGACGTTCGCGCTGGACGATGAGGTCCAATGAGCCATCCGGGTTGTACTGAAGCGGATCGCGATCGCCAATGGCGAAGCGGTGGATCGGATTGGAAGCGAAGAGCTGGCGATCGTTGTACATTGTCAATGACCAGAACGCACGTGCCGGAGGCAATTGATCCTTTTCAAAGTGGATCAGGTACCTGACACCGCTGTCGAGCGGCCTGCCGTCGGTGGCCGCGGACGCAAACGGGTAGACTGCGTCCTCGACCGTGTTTGCTCCCAGGCCACCGAACGCAACTGCGGCTCGCCGCAGGTAATCCGTTCCATAGGTGCCGATCGGGTTGCCAATGAATCGCCACCCATTGACTGCAGCGCCTGACCGAGGGAAGGCTGAAGCTATCATCTTCCGCGCAGCGCCTGGCGCAGCGTTCAATGCTGCCTGGACCTCCGGCGTCTGGCGGTTCAGATCGAAGTCCTTCCCGGGCGCGAGCCCAAGGCGCGCAATTCGGTCAAGAATTGGGTAGTCGTTCGCGTGCGGCGGATTGTCGCTCAGCAAGCGGGCAAACAACGAGAAGTAGGAAGCGGCGTCCATCCTCGCCACTTGCTCCACCGGCGCACGCATATCCTGCTGAGAATCGACGCGGCCCTTTGGGGGCACATAACCCGGCTTGCCCCACGCATTAAGCGGAATGACCTTGAGCCCGGCCTGGAACTGGTGCACGGAGGCGTAGTCGGCGGTCCCATTGGTTTGCGTTCGCCCGATCATCCAGCCCTTGCCTGTCGGCGACACGTACGCTGGAATTCCCGCCGGCAGTTTGCCATGCCACTGCGGACCAACGATGGCGAATTGCTGCGGCCCGTTCCCGGTCGTGCGCGTACCGGGAGAAGTGAAGACATCCGTCCACATGTCGAGCATGGGCAATAGATAGTAACGGCCACCGGAATCCGGCACGGAGACAACCAACGGTTCACGAGTGACGTCATACCACAACGACGAATAGAGGGTATCGGCATTCGGGCGAACTACTGTCTCGAACTTGTCATCAGGAAACGCAGGTGCATGCGCGAACTGGTTCATCGGCGAACGGATGCCCGTGGGCGTTTCGACATTGGTAGAGACGCGCCTCGTCACTTCCATCAACACCATCGGATAGGCATAGAGGTAGGCTTCCTTGGCAATTTCGTGCGCGTCGGCAGCGCTGAGCGGTGTCACTCCGGCATTTGCCTGAAATGCGATCGCGCCAAGCAGCGCGCAAAGAGCACGCCGAATCCACGGCTCGCGGGTCATTACGTTCATGTCTCTTCCTTCGTTTTCGAATACATTGTGCTTCGCTTCGCATCATTACTGCGGAGGTCGAGATAGCCGCCCTAGCGCCACGCTCCTCATCGACTTGAATACTGCACGTGACATCCACGTGATGTGGTACGTCCAGGCCTGCGGGCTAGCCAGTGCGAGGGAACGGTCGCTGCGATGCCATCCACGATCGCTTCTGCCATGATGGTTAATCGACGTGTTGATTATGCTAGGTAGACGGAAGTCACGCCGACCTGCGTATCGGCCAGTTCCATCGGCAGCACATGTAACACCCATTACCGCATGCTTGGATAGCGCATAGCGCTCGCGTTTGGAGCGTGCGATGCTGCCGCCCATGCCATGACGATCCAACGCGCGCCGGCCGCCTCGATCCTCCGTTTGCCTGAGTCAACTCTCGAAGGCAGACAGGTCTTTCGGCTTGATGCCGTTAGCCTCGCAGTAATTGAGGTAGCGGTCCATCGAGGTCTTCCAGTTCTCCACCGCGATAATGTTGTCCTGGTCGTCGAGGTAATGCAGTTCGCCAGCCACTATGTTGAAGGTGATAATGTCGGGGCCTTCGGCGTAGGCCGCTTGCGGTGTGTGCCGCGTCGAAGCGGTCTCGTAGACGACGCTGCCTTCGTGCGCGACCCAGTTGTGTTCCTTGTAACGCCATCTTCCCTGGACCGTGTAGACAATCACGGTGCCAGTGTGATGGTGGCGGGGCATCTCTATGCCGGCGCGCGCCTTCAGTAGCGTAATAGTCTCTCCGCGTACCGGATCGATCTTGAAGTACTTCACCATCACGGCGTCGCGGTACCCCTCAAGGGGAATCCAGGGGGTATCTTCATCGTTCAGGCAACCGGTTTCGATGGATTCGAACAGCATGGCATCTTCCTCTCGTGGCCCCGTCCGGGATGGATTCGGGCTCATTTGCAGGCCTTCATTCTGCGTAGGTAGCCGACTTTTCTGCTTGTCATTTTCAGACAGTGATCTATCATTTTCAGACAGCGTACCTTCCGTGCAACTTTCCTCACTCAGTCCGGTAGAAATGAAAGGCACGACACGGCCTCTGTCCCCGGCCCGCTATTTCCTGTTGATGCGCAGCTATCTGAAATCGGCAGGCACGTCACTGGGTGAACTGCTTCACGGCGTGGAGATCGACCCCGACGAGTTCCAGGAAGCGGAATTCAGCCTGACCACGCAACAACTCGAGCGCCTGTTTGCGAAAGCCGCGCTTCTGACCGGACGCAGTGACTTTGGCTTCGAAATTGGCCGCCGGCTCAAGCCGAGCGCCCACGGCATTCTGGGGCTCGCGATACTCTCGTGCTCAACGCTTGACCACGCGCTGCGCTTGTGCTCCCGCTATTACCAGCTCATAACGCCTATGTTCAGGATGACGTATCAGCGCACCGGCGATAGCGCGGAACTCGTCTTCCGGCCGACGCAGCCGATGGGTGTGCAAACCCTGGAATTCCTACAGGAAGCCATTGCCGTCTCAACGCACCTGCAATGCAAGGCATTGCAGAGTCGCTCGTCCGTTTATGACATCTACATGTCGATGCCACCGCCGCCGCATGCGGAACGCTATCGGGAACTCGCACCGGCGCGCGTTCACTTCCGGGCTTCGCCGCTGCCGGAAGTCCGCATGGTCGCGGAAACGTGGGATTTGGACGCCCCGCTTCCCCTGGCAAATGAACACGCGGTACGAGTGGCGGAGGTCCGATGCAAGGCTTTGCTGCAGAAGTACGCCGAGCCGAGAAACTGGACAGAATGGGTTGTCATGATGCTACACGAGGCAGACGACAACCAGCCTACTCTGGAGAGTCTTGCACAGTTTCTTGGATTATCGTCGCGCACGCTCGACCGCTACCTCAGGAAGGAGGGAAGCAGTTTCCGCGACCTCGCGCTTGATGCGCGTAACGAACGCGCCCGGAAGCTCCTTGTCGAGGGGAGTCTTCCGATTTCGCAGATAGCATACCGGCTTGGGTATGCTGACGTTGCGAACTTTAGCCGCGCGTTCCGGCGAGCAAACGGGGTCAGTCCATCGGACTATCGTGGCAACTGCCGTAGTCTGTTCCACCAGGTAACGTGAAGCTCGGGGTCATCGTAACTTCCGTGCATCTTCTGGTGATTGAGGGCTGGCCGGGGTGTGGTTTTCTGCACTTTGCCCAGAATCGGGTTCGGGTCGGATGCCCGAGCGCATTGGCGTCACGTCAAAGTGCCGCCGGAATAACGACGGCAATTTTCCAACGGCGCCTTACATCACGGTATGATGAAAGCCTGACGTCTCAGCCTCACAGCAGCGGCAATGGGGCCTGAGTTATCTGAAGCCGAGTATGTCAACTAGGCGCTGGAGCAACTCAAGGCCTTCAGCCTGATACCAGGGATCGTCGGGCCCTATTTTGCCGACTCGTTAGTCTGGCAGGACGCGAGGTACGTTCATGCCCTCGACTACATCGGCCACCGCCGTCTCATTGAGGTGTTCGTCGTAACTGACAAGCGAAAGCTTGGCACTGAGGATTAGTTTCCCCTCGGTGATGGAGCAATACTCGAGCGTCTCGTGGCACCCGGCAGACTACGTATTCTCAGCACTGGGAGAATCTATGGACGGAGTGATCGCTGGACCTTCCGGGTCGAATCCGTGTTTTCTCCGCCTGGCGCTGGCTCAAGCGCGCCCTCGATCTGGGCAACGACAAGCCGCAGTCTGGGATGTTCATTTAGCACCGTCACTATCAGTGCTCGATGCTTTTGCTCCGCAGCCACTGCCTCCCGCAGGGTATCCAACAGTTTGAGTGCTAAGGTGGTGTCATGACCGTCCGCGCGCAACTCTCGAACAAGGGCGATCTGGCGGCGAATGCGTTGTCGTCCCTCCGTGATATGCCGGGTGCTCATCTCCAGATCCCGCAGCTCCGTCTTAACGTCAAGCATGTGACTTCTTCCGACTGAATCCCCAATAAGAATAGGATGTTGCATGGCCGTCTTCCTGAAGCGAAATGCAGATGACCGATGCGTCGGCCGCTAAGCCTCTCGGGAGCAACAGCGCTTTCACATCCCGTTAGATTGACCCGGATCTAAAGCGTGGTTTTCGCCTCATTTCATGGATATGCAAGCGGCTGACCGCAGCTAGAATCAACTTCTCCGGTTTGCTGGTTCATCTAGGTAAGAAATGCCCCGAAGGTCACCGCATGCTCATCGCACTTACCGAGAAGGTCCATGACCTGCGGGAGCAGTTTCCCGGACGACGCATTTTGGTCTTGGGCAATGAGTACTGCGCTGTTTTCCAAGACTGCGAGATGGGAAAGGACGGAGTTGAGATAATCGTGTCACCTCTCGATGGCGGCTCGGGGAGGCAGTCGCTCCGATGGGACCCAGCGCGCTACTCGATCATGGTCGAGGAAGTCAGTGTTGCCGACCAGAAGAGCGCTGAGCCGAAGGCTGACGAAAGCCAACTGGAGCAGGTCTCGCACGAAAAGAACCCCCCAAAGCGCGGGGGCACTAAGACGGGCCGGAAACACAGATCCTGATATGTCCAGTAATTTTTGTCGTTTAAGTCCGATCTGAGCGTCATTGTGTGGGGACTCACGGAGCACTTTAGTGCGCTGATCCGTGACCGGCAGAAAGCTGCCGCTCGCCAACGGCAGCTCTTGGGTAGGCTGTTTTCTCATTCCCCGTTGATCCGGAGGCCCAACTAACTCCCCAAGTTCGTGACACCGTTGAGGGACCAAAGAACGTGACCGTCAAGCGAATAGACAACGTCCTGATAGTTGTGGACGACCTCGAAGCCGTGAAGGCATTCTTTATCGAGTTGGGCCTCGCGTTTGAGGGGCAAACCACGGTTGAAGGGCCTTCTGTCGGGAGCCTCATAGGTCTCGGGGACATCCGAGCCACCCTCGTTATGCTGCGGACTCCCGACGGGCAGGGAATTGAACTGGACAAATTCCACACGCCAGATGCAGTCAGGTTTGGGCCCGTGGCCACGCCAGTGAATGCTTTGGGCCTTCGTCGCATCATGTTTGCCGTTGATGACATCGATGCGGTCGTTGCGCGAATGCAGGCCCATGGCACAGAACTCATTGGCCGGATGGAGTACGAGAAATCGTACCGGCTCGCCTATATTCGTGGTCCAGAAGGCATCATCGTCGGGCTTGCCGAGCGACTCAGTTAAAGAGTCGCTTCGCTCTCGCGCACGACTAGTCGAAATAGGGCTTCACATCGACGCCGGTCGCCCCCCGCCTGCTGCAGCAGTTTGGTGACGCCGGCGAAAAAGCTGGTCCGACAGCATTCCGCCTCGCCAACGGCGCGGCAGACCGAAGGTTTGCCGCTTCGCGACGGGCATCGGTCCGAGACCGGTCAACAGGAGCCACTCGGGAGCGGCCGTCGCTCCGGCGAACGGCCGAGGGGATGCACCCAGCTCGGCGCGCGGTACCGAAACGTCACGGTCTCGCAAGTCGTACGACGCACTTCTGCAAAGGGGCCGCGCTATACTTCGCGGCGATGCGTCAAGCGCATCCCCACCCCGCACCGCGAGAACCCGCCTCATGACCGAAGCCACCGCCCTGACGCCCGACGAACTCCAGGAGCTTGATGATCTGCTGGACGACCTGCGCCAGCGCGCTGAGGAAATCCCGCAATGGGAGTTCTGCGACGGCTTTCTCACGGCCCTGGTTTGCACGCGCCGCCACATCCCGGCTGCCGACTACCTGCCCATGCTGCTGGGCGACGGCGCGGCGCTCGACGTGGCCGAGGGCAGCCCCCTGCCGTTGCTGCCCGCGTTCCATGAAGCGGCTCAGCAGACCCGCTTCATGGAGCTGTGGCAGCGTCGATGGAACGA
The DNA here is from genome assembly GCF_057073755.1 of Cupriavidus sp. C3SS-1. Classification (NCBI taxonomy): domain Bacteria; kingdom Pseudomonadati; phylum Pseudomonadota; class Betaproteobacteria; order Burkholderiales; family Burkholderiaceae; genus Cupriavidus; species Cupriavidus sp. C3SS-1. The sequence continues at coordinate 558,785 of NZ_CP172700.1, read as the reverse complement.
GGTGGAGCATCAGCTCGACCAGCCCGTGGAGACGCTGGAGGACGAACGCACCTTCCATCCCGAGGCCATGGACATGCGCGGCGCCATCTTGAGCCTGCCCCAGGAAGAGCGCGCGGAGATGGACGGGCGGGAAATCCCGTCGTTTGGCCAGGTGTGGGCGCTGGGCTTCATGTTCGCGGTGGAGAACTGGCCCGAGGAATGGGCCGCCCCACGCGACAAGGAAGCCGCCCAGTGGCTGGACGACGCGCTCGACGCCATTGTCGCCCTGACCGAGGACGACACCGGCCAGCCCGAGGTCTGCATGTACAGCGAGGATGGCCCGCCCAGCACCAGCCAGGCGCGCGTGGAAACCTTCGGCGAGGCGATCTGGGCTGTCTACGACCTGCGCCAGATCTGGAAGAGCCTGGGCCCGCGCGTGGAGGCCGTGGTGAGGGGCGACCAGCCCGGCCGCAACGACCCGTGTCCTTGCGGCAGCGGCAAGAAGTTCAAGAAGTGCCACGGGAGATAAGGGATTCAGCCAGAATTGGCCGATTGTCTGCCCGAATTGCTCAGGCGAGTCGCATGAGGGTGGCTGGTCGCCGCCGCCCAAAGTCGAGCGACCAGTGGCCAGCCGGCGACTTGCTCGCAGGGGCCGTGTCCGGCCATCAACCGTCGTTCATTTGGCACCCACTCAGCAACCTAGGCGTCGGCCTTGCACCTGAGAGCAGTCATCCAAGCACGGTCCGATGGCTTTCAATGTATATGAGGGCAGAAACTTCGGATCCTGGTAGCGCGCCGCCAGTGTTTCCTCTGCGATGACGTCAGTGGAAAGATTCCGCGTTTCGCCACCGCCCTCTAGCCCGCCATCACACCTTGGTTGGCACGGTACAAACGGTTTTTCGAGCGGGGAATCCATGTCCCCGGAGCTCTCAAGCACTTGGCGCTCGCTCTGGCAAAACCGGTGGAACTCGCCGGGATTGCCGCCGGCTGCAAATCAACGCGGGCGAGTAATCCATTTAACGGATCGCATTTTTGGGACCTCCGTTCGGTCTCTTTTGCTTGCAAGACATGCCAGCCAAGACCTTCTAGTGCTTTCGATGCGTGACATACCGGTCTCACCTACCCCCCGCGCACAGCCGTCATACCACGGCAGTGCGAAGCCCGGGAAGGCACGAGTATTGCACCCTCACACCGAAATCGATGAATCGCTGCACGGGGGCCCTCCTTAGGGCAGAACATGCAGAAATTTCTTGGTCGTTTGTAGAAACCGAAATGGGTGAGGCGGCTCATCTTTGGAGCGGATGTGGAAAAGGAACTGAAACTTGAGTTTGCGGTCGAGCCCAACATCGCTTGGAACGATTTGCCCAAGCTTCTCGAACTGGAAGCAGACACGCCGAGAGACCAACTTCTAGAAAGCGATTACTTCGACACCCCGGATTTCCTATTCCGCAAGCACGGTGCATCGCTGCGCGTCCGCAGCGTAGAGGATCAACTCGTCCAGACCTTGAAATCCGGGGGTGCCCCGACCGGCGGGCTGTACGACCGCGAGGAGTACGAGACGGCCGTGGAAACTTCCGAGCCCAATCTAAACGCGCTGCGGGCGTCAGTACCTAAGTCCTCGCCGCTATCGAGACTTCTCAGAGACGACGCCCTGCAAGCTCGTCTAATAGCCGCTTTCCGCACAACAGTGAAACGCAAGACCTGGGCGCTGACACTGTCCAGTGGCGATGACATCGAACTTGCCGTAGATAGGGGCACGGTTACTGCCGCCGAGCATGAGCAATCATTTTCGGAGATCGAGATCGAACTCAAGCATGGCGATGCACACTGCATCGGCGACATGGCACGTCGACTCGTCGACAAACTACCACTTCGACTAGGCATGCAAACCAAGAGCGACCGTGGCTACGGCATGCTGACCGCCGAAAAGCGCTCGGCGACCACCGCCGCCCCAGTCACCCTGAACAAGCGCGACAATGTGGGGACGGCAATGCACAAAATCTTGCGCAGTTGCCTGGATCAGATCGAAGCAAATGCGCCACTTGTCGCCGCGGGCAATTCGCCTGAGGGCATCCATCAGATGCGCGTTGGACTGCGACGCTTCCGGTCGGCCCTCGACCTGTTTGAAGAAGTGACCACGATGCCAGAGGGCCTGGCAGACGAAGTGAAATGGATTGCCAATGAGCTAGGCTATGCCCGCGATTGGCACGTGCTCGCCCATGCCACGCTCGATCACGTCCAGGCGAGCGAGGAGCAGAGCAAAGTCCTGAGCGAAACCGTAGCTGCAGCCAAATCCATTGAAGCAGCGCGCCAGGCCGATGCTTCGCTGGCAGTCCAATCGCCACGGTATGCGCGCCTGATGCTGACTCTAGCTCATTGGCTGGAAGCCGCCGCCTCGCCCGATGCCAGCAGCGGCCTACATGACAACTTGCGAGACGAGCCCGTCTCCGAGCATGCGCGCCGTGTCCTCCGCAAGCGCCACCGCAAGCTGGTACGACGGGGCCGAGGTCTTCACACGCTTGATGCCCCGCATCGGCACCGGGCACGCATCGCCGCTAAGAAGCTGCGTTATGCCACTGAGTTTTTTGCGGACCTCTTTCAACGCAAAAGCATGAAACCGTATCGCCGAGTCTTGGCAAATCTGCAAGACGACCTCGGCTGGGGCAACGACATGGCAGTGGCCGAAGGCTTGCTAAACCAGCTCGAACACAATCATCGCAAGGCAGCCCCGGGGGCAAACTACGTGCGTGGCTTCCTGGCCGCTCGAGTCGCCGACGACCGATCGAATCAACGCAAATTGTGGAAGCGCTTCCGCGCCACCAGCCGCCCGAGGCTGCTGTGACCATGGCCGTCTCCAGGGTATTTTGGATGGCGTCGGCCCGCGTGGCAGCCAAAGACCGGTGCGCGGGTGTCCATGGACTCTTCCAGCACGGCATCTTCCGCCCCGCTGCGCGAGAAAAGCAGCGCGCCGCTGGCACGCACCGAGAGGCCCGCCTGCCCGGCCCAGCCGAGATACTGCGCACGGCTCTCGCGTGCCAGGTCGAGCATGATCCCGGGCGGCTGGCCGGTCACCAGCATCTGCCCGAAGTTGCGGATCGAGGCTCCGACAGCAATTTCGCTGCGCTCGAACACCGTCACGCGCAGGCCGCGCTTGACCGCAGCCGCCGCGTGCGACAAGCCCAGGATGCCCGCGCCGACGATCGCGACGTCGTTGCTGGGATCCAGGCCCTCTTGAATGGCAGGATCTTGCATCGCCTACTTCTTCTCCGACTTGCCGTCGTATCGCTTGGTCCACTCGCCGAGATTGCGGTCGCGGTTGGCGCTTGCCCACACGAAGTCATTCTTGATCAAGCGCTTCTCGTAGTCGGCCGGCAGCAACGCAACCGAGATGATGCCATTGCGTTTGCGAGGGATGCGTCAGCCTCCGATAGCTGGGTTATCGAGGGCATATGGATGGCTCGTGGACGAAGCCGAGGCGAATGCCACGGCGCTCGTCTGGCTCTGCATCGATGAAGCCGATTGCATTGCCAATATCAGACAGCGCGGGCTGCGGCGTTGAGGAAGCCAAGAATCGTTCAACGCGCTACTGAGTTGGGCAGGAAGCTACAGGATGCGCAATGGCTCAAGTTCGTACTCCGCACATGAACTCATCTTTGAGGCCTTCTCGGGCGCAAAGACGCGCTTGTGCAGCGGCAGCGACGTAACGGCATTCGCGATTGCCGCACTCTGCCTTCACGCTGATTGAGCGAACGCTTTTCACCGATTTGAAGGTCTCCTTCGGGTCGGCTGCTGCCGATTATGTCGGCCCCGTCGGCTGATCGACGGCCGGGTCCGGCGATCAGGAGACTCTCGTCCCATGCGCTGTCGAGGCACTCACACGGCAATTCCACTTTAGAAGCGGTCCTTCGCGCGTGGGAGGATTCTTCCGGACGCTCATAAGAAGCAGCGGGGGCCAGCCATCAAACCGCCCTAGCTTTCCCATGAGGTGTTGCCGAAGTCGCCGAGATCGGAAGCGTCCAGATCCGAAGTACCATTTGTTTGGCCGACCGCGGCCATGGATGGCAGTCGCGATCGGGGACGTCGTGAAAGGCGGCTGCCATGCACAGCATTATCGGCAAGTGAGAGGGAAGTAATGCTTGAGTCGCACAGGATGGATGGCGGCGAAGGCAAGCGTGCGATCCGAAGCGAAACGATGACAACCGCTGCCGCGGAGACCGCAAGCGTGGAAGCGGTCGAAGCGCAATTGGCGAGAGCCGCAAATGCGTAGGTGCGACTTTACACGGCAATTTTTCCTCATTGACCTTTCGAGAACAGACTCGCCGTGGCTGGCCCTCCAGTGTTCTCGTGAACTTTGCGATGTGAAACGACTTGGCATAACTCTTGCAATGTCATGACGAGCGTGGGCCTTTCTCACGCTGAACACCTTTCACAGGAGACCATCATGAAGAAGGACAAGGGGACAGCGAGCGACGACACTAGGAAGAAGGACAAGAAGGCGGAGAAGAAATCCGAAGACAAGAAGACGGGCAAAAAGTCCAGCGATCGTGCTTCGGCGTCGGGTAAGAATTCGAAGAGCGGAAAGAAGGCAAAGAGCGAGACAACGGCTGGTAAGGAAAACCGTGCAGATCGGGCCAAGAAGCAGCGGAAAAGTTCGCACTAATTACTTCCGACGTATCGATCCCAATGACGGCTTCCGAGTACAAAGCCGTCGTTTCTCCATTGCTTACTGTCGAGGCTCAGCGTTAGACAAAATCCGAATCAGCCCAGGATCGTAGCCAGACAGTGCGACGCGGTTTCGCGAACGCCATTTTGTTATGTCCGGGTGATTCCGACCCGAGGCGATCGCCGCCATGGCTGATATTGCGCTGGGCGAAGACGTCGGCACCCGCCCGCGGCCGTTCGCTGGCGGTACCAATGGAATGGATTTGATGAAGGTCAGCGCGATGAAACTGGATAGATTCGTGCGTGACCAGCTCATGCTGGAGGCAGCGATCGCTGCCTCGGTTAGTTGCCTTAGCCGTGTGGCTGTGACTACCAGGCTTCGACCGCGATAGGCACGTTGCCTGGTCCTGTTGTCGCGCCTTGACGTTCCGCTATGGCTGGGGCCGCAGCAGCATCAGACCCTGATTACTTGCAGCTACGATTGCGCCATTATCAGATAGAGCAACCACCGCATTGAGTACAAGTCCTGCGGGAGGATTCTGAAGTTTGGTATGGAGATCAATCACGCTGCCCGATGACCATACTACTGCTCTCCACTGGCCGCTGCCGTTCTGAGCTGTCCCATCAACCACTTCACCGTTTGTGCTTATCGCGGCCGGCGAGGCTGCGTTTCCGCCAAGCGTGCCGAGATCTAAGATTTGCGCTGTTGTCGCATTCCAAAGGAATGCCCTTGGCTGTCCCGCCGCGTTTAGCGCGGTTCCAACGACGTTTCCGTTTCGGGTTGCAGTGGCGAAGGAGTGTTTCCCACCGAGGGTACCTAGGTCTTTCCGAATCTGGCGGCGTCGGCGAAATGATGGTGTAACGGGCTTCTCTCTCGGCCGGTCAGCCGCCAGCGAACCAGCCGCTGCCACGGACTCAGCGCACCATCGCTACAACCGCATTGCCCGGGTCAAAAACGCTATCACGTCGGCTTCTGACTTTTTTCCCTGCTCGGGACTGGCGCCGGCGGAGACGCCTCGGCTAACGCAGCGCCTGTATTCGGCGTCCATCGCCTGGAAGCTGGGGTATTTCTCACCGCCCGGCAGGCGGTAATACCTGTCGTGCCGAGCGTCAAGGAGAATCTGGGGGCAATCCCGGAGCGTCGTGGCACTGGGGAAATACTTGAAGTAGACGCGCGTATTGTCGAAATCGTGATAAGCCCCGGGGTAGACGTGCACTGCTACCGGCTGTCCATCTCGCTTCATGGTGTCCGCGGCACTGAAGCACGGCTGCGCTGGCGTGTAGTCATCCTTCTCGCCCACAGCCAACATCAAGGGTGCGCCACTCAACGAGGGTGGCGGGACCTCCCACCACAGTTGGGTGCATGAGGGGTAGAAACCGATCAATGCGACGAACCGTGCATCGTCGTCAATGACACCCTTACGGAACGATTCGAGCACCAAATCCATCGCCACGTGCCCGCCGCGCGAAAATCCGATCTGCCCGATTCGTTGCGGATCGATACGCGGATCCGTACTCAGCAGTTTCAGGGCAAATAGTGCATCGGCGTCGTTGGCGGCAGGGCTCAGTTGCGACTGGTCATTCATGGTGTTGGCAATCCCGCGCCCGCCAAACGAATCGACCACGAACGCAGCCACTCCCATCTGGTTGAATACGCGTACCCAGCGGTCGGTGTCCTTGTCCTGTACGCCCGCCGACCCGTGGGAGATCACCATGGCTGGAACCCTGCCCTGGACACCCTCGGGCAGATACAGCGTGCCCCAGATGGTCGTCGGCTTCGGGTCGTACTTGCGATGGACCAGCTCCCATTTGCTCTTCGGGGTGACGCTGTTGAAATAGATCTTTCCGGCCGGCCTGGACGCGAGGTCGTTGTAGATTTCCTGCGCCAGTGCCGGCAACGAAATTGCTGCGGCGAGGCTGATAGCGAGCAACTGGCGCAGCAAGCTGGCTTCAAACAGGGGTCTCATGGGTTTTCCGCGTGGCAAGGTTGCCCACTCTACCGCAATTGGGGGCGACCGAATGCTCCAAGCGGGCTCGTCTGCCGGTTGGATGAACTTGCGCGCTGGATGGCGTTATCCGCCCTTTCCAATCCAATCATTCTCAGCCAACTCGGCGAGGCGAGCGGCGGTTGTACATCGGAAGTGGTCGTTACGGCGTCTCGAGCTTCAAAAGGCGGTTCAGGGTCGTCTTCTGCCCTACGCGGGCCAGTCCAGGAGGTACGAACGGTTGTAATTGGCGTCGGGCCGCACCCGGCCAGCTCCAGTCATCCCCGTTCAACCAATCAATGGCCGAGACCAGTCCAATCTCGGACAGTTACGCGAGAAGGCCTATCAAGATATAAGTGGAATGCTTACTCTGCGGCGCCGCCACGTTACGTGCGCGGCTTGGGTCTATCAGACGCCAATCAAGATGACCTTTAATAAAGTTCTCGGCCGGAGAATCTGTCAATCTGTTCATTCAATTTCGCTCCCGAACCTCCCCGCTCACTTCACCGAATCCGACACGGTAGCCATTTCCTTGACACCATCCGCGTATCGACACCTCGTCGCCATCAAGCAGGAAGTTACGTGTGCTTCCGTCCTGCAGGGTCAGAGCTTCCTTGCCGTTCTTCGTGATCTCGAGCAGGCAGCCAAGCGAATCGCGTGTCGCGCCGCTGAGCGTCCCCGAGCCCATCAGGTCGCCAACGCGCACATTGCATCCCGATACGGTGTGGTGCGCAAGTTGCTGCGCCATGGTCCAATACATCGTCCGAAAATTTGTGCGGGTAATCGGAAACCGGGCCTTCCCGCCTGCTGGATGGATCGACGCCTCCAGTTCGATCGAATAGGCGCCGTCTTCGTCTTGGCGGAGATAGTCCAGCGGATTTGGTTGCTGCATCGGATGGGCGCAACGGAACGGAGCCAGCGCATCCATGGTCACGATCCATGGCGAGATTGATGTGCAGAACGACTTGCTGTTGAACGGACCGAGCGGCGCCGATTCCCACTGCTGGAAGTCGCGCGCGCTCCAGTCGTTGAGCAGCACCATACCGAAGAGGTGGTCAGTCGCTTGTGCTATCGGGATCGGCTCGCCCATGGCACTCGGCTTGCCTACGACGAAGGCCATTTCGAGTTCGAAGTCTAGCTTGCCGGACAACCCGAACACCGGTCGCGGCTCGCCCGGCTGGCGCCTCTGACCGCTGGGTCGGCGCACCGGCGTGCCGCTGACCACGATCGTGCTAGCGCGGCCGTTATAGCCAATGGGTAGCTCGAGCCAGTTGGGCGGCAGGGCGTGCTCCGGCTCACGGAACAGCCTGCCGCAGTTTTCGGCATGGTAGCGCGACGAGAAGAAGTCGGTGTATCCAGTCACCTCCAGCGGTAGGAGTAGCCGGGCTTGCGCCATGGGCACCAGCGCGCGTTCGCGAAGCGCCGGTGCGGCGTGCGCGTCGGCGTCTTTCGCAAGCCAATCAGTCAGGCGTTGGCGCACATCGCGCCAGGCGGGCTGGCCTAGCGAGATAAATGTATTAAGTGTTTTTGTCGCGAATACCTCTTGCATCGCCTCCGGAAGCAGACCAACTGCGGCAAGCTCCTGGAGATCAACGATCTGGTCGCCGATCGCAACGCCAGCACGGGCGTTCCGATCGGCCGTGCAGAACACGCCAAAGGGGAGATTCTGTAGCGGGAAATCGGTCAGGCCGGTATTGGCGGATTCGACCCAGCTCTGTGGTAGTGTGGTCAAGGCCAAACTCCTGTCAGATTTGTGCTTGAAGGCTCTGCCGGGGCGCACCGGTCTGCGTGGGCGCGACGGCTTCGCGCGCCAGCATGTCGGAGACGATCCGCCGAGCGTGAACGAGGCCTGCATCGGAGGCGATCATCACAAGAGGGCCATCCGGACTGGCGTCCATCGATATCTGCTGCGCCTCGACTACCACCTTGTCCTCGCCGAATGTGATTGGGAGGCTGCGCATCAGCGACGCCTTTGTCTCCTCGTGCCGGTCCGGCCCACAGGTGCGCGCCCCGGACCAGAAGTAGTGGGTTGTCGTGGCCGTTTCCGGTGTCTGCAGGTTCAGCCCCATGAACGCGATGCCGCCGCTGCGGTTGCCCTCGCGCGCGCCCGTTCCCGTGTCTACTGCGCCGGTATGGATACGGACCACGGCCGGTGGGATGAAATCGATCTCCATCCAGCGGTCGACCGTCGGCGTGCCAAAGGTATGGGCGGCGAGGTACGAGGGCGGCGGCAGCGAATCCATCATCCAGCGCGTGACGCGCACGCCGTTATCCAGCCGCGTCGTCTTTGTCTCGGCGTCGGAGTGCGCCTGCGGCGTGCCTCCAATGGTGCGGGTATGGACGTAGCCGACGTGCGTCAGGTCCATCAGGTTGTCGGTGATCAGTTGATAGTTCGCCTTGACGAGGTAGCGATCCTTAACCCAACTCCAGGCCGGATCGTCGTGGATCGCGTGGCGCGGCACCGCAGCCGGGTCGGCCTGGACCGGATCGCCGAGCCAGATCCAGACGATATGGTCCTGCTCGATGACGGGGTAGCTCGCAACCCTCGCCGCAGAAGGAATGCGGGTCTGACCCGGCACCTTCACGCAACTGCCATGGCGGTCGAAGGTCAGGCCGTGGTAGCCGCACTGTACCTGGTCGTCGACCACGCAACCGTGCGACAGCGGCAGCGCCCGGTGGCAGCACCGATCTTCCAGCGCGGCGATCGTTCCGTCGCGCAAGCGATAAAACACGACCGGCCGATCCAGTAGCCGGCGTTGCAGCATCTCGCCGACTTTGACCTCATCGTCCCATGCGCCCATATACCAAGCATTCATCACAAACATAGCTGTCTCCCAGTTCAATGCGAAATAACCTTGCGCGGGGTTTTACAGGTCGAGTACAAGTAGCGGCGAACACGAGCGCGAGCAGCACGGCAGGAAGCAGTCGTTGCCCGCGCGCTCGTCGTCGCCGAGAAACGCGTCGCGGTGATCTGGTGTACCGGACCGCACCCGCGTCAGACAGGTCCCACATACGCCTTGCTCGCAGGAATGCGGCACGTCGATACCGGCGGCCGTAAGCGCGTCCAGGGCTGACTGGCCGGCCTCGACGCGAATCCGCACGCCAGACCGGTGCAGTTCGATATCGAAAGCCGCATCGCCCGGGCGCACGTCGGGCGCCGCACCGAAGTATTCGCGATGCAGGCGCGACTCCGGCCATCCGTTCCGGCGCGCCGCGGCAAACGCCGCGTCTATCAGTCCCGCGGGCCCACATACATACAAGTGCGTGCCGGCGTCGGCCGATGACAGCATTGCATCCAGCGACAACCGCTGCGCCGGAGCACCGTCGTCGGCGTGGATCGATACCAACCCGGCCAGGTCGGCATGCGTCAGCCGTTCACGGAACGCGGCGGCCGCTTCCGTTCGCACGCAGTAGTGCAGTGCAAACGACGCACCCGCCCGCGACAGGTGCTCCGCCATGCCGAGCACTGGCGTAATGCCGATGCCACCCGCCAGCAGCAGGCTCGACGCGGCGGACGGATCCAGCGCGAAGTGGTTGCGGGGCACCGAAACCTCCAGGTCGTCGCCCACTTTCGCGTGCGCGTGCAAGGAGCGTGACCCGCCACGGGAATCCGGGGCGTCGAGCACGCCGATCACGTAGCGGTGGCGTTCATCCGGGTGGTTGCAGAGCGAGTACTGACGGTTCAGGCCGGCCGGGGTCAGAACATCCACATGCGCCCCGGCGGTGAACGGCGGCAGGTCCGACCCGGATGCGTCGACCAGTTCGAACGCTCGGATCGACGCCGTCTCCTGCCGGATATCGGAAATCCTGAGCCTCATGGCTGCTTCCGGATGTTCATGCCGGCCAGCACGTTCGACCAGCGCGTACGTTCGGCCTGGATAAACTGGCCGACTTCGGCGACCGACATCGGACGTGGCTGCACGCCCACGCTGGCCATCTGCTCGATCACCGTCTTGTCGCCGACGACTGCATTGAGGTCACGGTTGACGCGCTCGACGATGTCCGCCGGCGTCCCTTTGCGCGCCAGTATTACGAACCAGCCGTTCACTTCCTGGCCCGGCAGCGTCTCCGCCAGTGTCGGCACGCCCGGGGCCAGGGGCACGCGAGTTTTCGACGTGACCGCGAGCGCCTTGATGCGTCCGCCCTTGAGCATGCCCTCGACACCGGGAATGCCATCGAAGAGCACTTGGACGTCACCGTTCATCACCGCCGTCAGCGCCGTGCCGCTACTGCTGAAGGAGACGATATTCAGGTCCAGGCCGGTGCTGCGACGGAAGGACTCGGCCGCGAGATGTGGTAGCGAATACTGGCCGTTTACGCCGACGTTGACCGTGCCACCGACCTGCTTTGCGTGCGCGATGAACGACGGCAATGAGTCCGCGCCATGCCGCTTGTCAGCAACGATCACGAGCGGGCCCATCGCTACCATTGCCACCGGCGCGAAGTCGGTGTCCATATCGTAGCGGGCGCTGGCATTGACCAGCGGCGTCACGGCGACAGTTGCCGCGTGGGTCAGAATGAAGGTGTAGCCGTCCGCCGGCGCATGCCTGAGGCCGTTCATGCCGATGATGCCGCCAGCGCCGGGCTTGTTGTCGACGATCACCTGGCCGTTCCAGCGCGTGCCGAGACGCTGGGCAATCAATCGCGCCATCACGTCGGGCGGGCTGCCGGCCGCGCTGGGCACGACCATGCGAACCGGATGGTCGGGCCACGCCGCAGCCCCGGCTGAGAGCGACACGGCCGCTAGCACCAGGGCAGTCAGGGCTCGAATATGTCCGATCATGTTGTCTCCTTAGAATCGATGCAGGACGCCGGCCACGATGCCGGTCTGGCTTTCGCCCGGCGTCACGCTGTTGGGCGCGGCAAGGCCGACCGTGGAGCCCTCGCGATTTTTGACATAGCCCGCGTTGAGGTAAACGAGCGATCGCTTCGAAAAGTTGTAGAGCGCGGACAACGCAAATGTGGTCGCGTCCTTGCCGTTGCCCTTCTGGTCGTTCTGGTACACCGCGCCGCTCAGGCTGAAAGCCGGCGTGAAGCTGTACTTCAAGCCCGCCCAGTAGATATCGGCAATCGCGGTGCTAGGACCCGTCTTGGCTCGCAGGTTCCTTATGCCAAGGAAGCCCTTGACGGCGCCAACCTCGTAGGTGGCCGCTACCACTGTGCGACGTTCGGTATTGTCCTGCGTAGCGATGGACGTGCCGTGGCGCTCGTCATACGCCAGCATTGCACCGAACGGGCCTGCGGTGTACTGCAGGTTCGCGCCCCATTCTTGCCCGACCTTCAGGTTGCCCGGCACTTCGCTGCCGTTTGCGATTGTCGAGTCATAGCCGAAGCTGTATTGGGCCGAGAACGCAAGCGGACCGATTTCCTTGCTGTAGCGGACTGCATTGTCAACGCGGCCGCCCATCTGGGTGTCCTGCCCGAACACCGAATACAGGTTGTAGACCATCGGATCGAACGGGATCGCCACATCGAAGATGGCATTTCGATGGCGACCGAGGGATACGAGTCCGTAAGGCGTCTCGATGCCTGTGTAGGCCAGCCGTCCAAACAACCGACCACCCTGCTGCAACGAGCCACTGTCCATGCTCAGGCCCGACTCCAGCACGAAGAAGGCGGAGTTGCCGCCTCCGAGATCCTCGTTGCCCCGGAAGCCCCAACGCGATCCAGCCTGTCCGCCACTGGTCATGCGGGCTACGCTGTGCGAGCCGTTAGGCTGGCCGTTGATGAACTCTATGCCGTTATCAAGGATGCCGTAGATGGTGACACTGTTCTCCGCGTGCGCCGTGCCGGCCGCTGCCAGGCAAAGCACCATCACCGCTTTGCGGGAATAGCTGAAGATGTCTTGTGGGGGCTGCTTGTGTTTCAATGTCTCCTCCTTGTTGTCGGGATGTCGACAAGGACATCCGTTGTTGTGATGTGTTGTGCTGCGAGGGGGAGCCGGCCTGACTGTGCAGGCTTACGGCTGCCCTTGCAGACTTGAAACCGCTATTGCGGCGGCTGCGGTCAGCCGTGCCCGGTGACCTGCCGGAGCAGTGCTTCGGGCTCTGGCGGTAACACGTCCGCACGCCACGCGACATGCTGGTCGGGGCGGATCAGTGCGTAGCGGGCGCCATAGAGTGCTCTGACACGTTCGTTGTTGAGCCTCACGATCGTCAGCGGGCATCCAAGCCGGACTGCGGCAGCTTCCAGCGCACCGACGCCTTCGGCGCTGTCGTCGAGCACCAGCAGCGTGAAACCGCCGGCGAAGGTGTCGTAGAGTGACGTGCCGCTGCCGGTATCGTCGGCCAGCCATGCATGTGGCGCGCGACAACCGGGACTAGCGGACGGCATAAAGGCGCTCGGGTGGCAATCCGTCCCAGCCTCAGTGCCGTAGTCGATCAGCGGCGACTCCGTGTAGCGATAACCAAGCACAACACCCAGCGAGTCAAACTCCCGCGCCTTGGCGGTGCGGACCTGCGCGGCCACGGCGTCACGTGCGGCATCGCCGGCCGGGCCGTCGGCTTCGATGTCCGGTACGCACAGGTTGGTGGTACGGGTGGCGTGATTGAGCACGGCTTCATCGATCACTCGGCGGTGCACCGGGCGCCGTTCACGCTCATAGCTGTCCAGCAAGCCAGTGCCGCCCCAGCCCTGCAGTGTCGCAGCGAGCTTCCAGCCGAGATCCACGGCATCGCCGATGCCGAGGTTCATGCCATAGCCGCCATAGGGCGGATGAAGGTGGCAGGCATCGCCGGCCAGCAGCACGCGCCCGTCGCGGTACCGTTCCGCCAGCAACTGGTGCGCTTCCCAGTCGTCGACCGACAGAATCTCCGGCGAGATGTTGAGCCCGGTGGCACCACGGATGAAGCGCACCGGATCTTCAGTCAGTGCTGAGACCGGGCCGCCGATGTACCAGCGGTCGCCGGTATCGAGCGGGCCCATAACCGCGGGCGAGTCGGCATTGACGAGCCAGTACATCACTGCTTTGGGTAGTCCGTGCATCGCATCCAGGCCGGGCTGGCGAAAGACGATCATCCTGTTCCGCGACAGTCCGCCCGAGCCTTCCATGTGGATCCCTAGAAGGCGCCGCACGGTGCTGCGTGCGCCGTCGGCGCCGATCAGGTATCGAGCGCGAACGGACTCTGCGCCGCTGTCACCGTCGAGCACGGCAGTCACGACGTCTATGTCTTGCGTAAACGCTTCCAGCCGCGTGTCAAACGACAACCTGACACCGGGCTGAGCGAGCACGTGGTCCTGCAGCACCTCCTCCAGCTTGTATTGCGGAATCCACTGTGCATGCTCCGCGTAAAGCGGATTCTGCCCGGGCCTGCAATAGAAGGCGTTCTCGAAGACGGTGATCGGCTGGCCGGCAAGCCGGGTCGCGAAACAGACGGTCGAAGGATAATCAACGCCGAAGGGTGCCTTGGCCCGAAACGCGTCGATCAGGCCCCAGCGCCGAAGGTGTTCGCAGGTGCGGACGTTGGTGGTTTTTGCCCGGGGGGCATTGCCCACGCGGGCATTAGCTTCGACGATCCGCACCGTCGCACCGCGCTGGCTGAGTTCGATTGCCGCTGCCAGACCCACCGGTCCGGCGCCGACGATCAGGACATCGACGTCGCACGCGGCGACGCGCTCATCCTTCATCTGCATGATTTCCATCCTGTTGACTGGCGCCGCCGGAGGGCGCCGTTGAGTTGCTTCGCTCGTCTCAGTCGGCTTTGCCCTGAGCGCTCGTCGTAGCCGCCGTCCCTGGATAGGGCGGCGCCCAGCTCGCCAGCATCTCAATGCTGTTCGGATAGAAGGCGGCAGGCGTGCTCTCGTTAAAGACGTCACCGTCGGCGTAGTGCTCGACGACGTTGCCGGCGGGGTCGTGCCAGTAGTCGAACACCTGGCTACCCAGTACGTGACGCCCTACGCCCCAGCGTGGCTTCCAACCCCGGCTGCCCAGCCAGTGATGGCCTGCACTGATCGCGTCGAACGATTCCACCTCAAACGAGGCGTGATGTGCCGTTCCGGCCATGGGGGCCGGAGCTTCGACAAAGCCGATGGCATGGTGATCGACGTACTGGTCTGCCTTGGACAGCCGGTAGAATCCGGCCACCATACGGTCGCCGCCAGGCTCGGTCAGACCATCTGAGAGCCGCAGACCGAGATGCCGCGTGTACCAGGCGTCGGTTGCTGCGATGTCGCTCACATGGAGCAAAACGTGCCCGAGCCGGAAGACCGGAGCGGGGCCCCGCGGCGGACGCAATGTTGCGCCGAGCCGCGATTTCGTGACCGGCGAGTTGGCCTTGGTCACACTTGCAAGCGATTGGGCGTTGACATTGGAAGTCGCTGCGTTGCGCTTCCAGTACAGAAGGTGGACCGCGAAGCCATCAGGATCGCGGAGCCGCACGCGCAGGCCTGCGCAGGGGCCGCCTACTTCCTCGATTTCGCTTGCGCCTGGAATCGCAACTGCCCGGCGGAGTTCGTCGGCCGAGGCGACCTCAAAGGCAACATAGGCCATGCCGGACTGGTCATCGCCGGCGGCCAGCGTGACATGCGCGTATGGCTGTGCGCCGCAGCCTTTCATGTATAACGCGTCGCTGCTTTGCGAAAGCGGCACGAGCCCGAAGTCGGCGAAAAAAGCCGACATCGTAGCGAGGTCCGCGGCGTAGTACGCCACGTGGGCGATGTCTTCGAGATTGATCATAACGGGAAGTCCTGGATTGTCGCCGGGCAGCCGCGCATCACACGGCGGAGTCGCTGGCCACCGTATTGCGCAGCACGCCGATGCGATCGACTTCGACCTCGACCACGTCTCCCGCCTTCATCCAAAGAGGAGGGGTGCGCTTGGCCCCCACTCCGCCCGGCGTGCCCGAGACAATCACATCACCTGTCTCCAGTGGCATGACCGTGGAGAGATACGCAATCAATTGCGGGATGCTGAAGATCAGCAGGTCGGTCGTGGTGCGCTGGACTTCTTCGCCGTTCAGCCGCGTCGTCAGCGTCATCACGGTGCCGGGCGCAATCTCGTCGGCTGTGACCATCCACGGGCCGAATCCGCCCGTGCGGTAGAAATTCTTGCCCGGCGCCCACTGCGGCGTATGGATCTGCCAGTCGCGCACCGAACCGTCGTTGTAGCAGGCATAGCCGGCGATGTGGTCCCAAGCGTCCGCCTGCCGGATGCGGCGGCCAGGTTGGCCGATGATTACGGCGACTTCGCCCTCAAAGTCGAACTTGTGCGACTCGGGCGGCACCAGCAGCGGTTGCCCGTGCCCCTGCTGCGAATCGGCTACGCGAAGGAAAATGGGAGGATGGGCCGTTTCGGCCTTTCCGGTCTCCGCCAAGTGGGCGTGATAGTTGAGACCAACGCACAGAATCTTGCCCGGGTTGGGAATCGTGGGCAGAAAAACGACATCGTCGGTTTTGAAGTCAGGGCGACCTCCCGCGGCGACCGCAGCACGTACCTGCTCCGTTGGCGCGCCGAGCAATGCCTTCAGGTCAGGATAGCGATCGCCGAGGCGCGCGGAGAGATCAATGATGCCGTCATCGGTGACGACACCATATGCCGGCCGGTTGCCGGCCAGGAAGGAAGCAAGGCGCATGATGGAGGCTGTCTCGGGTGAGTGGTTGTCGTTTCGCGATATGTCTTCGCGCTACGGAACGAAAGGTAAGCCGGCCCCGGTCTCCTCGAAAGATGGCAAAATTGCGCCGGAGATAGCCGGTGGCTATCACTAGATCCCCAAGGAAGCTTCGATGAAGCTGCACAATCTTCGCGATTTCGTCGCCGTAGCCCAGACGGGCAGCCTCCGGGCGGCCGCGCGCATGCTGGAACTGGCGCAACCGTCGCTCTCAAAGAGCATTCAGCAACTCGAGACGGAACTAGGGGCTCCGCTGTTTGAGCGGAACGCACGCGGGGCAACACTGACGTCAGCAGGAAAGGCTTTTCTTCCTCGTGCGCAGGCGGCACTCAATGAGTTGAAAAGGGGGCAAGGAGAAGTACGGCAGCTATCAAGCGGGACCGGCGGGAGCGTCAGCATGGCTGTCTCGGCAGCAGTGGCGCTTTCCGTGCTGCCAGACGCAATCAAGGCTTTCAGTGCAAAGTTTCCCGATGCGGCAGTACGAATCACCCCAGCGCAGCCCGGCACGATGCTTCCGGAACTCCGCGCCGGCGCCCTGGACTTTGCCATCGGGCCGCGCCCTTCGGTTCCGCTCGGGGACGACTACAGCATTGACTTTCTGATGCACAACAGGCGCACAATTGTCTGCCGGCAAGGCCATCCCCTACGCAAGATGCGTAGGTTGCGCGATTTGCTTGATGCGCAATGGTTGGTATCTAGCGCCACGGGGATGATGGCGACCGACCACGATCAGTTCTTCCAGTCGCATGGTCTTGACGTGCCGCAACGCGTGGTGCAATGCGACTACGGCACTGCTACCTGGTCACTACTGGCTTCCACCGACATGCTCGCAGTGCAGCCCCGGCAATGGGTCGAGGCCGCGCTGACACGAGGCGTGCTCACCGAGATCCTGATTGATGAAAAGCTACCTGCTGTAGACATCGTCCTTGTGCGGCGGCGAGGGTTGCCGCTAACGCCAGCGGCAGAGACGATGCTTTCGTTATTGCAACGGCATATCGTGTACTACGCTGGCGAGCCGGGAAGCGCGGAGCTGACGCCAGCAATTTAACTCTGACGACGCTGCTGTGCCGTTTTCCGTAAGCTCTGTAACGATAAGCTCCTCCCTGTCACCGACGGCTCCGCTCATGACTTGTGCGACGCACGGCACAGCGATTCGGATGACTGCTAATCAATCGGAAACTGACCTACGGTATGGCGCACTCGAATGACCCAGATGGGTCGGGAATAGCCGCCCGGCGCTGGCTCTCGCAACACGCGTGCTGCGCAAGGCCCGCCCTCGCTACCCGCAGTGCGTGAGATGGGCTCGGCAACAGGGCCCACGCGGACCCAGCGATGCATTTCAGAGTGGTCAGCGCTTGACATATCCACCGGCGCAAACTTTGCTTGCGATAGGAAGCGGCCCTCCAGGTATCACCCATGTCCTTGCAGACGCCCCATTCGCCCTCCGCCCGTACCTGGGCCCTCCACTGCACGCTCTTTCGCGGGCAGACGCCGCCGCGCGCATGCCTGTACTTGCTCGCGGACCTGCGCCGGGGCGTCGCGCTGTCGGCCATACTGGCCGAGCAGCCGCTGGGTGGTGCCTTGGCCGCATGGCTGGAGGCGGCCGCGATTGGCCGGCCCCCGCCACGGGCGCTGCAGTCGACCGAGTTGCCCTCAGCGCAAGACCGGCAGGCTCTTTGCGCATGGATTGCGGCCTACGACGTTGTTCTAGAGCCGCAGAATCTGGGTGGGCGTTTCTGGAGGCCTGTCGATCAACTCTTGCAGTCGGCGTGGGAAAGCCTTGGTCTGGCGCCCGGCGCAGTCGGCGGGATGCCGACGTGGTCCGGCGCGCAGCAGGGGCTGGACCGCTGGTTTCGCGAACATTGCCAGCACCTCAGCGGGGTGTGACACCACGTGCAGGGGGCGTCTACGATATTGGCTACCCGGTGGTGGGGGCGGCGGTAGCCGCTGCAGGTCTTGAGCACCCGGCGGGGGCCGTATCCGCTGGAAGCAGCAGGGGTGAAAGAACTGTCAACGGAGGCGCGGGGTGCGCAACATGTGGGCAGAGACCGGCCATGAACAGCCACACGAATCTCATCCCAATAACGGACGTCGAGCCCGTGTTCGAGGTCCGCGGCGCGGACTGGACTAGCTTCCCCTCCCCGTTGACTGCCGCGAACAGCGTTAGCAGCGGATTGCATAAAGCGAGCCTTTTCTCAGACGCCACTAATGCTGCGCACCCGCTCAAGTAGGCGTTGAACGTATTGATCTTCAATCTCTAGGGCTTTGAGTTGGCCGGCTAGCTGCTCAAGATAATCGCGATTCGTGCCCATGACGCCAGAACCTCTCGCAATGAGATTAGCAGTCTCGCTGAATGGCAGCTCTTCAACATATCTGGAGTGCGAGGTGTTCGTAGCAAAGACAAGCGCTGTGATTGCCCCTTGGGGCGTGCTCATCGGGAGCAGGAGCGGTGAGTATCCACCCAGAAGCATTTCTCGTCTCCAAAGGATCGCGGATTCATCCTCCGCCAAATCGGCGGCGATACGAAAAGCGAGTCCTCTGCAGGAACCGAGCTGAGGCTGCAGCGAGAGCATGAGAGCGGGCCGGTCCGGTGAGCCTCGGCCAATGGTCGTTTTGAGGGTGAAGCGACGCTGATACCCTTCTGCGTCCGCTAGTCTGACCTCTGCAAAGTACAAGCCGGGATCCCACATCAGGGACCCGAAGGCATATACCCAAAGGTCCTCACCAGTGTCTCGTTCTCCGAGAACAGCGCGCCGCGTCTCTTCGAGTCTCTCGTCTGAACGGCGCCAATTCGCGGGGAGGCCAAGCTTGCGGGCACGTTCGTCCCAGGATGCAAGGACTTCCGGTGTCGCGCGATACTCAGACTTATCCGGAGGTGTCAGCCTATCCCGAAGCCTCGGAAGATGTACGAACGGGTCTGGCCTCAAAGGTGGCTCCATATCTAACACCACAAATCGAATTTTAACAGCCTGATAGATCAATTCGCGGCGTCCGGACGGGATTCTGTTCCAACCGTGTAACAAATGAATGGCGGCTTCCTGTGACCTCGTGAGACCGCTGGGTCGATCAGAGGCGGCGGCAGTATCGGTTTCCGGCAATAGAAGGAGTTCGTGCCGGCGTATATCTGAATCGGGATGGAACTACAGATGTGATGTGTCCGCAACAAAAAGAGGCCCTACCTCTGTTAGAGAGTCGTCTGGGTGGCAGGCCCGCTTCAAAAAAAAGACCCGCCGAGCACCGGGGGACGCTGCGGCGGGCAGGAAGGGCGGAGAGGGTGGAATGCCACCCACTCCGCAGCGGGGTCAAGCGGTACTCCATATGATGAGAATTTCATATTATTGAAATCAGATGTGAGGGACTTTGTTCGGGGCCGCTCACTATGTGGCAGCGTAGGGGAACTAACTTAGAAGATCGCGGGGGCCGCCCGGGTTATTGCTGTGCCGCAATGCCAGAGAAGCGCTCAGTGACGCTGTCCTTCGGAAGCTGACGCCGGAGTCGTACAGGGGCGGACGACAGTAGTGGGTCGGTAGTTGCCCTTGGCGTCAGAAGGCCCGTGCCCGGATAGGCGAAGGACCGAGAGCGGCCAGAAGCAGTCGATCAGCATCTTTGTCTGTCTGGCGGCTTCAGGCTGGCAGCAGCCGTTCAGTTCTTCTATGCCAATGTCTGCTGACATCAATAGCAGACATTGGTACCAGCGCGGCAAAGACAACTTCGACAATTGATAGGTCTAGCTATCTATAAAAAGCTGGTCGATTCAGTTACCCCGCCGGGGGCGCGGTTCAGTACGAAAACTGTATCGGTGATGATGTTGCCAGCGAGCCTTGGTTCTTCGAGCGTCAAAGAATCTTGCCAAACTTTTCAGTTGGCTCCTTGTGCAAGGGTGATGGTGGGGGCAGGCTGGCGTGCCAGCTCAATGAAGGACCGTACGTAGTCGATGCCAGTATCTGCCTCGCGTGCCCCTAGGAAGATCTGCTTGGCGATACCGCGCGCGCCCAGCCGCACGGGCACCACGTCCATTTTGGCTGCGTATTCCTCGACCAGCCAGCGCGGTAGCGCAGCCACACCGCGCCCGCTTGCTACCATTTGCAGCATGATGTCGGTGGTTTCGATGGCTTTATGGCGCCTGGGTGTGACACCGGCTGGCAACAGGAACTGGTTGTAGATGTCCAGGCGCTCGATGTCCACGGGGTAGCTGATGAGCACCTCCTGGGTCAGTTGCTGGGGCTTCACATAGGCCGCCGAAGCCAGCGCATGGCCTCTGGGCACGACAAGCACCTGCTCGTAGTCGAACACTGGTTCGAACTTCAGCCCCGGCTTGAAAAGTGGGTCAGGCGTGACCAGCAGGTCGATCTCGTAGCCGAAGAGCGCCCCTATCCCGCCAAACTGAAACTTCTGCTTGACGTCCACCTCCACATCGGGCCATGCAGCCAGATAGGGAGAAACCACTTTGAGCAGCCACTGGTAGCAAGGGTGGCATTCCATACCGATGCGCAGCGCTCCGCGTTCGCCCTGCGCAAATTGGCCC
Organism: Cupriavidus sp. C3SS-1; assembly: GCF_057073755.1. NCBI lineage: Bacteria > Pseudomonadati > Pseudomonadota > Betaproteobacteria > Burkholderiales > Burkholderiaceae > Cupriavidus > Cupriavidus sp. C3SS-1. Next base: position 538,029 of record NZ_CP172700.1, on the reverse strand, counting down.
AGGCGCTCTTCGGCCAGGTCCAGTTGCGGCAGCACCCGGTTCGCCACCGCCAGCAGGTACTGACCGGCCTGTGTCAGTCGCAGACTTCGCCCTTCGCGTAGCCAGACGTCGGTGCCCAGTTGCTGCTCCAGCTTTTTCACGCTGTGGCTCAGAGCCGATTGGGTCAGATTCAGCACGCCAGCGGCGGCAGTCAACGACCCTTGTTTCTCGACCTGCTGAACGATGCTGAGGTGAATACGCTCAAGCATTTGAATGACTCACATTCATGAATTTATGAAATAAGACCATTTTACATCATGGATTGCCGCCGATAGCATCCTCCCCATTCGGCGCCGCGCATATCAATCCATGAAAGCAGAAATGACACATCCACTCCGTGTAGTAGCGGTTTCCGGTGGACTGCAACGCCCCTCCAGGTCTGCATTCCTGGCAGAGCACCTGCTGGACCTGATCGCCGACGAAGTCCCATGCCAACAGCGCCTGATCGAAATGGGAGAAATTGCACCTCTGCTTGCTGGCGCGGTCTGGAGGTCCCAACTATCCGGCACGGTGGAGCAGGAACTTGCAGTGGTCGAGCAAGCTGACGTGCTGGTTGTGGTAACGCCCGTTTTTCGCGGCTCCTACACGGGACTGTTCAAGCACTTCTTCGACTTCATTCATCAGGACGCCCTGATCGACAAGCCCGTCCTGTTGGCTGCCACCGGCGGCAGCGAGCGCCACGCCTTGGTGATCGACCACCAACTGCGGCCGCTGTTCAGCTTCTTCCAGGCACGCACGTTGCCGTTGGGGGTCTACGCGACCGACAAGGACTTCGTGGACTACTGCCTGCAGGACGAGGCCGTGATCGAGCGGGCCAGACTGGCTGTTCAACGGGCATTGCCGTTGGTCGAACTGGCGCGCCAGGCCAGGCCCTCTCTGGCCGAGGAAGTGGTTGTGGCCTGAAACAAGAATCGTTTTTTCTCAGAAATTAGGTCACTAGATCGCAATGAACAACGAGCTTACCTTTAAACTCAAGAGCATTTGCTTCGATGAAAACTATCACCCATCGGACAGCACGCGCATAACCACCAACTTTGCCAACCTGGCCCGGGGAAACAGTCGACAGCAGAACCTGCGCAAGACGCTGAGGATGATTGACAATCGATTCAATGACCTGGCGCACTGGGACAATCCGACGGGAGATCGCTACTCTGTCGAACTCGAGATCATCTCCGTTGAGATGAATATTGAGACCAAAATCAGCAATGATGTATTTCCATTGATCGAGATACTGAAGACCAGCATTCTCGACAAGAAAACGAACAAACGCATTGACGGTATAGTGGGAAACAATTTCTCCTCCTACGTGCGCGATTATGATTTCAGCGTCTTACTTCCAGAGCACAACGTCAATCGACCGGATTTCAGCACGCCAGACAATTTCGGCGACTTGCATGGAAAGCTGTTCAAGCAATTTGCTAACTCAAGCACTTACAAGGAGTGCTTCAACAAGCCGCCTGTCATCTGTATCAGCGCGTCGACCAGCAAGACCTATCAGCGGACCGGGAACCAGCACCCCATATTGGGAGTCGAGTACCAACAGAATGAGCTGTCCTCGACCGACCAATACTTCGCAAAAATGGGGATGAAGGTTCGATTTTTCATGCCTCCGAATGGCGTTGCGCCGTTGGCTTTCTACTTTCACGGCGACCTGCTGGGCGACTACACGAATCTCGAGTTGATCGGCACCATCAGCACAATGGAAACCTTCCAGAAGATTTATCGTCCCGAAATTTACAACGCCAATTCTGCAGCAGGGAATCTCTATCAACCGAGCCTGAAGAACCAGGATTACTCGTTGACGCAGATTGTCTACGACCGGGAAGAACGCAGCCAGTTGGCTGTGAAACAGGGGAAGTTTGCGGAGGAGCACCTCATCAAGCCGTACAAGGGCGTCCTTGAACAGTGGGCTGCCAATTCCTCGCTCTGACCAGCCCCAATACACAAACCACTCTTCATGAAGAAGCGGTCCCGACGCACGTTCGTCACACCCATCATTGTTTGAAAGGAATCCTCAGATGTTTGAAACCTCCATTGCCGGCAGCCTGCCGAAGCCCGCCTGGCTGGCTGAAACCAACAAGCTCTGGCCTCAGTGGAAGGCTGAAGGCGATGCACTGCGCCAGGCCAAGGCCGATGCAACCCTGCTGTGGATCAAGGCCCAGGAAGACGCCGGTCTGGACATCGTTTGCGACGGCGAGCAATCGCGACAGCACTTCGTGCACGGTTTTCTTGAGCAGGTTGAGGGCATCGACTTCGAGAACAAGGTGAAGATGGGCATCCGCGACAACCGCTACGACGCGATGGTGCCGCAGGTGGTGTCGGCTCTGCGCCTGAAGGGCCGAGTGCATGACTTCGAGGCGCAGTTGGCGCGAGCGCACACGAAGAAGAAGCTGAAATTCACCCTGCCCGGCCCGATGACCCTCGTCGACACCGTAGCGGACCGCTTCTACGGCGACAAGGTCAAGATGGCCTTCGCTTTTGCCGAGTTGCTCAACCAGGAGGCCATGGCGCTTCAGGCTGACGGCGTAGACATCATCCAGTTCGACGAGCCCGCCTTCAATGTCTACATGAAAGACGCCGCCGACTGGGGCGTGCAGGCGCTCGAGCGCGCGGCTCTGGGCTTGACCTGCACGACGGCGGTGCACATCTGCTACGGCTATGGCATTAAGGCCAATACCGACTGGAAGAGTACCCTGGGCGACGAATGGCGCCAGTATGAAGCGGTGTTCCCCGCACTGGCCCGCAGCAGCATTGATCAGGTAAGCCTGGAATGCATCCACTCCCATGTGCCGCCCGACCTGATGAGCCTGCTGGTCGGCAAGGACGTGCTGGTCGGCGTGATCGATGTGGCCAGCGACGTGATTGAAACACCCGAGGAAGTGGCTGACACCATCGGCCGGGCGCTGGAGTTCGTGCCAAAGGAGCGGCTGTTCCCGTGCACGAATTGCGGCCTGGCGCCGATGGCGCGGGACGTGGCGTGGCGCAAGCTGGAAGCACTGGCAGCAGGCACACGGCTGGCAAAGGAGCGACTCACCACGGCATGACGCACACTCGGTCGTTGCGACCAGTCATCTTGGTCGCGCCGTCGGTGGCGCGACACATCCCGCGCATATTGGAATCGACCAGCTTTTCCATCGGGCGCGCCGCAGCTTAGCTTCGCAGGGCAAACCTTGTGATGCGTTTTCCTTATCACAATCCGCGCTGCGGGTCCAAACTGGACGGACTCAATTCGACTTTATCCCGACATGCCCCAGGCTAGCCATGCCCGAACACGACGAATCTGAACTCGACATCCCCCTTCGTGCCGAACTTGCTCGTCCAGCGAACCTCGACTGAAATTCATCTTCGATTCCGCCATTAGTTCGCTTATCCACTAGCCCCGTCTTCACCTCCAAACGGGGAGGGTGGCTCAAATGGATCGAGAAGGCTGACCATCCCACCACCACTGGCGGAGGCGTCCCCGCTCAATGGGTCGCCCATGCACCGGCGCGCCACCTCATTCCGGTCTACCAGGCGCGGTGCAACGCAGATCAACTACGCGATCAGCATCGGCAATCGCGGAACGTATCATTGCAAGTCTTCGGCGGTCCGACGATCTGAGCACTCCCGACTAACGGATTTGCCCCATGATTGCGGAAGCAATGCCTGGCCGGCCGGCCCCGTGCGCTTGTGCTGCTGCGCACGGGCCTTTGCACTACGGCAGCACAGGCGGCGAATACTGCAGGGTTCCGGCCAGGGCCCACAGCAAGAGCAGTACCAGCGGCGTGTGAGTAAGAAATTGCGCGAACGTGAAGCCCACGAGGTCGCGAGCCTTCAGGCCGAGGATGCCGAGCAGCGGCAGCATCCAGAATGGATTGATGAGGTTGGGCAGCGCCTCCGCGGCGTTGTAGATCTGCACGGCCCAGCCAAGGTGGACATGGAGGTCATTGGCAGCCTGCATGACGTACGGCGCCTCGATGATCCATTTCCCCCCACCGGACGGCACGAAGAAGCCTAGCACGGACGAATAGACGCCCATCATCAACGGATAGCTCTCGGCTGACGAAATGCCGACAAACAGCGTCGAAAGATGGTGCGACAACGATGCGCCGTCCGGCCCCTGCGCCGTGGTCATCATGCTGGCGATTGCGCCGTAAAGGGGGAACTGGATGAGCACCCCGGCAGTAGCCGGTACCGCCCTCGCCACCGCATCAAGGAAACTGCGCGGTCGCCAGTGCAGCAGCATTCCGACCAGCAAGAAAATCAGGTTGTAGGTATTCAGACCCGAGATCGCCACCAGCAGCGGCTTGCCGGACAACTCATGCCACACCCATCCCGTCCCCAGTGCCACGAGCGCGATCGTCAGTATCGGGCTGTGTTCCAGCCACTCTCCTGGACGCCTGCTGACCAGCGCGGAACATTTGGCTGGCTCTATGACGACACCGAGCTCGGAAGCAGTCTTTGCGCGCGACGGCCCCGGCGCGGTCCAGTACGCGACTAGCGTCGATACCATGAGCAGTACCGCCGTCACGACCAGGCTTTGCCACAGGAAGATGGTCTTACTGAACGGAATCACCCCGGTAATCTGTAGCAAGCTCGGTGGAATGCTTGCCGGGTTCGCCTGCAATTGAGCCGCCGATGAGCTGAGCCCCATCGCCCAGGTCGCGCCAATACCGAGATATGCCGCAGCTCCGGCCGCGCGATAGTCCATGCGCAGATCGGTACGTCGCGCCAGTGCCCTTGCCAGCAACCCGGCGAAGATCAGGCTGATAGCCCAGTGGAGCAACGACGCCACCACGCTGATGAACGCTACATAGGCGACGGCTGAGCGCCCGTTTCGCGGCACCTGGGCCGCTCGCTCGACAAGCCGCGCTATCGGCGGGGAGCTGGCGATGACATAGCCAGTAATGGCGACCATCGCCATCTGCATCGTGAAAGGGATCAGGCTCCAGAAGCCGTTCCCGAACGCGACCGACACCGCGCCCGGCGTGGCACCGATAGTCATCGCGCCCAACGCAACCGCCACCACGGTCAGTGCGACGAACACGTAGGCGTCCGGATACCACTTTTCGCACCAGCGGGTCACACGTAGCGCCAGCCGTTCAAGTGCCGGGGTATCGGGAGCGGCGCTGCCGATCATGGCGCCACCCGCCTGTGAATCCCGCGGCACAGGGGTGGCCGCGGCAATTTCCTCTTGTCGTGACATGGCTGCATCTCCTTCCGTTCTATGCATGCTGGCCCACCGCCATCCCGGCGCGCCGAGTCGGCAAGCCCATCCCCAGCGACTGCTCCAGCAGGTAGGTCGCACCGAGCAGATCGAAGTCGCCACGAGGACGGCCCATAAGCTGAAGCCCGACCGGTCGGCCGTCCGCTGTCAGGCCGACCGGGATCGAAATCACCGGACAGCCGGTCAGGGTTAGCACGAAGGTCAAGTACATCCAGTCGATGTACGACTGCAGCGGCTCTCCATCGATCTCCGTTGGGAATCGCTGCGCCACCGGGAACGGCGCCACGGCGACCGTCGGGCACGCGAGGACGTCGTAATCTCGAAAAAACGCGGCCACGCGCTGGAACAGTTCACCGCGCAGACGTTCGGCGCGGGCAACGTCGGCACCGGTTTGATTCAGGCCCTTCTCGATGTTCCAGATGATCTCGTCACAGATCTGCGGGCGGTATGCATCGAGCAGCGGCCCGCGCACCGCGGCTACGAGATTGGCACGCAAGGACTGGAAGGACTCAAATGCTCCTGTAAAGTCCGGATGCGCGGCATCCACATCCGCGCCGAAGTCGGCGAACCGCAATGCCGCATTCCGGCAAAGCGAGGCAACCTCGGCCTCCACCTTTCCGACGCCCAGGTTCGTTGAGAACGCCACCCGCGCCGGCGCGCGTGGCTCGGCAATTGCCCGTACAAATGGAGTCATCGGCGCTGGCCACGACAGCGGATCACGCATGTCGAAATGGGCCTGGGCGTCGAGCATCAGTGCGACGTCCGCCACGCTGCGTGCCATCGGGCCCTCGACCCAGAGCGGGTCGTACGGCATCACGGAAGATGGACGCGGCACCCGGCCGACGCTCGGCCGCATGCCCACGATCCCACAAAAGCTGGCCGGAATTCTGAGGCTGCCGCCGAGGTCATTGCCTGTGGCGAGCCAGACCATTCCCGCGGCAAGGGCCGCGGCAGAGCCTCCGGAGGAGCCGCCCGCCGAGAGCTTCGGGTCCCAGGGATTGCGCGTGGCGCCGAAGACGGTGTTGAAGGTATTGGCGCCGGCGAATTCGGGCACATTGGACTTGGCGACGGGGATGGCGCCCCGGCCTTCGAGGTTGGACACCGTGAGGTCGGAGCGCGCAGCCAAGTTGTCGGCGTAGATCGGCGAGCCGTAGGTGGTGGGCGCGCCCGCCAGGTCGTTGTAGTCCTTGACGGCGATCGGCAGGCCGGCAAGCCACCCGGGCGCCTCGCAGGTCGCTGCGTCCGGCTTCGGGAAGTCACGTGCGGCCGCGCGCGCCGACTCGAAACGTCGGATAGGCAAGGCATTGATAACAGGATCGACCGCCTCGATGCGAGCGATGGCGGCGTCAACCAGATCCAGCGGTGACAGCTCGCGCCGCTTGAGCAGCCGGACCGCGTCCGTGGCGCTGAGGTCGCAGAGGGAATCGCTTCGCTCGCGCGGGGTGTCCGCGATGTCGTTGATGCTGGGGGTGCTGGTCATGCATGTCTCCTGTCTGTTGTGATAGGCCCGGCTGCCGCGCGTCACTGAATTGTCGTTCCGGGTCGAATGCAGGATAATTGCCGCACCCTCCGGGCGGAAATCACATCTCCTGATGACTTCCATAAGCCGCGCCTCACTGGGGGCTGGCGCGTCAAACAGTCCATGGACATCCGGCAACTTCGCACCTTCATCACAGTCGCGCGATTCGGCAACGTCACCCGGGCGGCCGAGGCACTGCACGTCACGCAACCTGCCGTCAGTGGGCAACTGCGTCAGATGGAAGAGGAATTGGGCCTGCAACTGTTCGACCGGACGAAATCCTCCGTCGTGCTGACTCAATCCGGGCACGAGTTGTTGGTGCGCGCCGAGAAGGCGCTGGAAGCGTTTGGCGACTTCCTGCATGCAGCGAAGGCGCTCCACGGGCAAATCGAAGGGAACCTGCGCATCGGCGTCGTGATGCTCGATCCAGCAATGCTTCGCATCGGGCCGCTGCTGGCGCTGCTGGTCCGGCAATGTCCGGCGCTGAGAATCGACTTGCAGGTCGGACGTACGCCCTGGTTACGGACGGCGCTGCAGGCATCGGAAATCGACGCAGCGATCATGGTCGCGCGCACGGCGCCAAAGGGCACCGGCATGCTCGTGCTGACGCCGCTGAAGTTCCGCGTCGTTGCGCCGGCGGCTTGGGAGGCGCGCACCAACTCGACGGCGGAGCTGACGCGATTGCCTTGGATTCGCATGACGCCGCACAGCGCGCATGAGGAATTACTGAGCGAAATCCTCACACGTGCCGGCATCGCGCCGGTCGAGTCGGTGCTGGCCGACCACGAGCTGATGATCCGCGAGTTGGTCACCGCCGGCGTCGGCCTTGGGCTGTTGCGCGAAGACCTTGCGTTGGCCGCACAGGATGCCGGCGAACTGGTCTTCGTGGGGAACTACAGCGCCGATTCGAACCTCGCTCTGATCTATCCGGAAGAGCGTGAGAACGAGCCGGCAATCCGTACGGTGCGTGAGGCGCTGCGCACCCTTTGGCGGTAGGAACTGGCCGGCGAAGCACCGTTTTCGTTTCGCGAAAAATGCTGAACAGCGGTACACAGCAAACGCGAATCATGCACGCATGCTGACCACCGAGGTACCGGGCAATAGACCATTCGTGCCCAACAGGTGACGAGATTGGTGTGCCCGATGCCTTTCGAATCGTCGAGCACGGAAATCACGTTCGGCGTAACGCGGAATAATCGGACTTTACAAGTGAATCGAGGGCAGAGACCGGCCATAAGCGCCGTAGCGCCGCCCGCGCCAGCGTGAACACGTGCGTCCAGAAAGTCCGTGGTGTCTCCAGAGTTCGTAAAGCCAATCCTCCGGTAGTACACCGGCAGCGATTCATATCCTGTACGACCGATTAAGCCGCCTATCCTCGCATTGCTACGGCACTTATGTCCGCATGACTTGGATTTGGCCGAAGCGCTCTAACTCACCCGAGTGAGTGTGCAAGGGGGAAGAAGCTTGTTCTCATACCCTACTCAAGAGGGGATTACCATTCTGCAAGTATGGTTATTATTAAGGGCAAGGCTGAGCCTGCGACGCCAGCCCCGCCACCGCCCGCGTCGCCCCCCGGCCACGCGGGCTCTTTTTTTGGGCGGTAGCGTTCAGAGTGCCGTCAAACCCAGGGCCGAGCCTTGCGACCGAGTCGTGGTGCCCGCGCCGGGGCTCAATGCAGGTGGTAGTAATGTACCGAGCGGCGGCTCAGTTCAGCGGCACGGACAGCTCGTACTTGTGCAAAGTAGCCAGTCATCTTCCAGCGTGTTGACCTGGAATCGGAACGTCATGTCCAGGGGTTGGTCCGACACGACGACGTCGCGCATCTGGTCACGACCTTGATATCCCACCGTGAGCCGGTACGCACCTGGCTTAAGTCGCATGTATAACCGTGGACCACCAGCCACAATGCGCAGCACCGCCTTGCCCTCGGCGCTGGTTACAACCACGGTCGCCCCGCTTAGCGGCCTGGCGCTGCCCGCATCGATCATGCTGAGTCGGACATTGAAGCGCGCGGCGACATCTTCCATGGCCCGCCTACCGGCTTCGTCGTCTCTGGCACAAGCGTAGGGAATGCCCCGCTGCTCCATGATCAGCACGCGGTCTCCCGCCGGTTCCGCCTGCGTAGCGCAACCCGCGACCAGTAGCACAGCCAACAGCGACGACACCGCGATACCAAGGCGTTTTGAAATCTGCATTTACCGGTGCCCCATTGGATTCGACAGCGGTCCAGATTACCGGCCACGAATACGGGCCGACTGTCTCAGCGCGTCACCATCGGACCGATCGTGCTTCCGCAGCACTGGACGAACCGACCTGGCAACGAGTTGATCTGAGACGGAACTCAGGATGGCGACTGTAACGTGTCGGCCCGGTCCATTCCCAACACGATGACGTCCGCGCTCCACAGACAAAACTCCTTTCAAAGATGAATGGCCCAATCGTCTGGAAGATGGCCTGGATTTGGCGCTGTCGCTGCTGTTCCGGTGTGAGCTTGCCTCATGTGCCTCCAGCCCATCATCCTCGGGCCCATTCCGCCGAAGTACAAGGGCGGAAATCGTGGCCGCCAGGATTCTTCGTTTCATCTCTCAATTCCTTCACATTGAGAGTCACGCCATCGGCAAGGGGCACTCTTGCCGATTGAATTCAATCTAGATCTCAGCGACGGCAATGATTTGCGCTGGCTCAAGAATGCTCGCATGGCGAGCGTCAGCGACCGTCCAAGTGGGCGTGCGAGACTTTGGGCAGCGACTGCTATTGCCAATCCCGAACTGTCATCTGCGCCCGGTCAAGCCCGAATCCTGACAACTTGCTGGCCCCGTGAAAGACCTACATGGCGCCCACCGATATCCACACCATCGGTCTTCGACGCCGCGCGGCGGTAAACCCTTGCCAGCCGCAACCTCTTGTCAGGCCTTCGGAGACACCGGCGATGTGTTCGTGGCGAGGAATTCAAGTTCCTTTTCGGTTTCAAGGCTAGCCACCGGGGCAATTTCGATGAGATCGCTCAAGCTCCCTCTCCGATGACGTTTGCAAGAATCTCATGTTCGAGTTCGGCGGCCTGCTCGGCGCCGCGTTTCGGGTGAGCCGAAACGTCGAGCCAGGTTCCGATGATGTCCGTAACCGGGATGCCCTCACGGAAGACAGACCGCGCTGGGGATATGGCTACAACTCCCACCGGCAGAAAAAATCTGGCCAGAATCCTATCGCACTTCTGCAAACGTGCCCGTCCCGATCGTGCGCAGCGCATCGCCATCGCGTACAACGAAGAGTGCGTCGAGGCGCCGCCGCTGAGCATAATCCCGCCCGGCCTGCTCGCCGAGCACCATCAAGGCTGTCGCGTAGGCGTCCGCCTCCGCGCATGTCGGTGCGATGACCGTCACCGACGCTATGGAACTGCGCAATGGCGCGCCGGTTCGGGGATCCATTGTGTGCGAGACGCGCGCACCACCGATGTCAGCCCAGTGGCGGTAGTCGCCAGACGTCGCGATGGCAGCGTTGCTCAGTTCGATTACGCCCATTGCAGCGTGCCGCTCGTAATCCGGGGCCTCAAGCGCAATCGCCCATGGCGACCCATCCGGCTTGCTTCCGCACGCGCGCATTTCGCCGTCGATGCCGACAAGCCATGAGTCGATCCCGTGCTCGCTCAACACGCGTGCAAGTTCGTCGACGCCGAATCCCTTTGCAATGCCGCACAGATCCAGCGCAACGGGTCCCAGCTTGCGTACCCGGCACTGTTGCACGTCCACGTCGATCAGATCGCTCACAGACAGGCATGGGCTTGCCCGCGACGTGCCCACTCCGCCCGGACGATGTGCATGCTGCTCCCCCGATGGCCCAAAGCCCCACATGCCGACCAGGTCACCGACGCCGATGTTGAAGGCATTGTGGGTGTCACGGCCGATCTCCAGCGCACGCACGAATAAAGCCGCGAGATTGCCGGGGACCGGCACCCAGCAATCCAGCTCGGCACGATTCAGCCGAGAGAGATCTGAGCTGTCCTTCCAGTTCGACATCTGCTCGTCAACCGCGCCCACTGCCGCGGCAAGCCGCGCCGACAGTTCTCTTCCATCCGTCTTCGGCGACGCATGGAAGGATGCCGTGTAGCGGGTTCCCATCGTCGCGCCGCTCACACGCCAAAGCTTGAGTTGCGTGTCTGGCAACGCCTCAATAGACATCTTCGACATAGCGTTCCTGCGCTCTCAGTTGTGCGACGGACAAGCCGGTATCCGTCAGAATGCGTTCCCACGCCTGCGCCACTCCCTCCGCCATCCTGCGGCCGCCGCACACCATGATTTGCGCGCCGTGCGTGACCAGAGTGCGCAGGCTCTGTGCATCGGCGAGAAGGCGCTCCTGCACATAGCTCCGGCTTCCGGAACGTGAGAAGGCAGTCGTGAGTGCCTGCAGCCGCTGGTCGGCTACCAGGTGCCTGAGTTCGTCGCGGTACAGGAAGCCATCGTCAGCATTGCGCGCACCGAAATACAGGTGCATCGGACGGCGGGCCGCATTGTGCCGGATGAAACCGATCAGTGGACCAATCCCGGTTCCAGCCCCGATAAGGATCACGGGCACGCTTCCGGCGCCCGGCCGAAAGCGCGCGTGCGGCCGCATGAATGCCTCAATCGTGTCGTCGGGCTGCAGGCCTGTGAGGTACCCGGAGCAAACGCCGTTCGGATGACGCCGCACGCAGATCTCGACCAGGCCGTCCGCCGTCGCGCTCGCGAGCGAGTAGTACCGGGGCGAGGTAGCGCCTGGCGGCACGACGCCGAGCAGATCCCCCGCCTCGAACCTGGGCAGCCGCGGCCGTAGCAGGATAGCCCAGGATCTTGCCCCCTCGGCAGGCATGAAACGCAGCACCGAAGTCATGTCCTCCGGATCCGTACCATAGTCGTCACGTGAGACGAGCCTGAGCGGTATCGTGGGCGGCAGCGATGGCGTGTAGCGGATATCGAGCGAAACGCCGAGCCTTTCGGCAAGCCCCGTGCACCACTGCCGGAATTCGGGTTCAGACTGCCTGTCAACCGTGCCCGGATCGGTCAGTGCTTCCAGCCCCCTGGCGGTCAGCGCATCATGAACCGTTCGCGCATAGCCGCAAAAATGAGGAAACTGGCGGTCGCCGAAGCCCAAGACCCCGAACGCCACCCCGCCAGGGATCGTCAGGCGCTCGAGCTTCGGCAGGAATCGTATAGCGCTCTCCGGTGCATCGGCGTCACCGTAGGTCGCAGTCAGGACCAGCAGATACCGCAGGCTGCGGCCGGCCGCAAGATCGTTCATCGGCGCAACATGCACGCGAAGGCCAGCCCGGGTCAGCGCTGCATGCAACGCCGAAGCAAAGCCCCACGTGCTATTGCCCTCGGTGCCCACCAGCAACACGGTATCCGCGTCGCGTGCCGGCACGTTGCCGGCGAGCTTCGGCATGGCGCGTCGACGACGCAGCCAAAGCAGCAGGCCGGTTGCGGCCAGCAACGGCACCGACGCCGACGATGCGCCGAGGATCAGCCCAAGCCACCATAGTCCTTCGCCCGTGTGCAGCATGCGGACAATCCCGTGCACACGTTGCCAGGCGTCGGCCGGCTGAAAGGCAAGCCATCTGCCTGACGATGGATCGACATAACCGGCGCCATCCGTCGTATTCACTTCGATGCTGCTGCTAGGGTCGGCCGCGTTGGCAAACGTCAACTGACGCAGCCTGGAGACATCTATTGCCAGTGCGGGCATCTGCCGCAGTGGGATTGGGGGCGTGGTAATTGCCGAAACGCTGAGAGCGGGCTCCCGCGCGCCGCCTTCCGGGATCACGCCGAACGTCGCCAACGACAGGACGACCCCGGTCATCGCCGACAGCGTGAGGCCGGCAAGCGCAACTCGTGCAGTTTCGTTATGCAGCCGCTGCACCCCGTCACCCCGGATCGGGGCCAACATGTGCTTCCACCCGCCCATCCGGCGTGAGAGCAATACAAGCCCGGACAACGCGGCGAACAGCATGAAGGCAGCAGTCGCACCGGTTGCGATCCGGCCAGCATCACCTAGAAAGAGCTTACGGTGCAGGTTCTTCAGCCAACGCTCGACAGGCGAGGGGCGATAGTCGCCGACAGCCTTGCCGGTAGCTGGATCAATGATGGATGCACGCTGTTCGCCGCCGGCCTGGTAGTACGCGATGATCGCCCCTGACGGCCTGCGTACGAGTGTTTCGACGTCGGGCACCGAGGTGCTCACGCGGCTGGCGAGCGTTGCGACGTGCAGCGGAGCCTGGCCCGGACGGACGGCACTTGCGTGCTCAAGTGCCGGATTCACCGACAGCGCCGCGCCTGTCAAGGCGACGATCGTCATCAGCAATGCGGCGACGAGACCGGGGATTGAATGGAGCTTGCGTAACATCGGGCACCTCCTCGCCTGCCCCGGGTTAAAGTGAATAGCGGAACGACTTCACATAGCCGCTCCCCTTGACCGTCTTGTTCGCGCCCGAGGTGGTCAGCGGCACGACGACCTCGGACGGGTATTCCTTCATGTCCTCGACCGCCGTGTCGATGTGGACCTCATATCCGGCGTCGAGCAGCGTGTCGGACAGATCCAGCGTCGCACGCAGCGCCTTGCCTGCGCCCACGCTGGCGCCCGTAATGCCGTCTACCTTTGCGGCGCCGCCCGTGGTGCGATACCAGTCGCGCAGATGCCGGTAGTACTTCGCTTTGCGCCCTGCCACCCACAGCGTGCCCTGGTACCGTCCGGCGCGATCGGTGACATACATGGCAACGTAAGCGCCATCCCCCCCATAGCTCGACAGTTGCGTCTCGAACGAAACCTGACGCGCGGATGCCAGTGAAGGCGCGGCAAGCGCGCCGGCAAGCACGGCGATTGGGAATGCGTGTTTCATCTGGATTCTCCTGTTTTGGTCAAAAGGGGGGCCTCGCACCCATCGCTTCGGGCCTGCCGCTGCTTCGGCAGGATTAACGCCGATGAGGTACGCGGTGCGTCGGCAATAAGGGGTCAGCGGATCTGGACCTGGGGCTTCGTGCCAGGCTTCAGCAAGCCTTCGGGGGGTGCGTCAGCCGGTGGCTTGCCAGTATTCGCGCCCGGCAGGCGCCCGCGTGCTCCGCCGTGGTCGTCGTCTTCACGTTTCATGCGCACGACGTCAAGGGTGACGGGGTCAAGCTTTGCCTTGAAACGCCGGCCATCGGCATCACGACCCTTGACCTCGTAGCAACCGTCGTCGATCCTGAGCTTGTCGATCTGCCAGCCCTTTTGCTGCGCCATCGTCCGGACATCGTCGCGCGGCTTCCAGGCGTTGACCGGCGCCTCGCAGTCGTCGCTGTCGTGCGCCTGTGCGGGATGGATGCCAGCGGCGACGACAAATGCAAATATCGTGAGCGCCAAGCCTCTGGCTATTCGCAGGTGTTTCATGACTGACATCTCCCGTTCGCATCGCTGGACTCCACAATGCACCTGAAACCTGAAGCCAAGCTTGCGGACACAAGAAATTTTCTTCATGTTCGCGACAGGTTCGCGTGGCAAAGTCACGCGAGACATCTATCAGGAAGATCTTAATGAGAGTTCTTCTCATCGAGGATGAGCCCTGGCTCGGGGAGGCCGTTCGCGACCAGATCGAGAAAGACGGACATCCGACTGACTTCGTGGCCAGCCTCGCCGAGGCGCGCCGGCACCTTGCGGCCGCTAACTACGACCTGATCCTGCTCGATCTGCTGCTCCCCGACGGTCGGGGGCTTGACTTCCTGCGAGATCTTCGTGCGGGTGGCTCGACCGTGGCCGTCATCATTCTGACTGCGCTCGATCAGGTATCAAACCGTATCGCCGGGCTGAACGCCGGCGCGGACGACTATCTCGTCAAGCCCTTCGACCTGTCAGAGCTCTCCGCACGGGTGAGCGCGGTTTCACGCCGGTATTCGGGCAATCCGAATCCCCTGGTCAAGCTCGGCGAACTGCGAATCGATACAGCGCGGCGCAGCGTGATGCGCGGTGCCGCGCGCATCGACCTGACGGCCAGTGAATGGGCGCTTCTGGAAGCCCTGATCCAGCATCCGGGGATGATCGTGTCAAGAAGCCGGCTTGAGGATCGCCTTTATTCCTTCAACGAGGATATTGGCAGCAACACCATCGAGGTACATATGAGCCGACTGCGCAAGAAGCTTGGTGCCGACATCATCGAGACCCTGCGTGGGCTCGGCTATCGGCTCAAGCACGACTGACAATGCTGCGCAGCCTGCAAGGTCGGCTCGCGACCGCGTTGGTGGCGGGGCTCGCTGTGCTGTCGCTCGCGGCCGCGGCCGCTTCATTCCACGTGCTGCGCCACGAAGTCGATCGGATGTCGGACAGTGCGTTGCAGGAAACGGCGCAGCGCCTGTTGCCGCTCGCCATCATGGATATCGTCGGGCGCGATGCGGATGGCGATGACGATGGCAGCCGCCGTATCGCAGGAGTTCGCCCGCACAACGAATTACTGACCTACGCGGTTCGCGATGACAGGGGCAAACTTCTGCTGCGATCGCACGATGCCGATATGGCCATCTTCCCGCCTGACCTGAAAGCGGGCTTCACTTCTACGGCGTCGCACCGGATTTACGCCGAGCCGGGCTTGCAGGGCACGATCTCGCTGATGATCGCCGAGCCGCTCGCCACGCGCCGGCATGCCGTGATGGAAGCCGCGCTCGCGGTCGCCAGGGTCCTCATCCTGTTTCTGCCGGTGGGCCTGTGTGGCGTCTGGCTGATTGTCCGCACGGGGCTACGGCCAATCCGGCGCTTCTGCGGCAGCATCGCTGCACGCGACCAGAACGACCTGACACCGCTCGAAAAGAAAGAACTGCCGACGGAGGTCGCACCGATCGCCGACGCGGTCAATGACCTGATGGCTCGCCTGGACCGCGCGCTGGCCGCGGAGCGCAGCTTCACTGCCAATAGCGCGCACGAGTTGCGCACACCGATTGCCGCGGCCCTCGCACAGACGCAACGCCTCATGGACGAAATGCCTTCCGCCGCCATGCGTGAGCGCGTGCAGAACGTCGAACGGTCCTTGCACACCCTGTCGCGGGTCAGCGAAAGGCTGATGCAACTCGCGAAGGCGGAAAATGGGCGCGTGCTTGGCGATGCGCCGCAGGATCTTCGGCCGGTACTGGAACTTGTCATCGAGGATTTCCGGCGCGTGGCCTCTGCGAACCCGATCCAGCTCGACCTGCCCGACCAGCCTGTTCCGTCGTGGATCGATCAGGACGCATTTGCCATTGTCGTGCGCAATCTGGTCGAAAATGCACAGAAGCACGGCTCACATGGGCAACCTGTGGGGATTTCGCTGTTGGCCACCGGTTCGCTCACTGTGAGGAATCACGGACCGGTGCTGCCGGACAATGAACTTAAACGTCTGACAAAGCCGTTCGAGCGTGGAGCGACGACTGCCAAGGGCAGCGGACTTGGCCTTGCTATCGTCGAAGCGATTGTACGCGGCGCGGGTTCATCCCTTGAGCTACGCTCCCCGGTTCCGGGCTGGCAAGACGGCCTGCAAGTAAGCATCGACCATTTGCTTGTTGCGCCAGCGACACAGAAGCGCGCGTAAGCCAGCCAGGCCACATCGATTGCGAGGCGTTGCACAGGACACCCTGGCTCGACCGACAGGTGCCCCGGATCGGCGAGGTTCCAGCGCACGTTGCTTCGTTACGGTGGGGAAGACAATTTCCGTGAGCGTCGCCAACGTAAGCGTCGCTCATGCAGCAGACATACCCAGTCCACTCTCGTGAAGAGGTACACGGCCGCCAGAAGAAGCAACTGCGAGAGAACGAAATAGAGACCGAGATAGGCCCCGCCAAGATCCGTGCCCAGATAGCGCGAGCCCACCTGGGCCAGATTCGTCCACGCAAAATAGCTGATGAGGCGTCCGGCAAAGAATGGCAACCCGATCATCCAAAGCCGCATCCCCGTGAGGCCGTACGCAATAAAGAGATAGTTCGAGGGAAATGGGCTGAAGGCATAAGCAAGCATGAACCCCGCCGTCATGCTTTTGCGGCGCTCCAGCCACTGAGCGACTACGTCGATGTTCCGCCTGTCATCCTCACGCATCCAGCGCTGGCGCACCAGTGCAAAGGCCATCTGGGCCAAAACCAGGCGGCCGGTAGTCGCTGCACATGCCGCTGCCAGCGCCAGAAGGGCGGGGTTGGCCTCTGGCTGCGAAAAACCTACCCATGACATTACCATCCATGTCGGCGGGGCAAAGGCTGGCATCAGATTCAAGCCAAAGATCACGACGACCAGGACAAGCAAGTCTGCGATGTCGCTCATCCTTGTCCTCCCAAGACAAAATAAAGGTCATCCTCCCGCGCACAATGCAGCCGCAGGATAGCATCGAGATCATAGAGGAGCCTCTGTAATTCCCGCGTGCTCGTCTCGTCCGGCCCATCCGACGGCAAGTTGGCAACGATCCTGTCCAGCAACCGAGTTAGTCCTCATTGCAGTTCCGCCAAGTGCATTTTGCGATTGACCACAAGACTTCATGCCACGTCGACCGGATCAACGTGCGTCATGACGTTGAGGACATCTTTTCGGCTCATCACTCGCCGTCTCGCCTCAAGCGCAATGTCATGCCCCTCTCTCACGCTCGCCGCTGCATTGATGTCAAGGTGGACGTCCACGAGAATCATGTCACCCATCTTCCGGGTCCGCACATCGTGCGCACCGAGCACGCCCGGTGTTTCCAGCATGGCGTTGCGAATCGCCGTTACCGTCTCCGCGTCGATCGCACGATCCATCAGGTCTCGCAGGGCACTCCGGGAAAACTGCCAGCCCATTCTTGTCACCATCAGGCCAACCACAAGCGCCGCGATCGGATCCAGCAGGTGGTAACCCAGGGTATTGCCCAGGATCCCCAGTGCCACCACCAGCGAAGATGCTGCATCCGACCGAGCGTGCCAGGCATTTGCAACCAGCATGCTTGACCGGACTCGTTCGGCGATCGCGAGCATATAGCGAAACAACAATTCCTTGGTTGCCAGCGCGCCAAGGGCGACCCAGAGCCCGACTATTCGTACTGGCTGGATTGAATCCGGATGTTCAAGCTTGAGTACGGCGTTTGACAGCATGCCGACGCCGACGACTAGCAAAAGAAGTCCAAGTATCAGCGAGGCGGCAGTCTCGAAACGCTGGTGCCCATAGTGATAGGCTTGGCTTGGCGCCTTCTTGCTATGGTGGCTGGCATACAGGACGACGAAGTCCGAAACCAGATCCGAAAGGGAATGAATTGCGTCGGCCACCAGCGCTTGGGAGCCGGCAAAGATTCCCGCGGCAACCTGGGCGAGTGTCAGGCCGATATTGACCGCGACGCTCACGAGCGTGCTTCGTCTTGCCGCAGCCTGGCTGGCTGGCATTTCGTCCGCCTCAGGATTCACTCCATTTTGCTCTTGCATTGACAGTGCCTTGTAATTCCGTATCGGTGTGCCCCAATCCTAGAAGCGATGAGCCCCCTGTCAATCAATCCATGAGGACCGGACGCGCCATCCACTCTAGGCCCTAGACTGCGTTCAGCGGGATTTTCAGGTAGCGCACTCCGTTCGCCTCAGGTGGAGGCAATTCCCCCGCCCGGATGTTGACCTGCACTGACGGCAGTATCAGGGTGGGCATCGCTAACGTCGCGTCGCGTGCCTTGCGCATGGCCACAAACTGTTCCTCGCTCACGCCGTCGTGCACGTGGATATTGCGTTTGCGCTGGGCGCCGACCGTGGTTTCCCAGGTGGGCCCACGGCCCTCGGGCGGATAGTCATGGCACATGAATAGGCGGGTCTCGGCGGGCAGGTCCAGAAGCTTGCGGATGGAGCGGTACAACTCATGTGCGTCGCCACCCGGGAAATCGCAACGAGCTGTGCCGACGTCCGGCATGAACATCGTATCGCCGACAAAGACCGCGTCCCCAATCTGGTAAGCCATGTCGGCAGGGGTATGGCCGGGCACATGAATCGCCTTGCCGGTCAGGCCACCGATGGCAAACGTCTCATCCTCTTCGAAAAGGTGGTCGAACTGCGACCCGTCGAGCCGGAACTCAGGTTCCAGGTTGAAGAGAGTCTTGAACACCCCCTGCACACGGCGAATGTTCTGGCCGATGGCGATACGGCCGCCGAGGTGGCGTTTGAGGTAGGGCGCCGCAGACAGGTGGTCGGCGTGCGCATGCGTCTCGAGAATCCACTCGACGTGCAATTCGTGCTCGTGCACGAAGGCGATGACCTTATCGGCACTTGTCGTTGATGTCCGCCCCGCCTTGGGGTCGTAGTCGAGTACCGAGTCGATGATGGCGCACTCGGGACGCCCCTCCTGATAGACCACGTAGGTCACGGTCCAGGTCGCCGGGTCGAAGAACGGTTGAATGGTCGGTTGCATGCGTGCCTCCTTGGATGCAATACATTCTATTCACACACATTATATTTTTCAATATACTATCAAGACACAAAGTCTAGACGACCTATGGACCAGCCCCACCCCACCATTGACCTCGCCACGATGCAAGCCGCCGCGACGAACGCCTGCGCGCTGCTCAAGGTGCTCGCCAATCCGGACCGCCTACTGGTGATGTGCCGCCTGTCGCAGGACGAGTTGTCTGTTGGCGAACTGGAGGAACAGCTCGGCATCCGGCAGCCGACGCTGTCCCAGCAGCTCGCCGTGCTCCGTGAAAACGGTCTGGTGGCGACGCGCCGCGACGGCAAGAACATCTTCTATTCGGTGGCAAGCCCTCAAGCGCTTGCCGTGATGGCCGTGCTTTATCAACAGTTCTGCGCCAGTACCTCGGAGGACACGACATGCTGATTGACCTTGCCAACTTCACGCCTGGGCTGTCACTGGCCGGCGGACTCATCATTGGCACGGCGGCAGCCGTGCTGGTGCTGTTCAACGGCCGCATTGCCGGCATCAGCGGAATTTTCGGCGGCCTGCTCACCCTGCCCCGCAAAGATATGGCCTGGCGCCTGGCTTTCCTCGCCGGTCTGGTCGGCGCGCCTGTCATTGCAAGCCTGCTCGGCAAACCGGCCATTGCGGATATCCAGGCCAGCTGGGGCGAAATCCTGGCCGCCGGCTTCCTGGTGGGGCTTGGTACCCGCTACGCCAGCGGCTGCACCAGCGGCCATGGCGTGTGTGGCATCTCGCGCGGCTCCATCCGCTCGCTGGTCGCCACCCTGACATTCATGGTGGCGGGATTCCTCACGGTTTTCGTGCAACGGCACCTGATTGGAGGCTGATATGACCGCCATTACCGCACTGCTCGCAGGCCTGCTCTTCGGCGTCGGCCTGATGGTCTCAGGCATGGCCAATCCGGCCAAGGTACTGGGCTTTCTCGACCTTGCAGGCACTTGGGACCCGTCCCTCGCCTTTGTGATGGTCGGCGCGATTCTCCTTGGTTCGCTTGCCTTCCTGATTGCCAAGCGCCGCAAGCGCTCTTTCCTGGGGTTGCCCGTGCAACTGCCGGCCAGCACGACCGTGACGCTGCGGCTGGTGCTGGGCAGCGCCGCATTCGGCGTCGGCTGGGGGCTGGCCGGCTTCTGCCCGGGCCCTGCGCTGGTGGCCTTGGGCGCGGGCTATCCGAAGGCCGTTGGCTTTGTGGCGGCGATGGTGGCCGGCATGGTCGTATTCGAAGTCGCCGAGCGGGCCAAGTCGCCCCTGCAACGGGCGTAAGCGGGCCGGCACTTGGCAGCCATGTCCACCAATCACGTCTATTAAGCGGTAAATCGATGGAAAGCATCTTTGCCAGCAGCGCGATGCTCGGCGCCGTCGTTGGCCTCATCCTGGCGCTGACCGGCGCAGGCGGCGCCATTCTCGCGGTGCCTCTGCTGCTATTCGTGCAGCATCTTAGCGTCGCCGAGGCCGCGCCGGTCGCGCTGCTTGCGGTCGGCCTGTCTGCCGCAGTCGGGGCCTTGCTTGGACTCCGTGCAGGCATTGTGCGTTACCGCGCTGCCCTACTGATGGCGGTCGCCGGTACGCTGTTCTCACCCGTTGGCTTGTGGCTCGCCCACCGCCTCCCGAACGGGCCGCTGACGCTGCTCTTCGCAGCCGTGCTGGCCTTTGTGGCATTGCGGATGTTCCGGCAGGCGACCGTCAGCAAGCAGGAACACCAGACAGGACCCGGGCAACCCATTCAGCCTTGCCAACTGGATAACCGCACCGGCCGCTTTGTCTGGACTGCATCCTGCACCCGCGCGCTGGCGCTGTCTGGTGTTGGTGCCGGGTTTCTGTCTGGCTTGCTCGGCGTGGGCGGAGGCTTTGTCATCGTGCCGGCTCTGAAAAAAGCGACCAACGCTCCTGTACACGCTATCGTGGCGACGTCCCTCGCGGTCATCACGCTGGTATCCGCTTCCGGCGTCATCTCAACCGCCATTGCCGGACGAATGAACTGGCAACTCGGCGTGCCGTTTGCCGCTGGCGCCATGCTGGCCATGCTGATTGGTCGGCGCGTGGCCAGTCGGTTAAGTGGCCACAAATTGCAACAGGGCTTTGCGCTGGTATCCGGCTTGATAGCCATGGGCATGGTAGTGAAAGTCGCATTGGCCGGATGAATGCGAGCGACCAAATTACAAATAATCGATACAGCCCTCTCCTAGGAGACACCCGTGAACAGAATCAAATTGCATGCTCTAACCATCGCCTTGCTGGCTGCTGTCAGTGTGCCAGCACTCGCCCAGTCGCCGGGCGCGCCCATGTCCGTGCCTGATGAGGCGACGATTCCCAAGGGACCGATGGGAGATGCCATCAAGCGTGGCAAGGAGTTGCTGACGGATACCCACAAGCAACTTCCGAAAAATGTTGGCAACGGCTTGAACTGCACGAGCTGTCACCTAAACGCTGGCACCACCGCTTATGCATCGCCCTGGGTAGGCCTCGCCGGCGCATTCCCGGAATACCGCTCGCGCAGCGGCAAGGTCATCTCGCTGCAGGAACGCATCAATGACTGCTTCCAGCGCTCGATGAACGGCAAGCCGCTGCCGTTCGATTCGGCCGAAATGAACGCCGTCATGGCCTATATGAAGTGGCTGTCCACCGGCATCCCGACCGGCACTAACGTCATTGGTCGAGGTTTCGAAAAGATTGATACCTCCCTGACGCCAGACCCGGTCCATGGCAAGGCTCTGTACGCCGCGCAATGCGCGTCCTGCCACGGCGCCGAAGGCTTGGGCACCAGGAACCCGGCAGGCGGCTATGTCTTCCCTCCGGTCTGGGGCAAAGACTCATTCAATGTAGGCGCAGGGATGGCACGCATGTACACCGCGGCCGCGTTCGTGAAACACAACATGCCGCTTGGCCAGGGCGGAACGCTGTCGGCCCAGGACGCAGTCGACGTTGCCGCATACTTCACGCAGCAGCCGAGACCGGATTACGCGGCGAGAGTGAAAGACTGGCCCAAGGGCGACAGGCCAAAGGACGCACGCTAGCCACGAGGGAGTGCCCCAGTGCCACCAATTTAATGGGATTGCGCTACATCATGACCGCGTATCCGGCAATAAGCGAAACTTAATAGAGCTTTCGCTTTTCCCGTTGGATGCAGTCGAAAGCCAGTCCATGTTTTCGTCTGCCCAGCTTTCTTTATAAAAGGAGTCTGCCATGCAAGCAAATGTTGGAACCGTTGACCGAGTCCTCAGAATTGTCGTTGGACTGGTCTTGATTGGTCTGGCTGCGACCGGGCGCATTGGTGCCTGGGGCTGGATTGGCATCTTGCCACTCCTGACCGGCATCGTGCGTGTCTGCCCTGCCTATGGCATTCTGGGTGTGAAGACGTGCTCGACACCAAAGTCTGACGCAAAGTAATCCCGCTACAGCGCGTGAGCCGCTAACTTTCCGCTCGTGGCAATCAAGATGGCAAGTAAGCCGCCCGGCTCAATCCCCAAAGGAAGAAAATTTTATGAGTGGCATTCCTGAATTTAAGACGGTGGTGAAGGATGTGTCCGCGCAGATGCGGCACCTGCGCGAAAGCCAGCCGGATTTGATGACAGCCTTCAGCCAACTGGCTGCCGCCGGGACCAAGGAGGGCGCGCTCAGCAAGAAGACACGGGAGTTGGTGGCTCTCGGTATTGCCGTCGCCTGCCGCTGTGACGACTGTATCGGCTTTCACGTCCAGGCCCTTGTCAGACTGGGCACCACGCGAGCCGAACTGGAGGAGGTACTGGGAACGGCCGTATATATGGGAGGCGGCCCATCGATGATGTATGCCACGCATGCGCTCGCGGCGTTTGAGGAATTCTCATCGTGATGAAGGTGTGAGGCTGCTCAGGCGGGTCGAGCAACCTCGTCTTATTCGGCCGCGCCTCGGCCTGCAGGCCAAGGCGCGGGCCCCGCTCAGCGTTCTGGAACACTCACGGTTGGCCGATTTTCCAGCGTCCATTCAATCATCGAGCCATCATATAGACGGACCTGCGGAATCTTGAGGATTTCCGACATCACAAACCAGGCGCCGGAACCAAGGTGTCCGGTGTTGCAGTATGTGATGGTGGGGCCAGCAATGCGTACGCCAGACTCTGCGAAGATGGCTTTGTAGGCAGCCGGCGAAAGAAATTTCGCAACCCCGCCTTCCGTTTTTAACTGGACATCCGGTGGGAACGGACGAGCTCCGGGGATATGCCCATACCCCTTGACGTCAGCTCGCTTCACCAACCCATAGAATTGGGGCAGGTCGCGAGCATCCACCAACTGAGTTCCATCGTCCTTGACCGCTCGAGCCACATCTTCCGATTCCGCCAGCAGGTCCTTGTTCTCACCTGTGCTGACCCAGTTCCCTTTCACAGGCACATTGGCTGCGTTGCTTACGGCGCGCCCTTCCCTGAGCCAACCGGCTAGTCCGCCATCGAGGACAGCCAAATTCTTCTCACCGTAATACTTGAACTGCCAGTAGAGCCTGGTCGCCTGCTCGACATCCGAGGGATTCTCACCCACCGGAACAAGAACGATTGACTTATTCGCCACGACACCGGCGGCTTGCATCAATTTCTCGAACTCGGCCTTCTCCGGGTTCATGAACTTCAGAGTCAGGTTTCCAATCTTTCGGTCAGTCCGGATGGTCTGGAAATCCACGGCCAGTGCTCCGGGAATATGCCCGCCCGGCACGACCATGACCTTGCGCCCGGTCTTCGCGTCCGTCTCGTAGACGGGTTGTGACGCGAAAGATTTGGTATCGCTCCGGATATCGACTATCTGTACCTCACGACCATGTTGCGCCAGCCACGCTGCGTTGACTACCGGCCCCGGCAGTTCGAGCGCCAGAGCCGTGCCAGCCGCAGTTAAGCCAATCAACAGCAGGCAAAATCCTCGCATGGTGAGTCTCCTTCTTTTTCAATGTCAGCCCATCTGGCACTGAATTCTGCGTCGATTTGCAGCAGGCGCTCGGGGACATTAACTGGAACCTCGGTAATGAGGTGGAGGCTTCTGTCTTCCAGAGCAGTCTCGCTTCCATGCCTGCGCGCATGCGCGGTCATGATGGCATCACGCTGCTCCAGCAACGTCCCGATACTGTCTCGGTAAATGCATATCATTGCGGTCAACCAGCGTGCGACCGGCGCCAGTCGGCCTGTGGTTGCGAGGCCGAAACCGTCCAGCATCCGCGCCAGGCTTGATGCGGGAAGCCAGTCCTCCCCCGTGACCCAGCGATTGGTCGTGAACAGCCGAAGCGCCTCTCCTCTTGCCGCGATGGAGATGCCCGCCAGATGGCTGTAGCCGCTTCGTCGCCCCCTTGTGCCGCCGCTCGGAACAAACAGGTGGAAGTGTCCATGCTCGTCCTTCATGCTCTCCGACGCAGAGTGGGCGTGATAGTAGGCAATGGCCCCAGTTTCCTTATCCCGGATATTGGCGGCGGGATAGTGGTTCCATTCGACGAAAACCCGGCTACCCGCGAGTGCCGCGAGCGCAATACTCTGCCCCCGCCTGGCGTAGCTCGCCTGAATATTCAGCAGACTTTCGGCAGCCAGATAACGGCGGCCGAGTTCGCTCGCGTCCATACCCGTTCAGCGAGTGGGAGCGCAGGGACTACCTTGGGTTACCGGGCCACGAGGCTTTGACGGCGCGCATGGATTCTGCCCCGTGCTGCGTTGCCCCGGAGCGCACGGACTGCCCGAGGTGCCTGCCCTCGTCCGACCTTTGGGTGTACCTGGGCTGGCCATCTGCCCACTCCCAGCCTGGGGAGAACTGCTCCCGCGTTGTGTTGCCGTATCGGCGGCTGTAGCAGCGGGAGCCGCTGCTGCACAACTCATGGCGATCGCGAGGGCCTGCACTGCTTGCGTCAACCTCCGCCCGGGCATGTTTGCCGATTTCATAAGCGTACCCCAGTCGATGAAGTGTTTCGCGCTGGTGTGTCGGTGGCCATGACCTGTTCTGCCGTCATGGGCCCGTTAAGGCGACGCTCGAACCGAGCGCCGAGCCTGAACAGCAAAAAGGCGATGGCAATTAGTGCTGCCAATATCAGCCACGTTGGAACGCCGAGCGCCTCTGGCAACGTATCCGCGCCGCCGGTATCGCCCAGGCTGGTCCAGCCGCCGATCGCAGGAAAAAATGAAGCAAACGAAGCTGTGCCGATGACCATGCCGACTCCGAAAAGAAGGGCATCGACACGCCCGGAAAGAAGGCCAACAACAGAGGTTCCGGGGCAGTAGCCACCGATTGCGAAGCCGGCTCCCAGCATGGCCCCACCAATTGCCACGCCCCCCAGATAGGCGGGGGGGACGAACACCTTGCCCACATCAAGGACATCAGCCTGCGCAAAAAAATGCAGGCCGAGCGCGGCGACGACGATGGCCGTAAACATGACTTTGAAGACGGACCAGTCGGACAGCCTGAACTGCGCAGTCAACTTGCATGGGCTTCCGAACCCTGCGTTTTCCAGGACGTATCCGAACAGGAATCCGCAGAGTAGCCCCGATGCAAGGCCTATATCGTTAGCGGGAAATATCATTGCGGACCTCCTTTCACCACGCGGCTGACGATGAGGCCTGCCACAAAGAACGCCAGCAAGAATACAAAACCGGCCACACCAAGAACTGCAGAGCCGGATAACCCCATCCCGCTGGTGCACCCGGAAGCAACTCGGGCACCAAATCCCGAGAGGGCACCGCCGACAACGGCAAGGAGGCTACGGCCTACGGCTCCGTACGGCCGCCTGCCATCCAGGTGGATGCGAAAACGGCCAGCGCTCCAGCTTGCACATAGGGCTCCAAGCGCTACCCCAAGAACCTCCCATGTAATCCAGTTCGCGAGTGGATTGCCAGATCCCAGGAGCGGACCGAGGTATTCGTTGCCTTGCGTGGCCGCAGGTGCGAGTTCCCCACCTAGCCAGGCAGCAAGACGGGTCGTGAAGCCAGACGCGCCAAGCCCGTGCCCGGTCAGCAGGAAAGTCAGGAGTAAAACAAGCCCCAGCGCAACGCCCGCAAGCAGAGGTGACCAGAAGGGGCGTATCCGCCCGGACGCTGCTTTGACCATGGTTGACGTCATTGGGGTTACCGCGGCACCTGCCTCCACATCTGATGGTTAAGCATCATTTGCTCCATCATAAGGTAGTGAAGGTCTGCGTATTGGTCCGACATATACTGCCGCTCTCTCACCTGCTCCGGCGTGAGCTTGGAATAGTAGCCCCCCATCCCTTGCCACCCCATCCCAGGCCCGCCCATCATGCCCCCGCCGTGCATTCCCGGGCCACCCATCATGCCGCCACCCCGCATTCCGGGTCCTCCCATCATTCCGGGCCCCCAAAGCCCACGCATCATGCCCATCGTGGCCTGCATCGTCGTCCAATGGTCCTCAAGCAGTTTCTGTCGCTCCTTCGGGTCCTGGGTCTGCCGAATCTTTTCCATCTCGTCCTGCATCTGCTTTATGTTCGCGCGGACCTGCGCCACCTGCTTGTCGAACTCAGCTACGTTAACCTTCTCTTGAGTCGTTTGAGCGCCCTTGCTCGCGGGCTTCGCTTGCTGTGCGAGCGCGGGAGCAGTAGAAAGTACCAACGCGGAAAGAACGGATATCAGAGTTACATTTTTCATTTTCTTCTCTTTCATATCGTTGAGATAAATTCGGTTTTCCATGCGGCATGAGAGGTCATTGACCTAGTACGGCAATCCCTCTTCGATAGGCAGGGAGGGGTCCCTGGACCATTCATTCCACGAGCCGAGATAAAGGCGAACGTCCCTGATACCGGCCTCCTCCAGTGCAACAAATGTATTGGAGGCTCGCGCCCCTTTGAAGCAGAACACAACAACCGGGGTATCAGGACGAATACCCACGGTGGCACACTCGGCAAGAATTTCTGCGGGCGACTTGAACATCTGCCCAGCGGGGGTCGGCTTCATCATTCGATACCACTCCAGCCAGACGGAGCCGGGAATGCGGCCTTTTCGGGGGCAAAAATCCTTGCCATAAGGAGACGAGCTTGCGGCAATCCATTCATCGACGTCGCGTACATCGAGCTTCACGATGTGCGGGTCTGCAACGGCGTTCTTCATTCCAGCCAGGTCGACAAGGATGCTGCTGCCTGCGCCCGTATCTGGGGGAAACTCGGAAGGAGTCGGCGCAGGGACTTCGGTCGTGCTTGGCAGCGCGGCGGCACGCCATGCACTGTAACCGCCGTGAAGTACCTTGATTTTGTCGCGGGGATAGCCGAGATGTCGGAGCAGCACATAACCCCGACAGGACTGGCCAAATCCAGTTGTCATCGACTGTTCGTAGATGACGGCCGTCTCCTGTCCTGACAGTCCAGCCTTCGCAAATGCCGCAGCAAATGTTTCGCGCAAGGTGGCAAGACCTTGTGGTGTTGTGGTCGCCAGATAGGTAAATATCTCATGGATATTCACCGCGCCTGGCAGATGGGCTTCGGCGTAACTTGCTGCGTCTCTTGTGTCGATGAGTACGACCGGCCCGGACTTCACTAGCTGCGCCAACTCCGCCGGTGAAATAAGAACTCTCTCGTGCATGGCAATCTCCCACCTGACTTGGCCGGTGTTTGGTCCGAAGACAGGACCACATGTCGACGTGGCGCGGCGCCTACCGATTGAATCTAGGCGAAGACGGATGGACCACTTTGATGCTCATCAAAGTAAAACCCAGTGGGAACCCTTCTGAGGCAGTAGCGCCACCGGGTACTGCGGACTGACTTGTTTCGTTAAGAACGTGGCCGACGCTCGGGCGGTCAAGAATCGCTCTCACCTTACAAGTACGCGAACGCCTGGTTGTTCCATCCTGCGGGGGACGGCGGCCCAGTGCAGTTCCTTTTGCGGCTCGTCGCTATATCCCTTCTTGATTCACCTCCTCGACGTCGCTCGCCCATTTAGGGGTGAGGCTGATTTATGCCGCAACCCATACATTCTGGCGAATTCGCCTGAGCGATTCACCCAAGATTTGTTTTTCCGCAACTGCTTGGCGCCCTTGCCGCGACATGCTTGTTTTGTTGGCTGTTGCCCGCAGCCTCGTCCAAGACTCCGAAAGGAAGTCATCATGAAAAAGCTGGAAGTGTTTGACCCCGCCATGTGCTGCTCGACTGGCGTCTGCGGCATCGACGTCGACCCCGTACTGGCTCAGTTTGCAGCGGACCTGAAGTGGGTCGAAGAGCATGGCGTCATGGTGGCGCGCTACAACCTGGGCCAGGAGCCGCAAGCGTTCGTGGCCAACCCCGCCGTGGTCAAGGAGATGGAAGGCGGCATGGACCGCCTGCCTATCATTGCCGTCGATGGCCATATCGTCTCCACCGGCATGTACCCCTCGCGCCAGCAACTGGCGCAGAAGCTCAACATCGCGCTGACGACCGCCGAGAAGCCCCGCGTCAGGCTGGGCGGCTGCACTCCCGGCTCCGGCTGCTGCTGAAGCGGAGGCGCTATGTCCATGCCTTCGACCAGTACCCGCTACCTGTTCTTCACCGGCAAAGGAGGGGTCGGCAAGACCTCGCTGTCCTGCGCCACCGGCCTGGCACTGGCCGAATCCGGGAAGTCGGTGCTCATCGTCAGCACCGACCCGGCGTCCAACCTGGACGAGGTACTAGGCGTGGGCCTGAGCCAAGTGCCGACGGCCATACCCGGGGCCAGCGGTCTGTTTGCGCTGAACATCGACCCCGAAGCCGCGGCACACGCCTACCGCGAACGCATGGTGGCGCCCTACCGAGGCATCCTGCCGGCGGCGGCAGTCCAGAGCATGGAGGAACAATTCTCCGGCGCGTGTACCGTCGAGATTGCCGCGTTTGATGAATTCTCGAAGCTCCTGGGTGACCCATCTGCCACGGCCGAGTTCGACCACGTTATCTTCGATACCGCCCCCACTGGTCACACACTGCGGCTGCTGACCTTGCCTTCGGCATGGGACCAGTTCATCTCCTCGTCCACGGGCGGCGCCTCCTGCCTCGGTCCACTGGCCGGCCTGGAAAAGCAAAAAGCGCTGTATGCGGCAACCGTCGTGCAACTCTCCAGTGCTGCCGAGACAACCGTTATCCTGGTTGCCCGGCCCGATACCGCGTCGTTACGCGAAGCCAACCGCACACGCGCCGAACTGGCCGACCTCGGAATATGGAATCAGAGCCTGGTGGTCAATGGCTTGTTCTCGGATGCATCCTCGGATGACCCGATTGCGACCGCCATGGCGCAGCGAGCGGCCGAGGCGCTGGCAAACATGCCGGTGGAACTGGCTGGATTGCCACAGACACGCATTCCCTTCCTGCCGCGCGGGACCGTCGGCCTGGAGGCGCTGCGCGAGATGGCCCACCCGGAGACCGTTGCGCCTCCGACCGGCCATGAGACGCCCGAAACTAGCTTACCGCCTGGTCTGAACGGTCTGGTCGAAAAGATGGCCTGCGCCGGCCACGGCGTCATCATGACGATGGGCAAAGGTGGCGTGGGCAAGACCACGGTAGCCGCAGCCATTGCCGTTGCACTTGCAAACAAGGGCCACCCGGTTGTGCTGTCGACGACCGACCCGGCCGCACATATCGCTGCCACGATCGACGGCGCGATTCCAGGCCTGACTGTGAGCCGTATCGACCCGCCCCAGGAAGTGCGGCAGTACACCGAAGAGGTGCTCGCCAAGTCCGGTCAGCAACTGGACGCCGCCGGGCGTGCGATGCTCGAAGAAGACCTGCGTTCGCCATGTACCGAGGAGATAGCGGTGTTCCGGGCTTTTGCGCGTACGGTGGACGGAGGCAAGAACGGATTTGTCGTGCTGGACACGGCCCCCACCGGCCACACCATCTTGCTGCTCGACGCAGCCGAGGCGTATCACCGCGAAGTAATGCGCACCCAAGGAGATATGCCTGAGGCCGTCCGACAGCTGTTGCCGCGCCTGCGCGACCCTGACTACACGCGGGTGCTCATCGTTACGTTGCCGGAGGCCACACCGGTTCACGAGGCAGAGCGCCTCTGCAACGACTTGGCGCGCGCAGGCATTAAGCCTTATGCGTGGGTCATCAACCAGTCGCTCCTCGCGAGTGGAACGACCCACCGTGTACTGTGCCAGCGCGGTGCCTATGAGGTGCCGTTCATTCGCCGTGTCGCGGACCAGCTGTCGCGTGAATGCGCGCTCATACCGTGGCTCGCCGAGGCCCCGGTCGGGCGAGCGGGCCTGGAACATCTGATCACTCGGCAGCATTACGGCGAGGCGCAATTGTCTTCAGTGAGGTAACACCCGCCATGGTCAATGCCGACATGACCAAGTCGGTCGGCATGGTCGGCGCCATCGACCAACCGACGACCTTGCGCGAGTGCAAAGCGCCGAACGGCCGTTTCACCAAGCTCCATCGACCGGCAAACGTCGCTGACCGATAATCCTTGGTCTCACACCATCCGTACTACTTCCAGCTTGATGCTGGCGTCAAACTTTCGGCGCTTGTCATCTATCTTTTTTCCTCGTCGATTCCGGATTGTCCTCCTATCGACCTGTCCGAGGAAATTAGACCACCACAGTCCAAGTAAGACAGCGCCGGCCCGAACTGTTAAGTTCCGAAAAGATTCACTGGGGACTGCGACAACTTGATGACAAACACGCAAGTCATAGCCTGCCCTTCGGGGAGGGGACCGTGAGTTCCGAGCATGAAATTGAGAAACAGCCTATACCGCTTCTACCAACACCAGGCTCGCAGTTGTTGGCGCCTGTGTACCAAGGTCACCGCCTGATTAAGGTGTCTACGTTCGCTCCGGCATGGAAGACTTTTTTGAATCCGTCCTCTGACGCATTGCGCCGAAGGCTCGCCCCCCATTTGGGTGCAAAGTGCGCAGCGGCTCGCCGCGAGGCATCCCCCCGTTAATGGGTTAAGTTGCCAGGCGATACCCATCCATTAAACAATTCTTAATTCTCGCTTGAATAAAAAGAAATGAAAAACTGCTAACCACCCCCTTGCTGCGGTCATCTTCAAAGTGAAATCGGCATGTATAGTTAGGTGCGGACGATGCCGTTGGGCCCGCGTGGCTTGGCCCTGTGTACACCGATCCGGCAGAGATAAGAATTCCGGCAGCTGGCGCCTGACGCGCCGACACTAAGACTGGCCGGAGCACAAAAAGAAATTTTCGGGATGACGGAACATGGTGAACGGGACAACGCATGCGAAGGCATTGCAGATCGATCCAATGCGCGCACAGCCTGGCCTATGCGCGGGCCATCCCGCTACTGCACAGCAGTTCGTGCTCAAATTGCGCCCGAAGCGCTCACGCCGCACGCGGCCTTTCGCCACGCTCCCCGACAAACCCGCAATTTCGGCGAAGCCCACATTACCAGCGATACTCAGGCGCCATGGAGCGACGGCCACTGATGCTCCCCGCCGGGCATTCGCCTGTATGCCCGCCGCGGGCCGACGCCGCGCGCGCGACGAGTGCGGCGAGTTGGCGCGCGCGCTGCACGACGACCTCGCGCAAATCCTCTCCTATGCGCTGATACAGCTGGACATTGCCCAGGCAGCGTCACCCGATGCCATGCCATGGCGCGACGCCGCGCTGCGGCACAGCCGCGACCTGATCAAGGATGCCTTGCGTACCACGCGCGATGTGATTGGCGGCCTGCAGGACGTAGCCCAGCCCACCGCCCCTACCTTCGATGCGCAATGCGTGCTTCTGGCCGCCGAGATGGGCCGTCTCACGCGCCGGCCCATCGACTTCGATTGCGCGCCGATCACGAGCACCCCGCCCGCCTCGGTCTGCAAGGTGCTGCTGCGTGCCGCGCGCGAGCTGCTTGCCAATGCCTGCAAGCATGCGTCCGGTGCGCGCATCGTGTTGACCCTTCGGCAGGAGACGCACCAAGGTGTCGCATGGACGGTGCTGACCGTCCGCGATAATGGCCCCGGCTTCGATCCCGCCGTGCTGCGCACGGATCAACGCGGCCATTTCGGGCTGCGTCGCCTGCCGGCCATGCTGCGGCAGATAGGCGGTTCGTTCACGCTTGATACCCGTCCGGGTACCGGCGTGTGCGCGCAGATCCGCTGGGCCCACGCCGAGAGGACGTGATGAGCATCCGCGTGGTGGTCGCCGACGATCACGGGATGATCCGCGAGGGGCTGGTCTCGCTGCTGCAGCGCGAAGCCGATATCAAGGTACTGGCCCAGGCCTGCGACGGCATGGAACTGCTGCATCTGGTGCGCTCCCACCATCCCGACCTGGTCATCCTGGACCTTGCCATGCCCGTTCTCAACGGCATCGAGGTCATGCGCCGCCTGCGCGCCGATGAAACGCCGTGCAAGCTGCTGTGCCTGTCCGTGAACAATCAGCACCGGGACGTCATCGCCGCGCTCGATGCGGGCGCCTCCGGCTATGTGCTGAAGGAAAACTCGTATGACGAACTGTCGCGCGCCATTCGCCGCGTCATGGCCAACCAGATCTACCTGAGCGGCGAACTGCTCGGCGGCGTGCTGAACGCCGTGCGCCAGGCGGCCACGCCCGAGCCCACGCAATGCCTGCCACAGCTCACGGCCCGGGAACGCCAGGTGGCGCAGCTGTTTGCCGAAGGCCATAGCACCAAGTCGATCGCGCGCATGCTGTTCCTGAGCGACAAGACCATCGCCAGCCATCGCGAGAACACATTCCGCAAGCTCGGCATCCACAGCATCGCGGAACTGACGCGCTACGCCATGCGCGAAGGGTTGAGCCAGTAGTCACCGTGAGCATGAGGCATGCTGAAACAGGTGCGATCAGTGCAAGACAGGAAACAGCCGACTAAATGTCCTTCGCATCCTTCGCATCCTTCGTGTCCTTCATTTCCTTCGCGTAGTCTTCGGAACTTGTAAAATTCGGCTTGCCGACACGCGCGCGGATGTAGCCCAGGTGCCATTGCGAGTACTCGTCCTTCAACGCTGCCTCGCTCACCTCGTCGCGCGCCACACGTGCGCTCACGTTCGGCCCTTCCTTGCCGCTTCCCGCCTTGTATCCGTCCATCACCAGCTTCGCGCTCGAACAGCCCTTCTCCGCGGCACCAGTGGGATTGGTCGGCGCCTTGTCCTTCAGGGTGTCGTCAAACGCTTGCCAGTACGCACTGTAGGTACTCGCCTGGGCCTGGAAAGAGGCGAGGCCCGTCAGCGGAGTCTTCGTCCCCATGGCCTTCCCGTAGCCTCCCGACGAATGGTGTTCTATCTCCACGACCCATTCAGGCTTGATGTGCTCGAGATACAGTTCCCGATTCTTCCTGACGCTGGCGCCATACTTGTATTTGTTCTTGCTCGTTTCTCCGACGTCCGTGCTCAGTTTCTTCACCTTCTCGGTGGACGGGTTCAGGGATATGAGGCCTTGATCGCTGTAGTGATTCAAGAACAAGACATCATCTGGCACTTTCGCCAGGTCGATCTTCAGGCGGAAACCATCGGCTTCGCGAAAGTTCTCTCCCGCATTGCCGACGGTGCCGCCCACCTTTTCGCTCGAAGTCAGGCTGACACCGCGTTGCTCGGGGCTGCTCCCAAGCTTCTGGTGGGCCATTGCGATCTGCACGGGAGTCAGATTCGAGGCCTTTCCTCCACTCGCCACTTCATCGAGGACCTTTGGGGTGGATATCGCGGGGCCGCCCCGCTCGCCACCGGCCTGCAGGTATTGCTGGAATCTTCCCGTCATCTTCTCAGTCTTGAAGAAATCCATCATCTGGTAGTAATTCTTCTCGACATAGGCATAGCGGCGCGTCTTCACACCCCTGCTGTCATTGACGTACTCCTTGACCTCTCCCTCGGCGGTCCTGAGATCCTTGAGCCCTTTCTTGAAGAAGGTGTCCCGTTGCCCCGGCGTCTTGGCGTTCGCCTCGTAGGCATTCGCGCCGAAGAGCAAGGTGGCGACCTTCACCGGCGCGGCCATGCCTTTCCCTTGATAGGAGATCACGTTTGTACCCGCCGCATAGGTCAACCCGGGTTTCAGCCTGGCCACGAGCAGGTCCTTTTCGTCGCCTAGGGCGTCTAGCGCCGCTGCATACGACGTGTTCGCGCTTCCCCCACCCTTGTACTTCGAGCCCGAGATGTTCGCGTCCATCCACGTGGTTTTCTGGATGCGTCTTTCCTTCTTTGCCTCGGCCCAGGACTCCCTGACGAGCTGGATTCCCGTTGATATATTCGCGTCGCCGCCGTCTTCCCCGAACTGGAACGCCAGCTTCACTCCGCCGGACCCCTTGGCTTGCACGACGGGGGCGGCGGCCGACGACCCCGGCTGCAGTGCAGGGCTCTGCATCGAACGCAGAGTGCCAAGCCCGGCGCCCTGCAGGACCGCTCGCGCGCCCATCCCGTCCGCTTCCTTTTCCAGCGCCGCGTCGTCGTTCAGGCCGACGCCCGCCATCTGCGTGGTTGCCCTCACGCGTCCCTGCCGCTGCTGCACGACATGCCATGCCTCATGGGGCAGGTGCTTTTCCTGGCCGGGGCCCATATGGATATGGTTGCCCTGCGCGTAGGCAAACGCATTGAGCTGCGCTGGCTGCGCGGAGTTGTAGTGCACCCGCACATCGTCCATGGCCATTCCGGAAAGTGTCTCGATGCCGGACTTGAGTGCCTCGGGCATGCCGGTCCGGTTGCCGCTCGCGCTCGCCGGCGCACCCGGCGCAGTTTCCGCGCCCAGGCCGTTCAGGCGCGCCCGCTGTGCGGTCATGCGGGGGCTTTCCTGCACGGTGGTGGCGTCGACACCGTGCGCGCCGGCGGACGACCTGGACTGCTCCGCAGCTTCGCCAGCCCGCTGGACCGGTCCCGCGGGGTCCTGGACTCGCTTCTCGTAAGCCTTCATCGTGAAGTCCTCTTGCGGGAACGGCCGAATGAAAACGTCAGCACCGCTCGATGGCAGTGGATAAGCGGTTGTGCATGTGCCGGACTACCTGACTCAGGGATGCGGCACGCGCGGCTTCAGCAGCGGCACTAGCATCGTGACAAACACCACCGCCAGCACCGCGAACAGCAGCCGCTTGCTGAAATCGGCAGACGCCAGGTCCGGATCGCAGCGCAGCAGCAGTCCGCCAATCACGGCCGGCACGATCCACGCCAGCGCAAGGTACAGCTGGAACGGACGCCCCAGTGCGCGCACGCGGCACGAAAACAGGAACAGCAGCAGCGAGACCAGCGCGACGCCCAGCAACACCCAGAACATCGCGCGCAGCGCCCAGCGCCAGTCGCAAACCAGGTTGCACGTTGCGCCTTCGCGCGTTTCGTCGGCCAGGATGGTGCTGCGCACGGTGGTCTCCACCACCTGCGCCGTAGCCGCATCGGCCGCCGGTTGCGGCCACAGCGCCACGCCGCCGAAGTTGTCGTTGAAATAGGCCATGTCGTCGCTCATCTGGCGCACGCCCGCACTTCCCGCCGACACGAGCGGCACAATGCGCCGCACGACGATGGCACGGTTGGTGCCGGCCAGGTCGGCCGACGCTTCCACCGCCTCGCGCAGCGCCTTCTTGCTGAAGGTGGTGGGTTCGGGCAGC
The DNA here is from genome assembly GCF_057073755.1 of Cupriavidus sp. C3SS-1. Classification (NCBI taxonomy): domain Bacteria; kingdom Pseudomonadati; phylum Pseudomonadota; class Betaproteobacteria; order Burkholderiales; family Burkholderiaceae; genus Cupriavidus; species Cupriavidus sp. C3SS-1. The sequence goes on along the minus strand of NZ_CP172700.1, from coordinate 502,450 downwards.
GCGACGATATACCTGACGGTCACGTTGGTCTGGCTCCGGTAGCCGCCGGGTCCGGCCATGATGCGTCCGTCCTGGTAAGGCGGGTCTTCCGCCTGCACCAGGTAGTCGAGCAGGCGGCCGAATGTCCACGAGGCGCCGGCGGGTGCCGGTGCGGCGGCAGGCGCGGCGGACGGGCGCCCTTTGGCAGGCGCGGCGGCAGGCGGCGATGCCGGCTTCGCGGTCTCGTCCACATGACGCAGCGCCGGCACGAGATCGCCAGCCGGAAGCATCAGGTTCAGCATGTATTGGCGCTTGCCGCGGCGCATCTCGGCGATAAGCGTCTGGATCAGCCGGTGCCGGAAATCGTCGAACGCCGCGTAGCGTGGGTCGCCCGGTATCGGCGCCTGGTCAAGGAACAGCGTGATGCCGTCGCCCAGGTGGCTATCGCTGGCGAGGCCGGGAATGCGGTCCTCCCAGCGGCGTTCGAACCGGTTCAGCGGCACATCGATCATTCTCACCGCTTGCCGGGCCACCTGCTCGGCTACACGGCGACGCTGCGCCTCCGGCAGCCGCAACAGGAACTGCCAGTCGCGGCGATAGATGGTCACATCGAGCTTGCTGCCATAGCGATGTGCGGCGCGCAGGAAGTCCAGCTGTGCCGCATCGGGTTGCAGCGGCGTGATATTGCCGTCGTCGTCGAATGGCTGCGCATAGCCCATCAGCCGCTCGTACAGGCCGAAGTCGAGGGCGGGCCCGTGCTTGGGATCGCTCCAGTTTGGCACATAACCGTAGACCGCGCCGCTAGTAGGTCCCACCAGGCAGTTGCAGCCCGTGCCCGACCACGGCGGTGCCGTGACGATGGTCGCGTCGTGGGGCTGCATGGCCTGTTCGATCAGCCACGCGCGCACGCGCACCGGCATCAGCGTGGCCGGCAGATCCTGCCATTTGACCGGCGCCTCGGACAACTGCGGCGGCGTCTTCGGTGCCGGGCCCTGCCAGGCGGTGGCGCAATGCTGGCGCCATTGCTCGGCGTCCGGAGCGTTTTGCCGCGTATCCAGCGCCACCCGTTCGGTCAATGCGGCGGCTTGCGCGCAAACGCGCGCATCGAGTGCAGCCGCGAACAGCGCCCGCGTCGGATAGTCCACGTTCAGCATCGGCTTGAGCAACGTGGCCAGTTGCGATGCCCCCGCCTCGCTCAGTTCGTCGAGACCGTCGGCATCCGGCAACGGCGCGGCCACCGCCGACGCGGGCTGTCCGCCACTGCCGGCACCATCGCCGGCCCCACTTCCAGCCTCATCGGCCGCCCCTCCGGCCTGCGCATCGGCGGACTCCGGCGGTGGCGGCGGCGCAATCTTCGCGAGCACCGCCTCGGTCAGGCGCCAGCTATCGATTTCGGTGCCGCTGCGCAGCGACGTCTGCGTCGCCACGATCGGCACGTGCTGGATGGCGGGAATGGCAGCCGGCGCCGACGCGGCCGGTGACGCCGGCCCCGATGTGCGCGGGCCGATCACGTTCAGCGCGAACTGCTGTCGCACGCCCTGCCCCCAGCGGTCGCGCAGTTCCACCGTGAAGGTGCGCCGGCCACGTTGCGACGTGGTGCCGCGTACATTGCCATTCGCATCCAGCGTCAGGCCATCGGGCAGGCCTTTTTCCACCTCGCTGAACACGTAGGGCGGTTCGCCACCCGTGGCCTGGAAGCGGTAGGCATAGGGCACGTCCACCCGTGCCGATGGCAGGCTGGTGACCGCCGTCTTCTCGAAAGCCAGAGGATCGGCATCGCCCATGCACATCTCCGCAGCGGACTTGCCCGCCACACACGCCGTGCTGCCGGCAGCGGGCACCGGCGCAACGGGCGCGAGCGACGGCGCGCCAGTAACACTGGAAGCGCTGGAGACGCTGGAGGCGCCGGCTGCGGCCGGCGCGGAAGCCGCGGCGGCGGACGCAGCGGTCGCCACGGCAGCCGATGCCGCCACCGGCGTGGCGCCCGGCGCGAGCCACAGCAGTCCCGCGCCCACCGCGAACAACGCCATCACCAGGCCACGACGCGCGTGCTTCATGCCGTCCTCCCTTCCTTGCGCAGTTCGCGGGCAATGCCCAGCCGCAGATGCTCGGCAGTGAACTGTGTCGCCGCTTCGCGGCTCGCCTGCAGCACCGCATAGCGCAGCACGTTCACCATGGCGCCGCCCGACAGAGCATGCTGCTCGGCCAACGACGCAAGGTCCACATCGGCGGCGGCGCGCCCAGGCTCGCGGATCAGGCTGCGCCAGAGCCGCAGCCGCTGGGCCACGTCGGGCATGGGGAAATAGATCATGGATTGAAAGCGGCGCGAGAACGCCTCGTCGATATTGGCGCGCAGGTTGCTGGCCAGGATCACCGTGCCCGCAAAATCCTCCACGCGCTGCAGCAGGTATGCCACTTCCTGATTGGCGTGACGGTCGTTGCTGCTCTGCGTGGCCGATCGCTTGCCGAACAGCGCATCGGCCTCGTCGAAGAAAAGGATCCAGTGCCGGCTTTGCGCCTGATCGAACACGCGTGCCAGGTTCTTCTCGGTTTCGCCGATGTACTTCGACACTACCATCGACAGGTCGATGCGATACACGTCGACATCTGCACTCTTGCCCAGCAGCGTTGCCGTCAGCGTCTTGCCGGTACCGGGCGGCCCATAGAACAGGCAGCGGTAGCCGGGCTTCACGGCCTTACCGAGGCCCCACGCCTGCATCAATGCGGCCCCATCTCGCAACCACGCCTGCACCACGGCGATCTCGTCCATCACTTCGGGGTCCAGCACCAGGTCGTCCCAGTCCAGCGCCGTGGTAATGCGCCGCGCGGGAAACTGCGCGTTGTAGTCGGGCTTGTGCCAGGCACCGGTCTGCAACCGCTGCAGCGCCTCGGCGCCCACGCGCAGCGCGCCGCTCAGCTGCGGCTCGCTGCCCACCTCGCCATCAAGCTGCAGCAGGCCCGCCTGCACCAGCCGATGCTCGGGGTCGCAAAGCGCCAGTGCCGCCAGCCGTGCCTCGAGGTCGTCGCCAGCCACCACGAATGCGGCCGTTTCCCCGGTGGGCAGGAAACCCGCATGATGCCGGGCGCGGCAGCCGCCGAACTCGCTGAAGCCGCGGTCGAAATCGCGATTCTTCACGAAGAACAGGTCCAGCGCCGCCGGCCGCAGATGCGGCGCCAGCGCCAGCGCCAGGATCAATCGCTCGGTGGTATCCAGGGCAAACTGCCGCACCACGTCGGCCAGCGCACTGCCCTCGGGCAGGCCGGGCGGAGCCGGCCATACCAGCGCCCCGCCCGCGGCATCGCCGCCACCCTTGCCGAAATGATGCTGGAAGCGCAGCGCCAGCGCCGCTTCCAGCCAGTCCAGCTCCAGCCGCAGCGCCTGCGCGTGCAGCGCGGTATCGCGTTCAGCGCCAGTCGACATACAGCACCTCTTCCATCCAGGGCAGCTTGATCGTGGCGTACGACCACGGCAGGCGATCCAGCAACATGTCGAACGGGCCGGGCTTCACCACCAGCCGCCAGTGAAACCCGGCGTCGCCCTGCTCGCGCATGAGCCGCCCCTCGCGCTGCAGGAAGGTCTGGCGCAAGCCGGCCGGCGACGTATTGCCAAGTGCCCCCCAGTTGGCGATGACGGCTTGCAGCAGCCCATCGAGCAGCTCGCGTGTCGGCGCGTCCAGCGCGGTATGGGCCGCCAGCGGCTCGGTCAGCTGCATGCCGCAGAGCAGCTTCTGCAGCACGCATTCGGGTTCGCTGGCATCGTCGTGCCCGTGCACCAGCCACGCCAGGCAGCGCACCGCATGTGAGACGGCCGCCGCATTGCGCAACCGGCGATCTTCCAGCAGTCCCAGGCGGTCGAACAGGCGCTGGCAGTAGGTGGCCAGCAGCACCAGGCCCGCCGCGTCGACGTAGTGGGTATCGAACGGGCCGAACTTGGCGAGCCTGGCAAGTTCGGGCACGTCGTCTGCCGTGGCGATATCTGCCCGGTTCGCAACAGCGGGCGCCTGATGCGATTGCCGGTCCGACGCATCGCCCGGGTTCCGGGTCTGGCGCTGCGCAAGGTGAATGGACTCCTGCGCCTCGGCAGCGTCCGGCGTGCGGCGCAACGCACGACTTGCCGCCCGGAACCAGGCCGGTATGCCGCGCCTGGCGGGGGACACCGGTGCCGAAGCGGACTGCGGCGTTGTGGCGGCGGTGCGTCGGCCCCAGGCGCCGGCGATGTCGGCCACGAGCGAGAACCAGCGTTCCAGGCGCGTGCCCCCCGCCCCCCCATATCCTTCGGCCTCGCACCGGATCGACAGCGCATGGCGGCGCACCAGCCAGCCCGGCGTGACCGGCAGCGCGCGCACGAGCACATGGTCGGCCAGGAAGCGCCAATGGCTTGCCTGGCGCGCCATCGCGCCCTGGTGCGGGACCAGCGCCGATTCCACGCGCTGCAAGCCGTCGCTACACCGGCGCAAGGTTGCCACCTGGCGCGGATACAGCACGCCGAGCAGCGTCCAGCGCTGCGCGGGCCGTGTAGCGCCCAGCCAGTCGGCACACAGCGCCGGGTCGGCCAGCCACTGCCTGACCTGCTGGCGCACGCCGGCATCGCGCACCGCCGCCCGCTGTCGCGGCAGCGCCAGGATATGCACCAGGCGTTCCGCACGGGCCGTCACGCGATGCACGGCATGCCAGCGGCATGGCAACCCCGCATCGGCAAGCTTCGCGAACCCGGACACCTTCACCGGCGCGCGCGCTGGCGGATGGTTGCCTGCCGGCATGCCACGCCGATGGACGCGAGCACCCAGGCGCCGTAGCGGCCGGGCCAGGTGCCGCAGCGCCGCGACTACCGCCGGCACGGTTGCCGGCGGGGAGACGGAAGGCCGCGCCGAATGATCGCGTCCCCGGGCGGCGGCCTCGCTCCACGCCTGCAGCAGGCTGACGGCATTGAGCGCGCCCGTATCGCGCCATGCCCGACGGATGGCCACTTCCCATAGCCACGCCGCATGCCAGTGCCAGGCGCGCGCATCGGCATCGGCATCGGCATCGGCATCGGCATCGGCATCGGCATCGGCATCGTTATCGGTATCGGTATCGGTATGGGCGTCTGCATCGAGTTGCGCGATGCACGTGGCCACGGCATCGGCCACCCATTGCCAGCGGCGCGTCATCTCTAGCCACGGCTGTGCACCGGCACGGCCGCGGGCCATATCGATCATCGCGAGCAGCCCGACCTTGCGCGGCGCATCCCAGTGCATCGCCACTTGCCAGCGCCAGCTGCGCCGGCGCACGCGCCGCGCCAGCGCATCGCGCAGCGCGTGGGGCAATGGCAACGCGCGCCGCGAGGTGGGCGAGAAGAGCTCGTCCGGTGCATGGACTTCCGGCTGCAGGACGTCAGCCCGCGCACGCACGCCGCGCGGGCTCCGTCCCGATGCGCCGCCGTGCTGCCACGCCACCATTGCCCGCCGCCAGAGGCGCTCCCAGTCCTGCCGCGTGGCAGGCGGGCGCTCGCCCAGCGCAAGCTGCCGCAGGCTGAATGCCGACAGCCACGCCTGCAACGCCGACAAGCCGCCCGGACGCGTTCCGCCCGGCATGGCACCCTGCGCCAACGCCGCCAGCGCGAACTGCCGCAGCGATTCGGCCCAATGCGTGCCCAGCGGTGCGCGCGGCCGCGTGCCGGAGACCGCGCCAGATGCCGCTGCGCCGCCTGTCGCCAGCGCCCCCAGCACCTGGGCGACCACTGCCGCACCATGCCGCCTGATCCAGTTCGCGGTGCCTTCGCCCTGGCGCAGCACCAGCGCGCGCAGGTACGTGCGCAAGGCAACCGGCTCGCGCCGCGCCAGTTCGCGCAGCAGCAGCTCGACGGAACGGACATCGAGCGGCTCGCTGCCATCCAGCGCACGCGCCAACCGGTCCAGGGCGGCATCGAGCGGCCGCCGTGCCCGCAGCGCGGCGCCCTGCCCGATCTGTCTTGCCGCCATGCGATCCGCCGGCGCATCGCGCCGGGCCACGCCATCGCGATGCGCTTCGAGCGCCCGCATGCGGCGGCGCGGCGCCACTACATCGACCACCCCCAGCAGCAATTGCAGTTCCAGTGCCGATGCCATGTCGTCACCTGAGGCGTCCGGCCGCCGGCCGCTCATGCGCAAGCGCGACGGGCGCCATGCCCCAAGCCCGCCCTGCCCCAGCTGCAATGCCAGTGCAGTGCCCAGTTCGCGCTGCAGGCGCTGTATATCGTCGATGCTCAGATGCGCGCCGCGCTGGTCCCACATCGTCCGGAATGCCGCCAGCCGCCAGGCCTGCTGCAACTGCTGGACCTGGTAGATGCTCAGGCGTCCGCGCGCCTGCAACGGCACCAGCAACTGCGCATCGAGCGCGTCCAGGCTGGCCGCCAGTTGGCGGTGGCGCACCGCCACCAGCGCTTGCAAGCCCTGGTAGGGCGTGATCTGGCTCAGGCGGCTCAGCACGTAGTGCGTCGGGTGCAGTTCGCGCAGCAGCGACCACAGCCGTGGGCCCGTGCGACGCGCCAGCACGGCCAGCCACGCCGACAATCCACGCCCGGCAATCGCGCTGCGCGACCACGGCAGGTGGCCGTGCTGAAGGTAGAACAGGAAGTGTTCCAGGCGCTGGGGGTCGGAGGGTCGCGGCGCATCCCCCGTGGCAACACCGGCTGTCAACGCACCATCGTTGGCCTGCGCGTCGACGGCATCGCATGCGCCCGATGCCATCGACCGACGGGCACGCCACAGCGCCTCGCTGAGCTGGTGCTCCAGTATCGCGGCCCACTCGGCGAAACTGCCATGCGCAGCCAGCCGCCCGGTGTCGATTTCCAGCGTATCGAGCTGCCAGACCTCGTTGTCCGCGGACATCCGCGTGAACACGCGTGCGATGGTCTGGCGCCCCGGACCGTTGAGGAACGCGCTGATACGCGCCTGATGGACGTGTGCCGCGTCACGGTCGGCATCATCACGCGACGCCCAGACCAGCGTCTCGATCGCATGGGTCGCGCGTCGGGGCGCCACCGAGCGTGGCGGTTGCCGGTTCATGGCCGTGCCTCCTGTGCACCGCCAGGCAGGGCCGCCAGCCGATCGCGCAATCGCTGCGCGCAGGCATCGACATCCGCCACCGTCTGCGCGCTGTCGTCCTTTGCATGCCGCACGCGGGCCTCTAGCCACGCTGCGAAATCGGCCTCGAATGCGGCCAGCGCATGGGCGTCGAGCCAGTGCACATCGGGCAGCACATGCGCGGGGCAACCCAGCGCGATGGTCTCCGCCGCCAGTTCGCGGAAGCTCTGGTCCGCGCCGCGTGCCGTCCAACCGGGCAGGATCACGCTGATGCGGTGCGCCTCGAACCCCTGGGCCAGGGCATTGGCGGGCGCGCTGGCCTGGCCAAGCGGTCGCAGCAGGACGTGTTCCACCAGATGCAGGCCCTCGGCATCGCGCTGCACGCGGCAAGCCACCTCGTGCAGGTAGAGCGCCGGCGCCAGCACGCCGCCCGGTCCGTCACGCACGGCCAGTTGCCACCAGCGGCCGTCCTCGTCCGGCCCGAGCCACAGTTCGGGTCCGCATGCGCTATCCACGCGGTGGTAGCGCGCGGCATGCGCCGCGCAGCGGAACAGCGGCGCCGGCAAGGCCCGCGGATCGAGGCTCGGGAGATGGAAGGCCAGGCGCTCGTGCACCTCGCCCATGGTCACGTCTTCCTCGTAGTGCGCCACGATTCGCGCGCGCATTGGTGGCCACATCACCAGCGGCACGGCATTGGCCGGAGCTTCGGTGTGCGGCGCGCGGCGCGGATCCGGGTCCAGCGCCAGGCCATGCGCGCCGGGCACGCCCGCCAGCAGGCGGCTGTGCGTATGCGCAAAGCCCAGCAGCAGCCCCACGCGCTCCTGCAGCGGCGCGGTATTGCCCCGGCGGCCCAGCGACGGGCGACCGTAGTCGAACGCCCCGCCCCGGTCACGCGTATGGCGCACGATCCGTAGCAAAAAGCGGCGCTTGCAGCTGTACAGGTGCCGCTGCCATGCGCCGGCGTCGAAGTACGCGCCAAAGCGCTGGATGCTGTGCTGGTCGCAGCTTTCGCCATGCAGCGCCAGCAGCAGGTCCAGCACGCGGCTGCGGCGGTCCAGCAAGTCGCTTTCGCTGTCAAGCCCGCCAGTGGCGCTCTGCGCCACACCATCATTGACGCCGGCCAGCCCCGGGATATCGCTGGCATCGAGGGGCGCCCACCAATAGCTCGCCTCGGGATTGCGCTCGATGCTGAACAGCTGGCGCAGATGCTGCAATTGCGCGTTGCCGTGGGCCAGCCATTGCTCCAGCAGCGCCAGGTAGGCGCCGAACTGGCCCTGCCGCCGTGCATCGGCACGGGGCGCCAGATGGTACTCGCGATAGAGCGGCGGCAGATGATGCCAGATCGACAGATAGGGCCCCTCCGGCAGGTACTGCCCGGCCGGGCGCTTGAGCAGCCGGCCCGCGAACGGGGACGTGCGCGGCACGGCGGTGCTGGCCACGCGCTGCGCCTGCCGGGCATCGGCCAGCCGTTCCAGCAACGTGCCGGTATCCACGTGCAGCAACGTGCCGCGCCGCGTGACCTGCCAGCCGGCGAGCATCGCGGGCGTGTCGGGCCAGCGCAACTGCATGGCCCAGTCGTCGCCATGCCATGGCAGGCTGTCGGCGTGGAACCCGGACACATCGTCTTCTTCGCCCTCGTCGTCCTCGTGTCCCTCATGATCAGCCGCGTTACCGACCGGCGCCAGCGGCACCAGCCGCACCGCGCTGATATCGGCCACGCCGTCGATGCCGCGCAATGCCTGCGCCAGGTCGCCAAAGTACAGCCGGTTTGCAGGGTCGCGGCGCAGATCCTCGGCTGCGATCCATCCGCACTGCGCAACGGGTCCCTCGAACAGCTCCGCCGTGCCCAGCGGGTCACCGAACGCATCATGCTGCGCCAGCCTGGCCTGCAGCGGCTGTCGCGGCGGCGCGGCCGCCACGATATCGGCGCAGCGCCGCACCATTTCGACCAGGATGTCAGCCAGATCACGGGGCCCGTCCACGCTCAGGCGCACTTCCAGCGCACACCAGCGCGGGCGCAGCACCTGCGGCGTGCCGTACAGATCCTCCGCCAGGTTGCGCTGCGCGCGATAGGCGCGGGCGATCTCGCGAGCGGTGGCATCGCCGTCGCCATCGGTCACGCGCAACGCCATGTGCCAGCGGCCATCGCCCTCCGGCATCTGCAGCCGCAACTGGCGCACCGCCGGCACGCGATCGAGCAGGTAACGCAGCAGGTCGGTCTCGGTGGTGGGCCGGCACGGCAGCGCCTGTTCGGGGGCGTGCAGGGCATGGCGCCGGAAGTGGATGCGGTCATCGGGCGCGGTCAGCAGATCGGCCATGTCGGCCTGCGCGCCGAACACGCCTTCAGTCAGCGCGTAGCACAGCGATTCGAGCAGCGTGACGCCGGGATCGTGCAGGTTGTAGTCGGTCCAGAGCTGTCCGCTCGTCGCCTGCGCCAGGGCGATGCCACGCGCGCGCAGGTCGCCATAGCTGAAATCGGGGTCGCCGTGCAGCCGCTCGATCGACGCGGCGTCCGGCAGCGGTGCCTCGAACGCGTCGTGCGACATCAGCGCGGGCGGACGCGGTGGCGGCTCGCGCGTGGCGCCGGGCCCCGCCGCCGGGCCCGCAGCCGGCACCGGTTCGCCGCGCCTCATGGCTGGCCTCCGCCCATATGGGTATCGGCCCAGAGCTGCGTCAGCTGGGCCTGGATGCGCACGTCGGGGCCAAAGTCGCAGCCGGTGCGAATCTGCAGCCGATAGCTGGCGTTGCGCCCGCTGGTGCCGGTCCAGCGCAGTTGCAGCCGATCGCACCGGCGGCTGTAGAAGCCGTGCGTGCACCGGATGCCGCGCTTGCGGTTCAGGAAATTGAACAGCCCCAGCGTGGGGTTGTACGTGTTGACGGCAATGGCATGGACCAGGCCGAAGCGGCCCTTGCCGCGCATGCCGGCGCCCGCCACGATCTCGAATGCCTGGCAGCCGCCCAGGTCGTCGGTCAGGTCCTGCCACGTACCATCGGCGCGCAGCGTCACCGGATGCTCGCGCGTGTAGGCACCCTGGCGGCCCCTGCTGCGCACCGTGCCGGCCACGTCCAGCGTGGTCTGCGGCTGCTCGGTGCCCACGCCGATACGGCGCTCCTGGTCCAGGTACAGCAGCGCCGCGCGCTGCGACGCCGGCTGGCCGTCGGCGCCGCCATCGCCGCCATTCGCGCCGCTGGCGGCGGTTCCAAGCTCGTCTGCATCCTCCGGCGCATCGCGGCCCCGTATCAGCAGTGCATCGCGCGCACCGCCCAGTTCGATCTGCCACGCGGGCCGTTCGGGATCCTGGTCGCGGAAGAAGCCGATCAGCGCATCGTGGCCCAGCGGCGAGTACACCTCGAAGCCGTGCTCCACGGTCTTGCGGAAGCCCTCGTCGCTCATGTTGAGCATCGAGTCGATCAGATCCGCGAAGTGATCCTCGTCAGGCAATGCACCTTCGCGGAAATAGCGCTTGAGGGATTCGCGGTTCCTACTGGTCATGTCGCTCCTGCCCGGAAGATGGCGGCGCCGAGCGGCCCACGATGAAAGTACTGCCTACTTCCAGCCGGTTGATACCGGTGCGCTGCGGGGCGCCCGGGCCGGTCACGTCGCGCAACTCGATCAGGTGGCGACGCGTCGGCAGCAGCAGGCTCCACGGTTGCGCGGGCCGCAGCGTGCGGGCCTCGCCATGAACGATATGGGTGGCCGTGTCGCGCAGCGCGTTGAACTGGCGGTCATTGCGCACGATGTGCAGCATCGACACCCGGCCTACGGCGTCCACGCCCGGCTGCGCGCGCAGGAGAGCCTCCATGTCCTCGGCGCGCACGCTCCAGTCGAATTCCGCGCCAATGCCATCTGCATGCCATGGCGACAGGCGTTCGACGATGGCCCGGTTCAACTGGCGCAGCGCCGCGCCAGGGTGAGCGTCCAGTGCCAGCTGGACGATGCAGCGCACCTGTGCCCGTTCATACGCGGCATTGCGCACGCGCACCGTGGCGCCACGCGGCGCACGCGCCTGCAGATGACGCTCCATGGCATCGAGCATGGCGGAATCCAGGCGCGGCGCCTCGGTGCTGCTGAACAGCATGCCGGGCCGCGGATGCGGCACCACCACCACAAGTACCTGTCCGGGGTGGCTGGCCAGGTGGCGATAGCGCGCGCCGCGGCTGGCCGTCATCGCATCGCTGATGGTGACCTCATGGTGCGGAAAACACTTGGCCTTCCACACTTCGGGGAAGGCATCGAGCAACAGCCGCTCATAGTCCCAGCGCGTCACGGCGCGTGCTTTGTGCCGCAGGCGTTCGGCGCCGCGCAGGCGCACCGCCTCGGGCGGATCGGCGGCGCGCCAGCCCTCGGACGGCCCTACCTGCAGCACCTGGCCCAGGCCGGCCAGCGGCCGCAATGGCCGGTCGATGGTGCCGGGGCCCAGTGCCGCCAGTTCCAGCGGCGCGCCGGCACTGGCGCCCGCAGGCGCCACGCGCGTGGCGCGTACCGCGTGGCAGTGCACGCCATACAGGCCGGCCAGCCGGCTGAAACCCCAGTCCGCGCTCAGGCGCAACCAGTACGCGCTGCCCGACGGCCCCAGGCGGTTCTGCACCATGCCCGCCGGCAGGTTGAACTGGACGATGCCGGGGCGCAGCATGCCCTGCGTGCCATCGCTGACCACGGCGTGGGCCGGCAACGGTTTCCAGCCGTCGTCGTGCCATGTGGCCCAGCTCAGCGCGGGCAGGTCGTCGGACCAGCGTCCCGTGGCCACTTCCTTGCGCAAATGGAAGAACAGATGCAGGCCGCCCCGCGGATTCGCGCCGGACAGACCGATGTAGAGATTGCCGTCGCCGATATAGCGCGGCAGCAAACCGGGCTCGCGGCCCTGGGAGCGCTGGACCGGCGTGATGCCGAACGGATGCAGGTGGAAGACGGTGTGCTGGAGCGCTTGCCCCGCTGGCACGGCCACGTCGCCGTTGAGCGGCATTTCCTGGCTGGCCAGGTATCCCAGCGACAACGCCTCCAGCCGTGGCGTATAGGGCTCGCGCGGCAACGGGCCGGCCGGGCGCTTGAGCCGCGCATTGCGCGTCAGCGCCGCCGCCAGCAGCGTGGGATGCATGGCATGGCCGAAGGCGTTGGGCGGCTCGGCCAGGTCAATGCGGAAGAAGCCGCTACGTGCATCCAGCCCATAGGCGAAGGGCTGGCCCGCCGGGCGGGGCGGCGCGGCACGGTGCAGACGCCGCAAGGCCGACGATGGCAACACCAGGCGGTGCCCGGCGATCAGTCGTTCGCCGCCGCCCGTCGTGGTGAACAGCGGCAGCGTGCCCCCGTTACTGCCGCGCCACTGGCCATCGACCAGCAGCCTGGCGTCGCAACGGAACACGCCGGCCGGCCAGTCGCCCGGATAGCTTTCATAGTGCTCGGGAAAGCCGCCCGGATGCGCGGGGAGTCCGGCCCATTTCAGGTCGAGGTGCAAGGCCTGGAGCGGCTTGCATGCCAGTTCCGGACTGCTGAAGACCAGGTAGCTGCCCACCGCCGGTGCCGGGCCAAAAGGCAGGAACGGTTTCGACGGATCGAGCCGGCCAAGCTGGTTGTACAGCACGACATTGCGCAGATCGTGCACGCTCACCCCAAGCCGGATACCGTGCAGGCCATACTGCTGCAGCATGCCATAGGCATAGAGCCGGCCATGGGTGCGCAGCGCCAGTTGCAGCACCGGCTGGGCCGGCCACTGGTCGCCGTGCACCGCAGGCTGGCAGGGCACCACGGGCGGACGGTCAGGGCCGAGCCGCATCACCAACTCGATGGCACCGCCGGCGTGCGACGCGTCCTCAGCGCGCGGCCGCCGCCTGGCGAACACATGGTCGATGCGCAACCAGCCGCCCGGCACGCTGACTTCGGCTTCCCAGATGCCCGCAAACACGCGCTCGAAGATCAGGTTGCGATCGGGCAGGCGCGCGGCCTGGCCGGTATCGCGCGGGGGATGAATCAGCGTGAGCGGATCGTCGATTTCCACGCGCCGCCCCTGCCGTTCGGGATCCAGGCGCGCCGCATGGGCGCGCAAGGCATCGAGATCGGCCGCGCGCAGATCCTCGTCGCCAGCCACCAGCCATGCCGCGAACAGCCGGCCGAGCCGCTCGGCAAAGCGCTCGCGATCGTCGCACGCCACGCAACGGGCCAGCAGGAAGGCCAGTTGCACGTCCTCGCCGGCGAACTCCGGTGCGCGCGCCCAGGCCGCGCGTGCCAGCGCATCGGCATCCGGCTCCGCTGGTGCCGCCGACGGGCGCGGGCGCCCCGGAAAACTCTGCTGCTCATGCGCGGCATACCTGCCGAAGACATCGGTCAGCCAGCCGATATCGCGCCGGGCCGGTGGTGTTCGCAGCGCGCGTTGCAAGGCCACGTCGTCGGTCGCGGGATGCGACAGCTGCAGCCGCACGCACAATTCGCGGCTGCCCTCCTGCAACCGCAGCAACGGCGATGCCAGCGCAAAGCCCAGCCGCGCGTCCTGCGCCTGCGACGCCGAATCGCGCACGGCGCCACCCAGCAGCGGCCACCACGGCGCACGCTCCGCATACGCGGCCGACGGAGGCTGCAGCGGCAATGATTCCACCTTCATGCGCGTGGGATAGTCGAACTCGCGCTCCGGGGAAATGGTGGGGTCGCGTTCCATGCGCAGGTTGCAAAGCATGGCCACTTGCGAACCGGTCAGCGACAACGCGGTATCGGCGGCGAACTCGAGCGCCTTGCCCTGGCTGTCCTTGCCGCCCGCGAAGCGCGTGCCGGCCGGGATATCCACCGGCCCGGCGTAGTGCACGGCCCGGCCCAGCAACAGGTGCACGGAATCCGGCACGACGCGGCGCGGCGCCAGGTGCAGCACATCGCGATAGTAGAAGTCGATCAGGCGCTCCGGGAACGCGTTCAGCGGCGCACGGGTGTACTGGAACAACTGCAGCGCGGTCAGCAGCAGGCCCATCGACGGCTCGTGCCAGCCCGTGCCGATGCTGCGCTCGAACTGCACGCGCGCCAGCGGCTGCAACCGTGCGATGGCCATGCTCAGCGACAGCCAGCCGCGCCGCAGCCATTGGCGCCGCACGAACGGGTCGTCGGCGGGCAGGGCGCGCATCGGCGTGGCATCGTCCGATGCCGCGGCGCGCGCCCAGGCTGGGTGCAACGCGCCGCCGCCATGCCCGAAGCCGTCGATGCCGGCTTGCAGCCACGCGCCCAGGCCCTGCTTGATCTGCGCGAGCAACGCTTCGCCCAGCGCGTCGCCAATGCCATCGCCATCGCCGTCGATGTCGATCCGCGCTTGCCCGTCGCCAGCCGAACCCTGCGCGCCCAACCACCGGCACCAGCCGTCATAGGCCTGCACCAGCCGCCAGAGGCGCGCCCAGAGTGCCTGTTCGCCCTCGCTGTCCAGCGCGGCCACGAACTCGGCTTCGAGCCGCGCCAGCGGAAACGAGGCCAGGTCGGCCAGCAGCACGGTCTGGTCCTGCCGCAGCGCGGCGTCCCAATGCCCGGCGCCCGCCTGTGCACCAAAACGCAATGTGGCGGCGTGGTCCAGCGTCATGCGAATGCGCTGCGCCAGCCCGATCTCATCGGGCAGGAAGTGGCGGGATCGAAGCGCTTCGGCAAGTCGCTGGTCTTGCCGCGTACCGTTAGCCATGCCTGTGCGCCGCCTCAGTAGGTCTTGACCGGCTCGGTGGCCTGGTCCAGGTACAAGGGATAGACGAGGTTGTGCCGCGTGTTGGTGGTGCGCACCACATAGTCGAGCCGCAGGTCGATGCGTCCCTCCAGCTCGGCCACGTCGGTCTCGATACGCTCCAGCAGGATGCGCGGCTCGAAAAACAGAATGGCCTTGCGGATCATCTCCCTGAGTTCGGTCAGCGCGCTCTCGTTGATCGATTCGAATACGGCACGCCGTACGGCGCAGCCGTACGCGGGCTGCATCACGCGCTCGCCCGGATAGGTGCCGAACAGGATGCGCAGGCTTTCCTCGATGTCCTCGACATCGGTCACCATGCCAACCTGCCGGTTGCGCGGATCGAAACCCAGCGGAAACTGCCACCCGCGGCCCAGGAACGGATTCATGGTCAGCCTCCGATCAGTACGGTGGGCAAGCCGAGCACGATCACGCCACCGTGCGCCGTGGCATCGCCTACGCGCGCGGCCGGGCGTCCGCCGATCATCACCGTGGCCGAACCCTGCACGATGACGTCGGGCGGCCCCACGCAGACCGCGTTGTCGCCGAGCACGGCGGCAGGCAGCTTGCCGACCAGCACGTTCGGCACGCACGGGCCGATCACCGGGCCGCCCACATGGGGCACGGGCGGCAGGCCGGGCGTCTGCATCGGGCAGCTGTGCATGTCGGTCAGGCGGGCAGCAGGTGGCATGGTTATCGTCCGTGCGGTTTCAGTTGATCATCACCATCGCGCCCTGCACCGTGGTCTGCCCGGCTGCCGACAGCTCCGCCGTTGCCGCACCCTTGCCCACGAAGCCGACCTGCGCCTCGCACTGGACATTCAGGCCAGACGCCTTCACGTCGGCCTGCGCCGTCATCTCGATCGACAGGTTCGCGCTCATGCGGATATTTCCCTGCGCTTTCAGCGTGATGTCATAGGGGCTGTCGCACGCAATGCCGGCCTGAGACAGCTTGACGCTGTTGCCGTGCTGGTCCTGCACCAGGATCGACTTGTCGGTGTCGTCCAGCACCACCTTGTTGTTGCCCGGCGTGGTGGCGGTAATGATCTTTTTCTCCTCGTCGAACGACACCACGTGCCTGGCGCGCGTGACGATCGCCTTGGTGTTGTTCTCCGCTTCCAGCGCATACGGTGGCACATGGGCGGCGCTGTAGACCGCGCCCAGCACCACGGGATGGCAGGGATCGTCGTTGAGATAGCCGACGATGACCTCGTCGCCCGGTTCGGGCAGGAAGAACGCGCCGAAGCCGTTCGAGGCGTAGCCCTGGATCAGGCGGGCCCATACGCCCTCGGTCTGCGCCTGCATGACCGGAAGGCGGATCTGGATGCGCTGCGCGCCAGCGGGATCCCCGTCGAGCTTGATTACCACGCCGATCTGCAGCCCGCCAATGCCTGGCATCAGCCCCGCCGCCACTGGCGCCTGCACGTCGCTGTGCGACGGGCGCGCATCCGGGTCCAGGCCGAATTCCACGTCGGTATGCCAGATGCCCCCCACCATCGCGTGCTCGACGGCCGTGACATACACCGCGCCGGAGAAACGCTCGCCGACATTGGCCACATTCACAAGCACGCCGGGCTTGGCCAGCGCGGTGCCCTGGCACCGCAGATGCCCGCGAATCCGCGCCAGCGCGGCGCGCGTCTGCACCGCCTTGGCCCAGCCGCCCAGCATCTGCGCGTCTTGCGTCGTGGCCGTCTGCATCTGCCACACCGGCAGGCCGATCACCTGGGCCAGGGTGCTGCCGGTCAGATTGCCCTGCTGATTGAACGCTTCCGGCTTCGCCGCCTCCCCCTGCACGATGGCCTGCGCGGCGGGATCCCATGCCGTGGCCTGCACCGATTCGTATTGCAGCCGTGCATCGATGTCCGCGTCGAACTCATACAGGTCGGCACCCCACGTCAGGCCAAACGCCGGGTTGCCGCTGGCCGTGGGCGCCAGTACGTTGACCGTGCCGTCTTCCACGTCCACCAGCATGCCGTTGAACTCGGCGCGCGCGAGGAGGAAATCCCAGTCGGAGCTGTAGAACTGGACCAGCTCGCCATATGTTCCCGTAGTGGCGCCCACGTTGGCCGAGAGGCCGTGCGCGCCGATCAGCCTGGACATCACATCGGCGTCGGTGCAGTCCACGAAGTTGGCGTTGCTGCGCCCGATTGTCATCTTCACGGCCAGGTCGCGGCATTGGATGATCAGCCGCGATTCATTCTGCCCGTCGATTCGCATCCCGTGCCGTACCACCACGCCACGGAACACCTGGGATTTCTCGTCGCCAAAGCCGGCGCTGATTGACACGGTGGCACCCGGGGCAAAGGTGGCCGCATCGCTGACGGGGAATGTACCGGTCGGCATGTCGCCGTCGCCGATCACGATTTCGGCCCATGGAATTCGGTTGAACGCGCGGCGAATCGTGACCGATAACAGCGCAAGGTCCGGCAGCGGCTTGCCATTGCTGGACACGCTGATATTGAGCACGCCATCGGTCGCGATCGACGGATAAGTCGGCATGGCTACTCCAGCGGCGGAAAATGCAGCGTCATGCCCGGGGTCAGCGCGCGGAACTGGCGCAAGCCATTGAAGCGCGCCACGGCCATGTAGTAGCGGCTGTCGCCGTAGATCCGCTCGCACAGCAGAGGCAGCGTGTCGCCGTCACGCACGCGCACCATGTGGCTCAGGTCCGGCGAACTGGCATCGGCTTCCAGCCTGGCCTGCTTGGAGCTTGTGTACGAATCGAACGCGAGCGCGGCGGTGGCGCGCAACGGTACGCCGCTGGGCCGGAACAGCGTGTAGTCGGTGGCGAAGCTGGTCAGCCGTCCCGTGAAGATCAGCTGGCCCCACAGGATCTGCACGATGCTGGGCTGGTGCTGCACGCCCTTGTATTCGTAGATGACCTTGCTCATGGCATTGAGCTGGTCTTCCACCTCGGCCGGCACGTTGCTGCCCGGCGCGCGCGGAATCACGCCGGTGCCATCGAACACCGCAGCGAACGACAGCTTGCCCGGCTGCATATGGCTGAACGGCCGGCCCGAACCAGTGTCGCCCATCGGCTTCTGCTTGCTGAAGCAGGTGTTGCGCTCATGACGCAGCTGCGACGGGTTGATCAGCAGCGAAACGGACTTGCCGGCGCCGCCCTGCGGCGTGACCACGCCGTTGTTGTCCACGCACGCCGTGATCTTCAGCGGCGTCAGCTGGGCCGATTGCACGGGCATCTAGCGCTCCCGGAGCCGCGCCAGCTGGGCCTGCAACGCGCGCATCTGCGCCCGCTGCTCGCGGTGGCGGTCGCTGGCGGCTTCGTCCTCGCCACAGCATTGGCCGGGGTCGCGCGCCTGGGCCTGGGTATCGCGTGCCGGCTCCGCGCGGCGCCCGTCGTTCAGCTCGGAGCGGATCACCATCTGGCGCACTTCGATCGTCATGGTTCATAACTCCCGGATGCAGTTCAGGTACGCCAGCTCGATGGTTTCGATCACCACGCTGTTCCTGGTCGAGTTGAATTCGTCGACGCCCCAGCGCACCGGATACGCCGCCAAGAACGTCCAGCCCCGCACCTTGTTGCCCACTTCGTCAAGCAGGTACACGCTGACATCCATCGGCACCACCTGCTGCGCCAGGCCGCCGCCCAGCACCGACTTGCACCAGCGCATCAGCGGCGAACGCATATCGGCCACGCCGCGCTTGAGCACCAGCTTGTCCTGCTTCACCCCGCGCGGCAGCTTGTAGACGAAGCGGTTCTCCCCACCACACTGCACATCCTCGGTCTCCATCACCTGGTCCATGCCCGTGACTTCCTGGAACGAGCAGTCCACGCCGCTGGCAATATTGTTGAACCCCACGGAGAATGAGAAGGACACCGGCATGAAGTCGGTGCCGAACCGTGCCGATTTCTGCATGGCGAGCGTGGCGTCAGCTGTTGGCGATGGTCAGCCCCTCGTGGGCGATCTCGATGGTTTCCACCGCCACCTCGTTTCCCTGCGCCTTGAGGTCGGTGCCGGTGATCTTGGCCGGCCATGCATTGGTGAGTGTCCAGACCATGGTGGGCTTGCCCGATTCGTCCAGCAGGCTGATGATCACCGGCACGCGCTTGATGGTGTTCATCTTGATCTGGTTGAACCAGTCCCAGAACTTGTTGTCCGCCTTGAACACGCCCTTCTTCATGGTCACGTTGCCGTACTTCTTCAGGCCGGGCATCTTGACCGTGGAAAACACCGGGCTGTCGCCCTGGCGGTACTCGATCTGCTGCGCCTCCACGTCCAGCCCCGAGACTTCCTCGAAGGACATGACGGTGGAATCCCACTTCACCTGGAAATGGAACTTCGGAATGGGCCAAACATTGCTGGACTGTGCCGAGCCGTCGTCTGCCATGACAGTTCTCCGTGATTACGCGTTTCTGGTTGGCGGGGCCGCGCCAGGGTCAGGACTTCTGCATCTGCTGCTGGAACGTGATCTCGATGAACTCCGCGGGACGCACCATTGCTACCAGCACCGTGACCCGCAGGATGCCCTCCAGGATGTCATCGGGCGTCATGGTCTCGCCCAGGCCCACATGCACGCTGAAGGCATCCTCGGGCGTGGCGCCGGCCAGGCCGCCGCGCTTCCAGATGCCAGTCAGGAAGTTCTGGATCATGCTGCGGATGGTGACCCAGGTGTTGGCCACGTTCGGCTCGAACACCAGTGCCTTGGCAGCCAGCCGGCACGATTCCTCGAGCATGATCATGGTGCGGCGCACGTTGATGTAGCGCCAGTCCAGGCTGTTGCCATCGAGCGTGCGCGCGCCCCAGACCAGCACGCCTTCGCCGATGAAGCTGCGGATCGCGTTGATCGACTTGCCTTGCGTCGTGACGTTCAGTTCTTCCTGGTCGACGGCGGAGATCGCCACCGACGGCGAGATCACACCTGCCAGGCTCACGTTGGCCGGCGCCTTCCACACGCCGCGCGTGTTGTCGACCATCGTGTAGATACCCGCCATGGCCGCGCTGGGAGGCACCAGGTTCAACTGGTACTTCACTTCGTCCAGCACCGTATTGAACAGGCTGCTGACCGATGTCAGCGTCTTGTTGAGCAGCGCCTTGTTGGCCAGGATGGCGTCCTCCGTCAGCGCAGGCGTGACCGTGGCCCAGTCCTTCGAGATATCGCCAATGGCCTCGGCCAGTTCGCGTGTCTTGGGCGGGGCGTCGTCGGGAACCGTATCGGGCAGGCCAAGGTCGGCACGCAGCAGTTGCTGCAGCACGTCGGGGTTGGCGACGTTCTCGTAGCTGATGTCCTTGTCGCCGATGATCGTGGTGTTGAGCCACGGATAGTAGGCAGCCGCAAAATCCAGGAAATTGATGCCCAGCGCGTTGCGGAACGTCGCCACGGGATCGCCGCCGGGGTCGGTGCGCGGCTTGTCGCCGCCCCAGATGTCGAGGATGGCCACGCGGTTGCGCATCTTGTCGCCGCAGTGCGCCAGCATGGCCTGCTGCAGGTCGATGCACTCGGGCTGCTTGAAGCGGATGGCCTCGGGAATCACCACCATCGTCGGCTCCTGCTCCTTGAGCAGTTCGTCGATGCCGGCCTTGAAGCGGTCGAGGTCCAGGTCCTGCGCGTAGTCGCCTACCGAGACGATGTAGCACGGCCCGCCGCCGTTCTGGAAGAAGTGGCGCAACGCGCGGTAAAGCATGTAGCCGCCGCCGTCCTTGCCCTCGGGCATCTGCAGCACATAGTCCTTGGCCGCCACGCGAAACGCCGGTGTGGCCGACGCATCTGTCATCTCCGCGATGTTGAAGCGCGGAAACGGTGCGTAGCCGAAGTACTGGTGGTATTCCGCCATCGAACTGATGCGCCAGGGCTTCATGCTCAGCGGCTTGTTGCGGTTATCGGCAATCTGCGTATGCCCAATAAAAGCCGGCACTGCCGTCGCCACCTCCACCACGGAATTCGGGAAGGCGTTCTTTTCCACGATATAGACGCCAGGCGTCTTCATTGCACCCATTTCACACTCTCCCGTTGAAGAAGGTCAGCGGTTGACAAAGATTTCCGACACATCGGATAGCGCCCCGCCCACGATCTCGCGGCGCAGTCCCGCGGGGCTGGCGAGCGGCAGCCGTGCCACCAGCACACGCGCATCAGTGCCCGTGCCGCGACGCAACTGGAAGCGCTGGCGCGGCCGCTCTGCCAGCGCGATCGGCACGGCCGAACGGATCACGGTTACTCGTGTGCCGTCCGGCAAGACCTCCTGGTCCGAATCCCCAAACCCGACGACACCGGCCATATCGGTCACCTGCAACGGGTTGCCCCAGTCCCCCACCAGCAGATACTTCCAGTACGTCTTGCGCACCGGCAGCGCCACCGTCAGGTCCACCGGCGTGCCGGACAGCCAGTCGGCCTGGCTGGCACAATCGCTGCGCGCCAGTGCGAACGACAGCGGGAACGGCCCGGTAGAGACCAAAGCCCGCAGGTCGGTGTAGTAGCCCCAGAGCGGGTCCGACGACGATGCCGAGAATTGCAGCCCCCCGTCCGGCCATTCGGCGCGCTCGCTCCACAGGCCGTCCAATGCACGCTCGGTGGCCATCACCACGAAGCGGCGCGCGTCGCCGCGCAGCAACAGGCCGAAGCGCGACATCAATGCCGCCGTGGGGCGGTCGGCCTGCAGTTGGAGGCCCTCGGGCCAACCCGCCGAAAAGTACGGGTGGTGCACCGTCAGGCCACATAGCGGCCGGTATCCGCCGGTCATGGCCGCGCCCCCACGTCGGGCCGGCTGACCAGCGGCTCGCGCCCCAGCGTGGCGCCGCTATCCAGGCAAACCAGCCTTGCGCGGTACAACACCGATGGCCAATAGCGGCCGCCGTGGATGCTCCACAGGCTGTGCATTTCCGATGACCCCAGGTTTTCGATATTGAGCACGATGCGGTCGATGCGCTGATCGAGGTCCGGCGAATTCTGGTGATCGAACACCGCGGTGGCATGGAAGAACGCCATCGCGTCCGACAGGAACTTCAGTGCCTCGGGGTAGTTTTGTCCGCTGAACGTGGCGGCACACATGACCAGCAGGTTCAGGTACAGCGGCCCCACGCCCACCACCCTGCTGCCGTGCTCGCCGGTGGGAAGTTGCGAGTTGCGGTGCGCGGCCGTTTCACGCTCGATACCTGCCAGGAACAGCACCAGCTTGCCCGACGCCTGCTGCACCACGCCCCCGTCGGGTTCCTGCAGGTTCGACACCACGACCAGATCCTCCGCCAGCACCACATTGCGGCGGAACATCTGGTTTAACTGCGTGGCGAGATGACCAAGTGCACTGTCGATCATGTTTGTTGCGGTCCAGCGGCCGAGGAGACACGCCGCAGGGCTCAATCAATCTGGCTATGACGCATGTTGAGACCGGCGCCGCCCTTGGCACATCGGCGCATTGCTGAACCTGACTTCGGAAATGCTGAGGCGCTTCGGGATACTCCGTAGGCAATCTGCCGAGGCGTCTCGGCACGGTGGCGCGGCCCTTGCCAGACGGCCAGCCGTCGCCAACAATCCGTGCAGTTCACTCCAACCGACGGGGATCACGATGCGCGCGTATCAGGAAAAGACCGACCGTCATGACGTCAAGGTCGAAGACGCCGCCCGCCGCGACACACGCGACGCTGGCACAGGCACGCAAGGGCGCGAAGTGAATGGCAACAGCGATGGCATCGACCAGAGCCCGCGTGTGGTGGCGCAACGCTCACGGCTGGACAGGCTCGGCGCCATCCGGGAATCGGGCCAGCCAGCCGCGCTGAAACCAAATCGCACCGGCCTGCCCGACACGCTGAAGTCTGGCATCGAGCAGCTGTCGGGCATGTCGATGGACCACGTGCGCGTGCACTACGATTCCGCCCAACCGGCCCAGCTGAATGCCCATGCCTATGCACAAGGCCACGACATTCACCTTGCGCCAGGCCAGGAACGGCACCTGCCCCACGAAGCGTGGCACGTAGCACAGCAGGCGCGCGGACGCGTCGCGCCCACCATGCAAACGCCTGACGGCGTACCGGTCAACAACGATCCGCAACTCGAACGTGACGCCGACGTGATGGGACATCGGGCGCTGCGGATGACGACCAACGGTGACCGCGCGCCCGCGCATGGCGGCACGCGTGCTGGAGGCGCCAGTGTCGTCCAGCTCAAGGGTGTGGCCGGTACCAAGATCGGCTTCGACAAGCGCCTCGTGGTGCCGGACCAGGTCAAGATCGACGAGGGCATGGTGCTGCTGAGGGCGGCATGGCGGGAAGCCACCGGTCAGCGCCACGCGGAAAAACGTCGAATCGCCAAGAAAATGGCCAAGTTCAATCCGGTGATAGCCGGCGGCAACGCCAATGCCATCGCAACGTTCGAGGAAGGGATGGACAGAAAGAGGCGGCCCGCTCTGTACCAGAACAAGGACACCGCATTGGCAAACCTGACCGCCATGAACAACCAGGTGGCGGCCCTGCGCGACCAGTTGTTCCGCAACCACCACAGCATGGCGATTTTTGGCGCGCTGACCGACTACTCCGCGATTCCGGCCCGCGACGCGGTGACTGGCCCATTGATCGCCAACGCCCTCAGGCAGATCAAGCTGGACGCGAACATGCAGAACCTGGAGCAGCAGGCAAACCAGTTGCGGATACTCCATACGCAAGCCGAGGCCGCGCTCCAGCAGGATAAGCTTGCCAGGCCCATGAGCCACGGGCTGACGCAGGCTTACTACGACAGGCTCGTGTCGGACATTGCGGAAGAAAAGGTCCTGCTTGCCCGGACACAGGCCTTTCGCAACGGCACGCTCTCGCTGCATAACAACGAGATTACCTACCATCACCCAACCGGCCCCGTGGTGATCTGCGATCTGCGCGAGGGCGCCGCCGCCTTTGCCGCCGTACCCGACGATGGCAGCCCGCGGCCGCCGCGCGAGGTGTTTCGCAAGAAAGGCATGGAAGACCTGGCCGTGGAAGGCGGCGACGCCAAGGAGTATGTCAAGGACAGCCGGAACACACTCACGCGCCGCTACGCGTATGTGGAGAAGAATTACTACCAGATGATGGAGTTCTTCATGGTTGGCCACATGACCGGCCGCTTCCAGCAATACATGATGGTCGCCGCGAATCGCAAACCCGGGGTGCACACGTTCACCACGCAGATGATCCGGAACGTCCCCACTGCGCCGCGGGCAAGCATGACGGACACGCAGGTGGCGGTGGCGCACCAGATGTACGGCAGCCTGCCGGAACAGCGCGGCGTGAGCCTGACGTCGACACCCAAGGTTGGCGTGACCTATGCGAACACCGGCGGCAATTTCCGCACCGACAGCGGATTCAAGCTCAAGATCGACTTGGCGCGCGTGCCTCCCGATGTGCTCTTCCTGAATCACTATGCCGAGGGCGGTGTCAGCGACATGGCACCCGCCGACTATTCCACCAATCAACCGCACAAGCCCGGTGCACCGTCGTACAAGTACAGGCAGAGTGCCACGCACGCTCGGGAGCTTTTTCTCGAACACATCCGTCCCGAATGGGTGGTCGAGATCGAACATCACGAGAAAGGCGACTACGAGAATGTCGGTGGCAAGAAGACCGTGATCCGGGAAGACAACGCCACAAGCCTGCTCGATGCCGCCATGCTGGCCTTTGGCGGCAAGTCATTCGAGGCCGGCTTCGAAGCCGGCCTCGATGCGCGCGCGGAGAACGACGGACTCAAGGCCGACCCAGACTACATCAAGGGGAAGTCCACCGGCGGACTGGTGGCGCAGGGTTACCAGAAGGGGCTGGAAATTCGAAACCGGTCGGGCTATGCCAGCGCCATGACGGCATTCCTTGAAACGGTGGAGCACAACGACGCGAGAGGGCAGATGTCCGCTTGGCATGTGGGATACTTGCAAGCCCGCACCGGGCAGCCCATGGTGAAATCGTCGCTCGAACTGCGCATGCTGATGAATGCGAGCAAGGAATACGCCCAAGGCCCGAGCGACGGCGGCACGGTTGCGTTGGCGCGCGATGGAACCAGGCTCGCGATACGGCTGTCCACGCCGCAGCCGTTGAGCGGATTCAAGACCCGCGTGATCCATATCACCTTCGACTCCCTGCGAGGGGCCAGGATGAAGCAAGGGAAGGACAAGGGCGGACGCACCGAAATCACAATCGAAACGGGCTCGCTGGATTACGCATTCACCGTGGCCACGCCCCAGGCGCCCGCGTTCCTGGCATCGCTGCAGCAGTACGTCAGTGAGCATGCGCGAAAGCTCACGCTGGGCAGCGTTGCGGCGGGCGGCCGACATGAGGTCTTCCTGGATTCGGGTAAGCTGAAGCTTGACATGCAAGGGCGGGACAGCGCAGGTCTGCTTAAGCAGAAGCGCAGCCACATTGACCTTGCGTCGATCCGCGAGGTGGAATTCGATAATCTTCCTGGCAAGGTACACGTCAGCATCACCCACGCGGGAGGCGATTATGGGATGACAGTGACGCGAGCCGAGGCCGAGAAGGTGCGGGCTTTGTTGCTGGCGAACGGCCTCACGGAGAGGGTCGTGAAAGCGATACCGAAACCGGATTAGATCGCCAGCACGCCCTACGGAATATTCGTCGTCCTGCGCCAACTGGTCCTGGCCAATTTCCAAGCTCGGCCGATTCTGTTGAAAAACTCGGCGCCGGTGGGAGTCGGCGACCATCCTTAAGATTCTCGATCGACGAGGACGCCAGCCATGCTGGGGCAGCAAGACGGAACGCAGGATCGGCTCTTCTACTCATTCAACCTTGCGCAGATTTCTTGCCAATACCTCTCCGGCTTTCGGCTTCCAGCAAGATGCAGATGATCTGTTCGTCGGTAAATCGCTTCTTCATTACCGAAAACAAAGGGATACCGGATTGGGCGTATCTTGGTCAGGGGCCTGGAGCTTGTTGAGGAGGCCGGGGTAAGGCGCGGGTCGCCGGCTATGCCGGCCACCCGCGCGCTCAGACGGGCGAGCCCGGCAACCCCTCATAGTAGAAGCCGGCTGCCGCACCGCCATCCACCGACAGTTCGCTGCCGTTGCAGTAGCTGGCCTCGTCGCTTGCGAGGAAGAGCGTGGCGCGGGCGATTTCCTCCGGGGCGCCAATGCGCTGCAGCGGTACCTGACGATATTGGCCGGCCAGATCCTCCCGCGAGGCGCCAGTGGGGTTGGACATCTGCGTATCCACCCCGCCCGGATGCACCGAGTTGACCCGCACGCCATGGGGGCCAAGCTCCAGCGCCGCGACCTTGGTCAAGCCGCGCACCCCCCACTTGCTCGAGACGTAGGCTGCCAGGGCATTCACGCCGCGCAGGCCATCGACGGACGAGATGTTGACGATGGCCCCTGCGCGCTGCCCGCGCATGAAGGGCGCCACGCTGCGGATGCCGAGGAAGGTGCCGGTGAGGTTGATCGACAGTGCCCGCTCGAAGTCGGCCTTTGGCAGCTCTTCGATGGCCCCGAACACCAGCACCGCGGCGTTGTTCACCAGCACATCGATGCGGCCGTGGCGTTCCACGGTTTCGCTGGCCAGGCGCTCCCAGTCTTCTTCGTTGCTCACATCCAGGCGGCGGAAGCTGGCCTTGTCGCCCAGTTCCGCTGCCAGGGCCTGGCCTTCGCTTTCCAGCAGGTCGGCGATCACCACGGTCGCGCCTTCCTCGACGAACAGCCGCGAGGTCTGCGCGCCCATGCCGCGCGCGCCGCCGGTGATGATGGCGACCTTGCTTGCCAAACGTTGCATGACTCTCTCCTCGATTAGCCCCAATAGGCCTGGCCGCCATCCAGCGGAATGGTGGCACCGGTCAGGTAGCGGGCGTTGTCGCTGACCAGGAAGGCCACGGTGCGGCCGATGTCGGTTTCGCAATCGCCGACCCGGCGCATCGGAATGTTGTTGAAGAAGGCTTGCGCCTCTTCCGGGTTGCCCTCGATCCAGCCGCGCAGGCCGGGGGAGAGGGCATGGGGCGCGATGACATTGACGCGGATGCCGTCCACGCCCCATTCGCAGGCGGCGCCACGGCTGAGGGCGCGGATCGCCTCCTTGGTGGCGGCATAGTGGCCGTAGCCCGAGGCGTCCCAGCGCACGGCGGCGGAGGAGGCCAGGTTGATCACCGCGCCGCCGCCCTTGAGGTGGGGATAGCAGGCACGCATCAGGCGCAGGGTAGCCATCGGCCCGGAGTCGATGCCCTGCATGAAGGCTTCGTCGCTGACCTCGAGGATGCGCCCCAGCGGCACAATGTGGGCGTTATTGACCAGGATGTTGAGCTCGCCCAGGGCCTCGACCACCTCGGCCACGCAGCGGTCAATGTCCGCCTGCTTCATCACGTCGCACTTGACCGCCAGCGCGGTGCCGCCGCGCCGCCGGATTTCCGCGCAGGTTTCTTCCAGCGTGGCTAGGGTACGTCCCGCCACTGCAACCCGCGCGCCTTCTGCGGCGAGCGCATAGGCGATGCCCTGCCCAACGCCCTGGCCGCCACCGGTGACCAATGCCACCTTGCCTTTCAGCATTCTCATTTGCAGTATCTCCCGACTATCAGGTCCGGGGATGCTCGCACCGGCGGCGCGACGGGCCATCGTCCAAGGGGATTAAGGCGGCGCGGCGGAAAATCGTCCAAGGGGACTATTCAGGGTTCCCGCACAGTCAGGAGCCGCACGCTGTCCGGCTTTGCTTGCGCAAGTGCCACGGCATTCGGGAACAGTGGCAGGCACAGGTGAACCGCCCCGGTTTCGGTGGAGGCCCCTTCGCTTGAGTCAGGCCACCATAGGCTGCCTCTCAAGTTGCCGATAGTAGTTGACCTCATACTCGGCCGGCGGCACATATCCCAACGGCGCCATCAGACTGTGGTTGTTGAACCAGGACACCCATTCGAGCGTCGCCAGTTCCACCGATTCCTTGGTCTTCCAAGGCGCGCGGCGATGGATCAACCCCGTCTTGTATAGCCCGTTGATCCGTTTACGTTGACTCCGGTCAATCTCGACCCTCGTCACTGTGGTGGTCTGATTTCCTCGGGCAGGAACTGATTACGACCTTGCCTGGACCTCTTCCAGGGAGTGAGGGAGGCCGTCGAGGGGATCGCGCCAAATCGTGGGCTTACTACCTGCAAGGCGCGGCCCCTCTGCTTGAGAAATGGATGGACGCCATCGTTCAACGTAAGACCGGAGCTGGTTATTGAGTACGGCCGTCCGAATTTGCAGGCCCCAAGTCAGGGCGTCTTGAAGCTCGAACCTGCCGGTGCCGTGTCAATCACAAATATCAACCCACGATACCGTCCCCGATCGTCGCGCATTGACGTTGGTCAACTGCGCGATCGCGGTGGCGTCTACAGTCGTATCAGCATGCCGGCGACCAGAATGGCCGCCTGTTCGGACGCTTGGATGGAGAACTTAAAAATGAAAAACACTCCCGTAGTCGCCGCTATACTGATCGCTGCCGGACTGCCGCTCGGCGCCTCAGATCTTTATGCTCAAACGCTGGAAAAGATCGCGTCAAGCAATAAGATCACAGTCTCCTATCGGGAGGCCGCCGTGCCGTTCAGCTATGTGCTGGCGCCGCACAAGGCAGTCGGATTCTCGGTCGATCTGACGGAAGCGATCATTGACGATGTGCGCAGCCGGCTGAAGAAGCCTTACCTTAAGGTCGACTACGTCCCCGTGACCGGGCAAAACCGAATTCCGATGTTGGTAAACGGTACCTATGACCTGGAATGCGGATCCACCACCAACACCAGTGCCCGGGGCAAAGAGGTGGCGTTTTCGATCAATGTGTTCTACGCCGGAACGCGCCTGCTGACCAAAAAAGGCTCCGGCATTACGAATTACTCCGATCTCACGAAGAAGACGGTGGCCAGCACGGCTGGTAGCACCAACGAGAAGCTGCTGGGCAAATACAGCGCCGACCACAATTTGGATATCCAGCTCGTCTCCGGCAAGGACTATGCGGATGCCATGCAACTGGTATTGAACGACCGCGCCGTGGCGCTTGCCCTCGATGATGTGTTGCTGTTTGGCCTGCGAGCCAACTCCGGCAATCCTTCCGCACTCGAGATCGTAGGCGATACCCTCCAGGTGGAGCCGTATGCCTGCATGGTTCGAAAGGACGACATCGAGTTCAAGAAGTTGGTGGACGGCACTATCACGCGGTTGATGAAGTCCGGCGAGTTCGCGCGGCTGTATAAGAAATGGTTCGAATCGCCGATCCCTCCCGCCGGCGCGAATCTGAATATGCCGATGAGCGACGCATTACGTGCCAACATCAAGGCGCGCAGTGATAAGCCTGCACAATAGATCCCGATAGGCGAGGGGCGAAGATGAGCGACTCTCCCGGGTTACCCCCCGGGACCCCTGCTCTCGCCGTGCACGACGGTTATCGGGGCTCTCGCGCGGGCGCGTGTGAAAGTGACTTCCGCGAGCGCCCAGTATATCTGGCCGAGGCGCAGGAGATTCTTCGCGCGTTGAACGACATTCTCGTTGGTGAAGATTATGTCTTGACACTACCGAAGCGCGTAGATTGAGCGGGCACTCACGCGTTGCTGATGCATGATGCAGTGGCTAAAAAGGAGCGGCGAGCACGCCGTCGTAAGGCAGTAAGGGCGCTGCGCGCCCTCGAACGCTGTAGTCAAAACGGTCTGAAACATGACTGCTTGACTGTCAGCAGTGGGCCGGCAAAAAAAACCCGCCAGCCGTTAGCAAAAATCATCCCGGCCGCCTCAAGAACCCGGCGCGGCGCCCGATATCAGCGTTCCATACAACGCCTGCGCAGCAGGCTGCAATGGCCTGTCACGGCGCCGTATCAGCGCAAGGATCCGATCTACGGTGGGTTCGACCAGCGGAATGCCACAAAGGCGGGGATGATCGTGCGGTAGCGCCATGCCCGGCAGCACTGCCATCCCTAGCCCAGCCTCTACCAGGGCCAGCACGCCAACAACGTGGTTGGCTTCGTAGTGTATGGTGGGTCGTCGTTCCAGGTGGGCAATGGCGTTCTCGATCAAGCTGCGATTGCCACTTTGCTTCGACACGCTCACCATTCGTTGGCCCGCCAATTCTTCCCAGGCAATACAGTCTCGTCCGGACCATGGGTGGTCGCGCCGCAACGCCAGCCGGTAGGGCTCGGCGCGGACAGCATGAAATTCGATGTTGGGTTCCTGCGCACCCATGAAATTGATCCCAAAATCGGACTCTCCCGACATGACGCTGGCCAGCACTGCATTCGCGTTTTCATCGATCACGTGCACACGCACGCCCGGATGCTGGTTGCCAAACCGATGAATAGCCTCGGGCAGGAAGTGCAGCGCTGCCGACGGGATCGCCGCCACAGTCACCAGCCCGCGCTGGAGAGAGACCTCGTCGCCGAGCCGCAGCACCGCGCCGTCAAGAATTGCCAGCGCTGCACGGGCCTCCTCCAGGAACTGCCGTCCGATGTGGGTCGTCTCCACCCGGCGCGTGGTCCGCTCGAGCAGGCGCGAGCCGAGCGTTCTCTCCAGCTTCTCGATACGCCGGCTGAGCGCAGGCTGGGAAATATGAAGCGCCTCCGCGGCCATTCGAAAGCTGCCTTTTTCCGCGATGGCGACAAAGGCCTGAAGGTCCTCGAGACCGAAATTAATGCGTATCATGCATCAGTTATTGAAAACATTGCAATTCACAGATTAGTCGTTACGCAATACGCTAGCAATGCCTAGGCGGGACGTCGTGACGTGCCGTGAAGCGCACAAAAACACGAATCCCGGAGACCCCCCTTGAAATTCGCAATTCGCTTGCTGTTGCTCCCCCTGACCCTTGCCGCCTGTACCGTGACCGCCAGCGCCGAGACCTGGCCAGCGAAGCCCGTGAAGTTTGTCGTACCGTTCGGTCCCGGCGGTGCCAACGACCTGGTTGCCCGCGCCGTGGCCGACGCGGCGTCCAAGCAGCTTGGCCAGACCATCATCGTGGAGAACAAGCCGGGCGCCGGCTCGGTACTGGGTGCCGATTATGTCGCCAAGTCAGCCCCGGACGGCTATACGTTCCTGGCGCCGGCGGCCGGGGTCATCACCAACGCCATGATCAAGGCACACCTGCCGTACAAGGAGCAAGACCTGGTACCGGTGGCCTTGCTTGCAGTCAGTCCGTCGATCATCGTGGTGCCAGCCGACTCGCCGATCAAGGACCTCAAGAGCCTGGTCGCCCTCGGCAAAGGGAGCAAGAGCCTGAACTTTGCTACGGCGGGCACCGGTAGCACGCCGCATTTCGTTGCCGAGATGCTGAAAGTGGCGACCGGCGCCAAGCTCGAGATCATTCCCTACAAGAGCGGGTCGGAGGGCATGGTGGCCGTGGTCGGCAAGCAGGTGGACGCAACGTCGGAAGCCAGTGTGGTGGTGCTTCCGCAGGTAAAGGGCGGCAAGCTGCGGGCCATCGCTTCAACCTGGAATACGCGCATTGCCGCAATGCCCGATGTGCCCACCACTACCGAACTCGGCTATTCCGGCATCTTCATCGGCCACTGGTCTGGTGTATTCGCTCCGCGCGGCACCCCCGAGGCGATTCTCGACAAGATGAACAAGGCCATCGACGCCGCCCTCAAGTCCCCGGAACTGCGCGCCCGCCTGATCCCGCAAGGCATTCAGCCAATGGGCGGAACGCGGGCAGATTTTTCCAAATTCCTGGCAGCAGAAAAGGGCCGCCTCGGCCCGATCGCGCGTGCCGCCAACATGAAGGAAGACTGAGGAGCGGTGCAGCGCACTGCCATCAGTCGAGGGAGACAGCATGAAATTCGCAACGTCTGCAGCCAGGCACGCCATCCCGCTCCTGCTGCTCTGGTTGGCAGGTCCAGCCTGGGCGGATGAGATCCGTGTCATCACTTCGGGCGGCTTCACGGCCGCCTACCAGAAACTTGTGCCGCTGTACGAGGCCGCCACACAGGACCACGTCATCACCGCGTACGGTGCATCGATGGGCAATGCCCCCGATTCCATTCCCAGCCGGCTGGCGCGAGGCGAGACATTCGATGTGGTGATCCTGGCGGACTCAGGGCTCGACAAGCTGGTAGAGGAAGGCAAAGTGGCGCGAGGGAGCCGGGTCGACCTGGCGCGCTCGCTGATCGGCATGTCCGTGCGCAAGGGGACGCCAAAGCCGGATATCAGCACTGCAGAAGCCGTGAAGCAATCGCTGCTCAACGCCAGATCGATCGCCTATTCCGCCAGCGCCAGCGGCACCTATCTTTCCAACGAGCTGTTTCCCCGGCTCGGCGTCGCGGACAAGATCAAGGACAAGGCCCACAAGATCTACAGCGAGCGCGTCGGGACCGTGGTCGCGCGCGGCGACGCGGACATCGGCTTTCAGCAGGTAAGCGAATTGCTGCCGTTCAAGGAACTGGATTTCGTTGGCCCGCTGCCCGAGGACCTGCAACAGAAAGTCTTCTTCGCAGCCGGAACGATTGCAGGTCGCCAGACAGCAGCCACCTCGCGCTTCGTCAGATTCCTGGCCTCGCCAGCGGCGGCCGCGATTGTCGGCAGCACCGGACTCGAACCTGTGGCGACCCCGCTGCCGCCGCCAGCGCCGCCAGTGCTCGGACAACCGCCGAAGCCCTGATGCCTGCGGGCCGGCCGGATCTGCCCGTTCCCACAGGTTCACGGACAAGCAGAGAAAAGCCCCTCGGCGCGGGGTGGCTCCGAGGGGCTGAAGGCCTGTAGACAGGAGGAGATCCAGCGCCTACGCGGCCAGTGTACGGGGCTGCCGGCAAGGGGCGCATCCCCCAAGCGGGTCAAGCCCCAATCAAGTTTTTCCTTCTGCGCGGTGCAGGCCGCAGGGTTCCCGGGTGCAGTGAGGTAAGCTGACCGGGCACCCGTCGAAGTTCTCCGGAAATCTCGGCGATTCAAACCCATCAGCCTGGCGAGATGCACGGTCCAACACTCACGTTCGCCAATCAGGAAGCCTGGGAAGCCTGGCTCGAAGCCAACGCAGAGGCTGTGCCCGGTGTCTGGCTGCGCATTGCAAAGCGATCTGCCGAACGGTCCACCGTTTCTTATGCCCAGGCACTTGAGAGCGCGCTTTGCTACGGTTGGATCGATGGGCAGAAGCAGGCTGACAGCGAGCACTACTGGTTACAACGATTTACGCCCCGAACCGCCAGAAGCATCTGGTCCAGGATCAACAAGGCAAAAGCCGAGGCCTTGATTTCCGCCGGGAGGATGCGCCCCGCAGGGCTTCGCGCAATCGATCGAGCCAGGCGCGACGGAAGTTGGGAGGCCGCCTATGCATCCGCCAGCACGGCGAGCTTGCCCGATGATCTGCGGCAGGCCCTCGACGCCAACCCGAAGGCAAAGCAGTTCTTCGCTACCCTGAGTAGCCAGAACCGGTATGCCATCCTGTTCAGGATCCAGAACGTAAAGAAGGCCGAAACGCGCGCAAGGAAAATTTCTCAATTCATCGACATGCTGAACCGTGGCGAAAAGCTTCACCCATAGCCTCTAGCTGCATTCTGTGGTGCTACTTCGACCACGGCGCCGTACACCACTGCTGCTCGCAAGGCACCCCATCATGGTTGCCGTCCATCTTGGTATCGGGACAGTTCTTCAGAAAGAATTTTGCTTCGCTACACGACGTCATCTGCGAGCAATGGGTTCGGCCGTCACAGTGGAAATGAACTTGTGCCACCTCGCCCGTATCGGCAGGCGCAGCCGCCTCGGCAACCCGCCATTCCTTGCTGCGTGCATGCCGGCTATAGGTAGAGTAGGCGTAGGCGCCAATCGCGACTGCCAACAACAGCGCGGTCAGCCGGGGCGTGAATGAGCGGCGACTCCGTACCTGTTGTACCAGTTTATGCGGCCGCTTCAAGCCTTGTCCCACTACCTTCCGATACACCCGGATCGCCGCGGGCTTGCCGTCCTTGCCGGCGCCGACCTCATAGTCCAGCGACTCTCCGACTGTTGGCCGCAAGCCGTCCCGGGGAAATGCACTGATGTGAACGAAGACTTCGCGGCCAGGGGCGGCGGGCGCAATGAAGCCAAAGCCGCGATCGTCATTCCAGGATTTGAGCTTGCCGGTAAATCGCATGGGGAGAATCGCAAAAAAAGCCTGAGACGATCCAGGCGACCGTTCCAGGCTTCATTCCGTAGGGATAAGCGCTGCCTGCGCCGCGCAATGTAGTGGCATCGCGTATCGGGTGTCAATACATGCTGGCGGCTCAAGGCCTCGATGTAGCGGACAGGCGCCCATGCCGGAACTGCCAGGCCTCGAACCGCGTCACGCCTGGCAAGACCAGCATCACGACGCGCGGGTCTCGCCGGCGAGGATCCGGTCGCCCTCTGGCTTGCCCCGCAGGTACCACGCGAGCGACAGCAGCGCCACCCAGCCCGCGCCGACATACAGCGCCACGCGCGTGTCTTCGACATACCCCAGCACGCCGATGACGAACAGCATGAAGGCAATCGCCAGCGCCGGTCCGGCCGGCCACAGCGGCACCTTGAACTTGAGGGCGCGGACTTCCTCGGCCGACAGGCGACGGCGCATGGCAACCTGCGACAGAAGGATCATGAGCCACACCCATACCGTGGCGAAGGTCGCGATCGATGCAATGATCACGAACACCTGCTCGGGAATCAGGTAGTTCAGCACCACGCCGCCGAGCAGCGCGGCCGCCATCGCCAGCACCGTCACCCACGGCACACCGTGACGCGAGGTGGTGCCGAAAAGACGCGGTGCGTGGCCTTGCTCCGCCATGCCGAACATCATCCGTCCGGCACCGAAGATGTTGCTGTTGATGGCCGAGATGGCGGCGGAAATCACGATGACGTTGAGGATCGCCGCGGCAGACTGGATGCCCAGCCCGGAGAAGATCTGCACGAACGGGCTGCCCTGGCCGCCAATGCCGGTCCACGGAAAGATCGCCATCAATACGGTCATGGTCAGCACGTAGAACAGCAGGATCCGCGCCGGCACGGCGTTGATGGCCCTTGGAATGACCTTCTCCGGATGCTTCGCTTCACCGCCGGTGATGCCGATGATCTCGATGCCGCCGTACGCAAACATCACCACCGCCAGCGACGCGATCAGTCCCCCGGCACCGTGCGGCAGAAAGCCTCCATGGGCCCACAGGTTGGTCAACCCCGGCGAGTGTTCGCCGTTCATCTTGACGCCGAGGAACAGGATCAGGGTGCCGCCAATGATCATGGCGCCGATAGCGAGGATCTTCACCAGCGCCAGCCAGAATTCGAGTTCCCCGAACACCTTCACGTTGCACAGGTTCAGGCCGCAGATCAGCATGACGATGCCGAGCACCCAGATCCATTGCGGCACCTCCGGAAACCAGAATCCCATGTAGATGCCGAATGCCGTCACGTCCGCCAGGCAGACGATGATCATTTCGAGGATATAGGTCCATCCGGTCAGGAACCCCGCGAGCGGCCCGAGGTACTCGCTGGCATACCGGCCGAACGAGCCGGACACCGGCTCGCGAACCGCCATCTCGCCGAGCGCGCGCATGACCATGTAGACGGCCGCGCCGCCCAGGATGTAGGCCAGGATGACGGCCGGTCCGGCAAGCTGGATGGCGGATGCCGAGCCGTAGAACAGGCCCGTGCCAATGGCCGAGCCGAGCGCAAGGAAGCGGACATGCCGCGCGCTCAGGTTGCGTTGCAGTTTTTTCAAGCTGTCTCCAGGAAGATATCGGAATGGGAGCCGCTGCTCCCATGGCGCGCGGGGCTTCGCCCGTTCCGCGCCGGTGCAGGTGTTTTGCCTTAGAGGCTGGGCAGCATGCCCGCGGACAGCATGCCCGTGAGGTGACGGCCGGCGATCAGTGCGCTGGCGCTTTCGATGTCCGGCGCGAAGTAGCGGTCCTTGTCGTAGAACGGCACCGACTGGCGCAGCAGGCCGCGCGCGCGTTCGAGCGTCTCGGAGGTCTTCGCGCCTTCGCGGAAATCGAGACCCTGGCACGCCGCGAGCCATTCGATGGCGACGATGCCCTTCACGTTGTCGGCCATTTCCCAAAGACGCTTTCCGGCGTTGGGGGCCATCGACACGTGGTCCTCCTGGTTCGCGGAGGTCGGCAGGCTGTCGACGCTGGCCGGATGGGCGAGCGCCTTGTTATCCGACGCCAGCGCGGCGGCCGTGACCTGCGCGATCATGAAGCCGGAGTTGACGCCGCCATTGGCGACGAGGAACGCCGGCAGCTGCGACATATGCTTGTCCATCATCAGCGAGATGCGCCGCTCGCTCAGTGCGCCGATTTCGGCCAGGGCCAGCGCGAGGTTGTCCGCCGCCATGGCCACCGGCTCCGCGTGGAAATTGCCGCCGGAAATGATGTCCCCTTCCTCGGCAAACACCAGCGGATTGTCGGAGACGGAGTTTGCTTCGACGGCGAGGACATCCGCCGCATTGCGGATCTGCGTCAGGCAGGCGCCCATCACCTGCGGCTGGCAGCGCAGCGAATAGGGATCCTGGACCTTTTCGCAGCCCGCATGGGATTGGCCGATCTCGCTCGTGGGGCCCAGCAGGTCGCGGTAGATCGCGGCCGAGTCGATCTGGCCGCGCTGACCACGCGCCGCGTGGATTCGGGGATCGAACGGCGCACGCGAGCCGAGCGACGCTTCGACGGTCAGCGCCCCGCAGACACTCGCCGCGGCAAACAAGTCTTCCGCCTGGAACAAGCCCTGCAGTGCGTAGGCGGTGGACACTTGCGTGCCGTTGAGCAAGGCCAGCCCTTCCTTGGCGGCGAGCGTGAGCGGTTGCAGGTCGGCCAGCGCCAGCGCTTCACGCGCGGGCAGCCACTGTCCGCGATGGCGTGCCTGGCCTTCGCCGAGCAGCAGCAGCGACATATGGGCCAGCGGCGCCAGGTCGCCCGAGGCACCGACCGAGCCTTTTAGCGGAATGCAGGGGTACACCTCGGCGTTAACCAGCGCGATCAGCGCGTGGATTACCTTGCGGCGGATACCGGACAAGCCGCGCGCCAGGCTATTGATCTTCAGCACCATGATCAGGCGCGCCAGCGCGTCATCGATCGGCTCGCCGACGCCGGCCGCGTGCGAGAGCACCAGCGAGCGCTGCAGGCTCTCCAGGTCATCCCGTGCAATGCGCGTCTGCGCCAGCAGGCCGAAGCCGGTGTTGATGCCATAGGCCGTGCGGCCCTCGGAGATCACGCTTTCCACGCACGCCACGCTGCGGTCGATCGCCGAGAAGGCGCGCTCGTCGAGCGTGATCCTGACGGGATGCTGGTGGACGGCGCGCAATTGCGCGAGCGTCAGCTCGCCGGGTTGCAGGTGCAGGGCGGTAGCCGACTGGTTTGCTTGAAGGGACATGTTCAGATTCACTGGGTGGCGCCGGGCATCGGCGGGGTCATACCGCTTGGCATCGGCAGGGGTGCTTATCTATGGTTGTACGTTATTGTATATACAAGCAGATGGATACTAGGGTATACCACTCCTGGTAACCCGCCCTGCCCGTGGGCAAGGCGCGGAACGCCCCGCTAACGGCACCACCGCATCGGGATAACCCTAGGCCCGCGTGACGGCGAAATGACAGCTTGGATGTCTAGCATCGCCGTCCCATAGCCCGCCATGGGCATTGGTCATAGGAGACAACTGTCATGCGCATCGCCGGCATGGTTGACAAAGCACAGCGCTCACGACAAGTCGGGTTCGTCGCGTCGCGTGCGGTAGAGCACACAGCACCGCTTCGCGCGGGCCTTTCGCGCAACATATGCTGCCTCACCGAGGCGTCGCAGCCCGCGATGCGATGCACGATTCTTGCCGCCCGCCACCCCGGCGAGCGAAAGCCCGATGCTGCGCGCACCGCCGCATCGGCCTGCCGGGTCGCGAACTACGCAGCGCCTGAGAATCGCCCATGCTGACCGCCATCGCCTATACGATGATCATCGTCTTCATGGCGCTGATCATGACCAAGCGCCTGTCGGCGATGGTTGCGCTGATCCTGGTGCCGATCGTCTTCGGGCTGCTGGCGGGCTTCGGCCTCGAGTTGGGGCCGATGATGCTGGAAGGCATCAAGAAGCTCGCCCCGACCGGCGTCATGCTGATGTTCGCGATCCTGTTCTTCGGGATCATGATCGATGCCGGCCTGTTCGACCCGGCCGTGCGAGTCATCCTCCGGCTGGTCGGCAATGATCCGACCAAGATCGTGATGGGAACGTTCGTGCTGGCGACGGTGGTCTCGCTCGACGGCGACGGCTCCACCACCTACATGATTACGTGCGCCGCCATGCTGCCGCTGTACAAGCGCCTGGGCCTGAGCCGCCTGGTGCTGGCCTGCGTCATCATGATGGCGGGCGGGCTCATGAACATCCTGCCGTGGGGCGGCCCGACCGCGCGCGCGGCCAGTTCGCTGGGCGTGGACGTGGGCCAGCTGTTCGTGCCGATGATCCTGCCGATGATCGTCACCGGTGTCTGGGGCCTGTTCGTCGCGGGCCTGCTGGGGCGCCGGGAAAAGAAGCGGCTTGGCGCCATTGCC
This sequence comes from Cupriavidus sp. C3SS-1, assembly GCF_057073755.1. NCBI lineage: Bacteria > Pseudomonadati > Pseudomonadota > Betaproteobacteria > Burkholderiales > Burkholderiaceae > Cupriavidus > Cupriavidus sp. C3SS-1. Next base: position 464,382 of record NZ_CP172700.1, on the reverse strand, counting down.
TTGCAGCAAGCCGACCGGCCGGCCGACGGTGGCCCGGCAGTCACAGCCAGCGACCCGGCGACCGCGCGGCCGCGGCTGCTGTGGTTCAACCTTGCGCTGACGGTAGCCCTGATGGCACTGCTGATTCACGGCGCGATCCCGCTGCAGGTGCTGTTCATGGTGGCCTCGGCCATCGCCCTGATGGTCAACTACCCCAATATGCAGCACCAGAAGGAACGGCTCTCTGCGCATGCCGGCAATATCGTCCCGGTCGTTTCGCTGATTTTCGCCGCGGGCATTTTCGTGGGCATCCTGTCGGGCACGAAGATGGTGGATGCCATCGCCGCCAGCGTGATTGCCGGCCTGCCCAACTGGCTGGAGCCGTACCTCGCGGTGGTGACGGCGGTGCTGAGCGTGCCGTTCACGTTCTTCATCTCCAACGATGCCTTCTACTTCGGCATCCTGCCGATCCTCGCCAAGGCCGGTGCCGTGCACGGCATTACCGCGGCGGAACTGGGCCGCGCTTCGCTGATCGGCCAGCAGGTCCACCTGCTCAGCCCGCTGGTGGCGTCGACCTACCTGCTGGTCGGCCTGGCGGAGGTCGAGTTCGGCGACCATCAGCGCTTTACGCTGTTGTGGGCACTGTCGGCGGCGGTGGTGATGCTGGCCGCGTGCATTGTCTTCGGCGTGATCCCGTTCATGGGCCGGACCTGAGGCACTGCCATGCAAAATCACCGCACCTCACGGCTCGCCCGCCGACGCGCCCTGCTCGGGCTGGCGCTGGGCTGGCCGCTGGCATCGTCCGCGCAGAACGCCAATGAATTGCTGGACTACGCGCCACGGGCCAAGGCGCCGCCCGGCTACGACCCCGCCTATGCCGGCATGGTCGGAGCGGCCGAGGACGAAGGCCGGCTGGTGATCTACGCGACCACGGACGCCGACGTGGTGAGGCCGCTGCTGGCGGATTTCCAGTTGATGTATCCCCGCGTCCGGGTCGAGTACGACGACCTGACCAGCACCGAGCTGTATCACCGTTACCTGGCCGAGACCCAGCTCGGGACCGAGTCCGCCGACGTGCTGTGGAGTTCGGCGATGGACCTGCAGGCCAGCCTGGTCAGGCGCGGCTATGCCATGACCTACGCCTCGCCGGAGGCATCCGCCCTGCCCGCCTGGGCCCGCTGGCAGGATCAGGGCTGGGCCACCAGCATCGACCCGGTGGCGATCGCCTACAACCGGAAGCTGCTCCGCCCCGCCCAGGTACCACGCACGCACGCCGACCTGGCAAAGCTGATGGCGACACAGGCCGGCCAGCTGCGCCGCAAGGTCATCACCTATGACATCGAGAAATCCGGCCTCGGGTTCCTGCTGGCCACGCAGGATGCCGGGGCGGGGCCGGTCTTGTGGGACATCGCCACGGCACTGGGCAAGCTCGACACCCGCTATGTGTCCACCAGCGCCGCCATGCTGCGCCAGGTCGCCAATGGCAGCATGGCGCTCGCCTACAACGTGCTTGGCGCGTACGCGCTTGGCCAGGCGCGGAACAATCCGGCCATCGGCGTCGCCTTCCTGACTGACTACACGCTGGTGCTGTCACGCATCCAGCTGATCAGCCAGCGCGCGCGCCACCCGAACGCGGCGCGCTTGTGGATCGACTACACGCTGTCGCGGCGTGGCCAGAGCCTGATGGCGCAGCGCGCCGGACTGTACGCCGTGCGCAGCGATGTCGGCGGCGACACCACCGCCGCCCGGCTGGTGACGCAACTCGGCACCAGCATGCGGCCGATCCTGAACGACGCCGACCTGACGCGTCATCTCGATATCGCGGCCTATCGCGAGTTCGTGACACGCTGGCGCGCCGCCACGGGGCAGAAGTAGCAACACCGCGGAATCCGCCACTTCAGGCGGATTTCTTGTATCGGCATATTGGCCCGGCACGCGCTTATACACAGCGATACAAAGCCCCGGGATTCCCGACACATGCCGCCTGGAGCGGCCTCCTAGACTCGTGCTCAGGTTGATCAAGCACACAGGAGAAACAGATGTCGGAACGAATCGATGTGCCCCGCCGGGGCTTTCTGGGCGTCGCGGCGGCAACGCTGGCCGCGGCGCAACTGGGCCTCTCGCAAGCCGCCCGGGCACAGGCCAGCGTAGCGAAGGCGGCACCCCTGCCCCGGACCAGGCCTGGTACGCATACGGGCTTCGCACCAATCCGGCAGGTCAACGCCGGCGTGCTGAACGTCGGCTACGCCGAGGCCGGCCCGGCCGACGGGCCGGTCGCGCTGCTGCTGCATGGCTGGCCCTACGATATCCATAGCTTTGTCGACGTGGCGCCGCTGCTGGCGGCGCGCGGCTATCGCGTGATCGTCCCCTTCCTGCGCGGCAATGGCTCTACCACCTTCCTGTCGGCGGACACCAAGCGCAATGGCCAGCCTTCGGCCATCGCCGCCGACATGATCGCGCTGATGGATGCGCTCGCCATCCGCCACGCCGTGGTGGCCGGCTTCGACTGGGGCGCGCGCACCGCAGATATCATGGCAGCGCTGTGGCCGCAGCGATGCCGCGGACTGGTGTCGGTGAGCGGCTACCTGATCGGCAGCCAGGCCGCCGGCACGCAGCCGCTGCCGCCCGAGGCCGAACTGCAATGGTGGTACCAGTTCTACTTCGCCACGGACCGCGGCGCGGCCGGCTACCGCAAGTACACGCGGCGGTTCGCCAAACTGATCTGGAAGCTGGCATCGCCGCAATGGAACTTCGACGACGCCACTTTCGAGCGCAGCGCGGCCGCATTCGACAACCCCGACCATGTGGATATCACCATCCACAACTACCGCTGGCGGCAAGGGCTGGCCAGCGGCGAAGCGCGGTTCGATGACATCGAGAAGAAGCTGGCCACGGCGCCGGCCATCCTCGTGCCGACCATCACCATGGAAGGCGATGCCAACGGCGCGCCCCATCCCGAGCCCAGCGCCTATGCCAGCAAGTTCACCGGCCGCTATGAGCACCGCGAACTGACCGGCGGCATCGGCCACAACCTGCCGCAGGAAGCGTCTGCCGCCTTTGCGCAGGCCGTCCTTGACGTAGACCGGCGCTGAGGCGGGACGATGGTTCGGTGCCCGAAGGGGCGCGCCAGTTACAGCGGCACGACCTTCGGCGGGCCTTTCGGCTGGAACGGGAATCCCGGCGGAAATTCGGGCAGTGCCGGCATCGGCGGCATCGGGGGGAACGATGGCAATGGCGGCATCGCGGGCATCGGCGGCATTGGCATGTGTCCGCTGGGGTCAGGCTCCCCGACCGCAATGGACCGCATATCGTTATAGCCGCCGCGGATGGCGGCACGTGCGCCGAGGTCCAGTTCGCGGGTGCACGGCAGGTTTTCGATCAGTAGCGTGGACATGGGAATCTCCTGTAGTCATGGAAAGCGAACGGCGGAAACGACGTTCGACCGGAACTATGCAGATGCCGTGCCACGGAAGGCACGGGTCTTCAGGTGCGCGCTACGGCCTTGCGTGGAGGCCATCTGGTGGGCCGCGGCCAACAGCCGCGCGAAACGTCAGCGCGGCCCGAACAGCGGTATCCACCTGCCTTGTTTCCTAAGCGCCAACCTGCTCGATGGTCGGCTCGCACAGGATCGGAAAATTGACCGAATTGGCAATGAAGCATTGCTCGTGTGCGGCATGGTGCAGCTGCTTCGCCCGTTCGGGATCATCCGACGCGCGGATGGCGACGCGCGGCCGCAGCACGATCTGCGTGAACTGGCTGCGCTCGCCCTCGACCATCGTGCCATGCGCTTCATCCGCATACGCCAGCACGGCGATGCCCGCGTCGGCGCACAGGTGCAGGTACCAGAGCTTGTGGCATGCCGACACCGACGCCACCAGCAGGTCCTCGGGATTCCAGCGTGCCGCGTCGCCCAGGAACGCCGGGTCCGACGAGCCGGGAATGGCTGGCTTGGCCCCCGAGCGGATCATGTAGTCGCGTGCATAAGCCCGGTAGCCCGACGTCCCGCTTCCCTTGTTGCCGGTCCATTCGACCGACACACGATAGTGATGTTCACGCTTGGCCATGTCTGCGCTGCTCCCTAGTCGATGCCGTTGAAGTGCAACGCATGACGGGCCGGCCGGCCCTGCGTCGCCGGACTCCATTATTCCAAAGGACGCGAAACACGGTCGAAGGCCGCGGCTCCGGGCGCGGAAAACGGCTCAGGCGATCGAGCGCCGCAGTGCGCGCGACGGGTGGCTCGCCAGCCGCCGCGCCATCTGCAAGGAGACGCCGAAGCGGTCATAGAACGCGGATTCCACATCGCCGGCCGCAGGCCAGCCGACAAAGCGCTTCAGGTCCGCCATGGCGACGTCGCCGGTCAAGGCTTCGAACAGCAGGCGCATCAGCCGTTGCGTGCGGCAAAGGTCCGTCAGCGCCGTGCCTTGCGAGAACAACAGGCGGCGCAGCTGCGCCGCGGGCATGTCGAGCCGCTCCGCGATAAATCCGGCGCTCCACGCATATTGGGGCTGGAGAAACACGCGGCGCGAGATCCGTTGATGGAGGGCGTCCCGCGGTGCGCCGGGCATGCCGCGCCGGATCTCGAAGGTGCAGGACGACGGCTGCGCACCGCTGCCATCCAGGTGCATGTCGATGGTTTCAAACGGCTCGATCGTGACTTCCTGCCCAGGCATCAGCAGGCGCTCGTAGCCGCGCCGCCGGATGACCGACCTGCCCTGCGTGGGCACGACCGTCAGCGGAAACGCCAGGAACAGGCGCTGCAGGCTGACGTGCGAGTGTGACTGCAGGTGGGCGCGCATGGTGGGTCGGAGGTCGGTCGGGAGTCGGTCGCAAGTCGGTCGTTTCGGGCAGCATCATCGCCGCTAACCGTGCGGCGCACCATCTGCAATTTCCGAACGCACCGTTTGCCTGCGCCACACGCAGCGGTCCCGCTGCCGAGCCGTTCCAGGTCATTCCCAAGCGCTCCGCGCGAGCCCGTTCGACAGGTTTGCCGCCGGATGCCGTTATCATGAGGGGGCCTGGTATGTCTGCCGGCGCACGGCAGACTCACCGTTGCCTGAATGGCAAGGGACTGCCGGGCCCGCCGCAGGACCGCTGCCGTTTTCAATCCGCCGCTCCCATTCGTCCTGCATGGAACACAACATACCTCTTATCACCACGCTTGCCGCCGGCTTCGGCATCGCCCTGGTCCTTGGCTACCTGGCCGAGCGATTCAAGGTGCCGGCGCTGGTCGGCTACCTGGTCGCCGGCATCATCATCGGCCCGGGCACGCCGGGCTTCGTCGCCGACGTCCATCTGGCGTCCCAGCTTTCCGAGATCGGCGTGATGCTGCTGATGTTCGGCGTGGGGCTGCATTTTTCGCTGAAAGACCTGCTGGCGGTCAAGCGCATCGCCGTGCCCGGCGCGGTCGTGCAGATGGCACTGGCGACGGCGCTCGGCGCGGGCGTGGCGTGGCTGTGGGACTGGCATTGGGGCAGCGGGCTGATCTTCGGGCTCTCGCTGTCGTGCGCCAGCACGGTGGTGCTGCTCAAGGCGCTGGAGACGCGTGGCGTGCTCGAAAGCATGAACGGCCGCATCGCCGTGGGCTGGCTGGTGGTCGAAGACCTGGCCACGGTGCTGGTGCTGGTGCTGCTGCCGCCGTTGGCCGGGATTCTCGGCGGATCGACGGGCACCGAAGCGGCCGAGGCCACATCGCTATGGACCACCATCGCGATGACGCTGCTGCAGGTGGGCGCCTTCATCGCGCTGATGCTGGTAGCAGGCCGAAGAGTGCTGCCGTGGTTCCTGTGGCTGGTGGCGCGCACCGGCTCGCGCGAGCTGTTCACGCTGTCGGTCATCGCCGCCGCCATCGGCATCGCCTATGGCGCGGCGCAGCTGTTCAGCGTCTCGTTCGCACTGGGCGCGTTCTTCGCGGGCATGGTCATGCGCGAATCCGAGTTCAGCCACCGCGCGGCGCAGGAATCGCTGCCGCTGCGCGACGCGTTCTCGGTGCTGTTCTTCGTCTCGGTCGGCATGCTGTTCAAGCCGGCGATCCTGATCGAGCAGCCGCTGCACGTGCTGGCCACCGTGGCGATCATCATCCTGGGCAAATCGGCCGCGGCCTTCGGGCTCGTGCTGGCCTTCCGCTATCCGCTCAATACCGCGCTGACGGTATCGGCCAGCCTTGCGCAGATCGGCGAGTTCTCTTTCATCCTGGCCGGCCTGGGCCTGTCGCTCGGGCTGTTGCCGGCCGAGGGCATGAGCCTGGTGCTGGCGGCCGCGCTGATCTCGATCGCGCTGAACCCGGTGCTGTTCGCCGTCAACGAACCGTTCCGGCGCTGGATCCTCAAGCGCTCGGCACTGGCCCGGGGCCTGGAGCAGCGCGGCGACCCCTACGCCGAACTGCCGATGAGCACCGAGCGCAAGTACCTGGAAGGCCAGGTGGTGCTGGTCGGCTATGGCCGCGTGGGCCGGCGCATTGCCAGTGCGCTGCAGGCGCGCCGCATTCCGTATGTGGTCGCGGAGCAGAACCGGGAGCTGGTGGAAAGCCTGCGCAATCGCGGCATCGCGGCGGTCTCCGGCAATGCCGCCGAGCCCGCCGTCCTGATCCAGGCCCATATCGCGCGCGCCGCGATGCTGGTGGTGGCGATTGCCGATCCGATCGATGTGCGCCAGATGGCCGGCATCGCGCGCACGCTCAATCCGTCGATCGAGGTCGTCCTGCGCACGCACAACGAGGACGAGTCCGTCATGCTGCGCAAGGAAGAGATCGGCACGGTCTTCTATGGCGAGGAGGAACTGGCCAGGGGCATGACCGCCCATGTGCTGGAGCGCTTTGCCCCAGGGCCGCAGGTTCACGCCTCAGGCCATGCCGCAGGACACGCGGCCTGAGCTACAGGACTTGAAAACGCGCGGGGCATTGCGCCCCCCGCCATCAATCCGCGGCGGCACCCGACGACTTCGCCACCTTCGTCCACCGCTGCGTCTCCTTGCCGATGAAATCGCCCAGCTGCGCCGGCGTCATGTCGCCGGCGGTCACGCCCTGCTCCTCGAAGCGTTTCAGCACATCCGGCTGCTTCAGCGCCTTCGCCAGCTCCGTGCCCAGGCGCTGCGTCACCGCGGCGGGCGTGCCGCGCGGCGCCATCAGCGCAAACCAGGTAGTCACCTCGTAACCCTTGATCCCGCTTTCCTCGAGCGTGGGCACGCCTGGGTAGGCCGGGGACCGTTTCGCGGTGGTGACGGCCAGCGCCCTGACCTTGCCCGAACGGACGTGGGGCGCGGCCGAAGGGCTGGTTTCAATGGCCATCTGGATCTGCCCGGCGATCAGGTCGGTCATCATCGGTGCGCCACCCTTGTACGGGACGTGGACGATGTCGGTGCCTGTCATGGACCGGAACAGTTCTCCCGACAGATGCTCGGTACTGCCCGGTCCGGCGGAGCCGTAGTTGACCTGCCCGCGGTGGGACTTGATATAGGCGATCAGCTCCGCCACGGATTTCACAGGCATCGACGGGCTGACCAGCAGCACATTGGGCGTCAGCGCCACCAGGCCAACCGGCACCAGGTCGCGCGTGAAGTCGTAGGGCAGCGACTTGTAGATGCCGGGCGCCATGGTATGTGCCACGGTGGCCAACAGCACCGTGTAGCCATCCGGCGTGGCGCGCGCGACGTTGGCCGCGCCAAGCGTGCCGCCGGCGCCGGGGCGGTTGTCCACCACCACGGGCTGGTGCAGGGCTTCGCCGAGTTTTTGTCCGATGGTTCGGGCGATGATGTCCGTGGTGCCGCCGGAGGCGAACGGCACGACGAGGGTGACAGGCTTGTCGGGCCAGCTCTGGGCGGCGGCGGGTGCCAGGCCGGACAGTGCCAGGCCCGCTCCGAGCAGGCAGGCCAGAGCAGTGCGGCGAACGGTATTGGTCATCGGACGGTCTCCTTGGGGATAGATGGTTTTCTTGTCGGTGCGGCAGCGTTCAGCTTCAGTCCGAGCCGAGCTGCAACGCATTAGGCTGGCGCTTCTCGATGGCGGACTTGAGCAGCGCCGCGCAGCGGTAGATGCCGTGCGCGAACTTGCCGAACGGCAGCGTGGCGAAGAGCGCCATGACCACGCCCAGGTGCACGGCCAGCAGCATGGCCATGGCGCCGGTATCGCGGCCGGCCAGCAAGGCCAGGCCGGAAGCCGCGGTGAGCAGCAGCAGCGCGATGAAGCCGCGATCCATGGGGCGCTGGGCCGCATCCCCGCGGGCCGGGTCGCGCCGCAGGTTCAGCCACAGGAGTCCGGCCGGGCCGGCGAGCAGCCCGATGCCGCCGGCCATGCCCAGCAGCACGGGCAGGCTGCCCACCGGATAAGGCGCATGCATTCCCAGCACATAGTGGTACAGCGTGGCCACCGCGGTCGATGCAAAGCACGCCATGAAGCCGTAGAACGTCAGGTGGTGGAAGCGTCGGCGTGCCAGCGTGAAGCGGTCGTCCTCCTCGTTGCAGCCCTTGCCGTGCCCGCCGTCGAGGTACCGAAGCGTGAGCGCGTTGAGGGCGGCTTCGCCAACGGCCGGCGGGGTAGCGCGCCCCGGCGACACGTCGCGCCAGAAGGTCCGCACTCCGATGCCCAGCGACAGCACCGCAAAGCCGAAGACCGCGCCGAACATCGCGGCCATCATGTTGTGCGGGAAGATCGCGTAGAAGTTGCCGGCCAGCGGCGAGTGCCACAGCGATCCCTGCCGCGCGATGACTAGCAGCAGGAACAGCGCCAGGCCGAAGGCCAGCGCCAGCGCCACGGTCAGGCCATTGCGCCGGTACAGCGCGCCCAGCGGCGCCGGCCATGCGTACTCGGCGTAGGTCTCGCCACGGACCCGCGCCATGGCCTGCGGGACATTCACCGCGAATTCATGCGGCGGTGCGTACTGGCAGGCGTGATAGCAGGCGCCGCAGTTGTGGCACAGGTTGGCCAGGTAGTTCACGTCCGCCTTGCCGAAGGAGAGCCTTCTCGTCATGGCGGGAAACACGGCGCAAAAGCCCTCGCAGTAGCGGCAGGCATTGCAGATCTGCATTTGCCGGGCTACCTCGGCTTCGTTGCCGCTCAGGGGCAGTACGCGGATGGGGATGGTTTTCCTGTCATCGGCGCCTTGCCGGGCCATGCCGCCTGCGGCTTCTTCGCCGGCCTCGCGTACCAGCGCTTCAAGCTGCTTCACGTCGTGCTCCTTTCGATTGTGCGGCCGCCCGTGCCGCCTGCGTGCCGGCAATACGGCCGAACGCGGTGCCGATCGACATGCCGACCCCGGCCGTATAGCCCTTGCCCAGCACATTGCCGGCCATCATCTCGCCGGCCACGAACAGGTTGGCGCTGGGTTGTCCGTTGAAATGCACCGCGGCGTGCTCGTCGACCTTCAGGCCAAGGTAGGTAAAGGTGATGCCCGGGCGCAGCGCGTAGCCGTAGAACGGCGCGGTGTCGATGGGGCGTGCCCAGTGCGTCTTCGGCGGCAGCAGGCCTTCCGTGCGGCAGTCATCCAGCGTCGTGTGGTCGAAGGTGCCGCTGCGGCAGGCGGCGTTGTAGGCCGCCACGCTGTCCACGAAATCCTGCTCGGGCAGACCGAGCTTGCGGGCCAGTTCGGGCAGGTTGTCAGCCACCGTGCCGGGAAACACCGGCGGCATGAAGCGGCCGACGGCCTTGGCATCGATGATCGAGTAGGCGATCTGGCCGGGCTGCTGGGCCACCAGGCGGCCCCAGATGGCGTAGCGCTTGGGCCAGAAGTCCTCGCCCTCGTCGTAGAAGCGCTCGGCATCGCGATTGACCACCACGCCCAGCGATACGCAGTCGATGCGCGTGCAGATGCCGCCGTCATACAGCGGCGCGCGCGCGTCGATGGCCACGCAGTGCGACTGCGACGGATCGCCGATCGCGTCCGCGCCGGACTCGATCATGTGTTTGAGCAGCACGCCCATGTTGAAGCGCGTGCCGCGGATCAGGAAATTGTCGGCCGGCCATTCGCCGCGCTCGTTCTGGCCCCACGCTTCGCGCAGCCAGGCTCGATTCGATTCGAAGCCGCCCGCCGCCAGCACGCATGCGCGCGCCGCGAAACGCTGGTCGCCGCTGCGCGCGGCCACGAAGCGGCCGCCGTCGAGTTCGATGGCATCGACCGGTGTCTCGTATCGGACCTGGACGCCCATGGCCTCGGCACTGCGGTAGTAGGCATTGACCAGCGCCTTGCCGCCGCCCATGAAGAAGGCATTGGTACGGGCCACGTGCAGCGCGCCCGAGAGCGGCGGCTGGAAATGCACGCCATGGCGGCGCATCCACGGGCGGCAGGTCGAAGACGCGCGGATGACCAGCCGCGCCAGTGCCTCATTGGTGAGTCCGCCGGTGACCTTGAGCAGGTCCTGCCAGTACTCCTCTTCCGGGTAGCTGTCGACCAGCACGTCCTGCGGCGCATCGTGCATGCAACGCAGGTTGCGCGTGTGCTGGGAGTTGCCGCCGCGCCAGGCCCTGGGGGCGGCTTCCAGCAGCAGCACGCTGGCGCCGGCCTCGCGCGCCATGAGTGCGGCGCACAGGGCGGCGTTGCCCCCGCCGATTACGAGTACGTCCCACATCAGTACAGTCTCCGTGATTTGCGGCGACTGTACTGAGCGGCCCGATGCCCCGCCAGACGGGATCGGGCAACGGGTGTTTACGAATCGTGAAGGGTAGCGCCGGGCCAGCGGCGGGCGCGCACCAGATCGCGCGCCACGGCGGCGAGCGTGCCGCGCGCGGCCAGGCCCGCGGGAGACAACTCGTCGTCCGACAGGCTGGCCAGCAGGTTCGGGCGCCGCGCCGCGGTGTCGGCAATGGGGATCATCGCCAGGGGCTCGCCGCCCAGGCGCGCCACCGCCGCGCCGGGCTGCACCGTGGCGCCAAGTCCCGCGCGCACGGCATCCATCAGCATGGCCAGGCCATCGATTTCCGCGACCACGTTGGGCTGGTGGCGGCCCCGCGCGAAGGCGGCATCAAGCACGGAACGCAGACCGTGCGGGCTGCTTGGCAGGATCAGCGGCAGCCCGCGCAGTTGCGCAAGCCTTGCCGTCTTGCCCGTCGGCAGACCGGGCATGTCATCGCGGCTGATCAGAAACAGGCGCTCGGTAAGCAGCGGTGCCAGGCTCCAGCGATGGTGGCCCTCCGCCTGGAACAGGACGGCCAGGTCTAGCTGGCGCGTGCCGATCATCGTCGCCAGGTTGCCTGACAGGCTTTCCACGAGATGCAGGCGGATGTCGGGATAGCGCTCGCGCATGGCCTGCATGAAGGGCAGGCCCAGCACGCTGATGGTGCTCGGCGCCATGCCTACACTGACGTGGCCGGAGAGCCTGGCAAGCTGGGCGGCGCGTACTGCGTCGTCGGCATGGCGCACAGCCAGTTGCGCCTGGCGCCAGAATGCCAGTCCGGCATCGGTCGGCACGACGCCCGTCGAGGTGCGCCGCAGCAGGCGCGTGGAAAGCTCGCCCTCCAGGCGACTTATCTGCTGGCTGAGCGCCGATGTGACCACGCCCAGCTTCTGGGCGGCCTGCCCCATGCTGCCGAGTTCGACGACCTGCAGAAAGTACCGCAATTGCCTGAGCTCCATCCGGCCCTCCTCTCAACCAGTTCCCCTCCAGGCACGCGGACGATCCCTGGCAGCGGCTCGTGATCATTATCCGTGAACGGCGGGAGCGGCCATGAAAATTTCAATAGAATCCCGGTTGGTCCGCATTCGCGCAGCGCCGTGACGCTGCGCCCCTTTGGAGGAAACATGAAGGCAGTCAATATCCTGGAAACCATCGGCAATACGCCGCATATCCGCATCAACCGGCTGTTCGGCAATGGCCATGAAGTCTGGATCAAATCGGAACGGTCGAACCCGGGCGGGTCGATCAAGGACCGCATCGCGCTGTCGATGGTGGAAGATGCCGAACGCCGTGGCGTGCTTAAGCCGGGCGGCACCATTGTCGAGCCGACGTCGGGCAATACCGGCATCGGCCTGGCGATGGTGGCCGCGGTCAAGGGCTACAAGCTGATCCTGGTGATGCCCGACAGCATGTCGCTCGAACGCCGCCGCCTGATGCTCGCCTACGGCGCGACCTTTGACCTGACCCCGCGAGAGAAAGGCATGAAGGGCGCGATCGCCCGCGCCGAGGAACTGATCGCCGCCATTCCCGGCGCCTGGATGCCCCAGCAGTTCGAAAACGCGGCCAACATCGAAGTCCATGCGCGTACCACCGCCCAGGAAATCCTGGAGGATTTCCCCGAAGGGCTCGACGTGCTGATCACCGGTGTCGGCACGGGCGGCCATATTTCCGGCTGCGCGCAGGTGCTCAAGCAGAAGTGGCCGCAGCTCAAGGTATTCGCCGTCGAGCCGTCGGCTTCGCCCGTGATTTCCGGCGGCGCACCGGCACCGCATCCGATCCAGGGCCTGGGCGCCGGCTTTATCCCGGCCAACCTGAAGACCGGCCTGCTCGATGGCGTGATCCAGGTGGATGCCGAACCGGCCCGCGACATGGCGCGCCGCTGCGCCAGCGAAGAAGGCATCCTGGTCGGCATTTCGTCGGGTGCCACCCTCGCCGCGATCGCCGGCAAGCTACCCGAGTTGCCGGCCGGCGCACGCGTGCTGGGCTTCAACTATGACACCGGCGATCGCTACCTGACGGTCGAGGGCTTCCTGCCCGCCTGAGGCGGGCGTGTGTGCACCGGCGGGCAACGCCGGTGCACGGTTCGATGCGCGCCATCGGATCCCGCGGCAGCAGATCTCCGCTCGCCGCGGTGCGTTCAAGTCTTGATGCCGGTCAAGCTGCTATCGCCCGCTGCGGCTACGCTGGACCAGAAGGGCCCACTCGGTGCCTCTTACGATTTGCCGTCCCCCGATCACTCGCAACGACTCACCGGAGGTTTCCATGTATCAGCGCATCCTGCTAGCCGTAGACGGCAGCCAGTCTTCCGATCTCGCATTGAGCCAGGCCATCACCCTTGCCACGGCGACCGGTGCGGAGGTCAAGGCCCTGTTCGTGGCCGACGACAGCGACGCATTCTTCGATGTCGCCTACTTCGACGCCAGGGCCCTGATGGAAAGCATCCGTAGCTTTGGCCGCAAGGTCCTGACGGAGGCCGAGGACAAGCTGGAGGCGGCCGGCATCAGGCATACGACCCAGCTTGTCGACAAGCCGGTGGCGCCCGGCCAGATTTCCGCGACCATCGTCGCCCAGGCCGATGCCTGGAGCGCCGACCTGATCGTGCTGGGCACGCATGGCCGGCGTGGCGTGCGGCGCCTGCTGATGGGCAGCGTCTCCGAAGGCGTGGTCAGCAAGTCCAGCCGGCCGGTGCTGCTGATCCGCAGCGAAGTCGAAGGCTAGCGCACCGGGTCCGCGCGGCCCTGGCGCCGCGGGCCTATTGCGCACTTTGCTCCACTGGTCGGACAATCCGGCCATGCGGGATCTCCCCGCCTGGAGCCTTTGATGAGAATCCGCCTTGCATACGTAGCCTCGCTGGCGTGCGTCGCAGCCCTGATCCTGGGCGGCTGCTCGGCGCTGCACCCGGAACAGACCGGCCAGCGGCTGGTCGGCAGCGACCAGAGCGCCGTGCGCAGTACATTCGGCGAACCCACCGATTCCTTCCGTTTTCCGAATGGCACGTCGCGCTGGCTCTACTCCCAGCAGCCTCTCGGTCATGCGGTCTACGCGGCGGACTTTGACGCCACCGGCAAACTCGTGAGCTATCGGCAGATGTTGACGGAAGCCGAAATCTATCAGGCCAAGGTCGGTGCCTGGACCAAGCAGGATGTGCTCGAGCGCTTCGGCAAGCCGCGCGAGCCCATCCAGTATTACCCGCTGATGAAGCGCGAGGCCTGGAGCTACCGGATGTTCCAGGATGGCTACCAGACCGCGCACTTCAGTTGCTACTTCGACGACAACGGTGTGCTGCAGCAGACCATGATCATTGTCGACCCGCTCGGCGGCGACCGCCGCGGGCGCTCGCGCTAGCCGTCGCGCCAGGGGAGCCAATGCTGGCGAAAGGGGCTCCCGGACTGCGGCGGCGTTTTCGCGCAGAATAGACCTTGCCGCGACGCAGCAAAGACTGCGCGCGCCTTCCCTGATCTCTTCTTGCGCGGAACCTGAACGTGACTACTGCGATCCTGCTTGAAAACATCCACCCAAGCGCCACGGCGCGCCTGGGCGAAGCCGGCCTGACGGTCGAACGCCGCAGCGGCGCGCTGGCCGGCGACGAGCTGCGCCAGGTGCTGTCCAGCCATGACCTGGTGGGCATCCGCTCCGCCACGCACCTGCGCGCGGACGACATCCGCAGCGCACCGGCGCTGCTCAGCATCGGCTGCTTCTGCATCGGCACCTCGCAGGTCGACCTGGACGCCGCGACGGCGGCGGGGATTCCGGTCTTCAACGCGCCGTTCTCCAACACGCGTTCGGTGGCCGAGCTGGTCGTGTCCGAAGCCGTGATGCTGCTGCGCAAGATACCCGAGAAAAATACGCTCGCGCATGGCGGCAAGTGGGCCAAGGGCGCCAGCGGCGCGTTCGAGGCGCGCGGCAAGACCATCGCCATCGTCGGCTACGGCAATATCGGCTCGCAGGTCGGCGTACTGGCCGAGTCGATGGGCATGCGAGTGGTGTACTACGACGTGCTGGCCAGGCTGTCGCTCGGCTCGGCGCGCGCGGCCGGCACACTGGAAGAGGCTGTGTCGCAGGCGGACGTAGTCACGCTGCACGTTCCCGCCACGGCACGCACGCGCAACCTGATCGACGCTGACGTGCTCGCGCGCTTCAAGCCTGGCGCGATCCTGATCAATGCCTCGCGCGGGACTGTGGTCGACATCGATGCCCTGGCGGCAGCGCTGCGCGCCAGGCACCTCGGCGGTGCCGCGATCGACGTCTTCCCCGAAGAGCCGAAGACCAACAACGATCCGTTCACCAGCCCGCTGCAGCAACTGCCCAACGTCCTGCTGACGCCGCATATCGGCGGCAGCACCGAGGAAGCGCAGGAGAACATCGGCACCGAGGTAGCCGCCAAGCTGCTGCACTACCTGACCACCGGCGGCACCATCGGCGCGGTGAATTTCCCGGAGGTGGATCCCGGTCCGCTGCACGCGCCGGCACGGCTGCTCAATATCCACAGCAACGCACCCGGTGCGCTGGCCGCCCTCAACACGCTGCTGGCACAGGACGGCGTCAACATCAACGGCCAGCACCTGCAGACGCGCGGCCATACCGGCTACGTCGTCACGGACCTCGACCGGGTGCCCTCCGACGCGCTGATGGGGGCCTTGCGCACCCACGCCGGCTTCGTGCGTTCGCGCCTGCTGGTCCGGTAAGTCCCGCCGCCTCACCCGAGCGTCCACATCCCACCTCATCCGCTATCCGGCCTCAGGCAACGCCTGAGCCTCGATAGCGGATAGCGACTTGGTCCACGCATGCCCGCCTCGCACCATTCGAAGTGACAAATTTGTAATATTTTTGAGGGAATTGCTCAAGCCACGCCCTATCAAACCGCTATCCGGGACAGGAGCGACTGAGACGCAGTTGCGCTTCGTGCCACACGGCAGTGGCCGGGTGGCATCCACATGAGGGAGTTCGATATGGACGGAAGAGAAAGGCACGTGCCGGCATGGGCACGCCGGCTCGGACTATCGTTGTGGCTCGCCGCCGGCATCGCCGGCACCGCGGCCGCGCAATCCGGCACCATCACTTTCCGGGGAGCCATTACGGAACCCTCTTGCGGATTCGAGACCGGGGCTCAGGTGGTGCACGCCACCTGCATGTCCCCCGGTAGCCGGCCTGTCAGCACGGATCTCAACGCGGCGACTGCCGGCAAGCAGGCCAGCACCCGGGTCGGCGCCGCCCGTCTGAAACTTGAGCGGCTTGCCGGCAGCCGGGGCAACGCCTACATCGTCGTGGCCACCTACCTGTAAAGCCGCCGTCGGGGTCGCGCATGGCGCTCCCCGACTTGGCCGAACCACGTTAGCGGCCCGCCCGGATCAGCTCGGCCGCCTTCTCGGCGATCATGATCGCCGGTGCGTTGGTGTTGCCCGCGACCAGCGTGGGCATGATGGAAGCGTCGACCACGCGAAGGCCCTGCACGCCGCGCACGCGCAACGCCGGATCGACCACGGCCATCTCGTCCACACCCATCTTGCAGGTGCCGACCGGATGGTAGACGCTGTCGGCACGTTCGCGCACAAAGGCCTCGATCGCCTGCTGGCTGCCCTCGCCCGGACCGAAGTCGTCGGTAAACAACTCGCGGCCGCCGGCACTGGCCAGCGCCTGCTGGGCAAAGATCCGGCGGATGGCGCGCACGCCCGCCACCATGCCGGCCATGTCCTCTTCATCGCTCAGGAAGCGCGGATCGATCATTGGCGCCTCGCGCATGTCGCGCGAGCGCAGGCGCACCTCCCCGCGGCTCTTCGGCCGCAGCACGCAGGCGTGGCAGGAATAGCCGTGCCCCAGCTTCTTCCTGTCGCCGCCATGGTTGAGCAGCGCCGGAACGAAATGCAACTGGATATCCGGTACGGCCAGGCCCTGCCGGCTCCGGATAAATGCACCCGCTTCCGCGAAGTTGCTGCTCGGCATGCCGGTACGCTTGCGCCGATAGCGCAGCAGTTCCAGGGACAGCCTGGCAAAGCCGGGCAGCGAATGTCCGAACAGGTCCAGCGAGCGCACCTGCTTGTTGAGGATGACGTCGGGATGGTCCTGCAGGTTCTTGCCAACGCCCGGCAGGTCGGCCACGACACCGATACCCAGCTCGCGCAGTTCCTGCGCCGGCCCCACGCCCGAAGCCAGCAGCAGCTGCGGCGAATTGAAGGCGCCGGCACTGACGACGACCTCCTGCCGCGCCACCAGCTGCTGCTCGACGCCGCCCCGCACCACGGTAAGGCCCGTGGCACGCGTGCCATCGAAGTCGATGCGCAGCACCTGTGTATCCACCAGCACCGTCAGGTTGCGCCGGCCACCGCTCAGGGTTGTGTCGGCGGCGTTGCCCTGGTGCAGGTAGGCACGCGCCGTGTTCCAGCGCTCGCCACGGCGTTGCGTGACGTGGTACAGGCCCGCGCCCTCCTGCTCCGCGCCATTGAAGTCGCCGTTCGCCGGATAGCCTGCCTGGATCGCCGCCTGGACAAAGCGGTTCGAGAACGGATTGGGCGAGCGCAGGTTGCTGACCCAAAGCGGACCCGAGCCTCCGTGCCAGCGGTTGTCGTCACGGCCCTGGTAGTCCTCATGGCTTTCGCTGCGCCGGAAGTAAGGCAACACGTCTTCATAGCCCCAGCCGGTGCAGCCCAGGCTGGCCCAGTCGTCATAATCGTTGCGGTGGCCCCGGATATAGACCATGCCGTTGATCGACGAGCTGCCGCCCAGCCCCTTGCCGCGCGGCTGGTAGCCCTGCCGGCCATTGAGGCCGGCCTGCGGCGCGGTGTGGTAGCCGTAGTTGCGCACGCCGGCCTTGGGCACCGTCGACGCCATGCCGATCGGCATCCACACGCTGACGTGGTGATCGCTCGGCCCCGCCTCGACCAGCGCTACCGTTACCGCGGGATCTTCTGCCAGCCGTGCCGCAATGGCGCAGCCCGCCGAGCCCGCGCCCACCACCAGATAGTCAAACGTTTCCATGTAAGCAGTCACTCCCCTATGCGTCCGCGGCACAGCCGGCGACCGACTTGTACTCCAGGAACTCCGCCAGGCCATAGGCGCCGAACTCGCGGCCGTTGCCCGATGCCTTGTAGCCGCCGAACGGCGCACTGAAGTCCATCCGGGCGCCGTTGATCTGCACGGAGCCGGCACGCAGTTCGCCCGCTACACGACGCGCGCGCGCCGGGTCACCGGACCAGACGTAGGCGGCCAGTCCGTACGGCGTGTCGTTGGCGATGCGGATCGCCTCGGCCTCGTCGTCGTAGGGAATCATCACCAGCACCGGCCCGAAGATCTCTTCGCGGGCGATGGTCATGTCGTTGTTGACATCGGCGAAGACGGTCGGGCGGCTGTAGAAGCCCAGCGCAAGCCCGTCAGGCCGGCCGGGACCACCCGCGATAACGCGCGCGCCCTCGCCTATGCCCGCCTCGATCATGCGCTGCACGCGCTCGTACTGGGCCCGGTTGGAACTGGGGCCCAGCTTGCTGTCCGGCGCGGCGGGGTCGCCCACCGTCAACGCCTGCGCGGTCGCCTGCGCAATGGCGATGGCGGTCTGGTACTGCGCGCGCGGCACCAGCATGCGCGTGGGCGCCGTGCAGGTCTGGCCCGAATTCAGCATGCAACTGACCACGCCGCCCGAGACCGCGGCCTTGAGGTCGGCGTCGTCCAGGATCAGGTTGGGCGACTTGCCGCCCAACTCCTGCGCCACGCGCTTGACCGTCGGCGCGGCCTGCACGGCCACGTCGACGCCGGCACGCGTCGACCCCGTGATCGAGACCATCTCCACGCCGGGATGGCGCGACAGCGCCGCGCCCACCGTCGGGCCCGTGCCGAACAGCATGTTGAACACGCCCGCCGGCGCGCCGGCTTCATGCACGATCTCGGCAAAGATGCGCGCATCGAGCGGTGCGATCTCCGACGGCTTGAGCACCACCGTGCAGCCCGCCGCCAGCGCCGGGGCGACCTTGGCGGCGATCTGGTTGACCGGCCAGTTCCACGGTGTGATCAGCGCCGTCACCCCGACCGGCTCGCGCACTACCTGCGTGGTGCCGCTGACGGTGACGAAATCAAAAGCTTCCAGCGCGGCAATGGCCGACTGGATCTGTACCAGCCCCATCGGCGCCTGGTACTCGCGGCACAGCCACAGGGGCGCGCCGATCTCCGTGCTGATGGCCTCGGCGATCTCGCCGAGGCGCGCCTTGTAGCCATCGGCAATGCGGCGCAGCAGCGCCAGCCGTTCCTCGCGGCTGGACCTGGACCACGACACGAACGCGTCGCTTGCCGCGGCCACGGCCCGATCGACATCGGCCACGCCGCCCATGGCAACCGTGCCGATCACCGCTTCCGTCGCCGGGTTGACGATATCCGCCAGCGAGAAGCCGTCAGCGGGTGTCACCCACTTGCCCCCGATATAGAACGTATTGAGATTGTGCATCGATCGTAGCTCCTGAAAGTGGGGGCGCTTCAGAAAGGTTTGTCGCCGATGATGGTGGCGCGCATCATGCGGCGCACCGCCGGGAAATAGTCCTGCACGGCGTAATGCTGCGTCGAGCGGTTGTCCCAGAACGCGATGGTGTTGGGCTGCCACTTCAGGCGCACCTGGTACTCGGGGACCGCGGCCTGGCGGAACAGGTATTGCAGCAGGTCCAGCTCGCCATAGCGGAAATCGAAGCCCACGCGGAACTGGGCCTTCTCGCCGAAGTTGGCGAGGTGCGTGACGAAGCCTTCATTGACATAGAGGATCTTTTCACCGCTCTCCGGGTGCGTGCGCACGACCGGGTGGGTGACGGCCGGGAATTTCTTGCGGTTGATCTCGCGCTCCTCGGGCGTCATGCGCGCGCCGAAGCCGGGCATGATGTCGTGCACAGCGTAGAGACCTTCGATCCGTTCCTTGACCGCGTCGGGCAGCGCCGCATAGGCGCGTGCCATGTCGACCCAGATGGTGTCGCCACCGGACTCCGGGCATTCCACGCATCGCAGCATCGATGCCATCGACGGCACCTCGCGCCACGATACGTCGGAGTGGTAGATGTTCTCGCGCCCGCGCATGTCCTTGGTGCCGCCCAGCAGCACCAGTTCCGGATGGTCCGCGTGATGCGGGAACACGGGATGCACCTCGAGTTCGCCAAAGCGGCGCGCAAGCGCCACGTGCTGTGCCGGCGTGATGTCCTGGTCGCGGAAAAACAGCACCTTGTGGCGCACCAGCGCCTGGCGCAGCGACGTCAGGGTTGCGTCGTCCAGCCGCTCGCGCAGGTCGATGTCGCCAACCTCGACGCCGATCGTGGGCGTCATCCGGGTCACGGTGAAGCCGTGGTAGCCCACGGACGTGGCCTCTGCCGATACGTCCTTCAATTGGACCGCTGCGTTGCTGTTGCTCATGTTGTCTCCTCGATAAGATAGCGAGGGCCACGGTGCGAGCGCGCCGCGCCGTGGCCGGTTCTGTGGCATGCCGGCGCGTATCAGTCCAGGCGGATGTCCGAAGCGCGGATGGCTTCCGCCCAGTAGATCTGCTCGGCCTTGACGACGTCGGCAAAGGCTGCGGGCGTGCTGCCCTTGAGTACGATGCCCAGATCCACCATGCGCGCCCGGAAATCCGGGTTGGCCAGCGTTCGGTTGACGTCCGCGGAGACCTTCTCCACGATAGCGCGCGGCGTCGCCGCAGGGGCGAACATGCCGACCCATCCCTGACGCTCAAGGCCGCGCACGCCGGCTTCGGCGAACGTCGGCGCATCGGGCAGCAGCGGCGAGCGCGCCGCGCCGGCCACGGCCAGTACGCGCAGCTTGCCGGCGGCGGCATGCTGGCGCGCGCTCACCGCCGCGATCATGCCGGCGGGAAGCTGTCCGCCGAGCAGGTCGTTGATCAATGGCGCCTCGCCCTTGTAGGGCACGTGCGTGAGCTCGACCTTGGTGTTGCGCGCGAAGATCTCCATGTACAGATGGCCGCTTGAACCCAGTCCATACGAACCATACGCAAGCGGCTTGCCCTGCTTGCCTATGTAGTCGATGAGCTGCTTGACGCTGCTCACGCCCAGCGACGGCTGCACCACCAGCGCGAGGTTCGACGTGCCCAGTTCCGAAATGGGCGCGAAATCACGCACCGGGTTGTACGTTGCCTTGCTGTACAGGCTGGGCGCCTGCACCATGCCGGTCAGCGTCAGCAGCTGCGTGTGGCCATCGGGCTCGGCCTTGGCCACCATGTCCGCGCCGATCATGCCGCCGGCGCCGGGCCGGTTATCGACGATGACCGGCTTGCCCCAGGCCTTGGCGAGGCCTTCGGCAATCTGCCGCGCGACCACGTCGCCGGTGCCGCCGGCCTGGTAGGGATACACCACGCGCACCGCGCGCGACGGATAGGCCGCCCCATTCGCCTGTGCGCGCGCACTCAGGCCGAATCCTCCGAGCGTTGCGCCCGCCAGCCCGAGTCCCAACTGCTGCAAAACCTTGCGCCTTTGCTGCTGCATCTTGCTGTCTCCACATTGTCTTTGTGCTTTCGCGTGCCGGACGGCACGGGTTCGACTGACTGCGCTGCGGCGGCAGCCGGCCTCTGTCGGACCTGGTCATGCAGCCGCGGTCCTGCATACCGCTGGCCTCAGAGCGTGCGCGCGATGATCTCTTTCATGATCTCGTTTGAACCGCCGAAGATCTTGCTCACGCGGGCATTCACGTACATGCGGGCAATCGGGTACTCCATCATGTAACCGTAGCCGCCATGCAGCTGCAGGCATTCGTCGATGATCTCGCAGCTGGTCTGCGTACCCCACCACTTGGCCATGGCCGCGGTCTCCGCATCGAGTTCTTCGCGCAGGACCTTGGCCATGCAGTCGTCGACAAAAGCACCGGCGATCACGGCCTTGGTCTTGCACTCGGCCAGCTTGAAGCGCGTGTTCTGCATATCGAGCAGCGTGGCGCCGAAGACCTTGCGTTCGCGCACGTACTCGGTCGTCAGCTCCACCGCGCGCTCCATGGCCGACAGCGCCCCCAGCGCGATGATCATGCGTTCCTGCGGCAGTTGCTGCATGAGCTGGTAGAAGCCCTTGCCTTCTTCCGTGCCCAGCAGGTTCGCGCACGGCACGCGGACGTCGTCGAAGAACAGCTCGGCGGTGTCCTGCCCCTTCTGACCGATTTTTTCGAGGATGCGTCCGCGGCGGAAACCGGGCAGGTTCTCGGTCTCCACCACCACGATCGACACACCCTTGGCGCCCTTGTCCGGATCGGTCTTGCAGACCACCAGGATCAGGTCGGCCAGGAAGCCGTTGGTGATGAAGGTCTTCGATCCATTCAGGACGTAGTGGTCGCCGTCGCGCTGCGCGCGGGCCTTGATGCTCTTGAGGTCCGAGCCCGCGCCGGGCTCCGACATGGCAATGGCCGCGACCATCTCGCCGCTGGCCATCTTCGGCAGCCAGTGGCGTTTCTGCGCTTCGGTGCCGTAGCGCAGGATGTAGTGCGCAACGATGCCACTGTGGACGTTGGTGCCCAGGCTGCTCACGCCGGCGCGCGACTGCTCCAGCGTGATGATGGCCTCATGCGCGAAGTTGCCGCCGCCACCGCCGTATTCCTCGGGAATGCTCGCGCACAGCATGCCCATCTCGCCGGCCTTGCGCCAGATCTCGCGGTCCACGTGTTGCTGCTTCCACCAGCGGTCTTCGTGCGGGACCAGCTCGCGCTCGATGAACTTGCGGATGCCATCCTGGAACATGGCCAGGTCATCGGTGATCCAGGGTCTTTGGTTGAATGCCATGATGTCGCTCCTCCCCGGTCAGGGACGGCCGCCGCCGCAGATCAGGACCTGGCCGGTGATGTAGTTGGATTCCGGAATGCAGAGCAGGTACACCGAACCGGCCGCCTCGACCGGGGTGCCGCCACGGCCGAGCGGAATCATCGCTTCGATGTTCTTCATCAGTTGCGGGTTCACGCCGACCTTGATCTCGTTGCCGCCGATATTCAGCGTCGAAGTATTGTCCGAGCCGGCGGTGGCTTCGGTCAGGCGGGTCTTGATCAGGCCGAAGGCCACGCTGTTGACGTTGACCTTGCAGCGGCCCCACTCCTTGGCAAGCGCCTTGGTCAGGCCGTTGATGGCGGCCTTGCCAGCCGAGTAGTTGGCCTGGCCGGCGTTGCCCATCACGCCCGAGACCGACGAGATGTTGACCACCTTGCGGAACACTTCCTGGCCGGCCTCGGCTTCCTTCTTCGCGGCTTCGCGGAAGTAGTCGGCGGCGGCGCGCAGGATGCGGAACGGCGCGGTCACGTGCACGTCCATGATGGCCGACCACTGCTCGTCGGTCATCTTCTGGATCACGTTGTCCCACGTATAGCCGGCGTTGTTGACGATGATGTCCAGCCGCCCGAAGGTCTGCAGCGCGGTACCGACGAAGCGGGTGCCGAAGTCGGCTTCGGTGACGCTGCCCACGCACGCCACGGCCTTGCCGCCGGCGGCGACGATTTCCTGCACCACGGCCTGCGCCGGTTCGGCGTCGAGGTCGTTGATGACCACGGCCGCGCCTTCGCTGGCGAGTTTCAGCGCGATCTCGCGGCCGATACCGCGGCCTGAACCCGAAACAATGGCGACCTTGTCGACAAGCTTGCTCATTTCCCTATGCTCCTTTGCTGATCTGTTGAATGTCCCGGCAATGCGGTGCCGCGTCAGGCGGCGCGGGCGATCAGTGCATCGCCCGACAGCTTCGTTTCGCCCGCCTGGTTGCGGGTCTGCAGTGCCACGCGCACCGTGCGCGTGGCCTCATCCTTCTCGACGACCGTGCCCGTGCAGGCGATCTCGTCGCCCACGTGCGTGATGGCCGCAAAGCGCACCGAGAAGCTGCGGATGGCCTGCTGCGGCACCCAGCTGGTAAGCAGGCGCCCGAGGTAGGCCATCGAGAGCATGCCGTGTGCAAAGACGTCTGGCATGCCGGCCTGGCGCGCGAAGTCGATATCGACGTGGATGGCGTTGTGGTCGCCCGAAGCGCCCGCATACAGCGCCAGCGTGAGCCGGGTCAGCGGCGGCGCGGTGAAGGACGGCAGTTCCGAGCCGACCGCGATCTCATCAAACCGGAGGGTCTGCATGACTGTCTCCTTAGCTGTTGCGCACGACGATGGTGCTGCGCAGGTCGGCGACCGGGTCGCCCTTGGCATCGGTCACGCGGGTTTCACGCACCACGAACTCCAGCGCGCCGCCCTTCTTGGCGTAGATATCGGCGACGCGGGTCTCGAAGGTCAGGCGCTCCCCCGCATAGGCCATGCGGTGATACTCGAAGTGCTGCTGGCCGTGCAGGACCTTGCCGATGTCGATGTTCAGGCGCTCGATCATCGCGCGCGGATTGGGCGACTCCATTTCCAGGCAGAACAGGAACGTCGGCGGCACCGGCAAGCCCGGATAGCCCGCGGCCTCGGCCGCGGCCAGGTCGGTGTAGCGCGCGTCGGCCTGGCCCGTCGCCTTGGCGAAGAAGCGCAGGCGACCGGCCTCCACGTCGACGGCGTGGCGCGAGATCAGTGCGCCGATATGCATCTTGTCGATCATTGCTCGCTCCCCTGCCGCTTACTGCTGGCGTTCGTACAGCGTCACCACGCAGGCGCCGCCGAGGCCGAGGTTGTGCTGCAGCGCCAGTCGCGCGCCGTCGACCTGGCGTTCGCCAGCCTTGCCGCGCAATTGCCAGACCAGCTCGGCACACTGCGCAAGACCGGTGGCGCCGAGCGGGTGGCCCTTGGACAGCAGGCCGCCGGACGGATTGGTCACCACGCGGCCGCCGTAGGTGTTGTCGCCGTCGACGATGAACTTCTCGGCCGTGCCCACCGGCGTCAGGCCAAGGCCTTCATACGTGATCAGCTCGTTGGCCGTGAAGCAGTCATGCAGTTCGACCACGTCGATGTCCGCGGGCGACACGCCGGCCTTCTCATAGACGGCGTTCGCCGCGGCTGCGGTCATGTCGTAGCCCACCACCTTGCGCATGTCGCCTTCGTCGAAGGTGCTGTTGCGGTCCGTCGTCATGGCCTGCGCGGCGATCTTTACGCGGGTGTCCAGGCCATGCTTGCGCGCGAACGACTCCGAGCACAGGATGGCGGCGGCCGCGCCACAGGTCGGCGGGCAGCACTGCAGGCGCGTGAGCGGATCGAACACGGTCGGCGCTGCCATCACCTCATCGAGCGTCACCGTGTTGCGGAACACCGCGAACGGGTTGCGCGCGGCGTGCTGGCGTGCCTTGACCGAGATGCGCGCGAAGGTGTCGGGGCGGATGCCGTATTCCTTCATGTACGCGCGCCCGGCGCCGCCGAAGAACTGGGCCGCGCGCGGCGCCTGCTCGTCGAAGCCCTGGACCTGCGCCATGGTCTTGGCGAAGCGCGCCATCGGGCCCGGGCGGTCGGTATAGGCACCCTTGAGCGCGCCCGGCACCATCTGCTCGAAGCCGACCGCGATCGCGCATTCGACCGCGCCGCTTTCCACCGCCTGGCGCGCCAGGAACAGCGCGGTCGAGCCGGTGGCGCAGTTGTTGTTGACGTTGATGACCGGGATACCCGTCAGGCCGACGCCATAGATCGCGGCCTGGCCGGACGTGGAATCGCCGAACACATAGCCTGCGTAAGCCTGCTCGACCAGCGCGTAGTCGATACCCGCGTCGGCCAGCGCTGCCTTGGCGGCGTTGGCGCCCATCACGCCATAGTCATCGCTGGCGCCCGGCTTGGTGAAGGGAATCATGCCGACGCCGGCCACTACCACGTTGTTGCTCATATCGATTTCCTGCTGAGATAAAGGAGGCAGCCGCTTCAGTTGACTTGCCGGGTGTTGTCTTGCCAGTACGGCGAGCGCAGGTCGCGCTTGAGGATCTTGCCGGCTGCGGACAGCGGCATCTCGCCGCGGAACTCGATGCTCTTCGGGCACTTGTAGCCGGCAATGAACTGGCGGCAATGCTCGCGCAGGCCGGCTTCATCCACCTGGGTGCCGGGCTTGAGCACGACCACGGCGTGCACGGCCTCGCCCCAACGCGTATCGGGCACGCCGATCACGGCACACGACGCCACCGCCGGATGGCGCGAGAGCACGTTCTCGACTTCCGCGGAATAGATGTTCTCGCCGCCGCTGACGATCATGTCCTTGAGGCGGTCGACGATGAACAGGTAGCCGTTTTCATCCATGTAGGCGCCGTCGCCGGTGTGCAGCCAGCCGCCACGCAGCGTGTCGGCGGTCTCGCCTGGCTTGTTCCAGTAGCCCTGCATGACGTTGGGGCCGCGCACCACGATTTCGCCCACGGCGTTGCGCGGGACTTCAACGCCCTGCTCGTCGACGATCTTCACGGTGACGCCGTAGCCGGGACGGCCGGCCGAGCGGTACAGGCCGCTGGCGCGGCCTTCCGGGCCATGGTTGGCGGGCGGATTCACGGAGACCACCGGGGCAGCTTCGGTCAGGCCGTAGGCGTGATAGAACTGCACCTGCGGCAGCGCGGCCAGCGCCGCGTCCAGCAGGCCGGCGCTGATCGGCGAGGCGCCGTAGTTGATGCGCTGCAGGCCGCTCAGGTCATGGCTCGCGAAGTCCGGATGGGACAACACCGCCTGCAGCATGGTCGGCACCAGCAGGATCTCGTTGACCTTCTCGCTCACCATGGTTTCCAGCACTTCCCTGGCATCGAAGGCCGGGATCAGCGCGTGCGTGGCGCCTGCGATGAACAGCGTCACAGCCTTGGCCATGGCCGCCGTATGGAACAGCGGGCAGGCGTGCAGCGTGATGGTGTCTTCGGGGCACGGATACTGCGCCATGCGAGAAATCGCCGACGCCCACAGGTTCATGTGCGACTGCATCACGCCCTTGGGCTTGCCCGTGGTACCGCCGGTGTACATGATGGCGGCGAGGTCTTCCCCGCCGCGCAGCGCGTCGTCGACCGGCGTGGCGCTGGCCACCAGTTGCTCGTACGACAGCATGCCGTCGGGCGCCGGGCCGTCGCCGGCGTGGATCAGCAGCGGCTTGCGGCGTGCGCCGGCCACAATGCCCGCCACCATCGGCAGGAAATGGTCGTCGACGATCAGGATGCCGGTGTCGCAGTCGTCCAGCGAATAGACGATCTCGGGCACACTCCAGCGGGTATTGACGGGATTGAGGACGCCGCCGCCCCACCATACGGACAGCATGTATTCGATGTAGCGGTCGGAATTCAGCGCCAGCATGCTGACGCGGTCCCCGGGCGCCATGCCGAGCTGGCGCAGCGCGCCGGCCAGGCGCGCGACGCGGCCGCCAAGCTGGCGAAAGGTCTGGCGGCGGTTGCGGAAAACGGTGGCGGTGCGTTCGGGCGTTTGCTGCAGGCAGCGGTGCAGGCCCTGGGTCAGGTACATACTACGAAGTCTCCGGTGATACGGTGGCGCGCGGCGCGCGGGCGGACGTAGCGCCCCGCTGTAGTGGGCCACTTTAGGAGCCGCCTGGCCGGCTGTCGTCCGCCGAAGGGAGGAAAATCCCGCCGGCCGCCAAATCGTCCAAAGGAACTACGACAGGCGTACGCCACCGTGGAACAATCGCGCTTTTCCTGAGCCCGGCGCATCAAAATGCGTATGATTGAGCACAAATGTGCGAGATCACGGCGTCGATCAGCCATGCCCACAGGAGTAGAGGAGATTCCCTTGCCCGCCCACCCCGCCTCGACCGGCACCCTCAGTGAATCCGGCCTGCCGGGACTCGTGGCCTCCAAGCTGGTGCCGCCGGCCAGTGGGCCGACGACGCTCGCGCGGCCGCAGCTGGTGCAGGGGATGCTCGACGCCAGCGCCGCGCGCCTGATCCTGATCCGCGCGGCCGCCGGCTTCGGCAAGACCACGCTGATGCAGCAGTACGCGGCCCAATGCGCGGCACGCCAGCGCGGCACGGCGTGGCTGCGCGTGGATAGCGGCGACAATGACCTGCAGCGTTTCCTGGTCCACCTGGACGCCGGCCTGCAGGCCCTGCATGGACGGCGCAAGGCCGCGCGCCCCGCCGCGCCCGCAAGCGAGCCCGCCGGCCCGTGGCTGGCGCACCGCATCATCGAACAGGTGGCGGGCGCCGTGCTGCCCTTCAGCATCCTGCTCGACGACTTCGAGGCCGTGCAAAGCGCCTCGGTCCTCAATTTCATCCAGCAACTCGTCGAGGCCATGCCGCCGTGCGGGACGCTGGTGATCGCGTCGCGCGTGACCCCCGAGATCGGCCTGGGGCGCATCCGCGCGCGCGGGCACCTGCTCGAGATCCACCCGGCGCAACTGCGCTTCACGCTGGAAGAAGCCACCGCCCTGATCCGCGAGCGCTGCCGCCTGCCGTTGCGCGACAACGAGATCGCCACGCTGCATCGCTGCACAGAAGGCTGGGCCACCGCGATCTACCTGGCCACGCTGTCGCTGCAGACCCGCACGGACCACGGCGCTTTCGTGGCCTCGTTCTCGGGCACCAACCTTGAACTGGCCGAGTACCTGGCCGAGGACATCCTGGCGCAGCAGGGCGAGGCTTGCCGGACCTTCCTGCTGGAAACCAGCGTGCTGGGCCAGCTCAGCGCGCCGCTCTGCGACGTGGTGACGGGCCGGCAGGACAGCCGCGCGATGATCGACTATCTCGAGCGCGCCAACCTTCTGCTGTTCCCGCTCGATGGCGACCGGACCTGGTATCGCTATCACCCGCTCTTCGCCAGCTTCCTGCAGCACCGGCTGGAACTGCAGCAGCCGGGCCGCGCCACCGCACTGCACCGCGCGGCGGCACGCTGGTACCTGGAACAGAACCGCCCCGTGCCGGCAGTGGACCATCTGCTCCAGGCCGGCCTGCACGACGAGGCGTTGCCCGAGATCGCGCGCCAGGCCGATACGCTGCTGGCCGGGGGCCGCGTGCGGCTGCTGGTGCGATGGCTGGACCAGATCCACCCCGAGGCGCTGGCCCCCTATCCGCGCGTGCGGCTCGCGCGTGCATGGGCGCTGCTGCTCAACCGGCGCTATCCCGAAGCCCTGCAGGCCGTCGAATCGATCCAGGCCGAGCTCGACGCCAGCCCCTGCAGCCAGCGGCTCGCCGTGGAGGCCGAAACCATCCGCTGCGTACTGCTGGTGATGACCGACCAGGTGGAAGCCTGCCGCCAGGCCAGCATGGTCCAGATTAACCGGCTCGGACCCGATGACCTGTTCCAGTACTGCATCCTGGCCAATTCGCTCGCATACAGCCAGATCTGCACGCACCGCTACGACGATGCGCGCAGCGTGCTGTCGCGCGCGATCCAGCGGGGCGCCAATGAGCGCTCGGTATTCATGCGCAGCATCGCCGATTGCCTCGAGGGCATCATCGACCTGGTACAGGGCCGCCTGGGCAATGCACTGGCGCGCTTCCACACCGCATCCACGCGCACGTGGGATGACGCGCGCGGCGATATCACCGGTGACAAGCCCGCCATCGACACCTCATGGGCGCTGGCCCTGTACGAAAACGACGCGCTCGACGAGATGGCCCGGCTGCTGGCCGACGCACTCCCTTACACCAAGGCCAACGGGCCGCCCGACTCGGTCATCGGCTGCCACGTGCTCAGCGCGCGGCTGGCGCTGCTGCGTGGCGACAAGGAGCAGTGGCTGCGCGTGCTGGCCGAGCTGGAGCAACTGGGCCAGCAGGTCAACGCCGAGCGTTCGGTGTGCTCCGCCTGGCTGGAGCGGGCCCGCGTGGCCACGCTGGAGGGCCGGCTCGAGGCCGCCGAGCAGGCGCTGCGCGCCGTCGATCTCTATGGCGGCTGGGAAGCGCTTGATACCGCCGGCCACGCCAGCGACATCGATCGTCCGTCGATCGCGCGGCGCCGGCTGGAGATTGCGCAGGGACAGCATGCCCGGGCACTCGCCGCGCTGGACCCTGCCATTGCTTGCGCGACCGCGCACCAGCGTTACTGGCGCCTGATCAAGCTGCGCATCCTGCGCGCCGCGGCGCTGGACGGCCTGGCGCGGCGAGAGGAGGCGCTGCAGGAAATCACCGAAGCGCTGCGCCTGGCGAGCCATGAAGGCTTCCTGCGCACGTTCCTCGATGAAGGCGACGGCGTCGCTGCGCTCGTGCGCACGTGGGCTTCGGCACACCAGGCGCAAGCGGCGGCCCTAGGCATCGCGCCTTCGTTCGTCGCGCGATTGCTCGGCAAGCTGGCAGGCGCTTGCGCCAATCACGACACCGAACCCGCGCTGGTGGCCGGCCTGTCGGACAGCCTCACGGCGCGCGAACTGGAAGTCCTTCAAATGTTGTCGGCGGGGCTGCGCAACCGCGCCATCGCCGAGCGGCTGTTCCTGTCCGAACTGACGGTCAAGTCCCACCTGCGCAAGATCAACACCAAGCTTGGGGCGCAGAACCGCACCGAGGCGGTTGCGATCGGGCGCGCCCGCGGGCTGATTCCGTAAGACTCAAGGGGAAAGACACGGCACATTGTGCCGGTCCCCTGGCCGGCCTTCTTCCCCACCAGGTCTATCAGTATGGTCGGGCGTGCCGCCTTGGATTCCACGCTTTTTGGAGTATCATACGATGATAATCTTATTATCATCGTATGCAACTACGAAGCACCTGTGCATCCCCCTGCTGCGGCCACGCGCACGCCGGTTCAGATGAGGACTCGAGGTGCACTATTTCTTGATGAGGGGTCAGTGGTAGAAGTGACGATCGAACCCCCTGCGAGGGACGCATTTCAGGGAAGGAATTCCGCGCGGTTGGCTTTCGTGGCCAGTCAATTCGAGTGTGACATCCTGCTCACGAGCGGCGCCTGGGTCGCAAATGCCAAGGACGTCATGGAGGTCATGCGGCTGTCGGCCCGCGCCGGCTCGCACATACTCATCCAGGCGACCGGACCGGACGAGGCGGCTGCCCTCGTTACCATCGCCGCATTGTTGAGGGGGAAGATGCTTCCCAAGTCTCTCTGATGGGCACCGACAAGATGCACGCGGACCGCTCCTCATTCGAGGCCTACCTGAAATTCCTGTCCGAGTCGACCAACGACGGTACGCCCCAGGTGTTGGAAACCCGGCACGCGCTGTCGCTGCATTTCGACGCACTGGCCACCCAAAGCTTCATGTCGCGCAAGGATCCCGACAAGCTGGTGCTGGGTTACACCCGGACGATGATGGCATTTCTGTTATTGCACCCGACTCCCGCGAGAATCTCGATGATCGGCTTGGGCGGCGGTTCACTTGCCAAATACTGCTACCGGCATCTCGCCAGCACCAAAGTGGTGGCGATTGAGATCAATCCGGCGGTGATCGCCTTGCGCGAGCAGTTCCAAATCCCGCCGGACGACGAACGGCTCGAGGTGGTTTGCGCGGATGGCGCCGAGTATGTAGCAAACCAGAATGCACGTCCGGACGTCATCCTGGTGGACGGATTCCTGGCCGACGGCATGCCGGAACAGCTTGGCACCGCGGACTTCTATGCCGCCTGCCACGCACGCCTCGCCGATAACGGTGTGCTGGTCGCGAATTTTCTCGAGACCGATCCCGACATACCGCTTTATCTGGAGGAGGTCGGTACCGCATTCGGCAAGTCCATGTCGCTTTCCCTTGCTGAAGACAGTGCCAACTACACGTTGTTCGCCTGGAAAGGACAAAACAAGCTGCCCTCGCTGGATGCACTGCTGGCACGTGCGCGCGTCCTGCAAACCGCGCATCCGCTGAACCTGACCGCGGCCGCCCGCCGGCTCAAACGCGGCGAGCGCGTTGCGTCGGATCGCGCCTCCTGGCCCAAGCCGCCGAGGCACCCGATTCAGTATTGACGAGACCCCACGCAAGCTTCTGATCAGCCCAGCCATGCCCATCCCGCACCTGCGTAAGCTAACCGGAAAGGAGCGCAGCCCCGGAAGCAATCGGCAACTGGCTTGTTACCTCACCTTTGTTGCCGGAGCGACCAATGCCGGGGGCTTTCTGGCCGTGCATCAATACACCTCGCACATGTCCGGCATCGTCTCCGCCATGGCCGACAACCTGGCACTGGGCAGCTTTTGGCTGATGCTGGATGGCCTGGGGGCCATCCTGTCATTCCTGGCGGGCGCCGCTTGCTCGGCAGTTCTGGTCAACTGGGGCCGCCGCGAAAACCTGCACAGCGAATATGCGTTGCCACTCATGCTGGAAGCCGCGCTGCTGGTGTGTTTCGGCCTGCTTGGAAGCAATCTCGAGCGCCACGAATGGCTATTCGTGCCGGCAACGGCCATGGTGCTCTGCTTCATCATGGGCCTGCAAAATGCTCTGGTCACCAAGTTGTCGAATGCCGAGATCCGCACCACGCACGTGACCGGCATGGTCACGGACATCGGTATCGAACTGGGCAAGCTCTTTTATTGGAACCTGTCCAGGGACAACTCGAGCAAACCACCAGTGCTCGCCAATCGGCACAAACTACGAGTGCTTATCACGCTGGTCACCCTGTTCTTCGCTGGAGGCGTCATTGGCGCCATAGGATTCAAGCACATCGGGTTCAGCGCCACGCTTGCTTTGGCGATGCTGCTGCTCGCCCTCGCGGCAGTGCCAGTGCTGGACGATGTCCGTCTGCACTTATGGCGCGGCGACCTGCTGCCTCATTTGGCCGCACGGTCCCGGCGTTGGGCTCGCACAGTAAGAGATGAGGCGCATGCCGTATGGTTGGCCGCGCAAGATCCCCGCACGCCATGGTATGCGAAAGCGCTAGCCTCGCTGATCGCCGCCTATGCCTTGTCGCCCATTGACCTGATTCCCGATTTCGTTCCCGTGCTTGGCTATGTCGAGGACGTGGTGCTGGTGCCTCTCGCCTTGTCGCTGGCAATGCGGCTTATCCCGATTGAGGTGATGCGTCAGCATCGCGCCACGGCAGCAGCGACCAGCGAGCGCCCCGTCAGTCGCGTTGCAGCGCGGGTGATCGTGACGCTCTGGGCTATTGCCGCGGTATTGGGATCGGCCTGGCTGGCGCAACATCTCCCGTCGCGGTAAAGCGCTGTTTTGCAAGCTCATTGATGCGCAAGGTCAGCCGCCCTTTTTTATTCCGCATTGCACAATGCCTGATGACGACCTCTTCCGCTTCGGCTTGCGCGCCGGACAGCCGTCTCTACGCTCGCGCGGTGGAAGGTCTGCGCATGCCGCTCGCCGTGCTGCGCCGGACCGTGCGCGACCTGCCCCTGCAATTCACGCTCGACGATTCGCAGGCGCTAACGCCGGAACGCAAGCTGTCGGGACAGCAGCAGGTCATGGTGGAGGCGCGCATCTCGGCAAGCGGCAATGCGACGCCGCAGGCGGGTGACCTCGTCGGCCAGGCCGGACCGGTGCGGCCCGGTGCTGGCGATGTACGCGTCGTGATCGGCGGCACGCAGCCGGCCGAGCGCTGAGCGGGCGGTCGCCAGCACCGGGCCGAGACGCGGAAGTAGAATTCCCCCATCTTTTGCCACCCTGGCGCCCACAACGGGCTCTGTATTGCGCGTATGCGAATTCCACCGATGAAGGCGGTCATCGCCTTTGAGAGCGTTGCAAGAACCAAGAGCGTCAGCCGTGCCTCCGAGGAACTGGGATTGACGGCCTCGGCCGTGAGCCACCAGATCAGCAATCTCGAAGCGGTCATCGGCCGTCCGCTGTTCTTCCGGCAGGGACGGGGACTGGTGCTGACGCCGGTGGGCGAACAATACCTGCGCGAGGTCACGGGCGCGCTGGCTGACCTGAACCGCGCGACGGAACGGGCGTCGAGCCAGCCCGACGTAGAGATACTGCGGGTCCATTCGAGCCCCAGCTTCGGGCTGATGTGGCTGTTGCCGCGGCTGGCCTCGTTCCAGGGCGAGCATGGCGATATCCGCCTGAACCTCTCGTGCTCCTACGAAGACGTCTCGTTCACGAGCGGCTTCTACGATGTCGATATCCGCTACGGCTACGCCCACTGGCGCGACCTGCAGGTCAAGACGCTGCGCCCGGAGTCCATCATGCCGCTGGCCTCGCCAGCTTATCTCGGCCAGCACGAGATCCATAGCCCGGAAGACTTGCCCGGCCAGCGTCTGATCTGCTCTGAGACACCTCTGGTCCAATGGCAGCAATGGTTCGCCCGCGCCGGCATCAACCATGCGCGCAAGAACTTCGACTTCTCGTTCGACCGCAGTTACATGTCGCTCGAAACCGCCGCGCTGGGTCTCGGCATCGCCCTGGAAAGCACGCTGCTGGCCTCCGTCCTGATCCGCTCCGGCCGCCTGGTGCCCGTGCTGGGCGACTCCCATGCGGTGGAAGTCGGCGGCCATCACGTCGTTTACCCGGCACAAAACGCGGACCTGCCGCGCGTGGCCCGCTTCCTGTCCTGGATGGACCGGGAACTCGCCGCCAGCAGCGTGTGAGGGCGCGGCCACGCCAGTTGGCCGGCTACCCTCGTGCGCACCGCAGGCCACGCCGGCTGAGCGCAGGAACCTCCGACAACTGAAAATTTCTCAGCCATAGTTGAGGCAGACCGCGTTGATCCTCAACCGGGCGTCGCCCACACTCGATCCATCATTTCAAACGTCAGGAGACAGGAAATGCTGGTCGAAAACAAAGTCATCGTCGTCACCGGGGCCGCGTCCCCGCGTGGCATCGGCAAGGCCACCGCCCGCGCGCTAGCCGCCCAGGGCGCGAATGTGGTGATTCTGGACTTGCGCCCGGAAGACGCCCGGGCCGCCGCTGAGGAACTTGGCGCGCGCCATCTGGGGCTGGCCTGCGACGTGACCGACAAGGCCGCCTGCGAGCGGGCCGCACTGGCCGTGGTGGAGCGGTATGGCCGCATTGACGGCCTGGTGAACAACGCTGGCATCACCCAGCCGCTGCGCACGCTGGACATCGGGCCGGCCAACTTCGACGCCGTGGTGGATGTGAACCTGCGCGGCACGCTGTACATGTCGCAAGCCGTGCTGCCGCAGATGAAGGAGCAGCAAGGCGGCAGCATCGTCTGCATGTCGTCGGTGTCCGCGCAGCGCGGCGGCGGCATCTTTGGCGGCCCGCACTACAGCGCCGCCAAGGCCGGCGTGCTGGGCCTGGCACGCGCCATGGCACGCGAGTTCGGCGGCGACAGCATCCGTGTGAATTCCATCACCCCGGGCCTGATCCAGACCGACATCACCGGCGACAAACTGACCACCGAGATGCGCGCGGACATCATCAAGGGCATTCCGCTGGGCCGCCTTGGCGATGCCGGCGACGTGGCCAACGCCTGCCTGTTCCTGCTCAGCGACCTGTCGGCCTACCTTACCGGCATCACGCTGGACGTCAACGGCGGCATGCTGATCCACTAACGACCTATGGAGACCGCCCGCAGAGGCGGCTCCGTTCAGACGCCCGTGCTTCCGTAACCATCCGGAGCCCACGGCAGGAGACAACAATGAAGACCAAGTACGCAACGTCGCCGCTCGCAGGCGAGGCGACGCCGCACGCCGATGCGGCCACCTTCGAGTCGCGCACCTACGCCAGGGTGGTCCGCCGGCTGATTCCCTTCCTGATGCTGTGCTACCTCGGGGCCTACCTGGACCGGGTCAATGTCGGCTTCGCCAAGCTGCAGATGCTGAGCGACCTGCACTTCAGCGAAACCATCTACGGCCTCGGCGCCGGCATCTTCTTCCTTGGCTACTTCATCTTCGAAGTGCCCAGCAATGTCATCCTTCACAAGGTCGGCGCCAAGAAATGGCTGGCGCGCATCATGCTGACCTGGGCGGTCATCTCCGCGTGCTTCGCCTTCGTCAGCACACCAACGCAGTTCTATATCCTGCGCTTCCTGCTTGGCGTGGCCGAGGCCGGATTCGCCCCCGGCGTGATCCTGTACATGACCTACTGGTTCCCGTCCGAGCGGCGCGCCAAGGCCCTGTCGATGTTCTTCATGGCCATCCCGCTGGCCGGCATCGTGGGCGGCCCGCTTTCCGGCTACATCCTGCATGCATTCCACGGCGCCAGCGGCCTGGCCGGATGGAAATGGCTGTTCCTGATCGAAGCCGTACCGTCGCTGGTGCTGGGCGTCGCCATCCTGTTCTACCTGGACAACGGCATCCGCAGCGCCAAGTGGCTGACCGAGGCGGAGAAGGCACTGCTGGAGCGCAATATCGAAGGCGACAACGCCCACAAGCACGTTCATCTCTCGATCGGCGACTTCCTGGCCGACCGCCGGCTCTGGCTGATGGCGGCAATCTACTTCTGCGTGGTGCTCGGGCAGTACGGCCTGACCTTCTGGCTGCCGACGATCATCCGCAAATCAGGCGTGGCCGACCCCTTGTGGGTGGGCGTCTTCACCGCCCTGCCCTACCTGTGCGCCATCGTGGCCCTGCCGCTGATCGGCATGAGCGCGGACCGGCGCCGCGAACGTCGCCTGCACCTGGTTGTGCCCATGCTGGTGTCCGCCGCCGGCTTTGCCACCCTGCCGTTCCTGGGCGGTGTCGGGGCTTCGCTGCTGTGCCTGTGTGTCGCGGCGGCCGGCATCCTGGCCTCGTCCTCGCAGTTCTGGGCATTGCCGACCGCGCTGCTCGGCGGCATGTCGGCAGCGGCGGGCATCGCGGCGGTCAATTGCGTGGCCAACCTCGCCGGCTTCTTTTCGCCGGCGATCGTGGGGTGGCTGAATGACCTCACGGGGAAGTCCACGGCGGGCCTCGTGTTCATCTCGGCCACCGTCGTGGCCGGCGCCCTGCTTGTCTTCCTGGTCCCCGCCCGGGCGGTCAACCGCTGACCCGGCTTCGCGCACCGCATTCTTTCCCTGATCCCTGTATCCGAAGGAGACACCATGCATCACGCACTCAACGAGGTAGCCGTTCCCCTAAAGGAACGCGCCTACCGTATCCGGCGCAACGCCTTGCTGATGGGCGAAGTCCAGGGCCAGGGCTACATCGGCCAGGCCCTCGACATTGCCGACGTCCTCGCCGTCGCCTACTTCGGCGCCATGCGCTACCGCCCGGAAGACCCGGAATGGGAAGGCCGCGACCGCTTCCTGCTGTCGAATGGCCACTACGCCATCGCGCTGTACGCGGCACTGCTCGAAGCCGGCATCCTGCCGATCGAAGAACTGGAAACATATGGCAGCGACGACAGCCGCCTGCCGATGTCGGGCATGGCCAGCTACACGCCGGGCATGGAGATGTCGGGCGGTTCGCTGGGCCAGGGCCTGACCATCGCGGTCGGGCGCTGCCTGGGCCTCAAGCGCAAGGGCTCGCAGGCTTTCGTTTACACCCTGTTCTCCGATGGCGAACTCGATGAGGGCGCGATCTGGGAGGGCATCCAGTCGGCCAGCCACTGGAAGCTCGACAACCTGATCGGCATCGTCGACGTCAATAACCAGCAGGCGGATGGCCCGTCGAGCCAGGTCATGGCCTTCGAGCCCCTGGTCGAAAAGCTGCAGGCTTTCGGCTGGTTCACGCAGCGCGTCGACGGCAACGACATCGACGCCGTAGCAGCCGCCTTCGATGCCGCACGCAAGCATCCGGGTGCGCAGCCCCGCATGATCATCTGCGATACCCGCATGGGTTGCGGGGTACCGTTCCTCGAACAACGCGAGAAGAACCACTTCATCCGGGTCGATGCCCACGAATGGCAACTCGCCCTGCAGGCCCTGGAAGCCGGGAGACAAGCATGAGCAGCAATACCAACGGCAAGCCGAAGCTGAAGACCTCGGCAATGATTGCCTCGATCGCGGGCGAAGGACAGGCAACGCGTCCGGCACCGTTCGGCCATGCGCTGGTGGAACTGGCCAGGCAGAAGTCCAACGTGATCGGCATGACCGCCGATCTGGGCAAGTACACCGACCTGCATATCCTGGCGCAGTCCATGCCCGAGCGCTACTACCAGATGGGCATGGCCGAACAGCTGCTGATGGGCGCCGCGGCGGGCTTCGCCCATGAAGGCGCGCAGCCTTTCGTCACGACTTACGCGGTATTCGCCACGCGCCGGGCCTATGACTTCATGCACCAGACCATCGCCGAGGACAACCTCGACGTGAAGATCGTCTGCGCGCTGCCCGGCCTTACCACCGGCTACGGTCCCAGCCACCAGGCCGCGGAAGACCTGGCGCTGATGCGCGCGATGCCGAACATGACGGTGATCGACCCGTGCGACGCGCTCGACATCGAGCAGATGGTGCCGGCCATCGCCGCCCATCCGGGCCCGGCGTACGCGCGGCTGCTGCGTGGCAACGTGCCCGTGGTGCTGGACGAGTACGACTACAAGTTCGAACTTGGCAAGGCCAAGCTGCTGCGCGATGGCGCCGATGTGCTGGTGATCTCGTCGGGCATCATGACCATGCGCGCGCTGGAAGTTGCCAAGGCGCTGGAGGCCGATCGCGTGGGAGTGGCCGTGCTGCACGTGCCGACGATCAAGCCGCTGGATACCGAAACCATCGTGCGCGAGGCGCGGCGCTCCGGCAGGCTGGTCGTGGTGGCGGAGAACCATACTGTCATCGGCGGCCTGGGCGAGGCCGTCGCCACGGCACTGATGCAAGCCGGCGTGCATCCGCCGTTCCGCCAGGTGGCCCTGCCCGACCTGTTCCTCGATGCCGGCGCGTTGCCGACGCTGCATGACCGTTATGGCATCTCGTCGCAGGTCATGGCATCGTCGATCCGGGGATGGCTGGGGTAGATCGCCGCTAGTTGGACGGATGCGCCAGGCCAACGGTCTGGCGCAGGTTTTCCAGCATGTCCCGAACCATCTCCTCCAACCCGTACTGCGGCGCCCAGCCCCAGTCGCGCCGCGCCACCGCATCCTCGATCGAGTCCGGCCAGCCCTGCGCAATCGCCTGCCGGTAATCCGGCTCGTACCGCACCTCGAATCCCGGCACTTCCTTGCGGATGGCCGCGGCAATCTCGGCCGGCGTGAAGCTCACGCCGGCAACGTTGTAGCTGCCGCGCTCGGTCAGCTTGTCGGCCGGCGCCTCCATCAGTTCAATGGTCGCGCGGATGGCGTCGGGCATGTACATCATCGGCAGCCGCTCGTCTTCGCGCAGGAAGCAGGTATAGGGCTCGCCCTTCACCGCCGAATGGAAGATGTCAACGGCATAGTCGGTGGTGCCGCCGCCGGGCGGGGTCTTGTGCGAGATCAGGCCCGGATAGCGCAGGCTGCGCACGTCCACGCCATGATTGTCGTGGTACCAGCGGCACCAGCCCTCGCCCGCCTGCTTGGAAATGCCGTACACGGTCGTCGGCTCCATCACGGTCTTCTGCGGCGTGTTTTCGCGCGGCGTGGTCGGACCGAAGGCGGCGATCGAACTCGGCCAGAACACGCGCTCGATGCCGAACTGCCGCGCGTGCTCCAGCACGTTCAGCAGGCTGGTCATGTTGAGGTTCCATGCCCACTGCGGCGCCTTCTCGCCGGTGGCCGACAGCGCCGCGGCCAGCAGGTAGATCTGCGTGATGCCATGGCGTTCGACGACGGTCGCCAGCCCGCCGCGGTCGGTGGCGTTCAGCATCTCGTGCGTCAGGTGCACATGGCGGCCGGTCGGCACCACGTCGGACGTGATGACGTTGGTCCTTCCATAACGCTCGGCCAGTGCCAGCGCCAGTTCGGAGCCGATCTGCCCGTTGGCGCCGACGATCAGGATTTTCGGTGCCGCGTCGCTCATCGGGCCAGCCCCAGTTCACGGCCGGCCTGGCCGAACGCATCGAGCGCCGCCTGCAGCGCCGCTTCGTCGTGCAGCGCGCTCATCTGCACGCGGATGCGCGCCTGGCCCTTGGGCACCACGGGATAGAAGAACCCGACCACATAAACGCCCAGCTCCAGCAGCCGCTGCGCGAGCTGCTGGGCTTTTGCCGCGTCGTAGACCATGATCGGGATGATCGGGTGCTCGCCCGGCTTCACGTCGAAGCCGAGCGTGGCCAGCCCCTTGCGGAAGAACGCGGTGTTGCGCTCCAGCCGGTCGCGCAGTTCCGTGCTGCCTTCCAGGATGTCGAGCACCGCGATCGATGCGCCCACGATGGCCGGCGCCACCGTGTTCGAGAACAGGTACGGCCGCGAGCGTTGGCGCAGCAGCGCGACCACTTCCCTGCGCGCGCCGGTAAAGCCGCCGGACGCACCGCCAAGCGCCTTGCCCAGCGTGCCGGTGATGATGTCGATCTTGCCGAACAGCCCGCGCAGTTCATGCGTGCCGCGCCCGCGCGCGCCGAGGAAACCCGTGGCATGGCATTCGTCGATGCCGAGCAGCGCGCCATGCGCGTCGCAGAGCGTGCGCATCTTGTCCAGGCGCGCAATGGTGCCATCCATGGAGAACACCCCGTCGGTGAACACCAGCTTGTGGCGCACGCCGTCGGCCTGCGCCTGCGCCAGCTGCGCACGCAGGTCGTCCATGTCGTTGTGCTTGTAGCGGTAGCGGCGGGCCTTGCTCAGGCGGATGCCGTCGATGATGGACGCATGGTTGAGTTCGTCGCTGATGATCGCGTCTTCCGCGCCCAGCAGGGTTTCAAACAGGCCGCCGTTGGCATCGAACGCCGAGCCGTAGAGGATGGTGTCTTCGGTGCCGAGGAAACTGGCGAGCCGGGCTTCGAGCGTCTTGTGCAGGTCCTGCGTGCCGCAGATGAAGCGCACCGAACTCAGGCCGAAACCGTGCGTGCGCAGCGCCTCGTGCGCGGCCTCGATCACGCGCGGATGGGACGACAAGCCAAGGTAGTTGTTGGCGCACAGGTTGATGACCTCGCGGCCATCGGTGGTGCGAACGCGCGCGCCCTGCGGCGTGGCAATGACGCGCTCTTCCTTGTACAGCCCCGCCTGGCGGATGGCGTCAAGCTCTGCACGCACGGATGCGTAGAATGCCTCGGCACTCGACATGGTTTGGCTCCCGATGCTAGGATCTGATCGATAAATCGAACACGTTCGTTATAAAGAACGTTTTGTGCAATATAACGAACCACTCGCCATGACGCAACCCCCTACCCAGAAGCCGCAGGGCGATGGACCGCCCGCCGTCGGCGCCGCGCTGCAGGCGCTGCGCCAGGCCCAGCAGCTTTCGCTCGACGACCTGTCGCGCCGCGCCGGCGTGTCCAAGTCGATGCTGTCGCAGATCGAACGCAACCTGACCAACCCGACCGTGGCGGTGCTCTGGCGCCTGGCCAACGCATTGGGCATCAATCTTGCCGACCTCCTGTCCGCCGATGCAGGCGGCCGCCCGGTCGGCGGCATCGCGCTGGTGCAACCGCACGCCATCCCCTCGCTCAAGAGTCCTGACGGGCACTGCGAGCTGAAGATCCTCGGACCGATCGAACTGGCCGGGCGTTTCGAATGGTATGAGCTGACGATCCAGGCCGGCGGCGTGCTTGCATCGGAGGCGCACGAAAACGGCACACAGGAACACCTTTCGGTGCTCAACGGCGCCATGTCGGTGCAGGCGGGAGCAGAGGAAAAGAAACTGCGGCATGGTGAAACGGCGCGCTATGCGGCGGACGTGCCACACGCTATCCGTAATCGCGGCAAGGCGACGGCAACGGCCTTATTGGTTGTAGTGCACCCGGCTTAACTGCGGCAAGCGCGGAACGTTGATCTTATGCGGAACCGGGCCGCTGACCCGCCGTCAAACGCCTTAGTCCTCGGAAGCGCGTTGACGCATCGCAGCATCGGGCGAAACCAGATGTGTGGCGCAGGCATGTGTCTTGCGTAATTCCGTGGCTCGAGCGCGCGGCTATCAGCCGCGTCAGTCCCAGCAAAGCGACCCCCTTCATTCAAGGAGACGAACGTGCTGAGCCCGCATGAACTTGCTACGCTGCTGCTCATCAGCGGCGGCGCCGAATCCCTCGATACCACCGACTCCCGGCAGATTGATCCGGTCGACCTTCACGCGCTGGTCGACAAGGAACTCGTCCGGCTGGAAATCCTGCACGGCCAGCGGCAGAGTCCTCGCCTGACAAACGACGGCCACTCGATGTTGCGCGCCATGGGTTGCTGCCGCTGAGCCGCTCCCCCAGGCAGCTCCCGTCACCGAACGCCTATACTGAACCGCATCGGCCAACGCACGGGTGCGTGCGGGCCTGGCTTCGGACGCTGATATTTCGACGCGAGGCAACCCCTACTCTCTTCCGAACGGCGCGCGGCACAACATCCCCGCGCGCCTCGACCGTCTGCCCTGGTCGCGCTGGCACTGGCGCGTCGTGCTGGCGCTTGGCATCGCTTGGGTGCTCGATGGCCTCGAGGTCACGCTGGTCGGCTCGGTCGGTGCCGTGCTCGAACGGCGCGACACGCTGGCACTGAGCGCCACCGAAGTCGGCTGGACAGGTTCGCTTTATATCGGCGGCGCCGTGCTCGGCGCGCTCGTGTTCGGCCGCATGGCGGACCGCCTGGGCCGCAAGCGGCTGTTCCTGGCCACGCTGCTGGTCTATCTGGCGGCGACGCTGGCCACGGCGTTTTCATCGGGCTTCGCCGTGTTCGCGCTGTGCCGCTTCTGCACGGGCCTGGGCATCGGCGGCGAATATGCGGCCATCAACTCCGCCATCGACGAACTGATTCCGGCGCGCGTGCGCGGCCGCGTCAACCTGGCCATCAACGGGAGCTTCTGGCTGGGCGCGGCGCTCGGTGCCGGGCTGAGCCTGTTGCTGCTTGACCCGCGCGTGCTCGGGCCGGTGTGGGGCTGGCGCGCGTGTTTCGCGCTGGGCGCGGTGCTGGCCGTCGCCATCATGCTGGTGCGCCGGCACGTGCCGGAGAGCCCGCGCTGGCTGGCCACGCATGGACGGCTGGCCGATGCGGAGCAGGTGATTGCCGACATCGAGGCGCGGGTGTACCCGACGCGCCAGGTCCCTCCACTCGCACCAGCCATACGCTCCGACCCGGTCCACGCATCCACCTCCCCGTCCGTGCGCGACGTGATGCATCTGCTGATGCGGCGCTATCGGCAGCGCAGCCTGATCACGCTCGCACTGATGCTGGCGCAGGCCTTCTTCTACAACGCCATCTTCTTCACCTACGCGCTGGTGCTCACGCGCTTCTATGGCGTGCCGGATGGCCGCGTGGCGCTCTACATCTTCCCGTTCGCGCTCGGCAATGCGGCGGGGCCACTGCTGTTGGGCCCGCTCTTCGACGAGGTCGGCCGGCGCCGCATGATCGCCACCACCTACGTGTTGTCGGGCCTCGGCCTGGCGGCAACCGGATGGGCCTTCACGCAAGGCTGGCTCGATGCCACCGGCCTGGCCCTGTGCTGGTCCGCGGTGTTCTTCCTGGCGTCGGCAGCGGCCAGCTCCGCGTACCTGACGGCGAGCGAAGTCTTTCCCCTCGAAATGCGCGCGCTCGCGATTTCGATCTTCTATGCGCTGGGGACGGGAATGGGCGGCTTCATCGCGCCGGTACTGCTCGGCGCCTTGATCGAACGCGGCAGCCGCGGTGCGGTGGCGGCGGGCTACGGCCTTGGGGCCGCGCTGGTCATCGCCGCGGGGCTGCTGGCCTTGCGCTATGGGGTCGATGCGGAACGGCGGCCGCTCGAAGACGTGGCACGCCCCCTGGGAAATGACTGGCGCAACACACCGGATTGATATGGGCGCAGGCTCCCAATCTGACTTCCTTAAATTACGGAATGCCTCGCGCGCTCATTGTCGCGTTACTATAAAAATCATTCTTTCATTCCGATGAATGATTGATGATTTTGTCGAACAGACTGACCTATCAATCCAAAGATGAAAATTACACTTGATGCGCTTCAGGTGGTCGAGTCCATTGCGCGCTGCGGCACGTTCGGACTGGCCGGCAAGGAGCTGCATAAGGCCCCGTCTTCGCTGAGCTATGTCGTGCAGAAACTCGAAAGCGACCTGGGCGTCACGGTGTTCGACCGCAGTGCGCACCGTGTCAGCCTGACCACGGCGGGCGAAGTCCTGCTCGAAGAAGGCCGCCGGCTGCTGCGCGCCGCGAACGACCTCGAGGAGCGCGTCAGGCGCGCCGAAGCCGGCTGGGAATCCGAACTCCGGATCGCCACCGACGCGCTGGTGCCGTTCGATGCGGTGCTGCCGTTCATCTCTGCATTCCAGGCCGAAAACAGCTATACCCGGCTGCTGTTCTCGCAGGAGATGCTGGGCAACAACTGGAAGGCGCTGGCATCGGACAGCGTCGACCTGCTGATTGGCGCCGTGGGCGATCCGCCCGCGGTCCAGGGCCTGTTCTCCGTGCCGGCCGGGAGCGTGCGGTCTGTCTTCGTCGTCGCGCCCGGGCATCCGCTGGCGGCGGCCGAAGAGCCGATCGATTGCGCCGTGCTGTGGCAGCACCAGTTCGTGGAAGTCAGCCTGCCGCAGGAAGACGCCGCACAAGCTGCGCCGGCCCGTCCGCTCGTGGACGGGCAGCGGCACATCAGCGTGCCGACGCTCGACGCCAAGCTCTCGGTGCTGCTTTCCGGGCTGGCGTGCGGCTACCTGCCGGCCTGCGCGGCGCAGCCGTACCTTGACAAGGGGCAGCTCGTGGCCAGGCGGCTGGGCGAGGAACGTCCACCGCACCAGCAGGAATCCGCCCACCAGTCCCAGGTGCTCGAAGAACGCGTTCGCCATCATGAAGCGCGCGTCGCCGGAAACCTCCCAGAAGCGATTGGCCAGGAACGTCGCCATCAGCGTGAAGCCGGCCAGGCCCACTGCGCCGAGCCAGCGGTAGAAGCCCGTCAGGATCATGAGGGAGGCGCCCAGTTCCAGCGCGATGGTCGCTGCCGCCAGCGGCCCGGCGGGCGCCAGGCCGAAATGCTGCATCTCGGCAATGGCGGCCGGGAAGTCCAGCGCCTTGTTCAGACCGCCCTGCAGATAGGCGGCGCATAGTCCCAGCATGGCCACCCAGCGCACGGCCGGCGTGGCGAACCGGGATACCCCGGTCCCGGCAGCGGGTGAGGTGACACGGCCTTGTTCGATCATCGCAGACTCTCCCTGTTCGCGCAGTGCTTGCACCCGGCCCGCGACGGC
This sequence comes from Cupriavidus sp. C3SS-1, assembly GCF_057073755.1. Lineage (NCBI taxonomy): Bacteria > Pseudomonadati > Pseudomonadota > Betaproteobacteria > Burkholderiales > Burkholderiaceae > Cupriavidus > Cupriavidus sp. C3SS-1. Next base: position 420,058 of record NZ_CP172700.1, on the reverse strand, counting down.
ACCGCCCGGCGAAGCGATGCCATATTAATTCATCATGCGTTGGTTAAAGGGCGTCATCGACGAGTTTATTTTCTCGACGCCGGCCCACTATGGTTGCGTTGATCCATCACCGCTTCTCCATTCGATCTTCCATCCAGTTCTTCGAATAGTCTGTTCGAAATAATTCGTTATGCCGGCCACCGATGCATCGATATACTTTCGCGACGCGGCCGGTCCGGCGAGTACACCGTTCTATCCGTCGTGCGGATATCGTTGCCAGCACGCAGACTTGCGCAGTAAGCCGAAACGCATCGCCCCGCCATGCCGCCGTGCGCGCCCGCGTGCCAGACCGGTGGCATGGCTGTCTTTCCACCCCAGGAGAAAACCGTGAGCAATCCGAAGCTTGAAGTCCTGACCCCGCAGAACTGCCAGTTGATCTTCATTGACCAGCAGCCACAGATGGCATTCGGCGTGCAGTCGATCGACCGGCAAACCCTGAAGAACAATGTGGTCGGGCTGGCCAAGGCCGCCAAGATCTTCAATATCCCGACCACGATCACCACCGTCGAGAGCGAGAGCTTCTCCGGCTTCACGTACCCGGAACTGCTGGACGTGTTCCCCGATCACAAGCTGCTGGAACGCACCTCGATGAACTCGTGGGACGACCAGAAGGTGCGTGATGCGCTCGCGGCGGCGAATCGCAAGAAGGTGGTGGTCTCGGGACTGTGGACCGAGGTGTGCAACAACACCTTCGCGCTCAGCGCGATGAACGATGCCGGCTATGAGATCTACATGGTTGCCGATGCGTCGGGCGGCACCTCGAAGGAAGCGCACGACTACGCGATGCAGCGCATGATCCAGGCCGGGGTCGTGCCCGTTACCTGGCAGCAGGTCCTGCTCGAGTGGCAGCGCGACTGGGCGCACCGCGACACCTATGAGGCTGTGATGGCGCTGGTCAAGGAACACTCGGGTGCCTATGGCATGGGTGTGGACTACGCGTACACCATGGTCCACAAGGCGCCGCAACGCACGGCGAAGACGCACGAGGCCATTCCTGCCGTTCCTGCGCGCTGACACCATCGCCAGCTGAGCGCGGGCACCGCGGCGATGGCCGTGGTGCCCGGCCCGACGCCGGTTCTTTGCCGCAGCTGCAGCGCCCGGCGCAGCAACTGCCCACAGGAGTTTCTCCATGAATGTCTCGACCGCGCCGGACCTGATTCTCGTCAACGGCAAGTTCACCACGCTGGACCGGGCCAATCCGCAAGCCGAAGCGGTCGCCATCCGCGAAGGCCGCTTTGCCGCCGTTGGCACGAAGCAGGAGATCATGCAGTCCGCCGCCGGGGACACGCGCGTGATCGACCTCGGCGGTCGCCGCGTGATCCCCGGGCTGATCGACAGCCACATGCATATCATCCGCGGCGGCCTGAACTACAACATGGAGCTGCGCTGGGACGGCGTGCGGTCGCTGGCCGACGCCATGCGCATGCTGCGCGACCAGGTGGCGCGCACGCCCGCACCACAGTGGGTGCGCGTGGTCGGCGGCTTCACCGAGCACCAGTTTGCCGAGAAGCGCCTGCCGACCATCGACGAACTGAACGCGGCGGCACCGGACACGCCCGTATTCATCCTGCACCTGTATGACCGCGCCATCCTGAACGGCGCGGCGCTGCGTGCGGTGGGCTACACGAAAGACACGCCAAACCCGCCGGGCGGCGAGATCATGCGCGATGCACGCGGCAACCCCACCGGCCTGCTGCTGGCGAAGCCCAATGCCACCATCCTCTATGCGACGCTGGCCAAGGGGCCAAAGCTGCCGCCCGAGTACCAGAAGAACTCCACGCGCCATTTCATGCGCGAAGTGAACCGCCTGGGCGTGACGGGCGTCATCGATGCGGGAGGTGGCTACCAGAACTACCCCGAGGACTACAGCATCATCGAAGAACTCCATCGGGAAGGCCAGCTCACCGTGCGGCTTGCATACAACCTGTTCACGCAGAAGCCAAAAGACGAGCTGAGCGATTTCCGCACCTGGGCCGGCAAGGTCAAGCCGGGACAGGGCGACGACCTGTACCGGCACAACGGCGCCGGCGAGATGCTGGTCTATACCGCCGCCGACTTCGAGGACTTCCGCGTCGAGCGGCCCGAGATGCCGCCGTCGATGGAAGGCGACCTGGAGCCCGTGATCCGATTGCTGGTGGAGAACCGCTGGCCCTGGCGCCTGCATGCCACCTATGACGAGACCATCTCGCGCGCGCTGGACGTCTACGAGAAGGTGGCGCGCGACATGCCGTTCGATGGCCTGCACTGGTTCTTCGACCATGCCGAGACCATCACCGACCGCAATATCGACCGCATCGCGGCGCTGGGCGGCGGCATTGCCGTGCAGCACCGCATGGCCTACCAGGGCGAGTACTTCGTCGAACGCTACGGCGCGAAGCCGGCCGAGCACACGCCGCCGGTGAAGAAGATGCTGGAACGCGGCGTCAAGGTCGGCGCAGGCACCGATGCCACGCGCGTGGCCTCATACAACCCGTGGGTATCGCTGTACTGGCTCACCACCGGCAAGACCGTGGGCGGCTTGTCGATGTATCCGCAGGCCAATGTGCTCGACCGCGAAACCGCGCTGCGGCTCTGGACCGAAGCCAACACGTGGTTCTCGAACGAGGAAGGCAAGAAGGGGCAGCTTGCCGTGGGGCAGCTGGCGGACCTTGCGGTGCTTTCGCAGGATTACTTCGCCGTGCCCGGCGACGATATCCAGGACATCACTTCCGTGCTGACCGTGCTCGGCGGCAAAGTGGTCCACGGCGATGGCGACTTCGGCAAGCATGCGCCGGACCTGCCGCCGCCCATGCCGGACTGGTCGCCGGTACGGCATGTGGGCGGCTACCAGCCGCGCCCGACGGCGCCGGCCCGCGCGCTGGCGCTGAGCACCGCGTGCGGTTGCGACAGCGCCTGCGGCGTGCATGGCCACGGGCATGCCAGGGCCTGGACGTCCGATATGCCGGTTTCGGACGAAGGCACATTCTGGGGCGCGCTCGGCTGTTCGTGCTGGGCATTCTGATCGGGCCCGGTCACCACCTGAAGCGGTCCTCACCAAAAGGAGGCCAATGATGAAGGTCTATATCGTCTCTCTCGCCGCCGGCATCCTCGTCGGCGTCATCTATGCCCTGATCCAGGTACGCTCGCCGGCGCCGCCGGCCATCGCGCTGATCGGCCTGCTCGGCATGCTGATCGGCGAACAGGTCGTGCCCACCGTGAAGCGCCTGGCGGCCGGCGAACCGGTCACTGCCGCATGGTTCCGCAGCGAATGCGTGCCGAAGATCACCGGCGCGCCACCCAGGGCGGAAGGCACTGCGGAAGCGCCGGTCACGCTCGCCTCGCGCGGCAAGGAAGGCGGCCCGTGAGCGAGCGCCGCCACAGACCTGCCGGACGGCATCGATGACAACCCGCGCCGACCGGCGATGCCGCTGCCTTGCGGCATTGGCCGCGGCGCAATGCGCCATGGCAGCGGACAGATTGCCGCGCGCGATGCGCGGCTTGGCCTGCGGGACCATTTCGGCACGCTGTTCACGGGCAACTGGGACACGCCTATACCAGCTCGACCAAGCGCTACGCCCTGTCCTACCCGACCACGGGCGGCCATATGGCGCTGATGGGCAATGGCGCCGCGGCCACCACGGACAACGTCGAGAACACCAGTTCCTTCGACCGCACCGCCGTCTATGCTTACTACAGTCGCATCAACAACCGCAGCAATGCCGCCTATGACTTCGCCATCAACGGCGTTGGCGTCCACGCGGGCGCAGACCCGCAGACCTTCGCGCTCGGCATGCGCCACAATTTCTGACGGACGCTCCGCGCCGTCCGGAGACAGCCTTGAACCCCGCCCAGCCCGCTGACGCCGCCGCTCCCGTGGCAGGGCCGGCGACCGGCTACATCCTCTCCTTTGTCGCGGGCTATGTGGACGTGGTGGGGTTCATCTCGCTGTTCGGCCTGTTCACGGCACATGTGACGGGCAACTTCATCATGATCGGCGTCGATATCACCGGCCATGCGCCGGGCCTGCTGGCCAAGCTGCTGGCACTGCCGGCCTTCGTGCTGGCCGTCGCGGCGACCCGGATGGCGGAGGTGCGCATCGCCCGGACGGGGCGCTCCCCGGTTGCGCCGCTGCTGCTGGCGGAAGCCGTGCTGCTGGCACTGTTCATGGCCGCCAGCCTGCACGCGGCGCCGGTCACCGACCCGTCGGCGCCGGCGGCGATCGTGGCCGGCATGCTGGCCGTCGTGGCCATGGGCATGCAGAACGCGCTGTCGCGGACTTCCCTGCTGGATCTGGGCCCTACCACGATCATGACGGGCAATACCACGCAGATCGTGGTCGATCTCGTGGACCTGCCGGGCGCATCCGGTCCCCAGCGAGACGCGATCCGGCGCAGGCTGCGCAAGATGGGGCCAGCCCTGGCCGCGTTCGCGCTGGGTGCCATCCTCGGTGCGCTCGGCCTTGCCAGCTTTTCGGTCTGGTGCATGCTGCTGCCCACCGCCTTGCTGGTCGCGGTCTGCGTTCCGGCCTGGCGGCGCGGCCAGGTGTCCGCAACCGGCTGAACGGAGCCCACATAGCCTGGAGAAAACCAGGTGCCAGACGACCACCCTGCCATCCTCTTCGGCGCGTTCGACCGTCACAATTTCGGCGACCTGCTGCTGGCACATGTCGTCGCCCACGTCGCGGCAAAGGACATGGGCGGGCGTGCGCTGCACTATGGCGGCCTGGCGCAGCGCGACATGTCGGCGTGCGGCGGCCACGCGGTGCAGGCGCTGGCGCAACTGGCCGCGCGCGTGGGCGACACGCCGGTCGACATTCTCCATGTCGGCGGCGAGATCCTGACCTGCAGCGCCTGGGAGGCTGCCGTGATGCTGCTCCCGCCCACCCAGGCGCCAGCCGTCATCGCGCAGCTCGATGCCGATCCGGCCGGACGCGCGGCCTGGGCGCGCAAGCAGCTTGGACTGCACGATCTCGCGCCCTACCTGCTGCCCGATGGTCTGTTTGCCAACGTCGTGAAGGTGAGCTACCACGCGATCGGGGGGATCGATCTCGACCGGCTGGAGGCCCCCATGCGCGCCGAAGTCGTGGCCAAGCTCAAGGCCGCCAACTGCGTTGGCGTGCGAGACCGGCACACCCACGCGATGCTGGAATTCGCGGGCGTCGGCTGCCATCTCGAGCCGGACCCTGCCGTGATGGTGGCCGAGCTGTTTGCGCCACGCATCGGCCGGCATGCGCGGCGCGGCGAGCCCGCCGGCGTGGTGGCCGCATTCCCGCACGGCTACCTGGCCGTGCAGTGCAGCGCCGACTTTGGCGACGACGCGACGCTGGCGACGCTTGCCCGCCAACTCGAACAACTGGCCCGGGCGGAGAATCTTGGCATCGTGCTGTTCCGCGCGGGCGCGGCGCCCTGGCATGACGACCTGGACGTCTACCGGCGGCTGGCGACGCGCATGAATGGCGTGCACGTAGCCCTGTTCAGCTCGCTCGACCTGTGGGACATCTGCGCGCTGATCGCCCATAGCCGCGGCTTTGCCGGCAGCAGTTTGCATGGCGGCATCGTCGCCGGCGCCTGGGCGCTACCGCGCATGGGACTGCTGCGTCCGGGGCAACCGCTCGCGGCAAGCAAGCAAGCCGCCTTCGATGCGACCTGGGGCACCGGCAGCACACCCTCGGCAGTGCCGGTCGACGCGCTTGCGTCCGGCATGGCGCAGGCCATCGCCGAGGCGCCGGCGCAGCGCGAGTCGCTGGCCCGGAACCTGGTGCAGGCCTGCCGGGCGGGCTTCGCCGCGCACGCGTGACCCGCCGGCCGTCACAGGCGCTCGACGCGCACGAAGAACTCGACCCCTTCCTCGGTGTTGTCCAGCGCCTGGCCAAACGTGATCCAGCCGTGACTGCGCAGCATGACGTCGTCGCGACGCAGGATAAAGCTCTCTTCGCCGTCGAGGGTGACGTGCGTGCCGTTCGAGCTGCGGTCGACCAGCACATAGCGGCCGCCGCGCGTCTCGACGGTGGCCTGGAAGCGCGAGGCGCGGCGGTCCGACACCACGATCGTCATGCCGCTGTCGCGGCCGATGGTGACCGGCGCCGAGGCAAGATTCATCTCTACCACCGCCGAGCGGTAGCGCAGCGTGAGAAACACCGAGCAGGCGGTCCGGGGGCTTTCGGTATCGATCAGCGTCAGGTCGGTGGCCTGCTGCCAGATCGCCTCGAACAGTTCGACGGGTTGCTCGCGGCCGCGCACTTGTGTCGGGTACAGGTAGCGCGTGGCCTGGCGCAGCCAGTGGGGAAGCTGCTCCACGGATTCCGCGCTGGTGATGATCTGTCCGCGCGACGCCAGCTTGCAAAGCCGCGCGGCGAGGTTCACGGTGTCGCCAAACACGTCGCCCGATGCATCGGACAGCACCGGGCCATGGTGAAAACCAATATGGATCGACATCGGCACGCCCGACACCGGCGGCAGCTGCGACACCGCGAACTGCATGTCGAGCGCGGCCTGCAGCGCGCGCGCCGCCGTGGGAAACAGCACCATGATTTCGTCGCCGATGGTCTTCACGATGCGCCCGCCGGCCGCTTCGGAACAAGACCGCATGACGCCCAGACACCGCGCGACCGCGGCCATGGCCGCCGCATTGCCGGCCACCTCATACAGCCTGGTGCTGCCGCTAAGATCGGCGAACATCACCGACCCGTCCGGCGCCTCGTTAAGCGGTTCTCGGTCCATTTGCGCGCTGACCCGCCACCCGTCCGGTGGGCCAGGTCCTCCATGCAGTCACGCGATCACGCCATTCTGGAATTCTGGCACCGCGGCCGGCGATGCTCAACCTGAATGACAGGCCGCCACGACCGCCTGTTCGCCCGGAATTCAGCTCAATCCATCCAGCACGAGATGCTGCCCATGCACGGACGCCGCCGCATCGGACGCCAGCATCGCCACCATGCGCGCGGCAGACCCGGTCGATACCCAGCGCGCGGGATCCGCATCGGGCATGTCGCGCCGGTTGGCCGGCGTATCGAGCACGCTCGGGGCAATGCTGTTGACGTTGATGCCCGCGCCGCGCACTTCGCGCGACAGGCTTTCGACCAGCCGCTGCAGCGCGCTCTTGGACGCAATGTAAGCGCCCATGGACGCCGCGCCCGCCGACGCACTGCGCGCCGTCACCGCAATGACCTTGCCGCTGCCCCGCGCCTGCATCGCGGCAATGAACGGACGCGTCACGGCGATGAAAGACCACGCGTTCAGGTCCATCATCCGCAACCACGATTCGCGGCTGATGGCGTGCGTGGCTTCGCCCATCTCGAAGCCGCCGGCCACGTGGACCACGACATCGACCGCGCCGAAGGTGTCCAGGATCTCGGCGCCGACCGCGGCCATGGCGCTCCCGGACGTGACATCGGCCTCGCGCAGCAGCATGCCGCCATCCCCATCGGGATGGGCAAAGACGCTTTGCAGGTGCTGCAGCTTGTGGTCGATCAGGGCCAGGCGGCAGCCCTCTCCGGCGAAACGGCTGGCCACTGCGCGGCCCAGGGCGCCGGCGGCCCCGGTGATGACGACATGACGAACGGCGGTTTCCATCTCCCGGCTCCCGTGGCAAAGGACTGACTCCACCATAGTCGGGCCGCGCCGAAAGGGAAATCCCGGATGCCGCGCGAACTGTACAGCGCGGAATTGCTTCACCCGTCTATGGCGCCCGGCGCGCGCATGGCGCAAGATGCGGCTGCGTCACCCAACCAGGATCTCCAATTGCCTCTGAACCGCTTGCGGCAAAGCGCCACCCTTCTCGCCGTCGTGGCGCTGACCGGCTCGATGGCCTCGCTCTGCATCGGGACCTCGTTTGCCAAGTCGCTGTTCTCGGCGCTCGGCGCGCAAGGCACCACCGCGCTGCGCGTGGGCTTTTCGGCGCTGATCCTGCTGGCCGTGTGGCGCCCGTGGCGGATACCGCTGTCTGCCGCCAATGCGCGGGCCATTGCGCTGTATGGTGCCGCGCTGGGCGCAACCAACCTGCTGTTCTACATGTCGCTGCGCACCATTCCGCTCGGCCTGGCGATTGCCGTCGAGTTCACCGGCCCGCTCACCGTGGCGGTGCTGTCGTCGCGGCGCGCCATCGATTTCCTGTGGATTGCGTTTGCCGTCACCGGGCTGCTGTTGCTGCTGCCGGTGGGCGAGGCTTCGACCCATCTGGATCCGGTCGGCATCGGCTTCGCGCTGGCGGCGGGCGTCGGCTGGGCGCTCTATATCATCTTCGGCCAGCGCGCCGGCAACGCACACGGCGGCCAGGCCACCTCGCTCGGCCTGACCGTGGCCGCGCTGGTGGTGCTGCCATTCGGCGTCGCCCATGCCGGCACGGCCATGTTCAGTCCGCCGCTGCTGCTGGCCGGGCTGGCCGTGGGCGTGCTGTCGAGCGCGATTCCCTATTCGCTTGAAATGGTGGCGCTCAAGCGACTGCCGCGACGCACCTTCGGCATCCTGCTCAGCATGGAGCCCGCCATGGGCGCGCTGGCTGGACTGGTGTTCCTGCACGAGCAGCTCAGCATGATCCAGTGGCTGGCGATCGGCAGCATCATCGTAGCGTCGATCGGCTGCACGGCTACGGCGCGCGGCAAGCCTGCAGGCTGAGCGCCGCGGACCGGCCAGATGCTCTGGCCGGGATTGCAGCCCTTTCATGGTTTTCCCTCTGCCTTGCGCGCTTGACTGAACCTGGCACGGGTTCCAAATTGGACCGTGCGGTACAACACCGGCCTTCCATAAGAAAAGGAGACAGAGCATGCGAACCATCAAGGTGGCACTGGCAGCAATCGGACTCATGACCGGGCTTTGTTCGGTTGCCTCGGCCCAGACCTGGCCGGCCAAGCCGATCACCATGGTCTTGCCGTTCCCCGCCGGCGGTTCCGCCGATGTCGTGGGCCGCGCCATGGCCGACGAAATGGGCAAGCGGCTCGGACAACCCGTGGTGGTGGAGAACCGAGCCGGCGCCAGCGGCATCGTCGGGGCCAGCTATGTCGCCAAGGCTCCCGCCGACGGCCACACCATCATGTTCACGACCACGCTGCCCATCATGACCAACCAGTTCGTGTACGCGAAGCTGCCCTACGATCCGCGCAAGGACTTCGCGCTGATCTCGCAGGTGGCCACGGGCCAGCTGGTGCTGGCCGTGCCCGCGAGGTCGGTGCAGGCAAAGAGCGTGAAGGAATTTGTCGAGTGGGCGCAACAGAGCAAGGGCAAGGTCAACTACGGTTCATGGGGCGTGGGCTCGGCTGCGCATTTGATGGGAGCGTTCATGAGCAACAGCCGCGGCATGGAGATGAGCCATATCGCCTACAAGGGCGAGGCGCCGATGCTGCAGGACCTGATCGGCGGACAGGTTCAGATGGCGATTGGCTCGTATATGTCGATCAAGCCTTATCTGGAGTCCGGCAAGCTGCGCGCGCTCGCGGTGACGGGCGACAAGCGCATCGACGGCATCCCCGACGTGCCGACGTTCCAGCAGGCCGGGCTGACCGAGCCCGAGTTCCGCCCGGTAGGCTGGCTGGTGCTGGTCGCACCGGCTGCGACGCCGGCGCCGGTGCTGGCCCGGCTGGAAAAGGAAGCCATCGCGGCCGCCAACACCACCGCGGTCAAGGCTCGCTTGCAGGTGGCCGGGCTGGAAGCCATGGGCACGACTTCGGCCCGCTTCCGCGACGACTACCAGACCGCCATGCCGGTACTGGAGCGCGTCGTGAAAGTCTCGGGCGCGCGCGTGGAGTAGTGCGAAGCCTGGCTCAGCGGGCAGTGGCCCAGTCGGCCGGCATCGAGGTGGCAAGGTTGCCCGCGGTGGCACCGAGCACAAGCGTGGCTTCGTGGACGTAGCTGTCCTCGGGGTTGCGCCGGCAGCTGAACCCCAGGCCGCGCAGGATGGCCAGCATGCGCCGGTTCTCGCTGAGCACATCGCCGCGCATGCAACGCACGCCGGCCGCCTGCGCCAGTTGCAGCAGCCTGGCGATCAGCCGACGGCCAAGCCCCTGGCCTTGCCAGGCATCGGCCACGAGCACGGCGAATTCCGCCGTGCCGCGGCTGGTCACCACGAACTGGCCGTTGGCGATCACCGCTTCGGCCCCGCCGTCAGCGCTCGCAGCCGTTACCACAAGGGCTACGCCGTCCGCGCCAGACGAGACCAGTCCTTCCACAATTCCATCAGCCACGCGGCCGCCGGTCAGGAAGCGGAAATAGCGGCTTTCGCGCGACAGGCCCTCGACCATGCCGCGTACCGCTGCGCCGTCCTGCGCTCGCGCGGCGCGCAACGTCACCGCCTCACCGCGCCGCAGCGTCCAGTTTTCGTTGCCAAAGGGCCGTGATGTCCGCGCCGCCCGTCCCAGCCATGATTCGTACATCGTCGCCACCTGACTTCACTATTAGTAGTCAGAGTATAGGCAAGCTGCTGACTTTTGCAAATGAAGTCAGCGTGCTATGCTCGATGCATCATGAAAGCCACGGCCACTGACCTTCGCGACTGTTCGATCGCCGCCACGCTCGCGCTGATCGGCGAGAAATGGACGATCCTGGTCCTGCGCGACATCTTCCAGGGTGTCAGCCGCTTTGATGACTTCCTGCACCGGCTGGAATGCTCGCCCGCCGTGCTGTCCGCCCGCCTGAAAACGCTGACCGAGGCCGGCCTGCTGCGCCGGGTCGGCTACAAGGAGCCGGGCGAGCGCGAGCGCTTCGAGTACCGGCCGACCCGTGCCGCCGTGGAACTGCTGCCGGTACTGGTCGGGCTGATGCAATGGGGGGACCGCCACCTGGCGGCCGATGGCACGGGCCCGGTGGAAATCCGCTCGCGCCGCAACGGCCAGCGCGTCAGCGCGGCGCTGGTCGACGAAGACGGCCAAGCGGTGTCGCCCTCCGACATGAACGTCGTCCGACTCGCGCCAGCGGGCACGCCACAAGACTAAATCCCCCGGCACCGTAGCGAACCATTGCAGCGCACCATGACTGTGCCATGCCGGCCAGTGCGCCCCATCTGGGCGCGCTGGCAGCCCCCTCACGCCGCCCGTTCGCGGTGAAACATCCCGCTCACCATCACTTCGCCCCTGGCACAGCGCTTGCGTAAATGACGCGGGCGGATCAACGGCGATCCCCCACCCCACAAACGCGGCGGCTATGCCAAGTAGTCGCTGCCTGGACAACGGCGTCCCCTGAACCGGCATCACCCCGGTTTGCGGGACGCCTTTTGTTTTCTGGGCGGTGCGCACGCACCACCCCATGGAGCGAAAGAGATGACTGGCAAAGCCACCCGCATCGACCTGCTGAGCCTGGGCACGCCGCAGATGCGCGCCTTCCATTTGACCTGGATGGCGTTCTTCGTCTGCTTCTTCGCGTGGTTCGCCTGCGCGCCGCTGATGCCCGTGCTCAAGGGCGAGTTCGGCCTCACGCCGGCGCAGATCGCCAATATCAATATCGCGGCCGTGGCGGTGACCATTCTCGTGCGCCTGGTGATCGGCCCGATGTGCGACCGCTTCGGCCCGCGCAAGACCTACACCGGCCTGCTGGCGCTGGGCGCGCTGCCGGTGATCGGCGTGGCGTTCGCGCAAAGCTACGAAACGTTCCTCGCGTTCCGTCTGCTGATCGGCGCGGTCGGCGCGAGCTTCGTCATCACGCAGTACCACACCTCGGTCATGTTCGCGCCCAACGTGGTCGGCACGGCCAACGCCGCGGCGGCCGGCTGGGGCAATGCCGGCGGCGGTGCCGCGCAAGCGCTGATGCCGATGCTGCTGGGCGCCGTGCTGATGCTGGGCGTGGATCACACCATGGGCTGGCGCGTGGCGCTGCTGGTGCCGGGCGTGCTGATGCTGGTGATGGCCGTCATCTACTGGTGCTTCACGCAGGACTGCCCGGCAGGCAACTACGCCGACATGCGCGCGCGCGGCCAGGCCATCACGGGCAGCGGCAAGGGCGGCGGCTGGGAGAGCTTCCGCATGGCCAGCGCCAACTACCGCGTGTGGCTGCTGTTCATCACCTACGGCGCCTGCTTCGGCGTGGAAATCTTCATCCATAACATCGCCGCCACGTTCTACGTGGACCGCTTTGGCCTGAGCCTGAAGGCCGCAGGTCTTGCTGCCGGCAGCTTCGGCCTGCTGGCGCTGTTTGCCCGTGCGCTGGGCGGCTGGCTGTCGGACAAGGCGGCGCGCCGCCGCGGCCTGGATGCGCGCGCATCGCTGCTGTTCGTGCTGATTCTCGGCGAAGGCCTGGGCCTGCTGTGGTTTGCGCAAGCCGGCAATGTCACGCTGGCCGTGATTGCCATGCTGCTGTTCGGCCTGTTCACCCACATGGCTTGCGGTGCGACGTATGCGCTGGTGCCGTTCATCGATCGCAAGGCGCTCGGCGGCGTGGCCGGGATCATCGGCGCCGGCGGCAATGTGGGGGCGGTGGCCGCGGGCTTCCTGCTCAAGGGCCTGGGCGACCTGCAGCAGACGCTGACCGTGCTGGGCGTACTCGCCGCACTGGCTGCCCTGTGCGCCATCGCCATCCGCTTCAGCGCCGAGCACAAGGCGCAGGAACAGGCGCTGTACGACAGCGCGCTGGCCAACTGAATCCCCGCATCTCCACGAACATGGCATCCAGAGCAGCTCAGACTGACCAACGGACAAGGAACGCATCATGAAACTGATCATCGTCGGCCACGGCATGGTGGGTCACAAATTCCTCGAATGCCTGGCGGATGCCGGCGCGCAGAACCTGGAAGTGACCGTACTATGCGAAGAACCGCGTCCCGCCTACGATCGCGTGCACCTGTCCGAGTTCTTCGCCGGCAAGTCGGCCGACGATCTCTCGCTGGTGCCGGAGGGCTTCTTCGAGCAGAACAACAACATGCTGCTGCGCCTGAACGCGCGCGCAGTGTCGATCGACCGCGCCGCGCGCACCGTGATGGTGTCGACCGGCGAGACGCTGTCCTATGACAAGCTGATCCTCGCCACCGGCTCGTATCCGTTCGTGCCGCCGGTACCGGGCAAGGACCGCAAGGACTGCTTTGTCTACCGCACCATCGAAGACCTGGAAGCAATGCGCGAATGCGGCGCACGCTCGAAGACCGGCGTGGTGATCGGCGGCGGCCTGCTGGGCCTGGAATGCGCCAAGGCGCTGCGCGACATGGATCTGCAGACCCACGTGGTCGAGTTCGCGCCGCGCCTGATGGCGGTACAGGTCGACGAAGGCGGCGGCCGCATGCTGCGCCAGAAGATCGAAGGCCTGGGCGTGACCGCGCACACGGGCAAGAACACCGTCGAGATCGTCGACGGCGAAAACGGCACGCACCGCATGGTGTTTGCCGATGGCACGCATCTCGACACCGACATGATCGTGTTCTCGGCCGGCATCCGCCCGCGCGACGAACTGGCCCGTGCCTGTGGCCTGACCGTGGGCGAGCGTGGCGGCATTGCGGTGGACAACAACTGCCGCACCTCCGACCCGGACGTCTACGCCATCGGCGAATGCGCGCTGTGGCAAGGCAAGATCTATGGCCTGGTCGCGCCCGGCTATGACATGGCGCGCGTGGCCGCCCGCCACCTGCGCGGCGAGACCGTGGAGTTCGGCGGCGCCGACATGAGCACCAAGCTCAAGCTGATGGGCGTGGACGTCGCCAGCATCGGCGATCCGCACGGCACCGTGCCGGGCGCCCGCATCTACCAGTTCAGCGACGACCGCAAGGAGGTCTACAAGAAGCTGGTGGTGTCGGACTGCGGCAAGTACCTGCTGGGCGGCGTGCTGATCGGCGATGCCAGCGAGTACGGCACGCTGCTGCAGATGATGCTGAACAGGATCGAACTGCCGGAGTCGCCCGAGTTCCTGATCCTGCCCGACAGCAGCGGCAAGGCCCGCCCGGCGCTGGGCGCCGACGCGCTGCCCGACACCGCCCAGATCTGCTCGTGCAACAACGTCTCCAAGGGCGAGATCTGCGGCGCCGTATGCGACGGCGCCACCAGCATCGGCGCGCTCAAGACCTGCACCAAGGCCGGTACGGCGTGCGGTGGCTGCGTGCCGCTGGTCACGCAGATCATGAAGGCCGAGATGAAGAAGCAGGGCATGGCCGTCAACAACCATCTCTGCGAGCACTTCCCGTACTCGCGCCAGGAGCTCTACCACCTGGTGCGCGTGGGCAAGTTCAAGTCCTTCGACGCGCTGCTGGAAGCGCATGGCAACGGCATGGGCTGCGATATCTGCAAGCCGACCGTGGGCAGCATCCTGGCGTCGTGCTGGAACGAATTCGTGCTCAAGGAAGAGCACGCCAGCCTGCAGGACTCCAACGACTACTACCTGGCCAACATCCAGAAGGACGGCACGTACTCCGTGGTGCCGCGCATGCCGGGCGGCGAAGTCACGCCCGAGGGGCTGATCGCCGTGGGGCAGGTCGCCAAGAAGTACGGCCTCTACACCAAGATCACGGGCGGCCAGCGCGTGGACCTGTTTGGTGCACGTGCTGAAGAACTGCCCTATATCTGGGAAGAACTGATCGAGGCCGGCTTCGAATCCGGGCATGCCTATGGCAAGGCGCTGCGCACGGTGAAGTCGTGCGTCGGCTCCACGTGGTGCCGCTATGGCGTGGACGACTCGGTCGGCCTGGCGGTCGCACTGGAGAACCGCTACAAGGGCCTGCGCGCGCCGCACAAGATCAAGTTCGGCGTGTCGGGCTGCACCCGCGAATGCGCCGAAGCGCAGGGCAAGGACGTTGGCGTGATCGCCACCGAGAAGGGCTGGAACCTCTATGTGTGCGGCAACGGCGGCATGAAGCCGCGTCATGCCGAACTACTGGCCGGCGACCTGGACCGCGCCACGCTGATCCGCTACATCGACCGCTTCCTGATGTTCTACGTGCGCACCGCCGACCGCCTGCAACGCACCAGCGTGTGGCGCGACAACCTGGAAGGCGGCCTGGACTACCTCAAGGCCGTCGTGCTCGACGACAAGCTCGGCATCGCCGCCGACCTGGAAGCGGACATGCAGCACGTGGTCGACACCTATGAAGACGAGTGGAAGAAGGCCGTCACCGACCCGGAAACGCGCAAGCGCTTCCGCCACTTCGTCAACAGCGACCGCCGCGACGACAACCTTGTCTTCATCGAAGAGCGCGGGCAGATCCGCCCGGCCACGCCGGAGGAACGGAACTTGCAACGTTCCCGCCTGAGCCACATTCCCGTGGTGGCCGTGCCCGCAAAAGCAGCCTGAATGCAGCCGAACTCAAGGAGAACGTGATGAGCCATTCCCACTATCCCGAAACCTGGACCGCGATCTGCACCTTGCGCGATATCGTACCCAATACTGGTGTCTGCGCGCTGGTCGACGAGCAGCAGGTCGCGGTGTTCCGCATCGGCCGCGGCGAAGAGGTCTACGCCATCGGGAACTTCGATCCGAATTCGCAGGCAGCCGTGCTGTCGCGCGGCCTGGTCGGCAACCTGGGCGAGCGCCTGGTGGTGGCATCGCCGATCTACAAGCAGCACTTCGACCTGCGCACCGGCGAATGCCTGGAGGCGCCGCAGCACTCGGTCAACGCCTACCCGGCCCGCGTCTATGACGGCAAGGTCTGGGTAGCCGCCGATCTAGCCACGCGCGAAGTCGAGGAAGAACTCGCAGCCTGACAAATCCCTTTTTTTGACGGAGACCTCGCGCATGACGCCATCCGCCCCCTCGCAGCCCCGGCCACGGCTGGTCGTCGTCGGCAACGGCATGGCCGGCATGCGCACGGTCGAGGAACTGCTAAAGCTGGCGCCCGACCTGTATGACATCACGGTCTTCGGCGCCGAGCCGCACGGCAACTACAACCGTATCCTGCTGTCGCCGGTGCTGGCGGGAGAAAAGACCGTCGACGACATCATGCTCAATACGCGCGAGTGGTACGCGCAGAACGGCATCGAACTGCTCGCCGGCGATCCGGTGGTGGCCATCGACCGCCCGCGCCGCACCGTGCGCGCGCAGTCGGGACGCGAGGTGCACTATGACCGCTTGCTGCTGGCCACCGGCTCCAAGCCTTTCATCCTGCCGGTGCCGGGTCACCAGCTTGATGGCGTGATCGCGTTTCGCGATATCCAGGATGTCGAGACCATGCTGCATGCCGCGCGCAACCATCGCCATGCGGTGGTGATCGGCGGCGGCCTGCTGGGGCTGGAAGCGGCCAACGGGCTGCTGCGCCAGGGCATGGACGTGACCGTGGTGCACCTGTGCGACAGCCTGATGGAGCGCCAGCTGGACAAACCCGCGGCCACCCTGCTCAAGGGCGCGCTGGAACGCAAGGGCCTGCGCTTCATGCTGGGCGCGCAGACCGGCGAGATCCTCGGCGACACGCGCGTGACCGGCGTGCGCTTCAAGGACGGCAGCGAGATCCCGGCCGACCTGGTGGTGATGACGGCCGGCGTGCGCCCGAACATCGAGCTTGCGGCCGGTGCCGGGCTGCACTGCGAACGTGCCATCGTCGTCGATGACACGTTGCAGACCTATGACCCGCGCATCTACGCCGTGGGCGAATGCGTGCAGCATCGCCAGGCCACCTTCGGCCTGGTTGCGCCGATCTGGGACCAGGCGCGCGTGTGTGCCGCGCATCTGGCTGGCTCAGGGCATCGCCGCTATATCCAGCAGTCCACGGCGACCAAGCTCAAGGTGACCGGCGTGGACCTGTATTCGGCCGGCGACTTCATCGGCGGCGAAGGCAGCGAAGACCTGGTTCTGCGCGACGCGCGGCGCGGCGTCTACAAGCGGCTGGTGCTGCAGGACGGCCGCCTGATCGGCGCGGTGCTGTACGGCGACGTGCAGGACGGGCCCTGGTACTTCGACCTGATCCAGCAGCGCGCGCCGGTCGCAGCGCTGCGCCAGCGCCTGCTGTTCGGCAAGGCCCAGTGCGAGGCGCTTGCCGCCTGAAGCCCGGCGAACCCGCTGACAACGACATCGCCCCCACGGAGAAAGCGTGAATCTGTCCGACATCCCGGTGGTATCGGCCACCCCGACCACCACCACCGCCACCACTTGCCCCTACTGCGGCGTCGGCTGCGGCGTGCGCGCCACGGTGCGCGCCGACGGACAGGTCGAGATTGCCGGCGATGTGGACCATCCATCCAATCGTGGCCGGCTGTGCGTCAAGGGCTCGGCCCTGGGCGAGACCGTGGATCTGCAAGGGCGCCTGTTGCATCCGAAGGTGCGCAGCGCGGACGGCGCGCTCGAACAGGTATCGTGGGACGTCGCGCTCGACACCGTAGCGCAAGGGTTCTCGCGCATTGTCCGCGAGCACGGCCCCGATGCCGTCGCGCTCTATGTATCCGGCCAGTTGCTGACCGAGGACTACTACATCGCGAACAAGCTCATGAAGGGCTTCATCGGTACCGCCAATATCGACACCAATTCGCGCCTGTGCATGTCGTCGGCGGTGGCCGGCCACAAGCGCGCCTTCGGTGAAGACCTGGTGCCCGGCAACTACGAAGACCTGGAACTCGCGGATCTCGTCGTGCTGGTGGGGTCCAACACGGCCTGGTGCCATCCGATCGTGTTCCAGCGCCTGGTGAAGGCCAAGGAAGAGCGGCCGCAGATGAAGATCGTCGCCATCGACCCGCGCCGCACGGCCACCTGTGAGTTGGCCGACCTGCACCTGGCGGTGCGTCCGGGCACGGACGTCTGGCTCTTCAATGGCTTGCTGAGCTACCTGGAGCGCGAAGGCCACGCCAACACCGCCTTCATCGGCGCCAGCACGTCGGGGCTCGATGCTGCGCTGCAGGCAACCGTCGATTGCAGCGACCCGAAGGCCGTCGCGCGCGCCTGCAAGCTCGACGTCGACGACCTGCTGGCCTTCTATCGCCTATTCGGCGAGACCGAGAAGGTCGTGACGGCCTTCTCGCAAGGCGTCAACCAGTCGTCCGCCGGCACCGACAAGGTCAACAGCATCATCAACTGCCACCTGCTGACCGGCCGCATCGGCCGCGCCGGCATGGGCCCGTTCTCGCTGACGGGGCAGCCGAACGCGATGGGCGGCCGCGAAGTCGGCGGCCTGGCCAATATGCTGGCCGCGCATATGGAGCTGGCCAACCCGCTGCACCGGGACATCGTGCAGGACCTGTGGCAAGCGCCGGTCATGGCCGACCGCGTGGGCCTCAAGGCCGTCGAACTGTTCAATGCGATCGAGCAGGGCCAGGTCAAGGCCGTATGGGTGATCGCCACCAATCCCGTGGTCAGCCTGCCCGATGCCGATCAGGTCCGCCGCGCGCTGGCCAAATGCGAACTGGTGGTCAGTTCCGACATCATCGAGCGCACCGATACCAATGACGCCGCGCACGTGCTGCTGCCGGCGCTGGGCTGGGGCGAGAAGGATGGCACCGTCACCAACTCGGAGCGCCGCATCTCGCGCCAGCGTGCCTTTCTGGCAGCGCCCGGAGAAGCTCGCGCGGACTGGCGCATCCTGTGCGACGTGGCCGGTCGCATGGGCTATGCAGGCTTCGACTATGCAGGCCAGCATGAGATTTTCGACGAGCATGCCCGCCTGAGCGCCTGGCGCAATGACGAGGCTCCGCGGGCATTCGATATCGGCGGCATGGCCGGCATGGACAAGGACAGCTATGACAATTTCGAACCCGTGCAGTGGCCGGTGGTCGCAGGTTCGTCGGCCGGGACGCACCGGCTGTTCGAAAACGGCCGCTATGCCCATGCCGACGGACTGGCGCGCTTCGTCGCCACGCCGACGCGTGCGCCGGCACACGCGCCGGACGACGACTATCCGCTGATCCTCAACACCGGCCGCGTACGCGACCAATGGCACACCATGACGCGCACCGGCAAGTCGGCCCGCCTTGCGGACCACCTGCCAGAGCCCTTCGTCGACATGCATCCGCAGGACGCGCTGTTATGCGGCGTGGGCGAAGGCAAGCTCGCGCGCGTTTCCACGCGTTGGGGCGCGATGGTGGCGCGCGTGCGGCATGGCGGCGGCATTCCGCGCGGCAGCGTGTTCGTGCCGATCCACTGGAACGGACAGTTCAGCTCCGACGCGCGCGTCGGCGCGCTCGTCAACCCGGTGGTCGACCCGGTGTCCGGCGAACCCGAGTTCAAGCACACGCCGGTGTGCGTGGAGCCGTTCGGCGTCAACTGGCACGGCTTCGTGCTGAGCCGCAAGGAATTGCCCGCGGATACCCTCACGTACTGGACGCGCGTGCAGGGACAACGCTTCCAGCGCTACGAATTCGCCGGGCGCGAAGCCATTGCCGATCGTGCCGCCTGGGCACGCAGCCTGCTCGGCGTGACCGACGCGGACGCGGACTGGCTTGAGTATGAGGACCGCAGCGCCGGCACCTATCACGCGGGCCATGTCGTCAACGACCGGCTGGAGGCGTGCGTCTACATTGCCACGCGCCCCGACCTGCCCTCGCGCTCCTGGCTGGCGGAGCTGTTCGGCCGCGAGCGGCTGGAAGACGCGGACCGCATCGGCCTGCTGATGGGGCAGCCGATGCAAAAAGGCGCCGACGCGGGCCCGACGGTGTGCTCGTGCTTCGGCGTGGGCCGCAATACAATCTGCAACGCGGTCCGCGAGCTTGGCCTGACCACCCCGGCCGAGATCACGGCATGCGTCAAGGCCGGCGGCAACTGCGGCTCTTGCGTGCCGGAGTTGAAGAAGCTGCTGGTGGAGGTTCGGGTGGCGGAGGCGGCATGATTTCCCGGGAGAGCGGCCTCGCCGCTCTCCGCCCGCCTCTGTTGCGATTCCCCAACGCATTGTGAACAACCGTGATATCCGACGTCCGGCGTGCGCGTTGCACCGGCACCCCGCCATAGAGTTCAAGGTCG
This sequence comes from Cupriavidus sp. C3SS-1, assembly GCF_057073755.1. NCBI lineage: Bacteria > Pseudomonadati > Pseudomonadota > Betaproteobacteria > Burkholderiales > Burkholderiaceae > Cupriavidus > Cupriavidus sp. C3SS-1. Next base: position 400,271 of record NZ_CP172700.1, on the reverse strand, counting down.
GATAAACAGGATTGCGTCGCCATCAACGCCTCGGACCTCGTTTCCCGAAGTCCGAGGCAGTCAATGCCCCTTCCCGACCGCTTCGAATCAGGCGCTGATCCACGCGATCATGGCCCGCTGTCCTTCGAAGAATCCGACGATTTGACCGCACATCTGCCGAATCTCTGCGTGCGATTTGGCTTAGAGTGCTGCCTGGCTCCGTCGCTTCTGTTGAAGCCTGGGGCATCTGGCATTGACTGATCGAAGGAAATCACATGAAGAAACTGACTGCAGTATCCCTGGCGACCGCAGCCGGCCTGCTGGCCATGCTCGGCGGCTGCGCCACGGAATCCTCCACGGCGCTGCCCGTGCAGAAGGTCGAAAGCGCCAGCCGGCCGTACAACGGCGTGCGCACGCCGATTGCCGTGGGCAAGTTCGACAATCGCTCGAACTACATGCGCGGCGTCTTCTCGGACGGCATTGACCGCCTGAGCGGCCAGGCCAAGACCAGCCTGGTCACCCACCTCCAGCAAACCAACCGCTTCAACGTGCTGGAGCGTGAGAACCTCGACGAGATCAAGCGCGAGGCGTCGATCAAGAACCAGGCGCAACGCCTGAAGGGCGCCGACTACGTGGTGACCGGCGACATCACGGAGTTCGGCCGCAAGGAAGTCGGCGATGTGCAGCTGTTCGGCATTCTCGGCCGGGGCCGGGAGCAAGTGGCTTATGCCAAGGTCAACCTGAACGTCATCAACATCAGCACCTCCGAGGTCGTGTACTCGACGCAGGGCGCCGGCGAATACAAGCTGTCGAATCGCGAAGTGATCGGCTTCGGCGGCACGGCCAGCTATGACTCGACGCTCAACGGCAAGGTGATGGACCTCGCCATGCGCGAGGCGATCAACAACATGGTGGCCGCCATCGACAGCGGCGCCTGGAAGCCGGCCCAGTAACCGGCTGTCAGCAAGACTACGAGAACAATGATGATCAACACGGTCACGCTGCGTAGCGCAGCGTTCTTGTCGGCGGCGGGCAGCCTCCTGCTAGCCGGCTGCGCGGGCCCACAGCCCATGTATCAATGGGAAGGCTATCAGGTCCAGGTCTACGAATACTTCAAGGGCGAATCGAAGGAGGCGCAGGTCGCCGCGCTCGAAGAGGGCCTGCAGAAGATCAAGGCAAAGGGCGGCGCGGTGCCGCCGGGGTACCATGCCCAGCTTGGCATGCTCTACCTGAACATCGGCAAGGGCGACCAGATGGTCAAGGAATTCCAGACCGAGAAAACGCTCTTCCCCGAAGCCACGCCGTATATGGACTTCCTGCTCAGGAACGTCAAGACCGTTACCCGGACCGACACCAAGGTCAGCACCGCCGTGGACGCCGGGCCCGGCACCACCGCAGGGAGCAGCAAATGATGCGCCGACTTCTGAGCTATGTCGCGAGCCTGGGCGTCGTCATGCTGTTCGCTGGTTGCGCCGTGCCGAACAAGCAGGTGGACTATGCCGCGTTCAAGGCGAGCCGGCCGCGCTCCATCCTGGTATTGCCGCCGCTGAACGAGTCGCCCGATATCAAGGCGACCTACGGCATGCTTGCGCAGGCCACCGCGCCGCTGGCGGAATCCGGCTACTACGTGCTGCCGGTGGCGCTGGTTGACGAGACCTTCCGCCAGAACGGCCTGACGGTTCCCGGCGATATCCATGCCACGCCGGTCGCCAAGCTGCGCCAGATCTTTGGCGCAGACGCCGCGTTGTACGTGACCGTGGCCGAGTACGGTTCGAAGTACCAGGTCTTCAGCAGCGTCACCCGCGTGGCCGCCAGTGCAAAGCTGGTGGACCTGAAGACGGGCGATGTGCTGTGGAGCGGCACGGCCTCGGCCGCAACCGACAGCTCCAGCAGTGGGGGCGGACTGATTGGCATGCTGGTCAGTGCGGCAATCACGCAAGCGGTCAACCACTCGCTTGATGCGAGCTACAAGGTCGCGGCGACTACGAGCTACCGCCTGCTGTCCGCCGGGCAACCTGGCGGCATCCTGTATGGGCCGCGCTCGCCGAAGTACCAGTCGGACTGAGATCCGGTACGTTGGCCACAGGACGTCCGCGTCCTGCGGCCTGGATTCGGATGAAGCAGCCCTACCCCTCCGCCCTCTCCGTCCGATGCGCCACCGCCCTGGCCTCATGCGGTGACAACTGCATGAAAATCCACGCCGACGCACACGTAATCAACCCCATGCAGATAAACGTGGCATGAAACGCCGGCAATACTCCCGACGGCCCATTGCCAAATCCCGTTTCGAACGTCGTCAGCAGCGCCCCCGCCGACGTGACGGCCAGGCTCATCGACAGCATCTGCACCATCGACAGCATGCTGTTGCCGCTGCTGGCATTGGTCCCGCTCAGGTCCTTGAGCGTGACGGTGTTCATCGCGGTGAACTGGATCGAATTGACCATGCCGAACAGCGCCAGTAGCGGGATGACCATCCACAGCGGACGCTGCGGCGTGATCAGCGCGAACGCGGCCATGACGACGCCGACGGCAAACGTGTTGGTGACCAGCACGCGGCGATAGCCGTGCCGCTCGATCAGACGCGTGGCCAGCCGCTTGGATGCCATGCCGGCCGCAGTGATAGGCAGCATCATCAGGCCAGCGTTGAACGGCGAGTAACCCAGGCTTATCTGCAAGGTCAGCGGGATCAGGAACGGCATCGAGCCGTTGCCGATGCGCGCAAACAGATTGCCCAGCAACCCCACGCTGAAGCTGTGGATGCGGAACAGCCGCAGCGTGAAGAGCGGCTGCGGGCGGCGGCCGGCGTGCAGCACATAGGCCGTCAGCGCGGCCATGCTGGCGATCAGCAGCATCAGCACGGTCGCATGCTGGAAGCCCAGCTCCGCCAGCCCGTCCAGCGAGAACGACAGCGCCAGCATGGCAACGGCCAGCAGCAGGTAGCCCGCGACATCAAAGCGGCCAATGCCGGCCTGTCGAACATTCGGCATGTAGCGCACCGTCGCCAGCGCACCGAGAATGCCGACCGGCACGTTGATCAGGAAGATCCAGTGCCACGACAACGCCTGCGTCAGCCAGCCGCCCAGCGTCGGGCCGATCAGCGGGCCGATCATGCCCGGGATCGCGACGAAGCTGAGCGCCTGCAGGTACTGGTCGCGCGGAAAGGTCCGCAGCACCGAGAGCCGGCCCACCGGCAGCAGCATGGCGCCGCCCAAGCCCTGCACCACGCGCGCCGCGACCAGGAACTGCAGCGTGCCCGCATAAGCGCACAGCAGCGAGCCAAGCACGAACAGCCCGATCGCGGCCTGGAAGATGGTGCGCGTGCCGAAGCGGTCCGCCAGCCAGCCCGACGCCGGGATGATCACGGCCATGGTGAGCGAGTACGCAATCACGACCGACTGCATGCGCAGCGGACTTTCGCCAAGGCTGCGCGCCATGGACGGCAGTGCGGTGTTGACGATGGTGGAATCCAGCGTCTGCATGAAGAAGCCGACCGCCACCACCCACAGCATGATGCGGCGGGTGCGGTCGTCAGGCATGGGCGTGGTCATGGCTGTGTACTCCGGTGCTGGCCGCGGAGCCGGCCAAAGCCGCAACATCAGGCCGGCCAGGGGGCGGCGTGGCAAACCTGCCTTGTTTTACATCGCCGCGCGCAGTCCGACGAAGTAGCGCCGGCCCGGCGCCGGCTCGAAATACCGGCCATTGGCTTCGTTGACGATGACCGAGCCGATGTACCTGCGGTCGGTGATGTTGTCGATGCGGCCGAACGCAAACAGCCGCGTCTTGCCGAGGCGGAATTCGTAGCCGGCGCGCAGGTTGAAGGTGGCATAGCCGGGCGCGGCCTGGGTGTTGAGGTCATCCGCATAGATCAGGCTGTCGACGTGCATTTCCGCACCGAGCACGAGCGGCGGCAGCGGCCGCCAGGCAACATCCAGGTTCAGGCTGTGGCGCGCCGTGCCGGGCAGGCGATTGCCGGCTTTGACGGTCTGCCCCTGCGCGTTGAGAAACGATTCGCCGAAATAGGCGGACAGGTAGGTGTAGGCCAGGCCGGCCTCGAACTGGCTGCCGGCCTTGCCGTCAGCCGATGCGCCGACCTGCGCGCCGAAGCCGCCTCGCCAGGCCAGCTCCATGCCGCGGCGGTGTACGCCATTGACGTTCTGGTAGACGGTGCGTCCGGCGTTGTTCGACAAGGGCACCACTTCGTCATGGCTGTCGGCATCGAATAGCGCCGCCTCCAGCCGCTGGCGCTGCTGCTGCCATTTGACGCCGATCTCGCCCTGGCGACTGGTGGACGCCTGCAGGCCCAGGTTGCTGCCGACGCCGCCCGGGCCGTAGGCGACCTCGGTCAGCGTCGGCGATTCAAACCCGCGGCCGAGGTTGGCGTAGACGTTGAGCGTGTCCGCCGCATGCCAGACCATGCCGACCACCGGGCTGACGTTGTTGTACGTGGTCGTGCCGCTGTCGTCGGGGCTCGCGGTGGTGATGTAGTGATCGTCGATGCCGAGCTTCACGCGGCTGGCCCGCACGCCGCCCACGAGTTCCCAGGACGGATGGAAGCTCCAGTCGAACTGCGCGAAAGCGCCAAGATCGGTGGCTGTGTCGGTCTCGTCGCGGCGCAGCGCGCCCTGGGCGCCGTTGTTATTGACGAAGCCGGTGCGGCCGTCGCGCATGCCATTGGCTTCCACACCCGCGGTCCATTGCAAGGGCAGGCCGCCGGCGGTGGTACGGCGCGTCCATGACAGCGCGCCGCCGCCGTAGGTCCGGTCAAGGTCGACGATGCCCCCGGACGACGTCGCGGCAATGCCGCTCATGCCGAGCCGCTGGTTGAGCTGGCGCGTGCCGACATAGAGACGGCCCTGCAGGCTGTCGGCCTCGGTCAGCTTGTGGTCCACCACCACGCCGGCCTGCGTCTGTTCGACGGTCTTGCCGGTATCGAACTGCGTGGCGGCCGCAACGGCCTGGCGCGGGTTGGCGTCGGCCTGGGCACGCGTCAGGCCCAGCGGGTCTTGCGCCAGCGGCTGGTTGAAGTAGTTGAACTGGCCGGTCACGCGCGTGGCATCGGTCGGCTGGGCCACGACCTTGGCATTGAGCTGGTAGCGTCGCGCGGCACTGTGGTCGCGGTAGCCATCGGTCTGGAAAGTCCAGGCGTCCAGCGTGCCGCCCAGCTTGTCGTTGCCGCCGCCAAGCGACACGCCGGCCTGCCACTGGCCGTCGGAGCCGAATCCGGTCGATGCACGGCCGGTGAAACCGTCCTTGGGCGGATCCGGCGTGAATACCTGCACCACGCCGCCCGAGGCATTGCCGTACATCTGTGCGAACGGGCCGCGCAAGACCTCCACGCGGCTGGCATTGGCAAGGTCGGCGGTGGAGGCCTGGCCCTGCCCGTCGGGCATGGTGGCGGGAATGCCGTCGACGTATAGCCGCACGCCGCGCACACCAAAGGTCGAGCGCGTGCCAAAGCCTCGCACGGAGAGTTGCAGGTCCTGCGAATAGTTCTGGCGATCGCGTACTGCGACACCCGGCACGCCGGTCAGCACCTCGGACAAGTTCACCAGCGGCGAGGTCGCGCGCAGCGGATCCACCGGCACGTTGTCCACTGCGGCAGGCGCATCGAACCGGCGCTGTTCGCTGCGCGATGCGCTGACCACCACGTCCGGCAGCGACGCCTCCGGCTCGCTGGCCATCGCCTTGCCGGTCGCCGCCATGCCGGCCAGTACGCAATACACAGACACCGCTGTATGCCGCGCCACGAGTTGCCGGAATGCCAGGATCTGCTTGCCGCCTGTTGTCATCGTTGGAGAGCGGTTGCGGGACTGGCGCGGTCGTGGAATTCATCCGGCGCCGGATTTAGGTGGATGCGGGATAACTTTAGATGGTCTGCGCCGGATTTGCCATGCGGGGAGTGAGCGGAACATCCCATCCCGGCCCGGGGCCGTTTCATCAAAAAAATTCAATTACTTATTTGCATCAGGTCCACCGTGGATTTCCCCCACCCGCCTAGACTTCCCTCAACGGCAGCAAACAAAGCCAGTCGCCGCAGCGAATCAAATTCAATCCATTTGTTTATTCAGTGAGGCAAGACACCATGAACACCCACCAAACCCGCGTCGCCATCGTCTACCACAGCGGCTACGGCCACACTGCCAGGCAGGCCCAGGCCGTCGCGCGCGGCGCCGCCAGCGTGGATGGCGTGGAAAGCCTGTTGATCAGCGTCGATGAAATCGACCAGCACTGGGACACGCTGGAAGAGGTCGACGGCATCATCTTCGGCGCGCCGACGTACATGGGCAGCGCCTCCGCCCAGTTCAAGGGCTTTATGGACGCGACCTCGCGCAACGTCTTCGCCAAGGGCGGCAAGTGGGCGAACAAGGTGGCAGCGGGCTTTACCAACTCGGCATCGCGCTCGGGCGACAAGCTCGCCACGCTGCAGCAGATCTCCATCTTTGCAGCCCAGCACGGCATGCATTGGGTGAACCTGGGTCTGCCTCCGGGCCACAACAACTCCAAGTCGACCGAGGATTCACTGAACCGCCACGGCTTCTTCCTGGGCGCCGCGGCACAGTCCAACGCCGATGAAAGCGCCGACGTGGTGCCGCCGCTGGCAGACCTGCGCACCGCCGAACACCTGGGCGCGCGCGTCGCCGAAGTCGCACGGCAACTTGCCGCGGGCCGCCGCGCCCTGGCCACGTTGAAGCAGGCGGCTTGACGATGTACAAAGCGCCGTGACGAACGGTGCGGAAAAAGCGGCCGGATGGCATCCGGCCCAAGGCATCTGCGCGCAGCGCACGTGCCGATATGATCGAGGCCCGTCCGGCCATGCCGGACGGGCGGCACGTCTTAGAAGCGGTGACGCAGGCCGACGGTGGCGCCGGTCTGGTTCTCGCCCGGCACCACGGTGCCGGTGCCGTTCAGGCCCAGCGACGAGCCCGACTTGTTCTTCGCGAAGCCGACGTTCAGGTAGACATCGGTGCGCTTGGACAGCGAGTAGTCGGCCGACATCACGGGCATCCACGGGTCCGCGTCGCTGTTGTGCGTGTCGGTGTAGTACGCCGCGCCGGTCAGCTGAAACGCCGGCGTGAAGCGGTAATTATGACGCAATGGCCACGACGCATGGCTTTAAAGTGTCTCAAACATCCCTTTCTTTCAGACACCTCGATACAATCCGGGACGTTTTGGTAGGATTCAGTCTTTTCGAAGACCGGTATTCCCGAGTGCCCTGCTCTGTCCTGTGCCCCCGCCTTGTGATGATCGTGGTTGCTTCATGAGGCTGGACAAGATCAAGTCCCTGCTCGTCCCGCCGCTAACCCAGGCCTGGGCGAACTGGCAACCGGTTCAGCGCCTCAAGTCCTTGCCCGCCATGCGGCGCCCGACGCGCAGACAGGCCCTGCTTGCCGTGGCGGCCGTGCCGGCGGCGTTCCTGCTCTATGTGCTGGTTCTGATTCCGTTCACGCCGGGCATCAGCGACATCCGCAAGGCCCGCTTCGAGCGCCCGGCGCAGGTGCTGTCCGCCGACGGCAAGGAACTGGCCGTGTTCAAGTGGGCCAACCGCGACTGGGTGAAGCTGTCGGAGATCTCGCCGACGGTGATCGATGCCTTGATCGCAACGGAAGACCACCGCTTCTACCAGCATCATGGCCTGGACTGGCGGCGCACGGCCTCGGCCGCGCTGCACACCTTCTCCGGCGACCGCCAGGGCGGTTCCACCATCACCCAGCAGCTCGCGCGCAACCTGTACCCCGACGAGATCGGCCGCGCGCCGACCATGACGCGCAAGCTCAAGGAGGCGATCACCGCGTTCAAGATCGAGGCCCTGTACACCAAGGAACAGATCCTCGAGACCTACCTGAACACGGTACCGTTCCTGTACAACGCGTACGGCATCGAAATGGCCGCGCGCACCTACTTCGACAAGTCGGCCCGCTCGCTCGACGTGCTGCAAAGCGCCACGCTGATCGGCATGCTCAAGGGCAACAGCTACTACAACCCGGTGCTGAACCCCGAACGCGCGCTCGACCGGCGCAACACGGTCCTGGCGCAGATGGTCAAGCGCGGCCGGCTCGACGCCGCGCGCTTCGAGCAGCTGAAGAAGCGGCCGTTGCGCATCGACTTCGAGCGCCAGACCGAACCGCCGGGCCCGGCGCCGCACTTTGCCCTGCAATTGCGCAAGTGGCTGATCGGCTGGGCCGACCGCAACGGCTATGACATCTATGCAGATGGCCTGGTCGTGCACACCACCATCGACGCGCGCCTGCAGGCGATGGCCACGCAAGCCGTCACGGCGCAGGGCAACCGGCTGCAGTCGATCGCGAATGCGGCGTGGGCGCCGCGTGCCGGCTGGGCGGCCAGCAAGGACCTGGTGCAGGCCTTTGTCCGGGAAACGCCCGAATACCGCAGCGCCGTGGCCGCCGGCACGCCGGCCGACGAGGCGCTCAAGCACCTGCTGGCCAACACTTCGTTCATGCAGGCGCTGCGCCAGCAAAAGACGCGCATCCAGGCGGGCTTTATCGCCATCGATCCGCGCACCGGACAGATCCGCGCCTGGGTCGGCAGCCGCGACTACACCCAGGACGCGTTCGACCACGTGCAGAGCGCGCGCCGCCAGCCGGGCTCCACGTTCAAGCCCTTTGTCTATGGCGCCGCATTCGAGCAGGGCAAGACGCCCGACGACACGCTGGTGGACCAGCCCGTCGAAATCCAGCTCGCCGGCGGCGAAGTCTGGCGCCCGACCGACGAAGGCCGCCCGAGCGGCCGCGCCATGACGCTGCGCGACGGCCTGGTCTATTCGCGCAACACCATCACGGCCCAGCTCATGCAGGAAGTTGGGCCAGCGCGCGTCGCGCGGCTCGCGCGCGCCATGGGCGTGCGCGACAGCAAGCTCGACCTGGTCCCGTCGCTGGCGCTGGGCACGAGCCCGGTGACCCTGCGGGAAATGGTGGCGTCCTATGCCACCATCGCCAACGCGGGCGACTATATCGCGCCGACGATGGTGACCCGCATCGAAGACCGCGACGGCAAGGTCCTGCAGGAATTCCAGCCCGCGCGCGCCGAGCGCGCCCTGCCAGCCGACACCACGCAGACCCTGCTCGACGTGATGCGCGACGTGATCGACCGCGGCACCGGCGCCAGCATCCGCTCGCGCTTCGGCATCCGCGCCGACGTGGCCGGCAAGACCGGCACCACGCAGGACAACGCCGACGGCTGGTTCATCCTGATGCACCCCGAGCTGGTCGCGGGCGCGTGGGTCGGCTTCAACGACAGCCGCGTCACGCTGCGCAGCGACTACTGGGGACAGGGCGCCCACAGCGCGCTGCCGATCGTCGGGGACTTCTACCAGCACTCGCTGCGGGCCCGCATCATCGATGGCCGCGCGCGCTTTGCCGAGCCCGAGGAATCCAGCGTCTTCAGCGCGCTGGCCACGCAGGTACGCGGTTGGTTCACGCGGCTGTTCGGCGGCAAGGGCCCGGCGGAAGCACCAGGCAGCCGGCCTGCACCACGCCGCCCGGCGTTGCCGTCGCCGGAAGCGGATGTCACGCCGCAACCGCCGGCGCAAGCCGCCACCACCGCCGACGCTTCCGACGCGACCGCCGGCATGGCGCTCGACCGAGGCGAAGTCGTCATCACGCCGGAGCCGGCCCCCGCGGAACCGGCCGACGCCACGGCCGGCACTGCGCCGGCACCGCCGGCTTTGCCGACGCAGCCCCCCACTGCCCCGGCATCCCCGGCACCGGGCGCAACCAGCACGCCTGGCTGACCTGCGCTTCTCCCGCTGGCATGCCCCGCAGCGCACCTGCGGCATGCCGCCCACCGCAACGCGCGGACAACTGCTGGCGACCGGACCGATCCGTGCCTACATTGATTCCATCGGTGTCAGCGGGAGGGCGCGGCCATGTCCAGACAACTTGCCGTCATGATGGTGCTGCTAACGGCCAGCGGGCTGGCCCAGGCCGTCACCAAATGCCAGAACGGGAACGAAACGCTCTACACGTCGGCGTCCTGCCCGGCGGGCTACCGCAACGTCACGGGCACCATGCGCTCCCACGTGATGACGGTCCCCGGCGCCGCGAAGAACCAGAAGGCCGACCGCGCGATGTCGGCCCTGCGCATGCAGTCGGCCGCCCAGGACCGGGCCGACGAGGAAATGGACCTGCGTGCCCAGAACGCATTCTGGAACCAGTGCCTGGCCATCGACTACCGCGTGCGCGCGACCGAGCGCGCCATGCAGACCACCGAATACTGGAGCTACGCCGACCGCTACCGCGAACACGCGGACGCCTTGCGTGCGCTGCAGTTCGGCATGGGCTGCCTGGGCTGAGTGCCTTGGGCGGCCGCGCGATGGCCGCGTGACCGATCCGGCATGCGCACGTCGCCGCGCGCATGGCATGTGCGAAAACAGACGGTCATAACGGACGAACCCCTGCGTCATAGCACCTGTGACCCGATCGTGGTCACCAGGCACCCCCGCCGTTGCGGGGATGCGAGCGATCCACATGACGAGGGGGCCCGAACATGAAGATCCGCCTAGCCTGCCTGGCCGCACTGTCGGTGCTGCCTGCCGCCGCGCTTGCACAAGCCAGTACCACACCGTACGGCATTCTCGATACCAGCGTGGAGCACGTATCCAGCGTGCCCGCCACTGGCACGGGCGGCCGCTATGTCATGCGTGAATACTCGGCGAATCTTTCTGCGACACGCTGGGGCCTGCACGACGGCAAGGAGCCCGGCACTGGCCTGAAGGCCTTCGTCGCGATGGAAAGCGGCGCCTATGCCGATGTCGGCAACACCAGCCAGGCCAACCGCGCCAGCCTCGGCGCAGCCTATGCGCTGGGGCCGGCCAGGGCAGTGGCCGGCTACCGCTGGTCGTATGACAGCTTCAGCACGATCGCGCTGCGCAGCAACCTGTACTGGCTTGGCCTGCAGTACCAGCTCACGCCCGGGATCCAACTGGGCGGCGCGGCCTACTACAACGATGCCCACGGCAATTCCGGCGATCCGTACAGCTTCATGCTGACCGGGTCCTATGCCTACTCCAAGCGCACGGACGTCTATACCGTGCTGGGATTTGCCAGGAGCCGCAACGCCCCGGCCATGGGACTGACGGGCTTCGGGCCGTCACTGAATCCGTATGCGACCGCGCTGTCCGGGCCGACCGAGCAGGTCGGCGCGCGGGAAAGCCAGTTCGGCGCGGTGATCGGGTTGCGGCATCGGTTCTGACAATGCTTTCGCAGGGGCCGTCTCGTGTGCCGCGATATCAGTGCATCACGACCAGCATGCCGTAAAACAGGACCGCCAGGAACAGCGTCTCCAGCACCATCAGCGCCACCGGCTTCCAGCCCACGGACAGGATGTCCTTGAGGTGCGTCTTCATGCCGATGGAGACCATGGCCATGACCAGGCACCACTGCGAGGCGAACTGTCCCGCCTTGACCAGGTACGCGGGCAGCCAGCCAGTGCTGTTGATCGCCACCAGCGCCGCGAACGCCACGGCAAACCACGGCAGCAGCGGCGGACGCGTACCCGTGCCGGCTTCGCCCTGTGCGCGCTGATGACGTTGCGACAGCCATGCGGCCAATGCGATCACGGGCAGCAGCATGGCCACGCGCATCAGCTTGATCAGCGTGGCCGCATCGCCGGCTTCGTGCGAGATGCTGTAGCCGGCTCCCACGACCTGCGCCACGTCATGGATGGTGCCACCGATAAAGGCTCCGGCCTGCGGCGCAGGCAGCGCCAGCACTTGCGCGATCATCGGGTACAGCACCATCGCCAGCGTGGACAGCGTGCTGACCGAGATCACCGTGAACAGCGTGGCGCGCTCCTTCAGCGGATGCTGCGGCATGGCCGCGGCCAGCGCAAGCGCCGCCGAAGCGCCGCAGATGGCGACGGCGCCGCCGGTCAGCAGGCCGAAGAAGGTCTGGAACCCCATCAGCCGCGCCAGCACGATGCCGCACAGGATGGTCAGGCCCACCGCCAGCACGACCATGGCAACGGAGTGCCACCCCAGCGCGGCAACCTGCGACGCCGTGATGCGCAGCCCAAGCAGGGCCACGCCCAGGCGAAGCACCTGCTTGGCGCTGAAGTCGATGCCCGACGCGCTGGACGGCTCCTTGGACAGGAAGTTCAGCGCCATGCCCAGCAGCAACGCGAACAGCATCACCGGTGCGTGGTAATGGTCGGCCAGCGACATGGCGGCGACGGTCACCACCGCGCTGATGATCATGCCGGGCAGATAGCCGCGGAACGTGGTCAACGAGCTTGGGCTCAAGAATCTTGCGGACATGACTGTCTCTCCGGTAAATCGGTGGGGGCAGCCCGTCCTCGGAAAAGGCTTCTGGCTGAGTTGTCGGACGTGGGGAACGCCGGCTTGCTTGCTATAGGCTCAATGTAGGCGGTAGCCCGCGCGCATGCTTTGCATTGCCTGCGGCAAGCTTGACATTTCGTGCCAGGGGTCTTGCGCTATCGAGTGCGCGTCACATCGATGACATGCCCGCGCGAACGGCTCACACCGGTCCGGGCAGTGTTTTCAGTCCGAGCCAGAGCACACCGATGACGACATTGACCGGCACGATCAGCACACCGGGCACATAGAAGATCGCCGACAGGCCCGGCGCGCGCAGCATCAACTCGACCGCGCCGCCGAGGGCGAAGAAGATCAGCCCGCACCAGAGCCAGCGCCGCATGTACGTCAGCAGCCAGTGCGCGTGCATCTTGTTGAAGCGCCACGCGGCCGAGCGTTCCAGCAGATTCCCTCTGCTGGCATCCTTGTACAGCCAGTCAAAGAAGAAATAGCGGTACAGCAGGGTGCGAAAAAGAAGTTCTCGCATAATTACCCAGTCTAGCAACTGCGTGTCACGCCGGCGCGGGACGAGCCGGCGTGGGGCTTTCCCGCCATCATTGACGATTCGGGCCACGCTTGCGCCGCTTTCCAGGCCTGGGTCAGCCTGACCGTCGGCCGTGACCGAAGCTAGCCCATGATATTCACGCCGCCATCCACATACAGCGTCTCGCCCGACAGCCGGCGGGCATAGGGCGTGGCAAGAAATGCGCAGGTGAACCCGACATCCATGATGTCGACCAGCTCGCCCAACGGCGCGCGCTGGGCAGCATCCGAGAGCATCAGGTCAAAGTCCTTCAGGCCCGAGGCGGCCCGCGTCTTGAGCGGTCCTGGCGATATCGCATGCACCCGTATGCCCTGCGGCCCCAGCTCGTAGGCCAGGTAGCGTGACGCCGCCTCGAGCGCGGCTTTCACGGGCCCCATGACGTTGTAGTTGGGCACGACCTTGTTGGCACCGTAGTAGCTCATGGTGAACATCGTGCCGCCGTCGCGCATCAGCGGAGCGGCCAGCCGTGCCATCCGGATGAAGGAGTGGCAGGAAATGTCCATCGCCTTGGCGAACCCTTCGGCGGAACAATTCAGGAGTCCGCCCTGGAGATCGTCCTTCGGCGCCCAGGCGACCGAGTGCAGCAGGATGTCCAGCTTGCCCCACTTGTCTTCGATCTGCCCAAACAGCGCTTCCATCTCGGCTTCGCTGGAAACGTCGAGCGGCAGGAAGATCGGTGATTCAAGCTCTTGCGCCACCGGCTCCACATACTGCCTGGTCTTTTCATTGGCATAGGTGATCGCGACCTCGGCGCCCAGGTCGTGAAAGGCTTTGGCGCAGCCGTAGGCGATCGAATGCTCGTTCGCGATGCCGCAGACCAGGGCCTTCTTGTTGGCCAGGATCGGCTGTGGTATCTGGACTGTCATGTTACATCCCCTTGGTATCGATCAATGACCTGGTATGCCGGGCGATCATCAGTTCTTCATCGGTCGGGATCACCCACACCGCAACCTGCCCGGATGCCGTGCCGATGCGCGTCGCGCCGTCGGCATTGGCGTTGGCCGCCGCATCAACGGTCACGCCAAGCCAGGCTGCCTGACGGCACACGCGTTCGCGAATCAACGGGGCATGTTCCCCGATGCCCGCGGTGAAAACCAGCGCGTCCAGGCCCTGCGCCGCCGCGGCCAGCGAGCCCAGCTCGCGCCCGATCCGGTAGGTGTATAGCTCGACCGCCAGGCGGGCGCGCGGATCGTCGCTGGCGAGCAGCACGCGCATATCGCTCGATATGCCGGAGACGCCGAGCAGGCCGGACTGGCGGTAGATAAGATCCTCGATGTCCTGCGCGCCCATGCCCAGTTCGCTGATCAGGTACAGGATCACGCCCGGATCGAGGCTGCCGCAGCGCGTGCCCATCGGCAGGCCGTCGACCGCGGTGAACCCCATGGTGCTGGCCACGCTGCGGCCGGCCACCAGCGCACACATGCTGCTGCCATTGCCGAGGTGGGCCACCACGGTGCGGCCGGCCGCGGCCCTGGCGTCGATGCCCGGCAGGACGCTGGCGATGTACTCGTAGGAAAGCCCGTGAAAACCGTAGCGACGGATGCCGCGCTCGGTCATCGAAGCCGGCAGCGCAAAAGCCTGGGCGATCTCCGGCTGCGCCCGGTGGAAGGCGGTGTCGAAGCAGGCCACCTGCGGCAGCTCCGGCCGCCGTTCGGCGAGGATCCGGATCGGCTTGAGGTTGTGCGGCTGGTGCAAGGGCGCCAGCGGGCAGAGCGTATCCAGCTCGGCCAGAAGTGCCTCGTTCACCCGTGCCGGCTGCGCGAAGCGCACGCCGCCATGCACCACGCGGTGCCCGACGCCAACCAGCGCATGGCCCTCTCCGTGGCCCCGCAGGAAATCGGCCAGAAAGGTGACGGCGCCACCGTGTCCCAGCTCGGTCCCGTCGCCCCACTTCCTGGTCTCCACTTCGGTGCCCGAGGCATCCGCCGCACGAAAGGTCGGCGACGTGTAAAGCCCGTCGAGGCTGCCCCGCAGCACCAGCCTGAGTGCGTCGCCCTGTGCGTCGTAGGCGCAGTACTTCAGGCTCGATGAACCCGCGTTCAGGACAAGGATCACGTCGGCCATGTCGTCACCCCTGTACCTGGCCGGAATCCCGGCGCGCCTTGGCCACCAGAGCCGCCACCGCGCATGACGCCAGGCGCGTCATGACCGCATCGGCGCGGCTGGTCAGGATGATGGGCACGCGCGCGCCCAGCACGATGCCCGCGGCGTCGGCGCCGGCCAGGAAGGTCAGGCTCTTGGCGAGCATATTGCCGGCGTCCAGGTCCGGCACCAGCAGCACGTTGGCACGCCCCGCCACAGGCGAGTCGATCTTCTTGATGCGCGCGGCGTCCAGGTTGATGGCGTTGTCCAGCGCAAGCGGGCCGTCGACCACCGCGCCGGTGATCTGGTGCCGGTCGACCATCTTGCACAGCGCGGCGGCCTCCACGGTGGACGGCACCTTGGGGTTGACCGTTTCCATCGCCGAGAGGATCGCCACGCGCACGTCCTTGAGCTGGAGCGCATGCGCCAGGTCGATGGCGTTCTGGAGGATATCCGCCTTCTCCTCCAGCGTTGGCGCGATGTTGACGGCGGCGTCCGTAATGATCAATGCGTCGTCGTGGCCGGGCACATCCATCACGAAGCAGTGGCTGATCCGCCGGGCCGTGCGCAAGCCGCCGTCGCCCTTGACCACGGCGCCCATCAGTTCATCGGTATGCAGGCTGCCCTTCATCAGCGCCTCGGCCTTGCCTTCGCGAACCAGCCGCACGGCGGCAGCCGCGGCGGCATGGCTGTGCTCGGCATCGACGATCGGATACGCGCTGATATCGATGCCGTTGTCACGGGCCGTCTCTTCGATGCGATCGCGAGGCCCGACCAGGACAGGTGCAATCAGGCCCAGCCGCGCCGCCTCGACCGCGCCTTCCAGGGAACTCCGGTCGCAGGGATGCGCGACCGCGGTGGGCGTGGGCGGAAGGGACTTGCAGTAGTCAATCAGGCGCTGATACTTCTCGTGCATGGCATTTTCTCCTGCTTCGAATCAACAGGTGGCTGTTGGTTGCCGGCCAGGCGCCGGCACAAGGAGCTACGACGCGCGCGCCAGCGGTCGGCGCGGCCGATCAGGCTTGATCGACAGGACCGAACGGATACGTTCGAGCATCGCGGCTTGCTCGGCCGTCGGCGTGCGGCCAAGCAGCCGTTCGTCATCCCTGAGCTTCCCGGCCAGTGTCTGCAAACGCTGGCGATCATTGGGTTCGCTCAGCAGGACCGGCAGCGTCTCCAGCGCGCGCTCCGGCGCGTACAACGTGATGAGTTCCTGCTGGCCACGAATTTTGCGCCACGCCTCCGGCAGCAGTTCCGGCAGCAACTCCGCGTAGTCCGCCACCAGTTCCTTGCGCAACTCGAGCCGCGACAGCGGCAACGGCTCGTCCTTTTGCTTGAGCAGGCAGGCCACACGGGCGATGGCCTCCGCATAGCCACCGTGCTCGATCGACGCCAGCGCGGCCTTCACCTCCGGCAGTTCCCGTGGCTCGGTCACCTTGGGCGGTCCGGCATGCGACGCCTTGTCCTGTGGAATCGCCCAGTGCAGGTTGGCGTACAGGTTGAAGAACGTGGCTTCCGTCACTGCATCGCGCACGGCACGGTAGGCGTCGAGGCCCGCGCTGAGCATGTCCGCGCCGGCCTGCTCGCGCTTGCGCAGCGGATGGTCGGCATCCAGCGCCTGCCGATTCGCCTTCACCGCATTGGCAGCGGCACCCAGCCACGCCATCCACGGATTCAGGTCCGAAAACGCCCAGTTCTGCATCCGCAGCGGATGGAATTCGCGCAGCATCCGCGCCGACGCCTCGTTCGACATGGCCTGCACGAATGGCTGGGCAAACAGTTCATAGGCGCGCTGGTTGAATTCGGACAGCGCGGCGACGGCCTCGAACGGCTTCTCATCGGCGCGCTCGAAGCGGTTGAGCCGTTGCGCGATCTCTTCGAGCGAATGTTCGCGGAACTCGACCTCGTATTCCACGCCGCCATCGGCCTTGCGCTCGTGGATCAGCATGCCGTAGAGGCCCGGCGGCAACAGCTCGATACTCTGCAGCACGGAGACGATCTGCGCGTGCTCCTTCTGCGCGACCTTGCCTGAAACGAAGATGCCGAGGTGGCCGACGTCCTGGTGCATCATGCCGACGATGACCTGGCCGCGCGCCTTGATCTCCTCGGTGCTGCCATAGACATCCACCACCCAGTTGAAGGCCTGCTGCGGCGGCGTAATGTTGTCCCCCATCGAGGCAAACAGCACGATCGGGGCCTTGATCGCGCGCAGGTCGAACGCCTTGCCGCCGGCATCCTTGACGTCGCCGCTCCACAGCTTGTTGCCGACGAACAGGTTACGCGTGATCCATTCGATCTCTTCGCGGTTCATCAGGTAGTAGCCGCCCCACCAGTGCTCGAACTCCAGGAAACGCGGCGGCTCGGTATCGGCCTTCTTGTACAGGTTGTAGTACTTGTCCCACAAGCTGTTGGCCGGGTTCAGGTTCTCGAAATTCTGGACCAGCCACGCGCCGTCGAACTTGCCGTTGCCCAGGTCCGCCGTCAGCGACGACAGCCAGGTCCCGCCCAGCAGTCCACCCGAGTAGCGCATCGGGTTGTCGCCTTCGCCCTCGCTCCAGGCGCCGCCCCAATAGGACATCGGCGCGCCGTTGATGACGATGGGCCCGGTGTCGTCCGGGTCCGAGGCGGCGAGCATCATGGCCGCCCAGCCGCCCTGGCAATTGCCGACGATCGCCGGCTTCGGGCTGTCCGGATGCAGCGCGCGCACTTTCCGGATGAACTGCTGTTCGGCTTCGCACACATCGAGCAGCGTTTGCCCCGGCTCCGGGTCGCGAAAGAAAATGACGAAGTAGACCGGGTGGCCTGCGCGCATCGCCACGCCAACCTGGGAGTCATCCTTGAAGCCGCCGATGCCCGGGCCGTGACCGGCACGCGGATCGATGATGACGTAAGGACGGCGGCCGTTGTCGATGGTTACGCCCGCGGGCGGCGTGATCTTCAGCAGCGCATAGTTGACCGGGCGCTCGAAGGTGCGCCCGTCCAGCACGGTTTCGTACGCAAAGTGCAGCACGGGCTTGAGGCCCTGGGCCGCGTTCTCGACAAAGTTGTTGCCGCGCTGCCGGATCGTGTCCCAGAACAGGATGGCGCGCTGCATGCTGTCCACGGCGTACGCATAGCAGTTCATCGGATCCGCAGCGGCGATCCAGCCAGCGGGCGTCGCCGCCTCGTCGGACATGGCTTCCTGCGTGCGACGGCTGAATGCCTCTTGTGCAACCTTCAGGCGCTTTTGCAGCACCACACCCGTCTTCACGCCCACTTCACGCGCGTGAGCCAACTTCTTTCCTGCGTCCATGCTGCCCCTCCGTAAGGGAACCGCCGCAAATCAATCGGTCAGAAACGCGAATCAGCAATCATCCGTCGCTGCGCTAGTTGGCCGCGGCCGGACTGACCGACACCGCCACCGCTTCACTGTAGACGGCTTCGACCCGATCGCCCTTCTTCACGTTCTTGAGGCGTTCGGGATCCGCCACCACCAGGTCGACCACAAGCCCCTTGGGTCCCTTCAGCGTCACGGTACTTGCGTCCTTGTTGACCGCGACGACATCGGCCGTGGCGGTCACTTCGCGACCGATCAGACCCCCTGGCTTTGCACCCGGCGCGGCCCTGTCCGAGATCTTGCGCTCGCTGATCGACAGTGGCCCCTTGGTCTTCTCGAGGCTCAGGGTCAGCGCTTTCATGTATTCGATCTCGACGGTATCCCCCACCGCGAGCTGCTCGAAATTCCGGGCCTCCGGATCGACGGCAAGGTCTACCACTTTTCCGTCCTTGCCTTTCAGCGACACTGTCCGCGTCGGCGCGTCGATCTTGACGATCTTCGCCGTGAGCTTTGCCGTACCGATTGCCGTGGCCTGTCCCGGCGCGTGCGTAACGTCCACGCGCGTCTCGGGTTGTGCCCACGCCGTTGTCGTTGCGGCAAGCAAGGCCACCGCGGCCACCAGTCCCTTCGCGTTCATTGATATTCCCCTTGATCCGAGTGTTGTCCCGCCAAAAAATGCATGCTTCAGCTAAAGCGCTCTCTCAGCACCTGCGCGCTGAGCTGTTGTCCCTTCCAGTACATGCCGTGGATACGGCCTTTCAACTTGTCGAGGGCGTCGCTATCGAGCGCATCGAAAGTCAACCTTGCTGAAGGCCGGGTGCCGTCGCCTTCGAGATATTCGATGCCGTCGAACTGGGGCAAGCCGTACTTCACGAGGAACGCGCCGATCTCTTCATCGGTGGCGTCGGGAACGATGTTCGCAAGCAATAGGACAGACATACTCGCCTCCCCAGGGGACCATGATTGTTGTTGTGCTGCAGAGCACCACTCTATCTGGAAGGTCGGGGTGGACCGACATGAAATCTTTGCTGCGCCGTGATAAAAAATTCTTCGGGGAAGGGATGGGGGAAGGAAGGGAAAGGGAAAGCGCTGGGCTCGGCACATCAATCGAAACGGCATGTTGGCTGCCGCGGGCGATGCCTTTCCAAAGGAGGCGGCTCGTCCCCCTCTTTCAAGGGATTGCCATGTTCGAGCGACTGTCTGGGCGCGCCGAGCGAATCCAGACAGCCGCCAATGCGAAGCCGTCGAACGCGGCCGATCTACGCTTCGAAAACCTTGCGCAGGGTCCGCGCCAGATCCTCAATGGAATAAGGCTTGCTGAGCAGGACGACGCCCTCATCGAGCCGGCCTTCATGGAAGATCTCGTCGCGCGTATAGCCCGAGGCGAAAATGACCTTGGCCTTGTAAGGCGGATTGCTCACGATCCGGGCCAGTTCGCTGCTGCGGACCGTGCCGGGCATGACCACATCCGTAAAGAGCAGGTCCACGCCTTCGCCCCGCTGCAACACGGCAAGCGCTGCGTCGCCATCCTTGGCCGACAAGACCTTGTGACCGAGCTGCGCGAACATGTCGATGGCCGACAGCCGCACGTCCGGATTGTCTTCCACCACCAGGACAGTCAGTTCGCTGGCGACATTGCCCAGGACCGGCCGCTCGTGATCGGGCACTTCGTCCTTGTGCGTCCTCGGGAAGTAAAGCGAAACCGTCGTGCCCTGGCCGACCGCCGTCTGCAGATCGATATGGCCCTGGCTCTGCTTGACGAAGCCGAAGACCATGCTGAGCCCGAGGCCGGTTCCATGTCCTTCCGGCTTGGTCGAGAAGAATGGCTCGAAGGCGCGCGCCTTGACCTCTTCCGACATACCGGTGCCCGCGTCGACCACGGAAAACCGTACGTAGTCTCCCGATGGAAGCTCGATGGCCGATTCCTGGTTGCCATCCTGCACGGTCAGGTTGGCCACTTCGATGTGGATCGCTCCGTTGCCTCGCAAGGCGTCGCGCGAGTTGATGACCAGGTTCAACAGCGCGCTTTCCAGTTGCGTGAGATCTACGAACAGGTTCCAGACATCAAGCGGGACGTTCAGGTTCAGTTGAATACTCTCAGGCACCGCGCGCCGCAGCAGGTCCGACATTGCATCGATCATCTTGCGCGGATTGGCCACCGTCGGGCTAAGCGGCTGCCTGCGCGCAAATGCCAGCAATTGCTGGGCGAGCTTGGCGCCGCGCGCCACCGCCGCATTGGAGGCGTGGATACGGGCCTGGAGTCGGGGGTCATTGCCGACGGCAAAGTTCAGGAGCTGCAAGTTCGACGAAATCACTTGCAGGACGTTGTTGAAATCGTGCGCGACGCCACCGGTCAGGCCACCGACGGCCTCCAGCTTCTGCACCTGGCGCAGGCGGTCCTCCGCGCTGGTCCGGGCCCTGACCTCCTGGGCGACGCGCTCTTCCAGGTTCTGGTTCAATGCGAACAGGGCTTGCTCGGCCTTGCTCCGGTCAAGCTCCGCCTGCAGCCGCTTGCGCTCCGCAAGCACGCGTTCGGTGGTTTCAAAGACATTGGCGATCACGCCGGCCGGAGCGCCGTCGTCATCCACGACCGGGCTGTAGTGGAGGTCCATCCAGACTTCTTCCGGCCGGCCGTGCCGGTGGAGCGTGAGCGGCTTGTCCTTGTACGAGAGGGTTCCGCCCGCAAGTACCGTGTCCACGACATAACGGTTGAATGCCGCGACCTCCGGCCACCCCTCTTCAACCGGCTTGCCCAGCAGGAACGGGTGCCGGCCGCCGGCGAACACCGCGTAGGCGTCGTTGTAGACCATGACGCCTTCCCGGCCCCAAAGCATCACCAGGGGAACGGGGCAGGCAAGGAGAAACTGTATGTTGGCATTCAGGCTGCTCGACCACGTTTCCCGGGCGCCGAGTTCGGTCTCGCGCCAGTCGTAAGCGGCGATTCGGTGAGCCATCTCACCGCGCCATCCGGGGCACAAGTTCGTGGATGACGGCCAACCTGTGGATGCAATCATGTCACTGATCCAGAAAGCGGTTCTGGCAACTATACCCGCCCCGCTGGAGCCCCGTTTTCCCGCCGCAAAGGTCGCCGGATGCCAAGCGCCGGAAGATGCATACAACGCAACATCCGGCTCGACTGAGCGATAGTTGCCGGCCGGTAACCGGACGCTAGACCAATCCGATATCTGTCGCATTTGCCCCGGGAAACACCTGCGCCAGCCGCGCATCGTCCAGGCCGTACAGCCGCTGGAATATCCCGGCCAGCACGGCACGATACTCGTTACGCACGGGGTAGTCGCGATTCTGGTTGAGCGTGGCCGCCTCCACCGCCACCTGCTCTCCGGCGATGCGGCCGCCGCGCACGGCGCCGCCGGCCACCCAGTAGACCGTACCGTGGCCGTGGTCGGTCCCGCGCGAGCCATTCTCGCGAAACGTGCGGCCGAACTCCGACACCACCACCACGGTGGTCTTGCCCCACGCCGGCCCCATCTCCTGCGCAAACCCGGCGAGGCCGCGTCCCAGGTTGTCGAGCAGGTTGGCCAGCTGCCCCTGCGCGGCGCCCTGGTTTGAGTGCGTGTCCCAGCCCCCGACGTCGACGAAGCCGAGGTTGAACTTGTCGCGCATCAGCCCCGCCATGCGGCGCGCCTCGACCTCGAAGCCGCGGGCGCTCAGCGAGCGGCGGTTGGCCGCCTGCATGTCCTGCATGCGCGCGGCCATGGCGTCCATGCCGCCCGCCACGGCGGCGCGGGCCTGCATCGCCTGCGCCTGCTCGGCCACGGTCTGGCGCAGCTCGAAGCCTTCGTCGATCAGCGACTCGAAGCGCGTGCCGCGGTACATCTGCGCGAGCGCGCGCGTCTGGCGCGCGTCGAACGGCGTGCGGCCCGTGCCCTTGAGCGAGACATTGGGAACATCCTGGCTGCCGGACAGCACCAGCGGCAAGCCGTCGGTGAAGGCCACCGGCGCGGCGCGCCCGCCCATCGACTGCGCCAGCCGGTTCAGGAAGCCGCTGCCGCGCAGCGACGCCGCGTCGTGCCGGCCATCGCCGCTGCCCGGGGTACCCGAGGCGCCCGACTCGATGCTGTCCTGCGTCTCGAAGTGGCTGCGCGACATGTCATGAGTGCCCGCGAACGGCACGAAGGCAAGCTGCTGCTGGCTCCACAACGGCAGCATGGTGTCGGCCAGGGCCGGATGCAGTGCCCAGTCGCCGATGCCACGGCGGCCGCTGTCGGCCGCAAAGGATGGCGCCAGCGCCAGGGCCGCCGCGGGATCGCGTTCCGCCCCGGCGGGCACCGGCCGCCGGATCGCGATATTGGGCCGCGAGGCGTAGTAGAAATCGCTGCCGGCCGGCACCAGCACGCTGGCGGCGTCATAGGCGCCGCGCAGGAACACCAGCAGGAAGCGCGCGTCCGCCTGCGCCGGCAGCGCATACACGCGCGACATGGTGGCAGGCAGGGCCAGCGCCAGTCCGGCGCTGCCCATTGTCTTGAGCCATTCCCGACGTTTCATCTCGAAGTCCTTGCGTGTGCATCAGTGCATCGTGTGCCTCGCCTGGCTGCCGGATCAGCGCTGCATCCACTCGGGCGAGCTGAGCAGCAGCGTGTTCCATTCGGCCTGGGTTTCCGCCTGCGCAAGCGACGTGCGCGTCTGCGGTCCGAGCGTGGCTTCGATGGTGTCGTAGTAGGCCTTGCCCGCGACTACCGGAAAACGCGCTGGCCCGGGCGGAAGGTTGGCGTCGCCGGCAAACAGCCCCGCCGGGCCGGAGCCGATGGCACGCGCGATCTCGAAGCGCTTGACCATCTGCCCGGAACTCGCCCAGGCGCCTTCCGCCGTCGGGTAGCCATCCGGCGTGACGTGTCCGTAGAGCGGCTCGCCCAGCTGGTTCAGCCAGTTCATGACCGGACGCAGGTTGGTGACGGTGCGGCCGTCATACGCCAGGCGCATCGACGCCATCACGAAGGCCATCGGGTCGCGGAACTTGCGGCCCGGTGCGTCAAGCACGCGGTCGAGTTCAGGGGACAGGAACAGGGTGGTCAGCACGGCGGCAATGTCGCCGTCGGTACGCGTGAAGGTGGCGGCCATGCGGTCGACCAGCGAGGCCGGCGGATTGTCGGCCACGAAATAGGCGGCGAGCTTCGCGCTGATGAAGCGGGCCGTGGCCGGATCACGCGTCAGGATGGCGACGGCGCGCGCGGCTTCGCCAAACCCGGTCGGCTCGATGCGCTGGCCGAGCAGCGTCTTGGCGCCGAAGTCGTGCCGGTTCGGATTGAACTCGAACAGCCCGTCGCCGCGGTACAGCGCCGCGCGCGCCGGCGCCAGCCGCGGCGGCTCGCCGCGCGCGTTGATGCCAAAGCCCGTCAGCACGCGCGCCAGTTCCTGCACGTCCTGCTGGGTGTAGCGCGAGCCGCTCGCTCCGCCCGACACGCCCAGCGTATGCAGCTCCATCAGCTCGCGCGCGTAGTTTTCATTGACGCGGTTGGCGCTGCTCTGCGTGTTGTCCAGGTACTCCAGCATGGCCGGAGCGGTCACGGTGGCCAGCACCAGGTCGCCGAACTTGCCGAGCGCGCGCGGCCGGATGGCGCTTTCCTCGTAGTCGGCCAGGGCCCAGCGCACCTGCCCCTTGGCGCCATAGACGCTGAAGTGGTTCATCCAGAACCAGGTCATCTGCTCGCGCAGCTGTGCCGGGGAGTACAGCGCACGCAGCAGGTGTCGCCGGCTGGTATCGGCAATGGCCTCGCGTCCCTGCCGGTTCAGCGCCTCGCGGGCCTGCTGCTTGGCCATCTCGTCGGGCAGGCTGGCGATGCGCTGGCGTTCCTCGCGCGCCGCGCGCGTGCGCTCGACGGCGGTGCCCTGCAGGTTTGGCAAGGCTGCCATGGCGGTGGTCACCGCCGGCGGGTCGGTGGCCGGCATGCGCAGCTGCTCCTCCAGGAAGCGCTTGCGGCCCAGCTCGCGCAGCCGGGCAATGCTGGCCTGGTCGGCACCGAAGCTCACGGTATTGAGCCAATGCAGGTCCGCCGGGCTGAGCGGCCCCGACACCGCAGGCGGCTGCTGCGCGCAGGACGCCAGCGCCAGCATGCAGGCCGCGGCCAGCAGCATGGCCGTCAGCACGCGCCGCACGCCGGGGATGCCGGCGCCGGCGGGAAAGGTCGGCCGCCCAGGGGTCATGCCTGGCTCCTTGTCTTGCGATGCAGGGACATGGTCCTCTTACGTGGCGGGTGCGCTGCCGGTTGACAGGGCGCCACCTGCCGCGCGGTAACGAAAACTTTCAGGGCGCCGGTCCCGCGGCATCTCATGCGTCGCCTGAAACACCCCGCCGCCAGGGCCGATTGCCGGAATCGCCAAGACTTCCCGCACGATGGGCGTTAGTTTCTGCGGCATGCCGGCACCACGAGTCTCCGTTGTGCCGGGTCCCCGTTGTCCTCCACCGCCGCGAACCCCTATGTCTCGCCCCCAAGCTTCCGCCGGCTGGCTGCCCGGCCTGGCCGTTGTCCTGATCTGGTCCACCGGCTTCATCGTCGGCAAGGCCATCGCGCCGCTCGCCGACACCAGCCTGTTCCTGCTCGCGCGCTTTGCACTGGCCGCGCTGATGTTCTGCATCGCCGCGCGGGCCGCGCGCGCCGCCTGGCCGGCGTGGCGCGACGTCCGGCGCCACCTGCTGGCCGGGGCGCTGATGCAGGGTCTCTACCTGTGCGCCGCCTTCGGCGCGGTCGCGCACGGCTTGCCGCCGGCCGTGATGGCGTTGCTGGGTGCCTTGCAGCCCTTGCTGACGGCATTGCTTGCCATACCCCTGCTGAAGGAGCTACCTTCCAGGCGCACCTGGCAAGGCCTGGCGACCGGCGCGGCCGGCGTGGCGCTGGTCGTGGTGCCGGTCCTGCAGGCCGGCGCCGGCCGGTCCGCACCGGTCGTATCGCCCTGGGTCTTGCTGGCCGGGCTGCTTGCCATTGTCTCGATCACCATGGGAACCCTGCTGCAGAAAATGTCGATTGCCGCCTCGGATCTGCGCACCAGCTCTGCATGGCAGAACGTCGGCGCCATGCTGGTGGCCGGCCTGGCCGTGTGGCTGTCGCCGGCGCCGCACTGGCAGTCCGGGCCGGTCCTGTGGGCCGCGCTCGGCTGGGCGGCGCTGGGGATCTCCGGCGCCGGCACCTGGCTGCTGCTCGGCATCGTGCGTCGCGGTCAGGCTGCTGGCGCCGCGGCGCTGATGTTCCTGGCGCCGCCAGTGGCCGCGGTGCAGGCGTGGCTGCTGTTCGGCGACCGCCTGGGTCCGCTGCAGTGGCTGGGCATGGCCATCGCGGGCGCGGGGGTCTGGCTGTGCCAGACGCGGGAAAGGCCACGGCATGCCGCCGCCCGCTGAACTGGCGCACGCGGGCGCCGCGAACCCGCTGGTGGAGCCACGCCGCTACCACCCATGGCCGGCGGGGCATGCGCACGATCATCACCAGTTGCTGTTCGGCCTGGACGGGGCCACCGAGCTTGAGATCGATGGCCATCTGTACCGGGTCGACCGCCACCACGGGCTGATCGTGCCGGCCGCCAGCCACCACGAGTTCCTTGGGCTGGCCGGCAACCTGCAGGTGGTTGCGGATTTTCCCGGCGCGTCGGTCGCACTCCCCGCGCGCTTGATGGAACGGCCGCGCGCCTTCGTGCTGGATGGCGTCCTCGGCACACGCGTGCGCGCGCTGGCGGCGTTGCGCCCCGCAGGCACCGCCGCGACACACCTGAACTGGACCGTGGCCGCGACGCTGGCCAGCGACCTTGCCGACACCCTCGGCGCCTCGGATGGCCATGGCACCAAGACCGTGTTCCCGGTCATGGCCATCGACGCCTATCTGCGCGCGAACCTGTCGTCGGCCCTGCATGCGGGCCACCTGGCCGAGCGCTTCGGCTGGAGCGTGCGCCGCTTCCACACCCTGTTCGCCGAGGCGTTCGGCGACACGCCCCACCGCTACCAGACGCGCTTGCGGCTGGACCGCGCGGTGCAACTGCTGGCCGGCACCGGTCAGCCGCTCGCGGAGGTGGCGCTGGCGTCGGGCTATCCCGACCAGACTACCTTCACGCGCAGCTTCACGCGCCGCTTCGGCCAGCCGCCGGGGGCATGGCGCGCATCGGCGAGCGGCGTCAGTCCTCCGATGCCAGCGCCCGGTTGATGCGCAGCGCGAGCAGCGTGCAGACCGCACCGGACAACAGATAGGCACTGACCGCGATCAGACCGAACTTGGCCGACAGCCCCAGCGCCACCAGCGGGGCGAAGGCCGCGCCGAACAGCCACGCAAAGTCCGTGGTCAGCGCGGCTCCGGTATAGCGGTAGCGGCGCTCGAAATTGGACGTAACCGCGCCCGCCGCCTGGCCGTATGACAGGCCAAGTAAGCCA
This sequence comes from Cupriavidus sp. C3SS-1, assembly GCF_057073755.1. Lineage (NCBI taxonomy): Bacteria > Pseudomonadati > Pseudomonadota > Betaproteobacteria > Burkholderiales > Burkholderiaceae > Cupriavidus > Cupriavidus sp. C3SS-1. The sequence goes on along the minus strand of NZ_CP172700.1, from coordinate 373,654 downwards.
AAACCGATCAGGATGAACAAATCCTGTTCAATCGGTCCGCCGCCCATCAACAGCGGCGCGAACAGCGCAAACACGCCGATCAGCAACGCCATGGACCCGAGCGTGGTGCGCCGCCCGATACGGTCCGCAATGCGTCCCGAGGCAATGGTGCCCAGGATGCCGATAAACGCCCCGGCCACCTGCACGCTCAGCACATCGGTGATCGGCTGGCTTTGGTGCAGTTCCACCCATGACAGCGGGAACACCGTGACCAGGTGGAACAGCGCAAAGCTGGCCAGCGCGGCGAAGGCGCCCAGGAAGATGTTGTAGTCCTGCTTGCTGATGAGCTCGATGGTGCTGATGGGCTCCAGTTCGTCCTCGTCCAGCAGCTGGGTGTACTCATGCGTCACCACCAGGCGCAGCCGCGCGAACAGCGCCACCACGTTGATGGCAAACGCCACGTAGAACGGATAGCGCCAGCCCCATTCCAGGAACTCGCCGCGCTCCAGGCTCAGGTTCAGGAACAGGAACAGCGAGCCCGCGACGATGAAGCCCGTGGGCGCGCCGAGCTGCCCCATCATCGCGTACCAGCCACGCCGCGCGGGCGGCGCGTTCAGGGCGAGCAGCGACGGCAAGCCGTCCCACGAACCGCCGAAGGCGATGCCCTGCAGCGAACGGAACACGGCCAGCAGCACGATGGCGGTATGGCCGAGCGACGCGTAGCCGGGCAGGAAGGCGATGCCCACCGTGGCCGTGCCGAGCAGGAACAGCGCGGCCGTCAGCTTGATGCCGCGCCCCCAGCGCCGCTGGATGCGCATGAACAGCGCCGTGCCGAACGGCCGTGCGACAAAGGCCAGCGCGAAGATGGAGAACGAGTAGAGCAGGCCGTCGAGCCGGTCCGCGAACGGAAAGTAGACCGTCGGGAAGACCAGTACCGATGCGATGCCGTAGACGAAGAAGTCGAAGTACTCGGACGCCCTGCCGATGACGACGCCGGTGGCGATTTCAGCCGGAGCGACGTGCGCGGCCCCGGGCGAGGGAGGTGCAGTAGGAGACGCACGATGCTGATGGGTCATGCTGGCCATCCGTATACCTCCACAGAGAGTAACGAGGCTAGTCAGGAATTTGCCCCCTGGCGATTAGCCCCTGAGCGCCTAAACTGCCATAGTTGCTCAGAACAGTCTAAGTCACGTACGCTTCTGCGTACAGGATGGCAACAGAGGACCCAAGCCTATGCGATCCGACCGTTCGACTAAGGCAGTACCGCGCGCAGCACGCTGGATCCTGCTCGCCCCGGCAGCGGCTGCCCTGTGTGGATGCAGTACGGTTCTGATGTCGCCGAACGGTGACCTCGCGATCCAGCAGCGCAACCTGATCCTGGTCTCGACCGGGCTGATGCTGCTGATCATCGTGCCGGTGATCGTGCTGACGCTGCTGTTCGCCTGGCGTTACCGGGCCTCCAATACCAGCGCGACCTACAATCCCGACTGGGACCACTCCACGGTGCTGGAGCTGCTGATCTGGTCGGCACCGCTGCTGATCATCATCGCGCTGGGCGCGGTCACCTGGGTCAGTACCCACAAGCTCGATCCGTACCGGCCACTCCAGCGGCTCGACGCCCAACGGCCCGTGCCCACCGATGTGCAACCGCTGACGGTCGAGGTGGTTGCTCTCGACTGGAAGTGGCTTTTCCTGTACCCCGAGCAGGGCATTGCCAGCGTCAATGAGGTCGCCGCGCCGGTGGACCGGCCCATCCGCTTCCGCATCACGTCGACGAGCGTGATGAACTCCTTCTTTATCCCGTCACTGGCCGGGCAGGTTTATGCGATGCCTGGCATGGAAACCAAGCTGCATGCGGTGATGAACCAGCCCGGCGACTATGAAGGCTTCTCCGCCAACTACAGCGGCGCGGGTTTCTCGCATATGCGCTTCCGCTTCCACGGCATGAGCCACGATGACTTCGAGCGCTGGGTCCAGCGCGTGAAGACCAGCGGCACGCCGCTGTCGCGCGACAGCTACCTGAAGCTGGAACAGCCCAGCGAGCGCGATCCCGTACGCCACTACGCCAGCGTCGCGCCCGACCTGTTCGATGCCATCCTGAACCGCTGCGTGCGCGCCGGGCAAATCTGCCAGAAAGACATGATGGCCATGGACGCACGCCGCCAGCAAGGCGGTGCGCTGGGCGCCGTCTGCACGGCGAGCAACACGCCGAAGGCGCCGTTCGACCCGGCCACGCCGTACGGCGAACGCAGCGCGGTATCGCTGCAGTAGCACAGCCGGGACGCCATCGCCCCGAAACGACTCACCCTCACCCTCACTCTGGCCCTGGAGCACAACATGCAGGAGCGATCCGAACTCGCCACGCTTATCTTCGGCCGCCTGAGCTGGGAGGCCATACCGCTGCACGAGCCGATCCTGCTGGGCACTTTCGTCGTCGTGGTCCTCGGCGGCCTGGCGCTGGTGGGCGCGGTGAGCTACTACCGCCTGTGGGGCTATCTGTGGCGCGAGTGGTTCACCAGCATCGACCACAAGAAGATCGGCATCATGTACGTGATCCTGGGGATCATCATGCTGCTGCGCGGCTTTGCCGATGCCGTGATGATGCGCATGCAGCAGTCCGTCGCGTTCGGCGACAACCCTGGCTTCCTGCCGCCGCATCACTACGACCAGATCTTCACCGCGCACGGCGTGATCATGATCTTCTTCGTGGCGATGCCGCTCGTGACCGGGCTCATGAACTTCGTGGTGCCGTTGCAGATCGGCGCGCGCGACGTCGCCTTTCCGTTCCTCAACAACTTCAGCTTCTGGATGACCACCGGCGGCGCGGTGCTGGTGATGATGTCGCTGTTCGTCGGCGAGTTCGCGCGCACCGGCTGGCTGGCCTATCCGCCGCTGTCCGGCATCGTCCACAGTCCTGACGTGGGGGTGGACTACTACATATGGTCCTTGCAGGTGGCGGGGGTGGGGACGGTGCTATCGGGCATCAACCTGCTGGTGACCATCGTCAAGATGCGCGCGCCGGGCATGACGCTGATGCGCATGCCGGTCTTCACCTGGACCGCGCTGTGCGCCAACGTGCTGATCATCGCCGCGTTCCCGGTGCTGACCGCGGCGCTGACCATGCTGGCGCTGGACCGCTACCTGGGCATGAATTTTTTCACGGCAGACCAGGGCGGCAGCGCCATGATGTACGTGAACCTGATCTGGATCTGGGGCCACCCGGAGGTCTACATCCTGATCCTGCCCGCGTTCGGCGTGTTTTCCGAGGTGGTGGCCACATTCTGCCGCAAGCGCTTGTTCGGCTATGCGTCGATGGTCTATGCCACGGTGGTCATCACGGTACTGTCCTACCTGGTGTGGCTGCACCATTTCTTCACGATGGGATCGGGGGCGAGCGTCAATTCGTTCTTCGGCATCACCACCATGATCATCTCGATCCCGACCGGGGCCAAGCTGTTCAACTGGCTGTTCACCATGTACCACGGGCGCACCCGCTTCGAGGTGCCGATGCTGTGGACGGTCGGCTTCATGGTCACGTTCGTGATCGGCGGCATGACCGGCGTGCTGCTGGCCGTGCCGCCCGCCGATTTCTCGCTGCACAACAGCCTGTTCCTGATCGCCCACTTCCACAACGTGATCATCGGGGGCGTGCTGTTCGGGCTGATGGCCGGCATCACGTACTGGTTTCCCAAGGCCTTCGGCTACCAGCTGGAGCCGTTCTGGGGCAAGTGCTCGTTCTGGTTCTGGCTGGTTGGTTTCTACTTCGCCTTTATGCCGCTGTACATGCTCGGCATGATGGGCGTGACCCGCCGCATGAGCCATTTCGAAGACCCCGCGCTGCGGATCTGGTTCCTGCTCGCGGCATTCGGCGCCTTGCTGATCGCGCTGGGCATCGGCTGCTTCCTGATCCAGCTGGTGGTGAGCTTCATGCGGCGCGAGGCGCTGCGCGACGTGACCGGCGACCCCTGGGATGGCCGCACGCTCGAATGGTCGACGTCGTCGCCGCCGCCGGCGTACAACTTTGCGTTCACGCCGATCGTCCATGACACCGACGCCTGGTGGCAGATGAAGTCGCACGGATTCCAGCGGCCCTTGCAGGGTTTCATACCGATCCACATGCCGAAGAACACGGGCGCGGGCATCATTCTGGCGGGGCTCAGCACGGTGTGCGGCTTTGCGCTGATCTGGCATATCTGGTGGCTGGTGGTGGTGTCGTTCGCGGCCCTCATCGTCAGTGCGATCGTGCATACCTTCAACTACAAGCGCGACTACTACATCCCGGCCGACACGGTCGGCAACACGGAGGCAGCGCGCTCGGCGCTGATGGCCCACCATGCCTGATACCACGGCCCCGTTCCCCGCCGGCCGCGCGCAGGCCGCGCCCGCCGCCACGCCGCACGCCGTACCGTCCGGCCACGGCGCCGAGGAAGGCGAACTGCGCTTCTACATGACCAGCGAGTACCACGCGCCCAACGGCACGCTGCTCGGGTTCTGGGTCTACCTGATGAGCGACTGCCTCATCTTCGCCTGCCTGTTCGCGGCCTATGGCGTGCTCGGACGCAACTATGCGGGCGGACCGACCGGTGCCGAGCTGTTCGAACTGCCGCTGGTGGCGCTGAACACCTCGTTCCTGCTGCTGTCGTCGATCACCTATGGCTTTGCCATGCTCCAGATGCAGCAGGGCCGCGTCGGCGGCACGCAAGGATGGCTCGCCATTACCGGCGTACTCGGCGCCTCGTTCCTTGCCGTGGAAATCTACGAGTTCGTCCACCTGATCGGCGAAGGCGCGGGCCCGTGGCGCAGCGGCTTCCTGACGTCGTTCTTCTCGCTGGTCAGCACGCACGGGCTGCACGTGACCTTCGGCACCATCTGGCTTATCACGCTGATGGTGCAGGTGGGCCGGCACGGTTTGATTCCGGAGAACCGCCGGCGGCTGATGTGCCTGTCGATGTTCTGGCACTTCCTGGACGTAGTCTGGATCGGCGTCTTCACCTTCGTTTACCTGATGGGAGTGCTGCCATGAGCGCACCGGACCACACGCTCGCCCATGGTCACGAGAGCCATGACGGCCACGACGGGCATGGCCACGACGAAAGCCATATTCATATCTCGATGAGCGGCTATGTGACCGGCTTCGTGCTGTCGGTGATCCTGACCGCGATTCCGTTCTGGCTTGTCATGGGCAAGGTGTTCGAGAAATCCACCACCACCGCGCTCGTGCTGCTCGCGCTGGGCGCCGTGCAGATCGTCGTGCACATGATCTATTTCCTGCACATGAACGCCAAGTCGGAAGGCGGCTGGAACATGCTGGCGCTGATGTTCACGCTGGTGCTGGTGGTGATCACGCTGAGCGGCACTTTGTGGGTGATGTACCACCTGAATTCGAACATGATGCCGGGGATGGTGGATGTGAAGCAGTTGCCTTGACCGGCCGGGGTGTCTTTCGCCGAATTGCGGGACTTCGTGCTTGGCAGGCAGGGCTGTTTCGCCGGCGGTAGCCGGTGGGGAGTCTGTGGTTATGACTTGGGGTCGCTGCTCTTGGCAGGCGCTGCTGTTTCGCCGGCGATAGCCGGTGGGGAGTCCGTGGTTATGACCGGGGTCGCTGCTCTTGGCAGGCGCTGCTGTTTCGCCGGCGATAGCCGGTGGGGAGTCCGTGGTTATGACTGGGGTCGCTGCTCTTGGCAAGCGCGGCTGTTTCGCCGGCGTAGCCGGCGAGTCACTTTTGTCTCGCGACAAAAGTAACCAAAAACGCGTTTTCGTGGTCGACGAACGGCCCGTGGTGGTAAAGACGGTACAGGGCATAGCCACACTGCCTGCCGCGTAGATGATCAGGATAGACACGTCAGATGAGCGAACCCGGATTACTTGGTGGCTCCTGCTAACCGCGCCATCGGTAGGACGCCTACGGCTGCGCTGCGCGCACTCAGTGAAAACCGAGGGAAGAGAAGGGAAGAGAAGGGAAGAGACAGAAGCACCAGCCTCTGCGCCGTTGATGTCGTTCCGCCTGCCGACTACTGAGCCGCGCAGCAGCCGAAGGCGATGATGCGATAACGGTGGCAGTGTCGGGCCACGGACAGTTTCGGGGCTGGTTCAATCATTGCCGGAGAGCCTGCATACGGACGCGCTCCACGCGGCAGGCAGCCGGGCAGACTCTGAAGCGAATACCCGTACAACACCCTCGGCACGCTACGATCAATATTCGTCCGCTAGGACAAGTCAACGCGTTTTTTGGTTACTTTTTGTCGCTCGGACAAAAAGTGACTCGCCGGCTACGCCGGCGAAACAGCAGCGCCTGCCAAGAGCGATAACCCAATCATTGCGAGAGACGCCCCGCCGGCTACGCCGGCGAAACAGCCGCGCCTGCCAAGAACGATGCCCTGCAATTCGGCGACAACCCCCAAAAGCCGGCATCATCAACTTCGTCGTGCCGACCGCGGCACCGTCTTCGTGCAACAGCGGCATCTTCAGTACCGGCCGCATGCTCTACAACCTGAAGGTGTGGGTGACGTCGATCTGCGGGCGGTGCGCCTGCGGCCGCCCGCCGCTACAATGGCCCCCGGGCAATCCACTGCCAGGGGGCCAGATGTCCGAACTCTACGCCGCACCACCGCGCCACGACGGGGTCGCTGATCCAGACGCCGGCCACACCGACGTCATCGCCAATTCAGCCGAAGATGCCGTAGCGCGCGCCGCCGCCGTGGCCGGCACAATCGCGCGCACGGCGGTCGAGCAGGCGGACCACGCGATGCGCCACTGGACCGACCCGGCGCCGGGCCCGGTGCGCATCGGCTCCGCACAGCACCTGCGCATGTTCTCCAACATGCTGCTGCAGACCCACAACCCCTACAAGCCGGCCGTGATCGAATGGCCGACGCTCTCGCCTGATGCGCTGCAGCGCGTCACCTCCCTGCCGATCTGGGACATTGCCGTGCAGACCGAGGGCCGCGCCTCGATCCGCGTGAAGACCTTTGCCGAAACCGTTGCCGACCCGCTGCTGCGCAGCGCGCTGGACATGGACGGCGCCGAGGAAGCGCGTCACAAGATCGTGCTCTCGAAGATGGTGGAGGCCTACGGCATTCCGCTCGCACCCGAGCCGGACTATCCGCCCCCGGACGACCCGGAGTGGGGATGGCTGGTGACCGGCTACAGCGAATGCATCGACAGCTTCTTCGCCTTCGGCCTCTTCGCCATGGCGCGGCGCTCCGGCTATTTCCCGGCGGAGCTCGTGGAGACCTTCGAGCCAGTGATCCAGGAAGAGGGCCGGCATATCCTCTTCTTCGTCAACTGGGCGGCCTGGTATCGCAGCAACCTGCCCTGGTGGCGCAGGCCGCTGTTCGCGCTGAAGGTGGCGCGGGTGTGGGCCTTCCTGGTCTGGGAGCGCATCGGCATCGCGCGCGGCATCGACGCCGATGGCGCGGCCCAGGACGCCAACTTCACGATGAACGGCTCGGAAGCGCTTGGCGATTCGCTGTCTCCAGGCGCAATGATCGATTTGTGCCTGGCCGAGAACGAGCGCCGCATGGCGGGCTACGATGCCCGGCTGCTGCGGCCCGAAACCGTGCCGCGCCTGGCAAGGCTGGCGCGCCGCTTCCTCAAATGACCTTGACCGCCGCGTTTGCGCTGTCCCTGCTGTCGCTGGCTATCTGGTGCGTGCTGCTGTTCGGCCGCGCGGGTTTCTGGCGCGTGCGCAAGCCTGCGCCGGCTCCCGCCCCGGATGCGTGGCCCGAAGTCGTGGCCATTGTCCCGGCGCGCAACGAGGCTGACGTCATCGGCCGATGCGTGGCCGGCGTGCTCGGCCAGCAGTACCCGGGAACGCTGTCGCTGGTCGTGGTCGATGACCACAGCCACGACGGCACGGCGGAAATCGCGGCCAGCGCGGCAGCCGGGACGCCGCGGCCCGGCGCCCTGACCGTTGTCCCCGCCCGGGACCTGCCGGCCGGATGGAGCGGCAAGGTATGGGCCCAGTCGGAAGGACTCGCTGCCGCCGCCCGCGTGACGCCGGGGGCCGCCTATGTCTGGCTGACCGATGCCGATATCTGGCACGGCCCAGGCGTGCTGGCCGGCCTGGTTGCCCGCGCCGTGCACGAGCGCCGCGATCTCGTGTCGCTCATGGTGCGCCTGCGCTGCGCCTCGGCGTGGGAACGGCTCATCGTGCCGGCTTTTGTTTTCTTCTTTGCCAAACTCTATCCGTTCGAGCGCGTCCGGAGCCCGCGCAGCGCGGTAGCGGCCGCAGCGGGCGGCTGCATGCTGGCAAGCCGCGCGGCCCTAGGCCGCATCGGCGGATTCGCCGCCATTCGCGGCGAGTTGATCGATGATTGCAGCCTGGCCGCGAAGATCAAGCCGGGCGGCCCGATCAGCCTGGATCTCGCCGATGACAGCGTGTCGCTGCGGCCCTATGACGACTGGCGCAGCCTGTGGGACATGATCGCCCGCAGTGCCTATACGCAGCTGCGCTATTCGCCGCTGCTGCTGGCCGGCACGGCGCTGGCGATGACCGCGACCTATCTGGCGCCGCCGCTGCTGGCGCTGGCGGGAGGCCCCCGGCTATGGCCTGCCTGGCTCACCTGGGCGGCGATGTCGCTGGCCTACCTGCCCATGCTGCGCGAATACCGCCAGCCTGCCTGGCTTGCGCCGCTGTTGCCGTTGACGGCGCTGTTCTACCTTGGCGCCACGCTGGATTCGGCGCGGCGCTACTGGCTGCGCCGCGGCGGGCAATGGAAGGGCCGCAGCCAGGCGCCGGTGCGGTCCTGAGGCTTCAGCCCAGGTATCCCGCCTCGCGGAACCAGGCCAGCGCGTCGCGCAGTCCCTCCAGATAGGGACGCGGCTGGTAACCCAGTTCGCGCCGGGCCTTGTCGCAACGGAAGAACATCTTGTACTTCGACATGGTGAGCCCGTCCACGGTGATAAACGGCTCCTTGCGTGTCACGCGCGCCACGGCCTCGGCCGCGTGGGCGAGCGGATACAGCGGCCACCGCGGCAATTGCACGGTCGGCGGCCGACGGCCGCAAAGGCCGGCGATATCACGCAGCATCTGCTGCAACATGACGTCATCCCCGCCCAGGATATAGCGTTCGCCGGTCCGCCCGTGCTCCAGCGCCTGGAAATGGCCCGCGGCCACATCATCCACGTGGGCCAGGTTGAGCCCGGTCTCGACAAAGGCGGGGATCTTCCCGGTGGCGGCTTCGACGATGATGCGGCCGGTCGGCGTGGGACGCACGTCGCGCGGGCCGATCGGCGTGGACGGGTTGACGATCACTGCCGGCAGGCCGCGTTCGGCCACCAGGCGCTCGACCACGCGTTCGGCCAGCACCTTGCTGCGCTTGTAGGCGCCGATGGCCTCGTGCGGTGTCAGCGCAGCCGTTTCGTCGACCGGCGCGGTGGCACCGGCTACGCGCAGCGTGGCCACGCTGCTGGTATAGACCACGCGCTCCACGCCGGCCTGTTGCGCGGCCTCCATGACTGCCATGGTGCCGTCGACATTGGTCCGGACAATCTCCTCGGGGTCGGGCGCCCACAGCCGGTAATCGGCCGCCACGTGGAACAGGTAACGCACGCCCTGCATGGCAGCCGCGACGGCGGCCGGGTCGCGCATATCGCCCTGCACGACCTCGACCGGCAAATCCGCCAGGTTGGCGCGCGGACTCGACGCGCGCACCAGCGCTCGCACGCGCCAGCCACGTGCCAGTGCCTGCCGCAGTACCGCGGATCCGAGAAAACCCGATGCACCCGTCACCAGAACGTAATCGTTTACTGTCATAAACCGGTTTCACGAAGAGATGGAAACGCCGCAACATGCAAAGGGCCGTCAGACATTTCCGGCGCGTCCGGTATATAGTAACCATCATGTGTCGGAAATGTGATTTCTGTACACCTTCCCAATCACTGAAACCCATTGAAGGGTCCAGGGGGCCTACCGTATGCAGGTGATTCTTGCTCAACCCCGAGGCTTCTGTGCCGGTGTCGTGCGCGCGATCGAGATCGTCGACCGCGCGCTCGTCAAGCATGGGGCGCCGGTCTTCGTGCGACACGAGATCGTGCACAACAAGCATGTTGTGGAGGGATTGAAGAACAAGGGCGCGCGCTTTGTCGAAGAACTCGACGAGGTCCCCGCGGGCGCCGTGACCATCTTCAGCGCACACGGCGTTTCACGCGCCGTGGTGGCCGATGCCGGACAGCGGCAGTTGCATGCCATCGACGCGACCTGCCCGCTGGTGATCAAGGTGCATAACCAGGGCCGGCAGTACGCGGCCAGTGGCCGCACCGTCATACTGATCGGCCATGCCGGCCACCCGGAGGTTGAAGGCACCATGGGCCAGATCCCCGGCAAGGTGATCCTGATCCAGAACGAGGCCGAGGTCGCCGGGCTCGACCTGCCCGCCGACACCCCGGTGGCCTATGTCACCCAGACCACGCTCAGCGTGGACGACACCCGCAATATCATTGCCGCGCTGGCCCGCCGCTTCAGCGACCTGGTCGGCCCCGACACCCGCGACATCTGCTACGCCACGCAAAACCGGCAAAGCGCCGTGCGCGACCTGTGCAAGCTGGCCGATGTCATCCTGGTCATTGGCGCTACCAACAGCTCCAATTCCAACCGGCTGCGCGAGATTGGCACCGAAAGCGGCGTGCCGAGCTACCTGATCGCGGATGGCAGCGAACTCGACCCGGCGTGGGTCGCGGGCGCCAATATCGTCGGCATTACCGCCGGCGCCTCCGCGCCGGAAGAAATGGTCGAGGACGTGATTGCCGCGCTGCGCCGCCTGGGCCCCGTGGAAGTCTCGACCATGGCAGGCCGCGAAGAGCACGCCGAGTTTCGCCTGCCCGCCGAGCTGGTCGACGTCCGCCCCGCAGCGGCCGCACCGCAGCCCGTCGAGAAGGTCCCCGGCTGAACCCACAAGAGAAGGAAGTCCCCTTGCCTATTCCGTTCCTGCAGGTCGCCCGCGTGGGCGCCTACATCGTCGGCAAGCATCTGGCGCGCCAGAAGCGCTATCCGCTCGCGCTTATGCTGGAGCCGCTGTTCCGCTGCAACCTTGCCTGCAACGGCTGCGGCAAGATCGACTACCCGGACCCGATCCTGAACCAGCGCCTGTCCATCGAGGAGTGCCTGGGCGCGGTCGACGAATGCGGCGCCCCGGTGGTGTCGATTGCCGGTGGCGAGCCGCTGCTGCACAAGGACATGCCCGAGATCGTGCGCGGCATTGTCGCGCGGCGCAAGTTTGTCTACCTGTGCACCAATGCCCTGCTGATGGAGAAGAAGCTGGACCAGTACGAGCCCAGCCCCTACTTCGTCTGGTCGGTCCACCTGGATGGCGACCGCGAGGCGCACGACCACTCGGTCAGCCAGGAAGGCGTCTATGACCGCGCCGTGGAAGCCATCCGTGCCGCCAAGGCGCGCGGCTTCCGCGTCAATATCAACTGCACGCTGTTCAACGATGCCAAGCCCGAGCGCGTGGCCGCCTTCTTCGACACGGTCAAGGCGATGGGCGTGGACGGCATCACGGTCTCGCCGGGCTACGCCTACGAGCGCGCCCCGGACCAGCAGCATTTCCTGAACCGCGGCAAGACCAAGCAGCTGTTCCGCGACATCCTGCGCCGCGGCCGCGGCAAGAAATGGTCGTTCAGCCAGTCGACCATGTTCCTCGACTTCCTGGCCGGCAACCAGACCTACCACTGCACGCCCTGGGGCAACCCCGCGCGCACGGTGTTCGGCTGGCAGCGGCCCTGCTATCTCGTCGGCGAAGGCTATGTGCAGACCTTCAAGGAATTGATGGACGAGACCGACTGGGACGCCTACGGCACCGGCAACTACGAGAAGTGCGCCGACTGCATGGTCCATAGCGGCTACGAGGCCACCGCCGTGGCCGACACGTTCGCGCATCCGCTCAAGGCGCTCGGCGTGAGCCTGCGCGGCGTGAAGACCGATGGGGCGATGGCCCCGGACATCCCGCTCGACAACCAGCGTCCCGCCGACTACGTGTTCTCGCGCCACGTCGAGATCAAGCTGGCCGAGATCGGCCGGGCCCAGCCGCGCAAGGAACGGCCCGCCAGGGCGGAGACCACGGCGACCCACTGAGTGCCGATGCCCGCGGAAGCTGCGGCCATGGCCGCGACCCTGCTTGGCAGCGCGCTGACCTGCGTGTCGGCGGGCTATGCCGTGACCGCCGCCGTGCTGACGCGGCGCGCGCGCACGCGCGCCGCGTCACTCGCACAATCCGGCGAACTCCGCGCCAGCGTGCTGAAACCGCTATGCGGGGCAGAACCGCGCCTGTACGACAATCTCGCCACGTTGTGCCGGCAATCGGTCACGGGCCAGCAACTGGTATGCGGCGTGCGTGACCCGGACGATCCCGCCATCGCCGTGGTGCGGCGCCTGCAGCAGGACTTCCCCGAGACCGACATCACGCTGGTCATCAACCCGCGCGTGCATGGCACCAACCTCAAGGTCAGCAACCTGATCAACCTGGCCGAGCAGGCGCGCCATGACTTGCTGGTCGTGGCCGACAGCGACATCGCCGTGCCGCCCGACTACCTGGCACGCGTCGCCGCGCCGCTGGCAGACCCCGGCGTCGGCATCGTCACCTGCCTGTACCGCGGGCGCCCCGTCGACGCCTTCTGGCCAAAGCTCGGCGCGCAGTTCATCGACGACTGGTTCGCGCCGTCGGTGCGCATCGCGCATGCCGGGGGATCGCGCCGCTTCGCTTTCGGCGCGACCATCGCGCTGCGACGCGACACCCTGACGCGGATCGGCGGCTTCGCCTCGCTGTCCGACCGGCTCGCCGATGATTTCTGGCTGGGCGAACTGACCCGGCAGGCAGGGCTGCGTACGGTGCTGTCCGACGTGGTGGTCACGACCGATGTGACCGAGACAAGGCTGGCCGAACTCTGGACGCATGAACTGCGCTGGCTGCGCACCATCCGCTCGCTGAATCCGGCGGGCTTTGCCTTTACCTTCATCACCTTTACGTGGCCGATGCTGGCGTTGGGCGTGGCGTTGTCGCCTGCTGCATGGATTGGCGCCATTGCTGTAGCCGGCGCGCTGGCGCGCAGCGCACTGGCAGGCACCGCGGCCGCGGCATTGCGCGCACCAGTGCGGGACATGCTTTTGCTTGTCGGCTGGGCCGCTGCGCTGGGTGGCCAGCGGGTCAGATGGCGGCAGCAAGTCCTCTCCGTGCAGGATCCTGGCATGACCCGGTGACACATGATGACCAAGACAAGACAACGCTGCGGCGCTTTGCCCGATGTAGCAAGCATGGCTACGATCGTAGCCATGCTTGCTACATGCACGCCAGGCCGACAAGCCGCAGCTGACCTGACAACATCGAAGCCGACACTATGAAAAAAACCCTGTTCCTCCAGGCCCCTTCCTTCGATGGCTTTGACGGCGGCGCCGGTTCGCGCTACCAGGCCAAGCGCGAGATCAAATCGTTCTGGTATCCGACCTGGCTCGCACAGCCCGCCGCGCTGGTGCCGGGCAGCCGCGTGCTGGACGCGCCCGCCGACGACCTGACCCCGCAGCAGACGCTGGACATCGCCGTCGAGTACGACCTGGTCATCCTCCACACCAGCACGCCGTCGTTCCCGACTGACGCCAAGTTCGCCGAGGAGCTCAAGCAGCGCAAGCCCGGCGTGATGATCGGCATGGTCGGCGCCAAGCCCGCGGTCGACCCGGGCGGCACGCTGGGCGCCAGCGACGCGATCGACTTTGTCTGCCGCGAGGAATTCGATTACACCTGCCAGGACGTGGCCGCCGGCAAGCCGCTCAAGGACATCCTCGGGCTGTCGTACCGGCTGCCCGATGGCTCGCTCGAGCACAACGGCCAGCGCCCGATGATCGAGAACATGGACGAGCTGCCCTTCGTGGCGCCCGTCTACCAGCGCGACCTGAAGATCGAGAACTACTTCATCGGCTACCTGAAGCATCCCTATGTGTCGATCTACACGGGGCGCGGCTGCCGTTCGCGCTGCACGTTCTGCCTGTGGCCGCAGACCGTGGGCGGGCACCGCTACCGCACGCGCTCGGCCGAGAGCGTGATTGCCGAGGTGAAATGGATCAAGGAGAACATGCCCGAGGTGAAGGAGATCATGTTCGACGACGACACCTTCACCGACTTCAAGCCGCGCGTGGAGGAAATCGCGCGCGGGCTCGGCAAGCTCGGCGTGACCTGGTCGTGCAATGCCAAGGCCAACGTGCCCTACAGCACGCTCAAGATCATGAAGGAGAACGGCCTGCGCCTGCTGCTGGTTGGCTATGAGTCGGGCGACGACCAGATCCTGCTGAACATCAAGAAGGGCCTGCGCACGGATATCGCGCGCCGCTTCACCGAGGACTGCCGCAAGCTTGGCATCCAGATCCACGGCACCTTCATCCTGGGCCTGCCCGGCGAAACGCAGGAAACCATCGAGAAGACCATCGCCTACGCCAAGGAGATCAACCCGCACACCATCCAGGTGTCGCTGGCGGCGCCCTACCCCGGTACCACGCTGTACCAGCAGGCGGTCGACAATGGCTGGCTCGAAGAGAACAAGGTCATCAACCTCGTCAACGACAAGGGCGTGCAGCTCGCGGCGATCAGCTACCCGCACCTGTCCAAGGAAGAGATCTACGGCGGCGTGGAGCGTTTCTACAAGCAGTTCTACTTCCGCCCCGGCAAGATCTGGGCGATCGTGCGCGAGATGCTTGGCAGCTGGGACATGATGAAGCGGCGGCTGCGCGAAGGCGTGGAGTTCTTCCGCTTCCTGCGTTCGCGCGAGGCCTGATCCTGCTGTCTCATCGCACTGCCACCGCGCGTCCCGCGCGCGGCCTGATCATCACCGCGGACGACTTCGGCCTGCATACCGCCGTCAACGAGGCGGTGGAACTCGCGCATCGCGACGGCGTGCTCAACGCGGCCAGCCTGATGGTATCCGCCCCCGAAGCCGCCGACGCCGTGGCGCGCGCGCGGCGCCTGCCTTCGCTGCGCGTGGGCCTGCATGTGGTGCTGGCCGATGGCCCGGCGATGCTGCCGCGCGCGGCCATTCCCGATCTCGTCGATGCGCGCGGCCGCTTCGGCTCGGCCATGGCGCGCGACGGCTGCCGCTTCTTTTTCCTGCCGCATGTACGCCGCCAGCTCGCCGCGGAAATCCGCGCGCAGTTCGAGGCGTTTGCCGCCACCGGGCTGCCGCTCGATCACGTCAATACGCACAAGCATTTCCATTTGCACCCGACCGTGCTGTCGCTGATCCTGTCGATCGGCCGTGAATTCAGCCTGCGCGCCGTGCGGCTGCCGCTGGAAGCCGATGCGCCGCTGCTGTTGCGCCCGTGGCTGGCCCTGCTGCGCCGGCGGCTGCGGCGCGCGGGCATCGCGCACAACGACTACGTGCTCGGCATCGCGCGCAGCGGTGCCATGGATGAGGCCGTGCTGCTCGCCGCGCTCGCCAGGCTGCCTGACGGCATCGGCGAAATCTACCTGCATCCGGCGGTCACGTCGGGCGCGGCCATCGCGCCGACCATGGCGGGCTACCGCCACGCCGACGAACTGGCGGCGCTGCTGTCGCCGCGCGTGCGCGCGGCCCTCGATGCGGCCGGCGTGCGGCGCGGCGGCTTTGCCGACGTGCTGGCCGCGGCCCGATGACTCTCGCATGAAACGCATCGCCTACCTGACCGGCCTGCTGGGCCTGCTCGCCCTCACCGCCCTGGTGATACACGAAGGTCTCGGCGATATCGCCACCGTGATGGCGCAGGGCGGCTGGCTGCTCCTGCTGCTGGTGCCGCTGCACGCGCTGCCGCTGCTGCTCGATGCGCAGGGCTGGCGCGTGCTGCTGACCTCGGCCGATCCCGAAGAGAAGGCGGGTCTTGGCTTCCTGCTGTGGGTGGCCAGCGTGCGCGAAGCGGTGAGCCGCCTGCTGCCGACCATGAGCATCGGCGGCGAGCTGGTCGGCGTGCGGTTGAGCCGGCTGCGCATCCACGACACCACGGCCGTCACGGCCACGATCGTCGTCGAGGTCATGGTCACGCTGTTCGCGCAGTACCTGTTCTCGGCGCTGGGCGTGCTGATGCTCATCGCCGCGCTGCATGACAGCGGCCAGGCCTGGATCATCCTGGCCGGGCTGCTGCTGTCACTGCCCGTGCCGGTGGTATTCGCGCTGTCGCTGCGCCATGTGGCGCTGTTCGAGAAGCTGGAGGGCGCGGCGCGCAAGCTGTTCGGCCAGGATCACCGCATTGTCGCCATGATCGACGGTGCGCGGCTCGATGCCCATATCCGCGCGCTCAACCGGCGCTGGCGCGAACTGCTGGCGGCACTGGCCTGGCAATTCGCGGGGCTGGTCAGCGGCACGCTCGAAATCTGGTTCGCGTTGATGCTGCTGGGGCACCCTGTCCCGTTCTGGCAAGCCTTCGCGATCGAGTCGCTCACGCAGGCCGTGCGCCACGTGGCGTTCTTCGTGCCGGCCGGGCTGGGCGTGCAGGAGGCCGTGGTGATGCTGCTGGGCCAGGCGCTCGGCATGGACGCCCATGTGTCGCTGGCGCTGGCGCTGGTCAAGCGCGCGCGGGAGATCCTGTACGGCGTGCCCGCGCTGCTGTCATGGCAGTGGGTAGAGCTGCGCCGCTGGCACCGTGAGGCGGCCAACGGCAGCGCACAGTAAGCGTGGCGCGTCCGGTCTAGGCGGCCTGCCGCGCGTTATGGTCGACCAGGTACTTCACCAGCCCGTCGACACCGCCGCGCGCGACGATATCGGCAAACTGCTTGCGGTACACCTCGATCAGCCACGCGCCCATCATGTTGATGTCGTAGATCTTCCAGCCGCCTGACGTGCGCTGCAGCCGGTAGTCGATCTGCATCTCATCACCGTTGTTGAGCACGCGCGATTCCACCACGACGTCGCCCGATCCGCCGCCGGGCTGCGCCGGCTTGAAGCGGAACTTGACGTTCTGCTCGCGCAGCTGTGCAAGCGACACCGCATAGCTGCGCACCAGCAGCGTCGTGAATTGCTCGTTGAGCTGCTTCTGCTGTTCCGGCGTGGCATTGCGCCATGCGCTGCCGACCGCAAGCCGCGTAGTGCGGCCGAAATCCGTATAGGGCAGGAATTGCTTCTGGACCACTGCGGTGATCTTCGCCAGGTCGCCGCTGCGGGTCTCGGGGTTGGTCTGGATGGTCGTGATCACGCCTTCCACTGCCGCCTGCACCAGGCGCTCCGGTGCGGCCTTGAGATCGCCGGGCTGCACGGTCTGCGCCTGCGCCGTGGCCACCATGGCGACCGCCGCAACCGGCGCAAAGGAAATCAAGCCGAATCTGTTCATGCCGAAGTGTGCTGCAAGATGCGTTTGAAAAAGGCTCCGGACGCCGCGCCGCATCGCATCCGGGATGCCGGGCCAGTATAGCGGAACGAGGATGCCTACCTTGGCTGCGCCGCATGCGCCACGCGCGCCCGGGCTGATCGCGTGCCAGCCGGTATACTCGCGGCTCAAGCCCTGTCCCGAGCACGCCATGCTGACCTCGCTGCTGACCCGCCTCGTCAGGCTCGCCACGATCCGCGCCTGGCTGGTGATCGTGGCGAGCCTGCTGCTCACCGCTGCCAGCGGCTTCTATGTGGCGCGGCACTTCGCCATCAACACGGACATCGGCCGCCTGCTGGAATCCGACGCCCCCTGGGCCCGGCGCGATGCGGCCATCGGCGAAGCGTTTCCCCAGCGCGGACAGATGATCCTGGCCGTGGTGCAGGCGCCCGCGTCGGAACTGGCCGATGCCGCCGCCAACGAACTCGCCGATGCACTGCGGCGCCATCCGGAGCACTTCCGCTCCGTCAGCCAGCCCGGCGCGGGCGAGTTCTTTGCGCGCAACGGCCTGCTGTTCGCGCGCACGGCCGAAGTCGAACAGGTCACGCAGCAACTCGTCCAGGCGCGCCCGCTGCTGAACCAGCTCGCGCACGACCCGACGCTGCGCGGACTGTCCGACACGCTTGCCGCCACGCTGGGCCTGCCGCTGACGATGGGCCAGATCAAGCTGTCCGATATGGACACGTTGCTGGGCGCGGGCGCGGGCGCGCTGGAGCAGGTACTGGCGGGCAAGCCGGCCGCGATGTCGTGGGCCGCCCTGCTCGACGACAGCCTCAAGCCGGACAAGGAGGGACGCGTCTTCAGCTTTGTCTCGGTCAGCCCCGTGCTCGACTACAGCGACTTGCAGGCCGGCGCGGCCGCTGCCGATGCCATCCGCGCCGCGGCAGCCGAACTGAAACTGGCGCAGCGCTACCAGGCCAGCATGCGCCTGACCGGCCCGCAGCCGCTCGCCGACGACGAGTTCGCCTCGGTCAGCGACGGCGCCGCGCTCAATGGCTTGCTGACGGTGCTGGTGGTGGTGCTGATTCTCTGGATGGCGTTGCGCTCCGTCCGGCTGATCCTGGCGGTGCTGGCCAGCCTGTTCACGGGCTTGCTGATGACCGCCGCACTGGGCCTGGCCATGGTGGGCGCGCTCAACATGATCTCGGTCGCCTTCGCGGTGCTGTTCGTCGGCCTTGGCGTGGACTTCGGCATCCAGTTCGGCGTGCGCTATCGCGCCGAACGCCATGATCGCGACCATATTGCGGAGGCGCTGGAACATGCCGCACAGGCAACCGCGCTGCCGCTCACGCTGGCCGCCGCGGCCACGGCGGCGGCGTTCTTCTGTTTCCTGCCCACCGACTTTCGCGGCGTCGCGGAACTGGGGCAGATCGCCGGCGTCGGCATGATGGTCGCGTTCCTGACGACATTCACGATGCTGCCTGCCCTCATCCAGGTCCTGAAGCCGCGCGGCGAAGCCGAGGCGCCGGGCTTTGGCTGGCTGGCCCCGGCCGATGCGTTCTTCGAGCGCCATCGCAAGCCGGTGCTCCTGTTCACGTGCGCCGCCATCCTGCTGGGATCGCCGCTGCTGCTGCGCCTGCGCTTCGACTTCGACCCGCTGCACCTGAAGGACCCGCACTCGGAATCGATGGCGACGCTGCTGGCACTCAAGGATGCGCCGGAAGCAGGCACCGACGATGTCACGGTGCTGGCCCCCTCGCTCGATGCCGCCCGCGAGATCGCAGCCAGGGTCTCGCCGCTGCCCGAAGTGGCGCGCGTCGTCACGCTGCAGACCTTCGTTCCCGACGACCAGCCTGCCAAGCTTGCGGCCATCGGCACGGCGCGCACCGCATTGATGCCCGTGCTCACGCAGCAGACCGCCACGCCGGCCAGCGACATGGCACGCGTCAATGCGCTGCGCAATGCGTCGCGCCAGCTCGCCATCGCGGCGGACGAACATCCCGAAGCCGGCGCCGCGCAGGCAACCCGCCTGTCCAAGGCGCTGAAGCGGCTCGCGGACGCCGATGCCGCCACGCGCGACCGCGCCGAGCAGGCCATTGCCCTGCCGCTGCGCCTGGCCCTGGGCCGCCTGCGCCTGATGCTCGATCCGCTGCCCGTCTCGCAGCAAACCCTGCCGAAGGAGATCGCGCGCGAGTGGCTGACCCCGGATGGGCGCGCGCTGGTCAGCATCACCCCGCGACTGCCGCAGCAGGACGGCATCGAACGCGAAGCCGCGCTCAACCGATTCATCGACGCGGTGCTCCACGTCGAGCCGAACGCAACCGGCGGGCCGATCGCCATCCGCGGCTCCGCCGATACGATCATGGGCGCCTTCGCGCAGGCCGGCGGCTGGGCCGTGCTGTCCATCACGATCCTGCTGTGGATTGCGCTGCGCCGGATTGGCGATGTGCTGCGCACGCTCATCCCGCTGCTGGTGTCGGCCATCGTCACGCTGGAACTGTGCGCGGCGTTCGGCATTGCGCTGAACTTCGCCAACGTGATCGCGCTGCCGTTGCTGCTCGGCATTGGCGTCGCCTTCAAGATCTACTACGTGATTGCATGGCGCCATGGCAAGACCAAGCTGCTGCAGTCCAGCCTCACGCACGCCGTGCTCTACAGCGCCGCCACCACCGCCACGGCGTTCGGCAGCTTGTGGCTGTCGCAGCATCCCGGCACCGCGAGCATGGGCAAGCTGCTGGCGCTGGCGCTCATGTGCACGCTGGCGGGCGCCGTGTTCTTCCAGCCGATCCTGATGGGCCGCCCGCGCGAACGCGCGCACCGGCCCCACGCAACACCCGTTGAATAACCACAACTAATCGATCGCGACCGCGACTCATCCGCAGTTCCATGCCGCTCCCCTCAATGACGCGCCAGCCCGTACGGCTGGCATGCATCGCTCTCGTTCCGCTGCTTGCGGCCGGTTGCGCCACCGGCCCGCAGGCAAACCCCGATGACCCGCTCGAACCGATGAACCGCGTGGTCTTCAAGGTCAACGACAAGCTCGACCAATACGTCGCCACGCCGGTGGCCAAGGGCTACCGCGCGGTCACGCCGCAACCGGTGCGCACCGCGGTGACCAACTTCTATTCGAATATCGCGGACGTGGGCAACTTCGCCAACAACCTGCTGCAGGGCAAGGGCGTGGATGCGGCCGAGAGCCTGATGCGGGTGGCGATCAACTCCGTGCTGGGGATTGGCGGGCTGATCGACATTGCCACGCCGGCCGGCCTGCAGAAGCATTCGCAGGACTTCGGGCTGACGCTGGGCACGTGGGGCGTACCGCCAGGGCCTTACCTGGTGCTGCCGTTTTTCGGCCCGAGCTCGTTCCGGGATGGCGTGGGCCTGTATGTGAATTTCCAGCTCGACCCAACCACCTACCTGGATCCGGCCTGGCGCAATTCGCTGTTTGCCATGAACGTGGTGGACGTGCGCACCAACCTGCTCGGCGCAACGGACCTGCTCTCGCTGGCGGCGCTGGACAAGTACGCATTTGTCCGCGATGCCTACGTGCAGCGCCGGCGCTACCTGCTGGATGGCGGCGGCGGCAAGCTGCCCGACTACGGTGACGACGAGGAGGCGGAAGGCGCGGCCATGCCGACGCCCGCCTCGTCGCCGGCACCGGCATCCGCGCCGGGCGTCGAGCCCGCAGCGCCCGCTTCCGGGACACCGGGGCAATAGCGCCCAGGCGCCGGGAAACTCAGCCGCCGATGCCCAGCAGCACCACCTCGAACGTGAGCGTGGCATTCGGCGGAATCGTGCCCGGCACGCCGCGCGCACCGTAGGCGGTTGCCGCCGGGCAGGTCAGCCTGGCCTTGCCGCCGACCTGCATGGTCTGCACGCCTTCGGTCCAGCACGGGATCACGCGGTTCAGCGGGAACGAGATCGGCTGGCCGCGCTTGTACGAGCTGTCGAATTCGGTGCCGTCGGCCAGCGTGCCGCGGTAATGCACCTGGACGGTGTCGGTGGCCTTGGGCGACGGGCCGGTGCCCTTGACCAGGTGCTGGATGGTCATGCCCGAGGGCAGCGTCTGCGGCGCTGCGGCGGCGGCCGGTGCCGAGGCGCCCGGTGCGGCCGCCACGGCGGCGCAGGCAAAAGTCATGGCACTGAGAAGCAGAGCGATTCGTTTCATGGGAAATCCGGTGCAGCGGCGTTGTGGAATGGAATGAGCGGGCAGTGTAACCCGCCCGGCGGGGACCAGACGCGCCGATTCACGGAAACGAAACACCCGCCTTGGGGCGGGTGTTTGCGGGAACGGATCTGAGGACGCGCGCTAACCCGCCATGGCGGGCATGGTGGTAATCATCTGCGCGAAGTCGTCGTGACGGCGGTCCATCGACGAAAAATTGTCGGACCGGGGCGATTCGTCAATCTTCCGACTGACGAGCGGAGGGCGATGTGACCCGTGCAGGCGTAGGGCGGGCCGTCCCGGAGACTCAGGTAAGTACGTTGAAGACGAAGCCCAGCGCAATGGCCGCGCCGATCGTTTCCACTGCTGCCAGCGCGAGCAGGTTCTTCACAATGAACGCATCTTCCTGCTTGGTCACCATGGTGTAGTCTCCGTAGGAATTCATGTCCGACTGGAAAGCGATGAGCAACCCTTGCAACGTGCAGCCCGATCTTCCATCCAGCCACGTCTTGTGCGCGTTTCCAGTAGACTCCAACGCCAGCGCCTGCGAAAGCTGGCACAAACCCGAATATTGCGACGGCGCGAACCGGCACACAGTATGGTGTTGCCGCATGACGCCAGGCTTCAGGAAAATGCCGGAACGACCGAAGTTGTATGAGGCAGGCGCAGGCTTGTGTTGATCCCTTTCCGATTGTTGACCGGCATGGAACCCCAGGAACCCCTCTCGTTCGAATTCGTTTCCGTCGAGGAAGCGAAAAAGATTCTGGACGGCGCGCCGCCCGAGCACGCAGCGCCGGACTGGCCCAGCCTGCGCAGGCCCGCGCCGCCCGACACGCTGGCCCTGACGCCCGCGGCAGTACGCTGGCTGGCCTCGCTGCCGCCAGAAGCCCGGCCCTTGGAGCTGTGCCGCCGTTTTCCGCGTATCGGCAACCAGCTCGCTGCGTTGTGGAGCCATCCCGATGGCATCCTGGCGTACCTCGAAGACCTGCTCATCGACAAGCGCGGCGGGCGCCAGGGCTTTCCCGACGGCATTGCGCTGGAGCTCTCGCGGCTGCAGGAACACCTGCGGCCACCGCAGGCGTAGCGCGAATATTGGTCTTCGCGGCGTACCGCTTGCATTCCCCGAATCCTCTGGTACAATGCGCAGCTCACTTGCCCAGGTGGCGGAATTGGTAGACGCACTAGGTTCAGGTCCTAGCGGTGGCAACACTGTGGAGGTTCGAGTCCTCTCCTGGGCACCAAGATTTGGAAAAGGCTTGCTTCGGCAAGCCTTTTTTCATTGGTGCGCGCGATGTCAGCAGTGGACCAGCACGTTGACGAGCTTGCCAAGCGGATCGCGCACGTAGAAGCGCCGCACGCCCCACGGTTCCAGCGCGGGGCCGTACTCCACCGCAATGCCGGCAGCCCGCACGCGCTCGAGCGCCGCGTCAAGGTCATCGACCTCGATCGACAGGTCCGGCACCGGCGTTCCCGAGCCACCTTCCGAAGCCACGCTGATTTGCACCGACATGGACTCGTGCGAGCCATAGGTGGCAAGCCATCCGTGATCCATCAGCAGTTCCAGGCCCAGAACATCCCGATAGAACGCACGAGCCGTATCGAGATCCGGCGCAAAAAGGTTCGCGACAATGCGTTTGACTTTCATGGCACTCCGGCGGCAAGCTGAACGGCAGCCCGCATCAGGAAAGTGCCGATGATGACACGGAACGGCACGCCCGGATGACCGGGCCGCTTCAGCGCGCCTTTTCGTCAGGCGGGCGCACCTGGTCGATCCTTGCACCGCCCGTCCCCTTGCGCGGGCTGCCATGAAGGCCGGAGGTCGAAGTCTTGCCGGCGGACTCGGCGTCCGGACGCGCGGCAGGCTTTCCGGGCAAACCCGCGCCGGTCGCAGGGGGCTGCGGCGTGTCGTTCAGGCCCTTGCCCAACGCGCCGGGATTGTCAGCCCCCTTGCGCGTGGCCGCGGGCGCGCTGCCCGGCGCCATGGGCCCGATGATCCTGCTGTCCTTCGGGCCGTAGTCGGCACGGTTCGACGTGTCCTGGGCCAGGCCCGTCACGCTGCAGCACAGAGTCATCGCGGCGATCGCGGCGGATGCCGCACAACGCATGTCACGCATGGCCGCTACCCGCGATGATGGGCCACGGCTTCGGAAACCTGCGCAGGGTCCTCGTAGCGCTTTTCGGGAATGCCTTCCAGCGCATCGACGATCGCGTCGTCGGCGCCGCTGTCACGCGCGGCCGAAACCAGCGCGCCGCGCGTGGCCGGATAATCGACGCCCTTCAGCGCTTTCTGCAGCGCGATCGGGTTCGGCTGGTTGCGAGCGGAGTCACCCTTGCTGCCCTTGTCACCCTTGCCGCCCTTGTCTTTGTCGCGTTCCATACCATAGCCTCCATCGGTTCTCCTGCACGGCAAGACGTTCCGCGCAGGCTGCATGCGTGGCCTTGAGGGACGCAAAGCCCATGCCGGAATCGAAGCACGTCTGTCGCGATGGACGACAAGAGCGATCACGCGACGCAGCCGATCCGAGACCGCGCCGCGTGGAAAGAAATTGCATCGGGGAGGTGCGCGGATTGCAAAACCCGCGCAGCGCTCACGACCAGCCGTCGCGAATGCGCATGATGGTCTGGCGCGACACGCGCAGTGTCCGCGCCAGCTCGCTGATCGACGTGCCGACACGAATGGCGGCGCGGATTTCTTCGTGCATGTCGGGTTCCAGCAAGGGCTTGCGGCCCAGTTTCGCGCCGCGATCGGCGGCCTCCTGCGCGCTCAGCTTCATGCGCGCACTGCGCCCCTGGCGCTCCAGCCGTTCAATGGCCTGCAGGGTGCGCATGGTCACGGAGCCGGGTGCGGTCAGGTCGTCATCGCCGACTTCGACGCAACACACACGCACCCCCAGCGCGCGGCAGTGCTGCGCCGTGGCAATGACGTCACGCAGGTTGCAACCAAGGCTGGCAAGCGTAGCGGTGAGGATCGTGTCCCCCGCGCGCAGGCGCCGCAGCATCTGCTGGAACGCCGGACGCTGCAGGGCCGGCCCCGTTCCCGACGTGCGCTCCCACCAGGCGTTGCCGATGTTCACGACGTAACCCGCAGCGTCCAGCGCCATGCATTCGCTTTCAAACTCGCTGAGGCTTCCTGCCTGATTCGTATAGAGATACATGGACGGCATTCGATCTCCTTGCCGTTTGCCGGCGGCCTGACACCCTTACGGTGTCCGGAATCGTAGCATTCATAACGGCTCGCCGATATGTCAGCACAGCTCAACCTTTCTTACCATCTCGTTAATACACCGAGACAACAAGGATCGGTTGCACTGCGAATGCAAACCGGCCGCGACTGGAGACAGAAAGTGCCGATGACGACGCAACAATATTACGATCATACGGTCGAAGGTTCCGCAACGCTGCTCTCCGACGATACCTGGCAGGCTGCTGGCTGCGTAGTGCATGCCGGCGCCGTGCTGGTGGAGTCGGGCACGCTGGGCCTTTTCCGGACCCGTGAACGTGCGCAGGCCCAGGGGCTGGCCTGGGCCAAGAGCTGGATCGACATGCATCCGGACTCGGAAATCGCCGCGCCCGAACCCACCGCCGACGACAATGCCGGCACTCTCCAGCCCGAGGCCGCCGTGCGCGTGCGCACGGCGCCCGACTGTACATCCAAGCGATTGTTCGATATTGAAAGACATATCGCCGAAGTCCGCAGCAATATCCGTCGCCAGATTCGCTTCACGCGACAGCTTCGCGAAGATGGGCTGCCGACCGCGTTTACCGAGATGCTGTTGCACACCTTGTGCCAGACCGTGATGGCGCTGCGCGCGCAGCGCAACCGGCTGCGGCAGCAGACCAACGCCGCCTCGAGTTCGCGCTCGCGCAGCCGCTAGGCGGGACAGCGGAAGGACTGAAAGCCCGAAAGCCCGAAAGAAGAAAAAGCGAAAATCATCGGCGCCTGGAACCGCCCCGGCAAACGGGACGGCTTCCAGGCGCCGTGTCCGCTTCAGCGCGTGCGCAGGCGCAGCAGCGTCGTCAACAGGGTGTCCAGCACGATCGGCTTGGACACGTGGGCGTCAAAGCCGGCCTGGAGCGCGGCGTCGATGTCCCGCTGTTGCCCGTAGCCGCTGAGCGCGACGGCGGTCAGGTTTTCCAGGCCCGAGAGCTGGCGCGCGGCACGCAGCAGTTCGAAGCCATCCATGCCGGGCATGCCAAGATCGGACAGCAGCAGGTCCGGCGCGCTGGACGCCATCTCCCTGAGTGCGGTCTCGGCGTCCGTGGCGACCTGCACCACCGCGCCTTCCGATTCGAGCAGCATCCGGAACGTCTCCACCGTCGGCGCATCGTCGTCCACGAGCATGACGCGCATGCCGCGCAGCAACGAGGGCGTCACCGGCACCTCGCCGTCATCGTGCTGCTCGCCGGATCCGGCCGGCAATTCGACCGTGAAGCTGGCGCCGCGGCCAAAGCCGGCCGAGTCCGCACTGACCGTGCCGCCATGCAGCGTCACCAGCTCCTTGACCAGCGACAGCCCGATGCCAAGACCGGATTGCCGCCCGCGCGGACCGCCGCCCTGGTGGAACATGTCGAAGATATGGGGCAACGCCTGCTGGTCGATGCCATGCCCACTGTCCCGGACGACCAGCCTGGCGTGATCGCCCTGGTTCTCCAGCTTGACGTCGATCCGGTCGCCGTCCCGCGTGAACTTGAGCGCATTGCTGATCAGGTTCCAGACCACCTGCTCGATCCGCGTGACGTCGGCATTGATCCACACCGGCGTTTCGGCCAGTTCGCAGTGCAGCGTCAAGTTCTTGCGCGAAGCGTCCTCGGACGCGGCATCGCAGACGCGCTGCACGACCTCGCGCCAGTCCAGCGGCTCGCGCGTGAGCGAGAGCTTGCCGGTACGCACGCGCGACATATCGAGCAGGTCGTCGATGATCTGCGCCTGGTTCTGCACCGTACGGCGGATGGTCGCCGTCGCGCGCGCGATCAGCGGATTGCGGCGTGCCTCGCTCGAGCGCGAGATCAGTTCGCTGCTCGCGCTGATCAGGTTCAGCGGGTGCTTGAGTTCGTGCGACACCACCGCCAGGAATTCGTCGCGCCGCACCTGGTCTTCGTCGTGCCGCCATGACGACTCGTTGCGCGGGGCGCCTTGCGGCAAGGCCTCGTCGAGGTCGCGCGCGATCTTGGCGTAGCCGCTGATCCCGCCGCTTTCCAGCCGCGACAGCACGCCGCTGGAACGGAAGCGCGTGCCGTCCTTGCGCACGTGCCAGCGGTCTTCCTCGACCCGCCCGTACTTGCGGGCCTGGTTCATCTCCTCGGCCGGCACGCGTTGGTCGCGGTCTTCGGGCGTGTACAGGACGTCGGACGACCGGCCCAGCATCTCGGCCTCGTCGTAGCCGAAGATGCGCTGCGCGCCGACGTTCCAGCTGGTGACGCGGCCTTCGTCGTCGAATGTGATGATGGCGTAGTCGCGCGTGCCTTCGGCAACGATGCGCATGCGCCGCTCGCCATCGCGCAGGCGCTCTTCCGCGGCCCGGCGCGACGTAATGTCGATGAACGACAGCACGGCCCCGTCGATGCGATCCTCGGTGGTCCGGTAGGGCAGCAGCCGCGCCAGGTACCAGCGGCCGTCGCTGCTGCGCACCTCGCGCTCGATCAGCCGCAGCGAATCGAAGGCTTCGGCGGCATCGTCCGACAGCTTGTCATATTCGAGCCGGTGCGTGATGTCGAGCAACGACCGTCCGATATCGGACGGGATGATGCTGAACACATCCGTCGCCCGCGGCGTATACCGCTTGATGCGGATATTCCGGTCCACGAAGATCGTGCCGATGTCGTTGGCCGTGATCAGGTTCTGCAGGTCGTCGTTGATCTTGCTGGTCTCTTCGACCTTCGACTTGAGCTCGGCGTTGACGGTGGTCAGCTCTTCATTGATCGACTGCAACTCTTCCTTGCTGGTCTCGAGCTCTTCGGTCGCCGAACGCAGTTCCTCGTTGATGGCCTGCAATTCCTCGTTCGACGCCTTGAGCTCCTCGGTCGAGGTCTCCGACTGTTCGATCGTGGCCTGCAGCTGCTCCTTGGTGCGGTGCAGCTCGCTTTCGAGCTGGCTGACCACCGGATCGCGCAGCGGCTTCGACGCCATGGCGTCCGCCTCGGCCATGCTGTCCTCGACCTCGTCGAACAGGATCAGCACGAAGTCCGCGTTGGCTTCGACGTCGTGGACGGGCCGCGCAATCATGTTCACGAAGAAACGCCGGCCGTCGCGCTCGAGCTGCACGCGGCGCGCTTCCACGCTGTGGTTGGCCTGCAGGGCCTGGAAGATCGCGGTGCGCAGTTCGAGCCGCAATTCCGGCCGCACCGCCGCGATGATGTTGTGCGACGGCTCGCCGCCGGCATATTGCAGGAAGCGTCCGGCGCGGTCCGACAGGTGGACGATGTCCGACTCGCGGCTGACCAGCACGCTCGGCGGCGCATGTTGCTCGATCACGCGCTGGTGCAGGTCGCCGAACGAGAACTTGCGGCGCCCCGTATGGGGCGTGATCATCATCGGCAGGGCCGACGCCATGGTCGCGGGCGCCTGCGGCATGGGCGCATCGGCGCGCACCGCGACGTTGGCGCGATAGATCCTGGCCTTCTTGTCGACCACGCTGAACAGGTTCGCAACGCTGTCCGCCGCCTCCGAGCCGCCCAGGAACAGGTAGCCGCCCGGGCGCAGCGCAAAGTGGAAGGTGCGCAGCACTTCCAGCTGGGCTTCGCGATCGAGGTAGATCAGCATGTTGCGGCAACACACCATGTCGAGCCGCGAGAATGGCGGATCGCGCAGCACGTTGTGCAGCGCGAACAGTACATGTTCGCGCAGCTCTTTCTTGACGCGGTAGTGCCCGGCATCGCGCGTCAGGAACTGGCGCATGCGGCCGGCGTCCACATCGGCCGCGATCGCCTCCGGATAAAGCCCCATGCGCGCCTGGGCGATGGCCCGCTCATCGATGTCGGTGGCGAAGACCTGGTACGGCACGGCTTCGGCCGTTTCGCCTGTTGCCTCCTGCAGGAGCATGGCCAGCGAGTAGGCTTCCTCGCCGGTGGCACAGCCCGCGCTCCAGACACGGATCGGATCGCCCTCGGCCCGACGGGTCGCGATGATCTGCGGCAGCACTTCCGTGCGCAGCGCGTCGAAGGACTCGCGGTCGCGGAAGAAATTGGTCACGCTGATCAGCATGTCCTGCAACAGCAGCGGCGTTTCGTCCGGGTGGCCGTGCAGGAAGTCGCGGTACTCGGACAGTTCGCTGAGCCCGTTCACCTGCATGCGCCGCTCGATGCGGCGCAGGACGGTGGCGCGCTTGTACTGGCGGAAGTCATGCGAGGTGCGCGTGCGCAGGATCACCATGATCTCGCGCAGGATGTGCTCGGTATCGGCTGCGGCGGCGACGCTGTCGCCGGATTCCGCATCCGAGGGCAGGCGGATGCGGCTGGCGTTGGTCCACAACTCCATGAGCTTCTGCGGCATCTCCGGCACCGGCAGGATGATGTCGACCTGCCCGGTGCTGACCGCCGCGCGCGGCATGCTGGAAAACGCCGCGTCCTCAGGCTGCTGCGCAATGACGATGCCGCCAAGCTCCTTCACGCGCGTGATGCCGACCGAGCCGTCCGCGCCCGCGCCGGACAGCACGATGGCCGCGGCCCGTTCGCGATGCGCCTCCGCCAGCGAACGGAAGAACAGGTCGATGGACGCGCGGCGGCTGTCGAGCGCGCCCACCGCTTCGACGCTCAGGTAGCCGTCCACCATCGACAGCGTCATCGACGGCGCAATCACATAGATCTGGTTGGCCTCGATGGTCGTGGTGCCCGTGACCTGCGTCACCGGCATGGCGGCGACCGCGCCGATCACGGCGGGCAGGTTGCTCGCGTGGTCCGGGGCGAGATGCACCACCACCACATAAGCTGCGCCGCTACGCCCTGGCAAGGCTTCAAAAAATGTCTTGAGCGCCTCGATGCCGCCGGCCGACGCACCGATGCCGACGACAGGAAAGGAGAGTTGGCTGGGGAGCGATTTCACTCGGGATGAAGCCATCGTGGTGCGCAAATTTGCTGATCTGAGGGTAAGAAGGAAATATTACTACGCAACGCCCTTGCCAGCGCGCCCAAATGGGGGAATAGCCGCCCGCCAGTGCCGGTAGCGCGACGTGGCGCGGAGGCGACTCGAACCACGCCCGTTCCGGGGGCAGGCCTTGCCATCGTGTTGCGCATCCGATATCCGGTCCGTCATGGCATGACGGATCTCCGTCCAACATCGCACCGGCAGCATCCTGTGTCACGGATCTTGCGTGGGACTCACCACATCCACCCGCTCCCGCGATCCGCACGGCGCCCGGCGCACGTCGGGCCGGCCGCGCTACCGCGCAGGGCCTTTCCCGGCCATGAACGGCCGGCAAGGACAGGTATGGCCCACCATTCCGTCACCCATTCCGACCACCATCCGCCCTCCGTTGCCTGGCACCGCGACAGCCAGCGCGAACCACCGGCGCCGCCGGCGCGGCTGTTCGCGCAGGCCGCCACGCACCTTCCCGAGCTTGACGATGCCGGCTTTGCCGACTGGATCGACCACTATGCCAATGCACGCGTGGTGCTGCTGGGCGAAGCGTCGCACGGCACGGCCGAGTTCTACCGCGCGCGTACCCGGCTGACCCAACGGCTCATCAGCGAACATGGCTTTACTGTCGTTGCCGTCGAGGCCGACTGGCCCGACGCCGCGGCCATCGACCGCTATGTGCGCCACCGCAGCGCGCCGCCGGCATCCGCCGGCCCCAACTTCTCGCGCTTTCCCACCTGGATGTGGCGGAACACCGAATTCGCCGCGCTGGTCGACTGGATGCGCGACTTCAATCTCCAGCGCAACCCCGCGGAGCGCGCCGGCTTCTTCGGGCTCGACATCTATAGCCTGTCCGCATCGATGGCGGCGGTGCTGGCCTACCTGGAGCGCGTGGACCCCGCGGAAGCCGCGCTCGCGCGCCGCCGCTATGCGTGCCTGGTGCCGTGGCAAAGCCAGCCCGCGCGCTACGGCCTCGCCGTACTGTCGGCGACGGCCTCGGCCTGCGAGGACCAGGTCATTGCCCAGTTGCGCGCGCTGCTTGAAAAGCGCATCGAGTACGCGCTCGGCGACCACGACGCATTCTTCGAAGCCGCGCAGAACGCCCGCCTGGTCGCGTCCGCGGAACAGTACTACCGCGCCATGTACCAGGCGTCGGAGGCCAGCTGGAACCTGCGCGACACCCACATGCATGACACGCTGACGCGTTTGCTGGAGGCCTGGGGGCCCGGCTGCCGCGCGGTGGTGTGGGCGCACAACTCCCACATCGGCGATGCCTCGGCCACGACGATGGGGACCGAACACAACCAGCTGAACCTGGGCCAGCTGTGCCGTCGCTCCATGGGCAGCCGGGCCGCGCTGATCGGCCTCGATACCTACACCGGCACGGTGGCGGCGGCCTCGACGTGGGATGGGCCGATGCGGGTCAAGAAGGTCCTGCCGGCGCGGGCCGACAGCTACGAGTACGTGGCCCATGCGGCCGGCCTGCCGCGCGCGTTCGTGGACCTGCGCGATGGCGTGGCGGGCGCGGGCGCCGCGCTGCGCGACGCGCTGCTCGAGCCACAGCGCGAACGCTTCATCGGCGTGATCTACCAGCCCGAGACCGAACTGCACAGCCACTACATGCACGCGGTGCTGCCGTACCAGTTTGACGGATGGCTCTGGCTGGACACGACCACGGCCGTGCGCCCGCTGGCAGCGCCACCAGCCGCGCGGACGGCCGGCGATATGGGCGATATGGGCGATATGGGCGATATGCCGGACACATACCCGTTCGGTCTGTGATACCGCGTTCGCGGCGTCATTACCGACCGTTGTAGATTCTGCCGCGCGCCGGTCGATGCGCAACGCCCGCAGCGCGCATCGCGGCGCGCTCCGGCGATGCGTAGCAGGCGGGCACGCAGGTTGCTCCAGGATGGCACCTGCAACCGTTCGGAGACTGCAATGGATCCCAATCTCACCTCGAACCAAGGCGCTGCCATCGTGGGCGGCGGCGTCGGCGAAGGCCCCGGCCCGGAGATCATGGCCGCATCGACGCTGGACGACACCAAGGTCTATTCGTCGGACGACCAGCACGTCGGCGAAATCAAGGAGATCATGATAGACGTGCCACGCGGCCGCGTGGCGTACGCGGTGCTCAGCACCGGCGGGTTCCTCGGCATGGGCGATACGCTGCATGCGATTCCGTGGAGCGCGCTGGTCATGGACACGGACGCCAAATGCTTCCGCCTGGGCATGACCGCCGACCGCATCAAGAACGCACCCGGGTTCAACAAGGACAGCTGGCCGCGCATGGCCGACCAGCAGTGGGCCACCGACGTGCATCGCTACTATGAGCGCGAGCCGTACTGGATGGGCAATACACCGCTCCTGTAAGACCTTAAGCCGGAACGCCGGGCGCTCCGCCCGGCTTCGCAACCGCGGCGTAGTGGCCGCGCGGTGCCGCCTGCTAAACCTGCATCGCCACGGTGCCACGCGCATCGGCGCCGGCCATCCGGACGGCACGAAGCTTGCACAAGGATCGCATCACCCGAGTGCACTACAGGAGCCTGCCGTGACCGCTACCCGCTTTCCAGGACATCTCGCCGCCGTCCTGGCGTTTGCCGTTGTCATTCCCGCCCACGCCGCACCGTCTGCCTCCGACACCGAATTCATGAAGAAGGCCGCGCAGGCCGGCACCATGGAGATCGAGGCCAGCAAGATGGCGCAGCAGCAGGCCAGTGACAGCGCCGTCAAGGACTTCGCCGCGCGGATGGTGAAGGATCACCAGGCCGCGGCCGATGAACTCAAGCAGCTCGCCAGCCGCAAGAAGGTGGCGCTGCCTGCGACACCGGACGCCTCTGACCGCGCCACGCTGGATGCGCTCAAGGGGCTCAGCGGCACAGCCTTCGACCGCCGCTATGCGGACTCGGTCGGCGTGCAGGCGCATATGCAGGCCGTGGACCTGTTCCGCCAGGCCTCGCAGTCCGCCAGCGATAGCGACGTCAAGTCCTTCGCGAGCAAGACGCTGCCGACGCTGGAGCACCACCTCGACATGGCGCGTAACCTCGCGGCCAAGAACAAATGAATGAATGAGCGAATGAGATCGTAGCGCGCGCGCCCCGTTGCCGGGGCGCGCGCCAGCTGCCGCATCAAGGCGCGGGACACTTCCCGGCGTGCGCTTGATCAGTGGACGGATTCCGTCCCCGTGCATGCATCGCTGAGCCCCTCGATCAGCAGTACCGATTCGTTCTGCAGCGCAAGCCGGACGCCTGCCGCGATCGCCGCGCTCCGGCATGCGAAGGTCTCGGTCTTCGTCTTGCCATCGGCCGTCATGGCCACCGCCCAGATCATGCCCGTGAGCGGGATCACCTTTACGACACCGTCCGCCATCATTCCCCTCCTGAGATCAAAGCGCCCCCAACCTGGCCGGCGAGACGTGATGCGGCGCGTCCATGAACGGATGGCTGCGGCACTGCACCGGCTTCTGAAGCTGACCTCCATTGAGCAGGGTCCATGCCACCGCCGGCCGGTTATGGCGCGCGGCGCATGGCGGGCCCATACCCTCTCGCGGCGGCTGCGCGCAGGATTGGTGGGAAGGCCCTGAAAAAATTACTGCGGCAAGGGGCGCCGTGCCGCAGGCAGGAAACCGCGCCCGGGAAGGGCGTATCGGCTCAGACTTGGCGGTTCTGCTGGTTCTGCTGGTTCTGCCGGTTCTGCCGGTTCTCGACTTCGGCTTCGTTCTGCGCGTAGGCACGCCAGGCGCCGATTGTCCACCGGGTCCAGTGCTCGGGCGCGAACGCCATTTCGTCATACCCCGGCAAGCGGTTGTAGAGGACGTCGCGCATGGCCGGGTCCGCCATGAAGGTGGTACGAATGCGGTAGATCGCAAAGACACGCCCGAGCAGCACCAGCCCCGTAGCGGCCAGCGCGATGCACCAATACTCCAGCGAACTCATGCTGCCTCCCTCGCAACTTGCCAGCCGCCAATGTCGCGCGCCGGATGTCGGCCAGAGCGACGATACGTACGGGCGGGGCCGTCCGGATAGCGAGCTTGTGCTGCCGCCTACCGTGACCTGCTGGGCCGCGTGGTGCTCATGCGAACTTCGAGCGCCGCCAGCGCCCGTTCCAGGCTGACGAGCATCTGGGCAGCCTTGACGGACTCGGCCTCATCGGTCAGCCGGGTCGCACGCTGCTGTTGCAGGCTGATCTCGGCCTTCAGTTCGTTCATATAACGATCCAGAATGACGAGTTCGCGAAATCTTCCTGGCGTCATGGCGGTATCCGGAATTTGCAATGATTAATTGCATGCTATGAAAATAGAAAGCTCCCGTCAGTGGTGACTTCATGTTCGAAACGGCATGGTTTCGGACAGGATGGAGGTTGCTATTCCGACATAAGCTTCAGACATGCCCGGTGCTGGTCGCCGGGCGTCGATTCCCGATGGTTGCCCGCTCGAAGGAGCGGGCTTTTTTTTGGTTCTTGGGAGCATTGCGGCTGGCGTCGTGCTTGGCAAGCGCCGCCGTTTCGCCGGCGTAGCCGGCGAGTAACTTCTTGTCCAAGCGACAAGAAAGTAAGCAAAGAAGCGCGTTTACTTGTCCTAGCGGACGAATATTGATCGTAGTGTGCGAAGAATTTCGTACGGGTATTCGCTTCAGAGACTGCCCGGCTGCCTGCCGCGTGGTGCGCGTCCATATGCAGGCTCTCGGGCAATGATTGAACGAGGCTCTCGGGCAATGATTGAACGAGCCCCGAAACTGTCCGTGGCCCGACAATGCAGGCGATATCGCATCATCGCCTTCGGCTGCTACGCGGCTCAGTAGTCGGCAGGCGGGACGACATCAACGGCGCAAATGCCGGTGCTTCCGCCCCATCTCTTCCCTCCCGTCTCCTTCCCGGTTTTCAGTGAGTGCGCGCAGCAGCCCAGCCGAGAACAACTTGTTGCCGCGAGCATGTGATGTCGGCGTTGCGCTGCCAACGCCGACAAGGGATCGCCCTACCCCTTGACGATCACCCGCCCACTCTGCGAATTCCCCTTTTGCGCCGCGGCCGCCGCAGCGGCGGCACTGGCCACCTGCCGCTCGACAGCGCCCACAGCTTGCTTGGTCGACTCCTGCATCGACTCATACAGCGAAACGCCGGAAGCCATGGCCGCTTGCCAGGCATTCAGCGGGCCTTGCGAGCCATTCGGCGAACTCTGCGCGAGCTTGTCGAAGATTTCCTGCCAGGTGCGCTTGTTGGCTTCAAATTGCGCAGCCGCCACCTTCTGGAATTCCTCGCGCGTGTTGGCGGCGATTTCCTGGACCTGCTGGAAATACGCACGTGCCTTCTCGGCCGCAGGCTCGACTGCGGTGGCCTGCGCGGCGAACAACTCCTGCGGATTCTTGGCGCTGAACGCCTGGCGAACGGCTTCCTGGCTGTCGACGATCGACCCCTTCATGGTCTGCATGCTCAGCTCGGTGAGCTTCTGGCACGCTTCCAGGGTCTTTGTCGTCATGCCAAATACGATATCCATGGCTGCCGCCTGGGCTGCGTACACGGGCTGCAGATTCACTTCTGGCATGGTGCTCTCCTTGGGATGAATCCCCGCATCCAGGCAGGGACTGATTGACGAAAGGCCGATGCCGCTCGGCGCTTGCGCCGTGGGAAGAACGAGCCTAGTGAAATTCCGCGCGAAGAGAAAGCGGCCAGCGCGGTCCGGAAGCCGGGCGTTATGGACAGCGCCAGACCGGCCCACGCGGTTGACTTTTAGCCCGGCCGGTCATTTCCGGCACCTATATTTCGACAGGCTGCATCACGGCGCCGGCAGTGGGCTAGTGCGGTGACCGCCGCACCCGCTAAGATGGCGGCTCGTCCCTACACGCCCCTCCCAATGAGAATCCGCATCGGCGAAGAGATCACCTTCCGCAAGCTTGAAGCGCTGCTTGCGTTCATGGAATCGGGCAATCTGGCCAGGGCGGCCGAGATCCTGGAAACCAGTACGGTCAGCGTGCATCGCGCGCTGCATTCGCTTGAGGAAGGCACAAGCTGCGCACTGTTCCGGCATGAAGGCCGTAACCTGATCCCGACCGATGCGGCCCATGTGCTGGCCGATACGGCACGTGAAGTGATCAAGACCATGGCCGACGGCATCCGCGCCACGCGCCAGGCCGCCGGGTACCTGGCCGACCATCTCAAGATCGGCTCGCTGTACTCGTTGACGGCGCAGACGGTGCCGCGGATCGTTATCGATCTCAAGGCGCGCCGCCCGGAGCTGCAGACCGAACTCGTGCTGGGCTCGAACACCGACCTGCTGCAGATGCTCAAGCAAGGCTCGATCGATGCCACACTGATGGCCACGCCCGAGCCGGACCCCGAGATCGAATCCATCCCGCTGTTCGAGGACGACATCTTCTTCGCGGCGCCGGCCGACTCGCCCTACGCCGCGATGCCGGCCGTGGACCTGCGCACCTGCCGCGACGAACCTTTCGTCTCGCTGACCGAAGGCTTCGCCACGTCGCGCGGCTTCGTCGAAGCCTTCCGGATCGCAAGTTTCCAGCCGAGCCTCGTCATGAAGGTCGGCGATATCTTCTCGCTGATGAACCTGGTCGGCGGCGGCGTCGGCTATACGCTGCTGCCAGGCCGCGTGAAGGGAGTGGCCCCGCGCAATGTGGCCTTCGTGCCGCTTACCGCCGACTACGACAATATCCGCCAGACCATCGGCCTGAGCTTCCTGCGCCGGCGCGAGCGCGACCCCAACCTGCTGGCGCTGGCCGCGGTCTGCCGCATGGCCATGCGGCAAGGACAGTAAGGCCCGCTCGCTTTCGCCAAGCGTAACGATCCTGCCGCCCGCGTGATTGTTCCGGGGTCTGCCCCTGTTTATGGTTGACACCATCAGACAGACCACGCCGGAGACACGATGACCAGCACCCCACCCGGGCGCCAGTGGAACACCCGCAGAGAAGCCAAGGCGCGGCGCAAGCAGCAAGGCGCCGCCATCGCGCAGGGCAAGCGCATACCGACCGGCGATATCGTGCCCTTCCTGGAGGCGGTGCTGCGCCCGGGCGATCGCGTGGTGGTCGAAGGCAATAACCAGAAGCAGGCGGATTTCCTGTCGCGCTCGCTGGCCCAGGTCAGCGCCGCGCGCGTCAACGGCCTGCACATGATCATCCCGAGCGTCAGCCGCGTTGAGCACCTGGACCTGTTCGAGCGCGGCATCGCCCGCAAGCTCGACTTCTCGTATGCGGGCGCGCAGAGCATCCGGATCTCGCAGTTCCTGGAAGACGGCCTGCTCGAGGTCGGCGCCATCCACACCTATATCGAGCTGTATGCCCGCCTGTATGTGGACCTGGTGCCCAACGTCGTGCTGATCGCCGGCTACAAGGCGGACCGCGACGGCAACCTGTACACCGGACCGAGCACGGAAGACACGCCCGCGCTGGTGGAGGCCGCCGCGTTCCGCGATGGCCTGGTGATCGCGCAGGTCAACGAGATCGTCGACGATCCGGCCGACCTGCCGCGCGTGGACGTGCCGGGTTCCTGGGTCGACTACGTGGTGCAGGCCGACCAGCCGTTCTTCTGCGAGCCGCTGTTCACGCGCGACCCGCGCCTGATCAAGCCGGTGCACGTGCTGATGGCGATGATGGCGATCCGCGGCATCTACGAGCGCCACCAGGTGCAGTCGCTGAACCACGGCATCGGCTTCAATACCGCGGCGATCGAACTGATCCTGCCGACCTACGGCGAGTCGCTAGGGCTGAAGGGCAAGATCTGCAAGTACTGGACACTGAACCCGCACCCGACGCTGATCCCCGCGATCGAAACGGGCTGGGTCGAGGGCGTGCACAGCTTCGGCAGCGAACTCGGCATGGAGCCGTACGTGGCGGCGCGGCCCGACATCTTCTTCACCGGCGCGGATGGCTCCATGCGCTCGAACCGCGCGCTCTGCCAGCTCGCGGGCCAGTACGCGGTGGACCTGTTCATCGGCTCGACGCTGCAGATCGACGGCGACGGGCATTCGTCCACGGTGACGCGCGGACGGCTGTCCGGCTTTGGCGGCGCGCCCAATATGGGCCACAACCCGGGTGGCCGCCGCCACCCCACGCCCGCGTGGCTGGACCTGATCGAGACCGACGACCCGCTCGCGCGCGGCCGCAAGCTGGTGGTGCAGATGGTCGAGACCTTCCAGGCCGGCGGCAAGCCGACCTTCGTCGAATCGATGGACGCCGTGGACGTCGCGCGCGAAAGCGGCATGCCGCTCGCGCCGGTCATGATCTACGGCGACGACGTCACGCACGTGCTGACCGAAGAAGGCATCGCCTACCTCTATAAGGCGCAATCGCTGGAAGAGCGGCGCCGGATGATCGCCGCCGTGGCCGGTGTGACGCCGATCGGCATGAAGCACGATCCCGCGCAAACGCGCCGCATGCGCAGCGATGGCCTGATCGCGCTGCCCGAGGATCTTGGCGTGCAGCGCAGCCAGGCCACGCGCAGCCTGCTGGCTGCGAAGAGCATGGCCGACCTGGTCGAATGGTCCGGTGGCCTGTACACGCCGCCGGCACGCTTCCGGAGCTGGTGATGGGCGGCGCAGCGGCAAGAATCCTGCGGGTTGCAGACGCGGCTCCCGCCATCGCTGGCCCATCCGCGCAAGCGCAGAGGCTGGCCGACCTGGCGGTCGACGCCATCATCGAAGAAGCACAACTGTCGCCCAAGCCCGGGCTGGTCGACAGCCGTGGCAATGGCGCGCATGCCGACCTGACGCTGGCGCTGATGCTGCGTTCGGCACAGGCGCTGGGCCCTTCGTTCGCCGCCATGGCCATGGCCGGCCAGCGCGCGGCCCGTGTCGGCTACGGGCTGCGCGAGCGGCTCGGCGCGCTCGGGCGAGAAGCCGAAGCGGCCATGCTGGCTGCCACCGGCGGCGTGAACACACATCGCGGCGCGATCTGGTGCATCGGCTTGCTGGTTGGCGCGGCGGCGCAAGTTGCAACCGCCGGCGAACGATCCGGCGCGCGCGCCGTGAGCCATGCGGCTGGCGCCATTGCACGTCTGTCTGACCGGCATCGCCCAGCAGTTACCGGCAACAAGGGCGAGCTGGCGTGCCTTGCGTATGGCGTAGGCGGTGCCCGGGCCCAGGCGCACGCGGGCTTTCCGCATGTCATGCGGCGTGCGTTGCCGGCCCTGCAGCAAAGCCGTGCACGTGGCGACAGCGAATCGGCTGCCCGGCTCAATGCCTTGCTCGCGCTGATGAGCGGGCTGGACGATACCTGCGTGCTGGCCCGCACGGGCCGCTCCGGGCTCGCCTATATGCAGGCCGGCGCGCAAGCGGTGCTGGCGGCAGGCGGCCCCGGCACGGTCACGGGACGGCGCCTGCTGCGCGAACTCGACGCCGGCATGCTGGCGCGGCGCGCATCGCCGGGCGGCGCGGCGGACTTGCTCGCCGCGACGATCTTCCTCGACCGGCTCGACTCCGGCACCGCGCAAATTTAGGAGCCTCCATGGAACAACTGCGATTTGAATTTCCGGCGGGAGCGCCTGCCGCAACCCGCGCGCTCGTCGGCGTGGTGGGATCGGGCGATCTCGAAGTGCTGGTCGAACCCGGCACTGGCGGCGTCACCACCGTGGAGATCACCACCTCCGTCAACGGCTATGCCCGCGTCTGGGACGCACAGCTCGCACGCGTGTTCGCAGCGCAGCCGCGCGCGTCCATGCAGATCCGCATCCATGACTTCGGCGCGACGCCGGGCGTGGTCGGCATGCGGCTGGCCGAGGCCTTTGAAGCGCTCGATGCGCACGGACAACAGGAGCACCCATGAGCACGCCGACCCGCAGCGCATCGCTGCTGAACCGGGACAGCTTCATCGAACTGGGCGCGCGCGAACGGGCCCGCACGCTGCTGGACGGCGGCACTTTCCGCGAGCTGGCCGGCCCGTTCGACGGCCTGCAGTCGCCGTGGCTGGCGCGCCAGGGCATCGTGCCGCAAAGCGATGACGGCGTGATCGTGGCGAAAGGACAGATCGACGGACAGCCCGTGGTGGTGCTGGCCATCGAGGGCGCGTTCCAGGGCGGCAGCCTTGGCGAAGTCGGCGGGGCCAAGCTTGCCGGCGCGCTGGAACTTGCCGCCGCGGACAACCGCCGTGGCGTGCCGACGCGCGCCGTGCTGCTGCTGGAAACGGGCGGCGTGCGGCTGCAGGAAGCCAATTTGGGACTGGCTGCCATTGCCGACATCCACGCGGCCATTGTCGACCTGCGGCGCTACCAGCCGGTGGTCGGCGTGATTGCCGGACAGGTCGGATGCTTCGGCGGCATGTCGATTGCTGCCGGGCTGTGTACGTCGCTGGTCATGACGCAGGATGGCCGCCTGGGCCTGAACGGCCCGGCCGTGATCGAACAGGAAGCCGGCATCGCGGAATACGACTCGCGCGACCGGCCGTTCATCTGGAGTTTCACGGGCGGCGCCCAACGTGTGGCCACGGGCTTTGCCGACGTGTACGTCGCGGATGACTGCGCCGCAATGCGCGACGCGGTAGCGCGCGAGCTGCGCGTACCGTCAGCCGCCACGCCCCGTAGCGAGCGCCGCCGTGAAGTGCTTGCCGTGCTGCAGGACTACGACTCCGGCATCCAGCCAACGCCGGCCGAAGTACAGCGCCTTTTTGGCCGTTTCCATCGGGAGTCCAACGCATGAACGCCACCGTCCAAACCCTGCCCCAGCAGGACGTCAGCCGCGGCGCGCACTGGTTGCGCGCGCTGGCGCCGGCTGCGTCGTACCGCGAGGGCTTTCCGCACTCCGTGACCGTCGCCGACGGAGAACTGGCTGGTACGCTGGTCCGCTGGATCGCCGTGGTGCCCGATGCGCAAAGCCGTTTTCCGCGCGCGCGCAATGGCGAAGTCGGGCTGGTCGAAGGCTGGTCACTGGCCCAGGCCGTGCATGAAGTGGTGGAAGCGGACCGCGATGCCGCGGTCAAGCGCGCCATCGTCGCGGTCGTGGACACGCCGAGCCAGGCTTATGGCCGGCGCGAGGAAGCACTGGGGATCCACCAGTCGCTGGCCGCCGCCGCTGCGGCGTATGCGCAGGCGCGCCTCGCAGGCCATCCCGTGGTGGCGCTGATCGTCGGCAAGGCTATGTCTGGTGCGTTCCTGGCCCACGGCTACCAGGCCAACCGCATCATCGCGCTGCGCGATAGCGGCGTACTTGTGCACGCGATGGGCAAGGACGCCGCGGCACGCATCACCATGCGTACGGTCGAGGACCTGGAAGCGCTGGCCGCCACCGTGCCGCCGATGGCGTATGACATCGGCAACTTCGCCACGCTGGGCATCCTGTGGCGGCTGATCAACGTGGCCTCGGCCGATGCACCGGAGCCTGCCGACATCCACCTTGCCCGCGACACCATCCTGGCCGCGCTCTCGGATATCCGGCGAGACGGCGCCCCCGACCTTTCCGGCCGGCGCAGCGGGGAGAACCGCCAGGCATCGCGGCAGGTGCGTGACTGCCTGCGCAAGCAATGGCAAGCCTGACGACGTTCCACCCGGCGCCGCACGACCTGCTCTGGCTGGCCGACGCGCGGCGCAGCCTGGCGGGCGTCGCATTGCCGGCCTGGTTATCGCTGGACGCGCTGACCGCCACGCCTGTTGTGGTGCGCCGCGATGCGTGCCGCCCCGATGCCACTCCGGTCGGCCTGCGCGGCGCATCGCGTGCCGAGCGCTTCGGCACCTGGATTGCTCCCGCCGATGTGGCGCACGTGGTCACGCCTGCGGACATCGCGGCGGCGCGCGCGTGGCGGCGCCCTGAACTGATGGCGCTCGCCGCCATCCGCACGCTAGATGCGGCCGCCGATGCGCTCGATGCGCGGCGCATCCGCTGGGGCGTGGGCGGGGGCGCCGGCTTCACGATCGCCAGCGGCATCAACGTCCTGCATGCGGACAGCGATCTCGACCTGCTGGTCTACGCGGACCATCCGCTGCCGAAGGCCGATACTGGCCTGCTGGCCGCGCTGCAGGATGCCGGTCCGGCACGGATCGACATCCAGGTCGACACCCCGCAAGGCGGCTTCTCGTTCCTCGAATGGCGGCGCAACGGCGGCAAGGTCCTGCTGAAGACCGCGCAGGGACCGAGGATGTGTGCCGACCCGTGGCAGCCCGCGCCATGAGCGTGCTGCTGATCTTTCCCGGCCAGGGCTCGCAGCGGGGCGGGATGCTCGCGGACCTACCGGACCACCCGGCCGTCAGCGACGTGCTCGCGGAAGCGGCCGATGTCCTGCAAGTACCCACGGCCGAGATGGACACGCCGGCACGCCTGCGCTCGACGATCTGGGTGCAGCTCTGCCTGCTCACGTCTGGCGTAGCCATGGCGCGATGCCTGGCCGAAGAAGGGGGACACCCGGACGCTGTCGCAGGGCTCTCGATCGGTGCCTATGCAGCGGCCGTCACGGCCGGCGTGCTGTCGTTTGCCGATGCGTTGCGGCTGGTCCGGCTGCGCGGCGAACGCATGGAGCAGGCCTATCCGCATGGATTCGGCATGACGGCAATCCTGGGGATGGAACGCGCGCGGCTCGAACCGCTGGTGGCACAGGTCCACACGACGCAAAGCCCAGTCTATCTCGCGAATTTAAACGCGCCGGCGCAGATCGTGATTGCCGGCAGCATCGCAGCCATGGAAGCCGTATCGGCACTGGCCCTGGCGGACGGCGCACAGGCGGCCAAGCCCGTCGCCATCCACGTGCCGTCGCATTGCGCCTTGCTCGATGACGCCGCCGACGGGCTGGCGAAGGCCATGGCGGCTGTTTCATTGTCGGCGCCCCGCCTGCGCTACTTCAGCGCAAGCCTTGCACGCGAACTGCGCGACCCGCGCCGGATCGCCGACGACCTGGCCCGCAACATGGCCATCCCCGTGCGCTGGCACGAGACCATGCTGCTCGCCTATGCCACCGGCATGCGCGTGGTGGTCGAAGCGCCGCCGGGCGACGTGCTGACGCGGCTGGCGCAACCTGTGTTTGCGGATGGCATCGTCATTGCCGCCGACCGGGCGCGCGTGGATACACTGGCCGCGATCATGCGGCGTGGCCGGCAGAGGGACTGAAGCCCCCCTCAGGCGTGCCAGTCCTGCAGCGGATGGCAGGTCATATACCGCGGCGCCGCGCCGATACCAAGCCGGGCACGCGCGGCATCGAGCGGCTCGTGCAAGAGCGCCTCGTAATCCTCGCCCAGCAGCCACTTCGCCGCGCGGCCCAGGCGATAGCCTTCGAGCACCGCGCGCGCAAAGGCCAGGCTGCGGGTGACGCGCAGGCTCTTCAGCGACGCCGCCACCGCGATAAATGCCCAGCCAAGGCCGCCGGTCTGCGCATAGCTGAATGCCACCAGCGCGGCCTCGCCAAGACTTTCGTCGGCACGGTAGCCGGTCAGCACGTGCCAGATGTCGTGGATATCGCGGGTGCGGCGGGCGAACCACATATAGGCGTCTTCAACCAGCGGCTCGCGGCCCATGTTGGAGACTTCGGCGAGCCCGTCGGCGCTGTAGCCCGTGTGCCGCAGGAAGTCCCGGTACGCCGCGCCGACCGTGCGGGGCGCAAACGTCGCCACGTAGGCCGGGTCGCACAGCCGCTCGGCCAGTTCCGTGCGCTGGTAGACCAGCCGCCGGCCATCGGGCGTGCCCAGCAGGCGCGCGAAGTTCCTGGGCATGGACGGCCCGTTCAGCGCGCGCATGATCAGGAACACCTGCGTGGTGTCGTGCCCGTCCACCAGCAGCTTGCGGATGGCGCTGAATGCGGTGGAGAAATCGCGCTTGTAGGGATCGGGCGCAATCGCGGCAGCCATCGGCGTCTTCCTTGAGAACGTGGTTCAGTGGCACGGGCGGCGGGAGTGGCCCGCCCCCGCATGGTGTCCGGACGGGCCTGCGCCACACATTCTCATGTAGCATGCAGCGTCGCTTTTACAAAGGAAACATGGATGTCCGCAACCCGCCTCCGCCTCCTCCTGCTCGCGGCCGTGGCCGTGCCCTGGCTGGCCGCCTGCGCCAGCGGCGCCAGCGTCGAGTACCTCCAGGCCCAGGAGCCGAAGCAGATCCACTCCGACGCCAGCGTCGGCGACCTGACACTGTGCCTGAAGAGCCGGCTGCGTGAAGAAGCGAATGTGATCGCCTACCCCGAACCGGGCAAGGTGGACGTGCGCATCGGCTCCGCCACGCGCACGGACACGGGCTACTTCTACGTGGTCAGTCTGCGCCAGGCGCGGCAGGGGACGGATGTCGAGATCCGCGGTTCGGGCGAATGGCGCCCAACCATGAGCCCGAGCCGCGTCGCCGGCTGGGTGCAGGACTGCAAGCCCGGCATGGCGCACTGAGGCGCCTTGCCGGACACGGGCGCGAGCGATCGCGCTCATGCCGTCGCCGCCTCGGCAACATGCACGCGCGCGGCGGCTTCCCGCACGAAGCCGTCGCAGGTGTCGGGGGCCGTGATCGGCAACAT
Source organism: Cupriavidus sp. C3SS-1 (assembly GCF_057073755.1). Taxonomy (NCBI): domain Bacteria; kingdom Pseudomonadati; phylum Pseudomonadota; class Betaproteobacteria; order Burkholderiales; family Burkholderiaceae; genus Cupriavidus; species Cupriavidus sp. C3SS-1. Next base: position 329,774 of record NZ_CP172700.1, on the reverse strand, counting down.
GTGGCCGCCCGGCACCAGCGTCAGCGTGGCGCCCGGCACCTTTGCGGCCAGCGCCTGGCCATTGGCGGCCGGATCGAGAATGCGGTCTTCGCGGCCGAACAGGATGCTCACCGGCAAGCGCAGCTCTCCGTAGCGCGCGACCAGCGGCGGCAGGCTTGGCGCCCCGGCGACCAGATCCTCCGACGCCGCGACGAAATGGCTCGGGCGCAACGCCAGCATGCCACCCCCGCGCAGGGCAAAGTCCGCCGGCACCGGATCGGGACCGAAGACGATTTCCAATACCGCCTCCCGCCGCAACTCCGACATCGGCACCGCCAGCGTCCACGCCACGAACTGGCGCAACCAGTGCCGCCGCAGTGTCAGCGGCCGGAATACCAGCGGGATCTCTTCGGCCGGGTGCGTCAGCGGCGCCAGCAGCGCCAGCCCGCCGACTCGATCCGGATGACCCGCGGCCAGTGCCAGCGCGATGGCGCCGCCCAACGAGTGGCCGACCACGAGCGGGCGTTCCAGGCCGAGCTTCTCGATCAGCGCCGCCAGCACATCGGCCTGCGCGGCCAGGTCCGCGTGCGCACCGGGCGTGCGCACGGAATAGCCCGAGCCCGGCCGGTCCACCGCCACCACGCGGAAATCGCGCGCCAGCGGTTCGATCATGCCGTAGCCGAAATTGCCGAGCTGGCCCGACAAGCCATGCACCAGCAGCAGCGCCGGACCCTGGCCACGCTCGACCACGTGCAGGCGCGCGCCGGGCACCTCGACAAAGCGCCCGTCGGGCGGCAGCGCGGCCTCGACGCGCCGCACCTTGCGCACGGTGTACAGGAAGAGCCCCGCGAACAGTGCCGCCAGGGCCAGCGCCATGTAGAGCAGGATCATCATGGCTGGACCTCGCCGCCGGACAGGCTTGCGGGCGTTTCGCGCGGCGCCGGTGCGCTGCGCGGCAGGTCGAACTGGAGCACGCCATCGGCAATGCGGCCGTGGCGGAGGGTGAGCATGTCGAGGATGTAGTTCTGGTAGAGGCGCCATGGCCTGCGGTCGCCCTGTCGTGGCAGCACGCCGGCGGCACGCTGCACATAGCCCGACGTGAAATCCAGGAACGGCGCGGGCTGCACGGACGCGTCGCGCCGCGGCATGGCCACGCGGTGCCCATGGCGGTCCATGTACCGCAACAGCCGGCACACGTATTCGGCGGTCAGGTCCGCCTTCAGCGTCCAGGAGGCATTGGTGTAGCCGAAGGCCAGCACCAGGTTCGGCACGTCATCGAGCATCATGCCCTTGTATGTCATCAGCGCTGCCGGCACGCGCGGCTGCCCGTCGACGCTGACGGCGATGTCGCCAAGCATATTGAGCCGAAGGCCGGTGGCCGTCACGATGATGTCCGCCGGCAGGGTCTGGCCCGAAGCCAGCACGATGCCGTCTTCGGCAAAGCGCTCGATGGTATCGGTGACGACCGACGCGCGGCCGTCGCGGATCTCGCGGAACAGGTCGCCATCCGGCACCAGGCAAACGCGCTGGTCCCACGGCTTGTAGCGCGGCGTGAAGTGCTTGCCGACATCGAAGCCGGGGCCGAGCTGCGCGGCGGCCATGCCGACCATGGCCGCGCCGACCCGCTCCGGACGGCGCCGCGCCAACTGGAAGAAATACATGCCGAGCAGCACGTTCTTCCAGCGCGTGGCCGCGTAGGCCAGCCGTTCCGGCAACAGCCGCCGCAGCCGGGCGGCCATGGCGTCCTCGCCGGGACGGGTCACGACGTAGCTGGGTGAGCGCTGCAGCATGGTCACGTGCGCGGCGGTCGCCGCCATGGCCGGCACCAGCGTGACCGCCGTGGCGCCGCTACCGATCACCACCACGCGCTTGCCGGCATAGTCGAGCGACGGATCCCAGAACTGCGGGTGAACGATGCAGCCGCGGAAGCGCTCCTCGCCGGGGAAGGCGGGCCGGTGGCCCTGTGCATAGCTGTAGTAGCCGGCGCACACGTACAGGAAGCGCGCGCGCCACTGCTGGCGGCTGCCGTCCCCGCTACGTTCCGTCGTGACCGTCCAGCAGCCTTCGTGGCCGTGCCAGTCCGCGCTGACCACCTTGTGGCCGAAGCGGATGTGCGGGGTAATGCGCGCTTCGTCAGCGGTCTCGCGGATATAGGACAGGATCGACGGGCCGTCGGCGATGGCCTTCGCACCCTTCCACGGCTTGAAGTGGTAACCCAGCGTGTACATGTCCGAATCGGACCGGATGCCCGGATAGCGGAACAGGTCCCAGGTACCGCCGACCGCATCCCGCGCTTCGAGGATGGCGTAGCGCTTTCCCGGACAGCGCTGCTGCAGGTGCCGCGCGGCGCCGATCCCGGACAGGCCGGCGCCGACGATCAGGACGTCGAGCAACGTGTCTTCGGGTGCGGCAACGGTCATGGCGGGCTCCCGGATGCGGTCACTTCTGACACCATAGGTTGTCAGATGCCATCTGACAATAGGGAATGTCATAATGGCCCGATGATGCGCGATCCGACCGAGCCGACCGAGACCTCCACCGCTCGCCGCTACCGCGGTGCAGCAGCCGACGAGCGCCGCACGCAGCGCCGTTGCCAGCTCATCGCGGCGGCCATCCAGGTCTATGGGGAGCGCGGCTACCAGAACTCCACCGTCAAGGCGGTTTGCGAAGCGGCGGGGCTGACTGAACGCTACTTCTACGAGTCCTTCCCCAACAGCGAAGCTTTGCTTGAGGCGTCGTTCCGCGCCGTGACCGACCTGCTGCTGCAGTCGATCGGCCATGCGGTGCAAGACGCCGGATGCGGGCGCCAGCAGCGCGCGCTGGCCATGCTGCGAGCGTATTTTGGCGCCTTGCAGCGCGAGCCGCGTTCGGCCCGGGTGTTCCTGGTCGAGATTCGCGGGGTGAGCAAGCGCGTGGACGAAGCGCTCGAAGCGTCGCTGCGCGCCTTCGGCGGCCTGCTCGCGCAGGCGCTGCTGCCGCCGGGGCAGACTGGCGATCCATTGCTGCTGGCCGGCATCGCCGGCGGCGTCGTTCATATCGCGCTGCGCTGGATCCGCGACGGCTACGCGCCGGACGTCGACACGGTGGCCGCCACCGCGCTGGAACTGGCGATGGTGCTGACGCGCAAACCGGCCGGATCCTGATTCCCGTTTTCCACGGGCGCCGGGTCGCGGACCGGTAAAGCTTGCACCGGGAAAGGCGTAGCGAAGCCGGAAGCGCGGCAACGCCGTCGCCGGGGCGCTGGCAGGGAACTTGCGGGCGGCCCATGCATGGGCGACTGCACTTCGGCGCACCATGAACCTCCGCGATACGATTCACGCGCTGATCACTACACATGCCCCCGAGGGCGACATCCCGCTGCCTGGCTACGGCAACACGGCCGCGCGCTGGCGGCTGTTCTCCATCGTCGCGGCCACGCATGGGACTGTCGCCATCAAGCTCTTCGAAGCCCACGCCGACGCGCTGGCGATCCTGTCCGAGCTCGCCCGGGCCCGTCCCGAGCCGGGCACCCGGTGGGCGGTGTGGGCGGCCGAGCCGCCCGACGCGCGCGTGTGCGCCAGCCCAGCGCCGGACGCGGACACACAGGACCTGGCAACGCGCGCGGGCATGACGCATGGCAGGCCGGTGTTGCTCAGTGGCAGCAAGGCCTGTTGCGCGGGCGCCGCCGGCGTATCCCATGCCTTGCTGACCTGCCTCGACGCCGACGGCGTGCCGTGGCTCGCGGCCATCGACATGCACGGCGCGGGTGTGACAGTCACCTCCTCCGGCTGGCACGGCGTCGGCATGAAAGACACCTGCAGCGGCGGCATACTGCTCCATGATTGTCCCGCGCTCTTGGTCGGCGGCCCGCGCGCCTATCAGGAGCGGCCCGGCTTCTGGCATGCGGGCGCCGGCATGGCCGCGTGCTGGTATGGCGCCGTATTGCCGCTGGCGCTGGCCGTGCGGGACACCGTGCGCCAGGGCAGCGACGCCCATGCCGCCACGGAGCTCGGCGCCATCGACGGCGACCTGCATGCGGCGGCCGCGCTGCTGCGCGAGACCGCCGAATGGATCGACACCCAGCCGGACGATGATGCGTTCATGCCCGCCATGCGCCTGCGCACGGTGGTCGAAGCCACGGTGCGGCGCGTGCTGCATCGCGCCGGCAACGTGCTTGGCGCGGGGCCGGCGTGCCGCGATGCGCGACTGTCCGCGCTCTACGCGGACCTGCCTGTGTTCCTGCAGCAAAGCCATGCCGGACACGACCTGGCGGCACTCGGCACCGCCATCAGCCACGCCGACAACGGCTACGCGCTATGACATCGCCGACCGCCTTCGAGGCGATCTTCGAGCAGGACGACCCGTGGGGCTTCGAATCGCTATGGTATGAGGCGCGCAAGCGCGACTTGCTGATGGCGGTCCTGCCCGAAGCGCGATATGCCCGCGCGCTGGAGGCCGGCTGCGCGACCGGCATGCTGACCGATCGGCTCACGGCCCGGTGCGATGCGCTGCTTGCCGTCGACTGCGCTGCCCGAGCCGTTGCGCGCACGCGCGCGCGCCTGGCGGCCCACGCGCATGTCGAGGCGCGCGTGGCCAGGCTTCCGGCGGAGTGGCCCGCGGGCAGCTTCGACCTGATCGTGCTCAGCGAACTCGGCTATTACTTTGCCCCGCAGGACTGGCGCGATACGGTGACGCGTGCCGTCGGCGCGCTTGCGCCGCATGGCACCATCGTCGCGTGCCACTGGTTGCGACCGTTCGCTGGGCGCCGGATGTCGACCCGCCACCTGCACGCCACCATAGGCCGCCAGCCGGGGCTGCATCGTCATGTGCGGCATGTCGAGCCGGACTTCCTGCTCGACGTCTGGTCGCGCAATGAACAGCCGCTGCGCCTGCGGGAGCCCATGCAGTGATCATCGTGTGGTGCCCGTGCCGAGCCGGCGTGCGTGGGCTACTGCAACGGTACGCCGGTGTCCTTCACCACGCGGGCCCAGCGCTCGCGTTCGCTCTGGACGAAGCCCGCGAAGTGGGCCGGCGTATCGCCGCCCGGAATGCCGCCGAGTTCGGCGAGCTTGCCGCGGGTCCCGGGCTCGGCGAGGATGTTCGCGACGTGCTTTTGCAGCAGGTCGATGATTGCGGGCGGCGTGCCGGCCGGGGCAACCAGCCCGAACCATGCGGTCACCTGGAAATCATCGAGGCCCGCTTCCTTCATTGTCGGCACGTCGGGAAGCTCGGCCACGCGCGTGGCGCTGGTCACGGCGAGCGCGCGCAGCTTGCCGGCCCGGATATGCGGCAGCGAGCTGGGCAGGTTGTCCACCATCATGCTGACCTGGCCGGCAAGCAGATCGGAGACCGCGGGCGCCGCGCCCTTGTACGGCACGTGCACGACATCAATGCCCGTGCGCTTGCGAAACAGCTCGCCCGCAAGATGCGGAGACTGGCCGGTGCCGGACGACGCAAACGACAGTTGTCCAGGCCGGGCCTTGGCAAGCGCCACCAGTTCCGCGACGGAGCGGGCGGGCACGGCAGGGTTGACGACCAGCACATTGGGCACCGACACCACCAGCGTGACTGGTGCAAAGTCCTGCGGCTTGTAGGGCAGGTGCTTGTACAAGCTGTAGTTGATGGCGTTGGGCCCGATGTTGCCCATCATCAGCGTATAGCCGTCAGCGGAAGCATTGGTGAGCGCCTGCGAGCCTATGATGCCGCCCGCCCCCGCGCGGTTCTCGACCACGACCGGCTGGCCCAGCGTCTCGCCCAGGCGCTTGCCGACCAGGCGCGAGGCAATGTCCGTCGTGCCACCGGCGGCGGCCGGAACAATGAGCCGGATCGGCTTGTCCGGATAGGCCGCCATGGCACTGCGGCCGGCCAGCAGCCCGCTTGCCGCGGTGACAACCGAAAGCAGCCCGAAGATAAACCGCAAACCCATCCGTCGTGATGTCAACATGCCTGTCTCCTGATTCTCGTGATGTTCCGGGACGCTCGCGCGAGCCCTGCACTGTTGTGGTTGGGGCAGCATACCTACGAGTCCCGGCGGAGGGATTCAGCACTGAGAAAGGCGGCCTTTGGCGCGACGGAATGGCGCGGGTGAAAGCGGAGATTTCCAATCGATGGAGAGGAAATCCGCGATTATTCTGGGACTCCCGCGAGCGCAGCGAAACTCACCGAGCGGGAGCAGCGGCAGGCGCCAGGACCAGCAGCGTCGACGTGCCGTGTGCCAGGACACGGCCGTCGCCGGCCAGGATCCGTGCCTCGGCCGTGATGATTTGACGGCCCTGGTTGATCACGCGCCCCTCGGCGCGGACCCGGCCGGTGTCGGCCTTGATCGGGCGGGAAAAATTGCCCTTGGTTTCGATCGTCGTGTAGCCGGTGCCAGCCGGCAGCACGGAGTTCGCCGCGCAGCCCGTGGCGCTGTCGATCAGCGTCAGGGCCCAGCCGCCGTGGACCGTTCCCATCGGATTGAACAAGTGTGTGCCGGGGTCGCCTTCAAAGACGGCGAAACCGTCGCCGACCTCCGTCAGCCAGAAGCCGAGCATCTCTGAAATGGGCGGCTGCGGCAAGCGGCCTTCGATGATGGCCTGCAAGATGGCTTTGCCCGTCATGCCTGCGATCTCTGCTGGCGATGCGACGCCGTAGCGGTGGGTGGTCATGGTTGTCTTTGTCTCCCGATTGGAAGGGGGTAGATTACATGGAGATCGGGGGAGGCGTCGGGGGGCAAGAAGAAGGAATGGTTCGCTCTGGCCGTGATGGGGCTGTCGTGCTTGGCATGCGCGGCTGTTTCGCCGGCGTAGCCGGCGGGGCGTCTCTCGCAATGATTGGGTTATCGCTCTTGGCAGGCGCGGCTGTTTCGCCGGCGTAGCCGGCGAGTCACTTTTTGTCCGAGCGACAAAAAGTAACCAAAAAACGCGTTGACTTGTCCTAGCGGACGAATATTGATCGTAGCGTGCCGAGGGTGTTGTACGGGTATTCGCTTCAGAGTCTGCCCGGCTGCCTGCCGCGTGGAGCGCGTCCGCCTGCAGGCTCTCCCGCAATGATTGAACGAGCCCCGAAACTGTCCGTGGCCCGACACTGCCACCGTTATCGCATCATCGCCTTCGGCTGCTGCGCGGCTCACTAGTCGGCAGGCGGAACGACATCAACGGCGCAGAGGCTGGTGCTTCTGTCTCTTCCCTTCTCTTCCCTTCTCTTCCCTCGGTTTTCACTGAGTGCGCGCAGCGCAGCCGTAGGCGTCCTACCGATGGCGCGGTTAGCAGGAGCCACCAAGTAATCCGGGGTCGCTCATCTGACGTGTCTATCCTGATCATCTACGCGGCAGGCAGTGTGGCTATGCCCTGTACCGTCTTCACCACCACGGGCCGTTCGTCGACCACGAAAACGCGTTTTTGGTTACTTTTGTCGCGAGACAAAAGTAACTCGCCGGCTGCGCCGGCGAAACAGCAGCGCCTGCCAAGAACGACACCCGCAATTCCCCGAAGCACCAAAAGAACGCCCGCACCAGGAAACTACCGGGAGGCCTGGGCGGGCGTTGCAAGCCGTACGATGCGGGGCCGCACGGCTCCGACATCGTAAGCAAATACCGCCGGTGCAACTGCCAACAATCGTGTCCGACCCCAAGCGTCAGACACGCGGTCCCGGCAAGTGCAGCGTGAACGTGGCGCCGGCCCCGGCATCGCTTACTACGCCAATGCTGCCACCGTGGCGTTCCACAACGGTCTTCGCCAGGACCAGGCCAAGCCCGCTGCCGGCCGGCGCCGCCACGTCGTGCTCGTGCAGGCGCGCAAACGGCTGGAACAACCTCTGCTGCCGCGCCAGCGCAATACCCGGCCCCCGGTCCGTGACCGATACGGCATAGCCACCCGGCTCCATCCGCAATGCCACCCTTACCTCCGCACCGCGCGGGCTGAACTTGACGGCGTTGCCGACCAGGTTGCCCACGGCGCGCACCAGCAATGCCGGCTCGGCGCGGATCACGGCAGGCTCATCAGGCAGCTCCACGTTCAGCAGCACGCCGCGCGCGCTGGCCGGCGCCCACAGTTCGTCGGTGGCATCGAGCACCAGCCCGGCAAGGTCGACATCGCGCAGGGTGAGTGGCTGCGTCTCCGCGCGCGCCACGCGAATGAAATCGTCGGCCAGCGACATGGTGCGCCGGGCATGCGTGTCGATGCGCGAAAGCAGGTCGGCGGCGCGCTCGTCGCCGACCGCGCCGCGATGCAGGTCGATCAGCGCCAGGATGGACGCCTGCGGCGAACGCATGTCATGCGACAGGAAGCGCAGCATCTGCTCGCGCTGCCGCTCGGCCAGGCGAATGGCCGTGATATCGATGAAGCTGACGATCAGCCCCGCCACCGTGCCTTGCTCCCCATGCAGCGGCGCCCCGTGCATCAGGTAACGACGCTCGTCGCGTGCAGCCAGTTCGATGCCGTCATCGGCCCTCCCTGCCGACGCGCAGCGCGCATGCAGCGCCTGCCAGTACGCCAGCGCGGCTTCGGGCTCGGCGAAAAGTACGGCCATCACGGCACGGATATCGGCGCTGGCGTCGTGCGCATGGCCACCGCTGCCGGCAACGGCGCCCAGCACGCCCGGCACCAGCGCCACGCAGCGGCGGTTCGCAAGCAGCACCCCGCCTTCAAGATTGCAGATCACCGTCGCCTCGGGCAGGCTTTCCAGCCCGTCGGCCAGGAAGCGGCGCAGGTCGTGCAGGCGGGAACTCATGCGATAGACCGCCCGCATGCGGCTGTCGAGCGTGGCGCCTTGCGCCGCAGGCGCGGGAGGCAGGCCGGGCTCGCGCTCGTGCCGGGCCAGTTCGTCCGCCAGGAAGCGCAGCGCCGCCTCCTGCCGGCGCCAGCTCCACAGCGGGTAGAACATCAGGCAGCCAAGCAGCGCGGCGGCAGGCGCGAACCACAGCCGCGCGCCAGCAAGCACAAGCGGCGGCCCGGCCAGCAGCGCGGCAACCACCAGCCCGGTCGCCAGCAGCGCCCCGCGCGGCGTCAGCACCAGCGCGGCCAGCGCGGCCGCCATCACCGCCAGCACGGTGCACGCCCATCCCCAGGCCGGCGGCACCGCGACGATGGCATGATCCTCCTGCAGCGTCTGCAGCGTATTGGCCAGGATTTCCACGCCGCTCATGCCACGCCCGTCGCGCACCACCGGCGTGGGCAATACGTCCCCCATGCCGGTGGCAATGGCGCCGAGCAGCACGGCCTTGCCGCGGAACAGCGCGGGATCGGCGCGCCCCGCCAGCACATCGCCTGCCGAGACCCGCGCAAACGTGCCGGCTGGCCCCGCAAAGGGAATCCGCAGCCGGTATCGGCGCTCCCAGCCGAAGGCATCGACCACGCTGGCCGCCTCATGCCGATACGCGGCGACCGGCCGCGGCGCCCCGGGCCATGACGCCATCACTGCCGCCACGTGTGGCAGCCCGGCCTGCAGCGCGGGCTGCGGCCCTTCCAGCAGGTACACCTGCCGCGCCACGCCGTCCGCGTCAACGGACAGGTTGATGTGCCCCACCCCGGCACCCAGGCCCGCCAGCGGATAGCGCACCATCATGCCGCCCGCCGAGGGCTCGGCCAGCGCGGGCAAGACCACGTTGCCGGCGCTGGCCAGGCTGCGCGCGAGCACGGCATCGTCCTCGGGATAACGCGTGTCGCGCTCGGTCAGGATCACGTCCACGCCGATCACGCGCGGCTGCCCGGCGGCAATGCGGTCCACCAGTTGCGCCAGTACGGTGCGGCGCCAGGGCCAGCGGCCGATCGTCACGATGCTGGCGTCGTCGATGGCCACGATGACGATGTCGTCGCGCGCGGCATGGTGTTGCGCGCCGATGGCAAGATCATAGAGCGCCAGGTCCGCGCGCTCGGCCCAGCCGTAGCGCGCGACCACCGCCACCAGCGCCAGCACGGCGGCCAGCAGCAAGGCCCATTCGGCCAGCGTACGCAGCCCGAAGGCGGCCCCGCGGAGGCGCCGCCAGGGCTTAGCGGAGGCGGACGCCGTCGCCATGGCCACCGTCTTCGCGGGCGCCGTTGCCGATGCGGATCGCGCCGCCCAGTCCATCGCGCAGATAGCCCGCTATGTCGAGGCGCTGCGGCGCGGAGAACGCGGCGGCGGGCTCGCGGCCGTCCGCTGCCGCGCGCGCCACGCGCACATAGTAGGTGCCGACCGGCGGCCGCGGCAGCGCCACTTCGTTGCCGGCGCTGCGCTGGTCCGCCACGATGCGCGTGAAGGCGGCGTCCTCGGCCATCTGCACGCGATAGCCGGCCGCGGCCCGCGCATCGGCGGGCCAGCCGATGCGCAGGCGGTTGCCGTCGTCGTTCAGCGTCGGCACCGGCGGCGCCGGTTCCAGCGTGAATGGCACCGCCGCCGACCACGGCCCGGGCCGCCCGGCCGCATCCAGCGAGCGCACGCGCCATAGCCACGGCCCCGGCGCCAGCTTCTGCGTGGCCTGCTCGGATTTGCCCTGCAGCGTGGCCGCCGTGACGGCAAACCCCGCATCCGCCGACACCGCGAGTTCATACGAGGCCGCGGCGCCCACGGCCGCCCACTCGAACGCGGCTGACTCGCCATAACGCACCGTCCCGGCGGCCGGTTGCAGCGTGAACGGCGCCGGCGGATTGAGGCGCACGGCAAACGGTGCCGAGGCCGGCCGGCCTGCCAGACGCCGCGCGTCCACGGCACTCACCACCAGGTGGAGCAAGCCTTCGGGCAGGCCATCCAGGCCGATTTGCGTGTCCGCCGTGTCGCCTGTCCAGACCAGCTCGGTCAGCGCGGCATCGCGCGCCACCGCAACGTGGTAGGTCGCGGCGCCCGGCACGGCCTGCCAGCTCGCCTCCGTGGCGGGGCCCACGACCGTGTCCGGCAGCGGCTGCAAGGCTGGCGCCGGCAGCAGTGCAACCGGCCGTGACAGGCGATGGCCCGCCGCCACGCCGATCCCGTAGCCAGCCGTCACCGCCGTGGCGGATGCCGCGCCGGCCCGGGCCACGCTGACGCCGACGCGGCCCTCCAGCACCTCGCTGCGGCTGCCGGCAGCGTCGGCGGCGACGCGGTAGCGCGTGCCCCGCACACCGGTCACCATCATCGGCGTATGCAGTTCGAAGCGGCCCACGCCGCCGCCCTCGGGCGCCACGCGCGTTTCGGCCTGGCCGCCTTCGACGCGGATCACGGTATCGGTCAGGCCGGACTTGCGGAACGTGCGCAGCCGCTGCACCGCCACGGTCGTGCCCGGCGGCAGCGTGACGCGCGTGCGGTCGGGCAGTTCCAGCGTGACGGTGCTGCCAGCGGCCGTGACAACGCGCGCGCTTTCGCGCAGCGCCAGGCCGGCGCGCAGCGGCTCGCCATCCGCCTCGGCCGGCCCGCTGACGAACACGACGCGCGCCGCGCCGGGCTGCTCGGGAATCTGGCCAAGCGGGATGCGCAGGCGCGTGCCTGGCGCCAGCCGGTACGGATTCGCCACGCCGTTATGCGCCTGGAGCAGGCGCCAGCCGTCGGCGCCGGCCATGTAGCGCCCGGCCAGCGTGAACAGGTTGTCGCCGGGCTCGACCACGTAGAGGAAGTCGGCGCCTTCGGCACCGGCCGGTCCCGCCTGCGCCGGCCCGGCAGGCCCCAGCCACACGGCCAGCGCCATGCCGGTTATCGCCGCGGTCCTACGCATGGGGCTGGTCCTCGGCGCTGGTCGCTTCGAAGCGGTAGCCGTGCGAATAGACGGACGTCAGCCGCACGCCGTTCTCGGGGCGCAGCGCCAGCTTGATGCGCAGGCGCGACATGTGCGTGTCGACCGTGCGCGACGCGGCGCCGATGGCGCGGCCCCACACGGCCTGCTCCACTACGTCGCGCGACAGCAGCCGGCCCATGTTGCGGAACAGGAACAGCGCAAGCTCGTACTCGCGCGGCGATACCGTGACGGGCTCGCCGCCGAGCGTGATGGTGCGCGCGCGCGGATCCACGCAATAGTTGCCGCGGCGGATGACGTCGGTATCCTGCGTGGCTTCGGGGTAGGCGCGCCGCAGCAGCGAACGCGCGCGTGCCAGCAGTTCGCCGGCCCGGATCGGCTTGAGCATGTAGTCGTCGGCCCCGACGCTCAGGCCGGCAACGATGTCCTCTTCGGCGGTGCGGCTGGTCAGGAACAGGATCGGCGGCATGGCGCCGGAGGTCTGGCGCACCCAGCTCACCAGTTCAAAGCCGCTGGTATCGGGCAACTGCCAGTCCACCACCAGCAAGTCGAACGATTGCTCGCGCAGCGCGCGCAGCAAGGCCGCACCCGTTGCATAGGTTTCGCATTCGAATCCCGACTCTTCCAGTATTTTCCGGACCAGTTCGGCCTGGTCCGGATCGTCCTCCACCGAGGCAATCCTCATCCTCACATCCTTCTGCCTGCTGCGACTGCAAATTGCTTCCTTGGCGACTGCACGCCGGCATCGATTGTTCGTCGTATCCGCCCTGTCGGGCGCGGCCATTCTCGATCTTCGCGCAGCAAGCCAGCCAACGCCCGCTGCGTCCTGCATGTTATCCAATGCTCTTGACGATCTCGTACAGCCCGAGCCGGATGGTCTGGACCATGGTATTGCGCATGTCCTCGATATGCTCGAGCGAACTGCCGCCGCGCACCGCGTTGTAGAAGGCGTCGCAGTACTCGACTACGTCCGTCTCGATGCGCACCAGGAACACGGCCGACAGGGCCGGCGCGAGCCGCAGCACATGGTTCCAGGCCCGCTCGCCGCTTGCACGCGCATGGGCCAGCCGCTCCCGCCAGCATCGCGACAATTTGTGGAGCATGGGACACATCATGGATGCGACTCAGCCTCCGCTATGTCGGGCCGACATTACGGTTCGGAAAAATCCCATTTATCGGACGAAGACGAGATGCTAGGTCAGCAAAGACAAACGTATTGTCAACAATTGTGCCGAGAACGGAACGCAGGCGGCGGGCCGCACGGCGACTCGCCGTGGCAAAAAAGACAATGCGGAATTTGCTGTGGCGGAGCACAGGACATGCGAGGTCCTGACCCGTTCAGGGCAACGTCCGTGTTTGGCGCGCGGACGCCTATTGCGAATGCATCATGTGTTTCCCCGTTCTGCGAATGACATCTGTCTACCCGTGGCGACATTGTTTTCGTCGTGGCCGCCGTCTGGCATCTCCACGCGATTTTGTTTTTTTGTGAGCCTGCGTTTTAACTGCTATCAACTAGTGCCGCATCCCCCGAATGTGGTACGCGCAAGAAGTAAGCAGATGTAAAAGCGATGGCAACACAATGACTTATAAGTCAGACATTATGCCCGACGACATGTCGCGGTGAAACGTGTGCAAAATCCGAAGTTCAGTCAATACCCTTGCGACGCACCGTTACAGTGCCAAGAGGTGCGTATCTCAGGGAATTCACTGAATCGACGGTGATGTAGAAACCGTTAATATCTCGTGTCGGAACGTCTCATCATGATTTGGCGCTTTGCCTGATTGACACGCCGGGAAAATTCGTCAGAATGCTTCCCACATGTGCAACGCCTTTTCGATGTGTCGATCCGCGGTGTTTTTCGTTTGTCATACCAGCGACATAGGGAAGGCATAAACAATGCGCAAAGGAATCGGGCATTCACCAACCCTTGCGCGATTCCTGCATTGAGCACGATGTACAGCGGGCAATTAAGCTCATTTGAAATTCAAGGTTGAAAAGATATGGATACCGGTACCGTTAAGTGGTTCAACGACGCCAAGGGCTTCGGCTTCATCACGCCGGACGCAGGCGGCAACGATCTGTTCGCGCACTTCTCGGCGATTGAAGGCAATGGCTTCAAGTCGTTGAAGGAAGGCCAGAAGGTCCGCTACGTCAAGGCGATGGGCCAGAAGGGCGAACAAGCCACTAAGATCCAGGCGGTCTGATCCGGTTTGGACACCGCAGGCGCGCGCCCATGCACGTGCCTGCCACCAAAGAGCCCCGCGAGCGCGGGGCTCTTTGTATTTGGCGGCGACGCAGCGGCGTCCAGGCACTTGCCATCGCTCTAGCCCTGCCGCTGCAACCGGCCTGCGCCGAAAGCGTTGCCAACTATGGCCACGACCCCTTCATGCAGGTGTCTTCCCGCGTTGCCGATTGCCCCGAGCCGGCCGGCCCGCGCGTCAGCGAGGCCGAATGGCGCCGCGAGGCGCACCATCGCATCGAGCAAGGCAACCACTGCTGGGCCGAGGGCCGCTGCCGCCTGGCCAATGCATTCCAGTACGACCAGGACATCGCCGAAAGCCTGCAACGCCGACTGCAGACGCTGGCCGTCACCATGCCCGCCTGGCAGGACAGCACGCTCTGGATCACGGTACGCGGACGCTGGCTGACCGTGCAGGGATGCGTCCGCCCGGGCTTTGCCGTGGCGCCCTTCCTTGCCGCGCTGCGCGAGGTGGCCGATGTCGAGAAGGTCGTCGACCAGACCACCTCGACCCCCAGCCGTGGCGTGCCCTACGTGCGCTTTTCGCCTGGCCGATAAGGCACTCCGGCCAGGCCGGCCTGTTGCGAGGTTGTTGCTATAATCGGCCGACCCCCAACCACCGTATGCGTGGCTCGGCGCCGTGGTCCGCCGATGCCGCACGACGGAAAAAAAAAGCGCGTCGAGGAGTTACGTGGCCGGTACTCAAATCGCAACGCCAGATGCCCCAATCGCCGGCGCAGCCACGCCGGCCGCATCTTCGGGCAGTTCCTTCCACGCGGCCATGCGCATCCTGCCGGCAGCCCAGCGGCAGGCCATGTTCGAGATCTATGCCTTCTGCCGTGCCGTCGACGATATCGCCGACTGCGACGCGCCGCATGCCGAACGCCTTGCCGGCCTGGATGCCTGGCGCCGCGACATCGGCCTGTGCTACGCGGGCATGGCGCCGGCCGCGCTGCGGTCCCTGGCCCGGCAGATTGACGCCTTCCACCTGCGCCAGCAGGACTTCCTGGACGTGATCGACGGCATGACCATGGATGTGGTCACCGAAATCCGCGCGCCCGACGCCGCCACGCTGGACCTCTACTGCGATCGCGTCGCCAGCGCGGTGGGCCGGCTGGCCGTGCGCGTGTTCGGCATGGACGAGGCCCCCGGCCTGGCGCTGGCCCATCATCTCGGGCGGGCGCTGCAGCTCACCAATATCCTGCGCGATATCGACGAAGACGCCGCCATTGGCCGCCTCTACCTGCCGGCGCCCGCACTGGCCGCCGCGGGCGTGCGGGGATTGGAACACGCCACGCCGCTGGAAGTCGTGGCCCATGCCGGCATCGACGCCGCCTGCGCGGCCGTCGCGCGCGAGGCGCAGGCCCACTACGAACAGGCCGACGCCGTCATGGCGCGCTGCCCGTCGCGCGCGGTGCGATCCCCGCGAATCATGTCCCAGGTCTATCACTGCCTGCTCGTGCGCCTGCGCGCGCGGGGCTGGCGCGCACCGCGCGCACGCGTGCGCGTGCCGCGCGCGCAGATGCTATGGATCGTTCTGCGCCACACCATGGTCTGAAGATGCTGCGCGGGGATGCGCGGCTGGCGTACCACGCCCGGCTGCATCCCGAACACCATCTTCCAGGCACGCATGCGTCGTGCCGAACAAGGAGTTTGCATGTCGATGAATGAGGCCGTCCTTGCCGCACCGCGCGCCGCCATGGCGGCCGCAGCGCCGGCCGCGCCGGACGCCCTGGAAGCCGGTATCGGCCATGCGCTCGAGGCCCTGCTGGCCCAGCAGAAGTCCGACGGGCATTGGGTCTACGAGCTGGAAGCCGACGCCACCATCCCTGCCGAATACCTGCTCATGGTGCACTACCTGGGCGAGACCCCGGACCTGGCGCTGGAGGCACGCATCGCGCGCTACCTGCGGCGCATCCAGAATGCCGAGGGCGGCTGGCCGCTGTTCCATGAAGGCCGCTCCGACGTCAGCGCCAGCGTGAAGGCCTATTTCGCGCTGAAAATGGCCGGCGACGATCCGCAGGCGCCGCACATGGCACGCGCGCGCACGGCCATCGCGGCCATGGGCGGCGCGGAAGCCAGCAACGTCTTCACGCGCACGCTGCTGGCGCTGTTTGGCGTGATGTCCTGGCAGGCAGTGCCGATGATGCCGGTGGAAATCATGCTGTTGCCGCGGTGGTTCCCGTTCCACCTGTCCAAGGTGTCGTACTGGGCCCGCACGGTGATCGTGCCGCTGCTGGTGCTGAACAGCCTGCGGCCGCAGGCGCGCAACCCGCGCAAGATCGGCATCGACGAGTTGTTCACCGCCCCGCGCGACGCCGTGCGGCTGCCATCGAAGGCGCCCCACCAGCATGCCGGCTGGTATTCGCTGTTCCGCGGTGCCGATGCGCTGCTGCGCGCCGCCGAGCCTGTCATGCCGGGCGCGCTGCGCCGTCGCGCCATCGACGCGGCGAAAGCCTTCGTGCGCGAGCGGCTCAACGGCGAAGATGGCCTGGGCGCGATCTTCCCGGCCATGGCGAACTCGGTGATGATGTTCGACGTGCTTGGCATTCCGCCCGACGATCCTGACCGTGCCGTGGCGCGGCGATCGATCGAGAAGCTGCTGGTCATCCACGGCGACGAAGCTTACTGCCAGCCATGCCTGTCGCCGGTCTGGGATACCGCGCTGGCCACGCATGCGCTGCTGGAAGCCGGCGGGCCGCGCGCCACGGCCGCAGTCGGCCGCGCGCTGGACTGGCTGCGCCCGCTGCAAGTACTCGACGTGCGCGGCGACTGGACCGTGCGCCGCCCGCAGGTGCGCCCGGGTGGCTGGGCGTTCCAGTACGCGAACCCGCACTACCCCGACGTGGACGACACCGCGGTCGTCGCCGCGGCGATGCACCGCGCCGCCCAGGACGTCCCGCGAGAACGCCCGGACCCGAACGCCGAAGCGGTCACGCGCGCGGTCGAATGGATCGTCGGCATGCAAAGCGGCAATGGTGGTTGGGGGGCCTTCGAGCCCGAGAATACCCATCTCTACCTGAACAACATCCCGTTCGCGGACCACGGCGCGCTGCTGGACCCGCCCACTGCCGACGTCTCGGCGCGCTGCCTGTCGATGCTGTGCCAGACCGGTGACACGCCGCAGAAGAGCGAACCCGCCGCGCGCGCGCTGCGCTACCTGCTGGCCGAGCAGATGCCTGACGGCAGCTGGTTCGGGCGCTGGGGCACCAACTACATCTATGGCACCTGGAGCGCCCTGTGCGCGCTCAATGCCGCGGGCATGGACCGGGATGCGCCGCCGGTGCGGCGCGCCGCCGACTGGCTGGCCGGCATCCAGAACGCGGATGGCGGCTGGGGCGAGGACGGCGACAGCTACAAGCTCGAATACCGTGGCTACGAACGCGCGCCCAGCGTTGCATCGCAAACGGCCTGGGCGTTGCTGGGCCTGATGGCAGCCGGCGAGGCCGCGCACCCGGCCGTGGCACGCGGCATCGAATACCTGCTGCGCACGCAGCAACCCGACGGCCTGTGGCGCGAGCCGCGCTTCACCGCCGTGGGTTTCCCGCGCGTGTTCTACCTGCGCTATCACGGCTATGCCCGCTACTTTCCGCTGTGGGCGCTGGCGCGCTACCGCAACCTGCAGCGCGGCGCCAAGCGCCAGGTGGCGTGGGGACTGTAAACCGCCCTCCGCAAGCGCCTGCCATGAGCGAGCCGTGCGTGCTGGTGGTCTGCGGCATGGACTTCGAAGCGAATATCGCCGCGGGCCCGGACAGCGAGGTCGTGTACGGCCAGCGCGGCGCGGCATTGGGCGCCGCCATCGAGCGCCGGGCCGGTGCATGCGCCGGCATCCTCAGCTTCGGCGTGGCCGGCGGCCTTGATCCTGCGCTGGCGCCAGGGGCTGTCATCGTTGCAACCAGCGTGCGCGACGAATCGAACGAAATGTCCACGCTTGCTGATCCCGACTGGATGCGCGCGCTGATGCAGTCGCTGCCGCAGGCGTTGTCCGGCGTCCTCGCCGGCTCGGACACCGCCGTGGCGACGCTCGCCGACAAGGCGGCCCTGTACGCCGCCAGCGGTGCGCTGGCCGTCGATATGGAGTCTCACATCGCCGCCCGCATCGCACGCAGCCATGGCTTGCCATTCGCCGCGTGCCGCGTGGTGATCGATCCGGCCACGCGCGCCGTCCCGCCACTGGCGCTGGCCGGCATGGGGAGCGACGGGCGTACCGATGTCGGCGCAGTCATGGCGGGCCTGCTGAAGGCGCCCTGGCAACTGCCGGCGCTGCTGCGACTTGGGCGCGATGCCAGTGCCGCACGTGCGATGTTGGCGGTGGTACGGCGGGCTGTGGGTCAGGGCTTTGCGCTCGGCAAATGCGCTACGTGGTAAGGGATAAGAAGGACTGAACAGCTTTTGCCAGCGCTGAATCCGATACGGTTTCCTTCCTCGTCGCCTTACCCGAACTTGCGCGCCGCATCCAGCGCCAGCCCCGAACCGATCCCCCCGAACAAATCCCCTTCCACCCGCCGCGCCTTCGGCAGCAATTCGCCGAGCCGCTGCCGCAGTAGCGGCACGCTGCTGGAACCGCCCGTGAACAGGATGGTGTCGACCGCATCCGCCGTCACGCCGGCCGTCACCAGCATGTCCTGCACGGTCTTCTCGGTCTTCGCGACAAGCTTGCCGATCGACTCGTCGAATTCGTCGCGCGTGATTGACAGCATCAGTTCCGGCTCGATGCGATGCAGGTCGACGTCGGTGCGGTCCGTGCCCGAGAGCGCGATCTTGGCCGCTTCCATCTGGATGGCCAGCCAGTGGCCCGCGCGCTCGCGGATCAGGCGGATCATCCGGTCGAGCATCGCGGTGTCGGCCGCGTCGCGGTAGTTGTCCATCACGATCGCCCACGCCTTGCGCGTGTAGACCAGGTTGATGGTGTGCCAGCTCGCCAGGTCGAAGTACTGGCCCGACGGCATCTCCTTGCCGTTGCGCAGCTTGCTGCCCAGGCCCAGCAACGGCATGGCGCGCGCCAGGCTCAGCGCGCGGTCGAAGTCGGTCCCGCCGATATGCACGCCGCCATTGGCCAGGATGTCGTCGCGGCGGTCCGTGCGGCTGGCGCGTTCCGGCGACAGCCGCACCAGCGAGAAGTCCGACGTGCCGCCGCCGATGTCGGCGACCAGCACCAGCTCTTCCTGCGCGATCCTGGCTTCGTAGTCGAACGCGGCCGCAATGGGCTCGTACTGGAATTCGATGTCGCGAAAGCCCGCATCGCGCGCAATCTCCGCCAGCGTCTGCTCGGCGAGCCGGTCCGCCTTCGGGTCCTCGTCGATGAAGAACACCGGACGGCCCAGCACCGCGCGCGTGAACGTGGTGCCCGCCGCGCGCTCGGCGCGGCCCTTCAGCTCGCCGATAAAGTGCGCCAGCAGCTTGCGGAAGGGCATGGCCTGGCCCATTACCTCGGTGCTGTCTTCCATCATCGAGGTGCCGAGCAGGCTCTTGAGCGAGCGCATCAGCCGGCCCTCGTAGCCCGCGAGGTAGTCGTCCAGCGCCGCGCGGCCATAGCTGACCAGCGGGTCTTCGGCGTGGAAAAAGATCACCGAGGGCAGCGTTTGCCTGCCGTCTTCCAGCGGCAGGAGTGCGGCCGGATGGCCGGGGCGGGTCCAGCCCACCGTGGAGTTGGACGTGCCGAAGTCCAGGCCGCATGCGTTTGACATCATCGATTCCGTTCTCTGTACCACCACTGCAAGTTCCCCGCGCCAGCCAACGGCCGGCGCGGGCCGGGCGCCATTGTAGTGGCAGATGCCGGCCGCCACGGCCCTTGACACGTTTGGTCTTGCCTCCTATGCTGGCTGCGTTCTTTCTATAAGACTGATGTTCTGTCTTATAGAACTATGACGATATCAGGAGACGACATGACTTTCCCGCACCGCCGCAAGCTTCACTCGTGGGCCCGCACCCTGCTGTGCCTCGCCATCCCCGGATTCATGGCCGCCGCAGTGCCGGTCCGCGCCGACACGTACCCGAGCCAGCCGGTGCGCCTGGTGGTGCCATTCCCGCCGGCCGGTGGCACCGACGTGCTGTCGCGACTGGTATTCAACAAGGTCGGATTGGCCACGCACTGGAACGTGGTGGTGGAAAACCGCGCCGGCGCGGGGGGCAATATCGGTCTGGATGCCGTCGCCAAGTCGAAGCCCGACGGCTACACGCTAGGGATGGGGCAAACCGCCAACCTGGCGATCAACCCGACGCTCTACCCCAAGATGCCCTATGACGCGGTGAAGGATTTCGCGCCGGTGGTGCTGGTCTCGGCCCAGCCAGTGGTGCTGATCGTGCGCGCCGATGCCCCGTACAAGACGGTGGCCGATCTCGTGACCGCGGCCAAGGCCAAATCGCTGTCGATGGCCTCCGCCGGCACCGGCACCGTGGGCCACCTGACCGGCGAGATGTTCGCGCGCCGCGCCGGCATCAAGACGCTGCACGTGCCGTACAAGGGTGCGTCGCCGGCGCTGACCGACCTGCTCGGCGGCCAGACCGACTTCTACTTCGCCACGCCGCCCATCGCGATGCCGATGATCAAGGCCGGCAAGATCCGCGCGCTGGCGGTCACGTCGGCCAGGCGCCTGCCGCTGCTGCCGGCGGTGCCGACCGTGGCCGAATCGGGCTATGCCGGCTTCCAGGCGGAAGACTGGAAGGCACTGGTGGCACCGGCCGGCACCTCGCCCGAAGTGGTCAAGCGGCTCAATGCCGAGGTCAACAAGGCGCTCGCCCAGCCCGACACCATCAACAAGATGCGCGAGGAAGGCAGCGACCCGCGCGGCGGCAGCGCCCAGGACCTGGCCGCCTTCATCAAGGCCGAGAACGCCCGCTGGGGCACGATCGTGAAGGCATCGGGCGCGCGCGTGGAGTAGTCCGCGCCGGCCATCCCAGCATTCCGCAGGAAACCATCATGCAAAAACCGTTGCGCCATGTGCGCGTACTCGACCTGACCAATGTGCTGGCCGGCCCGTTCTGCTGCCACCAGTTGGCGCACATGGGCGCCGAGGTCATCAAGGTGGAAACGCCGGGCACCGGCGACCTGGCGCGCCAGCTCGGCGCCGACGCCGAACTGAACCAGCGCCTGATGGGCGTGTCGTTCCTGGCGCAAAACCCGGGCAAGCAGTCGATCACCCTCAACCTGAAACATGGGCGCGGCAAGGAAGTGTTCCGCAAGCTGGTGCAAAGCGCCGACGTCGTGGTCGAGAACTTCCGCCCCGGCGTGATGACGCGCCTGGGCCTTGGCTTCGAGACGCTGCGGCAGGACAATCCGCGCCTGATCTACTGCGCCATCTCCGGCTTCGGCCAGGACGGGCCGCTGTCGGACCTGCCGGCCTACGACCAGATCATCCAGGGCATGTCGGGCGTGATGAGCATCACTGGCGACGCGCAGACCGCGCCGTACCGGGTCGGCTACCCGGTCTCGGATACCATCGGCGGCATCACGGCGGCGTTCGCCATCGCCGCATCGCTGGCGGACCACCAGCGCACCGAAGGCTATTTCATCGACGTGTCGATGCTCGAAGCCACGCTTGCCACCATGGGCTGGGTGGTGTCGAACCACCTGATCGCCGGCAAGGCCCCGTCCCCGATGGGCAACGAGAACTTCACCGCCAGTCCGTCGGGCACCTTCCGCACCGGCGATGGCCTGCTGAACATTGCCGCCAACAAGCAGGAGCAGTTCGAGGCCGTGTGCCGCGTGGTGGGCCGCCCGGACCTGATTGCCGACGAACGCTTCGCCGCACGCCAGGCCCGCCTGGCAAACCGTGCCGCGCTGACGCAGGCGCTGGAAGCCGAGTTGGCAAAGCAGCCCGCCGAGGCATGGTGGGCGCTACTCAATGAGGCTGGCGTGCCGGCCGGCCCGGTGCTGGGCGTGCCGCAGACCCTGGAGCAGCCGCAGGTGCGCGACCGCGGCATGATCGGCACCTTCGCCGACGTGCCCGGCGTGGGCCGCGATATCCGCGTGGTGCGCACCGGCTTCAAGCTGAACCGCGAAGCACCGTCGGTCGACACGCCGCCGCCGCAACTGGGCGAGCACACGCGGCAGATCCTTGCCGGCCTTGGCTACAGCGAGACCGACATCGACACCCTCACACAGGAGCGCGCCGTATGAGCGAGACCCGACCGACCATGGACCCCGGCCAGCAGATGTCGCAGGACTGGTGGCGCACGGAAATCATCGACATGCGCCCTGGCGAGATCCGCTATCGCGGCTACCCGATCGAGCAGCTGATCGGCCAGGTTTCGTTCGCGCAGATGATCTGGCTGATGCTGCGTGGCGATTTGCCCGGGCCGGGACAGGGCGAGCTGCTCGATGCGGCGCTGATGGCGGCCGTCGATCACGGGCCGCAGGCGCCCAGCATTGCGATTGCCCGCATGGCCGCCACGTGCGGCGTCGGGCTGAACAATGCGATGGCCTCGGCGGTCAACGTGCTCGGCGACGTGCATGGCGGCGCGGGCGAGCAGGCGGTGCAGCTGTACCAGGACATCGCGCGGCGCATCGACGCCGGCGCTGCGCTGGACCAGGCCGTCAGCGCGGGCCTGCAGCACTATCGCGATCTGCACGGCAAGTTCGTGTCGGGCTTTGGCCATCGCTTCCATCCGCTGGACCCGCGCGCGCCACGCCTGCTGGCGCTGGTGGACCAGGCCGCGGAGAACGGTGTGGTGAATGGCCGCTACGCCGCGATTGCGCGCGCCGTGGAACGCGCGCTCGGTGAAGGCCGCAGCAAGCCCGTGCCGATGAATATCGACGGCGCCACGGCGGTGATCTACGCGGAACTGGGCTTCCCGGCGCCGCTGGCGCGCGGGCTGTTCTGCCTGTCGCGCTCGGTGGGCATCCTGGCGCATGCCTGGGAGCAGACGCAGCAGGGCGGCCGCAACAAGGGACCGATCCCGCGCCAGTTCCTGTGGACGTACGACGGCGTGCCGCAGCGCGATGTGCCGGACGGCACCCGGTCCTGACGCCGCTCAGGCCGCCGGCATGGGTCGGGTGGTCACGCGCACGAGCGACGGCACCGGTGCCTCGTCCTGCGTCGCAGACCCCACCACGTAGCGGTCGCGGCCGTGCGTCTTGGCCAGGTAGAGCGCACGGTCGGCGTCCGCGAACAGCTTGCGCCACAGCAGTTCCTTGCTGCCTGTCTCGCCGCGCAACTGCGCCACGCCGATGCTGACCGAGGCAAAACACTCCTGCCCTGGCAGCGCGATCGCGCGGACCTTGCGCAGGATACGGTTGGCCAGCGCGGTGGCTTGTTGTTCGTCGGTGTGCGGACAGAGAATGCAGAACTCCTCGCCACCATAGCGCCCGGCCACGTCGGAGGCGCGGCGCGAGTTGTCGAGCGCCTGGGCGACTTCACGCAGCACCGCGTCGCCGGCGTGGTGGCCGAAGGTGTCGTTGACCTGCTTGAAGTGGTCGATATCGATGACCAGGCACGACAGCGGCTGGCCGTCGCGCTGCCAGCGCGCCACCAGGCCGAGCGCCGACAGGTCCAGCGCGCCACGGTTGAGCAGGCCGGTCAGCGCATCGACGCGCGCGCCGCTTTCGTTGTTGGCGATGATCTGCTCCATCGCCATTACGGTGAAGCCGAACAGCCCGAGCAGCCCCGCGATCAGCGGCGCCAGCGCCCAGGCCGAGCCCGCCGGGCCGGCGAAGAACAGCGTGAGGTCATGCCGGTCGACGCCGGCCTGCGTGATCGTATGGCTGGCGCAGACAAGCTGGGTCGACAGCTGCACGAGGCTGGACACCAGCACCAGCGGCGCGCCGATGCTGCGCCGCCCACGCCCGGTACGCACCAGGGTCGCGATCGTCGCCAGCGAAATCGCGGCAAGGATGCCGTAGACCGCGGCCAGCAACACCCGGGGCCCGTCGGGCAGCCCGGAGGACGTGGCGATCAGCCCCAGCACGACCAGCCCGGCCGCCGCCAGCGGGCCGGCGTGCGCGTGCAGGCCGTAATAGACGCGCACGCCGCGGTAGATCAGCAGCCAGCCCACCACGAAAGCGCCGGCGCCCGCCATGCCCAGGTTCGGCTCGCCGCCGGCCGCGCTGACCGCCAGCGCCAGTCCGGCGCCGGACACGATCACGTGGCCGAACGCCCACAGCCGCCCCGCCTCGATCGCGCGCAGCGCAAAGACCAGCCCAGCCGCAATGACCAGCGTGCTGGAAAAGAACACGATCATCACAACCGCAATGGTTTGCTGGTCCAGGTGCACGGACATCCCTTGACAAAGCCATGAGGCGCGCCGTCGACCGATACGAGGGCACGGGTGAAGGGGGCGACCGCGAATGATATCCCGCCGCGGCTGCCAAGGGGCACCCCCGACAAGCCGGGTCACCCCGCCACAACGCCGCCCGGGCAACGGCATCAGGCCGCCGCCGGCAGCTCCGGGAAATCGGGGAAATTGCCGCCCAGGCCTTGGGTCAGCGCGCGCGCCGCGCCCAGGACATCGTCACGGAAATCTTCGCGGAACCGGCTGGCCGGGCAGGTCAGCGTCAGCGCACCGGCCAGGGCGCCGTCCGGGCCGAACACCGGCGCCGAAACGCCCGCGATCTCGGGGCTGCGGTCGCCGACCAGCGCAATCACCCCCTGGCGGCGGATGCGCTCGTAGAGTTCGCCGGCCTCGCCGGCAAACGCGCGCAGCACGCGGCCGCCGGCGCCGCGGTCGCGCGGCAGCAGTTCGCCCGCGCGGATGTGGTCACGCACAGGCTGCGGCGAATCGACCCGGTACAGGCACAGCCGGTGTTCGCCCTGCTCGACATGGAACGCGGCGCTTTCGCGCGTGGCCTGTACCAGCGCGCGCAGCACCGGCATGACAACGGCCTCGAGCGAAAACGACGCGGCATAGACCGCGTTGAGCCGCGCCACCTCGGGCCCCAGGCTGTAGCGTCCGTCAGGCAGCCGTTGCACCAGCGCGGCATGCTCCAGCGACGCCAGCAGCCGCAACAGCGTGCTTTTATAGAGGCCGGAACGCTGTGCGAGTTCGGCCAGCCCGAGCGAGGTATCGCCAAGCCGGAACGCCGACAGCACGAACAGCGCACGGTCCACGGCAACGGCACCGCCTTCGGCGGCGTGCTTGTCGGCTTCGGAGACCTGGGCGGCTTTGCGTGGCATGGACTGGCGCGGAAAGGAAAACCGGCGTGCATGGCACGCCGGCATGACGGAACGAGCAGCCACCGTATAGAACAGGCCTGTCCTTGTCAATGGGATGCCCGGTCAGGCCATCAGCGGTGCCCGCCGCCGCGGCCGCCCCCCATGGCGCCGCCCATTCCGCGGGCCGCTCCGCCGCCCATGCCACCGCGCGGCATGACACGCACGCCGCGCGCGCCCCAGCCCGCGCCGCCCATGCGGCGGAAGTACACGTGTTGCATCGGATGCACGTGGTGATGGCGATCCACAAAGACGAATGCGCCATAGGCGACCGCTACGGGAGCCCAATACCCGGGATAGCTGTCGTCGTAGTAGTAGGGCGTCTGGTAGTAATCGCCGCCGCCATCGACCAGTTGCCAGCTGCCGTCAGCTTGCAGGCAGGCCAGTCCGCCCACCTGCTGCCACTGGCCGTTGACCACCGCCTGGCCCACGACTGGCTGGCAGGGCGGTCCCGTGCTCCATTCCTCGTCGGCCAGCGCGGGCGTCCCGGCACCAAGGCCGAAAACGAACACCCCTGCCGCCGCCCATCTCGCTGCACCGTTCATGGCTAACCTCCTGTGCAGTCATCGGGGCCGTTGCGAGCAACCCCCATTGCGACCTCGCCTGATAGCTGTTGTATAGGCTATACGCGCGCGGCCGCAGAAATATTCCGGCCAGAACAGAAGGCGCCAACCCTGGCGGAACACGAGTGCCTCGTGCAGCGCACCCGTTCAGCGTTCACTCCATGGGGAGCCGTTGCGCGTCGGCGCGCGGGTTGTCGTTGAAGCGCTCCTCGATCACGCACAGCGCGAACGATGGCGTTTTTCCGCAACAACATTTTCCGTGTTCGCGTTCGCAGGGCAACGGCAAAGGCGGCTTAAGCCACATCACGTGGCATGGCGCGCCACGTATGCGGCGCCTGTGCGTTCCCTGCCCGAATTAGAAGGGTTATTGCCTGCTTTTGGTGAAGCCGTTAATGCATGGCATGGATAGAATCATGCGTTACCTTCCGCCGCAGCTTTACTTTTCGCATTGGTATGACCCCTCCCAACATTTCGCTTTGCGACATCCTGGATGACTTGCGCAGCGCACCGCGACCGCTGACGCCGTCCGAGCACACTTATCTCGCCTACCTCAGGCAGCGGATCGTCACCGGCGATGCCGACCTCTGGACCACACTGGAAACCGCGGGCGTGCAGTGCAGCGAGCGTCGCCTGTCACCCGAAGTCGTGCTGGCGCTGACCGCCCTGGGCCAGTTGCCCATGCACTGAAACCACGCGGGGCGCGCTGCCGCCCCGCTGCGCCATTTGCCCCGCTTCTCCTCTCCCCTTTCCCAGTCCCGCCAGGGAAACTGCCCAAGCAGATCCGCCAAAGCTTCCGACGAATCGCAATATCGTTGCGGAAGCTTCTGACTCAAGGTCGCCACCCCGGTGGCTACGATCAGCGCTTTACCTGCGCCACGCCGCGCGAACGCCAGCCTGCGGCAGGCTGGCGTTCGCGCGGCCTGGCTCCCTGCATGGCACACCACCTGAAGAACCGGCGCGTCAGCCTGCTGTCCTTGCGCGCGTTCGTCGCGCTCATGCGTCACCAGGACCTCGGCCGTGCGGCCGCCGAGCTGGGCATCCAGCCGCAACGGCTGCACTATCAACTACGCAGCCTGGAGTCCGCGCTCGATACGGCGCTGTTCAGCGTGGGCAGTCCACATTGGTTGCCCACGCCGGCCGGCATCCGCGCGCTGCCCCGGGCGCAACGCGTATTGGCGATGTGGCGCGATATTCTCGATAGCGTGGCACGCGAGCCCGGGGCAACGGATGCCGCGATGCCACCCGATGGCCCCGTGCAGTTCTGGGTACGGCAAGCCACCATGTAGGCCGCCGAAGCCGCTACAGGCGCGTGCAGCTGTAAGCCTCGGTCCGGTACGGAAACGCCACCTGCGCGTGGCCGGCCAGCGCCGGCTCCTGGTCGATCACGGCCTGCAACTGCGCACGCACGGTGGCCTGCTGCCCGGGCGGCAGCGACGCAATGAAGCTGACCGACATCACGCGATCGACAATAACCTGCTGCGGCGGGCCTTCATGCACGTAAGGCAGGCTTTCCAGCGCCAGCGGGCCGAACCCCGGCGCGGGGAACACCCGCTTCCAGTCGCCCTTGTAGAAGCGCGGCGCATCGCCCTCCAGCGGCATCATGATCGCGGTAAGCCTGGCGACCCACGGCACGCTCTCGTCGCGCACGTTCCACACCAGGCCGAGCTTGCCGCCCGGGCGCAGCACGCGGCGGATCTCGGCCATGGCGCGGTCGTTGGCGAACCAGTGGAAGGCCTGCGCGCAGGCGATGGCATCGACGCTCGCGTCGGGTAGCGGAATCGCCTCGGCCGTACCCGCCACGGCCTGCACCGCGGGCAACGCCGCGGACAACTGCGCGCGCATCTCGTCGACGGGCTCGACCGCGATGACGGCCGCGTCCGTCGCAGCCAGACGGCGCGTGAACTTGCCCGTGCCGGCGCCAAGGTCGATGACCGCTTTTCCAGGGCCGAGACCGAGCGTCCCGCGCAGCCAGTCGTCAATGCCTTCCGGATAATCGGGGCGGCCGCGCGCGTAGGTGGCGGCCTGGGCGGAAAATCCTTCGGCGGCGGCGTGGTGAATCCCTGTCATGGCGTCTCCGGTCTCGCTGTGTCGCGTTGGATATAACGGGAGCCGTACACTACTCCCGCCCGAGGTGAGGGGCAAGCGACTCAGTGCTGCATGCCCCAGAGGATCGCAGGCAGCGCCGCCGGCACCAGGATCAGCACCACATAGCGCACGCCACGCAGCCCGTAGTTGCGCCCGGCCATGCGCAGCGTCTCGGGCACGCCGCGAAAGCCCGCATAGGCGTTCAGTGGGAGCGGCCACAGCGTAGGACCGGCGGCTCGGCTGACCGCCATGGAGGGTTGCAGTCATGGCAGGCTCTGTGAGCGGCTACGAGCCTTGCACTGCAGGGAACGATCAGCCGGCCTGCTGCTTGTCCTCGATCAGCCGCACCAGCGCGTGCAGCAAGCGGTTGGCCGGCACGGCAATGCCGAGTGCATCGCCGCGGCGCACGATCAGGCCATTGAGATGGTCGATCTCGCTGCGCTTGCGGCGCGCGAGATCCTGCGCGGTCGATGACGTCTGCGCGGGCATGGTCTGCGCGATGCGGCTCACCGCCAGCGCAGTATCCGGGGGCAGGATCACGCCGTCGGCCTGCGCGACCGCGAGGCATTCCGCGACGATATCGCGCATCACGGCCTCCACGCCTTCGCCGCGCACCAGCCGGCCATACGGCAACTGCGTGATCGCCGACAGCGCGTTGTACACGCAGTTGAGGATCAGCTTGGCCCACAGTGCGCCGCGCACATTGCCGGAAGTCTCGACCGGCACGCCGGCCGCGGCCAGCGTGCTGGCGAGGCGCTCGCCCTGGCTGGTCGGCTCGATCACCAGTTCACCGCGCCCGTTGTGCCTGACGTGTCCCGGGCCCGCCATCTCGGTGGCGACATAGACCACCGCCGCAGCCACCTCCTGCTCCAGCAGGCCACGCAGCGTCTCGGCATTCTCGACGCCGTTCTGCAGCGACAGCACCAGCGCGTCCGGCGCGAGCGCCGGCTTCATGGCCAGTGCCGCGCCCTGCGTGTCGGTGGATTTCACGCAGAACAGCACGAGATCCGCGCCCTGCACCGCGCTCGCCTCGGTGCTCGCCGACACCCTGACCTGCTCGTCGAACGATTGCGTTTCCAGGCGCAGGCCGCGCGCCTCGATGGCCCGCACGTGTTGCGGCCGGGCGATCAGCACCACCTCGTGGCCGGCCCGCGCCAGCATCCCGCCGTAGTAGCAACCGACTGCCCCGGCACCCATCACTGCGACTTTCATGATTTGCACGCTCCCTGCTGTGAACCCCGATGGTGCGCGACGCGGGCGCCATACCCCAGCCCGCCGTCGCCTGCATGAAGACGATTATGACAGGGCAGCTGCGCAGGGCCGCGCATATGCAAATGCAATTTGGTTCTTTGCCGCGCATCGCCTCGGACATCCTGTGCTGCTACCATGCGCAAGCCCGGCGCAACGTACGCCGCGGCTTCATCCGGCATCTTCCTCGCGCATGCCGCTCCAGCACCCGACCAAGAACGACCCGATCATGAGACTTGAAACCATTGCCGTCCACGGCGGCTATTCGTCCGACCCCACCACGCGCGCCGTCGCGGTGCCGATCTACCAGACCGTCGCGTACTCGTTCGACAGCGCGCAACACGGCGCCGACCTGTTCGACCTGAAGGTGCCCGGCAACATCTACAGCCGCATCATGAACCCGACCAACGACGTGCTGGAGCAGCGCCTGGCCGCGCTGGAAGGCGGCGTGGGCGCGCTGGCGCTGGCCTCGGGCATGGCGGCCATCACCTACGCGATCCAGACCATCGCGGAGGCCGGCGACAACATCGTCTCGTCGAGCCAGCTCTACGGCGGCACCTATAACCTGCTCGCGCACACGCTGCCGCAGTCGGGCATCGAAACGCGCTTCGCCGATGGCCGCAACCCGGCGGCTTTCGGCGACCTGATCGACGAGCGCACCAAGGCCGTGTTCGTCGAATCGGTCGGCAACCCGCTCGGCAATGTGGTCGACATCGAAGCCATTGCGCGCGTGGCGCACAGCCACGGCGTGCCGCTGATCGTCGACAACACCGTGCCCTCACCATACCTGTGCCGGCCCTTCGAGCACGGCGCGGACATCGTCGTGCATTCGCTGACCAAGTACCTCGGCGGCCATGGCACCAGCGTGGGCGGCGCCATCGTCGACAGCGGCAAGTTCCCGTGGGCCGAGCACAAGGCGCGCTTCAAGCGCCTGAATGAACCGGATGTGTCCTACCACGGCGTGGTCTATACCGAAGCGCTGGGCCCGGCGGCCTACATCGGCCGCGCACGCGTGGTGCCGCTGCGCAATACCGGCGCGGCGCTGTCGCCGTTCAACGCGTTCCTGATCCTGCAGGGCATTGAAACGCTGGCGCTGCGCCTGGACCGCATCACCGAAAACACGCTGGCCATCGCCAGGCACCTGCAGAAGCACCCCAAGGTGGACTGGGTCAACTTCGCCGGCCTGCCCGATCACGCCGACCACGCGCTGGTGCAGAAGTACCTCGGCGGCCGCGGCCCCGGCATCCTGTCGTTCGGCCTGAAGGCCGGCGGGCGCGAAGGCGGCGCACGCTTCCTCGACGCGCTGCAGCTGTTCACGCGCCTGGTCAATATCGGCGACGCCAAGTCGCTGGCCACGCACCCGGCGTCCACCACGCACCGCCAGCTCAACGCCGATGAACTAAAGGCCGCGGGCGTGAGCGAAGACATGGTGCGCCTGTCGATCGGCATCGAGCATATCGACGACCTGCTCGAGGACCTCGACCGCGCGCTGAACGCTGCCTGAGCGGGATGACGCAACCGCGTGTACCCGCATGGGGCGCGCGGTCCTGCTGCCTGCGGCGTTCTTCGCCGCCGCCCATATGCGCTTTCAGCATATGGGCATGACGAAACACTCGTTCCTTCCTTGTCTGCTCCTTCCTACAATGGCCCGACCATGCAGCCCGATGGCTGCGCTATTCCAAAATACGGGAGCTTTGATGAAGATCGGCAAGGGGATCCGGCTGTTCGCAGCCGTGCTGGCAATTGGCGTGATGCAGGCAGCAGGCGCTGCCGAGCCGGACAAGAAGGAAATCCGCTTTGGCGCAACGGCCGGCCCGTACGCGGACCAGATCCGCTATGGCGTGAAGCCCGTGCTGGAAAAGCGCGGCTACAAGGTCACCATCGTCGAGTTCAGCGACTACGTGCAGCCGAACCTGGCGCTGGCCGATGGCGCGATCGACGCCAACGCGTTCCAGCACGTGGCCTACCTGAAGAAGTTCTCGGCCGACCGCAAGCTGCAGCTCTCCGAAGTGGTCCAGGTGCCGACGGCGCCGATCGGCATCTACAGCAACAAGCACAAGGCCCTCACCGAAGTGAAGCCCGGCGCCACGGTATCGCTGCCCAATGACCCGAGCAACCTCGCGCGCGCCATCACCATCCTGCAGCAGATCGGCTGGGTCACGCTCAAGCCGGGCACGGACATGATCCGCGCCTCGGAGCGCGACATCGACAGCAACCCGCACAAGCTCAAGCTGATCCAGCTCGAAGCCGCGCAGCTGCCGCGCTCGCTCGACGACGTCGACTATGGCTTCGTCAACGGCAACTTCGCGCTGGCCTCCGGCCTGAAGCTGGCCTCGGCGCTGGCGCTCGAGAAGATTCCCGACTACTACATGAACCTGGTGGCGGTGAAGACGGCGGACCTGAACAAGCCGTTCGTGAAGGACATCCGCGACGCCTACCAGTCGGCCGAGTTCAAGGCCGTGGCGCAGCAGCGCTTCGCGGGCTTCGTGCCGCCGGCTTACCAGAAGTAAGCCAACGGCTGAACGCAGCCAGCATGGAAAGGCTCCCATCGGGAGCCTTTCTTGTTTTAAGGGCTCCGCTTGCTGCAGCACGGCATGGGCGACCCCATTACGCTTCTGCGCCCGGAGTAACACAAGCGCCGCTTTCCGTCCCCCACGCCCGTGCCGATGCCCTAAACTCAAAGCAACCCGACGCGGTCCCGCTATCCCACAAGGTAGCGCGGGATCCCTGACACGCACATCGGAGGCCTCCCACATGGGCACGGTTGCGAGCTTTGACATCGGCTACACACGATACCTGGACCCGCCGGGCGCATCCCCGGTTTCTTCTTCCCCTCTCCCGCCATTCGCCACCGATCCGGACGCGCTGCTGCCGCTGTACCGCGCCATGGTGCTGACCCGCCAGTTCGACCTCAAGGCCATTGCGTTGCAGCGCACGGGCAAGATCGGCACGTTCGCGTCGGCGCTCGGACAGGAAGCCGTCGGCGTCGGCGTGGCCAGCGCCATGCGCCGCGAGGACGTGCTGGTGCCGTCCTATCGCGAGCATGCCGCGCAGTTCGTGCGCGGCGTCAGCATGACCGAGAGCCTGCTGTACTGGGGCGGCGACGAACGCGGCAGCGGCTTTGCGGCGGCGCCGCATGACTTCGGCAACAACGTGCCGATCGGCACGCAGGTTGGCCATGCCGCGGGCGTGGCCTATGCCTTCTTGCTGCGCAACGAACCGCGCGTAGCGGTCTGCATGCTCGGCGATGGCGGCACCTCGAAGGGCGATTTCTACGAGGGCATGAACATGGCCGGCGCGTGGCATGCACCGCTGGTCATCGTCGTGAGCAACAACCAATGGGCCATCTCGATGCCGCGCAGCCGCCAGACGGCCGCGCATACGCTGGCGCAGAAGGCGATCGCGGCGGGCATTCCGGGCGAGCAGATCGATGGCAACGACGTGGTCGCCGTGCGGCACCGCGTGGGCGAGGCGATCGAGCGCGCGCGGGCCGGCGACGGACCCACGCTGATCGAGGCCGTCACCTACCGGCTGGGCGATCACACCACGGCAGACGATGCGTCGCGCTACCGCGACGAGTCGACCGTCAAGGCGCACTGGCAGGCGGAGCCGCTGCTGCGGCTGCGCGAACACCTGGTCAAGCTCGGTGCCTGGGACGCGGGCCGCGAGGAGGCGCTGGTGCGCGAATGCTCGCAACAGGTGGCGCAGGCCGTGGAAGCGTATCTGTCGCTGCCCCCGCCGGATCCGGCTGCGATGTTCGACTGCCTGTTCGCCACCATGCCGGCGGCGTTGCAGGAACAGCTGGCGACGGCACGGCGCTACGCCGCGCCGCACCAGCCCAACCCGAACTGAGGCGCGCGCATCATGGCTGAAATCACTCTGGTCGAGGCCGTCAACCAGGCCCTGGGCTACGCGCTGGAACACGATCCCGACGTACTGCTGCTGGGCGAGGACATCGGCGTGAACGGCGGCGTGTTCCGCGCCACGGTCGGCCTGCAGGCTCGCTTCGGACCACAGCGCGTGCTGGACACGCCGCTGGCCGAATCCGGCATTGTCGGCGCGGCCATCGGCATGGCGGCGATGGGGCTCAAGCCCGTGGCCGAGATCCAGTTCACCGGCTTTATCTATCCGGCCATCGACAACATCATCAACCACGCCGGGCGCATGCGGCACCGCACGCGCAACCGGCTGGGCTGTCCGCTGGTGGTGCGCTCGCCGTTCGGCGCGGGCATTCATGCGCCCGAGCATCATTCGGAAAGCCCCGAGGCGATGTTCGCCCACATGCCGGGCATCCGCGTGGTCATCCCGTCGTCGCCGGCGCGCGCGTATGGCCTGCTGCTGGCCGCGATCAATGACCCCGACCCGGTGATCTTCCTGGAGCCGACGCGCCTGTACCGGCTGTTCCGCCAGGAGGTCGTCAACGATGGCGCGGCCTTGCCGCTCGATGCCTGTTTCACGCTGCGCGACGGCAGCGATGTCACGCTGGTGAGCTGGGGCGCGATGCTGCAGGAAACGCTGGCCGCGGCGGACCAGCTCGCCGAGGAAGGCGTGTCCGCCGCCGTGATCGACGTGGCCACGCTCAAGCCGCTCGACATGCAGACCATCCTCGAATCGGTGGCGCGCACGAGCCGTTGCGTGATCGTCCACGAGGCGCCGCGCACGGCGGGCTTCGGCGCGGAGATTGCCGCGGGGCTGGCCGATGCCGGCCTGTACTCGCTGGCGGCGCCGGTGCAGCGCGTGACCGGCTTTGACACCGTGGTGCCGCTTTCGCGGCTCGAGCATACCTACCTGCCGAGCGTGGCGCGCATCGTCGATGCCGTGCGCAAGGCGCTGGCTGCCTGACCGAATCTGGGGAAGAAAATCCGGGGACGCAACCATGAGAGTGTTCAAGCTGCCCGACCTGGGCGAAGGCCTGCAGGAGGCCGAGATCGTGACCTGGCATGTGAAGGCCGGCGACACCGTGGCCGTCGACCAGCCACTGCTGTCGGTGGAAACCGCCAAGGCCATCGTCGAGATTCCGTCGCCTTACGCGGGCACGGTCGGCAAGCTGTTTGCGCAGACCGGGGACATCGTCCACCTTGGCGCGCCGCTCGCGGGCTTCGAGGGCGCCGGCGATGATTCCGATGCGGGGACGGTGGTCGGCGCGGTCAAGGTCGGCTCGCACGTGGTGTCGGAATCGGCCACGCCGCTCGCGCCCGGCGCGGGAGGCGCCGGCATCAAGGCGACGCCGGCCGTGCGCGCACTGGCGCGGCGACTGGGCGTGGACCTGGCGATGGCAAACCCGTCCGGTG
This sequence comes from Cupriavidus sp. C3SS-1, assembly GCF_057073755.1. Lineage (NCBI taxonomy): Bacteria > Pseudomonadati > Pseudomonadota > Betaproteobacteria > Burkholderiales > Burkholderiaceae > Cupriavidus > Cupriavidus sp. C3SS-1. Next base: position 295,583 of record NZ_CP172700.1, on the reverse strand, counting down.
CGGATGGCGTGGTCACCGCCGCGGATGTAGAGCGCGTGGCTTCGACACTCGCCGAAACGGGGCCGGGCGAGGTCCTGCGCGGCGTGCGCCGCGCGATGGCGCAGAACATGGCGCGCGCGCAGAGCGAGGTCGCCGCCGCAACGGTAATGGACGATGCCGATATCCATGCCTGGCGGGGCGCGCATGACGTCACCATCCGCCTGGTGCGCGCGCTGGTAGCCGGCTGCCGTGCGGAACCTGGCCTGAATGCCTGGTACGAAGGCCAGACCGGCAAGCGCCACGTCATGCAGAAGATCGATGTCGGCATTGCCGCGGACCTGCCGGAGGGCCTGTTCGTGCCAGTGCTGCGCAACGTGGGCAACCGCGACGCGGCCGACCTTCGCCACGGGCTGGATCGCATGCGCGCCGATATACGGGCGCGCACCATCGCGCCGGAAGAGATGCGCGGCAGCACCATCACGCTTTCGAACTTCGGCATGATCGCGGGCCGCTATGCGGCGCCGATCGTGGTGCCGCCGACCGTGGCAATCCTCGGCGCCGGACACATCCGCGACGAGGTGGTGGCCGCCGGCGGCGTGCCGGCAGTGCACCGCGTGATGCCGCTGAGCCTGACCTTCGACCACCGCGTGGTCACCGGCGGCGAGGCGGCGCGCTTCCTCGCCGCAGTGATCGCCGACCTGGCGCTGCCTGAATAGCCGGCGGGGTCAGGCCAGGCGGATCTCGCCGTCGAACGTCGTGCTCAGCTTCAGCTTGCCAAGTTCCAGCGTCATCTTCACTGGCAGGATCTCGTTGCCGGCGAGCTCGCCGCTGTCGAGCGCGGCGGCCACGGCTTGTTCGATCTCTCGCTGAGAACCGACACCCACGGTCTTGAGGAACTTGCGGATGCTCGTGTTGAAGGCTTCCTGGTCCATGTCGATCTCCTGACGGGTGGTTCGCTTGCCGATTACGCCTTGATAGTAGTGCAGGTGCCGCAGGACTGGCGCGCGCGTGCAAAACGCGCTACACAGGAGGCTGGCCGCCCAGGAGATGCGATGCCCGCCATCCATGACCGCACGAGTCCAACGTACCGCTGGCTGTATCGCCTGGCATCGCTGCTGGCGGCCACACTGCTCATGGCGGGCTGCGCCAGCCTGCCGCCGCAGGACGGGCGCGTCGCCTCCCACGCGGTCACCGATACGGCCGGCACGCTGCTGGGCCGCACCATGGCGCCGCTGCTGTCCGCGCACCCGGGCCAGTCGGCCTTCTATCCGCTCGCCAGCGGCCCGGACGCACTGGTGGCGCGACTGGCACTGGCCAGGGCCGCGCGGCGCACGCTGGACGTGCAGTATTACATCTACGACGGCGACCTGACCGGAAAGACGCTGCTGGCCGATATCATCGCCGCAGCCGACCGCGGCGTGCGCGTGCGGCTGCTGCTCGACGACCTGCACCTGTCCGGCCAGGACCGCATCCTGTCCGCGCTCGACGACCATCCGAACATCGAAGTCCGGCTGTTCAACCCGTTCACGGCACGCAGCCTGCGCATGGCCCAGATGGCCTTCGACTACAGCCGGCTGAACCGCCGCATGCACAACAAGTCGATGACGGCCGACAACCAGGCCACCATCGTGGGCGGCCGCAATATCGGCGACGCCTATTTCGCGGCCGACAAGGGTTCGGACTTCACGGATCTCGACCTGTTGCTGGCCGGCCCCGTGGTGCCCGAGGTCTCGGCCGTGTTCGACGACTACTGGAACGGTGCCGCCGCGTACCCCGTGAGTGCGCTGGCCAGGCCGCCAGAGGACGCGGCGGCGCAATTGCAGGACATACGCGAATACCTCCACCAGCATGTCGCCGAAGCGCGCGGCGGCGAGTATTCGCAGGCCCTGCTGGCGTCCGGCCTCGCGCAGGCACTCGAAAGCGGCAAGCTACCGGCGTACTGGGGCCACGCCGCGGTGATCGCCGACAAGGCGGCCAAGGTCACGCTGCCGCCCGAAGACGATTCGAGCCATGCCATCCCCAAGCTGGCGAAGCTGCTCGGCAGCGCGCAACAGGAACTGGCGCTGGTATCGCCTTACTTCGTGCCGGACCGCAAGTCGGTGGACTGGCTCGCGCAGATGACAAGGCGCGGCGTGAAGGTGCGCATCCTGACCAACTCCTTCTCGGCCACCGACGTCAGTGCGGTGCACGCGGGCTATTCGCCCTGGCGCAAGGACCTGCTCGAAGCCGGCGTGGAACTCTATGAACTCAAGCCATCGGCCTACGCCGAGATCGCGCATGAAGGCAAGCACGCGCACCGCAGCATGATCAGCAAAAGCCGCGCCAGCCTGCATGCGAAGAGCTATATGGTGGACCGGCACCTGCTGTTCGTCGGCTCGCTCAACCTGGACCCGCGCTCGGCCCGGCTCAATACCGAGATGGGCGTGGTGGTCGACAGCGCGCCGCTGTGCGAAGCGCTCGGCAAGGACCTGGACCAGGCGCTGCTGGATGTTGCCTACAAGGTCATGCTCGCACCCGGCACCGACGGCAACGCCGCCCACCTGGAATGGGTGACGCGCGAGAACGGCCTGCTGCGCACCTATGACAGCGAGCCGGGCATGGGCGCGCTGCAGCATCTCGGACAGGGACTGCTGCGGATGCTGCCGATCGAAGAAGAACTATAGACTGCCGGACGGCGCATCTGGCCGTGCTTTGGCCCTGTATATAATGCGGTTCCGATCGCCGCCGCGCATCGCGACTGAGCTCCATGGAATCCAAGACCGCCCGCCTCACCATCCTGATCGATCCGGCCAAGAAGAAGGCTTTCGAGACCCTGTGCGCGTCGCAGGACCTGACACCCTCGCAAGTGGTGCGGCAACTCATCCGCGAATATCTCGCCCAGCACGGCGTGGACTACGCCACCAAGCCAAAGGCCGCCGGCCGCAAGAAGGCTCCGGCCGACAAGGCCTGAGCCCGGACGTCATTCCTGCCGCGCGATCCGCGCACAGCGCTCGGTCGCTTCGGCCAGCGTTTCCTGGTAGTTCCCCTCCCCCAGCGCCGCCAATACGCCGGCGCGCGCGAGCTTCTGGCGCACGCGCGCGTTGGCTTCGCACAGCACCACGGCCACGCCGCGATGCCTGAGCTTGCCGATCACCTCCTCCAGCGTCTGCAGGCCGGTCATGTCCATGAACGGCACGCGGCGCAGCCGGATCAGCAGCACACGCGGATCGGTATGGGTCTGGACCAGCGCCCGCTCGAAGTTCTCCACCGCGCCGAAAAAGAACGGCCCGTCGATGCCATACACCAGCACGCCGGCCGGCAGGCCGGACGGCGCCCCGCCGTCGCGCGACAGTTCGTGCTCCAGGTCGGGCGCATCCTGGCGTGACACCTCCACCGACTCCGCCATGCGCCGCAGGAACTGCAGCATGGCCAGGATCACGCCGATATTGACCGCCACCACCAGGTCGGTCAGTACGGTCAGGCAGAACGTGATCAGCAGGATGGCCACGTCCGCCCGCGGCGCGCGGCGCACCATGCGCGCGAAATGCCGCAGCTCGCTCATGTTGTAGGCCACCACGAACAGGATCGCCGCCAGCGCGGCCAGCGGCACATTGGCGGCCAGCGGCGCCAGGAACATCACCACCAGCACCAGCGTCACGGCGTGGGTGATGCCCGCCAGCGGACTGTTGCCGCCATTGCGGATATTGGTCGCGGTACGCGCGATGGCGCCGGTCGCGGCAAAGCCGCCGAACAGCGGCGCGACCACGTTGGCCAGCCCCTGCCCCACCAGCTCCTGGTTGGAGTCATGGCGCGTGCCGGCCATGCCGTCGGCGACCACGGCGGACAGCAGCGATTCGATCGCGCCGAGCATCGCGATGGTGAAGGCCGGCCCGGCCAGTTCCAGCACGCGCGCGAGCGTGACCTCGGGCAGCGACAGCCCCGGCAAGCCGCGCGGCAGGCCACCGAAGGCGCTGCCGATGGTGGCCACGCCATCGAAGTGGAACAGCGCCTGGATAGCGGTGGCCGCCACCAGCGCCACCAGCGGCCCCGGAATGCGCCGCAGCCAGGGTACGCGCGGCGTGCCGACCACCAGCAGCAGGCTCAGCAGCGCGATCCCCGTGGTGGCCGGATGCAGATGCGGCAAGACTTGCAGCAGGTGCCAGAGCTTCTGGTGGAAATGGTCGCCGGCGACCGCGGGCAGGCCGAAGAAGTCGCGCCACTGGCCGACGAAGATGATCACGCCGATGCCTGCGGTGAAGCCAACGATCACCGGCGCCGGGATATAGCGGATCACGCTGCCAAGCCGTGTCAGCCCCATGGCCACCAGGATCAGGCCGGCCATCAGCGTGGCGATCTGCAGGCCGTCGATGCCATGCTTTGCCGTGATGCCCGACAGGATGACGATGAACGCCCCGGTCGGCCCGGCGATCTGCACCCGGCTGCCGCCGGTCGCCGAGACCAGCAGGCCGGCCACGATCGCCGTGTACAGCCCCTGCTCCGGCTTCGCCCCCGAAGCCATCGCAAAGGCCATGGCCAGCGGCAGCGCCACCACGCCGACGATGGCCCCCGCAACGATATTGGAAAGCCAGTTCCCGCGGCGGAACAATCCAGCCTGCCATGCTTCGCGCAACGCAATCATTGGGGCACCTTCGTCGACGGAGAACCGATAAGCACATCGGATGATAACAGTATGTTAATTATCGTCTACACCGGCCAAGCCCGTCCGGCGGCGGCGTACCGATGGCGGAAAGCGCACTGAAGGGCTGTCGCGGCGGGCAGGCAATTCCTATACTGGAGTGGCCCGCGCGAACCCGGGCGTGCAGCCGGGAATGCGCCGGCTTTCAGTGGACTGGCAGGCGGAGGACACGATGTTCAAGCACTTCCTGGTTCCCACGGATGGCTCGCCCCGCGCCGACGCGATGATTGCGCGCGCCATGACCTTTGCCGGCCGGATCGGCGCCCGCGTCACCGGACTGCATGTGATTCCCCAGTACCACCTGATGACCTACCGGCTCACCAGCCTGCAGGACACCCGCGAGACATTCGCTGCGGAAGCGGCGCGCCATGCCGACGAATTCCTGGCCGCGCTCAGCCGGGCGGCCACGCAGGCAGGCGTGCCATGCGATACGGTCACCGCCACGGACGATCATCCGTGGCAGGCCATCGTGCAGACGGCGCAGCAAAGAGATTGCGACCTGATCGTGATGTCGTCGCACGGACGGCGCGGCCTGCAGGCCATGCTGATCGGCAGCGAGACGCACCGGGTCCTTACCCACAGCGCGATTCCCGTGCTGGTATTCCGCTAGGCGCGCGCAGGGGCCTGGCATGCGGGCGACAGCCCGTTTCCCCACCTTCATCACAAGACCAAGGAGTTCGATCATGGCGATTCGCATTGGCGAAGTTGCTCCGGATTTCACCGCCGAAACCACGCAGGGGCCGATCAGTTTCCATGAATGGATCGGCGACGGCTGGGCCATCCTGTTCTCGCACCCGAAGGATTTCACGCCGGTCTGCACCACCGAACTCGGCTATATGGCCGGCCTCAAGCCCGAATTCGAGAAGCGCAATACCAAGATTATCGGCCTGAGCATCGACCCGGTCGGCGATCATTCGCGCTGGGCCAAGGACATCGAAGAGACGCAGGGCCACGCGGTCAACTACCCGATGATTGGCGACGCCGACCTCAAGGTGGCCAAGCTCTACGACATGATCCATCCGGAAGCCAGCGGCGGTCCGCGCACGGCTGTGGATAACGCCACGATCCGCTCCGTGTTCTGGATCGGGCCGGACAAGAAGATCAAGGCGATGCTCGCGTACCCGATGAGCGCCGGCCGCAATTTCGATGAAGTCCTGCGGCTGCTGGACGCCCTGCAGCTCAATGCTAAGCATGCCGTGGCCACGCCGGCCAACTGGAAGCCGGGCGAAGACGTGATCATCCCGACCTCGGTTTCGGATGAGGACGCCCGGAAGAAATACCCGGACGGCTTCAAGACGCTGAAGCCCTACCTACGGGTAGTGTCGCAGCCAAAATAGGCCTGCGGCGGGCGCGCAGCCGTCCGTGCCCCCGGTGGTTACCGGCGCCGCCTCATACTTTTGCATGAGGCGACCGAATCACCGGGAAAACTATCCACAGGAACAGTGGATATCCGGCCTATTGACAACCGCACAAGGCGCGCCGGGACTGGGAAACACTGGAGTGCCTAAATTCTAGGCAGGCCGCCGGTGTGGGGAAATGGTTGCACCGGCAGCGATTCTGTGCCTGATGCGATACAACCCGGGTCCGGTTCAGTGCACCAGGACGCTGCGAAGCGTCTCGGCCAGTTCCTTGGCCACGAACTTGGCCACATAGGCATCGGCGCCGACCTTGCGGACGTGTTCCTCGCTCGCCTCGCCAGAAAGCGATGAATGAATCACCACCGGAAGCGACTTGAGGCGGCTGTCCGCCTTGATCCGGCGGGTCAGCGTAAAGCCATCCATCTCGGGCATTTCCAGATCGGTCAGCACCAGCGCCACCTCGTCGTGGATCGAGCGGCCGTGGCTGGCCGCCTCGGTCGCCATGCTGTCGAGCAGCTCCCAGGCTTCCTTGCCCGACTTGGTCATGACCACCGGCGCGCCGAGCGCCTTCAGGCTCTGCTCGATCAGCCCGCGTGCGAGCGCCGAATCGTCGGCGGCGATCACCTTGGTGCCCGGCGGCAGCGCGAGCTGCGGCCCGACGGATTCCGGAACGACGTCCGGCTGGCGCGACGGCAGCACGTCGCGCAGGATCTGCTCGACGTCGAGCACCTGCACCAGGCGCGCCTGGTCGGTGCCGGCATCGAGCTTGGCGATGCTGGTCACGTGGCCGGTGCGCACGCTGGCCTCGGCCGAATGCACCTGGTTCCATTCCAGCCGGACGATCTCTTCGACCGCTTCCACGGCAAACCCCTGCGTAGACCGCGCATATTCGGTGACCAGCAGGATGCCCAGGCCGTTCGCGGGCTTGCAGCCCACCAGGCGCGGCAGGTCGATCACGGGAATCACCTGGCCGCGGATATCGGCCATGCCGAGGATCGACGGATCCGCGCCGACCACCGTGGTAACCGGCGGCATCACCAGGATTTCGCGGACCTTGAAGACATTGATGCCGAACAGTTCGGACTGGCCTGAATGCTCGGCGTCGCCCAGCCGGAACAACAGCAATTCGAACTGGTTGTTGTTGGTCAGGTTGGTGCGCTCGTCGATGTCCCTCATCGAACTGCTCATGTGATGCTCCCCTTGCATGCCGATTGGCCGATTGGTTTGCCGCTGCGGTAGGTCTGGTCTGCGGCCTGGCGGCAGGCGGACAGCAGACGTTCGATGCTTGGATAACGGCAGGCGGGATGGGGGATTTAAGGCGCGCCCCCGCGCCAGATCAAGGCACAGGGCGCGGCGCACGTGGCGCGGCGGCGTTCAGCCGCCGGCCAGTGCCTGCAGGATGTGGACTTCGTCCTCGTCGTGCAGCGGCGCGTCGAGCCGCATCCACTGCACGCGATTGACGAAGACGCGGATATACGGCCGCAGCTTGTCCTGTTCGTCGACGATACGGAAACGCATGCCGGGGAATTGCCGGTCGAGATCCTCGAGCAGTTGGCCGATGCTGCCGCCATGCGCCTCCACCACCGGCTGCTGGCCGGTGTAGGAAAGCAGCGGCGAGGCAATATGCACGCGCATCGCCCGGGCCTCGCTCAGGCCGGCCGCGCGGACTGCACCGCGTAGATGTGCGGCAAATGGCTGGCGATGCACTGCCAGTGTTCGCCCTCGTCGGCACTGGCCCAGACCTCGCCACCGGTGGTGCCGAAGTACACGCCCACGGGTGCCTGCGCATCGGCCGCCATGGCCTGGCGCTTGACCGTGAGCCAGGCCTGCGCGGGCGGCAGGCCGCGGTCCTGGCGTTGCCAGGTTTCGCCGGCATCGCGCGTGACATAGGCCGCGGGCTTGCCGCCGGGGCTCACGCGCGGCCAGACGTCGCTGCCATCCATCGGGAACACCCACACCGTGCGCGGATCGCGCTGATGCGCGACGATCGGGAAGCCGATGTCCCCCACTTCGCGCGGCATGGCGTCGCCGATGCGCTTCCAGATTCCTTCGCGCCGGTCCATGCGGTAGATGCCGCAATGGTTCTGCTGGTACAGGATGTCGGGCGCGGCCGGATGCTGGAGCACGCAGTGCGGGTCGTGACCGTACTCGACGTCGGGGTCCGGCAGGAAATTGGCGGCGCAGCCGCGGTTCAGCGGCTTCCAGTCGGCGCCGGCATCGGTGCTTTCAAATACGCCGCCGCTCGACATGCCGATGTACAGGTGTTTCCGGTCGCGCGGGTCGACCAGGATCGAATGCAGCTTGGGGCCGTCGGGCGTGCCGTCCTGCTCGCCGCCGGTCCAGCTGCGCCGCATCGGATGATCGTTGAAACCGGTCACGGATTCCCAGCTTGCACCATGGTCTGTACTCCGGAACAGCCCTTGGGGAGACGTGCCGGCGTACCACGTGCCCGGTTCGGACGCGTGTCCCGGCGTCAGCCAGAAGACATGGTCGACGACGCGGCCCGTTTCGCCTTCGGGCGCCTTGGCAAAGGCGGGCGGACGCGTCGCTTCGGTCCAGTTCTCGCCGCCGTCCGTGGAGCGGAATACGGTCGGGCCGAGGTGGCCGGTGCGTGCGGCCATCAGCATGCGCCGGGGCTCGCGCGGGTCCTGCACGATGTGATGAATGGTATGCCCCAGGAATACCGGTCCCCGCAGGGTCCAATTGCGGCGGGCCGCATCACTGGTCAGGAACCACGCGCCCTTGATCGTGGCGACCAGCAGCATGGCCGGGCCGGATTCCGGAGTCGGCATCGAATGGGGCTCGGTATGCGGCGCCTTGGTAGCAGTCATCGTGACTCCCGCGGAATTGCCCCTTCAGGGGCGCGTGCTTTCGAGTCTAGTATATGTAGACAGTGTTCACAATTACGATGTGACGGCAGGATGTTGCCGTTAACTCGTTGCCCACCCACTCGTCCTACGCGCCATATCGATGCTGTTCACCGCAGATCTCGGCACAATGGATAGACATAGACGGAGAATTATGGGATAAGACCCATTGCCCCGGCCGCGCCCCGCCACGCCGGTTCCTCCCCCTCTATTTGCCGATGCTACGCTCTTTCCGCGCCCCCGCCCTGCTTCGCCATGCCCTGCATGGCGCGGCGGCGTGCGCGCCGGCGATGGCCACCCGCATCGGCTTGCCGGCGACCCCGGCCCATCGGGCCGTGCTTTTCCTGGCCGTGCGGACAGCTCGGCGGACCCCCGTCCCGACCTGAGCTTTCCCGCACGGCACTTTGCATGCCGCTGCCCTGTTGGCAGCCGCGATCCATCGTGCATCCAGGAGAAAGCCATGCCACAGATCTACCGCCGCACCCTTTGCGCCATGCTGGCGCTCGTGATCGTGTACGTTGCCCTCAACGCCTGAGCGGAGGGACTCCTCATGACCATGACCTTCGCATTGCGCCGTCCGGCGCAGGCACTGGCACGCGCCTTGGAATTGCGCATCGATGTCAGCCCCGGACGGGACGAAGTGGAAGACGAACTGGGCGCGCTGCATGACCGCATGCGCCGCCCCGGCGACCGGCTCAATGCGATGCCGGAGCAGCCCAGCGGGCTGCCGGGGCTGCGCCTGCGCTTTCGCGAGGCCGACGGCGAGATTTTCGTGTACGTGGAAGACGTGGCCAGCGGCCGGCTTGCGGGCTATACGGTGTTCAACCGGCTGATCGAGGTCGGCCGCCGCGCCGACCCGTGGGTGCGTTCGCCCCACACGAAGTTTGCGCCGGCTTACCAGCGCCACGGCCTGGCGTCGGGCCTTTACCGCTGGGCGCTCGATGGCGGACTGTGCCTGCTGAGCGGCGCCCGGCAGTCCGCGGGGGCTTATGCGCTGTGGCAATCGCTGGGCAACCGGTACACGCTGGGCTATGTCGACCTGCGCCACAAGACGCTCACCTATCTGGGCGAACAGGTCAGCGCAGCCATCATGGATGACCTGCACACACGCATGGTGCTGCTCGGCAATGGCTGGACGCTGGGTCGCTTCAAGGAAGCGACGGGGATGTACTAAGTCCGCTGGGGGCGGCGCTCTGAAGCGTTCAGAGCCAGGTGATGGGCGCTGCCAGGCGGGCATTCTCCACATGCAGCGCCCAGCCGCGCGCAAAGTATTCGCGCACGCGCGCGGCCAGCGAACGGCCGTTGCCCATGCGGGCGTACAGGTCTGTGTCGCGGGTCAGGTCGGTGGCAACAGCAGCCGGACGGCGGCTCGGCGACTGGCGATAAAGCGTATCAGCAAGGACTTGCATAAAAGGGCTCAGGCTAAGGGTAGAGGGAACGTCGATGAGAAGCGTACCGAGCCGCACCTGCGTCGACCTGCAAGGACGCTGACGACCCGATTCGAGGGTTATCCCTAGTATATCGAAGTGGACCCCGACACATACGGGACAACCCCTATAGGCCGTATTTGCGTCAGCTGATATTGCAGGCGTGCCTCCGAGCCACCTTCGGGCCGTTGTCGCCCGCGAAGGCGGCAATCCATCACATTCACTATTCCCCGCCAGGCATACCGCGCATTTTGACGGGGTTATGACGAGTCGGCGCGCGTCGCCTAGCCTTCAGCCTTGCCCGGATCACGCCCATGCAGAAGGCACCGACAAGAGGCAACACCGATAAAACCGGCCGCGCAGCGAGCATGGACGCGGCCGATACCTAGAACCACGTGAGACAAAGCCTGTCCACGGCCCTTCCCTCGGCCGGGGCAGCGCCCTGCAAGGAGACAGATCATCATGATCGAACAGCCCTATCCGTCCGTGACGGAAGTCGATTCCGCGCGCCGCGAAGTCAGGAACAAGCTCGACGCCTATTTCCAGATCACCGAGCGCGGCAGCACGCGGCGCCAGGAAGTCGTGGCCGGCGTAACCACCTTCATGGCCATGGTCTACGCGGTCTTCGTCGTGCCGGGCATGCTCGGCAAGGCCGGCTTCGACACCAGCGCGGTGTTCGTGGCGGTATGCCTGACCACGGCGTTCGGCTCGCTGCTGATGGGGGTGTGGGCCAAGCTGCCGATCGCCATCGGCTGCGCCATTTCACTGACGGCCTTCATGGCCTTCGGCCTGGTGCTGGGGCAGGGACTGTCGCCGGCCGTGGCGCTGGGCGCGGTATTCCTGATGGGCGTGGTGTTCACCGCGATCTCGGTCACCGGCGTGCGCTCCTGGATCCTGCGCAACCTGCCGGCGGGCGTGGCCCATGGCGCGGGAATCGGCATTGGGCTGTTCCTGTTGCTGATCGCTTCCAATGAGGTCGGACTGGTGGTCAAGAACAGCGGCGCGGGCCTGCCTGTCGCGCTGGGCAAGATCACCTCGTTCCCGGTGGTGATGTCGGTGCTGGGCCTGGCCGCCATCTTCGGCCTGGAGCGCCGGCGCGTGCCGGGCGGCATCCTGCTGGTGATCGTCGCCATCTCCGTGCTGGGCCTGATCTTCGACCCGGCCGTGAAGTTCACCGGCGTATTCGCGCTGCCTTCGCTGAGCGCGCCCGGCCACCAGTCGCTGATCGGCGCCATGGATATCCGCGGCGCGCTGTCCACCGCCGTGCTGCCGAGCGTGCTGGCGCTGGTGATGACGGCGGTGTTCGATGCCACCGGCACCATTCGGGCCGTGGCAGGCCAGGCCGGCCAGCTCGACGCCAGCGGCCACATCCGCAACGGTGGCCGTGCGCTGACCGCGGACTCGGTCAGCTCGATCTTCTCCGCCATGTTCGGCGGCGCTCCGGCCGCGGCCTATATCGAATCGACCGTCGGCGTCGCTGCCGGCGCCAAGACCGGCCTGACCGCCGTGGTGGTCGGCCTGCTGTTCCTGGCCGTGATGTTCTTCTCGCCGCTGGCGGCGCTAGTGCCGTCGTATGCCACCGCGCCCGCGCTGATGTATGTCGGCCTGCTGATGCTTTCGAGCGTCTCGCGCCTGCACATGGACGACCTGGTCGATGCGCTGTCGGGCCTGGTGTGCGCCGTGTTCATCGTGCTGACCTGCAATATCGTCACCGGCATCATGCTGGGCTTCTGCACGCTGGTGGTCGGCCGCATCGTCTCCGGCGAATGGCGCAAGCTCAATGTCGGTACGGTGGCGATCGCGATCGCGCTGGCCGCGTTCTATGCCGGGGGCTGGGCAATCTGAAACAGGTACTTCAATCGGATGGCCGCTGCCATTGGCGCGGCTGTACGGAGTGAATTCAACAATGTCTCCTCCACCGCCATACGGTGGATTTATGCCCCGGGATTCCTGCTTTCCCGGGGTATTTTTTTTGGTTCTTCGGGCGAATTGCGGGGCGCCGTGCTTGGCATGCGCGGCTGTTTCGCGGGCGATAGCCGGCGGGGAGTCTGTGGTTATGACTGGGGTCGCTGCCCTTGGCAGGCGCCGCTGTTTCGCCGGCGTAGCCGGCGAGTAACTTCTTGTCCAAGCGACAAGAAGTCACCAAGAAACGCGTTGACTTGCCCTAACGGGCGAATATTGATCGTAGTGTGCCAAGAATTTCGTACGGGTATGAGCTTCAGAGTCTGCCCGGCTGCCTGCCGCGTGGAGCGCGTCCGCCTGCAGGCTCTCCCGCAATGATTGAACGAGCCCCGAAACTGTCCGTGGCCCGACACTGCCACCGTTATCGCATCATCGCCTTCGGCTGCTGCGCGGCTCACTAGTCGGCAGGCGGAACGACATCAACGGCACAGAGGCTGGTGCTTCTGTCTCTTCCCTTCTCTTCCCTTCTCTTCCCTCGGTTTTCACAGAGTGCGCGCAGCGCAGCCGTAGGCGTCCTACCGATGGCGCGGTTAGCAGGAGCCACCAAGTAATCCGGGTTCGCTCATCTGACGTGTCTATCCTGATCATCTACGCGGCAGGCAGTGTGGCTATGCCCTGTACCGTCTTTACCCATTGAGCCGTTCGTCGACCGCGAAGACGCGTTTTTGCCTACTTTTGTCGCTCGGACAAAAGTAGGTCGCCGGCTACGCCGGCGAAACAGCCACGCATGCCAAGAACGACGTCCCCGCAATCAGCGAAGAACCCTTCTTTATTGCACACTGCCCATACGCGCATCGTACCGCTGCAGCCGCCAATATCCATTGAATTCCGTCGCCCGCCGCGGGCGCATAGCGAATTTCCAATCCCCGATTGAAAAGCGGGAATGAAATCGCGCGTGTGCGACCTGCCCACCCATTCCGCATTGCTTTGACCGCAATCCATTCACTGCCATTGGCCAATGCCAAAATCCCGGGAACAAGGCAATGACAGGGACGCGCCAGCGCCGCCATTTCCGGCAACGCGCACCACTCTGTAACAATAGCTCGTGCATTCTGCGTTATATTTTGTAGAATATTTTCGTATCCGCCGCCGCACGACAATGCCATATCGGCAGGAAGTTCCAGTACCATGCAGCGGTCAATTGCAGAAAAGGGGAATATAAATGGCGACCTACAAGCAACTGCTCGCAGAAAAAGAAGCACTCGAAGCCAAGCTCAATGAAGTCAGGCAAACCGAAGTCGCCGGCGTGATCGACCAGATCCGTTCGCTGATGGCCGAATACGGCCTGACCCCGGACGATATCGCCCCGCGCCGTGGCCGCGGCCGGCCGGCAGGTTCGGGCGCCCCCAAGAAGGCGGAGCACGCTCCGCTGCCCGCCAAGTACATGGACCCGAAGACCGGCAAGACCTGGTCGGGTCGCGGCCGTGCACCGGCATGGCTGGGCAAGCGCCCGGAACGCTTCCTGATCGAGTCGTAAGCCGCTGCGGCCGCCCCCGCCTGGGCCTGGCCCGTCCAGGCGTCGTCAGGACGCCTGGCAGACGTATTCTTTTTTCAGCGCGCGAAAGCCCTGCTGCGTCGGCTCTGCCATGGGCCGCGCGGCGCCTGACGAGAGCGGTTGCAAGCGCAAGACCTGGGCCGAGCACTGGCTCGCGGTCTCGTCCCGCTTATAGCGGATTTCATATTGCGCCCCCGCCGCCGGCACGAACGACACGCCCGCCGCGCAGCGCAGTTCCGGCAGCGGCGGTGCGGCTGTCGATATCACGCCCACGTAGATCCGCCGACCCGCCTCCACATGCCGCTCGCGCGTGCGTGCCGGCGACTCCGGCGAACTTCCGGCCATCTCCAGCCCGCGCTCCCGCCCGATCGCCGACAACTGCTTGCCCATTCCGGCCAGGACCAGCGGACGAGCCGGCTCCGGGCACTTGGCGGGATCGACCACCGTGAACGTGGTGTTGTCATCGGTATCCGTCATCAAGCGCACACTGGCCACGGCAGCGCCGGACGGCACGCGGTACTGCGCCACGCAGCCGGCCGCCATGACGGCGCCGGCCAGCATGGCCAGGATCGGTACTGCCGTCGGCCCGTGGTGTCGCATGGTGTCTCGAAGAAAGGGGGATGGCATGCCGGGGCGCCGAACGGCAAGCGGCAGGCCGGGGCGGATCGCTCAGCATACCCGCTGGCCGGGAGGCGCGTCGATGGTAGAAACCCATGTTGAAATCCGGCGAGGATATCCACAGAATCTGTGGATATCCTCGCGCGTCTCCCCCGAAACGCCCAGTCTGTGCGCCAACGCACCGGACCGCCCAATTTTTAGGCATTCGGTTGCACCGTAGCGTAACCCGTCATGCCGGGCGCTCCCAAGGCGGGTTTTCGCCGAAGTGTTCGGCCAGGAAATCCACAAACGCCCGCACCCTTGGCGGCACCAGCCGGCGCTGCGGCATGACTGCGTAGATCCCGGATTCCGCCACCGGATAGTCGGCCAGCACCGGCACCAGCTGTCCGGTGCGCAGGGCGGCGCTGACATGCCAAGTCGAATGCAAGGCAATGCCGAGCCCGGCCAGCGCGGCATCTGACAGTAATTCGCCGGAGTTGGCGTCGATTGGCCCGCGTACCCGCACGGCAATCTCCCCGCCCGCCCCGTCACCGAGGCGCCAGACATCCTGCCGACCCTGGCTGCCCACGAGCAGCAGGCAATCATGGCTGGCCAGGTCCTGCGGCGTGCGCGGCGTGCCGCGGCGGCGCAGGTATTCCGGCGATGCGCACAGCAGCCGCCGGTTGGTCGCCAGCTTGCGCGCGACCATCGCCGAATCGTCGAGCGCGCCGATACGGATCGCCAGGTCGAAGCCGGCGCTGACCAGGTCCAGCACGTTGTCCGTCATGGTGAAGCTGAGCTTCAAGCCAGGATGCCGCGCCATGAATTCCGGCAGCAGCGGCGAGATATAGAGGCGACCGAACGACGAGGAAGCGGTCACGCGCAGCGTTCCCGAAATACCGGTGCCCGCCTGTCGCAGAGAACTGCCCAGCGCATCGAGATCGTCAACCAGCGCACGTCCTTGCTCGGCAAGGATCACGCCCTCAGGCGTCGCATGCAGGCGTCGCGTAGTGCGATGCAACAGACGAACGCCGAGTTCGCGTTCCAGCCGCTGCAGGCGCTGGCTGGCCACCGCCACCGACAAATCCAGGCTGCGCGCGCCGGCACTGATCGAGCCCAGGTCCAGCACGCGCAGAAACAAGCCGATATCGCCAATGCGGTCCATGATTTTCAATATTTTCTTGAAACTGATTATGAATAATGCCCATTTATGAAGAAGATGAAAACACCGACACTTCAGCCTTCCTGCCATCCCTCCCGCCATCCGCAAGCGCTCACCATGTCGAACCCAGCCTCACGTACCCGCCGCATGCCGGCTGCCCTCTACGCGCTGACCGCCGGCTCCTTCGGCATTGGCTGCGCCGAATTCGTCATCATGGGCCTGCTGCTGCAAGTGGCCACTGACTTGCATGTCAGCATTGCCGCCGCCGGCATGCTGGTTTCCGGCTATGCGCTCGGCGTGTTCGCCGGCGCGCCGGTGCTGACGCTGCTGACCCGGCGCATGCCGCGCAAGGCCGTACTGCTCGCGCTGATGGGGATCTACACCGTCGGCAACGCGGCCTGCGCGCTGGCGCCCGACTACACCACGCTGATGATCGCGCGCGTCCTCACCTCGCTGACGCACGGCACTTTCTTTGGCGTGGGCGCCGTGGTGGCGACCGGCCTGGTGCCGGCCGAGCGCCGTGCCTCGGCGATTTCGGTCATGTTCTCGGGCCTGACGCTGGCCACGCTGCTCGGCATGCCCGCCGGCGCCTGGCTGGGCCTGCACCTTGGCTGGCGCTCGACGTTCTGGGCCATGGCGCTGATCGGCCTGGTCTCGATCGTCGTGATTGCCGCGCTGGTGCAAAAGAGCCGCGACGACAGCGCGCCGGTCGCGCTGCGCGAGGAACTCGCCACCATCGTGCGGCCGCAGGTGCTGCTCGGCCTGCTGATGACCGTGCTGCAGTCTGCCGGCACCTTCGCGGTGATCACCTATGTACAGCCGCTGCTGACGCGCGTGACCGGCTTCAGCGAGGGGGCGGTGTCGCCGATCCTGCTGCTGTTCGGCGGCGGCATGATCGTCGGCAACATCCTGGGCGGCCGCTTCGCCGACCGCCAGCCCACGGCCGCGCTGCTGGGCTCGCTGAGCGCGCTCATCGCCGTGCTCGCGGCCATGACCTTGGCCGTCCACAGCCAGATCGCCATGGCCGGGTTCGTCGGCATCCTGGGCGTCGCCGCGTTCGCGACCGTGTCGCCACTGCAGCTGCGCGTGCTGCACCACGCCAGCGGTGCGGGCCGGAACCTGGCATCGAGCTTCAACATCGCCGCGTTCAATCTCGGCAACGGCATCGGCGCGTGGCTGGGCGGCATGGTGGTCGCCCATGGCCCGGGCCTGGATGCCCTGCCCTGGGTGGCCGCCCTGGCGCCATTGGCCGCACTGCTTGTGGCATGGGCCAGTGTGCGGAAGGAGCGCGGCAACGATCGCTTGGCCGTGGTGGCCGGGATGGGCTGATACAGGGCCTGCGCCAGCCGCCGGCAGGGCGGAATTCCCAACGCCGTTTAGTGAATTGGCCCGGCTCGGGTCCGAAGGGCGCGAGCCAGAGGGGCCTTGGGCAGGCCTCAGCCAGCCTTTCCGTCGATCCGGGGCCGCGCCAGCCGCGGCGCGTAGACCACCGCGTAGACCGCGAATGCTGCTACCCAGCAAGCGGCGGCGCCGTAGACCCAATGCAGGTATCCCGCCGGCCAAAGCAACGGCCCGATGACACGCAGCACCGCGGCCGCCGCCACCAGCCAGTAGGCAGCGGTCTCCGCGCGCCCGGCAGCCAGCGTCCGGCCCGTGTGCCCGAGCGCCGTGCGCGTGACCATGGCGATGATGGCGCCACCGAGCACGCCAACCGTGAACGCATGCGTGGCAATGCCCGGCATCACCAGCCCGAGCACCGCGGCGGCCTGCAGCAGCAAGGCCAGCGGCAGCCACCCATAGGCCAGGTGCAGCGACCACAGCAGCGGGCGGTTGCCCACCGCATAGCCGCGCCAGCCGACCACGCGGATGCCGAGCACCACGGCCGCCAGCAGCGACAACAGGGCCGCCAGCCACCCGGGCAGCGGAACCAGCCCGGCCAGCAGGCCCAGGACTGCCGCAGGCACGGCCACGCGGTCGACCTTCGGATACTGGCGCAGGCGAAAACCTGGAACGGCATTGGTCGTGAACATCGGAATCACGCGTCCGCCGATCACGATGACGAACAGCGTGATCAGCGCCACGCCGGCCTGGCAGGCGCGCAGCGCCGCATCGGCGTAGCCACCGGCATGCAGCGCAAGGCTAGACACATTGGCCAGGGCCAGCAGCCAGAGCGCAAACGCCAGCGGATAGTTGCGGCGACTGCCGCCTTTGACCAACGTGCGCGTGAACGCTAGCGCGGCCAGCGGCAGGAACGCGCCGTCGATCCACGCGGCCGGCACGCCAGGGCCGAACCACATGGCGCCACGCCCGGCCAGCCACAGCACGAACAGGCAAGCAAGCGGCGCGCCGGTCGGCGTGGGTTGCCCGGTCCACGCGCGCCCGGCCGTAAACAGGAAGCCGACCACGATCGCGGCGGCAAAGCCGAACACCATCTCATGGGCGTGCCACAGCATCGGCGGCAAGGTGCTTGCAGGCGCCATGCCCCCCGCACCGCCGAACACAGCCGCCCATGCGGCCACGGCGATCGCTGCAAAGAGCGCGCCGCCCAGGTAGAAAGGGCGGAAGCCGAGCGCGAACAGCGCAAAGCCACGGGGCGGCGGACCCGCCTCCGGCGACTTGCGCGGACCGCGTGCAGGCAGGATTGGGATGGTTTCCATGATGGGCGCGTGCGAGAAATTTGATCCGTGTCACGGGTTGATACCGTGTCCAGACGGGGTGCAACCACGATAGCACCCTGATGCCGCCGTCGTCCTCCGCCGATGGAACTAGCTCCACCAGCAGGTTCCGGGACGTGGCGGCTTGTGCTCCCGGCGAATGGTCAGCCGTAACCCGCGTGCCTACTCTGGCGTCATCCCGTCATAGTTGACACAGGAGTATGGCCATGGCCACCCCAACACACGCGGCGCGAATGCCGGAGCCCGTCCCTTCCGGGGCATGGACGACGCTGGCATCCAGCACCTTTGCCTTCACCATCTGCTTCGCCGTCTGGATGCTGTTCGCCGTCCTCGGCATCCCGCTCAAGAAGGAACTCGGGCTCAATGAGACCGAGTTCGGCCTGCTGGCCGCCACGCCGGTGCTGAGCGGCTCGCTGATCCGAGTGCCGCTCGGCATCTGGACCGACCGCTACGGCGGCCGCGTCGTGTTCTTCGTGCTGATGCTGGCCACGGTCATCCCGATCTGGCTGATCTCGTATGCGCATACGCTGTGGCAACTGCTCGTGCTGGGCCTGTTCGTCGGCCTGGCCGGCGGCTCGTTCTCGGTCGGCACCCCATACGTCGCGCGCTGGTTCCCGCGTTCGCGCCAGGGGCTGGCCATGGGTATCTTCGGCGCCGGCAACTCGGGCGCCGCGCTGACCAAGTTTGTCGCGCCGGCGCTCATCCTGGCCGCTGGCACCTGGGAAGTCGTGCCCCGGGTGTACTCGGTCGCGATGCTGGTGACGGCCGTCGTGTTCTGGCTCGGCTCGCGCAGCAACCCCGCGCACCGGGTGACGTCCAGCACCGGCTTTCGCGAGCAGCTGGCCATGTTGCGCGACCCGCGCGTGTGGCGCTACTCGCAGTACTACTCGGTGGTGTTCGGCGGCTACGTCGGCCTGTCGCTGTGGATGACCAAGTACTACATCGGCGAATACGGCTTCGACATGAAGGTGGCCGCGTTCCTCGCCGCATGCTTCTCGCTGCCGGGCGGCGTGCTGCGCGCGATCGGCGGCTGGATCTCCGACCGCTACGGCGCGCAGCGCACCACGTGGTGGGTGATGTGGGTGAGCTGGGTCGGCTTCTTCCTGCTGAGCTACCCGCAGACCGACTTCGTGATCCACACCACCACGGGTCCGCAGAGCTTCCGCATTGCGCTGACGCCGGCGGTATTCACGTTCCTGCTGTTCGTGGTCGGCATCGCCTTCGCCATCGGCAAGGCCTCGGTCTTCAAGTTCATCTCGAACGATTTCACGCACAACATCGGCGCCGTTTCCGGCGTGGTGGGCCTGGCGGGGGGCCTCGGCGGCTTTGTGCTGCCGATCCTGTTCGGCGCACTGGCCGACCTGACCGGCGTGCGCAGCAGCTGCTTCATGCTGATGTACGGCACCGTGTGCGTGAGCCTGGTCTGGATGCACTACAGCCACCGCGCCGAACGCCGGCGCAAGGAACAGGCCGTCGGCCTCACCCAGACGGCGTGACGCCGCCCCTGATCCCTCTTTCCACTCAAGCACACTGTCATGTCCACCTCTGTACTAACGCGCTGGGAGCCCGAGAACGCGGCGTTCTGGCAAAACACGGGCGAACGCATCGCCTACCGCAACCTGTGGATCTCGATTCCCGCGCTGATGCTGGCCTTCGTGATCTGGATGCTGTGGAGCGTGGTTGCCGTCAACCTCGACCGCGCCGGCTTCCAGTTCACCAAGAACCAGCTGTTCTGGCTGACCGCGCTGCCCGCGCTGTCCGGCGCCACGCTGCGCATCTTCTATTCGTTCCTGGTGCCGGTGTTCGGCGGGCGCCGCTTCACCGCCATCTCCACCGCGCTGCTGCTGATCCCGGCGCTCGGCATGGGCTTCGCGCTGCGCGACCCGACCACCAGCTACCCGACGCTGCTGGCGCTCGCGCTGCTGTGCGGCTTCGGCGGCGCCAACTTCAGCTCGTCGATGGCCAACATCAGCTTCTTCTTCCCGAAGGCGAAGAAGGGCCTGGCCACCGGACTGAACGCCGGCATCGGCAACCTCGGCGTGTCGGTGGTGCAGTTCGTCACCCCGCTGGTGGTATCGCTGGCGGTGTTCGGCACGCTCGGCGGCGATGCCCAGCAATACCAGGCCGGCGACGTCACCAGGAGCCTGTGGCTGCAGAACGCGGGCTTTATCTGGGTACCGTTCATCGTGGTGTCGTCGCTGGCGGCGTGGTTCGGCATGCATGACATCGCCGACGCCAAGGCTTCGTTCGCCGACCAGGCCATCATCTTCAAGCGCAAGCACAACTGGCTGATGTGCTGGCTGTACGTGGGCACGTTCGGTTCGTTCATCGGCTTCTCCGCCGGCCTGGCGCTGCTGACCAAGTCGCAGTTCCCGGGCGTGAATCCCACAGCTTATGCCTTCCTGGGGCCGCTGGTCGGCGCACTCACGCGTCCTGTGGGCGGCTGGATCTCCGACAAGCTAGGCGGCGCGCGCGTGACGCTGTGGACCTTCATCGGCATGATCATCGCCGTGTTCGGCGTGCTGGCCGCGTTGCCGCATGACGGCGCTGCGGGCAGCTTCCCGGCCTTCCTGGCAGCCTTCGTCGCGCTGTTCGCGCTGACCGGCATCGGCAACGGCTCGACCTTCCGCATGATTCCGGTCATCTTCCTCACGGAGCGCCAGCGCGCCGCTGCCGGCAAGGGCGACGTCGCGCAACGCCAGGCGCTGCAGGAAGCCGGCAAGGAATCGGCTGCCGTGCTCGGCTTCTCCGGCGCGATCGGCGCCTATGGCGGCTTCTTCATCCCCAAGAGCTTCGGCACCTCGCTGGAGCTGACCGGCTCGGCCGACGCCGCACTGTATTGCTTCATCGCCTTCTACGTGAGCTGCGTGCTCGTGACGTGGTGGTGCTACGCGCGCCGCAACGCCGACATGCCCTGCTGAGGCTGCCGGCCGGCCTAGTTCGACCGAACTAGGCCGGCCCCTGCCGACTAGCCCGAACGCACCGCGCGGCCTGTTCCACCAGCGAATTGGCGCGCACATTCCCTCCCAATAAGCTACGAGTGTCCCTGCAACGGCCGCGTGCCGCCAGCAGCTAGCATTCGCGGAGAACAAGAGATGAGTCACTTTCTGGATCGACTGAAGTTCATGTCGCGCGTCAAGTCCACCTATGCGGACGGGCACGGCGCGGTGGTGAACGAAGACCGCAAGTGGGAAGACGGCTACCGCAGCCGCTGGCAGCACGACAAGATCGTGCGCTCCACACACGGCGTGAACTGCACGGGCTCCTGCTCGTGGAAGGTGTATGTGAAGAACGGCCTGATCACCTGGGAAACCCAGCAGACCGATTACCCGCGCACCCGTCCCGACCTGCCCAACCATGAGCCGCGCGGCTGCCCTCGCGGCGCCTCCTACAGCTGGTACGTCTATTCCGCCCAGCGCGTGAAGTACCCGATGATCCGTGGCCGCCTGATGGAGATGTGGCGGGAGGCCCGCAAGACCATGGACCCGATCTCCGCGTGGGAATCGATCAGCCAGAACCCCGACAAGGCCGCGCGCTACAAGAGCGTGCGTGGCCTGGGCGGCTTCGTACGCGCCGACTGGAACACCGCGACCGAGATCATCGCGGCCGCCAATGCCTTCACCGTCAAGAAGTTCGGCCCCGACCGCGTGGTCGGCTTCTCGCCGATTCCCGCCATGTCGATGGTGTCCTACGCCGCGGGCGCGCGCTACCTGAGCCTGATCGGGGGCGCCTGCCTGTCGTTCTACGACTGGTACTGCGACCTGCCGCCGGCCAGCCCGCAGATCTGGGGCGAGCAGACCGACGTGCCCGAGTCCGCCGACTGGTACAACTCCACCTACCTGATGGTCTGGGGTTCCAACGTGCCGCAGACGCGCACGCCGGACGCCCACTTCTACACCGAGGTGCGCTACAAGGGCACCAAGACCGTGGCCGTGTCCTCGGACTTCGGCGAGATGGTCAAGTTCGGCGACATCTGGCTGGCCCCGAAGCAAGGCACCGATGCCGCGCTGGCCATGGCGATGGGCCACGTCGTGCTCAAGGAATTCCACGTCAGCCGCAAGTCCGCGTACTTCCGCGACTACATCAAACAGTACACCGACATGCCGATGCTGGTGCTGCTGCGCGACAACGACGGCACGCTGGTCCCCGACCACTTCCTGCGCGCCTCGCACCTGGCCGACAACCTCGGCGAAGCCAACCATCCGGACTGGAAGACCCTGGTGGTCGACGACATGACCGGCGACATCGTCGCGCCCAACGGCTCCATCGGCTTCCGCTGGGGCGAGGGCGCGCACAACGGCGGCGAGAAGGTCGGCCGCTGGAACCTGGAAATGAAGGACGGCGGCAGCAGCCGCAATATCGATCCGCGCCTGTCGCTGCTGGGCAGCCACGATGAAGTGGCCGAAGTCGGCTTCGCCTATTTCGGCGGCGAGCATGACGCGCTGCTGCGCCGCCGCGTGCCGGCCCGCCGCGTGACGCTGGCCGACGGCACCACCGCGCTGGTCGCCACGGTGTATGACCTGCAGCTCGCCAACTACGGCGTCGACCAGGGCCTGGGCGGACCGAACGTGGCCACGTCCTATGACGACGACGTGCCCTACACCCCGGCCTGGCAGGAGAAGCACACCTCGGTGCCGCCGAAGCTCGTGATCCAGGTGGCGCGCGAGTTCGCCGACAACGCGGACCGCACCCAGGGCAAGAGCATGGTCATCGTCGGCGCGGCGCTGAACCACTGGTACCACAACGACATGATCTATCGCGGCATCATCAACCTGCTGATGATGTGCGGCTGTATCGGCAAGAGCGGCGGCGGCTGGGCCCACTACGTCGGCCAGGAAAAGCTGCGCCCGCAGTTCGGCTGGGCGCCGCTGGCCTTCGGCCTGGACTGGTCGCGCCCGCCGCGCCAGATGAACGGCACCTCGTTCTTCTACAACCACACCAGCCAGTGGCGCCATGAAAAGCTTGGCGTCGACGAGATCCTGTCGCCGACCGCCGACAAGAACAAGTACGGCAAGATGACGCTGCTGGACCTGAACGCCAAGTCCGAGCGCATGGGCTGGCTGCCCTCCGCACCGCAACTCGGCTCCAACCCGCTCGACGTCGTCGACGCGGCCGAGCGCGCCGGCAAGGATCCAGTCGCCTACACCGTCGAGCAACTGAAGTCGGGCAACCTGGAGTTCGCCTGCGACGACCCTGACAACCCCGCCAACTTCCCGCGCAATATGTTCGTCTGGCGATCGAACATCCTGGGCAGCTCGGGCAAGGGACACGAGTACTTCCTGAAGTACCTGCTCGGCACGCAGAACGCCGTGTTCGGCGACGAGGACGATGCAATCAAGCCAAGCGAGGTCAAGGTGCGCCCGGCCGCCGAAGGCAAGCTCGACCTGCTGACCGTGCTCGATTTCCGCATGAGCACCACCTGCCTGTACGGCGACATCGTGCTGCCCACGGCCACGTGGTACGAGAAGGACGACCTCAACACGTCCGACATGCACCCGTTCATCCACCCGCTGTCCGAAGCCGTGCAGCCGCTGTGGGAAAGCAAGACCGACTGGGAAATCTACAAGGCCATCGCGAAGACATTCAGCGAGATCGCCGGCCCGTATCTGGGCACCCGAAAGGATCTCGTCTGCACGCCGCTGCTGCATGACACCCCGGGAGAACTCGGCCAGCCCTTCGAGCCGAAGGACTGGAAGCATGGCGAGTGCGACCTGATCCCGGGCAAGACCGCGCCGTCGATGGTCGTGGTCGAGCGCAACTACGCCGACATCTACAAGAAGTTCACTTCGATCGGCCCGCTGCTCGACAAGATGGGCAACGGCGGCAAGGGCATCAACTGGGATACGAAGCACGAGGTCAAGGAGATTGGCGAACTCAGCAAGACCGTGGCCGACCATGGCGTGAGCCACGGCCGCCCGAAGCTGGAAAGCGCGATCGACGCGGCCGAGATGATCCTGACCTTCGCGCCCGAGACCAACGGCCATGTTGCCGTGAAGGCCTGGGACGCGCTTTCCAAGATCACCGGCCGCGACCACACCCACCTGGCCGAAGGCCGCGAGCACGACAAGATCCGTTTCCGGGATGTGCAAGCACAGCCGCGCAAGATCATCTCCGCGCCCACGTGGTCGGGGCTGGAGTCCGAGGAAGTCAGCTACAACGCCGGCTACACCAACGTGCATGAACTGATTCCCTGGCGCACGCTGACCGGCCGCCAGCAGTTCTGGCAGGACCACCGCTGGATGCTCGACTTTGGCGAAGGCTCGGCCGTGTACAAGCCGGCCATCGACACCAAGACGGTCGGCCCGATGCTCGGCAAGAAGCCGAACGGCAATCCCGAGCTGGTGCTGAACTGGATCACGCCGCACCAGAAGTGGGGCATCCACTCCACCTACTCGGACAACCTGCGCATGCTGACGCTGTCGCGCGGCGGCCCGCACGTGTGGATCTCGGAAGCCGAGGCCAAGGCCAACGGCATCCGCGACAACGACTGGGTCGAAGTGTTCAACGTCAACGGCACGCTGACCGCGCGCGTGGTGGTGTCGCAGCGCGTGCCGCAAGGCATGTGTTTGATGTACCACGCCCAGGAAAAGATCGTGAACGTGCCGGGTGCCGAAACCAGCCGCATGCGCGGCGGCATCCATAACTCGGTGACGCGTGCGGTTACCAAGCCCACGCACATGATCGGCGGCTACGCGCAGCTCGCCTACGGCTTCAACTACTACGGCACCGTGGGCAGCAACCGCGACGAGTTCGTGATCCTGCGCAAGATGAAGAAGGTCGACTGGCTGGAAGGGCCGCTCGTGGAAAAGAACGTGAAGGAAGGAGCCTGAGAATGAAGATCCGTGCCCAGGTAGCCATGGTACTGAACCTCGACAAGTGCATCGGCTGCCATACCTGCTCCGTCACCTGCAAGAACGTGTGGACCAGCCGTGACGGCATCGAGTACGCGTGGTTCAACAATGTCGAAACCAAGCCCGGCATCGGCTACCCGAAAGAATGGGAGAACCAGGACAAATGGCAAGGCGGCTGGAAGCGCAATGCCAACGGCAACCTGGAGCCGCGCCAGGGCGGCAAGCTCAAGATCCTGGCGAACCTGTTCGCCAACCCGAACCTGCCGCAGATCGACGACTACTACGAGCCGTTCACCTACGACTACGAGCACCTGCAGAAGGCACCGCTCGTGCAGACCGCGCCGACCGCGCGCCCGGTGTCCGTGCTGACCGGCCGCAAGATGGAAAAGATCGAATGGGGTCCGAACTGGGAAGACGACCTCGGCGGCGAATTCGCCTCGCGTGGCCGCGACAAGCTGTTCGACGACGTGCAGAAGGAGATGTACTCGACCTTCGAGAACACCTTCATGATGTACCTGCCGCGCCTGTGCGAGCACTGCCTGAACCCGACCTGCGTGGCGTCTTGCCCGTCGGGCTCGATCTACAAGCGCGAGGACGACGGCATCGTGCTGGTCGACCAGGACAAGTGCCGCGGCTGGCGCATGTGCATCTCGGGCTGCCCGTACAAGAAGATCTACTTCAACTGGCAGAGCGGCAAGGCCGAGAAGTGCCTGTTCTGCTATCCGCGCATCGAGGCCGGCCAGCCCACGGTGTGCTCGGAAACCTGCGTCGGCCGCATCCGCTATCTGGGCGTGATGCTCTATGACGCGGACCGTATCGAACAAGCGGCGTCGGTGGCGGACGAGCGCGACCTGTACCAGTCGCAGCTAGACGTGTTTCTGGACCCGCACGACCCGACCGTGCAGGCCGAGGCGCGCCGCCAGGGCATTCCGCAGAGCTGGCTCGATGCCGCGCGCAAGTCGCCGGTCTACAAGATGGCGTGCGAATGGAAGGTCGCCTTCCCGCTGCACCCCGAGTACCGCACGCTGCCGATGGTCTGGTACATCCCGCCGCTGTCGCCGATCCAGTCCGCCGCCGAGGCGGGCCACATGGGCATGAACGGCGTGATCCCGGACGTGAAGAGCCTGCGCATCCCGGTGAAGTACCTGGCCAACCTGCTGACCGCGGGCGACGTCATGCCGGTGCTGTCCGCACTCGACCGCATGCTGGCGATGCGCGCCTACAAGCGCTCGCAGGTCGTCGACGGCGAACAGGACCTGGCCGTGCTGGAGCAGGTCGGACTGACGCCGGCGCAGGTCGAGGACATGTACCAGACCATGGCCATCGCGAACTATGAAGACCGCTTCGTCATCCCGTCGTCGCACAAGGAAATGGTCGAGGACAGCTTCAGCGACAAGGCCAGCTGCGGCTTTACCTTCGGCAACGGCTGCTCCGGCGGCACCTCGGAAGGCACGCTGTTCGGCAAGAAGCCGAAGCCGGCCATCGCCTACGCCGCCCTGCCGCGTTCGCGCAAGGCCTTCGCCGGCTGAACCGGCAGAACAGACAGGAGAACCCACATGCCCCTCTACCCGATCCTTAGCGCACTGCTCTGCTACCCGGAGGAGGCCTTGCTCGAAAGCCTGCCCGAGATCGACCAGGCCCTGGCGGAATGGCCGCAGGCGCACGAGATGCTTGCGCCGCTGATGCACATGCTGCGCGGCGAAACACTGATCGCGCTGCAGGAAAACTATGTCGCCACGTTCGACCGCAATCCGGCGCATTCGCTGCACCTGTTCGAGCACGTCCACGGCGAAAGCCGCGACCGCGGCCAGGCCATGGTCGACCTGATCGAGGAATACCGGCGCGACGGCTTCGAGCCGACCGCGTCGGAACTGCCGGACTACGTGCCGCTGTTCCTCGAGTACCTGGGCGCGCTCGTCGCGGACAACAAGGAAGCACGCGCCGAGCAACTGCTTGGCGATGCCATCCATGTGCTGGCCGCCGTGGGCGACCGGCTCGCACGCAACGAAAGCCCGTATGGCGGCGTCTTCACCGTGCTGCGCACGCTGACCGACGTGCAGCCCGAGCCGCAGCAGGAGCCGCCTGTGCGCGACATGGATGAAGCGCTCGAAACCTTCGGCCCCGGCGCCGACGGCGTCGAGCCGCTGCTCGGGCCCGCTACCGGCGCGCACGCCGTGAAGTTCTACCCGCGTGGCACCGCGCAGCGCGCGCCGGTGGCATCCGTCTGCTGAGAACGCCAAGGTGACCACCATGAACCTGATCCATCAATTCCTTTTCGGCATCTACCCCTACATCGCGCTGGCCATCTTCCTGTTCGGCAGCCTGGCGCGCTTCGAGCGCGAGCAGTACACCTGGAAGACCGACAGCTCCCAGGTGCTCTACCGCGGCAACCTGCGCACGGGCAACATCCTGTTCCACGTCGGCATCCTGGGGCTGTTCTTCGGCCACCTGGTCGGGCTGCTCACGCCGGTCGCGGTGTGGGACACGCTGGGCGTCTCGCACGGCCTCAAGCAGGCCGTGGCCATGACCGCCGGCGGCGTGATGGGCACCATGTGCCTGGCCGGCCTGCTGATCCTGCTGCATCGCCGCCTGACCAATGCCCGCGTCTCGGCCGTGACCCGCGCCGGCGACAAGGTGCTGCTGCTGTGGCTGCTGGTCACGCTGCTGCTGGGCCTGTCCACCATCTTCGAATCCGCCAGCCATATGGACGGGCACATGATGGTGCTGCTGATGACCTGGGCCCAGCACATCGTCACGCTGCGCGGCGATGCCGCGAGCTTCGTGGCCGATGCTCCGCTGCTGTTCAAGGTGCACCTGTTCATGGGGATGTCGCTGTTCGTGATCTTCCCGTTCACGCGGCTGGTTCACGTCTGGAGCGGCTTCGCCTCGGTGGGCTATCTCGGCCGCGCCTGGCAACTCGTGCGCAGCCGCTGAGCCGCGCGCATCGAAACCGGAGAACACCATGCCAGTTACCGTCAACGGCGTAGAACTGACCGACGCCGACATCGAACGCGAATTGGACCACCACCACGACGCGGGCAATCCGGCGCACATGGCAACGGTATCCGCCATCCTGCGCCGCCTGATGCGCACCGAGGCCGAACGCCTCGGTATCGCCCGCGGCGACATGGACGACGACGCCGTGGCGCAAGCCCTTCTCATGCAGGAGGCACCCGTGCCCGATCCTGACGAGAGCAGCTGCCGCCGCCATTACGACAGCCGTCCCGACCGCTTCCGCGAAGGCGAGTGGGTCGACCTCGAGCACATCCTGTTCCAGGTCACGCCGCGCGTGCCGCTCGACGCGCTGCGCGAGATCGCGCAGCAGACGCTCGCGCTGATCAAGGGCGACCCGTCGACCTTTGCCAGCCACGCCAGCGCCTTGTCCAACTGCCCGAGCGGCGCCGGCGGCGGCCGCCTCGGCCGTGTGTTCCGCGGCGAGACGGCACCGGAGGTCGAACGCGCGGTCTTCGCCGCGCAGGCGCAGGGCTTGATGCCGCAGCTCGTCGAATCGCGGTTCGGCCTGCACATCGTTCGCGTGCTGGACCGCTGCGACGGCACGCGCCTGCCCTTCGACATGGTGCGCGCGGACATCGCCCGTGCGCTGTCGGATGCCGCCCGCGACCGCGCCTGGAAGCAGTACGCCAGCCTGCTGATCGGCCGCGCCAGCATCACCGGCATCGAACTCGACGGCGCCGACAGTCCGTTGGTCCAATAGCGCCATCTGGCGCCATCATTTCCGGGAGCCCGCTGGCATGCACGAGATTGAACGTCTGCTGAAAGGCTTCGAACGCTTCCAGCAGCATTACTTCGAGGACAAGCCCGAGCTGTTCGACACGCTGCGCGACGGGCAGCGTCCGCCGACACTGCTGATCGGCTGCAGCGATTCACGCGTCGACCCGGCCCTGCTGCTGGGATGCGACCCCGGCGAACTGTTCACCGTGCGCAATATCGGCAACCTGGTGCCACCGTGCACCGGTAGCCAGGAAGGCAGCCTTCACGGGGTATCCGCCGCGATCCAGTTTGCTGTCGAGCAACTGCGCGTTGCCCGCATCATCGTGATGGGCCATGCCGGCTGCGGCGGTATCCGCGCCTTGCTGGCGCAGCCGGCCGATGCCGGCCACGATGAGGCACCAGCCGGCAAGGACTTCATCGGCCCGTGGGTGCGAATTGCCAGCCCCGCGCGCCGGCACGTCGATGAGACCCTCGCCAGCGCCGGCGCCGCGCAACGCCAGCGCGCCTGCGAGCAGGCCGCCATCCTGGTGTCGCTGCGCAACCTTGAAACCTTTCCATTCGTGCGGCGCGAGCTGGAACGCGGCCAGCTCACGCTGCATGGCTGGTACTTCGACCTGGAAGCTGGCGCGCTGCTCGCGTACTCGCAGCGCGCCGACGGCTTCCTGCCACTCGTCTGCCCGCTCGGGCGCGAAAACTCACCTGCGAAGAACTAAGGATCATGCAAGGATTCGTTATCGGCATTGCCGGCTCATCGGGCAGCGGCAAGACCACGCTCATCACCGCCATGCTGCCCTGGTTCCGTTCTCACGGCCTGAGCGTCAACGTGGTCAAGCACAGCCACCATCCGCTCGAACTGGAGCCGCCCACCAAGGACAGCGCGCGCTTTCGCGCGGCGGGCGCGAACGAGGTCATGGTGGCCTCGCCCTACCGCTACGCCATCGTGCGCGAACTGCATGGAGAACAAGAGCCCACGCTGGCGGAACAGCTCGCGCGGCTGTCGCCAGCCGACCTGACGCTGGTCGAGGGCTTCCGCGGCGACGCCATACCACGCATCGAAGTCTTCCGTCCCGCCCACGGGCGCGAACCTTACTACCCGCGCGACCCGTCCATCATCGCGCTGGCCACCGATGCACCCACCGATGCCACGCTGCCCTGCCTGCCGCTGAATGATCCGACGGCGGTAGTGCTGTACATCCTCGCGCTGCGCGCAAGCCGCGGCGTCCGTCGCGAACCGCGCCAGACAGCTCAGCTTGTCAGCGTCGCAGCGTGACTGCGTAAACCGTCCTGCCCCACCATGTCCCACTCCACACCGGCCAGCCTGCCGCTGGTCTATGCCTGCTCGGGCTGCTCCAGCGTCGCGCAGCTCGCCAATGCCTTCGCCATCCGCCTGGACCGCAGTGGCCGCGCGGAGATGTCCTGCATCAGCGGCGTGGGCGGCGGTGTCCCTGCGCTGACGCGGGTGGCGCGCTCTGGCCGACCGATCCTCGCATTGGACGGCTGCCCGCTCGCATGCGTGAAGGCTTGCCTTGCCAGCGTCGATGTCGTGCCCGCAAGGCATCTCGTACTGAACCGGCTCGGTGCCACCAAGCGGCAGCATGGCGAATGCACCGCAGCCGAAGAGAGCGCCACGTGGGAGGTTGTCGAGCAAGCGCTCGCAGAAATTTCTGCCGCCATTTAGCGAATGCATGGCTGCATGAAGCGCCGATAGCGACGACGCGCACGACAGCAACCCCAAGGACAGTATGGCTATAGGCCGCAGCGCTCTTCCTCGTTGACGACAGTCAACCCGGTACTGCGCAATCTTCACGATGATCTCCCTGACAGCCGGTGCAGCAAGCCTCACAACAAGCCGGCATAACAGCTTTCCCCAACCGCTGAAGAGCAGCACTATGAAAGCGAAATCCTGGAGGTTCACCGCGCTCGCGGCCTTGCCGTTATCCCTCTGGCTGAGCCAGGCCAGCGCGGATACAACGGCAGCGGCGCCTGCCACGCCGCCGACCGCGTCGGCACCCAACCTGACTCCTGCCGAATTCGACCATGCCCGGCAGATCTACTTCGAACGCTGCGCGGGCTGCCACGGCGTGCTGCGCAAGGGCGCTACCGGCAAGCCGCTCACACCGGACATCACACGCGCACGTGGCAGCGAATACCTGAAGACCTTCATCAAGTACGGCAGCCCTGCCGGCATGCCGAACTGGGGCACGTCGGGCGACCTGTCCGATACCGAGGTCGACCTGATGGCCCGCTACATCCAGCTTGATCCCCCGACGCCGCCGGAGTTCTCGCTGGCGGACATGGAGAAAAGCCGCAAGGACATCATGCCCGTGGCCAAGCGTCCGACGCGCAAGATGAACCAGTACAACCTGGACAACCTGTTCTCGGTGACGCTGCGCGATGCCGGCGAGGTGGCGCTGATCGATGGCGACAGCAAGAAGATCATCAACATCGTGAAGACGGGCTATGCGGTGCACATCTCGCGCATGTCCGCTTCGGGCCGCTACCTGTACGTGATCGGCCGCGATGCACGCCTGGACCTGATCGACCTGTGGCTGCCCAAGCCCGACATCGTCGCCGAGGTCAAGATCGGCCTGGAAGCCCGTTCGGTGGAGACGTCGAAGTACAAGGGCTACGAGGACAAGTACGCCGTGGCGGGCTCCTACTGGCCGCCGCAGTACGTGATCATGGAAGGCGACACGCTCAAGCCGCTCAAGGTCGTGTCGACGCGCGGCATGACGGTGGACAACGAGTACCACCCCGAGCCGCGCGTGGCGTCGATCGTCGCCAGCCACTTCCATCCCGAGTTCGTTGTCAGCGCCAAGGAGACCGGCAAGATCCTGATGGTCAACTACGCCGACCTGAACAACCTGAAGACCACCACCATCGACTCCGCCAAGTTCCTGCATGACGGCGGCTTCGATGCCACGGGCCGGTACTTCATGGTGGCGGCCAACGCGTCGAACAAGATCGCGGTGGTCGACACCAGGGACGACAAGCTCGCCGCGCTGATCGACGTGGGCAAGACACCTCACCCGGGCCGCGGTGCCAACTTCGTGCATCCGAAGTTCGGGCCGGTCTGGGCCACGAGCCATCTCGGCGACGAGACCATCAGCCTGATCGGTACCGACCCCGTCGCCCACAAGGCGCAGGCGTGGAAGGTGGTGCAGACGGTCAAGGGCCAGGGCGGGGGTTCGCTCTTCATCAAGACGCATCCGAAGTCGTCCAACCTGTGGGTCGATACGCCGCTGAACCCCGATGCCAAGCTCAACCAGTCGGTGGCCGTGTTCGACACGCGCAATCTCGACGCGGGCTTCCAGGTGCTGCCGGTGGCCGAGTGGGCCAACCTGAAGGGCGAAGGCGCCAAGCGCGTGGTGCAAGCCGAGTACAACAAGGCCGGCGATGAGGTGTGGTTCTCCATCTGGGGCACCAAGGACGGCGAGTCGGCACTCGTGGTGGTCGACGACAAGACGCGCAAGCTGAAGACCGTCATCAAGGACCCGCGCCTGGTCACGCCGACCGGCAAGTTCAACGCGTACAACACCCAGCACGACATCTACTGATCGTGCGTGCGGCGCGCAAGGCAAAGCCCTTGCGCGCGGCCTCCGGAGCCAGACAATGCAATCCATCCGAATCCTCATCGCGGCGGCCGCGTGCGTGCTGCTGCCCGCGGTGGCCCTCAGCGCCGAACTTGCCGCCAGCAAAGCCTGCATGGCGTGCCACAGCGTAGACAAGAAGCTCGTCGGTCCGGCCTTCAAGGACGTGGCGGCAAAGCACAAGGGCGGCAAGGACGCTGCCGCGCAGCTTGCCGGCTCGATCCTCAAAGGCAGCAGCGGCAAATGGGGACCAGTGCCCATGCCCGCCAATCAGGTGACCGACGCCGAAGCAGACAAGCTCGCCAAATGGGTGCTGACGCTTTAGCCGCCCTCGCGCGCAGCGTCGCACTCGGCATGCTGGTGGCCGCCACGGTGGCCGTCGCAGCGGAGCCGGCGCCGGCGCGGCGCGCTGAACTCGCGCGACTGCTGCGCGACGACTGCGGCGCCTGCCATGGCATGACGCTGCAAGGGGGGCTCGGCTCGCCGCTGACCGCCGATGCGCTCGCAGGCAAGCCGCGCGACGGCCTGGTGGCCACC
The DNA here is from genome assembly GCF_057073755.1 of Cupriavidus sp. C3SS-1. NCBI lineage: Bacteria > Pseudomonadati > Pseudomonadota > Betaproteobacteria > Burkholderiales > Burkholderiaceae > Cupriavidus > Cupriavidus sp. C3SS-1. Next base: position 262,676 of record NZ_CP172700.1, on the reverse strand, counting down.
GTACTGCAGGGCCGGCCCGGCACCGCCATGCCGCCCTGGCAACCCTTCATGACGCAAGACGAAGCCTTATGGCTGATCGAACGATTGCAGGCCGGACAAGCGCCGGCCGTTTCAGGCAGGTAGCCCGCACTGCCAGGCAGGCACTGAAGCGCCTGTTGCCAGGTTTCCTGGCCGCCGTGCTCGTCGCGGGCTGCGCGACGCCGCTGCGCGGCACCGGCGATCTCGGCGTCATCATCGAACGCGCCGCCGGCCGCATGCAGGTCGTGGAAACCACTGGCATGACGCAACTCGCCACTGTGGGTGGCCTGGGCGACCTGTCGCACGCCAGCGTGGCGTTCTCACGCGACGGCCGTTTCGCCTATGTCTTCGGGCGCGATGGCGGGTTGTCGCGCGTGGACCTGCTGCAGGCACGCGTGACAAGCCGCGTCATGCAGGCGGGCAACAGCATCGGCGGCGCCATCACGCAGGACGGCCGCGTTGTCGCCGCCCAGAACTATGCGCCGGGCGGCATCCGCCTGTTCGACGCGGCAACCCTGGAGCCGCTTGCGGACATTCCTGCCATTGGCGAAGACGGCAAGCGCTCCAAGGTCGTGGGCCTGGCCGACCTGCCGGGGCGACGGCTGGCAGCCAGCCTGTTCGAATCGGGCGAGATCTGGATCATCGACGTCAACGACCCGCGCCAGCCGCAGGTCACGCGCCTGCGCGCGGGCCGCGAGCCGTACGACGGCCTGGTCACGCCGGATGGCCGCTGGTACCTGGCTGGCCTGTTCGGAGAAGACGGGCTGTCCCTGGTGGACCTGTGGCAGTCCCCGCCCACGGCACAGCGCATTCTCTCCGGCTATGGACGCGGCACCGCGCCGCTGCCGGTCTACAAGATGCCGCACCTGCGCGGCTGGGCCATGGCGCAAGGCATGGCATGGCTGCCGGCGATAGGACGGCACGAGGTCCTGGTCGCCGACCCGGCACGCGGCTGGAGCGAAGCGGCGCGGGTCGCGCTGGCCGGCCAGCCGGTCTTTGTCATGGCGCGGCCCGATGGCCGCCAGGTCTGGGTCAACTTTGCGTTCCCGAACAACGACACCGTGCAGATCATCGACACGGCGACGCGGCAGGTTGTGCGCACCATGCGCCCGTGCCGCGGCGTGCTGCACATGGAATTCACGCCCAAGGGAGAAGCCGTGTGGCTGTCTTGCCGCGACGACAACCGCGTGGAGGTCTACGACACCACCACCTTCGCGCGCCTGGCCACGCTGCCTGCCGACAACCCGAGCGGCATCTTCTTTACCGTGCGCGCCCAGCGCTTCGGCATGTAACCCGCACCAGGATCGCCATGTACGACGAAGCCCTGCTCTATGACCGGCTCCAGCGCGACCTGCCGCTGCACCCGCGCCCGTACCGCAAGCTGGCTGGTGAACTCGGATTGTGCGAACACGACCTGCTGAGCCTGCTCGCGCGGGACCTCGGCGCCGGGCGCATCAGCCGCATCGGCGCGGTGTTCGCGCCCAACGTCATCGGCGTCAGCACGCTTGGCGCGCTGGCGGTGGAACCGGCGCAGCTCGACCGCGTCGCTGCATGCGTCAGCACCTGCAGCGCGGTCAGCCACAACTACGCGCGAAGAGGACATCGCCACAACCTGTGGTTCGTGGCGGGCGCGCGAGACCGCTATGCGCTCGATGGCGTGCTGGCGGACATCGCCAAGAAAACCGGCCTGACGCCGCTCGATCTGCCGATGGAGCGCGAGTACCACATCGACCTCGGCTTTTCGCTGCGAGAAGGCGGTGTCCGCCGTCCGCGCCGCGCCGTGAAGGCGCCTGCGCCGGTCCAGCCGGATGCCGACGACTGGCGCCTGATCGCTGAACTGGAAGCCGGGCTGCCGCTCGCGCCGCAGCCGTTCCACACGCTGTCCCTGCGTTCGCGCATTCCGCTCGACCGCATCCTCGAACGCCTGGCGCAGTGGAGCGAAAGCGGCGTGATCCGCAGGCTCGGCGTGGTCCTGCATCATGGGCGCTTCGGCTACCGGCACAACGCCATGTGCGTCTGGGACGTGCCGGAAAGCCGTGCCGATGCGCTCGGTATCAGGCTGGCGCGCATGCCCGGCGTAACGCTGTGCTACCGCCGCGCACGCAGCCTGCCGGAGTGGCCCTACAACCTGTTCGCCATGATCCACGCACGCGACGCGCAGACCATGCGGGCCACGCTCGGGCATGTCGAAGAGCAGGTCGGCCTGGCGCAGATGCGCAGCGCGGTACTGGTCGGCACGCACTGCTACAAGCAGCGCAACACGCGCTATGCGCTGCAGCAGGAGTCCTCATGAGCTTCGTCCCGGATGCGCTCGACCGCCGCATCATCAACAGGCTGCAGCGCGGCCTTGCCTTGACGCCCCGGCCTTATGCCGATGCGGCGCTGGCGCTGGACATCGACGAGACCACCCTGCTCGCACGCCTGCGGGCCCTGCTGGACGCCGGCATCCTGACGCGCTTCGGCCCGCTGTTCCAGATCGAACGTGCCGGCGGCCGCTTCGTGCTATGCGCGTGCCACGCACCGGAAGACCGGCTCGAAGCCGTGATCGCCGCCATCAACGCCCATCCGGAGGTCGCGCACAACTACGCGCGCACGCATCACCTGAACCTGTGGTTCGTGCTGGCGGTGCCGCGCCCGGAAGACGTGGGGCCCGCGCTGCAACGCATCAGCCACGATGCGGACGTGGAGATCCTGCCGTTCCCGAAAGAGCGCGAGTACTTCGTCAACCTCTACCTGCCGGCCTGAACCGCCATGACGCTGCCTGCCCACGATGCCATCGATCGCGCGCTGATCCGCGCCACGCAGGACGGCCTGCCACTCGTCAACGCGCCCTATGCCGCTGTAGCTGGCCAACTTGGCATCACTGAGGACGAAGTCATTGCGCGCCTTGGCGCCATGCATGCGAGCGGCGCGCTGCGCCGCATCGCTGCCGTGCCCAACCACTATGCGCTGGGCTGGCGTGCCAACGGCATGACGGTCTGGGACGTGGATGACGCATGCATCGACGTGCTCGGCGAACGGATCGGCACGCTGCCTTTCGTCAGCCATTGCTACCGCCGCCCGCGTCGGCTGCCGCTATGGCCATACAACTTGTTCGCCATGGTGCATGCCCACACGCGCGAGGAAGCCATGCCGCTGGTGGCCCGGATTGGCGCCGTGCTCGGCACATCCTGCCGCGCCCACGACGTGCTGTGGTCCACGCGCATTCTCAAGAAAACCGGCCTGCGGCTGCCGCCGGCCAATACAGAGTCATAGGGAGTCAGCATGTTCCGCCTGTCCCGATTCATGGAAGCGCTGCGCGATGGCGGCCCCGTGCCCGCGCCGCGCAAGCCGGCCGGCCCGGTCGTCATCTGGAACCTGATCCGGCGCTGCAACCTCAACTGCAAGCACTGCTATTCGACCTCGGCAGACACCGACTTCAAGGGCGAACTGAGCACGGCCGAAGCGCTGGATGTACTGGATCAACTCAAGGCCGCACGCGTGCCGTCCCTGATCCTGTCCGGCGGCGAGCCACTGCTGCGCGCGGATCTGTACACCATCGCGGCGCGGGCGCGCGAGCTGGGCTTCCACCTGTCCCTGTCATCCAACGGAACGCTGCTCGATGCCGGCCACGCCGCGCGGCTGGCCGCCTGCGGCTTCGACTATGTCGGCGTCAGCCTCGACGGCCTGCCGGCCACGCATGACCGCTTCCGCCGCAGCGACGATGCCTTCCAGCAGGCGCTCGGCGGCCTGCGCACGGCGCGCAATGCAGGGCTGCGCGTGGGCGTGCGCATGACGCTGATGGAGCAGAATGCGAGCGAATTGCCAGCCCTGGTGGCGCTGGCCGAGAGCGAGGGCATCGACAAGTTCTACCTGTCCCACTTCAACTACGCGGGGCGCGGCCGCAGCCACCGCGCCGACGATGCGCGGCACGCCGCCACGCGTACCGCGCTCGACTGGCTCTTCGACCACGTGTGGGAGCGCGCGCGGCAAGGCCACGCGGGTGACTTCGTCACTGGCAACAACGATGCCGACGGCGTCTACCTGCTGCACTGGATCGCGCGCCGCGAGCCGCGCCGGCTGGCCGACATGCGTGCGCGCCTGCTTAACTGGGGCGGCAATGCGACGGGCGTCGGCGTTGCCAACATCGACAATCTCGGCAACGTCCATCCCGACACGATGTGGTGGCACATCACGCTTGGCAATGTGCGCGAGCGCGCGTTCGGCGACATCTGGGCCGATCGCAGTGACCCGCTCATGGCGGGCCTGGCCGCGTCGCCGCGACCGCTGGAGGGACGCTGCGCGGCCTGCGCGCAGGTCGGGATCTGCAACGGCAATACGCGCGTGCGTGCGGCGGCGATCACCGGCAACCCGTGGGCAGCGGACCCGGGTTGCTACCTGACGGACGAGGAGCTTGCCTGTCCGCTTGGCGCGGAGGCGGCCGCATGAACCAGCTATTGCGATGGCTTGCGGCGGCCTTGCTGGCTGTCCCGTTCCAGACACCGGCTTTCGGGGCCGAGGACGTGGCCGGCCCGGCCGCGCTGTATCGGCAGCATTGCGCCGCCTGCCATGGCGCTGACCGCCTTGGCGCGATGGGGCCCGCGCTGTTGCCCCAGAGCCTTGAACGGCTGCGTCCGGCCGAGCTGGCCGCCGTGCTGCGCGAAGGCCGGCCGGCAACGCAGATGCAAGGCTTCGCAGGCGAACTCGCCGACGTCCAGCTGGCTGGCCTGGCGGACTGGCTGCGCACCGCTCCGGCAACCTTGCCGAGGTGGACCGACGCGGAGATTCGCGGCAGCCATATCGTGACTCACGCATCGGGCAGTCTCCCCGCCAGGCCCGTGTTTCGCGCCGATCCCGCCAACCTGTTCCTGGTCGTCGAGGCAGGCAGCCACCATATCAGCGTGCTCGACGGCGACCGCCTGGAGCCGATCCACACCTTCCGCACGCGCTTTGCGCTGCATGGCGGCCCCAAGTTCAGCCAGGATGGCCGCTATGTCTTCATGGCCAGCCGCGACGGCTGGGTCAGCAAGTACGACCTCTGGAACCTGACGTTCACGGCGGAGATCCGCGTCGGCCTGAACACGCGCAACGTGGCAGTGAGCGACGACGGCAAGTGGGTGCTGGCCGGCAACACCCTGCCGCGGACGCTGGTGCTGCTGCGCGCCGATGACCTGTCGCTGGCAAAGGTGATCGACGTGCGGGGGCGCGACGGCCAGGGCTCGCGCGTATCCGCCGTCTACGATGCGGCACCGCGGCACAGCTTCATCGTGGCGCTCAAGGACATTCCGGAAGTCTGGGAGATCCCGTATGCCGGCACGGCAAACAGCACGACTCCGGAGGCCAGGAGGATCGCGCTGGAAGATGTGCTCGACGATTTCTACTTCGACCGGTCATACCAGCACATCCTGGGCGCATCGCGCGATGGCGGCGGACAGGTGGTCGATCTCACGCTCGGCCGCAAGGTCGCGGACCTGGCCTTGTCCGGCATGCCGCATCTGGGCAGCGGCATCACGTGGATGCGCGACGGCCATGAGGTCATGGCGTCGCCCAACCTCAAGCAGGGCCGCATCAGCGTGATCGACATGCGCAGCTGGCAGACCATCGCCACGGTGCCGACCAACGGCCCGGGCTTCTTCCTGCGCAGCCACGAGAACACGCCCTACGCGTGGGCCGATGCGATGATGAGCCCGAAGCGCGACACGCTGCAGCTGATCGACAAGCAGACGCTGGCCGTGGTGGGCAGCGTCACGCCGAGCCCCGGCCGCACGGCCGCGCATGTGGAGTTCACGCGCGATGGCCGCTATGCGCTCGTCAGCCTGATGGAGCGCGATGGCGCCATCGTGGTGTACGACGCGCGCACGCTGCGCGAGGTCAAGCGCCTGCCCATGGACAAGCCCATCGGCAAGTACAACGTATTCAACAAGACCACGCGCTCGTCCGGCACCAGCCATTGAGGCGGTAGCCCTGCGCAAAGAAAGGACTCGTAATGAACCCCCTCAAGCCCGGCAAGGTATGGCTGGTCGGCGTCGGCCCCGGCAACCCGGACCTGATTACCGTGCGCGCGGCGCGCGTGCTCGCGCAGGCGCAGGTCTGGCTGGTCGATGACCTGGTGTCGCCGGAAATGGCGTGCCACGCCAGTCCCGGCACGCATGTCGAATGGGTCGGCAAGCGCGGCGGGCGCTGCTCGGTCAGCCAGGATCGCATCCAGCAGCTCACGCTGATGCACGCGCTGGCAGGCAAGAAAGTCGCGCGCATCAAGGGCGGCGATCCGCTGATGTTCGGGCGCGGCGGCGAGGAATCGGCATTCCTGCGCGCGCATGGCGTGCCGGTCGAGGTCGTGAACGGTATCAGCAGCGGACAGGCGGCTGCACAGGCACTGGGCGTGGCGCTGACGCATCGCGCGCATTGCCACGGCGTGAGCTTCGTCACCGCGCATACCAGCGACCACGGCAGCCCTGACTGGCGCGCCCTGGCGGGCAGCGGCACCACGCTGGTGATCTACATGGGCATGAGCCGGCTGGCGGCGATCCGCGACGCGCTGCTTGCTGCGGACATGCACCCTGACATGCCCGCCGCTGTCGTGATGCATGCCGGCGGCAGCGGGCAACAGTGCTGGACCGGCACGCTTGCCACGCTCGGCCAGGCGCTCGATGCGGGGTTGGCCAGCCCCGCGGTGATCATGATCGGCGCGGTGCTGGCCGATGCGCCGGGCCTCGCGCCCCTACGCGGCGCGCCAGCGCCTCAGTACGGCAATCCGACGTAGTTCTCGGCCAGCGCCTTGCGCGCTGCTTCGGAACTGATCAGGAAATCGAGTTCGGCCTGCTGGATGCGCGACGAGAATGCGTCGGCATCCGGAAAGCGGTGCAGCAGCGACGTCATCCACCACGAGAAGCGCTCCGCCTTCCAGATGCGGCGCAGGCACTTCTCCGAATAGCCGTCAAGCTCACGCGGGTCGTCCCGCTGATAGCGCGCGGCCAGCGCATCGGCCAGGTACAGCACATCGCTCGCGGCAAGGTTCAGGCCCTTGGCGCCGGTCGGCGGCACGATATGCGCGGCGTCGCCGGCCAGGAACAGCCGGCCAAAGCGCAGCGGCTCGCACACAAAGCTGCGCAGCGGCGCAATGCTCTTCTCGATCGAAGGGCCGGTCACCAGCGACTCGGCGGCTTGCGGGTCCAGCCGGCAGCGCAGTTCATCCCAGAAGCGCGCGTCGGACCAGGCTTCGGCCCGCTCTGTCGACGGCACCTGCACGTAGTAGCGGCTGCGCGCCTTCGAACGCATGCTGCACAGCGCAAAGCCACGCTCGTGGCTGGCGTAGATCAGTTCGTCGGCGACCGGCGGCGTGTCCGACAGGATGCCGAGCCAGCCAAACGGATAGACCCGCTCGAACAGCTTCGTCGACGCGGCCGGCACGCTCTGCCGGCTGACGCCGTGGAAGCCGTCGCAGCCCGCGATGTAGTCGCACTCGATCTCGTGCGTGGCGCCGTCCTTGCGATAGCGCACCAGCGGCCGCGACCCATCGAAGCCGTGCAGGCTCACGTCGGATGCCTCATAGATCGTCGTCGTGCCCTCTGCCTGCCGCGCGGCCATGAGGTCGCGCGTGACTTCGGTCTGGCCGTACACCGTGACCCGGCGTCCGGTCAGCGCGTGCAGGTCGATGCGATGGCGCTCGCCGTTGAACGACAGCTCGATGCCGTCGTGCGGCAACCCTTCTTCATGCAGCCGCGCCGCCACGCCCGCTCGCTCCAGTGCATCGACCGTCACGCTTTCCAGGATGCCGGCGCGGATGCGACCCAGCACGTAGGCCGGACTGCGCTGCTCCACGATGACGTTGTCGATGCCCGAGCGCGCAAGCAACTGCCCGAGTAAAAGACCGGCGGGGCCGGCGCCGATGATGGCAACCTGGGTGCGCATGGCTTGTCTCCGTATGCGTTGTTCTGATGGGAGGAAAGATAGCGGCCGGGCAGGCATTCCGGAATGGACAGATCGAACCAAGAACAGGACAATCCGAACATTGCTGGTAAACACGGATCCCGTCGTGAAGCCCGTTCCCTCCTATTCGCTGTACGGCACCAGTTCGTCGGAGCCGCTGCTGGACCAGCTGCATTTCGAGTCGATTGCGCAGCGCAGCAAGCTGCACGGCTGGGAGATCCAACCGCACCGGCATGAGCGCTTCCTGCAAATTCTGTACATCCATGCCGGTGGCGGGGAAGCCTTGCTGGAGGAGCGGCGTGAGGCGCTGCGCAGCGGCTCGCTGGTCATGGTGCCGCCGCAGCACATTCACGGCTTCGTGTTCCGGCCCGATACCGATGGCATCGTCGTGACCATGACGGACAGCCACCTGCACACGCTGCTGGCCGGCGTGCCCGATACCCTGGCGCTGTTCGAGCGGCCGCTCCATGAACCGGTGCGGCGCGACGGCGCACTGGCCGATGCGCTGGGGCTGTTCCGGGGCGAGATGGAAAGCGTGTCTGCGTGGCGTGGGGCCGCACTGTCAGCGCTGCTGACCGTGGTGCTGATCAGCATTGCGCGGCTGGCCGATGCCTCGGCGCCGGCCGCCGCGCGCAGCAACAGCCGGCCGGCGCGGCATTTCCAGCAGTTCCAGCAATTGCTGGAGTCCGGCTATCGCGAACAAAGGGAGATTGGCGACTACGCTGACGACATCGGCATTACGGCCACGCAGCTCAACCGCATCTGCAGGCAGATGGCGGGCCAGTCGGCGCTGCAGATGATCCACGCCCGGGTGCTGGCGCAGGCGCAGCGCGACCTGCTGTTCAGCGACCTGGAGGTCAAGCACATTGCGTTGTCGCTGGGCTTTGCCGATGCGGCTTACTTCTCGCGCTTCTTCGCGAAGCAGGTCGGGCAGACGCCGACCGGGTTCCGGCAGTCGGGGCGCGCCCGGCTGCCGGCGTTCGCCACGCGATAGCTCAGGCCTGCGGCCTGCGGTTGGCCTCGTCGATCGCGGCGAAGACTTCCTCGGCCATGTGGAATGCCGAGTTGGCGGCCGGCACGCCGCAGTAAATCGCGGCCTGCAGCAGCACTTCCTTAATCTCGTCGCGCGTCACGCCGTTATTGGCCGCGGCGCGCAGGTGCAGCTTGAGTTCTTCCGAGCGGTTCAGCGCCACCATCATCGCGATGGTCAGCAGGCTGCGCGTGTGCCTCGGCAGGCCTTCGCGGGTCCAGATCTCGCCCCACGCGTAGCGCGTGATCAGGTTCTGGAACTCCTCGTTCACCGGCGTCAGGCGCGCGAGCGAGCGGTCGACGTGGACGCTGCCCAGCACGTCGCGCCGCACCGAAAGACCGGCTTCGTAGCGGGCGTGATCGTCGGTGACCGGCAGACGGCCAACGATGAAATCGAGCAATGCGGCGGTGAAGCGGCCCGGCTGTTCGAAGTTGGAGATATGCGCGGCCGGCAGTGCAACGAAGTGCGCATCGGGAATCGCGGCGGTCAGGTCGCGGCCCTCCTGCACCGTGGTGGAAGGGTCATGGCTGCCCGCGATCACCAGCACCGGCACGCTGATCGTGCGCACGGCCTCGCGGAAATCGGCATCGCGCACCGCGGCGCAGTTGGCCGCATAGCCACGTGGATCGAGTGCGGCCAGCACGGCACGCAGCGGGTCCAGTGCGCGACTGGCGGCCGCGGCAAACTCCGGGGTGAACCAGCGCTCGATCGACGGCTCCACCATGATGCCCATGCCGTCGCGCAGCACGCTGTCGATGCGCGTGTTCCAGCCCTCGGCATTGCCGATCTTCGCGGCAGTGTTGGCCAGCACGATCTTTGGAAAGCGTTCGGGCGCATGCACGCCCAGCCACATGCCGGTCAGGCCGCCCATCGACACACCGCAGAACGCAGCCTGCGCGATACCGAGGGCATCCAGAATGGCAAGCACATCGCCGCCAAGCTGATCCATGGTGAAGGCATCGCCGGGCGCGGTTGAGCGTCCGTGGCCGCGCGTGTCATAGCGCACGACGCGGAAGCGTCCGGCCAGCGCCTCGGCCTGCGGCTGCCACATGGTGTGGTCCGTGCCGAGCGAGTTCGAGAAGACGATGGCCGGCGCATTGTCGGGGCCATCCACCGTGTAGAAAAGCCGGGCGCCGGCGTGGTCGAGATAGGGCAATGCGATCTCCTGGAATCCTGTGTGAGATTGTGCCGGTCAACTGGCGCGGCGCCTGGCAAGCGCCGCATGCCAGGCCTGCACGGCGGCATCGGCAAAGGCCGCCGACTGGCCGGCGTAGTTGGCCGGGTCGGCGAGGCGGTCGAGGGTAGCCTCATCGAGCAGGCCCGCATGGGCGGGATGTTCGCTGAGCGTCCGTGCCAGTGCTTCGCGCAGCGTGGTGCCTTGCGCCACCGCGAGACGCGACGCCTGCTCCACCACATGGTGCGCTTCGAGCCGGCCGATTCGACCGCCGAGTTCGAGCATAGCCGCTTCGCCGAGGATCAGGCCATGCGTCATGTCGAGATTGGCGCGCATGCGCGCAGTATCCACCTGCAGGCCTGACACCACCTCCCCCATCTGGCGCAGCGCGCCGGCTGCAAGCGTGACGATCTGCGGCAGCGTATCCCACTCGGCCTGCCAGCCTCCCAGTGCGCGCTCGTGTTCCTGCACCATGCCCGACAGCATGGTAGCCACCAGCGGCGGCACGCGCACGGCCGCGGTGAGCACGGCGGCACAGCCAACCGGGTTGCGCTTGTGCGGCATGGTGCTGGAGCCGCCACGGCCCGGGCCGGCTGGCTCGGCCACTTCGGCGACCTCGGTCTGCATCAGCAGCGAGATATCCCGCGCCATCTTGCCGAGCGTGCCGGTCAGCAAGCCGAGCGCGGTAGCCACCTCGACCAGGCGGTCACGGTGCGCGTGCCATGGCAGCGAGGGCACTTCGAGCTTCAGTTCGCCGGCGAGCGCACGGGCGACGGCCGGCGCGGATCGGCCAAGGCTCGCGAGCGTGCCGGCCGCGCCGCCAAATTGCAGCGCGCTGGCATGGACTCGGGCGGCATCGACACGGCGCAGGTCGCGACGCAGCGCATCGAGCCAGCCCGCGGCCTTCAGGCCAAACGTCGCGGGCAAGGCGTGCTGCAGCCAGGTGCGGCCGACCATGGGCGTGTCGCGATGCGACGCGGCCAGCGCCGCGCAGCCATTGCCCAGCGCCAGCAGGTCCGCCCGCAGGTGCGGCATCGCTTCGCCAAGCTGAAGCACGAGTGCGGTATCGATGATGTCCTGGCTGGTGGCGCCCCAGTGGACGAAACGCGCGGCCTCGGCATCGCGCGCGGCGACAGCGGCAGTAAGTTGCCTGACGAAGGGAATGGCGAGGTTGCCGGCGGCAACGGCCGCTTGCGCAAGTGCATCGAAGTCGATGACCGAGACGTCGGTGCAGACTTCGGAGATGACCGTCGCGGCGGAAACGGGAATGACATTGCAGCGCGACTCGGCGCGGGCCAGCGCGGCTTCAACGGCAAGCATGCCGCGCACGGTGCCGGTATCGGAGAATATCTCCAGCACGGCCGGGCTGCCGAACATGGGATCGGTAAGGCGGGACGAGCTTGGCATGGGGGCGTAGTGGATGTGCCGTCACGACGTTGGCGACGGCACGATTATGCGCGAAGCGTCAGATGTCGAAAAACACCGTCTCGCCCGGCCCCTGCAGCACCACATCCCAACGCAGCGCGCCATTGCCCTGCGCAGCGGCAATCAGCGTGCCGCGCCGCTCGGCCGGCACCATTGCCAGCACGCCGTCGGCAGCATTGGCGGCAGCCTCATCCGGAAAGTAGACCCGTGTGGCCACGTGCTTGACCAGGCCGCGCATGAACACCGACACCATGATGTGCGGCGCCTGCGGCTTGCCGTCGGCGCCGGGCACCACGCCCGGCTTCACGGTGACGAAGCGGAACGAGCCATCCTCGGCGGTCGGCACGCGGCCGAAGCCGGTGAAGCCCGCGACCAGCGGCAGTTCGCGCGTGTCTTCGGCATGGCGGTAGCGGCCGGCCGGGTTGGCCTGCCAGATCTCGACCATGCCGTCGGGCACGGGCGCGCCGGTGCCGTCGATGACGCGGCCTTCGATGACGATGCGCTGGCCGGCCAGTTCCGGCGCGTCGGCGGTGAGGTCGGCGCAATTCAGGCCGGTCAGGCCGATATGCAGATAAGGGCCGACAGTCTGCGAAGCGGTGGCGTACAGCATGCTTTTACTCCATCGGCGTGGCATCGCGGCCACGCAGCACGATATCGAAACGGTAGCCCAGCGCGTACTCGGGCTGCGTGGTCTCCCAGTCAAAGGTGGCGATCAGGCGTTCGCGCGCCTTCTCGTCGGGAACGCAGTTGTAGATCGGGTCGTACGGCAGCAGTGGGTCGCCGGGGAAGTACATCTGCGTGACCAGCCGCGTCGCGTAGGCGTTGCCGAACAGGGAGAAGTGGATATGCTGCGGCCGCCAGGCGTTGTGGTGGTTGCGCCATGGGTAGGCACCGGGCTTGATGGTCTTGAACTGGTAGCGGCCGTTGGCGTCGGTCACCATGCGGCCTTCGCCGGAGAAGTGCGGATCGAGCGGGGCATCGTGCTGGTCGCGCTTGTGCGTGTAGCGGCCCGCAGCGTTGGCTTGCCAGACCTCGATCAGCGCGTTCGGCACCGGGCGGCCGTTCTCGTCCAGCACGCGGCCAGTGACCAGAATGCGCTCGCCGAGGGGCTCGCCGCCATTGCCGATGGTCAGGTCGTTGTCGCCGGCACGCACGAACTCTGCGCCGAAGGTGGGACCCGTGACTTCCGAGAGAGACTGCGGAATCCGCACCAACGGCTGCGTGGGTGAGCGCAGCACGGTCGATGCATAAGGGTCAAAACGGTATTCAGGCTGGGTGTCCCAATAGGGGCGACGGTACTGGGCGAGGCGGGGCATGCTTCGTCTCCGTGTTTTAGCGGTGGAATGACTTTAGGTGACACACAAAGTCATGTAAATTGAGTTATTACCGGATTAGGATGAATTTTCGATATGGAACGACAGGAGCAGGCCGCGCAGGATGTCTTCCGCAACCGCGTGCGGCTGCGGCATCTCTATTGCTTCGTGGCGGTATCGCAAACCCAGCACCTCGGGCGCGCGGCGGACCGGCTTGGCCTGACCCAGCCGGCCGTTTCCAAGACGCTGAGCGAGCTGGAGGAACTGGCCGGCACGCGGCTGCTGGTGCGGCAGCGCGCGGGCACCGAACTGACCGCGGCGGGCACGCGCTTCCTGCAGCATGCACTGCGCATCCTGGCCGATATCGATGCCGCCGCCGGCAGCGTCACGGGGGAAACCGCGCTGACGCATGAACGGATACGGCTCGGTGCACTGCCGAGCGTGGTGCCGGCGGTATTGACCGATGCCTTGCTGCGCTTTCGCGCCACGTATCCCGAGGTCGGCCTGGACGTGCGGACCGGCATGAACCGCAACCTGATCGACCAGCTCAAGGCCGACGTGCTCGACCTGGTGATCGGCCGCATGGATGATCCGGTCGCGATGGAAAGCTTGTGGTTCGAGTCGCTGGGGCCCGATTCCCTGGTGCTGGCGGTGCGTCCCGGGCATGCGCTGGCCAGGACCACGCGCCCCACATTGCTCGATTGCCTGGCGTGGCCGCTGGTGATTGCCGCCACGGGCTCGATTCCGCGGCACAACACCGAAAGCCTGCTGGCGCGCCACGGCCTGCGGCTGCCGGATGGCTGCGTGGAGACTTCCGACGCCTATCTGGGGCGCCTGCTGGCCGAACAGAGCGATTGCGTCTGGGCGGCTCCGATGTCGGCCACGCGCCGCGCCATGGACGCGGGCGGGCTGGTGGCACTGCCGATCGATACCCTCGGCACCGAGGAGCCGGTCGGCCTGCTGCGGCACAAGGACCGCACCCTGACGCCGATGGCCGAGGCACTGGCCGACTGCATCCGGGCGGCGGCGCATCCCGATGCTCCCCGGCGCGGCCAGCCGGCTCAGTGAGCGGCCATGGGCCGGCCGCCCTGCTCGCCTGCCGGCGCGGGGCTGCCGCCGAAGTGCTTCACCATCAGCGCCACGGCGGCCAGGAAGGCCGGCACGGCCAGCAGCGTGAAGATCGTGTCGAAGCCAAGCTGCAGGCGCAGCAGTTCGGCGCCGAGCAGCGCGCCGGTAATGCCGCCGAAGCGGCCGATGCCGAGCATCCATGCCACGCCGGTGGCACGGCCCTGCGTCGGGTAGAAGGCCGCCGCCAGCGACGGCATTGACGACTGCGCGCCGTTCATCGCGGTACCCGCCAGGAAGATCAGCACGCCCAGCAGCACCTGGCTGCCGGTGCCCTGCCCGACGGCGTAGATCAGCGCGCCGGTGATGGCATAGGTCAGCGCAATCACCTTGTTCGGGTTGAAGCGATCCATGAACCAGCCCGCGGCGATGGTGCCGATGCCGCCGCCCAGCGGGAACAGCGCGGTCAGGAACGAGGCGCGCTGGATCGAGAAGCCCGCGTCCTTCATCAGCGTGGGCATCCAGCTGGTCAGCAGGTAGAAGATCACCAGGCCCATGAAGTACGTGGCCCACATCATGGCCGAGCCCAGGCGGTAGCCCGGCGACAGCACCGTGCCGATGGCCGAGCGCGTCGCGGGCGCCTGCTCGCCGATGACATAGCTTGCGGCCGCCGCGCCGGCACCGGTCACGCGCTGCAACACCTTGCCGATCTGTCCGGCCGGGTAGTTGCGCAGCACCATGTAGCGCACCGACTCCGGCAGCAGCAGCACCAGCAGCACGGCCAGCACGACCGGCAGCACGCCGCCCAGCACAAGCACGCTGTGCCAGCCATAGTTCGGGATCATGGCCGCCGCGACGAAGCCGCCCACCGCCGAGCCGAGCGGAAAGCCGCAGAACATGGTGTTCACCAGTACGGCACGGCGGCGCTGCGGCGCGAACTCGGACGTCAGCGTCACCGCGTTGGGCATGGCGGCGCCCAGGCCCAGGCCGGTCAGGAAACGCAGCGTGGTCAGCCAGCCCAGGCTTGGCGCAAAGGCCGTGGCCAGGCTACACACGCCGAAAAAGAAGACGGACAGCACCAGCACGCGCTTGCGGCCGACGCGATCGGCCAGCGGGCCGGCAAAGATGGCGCCAAAGGCCAGGCCGAACAGCGCCGCGCTCATGACAGGGCCCAGCTCGGATTTCTGGATGCCCCAGTCCTGCACCAGTGCCGGGGCGATATAGCCGATGGCCGCTGTATCAAAGCCGTCGACGGCAACGATCAGGAAGCACAGGATCAGGATCAGCCATTGGTAGCCGGTGAATGGCCGCTCGTCGATCAGGGCCTGGACGTCGATGACGCCGCCCTTCGCAGGGTTGGACTGGGGCACGGGTTGTCTCCGTTTGACTTTGGAAATCGGCAAGGGGTGCTGATCTGGCAAATCGGCAAACCCGCCATTTGTTCTGATAGCGAACCATGGTTCTCTATTGGAACCGATCTTAGGCGCCGGGGATCAGCGACAAGTATCCGGGTTAACCCGTCGCGACAGGTCATCGGGAACGGCATCGGACGAGGCGAATTACGCCAGGGGACAGACTATCCTGGCGGTAAACTTGCGCCATTGACACGAGAGTCAGTTGCCGGCGGAGAAGATCGGCGTAATGACGCAATCTTTCGCTGCCGGCTACCGGAAGCGACTTGGATACATGCCTGAATTTCATGGAAATAACACGAGATGTCATTTTCCATGCCGTGACGTATTGCTTAGGATGCGCTAAGCACCGATCAATGTGATCGCCGTCCGGAAAGAGCCGCGTAAGGCTAAATCAACGCTTTGGCGCAGGCACGGACCAAGCCCGAGCGCCCGCAGTGAGGCTTTTCACCTCGGCTGCCCGACACCGATTCCAGCTCCGACAGGTTTTCCCGAAACCATAGTCCCTCCTGCTGCCAATGCGGTCTGAAGCCACGCTGGTGAAAATACCCATAACGCTCGTTTTGCCGCCCGGACAGCACCATGTCATACGACATTTAAGTAATTCATTACAAATGATATTTCACGCGATTATATTTAATATAAAAAAACTGTATAAGACCGCCATTTCAAGCTGCAGCGCACAAACCTATAGTGAATGTAATTTTTTCCGGGGAGGAACCCGTAACCACCGACAAGGAGGTGGAAGAATGCTAAAAACAGCTTTGTTGCTTGCGGCGGCAAGTGCAGCGTTGGGCGCGGGTGCTGCGTATGCCGGCACCGGGACTCGGGACGTTTACACGGATGGCTCGAGCGTAATGGGGTCGCGGGACCCATTCACGGATGGAAGTAGAGCAATCACTGACAGGAGGGATGTGTTCACCGACGGTGCCAAAGTCACGGACAAACGGGATATGTTCACGGATGGTTCGTAATTCGCCAACCCGAGATCAAGGTCGCGCCTCTCCAAGCCCCCCTCTGCGGGGGCTTGGTTTTTATTGGGGGCAAGCCAGTATTCAGGCGCGATACTCAGGCGCCACAACCGCGCAATATTCGATTGGCGATGCCAGCGGGCATCGTGATTTCCTTATGCGCCCCCCAACGTGGAAAAAAGTAGCCCCCACTTGTATTCTGCCTCGCGGCTGCGACGGCCATGCTTTCGGCGCTACGCCTGCATCAGCATCGCTCGCAGTTGCGCCTTGGCGACTTTCTCAAGCGTGGCGCGCGGCAGGCTATCCACCAGCCTCACCTCGTGCGGCCGTTTGAAGTCGGCAAGCTGTGCCGTGCACGCGGCCAGGATGCGCGACGGCAGGTCTGCGCCGGCTCCCCGGGCTGGAATGACGAAGGCCACCGGCACTTGATCGAGCATCGGGTGCTTCTTTGCCACCACGGCAACTTCGGCCACGCCGGGCACCAGGGCGATCACGCGCTCGATCTCCGACGCCGCTACGTTCTCGCCACCGACCTTCAGCATGTCCTTGGCGCGGTCGGCGAAGTAAAGCGCGCCGTCCTCGCCGAGCCGGACGCGGTCGCCGGTGATAAACAGGCCATCGGCGCGAAACGCCGCTGCCGTGGCGGCGGCATCATTGAAGTACTCGAGGAACAGCGATACGCCGCGCTGGCCGCGCACGTAGAGGTCTCCGGTTTCGCCCGGCGCGACCGGCTGGCCGTGCTCATCGAGCACATGAATCTCATAGCCCGGCGACGGCCGTCCCATCGACATCGGCGTATTGGCGCGATGCGGCGAGCCGACGGTGCCGTGCGAGATGGTTTCGGTCATGCCCCACCAGCCGATGGTCTTTACGCCGAAGTGGGCGTCGGTGGGCGGCTCGCACACGCCGCTGCCCCAGTGGCGGTAGCTGTGCCGCTCGGGCCGGGGCTGGCCCATCAGCGCGCGGACGCAGAACGGGACCATCGAGGTCCAGGTGCAGCCATGCCGCAGCGACACCGGCCAGAAGCGCGATACCGAGAACTTCGGCAGCAGCACCACGGTGGCGCCCACCCACAGCGACGCTGCCACCGAATACACTTGCGCGTTCGTATGGAACAGCGGCAGGTGCACGAGATGGACATCGTCCGCGCGCAGATCTTCATGCCGCGCGCACAGCTGCGCGCCCCACAGCGCGTTGGCATGGCTCCACAGCACGGCTTTGGGTCGCGACGTGGTGCCCGAGGTGTACTGGATGCCGAACGGCGCCATCGGATCATGCGGGCGCTGGGCCAGCGTATCGGGATCGGCGTCGATGGTGGTGAATGGCATGAAGCCGGCCACATTGGCTTCCGGCGCCGCGCCGTTGTCGGTCGCGGTGACCGCCACCCACGCCAATGCAGGGGCCGCCTGGCGAACCATTGCCGCAAACCGCGGTTGGGTGATGCCGGCCACGGCGCCGCTGTGGCTGGCGAAGAAGGCCAGCTCGTCCGCGCTGGAACGCGTGTTGGTGGTCACGGGCACGGCGCCGGCATACGCGCAGCCGAGCCAGGCGATGACCGATTCCGGGCAATTGTCCAAGTGCACCAGCACGCGCGCGCCGGGTTGCACGCCGCGCGCCTGCAAGCCGGCGGCGAAGCGCCGGACCGTGTTGCCGAACCGCGCGTAGGACCACGTCGCGCCTTCGCCATCGAAGGGCTCCCACACCAGGAACGGGTGATTGCCGCGCCTGACGGCCTGTTCATCGATCAGGGTGCGGATATCGGTGGCTTCGAATGGCGTCAGGGCGGCAGGCGTCATGGGGCATCGGAACAGGAGCAAAGGGTGCCGACGAGTATCGCGAAGCGGTTCAGGCGGGTGATTCGTCTAAAGCGACGAATCTGCGGCGCTCATTTCGGTAGGACGCTTACGGCGGCGCTGCGCGCACTCAGTAAAAACCGAAAGGAGGGAAGCAGCGGCGCCCGCGCCGTTGACGCCGCTGACTACCCGATTTGAGCGACGCGTAGCAGCCGAAGGCGATGATGCGATAGCGCTGGCAGTGTCGGGCCACGGAGATATCCGCCCGTTAGGGCAAGCGACGCGTTTCTTTGCTTACCTTCTTGTCGCTCGGACAAGAACGTGAGTCGCCGGCTACGCCGGAAAAACAGCAGCGTCAGCCAAGCACGAGAACCGATTCAAATCCCCAAAATCATCCCTGCAAAAACGCCAACACACGCTCCAACAGCAACTCCGGCGCCTCCTCAGCAATGTAATGCCCGCACGGCAAGCCATGTCCATTGACGCGCCGCGCCACCTTGCGCCATTCCTCAAGCGGGCGGAAGCATTGGCCCACGGCGCCCTGCTCCCCCCACAACGCCAGCATTTCGCACTCCACCACGCGTCCAGCGGCCAAGTCGGCACGATCATGCTCCAGATCGATACCCGCACTCGCACGATAGTCCTCGCACAGCCCATGCGCGGCACCGGGCATTTGCAGGCAGCGCAGGTACTCGGCCATCGCAGCGTCAGTAAAAGGCGCCAACCCAGCACTGCGCGCCCCCATGGTGCTGCGCAGGTAGAGCGCCGGGTCCGCCTCGATCAGCGTTTCCGGAAACGGCGCAGGCCGGATCAGGAAGAACCAGTGCCAGTACGCCGTGGCAAAGGCGAGGCTGGTCTGCTCGTACATCGCCAGCGTGGGCGCAATATCGAGCGTGACAAGACGTTCGACGCGTTCGCCGTGATCCAGCGCCATGCGGTGCGCCACGCGCGCGCCGCGATCATGCGCCATGACGCGAAAACGCTCGAAGCCGAGTGCGGACATCAGTTCGACCTGATCGCGCGCCATCGCGCGCTTGCTGTAGTTCACGTGGTCGGGCAGACCGGCAGGCTTGTCGCTGTCCCCGTAGCCACGCAGGTCCGCCGCCACCACCGTGAAATGGCGCGCCAGCGACGCCGCGACCTTATGCCAGATCACATAGGTCTGCGGATGGCCATGCAATAGCAGCAGCGCCGGGCCCTGCCCGCCAACGACGGCATGGATGCCAACGTCCCCGCATTGCACGTGGCGATGTTCGAACCCCTTGAATCCTTCCAGCACGGCCTGCCTCCTTTCCTATTCAAGGACCTGCGCGGTCCATTGAGAGCCAAGGCAGTGTAATCAGGAAATTAGGCGCCAGCATTTCCGACCAAGACCTTCATTAGTTCCTGCTGCTCACGAATGGGGACTCCCATCCATGGATCCAGCGCGGCGGCACGGGGGGCCGGCCCCAGCGCCGCCGCCCCGCTTCAGGCGACGTTGAAAAAGTGCGTGCCGTCACGGTCCAACTGGGCGATCAGGCCGTACTCCCAGTCGAGGTAGGCCTGCATCGCGGCGGCCGCATTGTCGGTGCCCTCATACGGACGACGATAGCGGTCCGTGCGCGGCACGGCCAGATGGGTTTCGCCGCTTTCCACCGGCAAGCCGGCAGCCAGCCAGGCGAGCGTGCCGCCTTCGAGCACATAGACCTCGGCCTCGGTCAGCGCGCGCAGGTCCTCGGCGGCGAAGCGCGCCAGCTGGCTGGTGCCGCAGGTCAGCACGTAGCGGCGTGCCACGGGAATGCCCGTCAACGCCAGGGCAAGCTGTGCGCGAATGACGAACCATGCACCGGGGATGTGGCGCTTCACATAGTTGGCACTGCTGGTGAAGTCCAGCACGACCGTCTGTCCATCCTGCGCTTGCAGCCACGCGCCCAGCGTTGCCGGCGACACGGCTTCGACCGGCGCGGCGTCGGGCGCGGGCAGGCGCGGCACGCCGGTCTCGCTGCGCAGCGCCGCGTCGACAGGCCCCACCACCGATACGTCCCAGCCCATCTGCGCGAGCCATGACGCGCTCATGTCCGCGCGCACGCCGTCATCGTCGGCCAGCACGATGCGCGCGCCGCGTACCGGCGCGCTGTGGTCGGTCTCCTGCACGAGCTGCCCGCCTGGTGCGTTGATAAAGCCGGGCAGGTGGCCACCGGCGTATTCCTCGGGTGTCCTCACATCGAACCGGTAGAGCGTGCGTCCCGGCGCCTCCAGCGATGCCAGTGCCGCGTGGGCGACGCGCCGCACCCCGGCGCGCGCTGCGATATCGCGTGCGCCCTGGCGAGCCTTCTCGCGATTGGCCTCGCCGATGTCCAGCGGCGCACGCCGGCTGGCACCGTGGTCAAGCGTTTGCCCGGCAAGCGTCCAGCCGATGGTGCCGTTGCGCAGCGCTGCCACCGGGTTCGGCAGGCCGGCATTGATCAGCGACTGCGTGCCGATGATGCTGCGCGTGCGGCCCGCGCAGTTGACGATGACTTGCGTCGACGGGTTCGGCGCCAGTTCGCGCACGCGCAACACCAATTCGGCACCCGGCACGCTCGTGGCCGTGGGGATGCTCATGGTCTGGTACTCGTCGAAGCGGCGTGCGTCGACCACGACCACGTCGGCGCCGCTGTCGATCAGTGCCTTGACCTCCGGCGCGCCCAGCGACGGCGTGTGGCGCCTGGCCTCGACCACTTCCCCGAACGACTTGCTCGGCACGTTGACGTCGCGGAACACTTCGCCGCCGGCGGCAATCCACGCACCGAGACCGCCGTCGAGCAGGTTCACGTCCGTGTAGCCGAGCTTGCGCAGCACGCTTGCGGCGCGCGGCGCGAGGTCGTTGCCATCGTGCTCGCCATAGACCACGATGTGCGTGTCGCGCCGCGGAATGCGCGGCCATGCTTCCAGTTCCAGCTTCGATAGCGGGAAATTTGCGGCCCACAGCGGATGCGACTGGGCAAACGGGTCTTCCTCGCGCACATCGAGCAGCGCGATTTCCTTGCGGTCGAGCAGCGCCTGGCGCACGGCCTGCGGGGTGATCAGCGGAAATTGTTCAGCGGAAGCGGTCATGATGCGGCGGAATCCTTCGAGCGGTCCCACGGATTGGGCAGGCAGGGGTTGGAGTAGCCGGAGATGAACGGCTTGCGCTCACCGGCCTCGGGATAAACGCTGCGACACACGCCGCCGATGTTGGCACCGTACACGTGGATGCTGATCGAGACGCGGTCGTCATAGGCGTTGTGCACGCGATGGATATCACCCACTGTCGGCGATACCGCTTCCACCTGTCCCGGCTCCAGCCGCGTCGGCTCGCCATGCGCCACGGGTCGCCCGGCGGCATCGATCACGAACGGCTGCGAATATTCGGCGCCGCGCAGCATGCCGATCAGGCCCCACACCGTGTGGTCGTGGATCGGCGTGCGCTGGCCCGGTCCCCAGACAAAGCTGACGATGGAAAAGCGCTCGGCCGAATCGCAGTGCAGCAGCATCTGCTGGTAGTACTCGGGGTGCGGCTGCGCGAAGGCATCGGGCAGCCAGTCGTCGCGCGCGACCAGCGCGGCCAGCAACGCGCCGCCTTCACGCAGGATGCGCGGCTCGTCGGGCTGCTGGTCCAGCAGTGCCGCCAGGCCGGTGATGAACTCGCGCAGCGGCGCGAGCGAAGCGCGGCTGGCGGTGGGGGATTCGCTCACAACTGTCTCCTGTATCTGAGAACGCCTTCAAGGTTGCCTGACGGGCTCCTTTACCATTTTGCTTTTCATTGCATCAGCGCCACGCGCCCCGCCGCCACCAGGATCGAGTCGTTCTGCGGCGTATGGATGCGGCTGCACAGCACGTCGCGGTAATGGCGTTCCAGCGGGTTGTTGCGGCTCAGGCCGTGGTTGCCTGAAAGCTGCAGCGCCAGTTCCACCGCGCGGATCGCCTGGCTCGTGACCGTGAACTTTATCAGCCCGCTGTCGGTCGGTGTCGGCGGCGTGCCGGCGTCGGTGCGCGCGGCGGCATCGTCGAGCAGCGCCTGGTTGGCGTGCAGCAGCGCCGCGATCTCGCCGATTGCCTCCTGCACGCGTGGCAGCGTCGCCAACGGTGCGCCAAGGCTGCCGGGTGCGCGCTCCCGCACAAAGCCGCGAACCCAGTCGAAGCCCGCGCGCGCCACGGCGTCATAGAGGCTGCCGAGCAGCACCACCATCCAGGCTTGCTGGTCGGCGTTGGCGTCCACGTCGGCCTGGCTGGCACCCGCAGGCGCCCACGCGGATGGCTCACGGATATCGACGGCGTTCTCCGGCGGAATCCAGACATTATCGAGTACGGTCTCGTGGCTGCCCGACGCGCGCAAGCCCATGTGGTTCCAGTTTTCCACGACACGGATACCCGCAGCGCCGGCCACGGGCCGCGGCACCACGAACACGCCCACGCGCGGCCGCGGCTCGTCGGTGCGAGCCCAGACCGAGAGCCAGCGCAAGGCGGGAATGCCGGTGCTGTAGAGCTTGCGTCCGCTCAGTCGCCAGCCATTGGCCACGCGCGTGGCGACCGTCGCGGGCAAGCCGCCGCGTGCGGGCGAACCCAGGTCCGGCTCCACGCGCAGCGAATTGATCAGTGCACCGTCCTCGACGGCACTCGCAAACACCTGCTTGCGCAGCGGCTCGGACCAGTGCGCCTCTGCGCGGCCGATGGCGCGGTGCTGCAGGTAAGTCATGGTCAGCACAAGCGCCGTCGCGGGATCGCCGCCGGCGACCGCAGCGATGATGCGGCGCGCTTCGGCCAGGCCGGCACCGCCGCCACCGTGACTGAGCGGCACGACCTGTGCGATCAGGCCGTACTGGTGCAGCAGCGCGAAGTTCTCGTGCGGGAAGCTCGCATCGGCATCGTGCTGCGCTGCGGTGGCCGCAAGGCGCGGCGTCAGCTGGGCGAGCACATCGGCGAGTAGCGGTTCGCGGCTCGGCAGCCGGCGCAGGGAAGACAGGGACATGGTGGATTCCTGGCAAGGCGCGGCGCGCGAACGCACGCCGCTGGCGAATGCCGCATAGCGTACCGGCGCCTGGCGGCGGCGAGAACGACGCATCCTGCATATGGTCCGTCGTTTTTATTCGTTCGGTCTCGCGGGGATCGGGCGTACCTTGTGGCTCAGTTCCTTTGCCATTTCTCGTTTCCCGCTTCCTCTTCCGCATCTCGCCTTGCGTCTTCCGCGCAAGCGCACCGTTGCGCCCTTCCAGTCAGGAGAACCACGCATGAGCGTCGATATCATCGGCATGATCCAGAGCCAGAAACAGTCGGAGATCCACCGCCCCACGGGACCGGTGATCGATCGCGACTACGTCCGCGCCTTTGCGCAGGCCCACGAGCAGGCCGGCTTCGACCGCATCCTGGTGCCGCACCACTCCACCGGTCCTTCCGCCACGCTGACGATCTCCTATGCGGCCACGGTGACCGAGCGCATCCACTTCATGCTGGCCCACCGCCCCGGCTTCACCGCGCCGACGCTGGCTGCGCGCCAGATCGCCACGCTCGACCAGTTCAGCGGCGGCCGGCTCGGCGTGCATTTCATCTCGGGCGGCTCCGACGACGAGCAGAAGCGCGATGGCGATTACCTGAACCACGACGACCGCTACGCGCGCACCGACGAGTACCTGGACATCCTGCGACGCATCTGGACCGAGGACAAGCCGTTCGACCACGAAGGCAAGTACTACCGCTTCAGCAATGGTTTCTCCGAAGTCAAGCCGGCGCAGAAGCCGCATGTGCCGATCTACTTCGGCGGTGCGTCCGAAGCCGCGCTGCAGGTCGCGGGCAAGCACGCCGACGTGTACGCGCTGTGGGGTGAATCGCTCGACCAGGTGCGCGATCTGACCCAGCGCGTGCGCGCCGAGGCCGCGCAGCATGGCCGCGAGGTGCGCTTCTCGGTGTCGTTCCGCCCGGTGCTTGCCGAGACCGAGGAGAAGGCATGGGCCCGCGCCGACAGCATCCTGGAACGCACCCGCGCGTTGCGCGTGCAGCAGGGCTACAGCCGCGGCGGCCCGCAGCAGAGCGAAGGCGCGCGCCGCCTGCTCGCCGCAGCCGGACAGGGCGACCGTGTCGACCAGCGCCTGTGGACCGCGATTGCGCGCGAGACCGGCGGCCGCTCCAACTCCACGGGCCTTGTCGGTACGCCGGGACAGGTGGCCGATGCACTGCTGCAGTACTACGACCTGGGCGTGACCACCTTCCTGCTGCGCGGCTTCGATCCGCTCGAAGACGTGGCCGACTACGGTCGCGAACTGATTCCGCGTGTGCGCGAACTGGTTGCGCAGCGCGATGCGGCACAACAGGCGACGCGCAAGGCCGCCTGACATCCGATCTCAACAGGAACGGGGAGAACCCATGAGCCATACTGAACCGGCCGACGCGCTTGCCAGCGCGACCGATCACAACGCGCGCCGGCGTAGCGTGCTGCGCGCAGCAGGCGCCGCCGCTATCGCCGCGCCGGCATTGATCCTTGGCCGTCAGGCCTGGTCCGCGCCGCGCAAGCTGACCTTTGCCTGGAACCAGAACTCGTTCTGCCTGACGCCGGTCGTGGTGGCGCAGGAGCGCGGCTTCTTCGAGAAGAACGGGCTGCAGGTGGAGCTGGTGAACTACAGCGGCTCCACCGACCAGCTGCTCGAATCGATTGCGACAGGCAAGGCCGATGCCGCGATCGGCATGATCCATCGCTGGCTCAAGCCGCTGGAAGCCGGCTTCGACGTCAAGATCATCGGCAGTTCGCACGGCGGCTGCGTGCGGCTGGTCGGATCGAAGGCGGCGGGCGTGAACAGCCTGCAGCAACTCAAGGGCAAGACCGTCGGCGTGAGCGACCTGGCCGCGCCGGGCAAGCACTTCTTCACCATCCTGCTGGCCAAGCACGGCATTGACCCGGACAAGGACATCACCTGGCGCCAGTACCCGGCCGACCTGCTCGGCGTGGCGGTGGACAAGGGCGAGATCCAGGCCATTGCCGACGGCGATCCCAACCTCTACCTGCTGGAGAAGCGCACCAACGGCGCCTACGTCGAGCTGGCCACCAACCTGACCGGCGAGTACGCGCGCAAGGTCTGCTGCGTGGTCGGCGCGCGCGGCGAGCTGGTGCGCAATGATCGCCCCGCGGCGGCGTCGCTGGCGCGCGCGATGGTGCAGGCAACCGAGTTCGTCAACGAGAACCCGAACGAGGCCGCCAGGGTCTTTGCGAAGTATTCGCCGAAGATCAACCTTGATGACCTGCGCAAGCTCTACGCCACGCTGACCTATACGCACCATCCGACTGGCGTGGACCTGCAGGAAGAGATCGCCTTCTACGCCGACGATTTCCGCCGCATCGGCGTACTCAAGAAGAACACCGATGCCAGACGCCTGGCGCAGCATGTCTACGCCAATGTCCTGGGGTAATGCGATGACCACAAGCCAATCCGCACTCGATCCGGCACTGGCGCGCGGCGCCGGCACCCACGCGACACCGGCACCGGATGCCTGGCGCCCCTGGCCGGCAGGCGTCGCCGCAGCCGCTGCGTGGGCGGCGTTCGGCGCCATCACATGGCGCTGGCCCAACAAGGTGGCGGGCTTCTCCGACTGGGCCTATACCGAGGAACTGGGCATCGCCGGCATCGCGGCGGCAACCGTGCTGGCCGCGTTCGCGCTCGCCGGCACGCGCGCACCGCTGCCACGCGGCACGTTGGGCAAACTGCACGCTGGCGGACCGTGGCTGGTCGCACTGGCCCTGGTGCTGTCCGCGTGGGAGATCCTGACGGCGAAGACCGCGACCCTGCCGACGCCGTTTTTCGCGCCGCCGCAGGCGCTGATCGAAGTCTTTGCCGATGACTGGCCCCGGCTTGGCGACAGCGCGTTCAACACGCTCAGGCTGCTCGGTCTCGGCGTGGCCTATGGCGGCATCGCCGGATTCCTGGTCGGCGTGTCGATCGGCTGGTCGCGGCGCATCGGCTACTGGGTACATCCGGTGCTGCGCGTGCTGGGCCCGCTGCCCTCCACCGCCCTGCTGCCGCTGACGTTCTACTTCTTCCCGTCGAGCTATTCCGCCGCGGTGTTCCTGATCGCCCTGGCCACGGCTTTTCCGGTCGCTGTGCTGACCTGGTCGGGCGTGGCCAGCGTCAACAAGAGCTACTATGACGTCGCGCGCACGATGGGGGCGTCGGGCTGGTTCCTGGTGCTGCGCGTGGCGATTCCGGCGGCGTTGCCGCAGGTGTTCGTCGGCCTGTTCATGGGCCTGGGGGCTTCGTTCTCCGTGCTCGTGACCGCCGAGATGATGGGCGTGAAATCGGGCCTCGGCTGGTACCTGACCTGGGCACAGGGCTGGGCCTCGTACGTCAACATGTATGCGGCGCTGATCGTGATGGCGCTACTCTTCTCCGGCGTCATCACGCTGCTGTTCACCGTGCGCGATCGCGCGCTGTCGTGGCAGAAAGGAACCGTCAAATGGTAGCCATCGCGGAACGTCCTCCCTCCGCAAGGGGGCACTCCCAAGCTTCAGCCGCTGGCGCACACATCGATATCCGCCAGGTCAGCCACTGGTTCGGCAGCGGCGACAGCCGCCTGCAAGTGCTGGATGGCGTCGACCTGACTGTCGCCCCCGGGGAGTTCGTCGCGCTGCTTGGCCCCAGCGGTTGCGGCAAGTCCACGCTGCTGCGCCTGGTCGCCGGACTGGACACGCCGGTCTCCGGCGAACTGCTCCAGGACGGCGCGCCGATCACCGAGCCCGACCCGTCGCGCATCGTCGTGTTCCAGGATCCGACCCTGTACCCGTGGCGGCGCGTGTGGGACAACGTCGCACTGGGGCTGCAGGCGCGCGGCATCGTCCGGCAGGAGCGGCATCGCGTCGATGCGGCGCTCAAGCGCGTGGGCCTGGAATCGTTCGAGCGCGCTTTTCCGCACCAGCTTTCGGGCGGCATGGCGCAGCGCGTGGCGCTGGCGCGCGCGCTGGTCAACGACCCGCGTCTGCTCGTGCTGGACGAACCGCTTGGCAAGCTCGACTCGCTCACGCGCCTGGCCATGCAGAGCGATCTCGTCGAGCTGTGGCAACGCTCGGGCTTTTCGGCGCTGCTAGTCACGCACGACGTGGAGGAGGCCTTGTTCCTGGCGCAGCGGGTGATCATCTTCAGTGACCGGCCAGCGAAGATCCGCGCCGAACTGACCGTGGACCTGCCCTATCCGCGGCATCGCGGGGATCCGCGCCTGACAGAGCTGCGTCACGAAGCGTTGCGCCACCTTGGACTGGAAGCGAGCTGGTGAGAATGTCCCGGGTTGATGGGGCGATGCGCCCATGAACGGCCTGCCTGTGCAGGCGTGGCTCAATACCCTGCTTGTCCTGTTCCAGGATGCCCAGCTTGCGCTGCTGCGACTCTGGCATGCGCTCGGCCTGACCGGTGATGCCCACGGCCAGCCCGCCTGGCCGTGGGCGCGGCGCATTGCCGGGGAAACGCTGCTGATCGACCTTGGCCTGGCACGGCATCTCGCCTGGTCGGTCGGTGCGGTGGTCGTGGCACTGGTGTTGGTCGCCATGGCCATGGCGTGGCGCCGTTGCCGCGGTGTCTTGCTTGCTATCGCCGGCCTGGCGCTCGTCCTTGCGCCCTGGCCATCGCCGTCGCTGCTGTTCAGGGCTGCGGTGCCGACAAGTTTCCACGCCAGCCCCACAGGGTTCTCCGTCGATGCCGTCGCACGCGGTGCGAAGGTTTATGCGCAGCACTGCGCGTCCTGCCATGGCGAGGATGGCCGCGGGGAAGGACCGCTGGCGGCTTCACTGCAGCGCTGGCCGCCTACGCTGGTCAGCCCGCTGCTCGCGCGACGTGCGGATGGCGAGTTGTTCTGGCATGTCGTGGATGGCATGCGCAATGCGCAGGGCGAGGTCACCATGCCCGCGTTTGGCCATGCGCTGAACGATGCAGACACATGGGCGGTACTGGACTACATGAAGGCGCTGGCCGCAGGCAGCGGCGTCGTCGCCAACGGCAGTTGGCCGATCGCCCTGCGATTGCCGGATACGCCCGTGCGATGCGGTGATGACTTGTCGCCACGTTCGCTTGCGCAGTGGTCTGTTAGGCAGCGCGTGCGTGTGGTCGCGTTTGATGGAGATATCGGTTCGCTGCCGATGCTGGATCCACGGTTCCAGACCTTGCTGCTGACGCGCGATGGCACCTTGCCTGCCGGCGTCCCGCGCTTTCGGGCCAACTGCGTCGCGGCATCTGCGCATGCGTGGGAGGTGTTTGCGCGGATTGCCGGCGTGCCGGTCGATGGGCTGGGTGGGACGGAGTTGCTGGCCGACCGCGATGGGTGGCTGCGGGCGCGTGGTGCGCCGGGGGTAAGAGGGTGGTCGGATGCGGATATGGTTTGCCGGACCGGGCGCTCCATCGAGGCACCCCGTGGCGCGCCGGCCGCCAACGGTCTCACGGGGTTGGTACTGCGAATGGATGAGGAACCAGTCAGGTTCGTAAAGGGCGGATTTGTTCATTGAGGACGAGGGGTGCGTCCTGCCAGAGAACGACAACCCCAATCATCCTCCCAGAGCCCCTTTTTTCTACATAGCCGTCTTCCCGCCATTCACCGCCAGGATCTGTCCCGAGATGTAGCGGGAGCGGTCCGATGCCAAAAACACGATCGCGTCAGCCACTTCCTCGGGCGTGCCAATACGTCCCGCCGGAATGCCCGCCGCGACTGCCGCGACCTTCGCTGCGCCGCCTGCAATGCGATCCAGCATGCCGGTGTCGATCGGCCCCGGTGCGACGGCATTCACGCGAACATTGGCTCGCGCCGCGTCAAGCGCTGCCGACTTGGTGAGGCCTTCGATCGCGTGCTTACTCGCTACATAGATCGGATTCTGCGGATTGCCGCGGCTTCCCATCGTGGACGAGAGATTGACGATGACGCCATGTTCCTGCGCGAGCATGACGCGCAGTTCGTGCTTCATGCTCAGGAACGTTCCCAGCACGTTCGCATCGAACGTCGCGGAATAGGATTCAACGGTCTGGTGGACGATCGATCCTGGCGTCCCCTCCGTACCCGCGCTGTTCACCGCCACATCGAGCCGCCCGAAACGGGCCACCGTTTGGTCGACAAGATGGCGGACCTGGTCTTCGCTGCTGACCTCGGCACGCACGAACTCGGCCTCCGCGCCCAGTTCGCGCAATTCGGCAACCAGCCGGGCGCCAGCAGCCTCGTTGCGGCCGGAACAGACCAGTCGCGCCCCCTCGCGGCCGAATGCAAGTGCTGCGGCATAGCCGATTCCGGACGTGGCACCGGTCACCAGCACGACGGCATTTTTCATGTCTCTCTCCAAGGATCAATCCAATGTGGAATAGTCCGCAGGCATCGCGGTCACTGCGTGTACCGGCACGGGTCCGGCGGAAACTGGCCCGATGGCAGGCGCGTGCTGCCTGCGCCAGTCGGTCGCGCTGCAGCCAAAGGCAGCGCGAAACCAGTGGCTGAAACTGCTTAGCGTCGAGAAGCCCAGCAAGCCGGCCACTTCGCCGATCGGCTGGTCGCTTTCCTGCAGGTGGCGTACCACCAGTTCCAGGCGCACCTGCTCGAGCAGGGTCGAGAACGTCAGCCCTTCGGCGCTGAGATAGCGATGCAGCGTGCGGCGGTCGACGCGCAGACGATGGGCGAGCTGCTCGGCCGTGCAGCGGCCGGCGGGCAGCAGCACCAGCATCAGCGCGCGGCACGATTCGCGCACACCCTCATCGCGACGCCGCAGCGCCGCTTCCAGATAGTCCCGCGCAAAGCGCGCGGCGCCGGGGTCGCCCGGCGTGCGCGGTATCTGCAGGTCGGCCGCCATGCAGACCATGCCGTTGAAGGACTGGTTGAACTTCGGCAGGCAACCAAAGAAGGTGCGGTGCGCGGTCGCATCGGCCGGCGCCCGGTGCGTGAAGCAAACTTCGACCGGCTGCCAGCGCGGACCGATCAGTTCGCGCAGAATGCGAAACTTCACGCCCACGGCAAGCTCCATCGCCTGGCGCGTGGACAAGCCTGGGCTCGGCAGCAGGTCTTCGCGAACGACGACGGCGTGCCCGTTGTCCTCGATGTGCGTGACCAGCGTGGCGCTGAGCAGCTTCAGGTAGCGGCACAAGGTATCGAGCGCCTGCCGCGGCGTCGGCTCTTCCTTGAGGACCAGGCTGATGGGCCCCAGGTTCGAGAACGTCCGCTGTCCGGCCAGCTGCAGCGCAAAGTCTTCCATGCCGGTAGCCTGCGCGGTCAGTTCGAGCAGTTCGCGCACGGCATGGCTGGGAATCAGTTGCTCGGGGTTCTCCAGCAGCGCGGCCGACAACCCGACCGCGCGCAGATACGCGTGCGGGTCGCGTCCCAGCGACGTCACCAGCGCGATATAGCCGTTCAGGCTCGCACTGCGGATCAGCTTGCCGACGGACTGCATGGCATTCCCGCTGTGCGACGGGTCGCCTGCGTCAGAACCCGACGGCATGCTTGCCCTTCAGCTGCAGCATGTCCCGTGTTTCGGCCGGGGTGGCGACTTCCAGGTTCAGCGACTTCAGGATCGACACCATGCGCTGCACCTGCCCGGCGTTGCTCTTCGCGAGTTGGCCCGGGCCGTCCCACAGCGAGTCTTCCAGCCCGACGCGAACGTTGCCGCCCATCGACGCGCCCATGGTGGCCAGCGGGAACTGGCTGCGGCCCGCGCCGAGCACGGACCAGTAGTAGTCCTTGCCGAACAGCCGCTCCGCCGTCCTGCGCATGTGCATCACGTCTTCGGGATGCGAGCCGATGCCGCCCAGCAGGCCGAACACCGACTGGATGAAGAACGGCGCCTTGAGAATGCCCCGGTCCACGAAATGCGCCGCCGTGTAGAGATGGCTGGTGTCGTAGCATTCGATCTCGAAGCGCGTGCCGTTGTCCGCGCACGATTCAAGGATGTAGCGGATCTCCTTGAAGGTATTGCGGAACACGCGGTCCTCGGAGCCCTCCAGGTAGGGACGCTCCCAGTCATGCTTGAATTCCTTGTGCCGCTCGAGCATCGGGTAGAGGCCAAAGTTCATCGAGCCCATGTTCAGCGACGCCACTTCCGGCTTGAGCTGCAAGGCAGGCTGCAGGCGCTCCTCCACGAGCATGTTCGGCGCGCCGCCCGTGGTCAGGTTGATCACGACATCCGAGCGCTCGGCGATGACTGGCAGGAACTCGCGGAACAGCGCCGGGTCCTGCGACGGCTGGCCGTTGTCGGGCTTGCGTGCGTGCAGGTGGACAATCGAAGCACCGGCTTCGGCCGCCGCGATGGCTTCACTGGCGATCTCGGCCGGCGTAATCGGCAGATAAGGCGACATGGTCGGCGTGTGGATGCCGCCGGTCACGGCGCAGGTCACGATGACCTTGCTTTGGGGGGCTGCCATGGAAGGTGTCTCCGTTCGTTTTCTTGCAGACGCTGAAATGAACCGTCAATCCGGGGTGAAGTTGATCGAGCGCAGCAGCTTGCCCTGGCGTTCGTACGATTCACGCGCGTCCCTGGAAAGCTCTTCGCTGGTCGCCGCCGAGCCGATCTCCATGCCGAGGTCTTCGATCTTCTTCTGGACATCGCGCGATTGCATGACCTTGAGCGTCGCTTCGCGCATCCTGGCAATCACGTCGGGCGGCACGCCCGGCGCGGACCACAGGCCCATCCAGCTCACTTCCTTCAGGTCCGGGAAACCGAGCTCGGCAAACGTGGGAACGTCCGGGAGTGCCGGGATCCGCTTCGGGTAGGCAATGGCGAATGCCTTCAGTTGCCCCGACTTGATGAACGGCAGAGAAGTGGCCGGGCCGTCGAACATGAGCGGGACATGCCCGCCCATCACGTCCTGCAGCGCGGGGGGCGACCCCTTGTAGCTCACGGTGCCCGTGTTCAGGCCGGCCAGCCGGTTGAACTGCACGCCGATGGTCTGGCCGCGCATGCCGGCACCGAAGTTCGCGTAATCGATCTTGCCCGGGTTCGCCTTGATGTAGGTAATCAGCTCCGCAAGGTTCTTCGCGGGCAGGCCGGGCTTGCCGACCAGCACAAGCCCCTGCCGGGTCAGCTGCGTCACGGGCACGAGGTCCTTGAACGGATCGAAAGTGACCTTCATGACGTGGGGTACTTCCGCGACGATACCCTTCTGGATCAGCAGGAAGGTATAGCCGTCCCGCGGTGCCGAGAGCATGCCATGCACGCCGATGGTTCCCGCCGCGCCGGCCTTGTTGTCGACGATCACCGGCTGTCCGAGCGGGCGCTGCAATTCATGCGCAAACAAGCGCGCCAGGATATCGGCGGTTCCGCCCGGCGGCGCCCCCACGATGATCCGCACGGGCTTGGCTGGCCATTCGGCCGCATTCGCGGTTTGCGCCACTGGCGCCAGGGCAATCGAGGCAATCATCGGCGCCAGCGCCTGGCGTGCAAACTTCGGGAAGGACTTCATCGCGGTTCCTTAGGGGGTCTCTTGGTCCGGGTCCATGCCATCCCTGGATGCCTTGGCCCGGCTTTGATATGGCCGTCAGGAGCATTCTGTGGGCGCGTGCGGCCGGCCGCTTTGCATCGCGCGACAGAAATGTGCAGATCGTGACAGCAGGCGCTCCAACCGTGCCGATGCCACATGGGGCGACTCCAATGCCGCGCCGGTTGCGCAGATCCGCGACACCTGCCCCAGACCTGTCCCAACTCGACAAACGGATGTCCCGGATAAACAAGCGTGCGCGGCGGGCGAGAAAGATACTCGTTGAACCGGATCCAAGCCGGAAACACGGAGACCAGAACACCCGCCCGACACGGCTGTCTCCTGAACCGAATACAGCATCCCCTGGAGACACACCATGAACTTTCTCGACGGCCACCTGTTCCCTGAAAACCAGCAACCGCTGATCATCACCGCCGCCCCGTACGCGCCGGGCTGGCTGCCCTCGGACTTCCCCGAAGACATCCCCGTGACCATGGCGGAGCAGATCCAGAAGGCCGTGGATTGCTACAACGCCGGCGCCACGGTGCTGCACCTGCATGTGCGCGAGCTGGACGGCAAGGGCAGCAAGCGGCTGTCGATGTTCAATGAACTGATCGCCGGCGTGCGCAAAGCGGTGCCCGAGATGATCATCCAGGTGGGCGGTTCGATCTCGTTCGCGCCCGAGGACGAGGGCCAGGCCGCCAAATGGCTGTCGGACGACACGCGCCACATGCTGGCCGATCTTGAACCTACGCCCGACCAGGTCACGGTGACGGTCAACACGTCGCAGATGAACGTGACCGACCACGCGGAAGACGCCGATTTCCGCGGCACCTCGCGCGAGAACCCGGCCATCTTCGCGGCCTACAAGGAAATGACGGTGCCCGCGCAACCGGGCTGGGTCGAGGAACACGTGCGCCGCCTGACGGCCAAGGGCATCCAGAGCGCCTTCCAGTGCTACAACACCAACAGCTTCGAGTCGGTGGAACGCCTGATGCGCCGCGGCTTCTACAAGGGCCCGCTGGTGATGAACTGGGTGGCCATCGGCGGCGGCATGGACACGCCGAACATCTACAGCCTGGGCAACTTCATGCGCGGCGTGCCCGACGGCGCGGTGGTGACGGTGGAGAGCAATGTGCGCAATGTGCTGCCGGTCAACATGATGGGCATCGCCATGGGGCTGCATGTGCGTTGCGGCATCGAGGACGGCATCTGGAACCAGAAGCGCACGGCGAAGCAGAGCACGGTAAAGCAGATCGAGCAGCTGGTGCGCATCTCGCACGAGTTCGGCCGCGAGATCGCGACGGCGAAGGAAGCGCGCGAGATCAGCAAGATCGGCGTGTTCTACGACACCGTGGAGGAGTCGCTGCAGGCCAACGGCTTCGCGCCCAACCGCAACGGCGGCACGCAGGGCTTCCTGCGCAAGACGCAGTGACGGGACCGCGCTGACGCCACGGTCCGGTCACACAGGGGTCCTTGCGCTGGTGTGCCAGCGCAGGGTTCATTCGTAGCCGGGGGAGCACACGTTTCCACCAGGCGTGTGCGGCGGCAAAGACTCGGCGGCTTCTCCCCGCTAGGTGTTTACGAGAGATCCTATGTAGGAGTCTTGACACGGCACGGGTGGGTGCATACCTTCAGGGCCGGTGACATGGCGCCAGAGCGCGGCACCGGAAGTCCACGGATTCGCCCCCAATCCCTATGAGTACCCTGATTCGCAGCGCCCTTCTGGTCAAGTATTCCGAGATCGCCCGGACCATTGGCGTCGATCCGGAGCGCATGATCCACCACGTGGGTGCCGATCGCTCGTGCATCGTTTCCCCCGACCTCCATGTGCCGGAGCCCTGGCTCGCAAAGGTGCTGGATTCCACCGAACAATCGTCCAGCTGCGCCGCGGTGGGCCTGTTGATGGCCGAATCCTGGCGGCTGTCGGACTTCGGCCCGATCAGCCTGGTATTGCAGCACCAGCCGACGCTGCGCCATGCGCTGGGCCAGCTTGATACCTATCGCCACCTGCTGAGCGAGTCCGTATTCGTGCATGTCGAGGAAGCGGGCGACACCGCCATTGTCCGGCAGCAACTGATCACGGAGAGGTCGATTCCCGGACGGCAGCCTGTCGAGCTTTCCGTGGGCGCACTGCTCAGCCTGATGAAGTCCATGCTTGGCGGCAGCTGGAAGCCGCGCAGCGTGCATTTCTCGCATGCCGCGCCGGCAAGCCTCCACGTCCATCACCGGCTGTTCGGGACACGCGTCGAGTTTGGCTGCGACTTTGACGGCATCGTCATGGACCGGCGCGACCTGGACCGGCCCAATCCGCTGGGCGACGTCAACCTCGCGCGCTACGCCCGCGAGTTCCTTGACCAGCATCCTCACGGCCGCCAGGTTTCCACGGCTTCCAATGTCCGGCGCGCGGTCCACATGCTTCTGCCCCGCGGACAGGGCAGCATCGATCAGGTCGGCCAGCAGCTCGGCATGAGCGCGCGAACGCTGCAGCGCCGGCTCGAACAGGAGGGCCTGGAGTTTTCATCGCTGGTGAATGAGGTCCGACGCGGGCTGGCCACCCGTTATCTCGGGGATATCCGCTACCCCGTGTCCCAGGTGGCCTTGCTGGTCGGATTCGCCGAGGTCAGTACGTTCTCGCGCTGGTTCAGCGCGCAGTTCGGCACGCCCCCCACGCGCTGGCGCGCTGAAATGAACCGTTGAGACCGGCTGCGCCCTGAGCGCCGGCGTGTCGATAGGCCTCGCGATCCCGGCCCCGGTGCCGGCTACTGGCGCAATCCGTCAAGTTGTGGCGCCGCCCGACAAGCACCGCCCCCTGGAAATGCCGAGAATCGCTGCCATCCAGTGATAGGAAAGGAGGCAGCATGAAAGCGGCACAAGTCATTGCCGGCGTCGACGGCGGTCGCATCGAGGTACGGGATATTCCCGTTCCGCGGCCGGGCCCCGAAGAGGTCCTGGTCCGGGTTCGTGCGTCGGGCCTGAACTACGGCGAACTCAAGTACATGCGGGAACATCGGGCCGGCAACCCGATGACCGCCGGCGTCGAATTCGCCGGCGAAGTCGTCAGCGTCGGCGAGAAGGTCAGGGACTGGCGCGAGGGCGACCGCGTCATGGGCCACGGCCGTGGCTGTCACGCGCAGTTCGTGATTGCGGCGCCGCTGGCACTGATGCCGGTGCCCGATGATGTCTCTTGGGTCGATGCGGCGGCCTTCCCCAACGTGTTCATTACCGCCCACGACGCTCTGGTGAGCAACGGTGAACTGAAGTCCGGCGAATCGGTGTTCATCAACGGTGCGTCGGGCGGCGTGGGCATGGCGGCGATCATGATCGCGTCGGCCCTCGGTGCCCGGCCGGTGATCGCGTCGTCGCGGTCGGCGCAGAAGCTCGAGCGCCTCGGGAAATTCGGCGTGGACGTCGGCGTCAATGCGTCGCGCGATTCGCAGGTGGAGGCGATCATGGCGGCCACCGACAAGCGTGGCGTGGACGTCATCATCGACACCGTCGGCGGGACGGTCTTCGAGGACCATATCAAGAGCCTCGCGGTGAAGGGCCGCCTCGTCAATATCGCCCGGCTGGGCGGCGGCGCCACTGCACAGGTCGATATCAACCTGCTATGGCTGAATCGCCTGAAGATCATCGGCGTCACGTTCCGCACGCGCACGGAGCAGGAGCGCATCGCGTGCATCCAGGCATGCGCGCGCGACCTGTTGCCGTCGTTCCGCGGCGGCAAGCTGCGCCTGCCGATCGACAAGACCTTCCCCCTGGATGCGATCGGCGATGCCTACGCGTATATCGCGGACAGCCAGCACCTGGGCAAGATCGTCCTCACCGCTGACTGACGAAGGGCACCATGAAAATCAATCAACTTACCTGCTCGATCGGCGCCGAACTGACTGGCGTGAGCCTGGCCGATGTCGCGCGCGACGATACGCTGTCCGCGGAAATCAAGGCGTTGCTGCTCAGGCACCGGGTGCTGTTCTTCCGCGACCAGGACATCACGCGCGAAGACCATGTCGCGTTTGCCCGGCGTTTCGGCGATCTGGAAGACCATCCTGTCAACAACACGGTGCCCGGCTATCCTGGCCTGATCGAGATCTACAAGAGCGAAAAGCGCGACCACTTCGAGAACACCTACCACAGCGATGCCTCGTGGCGCCCGAGCCCGCCCAAGGGGGCGGTGCTGCGCTGCCTTTCGTGTCCGGAGGTCGGTGGCGACACCATCTGGGTGAACATGGTGGAGGCTTACAAGAACCTGCCTGAAGAGATCAAGCAGAAAATTTCGCCGCTGCGCGCGAAGCACGGCATCGAGCATTCGTTTGGCGCGATCATGTCGACGGAGGAACGAGAGGAACTGGTGCGCAAGCATCCGCTCGTCGATCATCCGGTGGTCAGGACGCATCCGGAGACGGGGGAGAAGATCCTGTATGTCACGCCGTTCTCGACCCACTTCATCAACTACCATACGCCGGAGAACGTGCGCTTCGGGCAGGACAAGACGCCGGGTGCCAGCCTGCTGCTGAACTACCTGCTCAGCCAGGCCGCGATTCCGGAGTACCAGGTGCGCTTCCGCTGGCGGCCCAACAGCGTGGCGATCTGGGACAACGCCGCCACGCAGCACTATGCGGTCAGTGATTACTGGCCCGCGCCGCGACGCATGGAGCGCGCTACGATCATGGGGGATAAGCCGTTCTGATTTTTTTGGGGGTATGACTCGCCGACAGAACAAAGCGGGCCCGCACTTCAGCGGGCCCGGCAACTACATCAACCAATCAGCAACTCAGCGCCGTGCGGGCTCCATCCCCACCGGTTGCGGATCCGCGGAGACCGTCCGATTGGCCAGACCCAGCACCACTTGCAGCGCGAACGACACGGCACCGACGATAAACACCACGTCACCGAACGTCCGCACCCAGCGCAGCGTCTGCAGGATCGGTTGCTGCATGAACGCCTCGCTGCGCGAAAACCAGGTTCCGTATTCAACGCTGGCCAGGAACTGGATGATGCCGATCGGCAGCAGGCTGGTGCTGATCATCAGCACGAGACCGACATTCAAACCCCAAAACGCGGTCTTCATCAGCGCCGGGCTCAGGCGGTAGGCCGGACGCACATAGCGCAGCACCAGCAGCGTGAAGCCGAGCGCAAGGAAGCCATAGACCCCGAACAGCGCGGCATGCGCATGCACCGGCGTGGTGTTCTGGCCCTGGATGTAGTACAGCGAGATCGGCGGGTTGATCATGAAACCGAAGACACCCGCGCCAAGCATGTTCCAGAACGCCACCGCGACGAAGCACATCAGCGGCCACTTCAGGTCGGCCATCCATGGCGCGCGGTCCTTCAGGCGCCAGTTGTCCCACGCTTCATGACCCAGCACGATCAGCGGCACCACTTCCAGCGCGCTGAACGCCGCACCGACCGCCATCACCGGCGTGGTGGTGCCCGCAAAGTACAGGTGGTGGAACGTGCCCGGAATACCACCAAGCATGAACAGCGATGCCGAGGCCAGACTCGCTGCCGTCGCCATCGGGCGCGACACTAGGCCAAGCGTGCAGAACACAAAGGCTAGCGCCGTGGTGGCGAACACTTCGAAGAAGCCCTCCACCCACAGGTGGACCACCCACCAGCGCCAGTACTCCATCACCGTCAGGCTGGTGCGCTCGCCGTAGGCCAGGCCCGCGCCATAGAACAGGCCGATCGCGACGACCGACGAGGTCAGCAGTGCGAGCAGGTTCTTGTCGCCGCCGCGCGAACGCAGCGCCGGCCAGATGCCACGCATCATCAGCACGAGCCAGATCACGATGCCAGCGAACTTGCCGATCTGCCACAGGCGGCCCAGGTCCACATACTCATAGCCCTGGTGGCCCAGCCAGAAATTCAGGTTAGCCGGCAGGATCTGCGCGATGGCCAGGTAGTTGCCCGTGAACGAGCCAACCACCACGATCACCAGCGCCCAGAACAGCACGTCCACGCCCAGGCGCTGGAACTTCGGGTCCTTGCCGCCATTGATCAGCGGCGCGAGGAACAGGCCAGCGGCCAGGAAGCCCGTGGCGATCCAGAACAGCGCGCTCTGGATGTGCCAGGTGCGCACCAGCGAATACGGGAACCACTGCGAGACATCGATGCCGTAGAACTTCTGTCCTTCCACGGTGTAGTGCGCGGTAAAGCCGCCCAGGAACACCTGGAACACGAACAGCGCGACCACGAGGAACAGGTACTTGCCCAGCGCGCGCTGCGACGGCGTGAGCGCCACGGCCAGCAGCGGATCGCGCGTCGGCGCATGCGGCAGGTTCTCTTCCTTGCCGCGCAGGAACGCCCAGGCCCACACCAGCAGCCCCACGCCCGCCAGCAGCACCACCACGCTGACGACCGACCAGACCACGTTTTCGCTGGTCGGCTGGTTGCCGATCAGCGGCTCATGCGGCCAGTTGTTGGTGTAGGTGGCTTCGTGTCCCGGACGCGCGGTCGAGGCGGCCCAAGCCGTCCAGAAGAAGAAATGCGTGAGTTCCGCGCGGCGCTCGGCGCTCGGCAGGGTGTTCTCCTTCATCGCGAAGTGCTCACGGCTCGTGTGCAGGTCTGGCGAGTCGGAGAACAGGCGGTCGTAGTAGTCCGCGGTCTGTGCAATGGCCTGCGCGCGGCGCGGCGACACGGTCAGCACGGTCGTCTGCGGATCGGCGCTGTTGCCGCGGTATTCGGCACGCAACTGTTCGCGCAGCGCGGCTTGCGCCGGGCCGTCGAGCTTCGCGTACGGCCGGCTGTACTGCTGCTGCGCGGCCAGGTCCAGCCAGGCGGTCAGCTCGCGGTGCAGCCAGTCGGCGGTCCAGTCCGGCGCCTGGTAGGCACCGTGGCCCCAGATGGAACCAAGCTGCATGCCGCCGACCGATTGCCACGCGGTCTGGCCGTCGAGGATGTCCTCGCCGGTGAACAGCGTGCGGCCATCACTGACCACCACCTTGGCCGGCATGGGCGGCGCTTGCCGATAGACCTCGACACCGTAGTAGCCGAGCAGGGAGAACGTGACCACCAGCACGGCGATCAGCAGGAACCAGAGTCTGCGATAGGGACCCATGATAAGGCTCGCTTTATTGGGGATATGTTGGCGTTGGCTCAGTCGTTGGCGGCTTGCGTGGCAGCCGGCTCGAACAGGATGTTGTTTTCCAGGTGGATGTGTTCCATCAGGTCTTCGCGCAAGGTGCGCAGGCCGAGGTACAGCGCGCGCCAGGTATTGCAGGCCGCGCGCGGCAGCGTGATGTCGTTGGTCAGCGCGGCCAGGCGCTGCAGCGCTTCGCCGTGGTCGTCATGCTCCATGCGCATCACCGAGATCGGTGCGGCTGCGGCGGCCTGCATCCCTCGCGCCAGGATCGGGAACAGCACCAGCTCTTCCTTCTGCATATGCCCTTCCAGTTCGTCGCGCATGACTACCAGGTGGTCGGCCAGGCCCAGCGGACAATCCGGCCGGTCGCCGTGCACGTGCTCCACCCGGCGGGCCAGGCGGATCAGTTCCGGCAGCTGCTCGCGATGGCGCTCATGGAATCGCGTGAGGATGTGGGCGATCAGCGAGGCCG
Organism: Cupriavidus sp. C3SS-1; assembly: GCF_057073755.1. Lineage (NCBI taxonomy): Bacteria > Pseudomonadati > Pseudomonadota > Betaproteobacteria > Burkholderiales > Burkholderiaceae > Cupriavidus > Cupriavidus sp. C3SS-1. The sequence goes on along the minus strand of NZ_CP172700.1, from coordinate 222,609 downwards.
GCGGAACGGTGCCCCAGTCGGTCTGCACCGGTTCACTGTCGCGCTGCAGGGTCCCCAGGCGGGTTTCGATGGCTTCGGCATCCAGGCCCTTGGCGGCCGCGGCATCGCGCAGCGTCTGCTTGCCCCCGCAGCAGAAGTCGAGGTCATAGTCGTGGAAGATGCCGGTGGCACCCGGAATACGGCGGGCCAGCTGGCCCAGGGGCTGGTCTTGCAAGCGCATGATGTGCTCCTTCTCGAATGGATCGCACATCACTACGCTAGTACCGTGCCAGCTTTTTACTCCATATAAATCATTGACTTACCAAGGTAACGGTATAATTAACCCGTTTTGAATCGCGGTTTTTTTTACCGTTTAAGGTATTTATGACCCTGAATCGGCGGGATATTTATACCGAGCTGCTGGCCGATGTGCTGGCGGAACTGCCGCATGCCGTGCGCCTGCAGCGGCTGGTCAGCGCACTGCGCGCGTATTTCGGCTGCGGCGCCGTGGCCTTGCTGCGGCTCGAAGAAGAACACCTGCGACCGGTGGCCGTGGACGGGCTGGTGCGCGACGCGCTCGGACGCCGCTTTGCGGTCGGCCTGCATCCGCGCCTCGGCGCCATCCTGGCGCGGCGCGGCGTCACGTGTTTCCATCACGACAGCGTGCTGCCCGACCCTTATGACGGCCTCATCGACGAGCACGTGGGCGAGCCCCTGCCGGTGCATGACTGCATGGGCATCCGGCTGGAACTCGATAGCCGCGCATGGGGCGTGCTCACGCTCGACGCGCTGCAGGTCGGCACCTTCGACGATGCCGCGCAGGCCGAGCTGGACGGGCTGACGCTGCTGGTCGAGACCGCCATCCGCACCACGCGGCTGGAGGCCGATATCCGCGCGCTGCAACTGTCGCGCGGCAAGACTCCCGACAACGAGCTACCGGCCGACGACAGCGAGATCGTCGGGCAGAGCGAGGCCATCACGGGGCTGCTGCACGAGCTGGACGTGGTGGCGGATTCAGAGTTGCCGGTGCTGCTGCTCGGCGAAACCGGCGTCGGCAAGGAGCTGTTCGCGCACCGGCTGCACCGCCTGTCGCGCCGAAGCGAACGTCCGCTGGTCCATGTGAATTGCGCCGCGCTACCGGAATCGCTCGCGGAAAGCGAACTGTTCGGCCATGTCAAGGGCGCGTTCTCGGGCGCCACGGGCGAACGGCCCGGCCGCTTCGAAGCGGCCGATGGCGGCACGTTGTTCCTGGATGAAGTCGGCGAGCTGCCGCTGGCCATCCAGGCCAAACTGCTGCGCACGCTGCAGAACGGCGAGATCCAGCGCCTGGGCTCCGACAAACCGCGCCGCGTCGATGTGCGCGTGATCGCCGCCACCAACCGCAACCTGCGCGACCATGTGCGCGACGGCTCGTTCCGCGCGGACCTGTACCACCGGCTGTCGGTCTATCCGATCCCGATTCCGCCGCTGCGCGAGCGCGGCAACGACGTGCTGCTGCTGGCCGGGCGCTTCCTGGAACTGAACCGCGCGCGGCTCGGCATGCGCAGCCTGCGGCTGTCGCCGGCCGCGCAGGATGCGCTGCGCCGCTACCGCTGGCCCGGCAATGTGCGCGAACTGGAGCATGTGGTCAGCCGCGCGGCGCTGCGCTCCGTGAGCCGCGGGGCCAACCGCAATGACATCGTGACGCTGGAGCCCGACCTGCTCGACCTGGACAGCCTGGCGCCCCCGCCGGATGCGTCCACGCCGGTTGCTCATGGCACGGAAGCCGTACGCCCCCACGTGGCGCTGGCCGCCGGCGCCACGCTGCGCGACGCCGTCGAGCAGACCCAGCGCGACTGCATCGAACAGGCGCTGCACGCGCAGCAGGGCAACTGGGCCCAGGCCGCGCGCCAGCTCGGCATCGACGCCAGCAATCTGCACAAGCTGGCGAAGCGGCTGGGGTGCAAATAGGCGGCTCGGCCATGACGGTGCGCAAGCCGCCTGCGCGCTCAGCGATGTCCCGTCTCCGGCGCCGCCACGCCCAGCCCCGCGGCGAGCCGCGACACCAGCGGTTCCAGCCAGGGCGGCCGCGGTGCCGCATCCAGCCAGTACTTCACTTCGAGCCCGAGCGCGGTATCGCCGCTGATCACCAGCTTGCGCTGGAAAAACAGCGTATCGGTATCGCACTGTCCCGCCAGCAGGCGCAGGTAGTCGGGCACGCGGGCGCGCAACGTCAGTTCGGGCTCCTCGGTGCCGCGGCCAGCCGAGCGGAAGCGTCCCTGTTCGCAGCGGAAAGGCACATCCAGGCCGAGATCCTCGACCGTCAGCAGGAAGGTGTGCCCGTTCAGCGCGGCGGGCGGCTCCAGCCATCCGGCGCGGCGCGCGAGTTCCAGCGCCGAGACCAGCGGCAAGGCGCGCGCCCTGGCCGGCATGCGGCGATGCACGCGGGCAAGCAGGCTTTGCAGTACGCTCACGGCCGGTCCTCCCACATGATGCCAGGGCGTCCATGCCAATAGCCGTTGCACGGTTGCGCGCCGGCCGGCATGACGCCGCTCGGCGCGGGCGCACGTTCTCCGGCGCGAATCGCCGCCAGCGCGGCCACCGCTTCCAGCGTCCCGCTCGAATGCGGGCTCACGCGCAGCATGTCGACACCCATATGGGCCATGGCCTGCGCCTGGTCACAAAGGTCCAGGCACGTCGCCGACTGGGTCTGGATGCCATTGAGCGTGAAGAAGTCCTGGCCCTCGCCCGTCGCGGCAACCAGGCCGTCCGGATAGTCGAGACAGCGGAACTCGCAGGCGTCCTTGCGCAGCCGGTGATGGCGCGCGGTGAAGCAGCGCGCCGAGAAGGCCAGCGGCATGCGGCCCCAGGCCAGCACTTCGAGCGCCACGCCCGCGCAACGCCCCGCCGACAGCGCGGCCAGCGTGGCGCCGTCCATCTCGACCGGCACTACGCAGCCGCGGGCGCCAAGGCTGGCAAGCCAGGCGAGCGTATCGGCGTGATAGACGTTCAGGTGCGGGCCGCCGATAAACGGGCGCCCGCCCATGCAGCGCACCGCGCCGACGTCGTTGGCCTCGACCAGGTAGTCGTCCTGTTCGCAGACGCGGCGCATGCAGGTGATATCGGTGTCGGACTCGATCAGCACCGGCGTGGACAGCACCACCTCCTTGCCGGCTTCGCGCAGCATCTGCGCGATTTCCAGCCAGTGCGCATGGCGCAGCTCGTGGCGGCGCGTGCAGACGGTCTCGCCCAGGTAGACCCGATCGACGGCCGAATCGGCGACGTCGGCATAGAACTGCATCACCGTCGCGCGCGGCCAGTAGTACAGCAGCGGTCCCAGCGCAATGCCGAACCGGGCCGCGCCGGGTGTGGATGAATCCCGCATCAATGACTCCGTGGTTGGATTTGCCGCGCTCATCGCCACGGCCGGTCGTAGGCGCCCTGCGTCACCTGGTCGCCTTCGGCATGGCGGCCCAGCGTGCCCTGCCATTCCTGGCGCGGCGCGAAGCGCTTCGGCTCGGCACAGGCGGCGTCGATGGCGGCGCGCAGCACGCCGACGACATCGGCCACGTAGCGCGGGCTGCGCTGGCGGCCTTCGATCTTGATCGCGGCGATGCCGATGTCGAGCAGCGCCGGCAGCAGTGACAGCGCGTTGAGGCTGGTGGGCTCTTCCAGCACGTAGCCGCGCTCGCCCTCGACCTCGAATCGCCCTTTGCACAGCGTGGGATATCCGGCCGGCTCGCCGGGCGCGTAGCTGTCGATCAGGATGCCGGACAGGCGCGCGTGCATGGTGCCGTCCTGTTCGGTCCAGCGCACCGCGTGCGCGGGCGAGCAAACGCCCTTGTTGTTGGGAGAATCCCCGGTGGCATACGAGGACAGCAGGCAGCGGCCCTCGGCCATCACGCACAGGCTGCCGAAGCCGAACACCTCCAGCTCGACGCTGGTCTGCCGCGCCAGCTTGCCGATCTGCGCGAGCGACAGCACGCGCGGCAGCACCACGCGCTTGATGTTGAAGCGCTCGCGCATCAGTTCGATGGCGTCGGCGTGGGTGGCGGAGCCCTGCACCGACAGGTGCAGCCGCAGTTGCGGATGGCGCTGGCTCGCATAAGCCATCAGCCCCGCGTCGGCCATGATGACCGCGTCGGCGCCCAGGTCCGCGGCCGCGTCGACGGCGCGGTGCCACCTGGCCACTTCGCCCATCTGCGGGAACGTGTTGATGGCGAACAGGACCTCGCGGCGACGCGCATGCGCCTCGGCCACGCCGGTGCGGATATCCGCCTCGGTGAAATTGAGCCCGCCGAAATTGCGGGCGTTGGTGGCGTCGCGCAGGCCCAGGTAGACGGCATCGGCGCCGTGCTCCAGCGCCGCGCGCAACGCGGTCAGCGAGCCCGCCGGCGCGACCAGCTGCGGAACGCGCGCCCGCACGGAAGATGAGGTTGTCATGTCGGAAGCGCCGCTTGCGGCGCGGGAATTCGGCCAGCGCAGATGCTAGCGACGCACTTCGCGTGTGGACTTGACCACGCGCAAACCGCACCGCAACGCCTTGCGGCATAGACCGGTCGGCCTACGCCATTGGTGCAGGGGCGGCCGTCGATTGACCTTGGGCAAACGCGCGCGCCGGTCGCTGTGCCACCCTTGGCCGTTCGTGCGCGGTCCCATATCGCGGTCCGCACGCAGTTCCAAACAAGCGAGACCAACATGACAGAACACTGGCTGAAGCTGGCTGGGCGCCGGCTGCTGCCGATCGTCCAGGGCGGCATGGGCATCGGCATTTCCGCGCACCGCCTGGCGGGTACCGTGGCCGCGCACAACGGCGTGGGCACCATTGCCAGCATCGACTTGCGCCACCACCACCCCGACCTGCTCGCGCAAACCCGCGGCACGCGCGACAAGGCGCGCATCGAGGCTGCGAACCTCGTCGCGCTGGACCGCGAGATCCAGGCCGCACGCGAACTGTCGGGCGGGCGCGGCCTGGTTGCCGTCAACGTGATGAAAGCGGTGGGCTCGCACGCGCAACTGGTGCGCCAGGCCTGCGAAAGCGGCGCCGATGCCATCGTCATGGGCGCGGGCCTGCCGCTGGACCTGCCGGAGATGACCGCCAACTACCCGAAGATGGCGTTGATCCCGATCCTGTCGGAAGCGCGCGGCATCGGCCTGGTGCTGCGCAAGTGGATGAAGAAGGGACGGCTGCCCGATGCCATCGTGGTCGAACACCCGGCCCATGCCGGCGGCCATCTTGGCGCGTCGACCATCCAGGATCTCGGCGAAGACCGGTTTTCGTTCGCGCGTGTGCTGGCGGAATGCCGCGAGTTGTTCCATACGCTCGGGCTCGCGTGGGACAGTGTCCCGCTGATCCTGGCGGGCGGCATCAACAGCCATGCGAAGGTGCGCCACTGGCTCGGCGAAGGCGCCGCCGCGGTGCAGTTGGGCACCGCCTTTGCCGTGACCGAGGAAGGCGACGCCCACCCGGCCTTCAAGCAGGTCCTGGCCACCGCCGGCCCCGAAGACCTGCGCGAGTTCACCAGCGTGGCGGGCCTGCCGGCGCGCGCGGTGCTCACGCCGTGGCTGTCGCGCTACCTGTCGGGCGAAAGCCGCCTGCAGCGCCGCGCCAAGGCCCGCGACTGCCTGGAAGGCTTTGACTGCCTGCAGGCCTGTGGCCTGCGCGATGGCGTATCGCGCATCGGCCAGTTCTGCATCGACCTGAAGCTGGCACAGGCCGTGCGCGGCGACGTGGAGCGCGGGCTGTTCTTCCGCGGCAAGGGCACGCTGCCGTTCGGCGAAGCGATCCGCCCGGTGGCGGACCTGCTCCACTATCTGCTGACCGGCGAGAAGCCCACTGCCATCGCCGAACCGGCGACGCAAGCCACCGTCGCGGCATGAGCGACGTCCGGGACGTCCGCGCGTGACCCGTCGTCCGCCAGGCGTCCCAGCCCTTCGGCATCGAGCAGGAAGATCTTGCCGCGCTCGAGCCGCACCAGGTTTTCTGCACAGAAGCGGCTGACCACGCGTGACAGGGTTTCGGGCGTGATGGCCAGCTTCGAGGCCATCACGCGCTGCGTACACGCCAGCCACGTGCGGCGCCCCGCGCGCGCTTCATCCCGCAGGAATCCGGCCACGCGCTGCAAGGCGTTGTGCAGGCTGGTGGCCTCGATATCGCGCATCAGCGCATGCAGCCGGCCCGACAGGTTGCGCAGCAGGCGCGCGGACAGCAGCGGATCCCGGGCCATCGCCTGCCGTAGTGCGGCACTGTCGATGCAAAGCACCGTGGTACGCGCCATCGACTGACAGTCGGCTGGCTGCGGGGCATCCACGAACACCACGTCTTCCCCAAACACGGCACCAGGGCCAAAGGCCTCGATCGCACGTTCCGCGCCTTTTGCGCTGCCAGCGGCGGCGGGCAGCGAGAGCTTCACCAGCCCGTCCATCACGACAAACAGCCCGCGGCAGGGCTCACCGCGGCGGAACAGGAATTCGCCTTTCTGCAGGCGCCGCTGCGTGGCCGCGGCAACGATTGCGTCGAGCACGCGGCCATCGACGCCACGGAACAGCGGCAACCGGTCGAGCATCACGATCTCAGCCATGGTGAACTCCTTGCGCAAGTGGCTTGCGCGGCGGCAAGCCGCCCCGCGCGCGCATGGCGCGCATGCATCGCATTGCCTTAAGCAACTGCAACCCGAGCCAGGCATTGGCCAGCGCGAACGCCAGGCCGCCGGCGCGCGCCAGCCACGCGGGCGCGAGCGGCAGCGCCAGCAGCAGCGCGAAAGCCGCCAGCAACGACCACGCCTGGCGCCGTTGCGTGGCGGGCGTGATGATGGCCTGCATGGCCGGCACGCGCGCACGCGGCGGCAACAGCCGGCGCAGGTGCAGCCAAACCAGGAATGGAACGATCTTGCCGAGCATGGCGGTCACCGGCAACACGCCACCGCCGACCAGCGCCAGCGTGCCGACCCACCACGACAGCGTCGCCTGCCAGGGCTCGGGCACCACGGGCAGCACCGCCGCCAACAGCGCGGCGGCCAGCAGGCTGGTGGCCGCGACCGGCCAAAGCAGCCAGACGGGATCGTGGCGGCGCCGCGCCCCCAGCGTGGCCGCCAGCGCGAAGCCGGCCACCAGCGCCGCGAACAGCAGCCAGGGCAACAGGGCCCAGCGCGCAAGCGCACCATCGGGCCGGGATATCACTACAGCGCTGAATCCCAGCAGCGGCAACCAGTGCCCGAACGGCAGGCAGCGCTCCAGCCAGCGCGGCAGGCGTGGCGCCTGCCAGAACATCGGCAGCACCGTGGTGGCGATGCCCGTCACCAGCGCAGCAAGCCAGCCGCCCAGGCCCCAGGCCATGTGCAGTGCCAGCCATTGCGACGGCGGCACTGTCCACAACCCGCCGAACATGCCTGCCAGGGCCGCGCCGAGCAGGCCGGTCAACACCAGCGGTGCGCCGATGCCGGCGAGCGTGCGCGTGGTGGCATCCACCGCGGCGACGCGTCGCCCGGCCAGCAGCAGCAAGCTCCCCGCAAGCGGCAACAAGAGGCCGCCCGCCACGGCGGCAAGGCGAAAAGGTGCGCTGCCGCCCCCGAGAAAGCCCGCGGCCAGTGCGCCGGCTGTGGTGCCGGCGGCCAGTGCCACCAGCGGCGCGAGCGCACCCGAGCCCGGCACCGCCACGCCCGCCACCACGGGCATCATCTGGAACAGGGCGCCAAGCATGACGGGCAGCAGCATGCCAAGCGCCAGCACGTGCACGGCGGCAAGCGCCAGCGGTGCGAACCTGTCCGGCAGACCGGCCGCCGGGCCGAGCGCGAGCAGCAGGCCCGCGGCGGCGCCGAGCCAGGGCGCCGGCATCAGGCAGCCGAACACCACGCCGGGACGCGGCGCGCGTTCATAGTCGAGGCTGGCGACTTTCAAGGCGGATATCCTTTCGCTTGCGATCAGCCGGCGTTCGCCAGCAAGGCGTCAAGGCCGGGCACGCGCGCGCGACACATCGGGAACAGCACGTTTTCTTCCTTGAGGTTGTGTTGCTGCAGCAGCACGACCAGCGTGTCGACTTCGGCGGCCAGTGCGTTGGCGTCGCGCAGCTCCAGCCATTCGCGTGCGTTGTCGAGCAAGCCGCGGACTTCGTCGTGTTCGTGCCGCATCATGGCCGTGGGGCCGCAGGCGGAGCCAGCCACCTGCTCGAACGCGGGAAACAGCCGGTCCTCCTCGGCCGAGAAATTGCCCTGCAGCGCCGCGTCGAGGCGCGCGAACGAACCAGCGGCCGCTTCCCAGTCGGAATTACGCAGGCAGGCTTCAAGGTCCTCAAGCGCTTGGTCGCAATCGCGGTGCTGGCGCACCAGGGTTTCAATGCCGCTGGACATGGTGGTTCTCCGGGTTCATTCCGGATGGATGCTAGGACCCGTCTCGCGGCCCGGACTTGATCGCGAATAAGTCGGCGCGAGATTCGCGGACAAGACCCGGACACCCGCATGGTCTATGTGGCTCCGGCAGAAAAAGCCGTCGTTTTTATATCACGCCGTGATATTTAAAAACGCAGAACCGCAGACCGAAGCGAGGCCCGGCGTCTGCGCAACAAGCGCAGCACACCGCACAAAACTGTATCACGGAATGACGTTTTCTTGATCTGGCGCATGCTGAGCCAACGCGTCGGCGCGGACAATCGCCCGTAAGGTTGACCGCCCCCAGTCCCCAGACCTTGTTCCCCCATGCCTGATCCTGACACCCAAGCCGTCCCCCATGCGGACACCGACACTGCGCCGTTCGCGGACGGCAGCCCGCTTCCCGATGCCGCTGGCCTGACGCCGCCCCGTCACCGCCTGTCCACGCGCATCATCCTGCTGTCGCTGGCGTCGCTGCTGGTGGTGCTCACCATGATCGCCGGTACGCTGTGGCTGTCGTGGAAGCTCGAGGGCGCGGGCGCGGCCATCAATGACGCGGGCAGCCTGCGCATGCGCGCCAACCGCGTGGCGATCGAACTGGGGCTCGCCGCCACCGGCCACCCCAGCGCGCGCAATGACCAGATCCAGGCACTGGACGACACGCTGGCCCAGTTGCGCAAGGGCAATCCGGTACGGCCCCTGTTCCTGCCCGACGAACCCGCCATCCATGCACAGCTCGACCGCGTCCTGCATGATTGGCAACAGCGCCTGCGGCCGCTGGCGCAGGCGGGCAACGGTCCCGCCTACGTGCGCGCGCTGCCGGATTTCGTCGCCGAGGCCGACCGGCTGGTCGTATTGATCGAGCACGACAGCGCGCGCAAGACCGACCTGCTGCGGCTGTCGCAAGCCGGGCTGGCAGCCATTGCGTGCGTGGGCACGGTGGCGGTCATCTACCTGCTCTACCTGTGGATCATCCTGCCGGTGCTGCGCCTGCAGGACGGCCTGCGCCGCATGGCCGCGCGCGAATTCACGCTGCGCCTGCCGGTGGAGACGCGCGATGAGTTCGGCACCCTGAACGCGGGCTTCAACCGCATGGCGGACGAGCTGCAGGACCTGTACCAGGACCTGGCTTCACGCGTGGCCAGCAAGACCGCCGAACTGGAGCGCCAGAACCGCGACCTCGAAACGCTCTACGACATGGCGGCCTTCTTCAACCGGGCGCGCGATGCCGAAGCCATGTCGCGCGGCTTCCTGCAGCGCGTGATGCGGCTGTTCGATGCCGATGGCGGCTCCGTGCGCGTCATGGATGCCCAGCACGGCAAACTGCATCTGCTCGCGTCGTCGGGGCTGCCCGCGGCGCTGGCGCAAGCGGACCACTGCATGGCCGTGGACGCCTGCCACTGCGGCGACGCCACGCACGAAGGCGTGGTCGCCATTGCCGACTTGCGCAAGACGGCGCGCAGGCCGCTGCTGGCGCAGCCTTCGCCCTGCACGCGCGAAGGTTTCTCGGCCATGGCGGCCTTCCGCATCGAAAGCCAGCGCGGCGCCATCGGCACGTTCGCGCTGCACTTCCGCGCGCCGCGCGAGCTGCCCGCGTCGGACCGCCAGTTGCTCGAAACGCTGGCGCAGCACCTCGGCATCGCCCTGGAACACCTGCGCCTGTCGGCCAGCGCGCGCCAGCTGGCGGTGGTCGAAGAGCGCAACCTGGTCGCGCAGGGCCTGCACGACAGCATTGCGCAGGGCCTGAATTTCCTGAACCTGCAGGTGCAGCTTCTCAGCGACGCGGTGGACCGCGACGACCTGGCGGAAACCCGGGAACTGGTGCCGATGCTGCGCCACGGCGTCGAAGAGAGCTACCAGGACGTGCGCGAACTGCTGAACAACTTCCGCTCGCGCCTGAAGCCCGGCGAGCTGCGGCCCGCCGTCGAGGAGACCGTCGAGCGCTTCCGCCGCCAGTGCCGCACCGAAGCCGAGCTGGTCATCGATGACCGTGGCAACAACCTGCCGTTGCAGCCCGAGCAGCAGCTGCAGGTGCTGTTCATCCTGCAGGAAGCGCTGTCCAACGTGCGCAAGCATGCCATGGCCGCGCACGTCACTGTCTCGCTGAGCCACGGGCACGATTTCCGGCTCGTGGTCGAAGACGATGGCGAGGGCTTTGATCCGGCCGACCTCGGGCATGGCAACGAGGTGCACGTCGGCCTGAACATCATGCGCGAGCGCGCCGCCCGCCTCGGCGCGCGGCTGGCCATCGAGGCCCGCCCGTCGCATGGCACGCGCATCGAGCTGGTGCTGCCGCGCGGGGGCGGGGCCGCGCGCGCCGAATCCCATTCCACCGCGGGGCAAGCGTTGCCGCGCCCAACCCAGGAGTCCCTGTCATGACCATCCGCATCCTGTTGATCGACGACCACACGCTGTTTCGCTCGGGCATCCGTGCACTGCTGCAGCGGCAGTCCGACTTCGAGATCGTCGATGAAGCGCCCGACGGCGTGGAAGGCATCAAGCGCGCCAAGCAGCACCGTCCGGACGTCATCCTGCTGGACCTGAACATGCCAGGCCTGTCGGGGCTCGAAGCGCTGCAGTTGCTGGTCGAGGACCTGCCCGACTCCGCGGTCATCGTGCTCACCGTTTCCGAAGAGGCCGAGGAGCTGGCCACCGCACTGCGCAGTGGAGCGCGCGGCTACCTGCTGAAGAACATCGAGACCGAGGCCCTGACCAGTGCCATTCGCCGTGCCGCCGCCGGCGAGCCGGTGATCTCCGACGCCATGACCGCCAAGCTCGTGCAGCAGTTCCGCGCCCCGGCACCGGCCCCCGCGCGCCTGGACGACACCGCGCGGCTGACCGCACGCGAGCGCGAGATCGTGCAGGGGCTGGCGCGTGGCGAAAGCAACAAGGAAATCGCCCGCGACCTGGGCGTCGCCGAAAGCACAGTGAAGATCCACGTGCAGAACATCCTCAAGAAGCTCAACCTCGCCAGCCGCGTGCAGGTTGCGGTCTATGCGGTGGAACATGGCCTGACCGAGGCAGGCTAGGCGCCACCTGCGCGCGGGCGTCGTCCGATTCCTACACCGTTTTCAGTCGCGTTCCGGAAGGACCGGGCTGGCCGCTCGGCTACGCTGAAATTACGTGGCGAAGCCTGTCCACGGACCCGCTGCAGCAATGAGGCCCGGACAGCGACAAGCCCAGATGACAAGCGTGGCCTATCGGCCCAAAACCTGGAGCACGCTATGGGAATCGGCACCATTCTTCTGATCCTCCTCGTCCTGTTGCTGATCGGCGCCTTGCCGGCCTGGCCCTACAGCACCGGATGGGGCTACTGGCCAAGCGGCGGACTGGGACTGATCCTCCTGATCGTCGTGCTGTTGGTGGTTCTGGGCCGCATATAGAGGCGCGGCACCAGGAACGCACTGCCCTGCGGGCACCGTCCGGTGACCGTGGGGCAGCGCTTCAGTTCAAGAAGGAGACAGTCATGCCAGCAAAATCGAAGGCGCAGCAACAGGCCGCAGGTGCGGCGCTCTCCGCCAAGCGCGGCGAGAAGAAAGCCAGTTCGCTCAAGGGCGCGTCCAGGTCGATGGCCAAATCCATGAGCAAGAAGGAACTCAAGGAGATGGCGTCGACCAAGACCAAGGGCAAACCCAAGCACGTATCCGATCGCTGAGCACCAGCGCATCGGGATACCTCGTGGAACGCCCGTCCCGCCATGCGGGACGGGCGTTCCGGCCGTCTGGGGGTCACGGGGACGTGCCGGAACCCTCCAGCGGCTGCCGCTCGCTGTTCGCGGTGGGCGCATTCGCCGCCGCGGGCCGCTGCGCCGCAACCGGTCCGGCGCGCGCGCCGGTGACCATCTCGCGCAGCCAGTTCACCAGCAGGCTGGAATAGGAACGCTGGTGCTCCTCGTCAGTCAGGCCGTGATCGGCGCCCTTGATCACGCGGTAGGTCAGGGAGCTGACATGCGTGCAGGCGTCCACGTAGCTCGTAACCACGGCATGGGGAACGATCTGGTCGTTCTCCGATTCGATGATGAGCACATCGCCCTCGAAGCCGGCGCAGGCACGTAGCGCGCGATTCGAATCGGGCGCCACCACCGAGCGCCGGTAGGTGACCAGGTCCTGGTCGCGGTGGAGCTGGCGCTTGGGCAGCTCCCAACCTTCGTCCATGTAGAGCGCCGGTGCGCGCAGCGCAATCCAGCGCACCGGACGCAACGTCGTCAGCACCGCCGCCAGGTAGCCGCCATAGCTGCTGCCGACCACGGCAATGGCCTTGCGGTCGACTTCCGGATGCCGCGCGAGCACATCGTAGGCCGCCACCAGGTCGGCCAGGTTGCGCATGCGGCTGACCGTCTCGTACTGCGTGCGCGTGCCGGCGTGGCCGGTCAGGTCGAAAGTCAGGCACACGCAGCCGAGGCCCGCTATCTTGCGCGCGCGGGCAAGGTACTGCTCCTGGCTGCCACCCCAGCCATGCACGAACAGCACGCCGGAAAGCTTGGTGGCCGGTGCGATCAACGTGCCGGCAATGCTGCCGCCTTCGGTCTGGATCGCGATCGTATCTTCATGGGTTGCCATCGTTTTCCCGCTCCAGCCATGCGTACTTGGTCAGCGGGCCGACGTCGCGGTCCTCGCCCTGGAAATACACTTCGGCGCCGGCCGGGACCGGCGCGCCCGCACCGTAGACTTCACGCGTCGCGGCCACCACGCGGTGGCGCTGCGGGTCGGCTTGCAGCGCCTGCAGCGCGGCCAGTTCGGCACCGGTCGCACCGCCGACGCGCCAGGACTGTTCGAGCACGCCGCCCAGCGGCTGGCCGCTGGCGTCGCCCGATGGCGCGCCGAACGCCACGTCGTAGTTGCAGCGCGACAGCACCATCTCCGGATAGCAGTCGAGCGCGGCGTCGTGATAGGCCGTTGCCGCCCGCACCGCCGCCAGCTTGCATGGCGCGAGCGGCTGCGCCAGCAGCGCGTCGAAGCCGCCGCGCACGACCGTCAGTGTCGAGCCGCCATAGACCTGTTTCCCGCTGTTGTTTTCGGTGAGATCCTGGGTACCGCAATAGCTGGCCAGCAGGCCATCCAGCAGCACCTGCCCGACGCTGTAGGTGCGCGGCGATGCCAGGTCGCGTTCGAGCACGAGACCATTGGCTTCGATATCCGCCGCCGCCATGGCGGCCAGCGCCGCGTCGAGGGCTGCTTCGCTGTCGACGGTCTGCTGGCCGAGTCCGCCGATGCCGCACGGGTCCTTCAGGCGCACGACGCCTGCTGCCAGCAAGCGCGCGCCCGCACTGCGGGCATCTTCCAGCGAAAACGCGGTATAGCCCGGCAGCACCGCCGCACGGGCGCGCCGCACGAAGTCCGGATCCCAGCCTTGCGGGGCCGCCGCATCGGGCGCGACCAGTCCGTGCGTGATCGCCTTGGTGGCAACGAAGGCAAACGGCACCACGCCGCCAAACAGGTCGTCGACCCCATGAACGCCGAGCGCACGCGCGTGCGCGACCCCGACCAGCGTGTCCAGCGGCACCAGGTACAAGGCCTCCGCCGGTGCTCTGCCGCGACGCTCGTAGGCGCCGCGGAAGCCGTAGCCCGCGAGCTGGGCGACCTTCCTGCCGATGCGCTCCAGCGTCATGGCCTGGTGGCTGTCCTGCTGCCCATACTCGGCGCAGCCATACACCATCACCTGCCTTGCCTTGTCGACGTCCGGCGGCATGTCACGCCTCCTGTCGGAGTACGGCGGGTTCCTGCGACCCGGCTGGGCCTGCATCGGCAGCCTTCAGACCCAGGCGCCTGCTGGTGCGGGCCTCGTGCTTGGCGGCCTGGTTCAGGCAGGCCTCATCCAGCGAATGGCTGGCCTTGAGACCGCCCTCCTTGTCGGCCAGCTCCGCGAGATGGCGATAGAACGCAGCAAGCTGGTGCAGTTCTTCTTCGTCGAGGTCTTCGATCGAGACCAGCATATTGCTGGCCTCGCGATGCGAAGCCAGCAATTCGTTGAGCTTGAGGTGTACGGCCACGGCGTCCTTGTTCTGGCTTTGCTGAATCAGGAACACCATGAGAAAGGTCACGATGGTGGTGCCGGTGTTGATCACCAGTTGCCAGGTTTCCGAGTAGTCGAACATGGGACCTGTAATCGCCCATGCGATCACCACGGCTACGGCCAGGACAAACGCCGCCGGCGAGCCCGCGCGGCGCGTGGCCGCCCCGGCGAAGCGGTCGAACCGATGCATCAGCCATGACCGCGGCCGCGCGCCGATGGCCGATGCCGCGCCCCGTGCATCGCTCAAGTCCGGGCCCTTTCTGCTCATCGCTGTTCTCCTGTTCGCGGCGCACAGTCGCCGCCGACACGCTGCTTCCATTGTATGGAGCGCGCCGCCAATGTTCAGCGGGCGCCGTCCTACAACGCGCACGGCACTTTGCGATACAGCCCGCTGTCCGCGGGAACATTTCTTGCGCCGCGGTGGAGTCCCCCACGCACCAGCCGGAGATCTCCATGCCGCAATCCAGCGAACTCGCCGACCAGGTCCGCGCCCGCATTGCCGAGGCGTTCGCAGGCAACCTGCCCGGAGGGCTTGTCATCGAAGTCGAGGACAGCCGCGTCGTGCTGACCGGCTGTGTCGACAGTCCTGCCGTAGCGCAGGAAATCGAAAAGGCCGCGGCCATCAGTCCCGGCGTGCTCGGCGTGCAAAACGCGCTGCGCACGCGGCATGACGATCCGCCGTCCCCGCCCGGCCAGCCGGTTGCGAGCGACATGAACGCCGAGCCAGTGGCCCCGCCTTACGGCCAGATCAACCACAAGGTCTGACGCAACGTGGTCGTGGCGGCACGCAAGAAGCAAGGGCCGGCGCAAACTGCCGCCGGCCCTCGCCCCTCTCTCCCACCCTGAATCCGGTCCCTGCGAAAATCAGCGCCACGGGTCGTAGCGGTCCGACTCCCAGTACGGCGAAATGCCGTAGTACTCGTGAATGCTGGTGGCCCACTGCGAATCCGCCATGCCAGGCCAGTGGTCCTTGTCAAAGCCTGGCGCGGCCTTCAGGCGGTCCTTCTCCACGCCCAGCACGAAGCATTTGCGGCGCGTGTCCAGCGTGAGCGCCGACCACGGCAACGCAAACAACTTTTCGCCGATGCCCAAGAAGCCGCCGACGGCCAGCACGGCGTAGGCGACGCGTCCGCCTGGCACGTCGATCATGATGTGGTCGATGGTGCCGAGATCATCGCCGGCAGGGTCGACCACCTTGTTGCCTTCCAGCGTATCGGCCGCCATCACGAACGGGCCCGGGCCCGGTGAATCGCGATCGATGCTGCCGACGATCGCCGCACCGCGCGGCTGCGATTCCTGTTCACGAGTCGGGGGTTGGTCTGGTCTCATGGACACCTCCTGAATTGATGCAAGCGGATGGACGAGGGAAGTCGCCCGTTATTTCGATGGCCCCTCACGCGCGGCGCGGCTCGCCTTCGCGCCCGGCCGGCACCGGCGGTGCCAGCGGATCGAAATCGGCCCAGCGGCCCTCGCGCCAGCGGCCCTGCGCACGCTCGATGTCGCGGGCGCCGCCCTTGCGCAACAGGTCGCAGACCAGGCCCGCGTTGGCCGGTTCGACATGCGCGGCCAGCAACACCCCGGCATTGCGCACCGGAGCACGGCCCCAGCGGCCTTCGGCGCGCCCTTCACGCGTGAGCGACAGCGCGCCCACCAGCGATCCGACATAGGCGCACAGCCCCGTGGCGAACACCAGGACGAACAGAGAAACCGGCGGCGACAAGCCCATCAAGGTAATGACCGCCGCGCCCAGCGCGGCACCCGCGGTAGCGCCCAGCAGTACGCCCGTCATGGCGCCCATGCCTGAGCGCCGCGCGCCCGGATCGGCCGCGGTATCGCCGCCGATGGGGTAGGTGGCGTGCTGGCCTGGCGGGTTCACGTAGAAGACGCTCACGTCGTCCTCCGCGACGCCCTGGGCGCGCAGGCGGCTGGCGGTGGTTTCCGCCTTGGCGAAGCTGTCGAAACGACCGGCGATGATGGCATCAGACATGGTGGCTCTCCTCTGTGTCATGCGCTGGCATCGTGCGCTTGCAATGGGGCGGTCACGGGTCTGGGCAATGGCTGGCCGTGACCGTTACCCGCGGCCCGTGGCGCCTTTGCGATGTCCGGCGGGCTTGGCGCCGGCAGGCTGGTGTTCACTGCCGCGCTTGAGCTTCCAGTCGACATCGTCGCGATGGGTCTGGGTCTTCTTTTCGGCGTGCATCGCCGCGCTCGGCGAAATGGGATCGCTCGCGGGGAACGTCATTTCCAGGGAATCGTCAACCGCACCCTGATAGGTCTTGCGTTTGTCTTCAGTGGCCTTGCGCTTGTCCGCAGCGGACGTCTTGCGCTTGTCGTCCGCTGACGCGGAGGACCTGGCATCGGGCTTGGCGGCCGTGCCCTTTTTGGCAGCAACCTTTCGGGCGCCGGCCGTCTTCTTGGCGGCGGCGGGCTTGCGGGCCGGGCTGGCCTTGGCGGGAGCGTGGGCTTTTTGCATGGCTGGGCCTCCGTAAGGAACATCCCTTCCCATGCAATCGCCGGGCCAGCCACGGTGGGGGCGCATTTGTGCGCATGGCGCCGCAACTGGTTACCCTCTGGCGCCAGCGCACTGACGTGCGACGGCTTGAGACCGGCACTTTGTGCCGATGCGATGTAAAAGCTACAGTCCCGAGGCGCGCTGCGGATGGCGCGGAAACTTCACCGCGATGCAGACCGACACCTTGTCGGGATCGCAGGTCTCGCTCTCGGTACTGAGCATGGCACCGTGCAGTTCGACCATGCGGCGCGTCAGCAGCAAGGCGCTGGACTGCCGGGAGGACTGACCCGCCTGCGGCGGTCGGCGCCCGAAGAAATCGGACAGCACCGACAAGCGCGTGGCGCTGCGCGTCTGGTCCAAAGGCGGGCTTTCCGTGATGCGCAGCTTGACGTGGTCGGGTTCCGCGTACAGGTGGACCGCCACGGAACCGCCCGCCTGGGCGCGCCAGATGCAATGCACCAGCAGATGACGCAACACGGGCCCGAGCCGCACCGGATCCGCGTCGATCATCCACGCCGAGGCGTCGCCGTCGGCCTGCACCGGTTTCAGTTCGACGCCGCGTGCCGTCGCGGCCGGGCGGCGGTCCGTCACGGCCTGCATGGTGGCGGCGAGCACGTCGGTCTGGCGCCATTGCGGCGGGCTTTCGTCGGCAAGCAGCCGCACGGCCTCTTCCATTTCCTCGACCAGCGCGATCTGCTGCTGGATGCCGGCGCGTACGCCGTCGAGCGCGCGCCGGGCGGGCGCCGCGGCCTGGTCGATGGCCCGTTCGAGGACATAGGCCCAGCTCTGGATGGCGTTGAGCGAGGAACGCAGGTCGTGCGCGGTCTGGTCGATCAGGGCGCCCACCTCCGTGACGGTCCGTACGTCCTGTTCCACCTGGGGCGATGGCACGCCTTCACTGTCGCGATGTTCCGGCTCGCTGGCTGGCGATTGCTGCGTCATGTTCGTGTTGACCCGGTTTTCCAGGCAGTTGCCATGCAAGAAGCATGCAACCTCAGACTGGGCCAGCCGAACTGCCTTGGCACGCCCGTGAGGATCATCCGGCTGCGGAGACCCCGACCTGACTGCTGCGCGACGCCCGCAGCCATTCCGGCAACTCGCCGCGCGCGGCATAGTCTTCCAGCCGGTTGTACAGCGTCTTCAGGCTGATGCCAAGGATTTCCGCTGCGTGCTTCTTCACGCCCGCGCACTGTTCCAGGGTCGCGAAAATCAGTTGCCGATCGGCGTCGGCCAGCGACATCCCCACCGGCACCGACACCATCGCCGCCGCTGGCGCCTGCGCGGCCGCCACTTGCAGCGGCACCTGCACCTCGGTGATGAGATCGTCGTCGGCCATGATGTAGGCGCGCTGCACGAAATTGCGCAGCTCGCGCACGTTGCCCGGCCAGGCATGCAGGCGCAGGCTGTCGAGCACGCCAGGCGCGAAGCGCCGCGCCGTGCCCTGTTCGGCGTTGAGCTGCTCCAGCATCGTGTTGGCGATCTGGATCACGTCGTCGCCGCGCGCGCGCAGTGGCGGCAGCTCGACCGGAAACACATTGAGCCGGTGGAAGAGGTCCGCGCGCAGCTTGCCTTCCGCCACGGCGTCTTCAGGATTCCGGTTGGTCGCCGCCAGCACGCGCACATCGGCATGCTGCTCGCGGTTGGTACCCACGCGCATGAAGGTGCCGGTTTCGAGCACGCGCAGCAGCTTGACCTGCAGCTCGGCCGGCATCTCGGTGATCTCGTCGAGGAACAGCGTGCCGCCATCGGCACGCTCGAAGTAGCCCTTGTGCTGGCGATCGGCGCCCGTGAAGCTGCCGCGCTCGTGGCCGAACATCTCGGTCTCGATCAGCGTCGGCGAGATCGCGCCGCAGTTGACGGCCAGGAAAGGCTGGCGCCGCCGCGCCGACAGTTCATGGACCGTCTGCATCGCCAGTTCCTTGCCGGTTCCGCTTTCGCCGATCAGCAGGACAGTGGCCTCGGTCGGGGCCACGCGCGCAAGCTGGTCATAGACGGCCTGCATGACATCGGAACTGCCCAGGAGCCGCCCGAAGCGGCCGTAGCGCCGCAGTTCCCCGCGCAGCGAATGGATCTCGGCGCGCAATGCGCCGGTATTGGCCAGCCGCTTCAGCACGGTTTGCAGACGCGCCACGTTGATCGGCTTGACCAGGTAATCGGTCGCGCCCGAGCGCAAGGCTTCCACCGCGCTGTCGACGCTGGCATAGCCCGTGGTGAGGATGACCTCCACCCCGGACGAGCCCACTTCGGCAAACAGTTCCATGCCGCTGCCATCGGGCAGGCGCAGGTCGGTCAGGATCACGTCGGGCATGCGCCAGCCGATCTGCAGCCTGGCTTCACGCAGCGTGCCCGCGGTGGCGGCAGTGAACCCTTCCAGTGCCACGATCTCGGCCAGCGCGGCGCAGGCGTTTTCGTCGTCGTCGACAATCAGGATGTGAGGCATGGATCGCGCGGCCCGAAGGCCGGAAGTTTGCCCGGGATCGGCGGCGGGCGCCGACAGGCAAAAACGGCATTCCCGCCTGCTGCGACGCAACACAACGCATCGTGTCGGAGCGCGGACATGCGGGGACAACGCAAGGTGCGTATCCGAAGTCTACCCATCCCGGCGCCCGAATGTTGCCAGTGTCTCTCTGACACGGCTGTCGGATGTTTCCGCGCGCCGCGCCTGACGTCTGGTAGCGCCCCGCCGCACGGGCTAGCATAGGAACGTCCCGCGCCCCAGAACCAAGCCAACGTGTCGACCACCGCCAGTCCATCCCGACGCGGCGCGCCCCCCCCGCAACCGGAGGGCTTGCGAAGCCGCGCCATTCCGTCGCAGGTCTCCCTGTTATGGGAGAGCACCGCGCCCGCGATGCGCCGCCTGCTGGCGCAGGTCGAGCGCGTCGCGGCCACGGATGTGACCATGCTGGCCGTGGGGGAAAGCGGCACGGGCAAGGAAGTCGTGGCGCGCGCCGTGCATGCGCGCAGCAGCCGGTCCGACGGGCCCTTCGTGGCCGTCAATTGCGGCGCGATCCAGCCCACGCTGATCGAGTCGGAACTGTTCGGCCACGAAAAGGGCGGCTTCACCGGCGCCATCGACCAGAAGGCCGGCTACTTCGAGCAGGCGCAGGGCGGGACCCTGTTCCTGGACGAAGTCACCGAAATGCCGCTGGCCATGCAGGTGAAACTGTTGCGCGTGCTGGAAAGCCGCACCTTCCACCGCGTCGGCGGCGATACGCTGATCGCCAGCGACGTGCGCATCCTCGCCGCCACCAACCGCGATCCGCTCGACGCCGTGCGGGCCGGCCAGTTGCGTGAAGACCTGCTGTACCGGCTGGCCGTGTTCCCATTGCATATTCCGCCGCTGCGCGAGCGCGTGGAGGACATCATCCCGCTGGCCCGCCACTTCCTGGACGAGTACAACGCGATGGAGCGCACCGACAAGATGTTTTCCGCCGGCACGCTGGAGCGGCTGACGCGCTACGACTGGCCCGGCAATGTGCGCGAACTGAAGAACGCGGTCTACCGCGCCTTTATCCTGGCCGATACGGTGGTGGAGATCGGCAACCCGAACCTGGGTACGCAACCGCAGCGCCCGAGCACGGTCGACGGCGTGGTCAGCGTGCGCGTGGGCACCACGCTGGCCGATACCCAGCGCGAGATCATCATGGCCACGCTCGCGCATTACAACGGCGACAAGCGCCTGGCCGCGCGCGCGCTCGGCATCAGCCTCAAGACCCTTTACAACCGCCTGGAAGCGTACCGGGCCGGCTAAGGGCCGGCCCGTTCCACCCGCCGGGCGCCAGCTAGGCATCGCGGCCGCGCCGGGCCCGCATCACGGCGGCAACCGCCGCCGAAGCGCCGACCACCAGCGCCGTGGTCAGCACCGGATGGCGCGCGCTGGTGGTGTAGGGGCACGACTGCAGCGCGGCGCGGTTGCCGGTGCGCTCCTGCAGGCCGTTGCCGCCGCCGTACAGGGTGTTGTCCTCCAGCGGACCGGCCGGGTCGCGGCTCTGCTGCGCACGGCCCATGAAGCGGCGCATGAAGTGGTCGAAGGTGCGCGGCGCATAGTAGGCCGCCGCGGAGAACGCCTTGGCGGCACCGCCGACAAACAGGTCGCGGCGCGGATGCTCGGCGGCAAAGAGAATGGCATCGGCCGCCAGCGACGGGTCATACAGCGGCGGCGGCAACCGCGGCTCCACGCCGAGGAAGTTCTTGGCATGCGTGGCCAGCGGGGTTTCGAGCCCGGCCGGCTTGATCAGCGTGACGCTGATCGGCGCCATCTCCTGCTCCAGTTCCAGCCGCAGCGAATCCGTGAAGCCCTTGATCGCGTGCTGCGATGCCGCATAGGCGCTTTGCAGCGGCAATGGACCGTCCGACGCTTCGCTGCCGATATTGATGATGGTGCCGCCATGCTCGCGCAGGTGCGCGGCCGCCGCGAGCGAGCCATGCACCGTGCCCCAGTAGTTGGTGTCGAACAGGCGCCGCTGGTCTTCCAGCGGCACATCGGCATGGCGGCCAAAGATGGTCACGCCGGCATTGTTGACCCACGTGTCGAACCCGCCGAAGCGTTCGATAGCGGTATGCGCCACGCGCGCCACGTCCTCGTGCCGGCCGACGTCGGCCGTGACGGTGATCGCTTCGGCACCCTTCTCCCGCAGTTCCTCGGCCAGCTTGTGCAGCGACTCTTCGCTGCGGGCCACCAGCACCAGGCGGGCGCCCTTGCCTGCCGCCTTGCGCGCGGTGACCAGGCCGACGCCACTGGTGGCGCCGGTCAGCACGATGACCTGCGATCCGATCGTCTTCTGAGAGAGTTTCATCTGCTTGTTTCCTGATGCCCCGGGCACGAGACGACGATCGCCGGCGTCCGGGACGCACCGCAGGCGACACTTGACCGTATGCAGGGGCAAACTCCGCAAGGAGTGTTCCCGCGCCGCCGTCACCGCGCACCGCTGGCATGCCGGCCGGCAGGCCGCATCGGACCGCGCGGATTTACAACGTCCGGTAAGAAGCACACGCGCGCGACGTTGGCCGACCCGAGTGTAGGACTGCCGCCGATTTCGGTCGCAGTGGACGGTGCCTAAGCTGAAGCCACCGAGGTTTCGCCTCGCCCTTTCCTCGTGATGCCAGTCCACCATGGCCAAGACCACGCGCCAGGCCCCTGGCGATGCGCGTACTGCCGGCAAAGGTCCGGCCGCGCGCAAGCATGTCGAAGACGCTTTGGGCAAGTACCGCCAGATGCGGGACTTTGCCGCTACGCCCGAACCGGGCGGCGTCCGTTCGCGCGCCGATGCATCGAAGCGCAGCACGGCCCGTGCCGCGGCCCGGACCGGTGCGTTGTCCTTCGTGATCCAGAAGCATGCCGCGCGCCGCCTGCACTATGACTTCAGGCTCGAGCTGGACGGCACGCTGAAGAGCTGGGCCGTGCCCAAGGGTCCAAGCCTGGACCCCGCGGACAAGCGCATGGCCGTGCATGTGGAGGACCACCCGCTCGACTACGCAGGCTTCGAAGGGGTGATCCCGCCCGGCCACTACGGCGCGGGCACGGTGATCGTCTGGGATCGCGGGGTGTGGGTGCCCGATGGCGATGCCGATGCCGCGTATCGCGCCGGCAAGCTGAAATTCGAACTGCGCGGCGAGAAGCTGCACGGCCACTGGACCCTGGTACGCATGCATGGCAGCCGCCAGAAGGATCAGGATGCGTGGCTGCTGATCAAGGAGCGCGATGACGCGGCGGTGCCGGCCTCGGAACTCGACGTGACCGAGGCCATGCCGGACAGCGTGCTGGCCGGCACTTCGCCGGCACGCGCGCCGCGCAAAGCCGGCAAGGCCGCGAAGTCAAAAGCGTCTACAAAGGAGAAGGACAAGGACAGCGATACAGCGAAGGCGCCGGCCTTGCCGCGCCGCGCCGTCGCCGCCGCGCTGCCCCTGGCGCTGTCGCCGCAGCTCGCCACGCTGGTCGAGCGCCCGCCGGCCGATGCCGAGGCCTGGCGCTACGAAATCAAGTTCGATGGCTATCGCGTGCTGGCCCGCATCGACGGCGACGACGTGCGCCTGTTCACGCGCCAGGGTCACGACTGGACCTCGCGCCTGAAGACGCTGGCGCGCGAAGTGCGCGCGCTGGGCTTGCCGGACGGCTGGCTCGACGGCGAGATCGTGGTGCTCGGCAAGCACGGGGAAACCGACTTCCAGGCCTTGCAGAACGCGTTCGAGACGGCACACGTCGAGTCGATCGAATACTACGTGTTCGACCTGCCCTTCTATGCCGGCCACGACCTGCGCAAGGTGCCGCTGTCCGAACGGCGGGCGCTGCTGCGGCGTTTGTTCGAAGCCAGCACCGCGACGCGCGTGCGCTTCAGCGAAGACTTCGAAGCCGCCCCGGACGAGATGCTGGATGCGGCCTGCCGCATGAAGCTGGAGGGCGTGATCGGCAAGCGCGTGGACGCGCCCTATGTCAGCACGCGCAGCAATACCTGGATCAAGCTCAAGTGCACGCAGCGGCAGGAGTTCGTGATCGGCGGCTATACCGAACCGAAAGGCAGCCGCGAAGGGCTTGGCGCGCTGATGCTCGGCGTGCACGACAGCGCGGGCCGACTGCGCTATGCCGGCAATGTGGGCACGGGTTTCGACACCCGCACCCTCGCGAAGCTGCGCGAGCAGCTCGATGCGCTGCGTGCGGACGAGACGCCGTTCGATGCGCTGCCCCGATCGGTCAAGGGCTTGTGGGTACGGCCGCGGCTGGTGGCGGAGGTGTCGTTCGGCTCCTGGACGCGCGAAGGGCGCGTGCGGCACGCCGTGTTCCATGGCCTGCGCAGCGACAAGCCGGCCAATGCGGTGTCGGTGGAGCAGCCGGCAGCGCCGGCCAGCGGCAAGCCCGTGACCGGGGCCGCGTCGGGCACGACGGCCGCCGCCGCGCGCAAGGGCAAACCCACCGCGGCGAAGGGCAAGGTGGCCATCAGCCACGCCACGCGCGTCATCGACGCCGCGAGCGGACTGACCAAGTGCGACCTGGTGCGCTACTACGAACGCGTGGCGCCGCTGATGCTGCCGCACCTGCAGGGCCGCCCGATCGCCATGGTGCGCGCGCCCGACGGCGTGGCCGGCCAGCTGTTTTTCCAGCGGCATGGCGACACGCTCAGGGTGGACGGCATCAACGTGCTGGACCCCGATCTCTGGCCTGGCCATCCGGCGCTGCTGGAAATCGTCTCCGCGCATGCGCTGGTGGCGGCGGCCCAGCTCAATGTCGTGGAGTTCCACACCTGGAACGCCAGCAAGCGCAGCCTCGACCGGCCCAACCGCATCATCTTCGACCTGGACCCCGGCGAAGGCGTGCCCTGGCCCCCCATGCGCGCAGCCGCCGCGCTGATGAAGGCATGGCTCGATGAACTGGGGCTCGACAGCTTTGTGAAAACCAGCGGCGGCAAGGGCCTGCACGTGGTGGTGCCGCTGACGCCGCGCGCGGACTGGGACGCGGTCAAGGCGTTCGCCCATGGCGTAGTGCTTCACATGGCCCGCACGCTCCCGGACCGATTCGTCGCGAAGAGCGGCGCACGCAACCGCGTTGGCAAGATTTTCATCGACTACCTGCGCAACGGAGTAGGCGCCACAACGGTGGCGGCATTCTCGGCGCGCGCGCGCAGCGGCCTGGGGGTGTCGATCCCGCTCGCCTGGGACGAGCTTGACAGCGTCACGGGCGCCGACCAGTGGACCGTGGCCAATGTGGCGCCACGACTCGACGAGATCGCGCGCCACGACCCGTGGGCGGCCTATGCGGGCACCCGCCAAACCATTACGCGCGCGGCCGCCCGGCTGGCGCGCGCAGGAAGGAGCTAGCCATGACCCGGTCCTTTATCCACTATATCCGCCACGTTCGCCAGCGCGCGCCGCGTCCTCCGCGGCGCGCGCTGCTCGCGGCGATGCTGATGGCGATGGCCCTGCCGGCGAGCGCGCGCCTGCCGGCCCCCACGCTGGAGCAGCAACAAGCCGCCGACGCGCGCAAGGCCAAGGAAGCCGAAGAGGCCAAGCACCAGGCCGAGCTGCTGGCGCAGGTGCAAGACCGCCTGGCCGCGCAGTTCGGCAGGAAGGGCGCCGCCGGCGCGGCCGCGGCGACCACGGAGCCGGGCAACGTGTCGCAGAAGGCCGCGGAAGCCCCGCAGTCCGCGGGCCCGCACGGCGGCACCTCGCCCAGTGCCGAGGCGCATAGCGGGGAAGCTGAGCGGCGCTAGCACGGAGCGCGCTTCCGGCACGCCTTTTGCGCGTGTTCTCCTGCGGTCCCATTCATAAGGGACCGGCCATCTGCGCAAGACGCAGCCACGCAAGGGGGAACGACGCCGTGAGCATCCATCGCCATGTAATCGCTACAAAAAGCCTGCAACCGTACAAGGTAAGTTTTACAACGCCATGCGCCGCGGTGCCGCGATGCGAGGGGTTCAGGCCATGAACGCGAGCGCTGCCCGACAAGGCCGCCTGATCCTGAATGTGGAAGACGGCGAAGGCCCGCGCTATGTGAAAAGCAGCATCCTGCAGCGCGCCGGCTTCTCGGTGATCGAGGCGTCGACCGGCCAGGCGGCCCTCTCGCTGGCGCGCCAGCATGCGCCCGCGCTGGTGTTGCTGGCGCTCCAGCTGCCCGATATCAGCGGACTCGACGTCTGCCGCCTGCTGAAGGCCGATCCCAACCTGGCTCATATGCCGATCCTGCTGACCTCCCCCGCGCTCGCCTCTTCGTCGCAACGCGTGCAGGCGCTCGAATGTGGCGCGGACAGCTTTATCGCCGAGCCGGCCGAGCCCGAGGAGCTGGTGGCCAGCATCGACTCGCTGCTGCGCCTGCGCCGGGCCGAAGATGCCTTCCATCGCACCAGGCAGGCGCTGCACGACAACGAGGACATGTTCCGCCAGGTCGCCGAATCACTGGTCGACGTGGTCTGGCTGCTCGACGCGCGCGACCGGCGCCTGCTGTTCATCAGCCCGCGTTTTGCGGACCTGTGTGGCCAGCCGACCGAGAAGATACTCGAAGATCCGCAGTGTTGCCTGACGCGCGTGGCGCCGGCCGATCGGGCCCGCGTGGCGCAGGCGTTCGCCAGCATGCTGGAGGACGGCCAGCTCGATATCGAATTCCAGCTCGTGCGCACCGACGGCAGCATCCGCGAGATCCGCGCCCGCGCCTTGCCGATGCGCGGCAGCGACGCCACCGTCCTGCGCGTGGCCGGCACCTGCCAGGACGTGACCACGCAGAACCGTGCGCGCCGGGCGCTGCGCGGCGAAGAGCGTCGCAAGGAACAGTTCCTGGCCATGCTCGCCCACGAGCTGCGCAACCCGCTCGCGCCGATGCGCAGCGCCGTGGACTTGCTGCAGCAGCCCACGCCCACCCCTGCGGACACGTTCCGCGCACGCGACGTGATCGGGCGCCAGCTCAGGCACCTGTCGCAACTGGTGGACGATCTGCTCGACATCTCCCGCTTCAACCGCGGAACGATCACATTGCGACAGGACCTCGTGGAACTGCGCGGAGCGCTCAACACCGCGGTCGAAGCCGTGAGGCCGCTCTTGGAAGCGCAGCAGCACACGCTGCGGCTGGCCCTGCCGGAACAGCCGCTGCCGGTGCGCGGCGACATGGTCCGGCTCACCCAGATCTTCAGCAACCTGCTGCATAACGCGGCCGCCTATACGCCGGCCGGCGGCCAGATCCGCATCGACGCCACGACGATGGACGGACGCGTCGCCGTCCGCGTCCACGACAACGGCATGGGCCTGACCCAGACTTTGCAGCGCTTGCTGTTCGACCCGCTGGCGCCGGGGGAACCCGGAACCGTGGCCAGCGATACCGATCCATTCGACGGCGAACCCGATGCCGACGGCGCGCAGCTTGCCGTGCCCGAAGGTCCGGGTATCGGCCTGACGCTGGTACAGCAGCTCGTGCGGCTGCATGGCGGGCGCGTTCGCGCCGAGAGCCCGGGGCCGGGCGAAGGCAGCACCTTTATCGTCGAGCTTCCGATCGAGCCGTGGCAGAACTGGCATCCGGCCGACACCGTGGCACAGCGGCCATCCGGACCGCCGCGCGTGATCATGGTGGTCGATGACAACACCGATGCGCTCGAAGCCATGAGCATGACCCTGCGGGCGCTGGGACACACCGTGGTCACCGCGACCGATGGCGAGAGCGCGGTCGCGCAGGCGCCCGAAGTCAAGCCCGAGGTGGTGCTGCTTGACCTGGGCATGCCGACCATGGACGGCTTTGAAACCGCTCGCCGGCTGCGTGCGCTGCCCGAGATGCGCGGCGCCACGCTGGTGGCGCTGACCGGCTACGGCCGGCCGGAGGACCGCCACCGCGCGCTGGAAGCGGGCTTCGACCGCCATCTGGTCAAGCCGGCCAGCCTGGAGTCCCTGACCCGGCTGTTCGAAGAGCCTGGCGACTGACGCGGGCTCAACGGGTGCGACGCGACCCGGCGCGACCCGACGCGCTTCACCCATTTACCGGAGTTCCGAACCATGCATACCACCCCCGACCCCGACACCCCCTCGCACAAGCCGGAAGTCCCGCCACCGGAACCGCCGCCGGGCGCGCCCGAGCCGGTCGTCGATCCGCCGCCGGGCGACCAGCCGCCTCCGCCGCCGCAGCGGGCCAGCCCATGACGCAAGGAGACGCATCGTGTCACGCATCATCTGGAAGGGCGCCATCACCTTCGGCCTGGTCAATATCCCGGTCGTGCTGCGGCCCGCATCGCGCAGCCAGTCGCTCGACCTGGACCTGCTGGACGTGCGCGACATGGCACCGGTGGGCTACCAGCGCATCAACAAGAGCACGGGCAAGCCGGTCGACAAGGAACACATCGTCAAGGGCTATCAGTACGAGAATGACGAATACGTATTGCTGAGCGACGAGGACTTCCGGCAAGCCAATGTCGAAGCCACGCAGA
The DNA here is from genome assembly GCF_057073755.1 of Cupriavidus sp. C3SS-1. Lineage (NCBI taxonomy): Bacteria > Pseudomonadati > Pseudomonadota > Betaproteobacteria > Burkholderiales > Burkholderiaceae > Cupriavidus > Cupriavidus sp. C3SS-1. The sequence continues at coordinate 194,875 of NZ_CP172700.1, read as the reverse complement.
CCGTGGATATCGTCAGCTTTGTGCAGGCCGACGAGATTCCGCCTTACTACTTCGACACGCCTTATTACCTGGAGCCCGACAAGCGCGGGGAACGCGGCTATGCGCTGCTGCTGGAAACCATGCGGCGCACCGGGCGCGCCGCGCTCGCGCTGGTGGTGCTGCGCAACCGGCAGCACCTGGCCGCCATGCTGGTCCAGGAGGGCGCGCTGGTGCTCAACACCATGCGCTTCGCCGACGAGGTGCTGCCGATCTCGGATCTCAAGCTCCCCAAAACCTCCGGCGCAAAGGGAAGCGGTGCCCACGCGCGCGAGATCGAGATGGCCGTCAAGCTGGTCGAGGACATGAGCGAGGCGTGGTCGCCGCAGCAATATCGCGACACCTATCGCGACGATCTCATGGCCCGCATCGACGAGAAAATCGAATCAGGCAAGACCCATCAGCTCACGCCCGCCGCCGAAGAAGAGGAAGCCCCACGCCAGGGTGCCAAGGTCATCGACATGGTGGCGCTGCTCAAGAAAAGCCTGGATCACCACGGCAAGCGCGGCGCTGACAAGAGCGAGTTGGAAGAAGACGAGGCGCCGCGCAAGACCAGGGGCAAAAGCAGCCGTGCGCCCGCAAAGAAACATGCAGCGCCCGCCAAGCGGGCAGCCGGCAGCCGGGCATCGGCCAAGCGGTCCGCTCATGCCGCTGCGGGCAAAACGTCATCCGCCCGGAGCACGGCGCGACGCAAGCAAGCGTAGCCGCCCTGCTGCCCGTGCGGCGGCAAGACCCGATAGCGCCTGGCGTCAGCTGGCGTGGAAGAACCCGGGCCCTGCGTCATGCGTCAGGGCCCGGCAGTCATGCACCGGGGCACGAGCCATTCAGCGCGACGACACCTTCAGGGTGTCGTTGACGGACATCACGCCATCCACCCCGCGGATGGTCTGCAACGCCATGTCGTGCTGTTCCTGGCTCGGTACCGTGCCGCTCACGTTGACCGTGCCATCCTTGGTCTTCACGTGAATGCCGGTCGACTTCAGGTCCTTGGTCGACAGCAGCTTGGTCTTGATCTTGGTGGTGATGGTGCTGTCGGAGACGGCCTGCTTGGCCGTGGCGGCGCCCGCGTCATGGCTCGGCGGGGGTGCCGTATCGCGGTTGATCTCGGCGCGGCCCGGCATGCCAGGCGCGGAATTGGCGGGCGCAGTCGTCGTGCCCGTGTCGACGGCCGTGCGCATGAAGCCGCCGGCATCCAGCGCGAAAACGCTGCCTGCGGCGGCGGCCAGTGCTGCCGCCAGACAAGCCTTGCGCAGGATCGAAGCAGTAGGTCGGCTGGGTCGCATGGTTTCCTCCTTGGCGGGTTATGGGGCCCGAATCCTTGCCGTGCGCGCACGGCAGCGTTCGGTCTTCGATCTGGTTCCCCGCAATCCCCGTACCCGGCGGGGCCGGAGGGCCGGCCGGGGCATTGTGCGGTGTTCGCGGCGCAACCGGCCCGCGGCTGTGTAAATCGCGACAACGCTTTGTAAATCCGAAGCGAAACCGTCACCGTCGACCACCGGAATCCCGCCATGGGGCGTGCGGGGCGGCCCTGGCACATGGCTTGCGACAAGGACCACGCGGCAGTTCGCCGCGTCCATGGAGAGAGTGATGGGACAGCAACAGCAGCCGGGGCAATCCCAACAGGGCCAACAAGGCCAGGGCCAGCGACAGCAAGAACAGTCGCAAGGCGGCCAGCACAGTGGCCAGCAGGGTTCCAACCAGAGCGGCCAGCGCTCGGGCGGCGGACAGTCTGGCGGCGGACAAATGGGAAACCAGGACCGGGGTATGGGCCAGCAGCAACAGGAAAGCGGCAAGGGCTCGCAGCAAGGTCATCAGCAGGGACAAGGCGGATCGGGTAGTGGATCGTCGGGTGGTCGCCAGCAATGACGGCTGACCGGCGCCATTGATGCGCCGAAACAGCGGGGCCGGAATTCTTCGGAATTCCGGCCCCTTTTTGTTGCCATGCCTAAGGCCGTGGCGCCGCCAGGGCCGGCATCTGCGCACCTTCCCGTGTATCCTGACCGGGACTCGCCACGTATTCATCCACCTTTGCCAGCTTCCACCGATCCGGCGGCCGCTCGCCGCCAGGGCCAGTTTCTCGACCGCATTGCCAGCCGCGTACGCACCACGGCCGGCGCGCAGGTGCGCGCGCTCACGCGCAGCAACTCGGGCCTGACACTGGACTACGACAATCCACCCGGCGACCCGGGGCTGTTTGGCCCGGACGCGGTCTGCTGGCGCGTGCATGCCGATTTCCCGGCCATGCTGGCCGGCGGCGTCAGTGCCTTGCTGTTGCAGACGCTGCACCCGCTCGCACTGGCCGGCGTCTGGGACCATTCGACGTTTCGCGCCGATATGCAGGGCCGGCTGGGGCGTACCGCGCAGTTCATCGCGGGCACCACCTACGGTAGCCGCGCGGACGCCATGTCGCTGATCGACCGCGTGCGGCGCATCCACGCGCACATCCGCGGCAGCGCGCCGGACGGACGGCCCTATGCCGCTGACGACCCGGCCCTGCTGACATGGGTGCACGTGGCGGAAGTGTCCAGCTTCCTGGCCGCGTACCTGCGCTACGTGGGGCCGCTCGGTGAAGCCGAACAGGACCGCTACTACGACGAAGTCGCACAGGTCGCCGAGTTGCTGGGCGCCACGGGCGTCCCGCGCTCGCGCGCGGCGGTGGCCGCCTATCTGGAAGCCATGCGCCCGCAACTCGAAGCCGGCGCGCGCACGCGCGAAGTGGCACGGCTGGTGATGAAGCTGCCCGTGGCCAACCCGATTCTGGTCCCGGCGGTGCGCGTGATGGCCCATGCGGGCATTGCGCTGTTGCCGGACTGGGCCCGCCAGATGCTGGAACTCGATGGCCCGTCGATCCGCCGTCCCGTGTCGCTGGCCGGAATGCGCGTGCTGGCGCCGACGCTGCGCTGGGCGCTCGGGGCCGGACTGGCAGCCCGAGCGCGGCGGCGCGTGGCGCGCGCCGCCTGATCCGGCCTCAGGCTATTCGGCCGCGGCCGGGGCCGCGGCAGGACTGCCGCGCAGCGTGGCTTCGCGCAGGCGCGCGACCAGGAACGGCGACAGCAGCGACACCGCCGCACTCATCAGGAACAGCAGGCGGAACGCGCGCTCGGCGGCTGCGCGCACGGCCGCCGCGTCGGCCGCCGGCGTATCGGGCGCCAGCGCCCGGTGGAACATGCTCATCAGCACGTCTTCGCCGCCCGACAGGTCGCTCACCGCCATGCCGCCGTGGCGCAGCAGCGCGATCAGCACCGTGGTCAGCACCGCCACGCCGACGGCGCCACCGAGCATGCGCGAAAACGACGTCAGTGCCGTGGCAATCCCCACCTGCTGCGGCGGCACGGCGTTCTGCGTGGCAACCAGGCCGCTCGGCAACTGCAGGCCGATCGCGAACCCCAGGACCACCATCACCGGCACGCACAGCCACACCGAGGCCGGATCGACAAAGGCCAGGGCCACGATGGCCAGCGGCGCCACCGAGGCGCCCGCCATCTGCAGCGGCTTGTAGCGGCCGGTCCACGACATGACCCGCCCTGCCGCGTAGGCGCCGAACGGGATCGCCAGCGTCAGCGGTACCAGCCGCAGGGCCGCGGCGTCGGCCTGCGCGCCGCCCACGACCTGAAAGCGCAACGGCAGCAGCACCGACATGGCGATCAGCTGGAAGAAGCAGAAGAACAGCGTGGCGCAGCAGATGGCCACGGTCGGCACGCGCAGCATGGCAAGCGGGATCACCGGATCGGCCGCGCGGCGCTCCTGCCAGATGAACAGTGCCAGCGCGACCACGCCCGCGACCAGCAGCGCCAGCGAGTCGGCACGCAGCGGCGAATGGCCCTGCCCGAGCCGCGTCAGGAACACCAGCACGCCACTGAGCCCGCCGCCGAACAGCAGCGCGCCGAGGTAATCGATGCGGTGTCGCCGGCCGCTGACCGGCAGGAAGCGCAACGCGCGCCGCACCACGACCAGAGCCAGCAAGGCCAGCGGCAGGTTGATCCAGAAGATCCAGCGCCAGGACAGGTAGTGTGCGAGGTAGCCGCCGATCACCGGCCCGGCCATGCTGGCCACCGCCCACACGCCGCTCACATAGCCCTGGTAGCGGCCGCGATCGCGCAGCGGCACCACGTCGGCAATGGCGGCCTGCGATACCGAGATCAGCCCGCCCCCGCCCAGGCCTTGAAGGATTCGCGCCACGATCAGCTGCGGCATGGTCTGCGCCAGCGCGCAGACGACCGAGGCCAGCAGGAACAGCACGATCGAGAAGGACAGGACCGAGCGCCGGCCCAGCACGTCGGACAGCTTGCCGTAGATCGGCGTGGCCACTGTCGAGGCCACCAGATAGGCCGAAATGACCCACGCCATGTCTTCGAAGCCGCGCAGCTGCAGGGCGATCTCGGGCAGCACCACGGCGACGATCGACTGTTCGAGCGCGCCAAGCAGGATGGCGAGCATCAGGCCGAACAGGATCTGCATGACCGGCGGCTGCGGCGCGGCGGCCGAAGACGACGAAGGGGAGGAAGAGGATGCATCTGCCGCGTGGGGCGGCTGGGAGGGAACGGCGGTCATCGGCACCAGCGGCGGCAGGCATGGCGGCCGCGCGGGGCGCCGCATGCGCCAGGTGGACCCGCCTGCTCTTGCTTCGAGGATCAGGAAGAGCGGCTATTGTAGGCGCTTTGAGACATCCGCGCCGACGCCGGCCCGCAAGGGACGGGCGCCGGCGCGGCGTGTGGTGCGGTGCTGCGGATCAGAAGGTTTCCCAGTCGCCGCTCTCCGCCATCGCCGGCTGGCTGGCCGCCGTGATCCGGCGCGCGCCGGACTTGAGCACCGGTTCCTGGCGTTGCCGCCTGACGGGCGGACGCCCGGTCGCCGGCGGCGAAGCCGGGCGCCTGGCCAGCACCGGCTGGGGCTGCGCCTTGCGCTGCACCGGCGGACGCGTCGCGGCCGGCACGGCCGGAGCGCGGGGGCGTGCCGATTCGACGCGCACGACCGGCGCCGGCTGCGGCGGCACCGGTGCGGGCTCCATCGGGCGAGCCGGAACCGCCACGGCCGGCCTGCGTACTGCCACCGAGCCTTGGGCCACCTCGAAGCGGCCCACCTCTGTCACCAGCCCGCCGGCCTGCTGCATCAGGCTCTCCGCGGCGGCGGCGGCTTGCTCGACCAGCGCGGCGTTCTGCTGCGTCATGCTTTCCATTTGCGTCACGGCCAGGCTGACTTGCTCGATGCCCGACGTCTGCTCCGAGCTGGCCGCGGAAATCTCGCCCATGATGTCGGTCACGCGCCGCACGGCGCCGACGATGTCGTCCATCGTCCTGCCGGCCTGTTCGGCCTGGCGCGCGCCATCCTGCACCTGCCGCACCGAGCCGCCGATCAGCCCGGCGATCTCCTTGGCCGCAGCCGACGAGCGCTGCGCAAGGTTGCGGACCTCGGTGGCCACGACCGCGAACCCCCGGCCCTGCTCACCCGCGCGCGCGGCCTCCACTGCGGCATTGAGCGCCAGGATATTGGTCTGGAAGGCGATGCTTTCGATGACGCCGGTAATCTCAGCCACCTGCGTGGACGATTTGGAGATGCTGTCCATGGTCTGCACCACGTCGCGCACGACGCGGCCGCCTTCGCTAGCCACCTCGGAGGCGCTGACCGCAAGCTGGTTGGCTTGCCGGGCGTTATCGGCGTTCTGGCGCACGGTGGAGGTGAGCTGTTCCATCGACGCGGCGGTCTGTTCCAGCGAAGCGGCCTGCTGCTCCGTACGCTGGGACAGGTCGGTGTTGCCGCGCGCGATCTCGCGCGTGGCCCCGTCAATCGAGCCGGAGGCCTGCTGGATGCCATGCACCAGTGCCGCCAAGTGCCGGAACGCACGCTCCAGCGCCGTCAGCATGCGGCCCATTTCGTCGCTGCTGCGCACGGTGAACGCATGGCGCAGGTTGCCCGTGGCCAGGGCCTCGGCGGCTTCCAGCGCGTCTCGCGCGGGGCCGGTGATCGAGCGTGTGATCGCCGTCCCCATCACCACCGCCAGCAGCACCGCCAGTGCGGTCAGGCCGAGCAGCACATTGCGGGTCCAGGCAAAGCCTTCGTCGGCCTGCTTGACGGCGGCCAGGGCGAGGTTGCGCCCGCCGGCCATGATCTCATCGAGCTTCTCGAAATACGGCGCTTGCGCGGCAGGAAGGGTCGCTACCAGCGCCGAGCGCGCGCCGGCGAATTCGCCCGAGCCCAGCTGGCGCAGGACCATGTTGAGCTGGCCGTTATATGCGTCGCGCGCGGTATTGAGATCGGAGAAGGTTTTCTGCAGGTCGGGTCGGCCGGAAGCCGCGATCAGCTTGCCCAGCGCGTCAAGCGTGCCGCCCATGTCCTTGCGCATGCCTTCGATACGCTGCGTATTGCGCTGGACCAGCGCAGCATCTTCGGTGAGAGCGGCATCACGCACCATCACGCCGATTTCCAGCGCGTTCTCCTTGACGTGGCCAAGGTCGATGACCTTCAGCAGGCGTCCCTCCACGGTCATGTGCATGGAGGCATTCATGCCCGCCAGCGATGTCACGCCATAGACAGCGACGCCGATCAGGAGCACCACCACCAGCGTAAAGGCCAGGGACAGGCGGGTCCCTATGCCGAGATTTCGCAACCAGGCCATCTCACTCCCTCCGGACATTCCTAGATCAATGTTCTTGTCGAGCGCGCACGGGATCGTTGCCGCTGGCAACCGGCGCACGGCTGCCTATCGGCGATGACCGAACACTTCTTGAAGGGAATTTGGAATTGGCAGGAAAAGTCCCCGCATTTCTTCCGATGGCGAGGCCGGCGTGTGCCTTTTAATCCTGCCAGGCATCCCGATGGCCACATGGCTGCGGTGCGCCGAGAGGCGCAGCCAGTTCGACGCGGGCCAAAAAAAGAAGCCCACGCGCGGGGTGCTCGTAGGCTTTCCAGGACTGCTCAGAGCCAGTTAGCTCTGGCATGAATATAAACGTGCTTACATGAGGTGTAAATCCTGCTTCTATCAGTGAAGCCGGGGCTGGATGAGCCTGATGCTGCGCTTTACCCGCGCCGCATTGCGTGCATCCGCCAGACCACAGGATTGACATGTCAGCATTCACTTATTCCTGCCTTCCGAGCCCATCAGCATTTCTGGAATGCCGGGGCGGCCTGTCGACCTGTGGTCGACAGGCCCCTACCCAAAGATCGGCGCACCGACAACTTACTGTTTAGAGTAAAACCTCTAACTTCTCGACAACGCCCGTTTCGTCGGTCTTTGTAAAAATTTGTTACCCTCATCCCTGAAGTATTCCCCTTCTCACCTGGCTGCACCGGCGCAGGCAAGCGCGCGGAAGACAACGATCTCTTGCCGGATCCTGTCTACGCGGCCCGTCCCCGCACCGGTATCGAGATCGAATGTTTCGCCCATCTCGCTGACCGGACCATACTTCTCGAGGGTACCGGTCGGCGGACCGCCATCAGCCGCCAGAACCCATGCGGGCTCTTCCGGAGTCGTCGTGAAGAAGGAAACCAGGCCCCCGCGAAACGGCCAGAAACTGCAGGACCAGCAACTGTCGCTCCATGCCGTCAGCCGGGCGCCGCTTGTCGTGCACCTGTGCAACGGGACCCGGCTGCAAGGCATCGCAATCGCCGTGGACGAATATGTGCTGGTGCTGGGCAAGGACCTGGACGACCGCAAGCCGATCGCGGTGTACAAGCATGCGATTGCCATGGTCGCGCCTGCCAGCGCTGGCGGCGAAGCCCTGCCTGCGCCGCAACCGGATCCGTCACCGGATTTCGTGCCTATCTATATGCCGCGCAAGCGGCGGCGGCGTTGAGGCCACAGCGGTACGAAAGCTCTCTTTCCCGTATCTCACGCAGAGGTGGCCGCCGGCAACGCCTTGCCGATAGCGGCTCATGGCACCGCCCCTTCCCCGCGCAGAGTGGCTGCAAAGATCACTCTAAACCTTTCCAAAGCCCGGTCGATAACCTTTGCAACGGAGGCACTACAGCACTGCAACGCAGTCGGCCAACGTTACGGCACCCGCCGGACTGTGTAAATCACTGCAAATAGGAGTCGCAACCATGGCGTCCATCATCAATACGAACTCGTTGTCTCTGATGACTCAGAACAACCTGAACGCTTCGCAATCGTCGCTGAACACCGCGATCCAGCGCCTGTCGTCGGGCCTGCGCATCAACAGCGCCAAGGACGATGCAGCCGGCCTGGCCATTGCCAACCGTTTCACCTCGAACATCAACGGCCTGACGCAAGCCCAGCGCAACGCCAACGACGGTATCTCGCTGGCTCAGACGACTGAAGGCGCCCTGACCGAAGTGACCAACAACCTGCAACGTATCCGTACGCTGTCGGTGCAGGCCGCCAACGGCTCGAACTCGGCTTCCGACCTGAAGTCGATCCAGGACGAAATCGGCCAGCGTATGTCGGAAATCGACCGCCTGTCGGCACAGACCGACTTCAACGGCGTGAAGGTGCTGTCGTCGACCGCCAAGGCCGTGAACATCCAGGTCGGCGCCAACGATGGCCAGACCATCTCGGTGAATCTGCAGGAAATCAGCACCAAGACCCTCGGCCTGCAGAGCTTCAACGTGAATGGCCCGCAAGCCAATGGTGCTGCCACGTTCGACGGCACCACCAACATGGTCGGCGTGGCTGACGCCGCCGCTGCCGACTTCCAGGCCGCCTACGGCGCAACGACCAACGTCTCGGCCAGCACCGTTTCGGAAAAGACCGCCGGCACCCTGGCTACCACGCTGGGTATCGCTTCGGGCAGCGTCGCCATCGGCGCCAACGCAGTGGTCGACAAGAACGGCAATATGTTCGCCCAGGTCGCCATCACCCCGGCAAGCAATGCAGAAGCCCAGGCCCTGAAGAACCAAGGCATGACGAGCGCGACCAACGGCACGACGATGTACACCTACGTTGCCCTGGACCCGGCCTCCGCCGACACCACCACCACCTCGGGCACCGCAGCCTTCAGCCTCGACACCAGCAAGCTGACTGCCGCCAACCTGACGGCTGGCGCTTCGGCCAACCCGTTGGCCACGGTGGACGCCGCCCTGCAGAAGGTGGACAACCTGAAGAGCTCGCTGGGTTCGATCCAGAACCGCCTGGATTCCAGCATCGCCAACCTGGGCACGACGATCACCAACCTGTCGTCGTCGCGTTCGCGCATCCAGGATGCCGACTACGCAACGGAAGTGTCGAACATGACCCGCGCCAACATCCTGCAGCAAGCAGGTACCTCGGTCCTGGCCCAGGCCAACCAGACCACGCAAGGCGTGCTGTCGCTGCTGCGTTAATCGACTGACGCGTAGCACCGGTGCCGGGCCTCGTGCCCGGCACTGTCGTGGAATGTTTCCCCAGGGCTCCGGTCCTGGGAAAGCATTTCAAGCAACCACTGAGTCGAGACGATCATGGCAACTGCCGCTACCACTTCGTCCGCGCAAGCTCCTGCGCTGGCCGCCAAAATGACCGAGTGGCCGGAACGTCGCGTGACCAGTCCCGACACAGCCGCGCCGGGCATGCCCGGCGATGCCAAGCCAGACAGCAAGCCGCCATCGCCTTCGCTCGATGCCGCGCTCGAGCGCCTGACCGACGCACTGCGTACCGCCTCGGTCAGCGTGCAGTTTGAAATCGACAGCACCAGCCACCGCGTCATAACCAAGGTCATGGACAAGCGCAGCGGCGAAGTGATCCGGCAGATTCCCACTGAAGAGTTGGTGCGCATCTCCGACGCGATGATGCAGCTGCAGGGACTGTTCGTGCGCCAGACGGCATGAGCCGCCCGGCAGGTCAGGAATTGAAGTAGCACACTGGAGTAGTAGACATGGCAACAATCTCTAATCTCGGCGTTGGCTCGGGACTCGACCTGGGCTCGCTGCTGGATCAGCTCACTACCGCCGAGCAGGCGCCGCTGACGGTCATCCAGCAGAAGCAGACCAGCTACCAGACCAAGCTGTCGGCCTATGGCCAACTGCAGAGCATGCTCGCCGCATTCCAGGGGACGGCCAACCAGCTGTCCAAGCCTAGCTTCTTCAACACCTCGACCGCCACCTCCAGCAACACCGGCGTGCTCGGCGCCACGGGCAGCACCACCGCCGCCTCCGGCAGCTATGCCATCAACGTTACCGCCCTGGCTCAGGCCCAGTCGCTGGTGGGCGCGGGGCAGGCCAAGCAGGATGCCGCCATCGGCACGGGCACGATCCATATCGACTTCGGCGCCATCACCGGCGGCACGCTCGACACCAATACGGCCAGCGCCACCTACGGCAAGTACAGCGGAGCCAGCTTCACGGCCAACACAGGCTCGACCGGCTTCGACATCAAGATCGACAGCAGCAACAACACCCTGCAAGGGATCCGCGATGCCATCAACAAGGCCAACGCGGGCGTCACCGCCAGCATCATCAACGACGGCTCCGGCATGCCTTATCGCCTGGTCCTGAACTCAAACAACACCGGCGCCACCAACAGCATGCGCATCTCGGTGGCATCGAGCGACGGTACCAGCGCGCTGTCCGACCTGGTCGCCAACGACCCGGCCGGCACGCAGAACCTGCAGCAGACCGTGACCGCCCAGAACGCGGCGCTGACCGTCAATAACATCGCGATCCAGAGTCCCAGCAACCAGGTCACCGACGCCGTGCAGGGCGTGACGCTGTCGCTCGCGCAGACCGGCACCAGCAACGTCACGGTCCAGCGCGACACCGCATCGATCCAGAATGGCGTGCAGGCTTTCGTCACGGCCTACAACAACCTGCAAAAGGCGGCTACCAGCCTGTCAGCCTACGATCCAACCACCAAGACGGGCTCGCCGCTCACGGGCGACGGCGTGCTGCGCACCATCCAGACCCAGATCCGCAGCGTGCTCAACACGCAGCAGCCTGGCAGCGGCTCGAACGCCATCACGGCACTGGCACAGGTTGGCGTGACGTTCCAGATCGACGGCACGATGGCGCTCGACACCACCAAGCTGACCAAAGCCTTGAACGACAATCCGACGGGCGTTGCCGCGCTGTTCGGCAATACCGACGGCACCAGTGGCTACGGCAACCAGCTGAGTACGACCATCACCGCGCTGACCAGCAGCAAGGGGGCCCTGACTGCAGCCACCGACGGCATCAACCGGAGCATGAAGGACCTGCAAGATCAGTACAGCTCGACTCAGGACCGCGTCAATGCCACCATTGCCAACTACCGCGCGCAGTTCACCCAGCTGGACGTGATCATGTCCCAGATGAAGAACACCAGCAGCTACCTGACGCAGCAATTCAATGCCTTGAACAACTCGTCGAGCAGCAAGTAATCCAGCAAGCCATCACGGGAGCCGAACGCCATGTACGCGCGTAACGCCATCAACGCCTATTCCCAGGTCGGCGTCCAGACCGGGGCCATGAACGCCAGCCCTCACCGGCTGATCGTCATGCTGTTTGACGGCGCGCGCGCCGCCATCGCCAGCGCGCGCTTCCACCTGGAAGCCGGCGATATCCCGGCCAAGGGCAATGCCATTTCGAAGGCGATCGACATCATCGTCAATGGCCTGAATGCCGCGCTCGACCACGAGGCGGGCGGCGAGATCGCAGCGGATCTCGAAGCGTTGTATGACTACATGTCGCGCCGCCTGCTGCAGGCCAACCTGCGCAACGACGCCACGCTGCTGACCGAGGTCGACGGCCTGCTCGCCAACCTCGCGTCCGCGTGGGCGCAGATCGGCGAGCAACCGCCCGCCGCCGCGCTGGCACAGGCACCAACGCCCTCGCTGGCCGTGGAGAACTGAGATGCGCCCGCTTGAACATGAAGCCTCAAGCCCGGTCACCCGCGGCTACAAAGAACTGCTGCTGCTTTCCGAGCAGATGCTGGACGCGGCCCGCGCCGGCAACTGGGATGCGATGAGCGAGCTGCAACAGGTCTATGTCGCCGAAGTCGACCAGCTGCGTACGCTCGGCCCCCAACCGGCGCCATCGGCAGAGGAGCGCACCCGCCGCTATCGCCTGCTCGAAGGCATTCTTGCGCACGACGCCGCCATCCGCCAGATCGTCATGCCGCAGCTGTCGCAGCTCGAGGCACTGCTGGGCAATTCCCGCCGCAAGCAGGAACTCGGCCAAGCCTACGGCTTGGCCATCTGATCCTGCGGGCGGCCGCGAAGCCTGCCCGCATGCCACGCCCCTGCGTCAGCATCCTACCGCCCCCCCGGTCCCTGACAGCCGACCACGCCACCGCAACCGCGGCCCTACGTCCTACTGGCTTGCACCATGACCGGCCTGCTCCTGCCCCCCGACGCCTCACTGACTTCGCGTCCCGATACGCAGACGCCGCGGCCGACCCTGTCGGTCAACAAGCTTGCCGCGCTGCTGCCGACTCCCGACGTCACCCAGACCCATTCACGCAATGCGGGCCAGGCTGGCAATACGGCGATCCAGGCCGGCCAGGCGCAGGATGCCAGCGGTGCGGTTCAAGGCGGCGGCATAACGGCCACCACCTCGACGCGTGAAACCCTGAGCTTTGCCGCACGCACGATCCTCGACCTTCTCGGCAACGCCGCGGCGAGCGCCCCACGCGCAACCGCCATGCTGATGCCCTCGCCGCCATCGTCGACAACGGCCGCCGCGCTGCCCGCCGCGCTCGCCAATCTCGTGGAACATAGCGGCCTGTTCTATGAGTCGCACCTGGCGGCATGGGTCAATGGAACCCGCACCGAGACGGCAATCCGGCAGGAGCCACAAGCCTCGCTGGGCATGCCCGCGCAGGAAGGGGAGCCGGATCAGGCGCCGGCACGACCGATCGCACTGCTTCCCGCCCCCACTGCCAGGCCAGACGCTGCGGCAAGGTCCGCCGCAGGCGATGCCGCCGCCAGCCCGGCCGACACGCTTGCGCAAGCGCTTGCCGGCCGAATGGCACCGCGCGATGCACTGGGCGATCCGGCATCCGGCCGCGTGCCGGGCAGCCGCGTCACGTCACCACTGACGGATGCGGAGCAGGCCGACCATGCCTTGCCGGTATCACGTAGCCTGGTGCCGGGCCCACATACCGGCACCGGCCCTGCGGCCACGCCGCAGCAGGGCGCCTTGCTTTACGAAGCCATGGCCCGCGCGGGCGACGCGCCCCAACTGGCCGCCCGCGCCCCGCAGCACGCGTATGACAGCGTGAACATTCCGCAGGCCGGCGCGACACCTGCCAGCCCCGCCGTGCATCCCGGTGCCGAGGGCCTGGTTCGTCAGCAACTCGAGCTTCTCGCCACTCAACAGTTCCGTTGGACTGGCGAGGCGTGGCCAGGCACCCGCATGGCATGGGAGATCGCCCGCGACCACGTTGAAACGGACGACGACGCCGCCCGCGCAATACAAGGGGTTCAGTCCTGGTCGACCCGGCTGTTGCTGGAATTACCCGAACTGGGGACGGTCGAGGCCCGGCTTTCCCTCTCGCCCGGCGGGCTCGGGGCCAAGCTGGTTGCCGGCACATCCGAGGTGGCCAGCCGCTTTGAAGACACCCGCAACGAACTGCGGCAACGTCTCGCGGCCAATGGCATCGAGTTGTTGCAGTTCACCGCTCGCACCGGTACGCCAAAGAGGTCGCCATGAGTCGAACCGGGCATTCCCGTGGCGCCGCGGTGGCGCTGACCTATGACAAGAAGGACAGCGCACCGCGTGTGGTCGCCAAGGGCTACGGGGTCGTCGCGGATTCCATCATCGCGCGAGCGAACGAATCGGGCATCTATGTGCACGGCTCCCCGGCTCTGGTCAACCTGCTGATGCAGGTTGATATGGATGATCATATTCCACCGCAGCTGTATGTTGCGGTGGCAGAATTGCTGGCTTGGCTCTACCAGCTGGAGCAGGAAAAGGCCGGCGACCCGCATTTCGGCCCGGCGTAATTCACTGGCGACCGCCGGTGCACAGACAGCGCATCCACATGACTACCATCCCTGCCGCGACACGAAAGAAGTCCCTGCTCGAAGCCCTGACCTGGAAAGTCTTCGACTTCGAGGACTATCTGTTCGAGAGGCGTCATGGACTCGATCTGGGCGGCATCATTGCCGCCAACGATCTGATGGATAGCGATTGCCTTCCTGTCGCGCATGCATCGGCCTATCACGCGGTCTGGTGCCGGAATCTGCGCGAGTTGCTTGCCGAGGCCGGGCGCACGGGCGAGACCTTCGACAATTTCATCGATCTCGGCTCTGGAAAGGGCAAGGCCTGCTTCTACGCCCACACCCGCCGGCCGTTCAGGAAGATTGTCGGCGTGGAGCTGTCCGACAAATTGAACGCCATCGCCAATGGCAACCTTGAAAAGTTCCGCTCGGGAAGCGTTACCAATATCTCGTTCACCAACGCCGACGCCACTGAGTTCGAAGTGCCCGATGCAGGTAACCTGATCTTCATGTTCAACCCGTTCGATGATGTGGTCCTGCGCAAGTTCATCTCGCGCAACCTGGAGCACTTCAGGAAAGGCAGGTCCATGATCGCCTATGCGAATGACGTGCACCGGACCACCCTGGAAGAGTTCGGCTTTACCGCCGTGTTCCGGAACGCGCAGCGCAAGCTCTCGCTCCATCGCTGCCAGTAACGTGGGCGGTCCGTCCGTCAAGCCGGCGGACCGCACCCCTCACACCAGCCTGGCTTGAGGGGGCACGGCCGCCGGTACACGTTTGCCCAGCATCTCCCGCACGGCAGCGCCTACGCGCGCGACGTCTGCGCGTTGCAGGTTCAGGCCCGAAGGCAGATTCACCCCATGCGCGCCCACAGCGTAGGAAACGGTGTTTCGCGCACGCGCCGCGCACGCCATCGGGGACGCGCAATACGCATCGAGACTGCTAAGCGGACTGAAGAATGGCCGGGAATCGATTCCCTGCTCGCTTAGTGCCTGGATCACTGCGGCCTTGCCTCCCAGCCATTCGGGCAGGATAGCCGTGACCATCCAATAGGAGCTGTGCACAGCGTGGGCTTCATGGTTCAGAACGATGCCTTCGCAGCGACCAAACTCTTCCCGATACCATCCAAAGATCTCGCGCTTGCGCTCGACGAGTTCGTCGATACGTTCAATCTGAGCCAGCCCGAGTGCGGCCTGTAGACTGCTCATCTTGTACTTGTAGCCCACCTCGGCATTCTGGAACATGGTGTCGCCCGGGCGTCGACCGTGGTCTCGCAGGACCATCACACGGCGGTAGATCGCATCATCATCGGTAATCAGCATGCCGCCTTCGCCCGTGGTCAGCGTCTTGGACCCGTGGAAACTGAACGTGCCGGTGATGCCGAAAGTCCCGGCAGCGCGACCGCCATAGCGCGACCCGGCAGCTTCGGCCGCGTCCTCGATGATGGCGATTCCGTGCCTGCCGGCGATCTCGGCCAGCGCCGCGTAGTCGGGCATGTTGCCGTACAGGTCGACGGCAATCACGGCCCTGGTGCGAGGCGTGATGCAGGCGGCAAGGGACTGCGGCGATAGGCACCAGTTGTCGGGATCGATGTCGGCAAAGACCGGCGTGGCGCCCACGTAGCTGACTGGCGCCGCGCTGGCGATCCAGGTGCAGTCGGGAACGATCACCTCATCGCCCGGACCGATGCCCAGCGCAAGCAACGACAGGTGCAGCGCCGAAGTGCACGACGGTAGCGATACTGCGTGGCGTACGCCATGGTACTCAGCGAACGCCCGCTCGAAGCGGTCGTTATAGACGTTAGCGTTGGCGTACCAGGCATTGGTCACGGCGTCCGTGACATAGGCAATCTCCTTCTCCGTGATCGAAGGACCAGAGACCGGAATGCGCTTCATGATGTAACTTTCCGAGAATGCCCGGCCCGGATGGCCGGCAGGTTGGGTCAGGCCGCCTCACCGCTTGCGCATACGCTGCGCCACGATACGGTGCCGGAGCAGATATGGAGCACGCCGTCGCGGCCGCAGTTGGCCACCAGGTCAAGCCCGGTGACATAGGGAGTAAATTCGCCGTGGCGCTGTGAATAGGGGCTCAGTCGGTAGTCCATGTATTCCACCGCGACGCCGGCTCGCTCGAACAGCTCGTGATCCAGATATTGCTTCGCGCCATGCCCGGTCACGTAGCGTGTGGCCCCCAGCCGCTGGCATAGCGCCAAGACGCGTTGGCTGCTGTGCCCGGCCACGCCCAGCGCAGACGAATCCAGGAAGGTCCTGCCGGCATCGAGCCCGAAGTAACGCGCCAGCGTCATGGTGGATGCGCGCGAGAGTTCCGACAGGTATCGCGCCGGCGCGGAGAACACTTCATCAACCAGCGCCAGCATGTCCTGCACATACGGCGCACCCGCATAGGCATGGCGCAACAGGTCGCGGCCTTTGCCTCGCCAGTCGGTGCGATCGTCCAGCTCCAGCCCGCCGATCAGGCTGCCCAGGTGCCGCCCGCGCAACGGCACCGTCAACCAGCGTATGCCGTCGCGGGTCTTGACCTGCACACGGCTGACACGGTTCGCCGGCCCGGTCGAGAACTGGACGTCATCGTAGAAGACGTAGGTATCGCTCAGCCGGATCTGCTCCAGCATGCCGACCCACGGGAAGAGCATGGGTTGGGAGATAACCAGCTTATGGTCCGCCTTGGGCGCGTCAGGCAACCGCATGTTCCAGCATCCTGATCTCCGGCACGGCCACCGCGAAGCGCCCGCCCCACTCGTACACATAGCCGTGCTGGTCCCGCACCTCATCAGCGATATTCCATGGCAGGATCAGCACGATGTCCGGGCGCGAGGCGCGCAGCTGCGCCGGTGCGACCACCGGAATGCGGCTGCCCGGAAGATAGCGGCCCTGCTTGGACGGCGCCGCATCGCAGACGAACGGCAGCAGGTCTGGGCGCACGCCAGCATAGTTGAGCAGCGTATTGCCCTTGGCTGCCGCGCCGTAGGCCGCCACGCGGCGCCCTGCGCGCTTCTGCGCGATCAGGAACGTGAGAAGCGCATCCTTGAGGGCATCCGCGCGTGCCTGGAAGTCCAGGTAGGTCGACATCCGGCGCAAGCCGAATTCCTCCTCGGCCCGAAGCAGGGCCTTCACCGCGGCGCTCGGCGCGCGCGCGTCATCGGCGTGGCCGCCATAGACGCGCAAGCTGCCGCCGTGGGTCGACAGCGTCTCGACATCCAGCACCCGCAGGCCGGCGGCAGCAAAGATCCGTTGCACGGTATGGAGCGACAGGTAGGAGAAATGCTCGTGGTAAACGGTGTCGAACTGGGTCTGCGCGATCAGCTGCATCAGGTGTGGGAATTCCAGCGTGATCGTCCCGCCCGGCTTCAGGGCAGCCTTGAGCCCACGCGTGAAGTCATTGATGTCCGGCACATGCGCAAAGACGTTGTTGCCGGCGATAAGATCCGCTTGCCGACCTTCTGACGCCAGCCGTTCTCCCAGCGCCTGCCCGAAAAACTCGCGCAGCGTCTGCACACCAATGGCTTCCGCCGCCTGCGCAGTACTGGCCGTCGGCTCGATCCCCAGGCACGGAATGCCCGCGGCGACGAAGTTCTTCAGCAGGTAGCCGTCGTTGGAGGCCACCTCGATGACGAAGCTCTTCGACCCCAGATCCAGGCGGCGCGTAATCTGGCTCGCGTAGGCGGCCGCATGCGCGAGCCAGGTCTGCGACGTCGAGGAGAAATACGCATAGTCGCGACTGAACAGGGCGTCGGCGCGTGCATAGTCTTCGGTCTGCACCAGCCAGCAGTGCGGGCAGACATGCAGCCTGAGCGGGAAGCAGGTTTCCGGCGCCCGGAGGTCGGATTCGGTCAGATAGGCATTGGAAGGCGGCGCGGACCCGAGGTCGAGGAAGACGTGGTCGAGCGCTTCATTGCAGTGGCGGCAATTCATGGCTGGAGACCGGCAAAGCCGGCGCTAAGAAGCGGATGGGAACGGTCGCGTGCCGAAATATCGGTCACAGGCAGCGGCCAGCGAATACCGAGCATCGGATCGTCGTGGCGTACCCCGCCCTCGGCCTGTGGCGTATAGGGTGCGGTATGCAGGTACAGCAGTTCGCTGTCGGCCTCGAGCACCTGGAATCCGTGCGCGCAGCCCTCCGGAATCACAACCATGCGGGCCTTGCCGGGGCTCAGTTCTTCGGCATGCCACTGCAGGAATGTCGGCGATCCTGCGCGCAGATCCACCATCACGTCCCAGACGTGGCCGCGCAGGCAACGTACCAGTTTCATCTCGGCATGCGGCGCATGCTGGAAGTGCAGCCCGCGAACCGCTCCGGCTTTACGCGTGCGCGAATGGTTGGCCTGCATCACGCGGCGCGGGCCCAGCACCTCGGCAAGTGCATCCACGCAGAAGAGCCGCGCAAAGGCTCCGCGATGGTCTGCAAAGAGCTCTCCCTGGGCCAGCGCCGCACCCGGGATGGCAAGCGGAGTCAGCTTCATGTGGCCGCCCACTTCACGCCGGCCGCGGCTGCGTCCGCGATGTATGCATCCAGCTGCCTGCGCGTCGGCGCGCCACCGTCAGCCTGTTCGCGATACCACGCCGCCGTCGCGGCGAGCGCCTGCTCGAGGTTCCAGGCCGGTTGCCAGCCGAGCCTTGACCTGGCCAGCGAGCTGTCGAGATACAGCAGGTTGGATTCGTGTGGTTGCGGCGCGCCGGACACACGCCATGCCAACGCGGGCCAGTGCCTTTGCATCAGGGCGAGCACAGACTCGACGCTGCGGTTGTCCTGCGCGTCCGGACCGAAGTTCCAGGAGGTAGCGCTGCCACGGTCACCTTCCAGCAGCCGCTGGCCCAGCAACAGGTAGCCGGCCAGGCAATCGAGCACGTGCTGCCACGGCCGCGTGGCATGGGGCGAGCGGATTTCCAGCGTCTCGCCGCCGCTGGTAGCGCGAACCAGGTCCGGGATCAGGCGGTCTTCCGACCAGTCGCCGCCGCCGATCACGTTGCCGGCGCGGGCGGTCGCCAGCAGTGGCGCATCGTGCTGCGAGAAAAAGCCGTGGCGATAGCTGGCCGTGACCAACTCTGCGGCGGCCTTGGACGCGCTGTAGGGATCGTGCCCGCCCAGGCGGTCGTTCTCGCGATAGCCCCAGGCCCACTCCTGGTTCGCATAGACCTTGTCGGTGGTGACCACCACCACGGCCCGCACGCAGCGATGCCGCCGGCAGGCCTCCAGGACGTTGGCCGTGCCCATGACGTTGGTCGACCAGCTTTCCAGCGGATCGCGGTACGAGCGGCGCA
Source organism: Cupriavidus sp. C3SS-1 (assembly GCF_057073755.1). Lineage (NCBI taxonomy): Bacteria > Pseudomonadati > Pseudomonadota > Betaproteobacteria > Burkholderiales > Burkholderiaceae > Cupriavidus > Cupriavidus sp. C3SS-1. The sequence continues at coordinate 175,716 of NZ_CP172700.1, read as the reverse complement.
CCAGCGGCTGCGCCGCAAGGTGGAAGACGATCTCGGGCTGGCTCCGGGCCAGCGCGGCGTCCAACGCGGGCAGGTCGCGCACATCGCCACGCACGTCGGTGGCCGGCAGGTCCAGCAGTTGCCAGTGGCTGGGGCTCGTGGCCGGTGCCAGGGCAAAGCCCGTCAGCGTCGCGCCGAGTTGCGCCAGCCACTGAGCCATCCAGCTGCCCTTGAAGCCGGTATGGCCGGTCAGCAGGACGCGCCGGCCATGGTAGATATTGCCGAACTGCCTCACGCCCAGACTTTCCACGGCGGATTGCCACCAGCCCAAAGTTGCTCCAGGTGGTTCTTGTCGCGCAGGGTATCCATTGCCTGCCAGAATCCGTTGTGCATGAAAGCCTGCAGGCTGCCCTGCGAGGCGAGCCGGCTCATCGGCTCGTCCTCCCAGATGGTCGTGTCGTCGCTCACCAGATCGATCACGGATGGCTCCAGCACGAAGAATCCGGCATTGATCCAGTTGCCGTCCCCGGCCGGCTTTTCCTGGAAGCGATCGACCGAGGTGCCCTCGATTTTTAGCGACCCATAGCGCCCCGGCGGCTGGATCGCGGTCACCGTGGCCTGCTTGCCATGCGACAGGTGGAAGTCGAGCAGGGCGCGGATATTGATGTCCGATACGCCGTCGCCATACGTGAAGCAGAACGGCTCGTTGTCCAGGTACTCGCGCACGCGCTTCATGCGGCCGCCCGTCATGGTGTGTTCGCCGGTATCGACCAGCGTGACCCGCCAGGGCTCGGCGTGGCGCTGGTGGACTTCCATCCGGTTGTGCTTCAGGTCGAAGGTCACATCCGACATGTGCAGGAAGTAGTTGGCGAAGTACTCCTTGACGACATAGCCCTTGTAGCCCAGGCAGATCACGAAGTCATTGATCCCGTAGTGGGAGTAGGTCTTCATGATGTGCCACAGGACCGGCTTGCCGCCGATCTCGATCATGGGCTTGGGCCGCAGGTGGGACTCCTCCGAGATGCGCGTTCCGAGCCCACCGGCCAGGATCACCGCCTTCATGCCGCCACCTCTTCCCGCTGCATCTGGATGCCGGCGATTTCATGGATCGACGGCACCGGCTGTGCTTCCAGGTAGGCAAGATCCAACCCGAATGCCTCATGCAGGAAGTTGCCGAGCACAGCCTTGTCGTGGCCGCATTCGTCGAGCCGGGCCAGCAGCAGCCTGTACAGCGGCAGCGAATACTTGCGCAACGTTGCGCTCTCGATCAGCAGTTCGAGTGCGCCGGACTGGTCGCCCTGGCGATAGAGCAATTCAGAGAGCGCATAGGCCACCAGCCAATGTCTGCTCCATTTTGCAGAGATGTTTTCCAGTATGTTTTCCAGGGCGGAATGGTCACCGCATTCGAGCGCGGCAACCACCCCATGGACGATCTCCTGCAGACTGTGCCAGCGACCGCCGAAGAAGACGCCCTCTCCCGCTGGCAGGTCGATCTGGCCGGGCTGGCGATAGGTACCCACCCACCGCGCCATCTGCTCCTCCAGCCAGCGGCAGTACCCGGCTGCATTGAACAGCGGGCTGGATTCGAACATCGGCCGGATCGACTGGCGTAGCGCATCGAGTTCGCCGATGTCGGAGGCCAGCGCAACCGCGGTGTCGACGTACTGCGCTTCGGTCTCGCACGCGAGCCCGTGCAGGCCCACGGCGCGCACGAAAGCCGTCGCCACGCGCTCGTGGCAGGCGTTCCCCGTCAGCGTGACGATGGGCGTCCCCATCCACAGCGCGTCGCAGGCGTTGGCGCCCCCGGTCAGCGGCGCGGTATCGAGCACGACATCGATGTCGTGGTACAGCACGTACTGGTTGGCGGCGCGGCGAGGTACGCAGATGACGCGGTCACCGTCGATGCCGGCCGCAGCCATTCGCTCGAGCAGCGGCATCCGCACGGCATCGTTGTCCAGTCCCGCGCATTCCAGGAGCAGGCGGCTGCCCGTGCAACGGGCAAGCACCGCAGCCCACAGGCGCAGCGTGCGCGAACTGATCTTGCCCAGGTTGATGCAGCAGCCGAACGTGATGTATCCATTGGCCAGCGCCGGCGTGGCACGGGGCCGATAAGCCGGCGCATAGGCATCCAGCGGCCGTCCCACCAGCGGGTGGTAAGCCACGCTGATCACCGGTGCGCGCAACAGTTGCTCGCTATAGTTGGCTTCGTAGCCATCGGGATCGAGGATGGGGTCGGTGATGCGATAGTCGATCTGCGGCATGCCGGTCGATCCCGGATACCCGATCCAGGTCACTTGGTTCACCGCGAGCCGATGCACCATGTAGTACAGCGGCGTGTTGCGCGTATAGCCACCCAGGTCGAAGAGCACGTCGAGCCCGGCCGCGCGGACGGTGTCGACCACCTGCTCGGGGGACCGGCCCGCGAGCTCGATGAAGTGGTCCGCGTGATGGCGGATCTTTGCCGTGATGTTGTCCTGGTGGCCGTTGAGACTGAATACAAACAGCTCGAAGCGGCTGTGGTCGATATTCGCCACGAACGGCACGATAAAGTAGGCGCATGCATGGGCATGCAGGTCGTTGGACAGCAAGCCCACGCGAATACGGCTGTTGTCGGCCGGCCGCGGCACCGGCCGGTCGCCCACGCCAGGGGGCGTCATCAGCGCGGCGCACTGCCGGGCCTCGGCCAGCAGCCCCGATGCCGTGGTCGATTCATCGAACAGCATCGTGAACATCAGGTTGAAGCGAACCAGTTCGGAGCGCGGTGCCTGGGCCACCGCCTGGCGCAGCGCGGCCACTGCGCCAGGCACATCGCCAGTCTCCTTGAGCGCGTTAGCATAGTTCGACAGGACGCGCGCATCGCCCGGCTTCAGCTCGAACGCCCTGAGCGCAGCTCGCTTTGCGGCATGGTAGTCCTGCAGGCTGTACAGGATTGCGGAATAGTTGGACCATGCCGCCCATTGCGAGGGATCACGCTCGAGCACAGGTTCGATGATCGCCTTTGCCCGCGCGAAATCTCCAAGGTCCAGCAAGATCTCGGCGGCTAGGATGCGCGAGCGGGCATCGTCCGGGAATCTCGCCATTGCCGCTTCCGCGGTCTCGCGAGCCGCGGCGGCATCGCCCAGGCTCAACTCGCCCAGTGCGAGCCAATGCCACGCTTCGGGATTCATGCCATCGATTTCCCGCGCGCGCGCGGCCTGGCGAATACAGTCACCGAAGCGCTGCGCGGCAAAGCTCTCCCCAGCCTGGGTCAGATAGCGCGACGCCCGGGACGCGTGTTTGTTCTTCTGCATTGCGTAGCAGCGATATGTTTGGCCGCAAGGGCGCGGTGCCCCCTGCACCGCCGCACTCCCCGCGATTGATGCCGTCAGACTAAAGGCATGCCGGGGGACGTCATCAGCCAAGCTTGACCGAAAATCCGGCTCTGTTCCCTGAATGGCGGGCGGCCGCGAGCGCCGATCATCGTGCCATGCCGGCAATGCGGCAGCCCGCCGCACGAGCGCAACCAATGGAGCCCCGAACGCCGTGGAGTTGATCAACCACACGCGCGCAAGCCTGATCGAGTACGTTTGCGCGCAGATCGCCACCTTCTTCCCCGACCGGGCCGACACCAGGCCCGCGATCACGCGCAATTTCGCCGAAACGATGGGCAGGGTCCAGCGGTGCTTTGACGCCAACCGCATTTGGCCGCAGGGGAAATTCAACTATCTGCATTCGGCCCAGTACTGCCTGTTCCTGTACTACCTGGCCAATACAATCTGGCGCAACGAAGAGGATGCTGGCACGGCCACGCGCCTCTTCCTCCTGAACAAGGCGCTCAACGGCATCGACATGTTCTACGAGATCCAGATGCCGGACATCTTCGTGCTCGGGCATTCGAGCGGAATCGTGCTCGCCAAGGCCACCTATGGCAACTACCTGGTGCTTCACCAGCACTGCACGGTCGGGCGCAACCATGACGTAGCGCCGGTACTGGGCGAAGGCGTGGTCATGTACCCCGGCAGCAGCGTGATCGGGCGCAGCCACGTGGGAGACCGTTCCGTGATCTCGATCGGGACGCAAGTGGTCAACTGCGACACCCCCGGACATTGCATCGTCTTCGCGGGCGAGGGCGGCAACCTGACGTTCAGGCCGCCGACCGTCAACCTGATCGAAGACGTGTTTCGCGTCTGAGGCAAAGCACGCCGCCGGAAGCAACGGAGCGTGCGGCGGCTTTGTCGGCTTCGAAATGGGGCGTGCCGCCCTACACCGGCATATTCATCATTTCCTGATACGCCTGCACCAGCCGATTCCTGACCTGCACCCCCGTCTGGAACGACACATTGGCCTTCTGCAATTCAATCATCACGTCATTGAGCGCCACCCCTGGCTTGCCCAGTTCAAACGCCTCGGACAGTCCGTAGGCGCGTTCTTGCGATGCATTGATGCGGCTCAGGCTGCGTTGCAGCTCGCCGGCAAAGCCGCCGGCCGCCGCGGGCGCGGCGGTTTGCGCGCTGTTGCCGGTGGCGGTCTGGGCCAGGCCGCGCAGTTGCTGCAGCATGCCCTCGATGGGAGATAGCGTGGTCATGAGACGGGTTTCCTGCCGGCCAGGCTGGCGCGCCGGTACCGGTTCCTGTTGTTTGACGATAAGCCCGGCGCGCGAATATCGCCGAAACATGCCGCAGGATTCACATTGCGGCCAGCTCGCGTGCATTCGTCGCCCAATTTCAGCGGGGCCAAGCGTACCTGCCGCCGCCAGAGCTCCATCAACCGAAATCGGGAGGAAAACCCGGCCTATTCACCGGATTGTGGCTGCCCGCGTTGCCCGATCATCGCTACCGTGCCGGAAAGGCGCGGGCTTCGCCTTGCGTCTCCCGTCCGGTGCGATGTTCCAGACAACCATCCCGGGAGTACGCGTGTTTTCTCAGCAGCCTGAAATGAGCCGTGCGGAAGTGAGGCGTGCCGACGTCCATGGCGATCTCCATCGCCAGAGCGATCGGGGCCACGGCCCGGCCCTGACCGGAGCGCGCGCATGACCGCGGCGGTGTCCTTGCCCGGCCGCTCGGGTGAAATGATCGAGCGCCTCAAGGCCAATCCGAAGCTGCCAATGATGCTGGCTGGCGCGGCGCTGGCCGCAGCCATCGCCGTCGGGGTGCTGTGGTCGCGCGCGCCGGACTACAAGGTCCTGTACAGCAACCTGTCGGAGCGCGACGGCGGCGCGGTGCTGCAGTCGCTGCAGCAGATGAACGTGCCGTACAAGTTCGCCGAAGGCGGCGGCGCGGTGATGGTGCCGGCCGAGCGGGTCCACGAGACGCGCCTGCGCCTGGCCTCGCAAGGCCTGCCCAAGAGCGGCAACACGGGTCTGGAACTGATGGACAACCAGAAGTTCGGCATCAGCCAGTTCGCCGAACAGGTCAACTACCAGCGCGGGCTCGAAGGCGAGCTGGCGCGCTCGATCGAATCGATCGCGGCCGTGCAGTCGGCCCGCGTGCACCTGGCCATTCCCAAGCCGACGCTGTTCGTGCGCGAGCGCCAGAAGCCCACGGCGTCGATCGTGCTGCAGCTCTACCCGGGCCGCGCCATCGATGAAGGCCAGGTCGCGGCGATCAGCCACCTGGTGTCGTCCAGCGTGCCCGAACTGACGCCCAAGGCGATCTCCATCGTCGACCAGCACGGCAACCTGCTGTCGAACAGCGGCAACGAGCGCATGCTCGACGCCACCCAGCTCAAGTACGTCCAGGCGCTGGAGCAGAACTACCTGAAGCGCATCGAATCGATCCTGACGCCGATCGTCGGCAAGGACAATGTGCGCGCCCAGGTGACGGCCGACGTGGATTTCTCCATCGTCGAGCACACCGACGAGAGCTACAAGCCGAACCAGGACCCGACCCACGCGGCCATCCGCAGCCAGCAGACCAGCGAGTCGAACCAACAGGGCGCCACGCCCCCGGGCGGCGTGCCGGGCGCGCTGTCCAACCAGCCGCCGGCACCCGCCGCGGCACCGATCACCACCGCGCAGACGCCGCGTGCCGGCCAGGCACCGGGCCAGGCCGGCGCACCCGCCCAGCCGCAAGGTGCGCAAGGCGCCCAGGCACAGGGCGCCACGAGCACCGCATCGGGCCCGAGCAGCAGCCGCAAAGATTCCACCGTCAACTACGAACTGGACCGCACCGTGCGCCACGTGCAGCAGGCGCCGGGCGGCGTGCGCCGGCTGTCGGTGGCGGTGGTGGTCAACTACCGGCCGCAGCCGGACGCCAAGGGCAAGATGGTCGCCCAGCCGCTGCCGCCCGCACTGCTGGCCCAGATCCAGAACCTCACCAAGGAAGCCATGGGCTTCTCGACCGAGCGCGGCGACTCGATCAACGTGGTGAATAGCCCTTTCACCGTCGACCGTGAAGTGACGCCTGAAGTGCCGTTGTGGAAGCAACCTGAAATGATCGACCTGGCCAAGACCGGCGCGGGCTACCTGCTGCTGGCACTGCTGGCACTGTTCGCGTGGTTCAAGGTGGCGCGCCCGCTGCTGCGCCGCTACACCGCCCCGCCGCTGCCGGCGCCCGTGGCGGCAGAAGAAGCCGCCGCCGAACTGCTGCCGCCCGAAGAGCCGTCCAATCCGGAAGTCCTGCGGCTGGCCGCGAAGTATGAAAGTGACCTGGCACTGGTGCGCGATGCCGCGCAACGCGACCCGCGCCTGGTTGCCAGCGTAATCAAGAACTGGATTGGCAATGACCTCCGCTAAAGCCGCCTCCCCCGCCACCGGCCTGCAGAAGAGCGCCATCCTGATGATGGCGATCGGCGAGGACGCCGCCGCCGAAGTATTCCGGCACCTGTCCCAGCGCGAAGTGCAGGAGCTGGGCTCCGCCATGGCCGAGCTCCGCTCGGTGACGCGCGAAGAAATGGCCGGCGTGCTCAGCGAGTTCCGCGGCGAGACCGAGCAGTACTTGGCGCTGAACGTCGATTCGAGCTCGTTCATCCGCAGCGTGCTGAACAAGGCGCTCGGCGAAGAGCGCGCCCAGTCCGTGATCGAGGACATCCTGGAATCGCGCGATCCGGGCAGCGGCATCGACTCGCTGAACTGGATGGATTCGACCTCCGTGGCCGAACTGATTCGCGAGGAACATCCGCAGATCATCGCCACCATCCTGATTCACCTGGACCGCCAGAAGGCGTCCGAGGTGCTGGGCATGTTCACCGACCGCCTGCGCAACGACGTGATCCTGCGTATCGCCACGTTCGGCGGCGTGCAGCCGGGCGCGCTGCAGGAGTTGACGGACGTGTTGTCCAAGCTGCTGTCGGGCCAGAGCCTGAAGCGCAGCCGCATGGGCGGCGTGCGCACCGCGGCGGAAATCATCAACCTGATGAGCACCGCGCACGAAGAGGCCGTCATCGACGGCGTGCGCCTGCACGACGGCGACCTGGCGCAGAAGATCATCGACGAGATGTTCCTGTTCGAGAACCTGCTGGAAGTCGACGACCGCGGCATCCAGCGCGTGCTCAAGGAAATCGCCACCGAATCGCTCATCGTCGCGCTCAAGGGCGCGCCGCAGGAGCTGCGCGACAAGTTCATCCGCAACATGTCCACCCGCGCCGGCGAAATGCTGCGCGAGGACCTGGATGCGCTGGGCCCGGTGCGCGTGTCGCAGGTCGAGGCCGAGCAGAAGGCCATCCTGCAGGTGGTAAGACGCCTGGCCGATGCCGGCGAAGTGCAGATTGGCGGAGGAGACGATGCCTATGTCTGAGCGCGGCCTGGCCGCACGTATCGCGCAGCGCAGCGAGAACCCGGCCGGCGGCGACGCCGGCGGCTTTACCCCGTTCGAAGCGCCGCGCCGCTCGCGCGGCACCGGCTGGCAGCGCTGGCAGATGGATTCGCTGGACCCGCGCACCGCGCTGCAGGCGATCGTGCAAGAAGCACCGGCCGAGCCGGCACCGCCGCCGATCGATTTCGAGGCGCTCGAAGCCATGCGCGAAGGCGCCCGCAAGGAAGGCTACGCACAGGGCTATACCCAGGGCCAGACCCAGGGCTACGGCGACGGCCACCGCGAAGGCTATGCGCGCGGGCTGGAAGGCGCGCGCAACGAAGCCACGCGCCTGCATGGGCTGGCCGAGAACTTCCGCCAGGCGCTGGCCGGCGTTGACCAGGAAGTTTCCGGTGCGCTGCTCTCGCTGGCGCTCGACGTCGCGCGCCAGCTGGTCCGCAGCCGCGTGGAAGACGATCCCGAAGTCCTGCTGCCGGCCGTGCGCGAATTGCTCACTAGCGAACCGGCGCTGTCCGGCTCGCCATGCCTGCTGCTCCACCCGGAAGACGTGGGCCTGATCGAAGCCCATATGCAGGGCGAACTCGAAGCCGCCGGCTGGACCCTGCGCGCGGATCCGTCCGTCGCACGGGGCGGCTGCATCGCCAGCGCGGCCAGCGGCGAGCGCGACGCCAGGCTGGAAACGCGCTGGACCCGCGTGGTCAAGGCCATGGGCCGCGACGACCCGTGGGAGCCTCCGCATGACTGACGCCGTCACCGACCGGGATGCTGCACACATACCCCATGCGCAGCACTGGCGCCATGCGCTGAGCACTGCGCAGGCGGATATCTCCGGGCTCGACAGCAAACGTAGTTGCGGCCGGCTCACGCGCGCGGCCGGCCTGGTGCTGGAAGCCGTGGGCCTGCGCCTGCCCGTGGGCAGCGATTGCCTGATCGAACTGCCCGCCGGGCAGTTCCACGCCGGGTCCGGCGGCCCGCGCACGGCCGAAGCCGAAGTGGTCGGCTTCGGTGCGGACCGCCTGTTCCTGATGCCGCAATCCGACGTGGTCGGCCTGCTGCCCGGCGCACGCGTCTATCCGCTCGAACCATCGCCGCAGCCCCAGGGCGCCAGCGCTCCGCGCGAGCCCGGCTCCAAGCGCCTGCCCGTGGGCGAAGGCATGCTCGGCCGCGTGGTCGATGCCGCCGGCCGGCCGCTCGACGGGCTGGGCCCGATTCGCGCCGCGCAGGAAGTGCCGCTGTCGGCCGAGCAGATCAACCCGCTGATGCGCGCGCCGATCGAAACCGTGCTCGACACCGGCGTACGCGCCATCAACGGCATGCTGACCGTGGGGCGCGGCCAGCGCATGGGCCTGTTCGCGGGTTCCGGCGTGGGCAAGAGCGTGCTGCTCGGCATGATGGCGCGCTACACCAGCGCGGACGTGATCGTGGTCGGCCTGATCGGCGAGCGCGGCCGCGAGGTGAAAGAGTTCATCGAGAATATCCTCGGCCCCGAAGGCCGCGCGCGTTCCGTCGTGGTGGCGGCCCCGGCCGACTGCTCGCCGCTGCTGCGCATGCAGGGCGCCGCGTACTCCACACGGCTGGCCGAGTATTTCCGCGACCAGGGCAAGCATGTGCTGCTGATCATGGATTCGCTCACGCGCTATGCCATGGCCCAGCGCGAGATCGCCCTGGCGATCGGCGAGCCACCGGCAACCAAGGGCTATCCGCCGTCGGTCTTCGCCAAGCTGCCCACGCTGGTGGAACGCACCGGCAACGGACCGGAAGGCGGCGGCTCCATCACGGCGTTCTATACCGTGCTGACCGAAGGCGACGACCAGCAGGACCCGATTGCCGATTCGGCCCGTGCCATCCTGGACGGCCACATCGTGCTCTCGCGCAGCCTGGCGGAGGCCGGCCACTATCCGGCCATTGACGTGGAAGCCTCGATCAGCCGCGCGATGACCGCGCTGATCCCGCCCGTGCAGTTTGCTTCGGTGCGCCGCTTCAAGCAGCTGATGTCGCGCTACCAGCGCAACCGCGACCTGATCAGCGTGGGCGCCTACGTGCCCGGCAACGATCCCGAACTGGATCTGGCGATCCGGTTCCACCCCCGGATGGAAGCCTTCCTGCAGCAGGACATCCACGAGCGCGCCGGCTACGACGATGCGATCGGGCAGCTGCATGGCCTCTTCGACAGGAACGAACATGGCTAAACCGAATCCGCTGCAGACGTTGTCCGAACTGGCCCAGAACGACACCGATGCCGCCGCGCGCGAACTCGGTCGTCTGCAGGGGCTGCGGACCCAGGCCGCACAGCAGCTCAACCAGCTCACGCAGTACCGGCAGGAATACCGCGAGCGCATGCAGGTGGTGGCGGCGGAAGGCATGACCACCAGCCGCTGGCATGATTTTTCCCGTTTCCTCGATTCGCTGGACCACGCCATCCGCCAGCAAACCGCCGCGCTGGACAAGGCCGAAGCCGACTTGCTGATGGGCCGCAGCAACTGGCAGAAGCAGAAGCGCCGCCTGAACTCCTTCGACACCCTGATCGCGCGCGCAGATGCGCGCGAGGAACAAGTGGTCGCGCGCCGCGAGCAGCGCGCCAACGACGAATACGCCGCACGGCTGGCGCGCGACGCCGGCAGCCGACTCAACTGAGCCCAGAGGGCAAGCCTTCATCCATGATCGATATCAGTCAGCTCGTCAGCAACGCCACCCCCAAGGCAGACCCCGCCAGCCGCATGACGGCAGACGCCGGGAACGCTGCCTTCAGCGGCGCGTTGTCGCGCGCGCAGGACAACGCGCGCCCCGAGCCGCGCCAGGATTCGGGCAGCAATGCGCAGAACAATGCGCAGCCTGCCGGCGGTTCCCCGTCGAAAGACAGCCAGGCCGCCGACGCGGCCCGCGCAGCCGCGGGCAAGCCGGTGCCGACGGGCCGCCGCAAGGACCATGACGACCAGGACCACAAGGACGACGGCAGCAGCCAGGCGGCTGGCGCTGCCGCCGCGGCGCTGGCCGCCCTGCTGCCGCCCGCCCCGGCCGCTGCTGCATCGGGTAGCGGCGCCGCGGATGTCGCCGCGGCCGGTGCCGCCGGCGCCAACGGCCTCGCCATGCTGCAAGCCCCCGCTGCCGTGCCGGCCGATGCGGCCAACGCGGCACTTGCCGATGTGAATGCCGACGCCGCCGGCAAGCTTGCGATCCAGGCATCGGCCAAGGACGCCACCGCTACGACTGCCACGCCAACCGCCGCCGACACGCTGGCCAACATCCTGTCGCAGCGCGCCGCGCTGCCGGGCGCCTCGGGGCAAGCGGCGGCGACCGACAGCACCCAGGCCGCCACGACGGCCAGCACGGCGCTGCATGCGATGGGCGATGCACGCCAGGGCCACGCCGGCCAGTTCGGCGATGGCCAGCCACAGGCCGGCACGGGCCACCCGCACCATGCCGCGCTGGCGCAGGCGGACGGCATCGGGCAGGACAGCAAACCCGCCGCCACCCCGTTCACGCCGGTGCAGGTCGCCGCCAGGACCGGCGATGCCGCAACGGTCACGCAGAGCGATGGCGCCGCGACGGCCATTGCCGCCGCGCTGGCAAACCAGACGCCATCGGCCGCACCGGCCGCTGTGGCAGCCGCCGCGCGCCCGGTCGTGGCGCCGCCGCTGGACGATACGCAATGGCCGCAGGCGCTGGGCCAGCAGATGATCCGGCTGACCACGCAAGGCAGCCAGAGCGCGGAACTGCAGCTCAATCCGCCCGATCTCGGGCCGCTCAAGGTGGTACTGAACGTGGTCAACGACCAGGCCCAGGCGCAGTTCGTTTCGCCGCACCAGGCTGTGCGCGCCGCCGTCGAAGCCGCGCTGCCGCACCTGCGCACCGCGCTGTCGGAAAGCGGCATCCAGCTCGGCCACACGTCGGTGGGCGCCGACAGCTTTGCCGGCCAGCCCGGCAATGGCCAGCCGCAACAGCAGCAGGCCGGCAACGGCCGTGGCCAGCCGGGCTTCGGCGTGAACCTGGCTGCTAGCGATTCCCGGGCCGCACCCATCGCCGCACCGGCCCGTCCGGCACGCGTGCCGGCACAGGGAGAGGTCGATACGTTTGCCTGACTGCCAGGCGCTTCACGCGCCACTGCCATGACAAAGGCCGCCTCTCGGGCGGCCTTTGTCATGATGCGAAGTGCTGCCGGGTCCCGGCTCAGGGCTGGAAGATATCCAGGCCCGCCAGGGCGACCACGCCGCTCAGTGCAATCATCGCAACCGAGTCGCGTCCAAGGATCAGCAAGGCAGCAGAGAGCCACGCGACAAGGCTGAAGGCGAGAAATCGTTTCATGATGCGGCCGTGGAACCGGGACGCGGACTGGCGCGATGCGGCGAGAATTTGGGAAAAGTGAGCTAAGTATAAACCCTGATTTCACCGATTCGAGGGAGGAAAATCGCGCTGGCTGCCAATGTGCGCGACACGGCGCCACACTGCCGAGAGCGCCGCGCAGGCGCCGGGGCGATAATGCCCGCGTAGCGCCCTGCCCTGTCCCATGCCATGACGTTCGACCTCTTCGACAACCTGGATGCCCCCGGCGAAGGCCGTGACGCGGCTGGCGTGACCGAGCCGCTGGCGGCCGGCGCCGCCGTGCTGCGCGGCTTTGCGCGCGCGCTGGCTCCGCAGCTGCTCCGGGACGTAGCGAACGTCGTCGGGCAAGCCCCTTGGCGCCATATGGTGACACCGGGCGGGCTGCAGATGTCGGTGGCCATGACCAACTGCGGGCAGGCCGGCTGGGTCTCGGACCGGACCGGCTACCGCTACGACCGGCTCGATCCGCTCAGCGGCGCGCCGTGGCCCGCCATGCCAGCGACTTTCCTCGACCTGGCCGCACGCGCCGCCGCCGAAGCGGGCTTTGCGGGCTTTGCGCCGGACGCTTGCCTGGTCAACCGCTATGTGCCCGGCACACGCCTGTCCCTGCACCAGGACCGCGACGAGCGCGACCTGCGCGCGCCAATCGTGTCGGTCTCGCTCGGCCTGCCGGCGGTGTTCCTGTTCGGCGGGCTGCGCCGCGCCGAGCGCCCCATCCGTACACGGCTGGCGCATGGCGACGTGGTCGTTTGGGGCGGCCCCGCGCGGCTGGCCTTCCATGGCGTGGCGCCGCTGGCCGACGGCGACCATCCGCTGCTCGGGCACGAACGGATCAACCTGACCTTCCGCCGGGCGCTGTAGGCCGCGCAGCCACCGCGAGCGCATATCGCCCGGTTTGCGGCGGGCGTAATGTCCTACAGTCAATGGCATCCCGCGACGCTCGACTGGAGGCCATACCATGCATCTCGAAGGCTCGTGCCATTGCGGCGCCGTGCACTTCTCGCTGGAGTCCGATTCGCCGTATCCGTTCATGCACTGCCACTGTTCGATCTGCCGCAAGACGGCGGGCAGCGGCGGCTATGCCATCAACCTCGGCGGCGATGCCACGACGCTGCGCGTGCGCGGCAAGAAGTACCTGGGCATCTACAACGCGGTGATGCGCGAGCCCGGCAAGCGCGCCACGCGCTCGCCGGCGCAGCGGCATTTCTGCGTCAGGTGCGGCAGCGCGCTGTGGCTGTTCGATCCGCGCTGGCCTCATCTGGTCCATCCGCACGCGTCGGCCATCGACACCCCGCTGCCCAAACCGCCCGACGTGGTGGAAGCCGGGCTCGACTTCGTTCCGGCGTGGGTGGACGTGCCACGCGGCAAGGGCCACGTGCACTGCGGCACCTGGCCGGCCGAGTCGCTGCAGGCATGGCATCGGCGGCACGGCCTGCTGTCGACCTGAGGTCATCCGTCACCTTGGGGCTCCGGACTGGCGGTGCTGCTCGGCGCGGCGGTCTTCCGGCGCGGACTTGGGCAGCAACACGGATTTCGAAACGCTGGAATGGTCCCATGACCACTACCACCGCCTGCGCGAACGCGACGTGCGAGGGGATCCTGCCCAATCGCCGACCGGATCCCCAGCGGGCATGTTGAACTGCCGCTGAACCGCGGCAAGGCCTCGGCGATGGCTAGCGATATGGCGCACCGAAGCCGGATCACCGCCCCTAAAAGGCCGGAACCGAAGTGCTCGCGTCGCGGTACACCTGGCGGCCGCCCACATAGGTGGCAACGGCATGGAGATTCTGGATGTCAACTTCGGGCACCGTCAGATAGTCTCCCGACAACACCACGAAGTCGGCCAGCTTGCCCTTTTCGATCGAGCCCTTGCTATCGGCCTCACCGTTCAGGTCGGCATAGTTGATGGTGAACATGCGCAGCACGTCGGCGCGGCCCACGCGCTCGTCCGGACCATAGACGCCGTCGGTGATCGTGTCGCGGGTGATGAAGTGATACATCCCCCAGAACGGATTGACCGGCATATTTGCGGAATCGGTGCCGCCGACGAGCTGGAAGCCAGCATCCATGAAGGTCTTCACGGGGGTCACGTGTTCTGCCCGATCGTGCCCCCAGTACTTCGACAGCACCGGTGCGGCAACGTACAGGTGGGCCTGCACGGACAGCCTCGCGCCCAAGGCGCGTACTCGGTCGAGCTGCTCCTTGCGAACCACGAATGCATGCTCGATTGTCCAACCTCTGACGGCGCCTGGGCTTGCCTTGTCGAGGCCTTCCCACGCTGCCAGAACTTGGTCCAGCGCCGCATCGCCAACCACATGCACAGCCACGCGGTACTTGTTGCGGGCCAGTTCACCCACCACATCCTGATACGCCTGACCCGAAACCAGCGGCAGCCCGAAGAACGTTCCGCCCTTGCCATAAGGCTCGCTGTAAGGCTGGCTCATATAGCCGCCTTCAAACCCGCCATCGACCGAGGTCTTCGCGCCCCAGATGCGCACCCATTCGTCGCCAGAGCCCGGCGGCAGCTGGGCCGAGGCAATGATCGACTTGACCTGCGCGGCGGAGTTCACCGGCGCCATGGCGTTGAGCAGCAGCTGGAAGCGCAGGCTCAGCTTGCCTGCACCCTGCAGTTGGCGGATGACAGCGTAGGCCGAGGGCACATCGGTGCCCGTGAACATGCCCGGCACGCGCACGCTGGTCAGGCCCAGCGCATTGAGCTTGCGCTGCATTTCTTCCAGGGCCGCGGCGTCGAATTTTGGCGGCACGGGCAGCGTCATCAGCGAGCGCGCGTTGTTGATCAGGACGCCGGTCAACTGGCCGTTGCTGTCTTTCTGGATGATGCCGCCGTCGGGCGACACCGTGCTCTCGGTGATATTCCACTTGGCCAGCGCCGCGCTGTTGAGCATGGCCGTCAGGCCGCCGCGGTGCAGCACCAGCGGGTTGTTCGGCGCCACCGCGTCGAGCTCGGCGCGGGTGGGCAGGCGAACCTCTTTCAACTGGGCCTCGTGCCAGTCGGAGTTGCTTTGCAGCAGATCGCCGGGCGCATGGCTGGCAACGGCATCGCGAATCGCAGCCAGCACATCGTCAATCCTGCGCGTGCGCGACAGGTCGATGCCCGGGCCGCCGCCCGCGCCATGCAGGTGGCCATCGCTGAGGCCAGGGACGATGGTGCGTCCGCCCATATCGACCACACGCGTAGCGGGACCGATATGCTTGCCTAATTCATCTGGCGATCCGACCGCCAGGAATTTTCCGTCCTTGACGGCGAATCCCTGTTCTACGGTATTGGCGGCGTCCACTGTCAGGACTTTCGCGTTGGTGTAGACCGTATCGGCGACAGGCTCGGAGCCCCCGCACCCCACAAGTGGCAGCACGATGGCCGCAATGCCGAGCCAGCTTGGCACTTTCCTGCTCCCGCTGATTTTCATTCTTGCTCCCCCTATTTTTTTCTTGTTGGCATATGCCCGGCACGAAGGGCCATCCCGTTGGATGGCCCTTCGTGGTTTAATTTAGATTACGATTATTTATATTTCAACTATATTCACGAAGGGATCGACCGAACCGTGGCGCTGCCCTTCAGGCCGCCCCGGTGGCGTAGCGGCTGGCGGCGATCGCCTCGGCCTCGTTCCGCGCATCCTGGAGCACGAAGTCGAAGCGCACATGGGTGAACGGGCCTGTCACGCCAAGCGAGGCGTACTCGGTCGAGTGCTCCACCTTCTCGAGCGACACGACCAGGCCATCGCGCGTGGCGAAGGCGAAATCGTCGTCCAGGAAGGTATCGCCGGGGATGTTGACTTGGGTGGTCAGCGCACGCTTGCCGCCGCCCGCCACCAGGAAGTGGATATGGGCCGGGCGATTGCCATGACGGCCCAGCAGCGCGAACAGTTCCGACACCGGGCTGTTGGGCGGAATCGCGTAGCCCGGCGGCAGGAAGCTGCGAAAGCGGTAGTTGCCTTCGGCATCGGTCTCGATGCGGCGGCGCAGGTTGTAGGCGGGCTGCGCCGGGTCGAAGTGCGAGTAGCGGCCCAGTTCGTTGCAATGCCAGACGTCGACGCTCGCGTGCGGCACCGGCTTGCCTTCCAGGTCCAGCACGCGGCCTTCCATCACCAGGACTTCGCCCTTGCCCTCGTTGCCTTCATCCAGGCGCACTTCGCGCTGGGCCACCGGCGCGCCGGGGACGTAGAGCGGGCCTTCAATGGCGCGCGGCGTGCCCTGGGCGCGCGCGGCGGCCTGGTCGGCTTCATCTTCGAGGATATCGAGCAGGCGGTCGAAGCCAAGGCCGGCGGTGATCAGGCCGACCATATCGGCCTGGCCCAGGCGCGTCAGCCATTGCATGGCCGACCAGAATTCTGTCGGCGTCACCTGGAACGACTCGATCGTGCGGAACAGGTCGGCGACGATACGCGCGGTGATGGCGCGCACGCGCTCATCGCCTGCGCCGACCTGGCTGCTGTTGACCAGCGCCAGGAGTTCGGAAGGGGTGTATTCAGCCATGATGAGTGCTCTCCTTAAATGTGGGAATTTGCGCGACGTTGCGGAATATCGATGCTCTCGGCGTCGGCCGTGGCCTTGCCCGGTTCGGCCGCGACCGACGCCGAGCGCGCGTGCCGGATCATCAGCACGGCCAGCGCCGCCGCCATCCCGGGCACCGCGATGGCCATGAAGTTCTGCTCGAGCCGCAGCCCCATGCCGACCAGCACCCCGATCACGATCGGTGCCAGGATGGCGCCGCCACGGCCCATGCCCAGGGTCCAGCCGATACCTGCGGCGCGGATGCCGATGGGATAAAACTGTCCGGCATAGGCGCAGCCGACGATCTGCGTGCCGATGGTGGATGCGCCCGCAAGGCCAACCATCAGGTACAGCCAGCCGGTCGGCATGGGGTGGCCCAGCAGGGTGATCGACACCGCGGCCATCAGGTACATGCCGATCAGCACGTATTTGATATGGAGCTTGTCCGCCAGCCAGCCGCCGCCGATGGCCCCGACCATGCCGCCGAGGTTGAGCACCAGCACGAAGGTCAGCGCCGAGCCCAGGCTGTAGCCGGCGCTGGCCATCAGCTTGGCCAGCCAGGAGCTGAGCGCGTAGACCATGAACAGGCACATGAAGCACGACAGCCAGAACATCAGCGTGCTCGGGCCCCGGCCTTGCTGGAATAGCTGGCGGAACGGCGCGCTGGCGGATACGTCGGCACCGGCGATGACAAAGCGATCGTCGGCGCCAGGCCGGTAGGCCGGATCGATGCTGCGCGCCAGGCGCTTGAGCTCATCCGTGCGGCCGCGCCGGATCAGGAACGGCACGGATTCCGGCATCGACTTCAGGACCAGCGGGATCAGCAGCAACGGCAGGCCCGCGGCGATAAACACGGATTGCCAGCCATAGCTTTCGATCAGGCCCTTGCCCAGCACCGCCGCGAGCATGCCGCCAACCGAGTAGCCGCTGAACATCAGCGTCACCATCGTGCTGCGCACGCGCTGCGGCGCGTATTCGGTCATCTGCGCGATGACGTTCGGCATCACGCCGCCGATGCCGATCCCGGCCAGGAAGCGCGCCGCGCCGAACAGTACAGGGTCCTTGCATAACCCCGCGGCGGCGGTAAAGACGCTGAACAGCGCGATGCAGATTGCGATGGCCCAGCGGCGGCCGATCTTGTCGGCAATGGTGCCCAGCAGGATGTTGCCGAACATCATGCCGAACAGAGCGGTGCTGACCAGGAAGCCAGCCTGGGTCGGCCCGCCCCCCATCTCCTTGATGATCGATGGCAGCGCAATGCCGGCCACGGCCAGGTCATAGCCGTCGAAGATGATGATCAGCGCGCACCAGATCAGCACGCGGTAGTGAAAAGCATTGAGCCTGGCCTCGCCGGCCATTCTCTGTATGTCGATTTGTCGCATGGTCTCCTCCGTTTCCTTATGTTCTGACTGCTTGCCCGTGTCTGCTTGCAGGCCTTGGCTGCGGGGGCGGCAGCCGTCAAAGCCTGGCCAGCGATACGGCGGGGTCGGCCAGGTCTTGCGGCCTGACCGGCTTGCGTTGCTCGATCAGGCGGCGCGCGAAGCGCAGGTCGCGCGCCGCGTTGCCGCCGAGCGCGGCCGTCACGCAGTGGCCATCGAGGTAGAAAAAGACAAAACTGCCGCTGGCCGGATCGCCGCGCACCACCACCTGGTGGGATGGCTGCGGCACGCCGTAGATCTGCAGGTTGGTGTCGTGCTGGTCGGACCAGAACCAGGGCAGCGGGTCGTAGTGCACCGCGTGCCCGAGCGCGGCCTTTGCCGCGGCAATGCCCTGCTCCTGCGCGTTCTGCCACGACTCGAGCCGCATGCTGCGCCCGGCCCAGCCGTTGCGTGCAACGGCCACGTCGCCGGCTGCGAAGATGTCGGGATCGGACGTGCGGCACTGCGCGTCGACCAGCACGCCGCCTTCGCAAGCCAGCCCTGCCGCACGCGCCAGCTCGTCGTTCGGTACCAGGCCGATGCCGACTACCGCTGCGTCGCAGTCGATCTCGCGGCCATTGGCCAGCGCCACGCGGAGTCCGCCGGACGCGATCGCCGAAATGCCTGCCACGCCGGTATCGAGCAGCACCTCGGTACCGCGCGCGGCATGCAGCGCCAGCAGGTGCTCGGACAGTGCCGCCGGTACGCTGCGCTCGCACAGCCTGCGCATGGCCTCGATTACCGTGACCTCGGCGCCGCGCTTGCGCGCGGTGGCGGCCACTTCCAGGCCGATCCAGCCGCCGCCCACCACCGCCACGCGCGCACCGGGCCGCAGTGCCGGACCCAGGCGCAGCGCATCGTCGATGGTGCGCAAGGTGTGCACGCCGGGCAGGTCGGCACCCGGCACGTCCAGCATGCGCGCGCGCCCGCCGGTGCAGAGGATCAGCTTGTCGTAGGCGATGGTGCTGCCATCGGCAAGCTGGATCTGCCTGGCCGCGCGGCCGAGCCGCGCCACGCGCGCATTCGCCAGCCATTCGATCGACAGGGACGCGAGCGTCGCGGCATCGAGCAGATGCACGCTTTCAGGCATGGCCTCGCCGGCCAGCACGGCCTTGGAGAGCGGCGGGCGTTCATACGGCGGGTGCCCTTCGTCGCCGATCAGAACCACCCTGCCGCCGAAGCCTTCGCTGCGCAGCGTGCGTGCGGCCCAGCCGCCGGCCTGGCCGGCGCCGACAATGACAATCGTCCTCGGATCCGTGCTCATGACTGCTCCCCGCCTTCAGGACACCACGACCGGTTGCGGCAGCACCTGGATCCGCACACGGCCGTCCGCCACCTGCACCGGATAGGTCTGGACCGGCGTCACGCACGGCGCCTTGCGCGGTGCACCGGTGCGAAGGTCGAACAGGCCCTGGTGCAGCGGGCACTCGACGCAGCCGTCCTCGACAAAGCCTTCGGACAGCGGCACGCGCTCATGCGTGCACAGGTCATGCAGCGCGAACAGCTCCTCGCCCACGCGGAAGACCGCGATCGATACCCCGGCCGCCTCGACGGCGCGCGGTTCGTCTTCGATGAATTCGTCGGCCGCGCCGACGTCATGCCATGTACTCATTGCATGCACTCCTAGATCGGCGTGGCCAGAAGGGTCTGGACCCGCGAGGTGTCGTAGACGACCCGCTTTTCCTTGTAGCGCCAGGCGCCGTCCTGCCTGACGACCGTGTCGCGGTACACGCCGGCCTGGTACACCAAGGAGTCGCCCGCGGCGCCGGTATTGACCACGATATAGCTCGACACCGTGCGCACTTCCTCGTCAGTCGCCGCCTCGATCACCAGCCCGCCCAGCGCGTGGCGATAGCCGTGCGCTTCATAGATGTTGGCGTGGCGCAGCGCGACGATGCGGTCGCGCATCATCTTCTGGTTGCGGCAGTGGATGATCGGCGCGGGCAAGCCACGGTCGGCGTTCTCGCGCGAGATGATGGTGTAGGTGCCGTCCTCGGTGAAGAAGGCCGGCCAGCTTTCCAGCAGGTTGTTGTCGATGGCATGGACGTAGCGGTGTTGCAGGGCGCTCAGTTCCATCCAGAGCTGCAGGTCATTCTTCATCTCAGTACCCCATCGCGTGCTGATATCCGGCCCAGAAGCGGCGAATCAGGTTTTCGGTGATATTGCTGTTGGTCTGCTCCGGCGCATCCAGGCCCATGCCCATGTAGGACGTCTTGTCGCCGTCGCGCACGGTGCCGCGCTGCACCAGCTCGGTGGCCTCGGTGTCTTCCATCGAGATATAGCCGGCCGGCCCCACCAGGTTGGCCTGCAGCAGGCGCAGCTCGCGCAGCTCCGGGGTGTCGTCCTCGTAGCCGAAGAAGTGGAACACCAGCTCGAAGTTGTTCGGCCCCTTCGGCAGCAACTGGCGCGCCACCAGCGTGTTGTGGATCTGCTGGATGACCAGTTGCGGGAAGATGGGCTGGATGTGGTTGGTGCAGTCCTCCTCGAACTCGGAGATCTGTCCCAGGACGTATGGATCCTCCAGCGCAAAACCGTCCTGCATCGAACGGATCTTCTGGTCCGTATAGGCCACCGCGGTGTTGGTGTCCTGCTTCGGCTTGGTCACCGTGATCAGGCTGTGCAGGCCGTGCGTGGCGTCCGGGATGGAGCGCGCGCTCATGCCGACGCGGAAGATGTTGAAGGTGGTATGGAACAGGTGCAGCAGGCTCGCGTGATAGGGATCCTTCACGTTCTCGAAGTAGAGCTTCCAGTTCGACTTCGAGTACTGGCGGGTGCAGCCCAGATAGACGACCGGCTTGTGGAAGACGCGGTCCACCCAGGGGCGCATCTCGGGGCCGATGTAGTCGGCCAGCGGCGGCGCCTGGTCGCTGAAGGTGGCAAACAGCAGGCCCTTGTATTCCTGCACACGCAGCTTCTGCAGCCCGTGCTGCGACGGATCGAAGGCCTTGGCCATCCCGGTCAGGGTGATGGTGCCCTGCTTTTGCCCGCGCCGGAACGGCACGCCCTGCAGGTCGCCCTCGCAGGAGTAATTCCACTGGTGGTACACGCAGGTGTGCGACTCGGCGTTGCCATGCTTCTCGCGGCACACCACCGCGCCGCGATGCGCGCAGCGGTTGACCCAGCACGCAAAGCCGTTCGCCGTGCGCGTTACCACCACCGGCGTATCGCCAACGAAGGTGCTCTTGAAATCGTTGAGGTTGGGAATCTCGCAGGCCAGGGCCACAAAGCTCCAGTACGGCCCGCGATAGATGCGCTCCTGCTCCCGGTCATAGACCTCTTGCGAGCTGAACACGCTGTAGGGGACGCATGAGCCGTCGGGCTGGGGAAAAATCACTTTCCGGTCGCCGGTGCTGCCGGCCATCCGTGGGAAGTCTGACATCGCTGTCTCCGCGAAATCGTTGCGCATTGGGGATGGACGGAGTGTAGGAATCCGTTACCCCATGGCACTATCCGGAATCGGTGGACTTTCACGGCGTTCCGATCCGCTTCCGGCGAAATCGCGCGGCCTATCCAGAAATGGCAGCCGAGCCATTGCCCGGCTATCCGATATCGGAAGGAACCGCATGCGCGCCTGCCGCGTGTGCTATCCATGCGGTCGTTGCTATGGCAATATGAAACGCACCAAAGGGGCAGCGGACCCCTGCAGATTGGATCGGGGCTACACGGCGGTATCAGCGCGGTGCGCGAATGACGGAAGCCTCAGCAAGGCCCGACCAGGGAGACAAATATGCCCCTTTCACCACGGACTTCCGTACTTGCCCCGCTCTATAGCAATCCGCTGTTCCGGTCGGATGTGCGAGTGGAGGCGCACGACCATGTCGCCCGCGAACTTACCGACCATGTGCTGCGATGGAAATCCGGCGCTCCCGATGCCGCCATGTTCAAGGGCGAACTGGGCCGAGTGAAGATCTACTCGCTGCGCTACGGCCCCGAAGTCGAAGTCTCGGCGCGGCCGTTCGAAAATTTCTCACTGGTCCATACCTCGCTCGGCGCTGGCGCGGAGATTGAATGCGATGGCCAACGGCTCTGGGTCGCCGAAGGCCGCACCGCCGTGCTCTCTCCTAAGCAACGCATACGCCTGCGGTGGAGCCCAGGCAATCAGCAGCTGATCGTCAGGGTACCCAATAGCCTCCTTCTCGAGGCTGACGGCGCTGCGACGGGTGGGCCCCCACTCGCATCCGGATTCCTCCTTCCACGCGCGCTGGAAGCGCAGTGGGAACTGATCGCCCATTCGCTGCTGAACTTGCTCGCCTGCCCGGATTCCACCGTTCATGCCGATTGGGCGAGCCATCTGGAGCGAAGCCTCGCCCTGTTCCTGCTCTTGCACCGACCCGACAGCACTACGCCACTGCCACTGCCGATGCAGGCTGCACTGGACATCGCGTCCCTGCCGGAACGTGCCGCCCGGGGCACGAGGCAGATCGATGCGGTCATCGCATACATTGAGTCGCACCTGAGCGCGCCGGTCTCGCTTGAGGACCTGGCCCGCGCCGCCTGCGTCAGCGGCCGCTCGCTGAATGCGCTTTGCCGCCGCCATTTCGGCATCCCGCCAATGGAACTGCTGCGGAATGCACGCCTTGACGCGGTGCGCGCGCGACTGCTGCTCGATCCGTCCGCCAGCGTCACTGAAACAGCGCTGGCGTTCGGCTTCGGACACCTGGGCCGCTTCGCTGCCTATTACTCTGCCCGCTTCAACGAGTTGCCGAGCGACACGCAAAAAAAGCGGATCTAGGGAACCTCTGATCAATGAGGTCGCCGAGCAGCGATGCCGGGACGCGCGGTGCGGTGTTCTTGAGGCCCTTGTCGCCGAGAACCGCATCGACCTGAATAATGACCTTCGCTTCGTCACCCCCCCTTTCCCAGTACATGAAACAGTTCATCTTCCTGCGCACAATGCAATCGCAGGATGGCGTCCAGGCCATACAGCAAACGCTGCAATTCCTGCGTCGTGCGCCAATCCGGGCCCTCTGACGGCAGCTGGGCAATGGTTCTGTCCAGGACGGTCGCGATGCGGAAGATTTCGCGATGCATCCCGCTCATGGCCGCCATGGGATCGTCCCCGCCGAGCAAGCGGGCCACGTCCGGATAAAGATGCATATCCTCGCTGCGCTCGTGCGGCACCAGGACCTCGGTTAGCGAGCGGTTCAACGCCTCCAGTTCAGCCTGTGCCGCATGCCCTTGCATCTTGGGCAGCATGTCCGCCACGGCGCGTATCCGGCTCATGATGGGCTCCAGCGCAGCATGCTCGGCTTTGAGGCGGGCCACGTCCCCTTCATCCAGGTGGCCCTCCCGCGCCCGGGGATCCGCCCGCAAAGCCCGCAACGCATTGGCAATTGCGAGGACGTCGATTCCTTCCTGCAGGATCGCGCCCGCCAGCGGAGGCAGGAAGCCCAATGCGGCCGCGAACATTGCTGCGACCGACAGCATCATCCCTATCTCCACGCTGAGCATCGCGATGCGGCGGGTGCGGCGCGCTATGCGCACGGCATCGACGAGGCGATCGAGCCGGTCTACAAGCAGGACCACATCCGCCGCCTCCGAGGAGGCAGCCGCGCCGCGTGCCCCCATTGCAACGCCGATATCCGCCGCAGCCAGCGCAGGCGCGTCATTGACGCCATCCCCCACCATGATCACTGTGCCTTTCCGGCGCGCGGAATGTATCGTTGCCAGCTTGTCGCTGGGAGACTGCTCCGAATGGATTTCGGCGACACCGAGCATCGTACCGACCGCCTCCGCGATATCCGCACGATCTCCCGTGAGCATCGCCTGGCGCGTGACGCCCTCCTCGCGAAGCAGGCGAAGGGTGCGTGGAGTTTCCAGGCGAATGCTGTCGGCGAGTTCAATCACGCCTGCAAGTTGACCGTCGATGCTAACGAACACGGTCGATATCCCTCCGATCCGGACACGCCGCAGGACGTCCTGCGCCCACTCTGTCACGTCACCGTTCTCCACGGCATACGTAAGCGAGCCGAGCCTGACGACTTGCCCGCCGACCACCCCCTGCACGCCTGCACCAGCGCTTTCCCGGACCTCCGAAGGCGCAAGCAGGTCCATGCCGCGCTCGCGTGCAGTCATCGCCACGGCATCGGAAATGACATGATTCGATGCCTGGGCTAGGGAAGCGGCAAGCGCAAGCACCGCCTCCGGCAAATACCCATGCGTGCATTCGATGCCAAGTAGTCTCGCAACGCCTCCCGTGAGCGTGCCGGTCTTGTCGAAGAACAGCGTATCGGCCTTGGCGAGCCCTTCGAGCGCGCCACCGCCCTTGACGAGCACGCCGCGCTTTGCGCAGCGCGACATTCCCGAAACAATTGCCACGGGCACGGCGAGGATGAGCGGACATGGTGTCGCAACTACGAGGATCGCAAGAATGCGCATCGGCTCACCGCTCCAGAGCCAGCTTGCACCGGCAAGCAGCAGGGTGAATCCCATGAACTGCAAGGCATATTTGTCGGCAAGTCGCGCCGAGGGGCTTCGCTCCGCCTGCGCAGCGGCGACCATGCGCACGATGCCGGCAAACGTGCTTTCCGCCTCTGTGGCGCCCGCCACCATTTCCAGTGCGGAGCCCGCATTCAGCGCGCCGCTCTGGATCGACTCGCCTGCGACACGCTGCCGGATGGCTGACTCGCCAGTCAGCGCCGACTCATCCAGTTCCGCTGGCATCATCAGAGCGCCGTCAACGGGCACCACCTCGGCGTGCCGGACCATCAGCCGATCGCCAGGACGGACGTCGGCAAGATCGACCTGCTGCCATTGGCCAGCCTGCAGCCGGTTGGCACGCCTGGGAGCATGACTCAGCAGAGCAGTCATTTCCCGCCGGGCGCGGGATTGAGCGTAGCCCTCAAGTGCACGTCCGCTAGCCAACATCAGCGATACCACAGCAGCCACGAGAAATTCACCGAAGAACAGCGCCACTACCATCGATAGCAGCGCCAGCGCATCGATGCCGGATTGCCGTCGGATCGCGGCGCTTGCACTGGATACCGCCAATGCAATCGCATTAGGCAATGTTCCGGCCATCCAAAGCCATTGGGCCAGCGTCTCGTCTTGCACCTGGCGCGCAACGAGGCCTCCTGCCAGTGTCACGGCAGAGACCGCAAGGAGAACGCTGTTGAGCCGGGCATCGGGCAGACGCATTCCAGTCTCCTACAACATGCGACGCAGAACGCCATCCCTGGTGACGAACTCATGCCACAGGGCAGCAGCCGCATGCAGCCCGACAAAGATGTACACGAGCGTTGCGCCGGATTCGTGGATGTCCCTGGCCAGGTGAGCGAATCCGTCCTGCTTGCCGAGGAATAGCGGCAACCTCATGCCAAACGCGTCAATGGGCTCTCCCCCCCAAGCCAGGGCCAACACGCCCAAGACCGGCATGGCGAACATTAGCAAATAGAGCATGCCGTGCGTCAGCCCCGCGATGCGCCGTAGCAGCTTCGATCCCGGAACCGGCTCCGGGACAGGCGTCGCGATGCGGGCCAGCAGCCGCAGCAACATCAATGCGAAGACGCAGAGGCCGGCCGATTGGTGAATCGAGAACAAGGTGGTCCGCGCAAGACTGCCCTTCGGGAAGAAGTCATGAACCTCAATTGCCACCACGGCGATCAATGCGGCGAGGAACACCAGCCAGTGGAGGGTTCTCATCGCGAGGTTGTACCTGGGTTCTGCGTTCATCGTGGCAACTCCGCCCGATCAACATGTGTCATGTTCTGGAGCGTCAGCGTTTCCTGGTATCGCATGGTCTGGTTCCGGGTTGTAGAGTCATACATTCGTAATCTGGCTCAGTCGTCAAGATCCCACATCCGGTGAAGGTCAAGACGGAGTCGGCTGTCGGCTTCCAGTGCATCGACCCGCGCAAGCCGTTCGGCAAGTAACGCCTCGGCAAGGCTGCGGCGTACCGCGAGCAGTTCGGCCAAGCCAGACTCGCCTGCGCGATAAGCACGCGTCGCCCGATCCGACGCGGTACGTTGCAGGCTCGCTGCCTCGGCCTGAGCCTGCGCCGATGAGCGCCTGCCAAGCAGATTCCGATACTGCACGTCGAATTCCGTGCCGAGCCTGCGCTCGGCCGCCATGCGGCTGCGCGCGGCGGCCTCGGCGTCCGCAGCCGCTGCCGTGGCGGCCGCCTGGCGATGCTCCCCGCCCAGCGGCATGGCCACGCTGACGCCAAGTATGCGCTCTGCTCCGCCCCGCTCGATCGTTACGAACATGCCGACCGTCGGATCCGGTTTGCGCTCCAGATCCGCCCGGGCCGCATGCCGCAGCGCCTGCGCTTCCTGCGCCATCGCCAGCCGGTACTCATGGCTGCCCCGGACGTAGTCCATACGCAGCGCCTCGGGCGGCTCAAGGGGCACCGGGGGCACCGGGGGCAGCGCTGTATTCGACAGAGAGCCGGGCTCCCCCAGCCCGGGAAACCGCCCATGCAATTCGGCCAGTGCAGCCTGCTCGGCCGCCGCAGCAGTCGCGAGCACGGCCCGCGTGCGCGCGTGATCCGACGCCGCCAGTTCCCCGTCGAGCCGCGCGGCGTCGCCCACCTGGATGCGGCGGGCCGTCATGGCGACCAGCTCACCGGCCGCCCGGGCGTTATCTTGCGCGGCCAGGCGAGCCTGTCCCGCACGCATCACGGCGAACCACTGAGTCAGGATCTGGCGCGACGACTCGTGCCGGGCGTCCATCACGGCAAGGTCGCCGGCTTCGGCGGTCGCGTCGGCCAGACGCGCATCGGCGTCGGCCTTGCCCCAAAGCCGCAATGGCCGTTCCACCGCGATCTGCCCTTCAGGGAAGCGCTGGGATGGCTCACGGACGCTGCGGCCCTGGCCGACCGCCCGCACCACGGTTTCAGCCGTGCCCGCACGGATCCCGACTGCGCGCGCGCGCGTGGCATCCCGCCGTGCCTCGGCGGCCATCACATCGGGCGAACGGGCAATTGCTTCACTCACGGCCGCTTCGTCGGGCAGATAACCGTGCGAGCCGGCTTGCGCAGCAGCGCTCCAGGCCGCAATCACGCCGACCGCTGCCGCGAGGGTGATATACAGGTTGCGCCTCATTGCAGGGCTCCCTTTCGAATGGCCGGCTGCTGTCCCGGCACGCCGAAACGCTCGAACAACAGTGGCAAAAGGAGCAGCGTCAGCGCCGTCGACGAGACGAGGCCACCCGAGACAACGATAGCCAGTGGCCGCTGAATCTCGGATCCGGGCCCGCTTGCCAGCAACAGCGGTATCATTCCCAGCGCCGTGATGCAGGCGGTCATCAGAACGGGGCGCAAGCGGTCCCGGACACCCGTCCGAACCGTCTGTGCAATATCGAGTCCGGACTCCAGCAGCGTGTTGAAGTGCGACACCAGCACGACCCCGTTCAGCACCGCAATACCGAGCAGCGCGATGAAGCCGACCGAGGCGGGAACCGACAGGTATTCCCCCGACAGCCGCAATGCCGCGATGCCGCCCACCAATGCAAACGGGATGTTGGCGAGCACCAGCACGGCCTGACGCACGGACCGGAATGTCAGCATCAGCAGGAAGAAGATCGCCGCCAACGCCATCGGCACGACCAGAGCCAGGCGTGCTGCGGCTCGACGCTGGTTCTCGAATTGCCCCCCCCAGACGATACGCAGGCCTTTGGGTAACGTCTTGAGATTGGCGACTGCCAACTGTGCCTCCTGAACGAAGCCGGCCAGGTCGCGGCCTTCCACGTTTGCCTGGATCACCGCAAACCTTGCACCGTTTTCATGATTGATCCGCACCGGACCGTCCACGCGCTCGAGGCTCGCCAATGACGTCAGTGGCCAGGTCCGGCCGTCCGGCGCCGTGACCAGCAGGCTGGCGAATGCCTCGGGCGCCTGGCGCAATGCTGCTCCGCCACGCAGGATCAGCGGCGTGCGGATGATCCCTTCCGGCACCACGCCGACGCGGTCGCCCTCCACCAGTGCACGCAATTGCGCCTGCAGGCCGTCTCCGGTAAAGCCAGCCTGGCCGGCGGCGGCACGGTCGAGGGACACTTTCAGGTATTGCACGCCCTTGTTGTTGGGTGCAATCACGTCAGTCGCCCCTTTGATGCCGCGCACGGTCGTCGCGATGACCTGCGCTGCCGAGTCGATGGCCGCGAGGTCACTACCAAAGAGCTTGATGGCAACGTCGCCGCGCGTGCCGGTCAGCATTTCCGAGACACGCATCTCAATGGGTTGCGTGAATCCGTAGATCACACCGGGAAAGCGTTCCATCACGCGCCGAATCGCCTCGGCAATATCGTCCTTGCTGCCGCGCCACTGATCCTTGGGCTTAAGCACCAGGAAGGTGTCGGTCTCGTTCAGGCCCATCGGATCCAGGCCCAGGTCGTCGGAGCCGGATCGCGCCACGATCGATTGGATTTCCGGGACATCCTTCAACAAGGCCTGCTGCACGCGCTGGTCCAGGTCGAGCGACGCCGCAAGCGACACGGACGGCGCCTTCTGAAGCTGCACGATCAGATCCCCCTCGTCCATGGTCGGCATGAATGTCTTTCCCACCGACAGGTACAGTACGGCGGCACCGGCCAGCGCCATGCCCGCGGCCCCGAAGACGGTGCGGCGGTGCGTCGTGCTCCAGTCCTGCATCCTGGCAAAGCCGGCCGACACCTTGCGCATGAGCCAGGGAGGCTCGTCGGCGTGAGAAAGCAACAGCCAGGATGCCAGCGCCGGGACGACCGTGAATGCAATCACCACCGAGGACGCCAGCGCCAGCACGATGGTGAGTGCCACCGGCGCGAACAGCTTGCCCTCGAGCCCCTCCAGCGACAACAGCGGCAGGAAGACGATGGCGATGATGGACACGCCGGCCAGCATCGGCGGGGCAACGGCCGCCACCGCGTGCCGAATCGCCGCGCCGCGCAGCGCCTCATCGGTCTTGTGCGCTTCGGCGCGCGCGAGGGCTGTCTCGATGTTCTCCACGACCACCACGGCGGCATCCACCAGCATGCCAAGCGCGATGGCCAGGCCACCAAGGCTCATCAGGTTCGCGGTGAGTCCCGCGTAGCGCATCAACAGGAAGGTGGCGAGCATCGACAGTGGCAACGTTGTCGCCACGACCAGCGCCGCGCGCACGCCACCGAGAAACAGGTACAGGGTAACGACCACCAGCACGCCGGCCTCGGCCAGCGCGCGGACCACGGTGTTCGCCGCGCGTGTCACCAGTTCCCCGCGGTTGTAGAAGATCCTCGTCGACATGCCCTTCGGCAGGCCAGGCGCCAGCTCGTCCAGCCGCGCCTGCACCGCATGCACGAGTTTCCGCGCATCGGTACCGCGCAGGCCAAGCACGAGCCCCTCCACCGCCTCGCCCTGCCCGTCCTTGCTGACCGCGCCGTTGCGTGTGGCCTCGCCAAGGCGCACGGTGGCCACATCGCCTACTGTTACGGCTGGCGTACTGGAAAGGCCCTGTGCCGCCTCCAAGACGATGGCGCGCAAGTCATCGAGCCCTCGTATGCCACCTTCGACGCGTACCACCCAGTGCTCGTCGCCCCGGTCGAGGCGGCCAGCGCCATCGTTGCGGTTGTTCTTGTCCAAAGCCTGACGCAACTGCTCAAGTGTCACGCCACGCGCACGCAGGCGGGACGGATCGGGAATGACCTCGTAGCTTCGCACCTCGCCACCGAGCGCGTTGACATCTGCTACGCCAGGCACGGTACGCAGGGCCGGGCGGATAACCCAATCGAGTACGCGGCGCCGTTCCGCCAGTGAGTAGCCGTCGCCCTCGATGGTGAACATGAACATTTCACCCAGCGGGGTGGTAATCGGCGCCAGGCCGCCCTCGGTGGTCGCAGGCAGATCCCGTGCGAGGCCGGCGAGCCGCTCCGAGACCTGTTGGCGCGCCCAGTAGACGTCCACGCCGTCCTCGAAATCCATCGTCACGTCGCTGATGCCATATTTGGACACCGAGCGCACGATCGTCTTGTGCGGGATACCAAGCATTTCCTGTTCGACCGGCGTCGAAACCCGCTGCTCGACCTCCTCCGGCGTCATGCCAGGCACCTTCAGCACGACCTTGACCTGAGTCGGTGAGATATCGGGAAAGGCGTCGATCGGCAGGTTCAGATACGCCCACGCACCCGCGGCGGCCAGCGCGCAGGCCGCAATCAGGACCAGCACGCGCTGGCGGAGGGAAAACTCTATCAGCCGGGCAAGCATCACTGGTCTCCCGCCAACAGGCCCTTCAGCGCGCCGATCCCCGCGACTGCCACGCGCGCCCCTGCCGGCAGGTTTGCGCGGACCACGGCATTGGCTTCGTCCGCGCCCTCCAGCGTAACGGGCTGGAACCGGAAGCCCTTGTCGGTGGCGACGAACACCCCCGGCGCACCCTGCCAGTACACTACTGCGGCCGCCGGCACGCGCACGCGTCCCGGGGTGCCCTTCGCTTCCCGGCTTCGCAGCTTCAGCGTGACGTTGACGCTCTCGCCCGCGCGCAGGTCGCCACGGCGGTCCAGTGAAGCGCGCACACGCATCCCGGCCGTGCCATCGCCGGCCGGCGCGACGCCGACCACCGTGCCGACCGCGTTGCGCTGCGCGACCTCCACCCGCTCACCGGGGGACGGCATCGGTATATCCCGGCCAAGCAGCAGATCCAGTTCCAGCGCATCGGGATCGATGATTCGGAACAGCGGAGAAGCGCCTTCCACGCGCGCGCCCGGAACCGCGTTGACCTCGGACACGATGCCTTGATGGCTCGCCACGAGTTTGGCCTCCTCGCCGGCCCCGGCGAAGACAACGCCAGCTGCCGCCATTTCCGCACGGCGCGCCCTGGCCATGGCGGCAGCCTCGATCGCCCGGGCCTGCGTTGCCTGCCAGCGGCTCGCAGCGATGATGCCGTCCTCATACAGCGACTGGTCGCGCACCAGCGCCTGCTGCGCCAGGCGGGCCTGCGAATTCGCTTCCGCCAGGGCGCGCCTTGCGTCGAAGAGTTGCGGACTCAGGAAGCTGGCCAGCGGCTGGCCCGGCCGGACAGTCTGCCCAATCGCTACCAGCACTCGCGGCACGATGCCCGGGTAGGGCGCCGCCACGACGTACTGACCATCAGGCTTGAATACGACCCTGGCATGCGTGCCCACGTCCAGGGTTTCGACTGCGGAGAGCGCACTGGTGCGCACCCCAAGGGCACGCGCGTGCTCGGCGGATAATTGCACCTGTGCCGACACCTGCGCGGCAGCGACGTGCGAGAACGATAAGCAGGCCAGTGCGATCCACGCACGGACCCTGTAGAGGTGTCTGAACGACATACCTGACTCCAACATACAGGATAGAGCCCACCCTCCATCGACCGAAGCGCGAGCACGAACTCCGGCAATACGCCGGATAACGGGAATCAGGAGAACCGAGGAGGTGCCTGGGCCGGGGGGGGCTGACTGAAGCAGCAACGCCAGCGGGGAGCGGGAGCGGGATGGAAAGGCGACCGTCGCGTGGAAGCGCTTGCAAGTGCCGCCAGCAATAGGAACGTCAGGATCGACAAAGCGGGAAGTACCCCTGGCTGGACCAGCCCGGCCAGCACGATCCCGGATTCGACATCCACTTCGAACGAATCCGCGCTCGCCATGGACAAATCGGCATGAGCATGATTCTCAAGCGCGTCTGCTGCGGTTGTGCCCCCGAAAGACGGCGCCCCACGGAAATAGGAATCAGTTTCGGCAGTTAGTCCAGCGTGCATGTGCAGGCCAGTCTGTTTCGGAGTTCCGAAATGGCCGTGCAGGAGAGGGGTAAGCAGTTGCGTCAGTACGAACAGTACCAACACCGCGCCCCGGAGTAAGGCACTCGGGATTGCACGTGACATGTGCTCATTGTAATTCAACATGTAAGGCCGCGCCCGTTTGCTTTTCCGACGGTACCCCAGAAAGGGCAACCTCCTTCATGCCGGGAAGCATCTGGCGATCTCGCAAATACAACGCGCGAGGCTATCTGCACCCGGCTCCAACGGATCGCTCCGCCCGCTCAAATTTTACTGTCATGGTTGCCGCCGCTGCCGGATAGGGAGCAGTACGACACGCGTAGATCTCTGGCTCTGCGCCAGATCAAATTGAAGGTTGGACCGCGGCCTAGAGTTGTAAACGAGCAGCCCGTGGCGGGTTTTAACTTATAGGGTGGTTATTAGAAGACCTTATGTAGACGCGCGCCGGCGAGCAAGCGTCGGGTGGCTCGAATCAGCAGGTAGCTGGGCGCGAAGGAACAGGGGGCAATAGATGTTGGCGACCATAATCTCGTTGGCCTTTGCCGTCTCTGTCTTTGTCACAGCGGTTTCGCTCGATTCGTCTGAGCACAGTGCAGACAAGGTGCCGCATCTGACTGCTGCGCAACGCTACGCCCTTTACGAGAAGTGCCAGGAGAAATTGGATCCAGATGCTTTTGCGGGCTTCGCGTATGGCCTGGTGACTAACGAGTTAGATGCTGCGGTCGAGCCATTCATCGTGGATTACAAGAACGGGCAAGATTGCGACCCCTTCTTGGCACTCGAAAATAAAAAGATCAAGCAGCCATAACGACACGAAGAACCGGATTCATCGCCCGGAACGTCGGGCCGGGACGCCATCACGGCTAATGCGATAGAAAAGCAACTGAACGTCGAGATGATCGAGATCAGTGCGCTAATGCGCTGACGATTGTGTTCAGGATAAGCCTTCGCCCAGATGTTTTCTGTCCGGAGGGATTGCAGTTTAGATTGACACCTCATCGGCCGTGGTGTCGCGGTGGGGCGCTATTGGTCATGTCCTCCCATCGCATGAGCTCCATGGTCCGACAGCTGAGCGTCGAACCAGTCGTGCAGTGCGGACACGACTTTCTTGTCCGCAGAGTGATAGCTTAGTTCCGCACCCGCAGGGACATCCTTATACTGAATGTCGACCTGCCCGGGTTTCGCGGCCTTGAGAATAGCCAGGCCCGGCATGCTGGCCCCATGGATATGCGTAGGGCCGGAAAAATCGCCATTCGCGAACTGCCGCCGGATGGTACGCAGATGCTCGCGTACCAGCATGACCTGCTGCGTATCGGCGGGATTGTTGACGATGACGCGTTGGATACCTCCGCCTTCCGTTTTGGTGAAGCTGTGGGTCGTCCCCTCCAGGTTGAACGGCATAACGTCAGCGCCACGCCTTTCCACTTCCGCCTGACGCTGGTTATCTGCGCCATATACGGCGCCCGCAACGGCAAAAACGGTTAGAGCGGTCATAGCCGAAACATGCTTGAGGTACTTCATCAAAATCCTCCTGCTTTGAGCAATGCGAGCGTTGTCCCGATCCACGGAAAGGTGCTCGGCATGCGCATGCGTTTCGAGAATCCATTCAACGCGCACACCGTGCTCACGTACGAATGCATTTTCCGTCGACGTCCGACCTGACTTGGGGCCATAGTCCAGCACTGAGTCGATGATGACGCATTCGAAGCACCCCGCCTGATAGACCGCCTAGCAGGTGGCCGGCTCGAAGAACCGACTGAATGGCCGGTTGCATGCATCCCATCCTTGGATACAAGCAGCTGCGTTCGTGAACGCACAACATGCCACTTGGTCAAGGTGGAACGCTGTCAGCGCAGGACGCCGTTGATGTCGCGGCCTACTTTACAAAACAGCCGAGGCCCGATTATGCCGCCAAGGCCAAAGACTGGCCAAAGGGTGACAGGCCGAAGGACGCACGCTAGTCCCAAAACCGTCGCGATCATTTCGCAAGGGATTGCGCCGCATCAGGACCAAACCTTCAGATAGAAGCCATAGTACAAGAGGACACCAAGGGTAGTGTTGAATCCAACCGCACCCACGGTCCGTTCGCACAACTTCTTTATTACCAAGGAGCCGCCATGCAGACAAATGTTGGAACCGTTGACCGAGTCCTCCGGGTTGTGATTGGACTGGTCTTGATTGGCCTGGCCGCGACCGGACGCATTGGTGCCTGGGGCTGGATTGGCATTCTCCCACTTCTGACAGGTATCGTCCGTATCTGCCCTGCCTACAGCATTTTCGGTGTGAAGACATGCGCGACATCGAAGTCTAACGCGAAGTAGCTCAATTCAACCGGCCTAGCAACCTCAGGGCTGCGCACGTCGAATGGTGTCACGCGCGCAGCTCAATTCCTGCACAAAGGAGCTTTCGAGCGTGGCATGCCCCGAATTCAAGACCGTTGTCAAAGATGTGTCGGCGCAAATGCACTGCCCGCGCGAGGCGGGGCGTTGCCGCATACGTCGACACCGCATGCAAGGAAGGCGCATGGTGCACACGGTTGGCGATGGCCTGTTCTGTCGACGGTCGAAAAATTGACCGGAGGGTATCCAATCTGCCCCAAGGCGTTTAGCGTTCGATTCGTTTAGCGTTCATTGGGCAGCCCGGCGCCTGTCTTGATTCCGAGTCAGTAGCTCACCGCGATATCGCCGGAGGTTGTACTTGGACCGGCCGGGCTATCAGGGCGTCGCTGCCGGCCGGCATGGCCGGGAAGCGCAACAGAAGATCGACGGCCGCACTGTTCGCTGTCACCGCAATGCTCCGGCTGAAGATAGAGCCGCCGTACCGGATTACCGCCCGATAGGCGCCTTGCGGCAAGTTCAGATACAAGTAGGGTCCCTCGCTCAGCACGAGCAGCACGATCTCGCGCCGCGCATTGAACAGCGTGACCGTGACATCTGACAAGGCACTGTTGTCATTGCTGTCGACAAAGTGCATGCGGACATTGAACTGCCGGGCCATGCCCCGGATGGTGGCAGCTTCATCAAGGCCGACGCCGCCCGAGATGTAGGAAATACCGTTCAATTGCCTGAGCTTCAGTGTGCCTGCCTGCGAAGGGACCGCTGCATCATTGGCAGCAGCCAGCGCCGCGGTGGACAGGATCAGGAAGCAGATTGCCATGAAAGCCCGCATCGGACACTCCTCGCTTTACGTCATCGCACAAGCCGGCGCAGTGGCGCGGATAGTCGACCGCCTGTGCCATGCATTGCAGCCTAGTCCGCCTGGGTTCTCGCCTCTTGTCGTGGATCAACGCCACCGGTGTCCTGTCATTGAACGCTGGCGCGTAGAGGCCGGACACGGTGCGCGCGAAGCCGCAATGTCGCAGTTCCGGCGCACCACTGTCAGATATCGCTGACAAGCGGTCACTATCGTCCGACAAGCGGCGTTGTCCGAGCCGTACAAGAAGAACCGCTTCAGCCGTACAGCACTCTCGTCCGAGGCTGATATCGGGTAAGCGCCGCGCCAACCATACTCAAGGCATCCACACAGGCAAGCCGCTGCCTCGGATGTCCCGCCACAGTGAAACCCACGCCAGTGGCCTGCCGGGAGAACCAGGAACACAAAAAGGGGCGTGCGATGAACAACGACGCGCAATACATCGAATCCGCAGCCGCTCCGGCGGCACTGGTGGGAACGCTTGTGCCTGGCGCGCATCTCGTGACGCGGCGCCAAGGCTACATTCATCACGGCATCTATGCCGGCAACGGCGAGGTCATACACTATGTCGGATTCAAGGGACTCCTGCGCTGCGGCCCGGTCGAAAAGACCAGCTTGTCGGACTTCGCCAACGGCTATGGCCTCAGCGTCGAAACGAACACGGCGGCGCAATATATCGGCGTGGAGATTGTCCGGCGAGCGACGTCACGGCTCGGTGAAAACGACTACCACCTCCTTACCAACAACTGCGAACACTTTTGCACATGGTGTGTGTCTGGTCAGGGCCGCAGCCAACAAGTGGAGGCACTAATGACCAGGCCATGGCGTGCGGTCCAGGCGCTCATCGGCATCCTCTTCGGAACGCCCGTCCGCGCGGCAGCATAGCTGGCGCCAGCAGACCGCCAGCCGCTACACTGACAGCATCGTCGGGCAACGGCAGCGAGGAATCCCGTGGAAGACGCGGCATTGACGGCGGCATTGGCGAAGCCGGACGCCTACCCTCATTCGGTCGATGGTGTGCGGGTCATCGAGACCCACATTTCGCGCGTGTTTCTTGCCGGTGACTTCGCCTACAAGGTCCGAAAGCCGGTGCGATTCGACTTCCTGGATTTCTCGACGGCACAAGCGCGCAGTGATGATTGCCAGACCGAGCTTCGGCTGAACCGGCGCGTGGCGCCCGGATTCTATCTCGATGTGGTCCCCATCGTTGCCGGGGACACGGCCGGATCCGTCAAGGTGGAGGGCGCGGGCGTCCCCCTCGAGTACGCCGTCAAGATGCGGCGCTTTGCGCAGCAGGACCTGTTCAGCGAGATGCTGACGGCGAACCGGTTGCAGGTCTCGCATATCGATGCCCTCGCGGTACGGCTGGCCCGGTTCCATCGTGATCAGCCTTGCGCTCGCCTGGAGCAGGGATATGGGACGCCGGCCCGCGTCCGTGCGACCCTCGACGAATGCCTCGGCGGTATCGAGCATCTCGACGACCGTTCCGGGCTATCGACGGAGGTTTCCAGACTGGTTCGCGCTCGCGCGGCCGCCCTTGGCGAGGCGATACAGTCGCGCCTGCAGAGCGGCCATGTGCGCGAATGCCATGGCGACCTGCACCTGGGCAACATCGTATGGCTGGACG
This sequence comes from Cupriavidus sp. C3SS-1, assembly GCF_057073755.1. Taxonomy (NCBI): domain Bacteria; kingdom Pseudomonadati; phylum Pseudomonadota; class Betaproteobacteria; order Burkholderiales; family Burkholderiaceae; genus Cupriavidus; species Cupriavidus sp. C3SS-1. The sequence goes on along the minus strand of NZ_CP172700.1, from coordinate 139,259 downwards.
GCGAGCCAACGCCATTCGATTGCCTGGAGTTCGATCCGGGCCTGCGCTGGATCGACACCATCAGTGACATGGCCTTTCCTTTCATGGACTTGCTGCATCAGGGGCGGCAGGATCTCGCATACCGCCTGCTCAACGCCTACCTGCAACATTCCGGCGACTACGCGGGGCTGAAGCTCTTGCCGCTCTATGTCGCCATGCGCGCGCTGGTCCGGGCGCGCGTCATGCTTGAACGGGACCATCAGCAAAGCAACAAGTTGGACGCATCGATGTCGGCCACGCGCGTGGAATGCCGCAAACTATTGGCCCTGTCATGGCGGGTCCTGGTCCGCCGCGCTGCCACGCTAGTGGTGATGCATGGCTTGTCGGGCAGCGGCAAGTCGACCGTCGCGGCGGGAATCTCGGAAACGGTGGCGATGGTGCGCGTGCGCTCGGACGTCGAGCGCCAGCGGCTGCGCCATGGCGCGCGGGCGACGGATGGTCGATATGACACGAGGGAAACGGATCGCACCTATGAACGCCTGCGGGCCATTTGCCGCATTGGCTGCAGTGCGGGATTCGCGATGATTGCCGACGCCACGTTCCTGTCTTGCCGGCAGCGGGACCGCTTCATGGCGCTGGCGCGCCGTCTCGGCGTGCCGTTCTTCATTGTCCAGTGCGAAGCGCCCGTGGATACGCTGCGAACGCGTATCCTGGCACGGGCCCAGTCAGGCCAGGATGCATCCGAGGCCGACTGCGCCACGCTGGCGTGGCAACTGCGCGTACAGGAGCCCCTGACCGAGGCCCAGCTTGCCTGTGCCGTTCCGGCAAGCCGGTTCATCCCGCCTTTCCTGCCGGCATGACGCGCCGCAGCCTTCCCGCTTGCCTGCGGCCGTCATGCGCCGTGCGGGTCGATCTACTGTGCCATCATTCCGCGGTGCATTCCGGGGCCCGGACCGGCCCCGTTCGGCATACCCGCGCCGTGGCCATCCGGCATCGCCAGCATCATTTCCTGCATGAGCGCGACGTGCTGCTGCGTCGCGTCGTAGCACATGCCTGGACCGGCCCCGGGCTTTCCGGCCAGGCCCGCGGTACGCGCTCGAGCGGACCCGTGCATCGTCGCCATGGCATCGCGCATCACGGTGTCCCGTTCGGCCAGCAGCATGCGCCGCTCCTCATCGGAACTGGCGCGCGACAGCCGTTCGCGGATGGCGCGCAGATGCGCGATCTGCGCGTCGAGCTGCGCGGAGGCTTGGGATGCGGCCGCCGGTTCGTCCGGACGCTCCGGCGCGTGACTGCCTTTGTACGTGGCGCGGTCGGTTGCCGGCGCTGCGAACACGCCGGGTGTCCCGGCGGCGCCAACGGCGAGCGCGATGAATAATGAAATGCAATGACGGCTTGCCATGGTGGTTCCTCCTGCTGACCCGAAACGGACTTGTCGCCCTCTGATCAACATAGGCCACTGCGTCCCTGGCAAATTGACCTGCCTCAATCAAGCCCACGACAAGGTCCCGGGGCGTCGAGGTGGACGTTGTTACTCCAGCGCGTTGCGCCAGCCCCGTAGGGCGGGATAGACGCGGCTTCGCCACACGGCCTGAACCACCGCTGCTTCATCCGCCCCGGTCTTGACCGAGCGCAAGCCGCGGACTGCCGTGCCGTCTAGATTTTGAGGCAGGCGGCGCCGTCCAGATCCGCACGGCCCATTCCACACTCACCGATGCGAGTCTTCCATGAACGACCTGAAGCGACTACCGTACGAGCCCGTCAAAGGCCTGTTGCCACGCCCGGCCGTGGGCGTCAGCGAGCGCGTCATCACGCTGCCCGAGCCGGACCGGACATCGGGCATGCCTCTGATGGGAACCCTCTGGCTGCGCAAGAGCACGCGTGAATTCGACCAGCAACCTGTGCCGCTGAAGCAACTCAGCGAACTGCTGTGGGCGGCCGCGGGCGTCAACCGCTCGCTCGGTGGTGGCCGTACCGCGCCATCGCCCTATGGTGAAACCGTGATTGACGTCTACGTCGCACTGCCCGCAGGTCTCTATCGCTATGACCCGGTGCACCATTGCCTGGAACTGAAGCGCGCTGCCGACTTGCGCAGCATGACGGGCTACCAGGATTTTGTCGGCATGGCGCCGCTTGACCTGGTTTTTGTGGCCAACCATGGCCGCATGCAGGACATGCCGCCGAAACTGCGCGAGACGTTCTCCGCGGCGGCAGCCGGGGCCATGGCGGAGAACGCCTATCTGTACTGCGCTTCGGCAGGTCTTGGCGCTGTCGTACGTGGCTGGCTGAACCGGCGGCTGCTCGCCGAGCATATGTCGCTGAACGAGGATGAGGAGCCGATCCTGTCTCAGACCATCGGGCGTGCTGCCTCGCATGTCATTACTAGTCAGGCATGACGCCCGGGATAACCGACCCTTCTTTCAAGGAGAGACTGAAATGATCAAGAACAAGGGAAGCGCGGAGCAAATCCGCAATGAAATCCTGCGTCGCCTGACGGAAAATGCCGACCTTGGCGACGCTTGCCGCAATTCGGAGATTCCGCTGCCGCTGCGTGTCGACCCCGGCACGAACAGCGGGTGCAACTGGCGCATCGAAGAATTCTCTGGCGTCAGGCCGGCATGCCAGGCGGCTGTCAGGGCCATTACCGCGGAAATGATGCGCGAGTACGATCTTCCCTGAACGCCTTCGGTGTCATGTCCCGCGGCCGGGGGGCGCGTACAGAGAGGTGCGCGCCCCTTGTTCTGTGTTGTTTGCGATATGCGAATCCAAGGCGAATCCAGGCGCCGTATCCCGGGCCGCGTCGGGCCCTACCCCTCATCGGAGCACCATATGCCAGGACATGAACGATCGTATAAGGGATTCCGGATTGTTATTGTCATGCCTGATGCCATGGTACCGGGGGTGTCAAGCTCACACGGCCGCGTCCAGATCAGTGGGCCCGGCCAGGACATCGGTGTGCGCACGGAGGTGCGCTTCACACCGGACTGGAGTCATTCGCCAGCAACGCCGCAGGAAGCGGAGAACTGGTTATTCGCCTATGCGGCCGGCGCCATCGACTGCGAACTGGCCGGCGGCTTCGGCATGGATCTCAGCCACGAATGAGCCTCAGCCACGAATGAGCATACCTGGCAGGGTCCTCGCTGCGACTTGCGCTTCCGCCTTTCGCAAGGACCCTACGTGCTCCTTCGCTTTTCTGCCGCGGCGAAATAACGAACAAACCATTCGGCCGCAAGCCGCCCTACCTGTTCGAGTGCACCTGGCTCTTCAAACAGGTGGGTCGCCCCGCGAACCACTTCCAGCCGCTTCTCGCAGGATATCCACGCCGTCGCGCGCGCATTGAGGTTGACGATGACCGGATCGGCCTCCCCGACGATCATCAGCAGCGGAGACGCGAGGCGGCAGAGTGCGTCATGGCCTGCCAGGTCGACACGTCCGCCCCTGGACACCACGGCTTCGATGCGCCTATGCGACGGCGTCGTTGCGGCGGCACGCACGGCAGCGGCCGCGCCGGTGCTCGCCCCGAAGTAACCAAGTCGAAGATGACGTTGCCCGGTCAAGCGTTCAATCGATTCTGTCGCGGCGCTGAGCCTGTCGCTCAGCAGCGCAATATCGAAACGCCGCGTCAGGCCAATATCCTCTTCCGGCGTCAGCAGGTCGAACAGCAAGGTACCGATGTCTGCATCATGCAGCTTCGACGCGACCAGGCGGTTGCGCGGGCTATGGCGCGAGCTGCCGGTGCCGTGAGCGAACAGGACAATCTCGCGGGGTGCGTCAGGCAAGGCCAGCTCCCCCGGAAGGACCACGTCATCCGCGTGGATCATTACCTGCTGCGCAGTGACGAGTTTCATTCGCGCCCCTTCTTATTCGGGTGCTCCGGTCAATTCCGGTGCCAGTTCACATGCAGTTCGTCGCGCCCGGGTGCACGCCGGCGTACGGCACCTTGTTTCGCGTTGGCAGCGGCCGCTGGCCGCATAGGAATAAGCTAGGCGCCCGGCCAGGCCGCGACTTAAGCTGGATCAAAGGAAATGCACAAGCGCCCCCGCGAACACAGCGGAGGCCTCCTGCGGCGTTCGTGACGTCGTCGCGCATCGCCGCACTTGCGTTACATCAACGCGCGCGCCGCCATGGCACCTACGGTAGAGCCGTTGCCTGCCTGGATCACGATGCGGGATAAGCCATGCCTGACAAAACACTTATCTTCTACCAGAGCGCGCGGCGCGAGATGCTCCACGGTGTGGAGTTGCTGGCCCGGGCCGTCAAGGTCACGCTGGGACCGGGCGGGCGCAATGTCATCGTGGAACGCCGCGACATGGTGCCCCTGGTCGCCAATTCCGGGGTGGTGGTAGCCAAGTCGATCTCGCTGCCCAACCCGTTCGCCGATATGGGCGCCCGACTGCTCTGTGAAGCAGCGGTCCGAACCGGCGAGATCGCCGGCGACGGCACCACGACTGCGACGACCCTTGCCCACGCCATCGTGGCGGAAGGGGTGAAGTACGTCGAGGCCGGACACGACCCGATGCAACTCAAACGAGGCATCGAAGCGGCCGGCAAGCTGGTCTCGGAACATTTGCTGGCCAGTGCAAAGCCGTGCGGCGGTACTGACGAAATGAGGCAAATTGCGACCATCTCGGCCAGCGGCGACCATTCTGTCGGAACGCTGGTCGCCCAGGCCGTGGAACACGTGGGCAAGGACGGCGCCATCAGCGTCGAGGACGGCTCCAAGCTCGACGACGAACTGGTTATTGCCGAAGGCGCACTGGTCGACCGTGGCTACCTGTCTCCACTGTTCGCGACCACGGAGAGCCGCGCTGTCGTGCTCGAGTCTCCGCTGGTGCTCCTTTGCGACGCAAGTATCTCGTCGATCGCACAGTTGCTGCCGATCCTGGAAACGGTGACACGGGCGGGCCGGTCGTTGCTGGTCATCGCCAATGATGTGGAAGGCGAAGCGCTGGCAACGCTGGTCGTCAACAACCTGCGCGGCGCACTGAAGAGTTGCGCGGTAAAGTCCCCGGGCTTTGGCGAATCGCGCACCGAGCAACTGGGGGATCTCGCCGCGCTTACCGGTGCGACCGTGGTGTCGCCGCAGACTGGCACATCCCTCGAGCATGTCGGACTGGAGCAACTGGGCGAGGCACGGCGCGTGGAAATCAACAGGGACGCGACGACGCTGGTGGGCTCCGGCGCCGATGCCTCTCGCGTGGCGGCTCGCATCGCCGTACTGCGCAGCCGGGTTCCCGACGCCCGCTCGGACTACGATCGCGAAGGGCTGCAGCGCCGGATCGCCCGCCTGGCGGGCGGCGTCGCCGTCATCAAGGTCGGCGCGGCAACGGAGAGCGCATTGCAGGAGCGCAAGAGCCGGTTCCAGGACGCCCTGCATGCTACGCGCGCCGCGGTGGACGAGGGCATTGTCGCCGGCGGCGGTGTGGCGTTGCTGCGTGCCCGCACCGTGCTGCAGGACTGGCAAGCGCCAAACGCGGAACAGGCTGCCGGCGCACGTATCGTCCACGCGGCGCTGGCGGCGCCAATGCGGCAGATCGTCGCGAATGCCGGCGCGGACGCCGATGCGGTCGTTCACCGGGTATGCGAGGCGTCGGGCACGCTCGGCTACGATGCCGGCGGCGAGCGCTTTGGCGACATGATCGAGCTCGGCGTGATCGACCCGGTCAAGGTCGTGCGTACCGCGCTGCAGAACGCCGTCTCCATCGCGTCATTGCTGCTCACGACCGACTGCATGATCGCGATCGAGCGCAACCCCCACGGCTCCGCGGAGAACGCTGCCGCGGGGGCCCGCATGTTCGGTGAAGAGTTCTGAGGAAGGCGGCGCGCTGCGGACAGGTTTCTTGCGTCAGAGATTGACCTGGATGTTGTTCTCGACGGAAACGACGCCAGGCGCGGCCCACGCAGCGTTGTACGCGGCTTCACGTTCGGCCCAGGTACGCAGGCTTCCGCCCAGCTTGACGTCGCCTTGGGAGACCGCCACGGTCACGTGGCTGGCGTCGAGTTCGGCCTGGCGCTGGATGGCATCCTTGATGCGCTGGCCCAGTTCCGCCTGGTTGACTAACGGCCGCACGGCGATTGCGTTGTTGACTCCGACCACTCCGAAGAGTCCCGCAACCGCATGCTCGGCCACGGCGCGCTGGTAGTTCCAGTCGACATCACCGGTCAGCGTGATCACGCCATGCTCGACCATGATGCGGACCCGGCCACTCGGCACCATCGCTTGCCAGCCCAGGACATTGGCGGCAGCACGCGCAATGTCGCTGTCGGTGCGCCGCGCTTCGTCCGGCAAGCGCACGTCTAGTTCGACGGCCAGTGCCTTGACGCCTGGAATCCGCTTGACCGCGGCTTCGGCGGCGTACTTTTCGGAGAAGCTGCGCAAGTGGCCGGTAAGCGTGACGATGCTGTCCTGCACTTCCACCCCGATACCGCTTGCATTGACCGCCGGATCCCAGTTCAGCTCTTCGATCACGTCCTGCTTCAGTTGGATATCGCCTTTCATGAGTCCCTCGCCTCGTCGATGATCAGCGAGCGCCCCCGGCATCTGAGGTAGCGTTGCTCGCGTTGGCCTTCCCCTGACTCAGCGTATGCGGTAACTCCTGTCATCTGTTGATATGCGTCAACGGCTCGGCGACACGGTTTCCCAGCCTCCCCCTAAGGCAAGAAACAATGCCGCGGTGTCCTGCAGCCGCTGGGTGTGAGCCTGGATATAGCCGATCGTCGCCTGCTGGTACTGGGCATTGGCAACGAGAAGCTGCAGGTATCCCGCCGTGCCGGCCCGGTAGTTGGCCTGCACCTCGGCCATCAATTCGCCGGCGGCCTGCCGCGCGCGGTCCTGAGCCTCGGCCGTGAGCGCGTCATGTTCCAGGGCACGCAGTGCATCGGCCACCTGGGCAAAGGCCTCCAGCACGACTTGCCGGTAGTTGGCCTGTGCCGACTCGAACTGCGCCTGTGCAGCCTGGCGCCTGAAGTACAGCGTGCCGCCCTGGAACACCGGCGCAAAGGCGGCCGCCGCCATGCCCCAGACGCCGCCGCCGGCGCCCAGCAAGCTCCCGGGCTGTACGCCTTCGCGGCCGTAACTGGCACTCAGGGCAATGTTCGGGAGCATCGCGGCCGTTGCCACGCCAACTTGAGCCGCGGCTACGTGCAGTTCTGCCTGCGCGGCGAGCACGTCTGGCCTGTGCCGGACGAGATCTGAAGGCAGCATGCGCGGCAGGTCGGACGGCAACACCAGCGAATTGAGCGAAAGGACCAGTGGCTCCGCCTCGGACGGGAAGCGCCCGGCCAGCGTCGCGCCAAGGTGATCCGCCTGATCGACGCGTTGCGCCAGCGGAGGAAGTGTTGCCTCCAGCGCCCCAAGCTGGCTCAGCAGACTCAGTTCGCTGGCGTGGGTCGCCATGCCGGCGCTGACCTGCGCGCGCGTGACGTCGACTTGCTCGCGTACGATTTTCACCAGCGTATCCGTGGCAGCGATCTGGGCGGCATAGCCGGCGCGCGCGATCGCGGTACTGACCAGTGTGCCGGTCAGCGTAAGCCAGGCCGCACCAACGGCGTAGCGCTGCACTTGCGCTTGCGCCGCCAGGGCTTCCACCGCCCGGCGGTTGCCGCCAAACGGGTCCAGCGCATAGCTGACGGTGGCGCCGAGCGTGAAGACATTGAATATGCCGGAGGGGGCGCTGCTCTCCAACCGGGCGGGCGTCGTCGTCTGTCGCGACGCCTGCGCCTGTGCCGCAACCTGCGGATAGAACACGCCGGCGCCGGAACGCACCGCCGCGTCGGCGTGCCGCAGGTTCGCTTCGGCGATCTGCAGGCTGGGATTCGCGGCCAACGCGCCATTCACGGCCCGGTCCAGCTCCGCACTGCCAAACATGCGCCACCAGTCGGCTGGCACCGTCGCGCCGGCAACAAAGTGCTGGGCCCGTCCGTCACCGGCAGGCGTGCTGCTGGCGTCCCCACCGCGGACATACTGTGAAATGGCAGGCTCCTCAGGCGGTACAAAGTCGGGCCCCACCGCGCAGCCGCAAAGCGCCACGGCCAGCACGGCCATCGGAGGAATCCGCATGGGCCAATGCCGGTTCACGGTGTCCCGCCCAGATACACATCGACCAATTGCCCCGGGTAGATGGGCGGCTGCGCAGGAGGCCTGAAGCGGAAAATCACCGGCAGTACGCGTACGTCGACTCGTTCCGCCCTCTGGTCCGAGAGCTGGATCTTCGGCGTCAGGTATGGCTGCACCCGGACAAATTCCAGCGCGATGCTGGTGTCCGTGCCGCGCACGAACATGCGGGCCTGCATGCCGCGGCCAGGTTTCAGCCGGTGCACGAGGATCTCGTCGACATAGACGCGAACCCCGAGCCAGTCCTGCTGGCTGCTCAGCACAGCAACGGGCTGGCTTCCCTGCGTATACGTGTTGTACGTCCCTTGAGGCGATACATAGGCACCGACGGCCGAATTGATCGAAAGCACCACGCCATCCATCGGCGCGCGCACGACATACTTGCGCAGCAAGGCGTCCGCCGCGTCGGCCGCCTTTCGCAGCGCATCGCGCTGCTTCTCCTGGTTGCGTATGTCGAACGTCCAGGCGCCGGCGCGCGTCAGCGCGAGCTGCCGACTGGCTACCACCAGGCCGCTGCGCGCGACATGCACGGCGTTGGCGGCATTGTCCATGGCGTCCTGGCTGACCGACCTGGTGTCGAAGTCCCGCGACTTGCGCAGCTTGTCGTACTGGTCTTCCACGGTCTTGAGGCTTGCCGCCGCGGCATCAGCCTGCGCCTTGGCGACTTCAAGCGTCTCCTTTCGCGGCTGAGCCAGCAATTGCGCGAGTTGTGCCTCGGCGGCGTCTGCCTGCGCACTCTGTTGCGCCGCCAGCGCGCGCTGCACCGAGTCCTCAATGGCCAGCAATTCATCGCCGCGCCTGACGGCCTGGCCTTCATGCACGACGATACGCAGTACCGTTCCCGCTACCTCGGGGTAGACGTTGACGTTGGCACCGCTGTCCTGCTGGCTTTCCACGATGCCGTTTGCATAAATGCCACTGCGATAGGGATTGGCGGCCGGTTGAAACACCGGCGGAAGTGGCGGCTTCTGCTGGGCATAAATGATCGCGGCGGACACGCCGACCAGTGCGCCCAACGCCGATATCAGAAAAAGCCAGCGGTTCTTCTTCACTGTGCGGCCCCTATTTCTATCGCCTTCAGCCGACCATCCTCCATGTCGAGGATGCGCGAGGCCATATCGAGAATGCGCGCATCGTGCGTGACGATGACAATGCAGCGACGCTCGCTGAGGATTTCCTTGCGGATGAAGCTCATGATTGTGCGACCGGTCTCGCCATCCAGCGACGCGGTGGGTTCGTCGAGAATCAGGATGTCGGGCTGGCTGACGATGGCGCGAGCGATCGCGACACGTTGCTGTTCGCCGCCGCTGAGCTTGACGGGGTGCAACTGCGCCCGGTTCTCCAGGCCGACAATCCGCAGATACTTGCGCGCCTCTGACAGGGCCTCATCCCAGCGGTACCGGCGCAAGACCAGCGGAATGGCGACGTTCTCCAGCGTCGTAAGGCGTGGAAAGAGGTGATAGTCCTGGAACACGAACCCGACCTTGGCGAGGCGGAAGGCGGCCAGTTCGTCATCGTCCAGATTCCACACATCGACGCCGTCCATCAGCACGCGCCCGCCGTCCGGCCGCAGGATGCCCGAGATGACGCTGAGCAGCGTCGTCTTGCCGCTGCCGGAGGGACCGACAATGAACAGCATCTCGCCGAAGTAGGCGTCGAAGCTTACGGCCCGCAACGCGTGGGTACGGGCCTCTCCCTCGCCGAACCATTTTTCGATGCGCTGCGCCGAGATGGCGACGTGTGCCATGATCACGCCCGGAAAATATCGAACGGCTCGATGTGCAGCACCTTCCGTACGCCGATATAGCCCGAGATGCCGGCGATCACGATCACCATGGCCAGCGCAAGCCCGAGGTTGTAGAAGGTGATCACCGCCGCGTAGTTGGGGATTCGCAACCGCACCAGGGCTATCAGGACCGTACACAGGCCGATGCCAAGTCCATAGCCCGTCAGGGACACGAAGGTCGCCTGGAACAGGATCATCGCCACCAGCTCGTGCCCCTTTGCACCGATGGCTTTGAGGGCACCGAACTTCTCCAGGTTCTCGACGATGAAGGTGTAGAAGGTCTGTCCCGAAATCGACAGTCCGACGATAAAGCTGATGACCGTCATCAGCAGGATATTGGTGCCCAGGCCGGTCTGGTACTTGTAGAAATCGGCGATGCGGTCGACGAACTGCGCCTTCGTCAGCGCAATATAGCCCAGTCGGCTGACAGCTTGCTGGATCCGCAACGTGTCTTCCGGCGCCTTTGGCTCCACCAGGATGTACGAGATGGTGTAGCGGGCCGTTGGCAGGTACTGGATCGCGCGCCGGTACGTGGTGTAGAGGGTGGGGACGCCAAACAGCCCGCTGGTCGATACCTCGGCCAGTCCGACAATCACGCCACGATGGTCATTGATCTCGAAAGCCGTGCCGACATCGGGATTCTCGAGCTTGCGAAACTCGGCGTCCTTCACCACAAGAAAGGCATTCTCGGCGAAGATGTCTTCGATGCTGCCGCGTATGACGCGCGGACGGCCGAATAGGCTGGTGTCGTCGATGCCGAGCACCGTCACGGGCTGATAGCTTCCGCTCGAAAGACGTACTAGCGCACCGCCCGAATACAGTGGCACCGCAAAGCGTACGCCGTCGATGCTTCGCACGGCGTCCAGCACATAGTCCGGCATCCCGATGGTGTTTGCCACCGTGTTGACGGCCGGATCCATGACCCAGATGCTGGCGCCGATGTTGAAGACGGTCGATGACGACCGGTTCAGAACCCCGGCAAACAGCGAGGTCATCTCGATCATCAGGAACACCGAGAATGTGATGCCGACCAGCAGACCGGTGAACTTGGCACGGTCGTTGACCAGCAGCTTGTAAGCCAGCAGCAGGATTCCCGGAATCGCAGCGCGTTGCGGCGGGTCCGGGGAATGGTGAGAAGGATCGACGCCATCGGCCGGCATGTTCACGTCTCAGCGCGCGTTCAGGCGGACAATGACCTGAGCCCTGTCGATGCATTGCATGTTGCTTTCCTTCTATGGCGCGACGGCCCTTGGCATCGCGGGGAAACAGGTGGCGCTGTCCGCGGTGTTCGCTGTACAGCGCGCTGTTTCGGCTTCATGGCCCGTGGCGTGGCGGTGTACGCTTGGCGGTGTCTGCAACGGCATGGCTCGCGGCCCAGCGATACGCCTGCGCGATGGCAATGCGAATCGCCATGCCTTCACTGTAACCCTGTTCCAGCAGCGCATTGGCGATCGCGATCGACTTCGCCCTGACCTGTGGTGGAAGGTTCTTCATCGAGTTCGGGAAGTAACCGGAATTCCAAGGCATCGCGCATCCTGCTTGGTCGGGAAGATGCGCGCCAGCGCCGCATCTTCCCCTTGCGCTCAGGACAATTCCAGATCGTCCACCACGGCGCCAACTCCGGGCGCAGACCAGGCCGCACCGACTGCCGCCAGTCGCTCCGCGCGAGAACCCACGCGGCCGCTCAGCGTCACCGTCCCATCTCTCATCGATACACTGATGTGCTTCGCTTCACGTTCGGCATGTCGACGCAACGCGGCTTCGATTCGTTCGACCACATCGTCGGGGGCGGGGCGCACCCGCATCTTGATCTGGTTTGTGACACCCGTCACGCCGCGCAGTTGCGACACGGTACGCTCGGCAAGCTTGCGCTGGTAACCCCACTCCACCTCGCCGGATAACGTTACCCGGCCGCTCTCGACGCGCAGCTTGATCGCGTCGTCAGGCACGTGAACGTGCCATTGCAGTGCGTCCCGTGCGGCAATAGCAATCGCTTCATCGCTGAACTCGCCAGTGGGCTTGATATCGAGGTTCACCACCACTGCACGCACGCCCGACACCTTTTCGGCGGCGTGCTCGGCGGCAAGCTTCTCGGCATAGCTGGGCAGGTGGCCGCTGAGCGTTACCACGCCTTCGCGTACCTCGACGCCGATGGCGGCCGCGTCGATGGCGGGATCCCAGTCCAGCTCTTCCGTGACTTCCTTCTTGAGTTGAAGATCAGTTTTCATGGAAAAATCTCACAACATGGTGTTGCGGAACGGCGTTCGATGCGCCTGTGCGGCAAGGGATCGTACCGTTCCGGCAGAGTTCAGACATGAAACGCCGATCGTGTATGACCGGTGCGCTCACGTTCCTGCTCATTGCGGATAATCGTGGAGAGCATGCCCCACTCTGCCGCCATGGCGCCAACAATATCGTCCAGCGAGACCACACCGACGAGCGCCTCACCATCGAGCACGCCGAGCCGGCGCACGCCGTGGGCAAGCATCAACTGCATCGCATCGGCGACGCTGTTGTTTCGGCCCACGGTGTGCAGACCGCTTGTCATGAAGTCGCCAACGGGATTGCGACAAGGGTCTGCCCCCGCGGCCGTGCTGCCCAGCACAATATCCCGATCGGTCAGGACGCCGGCGACGCGAGTTCCTGATGGTGTTGCTTCCGTCACAATCAATGACCCCACATGCTGGTCGCGCATCTGCACTGCCGCCTCCTGCAAGGTGCAGGAAAGCGGGATATGGACTGGTTCACGTGTACAGACCTCGTCGATTCTCATTGCCGCACTCCTTTGCCAATCACCGGTTCACTTCACGGTAATCCGCTGTTGGGGGGATGTTTCTTTCTTGGGCAGGACCACGCGCAGCACACCATTGTCGTAGGTCGCATCGACCTTGCTCTCGTCGATGCTCGCGTCGAGCGTAAAGGCACGCTGCATCGAGCCACTGTAGCGCTCGCGCCGGATCACGCGCTCGCCGTCTTTTTGCTCGGAGGACTTTTCCACCTTTGCGCTGATCATCACCGTGCCACGGTCCACGGATACGTCGATGTCCTCCTTTTTCACGCCGGGCAACTCCGCAGCCAGGGTGTAGGCGCCGTCCGATTCCGACACATCGACCTTGAATGCCAGTCCGTTATCGGCAGTCCCGCGGAACGAGCGCAGCATGCCCTGCAGCATGTCGCTGATAGGTTCGACAGAAAACGGTTCATAGTGCCTGAGGTTGGTCATGGTGATCTCCTTGAAGACTCGAACAGAACCGGAAAGGCCGGCTGCTTCCAGATTGGCAGTTGAGCGCCGCGCTCGTTTGTTCTGCATCAAGATCGCCGCATCGAATTCGATGCGGCGCTGGAGCGGCTTTGCGAAGTCGGAATCCGCCGCGACGCTGTCAGGTAAATCTGACAAGGCCGGCTTCAAGCCTGACACCAGGCTCAGCCCCGCCTGATTTCGAAAGGCGCGGCCGGCGACGATACTGCTGACATGAGCAACCGCACCCGACTCCACGCCCTGACTGTCTACATTCTCGAGCACGCGGGCCCCATCAGGACACGGCAGCTGCGTTTGCTCAAGGCTGTCGCCGGCATGCAAGTTGTCGGAGCGGGTACGGATGCCGAAGCCGACTTGCCGGCACTCGAGGCGCTTCGCCCCGATGTCGTGCTGGTCGGACTGCGCACCGGACAAACCCTGCGGCACGTCCGGTTGCTGACAGTAAGACTGCCGGAAAGCACCTTGATCGTGCTGTCCAACAGCGGGTCTGCGCTGATGCGCAAGGCCTGCCTGCGGGCCGGTGGAAGCTACTGCTTCGACAAGACGCTGGAAGTCGACAAACTGCGCACCGCTCTGCTGGACATTTCCGGCGCAGCACAAAGAAGCAGCAAACCATAGAAGTACCGGGCTTCCGGGGCAGGCAGACGTGCCCCTGACAGCACCGCCATCTGGAGACAACGATGTTCGGAACCAGCGATTCACCTTCGGCCGACCTCGAACACAACGCGATCAGCGCCCCCGTTGACCGCCATGCAAGGCTGTCGACTGAAAACGCAACCAAGCCGGGTGCCCAGTGTTCCACCTGCATGCTGCGGCACATCTGCATGGCGTCCAACCTCGACGAGACGGACGTAGTGCGCCTGAACAGCGTGGTGAGCAACTGGAAGATGGTCAGGCAAGGGCAAGCGCTCTACCGCGCTGGAGATCCGTTCCAGAGTATCTACGCGCTGCGTTCGGGCTCGATCAAGACCGTGCTCTCTCACCCGAGCGGGCGCGAATACGTGTCCGGCTTCTTCCTTCCCGGCGAAACGCTTGGCCTTGACGGCATTTCGACAGAGGTCCACACCTGCGACGCCATCGCCCTGGAAGACAGCGCGGTCTGCGTGATCCCGTTCCACCTGCTGGAAGCCCTCTGCCGCGAGGTCAAATCGCTGCAGCAACAGGTCCACAAGATGATGAGCGCCGAAATCGTCCGCGAGACCGGACAGATGATGCTGCTCGGCAACCTCACGGCGGAACAACGCGTGGCAGCATTCCTGCTCAACATCTCGCGTCGCCTGCAGCGCAGAGGCTATTCGCCGACTTGCTTCACGTTGCGCATGACGCGCGAGGACATCGGCAGCTATCTGGGCATGACCCTGGAGACCGCAAGCCGCACGCTGTCCCGCTTCCAGCAGGAAGGACTGATTCGGGTACAGGGCAAGCAGATCGAACTGCTGAATCTCGAGGCGCTCGATCTGCGATAAGCCGATGACTCTACCCTTGCCCGTCGGCGGGATAGCGCGATGCTGGCCAACGAGTTGAAACTTGCTGCCGGGGAAGGCCAGGGTTCCGAGCCCCTGGCCTACAAGCCGCTCGGCATCGATACCTGGCAGGAGTATGTCATCTACCTCCACCCCGACTGCCCCGTGTGCCGGGCCGAAGGCTTCGCCGCGCAGGCACGGGTGCAGGTGCGGATCGGCGACGCCAGCATCCTTGCGACGCTGAACCTGGTTGGCGCGCCATTGCTTGATACCGCAGAGGCCAGTCTTTCCGCCAGCGCGGCGCAGGCGCTGGCAGCGCGCGCCGGCGATATGGTGACGGTCAGTCACGCACCAGCCCTGGAATCCGTACGCGCCTTGCGCGCGAAGATCTACGGCCGCCGGCTTGACGGCGCACAGATCGAGTCGATTGTCAGCGATATTTCGGCGGGACGGTACCCGGATGTGTATATCTCCGCATTCCTGGCCGCGTGTGCAGATGGGCGCATGAACCGTCGGGAAACCGTGGACCTGACGCGGGCCATGGTCCATTCGGGCGAGCGCCTGGCATGGGGTGGGGCCATTGTTGCCGACAAGCACTGCGTCGGCGGCTTGCCCGGCAACCGCACCACGCCGATTGTCGTGGCAATCGCGGCGGCAGGAGGCCTGGTCTTGCCGAAGACATCTTCCCGGGCGATCACCTCTCCAGCCGGCACGGCAGACACGATGGAGACATTGACCCGTGTGGCGCTCAGTGCAGCGGAACTGCGCCACGTCGTGGAGCGAGTCGGGGCGTCGCTGGTCTGGGGCGGCGCGCTGAACCTGAGTCCGGCCGACGATATCCTGATCCGCGTGGAACGCGCCCTCGATATCGACAGCGACGCGCAGCTGGTTGCCTCCATCCTGTCCAAGAAGGTTGCGGCTGGCTCGACGCACGTCCTGATCGACGTGCCCGTGGGCCCCACTGCCAAGGTGCGCGAGGACAGGGACCTGGAGCGGCTCGAAGCCGCGATGCGGCATGTGGCGGAGGCGTTCGGCCTGCACATCCTGATGGTCAGGACCGACGGAACCCAGCCGGTCGGAAAGGGCATCGGCCCCGCGCTGGAGGCGCGCGACGTCCTGGCGGTACTCCAGCGCACGGTGGCGGCGCCGCCCGACCTGCGCGAGCGCTCGGTCATGCTCGCGGGCGCGCTGCTGGAGTTCTGCGGAGCAGCCCCAAAGGGCACGGGCGAAAAAGCCGCCGGCCAGCTACTCGACAGCGGCGCGGCCTGGCGCAAGTTCCAGGCAATCTGCGAAGCGCAGGGCGGCTTGCGCGTCCCGGGCGAAGCCATCTTTCGCCGCGACATCGTCGCTCCCCACCGCGGCCGGGTGATCGACATCGACAACCGCCACATCGCCCGCACCGCAAAGCTGGCAGGCGCTCCGATGCGGCAGGTGGCTGGCATCGAGATGCGGGTACGGGTCAACGACGAAGTCCGCGCCGGACAGCCGCTGTTCACGGTCCATGCCCAGGCTTCGGGCGAACTCGATTACTCGTGCAGCTATGCGCTGGCACACCCTGCGGTCTCCATCGAACCGCACTGAGAAGAGCGCGCATGCATGGGGCGTGCGTGCCTCAGATGTCCTCTTCCTCGTCGAACAGATGGTTGCGCATGGCATAGCGCAGCAGCGCCGCCTCACTGGGCACATGCATCTTTTCCATCAGCCGCATCTTGTAGGTACTGACCGTCTTGACGCTCACGCACAGCGCGGTCGCGATCGCGGTCAGCGGCTCGCCCAGCACCAGCCGCCGATAGACTTCGAGTTCCCGGTCCGACAGACGCAGGTGCGGTGCTTCGTCCTGATGTTCCTGCAGGCTGGTCGCCAGCTTGCCAGCAATCGCCTGGCTGACGTAGGTGCCGCCGGCGGCGACCTGGTTGATCGCGGAAACCAGCTCGGTAGCGGCGCTTTCCTTGGTCAGATAGCCCGCCGCGCCGGCCTGGAACGCGCGCACGATGTATTGCTGTTCCGCATGCATGGTCAGTACCAGGATGCGCAGCGCCGGTTGTTCGTCCCGCAACAGGCGGATCAATTCAAGTCCACTGCGGCCAGGCATCGAGAGGTCGAGCAGCAGCACCTGCGGCGCGCAGTCGCGCACCAGCTTCATGACCTGGGTGCCGTCGGCGGCTTCGCCTACCACATCGAATTTTCCGGCGCGCTCCAGAATGTGCTTGAGACCGTCGCGCACGACTGCATGGTCATCGGCAATGAGCACGCGCGTCATTTCATATCCCTTTTTTCCAGCGGAATCTTTACGGTCAGGCGGAAGCCCTTGCCCGGTTCACTGTCGACCACGATCGCGCCGCCCAGCAACCGTGCACGCTCCCGGATTCCTAGCAGCCCCAGCGATTTGCGTGCCTCTTTTCCAGCGGGCTTCTTGTCCCAGCCGCCACCATTGTCCTCGACCCGCAACTCGATCTGCCCGTCCGTCTGAGCAAGTGAAACATCGACGGCCGTTGCGTCAGCGTGTCGGACGACATTGCTAAGCGCCTCCTGCACAATGCGAAACATGGCGATAGCGGTCTGCTCCGGAACGTCCGCGTCCACGCCATCCACACTCACCGGCAGCCCATACCGGCTGGAAAAATCATTGGCCAGCCACTCGATGGCGGTCAGCATGCCGAGCTCGTCAAGCAGAGCTGGCCGCAGATCGCTGGCAATGCGGCGAACCGACGCGACCGTGTCGTCAATGACAGCGTTCATGCCGGTGATGTCGGCGAGGATTCCGTCGGTGTCTCTGCCCTCGCCGACATCGGCGGCAAGCATGGTCATGTCCATCTTCAGCGCGCTCAGCCGCTGGCCCAGGTCATCATGGAGTTCGCGCGCGATGCGGCGCTTCTCTTCTTCCCGCGTGGCGAGGATGCTGTCCGAAAGCTGCTGCAGTTCCTCTCGCGATCGGCGCAGCGCCTGCTCGGCACCTACGCGTTCCGTGATATCGCGCAGCATCACCGTATAGAGGCTGACACCGCCGTCCGAGATCTGTGAAATCGATGCCTCGATGGGAAACTCGCTGCCATCGCGGCGCAGCGCATAGAGTGCGCGCTGGCGCCCCATCTGGCGATCCGATACCCCCGTCGCGCCGAACCGGCGCACATGCGCGTCGTGCGCAGCGCGAAAGCGCTCGGGAATGAAATCGCCAAGCGGCCGGCCCATCGCCTGTTCGGCCGACCAGCCGAACAAGGTTTCCGCCATGGGATTGAAGAGGATGACGTGCTGGGCACTGTCCACCGTGATGATGGCCTCCATCGAGGACCGGATGATGCCGGCCAGCCGCGCTTCGCTTTCCCTGATCCGTTGGAGGCTGGCACGCATGACCTCCTCGGCGCGGGCCCTTTCCGTGATGTCGCGCAGCATGACCGTAAAGAGCCGCGAGCCGCGGTGCGTCGTTTGCGAAATCGATGCCTCGATCGGAAATTCGGTGCCATCGCGGCGCAGCGCGAAGAGCGCGCGCTGGCGTCCCATCTGGCGATCCGACACGCCTGTGATGCCAAACCGGCGCACATGCGCCTCATGCGCCGCACGGAAGCGCTCCGGAATGAAGTCGGTCAGCGGCCGTCCGATCGCCTGTTCGGCTGGCCGTCCGAACAACCTTTCGGCCATGGGATTAAACAATACTACGCGCTGGTCGGCGTCGACGGAAATGATGGCCTCCATGGACGAGCGAATGATCCCGGCCAGCTGGGCCTGGCTGTTCTGCGGCCGGCGCAATGCGCCGCCTGCGCGACGTCGGCCCCCGCGCATCCGGATCGAATAGGTACTTCGCCCCTTGGACATACCTGGCGCCCTGACCGCACATTGCTGAACAATCCTGAACAGAATATAGGAGTGCCGACGCCAAGTGCAACCGGCCAGTGGCCGGCTTGCCGATAAGGAGGTGCCGTGGCAGGGATCCCGCCTTCAGTCCAGGTCGAGGTATCTCGAAAGCATCCTTCGAACCGCAAAGGTAACCAAGAGATACATGGTCAGGATCGGCACCAGAATCGTCCATATGTATGAAGAGGGCTCCTGCAAATGGAGTACAGCCGCCAACGGAGAATATGGAAGCCAGATGCCGAGCACGCATATGGCGCCCGTGGCCGCCTGCAGGGCATGGCTCGCACGGCTTTCGACGAACGGGATCCTGCTAGTGCGGATGATATGCACAACCAGGGTCTGGGAGAGCAGCGACTCCAGGAACCAGCCAGTCTGAAACACAGGTGCATCGACGGGGCTGTTGGCGCCGATCCACCAGTAGAGCGCCGCGAAGGTCAGATAGTCGAAGACTGAACTGATCGGGCCCAGGCACAGGATATAGCGGCGAACCCTGGCGACCTCCCAGCGGCACGGCCTGCCAAGTGCGCTTTCATCCACATTGTCCGCCGGCAAGGCGGTTTGCGAGATGTCATACAGCAGGTTGTTGGTCAGCAACTGAATGGGTGCCATGGGAAGGAAAGGCAGCCATGCGCTTGCGCCCAGTACGCTGAAGATATTCCCGAAGTTGGAACTGGCACCCATGCGCAGGTACTTGAGCAGGTTGGCGAACACGCGCCGGCCCTCCACGACGCCGTCGTACAGCACCGTCAGGCTTTTTTCCAGCAGGATGACGCCGGCCGACTCCTTGGCGATGTCCACCGCGTTATCGACCGAGATGCCAACATCGGCCGCCTTGAGTGCCGGGCCGTCATTGATTCCGTCCCCAAGCACGCCCACCACCCGGCCCTGTGCACGCAGCGCCCGCACCAGTGCCTCCTTGTGTGCGGGGTTGAGCCTTGCAAACAGGATATTGTCCCTTGCCGCCTCGGCCAGTTCCGCCGGCGTGAGCCGGTCCAGATCCCTGCCGAGGACAACACGCCCGGCGGGCAGGCCGACCATGCGGCAAACCTTGCTGGTGATCGTGGGGCTGTCTCCGGTCAGTATCTTGACCTCGATGCCGCTCTTGCGCAGCGCGGCCAACGCAGCGGCAGCGCTCTCCTTCGGCGGGTCGATGAATGCGATATAGCCGACCAGTTCCATGCCGGCCTCATCCGCAATACCGTAGGCATGCGACGGATCTGCGGTCGGCAGGCGTTTGCTGGCGATAGCTATGACCCGGTAGCCGTCCTCGTTCAGCAGCTCGCTTTGCCGCATCAGGCCGGCCCGGTGGGCGACATCCAGCGCAACCACCGTATCGCCGATCCTCGCCGTGGCGCTGGCATCGAACACTTCCTCCACGGCGCCCTTGCAGATCAGCAGACGCCTTTCATCTCCCGGCTGGCTGCTCTCCACCACGACCGACATGCGCCGCCGGGTGAAATCAAACGGGATCTCGTCGACCAGACGCCATTGTTCATGGATGCCGATGCGTTTGCCAACCTCCTCGTGCTGGAGCACCGCCACATCGAGCAGATTGCGCAAGCCGGACTGAAAGAAGCTGTTGAGGTAAGCAAGCTCCAGCACCTGCTCGCTTTCCTTGCCGCTCAGGTTGAGATGATGCTTCAGGATGACGCGGTCCTGCGTCAGCGTTCCGGTCTTGTCGGTGCACAGCACATCCATCGCGCCGAGGTTCTGGATTGCGCTCAGGCGCTTGACGATGACCTTGCGCCTGGACATCACCAGCGCGCCCTTGGCCAGGTTCACCGTGACCAGCATGGGCAGCATCTCGGGCGTCAGGCCGACACCGACAGCGACGGCAAAGAGCAGGGCTTCGAACCAATCCCCTTTGGTCAGGCCGTTGATGACGAATACCAGTGGCGCCATCACGACGATGATGCCCAGCATCAAGCGGCTGATTTGCCCCAGCCCCTCGTCAAACGCAGTCGGCGGCTCGCGCGCAGCGATGGAGCCGGCAATGTGGCCGAACACCGCATGGCGGCCCGTCAGCACGACCAGTGCCGTTGCGGTGCCGCTCACGACCGCAGTGCCCATCAGTGCCAGGTTCGCAATGTCGCCGGCCGTCTCACCGCTCGCACCATTCACGGCAAACTTCTCCACCGGCATCGATTCACCGGTGAGCGCAGCCTGGTTCACAAACAGATCCTTGGCGGTCAGCAGGCGTACATCGGCCGGGACGAGGTCTCCCGCAGCAAGGTGGATGACATCGCCCGGCACCAGATCGGCGATAGGGATGTCGCCGGTTTGCCCTTGCGCTCCGGCCGCTGGCCGGCGCCGCACGGCAATGATGGTGTGCACCATCGCCCGCAGTGCGGCGGCCGCCTTGCCTGAGCGGCTCTCCTGCCACGTCGCCAGCCCCACGCTCAGCGCCACCATGCATGTGATGACCAATGCGGCCTGCCAGTCATGGATGAGACCGGACAAGGCAGCGAGGCTGAGCAGCATCAGGTTCAACGGATTGCGCAGCCGGCCGAGAAGATCGGGCACGAAGCGATGCTGTTGCTCCGTGGCGATCTGGTTGGCGCCATGTTGCCGCCTGCGCGCCGGCACTTCCCCGTCAATCAGCCCTTGCTCGTCTGAGGAGAGCGCAGCGAGCGCTTGTAGGCCACTGCCTGCTGCGACCTGGGCCAGCAACGGCGGAACGTCACTGGAGGGCGTGCGGATGGCGTGACGGCCTGCAGCGGTTGCCGTGCCGGCCGATTCGCTCAAGGCTGCGCCAGAGGTGGCCCCCGCGACCTTCATTGGCATGGCGGACCGTAAGCTCAGGCCGCGTCCTCAGCCCTGACAAGCAATACCGGCACCGGACACTGACGCACGAGACTTTCGGCCACACTTCCGAGCAGCAACCGGCTCACCCCGTGACGGCCATGCGTGCCGAGCACCACGAGTTCGGCGGCACTGCTCTCGACAAGCTGGCGGATCTGGTGGGCGATGTCGCCCAGCGCGAGAATCTCGTCTTTCATGACGGTCTGGCAGCGTACATGCCTGGCCTTCGCTTTTTCCTGCGCCTCGGCTAGCAGCGCTTCGCCGCCCTTGATCAGTCCGGCACGCAGATCGGTCAGGTCAACGTATCCCATGTCATATTTCAGGTAGCCGTTGTCAATCACGTGGACGGCCTGCAGTTCGGCGTCGCAGACGGCGGCCAGTCCGATCGCATGGTCCAGGGCCAGGTCGCTGCAGTGGCTGCCATCGACAGCCACCAGTATCTTTTTGTACATTGGGTCTCTCCTTCATGGTGGCCACAGGGCAATGGCCGGAAACTAGGCCTCCCTGGGCGATATCCACGCTGGCCTTACGATGGCTTCGGGCGTTGTCTGGCGCGTGCGCAGTGCCGCGGCGAATGCAGCCAGCGGTTCAGTGGCTGCACCGCTCTGCACATCGCGCTGCTTCAGCACCAGGGCTGGCGCCGGTGTCTTGCCGGTCAGGAAGGCAATGTCGTCCTCCGCGCGGAAGCCGCCACGCGACGCCATGACGCAGACCGCGGACAGGGAACTGGAGAACGGCGCCTGGTCCAGCAGGAACTTGCGCATGGGCGCCGCCAGCCGCCCGAGCCATACCGGTGCGACGACAACCACATGAGCGCAGTCGCCGGGCAGCGGCCCTTCGTAGCGGTATGCCGGCCTGCGATGCAGCAGCATATCGAGCACGCAGCGCAAATCTCCGTACAAGCCGGCCCTCGGCTTCTCGTCCCGAACTTCTGCTCGCTCCCAGCCGGTGTAGGCCGACAAGGCCTCCGCGACTTGCCTGGCTGTGCCGGTCCGTGAGTAATACACGATCAGGCTTTCCGATTTTTCCGACATGGGAGACTCCTCGCCCGACGCCGGTCGCTCCGGCCCATGCATGGAATGCTAGGAAGCTGCCGCGAAGCCCAGTTGATGCATGTCAATCTATCGGGATTGGCCAGCGCCTGCCTTTTTCGGGATTCGGCCGCACCTTCAATTTGACATGCATCAATTCGCAATGGGTGGCCTGTTCTAGGATTTCCAACAGCATTTTTCCTGTCACCCAAAGGAGTCAAGGATGTCCGCGACCAACGACCCGACTTTTGAAATGATTCGCAGCGGCCATGAAGCGGCGCTGCGTGCCCTGATCCTGATGGAGGAGACCCGGCAGGCAATGCTGAAACTCCAAGTCAAGGCCCTGGAAGACGACATCAAGGGTGGCCAGCGCATGCTCACGGCCATGTCCGCTGCGCCCGACTGGAACGCCTTTCACGGCTTACCGACCAAGATGCTTGCAGAGCAAATCGAACGCAATGCGGAATTCGCCCGCGCGGCGGGCAAGCTTTCCGTCGAAGCGGCATCCGGCTTTCTTGAACACCTTCGCGCCGGCACGGAACATTGGGCCGCGTCCCAGCGCAACGCACTTGGCGCAGGTAGCGGTTTGACCCCGCCACTGACCGACCTCAAGGGCATCTTCGACAACGTCAGCCAGATCATGACGTGGCCGGTCGGGCAAGCAAGCCGCGAGCCCGCAGCCACTGCAGCGGGGAGCTGAACCCGTGCCCGTACAAAGGGTCGCCCTGGTGACCGGGGGAATGGGCGGGCTCGGGGAAGCCATTGCAATCCGCCTGCCGGCCGACGGCATGCGGGTGCGACTCGAATGGTGACCAGCATGCCCGCCGACATTCTAGAAAAGCATGTACTTCCCCAGATTCCGATGGGCCGGCTCGGTCAGCCGGAAGAAGTGGCGGGGCTGATTTCTTACCTGTGCTCACCGGAGAGCGCCTTTGTCACGGGCGCAAACTTCCCGATCAACGGCGGACAGCACCTTCAATGAAACCCAAGGAAGCGTTCCTGACAACTATCCCCGGGGGAACAGCGGCGGAATGCCCAACGGCTTCGGATGAGCCGGCATACCGTGACTTCGACCGACAGGTCCGCGCAGCACTGGCACGCGTCACCGGCGGCGTATCGCTGATTTCGCTTGGCCTGGCGGGCACGGACTGGCTGCTCCAGTCGGCGATTGCGCCGGGCAAGGTCACCCATGCGGTGGTCGAGGCAGGACGTCAGTGCCTGGCGGATGCCGTTCGCTGGCTGCCGTTCGCCGATTCGCCGCCCGCCATGACACCGACCGATTCGCGCTTCGCGGACAACGGCTGGGAGGCCTGGCCCTTCCGCGGCTGGCGCGACAGCTTCCTCCGTAATGAAGCATTCTGGCAGTCGCTGACCAGCGGCGTGAACGGCTTGTCTCGCCACCACGAGCGTCTGGCGGCGTTCTGCGCGCGGCAGTGGATCGACATGTGCTCGCCGGGCAATGTCTGGTGGATGAACCCCGCCGTCATTCGCGAGGCGCAACGCACCCGGGGCACGAATTTCATACAAGGTCTTCGGCACTGGGCCGAAGATTTCGCCGATGTGGTCGGCAACCTGCCAGGTACCGCTGCCCGGCCGCCCGCGTTGGCCTACCTGCCGGGCAAGGATGTCGCGGTCACCCCTGGCAAGGTTGTGTTCCGCAATGCGCTGCTCGAGCTGATCCAGTACGCCCCCACCAGCGCGCAGGTGTGGCGGGAGCCCGTGTTGATCGTGCCATCATGGATCATGAAATACTACATCCTGGACTTGCAGCCGCAAGACTCGCTGGTCCGCTACCTTGTCAGCCGCGGGCACACGGTCTTCATGATTTCGTGGAAGAACCCCGGGGAGGACGCTCGCGACCAAGGCTTGCAGGACTATCTGCATGACGGCATTCTTGCCGCCCTCTACGTTGCGCAGGCTCGCTGCGACGGCGCCAGCGTCCACATGGCGGGGTACTGCCTGGGCGGGACCCTGCTGGCGATCTGCGCGGCAAAGCTCGCGCGCGATGCTGACGGCGAACCGCTCGCGACGATCACGCTATTCGCCACCGAGACCGACTTCACCGAACCCGGCGAACTGGGCTTGTTCATCGACAAGAGCGCCGTGGACACGCTGGACGCCCTGATGTGGAGCCAGGGCTATCTCGATGGGCCCCAGATGACCTCGGCATTTCAGATGCTCAACTCCCGTGATTTGGTCTGGTCGCGCATGATGAGCGAATACCTGCTGGGAAAGCGCCTGCGCGCCAATGACCTCATTTCGTGGAACCGGGATACCACCCGCCTGCCCCACCGCCTGCATTCGGATTGCCTGCACAAGCTCTTCCTGTCAAATGAGCTGGCCGAAGGAAAGCTGTGTGTCGGCGGCCGCCCTGTCGCGCTGTCGGACCTGAACCGGCCAATCTTCATGGTCGGGACCGAGCACGACCACGTATCGCCGTGGCGCTCGGTCTATAAGCTCCACTTGTTCGCACGGACGGCCCTGACGTTCGTGCTCACGTCAGGCGGGCACAACGCGGGCATCGTCTCCGAACCAGACCATCCGCGGCGACGGTTCCGCATCTCGACGCGTGTGCCCGGCGCTCCGTACCTCAGCCCGGAACGGTTCCTTGCCGAGGCAGGGCACCACGCTGGCTCGTGGTGGTCCGCATGGAGCGACTGGCTTGCCAGTGCGTCGTCCGAGCAGTGCCGCGCACGCGATCCGGCTCCGCATGCCCTGTGCGATGCACCAGGCGAGTACGTGCATGAGCGGTGATCGCCAGTGCCGGTGCCTGAACTGGCATCGGCCGGCCCTTGGCCTGTTTTAGTCCAGACGATAAGTCTTTCTATACTCCGGCATCGTCACCTGCCATCCCAGCCCGCGCTCCACGCGCTGGCGCATGGCATCACTGGCTTCCGGTTCGCCATGCACGATGAATATGCGCCTGGGCTGCGTCTGGAACCCATTGAGCCACGTCATCAGTTCGTTAGCATCGGCATGGGCCGACAAGCCATGGATCTGTTCGACCGCAGCGCGAATCGCCACGTCCTTCCCATGGATGCGCAGCTCGCGTAGCCCGCCCGCAAGCGCCGCCCCGCGCGTACCCGGTGCCTGGAAACCGGATAGCAGAATAGTGCAACGCGGATCCGTGCCGAAGCTGGCAAGGTGATGCACCACACGTCCGCCCGTAGCCATGCCGCTGCCTGCAAGAATGATCTTCGGCGCGTGATCCCGGTTGAGCCAGACCGATTGCTCCATGCTCTGCACCGGAATCGGCAGTCCGCACGCGGCTGCGCATGCGGCCCGGTCGATCCGCAGTTCATCGGGATGCAGGGCAAAGATCTGTGTCGCGTCGATGGCCATCGGACTGTTGAGGTAGATCGGGATATCGGGCATACGCCGCTCTTCGAGCAAGCGATGCAGGCAATACAGCAATGCCTGCGTGCGTCCGACCGCAAAGGCCGGAATGATCAAGCTGCCGCCACGGCCGAGCGTGCTGCCGACAACCTCAGCGACTGCATCGAGCGGATCTTCGTCCGGGTGAATGCGGTTGCCATAGGTGGACTCGACCAGCAGGCAATCGGCCTGGCGGATAAATTCGGGCGGCCGCATGAGAATATCGTTCTGCCGCCCGAGGTCGCCCGAGAACACGATGCGCTGGCCCCCGGCAAGCAACGTCACCGCCGCGGCGCCGATGATGTGCCCGGCGTGGTGAAACTCGGCTTCGATGTCGGGCGTCAGCGAGAACCGCGTGCCGAAAGGCTTCGGTTCCAGGCGGCGCAGCGCACGTCCCGCGTCAGCGCTGGTATAGAGCGGCAAAGCGGGGCGGTGGCGCGAGAAGCGTTTACGATTCGCATACTCAGCGTCCTCCTCCGCCAGCGCCGCGCTGTCCGGCAACAAAATGCCGCAAAGCTGCGCGGTGCCCATGGTGCAGAATACGGTCCCGCGGAAGCCGTTGCGCACCAGCAGCGGCAGATAGCCGCTGTGGTCGATATGCGCATGGGTCAGGATGACGGCATCCAGGGTGGCCGGGTCAACCGGCAATGGATCCCAGTTCCGCAATCGCAATGACTTGAAGCCTTGAAACAGACCGCAGTCGACCATGACACGGCTGTGGCCGGTGTCGAGCATGTATTTCGAGCCGGTGACTGAATCCGTGGCCCCCAGGAATTGCAGTTCCATGCATGGCTCCCGATCAATGAGACAACAGCAGCGGGACCGGGCACGCGTGCATCAGAGTCCTGGTCGTGCCGCCAAGTATCAGTTCGCGCACACGCGAGTGCCCATAGCCGCCGGCGACAAGCATGCCGGCACCCAGCACGGACACGCTTTCAAGCACCACGGTTGCGACATCTCCGGAAGTCTGCTCCGTACGCACGGCGGCAATGACGCCATGTCGCCTCAGGTACTGGCGCAAGCCCGCCACCGGTTCACTGTTGGCGTCGGGGCTTCCCTTCTCGTCCCAGACCGCAAGAATCGTTACCTTGGTCGCACAAAGCAGCAACGGCATGGCGTCCGCCACGGCTCGGGCCGCTTCACGGCTTCCATCCCATGCGATGACTACGTGAACACCATGCAACGGCACGGCATGGGGCGGCACCAGCAGAACCGGCCGGCCCGCGTTCAGCAGTACATACTCCGCGGTGCGCTGACTCGTGCCATCTCCGGCAGGCAGCAAGCCGCCCAGGACAATGATGTCGGCAACGCGCCCTTCCTGCGCCAGCACCCAGCCCAGCTCGTCTTCGACTACATGGTGAGTAAATGGCGTGCCATATGCCGTCTGGCTGACGGTGTCACCGAGCAGCTCGCCAGATTCCGCCGTTTGCACCAGGCGCCTGCGGCGTGCATCTTCCGCGAAACGTGCAGCGTCGTCTCCGGCGCGAAAGAGCGGGTCCATGCGTATGCCGGTGGCACTGACACCGACCACGTGTCCGCCAAACCGCGCCGCGAGTTCCGCTGCCATCCGCACCCGCGCTTCGCATCCGGCCTCCGTGCCGAGCGCGACCAGCACTGTTCTGTAGTCCATGAACCCCTCCCAGGCAACCCTCTATCCAACGAACCTCGCGCGCAACACGCAGGACCTCCAGTGCTCAGTGTCCCCGCACGCACGCATGGCCTGCACCGCTGTCGATACCGACGCACGTGGCGTTGGCGGCCGCAAGAAATTCGGTATCGACGTGCAGGCACAACAGGACAACACGGCGCTCCACATCATCAGATGCCGGGCAGCCCCCTGCAATCGCAGGAATGAATGAGTAGTCAGGGCCATGTTCATCCCCATCAAGCCATCAATGCGAAAGCAGCACCGGCACGGTCATCGACTCGAGGAGCGTCCGTGTTACGCCGCCGAGCACCAGTTCGCGCATCCGGCCATGTCCGTAGGCCCCCATGACAATCAGGTCCGCCCCTTGATCCGCGGCGAACGACAACAGCATCTGACCTATATCGTCACCGCTTGCAACAGTGAGGTCGTGAAGCTTGGCCTGCACTTGATGCCGGGCCAGCCATTCGATCGCATAGCGCGGCGGCGAAAGCCATGGGTTGAGCGCCGTGTCCGGCTGGTTCCATGAGACCACGTCGACAGTCTTCGCACGCCGCAGGAATGGCAGCGCATCGTGAATGGCTCGCGCGGCCTCGCGGCTCCCATTCCATGCGACAAGGACATTCTTCCCCGGATGCGGAAACACCCCTGCATAGGGCACGACCAGCACCGGGCGGCCGCATTGCAGCACCACGGATTCGACGAAGTGATGTCCAGCGAAGGCATCCTTGTCATCAGGATTGTGCTGCCCTAGTACAAGCAGGTCGCCCCTGTGGGCCTGCGCGACCACGCTGTCCGCCGCAGCGCCCTCCGGCGCATGCCATTCGGTCGGGATCAGCAGTTCGTCCGTCGCGCCAAAGAATGCATGGCGTGCCACTTCGCCGATGTGCTTGTGCCATTCACGATAGGAATCAAGGTAGCGGTCCCCATCGACCAGATAGCGAATGGAACTGGGATCGGCATGGCCGATCGCAAGCAATCCGACCAGCGTTGCATGAAAGTCCTGCGCCAGCCTGATGGCGACGTGCAGCCGCTGGTGCATGCGGCGGCTGGCATCCAGGTGAACCAGGATGGTGGCATAGTCCATGAGCAACCTCCGTTGCGCGGTGTGATACGTCAGCATCTGCAATGTAGGTCGCAGCGCATCCGCGCAGTTGTCGCACGTCAAGACTCGCGATGGTGACCGCCACCGAACCGTGATGCCCGTCCGGCTTGATACGCGTCAAGTCCTGCTCTGCCGCGGCATCTAGCCTTCAGATATCCGCTTCCATCCGCTTGCGCAACACACTGAGCGCCCAGGATCCATCGCCCTTGAGCAGGATTGCCCCCATGAGCCAGATTCTTTTTCCCGAGTCCGTACCGGCGTATTGCCCGGCCGGCCCAAGCCTGCAGTGCCCGGCGCAGATCGATGGCGCGGCCGCGACATTCGAAGTGACGGCGGAAGCATTGGAGGACCATTTCGGTGCTCGATCGTATCTTTATGAAGACCTGGCATCCGCATTTTCGGCGCATCGCGGTGCCATCGAGAACGTCGCGCGGGGCGTGTTCGAGATGACTGGCGCCCATAACATCGTCCTGCATAGCGGCCATTTCAGGTTCTCCGCTTAGGGCCAATGCTGGCTCACCGATCGCCATGCCCATCGAACCGCATTGGTCACCACGTGCGCACGTCGGATTCCCCGACAAATCGCGGGTGGTCCCTGACATTCCTGCCGAACAGGATCTGACGCATTCCGCTGCCCCCGCCGTCCCCACTTGCGGGCAAGGCACCTTGGAA
The DNA here is from genome assembly GCF_057073755.1 of Cupriavidus sp. C3SS-1. NCBI lineage: Bacteria > Pseudomonadati > Pseudomonadota > Betaproteobacteria > Burkholderiales > Burkholderiaceae > Cupriavidus > Cupriavidus sp. C3SS-1. The sequence continues at coordinate 110,180 of NZ_CP172700.1, read as the reverse complement.
CGAGCGTGCACTGTGCTGGCCCGCGGTTCGACACTGATCCTCCTGTGTCTGGCAATTTGCCGTGCGGCATACGGTGCAGGACCTTCGGCCGCCTCGATCCCATTGCCGGCAAGATATGCGCAACAGGTGGCACGGATCGGGCATGAGGGCAGTATGGATGGTGCGGGCCGCGGCGCGCGTCAAGCGCAGATGCCCGTTGGCGTCGGCGCCTGCGCCGCGCTCAAGCGGCAGAATGCGGGGCGTCAGTCGGCGCCGGCACCGGGCGATTCCGATTCCGCAAACCGCCATGCATATGCGCCGGCAACAAATGGCAACGGCGTCGCTTACTTCAGTGGGAGCGCGGATCCGGCGCAGTCCATCGACATGCGCGACGTCGCCGGCCTCTACAACCTCTGCCTGGCTTTTGCCGGCAAGCAGCGGGCATGGATCGCCGGAGTGAAAGCGAATATTTACAGCGCCAATGGCACGCTCGTATTCCAGGCGTATGCCGACGGTCCGTTCCTCTTGCTCCGGCTAACGCCCGGTCGCTATCGCCTGGTCGCCGAATATGATGGCAAAGTGGTCGACACGGTCCTTCGAGTGCCCCGGCATGGCGCCGCTGCGCGCATGCTGTGGTGGCCCGACCTGGCCAGCCTTGTCGTTTGAATGACTTCATTGCGAAGCGATGTCCCGGCGCGGAGTGCCACTCGTCATCATGGATTTTACAAGGCCGCTCCAAACGTCCGATCCCATGCTTCCCTGACCGGAGGAAACCACGATGCCCATCACTAGGAAGACGCTACGGTCAAAACCTGTGTCAACGGCGCCAGGACTTGTCGGTCTGTTGTACCACCTAGTCCATGCGACATCGCAAGGGCTGCTGGAACCTGAGCTGGCGCGAGATCTGGGGCGACTCATCTACAGCGAGATCGAGATGCTTCAGTCAGCCTCCACGCCAAGCCGCGTCGACCTGGACCTCCTGCGTGAAGCCGCCTCGAGATTCGAAGATACCGTCATGCAGGCGCGCAGCTCCCTGCTGATCGACGCGAAAAGCCGGATCCTCGATCCGGTTCCTGCCCGGATCCATGCAGATCTGGTTCAACCCATGGGCGACTACTCGCCTCGACTTGCCGCCAGTGGAAAGGGATCCCTCGTGGCACAGGAAGCATCGGCTGTGAAAGAGTCGTGACAGGTCAGAATTTTGAGAACACATCGCATTGCTGGAGGTACCGCCATGGAAGATTCGCCCTTGCCCGACACGCAGCGCGGCGCCGCTGCACGCAGTTGGCAGGCCTGGTTCCCGCCCGCGCAGTGGCTGCTTCATTACCGGAGCGAATGGCTGCGACATGACGCCGTCGCCGGGGTCACATTGGCGGCCTATGGCATTCCGGTATCGCTGGCGTATGCGTCGCTGGCAGGGGTGCCCCCGCAGTACGGGATCTACTGCTATCTGGCCGGAGGGTTGGCCTACGCCTTGTTCGGCTCATCGCGGCAGCTCGCAATCGGCCCCACCTCGGCCATCTCGATGCTGGTCGGCGTCACCATCGCTGGCATGGCACAGGGGGATCCCGCCCGCTGGGCTTCGATTGCCGCGCTGACGGCACTGCTGATTGCTGCCATGTGCGTCCTTGCATGGCTCTTCCGGCTGAGTTCGCTGGTCAACTTCATCAGTGAAACAATCCTGCTCGGGTTCAAGGCCGGCGCGGCACTGACGATCGCCCTGACCCAGTTGCCGAAGCTGTTCGGCGTCAAGGGCGGCGGAGAGTTCTTCTTCGAGCGCATTGCCATCCTTGCGCAGCAACTACCGCTGACCAACCTCTCGGTGTTCGGCTTTGGCGTAGCGGCGATTGCCGTGCTGCTGCTTGGCGAGAAGTTCCTGCCGGGGCGTCCGGTCGCGCTGCTCGTTGTCGTGGCTTCGATCATGCTGCTGACGCTGACGCCGCTCGGAGGGCTGGGCTTCAAAGTCGTTGGCGCGCTGCCGCAAGGCCTGCCCGAACTGCGCTGGCCAGGCCTGCGGCCAAGCGATGTGGACGGGGTCATTCCCCTTGCCTTCGCCTGCCTGCTGCTCTCGTACGTCGAGAGCGTGTCGGCTGCGCGCGCGCTTGCGCAGGCGCATGGGGATGAGGTCGATGCGCGGCAGGAACTGCTCGGTCTTGGCGCGGCGAATCTGGCGGCCGGCCTGTTCCAGGGTTATCCCGTTGCGGGTGGATTGTCGCAGTCTTCGGTCAACGACAAGGCCGGGGCAAGGACACCGCTGGCGCTGTTATTCGCGTCGGCAACGATTGCACTTTGCCTGATGTTCCTTACCGGCCTGCTTGCCAATCTGCCCAACGTGGTGCTGGCCGCCATCGTGCTGGTCGCGGTCAAAGGCCTGGTGGATATCCGCGAGCTTCGCCATGTATGGCGCGTGAGCCGCTTCGAGTTCATCGTCTCGATGGTTGCGTTCGTGGCTGTCCTGCTGCTCGGTATCCTGAAAGGCGTCATTGTGGCCGTGCTCGTGTCGATGCTGATGATTATCCGGCGAGCGGCACACCCGCATGTCGCGCTACTTGGGCGGATTCCGGGAACGCGCAGTTTTTCCGACATGGAGCGCAACCCGGACAATGAAGCCATTCCGCAGGTGCTGATATTCCGTGCGGAATCGTCGCTGCTGTACTTCAACGTCGAGCATGTCCGCTCGGTCGTGTGGCAGGCGATTCGCAGCGCCGCGCTGCCGCTGCGGCTGGTGGTCTGGGACCTCTCGGTTTGTCCCGTGGTCGACCTGGCAGGCGCCCGCATGCTGGCGACCCTGCAAAAGGAACTGCAAGCGGCCGGCATTGGGTTGCGGCTGGTCGCAGCGCACGCTGTCGTGAGAGACGTGCTGCGCGCGGAGGGATTGGAAGAGCGTGTGGGGTACTTCGGACGTCGCATCTCGGTTGCGGAAGTGATCGATGAGTTCCGCGCATCCACCGCGCAAGAAACTCCCGTCGCAAGGGCTACAGCGTTGGCAGGAACGTAGCGCGCATCGTTGCGGGCCGCGCGTGCGCGCGCGGCAGAGTCCGCGGGCCCCGCATGGCGGGCGCCGGCGTTAAAGAAGGAAAGCGTCATGAATAAACCAGAAAGACTCCAGCACCTGGCCGCCGCGCGTCGGGAACCCACGCACTACCTGACCGCCGACGAGCGCGCAGCAAAGGGACGAGCGCTACGCGATACTGTCCCTCGCGGTTCGCAATCCGGCTGGCAAGCACCGGAAGATCGACCCGATCCGATCAAACTGCTGAACGAATCCAACGCCGGGCGGATCCTGGACCTGGTTCCAATCCGATACGGCCGAATGGCGGCATCCCCGTTTGCGTTCTACCGCGGATCGGCTTCGCTCATGGCGGCCGATCTTGCTACCGCGCCGTCCAGCGGCATCCGCGTGCAGGCATGCGGAGACGCCCACCTGATGAACTTCGGCGGATTTGCAACGCCCGAACGAAACATCATCTTCGACATCAACGACCTCGACGAAACCTTGCCGGCCCCATTCGAGTGGGACCTCAAGAGACTGGCGGCCAGTCTGGCGATTGCGGCCGAGCATCTCGCGCTGCCCAAGAGCGATGCCGCGCGCGTAGTCACCGATGTCGTGCGCGAGTACCGCGAACGCATGTTCAACTACGGATGGATGCGCGCTCTCGACGTATGGTACGACCGAATCGATCTGCAGAAGTATGAAGACCGCAGCGGCGATCCCGAGATCGTCGCCGCGGCGCGCAAGCGCCTGGCGCAGCGAATCGAAGCGGAACGACGCAAGACGGTTCCCGACTATCTTTATCCCAAACTGGTGTCGGAAGAGGGACAGCAGCCGAGGATCAAGGATGAGGCTCCCTTGATCTTTCATCCAACCGAAGAACTGGCGCCCGGCATGGGCTCGGATTACGCCCAAGCCATTGCTTCTTATCGCAGCAGCCTCGCTGAGCATGTCCGTGTGCTGTTCGATCGTTTCCACTTCTTCGACATGGCCATCAAGGTCGTTGGTGTCGGCAGCGTCGGCACCATGTGCGGCGTGGGATTGTTCATGGCCGCGGACAACGACCCTTTGTTCCTGCAGGTGAAGGAAGCGCGCGCTTCCGTGCTGGAGCCCTACGCGGGCAAGAGCCTGCATGCCAACCATGGCGAGCGCGTGATCGCCGGCCAGCGTCTCATGCAGGCGGCGAGCGACGTATTCTTGGGCTGGACACGCGGGGAAAACGGACGCGACTTCTATGTGCGCCAGTTGCGCGACATGAAGCTCTCTGCAGTGATCGAAGACTGGGATACGGGTATGCTCAGACAATATGGCCGCATGTGCGCGCACGCGCTTGCGCGCGCCCACGCGCGCTCTGGGGACGCCGCCATGATGGCTGGCTACATGGGCTCGGGCCAGGCCTTCGATGATGCGATCTGCGAGTTCGCCACGGAATACTGTTCGCAGAACCGAAGCGATTTCCGCGCCTTCGTCGCTGCGATTCGCGAAGGGCGTATCGAGGCGAAGCTGGAGGCAGATTGACGACCAAGCCGGACGGAGAAGGCCGCCGACAACAGGTCAGGTGCACCGCCGCAACCCCATGGCGCGGCGGCGCGTCGTCTCACGTCGGCGCCCGGCCGCCGTCGGCTGGTGCTCGTGCAAGCAAAAGTGGCTGGGTGGTCCGCGCCCTGACCTTGCGGGCGATCTCCCCCATGCGCGGATGAGAAACACCGTGGTGTCCATTGTTTCCCATCGCGATCAGGTCAGCCGCCCACGCATCGGCTTCCGCCGTTATCGCTTCGGCGACGTCCTGCTGAATGCCGGACTTACCTGACAGGAAGGTGGTCGTGAACCTGACTCCGGCCCGATCCAAGCGGGTGGCGGCTGCCGCTAGCACGCCTTCTCCCGCCGTGGACAGGTTCTCCGCCATTCGAACTGGATCCGCATTGGTCACATCCAGGAACGGGCCGTTGTTGTCGAGCACATAGATGACTTCGACGTCGGCGTTCGAGGCTCGCGCAATCAGGATGGCCTGCTCCAGGGCTGCCTCGGACGCAGCGCCGCCATCGAGGGCTACCAAAATGCGACGGTACATTGGTGACCTTTCTGCTGTAGTCAAATTGGCGATTGAGAGCCGGCCAACAGGCAGCAAGACCGGCCCCGCTTCGGTGACTTAGCGCCCTTTCTCCGCGGCTGCCTTCTTCGCGCCATCGGTATAGGGATCAAACTTGCCGGATTTCGCGCCTTCGCTGTAGGGGTCGAACTTGCCGGATCTGGCGCTGCTGGTGTTGGCGTCCGGCGTTGCTCCATTGCCCGCCAGGCCGGCCTTGGTGGACTGCTTCACCCCTTCGGTGTTGGAATCTAACTTGCCGGACTTCGCCTGGTCTTCGCTTTTCGGCTTCGGAGCGTGGCTTCCGCCATACAGGTCACCACCGTCGGTGTAGTTCTTTTGCGCAAGGACGCTTTGCGCGCCAAGAGCGCTCAACGACGCTGCAGCCAGGATGGGGATAATCTTTCGGATCATGGTTATGGCCTCTATGCTGGGTTGGGTTGGGTTGGGTCGGGGCGTGGGTTAACGGTCAGGTCCAAGTCGGCGAATCGTGTCGGCCTTCCGTCGAGGCCGACTCTTCTTCAGCGCTCCCCACCGAGCCAGCGTTAGCAGCAACACGCCTGTTTCAACAGTAGTCCGGGCCACGCACCCGAGCTTGGGCTGGATCAAGTTGGACGCATGTCGTGCCGTGCGGTGGCCATGAAAGCGACGCACGATCGAAAACCATAGTAAAACGGCCCGCAAGATGCGGACCGTTTTACTTTTTCCTGATCCGGCTTACTGAGCCTTGTCACCAGAGGTCTTCGCGCCATCCGTATAAGGATCAAATTTCCCCGTCTTTGCCCCATCGGTGTATGGATCGTATTTGCCGGCTTTGGCGCCTTCGGAATACGGATCGAAACGCTTCTCGGAAGCGTTCAGGCTGGAGCCCGTCGACTGCTTTGCTCCATCGGTGTACGGGTCGAACTTGCCGGACTTCGCCGCGCCCGAATTTGGGGATACCTTCTTCGCCGCGTGGCTGCCCCCGTACAGATCGCCGCCGTCCGTGTAGTTCTTCTGCGCATTGGCTGCTTGCGTCACACCGAATGCTGCCAGCCCGGCAATGATCAGGGTCGGAATGGTTTTGTTAAGCATGATGGCCTCTCGAATCGAGGTCGCGCGGCGCCTGCGCACGCCCTTGCGAATGGTGGACGAATACTCTGGCTGATTGACCGAGTCGGCGCTTCCGTTAATAACGTGAACCCGCTTCTCCGGAATTCAAGTCTCAAAGCGGCTATTTGTTCAGTGAACCGCCCCAGCCCTCCGCGCCACGCATTTCAGCGGGAGCAATGCCGCTTGCGGACCCCGCATGGACTGACGTCGCCAGACGCATGAGGTTGTACGGCTCCACGCGGATCAGGCCGCCGCGTGGGCTGTCGATATCGGCAATCAGCGCGAAAGACACGCCAACCACCATGGGCAAGACCAGCAGCAGGTAGCCCGCCGAATCCGCCTTGCGCAGGCCGTATCCAACCAGAGCGTTGCTGCACACCGCCACGACAAGCATCAGCATCCAGGCGGAGCTGGGGATCCGGTTCCACCACGATGACTGGGTATAGCCCTCCGCGTTCAGCACCTCATTCATCCCCGCCACCGCCAGCCCCACGATGACGTTCGGATTGGCTGCGGCATTGCGTTCTACAACCGCCCAAAGCCTGGTTTGCAAGGCTGCTGTCGCAGCGTCGTTCTTCTTCAGACTGGCGGCATCATGGTTCGTATAGAAGTCCAGCCGACACCGAAGGTACTCGCGAAGCAGCGCTCGCACGGGCTCCGCATCGGCCACCGGCAACAGTCCCGCGCGGACATATTCCGTACCGATGGCATTGGCCTCTGCTTCTTCGTAGAGTTTGCGCTGGTCGTAGCGGCTGACCGCCATGGCAAAGCAGAAGCCGATCAGTAGCCCGAGCAGCGTGAGAACGGCGGCCTGAATCACGCCTACGTCCTGCCGTGCATCCGCGGAGGGACTCCTGGGTCCGCGAATCGCCTTGGCGCCGATCCTTTCGGCGAGCCATAGCACGGTGAACGTGACGACGAAAACCAGCACGGGGTAGTCTTTGATGGTGGTATCCATGATTTGCTCACCGTAAAATTGCTTCCTGCAACCGTCCGCAAATGCATCTCGCGCAAGGCTCTACTGGGCGGGAATCGTGATCAGCGGCATGGCTTCTTTGCTGCCCGTATCCACCAGCGTGAAGAACAGCATGACGGCATTGAGCGCGCGCTTGGTACGCAGGTCGCCTTGATCGATCCAGAACCAGTAGTCGCGATAGCGCACCGCCACATAGGCATCCTCGGGCCTGGCCTTGCCGCAACGAATCCGAACGGTTTCGTCCTCGGCCGCCGCTGACGTCCGCGCAACGCCTGGCAACGCGCTCCGCTCGGCCAGATGCTCGTCCGGCACGTCCATGTAGCTGGACAACGCAAGCATGATCTGCAACATGGACCGGCTGTTGACCGACAGCTCGTCCTCCGCGCCACGAGCCGGCGAGTACCTGAGCACGAAACGTTGCCGGTCGGCGGGCAGCTTAAGCAGCCGGCGAATCTCGTCCACCTTCTCGATCACGCCAGCAGGCATGTCTTCCCTGCGGAAGAAGAGGACAGCCATGGATCCCCGAGTCTTGTCTTCTTCGACACGCATCGCGAAGGCGCCGGCGGCCTGTACCTCGCGCATCAACGAGATGGCGCGCACAAATTCGGGATCGGCCTCCCGCATCATGCCGGTGGCGGTGGAACGATTACGCACGCCATTGAGCGACTCAACTGTCATGCCAAGCAGGAAATCGGCGGCATAGCCGCTTTGCAGCATGAAGAAGATGTTGCGCGGATCAATCGGCTCCATCAGTCCGCGCACAAAGCGCTGCCCCGTTGCCGGCGTGTAAGTGATCGTCGGACGGTCCGTATAGACACCCTGCACGCCCGCCGCGATGAAATCCCCCTGAACCGCGCGTGCGGAAGACAGCGTACCGTTGACCGACACCCCCGCCTGAAGCGAATAGCCGCTGACTACGGAGGCAACATCCACGAACACGGGGAGATCCATGTAGCGTAGCTTGACGATGTTGAGCAGCGTCTGCTGCTTCCATGAATCGGCAATGGCCGCGCTGTAGTCAAAACGGTCGGCGACGATGGTGGTGGGTCCCAACGATGTACACCCCGAGAGCACCCAGACTGATGCTATCGCCACGGCATGCACGAGCGCCGCGAAGCGGACTTCCGTCCGGCTGGTTGCCTGTTTCAGGCAGCTTGCATTGCGGAACGCCGGTGCACGCATGGCGAGAAGGACATCCCCCTCCGGATGAAATGGGTCTTGAGATAGCGTAGGAGAGCGCAGAGGGCGTCCATTGACGCAGCGCAAGCCGGAAAAGCGCGCTAGAAGCGGAACCCGAGCGAGAGCATCACGACCTGAGCTTCGGCACCGGGATTGAACCAGTAGACGCCCGCGGTACAGTTCCGCACCGTGAACTGGAGGAGGCCTCCGGGCCGGATGTCCCTGTCCCCACCATAGACCCGCGTACGCTGCATGACGACGCCGAGCCGTACCCACTCGACAGGTCGATAGCCCAGCTCACTCCAGGCATAGAGGTAGCCGGCCCGGCCGGCGCGGGCAGGCAAGTACTCCGCTTCCAGGTAATAGTCGAGCCTGCCCGCGCCTACGCTCGCCTCGAGGCCGGCGATAGGGCCGTGCGCCTCCCCGGCGACCGCGCCGATAATGGGCGTGGCGCTGACACGAATTTTTTCGCCTCCCGAGAACGTCCAGCCGATGAATGCCGACTGCGAATGCATGGCTTCATAGTTGACTCTCGCCTCGAGGTGAAGCTGGCCGTGGTCTGCGCTGAAAATGCCGCTGGCGTAGCTCGCGCCCTGGCGGGGCAAGTTCCAGTAGGCCGCTGCCGAGAAGCTCCACGGGTCAGGTGTGTCCAAACCGGTAGCCGGCCCGGCAGGCGGGCCTGGGGTCTGGGCCTGTGCCGCTCCCGCGGCAAACATGGCTGCCAGCAGCGGGCGGATCCGCACAGTCAACCGCCCAGCGCGATGACCGCCATGGTCAGGGCCACACCCAGAGCCGTCATGCCCAATCCGGCCGGCATGGCCCCGAACCCCGCGTAGTGACCAAGCGCCGCGCCGCCGAGAAACAGCATGCCAAGCGTCAACACACGCGAGACCAGCAACGCACCCGGCACATCGCTCATCAGCACGAAAGGCAGTGCCACGGGAAACGTGCTCAAGACCACGATGCAGAAGATGTGCACGGCACCACGCAGATCGGCCCAATGCAGGCGCGGGCGCGCCGGCAAGCCCGCAGCGGCAAGTCTCGCGCGAATGGCCTCCAGCTCCGCGTCTGTGGCCAGTGTCTTCATGCCGGGCGGAAGCGCGTCGCGAATAAGGCGGATGGCGGTCGGCCGGTCGTGCGCATGCTTGATGGCCATGGCGAGCGTGAGCCGCTGCCCTCTTCCGGCGATGGTACGGACGAGATACATGACCGCATCCACGAGCCCCCACGCCAGGTTGCAGCCCAGCGCGGCATGCAGCATGGTCCTGCTCGCGCCCGCGCCGGCACTCGCCGACGAGACCGCGCCGACAAATGTCAGGGCCATGAACAAGCCAAAGCACATCTCGGAGACACGGTCCACCACATCCAGCGCCGCGCCCCGGTCTTCGTCCCTTGCCGGTAGCACACCCATCGCATCGGCCGTACTGGTTGCGCTGGCCCGGGGCGGCGCCATGGATGCTTTCGTCGTAGCCGACTGCATGCGCGGCGCAACGCGTCCGCGGCGCCGGTCGTGGGCGCCCGAGGCGCCCGAACCGGAATCAGGACGCCGCACCGCCATGCCCGCCTGCCTTGACCAGCAATACGGGCAAGCTGCCGTGGCGCAGGAGGCTTTCCGCGACGCTTCCCATCAATGCACGACCGATACCCGAGCGGCCATGCGTACCGGCTACCACGATCTGGGCGCCACGCTCTTCCGCAATCTGCTGGACCTGTTTGCCGAGATCGCCGAGCGCGAGGATCTGGTCGGCCAGGATTGCCTGGCTGCGCACTTGCTTCGACGCCGCCTTCGCCTGCGCCTCGGCCAGAAGCCGGTGCCCTGCACGGACCAGCCCCGCACGGACGTCCGGCTCTTCGTATCCGCCGTCGACGATATGCACGATGTCAAGCTCCGCACCGCTCGCCGCGGCCAGACCAATGGCTTCGTCCAGGCCGAGATCGCTGCAGCGACTCCCGTCTATCGCCACCAGAATCCTTGTGTACATTTGCCTTCTCCTTCTGCATGACTGAACCGAAGGGCGCCGTCACCGGGACATCCGCGATCCACGTTTCGGCACCGCCGTGCCGATCCGAATCTCAATGCGAGAACAATACGGGCACCGTCATGGACGACAGCAATGTGCGCGTGACGCCGCCAAGCACAAGCTCCCGCATGCGCCCATGGCCGTAGGCACCCATCACGATCAGGTCGGCATCGAAGTCGGCGGCACGGGACAACAGCAATTCACCGATAGTCAGGTCCGAACCGCCCGGCCCGTGCTCGACCTCCACCGTCACGCCGTGTCGCTCCAGGACCCGCACCGCATGGGCGACCGGCGTGGCGTCCGTACGTGCTTCCTTGGCAGCAGTCGGGGCACACAGTATGCGTGCCGCCGCTCCGCCAATGAGCGGCAGCGCGTCATGCAAGGCCCGTGCCGCTTCACGGCTGCCATTCCATGCCACCATCACCCGCGCTCCTGTTGTCTCGAACTGCCCGTCACACGGCACCACGATTACCGGCCGCCCGCTTTCCAGCAGCAACGCCTCAAGAACCTGGGCCGCAAGCGGGCCTTCTTCGCCATTGGCGTCATACTGGCCAGCGACAATCAGGCCGGCCTCGCGCGACTCGCGCAGCACCGTGGAAAGCACATCGTGCTCGGCTGCCCGCCATTCCACGCCTGCGCCAAGAGACTTTGTCATTTCCTGGAACTGGTGCCGGATACGTTCCCCGACCAGCTTGCGACCCTGCCTGTCCCTTTCTATATAGTCGGCGGCGTTGTCCATCAGGTAGAACCATGCGGGATCGGGAATGAAGCTGCCCAGGAGGCCGATCAACGGACAATCATGGGAGCTCGCCAGTTGGGTCGCCAGCGCCAGCCGGGTCGTCGTATGCCTGCTGCGATCCAGATGGACCAGAATGCTGCTGTAGTTCATGCTCGCTCCTTATCCTGAGCTTGAAACGGATCGGTGCTTCTGCCGGGCTCGTTCACCACCAGCAGAAGAAGCAGGTGCCGGTCGGTCAGTGGAAGTCGGGACGTTTCGTGCATGCGGAGATCCTTTTTTGGATCGGAGCCATGCGCCCGGCCAGAACGTTCGCTCACGGTAAATTTAGGCATCCTCGAGGAGGTGGGGTTGACAAGCGTCAACCTGCTACCAGTTCCGCAGCGGGATCGCGCGCAGTCGAAGCGCGCTTGCCGGGCCGCGGCCGGCAAATCAGGATTCTCGTATCAACTCGGCTCCGCTTTCCACTACATGTGTGCAGCCGAGCACGTAAGCGGGCTCGCGCAGGTCCACCAGGCACCTCGGCTTGCGCGGACTCGCGGGGCCGAAACTTCGCCCGTCGTCATCGCAAATTCCGCGCGGCCGGTATCCCGGGCTTCCCAACGCATGGCCATGGCGTGTTCCGCCCTTTCCGCGGCCGTTGACGCCGATCAACCCTGGCCCGGTGGCCGGCACTATGTTTGACGAAGCAGCAACCTGTCGAGGTCAGTCCCTACCGCCAATCGAACCATGGAACGCCAGCAAACCGAGTTCTCGCTTTGGTACCTGATTCTCACAACCGTAGCGATACTGATTCTGCAGTTCTACATCGGTGCCGCCAGTATCCAGACGCTGGCTTACAGCGACTTCAAGGCGCTGCTCAAAGCCGAAAAGGTCCGCACCGCCAGCGTTGGAGAAACCGAAATCAGCGGCACTGTCGTCGCAGCCGGGCTGGAAGCCATTCTGCCCCGCGACCAAGCCGCGGCGCTGCAGAAGTCAGGACGCGCCGAGCACGCGTTCACTACCGTACGCATCAATGACCCCAACCTTTTGTCAGATCTGGACGCCGCACATGTCCGGTACGCGGGTGAAGCCGACAGCAAGTGGATTGGCGCAGTCCTTTCGTGGATCGTACCGGCGCTGGTCTTCCTCGGAATCTGGACCCTGGTGATCAAGCGCATGGGCGGGGGCAGGGGCGGCTTGCTCGAAATTGGCAAGAGCAAGGCGAAGATCTATCTGCAGCAGCAGACCGGCGTCACATTCGCTGACGTCGCCGGCATCGACGAGGCCAAGGCAGAGTTGATGGAAGTGGTCGACTTCCTCAAGTCGCCCCAACGCTATCGACGACTAGGCGGCAAGATACCCAAAGGGGTGCTGCTGCTTGGTGCCCCCGGCACCGGCAAGACGTTGCTGGCGCGCGCGGTTGCAGGCGAAGCCGGTGTGCCGTTCTTCAGCATGAGCGGGTCCGAGTTTGTCGAGCTGTTTGTCGGTGTTGGCGCTGCTCGTGTCAGGGACCTGTTTGCGCAGGCCGAACAGAAGGCGCCCTGCATCATCTTCATCGACGAGCTGGATGCGCTTGGAAAGACCCGCACCCTCAACGTGGCAGGCGGCCAGGACGAGCGAGAACAGACGCTCAACCAGTTGCTCGTGCAAATGGACGGCTTCGACACCAACAAAGGGGTCATCATCATGGCCGCCACCAACCGTCCGGAGATCCTTGACGCAGCGCTCCTGCGGCCGGGCCGGTTCGATCGCCACATCGTGCTTGACCGCCCGGACCTTGCGGGGCGCGAGCAGATCCTGCACGTCCATGCTCGCAATGTCACGCTCGCCCCTGAAGTCGCTCTGCATGACCTGGCCGCGCGCACACCCGGCTTCGCCGGTGCGGACCTCGCGAACCTGGTCAACGAGGCGGCCTTGCTTGCCGCGCGCAAGAACAAGGCCGCCGTGGAAATGGCCGATTTCGACGAGGCGCTCGACCGCATCATCGGCGGCCTCGAAAAGCGCAATCGCGTCATGATCGCGCTGGAAAAGCAGACCATTGCCTACCACGAGGCAGGCCACGCACTGCTCGCGGAAAGCCGCGCGCATGCCGACAGGGTATCGCGCATCTCCATCATCCCGCGTGGCGTAGGCGCGCTCGGCTATACACAGCAGACTCCGGCGGAGGACCGCTACCTGCTCCGGCGCAGCGAACTGCTTGACAGGCTTGATGTGTTGCTGGGCGGGCGTATGGCCGAAGAGATTGTCTTCGACGATGTCTCCACCGGCGCCCAGAATGACCTGGAGCGTGCCACCGACATGGCCCGCCAGATGGTGACGCAGTACGGCATGAGCAATTCGCTTGGACTGCCTTGCTATGAACGCGCCGGCAGCAGCCTGATGCCGATCGGCCCCGCGCTGCCCCGGGCTGACCGGGAGTACAGCGAGCGCACGGCACAAATCATTGACGAAGAAATTCGCCTGATTCTGGCCGAGGCCGCCGAACGGACCCGCAAGACCTTGTTCGCCCAGCGTCCGATGCTTGACGCCCTGGCGCAATTGCTGCTCGACAAGGAGGTAGTCGATCGGCCAACGCTGGATACGCTGCTCGAGCGCATGCCAGCGCACGAAGCGCGCGCCGAGGCCGCCTGACAGCAAGCCTCTTATGGAGCCCCTATGCCCTCTGCGCTCAGGAGAACAGTCCGTCTGCTCGGTGAGGCCACTCACGGCACCGCCGACTTCTACCGAATCGTGGACAGATCACGCAAGCGCTGATAGCGGATGTAGGGTTCGATGCTGTTGCCATTGAAGGGGACTGGTTGGACGCGTGGCCGGCCAATCAATCGCTATGCGCGTAGCGAAGGCAACGATTGCAGCGTACGGCCGCTGCCGACTTCCAGGGTCCGATGCGACCATCGCCGGTCGGTTCCACGCGCTGTTTCACCTGGATGAAAACTGACGCGTTCGAACCGCTTCCCCCAAGAGACGTGGGCCCCTCACCGGTGTTCTGAGGCTTCAGTGTGAAAACAGCACCGGAACCGTCATCGACGAGAGCAACGCACGCGTGACTCCACCCAGGACCAGCTCCCTCATCCGGCCATGCCCATACGCCCCCATCACAATCAGGTCCGCGCCAAAGTCCGCCGCGCGCGACAGGAGCAATTCGCCAACGGAGACATCTGACCCGCTCGCGCAAGTCTCGACTTCGACGCTCACGCCATGCCGTTCCAGCACTCGGGTTGCATGGACAACAAGCGTCGCATCGGGGCGCGGACCCTTGTCCACTCCATTTGCCGTGATATGCCGCACGGTGTAAAGATCACGCAGACAGGGCTTCGCTTCCTGCAGCAGATGTCTATCAGGACGTCGGCCACTCGGCATCTTCGTCTCCGGCAAAGTCGCGCAAAAGGTACAAGATGCTATTTCGTCACGTGGACGCCGGAAGAAGTTGCTCTCCATGAAGCAATCCACGCCGCACCATCCGTCCACGGCTCGTTGATCTATGACAACCGGGCCTGGAACCGAAGTCATAGGCTGAATGCACAAGGAAAGCGTTGCGCAGGCATCGCGCCTTCTTGCCCTATCGACTCCCGGAGCACTGCCATGACCACGGCCACCATCTCTGTTACGCCAACGACAGTTGCACGCATGTATTCCGTCGGCCGCGCACTGCTTGGCTCCCTTTTTCTGATTTCCGGGCTAATGAAGATGAGCAGTTTCGCCGGATACTCCGCATGGATTGCCAGTGCTGAACTGCCGATGCCAAGTCTCTTGCTGGTGTTGGCCATGGCGATCGAGATCGTGGGCGGCATCAGCCTGATTTCCGGTTGGAACGCGAAATGGGGAGCGCTGCTTCTTGCGGTGTTTCTGGTCCCAACCACCCTGATCTTCCACGGCTTCTGGCGTGCCGATCTTGCAGATTCCTGGAATCAGTTCAACCACATTCTGAAGAACGTCGCGATCCTGGGCGGGATGCTTGTCGTCTTCGCGATCGAGTCATCACGCGGGCATGAGCCCAAGTAACGGGAGAACGCGATGAGCATCAGCCGAAGTCTTGGACCCGAGCGAACGCAAGCCTCATCCGGTTCCAGTGACGATATTCTGCGAAATCGAGAGAACTTCTCCCTGGTCCTCGGTGGGCCACTTTATCAATTGATGCGTCGCGCCCATTTGTCCGATGATGCATTGCTTCTCGTGCGGCAACGCATTCTCTGCATCTCGCTCTTCGCCTGGTTGCCGTTGCTGATGTTGTCTGCCTTCGAGGGAAACTTATTCAGCAAGGCCACGACGGTACCGTTCCTGATGGATATGGAGGTCCATCTCCGGTTTCTCGTGGCAGTGCCCTTGCTGGTTGCGGCAGAACTTGTCGTACACCGGCGCTTGCGTGGCATCGGCCATGCATTCATCGAACGGAATCTGGTCCCCGACGCCGCGATGAGCAAATTCGACGAGGCGCTCGGCGCTGCATTCCGGCTCCGCAACTCGGTAGTCGGCGAATTGCTGTTGATCGCTGTCGTCTATGGAATCGGCATCGTGATCGTCTGGCGTCATTACACCGGCCTCCAGACGGCCACGTGGTATTCAACACCCACCGACAGCGGTTCAAAGCTCTCTCTTGCTGGCATCTGGTATGGCTATGTCAGCCTGCCACTGTTCCAGTTCCTGCTGGTGCGCTGGTATTTCCGGCTATTCATATGGATGCGTTTTCTCTGGCAGGTTTCGCGCATCAAGCTGAGCCTGATCCCAACGCATCCGGATCGCGTCGGCGGTCTCGGCTTTCTTTCCAATACCGTCTACGCTTTCGCGCTGCTGCTGGCCGCGCATGGGGTCATGCTTGCGTCAAATCTCGCCAACCGCATCTTTTTCCTCCAGGCGGTGCTACCGGATTACAAAATGGAAATTGGCGCAATGATGATATTTCTGCTGGGCATAGTAGTCGGCCCGTTGCTGGTATTCGCACCGCAGCTTGCCCAGGCGAAGCGGACGGGACTGAACGAGTATGGAGCGCTGGCGGAACGCTATGTTCGCGAGTTTGACAACAAATGGCTGCGTGGGTGCAGACCAGTCGACGAACCGTTGGTGGGCAGCGGCGACATCCAATCACTTGCCGATCTCGGTAACAGTTTCGAGGTGGTACGCGGCATGCGGATTGCGCCCGTCACCAGGGATGCCATCGTGCAGCTTGCGGCGGCTGTACTGATTCCGATCGTGCCGCTGGCGCTCACCATGATGCCTCTCGAGGAATTGCTCAAGCACCTGTTCGGGCTCCTGTTCTAGAAAAGCTGACGAAGGAGGCGCCATGAACGGCACAATGCGCGCAATGGTTTTCGACGGCGGAAGCCCAATCCTTGCTGACCGCCTGGTGCAAGTCCCAGTCCCGGGAGCGGGTGAAGTGCGACTGCATGTGGCGGCGTGCGGCGTGTGCCGTACCGACCTGCATGTCGTGGATGGAGACCTCTCCTCGCCCAAGCCCGCGCTGATCCCGGGCCATGAGATCGTTGGGCGCGTCGATGCGCTCGGCCCCGGTGTCGTTGGACTGTCAATCGGCGAGCGGGTCGGCGTGCCGTGGCTGGGACACACCTGCGGCAAGTGCCGCTTCTGCCTGAGCGGGCGGGAGAACCTCTGCGACGCTCCCCAGTTTCACGGCTATACGCGTGACGGTGGATACGCCGAATACGTAGTCGCCGATGCCGGCTATTGTTTTCGCATTCCCGAAGCGTACGACGACGAGCATGCCGCGCCGCTTCTCTGCGCCGGGCTGATCGGCTTTCGGACACTGCGCTCGGCCGGGGATGCGCAACATATCGGCATCTACGGATTTGGCGCCGCCGCGCATATCGTGGCTCAGATCGCGGTGGCGCAGGGCCGGACTGTCTACGCCTTCACGCGCCCCGGGGACCAAGCCGCCCAGACCCTGGCCAGGGATGTCGGCGCCGCCTGGGCCGGCAGCAGCCAGGACCAGGCACCCGCCACGTTGGACGCAGCCTTGATCTTCGCCTCCGACGGCGCCCTTGTGCCTGCCGCGCTGGCGGCTGTTGACAAGGGTGGAACCGTGGTCTGCGGAGGCATTCACATGAGCGACATTCCGTCCTTCCCGTATCGCCAGTTGTGGGAAGAGCGGCGGATCGTCTCTGTAGCAAACCTGACGCGTGCCGATGGCCATGGCCTGATGGAAGCCGCAGCCATGTGGCCATTGCAAATTCGTACCACGCTCTATACTCTTTCCAGTGCCAATGCCGCGCTGGATGACCTGCGCGCCGGCCGTCTGGCCGGGGCGGCCGTGCTCCGCATATGATGGCCTCTTTGATATTGCCAGGCTCCATTGGCGTACTTGGGCGAAGCGTAGGTCGTAATCCGGAAGTCCCACCAAGCGGGATGCTATCGATGGGGAAATCGAGATGGACAACGACAAGAGTCCCGACTCGGCGCTGACTCGGCGCGACTTTCTGCGCGCTGCCGGCTTGGGCGCCGCGGCGCTGGGCCTTGGCGGGGCCAGCAACGCCCAGGCTGCGGCACCCGGTACGGATAGCGCCGTGCCGTCTACGTCGAGCCATGCGGCAGGCCCGTACAACATTCTTCTTATCGTTGTCGATCAGGAGCGCTATTTCCGGCCTGGAGAACTGCCGGTGGGCTACAGCCTGCCGGCACATGAACGCCTGATGAAGCGTGGCACAACCTTCCTGAACCACCAGATCAACTCGTGCGTCTGCACGCCTTCGCGGTCCGTACTCTATACGGGCCAGCATATCCAGCAAACGCGGATGTTCGACAACACCAATTTTCCGTGGATCACCAGCATGTCGACCGACATACCGACGCTTGGTGACATGCTGCGCGCTGCAGGCTACTACACCGCGTACAAAGGCAAATGGCACCTCACCAAGGAGTTCGAGACAGTCAACAAGCTAGGCACGCCAACGAAGATATTTACCGCGGAAATGGAAGCCTATGGCTTCTCGGACTACCTCGGGATCGGCGATATCATCGCCCACACGAGCGGCGGCTACCTGCACGACGGGGTGATTGCCGCCATGGGGACGAGCTGGCTGCGTGGGAAAGGTCGCGATCTTTCGGCCCAGGGCAAGCCATGGTTTCTGGCGATGAACCTCGTCAACCCGCATGATGTGATGTTCTACGACACCGACGCGCCCGGAACCAAAGTTCAGGCAACTCGCGGCCTTGCGCATGTCGCCCGCGATCCAGCCGACCCACTATACGCGAAGCAGTGGAGCTTCACGCTTCCGGCCAGCCACGCACAGCCGCTCGACGCTCCAGGGCGTCCGGCTGCCCACCGCGATTTCCTGCGCTCACACGACGCCATGGTAGGGGCCATTCCGAACGAGGAGGAACGTTGGCGGCGGCGCCACAACTATTACCTGAACTGCATGCGCGACGTTGATCGCAATATCGCGTCCGTACTGGCCGAACTCGACGCCGCCGGCCTGACCGAAAAGACGATCGTGATCCTGACGTCCGACCACGGCGACATGGACGGAGCGCACCAGCTCCACGCCAAGGGAGCCGTCTCGTATCGCGAGCAGAACAACGTCCCGCTGATCATCTCCCATCCAGCCTATCCGGGCGGCAAGCAATGCCGCGCCGTCACCTCGCATCTGGACATCGCGCCAACCCTGGTTGCGATGACTGGGGTGGATGCCAACAAGCGCGCGACGCTGGTGAAGGGCCTTGCAGGCAAGGATTTCTCGGGCCTGCTAAACGCACCGGAAAAGGCCGACGCCAATGCGATTCGCGACGGCGCGCTGTTCTGCTACAACATGCTGGCCTACCTCGACGGCGACTTCCTCTACAAGGCCGTGAACTACCTGCAAAAGGGCGGCAAGCCAGACCAGTTAAAAAGCACAGGCGTGCGGCCCGACCTGATGAAGCGCGGCGCCGTCCGCTCGGTGTTCGACGGGCGCTACATGTTCGCCCGCTACTTCTCGCCAAAGCAGCATAACCAACCCAGGACATTGGAGGAACTCAACCAGTTCAATGACGTGGAGTTGTATGACCTGCAGACCGACCCGTTCGAAATGCACAATCTGGCGGCCGACAGCCGAAACCGCGAGGTTGTCGTCGCCATGAACGAGAAGCTGAATCGCCTGATCGATGCGGAGGTCGGTGAAGACCGCGGCCAGATGCTTCCTGGCGGTATCGATGCAGGCTGGGAAGTCACGCCGGAAACCATGGCCGGAGCGTGATGTGCGAGGCGACCACCGGCGGTGGTGGTGGCCTCAGGCAGGGAGACGCTGCTCGGCGCCGACATCTATGCCCGTGCACTGGGCGACCCGATCAATCGTGCAGGGACCCGATGCCAACCAGGCAAAGACGAGCCGCGGTAGTGGCGTCGGACTGCAGCCAGGTTTAGGCATCGCGTTACCTCATTGAGCCATATCAACCCGAAGCCCAAAAGCCTGCCTACGCTGGAGTCGGAATGGCCTCACCCGATAGAGATCCCCATGAGCACGCGGAATCTGCAATCCCTTCTGTCTCCTCGTTCGGTAGTCATCGTCGGCGCCAGCCAGCGCCCAGGAAGCGTTGGATCAGCCGTATTGAAGAATGTACGGGAGGCCGGCTTTGGCGGACCCTCTTATGCTGTGAACCCGAAACACAAGACCTTGCTGGGGGAACCTTGCTACCCGACCATTGGCAGCCTTCCCGAGGTGCCTGAGCTCGCGGTGATCTGTACTCCGCCGCCTACGCTTCCTGGCCTGCTTGAGCAACTTGCCGCGGCCGGCGCGCGAGCCGCGGTCGTGCTTACCGCCGGTCTCGGCAAGCGTGATGGCCACCTGTGCCAAGAGATGCTGGACGCCACGCGCCCAGCGATGCTGCGGATACTTGGACCCAATTGCCTCGGCGTCATTTCGCCGCACATTGCGCTGAATGCCAGCTTTGCGGCGAGCGCTGCGCGACCGGGGTCACTGGCCTTCGTCTCCCAGTCTGGCGCGCTGGCGAGCGCCATGCTGGATTGGGCGCGCTCCCGCAATCTTGGCTTTTCGCATTTTGTCTCACTAGGCGACAGCTTGGATGTCGACGTTGCCGATGTACTGGATTTCCTAGCCGGCGATGCCAGGACGCATGCCATTCTGTTATACGTCGAAGCCATCCAGAACGGACGCAAGTTCATGTCGGCTGCACGTGCAGCCGCCCGGATCAAGCCAGTGCTAATCGTCAAGGCCGGTCGCTCGCCCGAAGCCGCACGGGCCGCCGCCACGCATACCGGCGCACTTGCCGGGCGCGATGATGTCTATGACGCAGCCATCCGGCGCGCCGGCATGCTTAGGGTCGATACCACTGACGCCTTGTTCGACGCTGTTGAAACCCTCACGCGTGCCCAGCGCGTCGGTGGCAATAGGGTTGCAATTCTGACCAATGGCGGCGGTGCGGGCGTCATGGCGACCGACGCGCTGATCGCCGGCGGAGGTAAGCTGGCTGCCCTGTCGGGCGATACACTTTCGGCCCTGGATCGCGTGCTGCCACCGTCCTGGTCGCGCGGCAATCCCGTGGATATGCTTGGCGATGCCTCTATCAGTCGGTATATGGACGCGGCCCGGATCCTAGCCGGTGCTAGCGAAGCAGATGCCGTGCTGTTGCTGCATGCGCCGACCGCGATCGTCCGGAACGGGGATATCGCCACCGTAGTGGTTTCAGGCCGCAAACCACAGGACTTGCCGCTCTTCTCCGCGTGGCTAGGAGCAGAGGCCGTGGTGAACGACCGGAACATCTTTCGCGCGGCGGGCATTCCCACCTACGATACTCCCGAGCAAGCTGTCCGCGGAATCCTGCAAGTGGTGGAGTACCGTCGCAACCTCGAGTTGCTGAGCCAGACACCGCCCGCGATGGCCAACGACCTTCAACTACACCTTGAGAAGGCGCGCGCCGTGGTCGGAGCGGCACGCACAACGGCACGGACTATGCTGTCCGAGCATGAAAGCAAAGAGTTGCTGGCCGACTATGGAATTGGGGTCGCAGCCACGATTTGCGTGGATACTGCCGAACGTGCCGCCGAGAAGGCGGCGGCGCTTGGCTTTCCCGTGGTTCTCAAGATCGTGTCGCCGGACATCACTCACAAGTCCGCCGTGGGAGGCGTAGCGCTGGACCTGCACACGCCAGATACCGTTCGCATTGCGGCTCGGGCGATGGTGGCCCGGGTAACCGGGCTAAGCGCGGGGGCCAGAATCGAAGGCTTTACCGTACAACGGATGGTACGTCCAGCGGACGGCATCGAGCTCATCCTTGGTGTCTTCACAGACCCGGTCTTTGGCCCAATCATTCTATTCGGGCATGGCGGCACGGCTGTGTCACAGATCAACGACTACGCTCTCGCGCTTCCGCCCTTGAATCATGTTCTTGCTGAGGATTTAGTGAAGCGCACCCGTGTAGCTCTCCTCCTGGAGCGCTGTGGCCCCGCAGCTCGCGACGGTGTCATCTCCACGTTGATGCGTCTGTCCAGCATGGTTTGCGACATGGCAGACATTGTGGAGCTAGACATCAATCCTCTGATGGCCTCCGCAGAGGGCGTCATCGCGTTGGATGCACGCATCGCATTGACGCCCACTGGCGGCGAAGCACGGGCTCCGCTTGCTATCGTGCCATATCCCCGCGAGCTCGAGTCGCACGTGCGGTGGCGCGATGCACCACTGCTCGTGCGTCCCATCCGCCCTGAAGACGAAGGGGCACTCAAAGCGTTCTTCATGCACCTGTCCGCAGAAGACATTCACGCACGCTATTTCGCCACATTCAAGGATCCTGGCCACTCTCAGCTTGCACGGCTGACACAGATCGACTATGCGCGCGAGATGGCCTTTGTAGCCATTGCGGAGGACCCCCACGGGGCCTCTTATATCGTTGGTGAGGTACGAGTCGTCACGGATCCCGACAACATCGATGCGCAGTTCGGCGTAGTCGTGCGTTCGGATTGCAAAGGCCGTGGCTTGGGAACGATGCTGGTCGGCAAGTTGGTGAGCTACCTTCGCACACGCGGAACTGCGGTCCTCTCAGGCGATGTACTTTCCGGCAATCTAGCCATGCTGAATATAGCAAGGCGCGCGGGATTCATGATCACGCGACAGGCATCGGGAGATGTGATTGAACTTCGGTTGCCACTTGCCGCTGATACAACGTGCCTGCCTTGCGGGGCAGTAACGAATGATGTCCAGGATCATTACAGCGCATCTTAGCCCGGGAGTCCCGGCCAATTTCAATTAGGAGGCATCTTGTGTATAAGCGCATCTTACTTGCGGTGGACGGCAGCCGCTCCTCGGACCTAGCGCTGAGCCAAGCCATCACCGTTGCCCGAGCCACCAGCGCCGAAGTCAGGGTGCTGTACGTGGTCGACGACAGCGATATCTACTTCGAGACGGGCTATTTCGACCCGAGGGAGTTGCTCAACAAGATGGTTTCGCATGGCCGCAGGGCATTGGAGGAAGCGACCGCCCGTCTCGGGGCGGCCGGTATCCGATGCAAAGCGAAATTAGATGAAAAGCCACTCTCCCCGGACTGGATCTCCTCGAGAATCGTCAGCGAAGCCAACACCTGGAATGCGGACTTGATCGTTCTGGGAACTCACGGGCGGCGTGGCATGAGGCGTTTGCTGATGGGCAGCGTGTCAGAAGGCGTCCTCGCGCAGACCACCAAGCCGGTGCTGCTAGTCCGCAGCGAAGTCGAAGGCTGACCGTAGCTGAACGCTGATGAAGACCATCCCGCAAACGATGGAGCACGTTCTCCCTAGACCGGCGCCACATTGATCAGAGCCCCGCTATCGGACCCATGTTCTATCAACGCCGGCCCCGGTAAATGATATTAGTCCGTGGCCTCATTCATTGCTCGCGGCCGCTTTGCTAATGCGACATGAGCAATGGTACCGGCGTATTTCGTATCAAAGTACGCGTGGTGCCACCCATGAGCATCTCGCCGATGCGGGAATGACCATAGCCCCCGGTGACAAGAAGGCTTGCCTCCTCCAAGAGAACCGCTTTAAGCAAGCATTCGGCAATAGATGACGACTCGTCGAGCTGGAGTGTGGCTTGCACGCCGTGACTGGCCAGCCATCGAATTAGCGCGCTGCCTCCATGTTCCGAGGCGCTACCCCGGCCGACGACTACTTGCACTACGACGCGAGCCGCGCGTCTGAGCATCGGCATTGCGTCGGCTACAGCACGGGCTGCTTCGCGCCTGCCGTTCCAGGCAACGACTACGGTGCCTGCAAACGCGATAGTCGCCGCCGGCGGCACAACGAGGATCGGCTTTCCGGAATTGACCATGGCGTACTCGGCCGCAGACGCCAGCAAGGGAGACAATGCGGCCGAAGCGCCCGGTAAAGCAGGCAGGATGATGTCACTGGTCAAGCCATCGTTCGCCAGCGCCCATCCGGCTTCCTGCTCAATCACCCTGTGCGAGGTATCGATCTTCGATCCGAATCGGCTCACCGCATGGACTAGCGCCTCGGTCCCGGCGGCATCGAGCTGCCGAATCAAATCTGCACGCATGGCCTGATAGCGCAGCGTCTCTTCACCTGCGCTGCGATAGGGGTCCAGCAGCGGGCCCGTGGCCGTTACCGCCACCACGCGTCCGTCGAACCAGCTTGCCAGCGTCAGCGCCGCATTAAGCCGGTTCTCGCGCGCTTCATCTTCGGTCAGGTCCACCAATACCGTCTTGAACTCCATCCCACATTCTCCACGCCAGTTGAAAACCTGAGCCTTTAACGCAACTCTAGTTGAATGGCCTGTGCTGAAGTTGTGTCAGGTCAAAGCCCAACGCACAATCGTGCGACCATTCTGCTCATGCTGACGCCCACCCAGACAACCTTGACTTCAACCCGACGCTGGGGGGCTTGCCATTCCCATCGGTCCGAAGCCGAGGCAGTTGCTTATGCACAACTTGTCGGCGTGCCCGTCTTCAGCATGAAGAGACCGCGGTGATGCTGGTATGCGGCTGAAGCGCCGGCCTACCGACGGAACACCAGCATGAAATTGTTGGCCGGCATGGCCACCGGCGCGTCGCAGCGCATGCACTGCGCTTCACCCAGCGCGATCACGTCCTCCATGTCGCGCACGCCCCAGTCGGGGTTGGTGGCCCGCAGCTGCGCGTCGAACGCGGCATTGCTCGGCGCGGTATGCGCACCGCCACGCTGGTAGGGGCCGTACAGGACCAGCACGCCACCGGGTCCGAGCAGCCTCCCGGCACCGGCAAACAGCGCCTGCGCCGCCGCCCACGGGGAGATGTGGATCATGTTGATGCAGACCACGGCATCGGCCGCGTCAATGCCCCACGGTGACGCGCAGACATCGAGCGCCAGCGGGGCACGCACATTGGCCACGCCGGTGTGCGCGATCCAGCCGGCGATCGACGCGCGCGCCGCGGCGTCGGGGTCGCTCGGCTGCCAGGTCAGCCGCGGCAGCGCCGCGGCGAAGTGGACCGCGTGCTGGCCGGTGCCGCTGGCAATCTCCAGCACCGTGCCGTTGGCCGGCAGGACCTTGCGCAGCACGGCGAGGATCGGCTCGCGATTGCGTTCCGTGGCTGGCGCCATGCGGCGGGAATCGGGGTCGTGGGTCATGGGTCTTCCTGCGCGATCATCGCGGCGATTGGATGGACGATGCGGACTATGCAGCTGGGCGCGGGCAATCAGCCCTGCGACCAGGCGCTGCACCAGCCGGCCGCCGCCACTTCCTTGTCGCCGAACAGGACGCAGCCGCCGGCGGTGCTGCCCGTGTCGCCCTGGTAGAGCTGGCAGTTGGCGCAGGTCTGGCTGGTCTTGTGTCCGGGATACAGCTTCGTATCGACCTTGGCAGTGTCGGTCTTGTAGCCGAGCTTCTGTGCCTGTGGATCCCGCTCGCCCAGCAAGGCCGCGCGGGCAGGCCGGCTGCCGAGCAGTCCGGTGACGGCCACGCCGCCGGACAAGGCGAGCGGCAGGTATCCAAGAAACCGGCGTCGGCACGGCATGGCAGTCTCCTCTGAGGTGGGGGCAAGCGGCAGCATGTGCCTGCCGCATGGCGCAGAGGTTACTGCGGATAGCAAGGCCGGTGCAATGCCCGGCGCGATCCGGTCTGGCGTGCTTACAGCTTGAACTCGCCTACCACGCCCTGGAGCTGATGGGCCTGGTCCGCCAGCGATGCCGACGCGGCGGCGGCCTGCTCCACCAGCGCTGCGTTCTGCTGCGTGACGGTATCCATCTGCGCCACGGCCTGGTTGACCTGCTCGATGCTGCTGCTCTGGTCGCGCGAGGCCACCGAGATCTCGCCCAGGATGCCCGCGACGCTGCGCACGGCCTGCTGGATCTCTTCCATGGTCTGCCCGGCCTTGTCCACCAGCACCGCGCCGCCTTCGACCTGCCTGGCGGAATCACCGATCAGCACGCGGATTTCCTTGGCGGCGGTGGCGCTGCGCTGGGCCAGCGTGCGCACCTCGCCAGCCACCACGGCGAAGCCGCGGCCCTGCTCGCCCGCACGCGCCGCTTCCACGGCGGCATTGAGAGCCAGGATGTTGGTCTGGAAGGCAATGCCTTCGATGACCTGGATAATCTCGACCACCTTGTTCGAGCTGGCGCTGATGGCCTGCATGGTCTGCACCACGTCACTGACCACCACCCCGCCACGCTCGGCGATCTCCGAGGCATTGGCGGCGATGTCGTTGGCGGCGTGCGCGCGCTCGGCATTGCGGCGGACCATATCGGTCAGGCTGCCCATGCTGGACGCCGTCTCCTGCAGCGTGGCCGCCTGTTCCTCGGTGCGCTGGGAAAGATCCGTGTTGCCGTCCGCGATCTGGCGCGAAGACTCGGCAATCGAGTCCGTGGAGCTTTTGATCCGGCCCACCAGGTCCGTCAGGATGTCCTCCATCTTGCCCATGCCGCCGAGCAGCCGGCCGAAGGCGCCGCCCTGGTCGGTATCGAAGTCCTGGCTGAGGTCACCGGCGGCCACGGTTTCGGCGATGTAGACGGCGTCGGCCAGCGGGCGCTCGATCCCGGCGGCCAGCCAGAAAGCACCGGCCACGGCCGCGGCCAGCGCGGCCAGGCCCAGGCCCAGCATGGTGTAGCGCGCCGCGTCGCTGCCCCCCAGCTGCGCCACGCCCGTGCCGATGGCGGCACCCGCCAACAGCACAACCAGCCCGAACGTTGCGCCCAGGCGGGCCCGGATGGTCAGATTTGCCTGCGACATTGCTGTTCTCCCCCGTGTTGGAATGTCTTTTATTGATGGTCTGCCGTTGGAGTATCGGCAGTCATGCGCGCAGGTTTAGGATGAAAAGGATTGGGGAAATCCCGATGGTGCTTCTGTAGCGCGTCAAAAGAAAAGAGGCGGGCCGCAGCCCGCCTCCTCTTCCTATCGCACTGGCAATCAGGCCTTGGCCAGCTTGATGCTCGACAGGTCAGCCGTCAGGTAGCCAACCGCCGCGCCGGCGCGATCCTTGTAGTTGGCGCGCACCAGCGGATCCAGCGTGGCCTGGACCTTGGCGTGCAGGCTGCCCCAGTCGCCGGCGTGCTGGAAGTTGCTCATGATGTAGGTCCAGCCGTTGATCTCGTCCACCGCGTGCAGGCCCGTGGATTCGCCACCGGCGGGCACCGACATCAGGCGCGACAGCTTCTTCGTGTCGATGTTGTAGGCCCACAGGAAGTTGTTCACGTGCTGGCCGCTGTCTTCGCCGATGAACAGCGTGCGCAGCTTTTCCGAGAACTTGAGGTTGTCCGGATTGGCGATCATTTCCGGATCGGCCAGGTTGCCCAGCGCATCGCCGGCGATGTCGGTGCCCACGATCAGCGCCTTGGTGTGCACCGGCACCCATTCGCTGCTGATGGCGTCGCCGTCCAGGTCCTTGCGGCCACCGTCGAGCTTGTGCTGCATCACCGCGCCGGCGCTGAGCGCCTTGTCGACCGAGATGCCGCTCTGCGCATTCCAGCCCTTGCTGTTGTTCAGGACCATCGAGTCGACCACGTTCTGCAGCGCGGAGTAGGCGACCTTGTCCTTGATGTTGACCGTGGTGCCTTCCATCTTGGTGAAGCCCATGCTGCCGCCCTTCAGGTAGGCATAGCGGTGGGTTTCCAGGAAGGCCGCGGCTTTCTCCATGCCAAGCTTGAGGCGAACCCAGTTGGCCTTGCCGCCGAGGAAGATCTTGGTGTAGCTGTTGTCGAGCGGATCGGCGGTCACCACATCCATGATGTCGGTCGGCGCGGTCGCCTTGGCCAGCGCCTCGATCTCGGCGCTGGTGGCGTGACCCAGCTTTACCCACGTCAGGTCGGCCCCGGCCGCGGACGGGTCGATCGAGAAGCCCGCGCCCACCTTGGCCACGTACAGCGTGCCCGCCGACAGATCCTTCTCCTTGTCGGCCACGAACATGAACAGGCCGCTGTTGGTGGCATCGTCGCCCATCAGCACGGTGCGATTGTCCGGCATGACCTGCACCAACTCATGCGAGATGCGGCCCAGGCAGTAGTGCTTGCGGATGGAGCCCGTGCCGTCGGCGTTGACCGTCACCTCCGGCAGATGGCCGTAAAGGTAGGGATTGGCCGCGGTCTCGCTGCCATAGAGGCTCTTGCTATAGGCCTTGAACTGGCTGTTGCCGGCGATTGTGAACGCGTCCGGCTCGTACTCCTCGCTCGACAGGTGCGTGTTCCACGGCGACAGGCTGGCCCCGCACGTGATCCACAGGCCGTGCGCCGGCGAGGTATCGACGTTGTGGTACTTGACCAGCGTGAGCTTGCCGGTGGCCGGGTCCTGGTCCAGCGTCAGCACGGCGATCGGCGACGGCAGGCGGCCGTAGGTGTCGGCGCCCGACTGGTCGCGCGTGGTGTACTCGAACTGCACCACGGCGAACACCGGATTGCCCTTCACGCCGGCGACGCGCGCGCCTTCGATCTTGAGCAGCGAGGTGCCGTCGGGCGAGTCGGAGAAGAACTGGCGCTCCTTGCCGGCCACCGAGGTGTCGCGGATCGGCTGGTTGTTGATGTCGTAGTAGCCGCCGGCCAGGATAGTGCCGCCATTGCCGTCCGGCACCAAGTCGCCGGTCACGAAGAACGGCTGGTAGGCCAGCTTGAAGGTGCGGCTGCTGCCATCGCTGAAATTGACCTTCAGGCCCGACCCGACGGTGGTGGTCGCCATGGCGGCCGGATCCGCCAGCGTCGGCGCGCTCATGCCGGTGAACTCGGCCGTGGTGAACGTGGCGCTGGGGCCAGGTGCGGGCGTGATCTCGGCCGGCGCGGCAATGGCGTCGTCACTACCGCCACAACCCACCAGCAGGCCGGCCGAAGCCAGGCCCAGCGGCAGCATCGGCGCGCCAGCAAGGAATTTCAGCGCTTTGCGGCGCGAGGCATCAGGTTTGTCGAACATGGTGTTGTCTTTTCCGGAGAAGGAGGCGGTGGCGCATCCAGTGACACCATCCGCTTGTCATAGAAATAAGACATGGCGCGACAGCCGCGCCCTGGTCGCTGCGCATCCTATGGCCTCTATGTGACAGGAAGTTGACGATGAACCACAGGGCCGCCGCGGCCCGGCCCCATGGCTGGCTGCGGTAAACTTCCGGACTTTCCGTTCCACGCAGATTCCGCTTGCCCACCTATACCCTCGCCGCCCAGGTCGAAGCCGAACTCGAGATCCGCAAGAGCCGCTTCCTTGCCCTGGCGATTCCCGTCCCGGACCGCGACGCCGCCATGGCCGTGCTGCAGTCGCTGCGCGCGCAGCATCCGACCGCCACGCATGTGTGCTGGGCGCTGCTGGCCGGCGGGCAATCGGGCATGTCGGATGACGGCGAACCCTCCGGCACGGCAGGACGGCCGATCCTGGAGGTGTTGCGCCACCATGACCTGGACGGCGTGCTGGCGGCCGTGGTGCGCTACTACGGCGGCGTCAAGCTCGGTGCCGGCGGGCTGGTGCGCGCCTACACCGATGCGATTGCCGCGGCGCTGAAGTCCGCGGAACGGATCGAGCGCATTCCCTACGCCGAACTGACGGTGGAAGTCGACTACGCCGACGAGCCGCGCGTGCGCCGCTGGCTGGACGCGCAGGACGGCTGCACGTTGGCCGACACCGCCTACGGCGCGCTCGCGCGGCTGGTGATACGCCTGCCCGCCACGCAGCGCGATGCGGCGCTGACGGCCTTGCGTGACGCCACGCACGGGCGGGCACAATTTCCGCAGACCGACGATGACAGCGACCCGGGCTGAAGCCGGCAACGTCCCGGTGGACGAGCAGGCCGAGTTCACCGCGCGCGTGCTGCCCGCCGGGGTCACCTTTGCCGCGCCAGCCGGCCTGAGCCTGCTCGAGGCCGCGCTGCTCGACGGCCTGGCGCTGCCCAACTCCTGCCGCAACGGCACGTGTCGCGCGTGCGCCAGCCGGCTGCACGCGGGCGCCATCCGCTATCGCATCGAATGGCCGGGGCTGAGCCCGGATGAAAAGGATGACGGCTGGATCCTGCCTTGCGTCGCCTGCCCGGTCAGCGATGTCGTGATCGAGCCCGGCAAGCTGGAATAAGCGATTGCCGGCGTGGCCGCACCAGCACGGTCATCGGTCAGCGAAGAAGCGCAATGCAATCTTCAGCGCATCGGGCCCGCGCGGGTCCGAGAACGCCTGTGCCGCCGGCCCGCCGCTCCATGCATGCCCGAGGCCCTCGATCCTGACGAGCCGCACGCAGGTCTCGCCTTCGACGATCCAGTCGGACACCTCGGCCGGCAGCCGCTGCCCGCGCTGCACGCGGCGCGCGGGCGGCACGGCCAGTTGCCCCGACGGTTCAGGCAACAGGTCCAGCCACAAGCGCGCGGCGGTCATGGCATTGTCGAAAGTCACCACTGCATCCGCATCGCCATGCAACAGCAACAAGGGCGGCAGGCGTCGGCCGGCCAGCCACAGGCGCATGGCCTGGCGCGCCGCGGCGTCGGGCACGCGGCTGCCGCGCATGGCCGCGGCAGCCTGGGCCGCGTTGCCGGCACTGTAGGGGACCGCCCCCGAATGCGAGCCGATGGCGATAAACCGCTGCGGGTAGCGCAGGCCCAGCATCATCGCCATGGCGCCGCCGGCGGACAGGCCCATCATGCTGACGCGCTCCGGGCGCACCGGATAGCGCTCGCAGACCTGGTCGATCATGGCCATCAGCAGCGCTGCCTCGGCGGCGCCGCGCGTGCCGGGACGGAACCAGTTCCAGCAGCGTTGCGCGTTGGCCTGCGACGACTGCTCGGGCAACAGCACCACGCAGCCCGCCTCGCGGGCCGCCACGGCCGCTCGCGTGACCGCGGCAAAGCTGGCTGCGTCCTGGCCGCAGCCGTGCAGCAGCACCAGCATGGGCGCGCGTCGCCGCGCCGACAGGCCTGCGGGAATGAAGATCCGGTAGTGGCGCTGCGCGAGCGGGCCCACGCCAGCGGTGCCGGCCTCCCAGCGCCCGCTGCCACGGCTCTGCGGTTCCGGCACGGGCGATGCCACGCCCGACAACGCGCGCTGCGTGGCCTTGGCGACGGCCGAAGACTGCTTCACGGCGTTGCGCACGATGGCATCGGTCATCGGCTGCGTCACCGTCTTGTTCAGCGCCCGGGTCATCTCGCGCCCCATGCGCCGCGCCTGGCGCGTGGCGGTCTTGCCCAGCGACTTCCATAGCGTTGCCGTGCTGCGGCCGCGGCGTCCCATGTGACTGGCCTCCCGTCCGGATTCCGTTGACGGGTCGATTGTGTCAGGCTTTGATGTCACCCGCGAACACGGGCCGGGACTTCACAGGCCGCGCAACGCCAGCTCGCCGCCGAGCCCCAGCAGGCCGCAGAAGAACAGGCGGCGGAAGCGCTCGGCGCTGATGCGATTGCGCAGCCACTGGCCGATGAACATGCCGCCGAGCGCCGGCACCAGCGCCAGCACTGAAGCGCCCAGCACGGGCAGGTGGAGCAACGAACCGCCCATGGCAAGACTGATCGCCAGCGCGAGGGTGGAAACGGTGAACGACAGGCCCAGCGCCTGCACCATGCTCTCCTTGTCGAGCCCCAGGCCTTGCAGATAAGGCACGGCCGGGATCACGAACACGCCCGTCACCGCGGTGATGGCCCCCGTGACAAACCCGGCCAGCGGCCCGAGCCACCGCTGCGCGCGCGGCGGCACATGGAGCCTTGCCGAGGCCAGCCCGACCAGCGCATACAGCAGCAGCGCCACGCCCAGCGCCGCAGTGGCATGCGTCATCATGTGCGCCGGCACCAGCGCGGCGCACAACCAGGTCCCGGCGCAGATCGCCACCAGCATCGGCCACAGCCGGCGCAGCAACTGCCCGAAGCGCGGGCCGCTGAACAGCTGCACCACGTTGGTCACCATCGACGGCGCCACCAGCAGCGCCGCGGCCTGCGCCGGCGGCATCACCAGGCCCAGCAGGCCCACGGCCACGGTCGGCAGGCCCAGGCCGACCACGCCTTTCACGAAGCCGGCCAACAGGAAGGTGAGGCCGATAAAGGCCATCTCGGCAACAGGCAGGGACATCGACATACGCGCTCCCCGGTCAGCGTGCAGCGTGGTCATGGACCGCGCGGCTGTCGGCCGGCGCCTGCTCGCGCTCGTCGAGCCCGTAGTCGCGCAGCACCTGCGCCACGCGCAGCCGGTAGCCCGAAAACACCCCGCCGCGCCCCGCCGCCTGGGCCTGGCGGTGCTCCTCGGTATTGCGCCATGCCATGACCGCCGCCTCATCGCGGAAGAACGACAGCGACAGGATCTTGCCCGGCGTGGTCAGGCTCTGGAAGCGCTCGACCGAGATAAAGCCGTCGATGGCCTCCAGCGTGGGCCGCAGCTTCGCGGCGATGTCGAGATAGGTGTCCTTGCGGCCCGGTGCCGGCTCGACTTCGAAAATGACGGCGATCATGGCGGAGGTCTCTCTGTGGAAGGGCTCGGGGGATCGGGGATCGGCGAATCAGGGGATCGGGAACATCCCCGGCTTCAAACGAAATGCGGAATGCGCGCGTTGTGCGAAGGCCGGTAGCGGAACGCCCGCGCCAGCGCGGCCGGTTGCGCGCCCCGCGCGAGCAGGACGTCGACCGTCGCCGCCGCAAGCGCCCGTGCCAGCGTGTCGCCGGGGCAGGCGTGGCGGCCCCAGCCGAACGTCCAAGCTCGGCCACCGGCATCGCCAGGCGTTGTGCAAGCGGCCGCAGCAAGCAGCACGAGCACGGCATCGGCCGCCTTGACCGGCACGCCGCACAGTTGCGCGTCAGCCGCCAGGAAGCGGCGTGTATTTTGCACAGGAGGATCGTCTCGTGCCACGCGCGCAGCCAGTTCAGGCAGGTTGCCCACGGCCGTGCCGATGCGGCCCAGGCGAAGCAGCATGTTGCCCGCCAGCCCGGCCGTGGCCTCGCACGCCTGGACCATCAGGCCGATGGCATTGGCAGCTACGGCTTCTGGGGCGATGCCTTCGCCTTGGGCGGCCTGTCGCAGCGCCGGCAGCAAGCCCGGCGTATCGGTTCGCGATGGCGCATCCATGGCGGCCTGCAGCCATTGCCCGAGCCAGCGTGCCGCGCCGGCACCGACCGCGACATCATCAGCCGTGGCTAGCGGCGACTGCGCTGCGGCGTAGGCGGCCACGCGCGATGCCACGGCCATGGCATCGGTGCCTGCGCGCACCGGCAAGCCGAGCAGGTCGGCCACGGTGACGACGGGCAGCGTGAACATCCAGCGGTTGACGGCGTCGCCGGTCTCGGGCGCCATGGCGGGCACCGCATCGAGCGCGACGGCCAGCGTGGCCGCACGCGCCATGGCGGCATCGGTGTCGATGGCCGCCATCTGTTGCAGCAAGATGGCCTTGAGCGGCGCATGGGCCGCGCCATCGTTCATGCGGATCAGGCGCCCGAACAGCTCGCCGGCCGCGGTGCCGGCCAGTGCGGCCGGCACGGGCTGCGCCGCCGGACGCACGCGGCAATCGGCATGCGCCAGCACGGCGGCGACTTCAGCCGGCCCTGCGGCAACCCATTGCCCCAGCCGTTCATCGAAGCCGAACGGCCGCTGCGCCGCCAGCGCGCGGTAGTAGGGATAGGGATCGGGATGGGTGACAGCTTGCAGCGGGTCGGCGGGCATCATGGCGGAGCGGATTCGGCGGTTGTCGGAACAGCCACCCGCGCCGACAGGGCGTGGGCAGCGACAACGCATGACGAATCTTTGCACCGTCCCGCGCGAAGAAGCTTCGCGGCAAGATGAAATGTCGAATGCAAAAGCCCCGGCGTGACAGCCCGGGCTTGGGTACCGCTATGCCAGGCCAGGCAACGGCGCTGCGGCGGCGACCAGGTTCTGTTCACGCAGTGCCTGCCAGAACGAGGGCGGGATGTCCGCTTGCGCCAGCGCCAGGTTGCCGGCGATGCGCTCGGGCCGGCTTGCGCCGGGGATGACCGCCGCCACGGCGGGATGCGCCAGCGAGAACTGCAGCGCGGCGGCGCGGATATCGACGCCAAACTGCGCGCACAGCCGGCGCAGCGCCTCGACCCGCGCCAGGATCTCCGGCGTCGCCTTCTGGTATTCGTAGTGCTCGCCGCCGGCGAGGATGCCGGAGTTATACGGGCCGCCCACCACGATGCCCGCGCCTCGGTCCACGCAAGCAGGCATCAGTTCGCGCAGCGCGTCGGCGTGGTCGAGCAGCGTATAGCGGCCGGCGATCAGGAAGCCATCCGGGTCGGCCTGTTGCAGCGCCATTTCGCAGGGCTCCACGCGATTGACGCCAAGGCCCCAGGCCTTGATCACGCCCTCTTCGCGCAAGCGGGTCAGCGCTGCGGCGGCACCGGTCATTGCTGTCTGGAACACGTCGCGCCAGGCATCGCCGTGAAAGTCCTTGGCCGGGTCGTGGATCCAGGCGATATCGAGCCGGTCGGTCTTCAGCCGCTTCAGGCTGGCTTCGATCGCGCGCAGCGTGCCATCGGCGCTGTAGTCGTAGACGATCTTGTTGGGCAGGCCGTGTTCGAACAGGCCGCCCTTCTCGCCCAGGTCGCGGCTGGCGGTGTCCTCGGTCTCGTCGAGTACCAGCCGGCCGACCTTGGTGCTGAGCACGTAGGCGTCGCGAGGGCGCTGCTGCAAGGCGTTGCCAAGCCGGATCTCGGCCAGTCCCGCGCCATAGAGCGGCGCGGCGTCGAAGTAGCGGATGCCTTGCTGCCAGGCGGCGTCGACGGTGTCGAGCGCCTCCTGCTCGGGGATGTCGCGGTACATATTGCCGAGCGGCGCTGTACCGAAGCCGATTTTCGTCGGTGTGGAAATTCGCATGGTTGCCTTGAATGGATCGTGAAGCGCGGCTCAGGCGTCGGTGCCCGCCAGTGCCGTCAAAGGTCCCTGCATCCGGTAGAACGTCTGGTCGGACGCCGTGAAGAACGCCATGGACCTACCGTGAATGAAGTCGTCGACATGGACCACGGTCGCGCCGTCGGCTTCCTGCCACGAGATCGCATAGACGCCTTCGGCGATCTCGCGCCATTCGCAGCGCGATTCACCACTGGCGCCCGCATACGGGCCGGAGACGATCGCATAGCGGATCGACTGGCCATCATCGGCATAGGTGTTGTGCGCGGACAGTCCGTCGTAGTCGACGCGGAAGCTGCGGCCGGCGAACGGCGGCTTGCCGGGTTGAATCTGGCTGGTCATCTCAGGCTGCCTTGGCGCTCAAGCGCGGATAGTCGGTCAGGCCGCGCGCATCGCCGCCAAACAGCGTGTCGCGGTCATGCGGGGTCAGCGTGGCGCCGGTGCGCAGGCGCTCCGGCAGGTCGGGGTTGGCGACGAACGGACGGCCGAACGCAATCAGGTCGGCCCAGCCCTCGTCCAGCGCGGCCTGCGCGCGTTCCGCGGTGTACTGGCCCGCGTAGATCAGCGTGCCCGGATAGACCTGGCGCAGCCGCTGCTTGAAGGCGACGGGCATGTACGGCGCGTCGTCCCAGTCGGCTTCGGCGATATGGATATAGCCCACGCCGATCTCGCCGAGCACCCTCGCGGCAGCGGTATAGGTGGTCTCCGGATCGGCGTCGACGCAGCCGTTGAGCGTGGTCAGCGGCGCCAGGCGGATGCCCACGCGCTCCTTCCTGCCGGTGCCTTCGATCAGCGCCTGCGCCACTTCACGCAGGAAGCGCAGGCGGTTTTCGAGCGGGCCACCATATTCATCGGTGCGGTCGTTGGCCCCCGAATCAATGAACTGGTTGACCAGGTAGCCGTTGGCCGCATGCAGTTCGACACCGTCGAACCCCGCGGCCATCGCGTTGCGCGCGGCCTGGCGGAATTCATCGACGATGCCGTGGATGTCTTCGACCGTCAGCGCACGCGGCTGGGATGCCTGCACGAACCCGGGCGTGCCGTCCTGCCCGGACACGAACACATTGACGCCATTCGCCTGGATCGCCGACGAGGACACCGGCGCTTGTCCGTCAAGCAGGCTGACATGGCTTAGCCGTCCCACGTGCCAGAGCTGCGCGAAGATGCGTCCGCCCGCCGCATGCACGGCGCTGGTCACCTTGCGCCAGCCTTCGACCTGCGCCGGCGTATGGATGCCCGGCGTCCATGCATAGCCCTTGCCGAGCGGCGAAACCCAGGTGCCCTCGCTGACGATCAGGCCGGCCCCGGCACGCTGTGCGTAATACTCGGCCATCAGCGCATTGGGCACGTCGCCGGGCTGGCTGGCGCGCGAGCGCGTCATCGGCGGCATCACGATGCGGTTCGGCAGCGTCAGGTTGCCGAGCGAATGGGGCTCGAACAGAGGGTGGCGCGCATTGGAGTTCATGGGGATCGTGGACATCATCGCCTCCCTCAGTCCCACACCGGGGCCAGGCCCTCGGGGCTGACCTCGCGGCCGTTGCGTTCGAGCGCGGCGATCTGCGCCATGTCATTGGCATCGAGCTTCAGGTCGCGCGCCAGCAGGTTGCCGGCCAGGTTCTCGCGCTTCGTCGAAGAAGGAATCACCGCGTAGCCAAGCTGCAGCGCCCAGGCCAGCGCCACTTGCGCCGCGGTGGCTCCGTGCTTCGCCGCAATGCCTGCGAGGACCGGATCCTTCAGCACCTTGCCGTAGGCCAGCGTCATGTACGAGGTCACGGCGATGCCCTGTTCCTGCAGGAACGCGGCGAGCTTGCGGCTCTGCAGGTACGGGCTCAGCTCGATCTGGTTGGTCGCGATCTCGCCCTTGCCGACCACGTCGATGGCCTGCCGGGTCAGGTCGATATTGAAGTTCGAGATGCCGATCTGGCGCGTCAGGCCCAGCGACTTCGCCGCGGCCAGCGCTTCCATGGTCTCGCGCAGCGGCACGCCGTTGCCCGGGGCCGGCCAGTGGATCAGCGTCAGGTCGACATGGTCGGTGCGCAGCTTGTCCAGGCTCTCGCGCAGGCTCGGCACCAGCTTGTCGGCAGCGTAGTGGGCGGTCCAGATCTTGGTGGTGAGGAACAGCGCGTCGCGCTGCACGCCGCTGTCGGCA
Source organism: Cupriavidus sp. C3SS-1 (assembly GCF_057073755.1). Classification (NCBI taxonomy): domain Bacteria; kingdom Pseudomonadati; phylum Pseudomonadota; class Betaproteobacteria; order Burkholderiales; family Burkholderiaceae; genus Cupriavidus; species Cupriavidus sp. C3SS-1. The sequence goes on along the minus strand of NZ_CP172700.1, from coordinate 73,802 downwards.
ATGGCCTGGCCAACATCGGCCTCGTTGCCGTAGATCTGCGCGGTATCGACGGCACGGTAGCCCACGTCCAGTGCGTTGCGCACGGAATCGACAGCGGCCTGGCCGGTCAGGCGGAACGTACCGACACCGAACGAAGGAATGCTCATGGGATAACTCCTGGTACAGGGGCAAGAGAAAACTTGCAATGGAGGCAGTTTGCCGGCTTTACATTTGCAAATTAAGCCGTGTATAAGTCAAATTCATTTGATTTGAAATCAACAATGAAAACGACCATCGACGAACTGCTGGCCTTTGCGGCCGTCGTGGATACGGGCTCGATCACGGCGGCGGCCGAACAGCTGGACCTGACGGTGTCGGCGACCAGCCGCACGCTGAGCCGCCTCGAAGAAAAGCTGCAGACCACGCTGCTGCGCCGAACCACGCGGCGCCTGGAGTTGACCGAGGAAGGCGCTTCGTTCCTGGCCCATGCGCGCGCCATCCTCGCCATGGTCGACGAAGCGGAAGAGCAGATGGCGGCACGCCGCATGCGGCCCGTGGGCCGCCTGCGCGTCGATGCGGCGACGCCGTTCATGCTCCATGTGCTGGTGCCGCTGGTGGATGGATTCCGCGAACGCTTCCCCGAGGTGGAACTGGAACTGCACTCGACCGAAGGCATCATCGACCTGATCGAGAGACGGACCGACGTCGCCTTCCGCATCGGCTCGCTCAAGGACTCGACGCTGCATGCGCGGCCGATCGGCACCAGCCGCGTGCGTGTGCTGGCCAGCCCCGAATACCTGAAGCGCCACGGCACGCCGACCCGGGCGGCCCAGCTCGCGCAACATGCGCTGCTCGGTTTCAGCCAGCCCGATTCCCTCAATGACTGGCCGCTGCGCGACGATGACGGCAGCATCGTGCACATCAAGCCCGCCATCGGCTCATCCAGCGGCGAAACGCTCAGGAGCCTGGCGCTGGCCGGGCTGGGTATCGTGTGCCTGTCGGACTTCATGACGCGCGACGATCGCCAGAGCGGCCGGCTGGTGCCGCTGTTTGGCAGGCAGACGCTGGATGTGCGGCAGCCGATCAACGCGGTCTACTACCGCAACACGGCGCTGGCGTCGCGCATCACATGCTTTGTCGATCATGTGGTCAGCGTGCTGGGCAAGCAGCCGTTCGACGAATAGGGAATAGCCGTTGGCCAATTCATTCAACCGCAAGCAGCGGAGTGCCGGCCGCGGCAGGCGCACCTAACGCGCGGCGATGTAAGCGCCGAGGCCTTCGACCAGTGCATCGAATACCGTGCGGCACGCAATGCTGTGGCGCAGGTTCTCGTGCATGGTGATCCAGGTCTCGAGCTGTATCGAGAATTTCCGTGGCAGGATCCTGCGCAGCGCTGGCTGTCTGGCCGCTACGCGGGCCTGGCACATGCCGATGCCCGCGCCGGCGCGGATCAGCGACAGTTGCGCGACATCGCTGTCGGCACGCAGTGCGAACGCGGCGCGCTCCGGCCATGGCAGCGCACGCACCGCCTCGCGAATGAACGGCGTGGTCTGGTCGTAGCCGATCAATGCATGGCTGCGCAGCGCGTCCGCGTCGCGCGGCACACCGTGGCGCGCCAGGTAGTCCTCATGCGCAAACAGGCCCACTTCGATGGCGCCGACGCGGCGCGCCACGAGCTGCTCCTGTACCGGGCGCTGCATGCGCACCGCGACGTCGGCTTCGCGGCGCAACAGGTCATGGATGCGGCTGCTCAGCACGAGCTCGATCACGAGCTCCGGATGCCGCGCGCGCAGCGATGCCAGCACCGGTGGCAGCACCTCGATGCCGACGACCTCGCTGGCCGAAATGCGCACGGTTCCGGCTACCTCGCCGCCCGCTCCCGTGACCGCGCGTTCAATGGCCGCGGCCGTGCTCTCCATGGCCTCGGCATGGTCGCGCAGTACCAGCGCGGCTTCGGTCGGCAGCAGGCCCGACTGCGAGCGTGTGAACAGGGTGACGCCCAGTTCCTGCTCGAGCGAATCGATATGCCGGCCGACGGTGGGCTGCGACAGCCCCAGCTCCCGAGCCGCGCCGGAAAGCGAGCCAGTGCGCAGCACGCCCAGCAGGCTCCGGTAGAGTTCCCAGCTGATCTTCGATGTCATACGTAAATGTATAGCGTCTCAACGATCTTATCCAATTCCATTTATCCGTAGCAGCTTTCACAATGCCTCCATGCAAAGGTGAATGTGTGGAGTGACGATCATGGCAAACGGAAAACGCGCGCTGGTTCTCGGCGCAACTGGCGGCATCGGCTCGGAAGTCGCGCGCCAGCTGGTCGCGGCGGGATGGCGGGTGCGCGCGCTGCGGCGGGGCGGGGCGCCGGCCGGCGCGCCGCCAGGCGCGATTGAATGGGTGGCGGGAGACGCCATGCAGCGGCAGGACGTACTGTCCGCCGCGCAGGGCTGCGGCGTGATCGTCCACGCGGTGAACCCGCCCGGGTACAGGCGCTGGGCCGAGCTCGTGCTGCCGATGCTCGACCACACCATTGCCGCCGCCAGCGCGACGGGCGCCACGGTTGTGCTGCCTGGCACGGTCTACAACTTCGGCCCGGACGCCCTGCCCGAGCCGGTGGAAGATGCGCCCCAGCATCCCGCCACGCGCAAGGGCGCCATCCGCGTGGAGATGGAGCAACGCCTGCGCGAAGCGGCCAAGCGCGGCATGCACGTCATCATCGTGCGCGCGGGCGACTTCTTCGGCCCCCGGGCCGGCAATAACTGGTTCTCCCAGGCGCTGGTGCGGCCGGGCCAGGCGGTGAAAACCATCCGCTATCCCGGCGCGCCAGGCGTGGGACACCAGTGGGCCTACCTGCCCGACGTGGCAAGCGCGATGGTCGGGCTGCTGGAGCAGGCGGCGTCACTGCCGCCCTTCGCCGTGTACCACCTCGCCGGACACTGGGACGCGGACGGCACGGAGATGATCGGGGCGATCCAGCGCGCGGTGGCGCGCCGCGGCGGCCAGTTGCCGACGGTTCGGCCGTTTCCGTGGTGGCTGCTGTGGGCCGCCGCGCCCTTCGTCGCCACGTTCCGCGAAATGCAGGAGATGCGCTACCTGTGGCGCGTGCCGGTGCGCATGCGCGGTGGCCGCATGCCCGGTGGCGAACCGCATACGCCGCTGGAGCAGGCCGTGGAAGCCACGCTGGCAGGCCTCGGTTGCCTTGAAAGCGGAACGGCCGTGCCTTGCACGCCGTCCCCGCGCGAGGGAACTCCGCGGTAAGACGCCGTTTGTGGCGAGCCGGCAGCCCGGAGGCGGTCCACGGTGGCCACCAGGCGCGCCTGTCCGCGCCCCTTGCGGTTCAGGCGACGTTGATCACGACATCGATGTTGCCGCGTGTCGCCTTGGAGTATGGGCAGGTCTGGTGCGCCTTCTCCACCAGTGCTTGGGCAGTGTCCGCGGGAATCCCCGGCAGGCTGACATGGAGCCGCGCCTGCAGGAAGTAGGCGTCGCCGGTCATGCCAAGATCCACTTCGGCATCGACGGCCACGTCGGACGGAAGCCTGACCTTCAGCGCGCTTGCTGCCTTTCCCATTGCGCCGATAAAGCAGGCGGACCAGCCCGCGGCGAACAGCTGCTCGGGGTTCGTGCCGCTGCCGGTACTGCCGGGAGGCGATAGCCGGATATCCAGGCGCCCGTCGCTGCTGCGCGACGCGCCGTCGCGTCCGCCCGTGGTGTGGGTCCTGCCGGTGTACAGGACGTTTTCGATCTTGGTCATGATGGAATCCTCAGCGCTTGTCATGTGTGTGTCGAGTTCGTGTGTTGCGATGTTTCAGGTCTTGCCGTCGTGTCGCGCGCTCACGCGACATAGCCGTCTCGATTGCTGATGCGGGCCAGGGCCGCGCTGGAGCCGGCCAGCGCGATTGACGCGTCAGCAACGTAGCCATCGCGGTTGCTGATGCGCGCCAGCATGGCGCCATCAGCCTGCCGCGCGCCGTCGAGGAACGGTTGGGGCGCGGCAGCGCGGCTCCCGCTGGTGAACGGATCGCGGTTCGCGCGGACTGCTGCGGTCATTGCAGCGGCATCGGCCGCCTGGAAGTCGAGCGTTGCGGCGTGCACCGCCTGCATGCCGCTTGCGGCGCCGACCATGGCGGCAATCGAAATGACGTGGCGGGCAATGTTGCGGGCGTGGATGAGGGACATGCTGTTCTCCTGGTATCGGACAGACTGAGGCAGGGGCCACAGTGCAACGCTGGCGGGAGGTAACAGTTCATCCGTTGCACGCGGTTGACGCGGGTTGCTTCCGGCAAGCGGCAATCCGTCGCGCTAGATCGCCGCGTGCCGTGATCGCCCGCCGGACCCGGGCCACGATCAGGCGTAGGCGCCATCCAGGTACGGGTCGGCCTGGCGGGCCGGCGGCGCGGAGACTCCGCTGCGGTCCATGCCGGCGAGCGTGCGCGCCCCGTCGGTATAGGGTTCGCGCTGGTCCTGCACGGTGCGGGCCCCCTCGCCGTAAGGGTCGCGCGGGGACAGCACGTCGCGCGCGCCATCGGTGTAGGGGCTCGGTGCCGATTGCACCGACCGGGATCCCGACGTGTACGGGTCGGCGGCGCCCTGCTAGGACAGTCCGGCGGCCCGGGCGCCGGCTGCGGCGGCGACGAGCGTGGCGGCGAGAGCAAGACGCTGGATAAGTTGGGTACGCATGATCGGCTTCCTTAGGAGATTGCTTCGATAGTCGGGCCGCTGCGAAACCGCTTGTTGTCGTTCGCTGCCTGCCACGGAACGTATTTAAGGTGACCGGCGTATCTCGCCTGTAGCGTGCGGGGTGTCCTTCTGTCAGAAGCTGTATCACGCCACCGCGCTGATACAGGCGCATACAAGAAAGGCAGCCGAGGCGGATTGCCGGTGCGCGTTACTGTTTCGTGCTTGACATATAGTTCTCAATTCACAATACTAAAAATACTTTCATTCTGATTTTGAGAACGACACGATAAAGCGTGCCGTCGGAGAACGTGGAACTCGCAGAACTGGAAATCTTTCGGGCCGTCGCGCGCGAACAGAGCATCACCAGGGCGGCCCGGGCGCTTGAGCGCGTCCAGTCGAATGTCACCACCCGCGTCAAGCAGCTGGAGGAGAGCCTTGGCGTCACCCTGTTCCAGCGCGACAGCCGGAAGATGCTCCTGACGCCGGAAGGACACCGCCTGCTCGGCTATGCGGAGCAGATGCTGGCGCTGGCCGAGGAAGCACGGCAATCCATGCGCCTGAGCGCGCCGAGCGGCACGCTGCGTGTCGGCGCCATGGAGAGTTCCGCGGCGACCTTCCTGCCCGCGCCGCTGGGCCGTTTCCATGCCGCGTGGCCGGACGTGGAGCTGAACCTGGCCACGGGTACCACGGGCTACCTGGTCGATGCCGTGCTGAGCCACCGCCTGGACTGCGCGGCCGTCGCCCACCCGGGTACCGGCGCGCCGTCCTACGTCGACATGGCGGAGCTTGGCGAAGGGCTGGAAGGCATCTTCCTGCGGACCGAAGAGCTAGTCCTGGTCCTGCCCGGCACCCACCCGAAGGCACGCGGCCCGCAGGACGTGACACTGCGTCATCTTGCGGCGTTCTCGAAGGGCTGCACCTATCGCCGCTGCGCCGAAGACTGGCTCGAGCAAGGCGGCGAAGATTTGCGCCGCAGGCTGTCGGTAGTGGAACTGCCGTCGTATCACGCGATCCTGGCCTACGTCAGCGCGGGATCGGCCGTGGCGATCGTGCCGCGTTCGCTGCTGGCGATGTACCCCCATGCCCACGAACTCCAGACCGTACCCGTCCGCTACGCGCACACCTTCCTGGTCAAGCGCGCCGGCTTCACGACCTCGGCCTACGAAGCGTTCGTGCGCGAGTTGCGCCATACCTGAGCCGGCAACGACCGGCGCGCAGGCTCTGCACCCATCACCCGACCTACAACAGAGAATCACCGTCATGGACACCACAACACGTTCCGGCAATGGCCGCAGGCTGCTTGCGCTGCTCGGTATCGCCACGCCGATCATCCAGGCGCCGATGGCCGGCGTCAGCACCCCGGCCATGGCGGCTGCCGTGTCGGAGGCGGGCGGGCTCGGCTCGCTCGGCGTCGGCGCCATGGACGCCGACGCCGCGCGCAAGGCCATTCGCGAGACCCGCGCGCTAACCGGCAAGCCATTCAACATCAACGTGTTCTGCCACGTCCCCGCGGTAGCCAATGCCGCGCGCGAGCGGGCGTGGCTCGACTACCTGGCACCGCGCTTCGCCGAGTACGGCGCGACGCCTCCGGCAAGCCTGCGCGAAATCTACAAGACCTTTGTCGGCGACGACGCCATGTTCCGGATGTTGCTCGAAGAGAAGCCGGCGGTGGTGAGCTTCCACTTCGGCCTGCCCGCGCAGCAGACGATCGATGCGCTGCATGCGGCGGGCATCGTGCTGCTGGCCAGCGCCACGTCGTTGCAGGAGGCGCGGCGGATCGAAGCCGCGGGCATCGACGCGATCGTCGCGCAGGGCATCGAGGCCGGCGGCCACCGCGGAGTCTTTGATCCGGCCGGCTACGACGAAGGTCTCGGCACATTGGCGCTCGTGCGCGTCCTGGCCCGGCACACGCGCCTGCCCGTGATCGCCGCCGGCGGCATCATGGACGGTGCGGGCATTGCAGCGGTGCTGGCACTCGGCGCCCAGGCCGCGCAAATGGGCACGGCGTTTGTCGCCTGCACGGAATCCGCGGCCGACGCGGCCTACCGCGCCGCCTTCTCGGCACAACCCGCTCGCCCGACCACGCTGACCCGCGCCATTTCGGGCCGCGCGGCACGCGGCTTCAGCAACCGCCTCACCGAACTCGGCGCGGCCCCGGACGCCCCGGCCATCCCCGACTATCCGACCACCTACGACGCCGGCAAGGCTTTGCATGCGGCGGCCAAGGCGAAAGGCAACAGCGACTACGCCGCGCAATGGGCGGGCCACGCGGCTGCGCTGGCGCGGCAACTGCCCGCTGCCGAACTGGTCAGCCAGTTGAAGGCCGAATTGAAGCAGGCGATCGCCGGGTTGAATGCCATGCAAGACGCGCTGGCCTAGCCCGCCTGTCGGTATCAGACCCGCCGTCATTCACGCGCATGCGGGAATCCAGCGTCTTGCCCTAGCGAGCGACAGGAGAGCGCCATGGCACGCGCCGCGGCGTCCTTACGCCTTGCCGACCCCATCGGGATCCGACCGCTGATCCAGCACGATCTGCAGAAAGGCAAGATCCAGCCATTTGCCGAACTTGGTCCCCACCTCGGGCAGCAACCCGACCTGCGTGAAGCCAAGCTTCTCATGCAGGCGAATGGAGCTGGCGTTCTGCGCCTCGATAGCGGCCACCATGACGTGCTTGCCGAGATCGCGAGCGCGCTCGATCAGCGCCGCCATGAGCGCTTCGGCGATGCCCTTGCGCCGCTGGTCCGAGCGGACATAAACGGAATGCTCCACGGTGTGCCGGTAACCGTCGAACGCGCGCCAGTCGCCGAAGGACGCATAGCCGACCACGCCGGCATCGTCATCGACCGCGACCAGCACGGGATAGCCCGACTTCCGGCGTGCGGCAAGCCATTCGACGCGATTCGCCGTATCGACCGGAGTCTCGTTCCAGATGGCCGTCGTATTGGCCACGGCATCGTTGTAGATGACCGTGACCGCGGGCATGTCTTCAGGGCTTGCGTCGCGAATCTTCATTGCGCCTCTCCGAATCGGTTTCTCGTATGATAGCCTGCCGTCCACTATAGTGGATATTGAAAACACGCTACGATCGCGCATCCCCGCGGTCGTGCCATCACACCATATGCTTGTGAACCCAGCGCCACCGGACCCCACCTTTGCGATCTCCACGCGTGTGCGCATCGAGCGCGAATCGCGCGAGTGGTCGTTATCGGAACTTGCGGAACGCTCCGGCGTGTCGAAGGCCATGATCAGCAAGATCGAGCGCGGCGAAGCGAGTCCCACCGCGACCGTGCTGGGAAAACTATCCGGCGCGTTCGGCCTGCCGCTTTCCATGCTGCTCGCGCTGGCCGAGCAGGCCGGGGAGCGCCTGAGCCGCGCCGCGGACCAGCCGGTCTGGACCGATCCCGAGACCGGCTACACCCGGCGTGCGGTCTCGCCGCGCAGCGGCAGCCTGCTTGAACTGGTAGAGGTCACTTTGCCCCCGAACGCGCGCATTTCGTATCCGTCATCCGCGTTCACGTTCATGCATCAGCAAATCTGGGTGCGCCATGGCGCGCTGGTGTTCGAGGAAGGCGCGATCATGCACGAACTTCAAGCGGGCGACTGCCTGCAACTCGGGCCGCCCGCGCCATGCACCTTCTTCAACCCGGGAAAAAAACCCTGCAGCTACGTCGTGGCACTGGTCCGGCGCTAGGCACTGGCCGCCCCATGTCGCCTCGGGTACATCGAGCTGTCCCTGATCCCTTGTGAGGGTTAGCGAGCACTATCATTGGGAGGAGGGCTGTCGCGGAGAGTCGCCATGTTCGATATTGGACACGGAGTCCGGGAACTCGAAATGGCGGATCGGCATGTCAGGGATGGACGCGAGCGCGTTCGGCGCCAGATCGCGCTGATCAGGGCGTTGCAGGACAACGGGCATGACACCGAGCTGGCACGCAAGCTCCTCGCGGTGCTCCGCAGCTCGGTCGCGGTGACGCGACAACACCGGGCGCTGATGCTGGAAATCCTGGCCGATCACAACCACCGGCGCCCGGACGGCATGGCGAACGCCGCCCGGGCGCCGCAGCAACCGCGCACGGAGCCCTGACCGACGCGAGCGCGGCACGGCCGCCCACGCGGCGTTGTGCCGCTATCGGGTCTTGTCTGACAGACGGCGGGCGCCAAGGGCTACTGGAGTTCGCTGCACCGCTCCGTCCGCGCCATGAATGACCAGCTCGACCTTGTCCTGCCGGGCCTTGACCGAGCCCGCGGCGATCGCCTCTTCTTGTGACGGGTAATGCGAGGTCGCGCCGTCGGTGCCCTCCACCGCGACAGCCCATCCGTTATTCCGGGTCGGGACGATGTGAACGTTGTGCGTTTCCATGCTATCTCCTGCTGTTCGCGGCGGTCGGGGCGAGGCCCCGGCGTGCACCGGTCCATCCTTTTTTCGCCGGCATGTAGGTCGTACAGACCTGATATTCAAGACGATGCACGCCTGCGCATCGGCACCGGCGCCAACGCTTCGCCCCTCGCCCAACATCCTGCCGGGGTGAGCCTTTGCCGCGGAAGCGGCCCGGGGGCTTCCCTTGCGTCATGGCGATCACTCGCTTGAGGGACGTATGTGGGACGCTTGTGCAAAGAGCATGCCGCGACGCCCGGCTTGCGGTTCGGAACGGTTGATGCGGTGCCTGGTGTATCCGCCTATCGGAGAACGACATGCGAGAGACACGCGCCACCGCGGGTAACGAGGGCGCATCCAGTCGAAGCCAGCATGAGACATCGGAGTTCGAATGGCTCGATCGCGAGATCGAGAAACTGCGCGCCGACATCCGGTGGCAAATCGGCCATATCCGCGCTGTTCAAGGAAAGGGATACTCGTCCCATCTGCAGGAGTTGGTGTTGCGCTTGCTGTGCCGCACGCTGGGAGAGGAGCGACGGTACAGGAAAATGCTGGTCGATCTGGCTGCGGCACGTGACCGCTTCAGAGATGCCAGGATCGGCAAGGCTAGCAAATCTACCTAAGAGCAATCCCTACAGGCGAAACAGGCCCGACAAACGTAGCATTAAAGGGCGCATTTGTCGGAAGGGGTGCATCATGCGTCCATACTATGCGACTGAAGCGGACTGGCCGGATATCGAAGCCCTCTTGCGTGCCTCCAGCCTGTCCGCCGAGGGACGCCACGACCACATCACACAGTACATGATTGCTCGCGACAAGTCGGGACTGCTCGGCTGCGTGGGCATGGAGCGATACGAAACGACCGGCGTGCTTCGCGCGCTCGCTGTTGCGCAACGCGCAAGATCGGCTGGGCTGGGGGAACTCCTTCTTTCCGCTATCGTTGCCGATGCCCGGCAGCAAGGTATCGAGACGATGGTGCTACAGACCACGACTGCGTCGGGCTATTTTGCGCGTCTGGGCTTTGCGCCGATTGGCATGGCTGACCTTCCGTCTTCGATCGGCCCCGCGAACGAAATGGGCCACGGCTCGGACGAGATTGGCACGCTGATGCAAACGGCTTTATAAAAAGCCGGCGTCTGTGAAGGTGAAGGCTCGCCCCCTGGAGAAGCTTAAAGACCTCAGGTCTTTGCAGCCAACACGGAGTCCGGTTCGCGGCGAAAACTGATGGCAAGCCGGTTATAAGCGTTCATCAGGGTGATCGCCACTGTGAGGTCACGCCGACAGCGATTGAACACCAGGTTCCGGCCGCCTGCGATCACTTGCAACAGCTGATCCGCAAGTTTTCGTAGCGCAGCCGACGCGTTCGTTTGAAACGGGCAAGTCCCGTAAAGCCGCCTCGGATAATTGAAGCCAAGAAGGCACCAGGTGGCGCGCCGGACAAAAGAGGAAAGGCGACCCCTACATTGGAGAAACCCACTTATGTAGGGAAGAGTTTTTAATGTTCAGAACAGCTTTTTGATGTGCAAACCGGCTTTTAAAGTCCGCGTTCAGCTACCTCAACCAGCGCCTATACTTCATCCCACCCTTCACCCCCTGCCAAACCATGGAATACACCCCAGGCATCAGCCAGCTGGCCAGCCTTTTGGCCGACCCCGGCCGCGCGGCCATGCTGTGGGCGCTGATGGATGGCAGCGCGCGGCCCGCCGGCGAACTGGCGCTGATCGCGGGACTGTCCGCGTCATCGGCCAGCGGGCACCTGGCCCGGCTCAGCGAAGGCGGACTGCTCGCCGTGGAGACGCGCGGGCGCAACCGCTACTACCGGCTGGCTGCGCCCGAGATCGGTGTCGCCATCGAGGCGCTGGCCTCGGCCTCGCTGGCGAGCCGGCCGCCGCGGCTGCGCGACGTGCCGGTGTCGCGTACCGCGCCGCCTGCGCTCAGGCAGGCGCGCACCTGCTACGATCACCTCGCCGGCGAACTCGCGGTAGGGCTGTTCGACCGCATGACGCGCGCGGGCTGGCTCGTGCTCGACGGCAACGCCGTGGACCTGAGCGGCGATGGCATGCAGGCGATGTCGCGGCTGGGGATCGACGTGGGCGCCGCGCGCCGCAAACGGCGCCAGTTCGCGTGTACCTGCCCCGACTGGAGCGAGCGCAAGCCGCATCTTGGCGGCGCGCTGGGCGCGGCACTGCTTGGCACCCTGCTGCAGCGCGGCTGGGTCGAGGCCACGCCGACATCGCGCGCGCTGCGGGTCACGCCGCGCGGCCAGCGCGAGATCGGCGGCATCGCGCGCTGAATAGCAAGAACCAAACAAGGAAACAGAACATGGTCACACCACTGGACGACGATAAACAGGACGCCATCCACCGCTTCTTCGCGCTGATCAACCTTGGCGACATCGCCCAGACCGAGGCGCAGGTGGCGCTGTTCTCCGACGCGCTGCTGGACGCCGAGGACGACGACACCGAGGGCCAGGAACTGCTGTGGGTGATCCGCGAGGTGATCGACTGGCAGTCGGGCTTCTACGTCGACTGGAAGGACTGCGAGTCCTTTATCGGCTGCATGAACCAGCTGTGCGAGCGCATGGACCTGGAGGTCGACTGGGGTACCGACGATCCCGAGGACGAGAGCTTCCTGGAAAACACCAGCGTGGCCGAACTGATGGAACTGGCCCACCAGCAACTGCGCGTGGCCGGCTATACGCTGTGGAACTGGGACACGGACGGCGACGCCTACGGCGGCTGGATCACGCGTAGCGAGGATGACGAAGACATGACGGATATCGCCGAAACGCTCGGTCTCGCCATCCGACCCGGCGACCAGCCTTACTGAAGGGCTAGATCGGGTCAACGCCTTGATACCGATGGTTCTTATCCTCTGATTTGCTTTACCGGGTCACGAAGATAATCGCACGGGAAAATGCAGGCACGGAAAGCGACGGCTTTGAATAACCGGGGCCTTTTGATGCGCGAATCATTTGTCCATCGTTTAAGAGCGACCTAGACTAAACGGCGGGTCGCTCCTTCGGGGGTAGGGAGTCGAAGGCAGGTACAGCCCATGGAAGCGACTACTGTGAAGTCCGCTCATGCACTGCCCATTACCAGCGCCCCCGGGGCGCAATACAGATGAAAATGAAAAAGGAGAAGAATATGATCCGGTTCAACGTCCTTGCCAGTGCCCTGGTCATCGCCGCGGGCCTGGCCAGCGCGAGCGTCGGGGCACAACAGCCCACGCCACCGCAGGCACCGGCGGCCGCTCCGGCGTCGCCACCGACCGCGGACGTCAACGAAGTTCCCCAACCGCCTGCGGGAATGACGCCGGGCGACCGGAAGAAGTGGTTTTCCGACCGTTTCAAGCAAGCCGACACCAACCATGACGGCAAGCTGACCCGCGACGAAGCCCAGGCCGGCATGCCCGAGGTCTACAAGCGCTTTGACAAGATCGACACCCGCAAGCGCGGTTACGTGACGGAGCGCCAGGTCGGCGCGGCCTGGTCGAAGATGATCAAGGACGATATGCAGAAGAAGAACCCGATCGTCAACTAGCCATCGGTGATCGGTACAGGCCGGAAATCGCTCCCCAAGGCGATTCCCGGCCCGCGAGATTTCATGTTCGCATCGGGCGCGGTTTTCTCGCTGCGCCATTGTCCACACTGTGGGACAATCGGGCCGCAAACGCCCCCGCCACCTCAGCCAGAGGATGACCGCAATCTTCAGGGGCGCCGCTGACGCCGGAGCCCCCGCATGAAGACAATCGAATGGAAGGACTGGGAGATTTTCTGCCGCGTGGTGGAAGGCGGCGGCTTCACGCAGGGGGCCGAACTGGCCGAGGTGCCCAAGTCATCGGCCAGTGCCGCGGTGGCGCGGCTGGAGAGCCAGCTTGGCGTACGCCTGTTCGAGCGCACCACGCGGCGCGTGCGCGTGACTGAACGCGGCCAGCGGCTCTATGAGCGCGTGGCGCCGCTGTTCGCCGAGCTGCATGAGATCAGCGCCGAAGCGGCGTCCGTCAGCAGCGAAGTCAGCGGCGTGCTGCGCATCTCCACGCCCTACGAAGTCGGGTCGCAGCACCTGTCCGAGGGGCTGAGCCACCTGATGCGGCTGCATCCACGCCTGCGCATCCATGTGGATGTCAGCTGGGACCAGCCCGACCTGATCCGCCACGGCTACGACCTGGCCTTCGTCATGACCAACACGCGGCTGCAGGACACCTCGTTCGCCAGCAAGCGCGTCGTGCTGATCGAGCGCGGCTTTTATGCCGCCCCTTCCCTGATCCGCGACCGCGGCCTGCCGCGCACGCCGCAGGACCTGGCCGGCTGGCCGACGCTCGGCAACGCCGACGACCATATCTGGGAATTCCTGCGCGACGATATCGAAACCGCGCGCCTGGATGTCGAGCCGCGCATCTGCACGCATAACGCCGAACTGCGCCTGAAGGCCGCCATCGATGGCCTGGGCGTCGCGCGGCTGTCGCCACGCTTCGTGCAGGAGCAGATCCGGCAGGGACAGCTGGTGCGCGTGCTGCCCGCCTATGCGTCTTCACCGCTGAAAGTCTATGTGCTGATGCCCGCGCGCAAGCTGATGCCGGCCAGCGTGCGCGTGTTCCTGGATGTGCTGGAACAAACGCTAGGCGTGCCCGAGACGCGGCGGCCGGCGGCCAGGAAACGGGAGACGGTACAGGCCTGACACCGGCCTGCCCCAAAGCCTGCTCAATCCCCGAACACCACCACCGAGCGCGCCAGTTCGCCCCGGCGCAGTTCATCGAACGCGCCGTTGATCTCTGCCAGCGGCAGGCGCCGCGAAATCAGCTCGTCGAGCTTCAGGCGCCCCGCCATGTAGAAATCGACCATGCGCGGCATGTCCACCGGAAAACGGTTGGACCCCATCAGCGAGCCCTGGATCTTCTTCTCGGAGAGGAAGTCGCTGCCCTTGAGCTCGATCTTCACGCCTGGCGCGATCATGCCGATCACCGTGGCGGTGCCGCCGCGGCGCAGCATCGCGAAGGCCTGCTCGGTGGTCCGCTTGAGGCCGATGGCCTCGAACGCATGATGCACGCCGCCGCCGGTCAGCGCGCGTACGGCATCCACCGTATCGTCGCCGGCCTCCACGACGTCGGTGGCCCCGAACTGCCGCGCCAGCGCCAGCTTGCCCGGCACGCGGTCGATGGCGATGATGCGCCCCGCCCCGGCAATGGCCGCGCCGTTGATGGTGGCCAGCCCGATGCCCCCGCAGCCGATCACCGCCACGGTTTCGCCCGGCTGCACGCGCGCGGTATGCACCACCGCGCCAAAACCCGTCGTGACGGCGCAGCCGATCAGCGCGGCGCGGTCCAGCGGCATGTCGCGGCGGATGGCCACCAGCGTGTGCTCATGCACGAGCATCTGCTCGGCAAAGGCGGAAAGATTGAGGAACTGGTTCATCAAGCCGCCGTGGCGGGCCGTCAGGCGCGGGGCCTCGTTCTCGCCGCGGCGCGTATCGGGCTCGGTGCACAGCGACAGGTGGCCGGTCAGGCAGTGCTCGCAATGGCCGCAATAGGCCGACAGGCAGCTGATCACGTGATCGCCGGGGCGGACCGTGCGCACCAGCTCGCCGACCTGCTCCACGACGCCGGCGGCCTCGTGGCCGAGCACCGCGGGCATGGGATAGGGATAGGAACCGTCGACGAAGTGCAGGTCGGAATGGCACACGCCAACAGCTGCGGTGCGCACCAGCACCTCATGCGGGCCGGGCTTGCCGATGGCAACGTCTTCGATCACCAGGGGGGACTTCGGTTGATGCAGGACAGCGGCTTTCATGGATCTCCTTGCGTGCGGGCCGCGCGCGATGCTGCCGGAAAGCAGTACGGACGGCCGTCAGTGGGTTCCGGGGCGCAGCGGCCGACATTACCGCCGATCGGAGATTCATGTAAGACGCTGCGCAGCATCCGCCTCCCGCTCAGAGCTCTTCCTTGATCGGGAGCACGCGCAGGACGCCGATCCCGAAATGTTGGAGCGGACCCATTCCCGGTTCGCTGTCGTAGGTCTTCAACTGGCCCTGCTCGCGCGTGACCCAGACCAGGTGGCGTGAACTGCCGTCCGGGTTCTGGCGCAGTTCGAGCCGATATGCGATATCGAGCAGGCCATCGTTCATGCCCTTCAGGATGCGCTCGGCCAGCGCCGCGCTGTCCAGCACCACGCCCATTTCGGTATTGAGCTTGGCCGAGCGGGGATCCATGTTGAGCGAGCCGATAAACACCAGGTGCCGGTCGACGATGTAGTTCTTGGCATGCAGGCTGGCGCGGCTCGAAGCCAGCCACGTGCGCGAACGCGAGGCGGAGACGGAGCCGGAGCCGGCGCCCTTGCCGCGCTGCGCGAGTTCGGCATTGGCGCTCGGCTTGAGTTCGTACAGTTCGATGCCGGCCGCCACCAGCGCCTCGCGATGCGGTGCGTAGCCCGCATGCACGGCGCTCACATCGTTGGCCGCGAAGGAGTTGGTCAGGATGCGCACGTGGATGCCCCGCTTCGCCATGGCACTGAGCCACGCCTCGCCGTCATCGTCCGGCACGAAATACGGCGACACCAGCACCACCTCGTTCTTCGCGGCGCTGATCAGGCGTTCGAGGCGAACCGTGGCATAGCCCTCGCCCTCGGTCTGCGCGCTGATCTTGTCCGCCTGGTCGGATATGACGGTGGCCTTGCCGGTATAGGCCGGCATGTGGCCGCTTTCGATACCCTTTGCCAGGCCCGAGTCGAGCAGCTCCTGCACATAGGCACTGGCCTTGGCCTGGTCGCCCCGCGCCTCGAGCCGCTTGCGCAGGGCGCGCATTTCCTCCGGCGCTTCCTTGCCTTCCGGGACCAGCGCCGCCACGGGATACGACGACCGGTCATTCCAGTACTGGTCAAACACCGCCGACACTTGCGGCACCGCCGGCCCCGCAATGAGCACATCGAGGTCGCTGAAATCCATGTCGGCGCGCGCGGAGAAATAGGCGTCCCCGATGTTGCGGCCGCCCACCACCGACATCTGGTTGTCCACCGTCATCGACTTGTTGTGCATGCGGCGGTCCAGCCGGCTGAAGCTCCACAACATCTCCAGCCAGCGCGCACCGCGATTGGCGAACGGGTTGAACAGCCTGACCTCGATATTGGGATGCGAGTCGACCGCGGCCAGCACCTTGTCCAGGCCGGCGGTATGCAGGTCGTCCAGCAGCAGGCGCACGTGAACGCCACGGTCGGCGGCGTCGATGATGTCGCCGAGCATGGCGGCGCCGGTGCCGGTGGGCTCGAAGATATAGGTCTGCACGTCCAGGCTGCGCTGCGCCCCTCGCGCCATGGCCAGACGCGCGGCAAGCGCGTCGGGGCCCGTCGACAGCGGGTAGAACAGGGAATCGCCAGGATGCTGCGCCAGGCGCGGCGCCAGCGCCTTGCCCAGCGGCGTGTCCGCGGTCGCGGCCGCGGCCGGGGCGGTCGAAGGCGTGCGCTCCGCCGAGGCCGGCAAGCTGGCACAGCCGGCCAGCACACCCGCGCACGCGACGGCGGTGGCAACGGTGGCCAGGCGCCGCCAACAGGCTTGCCAGGCGCGTGCCCGCCCCGGCATGGGTGTCTGCAGGCGCGACGCATCGCAGTTCAGGCGCATTGGGTTATCTCCGCGGCACGGCACAGGCGCCGGCTCGCCGCAACGGCGTTCGTGTCCGATATCTCTCAAGATACACCGCCGCGGACGGGCAGAGGTAGCCACCGGGCCACATTGCGGCGCAACATGCCCACGGCGTGCGCGCCAGGTCCGTGCACGATGTGCACAGTCTAGGTCGCTTGCCGCGGCCCGTGACAACACACCCACGGTGGTTTCATCAAGTTTGTGTTCCTTCCCGCTTGACGCGGACCCCTGCAACTGGGCATCATTCGCATCTTCTTAAATGCGAATCACTCGCATTTATATTGTCATTTATTATCCGAATGCTCCGTCAGTCCAGCCGTGCCGCCAAACGCCCGATGTCCTTGCCCCATCGCCACCAGCTTGCCGCCCTGGCCCAGCTTGCTGTCCTGACCGGCTTCCCGGCCGGCACTACGCTGGCACGGGAGACAGCGCCGGCCAATGCCCCGTCGCTGCCGACCGTGACGGTCAGCGCCGCCGCGGTCGACGATGCCGGGCTGCAGCTCGACAGGAAAACGAGCACGGGCGCGCTGGGCTCGCGCACGCAGCTCGATACGCCGTACTCCACCACCATCGTCACCGGCGAGGACCTGGCCGACCGCCAGGTCAGCAAGCTCGGTGATGTCTTCGCAATGGACGCGTCCGTCACCGACAACAGCAACGGCTACAACAGCTGGTCCAGCTACGTGTCGGTGCGCGGCCTGCAGATCGACTGGCAGAACGGCTACAAGATCAACGGGCTGCCGTTCATCGCCTATGGCATCACGCTGCCGTACGAGCACCTGGAACAGGTGGAACTGCTCAAGGGCTTGCCGGGCTTCATGTACGGCTTTGCCACGCCGGGTGGCATCGTCAACTACGTCACGAAGAAGCCGACCGAGACCTTCACCGCCGCATTCGAGCTCGGCTATCGCGCCGCCAATGTCTGGAGCGAGCACGTGGACGTCGGGGGCCGCGCGGGCCCGGACAATATGTTCGGCTACCGGCTCAACTACACGCACGAAGAAGGCGCGCCCTACAACGCGCGCGACATCAACCGCGACACCGTCTCGCTGGGCCTGGATGCGCGCCTGACCAAGGACCTGACCTGGACCTTCGACTCGATCTACCAGGACCGCCGCTCGACCGGCCAGATGCCTTCGTTCAGCTTGTGGTCCTACGGCGACACCGCGCTGCCCGCCAACGTGTCCGGGCGCATCGGCAATTTCGCCGGCACCGACCAGCACCTGAACACCAACCTTCAGCTCTACACCACGGGGCTGCGCTACCAGATCAATCCGGACTGGGCGGTCAGCACCAACTACAGCTTCAACAAGGTCAACCGCAACCGCAACGAGAGCACCTACAACCTGCTGAACCAGGCCGGCGACTACACCGACCAGCGCTACGACACCGCGCAGAACCAGCAGGTGGGCCAGTGGCATGCGATGCTCGAAGGCAAGTTCCGCACCGGCCAGTTCGGCCACCAGGTAGTCGCGGGACTGTCGTGGCAAAAGCAGATCGACCGCTATGACAACAACGGCTTCGGCGGCCAGATCGGCACGGGCAATATCTACGCGCCGAACACCAGCACCTACTTCAGCTCGACGGCCTTCAACAAGGTGCGCAACAGCGACATCACGCAAAAGTCGGTCTTCGCCAGCGACACCGTGCAGCTCACCGAGCGCTGGTCGGTGCTGGCAGGCCTGCGCGTGACCAACTTCGAGCAAAACGGGTATGTACCGGTGGCGTCCAGCTACACGAAGAACGGCGTGATCACGCCGACCCTGGCGCTGATGTTCAAGCCGGTGGCGGCCGCCACGGTCTACGCCAGCTACGTCGAAGCCCTGGAGCCTGGCTCGATCGTGCCGGATGGCTTTACCAACGCGCGCCAGCTGCTCAGCCCGATCCGCAGCAAGCAGTATGAGCTTGGCGTCAAGGCCGACCAGGACAGGTGGAGCGCCACCGCCGCGCTGTCCCGCATCGAGCGCGGCGCGGAGTACGACAGCGTCAGCGGCGGCGTGCCGACGCGCCAGCAGGACGGCACTTCGATCTACCAGGGCGTGGAACTGGCCGGCGTGTACCGCCTGGGCCCTCAGTGGGAATTCGGCGGCAGCGCGATGTTCCTCGACACCTACTATGACAAGGGCAACCCGAACGCCGACAACCGCGTGGCCGGGGCGCCCAATATGGTGCTGGCCGGCCGCGTGAGCTACCGCGTGCCGTTCGTGCCGGGGCTGCGGGTTGGCATCGATGGCAAGTACACTGGCAACATCAAGGCCAACGCCACCAATACGCTGCAGGCGGGCGGCTATACGGTGTTCAATCTCGGGGCTACCTACAGCACGCGCGTGGCTGGCAAGGACGTGACGCTGCGTGCGGCGCTGAACAACGTGACCAACAGGCAGTACTGGGGTTTCCAGTATGAGAACTACCTGCAGCCGGCGGATCCGCGCAGTGTCAGCCTGACGGCGCGCGTGGCGTTTTGAGTGTTGCGAAGGTTGGGGGCGGCGGGGTGTGCATGGCGTGACCCGCGATTTCGCCTGGGTTAAAGAGGTTCTTCGGCGAATTGTGAGGAGGTGGTTCCTGGCAGGGCGACTGTTTCGCCGGCGTAGCCGGCGAGTCACTTTTGTCCGAGCGACAAAAAGTAACCAAAAAAAAAAGTGACCCGCGTGCAGAACGGCAAAACATTGCGCCCGTATAACGCTCGGGAACTAGACTGGTTAGCGTAGCGACGGGGGCTGTCGCCCCCTGCCGGAGACGCCCATGTCTGACCCCGCAAACCGCGCAATCCCCGCTTCCCACCATTCCACGCTCGCGTTCGGCCGCCTGTACGCCGATGCATCCGGTGAATCGCATTTCGGCGCGTTGTCGATGGAAATGTCCGAGCGCAATTTCGCGCCGCCTGCCCCATCGTTCTGGGTTTCACCGATGCCGCCTGCCGTCCGCCAGGGCTTCCTGGTTGTGCCTGCCGGCTGGGCAGGAGACCTGCATCCGACGCCGTTGCGGATGTGGATGTTCATGCTGGACGGAGAAATGGAGTTCGAAGCCTCCGACGGCGAACGCCGTTCGCTGGTCCCCGGCAGCGCGCTGCTGCTGGAGGATACGACTGGCAAGGGCCATCGCAGCCGCGTGTTGGGCGGCCTGGTTGCAACGGTGGCCGTGGTGGAACTGCCCTCGGCGCAACCATAAGGCCACCAGACATGGCCCCGCCGGATATCCCGCCGCAGATGGTGCCCGCAGGCTATCGCCAGGGCATCATCACGGCCATCACCGTGCTGCTGGGCTTTTCGCTCGCCTTCTGGCGCTTCTGGGGCTTCGAGAGTCCGGGGCACTGGAACGCGCGCGCGCTGTTTGCCGCGCTTTCACTGGTCGGGGCGGTCGTCTTGCAAATCGTGGCACTGTTCCGCGCCTTGCGCATTGAGGACGATGCCGTCAGCGAGTATCGGCAGACCGTGCGCTGGTTCATCGCGTCGGCGGCGGCGCTGCTGCTCGGGCTTGCAATGGCCATGCTGGACGCCGCGCGCGGTTAGCCGGCGGACCGAACGCGCCGCCGTCAAGCGAAGGCAGCATCGCGCCATGAATGGCGGGGTTTCTCGGAGCAAATCTGATGAATATGTCGCAACGCCGTCGCGGCGGGGCAACGAAGTCATGACTCGCGTCAGGGCCTTGCGGGGGTCGGCCGCCGCACCCGTGCGAAAATACGGCTTCGCGCATCCGCAGTTGCAACCGCGAATTGCGCACCGACTGAGTTTTCCCGGAGGACGGCGCATGTATCGCGGCGAACGATTCAACGGTTACAGCCACCTTGCCGGTGCCATCCTGGCAGCCGCCGGCATGGCGGTGCTGGTGACATCCTCGGCCCTCTACCACGACGCGTGGAAGGTCGTCAGTTCCGTGGTCTACGGCACCACGCTGGTTTTGCTCTACACCATCTCCACGCTGTACCACAGCCTGCGCGGCCCGGCCAAGGACATATTCCAGCGGCTCGACCATTGCGCGATCTATTTGCTGATTGCAGGCAGCTATACGCCCTTTGCGCTGGTCACGCTGCGCGGGCCGTGGGGCTGGGCGCTGTTCGGCATCAACTGGGGACTCGCGGTGATCGGCATCGTGCAGGAACTCTGGATCGGCCGGCGCACGCGCGTGTTTTCATTGTCGATCTACGTGGTGATGGGATGGCTGGTGCTGATCGCGTTCCAGCCGCTCGCGGCCGCGTTGCCGGCAGCGGGCTTGTGGTGGCTGGTGGCGGGCGGCGCGCTCTATACGGCCGGCATCGGGTTCTTTCTGTTCGACGAGAAGGTCCGGCACTTCCACGGCATCTGGCACCTGTTCGTGCTGGCGGGCAGCACATGCCAGTTTGTCAGCATCCTCTGGTACGTGGGCTGACGCGGCCGGCTAGTAGACGTCGCGCCGGTAGCGGCCCTGCTCCGAGAGCCGGCGCAACGCCTCCGCGCCGAGCAGATCGGCCAGCGCATCGTTGACGCCGCCTGCCATGCCCTGCAGGCTGCCGCACACATAGATGGCCGCCCCGGCTTCGACCCATTCGCGCAGCAACCGCGTACGCGCGCGCAGCGCATCCTGCACGTAGCGCACGGCGCTGCCATCGCGCGAATAGACAAGATCCAGCCGCTCCAGCACGCCGTCGGCCTGCCACGCAGCCAGTTCATCGGCAAAGAAATTGTCGTGACGCGCCGAACGCTCGCCGAAGATCAGCCAGTTGCGATGCCGTCCGGCCAGCGCACGCGCCTTCAGATGTCCGCGCAGGCCGGCCAGCCCCGTCCCGTTGCCAATCCATATCAGCGGGCAATCCTCGGCCGGAGGATGGAAGCTGCGATTGGTGCGGATGCGCAGCGCAATGCGCGCGCCCACGGGCGCATGGCTGGTCAGCCACCCTGACGCCAGCCCGAGCCGCCCATCGGCATGCCGAGCCTGCCGCACCAGCAATTCAAGCTGCCCGTCCTGCGGCAGCGAGGCAATCGAATACTCGCGATGCGGCAGCGGCGACAGCGCATCGACAAGCTTTTGCGGCGGCACGGCGCGCATCGTCGCCAGGTGCGCTTCCGGCAGCAGCAAGCGCGTGGCGAGCGCTTCCGACAGCGACATCGCCTGGCCATCGCAGCGGACGGGCGTGGCACCGTCCATCGCCAGCTTGTCGAGCAGCTTGCCGATCTCGGCGGGATCATGGCGGGGGCCGATCTCGGCGATGTCGCCGGGCTGCCAGTCCGGCACGGCGCCCTCGGGCCCGAGCACGAGGTGAAACGCCGGCGCGCCCTGGCTGCCGGGATTCAGGTGATGGCGCGCCGAAAGCTGCCACTGGCCGTAGCGGGGACGCTCCCAGTCGGCGATCTCCGCGCCGCCGCTGAGCGCCGACAAGTGGTTCTGCCAGTGGCGCAGCGCGCCGGCATCGCCATTGTCGACCTCGATCAGGTCGAACAACGGACGCGCATGATGGCGCTGCAGCCAGTCGGACAGCACGTGGCCAAACGCGCAGAAGCGCGCGTAGCTGCTGTCGCCAAGGGCCAGCACGCCATAGCGAAGCTGCCGCAATGCATCCGGTCCTGCGCCGGCGAGCAAGCGGCGCGCAAACCCCGAGGCGCTGTCCGGCGCATCGCCTTCCCCGGTGGTGCTGACCACGAACAGCGCCTGCCGGAAACTGGCGAGGCGGCGCGCATCCAGGTCCGCGAACGAAAGCAGGTGCACCGGCATGCCGGCCCCCTGCAGCGCCGTGGCGGTCTGCATGGCCAACTGCTCGGCAAAGCCGGTCTGGCTGGCATAGGCCACCAGCGTGGCATCGTTCCGGTCCGTGTCCGGGGCAAGCGACGAGACGCGTGCGCGGCGACGGCGGTGATGATCGAAAACCGCACCGCAGAAGCCCGCATAGGCGAGCAACACGCCTGCCGCCATGCCGATGCGCGAAGCGCTCAGCATGGCCAGGCAGAGGCCGGACACGGCGGCCAGCCAGCATGTGATAGAGCGATTCAAGCCAGCATCGCGGCGAAGGCCGGGGAAAGATGTTCATCAAAGCCGCCTGGCGTGCGCACCAGGAATCGTGCGGCAATGCCATGCCGGCGAGCGTGCTCCATGCCGGCCTGCGGGCCAAGCACGGTCAGGGCGGTCGAAAGCGCATCGGCCATCATGCATTCGGCATGCAACACCGTGACCGAGGCCAGGGCATGGCTGGCGGGATAGCCGGTACGCGGGTCGATGGTGTGCGCATAGCGGCGGCCTTCGCTGTCGAAGAAGCGCCGGTAGTCGCCCGAGGTGGCAACCGACAGGCCGTGCAGCGCCACCAGCGTCTGTTCCTGCGTGGCGGCGCCACCGCCAGGCGGCGTTTCCAGCGCCACCCACCACGGCATGCCGTCCGGCTTGACGCCGTGGCCGCGCAGTTCGCCGCCGATTTCGGTCAGGTGGTGTGCCACGCCGTGGGCTTGCAGGTACTGCGCGACGGCGTCCACCGCGAAGCCCTTGGCAATCGCGCAGAAGTCGAGCGATACGCCGCCGGGCTGCAGCGCGCGACCACCGTCGGCATCGAGCTGGACACGGCCCCAGCCGCATTGCCGTCTGGCCTGCACAACCTGGTCGTGTGCCGGCGGCACGCTGCGCCGCGGCGCGGGGCCGAAACCCCACAGGTCGACCAACGGCCCGGCACTCGGATCGTAGGCGCCACCGCTGTCGCGAGCCATCTGCAGCGCGCAGGCGAGCACGCGCAGGCAGTCAGCCGGCAGCGCGACCCACGTACCGGCGGCAGCGCGGTTGAAGCGGCTCACGTCCGAGCCCGGCGCCCAATTGCTCATCTGCGCGATCACGCCATCGAGCACGGCGCGGATGCCCCGCTCCATCACGTCGGCATCGGCCTGGGCCGGCAGCATGGCCACCACCGACCACGTCGTGCCCATGGTCTCGCCGGCCCAGCGCTGCGCGCGCGCCTGCACGCCGGGTGGCACCGGCGGCGCGGACAGCGATAGCGGGATCAGGACGCGGTTCAAGCTGGCAAACCCTCCCGGCCGCTTATTGCGGGAGCACTTCGAGCGTCACCGCGTAGGTAGCGCGGCGGGTCTTGGCGGCCTTGACCGAGGTCTTCTCGTCGCGGACCTCGGCTTCCATCCAGTACATGCCCGGGGCCGGCCACTTGACGCTGAACTTGCCGTCGGCGTCGGTGGTGGCGCTGAACTCCTGCAGCTGGTCGCGATAGCGGATGCCGCCCGGCACCACGGCCACCTTCAGGTTGGACGCCGGCTTGCCGTCCAGCAGCAGGCGGAAGCTCGCCGTGTCGCCGGCCACGAGGTCGTTCGGATGCGTGATCGGGGCCAGTTCCAGGCCGCGGCCGCTGGCGGCCAGGCCCTTGCTGCTCGGCTTGCCGTTGGTGACGAAGGATTCGACACGGCCTTCGGCCTGCGTCACCTGAAGGTCCGTCGCGTTAGCGGGCACTTCCTTCGCGAACGCCTCGGCCGTGCCGCGCCAGCGCTTGGTCTGGCCGTTTTCCTTGTAGCTCGCGAACAGGCCCTGGTTGAGCACCGCCACGCGGTAGGTGCCTGGCTGGGCCAGGTGCACGTCGAAGGTGCTGCGGTAGCGGCCGGTGGAAGCGTTCTCGGCCTTCACGGCGCCGCCGTCCGGGCCGGTCACGACCAGGTTGTCCAGGCGCAGCGGCACGTGCTCGAAGTAGAACAGGTCATTGGAGACCGCGGCATCCACGGTCACCCAGGTGTCGTTGCCGGACAGCACGGTGGCCGAAGGCAGCAGCCACTGGCGGTGCGCATGGGCGGCCAGCGGGGCCAGGGTCGCCAGGGCCAGCACGGCCAGGCGGGTGGACAGGCGCGATCGGAAGGTCTTCATCGTCGGTCTCCGGTTGGAATCAGTGCATCCCTGCATCAAGGCTTCAGGTCGACGCTCACGCCGCCCAGTTCATGCTCTCCCTTGGCGCGGGCGGTCCGGGCCGATTGCGGCGGCCAGGTGAACGGCACGCGCACAAGTTCGCGGCCGCCCACTTCGCGCGCGGCTTCGACCACGAGCTGGTAGTCACCGGCCGGCAGCTTGCCAAGCGGCGCCTTGCTGTCCGTAAAAGTGAGCGTGTGCTCGCCAGGTGCGCGCGTGGCGCCGGAAATGCCATCGGCGGGCATTTGCGTGTCGCGACCGGCCTTGCGCCACCACTGGCGCATGTCCTTGAGCCACTTGGTGCCTTCCTTGTTCTTGACGTCGTACCAGACCGCCAACGTCGATACCGGGCTCTGGTCGGCGCGCTCCACCCAGACCGAGACATAGGGGCGGTGATACTCCGCCACGTTCAGGCGCGGGATTTCCACCTTCACATTCATGTCGGCCGCGAAGGCGGGGCCGGCCAGCGGCACGGCGGCCATGCCGGTGAGGGTGACAGAGAGCAATCGGCGCATATCGGAAAACCTCGTCAGGAAGATGCAGGAAAGATGGATACGGAGCCGGTCGATCGGGTCAGTGGATGAACAGGATGGCCAGCAGCAGCGGCACCACCAGCCCCAGTCCCACCAGCGGCCACGTGGCCACGCGGCCGGCGGCATGCAGCTTGAGCAGGAACAGGCCGGTCACGCAGAAGACCACGCAGGCCAGCGCGAACACATCCAGGAACAGGCTCCACGCGCGGCCGGTGTTGCGGCCCTTGTGCAGGTCGTTCAGGTACGAGATGGCGCCACGCGTGGTGGTCTCGTATTGGGTCTCGCCTGTATCCAGCGCCAGGCTGACCCAGGCGTCGCCACCCGGACGGGGCAGCGAGACGTAGACCTCGTCGGCGGACCATTCCGCCTCGCGCCCGCTGGCATCGATATCGAGCTCGCGCGACAGCCAGTCGCCCAGCACAGGCGGCACGACACTCTTGGCATCGCGCCCGCTGCCCGAGGCCGCCGGCATGGCAGATTTCAGCGCCGAAAGCAGGCTCGCCGGCGCGGTGGACTGGCGCGTCACCACGCTGGGCGACGCCTCGATCTGGGCCGCATGGTTCAGCGTGAAGCCGGTCGCGGCGAACAGCAGCATCCCGACCAGGCAGATCGCGGAACTGATCCAGTGCCACTGATGGAGATGCTTGAGCCAGAAGGCACGTCGTTGCTGGCCGGACGCCGGCTCGGTTTCGGTCATTGCGGTGGACGGGCGGCGCAGGCCGCGCAGAGACTGTGACACAGGAGTCACAAATTAATCGCGAGCAAAAAGGATAATCGTTCTCATTTAAAATCGCAACGAGACGATGCCGGCGACTGTTTACAGCCCGTTACAGCAAGTGATGGTTGGTGGTGGTTGGTGGGCGGCCTGCGCCGCCATGGTGTGAGGCAAACGCTCAGGCGTTCGCGTCCGGCGCGGGAAGATGGTCGAGATAGCCACCGACCACACGCTCCAGCGCGCCGAGCTTTCCGGTAAAGAAGTGATTGGCGCCCGGCACCACCACGACGGGCATTTCTTGCGGCCGGGCCCAGTCCAGCACTGCGCCGAGGGTCACCCGCTCGTCCTTCTCGCCATGCACAACCAGCGCGGTAGATGGGACCGTCGGCGTCTCATAGCTCCGGTGCCCGGGAATGGTCCCCCACGGCATGCCGGCGAGGATCAGGTGCGGGCACTGCAGCCCCTCGCCGCGCAGCGCTTCCACCGTGCGCGCCATAACGTACGCGCCGAATGAAAATCCTGCGAGGACCAGAGGCAGTCCCGGGTATGCCTGTCGAAGGTGATGGATGACGACAACCGTGTCGGTGGTCTCGCCCTCTCCGTTGTCATGCTCGCCCTCGGTATCGCCCACGCCGCGGAAATTAGGCCGCACGGCGACATAGCCTCTTGCGGCCAGGGCCTTCGCGAGCACGTGCGGAACCTTGTGCGTGGCCGTGCCGCCCTGCAGCGGATGCGGGTGCCCGATGACGGCGATCCCATGTGCCTCCGTGCGGGGCGTATCGACGATCAGCTCGATCCTGCCCTTCTCGCCCGCCACGAACATCTTTCCTGCCTGCAATGCCATGCCCTTCCCCACGAATCGCTAAGTCTGATGGTTGCTGCCGCGCCAGGCGGACCAGACGCGATGGTACAGGCTGGCGCCCTTCGCTGCTTTCGCGCCACGCTCGGGAAAGCGCCGCGAAGTGGCGTTGCGAGACGGGCCATTTCGCTACAATCGTCGCCACCGCGCGGCCCTCCAGCGGCTCCACGGACACGACCCCACAGACGCAATCAGGCGATGGACATCAAGCACCTGCAACTGTTATCCGACATCGTCGAAGCCGGCAGCCTGAGCAAGGTCTGCGCGTCGCGCGGCATTGCGCAGTCCGCGCTCAGCAAGCACATTGCGGGAATGGAGAGCGAGTTCGGCGCGAAGCTGTTCTATCGCACCGGGCGCGGCGTGGTGCTGACGGAGTTCGGGCAGTCGATCATGCCGCGCGTGAAGACCTTGCTGGGCGAATTCGAACTGCTCAGGAACGATATCCGCGACCGGGCCGAAGTCCCGAGCGGGCCCGTCAGGCTGGCCTTGCAGGCGTCGATCACGCAGCAGATCGTCGGCCCGCTGTTCCAGATCGTGCGCGCGGATTTCCCTAAGATCGAGCTGCGCCTGATGGAGGGGTTCGCGGGCAATATCGAAGAGGCGCTGGCCAGCGGCCGCACCGACGTGGGCGTGTTCTCGCGCTACGGCGAGCGTATCCACAAGACCGACGAAAAGCTCGCCACCGACGAGCTGTACCTGATCGCGCGGGCCGGCGACCCGAATGTCGCCAAGCCAGGCTGCCGGTTTGCCGATGCCGCGGCGCTGCCGCTCGTGCTGCCCGGCGCGCCCGACGGCTTCCACATGATGCTGCTGGAAGAGGCGAAGAAGGCGGGCGTCCACCTGAACACCCAGATCGAGGTCGATTCGCTGACCGCCATGCGCGAGATCGTCGCGAATGGCGCCGCGTACACGATCCTGACGCGGCAGGCCGTGGCCGTCGAGATGCAGCTCGGACGCATTGCCGTGAGCCGCATCATCGATCCGGTCCTGACGCGCACGCTGGTGCTGGCCACCAGCACGCAACGTCCGCTGACCTACGCCAGCCGGACCGTGATCGACCTGATCCGGAAGCTGACGCGCAAGGACTGAGCCCGAATCCCGTTCAGTTCAAGGCAAAGGCCGTGCGGACGACGCCCAGGCCCGCGATGGTGGTGTCGATAATATCGCCCGGCGCAACGGTCACCATCGGGCCGAGCGCGCCGGTCATGATGACGTCGCCCGCGTGCAGCGGCCGGCCCACTCCGGCCATCTTGCGGGCCAGCCACAGCGCAGCGTTGAGCGGATGGCCCAGGCAGGCCGCGCCCACGCCGAGCGAAACCACCTCGCCCTTGCGCTCCATCAGCATGCCGCACGTGCGCAGGTCCACTTCCGAGAGCTTCTTCGGCTGCGTGCCGAGCGCGTACAGACCCGATGACGCGTTGTCCGCCACCGTGTCGAGCAGGCGGATATCCCAGTCACGGATGCGGCTGCCCACGATCTCTACGGCCGGCAGCACATAGGCAATGGCCGACATCAGTTGCGACAGCGTGACCTGTTCATGCTTCAGGTCACGCTCCAGCACCACTGCGACTTCGGCTTCCACCTTCGGCTGCAGCACGCGCCCGAGTGCCACCTCTTCGTCGGGCGCGAGTTCCATGTCGGCGAACAGCATGCCGAAATCGGGTGCGTCGACGCCAAGCTGCTGTTGTACGGATTTCGATGTCAGGCCGATCTTGCGGCCCGTCAGCCGCCGCCCGGTATCAAGGTAGTAGGCCGTATTGATGTCCTGAACCGCATAGGCGCCCTCCACGCCCATATCGGCCAGTGCTTCACGCACCGGCGCGATCGGCTGGCGCTCCTGTGCCGCATCGCGCAGCGACGTGGCCAGTCTTTGCAGGATGGTGTTATCCGTGCTCATGTTCGATCTCACAATGCAGGGGTCAGGTTGTCGGTGCTCGCGAACACGAGCTTCCAGGGCTTCATGACGATGCCCCTGAACAGCGACGCTTTCGCGAACGGATCATTGGCCGCTAGCTTGCTGGCCTCGTTTTCATTGGCGGCCTCGTACACGAACAGGGCGCCGCTGCCGTCGGCGAACGGGCCTGCAATGACCAGCCGTCCGCGTTGCAACAGGTCCTGCAGATAAGCGCGATGGGCGGGCCGGAACTGCGCGATGCGCTCGGGCTCGTTGGCGTACTCGACGAAGGCTGCGAATTTCATGGGGCGATCAGTGATGGAGGAAACCGGTGGAGATCCAGGGCACGGCCGCGACCACGACGGCGCCGATGAACAGGAAAGTCATGTAGCGCCAGATATGGCGCACACCCTCGCTCGGCTTGGTGCGGCTGATGGCGCAGGCGGCGTAGTAGCCAACCCCGAACGGCGGCGCGAACAGGCCGATGCCCATGGCCAGCACGACGACCATCGAGTAATGGACGTCATGGATGCCAAGCTGGCGCGCGATCGGGAACAGCAACGGCCCGAACAGCACGATGGCGGGAATGCCTTCCAGCACGCTGCCCAGCAGCACGAACGCGATGATGGAGACCGCCAGGAATGCCGGCGCCCCGCCTGGCAGCTGCGCCATGGCCGCAGCCAGATCGCCGGAGAAGCCGGACTGCGTGAGCGACCACGCCATGCCGGTGGCAGTGCCGATGATCAGCAGGATCGCGCCCGACAGCGCGGCCGTATCCACCAGCGCCGGCCAGAGCTGCCGCAGGTCCAGCTTGCGGTACACCAGCAGGCCGACGATCAGCGCGTAGACGATGCCGATGGTCGAGACCTCGGTCGCCGTTGCCACGCCTTCCACCACCGCGGCACGCACGACGAAGGGTAGCGCCAGCGCGGGCAGTGCCACCACCAGGCTCTTGCCGATCATGGCGCGCGTGGCTTTCGCACTGCACGCGGCGCCCGACTTGCGCGCCTTCCACCAGACCACGAGACCCAGCACCAGTGCCAGCACGATGCCCGGCATCAGGCCCGCCGTGAACAGGTCGGCAATCGAGATGCCCGTGACGGACCCGATGGTGATCAGCACCAGGCTCGGCGGCACCGTCTCGGTCTGCGCGCCGGTTGCGGCGAGCAGCGCCACCATGTCGCCATCATCGGCGCCGCGCTTCTTCATCTCGGGAAACAGCGCAGGCGCCACAGCCGCCATATCCGCCGCCTTGGAGCCCGAGATACCGGAGACGAGATACATCGCCCCGATCAGCACATACGACAGGCCGCCGCGGATGTGGCCGAGCAGGTTGGCCAGGAACTGCACCATGGCGCGCGCCATCGACGTCATCTCGATCAGCACGCCGAGGAACACGAACATCGGCACCGCGAGCAGGATCAGGTGCGACATGCCTTCATCCATGCGGCCGATCACGACGATGGTCGGCGTCGACGTGGTCAGCGACAGGTAGCCAAACGTGGCCAGGCCGAACGAAAACGCGATCGGCACGCCGGTGAAGACCAGCAAGCCCACGATGCCGACGAAGAAGACCAGCAGGTTGGCATTGCCGAGCCCCTGGAACACCGGCTGCAGCATGACCAGGACACCGACCACCGCGCCGCACGCAAGCAACGACAGCAGCGCCATCCGCAAGCTCGACGTGGACAACAGACGCACCACGCTCATCAGCAGGATCAGCGCGATGCCGAGCGGCAGCGCGGCGGCACGCCAGGCGTTGGAGATATCCAGCGCCGGCATGGTCACCGCCGCTTCCTCGCTCGCGAATTCCCACGCCGGATGCGCGACCAGCGCGAGCCAGGTCAGCGCGGCCACGGTCGCCACGAGTTCGAACACGGGCCGCCACTTCGGTGCCGCCGCGTCGACGAGCGCGGTCATGCGCATGTGGCTGCCGCGCCGGAACGCGACTGCGGCACCGAGCATGATGAGCCAGATAAACAGCAGCGAAGCCAGTTCATCGACCCACACCAGCGGCGTGTGCAGGACATAGCGGCTGAGCACGCCGCTGAACAGCACGCCGACCTCGGCCACCACCAGCAGCGCGGCCGGCACTTCGGTCATCACACCCAGCGCCTTGTCGGCAAGCCGCAGTATGCGTGCGGCGGTGCCGCCCGGTAGCGCCCCCGCATCGGGCTCCATGCGCGGGGCGTTGATATCGACCATATGCGTGGACATGTCCCGCCTCCGTCATTGCTGCGGCAAGCCGAGTACGTTGGCCTGTATTTCAGGATCGACGAAGCGCTCCAGCCGTTGCGGATAGACCGTGACCGTGATCTCGCACGAGCCAGTGCCGACGGTCAGCCCGAGCAGGTGGCCGCCGGCGCCCTGGAAGGTGCCGTCCGTCACCGTGCCGTGCGCGTGGATCGAAGGCTTGCCTTCCTTCCACGCGATGGAGCCGGTCATATTGGCCATCTCGACATTGCGGTACGTCTTCGGGTCGAACTGCTTGCGGCCGAAGTCGTAGAAGCCGAACGTCGCCTCCTGCATGAAGCCGATACCGACGAAGCTGGCGCTGGGGATCTTCTCTTCCCGCGCCAGTTGCTCGAGGTTCTGCAGCACGTTGTCGCCGTGCCGCAGCACCATCAGGTAGCCGGTCGGCGTCTTCATGTACTTGCCCTTGGCCTCCTGTGCCGCGGCACTTTGCGTGCCCATGCAGGAAAGGGTGAAGCCCAGCGTGATGAGCGATGCCACGCGCGCGATGAATGCCATGATGTCTCCAGATTTTTGAGTGTGAGCGCCGGCATGGCGGTGGCGGAGCGCCACCGGCCGGCGGATACCGACAGGGGAACGTTGCCGTGGCTAGACCAGCTTGCCGGCGTACCTTTCGAGCATGGCCCAGGTCTCGGCCGGGAATTTCTTCTGCCAGTCGCGGTAGAAGCCGGCCTGGCTCAGGTAGTCGCGGAAAGCCTTCACGTCCGGCTGGTTGAAGACCATGCCGCGCCCCTTCAACTCTTCGCGCAGGCGCGTATTGAGCGCATCCACGGCCTGGCGTTGCTTGACCGCGTAGGTATCGAACGTGGTGGCGGCGAGCTGGCGCAGGTCATCGGGCAGCGCGTTCCATGTGCGCAGGTTCGCAACGAGCCAGAAACCGTCCCAGACGTGCGACGTCAGAGAGCAGTACTTCTGCACTTCATAGAGACGCTGTGTGCCGAGGATGGTCAGCGGGTTCTCCTGCCCGTCCACGATCTTCGTCTGCAGCGCGGTGTACGTCTCCGCCATATTGATGCCGGCAGGCGCGGCACCGAAGGCCTTGAACATCGACGTGAGCGCCGGGCTCAGCGGCACGCGGATCTTGAAGCCGCTCAGGTCCTGCGGCGTGTTGATCTGCCGGTTGCTGCTGGTGACCTGGCGGAAGCCGTGGTCCCAGATCTTCGGCAACGGCATCAGGTTGACCTTCGTGAACGCGCCGCGGATGTGCGCGCCGAGTTCGCCGTCCATGGCCTTCCAGACGTGCTCGTAGCTCGGGAACGCAAAGCCGATGCCGCTCACGGAAGCGGCCGGCACCAGCGTGCCCCAGATCAGGCCCGCCGTGCTGACAAGGTCGATGGCGCCCGAGCGCACCTGCGACACCATGTCGGTGTCGCTGCCGAGCTGGCTGTTGGGAAATACGCGGATGTTCAGGCGGCCGTTGGAGAGCCGCGCAATCTCGGCGGCGGCAGCGGTCAGGTTGACCGTGGTCGGGTGCGTCGCGTCCAGCGCGATCCCCAGCTTGTAGTTGTAGGTCTGCCCCGCCGCACGCGCGGGGGCGTGGAGCATCAGGCCGGAGGCGGCAGAGCCCGCCGCCAGGGCAATACCCTGCTTGAGCGCCAGCCGGCGCCCGCTGTTGATACCGCTCATTCTTTGTCTCCTGCGGTCGGTCTTGTAGTGTCCTGCGCTGTCGCGCGGTGGCGGCCACCGGGGCCGCCTGTGGCAGGGTGCGCCTGCCGTGCCTAGGCCGCCTTCAGCGGCCGGCCGCTCAGGTATTTCGAGAAGCTGCGCGCGCCATCCCAGTCCTGGATCAGCGTCAGGCGGCGCTTCAGGAACAGCCCGTCGGCCACGCGTTCTGCGAAGGCCTCGAAGGTCTCGGTCGGATCGTCGATCTCGAACACGAAATAGACCTTCGCCTCTTCATTGGACAGCCACGGGCCCGCGAGCAGCTTCAGGTCGCCGGGCAGGTTATGCGGGCGCACGCCCTGTCGCAGGTTTCCGAGGAAGTCCACGACCCCTTGCATGGTCTTGGGCGACATATCGCGCAGCCACACTTCATTGAAAAACTTCGGCATGTTCGTTCTCCTTGTTTCGATGTGGATCAGGCGCTGGCGACGCGGTCGGTATAGGCCTTCATCTGGTCCCAGCCGGACAGCAGCGTCAGCTTGCGCCGCGCGAACAGGCCGCTGACCACGCGCTCGGCGTAGGCATCGAACATCGTCGACGGGTCGTCGATCTCGAAGATGAACATCACCTTGGCCTCCTCGGCCGAGAGCCAGGGGCCGGCGATCATGCGCAAATCGGGCGGGAGGTTGTCGGGCTTGGTGCCGACGCTCAGGTTGCCGAAGAAGGTCACGGCCTCTTCGATCAGTTCGGGCTTGATATCGCCAAGCCAGACTTCGTTCAGGAACAAGGGCATTGATGTCTCCAGTCATCGTTCTCGCCGCGTTTGGAAGGGTGCAGCGCGATGACCGAAGCATATGAAAACGCGAGACCGCGTCCTATGCGAAAAGCGAGATATCAGATTTTCCGGAGTAGCGGGATGGGCAAGCCGCAGGCCGGGCGGCATGTGCTAATGCCCGCGGCCTGTCCGGTGGAGGGGGAAGGGTATGTTGTGTGGAACGGCACCCGGCAGCATGCGCCGGGTGCCACATGGGCTACGCAAAGTCTGCGTAGCGGTCCGGATCATCGGGCATCGTCCACTTCGTGAACTCCGCCGCCTGCGGTGCATCGGGCGCATGTTGCGCGCCGTCCTGCGCCAGCTGCGCAACCTGCGCGGCCAGCGTGGACTGGGGAACGTCGATGACTTCTTCGCCATCTTCCGACCAGCACCTGAGTTTGACCGACATGGCAACCTCCTTCAGGTGATTCCAGGCATGCTCGGGCTCAGGGAAACCTGTACGCCAGGTTTTGACCCTAGGTCAGGTTGTTGACAATTCGTTGACAGGGATGGTTCCGACGAAATCGGCGGCGGCGCCGGCGTCCTATCCGGCACTCAAAGGCCGCTGGCCCAGCCCACAGCAGCGGCCACCGCCACCACGAGCCATGGCGGGAGGCGCCAGAATACGAGCGCCACCAGCGCCACCACGGCCAGCCCGAAATCAAGCGGCGCATGGACCGCGCTGGTCCACACCGGCTGGTACAGCGCGGCCAGCAGCAGGCCTACCACGCCGGCGTTCACGCCACCAAGCGCAGCCTGCGCGCGCCGGCTGCGGCGCAGGCTTTCCCAGAACGGCAGCACGCCGACCACAAGCAGCACTCCCGGCAGGAAGATGGCCACCAGGCACAGCAGCCCGCCAGCCCAGCCGGACGGCTCGATCTGCATGGCCGCGCCCAGGAAGGCGGCAAACGTGAACAGCGGGCCGGGCATGGCCTGCACCACGCCATAGCCGGCCAGGAACGCATCTCGTCCGACCCAGCCGCTTGGCACCACCGCCGCATCGAGCAGTGGCAGCACGACATGGCCGCCGCCGAAGACCAGCGCGCCGGCGCGGAAAAACGCATCGAACATCTGCAGGCCGCCCGCGCCCGCTTGCCGCGCAAGCAGCGGCAACCCGGCCATCAGCACGGCAAACAGCAGCAGCGCGGCAACGCCCGCGCGGTGGCTGACGGGCATTGGCAAGGGGTCATGCGCCAAGTCCGCTTGCGGGCGCATCAGCACGAGGCCGGCGATTGCCGTGGCGGCAATGACGGCCACCTGTATCCACGGGCCCGGCAACGCCACGGCCAGGCACGCCGCAATCGCCATGATGGTGACACGTAGCGTGTCCGGGCACAGGCTGCGCGCCATGCCCCAGAACGCCTGCGCCACCACCGCCACGGCCACCAGCTTGAGGCCGTGCAGCAATCCCGCCGGAACGGCCGCTCCCCACGCCGACAGCCCTTGCGCGAACAGGATCATGGCCACCGCCGACGGCAGCGTGAAACCGGTCCATGCCGCCAGCGCGCCGGCATAACCAGCACGCGACAACCCGAGCGCCACGCCCACCTGGCTGCTGGCCGGGCCGGGCAGGAACTGGCACAGGCCGACGAGGTCGGCGTAGGCGCGCTCGCTCATCCAGCGTCTGCGCGTCACGAACTCGGCGCGGAAGTACGCCAGGTGCGCCACCGGTCCGCCGAACGAGGTCAGCCCCAGCCGCAGGAACACCAGGAACACCGACAGCGCACCGTGATGGTGCGTGTCGTCGTTGTGCTCGCTGCTGTCGACTGCATCGGGTTGCGTCATCGGGTTGCGTGGCGGCGCTGCCATGCTTTCTCCTTGCCGGAACGTTGGGGATCCGCCAGTTGCGGACCGACGCCGATTGTAGGCGACGCCAGCAGCCTTCGCCGTGACGACGTCTGCACTTTTTGCCGTGGCAATAGACACTACCCCTTCCATGGGTGGTTTTACCCCAATCAAGTTAGCAGGACGGCCGCCGATATGGCGGTGACGGACGGCAAAAAGTCCGACACACCGAGCGTATGGAGGAAGCAAGGCAATGCTGCAAAACATGAGTCTGAGGAAAAAGCTACTGCTGCCACTGGTGCTGAGCTGGGTCTGCCTGCTTGGCATCACGCTGTGGAATGCGTGGGAGATGCGCGCGCTGCGCCTTGAGGAGCGCCGCCTGGACCTGGCCCACGTGACGGACACCGCGGTGTCGGTCGCGGCTGAATATGAAGCGCTGGCCCGGGCCGGCAAGTTGCCGGAGGAAGAGGCAAAGCAGCAGGCGGTGGCGCGCGTGCGCGCCATGCGCTTTGGCGCCGATGGCTACTTCACGCTGATGCGCTCCGACACGCAGGTGCTGATGCATCCGTTCAAGACCGAGATGAACGGCAAGAAGATGGAGGACACCAAAGACGCCAACGGCACCTACTTGTTCCGCGACATGGCCGCCATTGGCAAAGGCGCGGGCAAGGGCTTCGTCGAGTATCTCTGGCCCAAGCCCGGCGCCGCGGAGCCGCAGGCCAAGCTCAGCTATGTGGCGAACTTTCGCCCATGGGACTGGATCTTCGTCGCCGGCTTCTACCTCGACGACATCCAGGCCGAGTTTCGCGTCGCGCTGTACAAGGCGCTGGGCCTGCTGCTCGGCGTGGGCGCGCTGATGACCGTGGTCATGCTGCGCGTGGCGGGCAGCCTGCAGAAGCAGCTCGGCGGCGAGCCCGCGCTCACGTCGCAGATTGCCGCGCGCATCGCCGAAGGCAACCTGGCTACCCGCGTCGACGTGCGTCAGGGCGACGAACACAGCGTGCTGTTCGCCATGCAGCAGATGCAGTCTCGCCTGACCGGCGCGATCGGCAGCATTCGCGGCTCGGCGGACGCCATTGCGGGGGCGGCCAAGCAGATTGCCACCGGCAACTCCGACCTGTCGCGCCGCAGCGAGGAACAGGCGGCCTCGCTGCAGGAAACCGCGGCCAGCATGGAACAGCTCACCAGCACCGTGCGCCAGAGCGCCGACAATGCGC
This sequence comes from Cupriavidus sp. C3SS-1, assembly GCF_057073755.1. NCBI lineage: Bacteria > Pseudomonadati > Pseudomonadota > Betaproteobacteria > Burkholderiales > Burkholderiaceae > Cupriavidus > Cupriavidus sp. C3SS-1. Next base: position 37,623 of record NZ_CP172700.1, on the reverse strand, counting down.
GCCAGGCCAGCCGGCTGGCCGAGGGCGCGTCCGAGATCGCGGTGCGCGGCGGCGGCATCGTCAGCCAGGTGGTGACGACCATGGGCGACATCAAGGACGCGTCGGGCAAGGTGGTCGACATCATCGCCGTGATCGAGGGCATCGCGTTCCAGACCAACATCCTGGCGCTGAACGCCGCGGTGGAAGCCGCGCGCGCCGGCGAACAGGGCCGCGGCTTCGCCGTGGTGGCCGGCGAGGTGCGCACGCTGGCGCAGCGCAGCGCCACGGCCGCCAAGGAAATCAAGGCGCTGATCGGCAACTCGGCGCAACGTGTGGCAGACGGCGCCGTACTGGTGGAAGGCGCCGGCAAGGCCATGGACGAGATCGTCGAGGCAGTCAAGCGCGTCACCGACCTGATGGGCGAAATGCGGGCCGCGACCGAGGAGCAGACCGGCGGCATCGAACAAGTCAGCCAGGCGGTGTCGCAGATGGACCAGATGGCGCAGCAGAATGCCGCGCTGGTCGAAGAAGCGGCGGCGGCGGCAGCGTCGCTGGAAGACCAGGCCGCCGCCCTGCACCACGCGGTGAGCCAGTTCAGGCTGGCGGGCGGCTGAACGGCCGAGGCCCCGCAACAGCGCGGACATGCTGCCTGCCTTGGCCGCGTCTATTATGGATCGCAGCGGGGGCCGCTAACGGACCCGGTTCGGACCCGGTCCGGACCCGGCCCGGATCAGCGCCGCCGCGATCCCTTCCACAAGCCGGAGCAGATCATGATGGCATTCCTTGGCACCGTGTTCGTTGGCCTGATCGTGGGACTGATTGCACGGGCCATCAAGCCAGGCGACGACAAGATGGGCTGGATCATGACGATCCTGCTGGGCATCCTGGGTTCGGTGGTGGCCGGCTTCATCGGCCGCTCGCTGGGCTGGTACCAGCCGGGCCAGCCCGCGGGCTGGATCGCGTCGGTAATCGGCGCGATCATCCTGCTGGTGCTTTATGGCATGGTGCGCCGCAGAGGCTGATCGACCTTAACGAGGTCCGCCGAAGCGGTGGCGCCTTCGGGCGCCGGCGCCTGGGCCTCGGTCCGCGGCAGGCGCATCTCCTGCGACCAGTCACGGCAGCGCAGCAGGGCCTGTTCACCGCCTGGCGCCGCCATGGACGCCACTTGCGGCGCCAGGTAGCGCAGCACCCGCACCGCCAGCGCGCTGGTGAAGCTGTAGCGCGCGGCATAAGGCTCCTTCACGTTCAGGGTCACGGTGCCGAAGAAGCGCTCGCCGAGCGTGAAGACGAAGGTGGCCGAACGATTGACCGAACGCGACGAGATCAGCCGCCCGCCCGGGCCATAGGTCTGGAAGCGCTGGTCGCCGGTACCGGTCTTGCCGGCGATCGGAATCGGCGCGCCACCCTTGCCCGGCGCCACGAAGGCGCCGGCAATCGACTTGGCCGTGCCGCGTTCGACCACGTCCAGCATCGAACGCCGCACCAGCGCCGTAATCTCCGGTGACAGCAGGCGCTTGCCCGGTTCGGGCTGCAGCACGTAGCGGCTCTCGTAGGGGGTATTGGCGGCGAAGTCCAGGCTACGCACGGTCGCCGTCTGCGTGGCCATGCCACCGCTCAGGATGATGCCGGCCAGTTCCGCGAGCGCGGCCGGGCGGTCGCCGGATGCGCCGATCGCGGTGGCGTAGGAAGGCGTGAGCGCGTCGAACGGATAGCCCAGCCGCTGCCAGCGCCTGGCGATGCGCTGGAAGGCCTCTTGCTCCAGCAGCGTGCGGATGCGGTTGTCCTGCCCGTACTTGCTGTGCGAGCGGAACAGCCAGCGATACACGTACTGGCGCTGGTCCTTGCTGGCGTCCAGGATCTGCGACAGCGTGGCGTCCGGGTTCTTGTCCATGTACTCGACCATCCACAGTTCGAGCGGATGGACGCGCGACAGGTAGCCGCGGTCATTGAGGTTGAACTTGTCGTGGCCGTACTTGCTGTACAGCGCCGCCAGGTCTTCGCCGGCGAGCTGCTTGGCCGTCATGTGCGCGCGCATGATGCGCTCGAAGTTTTCCTCGTCGAGATCCGGACGCGCGCTGAGCAGCGTCACGGACATGCGCACCGCCGTATAGTGCGGCGTACTGACGCGCACGCGGCTCAGCAACGTGGCCAGGCGCTGGTCGGCGTCCTTGCCGCGGTAGCGCTGGTAGAAGTTGGTCATGTAGGCGCTGCCTTCCTGGTCGGCGAAGCGCTCCAGGTAGACGCGCCGCTCTGGCGAGTTGCGGTCTTCGAAGATGTCGCTCATGTCCACCTTGCCGTGGAACAGCTCATAGCGCACGATGTCGCGCATCATGCGGATGAACACCAGGTTGACCGAGTGCTGGAAGCCCACGCGCACGGTCATGATGCGCTCGCCTTCCCAGCGCTCGAAGTTGGTGAAGCTCTGCAAGCCGCCGCCGGTGTAGAAGCCCTCGCCGGCGCTGCCCGAATACTTGCGCTCCATGGCGGCGTCCAGCATGGCCGCCAGCGTTCGGTCCTGCGGCGCGCGCGCCTTGGACAGGTAGTCGATCGCCCAGCGGCTGAGCGCGTCCGGCTTCGCCACTTTCACGCCGGCCAGCTCTTCCTTGCTCATGCCAACATAGCGCGCATGCAGCTCGCTCAGTATCTCGAGGTAGGTCACCAGCGTGCGCAGCTTGGCCGTGGAACCCAGGTTGAGCCGGGCGCCGCTGTTGATGTCGAACGGCTGGTCGATATTGTCGGCCTGCACACGCACCACGCTGGCGTTGCCGACCCGTTCGAACAGCGTGAAGCTCGCCATCAGCTTGGACGGATCGTCCTGGTCGCGCAGCAGGTTGTGGCCGTACAGCCCCATGGCGCGTGCGACGTTCTTGTCGCTCATGCGCAGCAGCGTATCCGTGACGACACGCTGCGCCTCGCGGTTGATGGTGCTGTCCGCGGTCAGGTCCAGGCGGTCCATGTCGTAGCGGCTGTCCACGCCGGTCAGGCGCCCGATGTCGGCGCGCACGCGGTTGACCGCCTTGCGCGTGACAAATGGCTCGCGCTCCGGCCTGGCCGGTGGCGCCGCCTTGTCCAGCGGCTGCCGCAACGCCGCATCGCGCAGTTCGGGCGTGATGATGCCGTTGGCCGCCAGCAGCCGCAGGTAGCTGCCGGTGAGCGCGTCGAGGTTGGTATCGTCGCGCCGCAGGTGATAGGACGGCCGGCGCTGCGAGATGATCAGCGACAGCGCGCGCTTGTACGCCTGCGCCTGGCGGTCGGTCGGCGCGCGCGAATCCGAATCCATCTGCTTCATCAGGCGGTTGGCTTCGCCGAAGTCCTCTCCGTACCAGACCCACAGCGCATCGCCGATCCCGTTGACTTCACCGAACCCGACCCGCGCCGACAGCGGCACGGTATTGAGGTAGTCCATCACAATGCGTTCGCGCGCACGCTGCGTGTCGGGGCCATCCATGTAGGCGCGCAGCGACGCGGAGGCCATCTGCCGGAATTTCTCCGGGATCGACTGGGTCCGGCCTTCGGGCGAATGCCGGTACTTTTCGATCTGCGTGGCGAGCGTACTGCCGCCCGGCGAATCGTGCGAATGGTCGGCCAGCCGGATCGCGCGGTCGATCACCGCGCGCGACAGCCGCTTCCAGTCCAGCGCCGGATTCATGCTCGGGTATTCGGGATTGAGCAGGCCCTGGTTCTCGACGAACAGCAGCGAACTGACCAGCACGGGAGGCACGGCCGCGAAATCGTCGTACTGGCGCTGCGGATAGCGCTCGAACGCCAGCGTCATGCCGTTGCAGTCGCGCAGCACCAGGCCGGCCTGGTTCTTTTCACGGTAAGGGGGAAAGATGCCCTGGTCCATCAGCCGGACCATTTCGGGCGACATGCGCGCCTGTTCGGCCGGCACGTAGCCGCGCGCGCCCAGGCGCTTGGCAAACAGCGGCAGCCGGCCATAGCCCATGCGGTCGTCGTACGGTCCGGAATGCGGGAAGCGGATGCTGTCGCTGGCCCCGGGCTGGACGTCGAAGGTCAGTTCGCTGGCAAAGCGGCCAAGGTAGCGCGCCTGCCATTGCGAATTGCGCACTTCATTCGAAACAAGGCTGAACACGACATACCCGCCCCCACAGAGGGCGACTGCCAAGCCAGCGAAGATCCAGCCACGTCGTGCCACGTTTTGGCCATCCCGTTCTTCTACCGGCACTCTCGGCGCGGTCTTCACGCCGGTCCCGAGTGCAAGGGCAGCGGGTTTCCTATCGGGGAACCCGCTCTAACTGAATATTAGTAGGAACGGGCGCGCAGTGCTGTAGGAGCAAGACGCTTTGCGCGACTGTTGCCACAGAACATCGCCAGCCGCGGGCCACGCATTGTCCACTTGATCGCTGGTGTCAGGCGGATGGCGCTTCGGCGACGCTTACCGGCCGGCCCGCGAACGGGTAGTTCGGATCGTTGTAGCCATGCGTCGAGGCATGTCCCTGCGGAACGAGACCATCGACCAGGCTCTCTTCTTCCGGCGAAATGGTCACGTTCAGCGCGCCGAAATAATCTTCGAACTGCGCCAGCGTGCGCGGTCCCGCGATCACGGACGAAATAATGGGGTTGGCCAGCACCCACGCCGTGGCAAACTGTCCCGCCGTGAGGCCGCGCGCCTCGGCATGCTTCTTGAGCAGTTGCGCGATCAGCAGCGATTCCTCGCGGAACTCGGTCTCCATCATGCGGCGGTCGGCGCGGCCCGCGCGCGTGCCGGTGGCGGGCGCCTGGCCCGGCAGGTACTTGCCGGTCAGCACGCCGCGCGCAATCGGGCTGTACGGCACCACACCCAGGCCGAAATGTTCGCACGCCGGCAGGATTTCCACTTCCGGCATGCGGTTGAGAAGGTTGTAGTACGGCTGGCAGGCCACGGGGCGCGGCACGCCGAACTGGTCGCACAGCCGAGCGATCTCCGCAATGCGCCAGCCGCGGAAGTTCGACACGGCCCAGTAGCGGATCTTCCCCGCGCGCACGAGGTCACCCATGGCGCGCACGGCTTCCTCCAGGTTTTCTTGCGCGTAGTCGCGATGCAGGTACAGGATGTCGAGATAGTCAGTGGCCAGGCGGCGCAGGCTCTCCTCGACTTCGCGCAGGATCCACACGCGCGAATAGTGCGAATGGTTGGGACCCGGCTGCATGGGGTTGCCGAGCTTGGAAGCTAGCACCCAGTCGTGCCGGCTGTCTGTCAGCAAGCGTCCTACCATCTGCTCGGACGCGCCCTTGCTGTAGACGTCGGCGGTGTCGACGAAATTCACGCCGTGCTCGCGCGCGCTGCCGACGATGCGCGCGGCTTCGGCTTCATCGGTCTGGTCGGCGAACATCATGGTGCCCAGGCACAGTGCGGAGACCTTGAGGTTGCTGGCGCCAAGGCGGCGGTAGGGCATGTCGGGCGTGGCAATGGCAGGCATGGAGAGTTCCCTGTGGGGTGGATCGATGTCCGGATTGGTTAGATTCGCGGCAGTGTGCCGGCCTTGCATTTTGCCGTGATTGCGTGAATCGCGCAGGCGGGCGATATGAAATCCCCATCGCCTCCGCGCAGCCGATGTTCACCATGAATCGAGCCGGCGATTTGCGCCGAGATAAGTGGTGTGACATGCAGCCCTTACACATTCTTACAGCAGTGATGCGGCAACTTGCATAGCCTTGAAACGCTCCGGGCAGCAACGTCGCGCTGCAACATTCCCGGGGATCAATGGCGTTCGCGCCTCGCTCTTCCTGCTCGCACGACTCACTGCGGTGCGCATTGTGGTGATGACGCGGGAAACTCCAGGACCGGCTGGCCCGGTCCGATACGCAGGTCCGTTCCGTGCCGAGACAGGCTCCGGGACGCGGTGCATAAAAAAATGTGTTGGGGGATGACGACTGCGCTTGCGCGCCAGCCTGCGGGCCACGCGCGCCGACAGCGCTCGCCCATGCTGCCCGGTGCCTGCCGAGGTGGCGCGGACCAGCTTTATTTGCCAGAGGAAACCATGGACAAGAAGCCCGAGAAGCCGGACCCGAAAAATACCAGGCACTTGTTGCCGACGAAGACGCCGCAGTCGCGCCTGTCTCGGCAGGAAGAAGCGCTGGTGCGCCGACGAAGCCGCGAGATCGGCCTGCGTCCGCTGTGGCAGATCGCCCCGCGCCTGGCCAGCTACGGGATGGTCGCCTTCATCATCTGGATCATCCTGTCGGTGATGTTTCCACCGGTGTTCAACCGGTCTTCGGAACGCGCCGTCGTCAACAGCCCCGTGAATCTTGTGACCACGCCCGTCGAAGGCGTCATCACGCGCCAGACGGTCGCGGTGGGCGGCACGTTTGCAGCCGGACAGCCGCTCATGACGCTGCAGAACTCCAACCTCGACCGCGCGCTGCTGACGGAGCTGACCGGCAAGCAGCTCGACAACCAGACGCGCCTGGAAGCCGCCAGGGCCAAGCTCGCTTCGGACCAGGCCCGTCTCGCATCGACGGGCCAGGACATCCAGCGCTATCAGTCGGCGGCGCAGCGCGAACACGCGGCGCGCGTCAAGGGCATCGAAGCGAAGCTGGCCGTCGCGCGCCAGCAGATCGACCAGCAGGAAGACGTGGTCAACCGCAACCAGGCCATGCAATGGGCCGGCGCGGTCAGCGAGGCCTACACCAATGCGTCGCGCAACCAGCTGACCGTGCTGTCGGGTCAGCGTGATGCCATCCAGGCCGAACTGGACAGCGCGCGCGGCAGCAGCGAAGCCGCGCGCAGCAAGGTCTACATGAGCAGCGCGGACGGTGCCGTCGGCGCGCTGGTGCAGCGCCAGGACGAACTGCGCGCCAGCATCGCGCAGCTGCAGTCCGAGATCACGCAGCTGCAGGAGTACGGCGCGTCCGTCGACAAGATGGTCAGCACCGAACAGGAACGGCTGGAGCGCGTGTCCAACCTGGAGATCAAGGCCTATACCGGCGGCGTGGTCGAAGACGTGCTGGCGCCCCCGGGCACGCGTGTCGCCGCGGGCGCCACGCTCATGCGCACCACCACCTGCAGCCAGCCGCGCGTGGTTGCGGTGTTCCCGCGCAGCCTGAGCAAGGACCTGCTGCCGGGCGCCCGCGTCACGGTGAAGGTGGATGGCGTCGCCAGGCCCGTACCGGGCTCGGTGGCCGAGGTCCTGCCGCGCGCCCCCGACGGCGACCAGGCGCGCTATTTCGTGCCGTTCCCGCCGATCGAGAAGAACGAGGTGTACCTGATCGCCCGCCTCGACAAGCCGCTGCCGGACCTGCCCGCGACCGGCACGCACCAGACCGACCGGTGCGCACTGGGGCACTGGGCCAAGGTCAGCCTGGACCGCTCCTGGCTGCGCAGCCTGATCTGATCCGATCAACCCAGGGTGGAACGAGCGCCCGCAGGATGGAGTTCACCGTGCAGCGTTATCCGATTCCACGCTTGCCCGCCCGCAGTCCGCCGCATCGTGGCCCGCGCCACGTGCGGCGGCTGGCAGCGGCGCTGATGGTTTGCTCCGCATTGAGCACGGCCATGGCGGCGCCTCCGAATGCTTCCGATCCGTCATCGCGCGAGCAGCTGCTGCGCGACGGCTGCAAGGCGCTGAGCGCGCGCGTGGCCGCCATACCCGGCAAGGGTCCGGTGATGATCGGCAGCTATGAACCCGCACCGGGCGGCGAGCCGCTGCCACCGCCGCTGCAGCAATCCGCCTTCGTCTACGACAACGCGCTCGCAGGCGTGGCGCTGATTGCGTGCGGCCAGCCTGACGCCGCGCGCCGCATCGCCGATGGCGTGGCGGCGGGCGTCACGCGCGACCGGCATTACCACGACGGCCGTGTGCGCAATGCCTATCGCGCCGGCGCCGTGCCGGATGGGCCCGTGCCGATGCCGGGCTGGTGGGACGCGCCCAGCAAGCGCTGGTTCGAGGATGCCTACCAGGTCGGCACCGCTACCGGCAACGTCGCGTGGGCGGCGCTGCTGCTGCTGGCCACCTACGAATCCACGCATGAGCGCCGCTACCTCGACACTGCGGCGACGCTGATGGCCTGGATCGACAAGCAGACCTTCGGCAGCGAAAACCCGGCCGGCTATATCGGCGGCTTCTTCGGCCACGAGCCGACGCCACGGCGCCAGGGCTGGAAATCGACCGAACACAATGTCGACGCCTATGCCGCGTTCCGCTGGCTCGCGCTGCGCACCAGCGACCCGCGCTGGGACGCCGCCGCGCAGCGCGCGCGCCGCTTCGTCGAGGCGATGTGGCAGCCCGGCGAAGGCCGCTTCGTGATCGGCACGCGCGACGACGGGCGCGCGCTCAACAGCGAGCCGTCGGCACTCGATGCCTCGCTGTGGCCGCTGATCGCGGTGCCCGAGTCGGCGGCGTCATGGCGGCGCGCGCTGGACTGGGCCCGCGCGCACCACACGGTGGGCGGCGGCTATGGCTTCAAGGCGCGGCCCGACGGTGTCTGGACCGAAGGCACAGGCCAGGCCGCCCTGGTGCTGCGCGCCAGCGGCCGCGATGACGAGACCCGTCCGCTGTGGCCGCTGCTGCTGGCGCAGCGCGCGCCGTCCGGCATGCTGTTCGCCACGCCGCAAGCCCGCATCAGCACGGGTCTGTCGATCGGTCCGGATTCGACCACCGAAGACTTCTACTACTTCCACCTGCCACACCTGGGCGCGACGGCCTGGGCTGTGCTGGCGGCCGCGGGCTGGAATCCGTTCCAGCCTGGTGGCGCCTGCCCGGCCTGCAAGACCGGCACGGCACGGGCGCAGGCTTCACCCGACGACATCCGCAGGGAGTGACGATGTTCGCCTACTTTCTTGAAAACCGCATGCTGGTGGAGATCAACGCCGGCGCCTTCCTGATCGCGGTGCTGTGCCTGCGCGGCGACCGCCACCGCGCCGCCGACCGGTGGCTGTTCGGCGCGGCAGCGGCGGTCCTGCTGATCGTCTACTACATCTGGCGCTTCTCGCAGACGCTGCCCGATTGGCGCATGGATTTCCCGAGCCTGTGGGCCTATGTGTTCTTCGGCTTCGAAACCATGACGATCGCCTATACGCTGATCTCCATCGTCACGCTGACCCGCACCTCGGACCACAGCGCCGACGCCGATGCCGGCGAGGCCGCGCTGCGGCGCAACCGGCGCGCGCCGGCGGTGGACATTTTCATCGCCACCTACAACGAAGGCCTGGACGTGCTGGAGAAGACCATCGTCTCGGCGCAGGCGATCGACTACCCGAACTTCCGCGTCTGGGTGCTCGACGATACGCGCCGCGACTGGCTGAAGGACTACTGCGAGCGCGTCGGCGTCAACTACGTGACGCGGCCCGACAACGCCCACGCCAAGGCCGGCAATCTCAACAACGGCCTGCAGCACAGCTCGGCGCAGCCGGACGGCGGCGCGCCGTTCATCATGGTGCTGGACGCGGACTTCGCGCCCAACCGCAATATCCTGCTGCGCACCGTGGGCCTGTTCAAGGACGCTGAGGTCGGCGTCGTGCAGACCCCGCAGTTCTACTACAACGCCGACCCGATCCAGTACAACCTGCGCTCGACCGAATGCTGGGTCGACGAGCAGCGTGCCTTCTTCGACATCATGCAGCCCGCCAAGGACGCGTGGGGCACGGCGTTCTGCATCGGCACCTCGTTCGTGGTGCGGCGTGAAGCGCTGGAGGCCATCGGCGGTTTCCCGACCGGCACCGTCACGGAAGACATCCACCTGACATACCGGCTCATGCCGCACGGCTACGTCACGCGCTGGCTCAACGAGCGGCTGAGCGTGGGCCTGTCCGCCGAAGGCCTGCCCGAGTACATCAGCCAGCGCAGCCGCTGGGGCCTGGGCACGATCCAGGTGGCGCTGACGGCCGACGGGCCGCTGCGCGGTCGCGGCTACACGGGCTTGCAGCGCCTGCATTACATCCACGGGCTGCTGCACTGGCTCAGCCGGCCGTTCACGCTGATGCTGCTGGCCGGGCCGCTGCTGTACTGGTACCTGAATATCCCCACGCTCTACGGCGATCCGCTGCAGTTCCTGGCCTACGGCGTGCCGGCCCTGTTGATGTACTGGGCTTACAGCATCTGGGTCACCGGTTCGCGCGCGATGCCGATCTTCACGGAAGTCACGCAGATCGTCGCCGCGGCTGCGGTCACCGCGACCCTGGCCAGTGCGGTGATCAAACCCTTCGGGCGGCCCTTCAAGGTCACCAACAAGGGGCTCGACCGCTCGAAAGTGGTCGTGCACGGCAAGTTCGCAGTGCTGTATGGCGCGCTGTTCGTGCTGGCCGGCATGGGGCTGGCACGCGCCGTGGCGGCCGATGTCGACGCACAGGGCGTAGCGTTCAACATTACGTGGACCATCGTATCGATGGTGCTCTACCTAGCGTCGTTGCTGGTCTGCTTCGAGCTGCCGCGGCCGCGCAAGGAAGAGCGCTTTCCGTACCAGGCGCGTGCCCTGCTTCGGCTGCACGGCACCGATGGCACGGCACGCGAGTTCGTCGGCGTCACGCGGGATCTTTCCTGCAACGGCGCGGCGCTGCTGTGCCCGCACGCGGCCGCCGCGACGGACGGCGCCGAGGGCGCCTTCTGGCTGGCGCCATTGGGCTGGGTGCCCTGCCGCGTCGCCCGCACGCGCAAGGGGCTGATCGGCATAGCGCTGCGGCCCGACATGGCCGCACGGCACCGGCTGATCCGCCTGCTGTTCAGCGAGCCCGCCCACAACATCGCCTACCAGGGCAGCCCGCGCGTCGCCATCGCGCAGCTGCTGCGCCGCGCCTTTGCCGGCTGACCACGGATGAACTCTATGAAATCACGACAGATGCGGACCTTCTTTCCCTTGCGGCGCATTGCGGCGGCCGCGGTGCCCCTTGCCCTGGCGGCCTGCACGCTGGAGCCGACCTATCAGCGGCCCGACCAGCCGGTGCCCAATGCCTGGCCGACGGGTCCGGCCTACGTCCAGGGCACGGGCGCGCCAGGCCGGCAGGCGTCAGACAAGACCCTCGCCGAAACGCAGACGCCCGCGGCCAGCCTCGGCTGGGAAGATTTCTTCACCGATCCGCGCCTGCGCCGGCTGATCGAACTGTCGCTGGCAAATAATCGCGACCTCCGCATGGCGACACTGGCCATCGACCAGGCGCGCGCGCAGTACCGCATCCAGCGCGCGGCGCAGTTCCCGTCGATCAATGCCGGTGCCAACATGGTCGCCACGCGCGTGCCCGGCGCGTTGGTTGGGGGCGGGCAGTCATCGGTCATCCACGCCTACACCGCGGGCGTTGGCTTCAATGCCTTCGAACTGGATGTATTCGGCCGCGTGCGCAGCCTCAAGCACGAGGCGCTCGAGCAGTACCTGGCGGTGCAGGAAGTGCGCCGCAGCGCGCAGATCAGCCTGGTGGCGGAAGTCGCCAGTGCCTACCTGACGCTGCAGGCCGACAAGGAACTGCTGAAGATCTCGCAGGAGACGCTGGACGTGCAGCAGTCCGCCGTGCAGATGGTCGAGCGCAGCAAGCGTGCCGGCGGCATGGCGCAGATCGACATGCATCGCGCGCAGACGCAGCTGGAAACGGCGCGCGTGGGCGTGGAGCAGTACACACGCCAGGTCGCGCAGGACGAGAATGCACTGGCGGTGTTGATCGGTACGCAGCTGCCGCAGGACCTGCCGCCGCCGCAGCCGTTCGAGAACACCTCGTTCGTCGCCGAACTGCCGGCCGGTTTGCCGTCGGCGCTGCTCGAGCAACGGCCCGACATCATGGCTGCCGAGCACCGGCTGAGAGCGGCCAATGCCGATATCGGCGCGGCCCGTGCGGCCTTCTTCCCGAGCATTTCGCTGACAGCGGCGATCGGCGTGGCCAGCACCGCGCTGGCGGGGCTGTTCTCGAGCGGCATGGCGTGGGCGTTCGCACCGGCCATCACCATGCCGATCTTCAACGGCGGCGCCAACCAGGCCAGGCTCGATGCGTCGAAGGTGCAGAAGGACATCAACGTCGCCGCCTACGAGAAGACGATCCAGCAGGCTTTCCGCGAGGTCGCGGACGGACTCGCTGCGCGCGGGACTTACGATCGCGAAGCCGCCGCGCAGGAAACGCTCGCACGAGAGATCGGCGAGACGCGGCGCCTGTCGGAAATGCGGTTTCGCAATGGCGTGGATGACTACTTCCCGGTGTTCGATGCGCAGCGCCAGCTTTATTCGGCGCAGCAGTCGTTGGTCACCATCCGGCTGGCGCGGCTGACCAGTCGTGTTGATCTCTACAAGGCGCTTGGCGGCGGCTGGTCGCAGCGCACGGCAACGGCGCAAGCCGCGCCTGCGCAATCGGCAAGGCCAGCGTCCGCGCCCGCTGGCACGACGGCCAGTGCGGGCACGGCTTCGCGGTAGCCGGCATATTCAGGCAGGACAATGCAAAACGGGCACCGGCGACAGTCGCCGGTGCCCGCCGTTGCAAATGAGCGGTCTCGCTATCTGACGCGATCTCAATAGCGCGGAGCCGTTGACGATGTGCCGCCCGAGGTAGCGCCACTCGATGTAGCCCCGCCCGATGTGGAACGCGGGGCGGTGCCGTACCCTGAGCGACCGGTATCCGAGACGGAGCCCGAACCTGTCACGGTGCCCGTACCGGCACCGGAACCTGAAGCCGTGCCGGTTGCGCTGCAGCCCGCCAGCGCGCCAAGGGTGGTCGCCACCATCATGCAGATCAGTATCTTCTTGCTCATGCTTTCCTCCATCTGAGCCGTTGCCAATCGGCACCGCAGGCCAGCCTTCAGCCGGGCCTGTTCTCCAAGCCGGTCCTGCTTGGCACAGGCAACTGCCATACCAACGCAGGAAGACCGGCCTATGTGCACTGTCTTGCCTTTTCGGTGTCAGGTTATGCTCGGGCACGCAACGTAATTACTGCTTTCAATGTAGAAAATGCATCATCTGGCGACACCCCTCACTGTAAAAGCGCAGAGAGGCGATCTTCCGTACCGCGAGTTCGTTATGTCCGTTGCATCGTGATCAAGACCGCTTCGGCGGCGATGCGGCATGAGCAACGCGACGAGGCCGCCGGATGCACTACTATGCCCAACTGAATCGGGTAGGAAAGAACCAGCGAGGCAACATGAATTCCGCAGACGACGAACGCGCCATCCGTGAACTGGTGCAGAACTGGTTCTCCGCCAGCCAGCGCGGCGATACCAACACGGTGTTGAGCCTGATGACCGACGACGTCGTCTTCATGGTTCCCGGACAGGAGCCCTTCGGCAAGGCCGCTTTTGCGCAAGCGGCCGCGGGGATGAAGTCGGTGCAGATGCAGGGCCGCTATGACATTCGGGAAGTGCAGGTGATGGGGGATTGGGCTTACCTGCGGAATTTCATCGAACTGACGGTGACGCCGCCCGGTGGTCAGGCCGTGCACCGCTCGGGCTATACACTCACGGTGCTGCGCAGGGAGGCAGATGGCAAGTGGCGGCTTTGCCGGGATGCCAATTTGCTTGCGGGGTGAGATTTGGTGGGGGCGCTGGTAATGAATCTGCAGGCTCTCCGACAATGATTGAACCAGCCCCGAAACTGTCCGTGGCCCGATACTGCGAGCGCTGTCGCACCAGCGCCTTCGGCTGCTGCGCGGCTCAGTAGCGGGCATGCGGGGCATGCACTAACGGCGCTGGCCCGGTGTACGTGCAACCCCCACAACAAACTCCCCGTCCAGCCCTTCCGCCGCATTGCGTACCCGCACCAGCGGCGGCGCGCTGCCCGCAATCGGATCCTGCGCGTTCACCCGCGTCGGCACCCCGCGCGCGCGGTACGCCGGATGGTTGCCCAGCACTTCGCGATTGAGCGCATCGCTGAAGTAGAGCTGGCTGGTCAGCACTTCGGCATTTCCCATCAGCACCTTGAAATGGATGTGCACGGCGCGTGGCCGGTACCAGCCGGGATAGATTTTGACGAAGTTGGCTGCGCCATCGGCGCCGGTCCGTTGCACCCCGCGCAAGAAACGCGTGGCATCGCGCGGTCCCTCTTCTCCGCTGTAACTGCCCTGAGCATCGCAATGCCAGATGCTGACCAGCGCGCCCGGGACTGCGGCACAGCCACGGTCCGCGTCGACAAGGAGCAGCCGCAGGCGCAGCGGCTGGCCAGGACGGCCGTCGCGGATGTCACTGCGCACCTGCGCATCGCCGAGATAAAACGGTCCTTCAGTCGCAGCAGTAGTCAGCAGGCACGCAGCCGGCGCGCTCTGCGCCGCGCCCGCTGCGGGTGTCACGCTTGCCATGGCGGCCAGGCCTCCAAGCTCGCGAAGGAAATGGCGGCGGGTGGTCGTGACGGGACGGTCGGGAGGCGATGTGCTCATGTGAAGCTCCCCTCGGACATTCTCACACCAGTCTATGCGCCCGAAGATTCAGACTGAAGCCCCCGTGGGGCACGGATACAGGGCCTTGAAAGTCTGCCGCTCTCCTCTGAGCGCTGGCCGGCCCCACTTCTATACTGAGCTTACGAGCGTGCGAAACGCCCCGCGTGAGCCGGCATCACCACACGCCCGGCGACGATGTACGCGTCGACTCACATTTTTCCCCGGGATTCCGGCAAGGAGAATGTCATGGACAACCATCAAGGACAACTCGTCTCTACGCTGAACCACCTCATCGAAGTCGGCAAGGATGGCGAACTCAGTTGCATGACCGGTGCCAAGGAAGTGGACAACGCCGAGATGCGCGGCATCCTGGCGGGCACCGCCGAAACCTGCCGCCACTCCGTGACCGAATTGCAGGCCCTGGTAAGTGCCCTGGGCGCCGTGCCGCGCGACCGCGGCACCATGACGGGCACGATGCATCGCGCCTGGATGGGCGTGATGCACATCATCGCCCCGCACAACGATGACGCGGTGCTGCAGTTGTGCGAACGCGAGGAAGAAGCCGCCACGCGCGAGTACCGCTCGGCGCTGATGAAGGACATGCCCGAGGAAATCCGCTCGGTGGTCCTGCGCCAGTACGAGGGCATGCAGAAGCATCACGAACGCATCCACGCCATGCGTGGCATGCAGATTCACTGACGCGCGCAGCTGCTACGCCGCGGCCGCCTCTTCGCGCAGGCGGCGGGCTTCGTCGCGCAGGAACTGCTGGTAGTCGTCCAGGTCGCCGTCGAAGGGCTCGACGCCGCCCTTGGTGACCAGCCAGAACTCGTCGCACACCGCGCGCAGCAGCGCGCGGTCGTGGCTGACCAGCATCACGGTGCCTTCGAATTCGTTGAGCGCCATGCCCAGCGCTTCGCGGGTCGACAGGTCAAGGTGGTTGGTCGGCTCGTCGAGCAGCAGCAGGTTGGGGCGCTGCCACACGATCATGCACAACACCAGCCGCGCCTTTTCGCCGCCGCTCATCGTGCCGACCGCCTGGTGGACCATGTCGCCCGTGAAGTTGAAGGTGCCGAGGAAGGTGCGAAGGGATTGCTCGGTGCCACTCTGGCCGGGCGCGCGCAAATGCGGCGGCGTGTCCTTGGCCAGGCGGATCATGTGTTCCATCGGCGTGTCGAGCGGGCGCAGCACGTCGAGTTCCTGCTGGGCGAAATAGCCGATATTCAGGCCCTTGCCTTCGCTGATCTCGCCGGCAATCGGCGCCAGCGCGTGCGCCACCGTCTTCACCAGCGTGGACTTGCCCTGGCCGTTGGCGCCCAGGATGCCGATGCGCTGCCCCGCCATCACGGAACGGTTGATGCCCCGCACGATGACCGTAGGCGGCGTGCCCGGCAGTGCGCCGGCCGGCGCGGGGTAGCCAAAGGTTGCGTCCAGCATCGACAACAGCGGGTTCGGGACGTTGAGCGGCTCCTTGAACTCGAAGTTGAACTCTGCGTCGGCAAGCACCGGTGCAATTTTCTCCATGCGTTCAAGCGCCTTGACCCGGCTCTGCGCCTGCTTCGCCTTCGAGGCCTTGGCCTTGAAACGGTCGATGAATTTCTGCAGGTGCGCGATCTTGTCCGCCTGCTTTGCCATCGCGGCCTGCTGCAGGACGAGCTGCTCGGCGCGCATGTCTTCGAACTTGCTGTAGTTGCCGCCATAACGCACGAGCTTGGCGTTGTCGACGTGCACCGTCACCTGCGTCACCGCGTCGAGGAATTCGCGGTCGTGGCTGATCACGACCATGGTTCCCTGGTAGCGCTTGAGCCACGCCTCCAGCCAGACCAGCGCGTCGAGGTCCAGGTGATTGGTCGGTTCGTCCAGCAGCAGCAGGTCGGACGGGCACATGAGCGCGCGTGCCAGTTGCAGCCGCATGCGCCAGCCGCCGGAGAAGCTGTTGACCGGCTGGTCAAGCTGCGCGGCACTGAAGCCAAGGCCCAGGATCAGCGCCTGGGCACGTGCGGGGGCATCGTGTGCGCCGGCATCGTGCAGGGCCATGTAGGCGTGCGCCATGCGCATGCCGTCGTCGCTGGCCTCGGCGGCGGCGACTTCGGCCTGTGCGGCCAGCAGCACGGTGTCGCCTTCGACGACGAAGTCGGTCGCGCTCTGTTCGGTCTCCGGCATGTCCTGCGCGACCTGGCCCATCCTCCATGCCGCGGGAATCGAGAACTCGCCGCTGTCTTCGTGCAGCGTGCCGTTGAGCAGGCCGAAGAAAGACGACTTGCCGGCGCCATTGCGGCCGACCAGACCGATCTTTTCGCCGGGGTTGAAGGTGGCCGACGCGCGGTCGAGCACGACATTGACGCCACGGCGCAGCGTGACATTACGGACGGAAATCATAGGGAACGGCTTCAGGGAGGATTGGCATGATAGCCGAGCGGGAGTGCCGCGCCGTCTCTTTCCGGCGCAGCGGGCTTTGACCCGGCCGCGCGCCGTTTTCAACGGGGCGGCGACGTCGCAGTGAATGCGCGATGGTCAACCGAAAAAAAACCGGCACCCGAGAGTGCCGGCCTTTTCATGACGCTGCGCGATCGCGCAGCACCATCTCAGCGGTCCGATCAGTCTTCCAGCTTCGGCAGCGAAGCGCTGACCGACGACGACAGCAGCCCCGTCTTCGCATACGTCTGCAGCTTCTCGCGGGTATCCACGATATCCAGCGTGCGCATGGTCAGCTGGCCGATGCGATCCAGCGGGGTGAACATCGACTCGCCCTTTTCCATGGTCAGACGTTCCGGCTTGTAGGTCAGGTTCGGCGAGGTGGTGTTGACGATCGAGTAGTCGTTGCCGCGGCGCAGTTCGATGGTGACTTCGCCGGTGACGGCGCCCGCCACCCAGCGCTGCGCGGTTTCGCGCAGCATGATGGCCTGCGGGTCGAACCAGCGGCCCTGGTACAGCAGGCGGCCCAGGCGGCGGCCGTTGTCGCGGTACTGCTCGATGGTGTCTTCGTTGTGGATGCCGGTGATCAGGCGCTCGTAGGCGATGAACAGCAGCGCCAGGCCCGGGGCTTCGTAGATGCCGCGGCTCTTGGCTTCGATGATGCGGTTTTCGATCTGGTCGCTCATGCCCAGGCCATGGCGGCCGCCGATGCGGTTGGCTTCCATGAACAGGTCGACGGCGTTGGCGAAGGTCTTGCCGTTCAGCGCGACCGGCTGGCCTTCTTCGAAGCGCACGGTGACTTCCTCGCGCTTGACTTCGACGTCATCGCGCCAGAACTGCACGCCCATGATCGGCTGGACGATGCGGATGCCCGAATCCAGGTGCTCCAGGTCCTTGGCCTCGTGGGTCGCTCCCAGCATGTTCGAATCGGTGGAGTACGCCTTCTCGGCCGACATCTTGTAGTCGAAGCCGTTCTGGCGCATGAATTCCGACATCTCGGCACGGCCGCCCAGTTCGTCGATGAACTGCTGGTCCAGCCACGGCTTGTAGATCTGCAAGCCGGGGTTGGTCAGCAGGCCGTAGCGGTAGAAACGCTCGATGTCGTTGCCCTTGAACGTGCTGCCATCGCCCCAGATATTGACGCCATCTTCCTTCATCGCGGCAACCAGCATGGTGCCGGTGACGGCACGGCCGATCGGGGTCGTGTTGAAGTAGGTGATGCCGGCGGTCGAAATGTGGAAGGCACCGCACTGCAGCGCGGCAATCCCTTCGGCGACCAGCTGGGTGCGGCAGTCGACCAGGCGGGCTTCCTCGGCGCCGTAGGCCTTGGCGCGGCGCGGGATGTCGTCGTAGTCCGGCTCGTCCGGCTGGCCCAGGTTGGCGGTGTAGGCGTACGGGACGGCGCCCTTCTGGCGCATCCAGAGAAGCGCCGCGCTGGTGTCCAGGCCGCCAGAGAACGCAATGCCGACGCGCTGGCCGGAGGGAATGTGCTGAAGGATGGTAGTCATCGCCAGTAAATCTATGTGAATTTGTCGGCTCTTGGAGCGGCTTTCGGCCGGGGCCGGAAGCACGGGGACTGCGGCCGAGCCGAGTCGCGTGCCGAGTCAGGTGCCGCTCGGGTCCAAAGGCGAATTGTGACACGGCAGCGGGCTGACGCCAAACCCGGCGTCGGCAAAGGCCATGCCGGAGCGTTCAAAACTGGCGAACGCCCCATTAAAAACTCTCGACTGGATTGGCCTCGGAGCCCCTCCCTATACTGCGCCGCATTGTCTGGCGAATGCGGAGTTGTCATGCTTGAACGCGCCCTTGAAGGCGTCCGGGTCCTCGACCTGTCGCGCATCCTGGCCGGTCCCTGGTGCACCCAGAACCTGGCCGACCTTGGCGCCGAGGTGACCAAGGTCGAACACCCGGAGCGCGGCGACGATACGCGCGGCTGGGGCCCGCCCTACCTGCACGCGGCCGACGGCAGCGACGCGCGGCTGTCCGCCTACTTCATCAGCTGCAACCGCGGCAAGCGCTCGGTAGCGATCGACTACAGCACGCCCGAGGGGGCCGCGCACGTGCGCGAACTGGCCCGCCAGGCCGACGTGCTGGTGGAGAACTACAAGGTCGGCACGTTGCGGCGCTACGGGCTGGACTACGACAGCCTCAAGGCGATCAACCCGCGGCTGGTCTACCTGTCGATCACCGGCTTCGGCCAGGACGGCCCGATGGCCGACAAGCCCGGCTACGACTACGTGTTCCAGGGCATGGGCGGGCTCATGAGCTATACCGGCCAGCCCGACGGCAGCCCGGGCGCCGGCCCGCTGCGCACGGGCGTGGCGGTAGTGGACCTGAGCACCGGCATGTACGCGACCTCCGCCGTGCTGGCGGCGCTGTACCAGCGCCAGGCCAGCGGCGCCGGCCAGCACCTGGACATCGCGCTGCTCGACGTGGCGGTGGCGCTCAACGCCAACCAGGGCGCCAACTACCTGGTGTCCGGCCAGAACCCGCAGCGCAGCGGCAATGCGCATCCCAATTGCGCGCCGTATGAAGTGTTCCGCTGCGCCGATGGCTACCTGATCCTCGCCATCGGCAACGATGGCCAGTTCGCCCGCTTCTGCACGGTGGCCGGCATGCCGGAGCTGGCACAGGATG
The DNA here is from genome assembly GCF_057073755.1 of Cupriavidus sp. C3SS-1. Taxonomy (NCBI): domain Bacteria; kingdom Pseudomonadati; phylum Pseudomonadota; class Betaproteobacteria; order Burkholderiales; family Burkholderiaceae; genus Cupriavidus; species Cupriavidus sp. C3SS-1. The sequence continues at coordinate 18,323 of NZ_CP172700.1, read as the reverse complement.
CGCGCTACACCACCAATTCCGCTCGCATCGAGCACCTGCCGCAACTGCGCGCATTGCTGACGGAGATCTTCCCGACGCGCACGCGCAGCGCATGGACCGATGCATTCGACGCCGCCGGCGTGCCGTGGGGGCCAATCCACACGATGGAAGAGGTGTTCGCGCATCCGCAGGTGCGCCACCGCGGGCTGCAGCAAATGGCCGAGCACCCGGTGATGGGCACCGTGCCGATGGTGCGCAACCCGATGCTGGCCGGCCAGAGCGGACCGCTGCAGCCGCCGCCCTTGCAGGGCGAGCACACCGCGGCGGCATGACGCCATCGCGCCCATATAGAACCGATACCTCTGACACGGAGACATCCCATGAAACCCACCCTTACCGCTGCGGCCCTGCTGGCCGCTCTTGGCCTGGCCAGCACCGCGCAGGCCGCCTGGCCAGAACGCCCGATCAAGCTGATCGTGCCTTACGCGGCCGGCGGCACCACCGACATCATCGCCCGCATCGTCGGCACGCGGCTGGGCCCGGTGATCGGCCAGCCCGTGGTCGTGGAAAACCGCCCGGGCGCCGGCGGCGCGGTGGGCAGTGCCTACGCGGCCAAGCAATCGCCCGATGGCTATACGCTCGTGATGGAGGTGGAGAGCTCGCACGCGGTGAACCCCAACGTGTACCTGAAGACCGCCTATGACCCGGTGAAGGACTTCGATCCGATCAGCAACCTGGCCGACGTGCCCAACGTGCTGGTCGTGTACCCCGCCTTCCCGGCCGCCGACCTGGCGGCGTTCATCAAGCTGCTGAAGGCCAACCCGGGCAAGTATTCTTTCGGGTCGTCCGGCAACGGCGGCCTGAGCCACATGAACGGCGAACTGTTCATGAACGAGACCGGCACGCGCATGCTGCATGTGCCGTACAAGGGCCTGGGCCCGGCGCTCAATGACGCGGTGGCGGGCCAGATCCAGGTCGTGTTCGACAATATCCCCTCCTCGTCCGGACTGATCCAGGGCGGCAAGCTCAAGCCGCTGGCCGTGGCGGCGAAGCATCGGCTGAAGGTGCTGCCGAACGTGCCGACCTATGCCGAAGCCGGCCTGGGCACCATGAACAACCCGTCGTGGTTTGGCCTCGGCGCGCCCGCGGGCACCCCGGCCCCGATCCTCGACAAGCTCAACGATGCCGTGCGCCAGGTGCTGGCCGAGCCGGAAGTGATCAGCGCCATCGAGAAGCAGGGCGCGATGCCGGCATGGACCTCGCGCAAGGCCTTCGCCGACCTGATCCGCGCGCAGAACGCGCACTGGAAGAAGGTGGTCGAGGACATCCACTTCACCAAGCTGCAATAAGGAACGCATCATCATGAGCGCACACGCATCCCACGCCACCCCCGCATCGCTTGCGCACGCCGGCGTCGAGATCGACGAACGCGGCGTTGCCACGCTGACCATCCGCGAAGCGGGCTCGCTGAATATCCTCGGCACGCCGGTGATCGCGGACCTGACCCGCGCGATCGGCGCGCTGGCCGCCAACGACGCCGTGCGCGTGCTGGTGGTGCGCGGCGCGGGCGAGAAGGGCTTTATCGGCGGCGCCGACATCAAGGAGATGGCGGCGCTGACGCGCGCAAGCGCCGAGGTCTTCATCAGCGGCCTGCGCGGCCTGTGCGACGCGCTGCGGCATTTCCCGGCACCGGTGATCGCGCGCATGCCGGGCTGGTGCCTGGGCGGCGGACTGGAACTGGCGCTGGCCTGCGACCTGCGCATTGCGGCGGATAACGCTCAACTGGGCATGCCCGAGGTCAAGGTCGGCATTCCGTCCGTGATCCACGCCGCGCTGATGCCGCGGCTGGTCGGCAACGCCCGCGCCAACTGGATGCTGCTGACTGGAGAACTGTGCGGCGCGGAACAAGCGCTGTCGTGGGGCCTGGTGAATCGCGTGGTGCCGCTGGCCGAACTCGACGCGGAAGTCGAGCGCGTCGCGGCGCTGTTCGCCGGCTTTGGCCCGCAGGTGGTGCGCCAGCAGAAGCGCCTGCTGCGCGAATGGGAGGAAGCCCCGCTCGATGTCTCGATCGACAACAGCGTGACGGAGTTCGGCCGCGCGTTCGATACCGGCGAGCCGCAGCATCACATGGCGACGTTCCTCAACCGCAAGCGGTGATCCTCGCGATCGTTACGGTGCGGTCACCGCGACCGCACCGCCTTCGCGCGTGGCCGCCACGCGCGGGTCGTTGAGCAGGAACTGCACGAATGCGGCGGCAAACCCGGGCAGCTTGCCATCGGCGCGCACGATCAGGTTGAGTTCGCGCAGCGCCCAGGGCTCGGCCAGCCGCACGCCCACCACACGCGCGTCGCGCAGCGCCGCCGCCGCGACGCTGCGCGGCACCAGCGCCACCCCGACACCCGCCTCCGCCAGCGACAGCACCGCGTCGAAACTGTGCGCATGCAGGCGCACGTTGGGGCTCTTGCCCGCGCGCTGCGCCATGTCGCGCAGGAACAGGAAGTTGCTGCTGGTGCGGCTCATGCACACGAAGTCGAACGCCAGCGACGCGCCGAAGCGCACCTCCGCCTCGCGCGCGAGCGGATGGTCCGCGGCTACGGCCAGGATCAGCTCGTCGACGGCATAGCGGACCGAGCGCACGCCAGTCGTGTCGAAGTCGCCGGCAAGAATGCCCACGTCCGCTTCGTGCGCGGCCACCGCCGTCAGGATGGACTGGCTCGCGCGTTCCTCCAGGTCGATATTCACGTCCCGGTTCGCCGCCAGGAAGCGGCTCACGCTGGGGATGATGAAACCATTGAGCGAACTGCTGTTGGCCAGCAGGCGGATGTGGCCCTTGAGGCCGGCGGAAAATCGCCCGACCTCGCCATGCATGCGCTCCACGCCCAGCAGCAGTTCACGCACGTGCACCAGCAGCGTCTCGCCAGCCGGGGTCAGCTCCATGCCGCGCGCATAGCGCACGAACAACGGCGTCCCCATCGCATGTTCCAGGTTCTTCAGCCGGTAACTCGCGGCCGAGGCCGTGATGTGCGTGGCCGACGCACCGCCGGACAGGCTTTGTGCATCGGCAATCGCCTGGAACAGGCGCAGGTCGGTGAGTTCGTAACGCAATGCAACCCCATTTGTCGGTTGGTGGCCGCCGTGCCAGATTGGAATGCGAGAGCGGCGGCGCGGCCATTCTATGTCATGGCACCGACGGCGGCGCACGGCCTCGGCAAGGCGACGTGGACGTCGTCCACTTTCTTTGCTAAGGTATTGTGGACGGCGTACACAAACGCAGTGTCGCCGCTCCCGACCGGTGCCGCGGGCCCGGTTCCAGACTGTTCCAGACTGTTCCAGACTGATTTCCAAGGCTGTCCGCCAGGACCGCCACACCAGGAGATGTCCATGCTAGTCCAGCCTTATCTGTTCTTCGAAGGCCGTTGCGAGGAAGCACTGGAGTTCTACAAAAAGACGATCGGCGCCCAGCCCGGCATGCTGATGCGATTCAAGGACAACCCCGAAAAAGACAAGGCCGGCGCCGGCGAAGGCTGCGGCCCCACGGCCGCCATGGATGACAAGGTCATGCACGCCGAGTTCACCATCGGCGACAGCCGCATCATGGTGTCCGACGGCCGCTGCAGCGGGAAGCCGAATTTCGAGGGCGTGGCCCTGTCGATCACCTACGACGATGCATCCGCCCTGGAAAAGGCGTTCAACGGCCTGAACGACGGCGGCCAGGTCATGATGCCGCTCACCCAGACCTTCTTCGCCGAGAAATTCGGCATGGTGACCGACCGCTTCGGCGTGCTCTGGATGCTGATCAAGCCTGCAGCCCATCACTAAGGCGCCAGCCGGTGGGTAGATCCGGAAGGACCCCGGCGCCTGGCCTCGCTTACAATGCGCGGCTCGGCGCCCTTGCCGGAGATGAAGCCGGAGACACACGCCCATGGATGACCACCTCATAGAACTGGAAATCAAGCTCGCCTTCCAGGAAGACCTGCTCGAAACGCTGAACCTGACCGTCGCGCGCCAACAGCAGCAGCTGGACCTGCTCCAGGAGCAGTTCCGCGCGCTCTACCAGCAGGTGCACAGCGCCGCGTCGACAGCGGCCGAGTCCAACCCGCAGCACGAAATCCCCCCGCACTACTGAACCCGAAGCCGTGACACGGCAACAGCGTTGCCCGTGCGCCGGAACGTTGCCGTGCCGATCCGTGTCTGACAGGCACCTGCAGACAATGTTGCGCCAATGCGCGCCCATCGCCACATGCGCCTTCATCGACGCTTTCTTCCTCGCCACCTGATACTCGCTGCGGCGGCCCTTGCCGTGGCCACCGCCGCCCACGCCGGCTACAACATCTGGACCGGCGATTACACCTTTACCAGGCAGGAGCTGCAGCAGGCCGTGGACAAGCGCTTTCCGGCCACGCTGCGCTATGCGCAGGTGGTCAGCGTGCAGCTCACCAACCCGCGCCTGGTGATGGACGACGCCAATAACCGCATCACCACGCAGATGGATGCCCAGCTCACCAATGGGCTGGCCGCGTCGCCGCCGGTCAACGGCACGCTCTCGCTGAACAGTGGCCTGCGCTACGACAGGACCCAACGCGCCGTGCTGCTGGACAACCCCACGGTGCAGGACGTGCAGGTGCAAGGCATGGCGCTGTACAGGGAGCAGCTCAATGCCATTGGCGCCGTGGTCGCCCAGCAGTTGCTGAAGGATTACCCGATCTACACGTTCAGGCCGGACGAATTGCGCTTCGGCGGCAAGGAAGTCGAGCCCGGCGCGATCAAGGTGGAACCCGACGGCATCCGCGTCGAGGTGAAGGACCGATAAGATCAGCCGCCGCCTGGCGGCGACTCCCGCGGCGCGACGGACCAGCCGGCATGTTCCTCCAGCAGCCCGGCCATCAACTGTGCGGCGCCTGACAGGTTGCGTCCGCCCGGATACACCAGCGTCAGCGGCAAGGGCGCCGGGGCCAGGTAATCCAGCGCCAGCGGCATCAGCGTTCCTGCGTCGAGTTCCCTGCGCACGGCCTCATGGGTGGCGAACAGCACCGTGTCCGAAGCGCTGGCCACTTCGCACAGCACCTGCACGTTGTCGCACTCGAGCCGCACGGCCAGATTCTCCGCATCGGCGAGGCCGAACAGCGTGGCGAGTTCTTCGCGCGCACGCGGCGGCAACCGCGTCGTTGCCAGGCCAAAACCTGCCATCTGTCCACGCAAGGCCTGGTGGTCCAGCCGGGCCAACGGATGGCCCGGGCGGACGAAAAACCCCATGCGCTGCGCCGGCAACTGCCGCACCTGGAAATCCGCCGGCGGCGGCAGGCTGTGGGTAACGGCGACGACGAAATCCAGCTCGTCGCGCTGCAGCTTTTCGAGCAGTCGACGCCAGCTCTCCGTTTCCACCCGCACCACGAGTCCCGGGTAATCGCGCGCCACGCGCGTCATGACCGAGCCCAGGAATGCCGCGGCCGGGAAAGAGCCGACGCCAAAGTTCACCGTACCGGTCTCGAAGCCGCGCAGCCGCCCGGCTTCGCGCTGCAGCGCGCGCACGTCTCCGAGCATGCGGCGCGAGCGCTCCAGCACCATGCCCCCCGCCTCGGTCAGCACCAGCCCGCTGGCGGCGCGGTCTACCAGCTGCAGGCCAAGCGTTTCCTCCAGCGTCTGGATGCTGCGCGTCAGCGCCGGCTGGGTCAGATTCAAGCGGCGCGCCGCGCGCGAAAAGCTGCGTTCCTCGGACAACACCGCGAAATGCTCCAGTCGGCGCAAGCTGAGCATATAGATTTATTTCATGGGATGAGCCACAAATATGCATTGGATTTCACTGCGCGGCAATCCCATACTCGACTCGCAGACCTGCCAGAGAGCATCCGGCGTCCCACCCACGCCAAGGCTGCGACCTTCCGACTTTCATTACGGAACAGGAGACAAGATGGATCGCCTTGCCCCGCAAGCGCGCGTAAGCACGCGCCTGAGCCTTGCGTTCGCCGTCACCGTGGCCGCATTCGCCGGCAATTCCGCCAGCGCGGCCTCGCCCAATGACTGGCCGCAGGCCGGCAGGCCGGTGCGCGTGGTGGTGCCCTTCAGTGCCGGGTCGGGCAGTGACGGCCTGCTGCGCGTGATCGCCAAGCGCGTGTCGGACCAGACCGGCGCCAACGTGATCATCGACAACAAGCCGGGCGCCGGCACCTTCATCGGCGCGGCGGACGTGGCCCATGCGCCCGCCGACGGCCATACGCTGCTCTACACCATCGTCGTCACCCACACGCAGAACCCGCATCTCTACAACAAGCTGCCCTACGACGCGTTCAAGGACTTCACGCCAGTCGTGCAGCTGGTGCGCTCGGCCACCGTGCTGGTGGCCAATCGCAACGCGCCGTTCAGCAACGTGCGCGAGATGGTCGGCTATGCCAGGCAGCATCCGGGCGCACTCAACTTCGCGTCGTACAGCCTCGGTTCGACCTCGCACCTGAATGGCGAGATCCTGCAACAGCGCGCCGGCATCGAGATGGTCCACGTGCCATACAAAGGCACGGCCGACGCCACGCGCGCACTGCTGGCCGGCGATGTGCAGATCTATTTCGATGGCACCGCGACCGCCGTGGAAAACGCACGCGCGGGCAAGGTCAAGCTGCTCGGCGTGGCGGCCGACAAGCGCCTGGCGGTGCTGCCCGACCTGCCGACCATGGCCGAGCAAGGCGTGCCCGGCCTCGACATCGTCGGCTGGCAGGGCTTGTTCGGCCCCGGCAAGCTGCCGCCGGCCACCGCCCAGAAGATCGCCAACGCGTTCCGCACCGCCGTGGAGTCGCCCGATATCGCCGAGCTGATCCGTGCGCAAGGCAACGAGATCAGCGGCGCCGGCCCCGAGGCATTCAAGCAGATCGTGGCCAATGACTATGAGCGCTGGGGCGCGGTAATCAAGCGCATCGGGCTCAAGCTCGACTGATATCCCCAGCGCACAAACCTGACCAGACACCGCAAAGGAACAAACAATGCACGACTTAGTCATCCGTGGCGGCACCATCGTCGACGGCACCGGCGCACCGGCCTATCAGGGCGACCTTGCGATCGATGGCGGTCGCGTCAGCCAGGCCGGTGGCAAGGCCGGCGCCGCGCGGCGCGAGATCGATGCCGATGGCGCGCTGGTCGTGCCCGGCTGGATCGACATCCATACCCACTACGACGGTCAGGCCACCTGGGACCCGTACCTGTCGCCATCGACCTGGCATGGCGTGACCACCGCGGTGATGGGCAACTGCGGCGTGGGCTTCGCGCCAGTACGCCCCGCCGACCGCTCGTGGCTGATCAAGGTGATGGAAGGCGTGGAAGACATCCCGGGCTCGGTGCTGTCCGAAGGCATCGAGTGGGACTGGGAGACCTTCCCGGAATACCTGGACGCACTCGACCGCCGGCCCAAGGCGCTCGACATCGGTGCGCAGATTCCGCACGCCGCGCTGCGCGCCTATGTGATGGGCGAGCGCGGCATCCACCACGACGAAGCCACGCCGCACGACCTCGACCAGATGTGCCAGCTGATGCGCGAAGGCATGGCGGCCGGCGCGCTGGGCTTTTCGACGTCGCGCACCTTCCTGCACAAGTACGACGAGCGCAAGTACCCGCCCGGTACCTTCGCCAGCGGCGACGAGATCACGAGCCTCGGCCGCGTGCTCGGCGAAGTGGGACACGGCGTGTTCCAGATGACGGCCAACCATGTGTCGATGAGCAACGAGTTGCCGTGGCTCGAACGGCTGGCGCGCCATAACAAGCTCCCGGTACTGTTCAACCTGCAGCAGACCGATCCCGCACCCGACCTCTGGCGCGACCTGCTGACGGCGCTCGACGCCGCGCACGCGGGCGGCGTGCCGCTGTATGGCGGCATCAGTGGCCGGCCGCTGGGGCTGCTGTTCTCGTGGCAGAGTTCGCTGCATCCGTTTATCGCCTGCCCCGCGTTCCTGGAGCTGGCCGGACTGAGCTTCGAAGCGCGCGTGGCAAAGCTGCGCGACCCCGCCGTGCGGCAACGGATCCTGACCGAGCCGCGTGCGCGCATGGATCGCGGGCTCGAGGCGATGTTCGGCCACTTCGAGCGCATCTTCCCGCTCGGCGACACGCCCGACTACGAGCCGCCACCCGAGACAAGCGTCGCAGCCATCGCGGCACGCTGCGGTCAGACCCCGCTCGCGGCGATCTACGACCTGATGCTCGAGCAGGATGGCAAGGCCATCCTCTACTACCCGAGCTTCAACTACTCGTACGGGTCTCTCACGCACCTGCACGAGATGTTGCAGCATCCCTCCACCGTCAACAGCCTGTCCGACGGCGGCGCGCACTGCGGCTATATCTGCGATGTCAGCATGCCGACCTTCATGCTGACCCACTGGGCGCGCGAGCGCACACGCGGCCCGCGTCTGCCCATGGAAGCGCTAGTCAGGCGCCAGACCGCGGATACGGCGCGGCTCTACGGGCTCACCGACCGCGGCACGCTGCAGGCGGGCATGAAAGCGGACGTCAACGCGATCGACTACGACGGCTTGCGGCTGCATGCGCCCCGCATGGCGTTCGACCTGCCCGCAGGCGGACGGCGCCTGGTGCAGGAGGCCGATGGCTACCTGGCCACGCTCGTGGCCGGCGTGCCGATCTTCGAGCACAAGGAAGCCACCGGCGCCCTGCCCGGCAAGCTGCTGCGGGGCAAGGCGGCGGGCTGAGCCGCGGCGTTCAGTGTTCCGGCCTGCGCCGGAACACCAGCGCCAGTCCCGCCAGGATAGCCCCCATCCCGGCAATCGCCATCGGCGCGAGCCGGTTGCCGAGCAGCAGATAGTCGAACACGGCCGTGCCCGCCGGCACGAGGTAGAACAGGCTCGTCACGTTGACCAGGTTGCCGGCGCGGATCAGCCGGTAGAACAGCAGCGTCGCGGCGACGGAGATCACCAGCGCCAGCCACAGCAGCGGCACGAAGAACGCCAGCGTGGCATCGAAGGCGAACGGCTGGAACGGCAGGCATAGCAGGCATGCCAGCGTGCTTGCGCCGTACTGCAGCGGCAGCACCTGCGTCGGGGTGCCGGCGAGCCGCTTCTGCACGATCGCGCCCACGGTCACGCTCATCAGCGAGGCCAGCGCGAACAGCACGCCGGCCGGCGACAGCCGCGCCATCAGCAAGCTGTCCGCCACCACCATCGCCAGTCCCGCAAGCGCAAGGGCGAGTCCGGCCATGCGCGCCGCGCCAAAGCGCCGTTCGGTCAGCAGCAGCGTGAGCACCGGTTGCGCACCGAGGATGGTGGCCAGCACCCCCGGCGTCAGGCCGCGCTCCAGCGCCAGGAAATAGCCGATGGAATACCCGGCAATCATCAGCAAACCCGCTAGCGCGGCCAGCCCACGCTCACCGCGCGGCGGCAGCACCGGCCCGCGTGCGAGCGCAATGGCGACGAGCACGGCAAGCGCCAGTGCAAAGCGCAGCGTCAGCAGCGCAAACGGCGTGGCATGGTCGAGCGCCCAGCGGGCAAAGATGGCGCCGCTGCTCCACAGCAGCACGAAAAGGGGCGTGGCGCCCAGCGAGGCCAGCGTGCGCTGGCCGGAAGCGGCACGGGTCCGTGCCGCCAGATTGTTGTCGATACGCATGGTGTTGCACCTGTCGAATGCATGGCAGGCTCCGGCACGCGCGCGTGTCATCGGCGCAATCGCGCGCCAACACTGGCTGATACCGGAGACGTCAGGAGGTGCCGCGGGAAGAACCCGTCAGCCGAGCAATGCCGGCGGCGGAGGCGCGCCGGCGGTCGCCGGGGGTGGCGACGCGACAGGGAGAGGGGGAGCGACCGAGACCATCGCAGCCAGGCCGCGTGCGCGCGCGCCGGCCGCAAGGGCAGACAGGGCGTGGCGATGGCGGGCTGCGTTCATGGGACTCGAAGTCTGGAAGACAAGAAACAATGCGACGATGCTATCGCCCGGAGACGCGTCGGTCAATCACCTGGCCGCAGCGAGCTGCGCCGTCAGTTCCGACAACGCCTGCGCGCACGGCGCTTCGACTTTAAGCGCGAGCATCGGATCGGCACGCGTCACGCCAAGATTGACCACGGCCACCGGCTTGCCCATCTGGGCAGCCCAGACGCAGAAGCGATAGCCCGAATACACGACCAGCGACGAACCGACCACGAGCACCGCGTCGGACTCGGCCAATGCCGCGCGCGCATCCTCGACGCGATCGCGCGGCACGGACTCGCCGAAGAAGACCACATCGGGCTTGAGCAGGCCATCGCAGCGTTCGCACGACGGCACGCGGAACTGCGCGAACAGCGGCGATTCGAAATGGGCATCGCCATCGGCGGCGGGCTCGGCGATCACATCGCGCATCTCGCCGTTCTGTTCGGCCAGCCAGCGCTGCACGCCGGCGCGGTCATGGCGCGCGCCGCATGACAGGCAGATCGCGCTGCCGATGCTGCCGTGCAGCTCGATCACGTCTTCACTGCCGGCACGCTGGTGCAGGCCGTCCACGTTCTGCGTGACCAGCCGCGTCACGTGCCCTTGCCCGGCCAGCGCCACCAGCGCGTGATGGCCGGCGTTGGGCTGTGCGCCAGCCGCCACGGGCCAGCCGATCATGCTGCGCGCCCAGTAGCGCTGGCGCGCCGCGTGAGAACCGAGAAAGGCCTGCAGCGTGATCGGCTGCGAACGCTGCCACTGGCCATTCGCGTCGCGGTAGCCCGGGATGCCGGAATCGGTGCTGATGCCGGCACCCGTCAGCACGAACAGGCGCGGATGCTGACGCACGAAGTCGCCGAGCGCGCTCACGTGGGCGAGTCCTCGGCGGCGGCGTGGCGCGCCTCCCAGGCTTTCAGCGCGTCGCGGTAGCGCTCCAGTTCCTGGTAGTAGTAATCAAAGATGCAGGGGTCGCAGCCGGAGCCGCAGCATTCGTTGTCGCCGGGCCGCTCGGGCGGCAGGGGACGGGGGTCGTCTTGATGGGAATGATCGGACACGGAACAGCTCGAAGTCGCAAAGCCGGCAACGCCGGTGTTGGCGACAGTATATGCCCGGGGCGGAAAGCAAGCCGGGGGTGCCTTGGCGAGCACTGCCGCGCTAGTGATTCAGCAACCCCTCCCCCACCGGGATCACCAGCCTGTCCGCGCCCAGGCAAGCGATATCATCGCCCGCCAGCCAGCGCGACACGACATCCGCCAGCTTGCAGCCGATGCGCGCAAGCTCGGCCGCATCGGCCACGTAGACCGCGTCGATCACTTCCTGGTCGAACTCCAGTGCCGCGCCGTGATGCGGGCGGCCACCCGTGCCCGGCGGCTCCGCCTGCCAGACCACCTGCACCTGGCTGCCGCTGCCACGGCTGTATTGCGCCGACATCGGAAAGAGCCGACAAGTGTGCTCACGCGCCCAATCGACCAGTGCAGTCATGGCGGATCCCTCCATAGGGCGCCGGCATGCCGGCGGGCCGCTCAGCGGCTCAACACATGGTAGAGCCAGTCGTGCGCGCGCCTGGGAATCCCTAGGCCCCGGGCGTCCAGTGGCTGCCCGCGCACCCGCAAATCACCCTCGTGAAGGGCATCCACCGCAGCCTGGGCATCCGGATAGCGTCCGACGACGCCGTTGCCCAACATCAGCATCCAGTCCTTTTCCCGAGGAATCAGGGTCAGTTGCCCCGCGGCGGTCTGGCAAAAAAAATAACCGTGCATGCGGTCCCCAGATCCTTGCCTGTCCCTTGATAGTAGCCGTTCCGCTCGCCCCGCGCCTGGCATGTTGTGGTGCAGTGCGGCGATCTGAACGCTTCCGAGAGCCATGATGAATTGTTTCGACGGCGGGCTCGGTGCCTCCGGCTTTGCGCCAAGATACCTTCAAGCATCGCCGGCCCGTCAGCGTCACCCATCCCCGGCCGGGCGACCCGAGCCATAACTCCCGGCGCCTGCGGACCTGTCCCATGAACGTTGCGACGCGATCCCTGTTGGCTGCGCTGCCCGCTGCCGCACTGCTGCTGGGGCTGGGCAATGCCTGCGCGGCCGAGGCCGCGGGCGAGCCCACGCCGGCGCCAGGCCCCGTGCCCACCGTCACGCCGCCGTCGCCGCCGGGGGTGCCGGCCCCGGGCCTGGGCCGCCCGCGCATCTGCCTGGTGCTGTCGGGCGGCGGAGCGCGCGGCGCGGCGCATATCGGCGTGCTCAAGGTCCTGGAAGCGATGCGCGTGCCGGTCGATTGCATCGCCGGCACCAGCATGGGCTCGCTGGTCGGCGGCGCCTATGCCAGTGGCATGTCGCCGGCCGACATGGAAAAGCTCGTGGGCGGCCTGACGACCGCGAAGATCTTCAAGGAACGCCCGCCGCGCCAGGACCTGACGGTGCGCCGCAAGCTCGACGACTACACCAACCTGTTCACGCCCGAGATCGGCCTCAAGGACGGGAAGATCCAGTTGCCCAAGGGCGCGGTCTCGGGCGTGCAGCTGGAAACGGTGCTGCGCCAGCTGGCCCAGGTGCCTGGCTACCGCGACTTCGACAAGTTGCCGATTCCCTACCGGGCCGTGGCCACCGACCTGGTCGCGGGAACGCCGGTCGTGTTCAGCAACGGCGAACTTGCGCAAGTCATGCGCGCCAGCATGTCCGTGCCGGGCGCGGTCGCGCCGGCCGAGTACGAGGGGCGCCTGCTGGTCGACGGCGGACTGACGGACAACCTGCCGGTGGACGTGGCGCGGACAATGGGCGCCGACATCGTGATCGCCGTGAACCTGGGCACGCCGCTGATGCGGCGCGATGAGCTCAACTCGATCCTCGGCGTGACGGGGCAGATGCTCAACATCCTGACCGAGCAGAATGTGCGCAGCTCGCTGGCCTTGCTCAAGCCCACCGATGTGCTGATCCTGCCGGAGCTGGGCGATTTCTCGGCCAGCGATTTCGACCACCTGACCGACACCATCCCCATCGGCGAAGCCGCCGCGCGCAAGGTGGCGGACCGCCTCGCGCCGCTGGCGCTGCCGCCGGAGCAGTACGCGGCACTGCGCACGCGCCAGCAGAACCTGGCGCCGCCGGACCTGCGGCCCGTCGATGAAATCCGCTTTGCGCCGATGGAACGGGTCAATCCCGCCTTTGCCGCAGCGGCGATGGAAACCAAGCCGGGGCAGCCGATCGACCAGGCGCAGCTCGACCTCGACATGCGGCACCTGTTCGGGACCGGCGACTTTGAACATGTGAACTATGGCTTCCTGGAAGAGCCGGGCCGGCACATCATGACCGTCGATGCCGTCGAGAAGTCCTACGGGCCGAACTACCTGCGCTTCGGCCTGGGCCTGAACACGGACTTCCGCGGCGATGCGTACTTCAACCTCGTCGCCAGCCACCGGCGCACGTGGATCAACTCGCTGGGCGCCGAATGGCGCAATGACGTGCAGGTCGGCCAGACCTCCGCGCTGCACAGCGAGTTCTACCAGCCGCTGAATATCCGCCAGTTCTTTTTCGTGGCGCCGCGCATCGATCTCGAACGCAGGCCCGTCAACATCTTCCAGGGCACCACGCGGATCGCCCAGTACGACGTGCGCAGCTACACCGCGTCGCTGGACTTCGGCAGCCAGTTCACCAAATACGGCGAAGCCCGCATCGGCGTGCAGGCCGGTGCGGCCGATGCCTCGCTCAGCACCGGCCCGGCCCAACTCGCACCGGGGCCCGGCCATATCCGGATCGGCGCCATTACCGGCCGCGTCTTCCTGGATCAGCTCGACAGCACGTCCTTCCCGCGCAGCGGTTACGCGGGCTGGCTCAAGGTCTTCGCTTCCCAGCCCGGGCTGGGCGCCGACCAGGCCTATGTCAAGGGCACCATCGACGGCATCTATGCGATTTCGTTCGGCAACAACACCTTCAACCTGGGCTTCCGGGCTGGCAGCAAGATCGGCAGCAACCCGCTGCCGCGCTACGACCTGTTCCAATGGGGCGGCTTCCTGCAGCAATCGGGCTACAGCACGGGCCAGCTGCTTGGCGAGAACCTGCAGTTCGCGCGCATCGTCTACTACAACAAGCTGGTCAAGCAAACCCTGCTCGAAGGCGTCTATGCCGGCATGTCGCTGGAAGCCGGGCACGTGGGCGGTCCGCTCGTGCCCGGCAGCCCTACGGGCATCCTGAAGTCAGGCTCGATCTTCCTTGCGCTCGACAGCCCGATCGGTCCGCTTTACCTGGCCTACGGCCGGGCGACGGCAGGCGTCTACAGCTTCTACCTGTTCCTCGGCAAACCCTATTGAAGCGACGGTTGCGTTGCTTTTTAATTGTTGCCCAACGAACCCCCTCTAAAGTTGTATGTAATGTCTTAATACATAACCTATAATGGTCTTGTCGTTGAGACCCCCATCTTGACTGACAACCCCCTTCCCCATCGCCGCCGCAAGCGGCGATTTTTCTTGGCGAAACGGCTTTTTTGACCGCCGGCAGAGATCAGCCCACGCGTTGGGCCTGAGCCCACGCCAGGTCCGCCACGCGCGCGAAGCGCTCGCCCATGGCATGCGCCTGCGCACTGGACGCCGTGCCGCGTGCGGCCCGGCCCTTGACGCCATGCAGGATCGCCGCGAAGCGGAACATGTTGAAGGCGATATAGAAGTCGAGATCGGCAATGCCGTCGCGTCCCGTGCGACCGCAATAGGCCTCAACGTAGGCCGCCTCATCGGGCAAGCCCGCCGCAGCAAGGTCACGCCCCGCGATGCCGCCCAGGATATCGGGCGGCATGCGGAACATCATGGCGTGGTAGGCGAAGTCGGCAAGCGGGTCGCCCAGGGTCGACAGCTCCCAATCCAGCACTGCCAGCACGCGCGGCTCGGTCGGGTGGAAGATCAGGTTGTCGGCACGGAAATCGCCATGGGTGATGGCGACATCGTCGGCAGCGGGCAGATGCCGAGGCAGCCATTCGACCAGCTTATCCATCGCCGGATGCCGGCCAGCGAGTTCGTCGTTCAGGTACTGCGCGGACCAGCGCGCCACCTGGCGCGCCACATAGCCGCCAGCCTTGCCGTAGTCGCCGAGCCCGATGGCCTGCGGGTCGATCGTATGCAGCCTGGCCAGCGTCGCATTCATGGCATCCATGTACGCGGCACGGTCGACCCGTGGCACATCGGCAAAGCCGGCATCCCAGAAAATGCGTCCCTCGACCATGTCCATCACGAAGAACCAGCTGCCGATCACGGAATCATCGGTGCAGAGTCCGTGGATGCGCGGCACCGGAAAGCCCGCCTGCCCCAGCGCCGCCATCACGCGGGCTTCGCGTTCCACCGCATGGGCGCCCTTGAGCAGTTCGCCGGGCGGCTTGCGCCGCAGCACATAGCTGTGGCCCGGCGTGCGAAGGCGGTAGGTCGGGTTGGATTGGCCGCCCTTGAACTGGTCGATCGTCAGCGGCCCGGCATAGCCCTCGACGTACTGCGCCATCCAGCGCTCCAGGGCGGCCTGGTCGAAACGGTGCTGCTCGCGGACCGGCACGGTGCCGCCGAAATCGTTTGCCTCAGCCATGGCGCGCCTCGCCGGTCAGGGCCGTGCGCTTGATCATCTTCGCCAGCGACCACTTGTGGACTTCGGTCGGGCCGTCGTAGATGCGGAAGGCGCGCACTTCGCGGAACACCTGCTCGACGATCGAATCGCGCGAGACGCCCATGCCGCCCATGACCTGCACGCAGCGGTCCGCGACGCGGTACACGGCCTCCGACACCGCGACCTTGGCCATCGAGCTTTCCGTGGTGCCGAGCACGCCGCCATCGAGCACGCCGGCGCACCAGTCGATCATCAGCGCCGCCTGCTGCAGGTCGATCAGGTTCTCGGCCAGCATGAAGCCCACCCCCTCATGGTCGATCAGCAGCTTGCCGAAGGCCTTGCGCCGCGTCGCGTAGTCCGTGGCGATCTCGTGCGCGCGCGTGGCGCAACCATGCCAGCGCATGCAGTGCGACAGCCGCGCCGGGGACAGCCGCACCTGCGCATAGCGGAAGCCTTCATTGACCTCGCCCAGCACCTGGCTGGCCGGCACGCGCAGGTTGTCGATGACGATCAGCGCATGGCCGCCCGGCATCGAGTTGTCGATGGTGTCGAGCACGCGTTCGACGCGGATTGCGGGATCCGGCAGGTCCACGAGGAACATCGTCGAGCGGACCTTGTCGTCGCCACCCGTGCGCGCCATCACGATGCCGACCGAGGCGCCTTGCGCGCCGGTGATGAACATCTTGCGGCCACTGATGACCCAGTGGTCGCCCTGCTGCACGGCAATGGTCTGCAGCATCGACGGATCGGAACCCGCGCCGCCATCCTCGGCCGGCTCGGTCATGAAGAAGGCCGAGCGCGCCTCGCCGCTCACGAGCTTGTCGAGGAACCGCCGCTTCTGCTCCGGCGTGCCGACCTTGCCGAGCAGGTACATATTGCCTTCGTCCGGCGCCATCGTGTTAACGGCCACGGGACCCAGCGGCGACAGCGCGGAGCGCTTGAGCACCGCAGCCGTCTCCAGCTGCGTCAGGTGATCGCCATCGGGCAGGATGTGCGGCGTCATGACGCCGGCTTCGCGCGCCTTGGCACGCAGTTCGCGGACCAGGTCCTCGGTGGGACCGTGGCCGGCATTGCGCGGATCGCGCTCGTAAGGCACGACGACCTTGCGCACGAAGGCCTCGACGCGCTCGGCGATGGCCTGGCTGCGCTCGGTGGGGCAGGGAGTGAACATGGGAGCTTGCCTCGAAGCGAAATTAGAGCGAATTGATGGAATGGCCGCCGTCGACGGGCAGCACCGTGCCGGTCATGAAGTCGGAGGCATCGGAGGCCAGTAGCAGCAGCGCGCCGTCGAGCTGGCGCGGCTGCCCGAGCCGGCGCTGCGGAATGCGCCGGATCAGTGCCTGTCCGCTGTCGGTCTCGAAGAAACTGCGGTTGATCTCGGTCTCGAAATAGCCCGGCGCCAGCGCATTGACGCGGATGCCATGGCGCGCCCACTCCAGCGCCAGCGAACGCGTCAGGTGGATCAGCCCGGCCTTGGCGGCGGTGTACGCGGGCACCTGCTGGGCCACGCGCAGGCCAAGGATCGAGGCGATGTTGATGATGCTGCCGCCCGTCTCGTGAGCGCGCATCATGCGCGCGGCGCGCTGGGCCACGCGCCAGGCGCCGTTCAGGTTGGTGTCGATGACGCTTTGCCACTGCGCCTCGTCCACCTCCATGGCCGCGCCCGTGGTCGCGATGCCCGCGCTGTTGACGACGATCTGCACCGGCCCAAGCTCGCGCTGTGCGCCCTCGAACGCCGCGTCGACCCAGGTCGGGTCTCTTACGTCGAGCGCGACCACGCAGCCTTCTGCGCCCTGCTTGCGCAGTTCGGCCAGCAGTGCTTCGCCCTCGCCCACGCGCCGGCCGGCCAATGCCACCTTGCAGCCCGCGCGCGCCAGGGTCTTCGCGAAATGCAGACCCAGTCCACCGAAGGCCCCGGTGACCAGCGCCACCTTGCCCTCCAGGTCAGCGAACGGGTTCAGGCTGCGTCCGTCCTCGTGGTTCATTGCCATGTCTCCTCCGATATCCGTATGACGTCGTCTTTACGTCGTCTTTACGTCGTCTTGACGTCGTCTTTACGCCGCCTTGACCATGTCTTCGACCACCTTCTTCGCGTCGCCGAACACCATCATGGTCTTGTCCATGTAGAACAGTTCGTTGTCCAGCCCGGCGTAGCCCGCGGCCATCGAGCGCTTGTTGACGATGATGGTCTTGGCCTTGTAGGCCTCCAGGATCGGCATGCCCGCGATCGGCGACTTCGGGTCGGTCTTCGCCGACGGATTCACCACGTCGTTGGCGCCGAGCACCAGCACCACGTCGGCCTGGCCGAACTCGCTGTTGATGTCTTCCATCTCGAAGACCTGGTCGTACGGCACCTCGGCCTCGGCCAGCAGTACGTTCATGTGGCCCGGCATGCGTCCCGCCACCGGGTGGATCGCGTACTTCACGGTCACACCCTTCTCGGTCAGCTTCTCGGTCAGTTCCTTCAGTGCGTGCTGGGCGCGCGCCACGGCCAGGCCGTAGCCCGGCACGATGATCACGGTCTCGGCATTGCCCATCAGGAACGAGGCGTCATCGGCCGAACCCGACTTCACGTTACGCTGGGCCTGCGCGCCGCCCGCGCTGGCCGCCGTCGCATCGCTGCCGAAGCCACCCAGGATCACGTTGAAGAACGAGCGGTTCATCGCCTTGCACATGATGTACGAGAGGATCGCACCGCTGGAACCCACCAGCGAACCGGCGATGATCAGCATGGGGTTGTTCAGCGAGAAGCCGATGCCCGCCGCCGCCCAGCCCGAATACGAGTTCAGCATCGACACCACCACCGGCATGTCGGCGCCGCCGATCGGAATGATGATCAGCACGCCGAGCACGAAGGCGATGGCCAGCATCAACAGGAACGGCAGCCAGTCCTGC